>NZ_JBSRZT010000002.1:4800000-7914853 GCF_054057895.1 Mycobacterium sp. URHB0021
CCGAAAGCCTGCTCTCCGCCGCGCTTCCCGCGACGCCGCAGGATGTGCTCCGTCGAGTCACGGAGCTGGTGCCCACCCTGCGCGCCCGTGGGCGCGAAACGGAGCAACTGCGCCGGATGACCCCCGAGAACGTCCGCGATCTCACGGAGGCGGGCGTTCTCAGGCTCACGCTGCCTGCCGACGTCGGCGGTTTTCAGGCGGACACCTTTCACCTCTGCGAGGTCCTGGCCCAGATCGCGCGTGGGTGCCCGTCCACCGGCTTCATCTTTCTCATCACGCTCGCCTCGCAACCCATGCCTGCGCTGTTCCGCGACGAGGCGGCAGACGAGATCTATGCGACGCCCGATGTGTGGATCACCGGCCCTTTGGCCCCGACCGGTAACGCCGTCCCCGTCGAGGGCGGTTACCGACTCACCGGCGAATGGCGCTGGAATACCGGTGGCGTGCACAGCAATTGGGTGGCGCTCGGGTGTATGGCCGACTCGAAGCCGGACGCCGAGCACGCCATGGCGCTGGTTCCGGCAGCGCAGATCGATCAGCTGGACAACTGGAACGGCGCAGGAATGGCAGGCACCGCGACCAACATCGCGCGGATCAGCGATATCTTCGTGCCCGCGTCACGCGTTCTGAGCGCGCAGAGAATGATGGACGCGGAACTGCCGGCGCGGCGATACAGCAGCGATCGCTACTTCAACCGGCCGTGGGTCATGCTCGCCAACACGCTGGCCGCCGGGACGCTCACCGGCATGGCACGCGGCGCGATGGACGTGTTCATGAAGGTGCTGCCCACCCGGGGACCGATCACCTACACGGGGTGGACGAGAGCGGCCGAAGCGCCGGTGCTGCATCATCAGCTCGCGAGGGCGCAGAGCCATCTGGAAATCGCCGAGATGTATACCGCGCGGCTGATTCGCCAGTTCGACACCGCGTTGGAACGCCGGATGTCGGTGTTGGAACGCGTGCAGAGCCGGGGCTGGTTCGGCGCGGTCACCGAGCACGCCCGCGCTTGTGTGACCGAACTGTTCCGGGCCAGCAGCGCGTCACAGGTGGTGCTCGATGCCGACCTCCAGCGGTACTTCCGCGATGTCAATGTGGTTTCGCAACATGGGCACCTTCAACCCAACAGTGCGACCGAGCTCTACGGCCGGGTACTGGCCGGCCTGGAGCCCGACACCTTCCTGTACTGACGCCGACCCTTCGGTCACGCCTTGGCGATCATCACCCGGACACCGTCACCGATCTCGGTGCCGTCGGCCGGGTCACCGAACTCGAAGCTGGTGGCCAGGATCTCGCGTGCGATCAGGTCGCTGTGGGTGCTCGCCCAGTCCACGCGCTCCCGAGGAACGGCCATCACCACCGAGATGCGATCGGATACCTCCAGTCCCGTCGACTTGCGCAGGTCCTGCAGCTCGCGGATCCGGTCCTTGGCCCAGCCCTCGGCCTCCAACTCCTGGGTGACGGTGCCGTCGAGCACCACGAGACCCTCTCCGTCGGACAGCGCCGCGGTGTATTCGGGATCGGCGGCCACCAGACGGGAGCTGTACTCGTCGGGTGCCAGCACCGCGGGGCCTGCGGTCAGCGTCCCATCGGCGTTGACGACGGCCTCGCCCGCCTTGACAGCCTTGATCGCGGCCTGGACGTCCTTACCCAGCCGCGGGCCCGCCACCTTGGCGTTGACAGTCAGATCGAAGCGGCCGTAGGCGGCGATGTCGTCCGTGAGCTCCACCACCTTGACGTTGAGCTCGTCGGCGATCAGATCGCGGTAGGGTTCCAGCCGTTGCGGATTGTCAACGGCCACTGTCAGTTTGGACAGCGGCAACCGGACACGCAGCTGTTTGGCCTTGCGAAGCGAGGACGCCGCCGAGGCGACCTCGCGAACCAGGTCCATGTCGGCAACCAGCTCGCGATCGGTGGGCAGTTCGGCCGCCGCGGGCCAGTCGGTCAGGTGCACCGACCGGTCACCTGTCACACCGCGCCAGATCACCTCGGCGATCAGCGGGAGCAACGGCGCGGCCAGCCGTCCGACCACCTCCAGCACGGTGTGCAGAGTGTCGATCGCGCCGGGGTCCTCGTCCCAGAACCGCGACCGTGACCGCCGCACATACCAATTCGTCAGCGCCTCGGTGAACTGCCGCAGCTCGTCGCACGCGCGGGAGATGTCACAGATGTCCAGCGACTCGGTGAGGTCTTCGCGCAACTCGGCGAGTTTGGCCAGGATGTAGCGGTCGAGCACGTTGGCCGAGTCGGTACGCCAGGTACCCTTCTCGGGCGCGTAGAGCGACAGGAAGCTGTAGGCGTTCCACAGCGGCAGCAGGACCTGCCGGACCCCCTCGCGAATGCCCTGTTCGGTGACGACGAGGTTGCCGCCGCGCAGGATCGGCGAGGCCATCAGGAACCACCGCATGGCATCGGAACCGTCGCGGTCGAACACCTCGGTGACATCGGGGTAGTTACGTAGCGACTTGCTCATCTTCTGGCCGTCGTTGCCCAGCACGATGCCATGGGCCACGACGGTTTTGAACGCCGGTTTGTCGAAAAGCGCGGTGGCCAGCACGTGCAGCGTATAGAACCAGCCCCGGGTCTGACCGATGTACTCGACGATGAAGTCGCCAGGGAAATGCGCTTCCGCACCTCCCCCATCACCGTCTCCGTCGAACCACTTCCTGTTCTCGAACGGGTAATGCACCTGTCCGTACGGCATCGAGCCGGAGTCGAACCACACGTCGAGCACGTCCTCGATGCGCCGCATCGTCGACTTACCGGTCGGGTCGTCGGGGTTGGGCCGGGTCAGTGCGTCGATATACGGGCGGTGCAGGTTGGTCGGACGCACGCCGAAGTCGCGCTCCAGCTCGTCGAGGCTGCCGTACACGTCGATCCGTGGGTACGCGGGATCGTCGGATGTCCACACCGGAATGGGTGTGCCCCAGTAGCGGTTCCGCGAGATCGACCAGTCACGGGCGCCCTGCAGCCACTTGCCGAACTGTCCGTCCTTGACGTGCTCGGGGTACCAGGTGATCTCCTGGTTGAGTTCCACCATCCGGTCGCGGAACTCGGTGACCTTGATGAACCACGACGACACGGCCCGGTAGATCAACGGGTTCCGGCACCGCCAGCAGTGCGGATAGGAGTGCTCTTGGGTCTCATGCCGCAGCAGGACCGCCCCGTTGACGCCCGCCGCGCGGATCCGGCTCTTCAGATCACGGATGATCTGCGGGTTCGCATCGAAGACGTGCTGGCCCGCGTACTCCGGGATGGTCGCATCGAAGCGGCCCTTCGAGTCGACCGGGGTGACGGCGACGATGCCCGCCGCCTGCGCGGTCACCATGTCGTCCTCGCCGTACGCGGGTGACATGTGAACCATGCCGGTGCCGTCCTCGGTGCTGACGAAATCCCCGGGCAGCACGGCGAAAGCGTTGGGCGAGTCCATGAAATACGGGAACGGCGGCAGGTAGCGGGTACCGAGAAGCTCGCGCCCGAGGTAGCTGGCGAGGATCCGCGGCTCGTCACCGAACTCGCGTGCGTAGTTGGCCAGCCGCGCCTTGGCGAGCAGATGGCGCAGGCCGTCGGGCGCTTCGATCTGTACGTATTCGATGTCGGGGTTGACCGCTACGGCCTGGTTCGACGGCAACGTCCAGGGCGTCGTCGTCCAGACCAGGAGATAGGACCCGTCGAGGGGGCCACCGTCCACCTTGAATCCGACGGTGAGCGCGGGATCCTGACGGCTCTGGTAGACGTCGTCGTCCATCCGCAACTCGTGGCTCGACAGCGGGGTTTCGTCGTTCCAGCAGTACGGCAGCACCCGGTAGCCCTCGTAGGCCAGGCCCTTGTCCCACAGCTGCTTGAACGCCCAGATCACCGACTCCATAAAGCTGGGGTCGAGCGTCTTGTAGTCGTTGTCGAAGTCGACCCAGCGGGCCTGACGGGTGACATAGGCACGCCATTCGTCGGTGTACTTCAGCACCGAGTCGCGGCAGGCGTCGTTGAACTTCTCGATGCCCATCTCGTCGATCTGGGCCTTGTCCGAGATGCCGAGCTGGCGCTGCACCTCGAGTTCGGCAGGCAGGCCGTGGGTGTCCCAGCCGAACCGGCGTTCCACCTTGTAGCCGCGCATGGTCCGGTACCGCGGGACGATGTCCTTGACGTACCCGGTGAGCAGATGGCCGTAGTGAGGCAGGCCATTGGCGAACGGCGGACCGTCATAGAAGACGTACTCGCGCGCGCCGTCGCGGCGGGCGATGCTGGCGCGGAAGGTGTCGTCGGTGTCCCAGTAGTCCAGCACCTCGCGCTCCAGCCCCGGGAAGTTCGGGGGTCCGGCTGCCGGCTTCGGATAGGCGGTCACTGCGTAGTCTCCTGTGCCCATGTCGCTTCAGGCACGGGGACGACGTCGCGCCGGTGCGCGAGCGCCGCGGTACCACCCCGCTTGCGCACCGTGGTGCGCCGCTCAACTGCGGGCGATGACGGGCCCACCCGTTCGGTTCTACTGGGCTGATCAGCTGTTCTTCCGAAGGCTCCCCGGTGATGGCCGGATCGGCGCCGTTCAGTCAGTCTAACGGCCACCGATCCCGTTCGGCTCCAGGCCGTCCGGCGGCCAGCTCGAGACGCCGTCCTCGGGCGGAACGTCGAGACTGTGCGCGATCGATGCGATCATCCGCCAGGCCGCGACCGCCGCCACGAATTCGACGAGAACCGCTGGATCCGAACCGAGTTCGCGCGTGCATGCCGCCCAGGTCCCGGCGCTCATCGCGCAGTCGCTCACCACCTCGTCGGTGGCGGCCAGCACCGCCCGCTCGACGGGACCGAAGCCGGGATGTGCCCGCCAGTCCCGGACACCGAGCAGGTCCCGGCCAGCACCCCGAGTCCACGGGCCACCCGCCAGTGCTGCGTCCACTCGTAGTCGGCGGCTGCCCTGGCCACGTCGAGCGTTAATCGCGGAACCCGGGACTCCGTCAGGCTGTCAGATCCGTGGTCGTCCACTCCCGGCATAGCCGCACCCTCAACCGCGTAGCGTTGCGCCATGAGCGATCACACATACCGAATCATCGAGATCGTCGGCAGCTCACCTGACGGCACCGACGCCGCGATCCGCAATGCGATAGCCCGCGCCTCGGAAACCATGCGGGGCCTCGACTGGTTCGAGGTGCAGTCGGTACGCGGGCATCTGCAGGACGGCACCGTCGGACACTTCCAGGTGACGCTCAAGGTGGGCTTCCGGCTCGAGGAAGCCGACTGACAGCGCGTGACTCAGAACGGCGCGCCAGCGTCCGAGGTCATCTCGAACAGTGCCAGCGGGAACTGCTCGGCCATTTCCTCGATGGTGTAGGCGTCGAAGCGGCCGGTGTCGTACCACCAATCCAGGTGCACCATGCCGTCCATGCGGTACACGCGGAGCTCCAGGGCATATCCGAGGCCGCGCGGAGTCTCGTGCATCGGGACCTCTGAGACGGTTCCGACGTTGTTGAAGAAGATCTCGCACGCGACGCCCACCGGATGCTCCGGCGCCACCGCAAGCCCGCGATGGACCATCCCGAGCAGCTCGGTCGCACTCGCCTGTTGCCCCGTCGCGCAGCTCAGCAACACCGGCTGCAGAAGCCACTGGCGTTCGCCACTGACGTCGACGGCGGCCATGCCGTCCCCGATCGTGCGTGCGATGGTGCGCCCGAGCGCCGCGATAAGTACCTCGTCGGCGGTCAGGTTGAGCCAGCTGGTCGCGCCGTCGAGTTCCGCGGCCAATTCCTCGGTCGGGGTTGTCGACATTCTTCCGAGGGTCTGCGTGTGACCGCTGTCGGCGACAAGGGCAATGTCGTAGTCGGCTATCCGCAACGTTGCTGCGGCGCGGCTGTCGACCGGATATGTGAGGGCGCTGTGCGGGTCAGCTAAGTGCGGTGCCACCATGCAGCTAACCCTACAGCCGTTGTCCCAGAAATGGGAGAGTCCTCCCAGAACTGTGACGCCTGTGTCAATAAAGACTTAGCTGTGGACCTTCCGGGTGTTGCTACCCATTGTCGGGAAGGGGGTTTATTCTCGATGTGTGCCCCGGACCGATGAAAACGGTAGACAGCTCAAAGCCCTGCTCGATTACCTCCTTGACGGAGACATCGATGCCAAGGACATCTACGACGCCCTCGGAATATCGAGTAGCACCTATTACCGCCGGATCAAGGACGACGACTATCCGAATGCGGAAGAGCTGCGCCGGGTCGCCGATACATTCCATCTCAGCTATCCCGATCTGCAGGTTCAGTTCGGTCTGATGAGCCGGCAGGAAGTCTGGCACTACGTCGAATCCTCGCCGTTCGCCATGGCGACGGTGAAGGAGGCGGTGCAGGTGGCACACGGCACCGAAAGGTCCACCCGCACCCGCAAGCTGTCCGAATTGAAGCCACGACTGGACGCCCCTCCCCTCTAGTCTCGATTAGCCGTACAATTTGCTGAACCAGTTCTGCGCGAAGGCGACTCTCCGATGGCTCTAGCAACTCTGATCGCGATCACCCTCGGGTGCATCGCGTGGAGTTTGTGGATCCGCCGGGTTACCTGGACGTGTCGATGGGAAGTTGCCGCCACGCTCAATATCGCACTGCAGGGCGCCGCCGTGATGCTGATGTCCCCGCTGGCGTCGGAGACCGTCGGGCACGGTCTACATGCGCTGACCGGCATGTGGAACCTTGAGGACTATATCGGGCACGACCTCTATATCGTCGCCGCTTCCGCCGTGGTCTACAACGCGCTGGGACGGTTGCAGGACGACCACGCCATGCAGCGCACTTTCAAGATGTACGTAGAGCGCCCGGCGACCTTGTGCATCCCGCTACTGCTCGCCGCGTTCTCGCTCGGCAACGGCGCCCGTATTTACAGGCCCGACTTCTTCGAGGTCCCCACCGATTTCTGGCTGGCCGCGTACTGGCTGCTGCTCTGCGGCACCCTGATCTACCTATTGGGTTACGGATGCCGGGCGCTGCTGGTCTTGCGCAAGGATCCGCGGTCGCGGCGCATCGCGAACATCTATCTGGTGGCGTCGGCCAGCGGCATCATCGCGTGCATCGTGCGGATCACCACGGCCTACGTGCCTACGCTGCAGACGGTCGAGGGTGGCACTCTGGTGTGGTTCTTCGCGTGCATGTGCGGTGCCGGATTCGCGCTCACCTCGGCACAGTCGTGGCGGATCAAGACGAAGTGGTTCACCAACGTCAAGCGCTGACCGTCAGCGTGAGCTGATAGGCCATGAGTGGTGGCTGGGCGGATTCTCTGTGGAGGGTCCGGTTCAGAGGAGGCTGTTCGTGTCGGTGTTGGGAAATGCGCTTGATCCGGCGACGGTGATCGTCGCGGTGGATCCGGGCAAGGCGTTCAATCGGGTGCGGATCAGCGACGGGTCGGGGTTGCTGGTTGACCCGATGTCGTTACCGGTGTCGCGCGACGGCATCTCCGGTTGGAGGTCGAGCTCGGTGGGCGGGATGCCAGGCGATTCGGAGATTGCGGCCGAGGCGACTGGCAGTTTGCACCGGCCGTTGGCTTGGGAGCTGGAGCGTCGCCATCCCGGGTCGGTGCGGGCGTTCGCGCTCTCGGAGACCAAAGCCGCGCGGACTCAGTGGGATCCCGGCGGTTCAAGTCCGACGATCGCGACTGTGCGGCGTTGACGTATCTGGCCCGGCAGGGTCTGGGTCGGCGGTATCGGGAGCAGTCGGCGGTCGAGTCGTTGCGGGCGGCCGTGCGTCACCGGCGGGCGTTGGTGGCCGATCGCAAAGCTGCCCAGCAGCGGCTGCACGCTCAACTCAACGTGCTGTGTCCGGCTTTGTCGGCGCCTGCCGGCCATGGCCGGGCACTGGCGCTGGAGACACCGACTGGACTGGCCGTGCTGGCTTGTGCTGCGGCGTTCGCGGGACGGGCCCCGAAACCACGGTCGTTGATCTGCCGGGCACCGGGGCGATTGACCGTATCCACCACCGAGTATTGGGTAACCCGGTGGCGCCAGTGCCTGCCGCCGCCGGCGGATGCCGCGGCGCGGGCCCACCGGCTGGGCCGTGACCCCGACCGCTACCGCCGGCTGCTGGCCGATCTCAGCGAGATCGACGAGGTGATCGGTGCACTTCTGGCGGTGACCGATGGGCAGGTGTTGACCACGCTTCCTGGCGTCGCGTCGATCCGGGCGGCTGGCTTCGCTGCGCACAGTCTGCTGCTGCCGATCGAGCGGTTCCCCGATGCCGAACACCTGTAATCGGCAACGGGTTTGGCGCCCGCGCTCTACCAATCAGCCACCCTCAACCGGCGTGGACGAATCTCACGCCAGGGTCTGGCCGAGCATCGTGACGCCTTGATGGGCATCGCGTGGGGCCTTTACAGTCGCCCTCCTTCGCCACACGCGAGGCAGAACTGCGCGCCCGAGGGATGGCTCCTATCCAAGCCCGTGTCGCCTTGGCCCGCCACGCCTGCCGACTGGCCTACCGACTCCTACGAATCCAACAACCGTTCGATGGACAGCGCTATCTTCGAGGAAGGCTCAGTCGCGAGCGGTTACGGCCGTTTGGACTATGCCGCACGACGGCGCAACTTAGCTTGCCGCCCGCCGGCGCTGAGCCGCCTTACGGCGCACACCAAAGCCTGCCGTACACGGCGCCTGATCAGCCCACCGAACCCAACCCCGGGCGATCAACGCCGCCCATGACCACACCTTGACTACCCGCGCGAAAGCTAACCGGCGACCGGTCGAGGCACGTCGTACGGAGCCCCGAACGACGGCACCGACTGATATCCGCGCCTGCGGGCCCGGTCGGCGTCTCGGCGGATCAGCGTGTGCAGTCCCGCGAAGGTGAGCTGATCGAGCACCATTCGGGTCAGCAGCCGGTTGTGGACGAAGCCGAACGACAAGCCGCTCGCCGGATCGGCCCAGCCGACGGAACCGGCCAGCCCCGCGTGGCCGAAACCTGGCATGACGCCCAGCAGCGGGACCGCGTGATAGCCGAGGTGAAAGCTCAACGGCGCGAAGATGTTACGGTCCAGCGAGAAACGCGAGGTGCCGGTCAGGCCGGCCACCAGTTCGGCCGAGAGGAACTGCGTACCGTCGATCCGACCGCCGTTGGCGATGGCGCCGTACATCTTGGCCAGGCCGCGGGCGGTGGTCACCCCGTTGGCTGCGGGAATCTCGGCGTCCAGGAACGGGGTGTCGCCCTGCACCACCGACTTCATGCCGGGGAAGTACATCGATCCGAACACCCCGGATATGCCGAGCGCGGCGACCCGGGGCGCGACGAAGTCGAACAGCGGGTTGGCCAGGGTGCCCTGCGGCGCGAGGATCTGCGCAGCCCGGGTGGCCGAGTTCGCCGGCGGTCTGCCCAGATGCAATCCGTCGGTGTTGAGCGGTTCGGCCAGCTCCTCGCGGATCAAATCGCGCATGCCCTTACCTGTGACGGCGCGTCCCAGGCCGGACATCAGCCAGCCGTACGTCAGCGCGTGGTACGCCTGATGGCCGTACAGCAGGCGATTCACCGACGCAGCGGCGATCCGTTCCTCCATCGCGCGGTGGTCCAGCAGCTCGGCCATGTTGACACCGTTGAGCTGGGAAAGCCCTGCGCGGTGCCGCATCACCTCGCGGACGGTGATGTCAGCCTTGCCGTTGGTGGCGAATTCGGGCCAATACTCCGCCACCGGGGTGTCGTAGTCGATCAGGCCGCGGTCGACCAGCCGGTGGATGACGGTGGAGGCCAGGCCCTTGGTCACGGAGAAAACCATCGCGCCGGTGTCGGCACCCCAGTAGTGGGCGCCGCGGCGGTCGGCGTAGCCGGTCCAGACGTCGACCACGGGCTCGCCGTGCAGATATACCGAGAGGGCGCCGCCGCCGAACCGGCGTCCGGGAAACAGCTGCGAGAAACCGCGGACCGTGCAGGCAAAACCCGAGTCCGCCGCGCCCTGGATACCGTGCGGGAGCGCGGCGCTGCGCTCCCGGATCTTGACACCCGTCACAATGTATTGAATTTACCTGCAACCCCGGCAAATAAACGAGGCGTTACCCATTCGTTAAGTCATCGCATGTCAGCGACATCGATGATGCGTTGTGCAGCAAGCGCAGGGGTCAGTTCGCCCGCGAGTACCTGACGCTCCACTTCGGCCCGAATCTTCTTCACTGCGGGGTTCGACAGCACACGGTCGAGTACCGAGTCACGGACCATCGACCACGTCCAGTCGACCTGCTGCGCCCGCCTGCGGCCCTCGAACTCCCCCGCCTCGGTGAGCACGTCACGATGCTTGAGCACCGTGTCCCACAGTTCCGTCAGCCCAACATTCTGTAACGCGCTCATCGTGAGAACTGGTGGGCGCCATAATGTTTCGCGTGGATAGATGAGGCGGATGGCGCCGGCCAGCTCACGCGCGGCGGTCTTGGCCTCGGCTGCGTGCTCACCGTCGGCCTTGTTCACCACGACGATGTCGGCGAGTTCGAGCACACCTTTCTTGATGCCCTGCAGCTGGTCGCCGGTGCGGGCCAGCGTCAGGAAGACGAACGTGTCGACCATGTTGGCGACCGCGACCTCGGACTGACCCACGCCCACGGTCTCGACCAGGATCACGTCGAAACCGGCCGCCTCGAGCAGCAGGATGGTCTCGCGGGTGGCCTTAGCCACGCCGCCGAGGGTGCCCGAGGTCGGCGAGGGCCGGATGTACGCGTCGGGGTGCACCGCGAGGCGGGCCATCCGGGTCTTGTCGCCCAGAATCGATCCGCCGGTGCGGGTGGACGACGGGTCGACGGCCAGCACCGCGACGCGGTGGCCCTGCTCGATGAGGTACATGCCGACCGCCTCGATGGCGGTGGACTTGCCGACGCCGGGCACGCCCGTGATGCCGACGTGCATGGAGTGCTGTCGCGAGCGGCCCGGCTCCGATGACCCGCCCGCATCGCCGATCAACTCCATCAGCAACTGCTGGGCCTGCTCGCGGTGATCCCGGCGGGTCGACTCGACGAGGGTGATGGCCCGCGCCAGCGCCGCGCGGTCGCCGCTGCGGACCGCGGCCGCGAGGTCGGATACCGGGCCGGCCATCTAGTTCAGCGGGTAGCCGAGCCGCTCGGCCAGCTTGTGCAGCAGGCCGATCGCGGCGTCGGCGATCACCGTGCCGGGCGGGAAGATGGCGGTCGCGCCGCCCTGATAGAGCTCGTCGAAGTCGCCGGGCGGAATCACGCCGCCGACCACGATCATGATGTCCGGCCTGCCCACCTCGGCCAGTGCGTCGCGCAGCGCGGGCACCAGCGTCAGGTGCCCGGCCGCCAGCGAGGAGACCCCGACCACATGGACGTCGTTGTCCGCGGCCTGCCGCGCGACCTCGTCCGGCGTGGAGAACAACGAACCGACGTCGACGTCGAAGCCGATGTCGGCGAACGCCGTGGCGATGACCTTCTGCCCCCGGTCGTGGCCATCCTGGCCCATCTTGGCAACCAGGATGCGCGGCCGGCGGCCATCGGCCTCGGCGAACTTCTGCACTAGCTCCGTGGCGCTCGAGATATTGCTGACCTTTCCGACTTCGCCGCGGTAGACCCCGGCGACGGTACGGATCTCGGCCTGGTGTCGTCCGCAGACCTTCTCCAACGCGTCGGAGATCTCGCCGACGGTGGCCTTGGCGCGCGCGGCATCGATCGCGAGCTCGAGCAGGTTGCCCTCGCCCGTCTGGGCCGCGCGGCTCAACTCGCCCAGCGCTGCGTCGACAGCCGCCGGGTCCCGGTCCGTGCGGAGCCGCTCCAGCTTGGCGATCTGCTCGGCGCGCACCCGGCTGTTCTCGACCTTGAGCACCTCGATCTCGTGGTCCTCGTCCACTTGGTATTTGTTGACGCCGATCACGGTCTGCGCCCCGGAATCGATGCGGGCCTGGGTGCGGGCGGCGGCCTCCTCGATGCGCAGCTTGGGAACACCGTCGCTGATGGCCTGGGCCATGCCGCCGTGTTCGTTCACCTCGCGCAGGTGGGCACGCACCTTTTCGGCGAGCTGATGGGTCAGCCATTCCACGTAATACGACCCGCCCCACGGGTCGATCGGTCGCGTGGTGCCCGACTCCTGTTGCAGCAGCAGCTGGGTGTTGCGGGCGATGCGGGCGGAGAAGTCCGTCGGCAGCGCCAGCGCCTCGTCGAGTGCGTTGGTGTGCAGCGACTGGGTGTGGCCCTGGGTGGCGGCCATCGCCTCGATGCAGGTGCGCGCCACGTTGTTGAAGGGGTCCTGCGCGGTCAGCGACCAGCCCGAGGTCTGCGAATGCGTGCGCAGCGACAGCGATTTGTCGTTCGTCGGGGCGAACTCGGCGACGAGCTCGCTCCACAGCAGTCGGCCCGCGCGCAGCTTGGCGACCTCCATGAAGAAGTTCATCCCGATGCCCCAGAAGAACGACAGCCGCGGCGCGAACTTGTCGATGTCCAGCCCCGCGCCCAGCCCGGCCCTGATGTACTCGACACCGTCGGCCAGCGTGTACGCCAGCTCCAGATCCGCGGTGGCCCCGGCCTCCTGGATGTGGTAGCCCGAGATCGAAATCGAGTTGAACTTCGGCATGTTCGAACTGGTATAGCCGAAGATGTCCGAGATGATCCGCATCGACGCCTTGGGCGGATAGATATAGGTGTTGCGGACCATGAACTCCTTGAGGATGTCGTTCTGAATGGTCCCGGCCAGTTTCTCCGGCGACACCCCCTGTTCCTCGGCGGCCACCACGTACAGCGCCAAAATGGGCAGCACCGCGCCGTTCATCGTCATCGACACCGACACCGTCGACAGGTCGATGCCGTCGAACAGCTGGCGCATGTCGAGGATGGAATCGATTGCCACCCCGGCCATTCCGACATCCCCGGCAACCCGCGGATGGTCGGAGTCGTAGCCTCGGTGGGTGGCCAGGTCGAACGCCACCGAGAGGCCCTTCTGACCCGCGGCCAGGTTCCGTCGATAGAACGCGTTGGACTCGGCCGCGGTGGAGAACCCGGCGTACTGGCGAATGGTCCACGGCTGGTTGACGTACATGGTCGGATACGGTCCGCGGACATATGGAGGTTCACCCGGGAAGCTGTGCAGCGGGTAACCGGCCGCGACGGCATCGTCACGGTCAGCGGCGATGTAGACCGGTTTGACGTCGATCCCTTCGGGTGTCTGCCAGTCGAGTTGGTCGGCGGTGTACCCGTGTGCGGCGGCGGCCGCACCGACGTGTTCGGCGACGACGGCTTCGGTCGGGGGCCCGCCGTTGCGCTCACCGTGCAGCGGAACATCGGCGAAGCTGCCGATACCCCTTCCGATACCTGTGGTGGCAGTCATCTCAGGCCCCCAATCTGGTGAGCAGGTCTGACAACACTTCGACCGCGTCGATCTTGGCGGTCAGATAGCCGTCCGGCTTCGATACTGCCTCGGCCACCGCGTTTTCCGATCCGGCCAGCAGAACGTGTGTCACCCCCGCCCTGCGGGCGGCATCGACGGCCGCCGAGGCTTCGGCTCCGTACCGGGCGTCGGTGCCGCAGATCACCGCGACTGCGGCGCCGGGGGCGTCGGTGAGAGCTTCGATGCCACCCGAGGCGAGCAGATTGGTCGCGAAGGTCGTACGGATGTTGTGCTCGGCGAGCGGCCCGAGTGGCAGCAGAAGCGCCCGCGGCCGGGCGCCCGTCTGCTCCAGGAAGACGTCCGACCGGTCCCGCAATGCCTCGAATCCCGCCGCGTAGCGCGTCAGCGCGGTGGTCGGCGCGCTGTGCGGCAGCGGCGGCTCCGCGAGATTCGGATACTCGTTCACCCCGGTCAGGGCCGTTCGTCGGTGCGCGATGTCGTCGTGGCGACGATCGGCCACCTCCGCGATCCGACCGGCGATGTAGTCGCACGCTTGGGTGAAACCGCCACGGGACTCGATGTCCTGGAAGTGCGACCACGCCTGTTGGGCCAGCTGACGGGTGAGATCCTCGACGAACCAGGATCCGCCCGCGGGGTCGAGCACCCGCCCGATGTGGGATTCCTCCAGTAGCAGCAGTTGGGTGTTTCGGGCGATCCGGCGCGCGAAACTCGCAGCGGTGCCGGGGAAGCCATCGGGGATGGCCACATCGAACGGGTGCACCAGGACGGTGTCCGCGCCGCCGACGCCCGCCGAGAACGCGGCCAGCGTGGTGCGCAGCATGTTCACCCATGGGTCGCGCTGGGCCATCATCGGCAGCGACGTCACCGCGTGAACCGTGGCCGCACCCGCGTCCGGCTCGCCGACGACCTCGGCTACCCGGGCCCAGAGTTGGCGCGCGGCACGGAACTTCGCAATCGTCATGAACTGGTCGTCGTCGGCGGCGAGCCGGAAAGCGACCTGCCGCAGGGCGTCGGGGGCCTCGACGCCGCCGTCACCGAGCAGCCTCAGATAGGCGACGGCCGCGGCGATGCTGGCCGCCAACTCCCAGGAAGCACTCGCCCCCCGGTTGTGGAATGCGGGGCCGTCGACGGTGATCGCGCGCACGCCGCCGTGGTACATGCTCGCCCCGGCGGCGAAGGTCACCACATCGGCCACCTCCGGTGCAGCCCGGGCGCTCAGCGGTGCGGTCAACGGGTCGGCGCCCAAGTCCACGGAAAGCCGCGAACGCTGGTCGTCATCGAGGTCGACCAGCAGCGCCAGCAGCACGTCGGCGGCGTTGCGGAATTCGGCGCCCGCGCCCGAGATTTCCAGCACCACCGGAACCAGGTCGAGGAAGACGCCGTCGAGCAGGCGGTCGAGGCCGGAAACCGGCACGCCGGACTCGCCGGCCCGCAGTACGAGTGCGCCGACGCCCTCGGTGAGGGCGACCAGAACGGCGCCGTTGCTCTCGTCGGCGCCCACCGACCCGTTCGCCGGGAAGGCTTCGGCCACCTTCCATCCGGTCTTGACGTCACGCAGCGCGTCACCGCCGCGGACATACGGCCACTGCCCGGGCAACGACGGTTCCGGCAGTGCGTCGGCGCCGGTGTACAGCGGTCGGATCGGGAAGCCGTCGTAGGTGGGTGAATCCAGCAGGCGCTCCGGTTCGGCGGGCAGATCCGCCGGGGCGCGCCGCGTGCTCTTGGCCAGTACACCGGCCACCGCCGTTCGCCACCGCGCCAGATCGGACTCCGATTTCTGCACGTTCATCAGGCTAAATGATGTTGGTCACAGTGGTGCCCACTGGTGTGCCGACTCACGATGCCGCCGAGAAGGTGTTACCGGACCTCGGCCCGTAGGCTTGGTAGCTGTGAAAACCGTCGTCAACACCCTGCGCACACTTCGTGCGGCGGTGATTGCGGCGGTGTCGGGGGTCCCGCCGCGACGCTTCTTCGCCATTCTCGCGGTAATTGTGATCCTCGTCGCAATCGCCCTGCTGGTTCCTATGCCCACTGCGGTGCAACTGCGCGACTGGGCGACGTCGGTGGGCCCGTGGTTCCCGCTGGCATTTCTCGCCGCGCACATCCTCGTGACGGTGTTCCCGTTCCCGCGCACGGCGTTCACCTTGGCCGCAGGTCTGTTGTTCGGTCCGGCCCTTGGCGTGCCGCTGGCGGTGCTGTCCAGCACCGTCAGCGCCCTCATCGCGCTGCTGCTGGTCCGTGCGGCGGGCTGGCAGTTGAACAAGCTGGTGCGGCATTCGCGCGTCGAATCGCTGGATGAGCGGCTGCGCGAACGTGGCTGGATCACGGTTCTGTCGATGCGGATGATCCCCGCTGTACCCTTCTCCGTGCTCAACTACACCGCCGGCGCCTCAGCGGTGCGTGTGCTGCCGTACACGCTGGCCACCCTGGTAGGACTGACGCCAGGCACCGCGGCGATCGTCATCCTCGGCGATGCCCTCACCGGCAACATCAGCCCGTCGCTCTTCCTGGTCTCGATCTGTACGGCGAGCGTCGGCACCGCCGGGTTGATCTACGAGATCCGCAGCCACGGTCGCCACCACCGCGCACGCATCGCGGAAGCCGAGGACAGCGCCGAGGAGCCGGCGACTACCGGCTGAGTTTGGGTCCGTTCACAGTTCCGTGTTGCCGCTGTGGCGTCCCGGCGGCGGTGGCGGTGGCGGCTGCTGCTGAGCGTAGGCGGACGGCGGCTGCTGCTGCTGGCTGAGCGGCGGGTACAGCGGGGGCGGCTCGATGGCCCCCGACACCGGGGTGCGCGCCTCCGCGACCGCAGCGGCCACCGCCTGGGCGATCTCCGGGTCGGTCTGGGTGTTGAACCACTCGGCGACCTCGGCTGAGTCGTCCTCCGGCCGTTGGAGATCCTCCTCCACCGGTGACGGCTGGTAGCGGAAGACGCCGTCCTCGCCCGGTGCCCCGAGCATCTTGGTGAAACCCTGGAGCGCCGCGCCGAAGTCGCTGGGCACCAGCCAGACCTTGTTGGCCTCCCCCTTGGCCATCTGCGGCAGCGTCTGCAGGTACTGGTAGGCCAGCATCTCCGGGGTCGGCCGACCCCGCTTGATCGCCGCGAAGGTCTTCTCGATGGCCTTGGCCTGCCCCTGCGCCTGCAGGTACGACGCGGCGCGCTCACCCTGGGCCCTCAGCATCCGCGACTGCCGGTCGGCCTCGGCCGCCAGGATGGCGGCCTGCTTGGCGCCCTCGGCGGCGAGGATCTGCGCCTGCTTCTGCCCCTCGGCCTGTTTGATCGACGCCTCGCGGCTGCCCTCGGCCGTCAGGATCATCGCGCGCTTCTCGCGGTCGGCGCGCATCTGCTTCTCCATCGAGTCCTGGATCGACGGCGGCGGGTCGATGCTGCGCAACTCGACGCGGGCGACGCGAAGGCCCCACCGGCCGGTCGCCTCGTCGAGCACGCCGCGCAGCTGTCCGTTGATCGAGTCGCGGGACGTCAGCGTCTGCTCCAGCGTCATGCCGCCGACCACGTTGCGCAGCGTGGTGGTGGTCAGCTGTTCGACACCGACGATGTAGTTGCTGATCTGGTACACCGCCGCCTGCGGATTGGTCACCTGGAAGTACACGACGGTGTCGATGTTGACCGTCAGGTTGTCCTCGGTGATCACCGGCTGCGGCGGGAACGACACCACGCGCTCACGGAGATCCACCCTAGCCCGGATCTTGTCGACGAACGGCAACAGCAGGGTGAGCTGTCCCGACACCGTCTTGCTGTAGCGGCCCAGCCGTTCGATGACGGCGGCTTCGGCCTGCGGGATGAGCGCGACCGACTTGGCGACGACGATGGCGGCGAAGACCACCAACACGCCCAGCAGGACCAAACCTGCGACGGCACCTTCCATGACGAGCTTCCTCCTATTTCTGTCCAGGCTTCTCTAGACCTTTTGCACGACTGCGGTGGCTCCGTCGATGTGCACGACGATCACGTGGTCGCCCGGTTCGTACACATCGTTCTCGTTGTACGGCCGAGCGGTCCAGATTTCGCCGTCGAGTTTCACTTGTCCTTCATGTCGGGCCACCCGGTCGAGCACCAGCGCGCTACGGCCCTCCAGGGCCTTCACCGGCTCGGGCAGGCCCGGTCCCTGGGTCAGCCTGCGCCGCAGCACGGGCCGGACGAGCACGAGCAGGAGCACCGATACCACCAGGAAGACGGCGCCGTCGGCCCAGATCGGCCAGTCGAGTAGCCAGTTCGAACCGGCGGCGGCCAGCGCGCCACCGCTCAGCATGAGCAGGAAGAGATCGCCAGTGAGCGCTTCCGCCCCGGCAAGCGCCAGTGCGGCGATTAGCCAGATCAGCGCTACGGGCATGACGCCACCATATCGCGTAGCAGACCTCAGGAGCGGCTAACTACTACACTGCGAGCATCATGTGGTGCCCCAGTGTTTCGTTGTCGGTTTGGGCCAATGCCTGGCTTGCCGGTGCCGCCGCGCCGGATGATGTTCTTGACGCGTTATCCGAATGGGTGCCAAGGCATTCCGTAACGGCATATGACTCGGTTGCGGCCGGCCGTACCGGCCTGCCCTGGCCGGACCTGACCGACTCGGGAGCGGTTTCGTTGCTGCAGACGCTGCGCACGGCGGCGGGGCCGCCCGGCGATGCGCCCGCCCTCGGGGTGTTGTTGCCCGTGCCGGGTGACGTGCGCGGGCTGCCGGCCGGCACCCAGTTCCAGCGCGATGCGATCGCCACCGGCGAGGCCATCCTGGTCGGTCGCGAGCCATCCGCCACGGTGGGTCTGGTCCCCGTTTTCGAGTACGACGAACTGGAGGAGGAGTCCGACTTCGAACCCGAGCCGACATCGTTGTCGTGGACGGTCTATTCGGTGCCGGGCGCGCCTGCCCCGGAGCACCTCGATCTCGGCGAGGCCGAGTACGCCCTGCGGTCGGCGGTCCGGTCGGCCGCGGATGCCTTGAGCGCCATCCGCGCTGCGGGTAGCGATGTCGCCGACCCGCGCGGGCTGGTCGAGCAGGCGATGGCAGCCACCCGGGGACACCGCGTGCCCGACCACGCTCCGTCGCGGGCGGTGCGGGTGCTGGAGAACGCCGCGCACATCGACGCCATCATCGCGGTGAGCGCCGGGCTGATTCCGATCGGCTTGCAGACGTCCTCGGAGGTGCAGATCGCCAGCGATGCGCTGCGTCCGCTGGACGCAGTGGTGCGGTCGGCGCGGATGGCCGCGGTCACCGCGATTCTCTACTCGGCGTGGCAGCGCTAGGCGTCAGCCACAGGCGGGAGTGCACACCTCGCCGTTGATCGAAAAGCCCTGTAGCGGCGGTGCATCCGGCCCCCGAACGCGAGACGGCAGACGCCCGTGCCGCGCCTCGTCGATGAGATCGGCGGCCAGTCGGGCGAACCGGGGATCGGCGTTCGGCGTGCCAGCGCGGGCGAACGCGACGCCGGCCCGCTCGGCCTGCGACCGGAGCTCGTGGTCGAGGTCCCACACCACCTCGATGTGGTCGGCGACGAAGCCGATCGGACAGATGACGACGGCCTTGGTGCCCGCGTCGGCCAGCGTCGACAGATGGTCGGCGACATCGGGTTCCAGCCACGCCACCTGCGGAGGCCCGGAGCGCGACTGCCACACCTGGTCGTAGTCGGCATAATTTGCGGCGGCGGCCACCAGCCCCGACGCATAGCCCACCTGGCGACGGTAAAGGTCTGCACCACAGCGGGATCGGGCCGCATCCGGAATCGAGTGCGCGGTGAACACCAGCCGGGCGTCGGCACGCAACTCGCCGGGCAGGGTCTGGGCCGCCGCGGCGACCGCTTCCGCGAACATCTCGACGAACAACGGATGGTCGAAGTACTGGCGCAATTTGACCAGCTCGGGCGCGGCAGCCCCCGCGGCCTTCCTGCCTCTGGCGATGTCCTCGACGTACTGGGTGCAGCCGGAGTACCCGCCCCAGGCCGAGGTGGTGAACACCGCCGCCCGGCCGACTCCGTTGTCGCGCATGGCCGTGACCACGTCCTCGACGTAGGGCTCCCAGTTGCGGTTGCCGAAGTACACCGGCAGCTCTGGCAATTCGGCGCGCAGCCGTTCGATCAAGGCGCGGTTTATCCCGTTGATCGGCGAAACCCCGCCGAAGTGCAGATAATGCTCGGCGACCGCGGCGAGCCGTTCCCGCGGGATACCTCGGCCGCGAGTCACGTTCTCCAGGAACGGCATCACCTGCTCGGGGCCCTCCGGCCCGCCGAACGACAGCAGCAGGACGGCATCAAAAGGCGGGTGGTCCATTCGTCAGAGCAATTGCGTGCTGGCGCCACCGTCGGCGTAGACGACTGTCCCGGTGGTGGCGGGCAGCCAGTCGGAGACCAGGGCGAGCACGGTCCGCGCGACCGGTGTCGGGTCCTTCATGTTCCATCCGAGCGGGGCCCGCTGATCCCAGCCCTCTTCCAGCAGCTGCATCTGAGCGCCCGCTTCGTCACCGAGCGCACCGCCGACGATGGCACTCATCGCGAGTGTCCGGATCGGCCCTGCGGCAACAAGATTGGAGCGCACGCCGTATGGGCCCGCCTCGCGGGCGACGAACCGGTTCACCGACTCCAGGGCGCTCTTGGCCACCGTCATCCAGTTGTAGGCGGGCATCGCACGCGTCGGGTCGAAATCCATGCCGACGATCCCGCCGCCCCGGTTCATGATCGGCAGCAGCGCCTTGGCCAGCGAGGCGTACGAGTAGGCCGAGATGTGGATGCCCTTGGCCACGTCCTCGTACGGGGCGTCGAAGAACGGGTTGATACCCATGCCGGTCTGGGGCATAAAGCCGATCGAGTGCACCACGCCGTCGAGCTTGTTGCCCTCGCCGATCACCTCAACGACACGGTCGGCCAGGGTGGCGAGGTGCTCCTCGTTCTGCACGTCGAGTTCCAGCAGCGGAGCCGGCTTGGGTAGGCGATCGGCGATGCGCTGGATCAGCCGCAGCCGGTCGAAACCGGTCAGCACCAGTTCCGCGCCCGCTTCCTGGGCCACGCGCGCAATGTGGAATGCGATCGACGCGTCGGTGATGATCCCCGTGACGAGGATGCGCTTGCCTTCGAGAAACCCTGCCATGTCAGTCCTTTCTGGGGCCATGTCTAGTGGCCCATGCCCATGCCGCCGTCGACCGGGATGACCGCACCGGAGATATAGCTGGCGTCCTCCGATGCCAGGAAGCTGACCACGCCGGCGACCTCCTCGGCGGTTCCGACCCGCTTGGCCGGAATGAAATCCAGTGCCCCCGCCTGGATCCGCTCGTCCAGTGCACGGGTCATCTCGGTGTCGATGTAGCCCGGGGCCACCACGTTGGCGGTCACTCCTGCCTTTGACAGCTCGCGGGAGATCGAGCGGGCCATACCGATCAGACCGGCCTTGGAGGCCGCGTAATTGGCCTGGTTGCCGATGCCCCAGGTACCGGAGACCGAACCCACGAAGATCATCCGGCCGAAGCGCCTGCGCTGCATGCTGCGGGATGCCCGCTGCGCCACCCGGAACGCCCCGGTGAGGTTCGCGTCGATGACCTTCTCGAATCTCTCTTCGGTCATCCGCATGAGGAATGCGTCGGCGGAGATGCCGGCGTTGGACACCAGCACCTCGACCGGACCCTGGTGCTCCTCGATCTCGCTGAAGGCACGGTCGACGGCCTTGTTGTCGGTGACATCGCAGACCACACCGAAGAGGCCGTCGGGGGTGCCGGAGCCGCGGTGGGTCACGGCGACCTTGTGTCCGTCGGCGGCGAGTCGCCGCGCGATGGCCAGGCCGATGCCGCGGTTTCCACCGGTCACCAGCACCGAACGGGAGACGAACGACGGACGCCCACCGGCGTTTTGGCCAGAGGTCTCGGCTGATTTGTCCGTGACAGTCATGCCCGCCAACTTAGTGCCTGACCCTTGTTCTTAAGAAATCGCCTTAGTTCGGCAGGCGCCGGTTGATCAGCAGCGCGGCCACCGCGGACAGCGCGAGGACCAGCGCCCCCAGCCGCAGCCAGCCCGCGCTGGCGTCACCCTTGCGGGTCTCGTAGCCGATCTGCTCCTGCAGATTGGTGAACACCTCCTTGAGCTGCTCGAGGCTCGAGGCGCTGTAGGACTCGCCGCCGGACAGCTCGGCGATCTTCTTGAGCATCTCGTCGTCGACGGGCACCGGCTGGCGCTGATCGTTGATCTCGACGTAGCCGTAGGGGGTTCCGAAGGACACCGTCGAGATGGGCACGCCCTGGTCCTTGGCCGTTCGGGCCGCGGTGTACGCGCCCTTGGGGTTGTCGGGGTTTGACGGCACGGTCTCCTTGCCATCGGACATCAGCACGATGCGCGCCGGCGGCGGCGCGTCACCGCCGCCGATCACGGCGCCGACCGTGGCGATGGCCTGAAGCGCGGTGAAGATACCCTCACCGGTCGCGGTGCGGTCGGCGAGCTGCAGCTTGTCGATGGCGGCCTTGCTCGCATCGCGGTTGGTGGTCGGCGAGACCAGCACGGTGGCCGTGCCTGCGTAAGCGATCAGACCCAGGTTGATGCCCGGGGTGAGCTGATCGGCGAACTGTTTGGCCGCCTCCTGCGCGGCGGCCAGCCGGTTGGGCGACACATCGGTGGCGCGCATCGATTGGGATACGTCGATCACCAGCATCACCACCGCCCGATTTCGCGGAATCCGGACATCGTGGGTGGGGCCCGCCATCGCCACCGTGAACAGCAGCAGCGACAACACCAGCAGAATCGCGGGCAGGTGCCGCCAGCGCGACGGACGTTTGGGCGCCACGCTTTCCAGCAGCTCCATGTTCGCGAAGCGCAGCATGCGCCGCTGCCGTGCCAGTTGCACGACGATGTACAGCCCGATCAGGCCGAGCACCACGAGCAGGAAGAGGAAGAACCAAGCGTGTTCGAAACCCGTCAGCGTCATCGGGCCGAGCAACGGTAATGTCATGTGCCAGTTGTCATTTCAGTCGATTGCGTCGCGCAAGCGCTCATCGGCGTCTGTCTGCTCTTCGCGCAAGCGCTCATCGGCGTCTGTCTGCTCATCGCGCAAGCGCTCATCGGCGTCTGTCTGCTCTTCGCGCAAGCGCTCATCGGCGTCTGTCTGCTCTTCGCGCAAGCGCTCATCGGCGTCTGTCTGCTCTTCGCGCAAGCGCTCATCGGCCGGCCATCGCTCCGCGCCGGCGACTCGCCACGAACCGGACCACGTCGGCGATCCAGTCACGGTCGGTGCGCAGCGACAGCAGCGGGGCATCGCAGCGCCGTAGGGTCCTGGCCACTTCGGCGCGGTGCGCTGCGGCGGCCTTCTCGAAGTCGGTGCGGAGCTGCTCGTCGATGGTGAACTCGCGGGTGACCCCGGATTCGGGATCCTGCAGGATCACGTCGCCGACATCAGGCAGTTCGACGTCACGCGGGTCGAGGATCTCGATGCCGAGCACCTCGTGCCGGGCGGCGATGGCACGCAGCGGGCGCATCCAGTTGATCGGTCCGAGGAAGTCGCTGATGATCACCGCCATGCCGCGACGGCGTTCGGGTCGCCGCAGCGCATCGATGGCGGCCGCCAGGTCGCCGCGCACGCCGGTCGGCGCCTGGGGCATGGTGGCGATGGTCCGCAGCAGCTCCTGTTCGTGCATGCGGCCCGACAGCGCCGGCACGCGCCGCACGGCGTCGCCGTTGGCGATGATCGCACCGATCCGGTTGCCGCCACCGCTGTTGAGAAACGTGATCGCCGCGGCCGCCGCCACCGCCAGGTCGCGTTTCTCGCAACCCGCGGTGCCGAAGTCGAGGCTGGCCGACATGTCGACCACCAGCCAGGTCTCCAGCTCACGGTCGGCGATCATCTGGCGGACGTGCGGATGGGTCGTGCGTGCCGTCACCGACCAGTCCATCCGGCGGACGTCGTCGCCGGGCTGGTAGATCCTCGACTCCCCCGGCTCGGAGCCCGGACCGGGGAGCAGTCCCAGATGGTCGCCGTGCAGCACACCGTCGAGCTTGCGGCGCACCGTCAGCTCGAGCTTGCGCAGCGCCGCCGTCAGTGCGGGGTCTCGGATCTCACCGCGCTTAAGGGACGGCAGGTCGACCGCACGCCGGGAACTGGTCACCGATTTCCGGCCGCGGCCGCAGCGGCGGGTACGACGGGCGGCACCGAATGACCTTGCTGCGGAATGGCATTCACCTGCGGAAGGGCGACCGTCTGCAGAATTCTGCCGATCACGGTCTCCGCCGAGATTTCGTCGGCCAACGCGTCGTACGTCAGCACCAACCGGTGCCGCAGCACGTCGGGGATGACCTCGACGACGTCCTGCGGGATGACGTAGTCACGTCCACGGACGAGCGCCAGCGCACGAGCCGCGGCGATGATGCCGAGCGAGGCACGCGGCGAGGCGCCGTAGGCGATCCAGGCCTTGGCGTCGGGCATGCCGAACTTCTCGGGCGTGCGGGTGGCGGTCACCACGCGCACCACATAGTCCACCAGCGCGTGATGGACGAAGTTGTTGGCAGCGACGTCCTGGAGTCGCAGCAGGTCGCCCGGCGCGAGGATCTGCTTGGGCTCCGGCGGCTTGACGCCCATCCGGTAGATGATCTCGCGCTCTTCCTCCGGCGACGGGTAGTCGATGTTCAGCTTGAACAGGAAGCGGTCGCGCTGCGCCTCGGGCAGTGCGTAGACACCTTCCTGCTCGATCGGGTTCTGGGTGGCCATCACCAGGAACGGAGCGGGCAGCGGGAACGTCTTGCCGCCGATCGAGATCTTCCGCTCGGCCATCACCTCGAGCAGCGCCGACTGCACCTTTGCCGGCGCGCGGTTGATCTCGTCGGCCAGCAGGAAGTTCACCACCACCGGACCGAGTTCGATGTCGAACTCCTCCTTGCCCTGGCGGTAGATGCGGGTACCGACGATGTCGGTGGGCACCAGGTCGGGGGTGAACTGAATGCGGGCGAACGTTCCGCCGACCACCTTGGCGAAGGTCTCGACAGCGAGCGTCTTGGCCACACCTGGCACGCCCTCGAGCAACACATGGCCCTTGGCGAGCAAACCGACCAGCATCCGCTCGACCAGCTGGTCCTGGCCGACGATGATCCGCTTGACCTCGAAGATGGCCCGCTCCAGCATGTGGACTTCCTGCTGCAGTCCGCCGTTGTTGGACGACGCCGGGTTGGTGGCCGGGGCGTGCGAACCCTGTGGGTAGCCCTGCGCCGGGCCTTGGCTGGAATATCCTCCAGCGCCCTGCGGCGGCCCACTCGGTGAGGTCATCAACGGTCCTTCCACATCCATTCGCGGCACCGCCGCGTGCTCTCGTAACGACGCTGGTCGAAGCGGCGCCGGCCAAAGTTGGCCACACGTTCGTCGTCAACTATTCCAGGCACTTAGGAATCCGTCGACGTTGCCCGGGGGTGAGCCGCCCCGCCGAAGCGCATTCAACTCTTGCGCTCAGGCTCAGCTCAGGTCCTGCTCAGGATTCGATAATCCGCGCGGCATACGGCTGCAGCCCCGCGGTACGGACCGGGCTCACCTTGACCCTGGTGCCGCTCCCCGATGCCTCCAGCATCCGTCCGCCGCCGAGATACAGCGCGACGTGCTGGCTACCGCCGGGCCCCCAGAAGAGCAGATCCCCGCGCTTGGCCTGCGAGATCGGCACCTTGCGACCGGTGTTGTACTGATCGCCGGAGTACTTCGGGATCAGCACCCCGACGCCGGCGAACGAGTATTGCGTGAGGCCCGAGCAGTCGAACCCGACGGTATTGGCGCCGGAGTCGACCCCGGTGGTCGGACCGGTGGGTTTCCCACCGCCCCACGAGTAGGGGACGCCTATCTGCGATCCACCCCGGCGGATCACGTACTCGATCGCCTGAGGACCGCGCACCCGGCCGGGGTTGAGCCCGGCACTGGCTTCCGGCGGGGCAAGTCCCAAGGTGCTGAGGAACTTTCGACCCAGGTCCATGGTCACCTGGGTGGCCTGCGACGTCGCCTGCAGTGACGCGTTGGCGATGGCCAGCGGGTCCCCCGGAGCCCCCGAACTGATCAGCTTGGGCAGCGTCGGATCCCATTGACCGTCATCGGGAGCCGCGAGGCTGAGCGGACTCATCGCCACCGCGGCGCCCAGCGACAGAGCAACGGCGGCGATCAGCAGCGCGAACAGCTGGAACCAACGGACTAGCCTGTGCCGCAAAACAATCCCCGCAATCAGTATTCGATGTAGCGGACGACGTACGGTGTCATGCCGCTCGTGCGCACGGGTGAGACCTTGACCACCGACCCGGTGTACGGGGCCTCGAGCATCTGGCCGTTGCCGAGGTAGAGGGTCACGTGCTGGCTGCCGCCGGGCCCGTAGAAGATGACGTCACCGCGCCGCATCTGCGACGACGGGATCTTGCGGCCCGCGTTGTACTGCGACCCCGAGTAGTGGTCGAGCTTGATCCCGACGCCGGCGAACGCGTAGAGGATCAGCCCGGAGCAATCGAATCCCCTCGTGCCCGCACCGGAATCGATGCCGTTGCTGGGTCCGGCCGCGTTGCCGCCACCCCAGGAGTACGGAACGCCCATCTGCGACATGGCGCGCCGGATGACGTATTCCGAAGCGTCCCTGCCGTAGACGCGGGGAATCGCGCCGTTCGTGAAGCCGCTGGGGGTGGGCAGGATGCCGAGCTTCTGCAGGAAGGTGCGGCCCATCTGCTGAGTGGCCTGCGCCGAACTCTGCGCGATCCCGAGGATGGTGTTGATGATCGCGATCGGGTCGCCGCTGACGAAGGCGCTCGGAATGGCCGGCAGCGTCGGATCCCACGGA
Organism: Mycobacterium sp. URHB0021; assembly: GCF_054057895.1. NCBI lineage: Bacteria > Bacillati > Actinomycetota > Actinomycetes > Mycobacteriales > Mycobacteriaceae > Mycobacterium > Mycobacterium sp. URHB0021. The sequence goes on from NZ_JBSRZT010000002.1 coordinate 4,826,045, forward strand.
GTCGCCCAGTTCCCGGTGGCGGGGTCTCGACCGGCCGGTGCGCGATCCCAGTCAGCCGATGCGTTTCCGGCAGGTGCCGGGGCCGGTTGGGCGGCGACCGGTTGGGCGGCGCGCGGCGTGGCTGCCGGCGCCGACCAGTTGCGCGCCTCGTCGAGCCGGGCTTGGGCCTCCGACCGCTCGGCCGTCAACCGATCCAGATCCGCCTGCTGCGCCTGGAAAGTCTGTCGCGCGTCGGTCAACGCCGACACCGCCGTCTGCTGGCTGGCCTCGGCATCTGCGACGGCCCGGTCGGCATTCTCCTTGGCCAGTCGCGCGGCAGACTCCTTGTTCACCTGCTCGGTGCGGGCGCGCTGCAGGTTCGCCACCACCTGCTGCGCGGACAGCGACAGCGTTTGTCCGGCCGCCGCGGTCTTGACGATGTCGGCCGGGTCGGTCGCTGTCAGATAGGAGTCGGACGGTCCGTTGACATACGTCGCGGCGGCGAATACGTCGAATCGCTTCTGTGCATCCGCGATCGCGGTGTCGGCCTCCTCGACGCGCTGCTGGCTGGCATCGACTTCGCGCTGCGCCGCGGCGGCGTTGTCCCGTGCGGTCTGCACGTCGACGATCGCCTTGTTGACGCTCTCCTCCTTGGCCTGGATGGCGGCACCGACGTCCTGAAGTTTCTGGTCGGCGTCGGCGACGGCGGCGACCAGACTCGCCAGGCCGTCGGGACTGTTCGGCTGAGCGACCGCCAGTCCCGGTGTCGCAAGCAGCAAGCCGATTGTCAACGGAATCGCGCAGACCCGCCCGCAAAGCCGCGAAGCAGAGGCGCCAGGTATGCGTCTCATCCGACTCAAGTCTCCTAAAGGCTCGGCGCGAACGTGCAGGCACATTCGTGGGGCGCCTTTGCGCAGAAGTCACTAATAACACAACTGCAACATCAGCTACCGATTGCACCGTACGTCACAACTGACGCTAAAGAAACTTTAGTCACGAATTACAAGAATGTAATTGAATAAGGCGTTACCGAATGGTGATGTTCGAATTTGCCGGCAGCCGTTGACCGCTCACTCGGTGGAGTTTGACGGCTCCTCGACCGCAGGCGCCCTTTTGCCACGAACCTGCAGGAAACGGGTGGCGACGGCCGCTGCCAGTACACCCAACACGACGACGATTGTGAATGCCGTCCAGGGGAAATGGGGCGTTGTCAACTCGCCCAGGAAATTCTTCGACGACTGCACCGGATCACCGGTCTTGGCGACATCCTGGCCCGCTTCGAGGGTCACCCGATCGAACGTCGGACTGAACGTTCCGACGAACGACGGGCTGATCGCCAGCACCGTCGAGCCGGGATGGGCCTGGCCGACCTCGGTGGCGATGTCGCGCAGCGGCGTGTCGATGGGCGGATTGTGCTCGATCACCACGATCTTGAGATCGATGCCTTCTTTGCGCGCCTCTTCCACCACCTGACGCAGGGCCGGCACATCGGCCGCGTCGGCCGGCGGCACACTGACACCGGTGCCTGCCACGTCGGCCTTCACCTGATTGATGTCCACGTCCACCGGAATGTAGGTCGGAAGGAACGGGATCACGTGCGGTCCGGTCACAGGTGGCACGGTAACCCAATAGCGGGTATGCGGGTGTCAGCACGCGCCTGTCGAGACAGGGTGGAGACCGGACGCAACCACCCCTGGGTTGCTTTGCAGGACAAGCGTACTGTTAGAATCGTTGGCGCCGCCGACACAGCCCGTCGCGGCGAGATCTAACCGGGAGTTGATGTGAGCAGCAAGAATTCGGTCAATTCATTTGGGGCCCGAGACACCCTCAAAGTCGGAGACAACAGCTACGAGATCTATCGTCTGGACGCGGTGCCGGGCACCGAGAAGCTTCCCTACAGCCTGAAGGTGCTCGCCGAGAATCTGCTGCGGACCGAGGACGGCGCCAATATCACCAAGGATCACATCGAAGCGATCGCGAACTGGGATCCCTCGGCCGACCCGAGTATCGAGATCCAGTTCACGCCGGCGCGGGTGATCATGCAGGACTTCACCGGGGTGCCGTGCATCGTCGACCTCGCCACCATGCGCGAGGCCGTCGGCGACCTGGGCGGCGACCGCGAGAAGGTCAATCCCCTCGCCCCCGCCGACCTGGTGATCGACCACTCGGTGATCGCCGACCTGTTCGGCCGCGCGGACGCCTTCGAGCGCAACGTGGAGATCGAGTACGAGCGCAACGGCGAGCGCTACCAGTTCCTGCGCTGGGGGCAGGGTGCCTTCAATGACTTCAAGGTGGTGCCGCCCGGCACGGGCATCGTGCACCAGGTCAACATCGAGTACCTGGCCAGCGTGGTGATGGAGCGCGGTCGGGCGGGCGAAGCAGGGGCGGGTGATGAGATCCGTGTCGCATACCCGGACACCTGCGTGGGCACCGACTCGCACACGACGATGGAGAACGGCCTCGGCGTGCTGGGCTGGGGCGTCGGCGGTATCGAGGCCGAGGCCGCCATGCTGGGCCAGCCGGTGTCGATGCTGATCCCGCGAGTCGTCGGGTTCAAGCTCTCCGGCGAGCGCAAGGCGGGTGTGACCGCTACCGACGTGGTGCTCACCGTCACCGAGATGCTGCGCAAGCACGGTGTGGTCGGCAAGTTCGTCGAGTTCTACGGCGAGGGTGTGGCCGAGGTGCCGCTGGCCAACCGCGCCACACTCGGCAATATGAGCCCCGAATTCGGCTCCACCGCAGCGATTTTCCCGATCGACGAGGTCACCATCGACTATCTGCGGATGACCGGCCGCAGCGACGATCATCTCGCGTTGATCGAGGCGTATGCCAAGGAACAGGGCCTGTGGCACGACCCCTCGCGCGAGCCGAAGTTCTCCGAGTACATCGAGCTGGACCTCTCCGATGTGGTGCCGTCCATCGCCGGGCCAAAGCGCCCGCAGGACCGCATCCAGCTGACCGACGCGAAGAACGCCTTCCGCAAGGACATTCACAACTACGTAGAAAAATCAGCGGAGAACCCCGTCCCCCACACCAAGCTCGACGAGGCGGTCGAGGAGTCGTTCCCGGCCAGCGACCCGGCGGTGCTGTCGTTCGACGACAACGACGCCGCGGTACCCTCGGCGGCGCTCCATTCCAACGGCCGGCCGAGCCATCCGGTCGATGTGCAGTGCGAGGGGCGCGGCGAGTTCATTCTCGACCACGGCGCGGTGGTGATCGCGGCGATCACGTCGTGCACCAACACGTCCAACCCGGAGGTGATGCTCGGCGCGGCACTGCTGGCCAAGAATGCCGTCGAGAAAGGCCTGGTGTCCAAGCCGTGGGTGAAGACCACGATGGCGCCCGGTTCGCAGGTCGTCACCGATTACTACAACAAGGCCGGGCTGTGGCCGTATCTGGAGAAGCTGGGCTTCTTCCTGGTGGGGTACGGGTGCACCACGTGCATCGGCAACTCCGGTCCGCTGCCCGATGAGATCAGCAAGGCCATCAACGACTGCGATCTGTCGGTTGCCGCAGTGCTGTCGGGCAACCGCAACTTCGAGGGCCGGATCAACCCCGACGTGAAGATGAACTATCTCGCGTCGCCGCCCCTGGTCATCGCCTACGCCCTGGCGGGCACCATGGACTTCGATTTCGAGTCCGATCCGCTGGGCAAAGACGAGGCGGGCAACGACGTCTTCATGAAGGACATCTGGCCGTCGCAGAAGGACATCGACGACACCATCGCCTCGGCGATCAGCACCGAGATGTTCGTGAAGAACTACTCGGATGTGTTCAAGGGCGACGAGCGCTGGCGCAACCTGCCGACGCCGAGCGGCAACACCTTCGATTGGGACACGAACTCGACGTATGTGCGCAAGCCGCCGTACTTCGACGGGATGCCCGCCGAGCCGGACGCGGTCACCGACATCACCGGCGCCAGAGTGCTGGCGCTGCTGGGCGATTCGGTCACCACTGACCACATCTCCCCCGCAGGGAGCATCAAGCCGGGCACGCCCGCGGCGCAGTACCTCGACGAGCACGGCGTGGACCGCAAGGACTACAACTCCTACGGTTCGCGGCGCGGTAACCACGAGGTGATGATCAGGGGCACCTTCGCCAACATCCGGTTGCGCAACCAGTTGCTCGATGACGTGTCCGGTGGTTATACCCGTGACTTCACCAACGACGGCGAGCAGGCGTTCATCTACGACGCGGCACAAAACTATGCGGCACAGGGCATTCCGCTGGTCGTGCTGGGCGGCAAGGAGTACGGCTCCGGCTCGTCACGTGACTGGGCCGCGAAGGGGACCAGCCTGCTGGGTGTGCGCGCGGTGATCACGGAATCGTTCGAGCGCATCCACCGCTCCAACCTGATCGGGATGGGCGTGATCCCGCTGCAGTTCCCCGAAGGGGAATCTGCGTCGAGTCTCAAGCTCGACGGCACCGAGATCTACGACATCACCGGCATCGAGGCGCTGAACGAGGGCAAGACGCCGAAGACGGTGAAGGTCAAGGCGACCAAGCAGGACGGCAAGGTCACCGAGTTCGACGCGGTGGTGCGCATCGACACGCCCGGGGAGGCCGACTACTACCGCAACGGCGGCATCCTGCAGTACGTTCTGCGCAACATGCTGAAGACCCAGTAGTCGGAAGAGAACCACTCCGTTGCCCAGGGTCACCGACGATCATCTGGCGGCCCGCCGCCGCCAGATCCTGGACGGCGCCCGGCGGTGCTTCGCCGAGTACGGCTACGAGAAGGCGACCGTGCGGCGGCTCGAGCAGACCATCGGGCTGTCGCGTGGCGCCATCTTCCACCACTTCCGCGACAAGGACACGCTGTTCTTCGAACTCGCGCACGAGGATGCCGAACGGATGGCCGAAGTCGCGTCGCGCGAAGGTCTGATCCAGGTGATGCGCGATATGCTCGCCGCGCCCGATCAGTTCGACTGGCTGGCGACGCGACTGGAGATCGCCCGCAAGCTGCGCAACGATCCGGAGTTCCATCGCGGTTGGTCCGAGCGGTCAGCGGAATTGTCCGCGGCCACCACGGGCCGGCTTCGCCGCCAGAAGCAGGCCGGCCGTTTGCGCGACGACGTTCCCAGCCCAGTTCTCCAGACGTACCTCGACTTGGTACTGGACGGCTTGGTGGCGCGACTCGCCTCCGGCGATGAACCCGAAAAGCTCAGTGCCGTGCTCGACCTCGTCGAGGCCTCGCTGCGGCAGCAGTGACAGTCAGCTGGCGCGCCGGCTGCGATGATTCGGGCCGCCGCGGCTGCGCATGGTGGTTCCCGATTCACGCAGCATGCTGTGAACCGAACCATATGAGCGGCCGGTCGACGCAACCAGCGTGCGGATGCTCGCACCCCCCTCGTACGCGCTCCGCAACTCGGTCAGCACTTCCTCCCGAGATTTGCTCAACTTCTTCATCGTCATTTGGGCTGGCACCTCCCCGCTCTTGATGCCCCGACGCATACCCAGCGTAGAAAGCGTTCAATCGCGGACGGGCGGATTTGGCGAAACGGTTCGCAAATCGGCTCAGGCCAATTCGATCAGATCCCGGTAGTCGTCGGACCAGAAATCCTCGGTTCCGTCGGGCAGCAACACCACTCGCTGGGGGTCGAGCGCCTCGGCGGCACCGGGATCGTGGGTCACCAGCACGACGGCGCCGACATAACTGCGCAGCGCGTCGAGCACCTGCTGCCGCGACGCGGGATCAAGGTTGTTCGTCGGCTCGTCGAGCAGCAATACGTTGGCGGTCGACGCCACCAGGCCGGCCAGTGCCAGCCTGGTCTTCTCGCCGCCCGACAGCGTGCCGGCCGGCTGATCCAGCTGCGGACCGCTGAACATGAACGCGCCCAACAGTCCTCGCAGATCCTGTTCGCCGGTGTCGGGGGCGGCGTGGCGGATGTTCTGCCAGACCGTCGCGGTGTCGTCGAGTGTGTCGTGCTCCTGCGCGAAGTAACCGATCTTCAGCCCGTGTCCCGGCTCCATCTCACCGGCATCGGGCCTCTCCGTCCCGGCGAGCAGCCGCAGCAGCGTGGTCTTCCCCGCGCCGTTGAGGCCGAGCACCACCACGCGGGATCCGCGGTCGATGGCCAGGTCGACGCCCGTGAACACCTCGAGCGACCCGTAGTTCTTGGTCAGGCCCTTGACCACCAGCGGCGTGCGGCCGCAGGGCGCGGGAGTCGGAAACTTGATCCGCGCCACCTTGTCGGCCACCCGTTCCTCGTCCAGCGCGGCAATCATCCGGTCGGCGCGCCGGAGCATGTTCTGTGCGGCAACGGCTTTGGTCGCCTTGGCGCCCATCTTGGCCGCCTGGGTGCGCAGCGCCGTGGCCTTGCGCTCGGCATTGGCCCGCTCGCGGCGGCGGCGCTGCTCGTCGGTGGCCCGCGCATCGAGGTATTTCTGCCAGCCCATGTTGTAGACGTCGGCCTCACCGCGCACGGCATCGAGGAACCACACCCGGTTCACCACGTCGGCCAGCAGATCGACGTTGTGGCTGATCACCACGAGGCCACCGGTATGGCCACGGAGGAACTCCCGCAGCCAACCCAGCGAGTCGGCGTCGAGGTGGTTGGTCGGTTCATCGAGCAGCAGCGTGGTGGCCGAGCCCGCCCCTGTCTCGGATGCGGCGAACAGGATTCGGGCCAGCTCGATACGCCTGCGCTGGCCGCCGGACAGCGTGCGCAGCGGCTGGGTCAGAACACGTTCGGGCAGGCCAAGACTCGCGCAGATGCGGCCGGCCTCACTCTCGGCGGCGTAGCCCCCCAGGGCGGCGAACCGTTCCTCGAGCTGGCCGTAGCGGCGCACCGCCCGGTCACGGATGGCGTCGTCGGCCACTTCGGCCATCAGCGCCTGTTGCTTCTCCAGATCGGCGAGCAACGTGTCGAGGCCGCGGGCGGACAGGACGCGGTCGCGGCCCAGTACGTCAAGATCGCCCTCTCTCGGATCCTGTGGGAGATAACCGATTTCCCCGGTCCGCGTGATCGTGCCGGCATACGGCTCGCCCTCGCCGGCCAGGATGCGCATGGTGGTGGTCTTGCCCGCGCCGTTGCGCCCGACCAGCCCGATGCGATCGCCGGGCTGCACTCGCAGCGCGGCGCCGTCGGTGGACAGCAGTGTGCGCGCGCCGGCGCGGACCTCCAGGTCCGTTGCGGTGATCACGCGGCACTCCTCATTTCTGTCGTCACTTGTCGTCGGTGAAGACCGGGGCGCGCTTTTCGCCACGCGCCGCGACCGCTTCCTCGAAGTTGGCGGTGAGCAAACGGACGAAAAGTTGTCCTAGGCCTTCGGCTTGCATATGCGCCTCCAGGCTACCGGCGTCCAGTCCACTCCACAGTGTGCGCTTGGTCAACTCGATTCCGGGCCTGGAGAACGAAGCGACCCGATCGGCCATCTGATAGCAAACGGAGAGCAGGTCGTCGTCGGAGACCGCCTGCGAGACCAGCCCGATACGGGCCGCCTCGTCGGCATCGACATTGCGGCCGGTCAGCATCAGTTCGAAAGCCCGCGACGTCCCGATCGCCCGGGGCAGCAGATAGGACAGGCCCAGCTCGCTGGCGGTCAGCCCGTTGTTGATGCCGGCCGCGCGGAAATAAGCGCCGGCCGCCGCGACTCGGATATCGCATGCCAGCGCCAGGCACAGACCCCCGCCGATGGCGGCGCCGTTCACCGCCGCGATCACCGGCTGGTGCATCTTGCGCAGCGCCAGGATGACGTCATGGAGTACCTCCATCGACCGGAGGGCGAAGGTGGGCCGCGTCAACCCCTCGATGTGCGGCACCGAGCCCGCCGACTTGTGGTCGGCGCCGGAGGAGAACCCGCGGCCGGCGCCGGTCAGCACGACGACGCGCACGGAGTTGTCATGGGTCAACTCGTCCAGCACCGCCTTCAGCGGAACCATGACGTCGAACGCCATGGAATTCATCCGCTCGGGACGATTCAGTGTCACCAGCGCCACCCCCGGCCGGGGGTGGTCGATGAGGACGAAGTGGTTTCGATCGTTTTGCCAGGTCACGCACAGCACGCTAGCGCGTGCCCGGCCCTACTCGGCTTGGCCGTTGCTCTCGGCGGCGATCGCGGCGTCGATGTCGAACTCCTTGACCCGCTGCACCAGATCCTCGAGGGCCGCCGGAGGCAAGGCGCCGGCCTGGTTGAACACCAGCTTGCCCTTTTTGAACGCCATCAGCGTCGGGATGGACCGGATGTCGGCAGCGGCGGCGAGGTCCTGTTCGGCCTCGGTGTCGACCTTCGCGTACACCACATCGGGGTGTTGCTCGGATGAGGCCGCAAACGTGGGAGCAAATGCCTTACACGGGCCGCACCACGACGCCCAAAAATCCACCAGCACGATCTCGTTGTCGGTGATGGTGTCGTTGAACTGTACGGCGGTGATGTCTTTGGTAGCCACGTCTCTCCTAACGTTGCGCTCTACCAGTCTGTTCCCAGTATGTGGGTCACTGCAAACGACCGGGCGATCACGACCGCTTGGCCAGTTCCCGGCGACCACGCTCGAAGAAATCGGCGATCCGCAGGGTGAGTGCATCGGCATCGTGTGCGGGGTTCAGTGGGTACAGCGCGCCGAACGGGGCATTCCAGAACGGCCCGCTCGGCTTCTGCAGGGGCTTCCACGGCCCGACATACGCATAGGGCGTCGGATGGTAGTCATCGCCGGCCGAGACACCGTAGTTGACCTCGAGCTCGGTCGCGGCGACGTCGAAGTGCTCCGGCCAGAGCACGGGATGCGATTCGGGCAACGCGTTTTTGATCGCATGCCCGCCGGCGTGATGACTGCGGTGGACCCACTCCGCGCTGGCGGCATCGATGTCGAGCGCGGCGTCGATGGGCAACGGGTCGACGGTTCGGTACACGCCCTCGGGCGGGCCGGCGTCGACCCCGGCGATTTCCGCTATCTCGCGCACCGGACCCGCCAGCGGCACGCTGCCGTTGGGGAAGACCATGTCGGTGCCGTGCACGGCAAGCGGGATGGCCACGCCGGTGAAACCGTCGGCACGCACGGCCAACCGGACCGTGCCCGCCGCCCGGTACTGCGGACCGGCGATCAGGCTCTCCGCGACACCGCGGAGTTGCCGGCGGGCATTCACGTAGACATCGTCGTGCCCGTCACCCATTGCGGCTCCTCTCCGGCCTCCACCGATGGAGTCAATCGGCCCGACTCGAGCGTTACATAATTCACAGTGGTTTTTCGAACCAATGGTCGGCATACGGCTCGTTGCCGAACGGCGCCACTTCGCGATACCCGGATGTCCGGTACATCCGCATGGCCTCAGTGAGCACGCCCGTCGTCTCCAGACGCATCAACCGCATTCCCGTCGAGCGCGCGTGATCCTCCAGTTCGATCAGCAGGCGCCGACCCAACCCGATCCTGCGGACTTCGGGCGACACCCACATCCGCTTCACCAACGCCACATCGTCGGGCTGGAACACGAGCGCACCGCAGCCGACCGGCCTGTCCAGCAGTGTCGCGACGAGCAGCACTCCGTTGGGCCGCGTCATCTCCGCATCCCCGACCGGGCTGGTCGCGGGGTCGTAGCCCTCACGAAACCGCACAGCCAACTCGGAGTAGTAGGTGCCTAGGCAGTATCGGGCGTCGGGGTTGGTCGGGTCGCACTCGTTGACCTCGACGGTGGAGGCGATCAGGAGACGTTCCACCTCGGCCATGGCGGTGACGAGCCGGTCGCGCTGCAGTTCGTTGAGCGGCCGGAGGATCGCGGCCGCGGCCTCGTCGGAGCGCTGATCCAGCACCGCGAGTTCACGCCGCCCCGCCTCGGTGAGGCGTGCGGTACGCACCCGGCCGTCGGCGGCGATCTGCTCGACGGTGATCAGCCCGCTGGTCTCCAGAGCGCGCAGCAACCGGCTCGCGTAGCCGGAGTCCAGATCGAGGCGGGTGCGCAGTGACCGGATGTCGATCCCGTCGGTGCCGATCTCCCACAGCACGCGGTTCTGCCCCAGCGGGCGGTCGCTCGCCAGGTAGTTGTCGTTGAGGGCGCCGATCCGCGCGGTAACGGTGCGGTTGAAGCGCCGGACCTGCGCCACTCTTTCCGCGGTCATCTGCCTGACTACGGTCAGAGATCCGCCAGGCTATGGTGGCACGCGGATGGCTGCTGCGCCTTGGTAATACGTCGGTTTCGCCTAGTGCTCACACACTGACTGAACGCCGATGTGAAACGAATCCGTTCAGCGGGTGATCGCCTGTGCCAAGCCGCCTGCGAGCGCTGCGATGCTGCGCTGCCAGAGATGGGTCGAGGCGTCGATGTCGGCGGCCGCGAACAGGGCATCGCTCCATCGCACGTCGGTGATCAGCTGCGAGCCGTCGCGGGTGGCGGCGACGAGGAAGCTGATATGCATGGCAAATCGCAAGAGCAGTTCGGGTTCGGCATCGATCGGAAGAGTGTCGAGATAGCGCTCGGTGCGCAGCGACCACCGTCGATCGGCGGCGCCGCCAGGTCCAGGCGGCCCAGGTAGCTGAACTGGATCTGTGGTTCGGCGGCTAACTCCGGCACCCGACCGACATAGCGAAGGGGCCCGTAGTCCACACCATCGTTCGGGACTTCACGAAGGCCGGTGATCACCGATCGGAACGGGGCGACGGCCGCCCCCGGATCCTGCTGACGGGCGCGGCGCCAGCTCGCGACCGTCATCGCCGTTGCGGCCAGCAGAGACTCGCGCACACCTACATCTCTGGTGAGCGAGGCCAGCACCGCCCGGTGAGCTGGGCCGGTGTGACCATCCGGGTGACGCGCAGAGTGGACCAGGTGTTACGGGTGGGGTCGGGGCCCGAACGCCCAGCGCGGGGTCGGGTGCGCGGATCTGATCGAGCCAGCATTCCCACTGCGCCCGAACCTCCGGGCGAGTCCGCGCGTCGCGACATCATGTCCGACCAGCGGCGGTACGAGGTGAACTCCTGCTGCATTCTTCGGCGCGAGGCCGAAATTCATCGCGTGCCATGTCTTGGTGACGTCACCGAGCATGACGTGCCACGACACCACGTCCACCGTCAGGTGATGCGCGGCGAGCAGTAACACTCTCGGCATCCGATAATCACACCGCCCACACCATCGCGTCCGCGTGAGGGTCGATCTCTCGCGCCGATTGACCGATCGCCGAGTACAATTCGTCATTTCCGGCGCGGTTCCGGAGTGTCGGTCAGGGTCGACGGCAGAGTGTCGTGCCCATCGAGGAGTAACTGCACATCGTGGCAATGGATGCGCGGTCGACGTCGGACGGCGGCCGGAGCAGGACATTGTGGGTGAAACGACGATAGTTCCCCCGCTCACACAACCAGGACACCATCGGAAACGGCTTCACCTCACCGTAGTCGGCGCTCTCGACATCGGTGTCGGGGCCGGCCGACGCGTCGATTGCCGCCAGCGCGCGAATAGTGCTATCTGTCATCATCGTTCTTGGGCTCAACGCCAGACCGCGCCGGCGGGCCTTGCTGACCATCGAGGTGGCCGGGATGCGGTCCAGCCCGGGCGAGAAGAAGTCGTCGTCGATGTGTGGCACGACGCCGAAGTGCTCTTCGAACACCTCGTACAGCGCCCGTTCGGTTTCGGTGGACGCCGACGCCGTGCGGACTTCGGAGAGTGCGTTCTCGGCCAGCAGGTCCAAGGCGCGCCCTGGCTGGGCGCAGCTGTCGGTAGTCAACTCCGCAACATGGTCGGCATCTCGGGCCACCCTGACACGGCGACTGGACAATCCGGCGTTCCTCGACACGGAGACCCCGTCTATCGGCTTCACCCTCGGCGGCCCGATCACGAATAACCTGCCGCTCGCGGATTACTGGTTCCTCAACCTGCGCAACACCGTTCGTTTCGACAAGGGGGATGACGGCCGCGACCCGGCTCGACGTCGACGCTTTCGTCGAATTGTCAGAATATCCCACGCTTACGGTGGCGATCCAGGAGAACCTCGGCGCGGTGGCCGACGAACGCTCACGAGTGGCGGTCGCTGACGTCGACCCGGATGGCGACGGGCCTAAGCGAGTTCACCCGAAATCTCGCGCAGCTGGCCGTGAGCACCTCGATTACCGCTGAGAGATCTGATCATCACGCCGCCATCGAGTATTCGGGGGTCGAACTGGAGCACATCACCGTCGAAGGCCTGTCAGGCGCTACGGGCCAAGGTGTCGGCATTGCCCTGGTGCTCGCGATGTACCCGCGCACCGAGGAGAGCCGGATTCTGCTGCGCTCTTCCATCGCGGCGTCGGTGGGCGGGCGCGGTCTGGCGCTATACGCCGCGGGCAATCGGATGCTGGACGCGATGGCGATCCAACTCCGATCCCAGGGACTGGACTGCATTGTCGGGCAGTGGGTTACTGGGACGTTCACCTCGACGGCTCGGGGTCGGCGATGCTGCCCGATATCGGCGTCGCGCCGATGGCTCCCGCCGATGCGTTCGCCTCGGGAATGACACCGCTTCGCGCAACGCGATCGTCGCGGCCTTGACTTGGCCAAGGCGCCATCGGTGCTGGAGACGCGAGAACCGTCGGTATCGACGGCGTGGATTCGATCGATACCACGGTCACGATGGTCGCGATCGGCCTTGATTCGTTGCAGGCACTCGAGTTCCGCCGCCGCGTCAAGGTCGAGTTCGACCACGACCTCGAGGTCGCGGATCTCCTCGGCGGGGCATCCATCGGCGACGTGCTGGCACAGCTCGGCGCGCAGTCCTCTGACAGCAGCCCCATAGAAGGGTGTGGCTTGTTGCGTTCGGCGACGTGACCATTGTTCGGTTGGCGATCGGCTTGGAGGCGGTTGGCACGGCGAGTGCGAGGTTCGCGGTGATGACATCGGCGCGATCGCGGTGCACATCGGCGCGCGGGTGAGCGCGTTGGCAGGGCCGAACGACGTGCTCGTGTCGAGTACCTTGGGCGATCTCGTGATCGGATCCGGAGGCGATTTCGACGACCGCGGCGCACACCAACTCAAGGGCGTGCCCGGCGAGTGGCAGCTCTTCGCCGTCGCCTCCGCGTAGCTGTCCGATCCCTGCGGTCAGAAGGGTGGGGGCTTGTTGTGTTCGGCGGCGTGCTCGTTGTTGAGTCGGCGTTGGGCTTGGATGCGGTGGGCGCGGTTCTGTGCACGGGTGCGGGTGCGTCGGGGCATGGCCAGTCCGCGGCGGGCATATCGACCCGCGCGGCCGGCGCATTGATGGGTGTGGTGGGTGTGCACAGGGTGGGGAACAGTAGCCGGCTGCCGGGGTGGGTGGTGTAGGTCTGGCCGCTGGGGGCTGTCCATTGCACGGTGCCGTCGGGTAGCTGGCGGTCTGACCAGTCCCAGAACGTTTTGAGCAGGTGGTGTTTTCGGCATAAACATTTCAGGTTCGAGGCGCAGGTCGGGCCGGCCGGGTAGGCGATGGTGTGGTCGAGGTCGCAGATGTAGGCGGGTTCCTCACAGCCCGGGAACCGGCACGTCAGATCCCGGCAGCGCACGAAATCGGCCAACGCCCGCGACGGGGTGTAGCGCGGTTCGGGCCCCGCGGCGCCGGGATGGACCAGCCGCCGGAGGGTGGCCGCGCCGGCCACCTTGGCCGCCAGCAGCGGCGCGGGCAGCAGCCCACCGCCCACGATCACCGCCGGGCTGGTATGCGCGGTTGCGCTCGGGGCCGGCGGGGTCGGTTCGGTCAGCGCCTCGGCCGGGGTCTGCTCCCGCAGCGGTGGGGCGGCTCGGTCCGGCGCCGGCGGGGCCCCGTCGAGTAGGGCCGGGGTGTCGTCGGTCAGGCTGTCGGCCTCGGCGATCACATGCACCACCACCGCCGCCGCCGATGGGCCGCCCCCGCCGCCGGCCGGGCACGCCGTCGCCCCGCACAGGCAGGCGAGGTGGTCCTGGCCGCGGCCCAACGCGCCCAGCGCGTCGGCGCGGCGCTGCTGGCCGGTGCGCGGATCCGCGGCGCACACCGCGGCGGCCATCACCGCCAGACGCTGATCCAGCACCGCGGCGTCCGGGGCGAACAACACCCCCTCCACCCCGGCCGTGCCGGCACCCCCCGCACCGTCGAGCACGTCGAAGTGGCGGCCCCGGGCCCGGCGTTCCCACCGCCGCAGCGCCTGCCGGTCGTGACGGTCCACCAGTTCATCGAGGGCCCGTTCGGTCCTGGCCACCGACCACGGCCCCCACCCCACGGCCTGGGCGGCGATCTCGATGTCGACCTTGGGGCGGGCATCCGGGTCGGTGATCAGGGCGGTGCGGTAGACGATGGTGTGGACCAGCCGAGCAGAAATCAGTCCGGCGGTGAACACCTCACCCACCCGCGGCAACCGCTCCCGCAGCGCCCAGGCCAGCGTCAGCTGATGCGAGGCCACCCCCAACGACACATTGAACGCCGCGCCGATCTCGGCGCACACCGCATCCCAGTTGTCCAGACACCACTGCTCGCGCTCGGCGCTGCCCTCGGCGCCCCACCGCCGCGCGAGCCCATCGGCCATCGCCGCCAGCTTGCGGGCGCACGCCGCGTTCTCCACCCGCGCCCACGCCCCCACCACACCGCCACCCGGCACGCTGGCCGCCGCCACCAACTCATCGAACACACGATCGAATCTAGGCGCACACCACAACGAAAATACCCCACCAACCACCAGCCTGTGCACAAAAACACCACTGTGGACAACCCGCCCGACTCAGTCGCCGGCCATCTGCTTCCGGGTGGCGGTGTCCGCCGCGCGGTCGGCGTTGGCCAGCAGCTGAGCCTGCCTTTTAGGCCACCAGAACAGCTCGACCATGAGCAGCACCAGATAGATGCCCGACGCCACCGCATTGCCCCACGAGCCGAACACGCTGTCCCACACGGCGGTCGCCGCGGCCACCACGAGGACGACCGCCAGCAGCCAGCGCAGCGGTCGCGCCTGCTCAGCCGCGGCGCGCAGCCCGCGGCTGTAGTCGACGACCGGCTGCGCCAGCCGGGTATCGGCGATGGTTTGACCGTTTCGAGCCGCCCGAACCACCGTCACACGATCGACGCCGTTCAGTTCCTTCGAGCCGGGCCAGTACCGGGCCATCCGCCGAGAAATCCAGACTCCGGCGAAGCTACCGACGATGACCAGGACCATCAGGCCGGCTAGGACGAACCCCGAATCCAGCCACGCCAGAATGCCAAGAAATGCGCCCGCGGGGGCGCCTACCGTCAGCGCCCGACGAAGGGAACCACCCGCCCATACAAAGGCCGGCACCGTGACCATTCGTCAATTGTGGTGTCTAGTGTCGCCGGGAGCCCGGCGAAACGCCGTTGTTGGGGCCAATACCCGCGCTGCGGCAACAGTCGTGACAGGCATGGTTCGGATTGCACAAGTTACAGAATCGATCTCGGCGCTCTCGACTATCGTGGCGAGCGCGAGAGCCGCCTCCAGCATGGCGAAGTGGTCGCCGATACAGGACCGTGTACCAGCGCCGAAAGGCAGATACTGCCACCGATCCCGACCATTCGAGTTCTCCGCGTCGAAGCGGTCGAGGTCGAACTCCAGCGCACGCTCCCACAGCGTCGGGTCGCGCTGAATGGCGTCCACCCGGTGGCCCTCGACCTCGATGTCGTCGACGGCCACCCTCGCCAGCGCGGCGCCCGGCGGACACAGCCGTAACGCCTCGTGCAGCACCTGGTGGTGTAGCGCAGGCCGGACGTCAATTCGCGATCACCGAGGTCAATGACTTCGCTGCGGGCCCTTTCCTGCATGTCGACGTGGTGGCCGAGAACCCACAAGGCATAGGTCAGCAGTCTCGCCGTGGTGTCGTGGCCCGCCAGCAGGAACACGATGAGCTCGTCGCAGATGTCCTGGTCGGGCGCCGCGATCAGTGCCTGGACCAGCGGTGCATCCCGAGTCCGATCCGCCCCACGTACCTGCAGGATCTCGGTGGTGAAGCGGTGCAGTGTGTCGCTGGCTACCTTGGCACGGCGGCGCGACGCGGTGGGCGGCGGGATGCGCGAACGGGCTGCAGTGCTCGATCGGTCACATATTGGACAGCGACCTGTAGCGGCACCGCGACGGCCCGGTCGCGACAACTAGACCGTGAAGCCTAGTGCGCGCAGTTGTTCGCGGCCGTCTTCGGTGATCTTGTCCGGGCCCCACGGCGGGTTCCACACCCAATTGATCTTGATCTCGTTGACCAGCCCGGCACCCACCAGGGCGGTGCGCGACTGGTCCTCGATGACGTCGGTCAGCGGACAGGCCGCCGATGTCAGCGTCATGTCGATGAGCGCAACCTTGCCGGCCTCGCCCTCTTCGACGTTCAGGCCGTACACCAGCCCGAGGTCGACGACGTTGATCCCGAGCTCAGGGTCGACGACATCGCGCATCGCCTCCTCGACGTCATCGAGAAACTCTTCGTTGGGCACTACGGTGTCGCTCATCTCGCGTCTCCTTCAGATCTATCTCAGGTCTAGCTCAGGACTGGCCTGCACCACGGCGTCTTTGAAGGCCATCCAGCCCAGCAGGGCGCACTTCACGCGCGCCGGATACTTGGCCACCCCGGCGAACGCGATGCCGTCGCCGATCACATCCTCGTCGCCCTCGACATTGCCGCGGGAGGCGATCATCTCGTTGAAGGCCGCAACGGTCTTCAACGCGTCCCCGACGGGCCTGCCGATCACCAGATCGGTGAGTACGGATGTCGCGGCCTGGCTGATCGAACAGCCCTGACCGTCGTAGGAGACGTCTACCACCTGCTCGCCGTCATCCGATAGCGCCACCCGCAGCGTCACCTCGTCGCCGCAGGTGGGGTTGACGTGGCGCACCTCCGCGCCGAACGGTTCACGCAGACCGCGATGATGCGGATGCTTGTAGTGGTCCAGGATGACCTCCTGGTACATCTGCTCCATTCGCACCGTGAAACCTCAGGCCCTGCCGAAGAACGCGATGGCGCGCCTCACGCCGGCCACCAATCGGTCGACCTCTTCGATGGTGTTGTACAGGGCGAACGATGCCCGCGCCGTCGCGGCGATGCCGAACCGGCGATGCAGCGGCCATGCGCAGTGGTGGCCGACCCGCACCGCGACCCCGTCGTCGTCGAGGATCTGCCCGACGTCGTGCGCGTGGACACCGTCGAGCACGAATGACACCGGCGAGCCCCGGTCCTCCATCGATCGGGGCCCGATGATCCGCACACCCTCGATGACCGACAAACCGTCGAGCGCCGCGGCGACCAACTGCGCCTCATGGGCCTCGACGGCGGCCATCCCCACGTTCTGCAGATACCGGGCGGCCGCCGCCAGGCCTACGACCTGTGACGTCATCGGGGTGCCCGCCTCGAACCGCTGGGGCGCGGGCGCGTAGGTGGTCTGCTCCATGGTCACGGTCTCGATCATGGAGCCGCCAGTGATGAACGGGGGCATGGCGTTGAGCAGCTCACGGCGCCCGTACAATACGCCGATCCCGTTGGGGCCCAGCATCTTATGTCCGGAGAAGGTCGCGTAGTCTACGTCCAGCCGGTGGAAGTCGACCGGCTGGTGCGGCACCGACTGGCAGGCATCCAACATCGTGAGCGCGCCGACGGCCCTGGCGCGGGCCACCAGCTCAGAAACCGGCGCAACCGCACCGGTGACGTTCGAATGATGGCTGAAGGCAACCACTTTCACCCGCTCGTCGAGCTGCAGCGAATCCAGGTCGATTCGGCCGTCGTCCGTGACGCCGTACCAGCGCAGGGTGGCCCCCGTCCGACGGGCCAGCTCCTGCCACGGGATCAGGTTGGCGTGGTGTTCCAACTCGGTGGTGACGATGACATCGCCGGGACCGACCGCACACTCGAAGCGGTTGTCCCCCAGCGCGTATGACACCAGGTTGATCGCCTCGGTGGCATTCTTGGTGAACACCAGTTCGTCGGCATCGGCGCCGACGAAGGCCGCAGTGTCCGCACGGCCCTGTTCGTAGGCGTCGGTCGACTCCTCCATCAGCTGATGCGCACCGCGGTGCACCGCACCGTTGGAGGTCACCAGGAAGTCGCGCTCGGCGTCGAGCACCTGCACCGGTCGCTGCGATGTCGCCCCGGAATCCAGATACGCCAGTTGATTTCCGCCGCGCATCACCCGCGCGAGGATCGGAAAGTCGGCGCGGATGCCGGCCATCTCACCGGCATCCAGCCCCGAACGCTGCGCAGAAACCGTCATCTCAGGACCCTGGGGTTGCCGCGTGGGTGAAGCGCTCGTACCCGTTCTCCTCGAGTTCGTCGGCCAGCTCGGCGCCACCGGAAGCGATGATCCGGCCGCCGACGAAAACGTGCACGAACTGAGGCTGGATGTAGCGCAGGATGCGGGTGTAGTGCGTGATCAGCAACACCCCGCCGTGCTCGGTCTCGGCATAGCGGTTGACGCCCTCGCTGACGACCCGCAGCGCGTCGACGTCCAGGCCGGAATCGGTCTCGTCGAGGATCGCGATCTTGGGCTTGAGGAGCCCCAGCTGGAGTATTTCGTGGCGCTTCTTCTCGCCGCCGGAGAATCCCTCGTTCACACTGCGCTCGGCGAACGCCGGGTCGATGTCCAGGTCGGACATCGCGGTCTTGACCTCTTTGACCCAGTGCCGCAGCTTGGGCGCCTCACCCCGCACGGCGGTGGCGGCGGTGCGCAGGAAGTTCGACATGGACACGCCGGGCACCTCGATGGGGTACTGCATGGCCAGGAAGAGGCCGGCGCGGGCACGCTCATCGATGCTCATGTCCAGCACGTTCTCGCCGTCGAGCGTGATCGACCCCGACGTCACGTGATACTTGGGATGGCCCGCGATGGCATAGGACAGCGTGGACTTTCCGGAGCCGTTGGGCCCCATCACGGCGTGGGTCTCCCCCGACTTCACGGTCAGGTCGACTCCCTTGAGGATCGGGATGTCGGTCTCGCCGTCGGGATCCTTGACGCTGACGTGCAGATCTTTGATTTCCAGAGTGGTCATGGCTTAGGTAGCTCTCGATTCAGTGATGGCCAGTTCGTGTTCGATGGCGTCGGTCAGGCGTTCGCGGACGCCGGGGACGGCGATCTTGGCGATCAGTTCGCCGAAGAAACCGCGCACCACCAACCGCCTCGCCTGGTCTTCGGGAATGCCGCGGGCCTGTAGATAGAACAGCTGCTCGTCGTCGAACCGCCCGGTGGCACTGGCATGTCCGGCTCCGAGGATCTCCCCGGTCTCGATCTCCAGGTTGGGCACCGAGTCGGCGCGGGCGCCGTCGGTGAGCACCAGGTTGCGGTTCACCTCGAACGTATCGGTGCCCGTCGCCTCGGCGCGGATCAACACGTCGCCGATCCACACCGTGTGCGCATCGGGCCTCGACGAATCCGGATCGCCCTGCAGCGCACCCTTGTACGTCACGTGCGAACGGCAGTTCGGCTGCGCGTGGTCGACCAGCAGCCGCGATTCAAAGTGCTGGCCGTCGTCGGCGAAGTACAACCCGAGCAGTTCGGCGTCTCCACCCGGGGCGTCGAACCGCACGGTCGCGGTCGTGCGCACGACGTCGCCGCCGAGGGTGACCGCGACGTGCCGCAGCACGGCGTCCTTGCCCAGCCGCGCGTGGTGCGCGCTGACGTGCACGGTGTCGTCGGCCCAGTCGGCGATCCACACCACGGTCAGCCGGGCCGCGTCGCCCACCACGAATTCCACGTTGTCCGCGTAGGTGCCGCTGCCGTGAAGGTCGACAACGACGACCGTCTCGGCCAGTTCGTCGACCCGGATCTGCAGATGGCCGTAAGCAACCGCGCCCTCGCCGGGACCCGTGATCGCGATCTCGATCGGGCTCTCGGTCTGGATGTCACGGCCAACGGTCACCACCGTTGCCGCGTTGAACGATGAAAACGCCTGCGCGGCAACACGGTCCGCGGGCACACCGCCCTGACCGAGGCGCTCGTCGCCGCGCCGGGCCGTCTCGACCGTCACGCCGGGTTGTTCGGCAACGGTGATGGACGCAACGCCGGTGGCGACCGCGGATCCGTCGTGCAGACCATGCAGCCGCTTCAGCGGCGTGAACCGCCAGATCTCGTCCCGGCCGCCGGGCACCTCGAAGGCATCGACGTCAAAGGAACTGAACTGCTCTCCCTTGTTGGCGGTAGCCAACGATGAGCCTCGCGCCTTGATGATCCCCTCTGTGCCCTCAACAGCCTCGGTCAGTTTGCTTTTGCCCACTAGCCGACCGCGCCTTCCATCTGCAGCTCGATCAGCCGGTTGAGCTCCAGTGCGTATTCCATCGGGAGCTCCTTGGCGATCGGCTCGACGAAGCCGCGCACCACCATGGCCATCGCCTCGTCCTCGGTCAGGCCGCGGCTCATCAGGTAGAACAGCTGATCCTCGCTGACCTTCGAGACGGTCGCCTCGTGCCCCATCGTGACGT
Organism: Mycobacterium sp. URHB0021; assembly: GCF_054057895.1. Lineage (NCBI taxonomy): Bacteria > Bacillati > Actinomycetota > Actinomycetes > Mycobacteriales > Mycobacteriaceae > Mycobacterium > Mycobacterium sp. URHB0021. The sequence goes on from NZ_JBSRZT010000002.1 coordinate 4,846,315, forward strand.
CGTCCTCGCGGATGTCGACGTAAGGATAGGTGTCGCTGCGGCTGATCGTATCAACAAGCAGCGCATCACATTTCACGCTGGAGCGCGATCCGTGGGCACCCTTGTTGACCTGAACCAGGCCACGGTAGGACGCGCGGCCGCCGCCGCGGGCCACCGACTTGGACACGATGTTGCTCGACGTGTTCGGCGCCAGGTGCAGCATCTTCGCGCCGGTGTCCTGATGCTGGCCCTCGCCGGCGAAGGCCACCGAGAGCACCTCACCCTTGGCGTACTCGCCGGTCATCCAGACCGCGGGGTACTTCATGGTGACCTTGGAACCGATGTTGCCGTCGACCCACTCCATGGTGGCGCCCGCTTCGGCCCTGGCCCGCTTGGTGACCAGGTTGTAGACGTTGTTCGACCAGTTCTGGATCGTGGTGTAGCGGCACCGGCCGCCGGGCTTCACGATGATCTCGACGACCGCGGAGTGCAGCGAGTCGCTCTTGTAGATCGGCGCGGTGCAACCCTCGACGTAGTGCACGTAGGCGTCTTCGTCCACGATGATCAGCGTCCGCTCGAACTGGCCCATGTTCTCGGTGTTGATCCGGAAGTAGGCCTGCAGCGGGATGTCGACGTGCACGCCCTTCGGCACGTAGATGAACGATCCGCCCGACCACACCGCGGTGTTCAGCGCGGAGAACTTGTTGTCGCCGGCCGGGATGACGGTGCCGAAATACTGCCTGAACAGTTCCGGATGCTCGCGCAGACCCGAGTCCGTGTCCAGGAAGATGACGCCCTGGGCCTCGAGGTCCTCGCGGATCGAGTGGTAGACCACCTCGGACTCGTACTGCGCGGCGACGCCGGACACCAGGCGCTGCTTCTCCGCCTCGGGGATGCCGAGCTTGTCGTAGGTGTTCTTGATGTCCGCCGGCAGGTCGTCCCACGTGGCCGCCTGCTTCTCGCTGGAGCGCACGAAGTACTTGATGTTGTCGAAGTGGATGCCCTCGAGGTTGGAACCCCAGTTCGGCATCGGCTTCTTGTCGAACGTGCGCAGCGCCTTGAGCCGGTTCTCCAACATCCACTCCGGCTCGTTCTTCTTGGCCGAGATGTCGCGTACCACCGCCTCGGATAGGCCGCGCTGGGCGCTGGCGCCCGCGACGTCCGAATCTGCCCAGCCATAGCCGTAGCGACCCAGCGACTCGATGGTCTGCTCCTGGGTCAAGGCCTCGGGCGTGGTCGTCATGTCGACGCTCCTTGCTTGCTTGTTGCGGCTTCGGCGCGGGCTGTGCGCCGAAGGGATGCTGGCTCGTGCGTGTTCTTCTCGTTGAGCGGGACGTGCGTCGTACACGCGCAGTCGCCGTTGACGATCGTCGCCAGCCGTTGCACGTGGGTGCCCAGGATCTGGGCGAACGCCTCCCGCTCGGTCTCGCACAGCTCCGGGAATTCCTCGGCGACGTGCGACACCGGACAGTGGTGCTGACAGAGCTGAATTCCGTGGATCGGTCCGGTCACCGGCGTCGTGGACGTGGCGTAACCGGCTTTCGTCAGCGCCGCGGCCACTCGGTCGGCTTTGGCTTCAACGTCGGCCGGCCCGTCGGTTACTCCCGACAGGATCGCGTCGATCCGGCGCCGCGCAAAGGTGCGAATGGCGTCGTCCCCGCCGATCTCTCGCAGCTGCCGCATCGCGGCCACCGCCAGGTCGTCGTAGGTGTGGTCCAGCTTGGCCCGGCCCTCGGCCGTCAGCCGGTACCGTTTGGCCGGCCGGCCCCGTCCGTGGTGCTGCCAGGCGGCCGCTGCGCTGGACTGTGCGTCGCCGGCGTCCAGCAGTGCATCGAGGTGCCGTCGTACACCGGCGGCCGAGATCCCCAGCTCGTCGCCGATCTCACCTGCGGTGATCGGTCCGGACTCCAGCAACAGCTGGACGATCGCGCCACGCGTGTGGCGGTCGGTGTCCGGACGGAATTTCACAACACTATTGTGACGGAATTCCGAAAGCCGGTCTAGCAAGGGTGCCCTTAGCGTGACGAGTTCCACAGCAAGGCGGGCATGCCACCGCGGACGTCGGCTTAGGATCGGCCGATGACCGAGGAGAACCGGCGTCTCGTCCTGGCCCAGCGACCCTCCGGCCTGGTGGACGACAGCACGATCCGCCTCGAGACCGGGCGACTCCCCGAGATCGGCGACGGTGAGGCGCTGGTCAAGGTGCGTTACCTCTCGATCGACCCCACGATCCGCACGTGGATGGACGACATCCCCAGCTATCTGCCTCCGATCCAGATCGATGAAGTCATCCGCAGCGGCGGCGTCGGTGAGGTCGTCGACAGCCGCTCCGAGGCCTACTCACCTGGTCAGCTGCTGTTCGGGATGACCGGCTGGCAGGAATACGTGGTCGCCGACGCCGGCGAGCGGGCGATGCAGGTATTGCCCGACGGCGTGCCGCCGCCCGTCGCCATCGGAATTTTGGGCGTCACCGGGATGACGGCCTACTTCGGCGTGATCGACGTCGGTCGGGTCACCGAGGGCGATGTCGTGGTGGTCTCCGGCGCCGCGGGCGCGACCGGCTCCGCCGCGGGCCAGATCGCGAAGGTCAAGGGGGCGAAGAAGGTGGTCGGCATCGCGGGCGGACCCGAGAAGTGCGCCTACATCGTCGACGAGCTGGGCTTCGACGACGCGATCGACTACAAGAACGACGAGGTGGCCGCGCGACTCCGCCAGACCTGCCCGGACGGCGTCGACCTGTACTTCGACAACGTCGGCGGATCGATCCTCAACGACTGCCTCGCCAATCTGGCGCAGCGCGGCCGCGTCGTGCTGTGTGGGGCGATCTCGACCTATACCAGCGATGGGCCACCACCGGGGCCCAGCAATTACCTCAATCTGCTGGTGCGCCGCGGACGCATGGAGGGGTTCATCATCCTGGACTACCTCGACCGCTTCCCCGCCGCCCAGATGGAGGTCGCGCGATGGATCGCCGAGGGCAAGATCAAATCCTCCGAGCACATCGTTCACGGGCTGGAGCAGGCGCCCGACGCGCTCAATCTGTTGTTCAGTGGGGGCAACACCGGCAAGGTGATCGTCGAGCTCTGACGGCTACGCTGCTGTGGTGGCAGCCCGCCTACGGTCCCTCAGCACGTCGATTGCCGGATGGCACGGCGACGAGCGGCCCGTCGGCTCGCCGCTCAACGACGCCGGGCTCATCGCGCTTCGACGGATACGCCTGTTCGGAGCCTCAGGCACGGTGTTGATGGCCATCGGCGCCCTGGGCGTGGGTGCCCGCCCGGTGGTGCAGGACCCGACGTTCGGGGTGCGCCTGCTGAACCTGCCGTCGCGAATCCAGACGGTGTCGCTGACCATGACGACCACCGGTGCGGTGATGATGGCGCTGGCGTGGCTGATGCTCGGCCGGTTCGCACTCGGGGACCGGCGGATGACGCGCAGCCAGCTGGACCGCACGCTGTGGCTGTGGGTGCTTCCGTTGTTGATCGCACCGCCGATGTACAGCAGGGACGTCTACTCCTATCTGGCGCAGAGTGAAATCTCCATCAACGGCCTCGACCCCTACAAGGTCGGGCCCGCAACGGGTCTGGGTCTCGACCACGTCTTCACGCTGTCAGTGCCGACCATGTGGCGCGAGACGCCCGCACCGTACGGACCGCTGTTCCTGTGGATCGGTCAGGGCATCTCGGCGGTGACGGGCGACAACATCGTCGCCGCGGTGCTGTGTCACCGGATCGTGGTGCTGCTCGGCGTCGGCCTGATCGTCTGGGCAACCCCCCGGCTGGCCCGGCGCTGCGGCGTCGCGGAGGTCAGTGCGTTGTGGCTGGGCGCGGCCAACCCGCTGCTGATCATGCATCTGGTCGGGGGCATCCACAACGAGGCGCTGATGCTGGGCCTGATGCTCGCAGGTACCGAGTTCGCCTTGCGGGCCGTCGAAGCCGTGGGGCCGCTGCTGCCGAAGCCGGTGGCGTGGCCGCACACCCGCGACGAGCGGGCGCACTGGCTTCCGTTGGCCAACCTGCTCATCGGCGTGGTGCTGATCACCCTGTCGTCTCAGGTCAAGCTGCCGGGGCTGCTCGCGCTGGGGTTCGTGGCGATGGCGCTGGCCTGCCGTTGGGGCGGCACGTTCAAGGCCTTCCTGGTAGCGGGCGGGTCGTTGAGCGCGGTGTCGGTCGCGGTGATGGCCGTGATCGGCTGGGCCAGCGGTCTGGGATTCGGCTGGCTCTTCACCCTGGGGACCGCCAACGTGGTGCGCAGCTGGATGTCGCTGCCCACGCTGCTCGCGCTGGGTACCGGACAGGTGGGCATCCTGCTGGGCCTGGGCGATCACACCACCGCGGTCCTCGGCCTCACCCGCGCCATCGGTGTGGTGGTCATCGCGATCATCGTGACCTGGCTGCTGGTTGCGGTGCTGCGTGGTCGGCTGCACCCGGTCGGCGGACTCGGCGTCGCGCTCGGGATGACCGTGTTGCTTTTCCCGGTGGTCCAGCCGTGGTACGTGCTGTGGGCGGTCATTCCGCTGGCGGCGTGGGCCACCCGATCGGCGTTCCGCAGCACGACCATCGTGGTCACCCTCGTCGTCGGCATATTCGGCCCGACGGCCAACGGCGACCGGTTCACGCTCTTCCAGATCCTGCTCGCGGTCGTGGCGAGCTTCGTGATCGTGGTGCTGCTCATCGGCCTCACCTACCACCGGCTGCCGTGGCGCAAACCGGCCGAGGACGGCCCGTCCGAGCAGGACGCGCCGCCCCCCGCGCTCGAAGCGTCAATACCGCCACCGCCGCCTGCGAAGCGCGACGCCTACGCTGAATCCCCGTGACCCAACGCTCGAGTGCCGGCGGCTCCTCGCGCGAGCGCTCGTCGACCCTGCCCGTGCGCCTGCGGGGAGTCAGCAAGTGTTATGGGCCGACGACCGCGGTGGACAAGCTCGACCTGGAGGTGCAGCGCGCCGAGGTGCTGGCGCTGCTCGGACCCAACGGCGCCGGAAAGACCACGACCGTCGAGATGTGCGAGGGCTTCATCCGGCCCGACGCCGGCTCCATCGAGATCCTCGGCCTGGACCCGGCGGCCGACAACGCCCGGCTGCGCGAGCGCATCGGGGTGATGCTGCAGGGCGGTGGTGGTTATCCCGCGGCGCGAGCAGGCGAGATGCTCGCACTCGTGGCGGCGTATGCCGCCAGGCCGCTCGACCCGGGATGGTTGATGGACACGCTCGGCCTCACCGAATCGGCGCGCACCACATATCGACGCCTCTCCGGAGGGCAGCAACAGCGATTGGCGCTGGCATGCGCGGTGGTGGGCAGGCCCGAGCTGGTGTTCCTCGACGAGCCGACCGCGGGCATGGACGCGCACGCCCGAATCGTGGTGTGGGAGTTGATCGATGCGCTGCGCCGCGACGGCGTCACGGTGGTGCTGACAACCCATCAGCTGACCGAGGCCGAGGAGCTCGCGGACCGGATTCTGATCATCGACCACGGCGTGGCGGTGGCGACCGGGACACCTGCGGAACTGATGCGCAGCGGAGCGGAGAACCAGCTGCGGTTCAAGGCGCCGCGGATGCTGGATCTCTCACTGCTGGTGTCCGCGCTTCCGGAGAGCTACCAGGCGAGCGAGACGGCACCGGGCGAATACCTGGTCGAGGGCCACATCGACCCGCAGGTGTTGGCCACCGTCACGGCGTGGTGTGCGCGGCTCGACGTGTTGGCCACCGACATGCGGGTCGAGCAGCGCAGCCTCGAAGACGTGTTCCTCGAACTGACGGGCAGGGAGCTGCGATCGTGACCACCAATCGCTTTGCACCAGGCACGTTTACGCCGGATCCCCGCCCGGCCGACGTCCGCAGAATGCTGGCCGCGCAGTTCGGCCTCGAGTTGAAGCTCTTGCTGCGCAACGGTGAGCAACTGCTGCTGACGATGTTCATTCCGATCACGCTGCTGGTCGGGCTGACCCTGCTCCCCCTCGGCTCGTTCGGACCGAACCGGGCGGCGACGTTCGTGCCCGCCATCATGGCGCTGGCGGTGATCTCGACGGCGTTCACCGGGCAGGCCATCGCCGTCGCGTTCGACCGGCGCTATGGCGCGCTGAAGCGACTGGGCGCCACCGCACTCCCGGTGTGGGGCATCATCGCGGGTAAGTCGCTCGCGGTGGTGGCCGTTGTATTCCTGCAGTCAATCATGTTGGGCGCCATCGGGTTTGCCCTAGGCTGGCGGCCCGCCATCGCCGGGCTGGCCGTCGGTGCGCTGATCATCGCCCTGGGCACCGCGGTGTTCGCCGCACTCGGCCTGCTCCTGGGTGGCACCCTGCGCGCCGAGATCGTGCTGGCCGTGGCCAACCTGCTCTGGTTCGTCTTCGCCGGTTTCGGTGCGCTGACTCTGGAGGGCGGCATCGTCTCCCGTGGCGTTCAGTGGGTGGCGCGCATGACGCCGTCCGGAGCGCTGACCGAGGCGCTGTCACAGGCGATGTCGATGTCAGTGGACTGGTATGGACTGGCCGTGCTCGCGGTGTGGGGTGCGGTCGCAGCGCTGTGTGCGCTGCGCTGGTTCCGCTTCACCTGAGCCTGTCGGCAGGGCGATGACATCGGCGACCGCCTCGAGGAAGCGGTTGCGCTCGTCGGCGCGCGGCGCGACGATCCGCAGCGCGTCGGGACTCACCCCGTGCGCGGCGCTGAGCACCCGCACACCGATGCCGTGGCGCCGGAAGATCCGTGCGACGTCCTCCGACCGGTCGCAGAATGCATACTGGAAATGGACGTTCGAATTGCACTGAGGCAGAAGGCCGGGAATGACTTGCAGTACCCCGGCCAGCCATGCGCTGTCGGCGTGCATCCGCGCTCGGGACTCCGCAGCCCATGCGACGTCTCGCACCGCGGCACACGCGATGTGGACGTCGATCCCGGACAGACCCCAGTTCTCCTGTTGGCCGAACAGCCGTTTGAGCGGCTCGTGGTCGGCACACCAGGCGATGCCCGCCCGCGTCGCGGCGATCCCGTAGAACTTCGACGTCGACTGGAGCACAACCAGGTTCGGGATGTCGCAGCCAAGCGTCGACCATCCCACCGGATCGGAGGTGAAGTCGATGTAGGACTCATCGACGACGAGCGTCGCGCCGGGATGCGCATCGGCGGCCGCGATGAGGTCCTGCGGGTCGAGCAACGTCCCGGTCGGATTGTGCGGATTGGAGATGATGACCAGTCTGCCCGATTTCAGAGCCGCTTGGATCTGCTCGACCGTCGGAACCTGTTCACCCGCCATACTGAAACCGCGCCCGGGAAACACCTTGAGGTAATCGGTGTACGCCGGCAAGGGGACATGGACGTCGGCGTGGTCGAGCTCGCGACCCATCGCCCAGATGAACTCGCTGGCCCCCCTGCCCGCGATCATCGCGCCGCTCTTGACGCCAGTCGCCTGACGATAAAGCCCCACGAGTCGGGCGGCCGCGTCGTAGGGGTGAAGCAGGATGTCGGCGGCCGGAATCGAGTGCAGCGCCGCGATCGCGGCAGGAGCAGGGCCGTAGCGATTGACGCACGTACTCAGATCGATGTCGACGCCCCGGCTGGGATCGCCGCCCTGCGCGCCGAAATCGACATGTGCCGCCGTATTCCTGGCCAGCGCGGCCTGGCGCCTCATTTCGATCGCCCGGTAGGGCAGCGCGTATCTCTGCGACGCAGGAAAGAATGGCATGTCGTCCCCCTGGCTGGTCGTATCTACCGTTCGATACAAGCCAAAAGTAGGCCGCACCATCGGGATAACGGCAGCGTGCAGAACTACGCCAGTTTGCTGCCGGTAGCTACCTGCATCGGTACGCGCTACTTGGTTCTGGCGTCAGGCACGGACAAGTATCGATGAATGAAGGGGCGGTAGCCGGTTTTTCAGCTGACCAACCTCTTCGATATTGTGCGTCACCCAGGCCCGGACCATGTCGCCGGAACCCGCCGACCAGGTGGGGTCAAGCTCGAAGACCATGATCCCGGCGAGCCGCTGTCGCCCGAACGCCGGCCGGGCCAACGGCCGGCGGAGGTGGTCGATCGGATGGCGGCCCAGTAGCGATCGATGATTTCGCGACACGTGGGAGATGGTGCCGTCGAGGTGGGTGAACCAGATCATGAACCGGGAATTCCATTTCGCGGCATCACCCGCTACTACGGGTTGTAGTTGCAATCCACTACGATCAGGCCGTGCCCGTCGGACGATTCCTCCTACGGCTGGTCGACCTGCTGCCGATGCCGAGCCTGCGGGCTCAGCGCGCCATCGCGGCGGCGGTCATCCTGACCCAGGGCGGCATCGCGGTCACCGGCGCCATCGTCCGCGTCACCGCATCGGGTCTCGGCTGCCCCACCTGGCCGCAGTGCTTCCCCGGCAGCTTCATCCCGGTCCCGCATGCCGAGGTGGCCGGCATCCATCAGGCTGTCGAGTTCGGAAATCGGATGATCACGTTCCTCGTGGTGCTCACCGCGGCGCTGGCCGTGCTGGCGGTCACGCGGGCCCGGCGCCGTGGTGAGGTGCTGTTCTATGCGTGGCTGATGCCGGCGTCGACGGTGGTGCAGGCCGTCCTCGGCGGGATCACCGTGCTCACCGGTCTGCTGTGGTGGACGGTGGCCATCCACCTGCTGGCGTCGATGACCATGGTGTGGCTCTCGGTGTTGCTGTTTGTCAAGGTCGGCGAGCCCGACGCCGGCGACTCGGCACCCGTGGTCCCCAAACCGTTGCGCCAACTGACCGTGTTGACCGCCGTGGTGCTGGCGGCGCAACTGGTGACGGGCACGCTGGTGACCGGTGCCGGACCCCACGCCGGGGACAAGAGCGTCACCCAGCCCGTGCCGCGGCTGCAGATCGAGATCACGACGCTGGTGCACGTGCACTCGTCGCTGATGGTCGCCTACCTGGCGCTGCTGGTCGGCCTCGGCTTCGGGCTGCTGGCCATACACGCCCCTCGCCCGGTCAACGCACGCCTGGCCGTGCTCGTGCTGCTGGTGTTCGGACAGGGTCTCGTCGGCACGGTGCAGTTCTTCACGGGCGTGCCCGCCGCGCTGGTGGCCGTGCACGTCGCGGGAGCGGCCGCGTGCACCGCCGCCACCGCGGCGCTATGGGCGTCGATGCGAGAACGGACCGAGGCCGAGCCGGTCGAGGGCTGACTCCACCCCGACCGCGAACTCGCGCTGCTGCCGACTCCGCGCCGCCGCGTCGAGCTGCCGCCAGCCCAGCGACGGCTCGACGAGTTCGAGTTCGAGGAGCTTGGGATCCGACGCCCCGCCGATCACGTCGACGCGGGCGTAGAGCAGCTCGGCCGGATCAGTGTCGAGGTGCCCGGCCGCAGCGGCCAGCGCCCGATAGCCGACATCCCACAGTTCGAAGTCCGGGTCGGCCGGCTTCAGCGATTCCTCCGCGTAGGTGCCCGAGTCGTCGAATGCGGGCCGCGCTCCCGGCGGTGGCAGTATCGGCCCCTTCGTGAACGCGTGGGATTGCTGCCCGCCGAGAAACACCAGCGCCGTCTCGCCGTCCTCGACCCGAGGATCGTAGGGTTGCACCAGCACCGTGCGCCCTTCCGACTGCAGCTGCGCCGCGTGTCGTCGCGCGGCATCGGAGTCGACGAACCGTTGCGCCCCAGCCGACCCCGCACCGACGGCGGGTTTCACCACCACCTCACCGTCGGGTAGGCGGACGCGCTTTCCCGGCTCGAAGAAACGGCTGGCCAGGGTCGGCACACCCGCCTGCGACAGGTCGGCCAGATATCGCTTGTCGGTGTTCCACGCCACCACCACCGGCGGGTTCAGCAGGTTCCTGACCCGCTTCGTCCACGCCAGGAACTCGTCGAGACGATCGACGTAGTCCCACGTGGCACGCAGGATCACCAGATCCGCGTCGAGTGTCTGGGGGTCGTCCCAAGACAGCCAGCGCGCGTGAAGCCCCCGCATACGCAGCGTCGCGACCAGGTCCGCGTCGTCGCCGTCACCCTCGACCAACGCCCGGCAACCTGCGAACACGATGCGCGGGTGGAACACGTCGGGCCGGGCGAGCTTCACGTGTGGATGATAGTCAGCATGAAGGCGATCGAGATCACCGAGACCGGCGGACCAGAAGTACTGACCTACGCCGAGAAACCACAGCTCTCGCCCGGCCCCGGCGAGGTGCTGATCAAGGCCGAGGCGATCGGCGTGAACTTCCTCGACACGTACTTCCGGTCGGGTCAGTATCCGCGCGAACTGCCGTTCGTCATCGGCAACGAGGTGTGCGGCACGGTGGCGGCGGTGGGCGATGACGTGGCCGCGCTGGCGGTCGGTGACCGGGTCGTCACCGCGCAGGCCGACGGCGCCTATGCCGAATACAGCGTCGCCCCGGCCGATTACTGCGCCTACGTACCCGACGGTGTCAGCCCCGACGTGGCCGCCGCCGCCCTGCTGAAGGGCATGACCGCGCACTACCTGATCAAGTCGACGTATCCGGTGCAGCAGGGCGACTCCGTGCTGGTGCACGCAGGCGCCGGCGGTGTCGGGCTCATCCTGACCCAGTGGGCCACCAGCCTGGCGGCCCGGGTCATCACCACCGTGTCGACGCCGGAGAAGGCCGAACTGTCGCGCCAAGCGGGCGCGGTGGAGGTGCTGGACTATCCCGAGGACGCCAAAGAGTTCGGCGCGAAGATCAAGGAGCTCACCGACGGCGGCGTCGCCGCGGTGTACGACGGCGTCGGCGCCGACACGTTCGACGCCAGCCTGGAGAGCCTGGCGATCCGCGGCACGTTGGCGCTGTTCGGCGCGGCGAGCGGGCCCGTGCCGGCGTTCGCGCCGCAGCGCCTCAACTCCGCGGGCTCGCTGTTCCTCACCCGGCCCACCCTCGCGCACTACACCCGCACCCCTGACGAGTTCGGTTGGCGCGCAGGTGAACTACTCGACGCGATCTCGACGGGAACGATCACCGTCACGGTCAGCGAGCGCTACCGCCTGGAGAACGCCGAACAGGCCCACCGCGACCTGCAGGGCCGCAAGACCGTGGGTTCGGTGGTTTTGGTGCCTTAGGCGGGCACCGTCAGACGGTGAACAGCGTCGGCAGGCCCAGGGCCGAGTCGACCGCCAACGCGCAGAACACCACGGCGAGGTAGTTGTTGGACTGCAGGAACAGTCGCAACGGCTTCACCGCTTCGCCGCGGCGCACTCCGGCGTACAGCTGGTGGGCCATCAGCAGGAACCATGCGCCCGCCAGCACCGCGACCGAGGCGTACAGCCAGCCGGTCGCCAGCGCCAGTGCCAACGTCGCCAGCACCGTCAGCCAGGTGTAGATCAGGATCTGCTTGGTCACCTCGCGCTCGGTGGCCACCGCGGGCAGCATCGGCACCCCGGCCGCGCGGTAGTCCTCCTTGTAGCGCATGGCCAGCGCCCAGGTGTGCGGCGGCGTCCAGAAGAAGATGATCGCGAACATCACCAGTGCGGGCCAGCCGATGGTGCCCGTCACCGCTGACCATCCGATCATCACCGGCATGCAGCCGGCCGCCCCGCCCCACACGACGTTCTGCGATGTGCGGCGCTTGAGCAGCAGGGTGTAGACCAGCACGTAGAACGCGATCGTCGCCCCAGCCAGATGCGCGGACAGCATGTTCGTGGTCCACCACAGCCAGAAGAACGAACCGACCGACAGCGTCAGCCCGAACACCAGCGCGTGACTGCGCGGCACGGTGGCCAGGGCCAGCGGCCTGCGCTCCGTGCGCTTCATCACCTTGTCGATGTCGGCGTCGGCCACGCAGTTCAACGTGTTGGCGCCCGCCGCCGCCAACAGCCCGCCGACCAGTGTGTTGAGGATCAGCAGCGGATCGACCGTGCCGCGGTGGGCCAACAGCATCGCCGGGATCGTGGTGACGAGCAAAAGCTCGATCACGCGCGGCTTCGTAAGAGCGAGATAGCCGAGAAGCGTGGTGCGGATCCGCCGCCGGAGTCGCTGAGCCGGCGTCAGTCCGGGGGCAACGCCGTCGCGAATGGTCACGCAGATAACTCCTCAAGAATGGCGGCACCGCCAGCTTCTACTACAGACGATGGTAGACCGCTGGGGTGCCCCTCCGTCAGTGCAGGGTCGATTCCTGTGGAACCTCGGTGTATGCGGAGTGAACGTGCCAACGCCGCCTGCCGCAGTCGATGATCCCGCACTAGGGTGGGTATGCGGATTATCGAGCCGGGCCGATGTTAAGGAGTACGCCGCGTGACCACAGTGGAAGAGATCTCTGAACTCACCCGCCCGCACCACCCGGATGACTGGACCGACATCGATTCCGAGTCGGTCGACACGGTCCGGGTGCTGGCGGCGGATGCGGTGCAGAAGGTCGGCAACGGGCATCCGGGTACGGCGATGAGCCTGGCGCCGCTGGCCTACACGCTGTTTCAGCGCCAGATGCGCCATGACCCCAGCGACGTGCACTGGCTGGGCCGCGACCGGTTCGTCCTGTCCTGCGGGCACTCGAGCCTGACGCTCTACATCCAGCTGTACCTCGGCGGGTTCGGCCTCGAGCTATCCGACATCGAGTCGCTGCGCACCTGGAAATCCAAGACGCCCGGCCACCCTGAGTTCCGGCACACCAGGGGGGTCGAGATCACCACGGGCCCGCTGGGTCAGGGTCTTGCCTCCGCTGTCGGTATGGCGATGGCGTCGCGCTATGAGCGTGGGCTGTTCGACCCGGATGCCGCCCCGGGCACCAGCCCGTTCGACCACTTCATCTACGTGATCGCCTCCGACGGCGACATGGAGGAGGGCGTCACCAGCGAGGCGTCGTCGCTGGCAGGCACCCAGCAGCTGGGAAATCTGATCGTGTTCTACGACCACAACCAGATCTCGATCGAGCACGACACCAATATCGCGCTCTCCGAGGACGTCCCCGCCCGCTACCGGGCCTACGGCTGGCATGTGCAGGAGGTCGAGGGCGGCGAGAACGTCGTCGGCATCGAGCAGGCGATCGCCGAGGCCAAGCGCGTGACGGACAAACCGTCGTTCATCTCGCTGCGCACCATCATCGGCTATCCGGCACCGACGAAGATGAACACCGGTGGTGCGCACGGCTCCGCGCTGGGCGACGAAGAGGTGGCCGCCACCAAGAAGGTGCTCGGCTTCGACCCGGACAAGACGTTCGAGGTGCGCGACGAGGTCATCGAGCATACGCGGAAGTTGGTGCAGCGCGGCAAGGAGGCGCACGAGAAGTGGCAGCCGGAGTTCGACGCGTGGGCGCAGCGCGAACCCGAACGCAAGAAGCTGCTCGATCGGCTGCTGGCCCAGGAGTTGCCCGACGGCTGGGACTCCGACATCACCCACTGGGAGCCGGGTTCCAAGCCATTGGCCACCCGCGCCGCCTTCGGTCAGGTGCTCAACGACGTCGCGCCGAAGCTGCCCGAATTGTGGGGTGGTTCCGCTGACCTCGCCGGCAGCAACAACACCACCATCAAGGGCGTCAAATCGTTTGGGCCGCCGACGATCTCGACAGATGACTTCACGGCGGACTGGTATGGCCGAGTGCTGCATTTCGGCATCCGCGAACACGCCATGGGCTCGATCCTGTCCGGCATCGTGTTGCACGGTCCGACCCGCGCGTTCGGGGGAACGTTCCTGCAGTTCTCCGACTACATGCGGCCGGCCGTGCGACTGGCGTCGTTGATGAACATCGACACCATCTACATCTGGACCCACGACTCCGTCGGCCTCGGCGAGGACGGCCCGACCCACCAGCCGATCGAACACCTGGCCGCGCTGCGCGCCATTCCGAACCTGTCGGTGGTGCGCCCGGGCGATCCCAACGAGACCGCCTACGCGTGGCGGACCATTCTGGCGCGCGGCGCCACCAGCGGCCCGGTCGGGTTCATCCTCACCCGGCAGGGCATCCCGGTACTGGAGGGCACCGACGCCGATGGTGTCTCGAAGGGCGGCTACGTGCTCGGCGGCGGTAACCCCGCCGACGACGCCGATGTCATCATCATCGCGACCGGTTCGGAACTGCAATTGGCCGTCGAGGCCAGAAAGCTCTTGGCGGAGAAGGACATCACCGCCTACGTCGTCTCGATGCCGTGCGTGGAATGGTTCGAATCGCAGCCCAAGGAGTACCGCGACCGCGTCCTTCCGCCCGACGTGTCGGCGCGCGTCGCCGTCGAGGCTGCCGTCGCCCAGAGCTGGTACAAGCTCGTCGGCGACACCGGTGAGATCGTCTCCATCGAGCACTACGGCGAGTCGGCCGACGACAAGACGTTGTTCCGCGAGTTCGGCTTCACCCCGGAGGCCGTGGTGGCCGCCGCGGAGCGATCGATAGACAATTAGAGACTAGAGAGAAGGACCGAAGCAATGGCTCAGAACCCCAATCTGGCGACACTGTCCGCCGCGGGTGTGTCCGTATGGCTGGACGACCTTTCCCGCGAGCGGCTCCAGACCGGCAACCTGCAGGAGCTGATCGACACCAAGGGCGTGGTCGGTGTCACCACCAACCCGTCGATCTTCCAGGCGGCGCTGTCCAAGGGCACGGCCTATGACGGCCAGGTCAAGGAACTCGCCGAACGCGGCGCCGACGTGGACGCCACCATCCGCACCGTGACCACCGACGATGTCCGCAACGCGTGCGACGTGCTGGCCAAGACGTATGAGTCCTCCGGCGGCGTCGACGGCCGGGTGTCCATCGAGGTCGACCCGCGGCTGGCCCACGACACCGACAAGACGATCCTGCAAGCCATCGAGCTGTGGAAGATCGTCGACCGGCCCAACCTGCTGATCAAGATTCCCGCCACCATGGCCGGCCTGCCCGCCATCACGGCCGTCATCGCCGAAGGCATCTCGGTGAACGTGACGCTGATCTTCTCGGTCGAGCGCCACCGTCTGGTGATGGACGCCTACCTCGCCGGCCTCGAGAAGGCCAAGGAGGCCGGTCACGACCTGGCCAAGATCCATTCCGTCGCATCGTTCTTCGTGTCCCGCGTCGACACCGAGATCGACAAGCGGCTGGAGAAGATCGGCGGCGAGGAGGCACTGCGGCTGCGCGGCAAGGCCGGCATCGCGAACTCGCGTCTCGCCTACGCCGCCTTCCAGGAGGTGTTCGAGTCCGGTGAGCGGTTCGGCGCGCTGAAGGCGAACGGAGCCCGGGTACAACGGGTGCTCTGGGCGTCGACCGGCGTCAAGAACCCGGACTATCCCGACACGCTCTACGTCACCGAGTTGGTCGCGCCGGACACCGTGAACACCATGCCGGAGAAGACGATCGATGCGGTCGCCGATCACGGCGACATCACCGGCGACACCGTCAGCGGCACCGCCGGCGAAGCCCAGGAGCTGTTCGACAAGCTGTCCGGGGTGGGCATCGACCTTCCGGATGTGTTCCGCGTGCTCGAGGACGAAGGCGTGGAGAAGTTCGAGAAGGCATGGCTCGAGCTGCTCGAGGCCACGCAGGGTCAGCTCGACGCTGCGAAGAAATGAGCGACTGGCATAATCCGCTGCGGGACAAGCGCGATAAGCGCATGCCCCGGATCCCGGGCCCATGCGGCCTGGTGATCTTCGGCGTCACCGGTGATCTGGCCCGCAAGAAGCTGATGCCCGCGATCTACGACCTCGCCAACCGCGGCCTGCTTCCCGCCGCGTTCAGTCTGATCGGGTTCGCCCGACGGGACTGGGCCGACGAAGACTTCGGCAAGATCGTGTACGACGCCGTCAGGGAGCATGCGCGCACACCGTTCCGCCAGGAGATCTGGGACCGGCTGGAAGAGGGCATCCGCTTCGTGCAGGGCACGTTCGACGACGAGGCTTCGTTCGGCCGGCTCGCCGAGACGCTGGACAAACTCGACGCCGAACGTGGCACCGGTGGCAACCACGCGTTCTACCTGTCGATCCCGCCCAATGCGTTCCAGACCGTCTGCGAGCAGCTGGAGAAGTCCGGGCTGGCCCGCCAGCAGGAAGGCCGCTGGAGCCGGGTGGTGGTCGAGAAACCGTTCGGCCACGATCTGAACAGCGCCCGCGAGCTCAATGCGGTGGTCAACAGCGTGTTCCCGGAGGAGTCGGTGTTCCGTATCGACCACTACCTGGGCAAGGAGACGGTCCAGAACATCCTGGCCCTGCGCTTCGCCAATGAGCTGTACGAGCCGATCTGGAATGCGAACTACGTCGACAGCGTGCAGATCACGATGGCCGAGGACATCGGGCTGGGCGGGCGAGCCGGTTATTACGACGGTGTCGGGGCGGCGCGCGACGTGATCCAGAACCACCTGATGCAGCTGCTGGCGCTGATCGGCATGGAGGAACCGGTCAACTTCGGGCCCCGTCAACTGCAGGCGGAGAAGATCAAGGTGTTATCCGCCACTCAGCTGATGCAGCCGCTGGACCAGACGACCGCGCGCGGACAGTACGCGGCCGGCTGGCAGGGCAGCGAAAAGGTCGCCGGGCTGCTCGAGGAGGAGGGGTTCGCCAAGGACTCCACCACCGAGACCTACGCCGCGATCGCGCTCGAGATCGACACCCGCCGTTGGGCAGGAGTGCCGTTCTTCCTTCGCACGGGAAAGCGGCTGCCGCGCAGGGTCACCGAGGTCGCGTTGATCTTCAAGCGTGCCCCGCATCTGCCGTTCGACAAGACGATGACCGAGGAGCTGGGCCAGAACGCTCTGGTGATCAGGGTGCAGCCCGACGAGGGCATCACCACCCGGCTCGGCTCCAAGGTGCCGGGCAGCCAGATGGAGGTCCGTGACGTGAACATGGACTTCTCCTACGGCTCGGCGTTCGCCGAGGACTCGCCGGAGGCCTACGAGCGGCTGATCCTCGACGTGCTGCTCGGTGAGCCGTCATTGTTCCCTGTCAACGCGGAGGTCGAATTGTCCTGGGAGATCCTAGATCCCGCCCTAGAGCACTGGGCGTCACAGGGCAAGCCCGAGCTCTACGAACCGGGCACCTGGGGCCCGGAGTCCGCCGCCGAGATGCTGCGCAACATGGGACGCGAATGGAGACGCTCGTGATCGTCAAGCTGCCGGCCACCACCACCAACGAGGTCAACAAGAAGATCATCGGGGTCCGCGAGGAGGGTGGCGCGATCACGCTCAGCCGGGTGCTGACCCTGGTGATCGCCCCGGATAGCGAAGAGTGCCTCGAGGATTCGATCGAGGCGGCGAACTACGCCAGCCGCGAACACCCGTGCCGGGTGATCGTGGCGTTCGCCGGTGACCGGAAGGCGGATAGGCCCCAGCTGGACGCCGAGATCCGCGTCGGCGCCGATGCTGGCGCCGGCGAGGTGGTCGTGCTGCGTCTGCAGGGTGAGCTGGCCGACCATCCGAGCAGTGCTGTGCTGCCGTTCCTGCTGCCGGACACGCCGGTGGTGTCCTGGTGGCCGGCCGCCGCGCCCGCTGTTCCCGCGCAGGATCCGTTGGGCAAGTTGGCGAATCGCCGGATCACCGACGCTACCAACAGTGAGGATCCGCTGGCGGCGATCAAGAGCCGGCTGCAGGGCTACACCGAGGGTGACACCGACCTGTCGTGGAGTCGCGTCACACATTGGCGCGCGCTGCTGGCCACCGCCGTGGATCAGGCGCCCCACGAGCCGATCAAATCTGCCGTGGTGTCGGGCCTGAAGACCGAACCGGCGCTCGACATCATGGCCGGATGGCTGGCCGCCCGCATCGACGGCCCCGTGCAGCGGGCGGTCGGCGAGCTCAAGGTCGACCTGGTCCGGGACTCCGAGACGATCACGCTGAGCAGGCCGCAGACGGGCGTCACCGCCACGCTCACCCGCACCAGTAGGCCGGAGGCGCGAATACCGTTGGCGCGCAGGGAGGCCAAGGAGTGCCTCGCCGAGGACATGCGCCGGCTCGATGCCGACGAGATCTATCACGAGGCGCTGCAGGGCCTCGACAAGGTGCAATACGTATGAGCCCGTCGGTGCACACCTATCCCGACACCGCGGAGCTGGTCGCGGCGGTCGGTGATCGCCTAGCCGAGGAGATCGTGTCCGTCATCTCGTTCCGCGGCCGGGCGATGATCGTGCTCACCGGCGGCGGCACGGGCATCGGCCTGTTGAAGCGCCTCGGCGAACGCGGCGATGCGATCGACTGGTCGCGGGTGCATGTGTTCTGGGGCGACGAGCGGTACGTGCCCGAGGACGACGACGAGCGCAACGACAAGCAGGCACGCGAGGCGCTGCTCGACCACATCGACATTCCGGCCGCCAACGTGCATGCGATGCCATCATCCGACGGCGAGTTCGGCGATGACCTCGACGCCGCGGCGTTGGCGTACGAACAGGTGCTGGCGGCCAACGCCGATCCCGGAGAGCCGACGCCGATCTTCGACGTCCATCTGCTGGGCATGGGCCCCGAGGGGCACGTCAACTCGCTGTTCCCCGACACCGCCGCGGTGCGGGAGAAGGGCCGCATGGTGGTCGGCGTGACCGAGTCCCCCAAACCGCCGCCGCGCCGAATCACGCTGACAATCCCCGCGATTCAGCGCTCACGGGAGGTGTGGCTGGTGGTCTCGGGGGCCGGGAAGGCCGACGCGGTGGCCGCGGCGGTCGGCGGAGCGGATCCCGTCGACGTGCCTGCCGCGGGAGCGATCGGCCGTGACGCCACCGTGTGGCTGCTGGACGAGGAAGCCGCCGCCAAGCTCTAGCCCCGCGCACCCGAGGACTGCGTGCGAGCATCGGCGTGGCCGGCGACGAATTCCGTGGCGCGACTTACTGTGTCACCGCCCTTGGGCGAGCGTGGATCGCTATCACATTGTCTGCGCTGCACACCTGTCAGACGACCAGCTCGCTCCGGCGGTTCCCGGACTGTGGTGCAATGGCAGACAAGAGCCCTAAGCCGGTCCGCACCGGTCCCGAGCGGATCAGGAAACTCGCCCAGGCGGCACTGAATGCCGATGTCACGGTCGAGCAGGTCGACACCATTCTGGAGCACCTGAGCGAAACCCTGATCGACCTCAATAATTGGACGGGCAACCTGGACGCGACTCCGGAGCGGTTCAACGAGACGATCAGCCGTATCAACGAATTGGCGCCGCGCCTCCAGCTCGTCTGCGATTGCCTCGAAGGGGTGTGCCCGGCCGACTACCGGGTCAGGTGAGCGCGGTCGTCCCGGTTGTCCTTGACCACCACCCCGCCCTTGACGATCACCGCGATATTCGTGCACGGGTCGGACAGCACGTTCAGATCCACCGTCGGGTCTGCGTTGACGAGCAGGAGATCCGCCCAGGCTCCGGCGGTGATCTCGCCGAGCCTGGCCGATCGGTACGGATCGCGGTCACCGGCGAGCCGGAACAGACTCGCGTTGCCGGACGTCACGATCTTGAGCGCCTCGGTGTTGGTGAAGTACTGTCCGAGTCGGGCCAGCATCTCGCTCTGTCTGTAAGTCTTGTCCGGCTCGAAAAGTAGATCGGTCCCCCACGCGACCTTCACGCCGTGCTTCTTCGCCCACTCGTACAGCCGATCCGTGCCGCCACAGATCTCTCGGTTCTTGTCGGCGCTTTCCGGATTGATGAACGCGTGGTCGTGTTCGGCGAACGGTTGCGTCGACAACCACACTTCCCGCTCGGCCAGCATCGCGACCGTCGCTTCGTCGGCGAGATGGCCGTGTTCGATCGATTTCACCCCCGCGTCGACGGCCCGGCGGATACCGGCGACGCTGTAGACGTGGGTGGCGACGTAGGTGCCGTAGTCCTCGGCGGCCTCGACCGCGGCGCGCAGTTCCCGCGGCGTGAACTGCAGTGTGTACAGCGGGTCGTACAGCGATGCGGCACCGCCACCGACCATCAACTTGATCTGGGAGGCGCCCAGCTTGAGCTGCTCCCGGACGGCGGCCAGCACCCGGGCCGGGCCGTCGGCGACCCGCATGAAACCGATCTCCTCGCCCCGCGACTGTGGGCCGCCCAGCGCGGTCGGACGCTGGTAGACGAAGCTGAAGTCCCCGTGACCGGCGGTCTGTGAGATGGCGGCCTGGCTGGGATAGACGCGGGGTCCCAGATCGGGTTGGGCGTCGATGACCTTCCGGATGCCGACGGTGTCGCCGGCCATGTCACGGACAGTGGTGAAGCCGCGCAACAACGTGTCCTTGGCACGGGCGAGAGCGCTCGCGGCGAGCTGGGTCTGGGAGGCCATCACGAGGTCGATGAGCGTGTTGGCGGCTCCGACCAGGTGGACATGGGCATCGCTCATCCCGGGCATCAGTACCCTGTCCACACCGTCGATGACCGCGGTCTGGAGATTCTCCGCGATGGGCGACGTTTCGACGGCCGCGACCGTCTGGCCTTCGACCAGCACGTGACCTGCGACGAGCCGGCCAGAGAGCCCATCGAAGATTCGGACGTTCTTGAACAGCAGTCGGCGACCATCGCCGGCGATGTTGGCCATGTGGTCCATCATCCACCGCGGGCCGTACCTCACCCGCTGTTGCGCAAAGCCGTCGCCAGGCCGCTCATGGTCAACAGGATTCCGCGCTGGACCAGCTCGTCCTCGTCGCCGGACCGGTAGCGGCGCAGCAGTTCGATCTGCAGATGGTTCAGGGGTTCCAGGTACGGGAACCGGTTGAACACCGACCGGGCCAACGCCGGGTTGTCGGCCAGCAGGTCGTCCTGGCCGGTGATGAGCCGGTGCATGCGGATGGTCAGCTCGTATTCGTCGACGATCTTGTCGAGCACGCGGCGGCGCAGTGCCTCGTCGTCGACCAATTCGGCGTACCGGGCGGCCAGGCCCATATCGGCCTTGGCCAGTACCTGGGCCATGTTCGACAGCACGGTGGCGAAGAAGGGCCATCGCCGGTACAGGTCCTGAAGAACCCGCAGCCGACCGTCGCCCTCGGTGATCCACTCGTCGAATGCCGTGCCGGTGCCGTACCAGCCCGGCAGCATGACCCGCGACTGACTCCAGGCCAGCACCCACGGGATCGCCCTCAGATCGGAGATCGACGACGTGGGTTTGCGGGAGGCGGGCCTGCTGCCGATGTTGAGTGCGCCGATCTCGCTCACCGGCGTGGACGCCTTGAAGTAGTCGACGAATCCCGGTGTCTCGTGGACCAACTCGGCGTAGGCGCGCTGTGCCCTCGCGGCGAGCTCGTCGAGCACCTCGTAGGCGGGCCCGGCGGCGTCGCCGAGCCCCTCGACGTCGAGCAGGGTGGCCTCGAGCGTGGCGGCCAGCAACGTCTCGAGGTTGCGATGGGCGATCTGCGGCTCGGCGTACTTGGCGGCGATCACCTCACCCTGTTCGGTGATCCGTAGCGACCCGCACACCGCACCCGGCGGCTGGGCCAGGATGGCGTCGTAGCTGGGTCCACCGCCACGGCCGACGGTGCCGCCGCGACCGTGGAACAGCCGCAACCGGATTCCCGTCTTGCGCGCCGACTCCACCAGATCGAGTTCGGCTCGATACAGCGCCCAGTTGGCCGCCAGATAGCCGCCGTCCTTGTTGGAGTCCGAGTATCCGAGCATCACCTCCTGACTGTCTCCGCGGGCGGCGACGACGGCCCGGTACAACGGAAGGTCAAGCACCGCTTCCAGAATCGAGGAGCCGTTCTGGAGATCGTCGATGGTCTCGAACAGGGGCACGATCCCGACGGGTGCGTACGCGTCCGGTCCCGAAGCATCGAGCAGGCCGGCCTCCTTGAGCAGGACCGCGGCCTCCAGCATGTCCGATACCGACTGGCACATCGAGATGATGTAGTTGGGCACCGCCTGTGGCCCGAACACCGCCACGGCACGCGCGCCGGCGCCGACGATGTCGAGCTCTTTGCGGGCAAGCTCGGACAATTGGGCACCGTCGCCGATCAGCGGCCGCCGGGTGCCGAGTTCGGCCGCGAGAATCCGCACCCGCTCCGGCTCCGGCAGTGACCCGTATTCGGAATGCACCCCTGCCCACGCCAGCAGTTCGGCGACGACCTCCTCGTGGATGTCGGAGTTCTGCCGCATGTCCAGACCCTGCAGGTGAAACCCGAAGACGCGCACGGCTTCTCGTAGACGGGCCAGCCGATCGTCGGCCAGCACCGCACTGCCGTTGCCGCGCAGGGACCGGTCGACGACGTCGAGATCGGACAGCAACTCGCCGGGCGTGAGATAGCGGTCCAGCCCGAGGTCGAGTTCGTGTTCGGGCTGTCGGTCCAGTATCTCCGCGGCCGTCGCGGTGAGCCGGCCGTGGATGACGCGCAACGCGCGCCGATAGGGTTCGTCGGCGCGCGCGGGCTCGTGGCACATGTCGGCGAGGGCGGCCACCTCGTCGCTCACCGTGACCAGCCGCGCCGACATCGACAGCTCCTGTTCCAGCGCGGTGATCTCGACGAAGTAATGCTCGAGCGCGGTGTAGGAGGCGCTGCCTGTGGCCAGCCTGACGACGTCGGCGGTGACGTTCGGGTTGCCGTCGCGGTCGCCGCCGATCCAGGAGCCGGGCCGCAGGATGGGCGTGTCGAGCAGGTGTGTGCCTGGCCAACGGGCCTGCAGTGCCGTGCGCACCTCCGCATTCACCTGCGGGATGACGTCGAAGAACGCGGCCGGGTAGTACCGCAGCCCCGTTTCGATCTCGTCCTGGATCTTCAAGCGCGACAAGCGGATGAGCGCGGTCTGCCAGAGGGTCAGGATGTGGCGGCGCAACTCGATCTCGACGTCGCGGCCGTCTCCGGTGAGGCTATGCCCACGAAGGCGAACGCGCATCAGCTCGGTGATGCGGTGCTGCGTGTCGAACACCGTGCGCCTGCGGGTCTCGGTGGGGTGCGCGGTGATCACCGGTGAGACCAGCGCTCCGGTGAGTGCGTCGGCGACCGTCACCGGATCGAGGTCGGCGGCATCGAGTTTCGCATACGTTGCCGCGAGACTGCTGTCCTGCGGCGGCTCGCCCGCGGCAACGTGAATCGCACGGCGTCGCTCGCGGTGGATGTCCTCGGCCACATTGGCCAGCAACGAGAAGTGCGTGAATGCCCGGATGAC
Source organism: Mycobacterium sp. URHB0021 (assembly GCF_054057895.1). Lineage (NCBI taxonomy): Bacteria > Bacillati > Actinomycetota > Actinomycetes > Mycobacteriales > Mycobacteriaceae > Mycobacterium > Mycobacterium sp. URHB0021. The sequence goes on from NZ_JBSRZT010000002.1 coordinate 4,869,165, forward strand.
CGGGATGGCCTGCCGGACGTCGATGCCGCTGAACATGCCGGCCAGCTCGCCGCGGTCGATCTCGGACCGGCGGACCCGGAAAGACTCCACCCGTGCTCGCTCGACGAGGTCGTACACCTCCGCACCGTTCTGCTCGCGAACGGTGTCGCCGAGGATTGTGCCGAGAAGCCGGATGTCCTCGCGCATCGGCTCGGTGGCTTCACGGCCGATTTGGGACCGGCGTACGGAACCGATTGGTGCCAGGGCGACGTCGGTACCTTCAGCCATCCCCCGATTATCGTGGCGGACCGAAGCTGCCGCACGGCGAGTGCCCCCCGGTCGGGTCATCCTTGCGGGGTGACGATCGGCCCGGTTGTCGCGCTGCTCTTCACCGACGTGCCGCTGGACGGATCGGGGCCGACCGGAACGATCGGCTTGGCCGGCGTCGACTTGCTCGTCGAATCCGAACCGAGCGGATGGGTGGCCTGCGGTGGCTTCTGCCCGTCGGGCATGACGATGGGTGTCGACTGCGCGTCGCCACTGCCCTTGTCGCTGCTGTCGCTGCCGGCGTCGGCGTCCTGTTGCGGCGGCCAGTCCACCGATGTCGGGGGCCAACTCTCGCCCTTGCTCGATCCGCCCCCCGAGTCCGAGGGGGCACAGCCGGAGGCGGCCCCGTAGTCACCCGCTCCTGTGCAGGCGCCCTGGGCGATACCGGCAGGCAAAACGGCGACCCAACCGACGAACGACAGGCCGGCAACCAGGATCCGCCACCGAGTGCTCATAGGCTCAGGATGTCCCCGTAGGCGTTGACGCTGTCGTCGGACTTGTCGGTGTCGATCATCGCCGTGGCGAAGAACCGGATGGCCACCTGACCCCCACAGCCGTCCACCTTGACGTGTGCGTCGTGCACGACGATCTCGCCGGTGCGACCCTTGAGCGTCTTCTTGCCCAGCCCCAGATTGGTGATGTTGCCGGGCAGCAGATTGATGGAGATGTCGCCGTCCACGTCCGCGTACGGGCCGATGTCGTTGAGCACACTGCCGTTGCCGATTCCAGGGTTGATCCCGGCGTCGCCGCCCACGTCGACGCTCCCGCCCTCGCTGAGGTCGACCTGACAGCCCAGTTGCAGGCCCAGGACGAGCGTGCCCGAGTTGACCGGAATGTTGCCGTTGCCCTCGATGGTCGCCGCGGCCTTGCCGGTGACGAAGCCCTCCCGGGTGAAGGCGGTCGCGGCCATGTTGGGCACGGAATTGATGGTCATCCGGGTGAGTGCGGCGCTCAGGTGCCAACCGTCATCGGTGTCGGCAGATTGCGTGACGTCGGCGACAGGCAGCGGTTCGGCCGTCGCGACGGCGCAACTCAGACAGAGGAAAACCAGTGCAACGGCGCCAACACGAAGTCGTCTGAGCACGAACACCCGCCTTAGGGAGACCAGAGCATTGGGTAGTGACCAAGCTGGACACCGCGCCGATAGTAGGGGCCGGTGCTGAACGGTTCCTGGCACTCGCGACGTGCCAGGCGAAAGTGCTCAGCCGCGACCGAATGTCCATAAGGCACACGGCATGGAAGCTCGATTCATGGCGTGAAGACGTACAAATGGTGCCGCCGGGTGGGGCCCCGAAGGGGCTACGCCGTCAGCTGTATTTGATCTGCAGTGCGACGCCGACGATGGAGACCAGCCAGATGCCGGTGACGAACAGCGTCAGTCGGTCCAGGTTCTTCTCGACCACCGTGGAGCCCGACAAGCTGGACTGCACACCGCCACCGAACAGCGTGGACAGGCCGCCGCCCTTGGCACGATGCAGCAGCACCAGGAGCACGACCAGGACGCTGGTCACAATCAGGATGATCTGCAGGGCCAATTGCATGGCCGCCAGACTACCTGGACCGAGCGCAGATCACGGCAACGGGCCGCCCGCGGCGATGGCCGACAGCGTCGCGAATTGCTCGGCGTCCAGCGAAGCCCCGCCCACCAGCGCGCCGTCGACATCCTCCTGAGCAACGATCTCACCGATGTTCTTGCCGTTCACCGAGCCGCCGTACAGCACTCGGATACCCGCCGCGAGCTGCGGCGACGATAGCATCCCCAGCTCGTCGCGCACAGCCTTGCAGACCTCCTGGGCGTCGGCCGCACTGGCGACCCGGCCGGTGCCGATGGCCCAGACCGGCTCGTAGGCGATGACTGCGTTGCCGACCTGCTCACTGGACAGCCCGTCCAGTGATGCGCGCACCTGGGCGAGGCAGTGGTCGACGTGATTGCCCGCCTCGCGGACCTCGAGGTGCTCCCCGATGCACACGATGGGAATGATGCCGTGCCGGAACGCGGCCACCGCCTTGGCGGCGACCAGCGCGTCGTCCTCGTGGTGATAGGTACGGCGTTCGGAGTGGCCGACGGTGACATAGGAGCAGCCGAGCTTGGCCAGGAAGGCGCCGCTGATCTCGCCGGTGTAGGCGCCCGAGTCATGCTGGGAGATGTCCTGCGCGCCGTAGGTCAGCAGCAGCTTGTCCCCGTCGACCAGCGTCTGCACGCTGCGCAGATCGGTGAATGGCGGCAGCACCGCGACATCGACCTTCGCGAAGTACTTCGCCGGCAGTGAGAACGCGATCTTCTGCACCAGCGCGATCGCTTCGAAATGGTTGAGGTTCATCTTCCAGTTGCCGGCGATCAGCGGCTTACGGGACACGTGTGCGCCTTTCTGGGTGCTCAGGACTGCGCGGGTACTACTGGAGGACGTCGATACCGGGCAGCGTCTTGCCCTCAAGGTATTCCAGCGAGGCCCCGCCCCCGGTGGAAATGTGAGAGAAGCCATCCTCGTCGAGTCCGAGCGCACGGACCGCGGCGGCCGAGTCGCCACCGCCCACGACGCTGAACGCGCCCTTGCCGGTGGCGCCGATGATCGCCTCGGCGACGCCCTTCGTACCCGCCGCGAATGCGGGGAACTCGAACACGCCCATCGGACCGTTCCAGAAGATCGTCTTGGCGTTGGAGAGCAGCGCGGTGAACCGCTTGACCGAACCCGGGCCGATGTCGAGGCCCATCTTGTCTTCGGGGATGCGGTCCGCCGCAACGATCTCGGAGTTCGCATCGGCGGCGAACTTGTCGGCCACCACGATGTCGACGGGCACGTGGATCACGTCGCCGTAGTCCTCCAGCAGTTTGCGACAGGTCTCGATCATGCTCTCCTCGAGCAGCGACGTACCGACCGAAACACCTTGGGACGCTAGGAAGGTGAAGCACATGCCGCCCCCGATGACGAGGCTGTCGGCCTTCTCGGCGAGCGATTCGATGACCGCCAGCTTGTCGGAGACCTTGGAACCGCCGAGCACCACGGCATAGGGCCGCTCGGTCGAGCTGGTCAGTTGCTCGAGCACCGTGACCTCGGCGGCCACCAGCTGGCCCGCGTAGTGCGGCAGCAGTTCGGCGACGTCGTAGACCGATGCCTGCTTGCGGTGCACGACGCCGAATCCGTCCGAGACGAATGCGCCGTCATCACCGACCAGTTCGACCAGCTGCCTGGCCAGCGCCATCCGCTCGTTGTCCTCCTTGCTGGTTTCGCGTGGATCGAAGCGGATGTTCTCCAGCAGCAGGACGTCGCCGTCGGTCAGGCCCTCCGCCCGGGCCAGCGCGTCGGTGCCGACGACATCGCCGGCCAGCTGCACGTGACGGCCCAGCCGGTCGGACAGCGCCTTGGCCACCGGGGCCAACGACAACTTCGGGTCCGGTCCCCCTTTGGGCCTGCCGAGATGCGCGGTGACGACGAGCTTGGCGCCGGCGTCGGCCAGCGCCTTCAGCGTCGGCACAGACGCGACGATGCGGCCCGGATCGGTGATGTCACCTGAGTCGTCCAGCGGCACGTTCAGGTCCGAGCGCACTAGCACGCCGCGGCCCGAAACTCCTTCTGCCAGTAAGTCTTCGAGCGTCTTGATGCTCACGGCTACAGGGACTTGCCGACCAGTGCGACGAGATCGACGAGGCGGTTGGAGTAGCCCCATTCATTGTCGTACCAGGACACCACCTTGGCCTGGTTGTCGATCACCTTGGTCAGAAGTGAGTCGTAGATCGAGCTGTGCGGGTCGGTGACGATGTCGGACGAGACGATCGGCACGTCGTAGTACTTCAGGATGCCCTTGAGCGGGCCGTCGGCCGCGGCCTTGAATGCGGCGTTGATCTCGTCGGCGCTGGCGGCCTTGCTCAGTTCGGCGGTGAGGTCGGTCGCCGAGCCGGTGGGGATCGGCACCCGTAGCGCATAGCCGTCGAGCTTGCCCTTGAGCTCGGGGAGCACCAGGCCGATGGCCTTGGCAGCGCCGGTCGAGGTGGGGACGATGTTCAGCGCGGCGGCGCGGGCACGGCGCAGATCGCCGTGCGGGCCGTCCTGCAAGTTCTGGTCCTGGGTATACGCGTGAATCGTGGTCATCAGGCCCTTGACGATGCCGAACTCGTCGTTGAGCACCTTGGCCAGCGGGCCGAGGCAGTTCGTGGTGCACGACGCGTTGGAGATGATGTTCTGGCTGCCGTCATACTTGTCGTCGTTCACGCCCAGCACGATGGTGATGTCCGGGTCGGTGGCGGGCGCGGAGATGACCACCTTCTTGGCGCCTGCGTCCAGGTGCCCCTTGGCCTTGGCGGCGTTGGTGAAGATGCCGGTCGACTCGACGACGACGTCGACGCCCAGGTCTGCCCACGGCAATTCCGACGGGCCGGCCTTAACCTCGAGCGCCTTGATCTTCTTGTCGCCGACGACGATGGTGTCGTCGCCCTCGAGGCCGATGTCCCTGGGGAACCGGCCCAGGATCGAGTCGAACTTGAGCAGGTGCGCGAGCGTGGCGTTGTCAGTCAGGTCGTTGACGGCCACCACCTCGATGTCGGTGCTCTTGCCCTCGGCCTTCTGCGCCTCAAGCGCCCGGTAGAAATTGCGTCCGATGCGGCCGAAGCCGTTAACGCCGACCCGGATGGTCACTTTGTGTCTCCTTAGTCGCTGATGAACTGCTCGGCAACCAGCCTAGTGGTGTGGTACACGCCACGCGCGGGTTGGTCACTGCATGGCCAGCCTCTGATCGGCAAAGGGATTGCCCAGCCATTTCCGGCGAATCCGCTGCAGGGTGCCTGCCTCTTCGAGCTCGGCCTGGGCAACCGTGATGCGGCCGAGTAGTGCCTGGTCGCTGCGCGGTACCGCGATCGCGATGTGCTCGACCGAGATGCCGCGCTGGACCACCTCGACTCCCGGGACCGGCTTGACCAGTTCGTTGAGCACGGGCGCCAATTTCATGAACGCGTCGCATCCTCCGGTGCTCAGGTCCGTCAGCGCCGAGCGGATGCCGCCGTAGTCGTAGACGCGCACCCGGGCGGCTTTGCCGTTGGCGACGAGTTCCTCGGCGATGCGTTGACTGGTGTTGCCGCGCTGGACGCCGACGGTGAGGCCTACGAGGCCGTCGACGGAGGTGACGTGCGGAAGCCGGGAGGTGTCGACGGCCAGCGACTGGCCTGAGATGAGGTAGGGCGCGACGAACGCCGCCTTCTGCTCGCGTTCGGGTGTCACCGTCGTTCCGGCGGCCACGCAGTCGAAGTCGCCGTTGTCGAGGGCGTCGAAGATGCCGTTGAAGTCGATGCCGTCGTAGGTGACGAATTCAATTGTTGCGCCGAGTGATTCGGCGATTGCGCTCATCAGGTCGATGTCGAGGCCGGCCGGCTGACCACCGTCGTCCGGCATACCGTTGAACGGCGGATCGGGAAAGGCCGCGCCGACCCTCAGCGTCTCCATGGTTCCACCGTAGCCAACGGTGAAGCCGCGAAATCTGCACCGGGGTCGTTGAATCCTCTCGAAATCACAGCCGTGATGCAGAACTGGATGCGATCAACGCTCGATTTCGATCCGCACCCGGTCGATTGATCGTCGGCATAGGTCGCGATCGCTGCGGTGGTCATGGCCGCGCACCTGTCGGCGAGCGATTGGTACGTCTCGTCTCCCAGGACCTCCCGGAGGTGAGCGACCGTGTTCGTGAATTCCGGAAAGACCAACGGTCACGGGGGCTGAGCGGCGAAGCCAGCGATCGTGGCACCCGACTCCAAGTTTCCACGCTGGGCCAATATTTCGGCGAGAATCCCCAGCGGGCTGCGAATTGCCGTGGTGGATCCGGAGTCGTGATATGTGCGAAGTGCCAACATGAGGTGCTCCAGCGCGGCCGCGCTGTCGCCGAGTCGGGCCTCCCGCCAACCGACATTCAGGCCCAGGTATGCCTCGGTGGAGCGATACCGCTGGCGCGCGCGACCAATCCCCGACTCATGGCGGCGAGCGCACCTTCCGGGCCTGCGTCAAGGGAAGCCGGGCCATACGCCAGCAACGCATACGAGAGCGCGTACGGGTTACCTGTTTCCTCGGCGACCCGGACGACTCCGGCCGCTGAATCCATCGCCTCATCGGTGGGACCGCCGAGAGGGTCGCGCCCCAACTCCAGGTAGCGGTCGAACCAGTCGACGGCCGCCGCTGGCCGACCGACCAGCATATACGCGCCTCCGAGTAGACCGTCGAAACCGAAGGGCACCTCGCCGCGGGTGTCGGTCCGCGGCCCACCGGAACGCGGTACGCAGGTTGGGCAGCTCTGTCTGAGACCACCGATAGGCATCCCTCTGGCGCGGGCTGTCCCAGAGCGCCAGCACCTCATCTTCGCGGTTGGCGAAGTGGCGAGCATGCGCCGTCCGGACCGCCTCGCCATCTCCACTGGCGACCCGTTGTTCCTCGGCGAACTGCCGGACGGTTTCCAGCATCGGGAACCGGGTTCGCGGCGCCGACCGGTCGACGACCAGCAGCGACTTGGGGACCAGCGCGTCGAGCAGGGCGATCGCGGCATAGGCGTCCACGGAACCGGCTATGGCACAGCCGCTCTCGTGGTCGAATACGCCGGCGAACACCGAACAGCGGGCCAGCAGGGCCTTTTCCGGACCGGCGAGCAGGTCATATGACCATGCCACCGTGCCGCAGGGTCTGGTGGCGTTCCATGCCGCGCCGTGAGCCGATCAGGAACTTGAACCGGTCATCGAGGCGGTCACGGATCTCGTCGGCACTCATCGACGACATGCGCGATGCCGCCAGCTCGATGGCCGTGGAGTCGTCGGGTGAAAGTCCGGCGCCACAGTACGTGCCCGGACGGCGAAAATTTGCACTGCGGCATCGACATCGGGCGAGCGCACCGGCCACAGCTGCTCGTGCACCATTCCCATCCCCTCGCGGCTGGGCGCCCACATTGTGACGGTCGCCGAGGCGGCGAGGACGGCCTCGATCAGACCGGCCACGGCGTCGAGAACATGTTCGCAATTGTCGAACACCAACAACCGAACCCTGCCCTCGAGCGCGGCGGCCACACTCTCGCTGATACTCATGCCCCGCTGCTGGGTGATGCCAAGTACCGCCGCCACGGCATCGGGCACCGCCGCCGGATCGCCGACGGACGCCAACTCGAAAACCCATATTGCGTCAGGGAATTCCTCGGCGAGACGCTTCGCGACCTCCAACGCGAGCCGGGTCTTGCCGACTCCGCCGACGCCGGTCAGCGTCACGAGTCAGTGGGCACGCAGTGCTTCCGTGACAGTGACGACCGCGGCGTCCCGCCCGACAAAGCTGGACGCCGGGCGCCGCAGTTTCCGGGCGTCGAGTCGAGTGTTCGATATCGGTGAACAAGAACGTCACCACACCCGACGGAGCCGACACGATGGCAGAATCCCATATCCGGCGTCGCCGCCTGCGGATACCGACAACACCGACGTCCCAATGCACTCAGGGCCGGATCGAGGCATCGATCCGGCCCTGAGTGCGTGCTCCGCGGACACCGCCACTGACGGTTGGCGCGGAGCGCCAACCGTCAGTGGCGGTGTCCGCGGTGATGAAACAGCAGACCGTTGCCATAGCCATAACCGAAGAACGGATACTGCTGCTGAGCCGCGTACATCCCGGCATCACCGGTTTCGGTGCTGATCTGGACGTTGCCAGGTGTCTGGCACTGCGTCGCGTTACCCGTGAACGAGCACGGCGGCGGGGCACTTGCGTTGGCCAGCGCCGAGAAGCCCAGCGCGGCACCGCTCATGATGCCTGCGGCAGCGACGGGCGCCGCGACGAAACGGACGAATTTACGAGAGAAGGTGGTGTTCATTTGAATCTTCCTTTGCGAGTGGTTATTTGGTTCCGTAGCACCAAAGTTACGGAGCCATCCACACCGTGTCGCGGTTGCGCTCACAACCCGCGTAACAGGCGATTCCCGCCGTTTTGCGCATTTTGGTCATGGCCTCGGGCTGCGCTGCCCTTTCGCTCGGGCCGGAGTCAGGCGTCTTCGAGAAGGTCTGGGGTAACAGCCGATTCGGTGTCGGGGATGCCGTCTTGTTTGGCCTTGCGGTCCGCCATCGACAACAAGCGCCGAATACGGCCTGCCACAGCATCCTTCGTCATCGGCGGATCGGCCAGCCGGCCCAACTCCTCCAGCGATGCCTGCCTGTGCTCGACCCGCAGTTTGCCCGCAGCGGCCAGATGGTCGGGCACCGTGTCGCCGAGGATGTGCAGCGCCCGTTCCACGCGGGCGGCGGCGGCCACGGCGGCGCGTGCCGACCGGCGCAGATTCGCGTCGTCGAAGTTGGCCAGCCGGTTGGCGGTTGCCCGCACCTCGCGGCGCATCCGGCGCTCTTCCCACGTCAACCTGGTGTCCTGCGCCCCCATCCGGGTCAGCAGTGCGCCGATGGCCTCCCCGTCGCGCACCACCACGCGGTCACTGCCCCGTACCTCACGGGCCTTGGCGCTGACGCCGAGGCGGCGTGCCGCACCGACGAGCGCCAACGCCGCCTCCGGACCGGGGCAACTCACCTCGAGCGCCGACGAGCGACCCGGTTCGGTGAGCGATCCGTGCGCCAAAAACGCTCCCCGCCAAGCGGCTTCGGCGTCTCCCACGCTGCCGCCCACCACCTGGGCCGGCAGTCCCCGCACCGGCCGGCCGCGCAGATCGAGCAGGCCCGTCTGGCGTGCCAGCGCCTCGCCGTCCTTGGCCACCCGCACCACGTATCGGGTGCTCTTGCGGATGCCACTGGCCGACAGCACATGAACGACGGCGTTGTAGCCGTACAGGTCGAAGATGTCCTTGCGGAGCCGCCGGGCGATGATGCCGAGATCGACCTCGGCCTCCACCACCACTCGCCCCGAGACGATGTGCAGTCCGCCGGCGAACCGGAGCAGCGACGCTACCTCGGCGCGGCGAGCGCTGACCGAGTTCACCGTCAACCGGCTCAGCTCGTCTTTGACCTCGGCTGTCATCGCCACGGGTCGTCACCTCTCGGTCCGTTCACTGTCGGTGCCGGCACAATCGGCTCCTGAATGGTTCGGGTGGGGGCCATCCCTCGAATACGCACACCCTCCAGAGCCGCGGCCAACCTCGCCGGGTCATGTAAAGGTGTACCAGGTCTGGACACGTCAGCAAACTCAACTTGCGCGGCGAGAATGTTGGCGGTTCGGCGCAGTTGTTCGCGTTCACGATCGCTGGGCACCCGGCTGGCGTCGACGATGATGTCGTCCACCGTGAATCCCGGCGCGTGCTGCGCCAGCACGTGGATGTGTCGCTCGACCGAGAACCCCGCCGTCTCACCCGGTTCTGCCACCAGGTTCAACACCAACGCCCGTCTGGCCTCCGTCGATTGCAGAGCCGCCGCCAGCTGCGGCACCAGGACGTGCGGGATCACGCTGGTGAACCAGGACCCCGGCCCGAGCACCACGAGATCGGCCGCGATGATCGCGTCCACCGCCTGCCGGGTGGCCGGCGGATCACCCGGCAGCAGCCGCACCCGCCGGACCTTGCCCACCGTGGTGGCGATCGCCACCTGTCCGCGGATGACGCGGCTCATCCGGGGATCCGATTCAAGGCCGGCCACGTCGGCCTCGATGCTCAGCCCCATCGGGCACATCGGCAACACCCGGCCCTTGACCCCGAGAATGCGGCCGAGCTCGTCGAGCGCCGCCACCGGGTCGGCCAGCACCTCGTTAAGCCCGGCCAACATCAGATTGCCGATCGGATGGCCGGCCAGCGCGCCGCTGCCACCGAAGCGATGCTGGATGATGGTCGCCCAGAGCCTGCCATGCGGACTGTCGGATGCCAACGCCGCCAACGCCATTCGAAGATCGCCGGGTGGCACCACGTCCAACTCGCTGCGCAGCCGACCCGACGATCCACCGTCGTCGGCCACCGTGACCACCGCGGTGACGTGCGGGGTGAGCCGGCGAGCGGCCGACAGCGTCGCGTAGAGCCCGTGGCCGCCGCCGATGGCTACGATCCGCGCGTCGCTCATTCGCGACCCAAATCCCGGTGCAACACCCGCACCGTGAGCTCGTCACCGCCCTGCAGGCGGGCGGCCAGCGCCTCGGCCATCGCAACGCTGCGATGCTTACCGCCGGTGCAGCCGATGGCAACGGTCATATAGCGCTTTCCCTCCCGCCGATAGCCTTGGATGACGACGTCCAGCAGTTGATGGTAGGTGTCCAGAAACTCTGCCGCGCCCGGCTGACCGAGGACGTAATCCCGTACTGCGGGATGTTGACCGGTGTGGCGACGCAGTTCGTCGACCCAGTGGGGGTTGGGCAGAAATCGCACGTCCATGACCGTGTCCGCATCCATCGGCAGTCCGTATTTGTACCCGAAGGACTCCACCGTGACACTCGTGTGCGCGACCGTCTCGCCGCCGAAGGCCCGTTCGATACTCTCCCGCAACGCCGGCACCGACAGTGTCGAGGTGTCGATGACGAGGTCGGCGACCGCCCGCACCGGCGCCAGCATCGCGCGCTCGGCGGCGATGCCTTCCCCCAGAGTGTGATTGCCCTGCAAGGGATGGCTGCGTCGGTTCTGCTCGTACCGGCGGACCAGGATGTCGTCGGATGCCTCGAGGAACAGCACCCTGGGCGTGATATTTCTGGTGGCCAGGTCGTTGCGCACCCACTCCAGATCGCCGGTGAAGCCGCGCGAGCGGACGTCCATCACCACCGCCAACTGGGTGATGCGGGAACCGGCGGCCAGACCGAGTTCAACCATCCGCGCGATGAGTTCCGGCGGCAGGTTGTCGGCGACATACCAGCCGAGATCCTCCAGCACCTTGGCCGCCGTCCCCCGCCCCGCACCGGACAGCCCGGTGACCAGGACCACGTCGATATCAGATTCCCCCGCTTCGTCGTCGCCGGCGTTATGGCGCAGTTCCTCGTGCATACCCTGATCTGTCATCCCGATGCCCTGCTCTGATCATCGCTGATCGTGGCGGTGGGCGCGCTGGATTCGGGCGGTACGCCGAGCGCGTCCAGAACCGCCTTTGCCGTCGCCACCCCGATTCCCGGCACCACGGTGATCTCCTCGACGCTGGCCTCCTTCAACCGGGCGAGCGACCCGAAGTGGGTGACCAGGGCTTTACGCCGGTGCTCGCCGAGCCCACGCACCGAATCCAGCGCCGAGGCCGTCATCCGCTTGGACCGCTTGCTGCGGTGGTAGGTGATGGCGAACCGGTGCGCCTCGTCCCGGACCCTCTGCAGCAGGAACAGCCCGTCGCTGTTGCGCGGCATGATGACAGGGTCCGGCTCCGCCGGCACCCACACCTCCTCCAGCCGCTTCGCCAGCCCGATCACCGCCACGTCGGTGATGCCCAGGTCCTCGAGCACCGCCGCGGCGGCGTTGACCTGCGGCGCCCCACCGTCCACCACGAACAGGTTGGGCGGATAGGCGAACCGACGCGACTTGCCTTCCGGGGCAAGCTCGGTCGGATGCTCGGTGTCGTGCAGGTGACGGTAGAACCGGCGCCGCGTCACTTCGGCAATCGACGCGACGTCGTCGGAACGGCCGTCACCGGCGGCTTCCCGGATCGCGTAATGCCGGTAGTCGGACTTGCGCGGCAGCCCGTCCTCGAACACCACCAGCGACGCCACCACGTCCGTGCCCTGGACGTGGCTGATGTCGACGCACTCGATGCGCAGCGGTGCATCCGCCAGTCCGAGCGCATCCTGAACACTCTGCAGCGCAGCGGTTCTGGCGGTGAAGTCGCCGGCACGTTTGAGCTTGTGCTGGTTGAGCGCATCCTGCGCATTGCGTTGGACGGTCTCGGCCAGTGCGCGCTTGTCGCCCCGCTGCGGCACGCGCAGCGCCACCCGCGTGCCGCGCAACTGAGACAGCCACGTCTCCAGTTGCTCGGCATTCGACGGCAGCACCGGCACCAGCAGCTGTCGCGGTACCGGGTTCAGCGCCTCGTCGGCGGACCCGTCGAGCTCGACCTGATCGCCGTAGAACTGTGTGACGAACTGCTCGACGAGATATTCCGGCGTGGATTCCCCTGGCTCACCGGACTTTTCGACGATCCAACCGCGCTGGCCGCGGACCCGCCCGCCACGCACGTGGAAGACCTGCACCGCGGCCTCGAGCTCATCGTCGGCGAAGGACATCACATCGGCGTCGGTACCGTCACCGAACACCACGGTCTGCTTTTCCAGGGCGCGCTTGAGTGCGCCGATGTTGTCGCGGAGCCGGGCCGCCCGCTCGAAGTCCAACTCCAAGGCGGCCGCGTTCATCTGACGTTCCATGTCACGGACCAGCCGGTCGGTCTTGCCCGCCAGGAAATCGCAGAAGTCGAGCACGATGCGGCGGTGTTGCTCGGCGCTGACCCGGCCGACGCACGGTGCTGAACACTTGTCGATGTAACCCAGCAGGCAAGGACGGTCGATCTGCTTGTGCCGCTTGAATACTCCCGCCGAGCATGTGCGTGCCGGAAACACCCGGGTCAGCAGATCGAGGGTCTCCCGAATCGCCCATGCATGCGAGTACGGGCCGAAGTAACGGACACCCTTGCGACGCGGCCCCCGGTAGACCATCAGCCGCGGAAACTCTTCGTTCAGCGTCACCGCGAGCACTGGATAGGACTTGTCGTCGCGATACCGAATGTTGAACCGCGGATCGAATTCCTTGATCCAGTTGTACTCGAGCTGCAGCGCCTCGACTTCGGTGGTGACCACTGTCCACTCGACGCTGGCCGCCGTCGTCACCATCTGCCGGGTGCGTGGCGCGAGCCCCGAGATGTCGGCGAAGTACGACGTCAGCCGGCTGCGCAGGCTCTTGGCCTTGCCGACGTAGATCACCCGGCCGTGCGGATCCCGGAACCGGTAGACGCCGGGTTCGACGGGGATCGATCCAGGGGCAGGGCGGTATGTCGCTGGATCGGGCACGGAATCCAGGTTACTGCCGTTGCCGGACGCTCTCGATGAACTACCGTCGAGTGATGCGGATCTCGCCCCTGATCAAGGCGACCGCGCCGCTGGCCGGTGTCGTCCTGGTACTGGCCGGATGCGGCGCCGAGGAGAACGGACCGCCCACCGCCGCGGGCGCCTGCTCGATCGTCGCCGACGGCACGCCGGGATCGGAGACGTCGGCTTCCGCGTCCACGAACCCCGAGGTCGCCACCGGCTACCGCAAGGACATGACGGCGGTGCAGACGCGCAGCTACTCGGCGGTGACCGCCAACCCGCTGGCCACCCAGGCGGCCTGTGGCGTGCTGCGCGACGGTGGCACTGCGGCGGATGCGCTGGTCACCGCGCAGGCGGTGCTGGGTCTGGTCGAACCGCAGGCCTCCGGTGTTGGCGGCGGCGGGTTCCTGCTCTACTACGACGCCGCGTCGGGTGCCGTTCAGGCCTACGACGGGCGCGAGGTCGCCCCGGCCGCGGCGACGGAGAACTACCTGCGATGGGTCTCCGACACCGACCGCACACCGCCCAGACCCGATGCCCGCGCTTCCGGCCGGTCCATCGGAGTTCCCGGCATCGTGCGGCTTCTACAGGAGGTCCACACCGAGCACGGCAAGACCGCCTGGCGCGACCTGTTCGACCCGGCGGTCGCACTCGCCGACGACGGCTTCGACATCAGCCCCCGACTGGCCGCGGCGATCGCGGACTCGGCGCCGAAGCTGAAGGTCGATCCGAACGCGTCGGCATACTTTCTCAACACCGACGGCAGCCCCAAGTCATCGGGCACCCGTCTCAACAACCCGGCCTACTCGAAGACGTTGGGCGTCATCGCCGCTGACCCGCAGTCGTTCTACACCGGCGACATCGCGCGTGACATCGTCTCGGCCGCGACGGATGTGTCCGGCGGCCGGACCCCGAGCCTGATGACGCTGCAGGATCTGTCCGGATACGCCCCGAAGAAGCGTGAGCCGCTGTGTGCTCCGTACCGGGGCAAGGAGATCTGCGGTATGCCGCCGCCATCATCTGGTGGTATCGCCGTCGCCGCGACACTCGGTATGCTCGAACACTTCCCCATGGGCGATCACAAGCCCACCGACCTCGATCGCAACGGCGGCAGACCCTCCGTGATGGGTGTTCATTTGATATCCGAAGCGGAGCGGTTGGCCTACGCCGACCGTGACAAGTACGTCGCCGACACCGACTTCGTCCCGCTTCCCGGCGGTTCGCCCGACGCGTTGATCAACAACGCGTACCTGACCGGGCGGGCGGCCCTCATCTCCGATCAGCGCACCATGGGAACGGCGAAGCCGGGCGAATTCGGACCTTCGAGCGCACCGGCGCCGCCGACGCCCGAACACGGCACCAGCCAGATCAGCATCGTCGACGCCAAGGGCAATGCCGCGTCCATGACCACCACCGTCGAGTCGGCGTTCGGCTCGTTCCACATGGTGGACGGCTTCATCCTCAACAACCAGTTGACCGACTTCGCCGCGGAACCCGCCGGCCCTGACGGTGTGCCGGTGGCCAACCGGGTCGAGCCGGGCAAGCGGCCCCGCAGCACGATGGCCCCCACGCTGATATTCGACGAGGCACCGACCGGCCGAGGACCCCTGTACGCCCTCACCGGCTCCCCCGGCGGCTCGGTGATCATCCAGTTTGTCGTGAAAACCGTTGTGGGAATGCTCGATTGGGGCCTGGATCCGCAACAGGCGGTGGGCATGGTCGACTTTGGGGCCGCGAACTCACCCAAGACGAACGTCGGCGGCGAACATCCCGTCATCGACACCTCCGGGCCTCCTGGACTGGCTGGGGACCACGACCCGCTGGTGCAGGGATTACGCAAACTCGGTCACCAGGTCGACCTCGCCGACCAGTCCAGTGGGCTGTCGGCGATCGTGCGCGACGATGCGGGCTGGGTGGGCGGCGCAGACCCTCGCCGGGAGGGGCTGGTCATGGGCGACACCAGGTGAATGCCCGGGTCGCCAGGCTGACGGAGTCGGACTGGCGGGTCTTCGCCGGCGTCCGACTGCGGGCATTGATCGATTCGCTCGGCGAGAACGACCCGCAGTTCAAACAGGAGGCGTCGTTCACCGCCGCGCAGTGGCGTCGCAGGCTCCGCGAACATGCACAGTTCGCCGCGCTGATCGGCAACAGGCCCATCGGTCTGATCGGCGCACAACAGGCCAACCCCGAATCGGTGTATCTGTACTCGTTGTGGCTCGACCCCGCGGCGCGTGGTCAGGGCCTGGCGCGCCCACTGGTGGCGGCGGCGGTGGACTGGGCGCGTGACCGCCGGGCCCGCACCGTCACGCTGCGTGTCGCGACCGACAATGCGCCCGCGCGTGGCGTCTACGAAAGCCTGGGATTCACCGTTTCCGCGCTCGAACCGCCCGGTTCGCCAGACGAAGTCGCGATGATTCTCAGTGTGAGCTGATGTCGGGCCGGTAGCGCACCAGCAGCGCGCGGACGCGGTCCATCGCGTCGACGGCCCGGTCCTTGTCGACGGCCTGGATCGCCATCACCGGGACGTACTCATCATCGGGCAGGTCCAGCCGTGCCCAGCGAGCCCCGCGATGGAACGACACGTCCACGACGTCCGACCAAGGAATGAGGCGGTATCCGAGTAGGTTTCGCACCGCGACACCGGGGGCGCCGACCCGCAGCCGCGGCCGGGCGAAGAGCAGCACGAAGCAGGCGATCACCACACCGAGCAGGGCGATGGCGACTTGATCAGCCGTCTGAAAGACGACGCCGGTCGAGGAGATCTTCAACAACACGCCGACCGCGACGTGGGCGACCACGATGAGGGCCGCCGCTCCGTAGGCGAAATACGGTGTCAGATGCGGCCGTATCTCGATGTCCCACTCGGTGTCGGTCATGACGGCGAACGAAAATCCCGAAGCGTCAGCGCGGTGGACAGTGCAGCGGCGGCGGCCTGGGCACCCTTGTCCTCGGCGGAGTCCGGCAGCCCGGCCCGATCCAGCGCCTGCTGCTCGTTGTCGACGGTCAGCACGCCGTTGGCGACCGGCGTGCGGGCATCGAGAGACACCCGGGTCAGGCCTTGGGTCACGGCGTCGCAGACATAGTCGAAATGCGGTGTCTGACCGCGGATCACCACGCCGAGCGCAACGACGGCGTCGTGGTTGGCGGTCAATGCCTGTGCCACCACGGGGATTTCGATCGCGCCGAGCACCCGCACCACGGTCGGGTCGTCGATACCGGCCTCGGCGGCCACCTTGCGGGCGCCGTCGAGCAGCGCGTCACAGATCCTCTGATGCCAGGTGCTGGCGACAATGGCCAGCGTCAACCCCGACGCGTCGAGCTGGGGCATGTCAGGGACACCGGCCGCAGGACTCACAGGGTCCCGCCGAGATCAAGATCGGTGGGGCGGCGATCGCCCAGGAGATACACGCCTTCTTGGTAGTTGTCCATGGTGGTGGCTTCGTGGAAATCGTCCAGGCCGGTCAGATCGTGACCCATGCGATCGCGCTTGGTCATCAGGTAGCGGATGTTCTCCGCGTTGGCGCGCACCGGCAGCGGCACCCTCTCGATGATGTGCAGCCCGTAGCCGTCCAGGCCCACCCGCTTGGCGGGATTGTTGGTCAGCAGCCGCATCGACCGGACCCCGAGATCGACCAGGATCTGTGCGCCGATGCCGTAGTCGCGGGCGTCGGCGGGCAGACCCAGCTTGAGGTTGGCGTCCACGGTGTCGTCCCCGGCGTCTTGGAGCTGATAGGCCTGCAGCTTGTGCATCAGGCCGATGCCCCGGCCCTCGTGGCCGCGCATGTACAGCACCACACCACGCCCCTCGCGGGCGACCATGGCCATCGCCGCGTCCAACTGCGGGCCGCAGTCGCAGCGCCGGGAACCGAAGACATCGCCGGTCAGACATTCGGAGTGCACCCGCACCAGCACGTCGTGACCGTCGTGGTCGGGTCCGGCGATATCGCCGCGAACCAGCGCGACATGCTCGACGTCTTCGTAGATGCTGGTGTAGCCGACCGCCCGGAATTCGCCGTGCTGGGTGGGGATCCGCGCCTCGGCGATGCGCTCGATGTGCTTCTCGTGCTTGCGCCGCCACTCGATCAGATCGGCGATCGAGATCAGGGCCAGATCGTGGTCGTCGGCGAAAACCCGCAGCTCGTCGGTCTGGGCCATGGCGCCCTCGTCCTTCTGGCTGACGATCTCGCAGATCGCGCCCGCGGGCTGTAAGCCGGCCAGCCGCGCCAGGTCGACGGCCGCCTCGGTATGGCCGGGGCGGCGCAGCACCCCGCCGTCCTTGGCGCGCAACGGGACCACGTGCCCGGGCTTGCTGAAATCATTCACATCGCTGGACGGATCGGCGAGCAGCCGCATGGTGGTCGCCCGGTCAGAGGCCGAAATACCTGTCCCCACATCTTTTTTCGCATCGACGGTGACGGTGTATGCGGTGCCGTGCTTGTCCTGGTTCACCGCGTACATCGGCAGCAGGCCCAGGCGGTCGCAGATGGCGCCGTCCAGCGGAACACACAGATAGCCCGACGTATAGCGGACCATGAAGGCGACGAGTTCGGGGGTGGCCATCTCGGCGGCGAAAACCAGGTCGCCCTCGTTCTCGCGGTCCTCGTCGTCGATCACGACCACCGCCTTGCCGGCAGCAATGTCGGCGACCGCCCGCTCGACTGAGTCCAGCCTCGTCATCACCCCAGTATGAACCAAGCCGGCGCAGGGATTATTGCCCGTGTTATTCAGCGGACTGGCTCATCAACCGTTCGACGTATTTGGCGATGATGTCGACCTCGAGGTTGACCTGCGTTCCGACCTCGGCCGCCCCCAGGGTGGTGAGCCCCAATGTGGTCGGGATGAGCGAGACCTCAAACCAGTCATGACCTAGAGCGGAGACGGTCAAGGAAACCCCGTCGACGGTGATCGAGCCCTTCTCCACGACGTACCTGGACAGGGCCGTGGGCAGCGCGACCCGCACCACTTCCCACTCGTCGGACGGTGTGCGCGCAATCACATGACCGGTGCTGTCGACATGCCCCTGGACGATGTGACCACCGAGCCTACTGTTCACCGCGGCGGCGCGTTCCAGGTTGACGCGACTGCCGACGTGCACCGCCCGCAGACTCGACCGGTTCAGCGTCTCGCCCATGACGTCGGTGCTGAACGAGCCGTCGCCCAACACCTCGACGACGGTCAAACAGACCCCGTTGACCGCGATGGAGTCGCCGTGCCCGGCGTCAGAGGTGACGACGGGGCCGCGGATGACCAACCGGGCGAAGTCGCCGAGGTCTTCCTTGCCGATGATCTCGCCCAGTTCTTCGACGATTCCGGTGAACACCCCGACAGGTTATCCAGCCAGCCGCTTCTCGCCGAAGAATGTCGCCACCGGATTGCCGTTGAAATTCGGAATCGACACATAACCCTCGGATTCGTACAACCCGCGGGCGTGCGGCTGAAGCGGCCCGGTATCGAGCCGGGCGACGTCGTATCCGAGACCTCGGGCGGCATCCTCCAGCGCCCGCAGCAGCACCCGGGCCAGCCCCTGCCGCCGCGCCGCGGGCACCACGTACATCCGTTTGAATTCACACGCACCATCCGGCAACCGCTTGATGCCGCCGCCACACACCGGTTCGCCGTCGCGATAACCCACCAGAAAGGTGCCACCCGGCGGCCCGAGCTCGGCCACGCCCGCCTTCGGCATGTCCGGCGAATTGAGATCAAGGCCCTCGTACAGCTCGCGCATCTCGTCGATCATCGCCGCGACCAGCGCGGCCCCGTCCCCCGTGTCGACGAACACATGCCGAAAATCCACAGGTCGAATGTCCTGCTCAGCAGCCACGATTACACTTCTACCCCGCGCCCGCCGCACGCGTCCATGTGGTTGCACCCTCTACGATGCAGTCATGCAGCAGACGCGTGCCCGCCTTGCTATCCGCTCCCTGATCGCCCTATCCCTCGCCGCAGGCCTGTTCCTCGCCGGCTGCTCGAAGTCTTCCGAGGAGGCCAGCAAACCGCTGCCCGACGCCGCCACCCTGCTCAAGGAGTCCAGCGAGACCACCAAGGCCCAGACCAGCGTGCACCTGAAGCTGGCGGTGCAGGGCGAGATCAAGGAGCTGCCGATCGAATCGCTCGAGGGCGACCTCACCCAGGCTCCCGCCGTCGCTGCGCAGGGCAAGGTCAACATCAACTTCCTCGGCCAGAAACTGGATGGCGTCGCATTCGTCGTCTCGGACGGAAACCTGTACGGGGCACTCACCGCGGGCAGCTTCCAGAACTTCGGCCCGGCCGCCGACATCTATGACGTCTCGGCCATTCTGAGTCCCACCAACGGCCTGGCCAACGTCCTGGCAAGCTTCTCCGACCCCAAGGCCGACGGCCGCGAAAACCTCAACGGTGTCGACACCGTGCGGGTGACCGGATCCGTCAGCGCGGACGCCGTCAACAAGATCGCCCCGTCGCTCAAGGCCAGTGCGCCCGTGCCGGGCACCGCATGGATCCGCGAGGACGGCGACCACGAACTCGTCCAGGCCAAACTCGACGTGCAGCAGGGCAACAGCATCACGATGACGCTGTCCGACTGGGGCAAGCCGGTCACCGTCAACAAGCCCGCGGTGTGATGCAGGCGTCGCAAGCCTCCAGTCAGGCGGCGACCAGCCGCAGAATCGCGATCAGCGCAGGCTGCCTCGCGGTGGTGCTCGGCGCGCTCGACACCTACGTCGTCGTGACGATCATGGTCGACATCATGCGCGACGTCGGCATCGCGATCAACAAGATTCAGCAGGTCACCCCAATCATCACCGGCTACCTGCTCGGCTATATCGCGGCCATGCCGCTACTGGGCCGCGCTTCCGACCGCTTCGGCCGCAAGCTGCTCCTTCAGATCAGCCTGGCAGGCTTCGCGGTCGGGTCGGTGATCACCGCGCTGTCCACCGACCTGACGATGCTGGTCATCGGGCGCGTCATCCAGGGCACCGCGAGTGGCGCACTGCTACCGGTCACGCTGGCGCTGGCTGCCGACCTGTGGGCGGCACGCAACAGAGCGGCCGTCCTGGGCGGGGTCGGCGCAGCCCAGGAACTCGGCAGTGTGCTCGGCCCGATGTACGGCATCCTGCTGGTGTGGTTGTTCAACCACTGGCAGGCCGTGTTCTGGGTCAACGTCCCCCTCGCGCTCATCGCGATGGTGATGGTTCATTTCAGCCTGCCTTCGAAGGCGAAGTCCGCTCATCCCGAGAAAGTAGACGTGGTGGGGGGCGTGCTGCTGGCCATCGCGCTGGGGCTGGCCGTGGTGGGCCTTTACAACCCGGCGCCGGACGGCAAGCAGGTGCTTCCCAGCTGGGGTCTGCCGGTGCTCATCGGCGCCCTGGTCGCCGCGGTGGCCTTCTTCGTCTGGGAGAAGATCGCCAAGACGCGCTTGCTCGAACCCGCGGGCGTGCACTTCCGGCCGTTCCTGGCGGCGCTCGGAGCGTCGCTGTGCGCGGGCGCGGCGCTGATGGTCACGCTGGTCAACGTCGAACTGTTCGGCCAGGGTGTGCTGGGGCAGGACCAGAATCACGCCGCGTTCCTCTTGTTGCGTTTCCTGATCGCGCTGCCCATCGGCGCGCTGCTCGGCGGCTGGATCGCCACCAAAGTCGGCGACCGCATCGTGGCTTTCGCGGGCATGTTGGTCGCCGCAGGGGGCTACTGGCTGATCTCGAAGTGGCCGGTCGATCTGCTCTCGGCGCATCACGACCTCGGGTTTGTCCACTTGCCCGTGCTCGATACCGACCTGGCGATCGCGGGCCTCGGGCTGGGCCTGGTAATCGGTCCGTTGACGTCGGCCACACTGCGGGTGGTGCCAGCGGCGCAGCACGGCATCGCATCGGCCGGCGTGGTGGTGGCCCGCATGATCGGCATGCTGGTGGGTATCGCCGCCCTGAGCGCCTGGGGGCTGTACCGGTTCAACCAGTACCTGCAGGAGCGGCTGGCCGCGATACCCGCCCCACCCGCCGACACTCCGGGCGGCATGCTCATCGCCCAGGGCGCGCGCTTGCAGAGGGCAACCCTCGAGGCGTACACCATGCAGTACGGCGAGATCTTCAAGATCACCGCGATCGTCTGCGTGGTGGGCGCACTGCTCGGCCTGCTGATCGCCGCCCGGGCCGAACACTCCGACGAGCCCGAGGCGACTGCCGGCGACGACGATGCGCCGACAACGGAAATCGAGGCTCCTACTCAGGCGATCTCCACCTCGCGGGCGGATGAGACGGTGCGGATGCAGCAGCAGCAGCAACTGCCGGGCCGTCACCGGCCCCGTTAGCCGGTCGTCAGCAGCGTTCGACTCCCCGCCCCATCAGCGGTACTTCGTCGGCCTTTGCCTGCTCCTCGGCGGTGAGGCCGCGCCACGCCTCGCACACGGCGTCCTTGAGGGTTTTCGGATTTACCGGACTGATGCTGAGCCAGTCCTGCAATGCAGTCACGCTCGATGTCCTTTGTTCGTGCTCACCAGCGCGCAACTCGTCGGTGAAAGCGCGATTCCAGCGGAGCCGTTACGGCCCTGTTTGGTACGAGTGTACCGGCGCGACAGGCCTGTCCGCCTGCTCGCCGCGCCCGGTGTACATGGGAAACGCAACACCTGAGCAGTCGAAATTCATCGGAACTTCACTGAATGGCAAGGCTATTGCAACCCGGGCCCCCAAACCCGGCCCGAGATCGCGAAGGCGTCGGTAACGTCGCCGACATGCTGATCGCCGCGCTGCGCGACATGCAGTGGCGAAAACGGCGCTTTGTCATCGCGGTCCTGTCGACTGCCATCATCTTCGCGATGACGCTTGTCCTGACCGGGCTCGCCAACGGGTTTCGGGTCGAGGCCGAGAAGACCGTCGACTCGCTCGGCGTCGACGTCTTTCTGGTCAAGGCCGGGGCCTCCGGTCCGTTCGTCGGCGCGACTCCGTTCGCCCCGGTCGAACTGCGACGGGTCGCGGCGATGCCGGGGGTGATTGCCGCGGCTCCGCTCGTCTACGCCGGTGGCACGGTCACCCAGGGCGGCTCGACCCGCAACGCCGACCTGTTCGGCGCTCCTGAGCGTGGCCCCGGCATGCCGCCGGTGTCGCAGGGCCGGGCGGCGTCGACACCCGACGAGGTCGCGGCATCGAGCACACTCGGACGCCAGGTGGGCGACGAAGTCGAAATCGCCTCGCGCACACTGCGTGTCGTCGGCATCGTGGAGAACTCCACGGCGCTGGCCAACCTGCCCAACGTATTCCTCACCACCGAGGGTGCCCAGCAGCTGGTGTACGGAGGCGAGCCGCTCGTCGCGTCCATCGGAATTCGCGGCACGCTCGATCAGGTGCCCGCCGGTTATGAGACGATCGACCGCGCGGGTGCGATCGCCGATCTGCTGCGGCCGTTGAAGGTCGCGGTGAATTCGATCACGATCGTCGCGGTCATGCTGTGGATCGTCGCGGCGCTGGTGGTCGGCTCGGTGATCTATCTGTCCGCGCTCGAGCGGCTGCGGGACTTCGCGGTGTTCAAAGCGATCGGTGTCCCCACCCGCAACATCGCGGCCGGGCTGGCGCTGCAGGCCGTAGTGGTGGCGCTGCTGGCCGCGCTGGTGGGCGCCGTCCTGTCGATGGCGCTCGGGCCGCTGTTCCCGATGCAGGTCATCGTGCCGGTCCAGGCCTACGTCGCGCTGCCGGTGATCGCCGTTCTGATCGGCTTGATCGCCAGTGCCACCGGGCTCCATCGCGCGGTGTCCGTCGATCCCGCACTGGCGTTCGGAGGTCCGTGACCCATGGGCGATCTGTCCATCCAGGATCTGGTGGTCGAGTATTCGAGCGGCGGGTACGCCGTTCGCCCGATCGACGGGCTCAACCTCGACGTGGCCGCGGGCTCATTGGTGATCCTGCTCGGTCCCAGTGGCTGCGGGAAGACGACCCTGCTGTCCTGCCTCGGTGGCATCCTGCGGCCCAGCGGCGGCGCCATCAAGTTCGCAGACGTCGACGTCACCACCCTCGACGCCCACGAACTCGCGCGTTACCGGCGCGAGACGGTCGGCATCGTCTTCCAGGCGTTCAACCTGGTGCCCAGCCTGACCGCACTGGAGAACGTGATGGTGCCGATGAGCGCGGCGGGCATACCGCGACGAGAGGCACGCGAGTGGGCCGAAAAGCTCTTGGAGCGCGTGGGTCTCGCCGATCGGGCGACCCATCGGCCCGGAGATCTCAGCGGCGGGCAGCAGCAGCGGGTCGCGGTCGCCAGGGCGATCGCGCTCGATCCCCCGCTCGTGCTGGCCGACGAGCCGACCGCCCACCTGGACTTCATCCAGGTCGAGGAGGTGCTTCGACTGATCCGTGAGCTCGCCTCGGATGAGCGGATGGTTGTCGTCGCCACCCACGACAGCCGGATACTGCCGCTGGCCGATCGCGTCATCGAGCTCGTGCCGGACTTCGCGTCGACCGACCGGCCGCCCGACACCCTTTCCTTGGCGGCCGGCGACGTGCTCTTCGAGCAGGGCACCATGGGCGATCTGATCTACATCGTCTCCGAGGGTGAACTCGAAATCGTCCGTGAATTGGCAAGCGGCGGTGAGGAACTGCTCAAGGTCGTCACCACGGGTGACTACTTCGGCGAGATCGGCCCCGTGTTCCACATGCCACGGGCTGCCACCGTGCGGGCCCGTACGGAGGCCACCGTCATCGGTTACACCGTGCGCGCCTTCCGGGCACGACTCGGCCTCGGCGGCGTGCGCGACCTCATCAAGCACCGCCGGCTGGACATCGACTGAAGAAGCTCGATGGCTAGGCAGGCACCAGACTGAGCAGTACATCGGGCCCGATCGGCTCGATGCCGTCGAACCGCCAGCGCTGCGCATGAGCGATGCTCAAGACGCCCACATCGTCGACCGCCGCGATCGGGCCGCCCAACAGGATCGGCGCGACGTAGGCCAGGATCCGATCGATGACTCCGGCCCGGAGGAACGCGCCCGCCAGCGTCGGGCCGCCTTCCAGCAGCACATCCGTCCGATCGGACAGCGCCTTGATCACCTCGTGGGGATCATGGGTCCGAATCACCATGGTCCGCGAATCGTCATTCAAAACCCTTGATTCCGAGGATATTTCGCGCTCTCCGACGACGACCCGCAACGGCTGACGGTCGGCCAGGCTGCCGCCGGGGAGGCGCACCGTCAATGCGGGATCGTCGACGAACACCGTGCCGGTGCCGACCACGATCGCTTCCGCCGCGCCCCGGCGGCGGTGCACATCGGCCCGGGCCGTCTCGCTGGTGATCCACTGGCTGGACCCGTCGGCCGCGGCGCTGCGGCCGTCCACGCTGGTGGCGAATTTCCAGGTGACGTGGGGCATACCGGTCCGCTGCTTGTGCAACCACTCCCGCAACGGTCCCCCGGCGACGGCGTCGGTCAGCACGCCGGGGATCACCTCGACACCGGCGTCGGCCAGCCGCGTCGCACCCCCGGCAGCCACCGGGTTCGGGTCCGCGACAGCGTAGGCCACCGCCGAAACACCGGATGCCAGAAGGGCCTCCACGCACGGCGGGGTGCGGCCGTGGTGATTGCACGGCTCCAGGGTGACGACTGCCGCGCCGCCGGTCGCCCGCTCCCCTGCGCGCCGCAGGGCCACCACCTCGGCGTGTGGCCCCCCGGTCGGCTCCGTCGCCCCGACCCCCGCGACGTCACCGTCCCGGTCCAAAATGACAGCTCCGACAGGCGGATTCGGATAGGTACCGCCCTTGACCCGATTGGCCTGCTCAACGGCCAGCCGCATGGCGGCTTCCAGTTTCACCGGATTCATAGGTAAAGGTGTTTGGAGGCTGCGGCAGCCTGCCGGCGCAACTGTTCCACCGCGACAGCGGGATCCTCCGCGCTGTAGACGGCCGAACCCGCGACGAAACAGTCCACACCCGCCGCGGCCGCCTCTTCGATGGTGTCGGCGTTGACCCCGCCGTCGATCTCGACCACGATGCTCAACTCACCGGCATCGACGAGCCTGCGCGCCATCTCGACCTTGGGCAGCACCTCCGAGATGAACTTCTGCCCGCCGAAACCCGGTTCCACCGACATGATCAGCAGCGTGTCGAACTGGGGCAGGATCTCCAGGTACGGCTCCAGGGGTGTGCCGGGTTTGACCGAGAGGCCGGCCTTCGCGCCGGCGGCCCGGATGTCGCGGGCCACCCCGACCGGATTGTCGGTGGCCTCTGCGTGGAAGGTGACGTTGTAGGCCCCGGCCTCGGCGTACGGCGGCGCCCAGCGATCCGGGTCGTCGATCATCAGGTGACAGTCCATCGGGATGTCGGTGACCTTCAGCAGCGATTCCACCACCGGCAGACCGAGGGTCAGGTTCGGCACGAAATGGTTGTCCATCACGTCGACGTGCAGCCAGTCGGCGCCGTCCACCGCGGCGGCTTCGTCGGCCAGCCGGGCAAAGTCGGCGGCCAGGATCGACGGCGCGATCAGGGGCTTGGCCATGGAGGCCACCCTACTTCCAGGGCGGCCGCGAACATCGCATCGGTGCCGTGCCGGTGCGGCCACAGCTGCACGTACGGGCCGTCACCGAGATCCGTGATCGAGCCGAGGCCGGGGTCGAACAGCGGCCGGGTGTCCAGCGCGGTGACCGGATGGCGGCGCAGCGCATCGGCGACGACGCCGACCGTCTCGGCCAGGTGCGGTGAACAGGTCGCGTAGAGCACCACACCGCCCGGCCGGGTGAGCCGGACGGCGGAGGCCAGCAACTCGCGCTGCAGTTTGACCAGCTGCGGCACGTCGCCGGGCTGGCGGCGCCAGCGAGCCTCGGGCCTGCGCCGTAACGCCCCCAGCCCGGTGCAGGGCGCGTCGACGAGCACCCGGTCGAAGCCGGCATCGATTCCGGGCTCGCGGCCGTCGACGCGCAGCACCTCGACCGGCAGGCCGCGGGTGTTCTCCTCCACCATGTCGGCGCGCCGGGCGGTCGGCTCGATCGCGGTGACGCGGGCGTCCTCGCCGGCCAGAGCGGCGATCATCGCGGTCTTACCCCCGGGTCCGGCGCACAGGTCGAGCCAGCGGCCCCGGTCGCCGTCCACGTCGGCCAGGGTCAGCGCCCGGGCCACCAGCTGGCTGCCCTCGTCCTGCACGAGCGCCCGCCCGTCACGCACCGGGTCAAGGCCGCCGGGATCACCGCCGGGCAAGTAGACCGCGAACGGTGAATACCGGCCGACCTCGCCGCCCACCTCGCGGGCCAGGTCCTCGGCGGTCAGCATCCCCGGCCGGGCGGCCAGGTGCACCAGCGGGCGGTCGTCGTCGATGGCCAGTAGCGCATCCAGTTCACCGGCGTCGGCGCCGAGCGCATCGGCGAACGCCTGGGCGATCCAGCGGGGGTGGGCGTGCACGAACGCGGCGTGCCCAACCGGGTCGGTGCCGGCGGGCGGGGCGAGCTCGTCGACCCATGACTGTTCATCGCGGCCGGCGATCTTGCGCAGCACACCGTTGACGAAACCGGCTCGTGCGGAGTCGAATTCGATTCCGGCTTGCTCCACCGTGGTGGACACCGCAGCGTGCGGTTCGACGCGGGTGCGCAGCAGCTGGTAGGCGCCGAGGCGGAGCAGGTCGAGCAGCACGGGGTCGATGCGATCGGTGGGGCGACCCGCGACATGGGCGATGATCGCGTCGAGCAGGCCCCGTGAGCGGCAGGTGCCGTAGGTGAGCTCGGTGGCGAATGCGGCGTCGCGGCCGCTGATTCCCCGCTCACGCAGCAGCGCAGGCAGTGCCAGGTTGGCGTAGGCGTCGCGCTCGGACACCGCGCAAAGCACCTCGAATGCCGCCCGGCGGGCCGGGTCGAGCGGTTTGCGCCGCGGCGGTCGCCTGTGGGAAGGCCGCGTCACTGGGCCCGCGCGGATTCGTCGAGCCGGGCGCCGCGCGCCCAGTCGGAGGCGTTCATCGGCTTCTTGCCCGGCGGCTGGATCGTGCCGAGCAGCACGGGTGTCGATCCGGTGCCGATGTGCACGCCGTCGCGGTCGGCCCGAACGGCGCCGGGGGCCAGGCCATTCGAGTTGTCTGCCAGGGTCACCGGGCCCAGCTTGACCCTCAACTCACCGATCATCGTCCACGCCCCCGGATTCGGCGTGACGGCCCTGATCCGCCGATCGACGACGTGCGCGGGCAACTCCCACCGCACCCGCGCCTCGTCGACGGTGATCTTCGGCGCGATCGTGATGCCCTCTGTGGGTTGGGGCACCGGAGCCAGTGTCCTGTCGGCGATGCCGTCGAGCGTCGTCTCGAGCAGGGCGGCGCCCGAGATCGACAGCCGCTCGAGCAGGTCCCCCGCGGTGTCGGTGGGGCGGACCGTCTCGGTCACCACGCCGTAGACGGGGCCCGAGTCCAGCGCCGGTTCGATCTGAAACGTCGTCGCGCCGGTGACGCCGTCACCCGCGGCGATCGCCGCCTGAACGGGCGCCGCGCCGCGCCAGGCGGGCAACAGCGAGAAGTGCAGGTTGACCCAGCCGTCTTCGGGCACGGCCAGCAGCCGCTCGGAGAGCAGCGCACCGTAGGCCACTACCGCACAGGCCTGCGGGGCCAGGTCGGCGAGTTCGGCGATGAACTCATCCGAGTTGGGGCGCGAGGGCCGAAGTATCGGGATGTCATGGTCGAGTGCCAGCCGGGCCACCGGTGACGGCGTGGGCTTTCCCCGGCGCCCCGAGACGGCATCGGGGCGGGTCAGCACGGCAATCACGTCGTGGCGTGGCGATTCGATGAGCCGGCGCAGCGAGGGCAGCGCGGGTACCGGGGTGCCGGCGAAGACGAGACGCACCGCAACAGTCTAGGAACGGCTAGCGCGGCGTCTGGTAGTACTCCCGTTCCGGCACCCCGGCCAGCGGGGCGACGAACATCCACGGGATCGTGCTGAGCAGCCGGTTCACTGTGGCCACCGCGTCGTTGTAGTACTGACGGGCGAACGCCAGCTTGTTCTCCGTGTCGGCGAGGTTGTCCTGTAGGTTCAGGAAGTTGTTCGACGAATTGAGCTGCGGGTAGCTCGCGCCCAGCGCCAGCAGCGGGGCCAGCGCGCTGTCCAGGTCCTTCTCGGCGGCGCTGCGCTGTGCGACCGATTTCCCCGCCGTGGCCGAGGTCAGCGCGGCACGGGCATTCGTGGCGTGGTCCAGGATGCCCTTCTCGTGCACGGCGAACGTCTGCACGGTCTGCACCAGACTCGGGATGAGCGAGGCCCGCCGGGTGAGCTCCACATCGATGCCGGACAGTGCCTCGGCCACGCGGACGTCGGCCGCACGGAGCTTGTTGTAGCCCAGCACGAAACCGATCAGGACCAGCACCGCGAGCACCAGCACCAGGATCAGTACGAATCTCACCATGAGCCGCCTCCCCCGCCGCCGCCACCGCCACCGCCACCACCGCTGAATCCGCCGCCGCCACCGCTGCTTCCGCCGGACGACGATGACGACTGGGATGCGGTGTACGCGCCGATCGACGACGACAACGCCGAATCGAAACTGTCGAAATCGCCGAAACTGCCTCCGGTGGAGCCACCGTGTAAGCCCGACCCGGTGCTCGACGACGAGTTGTACCAATCCGGTTGTGGCGCGGGCGCACCCACCGAGGTCTCGTACTTCTTCGCCCATAGCGCCGCGGCGCCCGCGGCCACCGCGAACGGGACGTAGGCGGTGTAGAGATCCTTACGGGCCGAGAAGTCGAAGCGGGTCTCGGCCGAGTCGGTGGCCAGCATGCGGTGGAAACCGCCTGCCCGCGACCAGAGTTCGCGTCCCGCCTCGGTGCGGCGGGTGCCTACCCCGGCGCCCCAGCCCCGCACCGAGAACACGAAGAACGCGGCGAACGGCAGCGCCCACATGGTGGTCGGGAAGCCCCAGCGGAAGAACGCGCACGTCATCAGAATGAATGCGACCGCGTTGGCGCTGCGCACCCACAACTCTTTCTTCCGCTTGACCATCAGCCCGTCGTCGAAGGCCCACTTCTGGACCGACTTGGCCATATCGGTCTTGGCCTTGCTGAGCTTCTGGCCCGCGTTCACGGTGTGCTTGGCCTCGAACTCCGCACCGGACGTCATCACCTTGAGCGCCGACCCGACGGCGACACCGACCGGATCGACGTCAGCCCACGCGCTGCGCGGGGCGATGCCGCCGATGTTCCACTGCTTGTCGTTGACCTGCCGCAACTCGATCAACCCGCGCTCGGCCAGATAGAACAGGGTCGCCGACAGACCGTCCTTGGGCACCGCCTCGGTGCGGATGTACTCCATCTGCACCGGCCCGAGACCCTCCGGCGGTCCGTACTGCAGCGGGAAGCCCGGCGCTGGTTCGACGGTGGTGCGGTACCACAGATACGCACCCAACCCCAGCGCCACCGCCAGGGCGGCGACCCACAACGCCCCCGTCAACGACTGCCCGAGGATGCGGTCCCACGTGTAGGGCCAGGGCAGGCTGATGCGCTGCGGGGTGGGCACGTCGACACCGGCGCGCACCGTCACGGGTGTGCGCGGCGCCAGGTTGGCCGCCGAGATCTGGATGCCGTTGCCGGTCACGGTCACCGTGGTGCAGGACCGGCCGACCCCGTAACCGACCGAGCACTGGACCCGCCCGACGTCGGCGGGCAGCGCTATGGAGATCTCCGCGCGGGTGATCCGGTTGTTCCACGACGGGGCGATGACATTCCAGAAGAACACCGACGGTGATGCCGAGTCGACGCCGGTCGTTCCGGCGAACACCCTGTTCGCGCCGGTGGTTCCGGGGTCGAGCACCCCCGGGACCGTGTAGCGGATCTCGAAAACGTGTGTGCCGTAGTCCAGGTACTGGTCGGGATCGCCGATCTTGGCGACGCGGAACCGTTCGCCGTCCTCCCACTGCATTTGATACGGGATCCACCGCCCGTCGAGCAGGATCGACGTGATCTCGGGCTTCTGCCGGACCCGCGGACTGTTCTGGTTGGCGACATCCCAGTAGCGGAACAGGCCGTGCCGTCCGCTCGGGAATTCGGCGGTGATGGTCTCCACCGCACTCATCTCCCCGGCGCTGTTGACGGCGAACTCCGCCGTGTAGTTGCTGAACACCACCGGATCATCGACGTCGGAGGCATCCGATCCACCCGTGAACACCAGCGGCCACAGCAAGCCAAACATGATGAGCGCCAACGGGATAAGCCCTTTCAACACCCGTCGCATGCCCACCTCCTGCCTGGTTCATGCCTTGGCGAATGGCCTGGTGAAGTGTCTTTCCGGGATCACCCTATGTGCAATGGGTCGATTTGCACACGAACCGGGACATGATCGTGGCGCGCGCTGAGCGCGGCCGTGGCCCTCCTGAGCGCGGCCGCCAGAGCCAGACCGCCGTCGCGCGGGACCCGGACCAGCATCCGACTGACCGGCTGTCCGGCCGGTGTCCCCGGAGGTCGGCGTGCACCGGCAGGCAGATCCACGGGCCCCAACAGCTGCGCCGTATCGGGCATCTCGGCGGTGTCGAGAAGGGCCCGCACCGCCGGGGGTTCCCCGTCGACGGCGGCGATGTGGGCGGCAGGCGGGAGTCCGACCTCGGCGCGGGAATCGAATTCGGCGTCGGCGTGTCCGACTGGATCCCAGCGGACCAGGGCCTGAACGGTGGGTATCGACGCCTCGGCGACCACGGCGACCGCACCGCCGTCGGCGCGGCCGCGCACCATCGCAGTGGCCGCCATCCAGCGTCGCAGCGCGTCCTCGGCCGCCCTCAGGTCCTGGCGGCCGAGCAGCGCCCAACCGTCGAGCAGCAGGGCCGCGCCGTAGCCCCCCTCGGCGGCAGGCTCGGCACCGGGAGTCGCCACGACGAGAGCGGGCCCGCTCGGGACGATAGACACCATCGCATCGCCGCCCGAGGTGATCACCGTCGTGCCGGGAAACGCCCGTCCGAGTTCCTCGGCGGTGCGGCGGGCGCCCACGACGACGGCCCGCACAGAATCGGATCCGCAACGCGCACAACGCAATACGGGCTCTTCACGGCCACACCACCGGCACACTGCCCCGGCCGCATCCCGGTCCGGCAGGGACAGCGGGCCCGTGCAGTGCCTGCAGCGAGCGATGGTCCGGCATCGTGCGCACGCCAACGCGGGCACATAACCCCGCCGTGGCACCTGCACGAGCACCGGCAGGCCGGCCTCCAACGCGGTGCGTGCGGCCCGCAACGCCACCGACGGCAGCCGGGCGGTGCGTGCGGCGGGATCCCGCTCCTGCTCGAAACCACTGTCGTCGAGGGCGATGACTCGCGGCGACGCGGCGCGAACGACAGGACGCGGCGCGACGAGGTCGTGGGCCCATCGGCTGCGCACGAGCGCCTGGGCCTCGGCGGTGCGGGCGTAGCCGCCGATCAGCGCCGCACACCGCAGCTGGTGGGCGCGCAGCATCGCCACCTCCCGGGCGTGCGGGTACGGCGCGCGCGGTTCGGCGAGCGTGTCGTCGCCGTCGTCCCACACCATCACCAGGCCGAGGTCGGCGACGGGCGCGAACACCGCGCTGCGGGTGCCGATGACGAAGCGGGCGGTGCCCCGCAGCACGGACAGCCAGCGGCGGTAGCGCTGGGCGGGCCCGAGACCGGCGGACAGCGCGACGACTCGGGACTCATCGACATGCCGAACCGCGGCACCATGCAGCGTGTCCACATCGCGCTGATCCGGCACGATGGCCAGCACTCCGCGCCCGGCGGTGACCGTGACGGCCGCGGCCTCGGCCAGTCGGTCGGCCCACCGCTCACCCGGCAGGGCCTGCCAGACGGCGCGAGCGGCACGGCCATCCTGCAGTGCCGTCAGGAACTGCTCGCCCCGTCCGTAGGAGGCCCAGCCGGCGGGGTCGACGGGTGTCACCACCGGAGGCGCCGTCTCGGCGACGGGTTGCTTCTCGACGTTGGCGTGTCGCGGCGGGATGGCCATCCGCAGCACGTCGGCGCGGGTGCCCGCATAACGCGCGGCGACGGCATCGGTCAGCCGCCGCACGTCGGGCGTGAGCACCGGCTCGGCGGACACCACCCGGTCCAGCCATCCGAGTTTACCGACATGGTCTGTGTCCGAACGTCTCTCGAGGACGAACGCGTCCACCAGCCGACCGTGGAACCGGACCCGCACCCGCACCCCGGGCTGCGCGTCGTCGGATTGCTCGGCCGACACCAGGTAGTCGAATTCGCGGTCAAGATGCGGCACCGACAACATCGGCAGCACGCGTGCGATCGGCTCGTGCTCAGCCTGCTGCCGGGTGGTGGTCACGCAGCAGGTGTAGCAGACGGCACAGACGAGCGACCGAAGAAGAGCCCGGACGTGAACAGCAGCAGGCCGCCGGTGCGGCGGTGTGCGTACGGTGTCCCCATGTCCGATGCGGAGGAGAAGCCGGCTGTCGACACCATCCTGCTGAAGGTACTGGAGGCCGTTCCCTTTCAATTGACGACCGACGGAGGCGTCGAAGCCGCGCGGCAGCGGTTCAAGGAGCTTCCCCGCAAGCCGATCCACCCCGGGCTGCGGGTCGAGAACCACTCCGTCGCCGGACCGGCCGGCGCCATCCCGATCCGGGTGTACTGGCCACCGACGGACGGCGGCGTCACCCCGCCGGTGGTCGTGTTCATCCACGGCGGCGGATGGTCGATCGGCGACCTGGACACGTACGACGCCACCGCGCGGATCCACGCGGTGGGAGCGGGCGCGGTGGTGGTGTCGGTGGACTACCGACTGGCACCCGAGCATCCCTACCCGGCCGCCGTTCACGATGCCTGGGCCGCAACACAATGGGTGGCCGACCACGCGGGCGAGTTCGGCGCAGACCCGACACGGCTGGCCGTCGCGGGCGATTCGGCGGGCGGAAATCTGGCCGCGGTGGTGGCTCAGCTGGCACGTGATGCCGACGGACCGCCGATCCGGTTCCAGCTGTTGTGGTACCCGTCGACAACCTTCGACACCTCGCTGCCCTCGTTCACGGAGAACGCGCATGCCCCGGTGCTCGACCTCGCCGGCGCCAAGGCCCACACCCGGTGGTATGTCGGCGGTTTGGACCTCGCCGAAATCCCGTCGACGCTCGCGCCGGCCCGAGCGAAGGACCTGTCGGGTCTGGCGCCTGCCTATATCGCCGTCGCGGGACACGACCCGCTGCGCGATGACGGCGCGCGCTACGCCGACCTCTTGGCGGCGGCGGGGGTACCGGTGGAACTCGACAACGCCGGCAGCCTCGTGCAAGGCTTCCTCGGTTACGCCGGTGTGGTGCCCGCAGCGACCGAGGCAACCGACCGGGGGCTGCTGGCGCTGCGTAACGCATTGGAGAACAGGTGAACACCCCAGATTCGGTGGGCGTCGTACACGCGTTCTGGGACGAGGTGTGGAACGCCCACGACCCGGAGGCGGCCGACAGATTCGTGGTCGACGACGTCGTCATCGTGTCCGGCGGCGAAACCATTTCCGGCCGCGCCAACTTCAAGCGCTGGATCGCCGGATTTCTCGCGCACGTGGACGGCCTGCATCTCGAAGTGCTCGAGTCGTTTCAGAACGCGGACGGCAGCCGGGTGGCATCGCGATGGCTGCTGACCGGCAAGAACAACGGCGTCCTCGGCACCGAACCCGACCGGCAGGACATCGCGATGACCGGCACCGCCGTGTGGGCGGTTCGCGAGGACGGCAAACTGCTGACCAACTGGGTCGAGCGAGCCTCGTGGGAACAGTTTCAACGCCTGCGCGGCGACGGCGGGGGTGTCGCTTTCTGTGGGATAGACGGCAGGACCGACAGGGCCGGTCGTGGGCCCGACCGACCCACACTGAGGTCATGACAACACAGACCATCGGCGGTATCACAATTCCCGACACGGCACTCGTACGCGACGTCACCGACTACATCCGGGATGTCGAGGACGATCTGCTCTTCAACCACTCCCGGCGCGTCTTCCTGTTCGGCGCGCTGCAGGGCGAACGCCGGGGCATCGACCCCGACCTCGAACTGCTCTATGTCGGGGCGATGTTCCACGACATCGGCCTGACGCCGCTCTACCGCGATTCCATGCTGCGATTCGAGGTCGACGGCGCCAACGCGGCCGACAGGTTCCTGCGCGAACGCGGATACGACGACGCCACGGTGCGCAAGGTGTGGCTGTCCATTGCGTTGCACACCACACCGGGGGTGCCCGAGTTCCTGGACCCGGAGATCGCGCTCGTCACCGCGGGCGTGGAGACCGACGTCCTCGGCATCGGCCGCGACGACCTGTCCGAGGAGGCGCTCGAGGCCGTCACCGCAGCCCATCCCCGGCCCGATTTCAAGCGTCGTATCCTTCGCGCCTTCACCGACGGCAACGTGCACCGTCCGCACAGCACGTTCGGCAACGTCAATGCCGATGTGCTGGCGCACTACGACCCCGAATTCGTCCGGGAAGACTTCGTCGAGATCATCCTGAAGAACAACTGGTCGGAGTAGAGCGCTACCGTGTGGCCATGGCCGCGGAACCATCGACCACACGCCCCGGTATCGATCCGGCGATGAAGGCGGCCGTCGACGCATTCCCGTTGCATTTCACGATCGAGGACGGCGTCGACTACGCCCGGGAGCAGCTCCGGTCCCTGCGGCCGCCGCCGGAAACCCTGCCCGCCATGCGAATCGAGGAACGGACCGTCGGTTACGGTGACGTGACCGACGTTCCCGTCCGGATCTACTGGCCGCCCATCGAACAGCACGAGAACCTGCCGGTAGTCGTCTTCTACCATGGCGGCGGCTGGGCGGTCGGCGACCTGGACACCCACGATGCGGCGGCCAGGGACCACGCGCTCGGCACGGAGGCGATCGTGGTGTCGGTGGATTACCGGCTGGCACCCGAACATCCGTTCCCCGCCGGCATCGACGACGCCTGGGCGGCACTGCGCTGGGTCGGTGAGCACGCCGCAGAACTCGGCGGCGACCCCGCCCGCATCGCCGTCGCCGGCGACTCCGCGGGCGGCAACATCTCCGCGGTGATGGCGCAGCTCGCGCGCGACAACGGCGGACCGCCGCTGGTCTTCCAGCTGCTGTGGTACCCGCCCACGACATCTGATCCGACGCTTCCGTCGATGATCGAGAACGCCGACGCCCCGATCCTGGACTCCGCCACCATCGCCGCGTTCCTCCAGTGGTATCTGCCCGAGGGCACCGAAGTCGGCGATCCGGCCACGCTGCCCGCGACGCTGGCGCCCGCCAACGCGGTGGACCTGTCCGACCTTCCGCCCGCGTACATCGCCACGGCCGAACACGATCCGCTCCGCGACGACGGGGCGCGCTACGCCGAACTGCTCAGCACCGCGGGGGTTCCCGTTGAGTTGCACAACTCGCCGACGTTGGTGCATGGATTTGTCCGCTTCACTCGTGCCGTGCCCGCCGCGGCCGAGGCCGCCGGGCGGGGATTCGCGGCACTGAGAGCCGCGCTGCACAGCGAATGACCGAACGCGAGGTGCTCGATGCCCGCACGACTCGGGAATGGGAGGACTGGCTCGAGCGTAATCACTCGACGACGCCGGAAATCTGGTTGCGGCTCTTCAACAAGAACGCGCCGGAGTCCGGGATGTCGTACACGGAAGCGGTCGAGATCGCGCTGTGCTTCGGATGGATCGACAGTTTGGCGCGCGGCTACGACGAGGTGTCCCGAATCCAGCGGTTCAGCCCCCGGCGCGCGCGCAGCGCATGGTCGAAGTCCAATGTCGAGCGGGTGACGCGGTTGATCGATGCCGGGCGGATGCGCGAACCCGGCCAGCGGGAGATCGATGCCGCCAAGGCCGACGGACGCTGGCCGACGCATTAGCCGCATCGTCCGCCCAAGCGCCCCGGCGGACCTGCCACCTGTGCCACGATCATCGCGTAGTACAGGGAAGGAAGCACCATGACGGCACCACGGTACGAGACGGTGATCGTCGGCGCCGGCTTCTCCGGCATCGGCACCGCCATCAACCTGGACAAGGCCGGAATCGACAACTACGTGGTGATCGAAGCCGGCAGCGGCCCCGGAGGCACCTGGTACTGGAACACGTATCCCGGTATCGCCGTTGACATCCCGTCGTTCTCCTATCAATTCTCGTTCGAGCAGAGCGCCAACTGGTCGCGCACCTATGCGCCGGGCGGCGAGCTGAAGGCCTACGCGGAGCACTGTGTCGACAAATACGGACTGCGGCGCAAGATCCGGTTCGACACCAAGGTGCTGGGCGCCGAGTTCGACGAGCGGGCCGACCTGTGGCGGATCCGGATCGACCCCGGCGAGGTCGTCACGGCCCGATTCCTGGTCAACGCGGGTGGCGTGCTGATCACGCCGAAGCTGCCGGACATCGACGGTGTCGACTCGTTCGCCGGCCTGACCATGCACACCGCGCGCTGGGATCACGACCAGGATCTGACCGGCAAGCGCGTCGCCGTGATCGGCACCGGCGCCTCGGCGGTGCAGGTGATTCCCGAGATCGCGCCGGTCGTCGAGCACCTCACCGTCTTTCAGCGCACACCGATCTGGTGCTTTCCCAAGTTCGACGTGCCCCTGCCCGCCGCCGCCCGCCGCGCCATGCGGCTGCCCGGCGGCAAGACCGTGCAGCGATGGCTCAGCCAGGCCTACGTGGAGCTGACGTTTCCGCTTGCCGCCCAGTACTTCACCGTGAACCCGATGGCCAAGCGGATGTCGGACGCCGGCAGGGCCTACCTGCGCAAGCAGGTCGACGATCCCGAGGTGCGCAACAAGCTGACGCCCCGCTACGCCGTCGGCTGCAAGCGCCCGGGCTTCCACAACACCTACCTGTCCACGTTCAACCGCGACGACGTCGATCTCGTCACCGAGCCGATCGACAAGATCACGGGTTCGGGGGTGGCGACGACCGACGGCCGCAGCCACGACGCCGACGTGCTGATCCTGGCGACCGGGTTCAAGGTGATGGATGCCGACGACGTCCTGACGTACCCGGTGAGCGGACCGGGCGGCCGCTCGTTGAGCCGCTATTGGGACGAGCGGCGCCTGCAGGCCTACGAGGGCGTCAGCGTTCCCGGGTTCCCGAACTTCTTCACCGTCTTCGGACCGTACGGGTACGTCGGGTCGTCGTACTTCGCGCTCATCGAAGCGCAGTCACACCACATCGTCCGCTGTCTCACCCAGGCCCGGCGACGCGGCGCCCGGCGGGTCGAGGTGAGCCAGGAGGCCAATGACCGCTACTTCGCGGAGATGATGCGCAAACGGCACCGGCAGATCTTCTGGCAGGACAGCTGCCAACTGGCCAACAGCTACTACTTCGACAAGCACGGCGATGTGCCCCTGCGGCCCGCCAGCACGATCGAGGCGTACTGGCGCAGCCGCCGTTTCCCGTTGGCCGACTATCGGTTCGGCGCATAGCCGATCAGAATTGCACGCCGCGCGTCAGCGCGCCGTCGACTACGAGGTTTGTGCCGGTGATGAAGCTGGCCGCCGAACTGCTGAGGAAGACCACGGCGTTGGCGATCTCTTTGGGCGTCGCCATCCGGCCGGTGGGGTTGAGTTCGAGTGCCGTCCGGAACAGCTCGGGATCGTTCTCCTCGATCGACGTCCACACCCCGCCGGGGAAATAGGTGTTGCCCGGGCTGACCGTGTTCGCCCGCACGCCCTTGCCCGCCAGCTTGTAGGCCAGACCCTGGGTGTAGTGAATGATCGCGCCCTTCATCGTGCCGTAGGGCCCCGAGGCGAAGTCGATCTCGCGGCCGGACACGCTGGAGATCGTGACGATCGAGCCCGCGCCGCTGTCCAGCAGGTGGGGCAGCGCCGCGTCGACGAGGCCGACCGTGCCCATCAGGTCGACGTTGAAACTCGTCTGCCAGTTGTCCGGGTTGTCCGGAATGGCCAGCGCGCTGACGTTGGCCACCACTCCGTCGACGCCGCCGAGCGCTCGTGCGCTGGCGTCGACCCAGTCCGCCAGCGCCGCACCGTCTCCCACATCAACGGCGGTACCAATCACGGTGGCGCCGCCGGCGCTCAGCTCCGATTGGGTGGTGGCGACGGCATCCGGCGTGCGGGCGCAGTACGCGACAGCCGCCTTCTCGGCCAGCAGCCCGTCGACCACCGCGCGCCCGATGCCACGGGTGCCACCGGTGACGAGAAACCGCTTGCCGTCCAGTCCCAGCTCCATGTCCCTGCCCGCCCCGTTCGTGTCCAGTCAGTAGGAGATCGTTCCCAAAGAACGTGTGACGCTGCGTATTTCGTCATGAACCCCACCGTAGACCCGAGCCGGCGGGAGCAGCCTCTTGTCGATCTTGGTGACTGCACTGTAGTTGGTGTCGACGACGTTGGCGATCGGGACCTGCGAGATCTGGGTCAGCAACTGGTAGGCGTCGAGGCGGTCGAGGCCGTACAACTCCCCCAGCCAGCCAATCATCTCGACCTGGCTGGCCCGCCACGCCTCCTCCAGCGGCCGACCGGAACCGATGCACATCAGGTGGGTGTCGGTCTCGATCCTCGGCCACGCCGGCCCGCCACCCTTGATCAGCTCGACGATCGCGGTGACGTTCATGGCGCCTTCGACCGCCGTACCGCACGATTCGCCCTCGCCCTGCCGGTAGTGGCCGTCACCGAGCGAGAACAGCGCCCCGTCGACGTTCACCCGCAGATAACACGTTGCACCGGCGGTCATTTCGGGCGTGTCCATGTTTCCGCCGAAATAGTCCGGTACCAGCGAGGTACGGACTTCGCGACGCGCCGGGGCCAGGCCGACGGTGCCGAGCATCGGATTGGCGGGCAGCCGCACCTGGAAATCGGAGCCGAGCGCCGAGAAGCCCAGCGTGTGCGTGCCGGCGTCGAAGTCGTAGATGTAGGTGCGCTCCGGCAGCGGATCCTGCAACGTCGGGCTGACCGGGATGCTCGTGAGCCCGCCGAAGAACGGGATCAGCGTCGAGGCACCCCAGGTTCGCGCCGGTGTCAGGTCGACCAGGTGGACCGCAAGCGTGTCCCCGGGTTCGGCACCCTCGATGAAGAACGGCCCGGTCTGCGGGTTGAGATCCTCGGTGTTCAGGGCCGTCGTAGCCACGTCGTCGCGGCTGGTGATCCGTCCGCCGTACGCATCCTCGGTCCACAGCGTCAACACCGTTCCCGGCCGGATCCGCATCACCGGTTCGGCGCCCCCGAAGGTGTAGTTCAGCTGATCGACGGTCGGCACAAAAGTCACGTGGTCCATGCGCATCATCCTGCTGGACCCCGCCGTCGGGCGCGAGCGAACCTACACGGAAGCCTTGAGCTCCTCGACCTTGTTCAGCTGCTCCCACGGCAAGTCGACGTCGGTCCGCCCGAAGTGACCGTAGGCAGCGGTCTGCGCGTAGATCGGCCGCAGCAGGTCGAGGTCCCGGATGATCGCACCGGGCCGCAGGTCGAACACCGACGTGATCGCCTTTTCGATGCGGGCCGGGTCGACGGACTCGGAGCCGAACGTCTCGACGAACAGGCCGACCGGGGCCGCCTTGCCGATCGCGTAGGCGACCTGCACCTCGACCCGCTCGGCCAGGCCCGCCGCGACCACATTCTTGGCCACCCAGCGCATGGCGTAGGCAGCGGACCGGTCGACCTTGGACGGATCCTTGCCGGAGAAGGCGCCGCCGCCGTGGCGGGCCCAGCCGCCGTAGGTGTCGACGATGATCTTGCGCCCGGTCAGGCCGGCGTCGCCCATCGGGCCGCCGAGGACGAACTTGCCGGTCGGGTTGACCAGCAGCCGGAAGTCGGAAGTGTCCATGGTGTCGTGCGACAGATCGGCCAGCACGGTGTTGACGACCTTCTCACGGATGTCCGGAGTCAGCGTGCCCTCCAGGTCCACGCCCGCGGCATGCTGAGTGGACAGCACGACGGTGTCGAGCCGCACCGGGGTGGTGCCGTCGTACTGGACGGTCACCTGCGTCTTGCCGTCGGGGCGCAGGTACTCCAGCACCCCGCTCTTGCGGACCTCGGTGAGCCGGCGCGCGAGGCGGTGCGCCAGGGCGATGGGCAACGGCATCAGTTCCGGGGTGTCCTTGATGGCGTAGCCGAACATCAGGCCCTGGTCGCCCGCTCCCTGCGAATCCAGCGGATCGCCCGCGCCCTCGACGCGGGTCTCGTGGGCGGTGTCGACGCCCTGGGCGATGTCGGGCGACTGCGCGCCGATGCCGATGTTGACACCCGCGGTGAGACCGTCGAAGCCCTTCTCCGACGAGTCGTAGCCGATCTCGAGGATGCGCGCGCGGACCGTGTTGGTGATGTCCGCGAAGGCCTCCTTGGCCGTGGTCGTGACCTCACCGACGACGTGCACCTGACCGGTGGTCACCAGGGTCTCCACCGCAACGCGCGACTTGGGATCCTGTGTGAGCAATGCGTCGAGCACCGAGTCGCTGATGGCGTCACAGATCTTGTCGGGGTGGCCCTCGGTTACCGACTCACTGGTAAACAGCCGAGCATCACTCACGGTGGTGGTCCTTCCGCTCAAGTCCTCTTGAGGTCGTTAGCTAATCAAATTATATCTCTGCCCTGGTGCACCCGAGCGCGCGCGTGCCTCGCGCAGCCCTTGAGCGCAGCCTGATGCCCTACCTGGCCGGTTACCCGTCGCTGTGGTGCAGGAAGGCCGCGATCGCGTCCACAATACGGCTGGCCATCAGAGTCTTCGAGCCGTGCTCCAATGCCGATTCGGTTCCATCCGATGCAAGCAGCCATCCGTCATTGTTGTCGACTTCGAACGCCCGATTCTCGCCGACGGCATTGACGACGAGCAAATCGCAGCCCTTGCGCTGCAATTTGGCGCGAGCATGGAAGAGGACATCACCGTTCGCGTCGCCGGTCTCGGCAGCGAAGCCGACAATGGCGCGCATGTTCGGCAGTTGACCGTCGGACCTGGCACGTACGGTGCCGGCGAGGACGTCATCGGTGCGGGCGAGTTCGATCACCGGCGCTGCGGCGCTGGGATCGCTGGACTTCTTGATCTTGCTGGTCTGCACCTGGGTCGGCCGGAAGTCGGCGACCGCGGCGGCCATCACGAGCACGTGCGCGTCCGGCGCATGCTTGGAGACAGCGTCGCGCAGCTGGCCGGCCGAGCCGATGTGCTCGACAGCCACACCGGCCGGATCGATCAGGCCGGCGGTGTTGCCCGCGATCAGCGTGACGTCGGCACCGCGCTGGGCCATCACCCGCGCCATCGCGTAGCCCTGTTTACCTGAACTGCGGTTACCGATGAACCGGACCGGGTCGATCGGTTCCCGGGTCCCGCCCGCAGTCACCAGCACCTTGACGCCGGCCAGGTCGTAGGGCAGCGCATCGCCGCGGGCCAGCAGAAGCTGCGCGAGCGTGGTGATCTCCTCGGCCTCGGGTAGCCGGCCCGCCCCGGTGTCGGCGCCGGTGAGTCGGCCCGACGCGGGTTCGAGAACTATTGCGCCCCTTGCCCGCAACGTCGCGACATTTTCGACGGTCGCGGGGTGGTACCACATCTCCGTGTGCATGGCCGGCGCGAACAGGACCGGGCATCGGGCGGTCAGCAGCGTCGCGGTCAGCAGATCGTCGGCGCGGCCGGCGACGGCACGGGCCAGCAGGTCGGCGGTGGCGGGCGCGACCACGACGAGGTCGGCCTCCTGGCCGATCCGGACATGCGGCACCTGGTGCACCTCGTCCCAGACACCGGTGTGCACCGGGTTGCTGGAGAGCGCTTCAAAGGTTGCCGCACCGACGAATCGCAGTGCGGACTCGGTCGGTACGACGCGGACGGAGTGACCGGCCTCGGCGAGCTGTCGGACGACCGTCGCCGCCTTGTAGGCGGCGATGCCGCCGGCGACGCCGACGATGATCCGCTTGCGGTCCGTGCTCACGGCGTCTGCTTCGGCTACTCGCCCTCGGTGTGCTCGAGCAGGTCTTCGTGGATTTCCCGCATCGCGATCGACAGCGGCTTTTCCTGCAGGCCGGGCTCGACGAGCGGGCCGACGTATTCGAGGATGCCGTCACCGAGCTGGTTGTAGTAGTCGTTGATCTGTCGCGCGCGCTTGGCGGCGTAGATCACCAGCGCATACTTGCTCGACGCGCGGTCCAGCAACTCGTCGATGGGCGGGTTGGTGATGCCGAGCGGCGTGTCATAGGCTCCGGCGGCGGACGCGTCGATGTCGTCCACAGCGGACAGCTGCGCGTCGGCGTGCGGGG
Organism: Mycobacterium sp. URHB0021; assembly: GCF_054057895.1. Classification (NCBI taxonomy): domain Bacteria; kingdom Bacillati; phylum Actinomycetota; class Actinomycetes; order Mycobacteriales; family Mycobacteriaceae; genus Mycobacterium; species Mycobacterium sp. URHB0021. The sequence goes on from NZ_JBSRZT010000002.1 coordinate 4,911,428, forward strand.
TGCTCACGTAAAAGATCTCCTGGCGGTAATTGGCGTGATTGCCGTAGAACTCGGGTGCGCTGGGGCCTGATCGCGCCGTCTCCGGCGCTTGGGTCAGTCGCGGCCCACCAGCAAGGATACCAATTCACCGCAGGCGGACTCCAATTGGCTGTTCACCACGACCGTATCGAAGTCGTCCTGGGCCGCCAGCTCGGCCCTGGCCGTCTCCAAGCGGCGGGCCATCACTTCCGGGGACTCGGTGCCGCGACCCGATAACCGGCTCTCGAGCGCGTTCCAGCTGGGTGGGGCGAGGAAGACGGTGATCGCCTCCGGCATGGCCCGCTTCACGGCCCGCGCTCCGGCCAGATCGACCTCGATCAGCACCGGCCGACCGGCCTGGACCGCGTCCCGGATGGGCTGGGCCGGTGTCCCGCTGCGGTGCAGGCCACCGTGGATCTCCGCCCATTCGAGCAAAGCGCCGTCATCGATCAGCTGCTGGAACTGTTCGGTGGTCACGAACGTGTAGTCGACGCCCTCGACCTCGCCAGGACGCGGCGCCCTGGTGGTTGCGGAGACGCTGAAGTGCAGGTCAGGAAGCCGTTCGCGCAGACAACGGACGACAGATGACTTCCCGACGGCAGAGGGACCGGACAGCACGACGACACGTGTCATCGCCGTCCGGCCCCTCGGCCGGCTTTCACGATTCGCCTAGGACGTGAAGTCGAACTTCTCCAGCAGCGCCTTGCGCTGACGATCGCCCAGGCCGCGCAGACGGCGGGTGGGGGCGATCTCGAGTTCGGTCATGATTTCCTGCGCCTTGACCTTGCCGACCTTGGGCAACGCCTCCAGAAGCGCAGAAACCTTCATCTTGCCCAAGACCTCGTCGGTCTCGGCATCCTTGAGCACCTGCTTGAGGTTGGTACCGCCGCGCTTGAGCCGATCCTTGAGCTCGGCACGCGCTCGACGTGCGGCGGCAGCCTTCTCCAACGCAGCAGCGCGCTGTTCGTCGGTCAACTGGGGAAGGGCCACGGGATCCTCCGATTCATCACCAATACTGTTTTGTCTCGGCCGACTCAAACTTCTCGAACCAGCCAGCGTGCACGACCGTACCCACGCAATCTGACGAAAGCGAACGCCACCCCCTGGTAACGGCCCCAAAAGCCCAGCGTGTAGGAGGGTCGCGAGGCGGCCCCGCATCGTCCCCGAAGGGCCGGAAAACCGCCGTCATCGCCCGCTTTTCTGCGGAAATGCCTGCACATCAAGGGCTTTCGGAGCCGGGGTGGAGTATCGCGGTTTCCGATCGCGCCAGTCGGCCCGCCCGATCCGGCTCGGGCCGGTGCCGAGTTGAGAAAATTTTGCCTGGTCATGGCGTGTCGGGCGTGTCGCAAGCCATGACGGCGCGGGAATTCTCACCGCGCAATGGTTTGAATGTCTAACTTTTGAGGCCGAATAGGGGATTTTCCTGTTCACGGCCCCGGGGCGGCCGAAATAAATGCAATCACCCGGTCGAGAAGCCTCGCGAGGCGTCGCACGGAGCTTGCACGGGGCTTAGCTACCGCCCAGAACAGCCGCCAAGCCATCGAAACCACTTTTCCGGTGGTCGTGGGCGCGAACCGGCCCCAAGTGGCGGTGACGTCCGCCAAAACCATCAACTACAGTGCGTAGTAGATCAAGCGCATATGTCGACCTGCCGCCGGCGGCGATGCTGGTGCTCGGGTCGGCGATTCCGCCACCTGCGCGCCGATCGCAAGCCCGGCTCGAAGCTGTTGCCACGGGATCGCTTACTCGATAAGCGCGCTCACGCCAGGTACGCCACCGCGTCACGCATCCGCTGCGCCGCCGCCCGTACCGCGTCGACATCGGGGCCTGCGCGCAACAACTCACGTGACGACGTCGGCAGCAGCTGACCGGGGCGGGCGCCACCGAGGCCACCCAGCTTCTCGGGCGCCCCGCCCTGGAATCCGATCCCCGGCACCAGAACCGGGCCGCGCAGTTCGCTCAGATCGGGCGGATCGGGCACCGTCGCACCCACCACGACGCCCACCGAACCCGGTTGGGGCGCTGCGCCGCGATTGACCGCGGCGACATCGTCGACGATCGACTGCGCGACCGTCTTACCGCCCACATCGGCACGCTGCACCGTCGCACCCTCCGGATTGGACGTCGCGGCCAGGACGAACACGCCGCGACGGTGTGCCGCAGCGGTGTCGAGCAGTGGCTGGAGCGACCCGAACCCGAGATAGGGCGAGGCGGTGACGGCATCGCAGGCCAGGGGCGAGTCACCGGCCCACGCCTCGGCGTAGGCCGCCATGGTCGAGCCGATGTCGCCGCGCTTGGCATCTGCCAGCACGAGCACACCCGCGGCCCGCAGCGCCTCGATGGTGCGTTCCAGCACCGCAAGGCCCGCCGAGCCGTGCGCCTCGAAGAACGCGACCTGCGGCTTGACCACAGCGAAATCGGCGAAAGCCGCCACGCACACGTCGCAGAACTTGGCGAGCCCGTCCACATCCGCCGGCAGGCCCCAGGCGCGCAGCAGTTCGGGGTGCGGGTCGATGCCGGGACACAGCGGACCACGCCGAGATACCGCCTCGGCCAGCCGGCGGCCGAACGCGTCCATCGCTACGGCCCCAGCGTGCTGTGTAGTTCCTGTAGTGACATGACGCCGATATCGCCCCGGATACCCGCCTCGATACCCTGCACGGCTGCGGAGGCGCCCTGCACCGTCGTCACGCACGGGATGTTCATCGCCACCGCGGCCGAACGGATCTCGTAGCCGTCGATGCGTGGACCGGAATTGCCGTACGGCGTGTTGATCACCATGTTCACCTCGCCTGCGCGGATCGCGTCGACGGCGGACCGGAGCGGATGGGCTCCGCTGGGTTCTTCAAAGTGCTTACGCACTTCTTCGCACGGAATACCGTTGCGCCGCAGCATCTCCGCGGTACCCGCGGTGGCGAGCACACGAAACCCCAGGTCCGCGAGTCGTTTCACCGGGAACACCAGCGAGCGTTTGTCGCGGTTGGCGACCGACACGAACACCGTGCCCCTGGCTGGCAACGAACCGTAGGCCGCGGTCTGACTCTTCGCGAACGCGCTGCCGAAATCGTGGTCGATGCCCATCACCTCGCCGGTGGACTTCATTTCCGGGCCGAGCAGAGAGTCGATCTGCGCACCGTCGGCCTTGCGGAACCGGTTGAACGGCAGCACCGCCTCCTTGACCGCCACGGGTGCATTGCGGGGGGCGACCGCGCCATCGCCGGATTCGGCGAGCACACCTTCTTCGCGTAGCTGCGCGATGCTGGCACCCAGCATGATTCGGGCACACGCCTTGGCCAGCGGTATCGCGGTCGCCTTCGACACGAACGGCACGGTGCGGCTGGCCCGGGGGTTGGCCTCCAGGACATAGAGGACGTCGTCCTTCAGCGCGTACTGCACATTGAGCAGGCCGACCACGCCGATGCCGTGTGCGATCGCCTCGGTGGCGCGGCGGACGGCCTCGATGTCGCTGCGTCCCAGGGTCACCGGCGGCAGCGCGCAGGCGGAGTCACCCGAGTGGATTCCGGCCTCCTCGATGTGCTCCATGATTCCGCCGATGTAGACCTCGGTGCCGTCGCACAGCGCGTCGACGTCGATCTCGATGGCGTCCTCGAGGAACCGGTCGACGAGCACCGGGTGTTCGGGCGAGAGCTGGGTGGCGCGGGTGATGTAGCCCTCCAGGGTCTCGTCGTCGTAGACGATTTCCATCCCGCGGCCGCCGAGCACATAGGACGGCCGGACCAGCACCGGGTAGCCGATGTCGGCGGCGATCCGGCGCGCCTGCTCGAAGCTGGTGGCCATGCCGAAGCGGGGCGCCGGTAGCCCCGCGGCGCGCAGCACTTCACCGAACGCGCCGCGGTCCTCGGCCAGATCGATGGCCTTCGGGCTGGTGCCGACGATCGGCACGCCGGCCTTCTCGAGCCGCTCGGCCAGACCCAGCGGCGTCTGCCCGCCGAGTTGCACGATGACCCCGACGACACCGGGACCGGCTCCGTCTTGTCCGCGGCCGGACGCATCTTCGGCGTAGTACACCTCGAGGACGTCCTCGAAGGTGAGCGGCTCGAAGTAGAGCCGGTCGGCGGTGTCGTAGTCGGTGGACACCGTCTCGGGATTGCAGTTGACCATCACGGTTTCGAAACCCGCCGCGCTGAGGGTGGTGGCGGCGTGCACGCAGCTGTAGTCGAACTCGATGCCCTGCCCGATCCGGTTGGGGCCGGAACCGAGGATGAGCACCTTCGGCTTCTCGGTCTGCGGAGCGACCTCGGTCTCGGCGGCGGGGTCGAGTTCGTAGCTGCTGTAGTGGTACGGCGTCTTGGCCTCGAACTCCGCGGCACACGTGTCGACGGTCTTGAACACCGGGTGGATGCCGAGCCGCTGCCGGAGCGCACGGACGCCGACCTCACCGGCCAGTTCCGTTCGGAGCGCTGCGATCTGGCGGTCCGACAGGCCATGGTGCTTGCTGCGACGCAGCAGTTCCTCGTCGAGCACGGGCGCGTCGAGCAGCTCGGCGCGCAGTGTCACCAGCCCGGCGATCTGCTCGACGAACCAGGGATCCACCCCCGACGCCTCGGCGACCTGTTCGACGCCGGCGCCCAGGCGAAGTGCCAGCTCCATGTCGTAGAGCCGGCCGTCGGTGGGTGTCCTGAGATTCTCGAGTACCTCGTCGATGCTCAGGTCGGGGTCGGGACCCGTCCAAAACCCGGCGCGTTCGGTCTCCAGCGAGCGCATCACCTTGCCCAGCGCTTCGATGAAGTTACGGCCCAACGACATTGCCTCGCCCACCGACTTCATCGTGGTGGTCAGCGTGGGATCCGCGCCGGGAAACTTCTCGAATGCGAACCGCGGCGCCTTGACCACGACATAGTCCAGGGTCGGTTCGAAGCAGGCCGGGGTTTCCTTGGTGATGTCGTTGACGATCTCGTCGAGGGTGTAGCCGATCGCCAGCTTGGCCGCGATCTTGGCGATCGGGAAGCCGGTGGCCTTGGACGCCAGCGCGCTGGACCGCGACACCCGGGGATTCATCTCGATGACGATCAGGCGCCCGTCGGCCGGGTTGACGGCGAACTGGATGTTGCATCCACCGGTGTCGACGCCGACCTCGCGAAGGATGGCGATGCCGAGATCGCGCATCCTCTGGTACTCGCGGTCGGTCAGGGTCATCGCCGGGGCCACGGTGACGGAGTCGCCGGTGTGGACGCCCATCGGGTCGACGTTCTCGATCGAGCAGACCACCACCACGTTGTCGTGGCCGTCGCGCATCAACTCGAGCTCGAATTCCTTCCACCCGAAGATGGATTCCTCGATCAGCACGTTGGCACTCGGTGAGGCGGCGAGCCCGTCGCCGGCCATCCGTTCCACGTCGTCGGCCGAATGCGCCATACCCGAACCCAGCCCGCCCATGGTGAAGGACGGCCGCACCACCACCGGCAGCCCGAGTTCGGCAACGGTCTCGCGGACCTCGTCCATGGTGAAACACACCCGCGAGCGCGCGGATTCGCCACCGACCTTGGCCACGATGTCCTTGAACCGCTGCCGGTCCTCCCCGCGCTGGATCGCCTCGAAGTCGGCGCCGATCAACTCCACTCCGTACTTCTCGAGCACCCCGTTCTCGTAGAGCGCGACGGCGGTGTTGAGCGCGGTCTGCCCGCCCAGGGTGGCCAGCAGCGCGTCGATCTTGTTGCCGCGCTGGGCCTGCTGGGCGATGACGCGTTCGACGAATGCCGCCGTGATCGGCTCGACGTAGGTGTGATCGGCGAACTCCGGATCGGTCATGATGGTCGCCGGGTTCGAGTTGACCAGGCTGACCTGAAGTCCGTCGGCCCGCAGCACCCGGCAGGCCTGCGTGCCGGAGTAGTCGAATTCACAAGCCTGCCCGATGACGATCGGCCCTGAGCCGATGACCAGGACGTGGCGCAGGTCGGCGCGACGCGGCATTACTCCCCCTCTCCGCGAGAGTGCGTGTCTGCGGGCGACACGCCGAGAATTCGCACGAGTTCGTGCACGCTCGTCGCGGGGTGGTGCCCCCGGCTCGCGGGCGAAAGCATCTAGCGGTCCTCCCCTGCCATCAGGTCGACGAATTGGTCGAAGAGGTACTCCGCATCGTGTGGACCCGCGGCCGCCTCCGGATGGTACTGGACCGAAAAGGCCCTTCCATCAACGAGTTTGATTCCCTCGACGACACCGTCATTGGCACAGGTGTGGCTGACCTCGGCGGGGCCGAACGGGGTGTCGAATCGCTCCCCTGCCTCACCCTCCAACGCGAAGCCGTGGTTCTGCGCCGTCACCGCTACCCGGCCCGTGGCATGGTCGATCACCGGCACGTTGATGCCCCGGTGCCCGAACACCATCTTGTAGGTGGACCGGCCCAACGCACGCCCGAAGATCTGGTTGCCGAAGCAGATGCCGAACAGCGGGATGCCTGCGCCGAGGACGTCGCGGGTGACACCCACCATGTGGTCGGCGGTGGCCGGGTCGCCGGGCCCGTTGGACAGGAACACGCCGTCCGGCTTCAGATCGGCGATCTGCTCGAAGCTCACCGTCGACGGCAGCACATGGCAGCGGACGCCGCGGCGGGCGAAGTTGCGCGGCGTGTTCGTCTTGATGCCCAGGTCGATCGCCGCGACCGTGAAACGTTGTGCGCCATTGGGTTCCACGACGTAACGGATCTCGGTGCTGACCTGGCCGGCAAGGTTGGCGCCGAGCATCGACGGCTGGCTGCGGACCCGGTCGAGCAGCTCGTCTGGCTCGGCGAGGGCGGCGCCGGAGAACAAGCCGGCCTTCATCGAGCCGCGGCTACGCAGGTGACGGACCACGGCGCGGGTGTCAATACCGGCGATGCCGACGATCCCCTGCCGCACCAGTTCATCGTCGAGTGTGCCCGCGGCCCGCCAGTTCGACGCACGCGGCGACGGATCACGCACGGCATAACCGGCCACCCAGATCTTGTCGCCGCGGCTTTCCGCGTCCTCGTGGTTCCAGCCCGTGTTCCCGATCTGCGGTGCGGTGGCCACCACGATCTGGCCGTGGTAGCTCGGATCGGTCAACGTCTCCTGATAGCCAGACATCCCGGTCGAGAACACCGCCTCGCCGAGCGCCTGCCCGACCGCCCCGAACTGGGCCCCGGTGAAGATGCGGCCGTCCTCAAGGACCAGCAGTGCCTTCTTGGTCACGCGGCCTCCTGCCCGAGCCACCGCGAATACGCGTTGCGGTCGTCCGCGCGGAAGCCGGTGTCGATCTCGGTGCCCGACGGCAGCCGCCACCGAATCGCCAGGATGCCCTCGTGCGTCAGCGCCTTGCCCGCCATGGCGCGTTCGGTGCGGATTCCGGTGATGGATGCGTCAGGTATCCAGATCGGCCCGGCGCCGGTGCGCTGCAACATGATTCCTTCGGGGTAACGGGTCAGCACCGCTTTGGTGCGGTAGCCGAGGTCGCCGACGGCGACGCGGTCATTCCAGTGTGGCGCCAGCGTGCTGCCGACGTACAACCCTTTGGTGGCATTCACGACCGGCGTCCCGACGGTGTCCGGCAGCGAGGGCAGGGTGCCGATCAGCGCCGCCTGCCGCTCGCCACGGTGCCGCCAGCCTCGCATCATCGCCTGGATCAGGAACGCGATGAGGACGGCCAGCACGGCCGCCATGATCAACGATCCGATCAGCGTTCCCGTGTTCATGCGCGATCCGCCTGCGCTACTCGCTCGACGTTCATGCGCGATCCGCCTGCGCTACTCGCTCGACGTTCATGCGCGATCCGCCTGCGCTACTCGCTCGACGTTCATGCGCGATCCGCCTGCGCTACTCGCTCGACGTTCATGCGCGATCCGCCTGCGCTACTCGCTCGACGTTCATGCGCGATCCGCCTGCGCTACTCGCTCGACGTTCATGCGGGGCTCTTCCCGTCTCGTGCGGTGACCTTGCCCCGCAGCAGGGTCAGGGTGACGGTTGCGGGCAACTCCATGGACTCGAAGGGCGTGTTGTCGGAACGGCTGGCCAACGCCGAACCCTGGACGGTCCAGCCGGCATCGGGATCGACGACGGTCAGGTTGGCCGGCTCGCCGATCTCCAGCGGTCGGCCCTGATCGGGCAATCCGACTATGCGGGCCGGGTTTTCGCTCATCACGCGTGCGACGTCACGCCAGCCCAGCAGGCCCGGCCGGACCATCGTCTCGACGACGACCGACAGTGCCGTCTGCAGCCCGAGCATGCCGGGGCGGGCCGATGCGAATTCGCAGAACTTCTCGTGTTCGGCATGCGGGGCGTGGTCGGTGGCGACGCAGTCGACCACGCCGTCGGCGAGTGCCTGCCGAAGAGCCTCGACGTCGGCGGCCTCGCGCAGGGGTGGGTTGACGCGGTTGCGTCCGTCGTAGGTGGCCAGCCGCCCGTCGTCAAGCAGCAGGTGGTGCGGTGTCACCTCCGCGGTGATCGAAATGCCCTGTTCCTTGGCCCATCTCATGATCTCGACGGTGCCCGCGGTGGATGCGTGGCAGATGTGCACCCGGGCACCGGCATCGCGGGCCAGCAGCGCGTCGCGGGCGACGATGGACTCTTCGGCGGCGCCGGGCCAGCCGGCCAGCCCGAGGCGGGCGGCATTGGGCCCTTCGTGGGCGACGGCGCCGACCGTCAGCCGCGGTTCCTCGGCATGCTGCGCGATCAGCACGCCAAGGCCCGTCGCATACTCCAGCGCCCGCCGCATCACCAGCGGATCGTGCACGCAGACACCGTCATCGGAGAACATCCGCACCTGCCCGGCGCCGGCGGCCATCATGCCCATCTCGGTGAGCTGGGTTCCGGCCAGGCCCACGGTGACCGCGCCGACCGGGTGGACGTCGACGAGTCCGACCTGTTGGCCGCGGTGCCAGACGTGATCGGTGACCACTGGGCTGTCGGCGACGGGGTTCGTGTTGGCCATCGCGAAGACCGCGGTGTAGCCGCCCAAAGCCGCTGCCGCCGAGCCCGTTTCGATGTCCTCGGCGTATTCACGGCCGGGCTCGCGCAGATGGGTGTGCAGGTCGACGAAGCCGGGCAGCAGGATCTGGCCGGTGGCGTCGACGACGTCGGCATCGTCGGGTATCGACAGGTCTGCACCGATGTCGGCGATCTGGCCGCCCGAGGTCAGAACGTCGACCCGGTCACCCTCACCGTAGAGCCTGACCCCACAAAGCAGGACACTCATGCGCTGATCGCCTCCTCAGCGCCTACCAGCAGATGGAACAGCACCGCCATCCGGACGTGCACACCGTTGGACACCTGCTGCAGCACCGCCGATTGTGTCGAATCCGCCACGGAAAAAGCGATTTCCATGCCGCGCAGCATCGGGCCCGGATGCAGCACCACCGCGTGGCCCGGCAGCATCGCCTGACGCTTCTCGGAGAGCCCGTAGAGCACGGAGTACTCCCGGGCCGACGGGAAGAACCCGCCGTTCATCCGCTCGGCCTGGACACGGAGCATCAGCACCGCGTCGGCGACGGCCAGTTCGGCGTCGAGATCGTGCGACACCGTGACCGGCCAGTCGGACACGCCGACCGGCAGCAGCGTCGGCGGCGCGACGAGCACCACCTCGGCGCCGAGCGTGTCGAGGAGCAGCACGTTCGACCGGGCCACCCGGCTGTGCAGCACATCGCCGACGATGACCACCCGTTTGCCTTCGATGCCACCGAGCCGCTGCCGGATGGTCAGCGCATCGAGCAGCGCCTGGGTCGGGTGCTCATGGGTGCCGTCTCCGGCGTTGATCACGGTCGGACCGCCATCGTCGCCGGCCGTCCACTCGGCGAGCTGCTTGGCCGCCCCCGACGCGGGATGCCGGATGATCAGGGCGTCCGCACCGGCTGCCCGGAGCGTCAGCGCGGTGTCACGCAACGATTCCCCTTTGGCCACAGAGGATCCCGAGGCGCTGACGTTGATGACGTCGGCGCTCATCCACTTACCGGCCACCTCGAAAGAGACGCGGGTCCTGGTGGAGTTCTCGTAGAACATGGTGATGATGGTCCGGCCGCGCAGGGTGGGCAGCTTCTTGATCTCGCGGCCCAGCAGCGCCTGGCTGAACCGGTCGGCGTCGTCGAGGATCGCCACGGCCTCGTCGCGACTCAGGTCGGCTGCCGACAGCAGGTGCTTCATCGTGGCGGCCCCCCATACGGTGCGATGCAAACCCCGTCCTGGCCCCCGTCGTTCTCGGCGAGACGCACCTTGACGTTCTCGCTGCGCGACGTCGGCACGTTCTTGCCGACGTAATCTGCCCGCAGCGGCAGCTCACGGTGGCCGCGGTCGACGAGCACCGCGAGTTGCACGGCACTCGGGCGGCCGATGTCGCGCAGCGCGTCGAGGGCCGCCCGGACGGAGCGACCCGTATAGAGGACGTCGTCGACCAGGACCACAAGTCTGCCGTCGATGCCACCCTCGGGAATCGAGGTGTCCCCCAGCGGACGCGGGGGCTTGCTGTCGAGGTCGTCGCGGTACAGCGTGATGTCCAGTGCGCCACACGGCACGTCGATCCCGGCGAACTCGCGGATCCTGTCGGCGATCCGGGTGGCCAGCGTCACCCCGCGGGTGGGAATGCCCAGCAGGATGACCCGAGGCGGACCGGCCGGGTCGTCCAATGCGGTCTTTTCGATGATCTGATGAGCGATGCGGGAGACGGTGCGGCCGACGTCGGCGGCGGACATCAATTCCCGGTCGGTGCTTGGAGAGCCCACGGTGAGACTCTGACCTCCTTCTCCGCCTCTCTGGACGGATCGTTAAAGGACGTCGAACTTCCGCGGAAGCTTAACACCAGCGATCCGGTCGTCCGCCACCGACACTACCGAGCGGTTTCCGGGCGCCGCAGTACGCTGGCGCCGATGAATCTCGACGGCAATCACGCGTCCATCGGCGAGGCGATCGACGCCGGTCTGCTCGCGGGCGCCGTCACGCTCGTGTGGCAATCGGGCGAGGTGCTGCAGGTCAACGAGCTGGGCTACCGCGACGTCGACGCGGGCCTGCCGATGCGGCGCGACACCATCTTCCGCATCGCCTCCATGACCAAACCGGTCACCGTTGCGGCCGCGATGGCCCTGATGGAAGAGGGCAAGCTCACTTTCGGCGACCCGGTGGCGAAGTGGCTGCCGGAGCTCTCGGACATGCGGGTCCTGCGCGAAGCCGAGGGGCCGCTGGACCGGACCGAGCCGGCCCGTCGGCCCATCACGATCGATGACCTCATGACGCACCGCAGCGGGCTGGCCTATGCGTTCTCGGTGCTCGGTCCGCTGGCCCGTGCCTACGGCAGGATGTCGTTCCGGCAGGACCAGGACCGTTGGCTGGCCGAGTTGGCTCAGCTTCCGCTGGCGCACCAGCCAGGTGATCGACTCACCTACAGCCACGGCACCGACGTGCTCGGTATTGCACTGTCACGCATCGAGGGCAAGCCGCTCAGCGAGGTGTTGAGGCAGCGGATCTTCGAGCCGCTGGGGATGGCCGACACCGGATTCTCCGTCGGTGCTGCCGGGCGGCGCCGCGCGGCGACGATGTACCAGCTGGACCAGGACAACAAGCTTCAGCACGACGTGATGGGTCCGGCGCCGATCACCGATCCGCCTTTCTGCACCGGCGGCGCAGGCCTCTGGTCGACGGCCGACGACTACCTGCGCTTCGCCAGGATGCTCCTCGCGGGCGGCACATCGGATGGTGTGCGGGTGCTGTCGGAGGAATCGGTGCACCTGATGCGCACCGACCGGCTGACCTCCGAGCAGAAGCAGTATCCCTTTCTGGGAGCGCCGTTCTGGGTGGGTCGCGGCTTCGGCCTGAACCTGTCGGTGGTCACCGATCCGGCGAAGTCGCGCCAGCTGTTCGGCCCCGGCGGGCTGGGCACGTTCAGCTGGCCGGGCGCCTACGGCACGTGGTGGCAGGCGGACCCGTCGGCGGACCTGATCCTCATCTACCTGATCCAGAATCTTCCCGACTTGACCAGCGACGCCGCAGCGTCAGTTGCGGGGAACACGTCGCTGGCCAAACTGCAGAGCGCGCAACCGAAGTTCGTCCGGCGCACCTACCAGGCGCTCGACGGCTAGCGATTAGCCTGGCCGCATGGCGACACCGAGCGTCCTGATCAGCGGCGCCGGAATCGCCGGCCCATCGCTGGCCTTCTGGCTGACGCGAAACGGGTATCGCGTGACCATCGTCGAACTGGCCGACGGACTCCGCCCCGGCGGGCAGACAGTGGATCTGCGGGGCGCCGGCGGCGACGTGGTCGACGTCCTTTACCAGGCGACGAAGGGCAGCGCCGATTACCGGTTCGGTACCCGCGTGCAGGCGCTGGACCAGAGGGACGGCGGCGTCGACGTCACGCTCAGCGACGGTACGGCGGTCTCGGCCGATCTGGTCGTTGGCGCCGACGGTCCGCATTCGGCGGTGCGGCGCTTGGCATTCGGGCCGGAGGAGCGCTTCGTCAAACCACTCGGCGGTTACCACGCCTGGTTCAGCGCACCCGACACCGCGGGTCTCGATGGCTGGTTTCTCATCTATCAGGAACCGGGTCTGAACGCGTCGATGCGGCCATCGCACGATCCGGCGACGGCCAAGGCAGGGTTGGCCTTCCGCTCCGAACCGCTCACCTATGACCGGCGCAATGCCGACGAGCAGAAAGACTTGCTCCGGAACCATTTCGCGGGTGCGGGTTGGCAGTGCGATGCATTGCTGTCCGCCGCGGACGAGGCCGGCGACTTCTACTTCGACGCGTTCGTGCAGGTGCGCATGCCGACGATTTCACAGGGGCGGGTGACCCTCGTCGGCGACGCCGGGTACTGCGCCTCACCGCTGTCCGGTATGGGTACCAGCCTGGCGCTGGTCGGCGCGTATGTCCTTGCCGGCGAACTGGGAGCAGCGGACTCCCTCGATGTCGAACGCATCCGGACTGCGCTCGCGCGCACCGAGGCGCTGATGCGGCCCTACATCGACCGCTGCCAGGACCTCCCGAACGGCATCGACGGATACCTGCCGAAGTCGGCGGGCGAGGTCGCGATCACGGCGCAGGTGATGAAGTGGATGCAGCGCCGGCCGTTCCGCCGGATCGCCGAGAAAAAGTGGTTCACCACTGCCGACGCTGTCAGTCTGCCTGACTACAGCATCGCGGCCGGATAGCCTTTTCGGCCGCCTGCAGTTTGGCCTCGGCGATGCGATAGAGGCCATCGAGAGCGGCTTCCTCCACACCGACGTATTCGCTGACCACTTCCGACGCGACGCCGGCATCGCGAAGTCGCAGCGCCAGCGAATACGGCAGCGGAAGTTTGCGTAGAGCGCTCTCGTGCGAGCTGGATTCTTCGGCCACCAACCCAGGGTGCGCCCGAAGAAGCCAGGAGATGTGAGTAGACGGTTACTCGAAAATCGTCAGCCGGCGGCTGCCAGTGCCTGCCAGCGTCATGTCTCACTCCATCAGGCTGCCGCGCATGGTGATCCGGTCACCACGCATGCGGATGTACTCGAGGTCGACGGGTGTGCCGTCGATCAGGCTGGTGAGCCGCTCCAGCATCAGCAGCGCGGCGCCGTCGGGCACCTGCAGCGTGGCCGCCGAATGCGAGTCGGCCGACACCGCTTCCAGCGCCAGCGTCGCCGCGCCGAGCCGCTGCCCGCTGACCTCTTCGATGAGCGCGAACACGTCGTTGGTTTCCAGCGGGTGCTGTAATACCTGCGCGCCGATGTCGGGTGTTAGGTAGGTCAGATCGAGGGACAGCGGCAGCTCCCCTAGGTAGCGCAACCGCTCGATGTAGACAACCTGCTCCCCCGGCTCCAGCCGAAGTCGGCGCGCCACGGCGGGCGGGGCAGCCAGATGAAGGACGGCCCGGACCTGGTTGCGGACGTCTCCGTAGTCCTTGAACGTCTCCTTCAGGCCGACCAGGGCGTTCAGGCCGTGGTCGTATTTGCGGACCGCGACATGCGTGCCGACCCTGGGTCCGCGGTCGATCAGCCCCTCGTTCTTGAGGACGGCGAGCGCCTCGCGAATGGTATTGCGGGACACGAAGAATTCGGCTGCCAGCTCGTGCTCACCGGGCAGCCCGCGGTCGTACGCGCCGCCGTGAATCTGGTGTCGCAGCACGTCGGCGACCTGGCGGGCGCGGTCCGCTCGGGGGCGCCTGATCGGCGTCGGTTCGGCTTGCGACACCCGCTCACGGTAAATCTGCGAATCGGGCGCCGTATTGCCCCGCAGGAGCCGCCGGCACAGGCCTGGTCATTGCGCCGCCTGCGCGCCGGATTCACCAGGCGAAAGGCCCTGCAGAACCGCTATTGCGCCATCGCGAGACAGTCCGGACTTAACAATCGTGCTGAGCGAAATGCCGGCCCGCGGCTGGCGCCGAGGCACGGTTGTTGTACTCCCATCGCGAAGGCACGCCCGAACAACCGTCGGCGCAAGATCACGCCTATTGGACGCACCGCGAGAGCACGCGGCCGAACTGCAGAAGCCGCTGCATCTGCGCCAGTCCGCCGTCGTCGACCGACTTGTGGTAGCGGAAGGACTCGCAGTAGATGTCGGTCTCGGTGGCCGTCCGCCGCCTGGCCCGGGTGGCGAGTTGGGTGTACAACCGCAGCCTGACCTCCGAGAGGCGGCGGGTTCCGTCGTCGAGCACCTCGTACTCGGTGGTGAGCACCTGGTCGGTGATCGTCGACAGCAGAATCGAGCGCACGGACGCGTTCAGCACGCGGCGTTCGCGATCTCCGGTGGTGGCCAATTCGTCATCGGCACGCCACATGATCAGCCGGTGCCCGTCGGCGAGCACCACTTCCTGCCACAGTGCCGTTTCATCCGACTCGCCCCATGATTCGTCGGTGACTCCGCGGGACATGATGAACGATCTGATCGCAGAGAGGTCGATCACCGAACGCACTTGGTCCAGGGCAAGGTCGGGGTCACGCAGGTATACCTTGGCTGCTTCCTCCACGCTCGAGTACGGTGCCCAGTCCTGCGGTGCGCCCATCATGTTCCGTTCGGCGTACCCCGCATGGCTGCCGCCGCGGCCCTGATCTGGGGCGTCACCAGCATGATCTGGCCGAGCACGCCGTTGACGAAACCCGGTGAGTCATCGGTGGACAGCTGCTTGGCCAGTTCCACCGCCTCGTCGACCGCCACCGGTTCGGGGACGTCGTCGGCGTGCAGCAACTCCCACACCGCCACCCGCAGCACCGCCCGGTCGACCGCGGGCAGCCGCTCCAGCGTCCAGCCCTGCAGGTGCGCCGCGATGAGATCGTCGATGTGCGCGGAGTGCTCGGCCACGCCGTGAGCCACCGTCACCGTGTACGGATTGAGTGGCGACACATCGGAATCCTTTTCCGCCAAGGCATTCCGTGAATCGGCGGCCTCTGCCGAGGTGATCCCGCGCGCCTCCGCCTCGAACAACAGGTCGACGGCGCGTTTGCGCGCCTGGTGCCTGCCCCGATCACCCCTTCGCTCGGGCATTACGCCCGGCCCTCGTGCCGATCAGGCATTCACACGACCCAGGTAGCTGCCGTCGCGGGAATCCACCTTGAGCTTGTCACCGGTGTTGATGAACAGCGGCACCTGGATTTCGGCGCCGGTCTCCATGGTGGCCGGCTTGGTGCCCGCCGATGAGCGGTCGCCCTGCAGGCCCGGCTCGGTGTTGGCGACGAGCAACTCGACCGTGACGGGCAGTTCGAGGTAGAGCGGGGCGCTGTCGTGGAACGCGATCTGCACCGGCATGCTCTCCAGCAGGAACTTGGCGGCGTCACCGACCAGAGACTCGGGCAGCGGATGCTGCTCGTAGTCCTGGGAATCCATGAACACGAAGTCGGAGCCGTCGCGGTACAGGTAGGTGGCGTCGCGCCGGTCGACGGTTGCGGTCTCCACTTTCACCCCGGCGTTGTAGGTCTTGTCGACAACCTTGCCGGACAGCACGTTCTTGAGCTTGGTCCGCACGAACGCGGGGCCCTTGCCGGGCTTGACGTGTTGGAACTCGATGATCTGCCACAGCTGGCCGTCGATGTTGAGGACGAGCCCATTCTTGAAGTCGGCGGTCGATGCCACGGTCGGTTGTTCTCCTAGCCTTGTTGCGGCCTTCTCTAGTGCCTGTTTCCAACGATCTGCAGTTCCTTGGGGAACCGGGTGAGTAAGTCAGGCGTCGCCTCTTCCACGACAAGGGTGTCCTCGATGCGGACACCGCCGCGATCGGGCAGATAGACGCCGGGTTCCACCGTCACCGCGGAGCCAGCAAGCAGTGTACCGGCGGCTGCGGAGTTGATTCCCGGTGCTTCATGGATCTGCAGACCGACGCCGTGGCCGAGTCCGTGGCCGAAGTGGTCGGCGAACCCCGCATCCGCGATGACCTGCCGGGATGCCGCGTCGACGTCCTTGAGCGACACGCCCGGAGACAGCGCCTCCCGGCCGGCTCGCTGCGCGGCGGCCACCAGGGCATAGATGTCCTGCTGCCACTGGGCGACCGGCGACAGCACGAAGGTCCGCGTCATGTCGGAGTGATAGCCGCACACCAGTGCGCCGAAGTCGATCTTGACGAAATCTCCGGCGGTCAGCACCGCACCCGTCGGGCGGTGGTGCGGGATGGCGGAGTTGGCTCCGGCAGCCACGATCGTTTCGAACGACACCGCGTCCGCACCGTGGTCGAGCATCAGCGCCTCTAGCTCGCGGCCGACTTCCTTCTCGGTGCGCCCGGGCGACAGGCCGCCGCGCTCGACGAGGTCGTGCAGCGCCGCGTCGGCGGCTTCGCAGGCCAGCCGCAGCAGGGCGATCTCGCCGGCGTCCTTGACCTCGCGCAGGGCTTCCACCACGCCCGCGGCCCGCACCAACTCGACACGTTCCCCGGCCGCCTTGGTCAACGTGGCGAAGGCGTCGACGGTCACGACGTGGCTTTCGAAGCCCAGCCGCCGCGCGCCGTCGGTGGCGGCACGGCCGACCAGATGCGGCGTGCACGCCCGCTCGATGAGGAGTTCGGCATCGGGAGCTTGTTGCGCGGCCTGCGTGCGGTATCGGCCGTCGGTGGCCAGCACCGGCGTTTCGTCGTCCGTGCGGATGAGCAACGCCGCGTTGGAACCGGTGAAACCGGACAGATAACGGACGTTGACCAGGTCCGATATCACCATTCCGTCCAGCTCGGCGGCGGCGAGGCGCTCGCGCAGCCGGCCCCGCCGCTGAGAAATAGTCACGGTCGATGACGCTACTCGCTAAGGTGTGGCCCCATGAGTAAGTGGTTGCTGCGCGGACTGGTATTCGCCGCCCTGATGGTGATCGTCCGGTTACTGCAGGGAGCGATGATCAATGCGTGGGAGACCAAGGCGGGATTGATCAGCATCGCGCTGATCGTCGTGTTCGCCATCGTGGTGTTCGTCTGGGGCTATGTCGACGGCCGCGCCGACGCCCGCGCCAACCCCGACCCCGACCGTCGCGCCGACCTGGCGATGACCTGGCTGTTGGCCGGCCTGTTCGCGGGCGTGGTCAGCGGCGTGGTCGCCTGGTTCATCTCGCTGTTCTACCAGAGTCTCTACGTGGAGGCACTGATCAACGAGGTCACGACGTTCGCGGCGTTCACCGCGCTGCTGGTGTTCCTGTTCTCGGTCGCTGGGGTCGCCATCGGTCACTGGCTGGTCGACCGCAAGGGGCCGGAGGTGCCTCACCACCGCAGCGGGGCGACCGAGGAAGAGCGGGCCGACACTGACGTGTTCGCCGCCGTCCGAGCCCACGACGCCGGCGATGTCGGCGACACTCGCGAGATCCGGAACTCCGAAGTACGCCGCGAAGAGCACTCGTAAGCGGCCCGCCCGGCTCTGGGGCGATCATTCCGGACAACTTCTGCACGTCCGACCAGTGGAGCATGCTGACGTCGGCGTCGTCGAACTCCCAACTCGCCGGGCTGCTGGCGGATTCCTGATCACCGCGATCGCCCTGCTGTTCGGCCGGAGCACCCGCGAGGGTGAACGCCGCCATCACCGGCCCGAAGTTGCGGGCCGTTTTGCGGTACACCAGGTTCCCGCCGTGCCGCGCCGGCCGCCCTGATCCGTTCGGACAGGTTTCCCTGCGGCACGACTTCGAGCAGCACCTTGCCGGCCCGGTACAGCCCGTCGAACACGTACGAGTCGGTCTGGCGCGGAAATGAGCAGACGACCTTTGCCATCCTGCCCGCAGCGAGCAACACCGCCAGGCCGTTGTCCCCGTTCCCCGCGTTGTTGCTGACGATCGTGAGGTCGCCGGCGCCCTGATCGATCAACGTGGTCGGCATGCCCGCCATTCGAATCCACCGACGAGAATGGTTGAGCCGTTGCCGACTCCGGCGACCGCATCCTGGGCGTCGCAGATCACGGTGCGGCTCACGACGGGGTTTTCTTGTCGTCATCGAAGCCGGGCAGCACCTTGGCGGCGATCCGGAACGCGGTATTGGCGTCCGGCACGCCGCAGTAGATCGCGGTCTGCATCAGCAGTTCTTTGATCTCGTCGTTGGTGAGCCCATTGCGACGGGCCGCCCGCAGATGCATCTTCAATTCCTCGTGATGACCGCGGGCCACCAAGGCGGTGAGTGTGATCAACGACCGGCTGCGCCGGTCCAGTCCCTTCCGCGTCCAGATGGTGCCCCAGGCATATTCGGTGATGAGCCGCTGGAACTCCTCGGTGAAGTCCGTGGTCGCCGCGACGGCCCGATCGACATGCGCGTCGCCGAGGACTTCGCGCCGCACCGCCATGCCGGCGGCGTACACGTCGTCGCTCGTGGCGGTGGAACGGCCGGCCCGCCGACCCATATGGTCACGGATCAGTTCGGCGACCTCGGCGGGCGCCTCCGCGGGTGCGAGGTGCCCGACACCGTCGAGCACCACGACGCGACCGTTCTTGACGTCAGAGGCTAGGTGCTGCAGGCACTCCGGCGGGGTGGGAAGGTCGTGGCTGCCGGCGACGGCAAGGACGGGGATCTCGATCTCATGCAGGCGGTCCGTGACGTCGAAGCCTGCCAATGCGTCGCAGACCTGCGCGTAGGACTCCGGGTCGGTGTCGCGCAGGGCACGCAGCAGTCCGGCGCTGACATGCGGTTGGCGCTCGGGAAATCCGTCAGAGAACCACCGTTGGGCGGCGCCGGCGAGGACGGCTTCGATGCCGGATGAGCGCACCGCGGCGGCCCGCTCACGCCAGCCGTCCGGGGTACCGATCTTCGCCGCGGTGCACAGCAGGGTGGCCGATGAGACGCGGTGCGGCGCGTCCAGCAGCAGCTGCAGGCCTACGCAGCCGCCGACGGAATCGCCCGCGTAGTGAAACGGTTCACCGCTGAGGTCATCGGCCATCGCCAGCACACCGGCCGCGAGCTCGGCCATGGTGAACGGCTCCGCGCTTGCGCCGCGACCGTGGCCCGGCAGGTCCCAGGCGATGACGCGGACATGCTCGCTCAGCCGGGCGGCGGCTTCACTCCACAAAGTCTCGGCCGAGGTGCCCAGCGAGGGGCCGAGCACAAGCAGGCCGGAATCGGCCGGTCCGCCGAAATCGGTGACGGTGAGATACGGAACGCTCATGGTGTGTCCTTGAGGTAGTGGCGGGCGCGTTGCAGCGCGGAGTCGACCAGCTGTTCGGCGGCCCCGGTGTAACCCGGAGTCGCGGTGCGTCCGGTCAGTTCGGTCATCGTGTGCTGTTCGGACAGCACTCCCTCGGCCGCGGCCAGGTTGGCGGCCGCACGCGCCGCGTCCACCCGCAGCCCGGTCAATAGCTCGGAAGTGTGCGACGCGGCGACAACGGTGCGCCGGGCCAGGGTTCGTAGCGTCGCCCATTCGGTATGCCACGCACCGTCGGAGCGCTCGTCGACGCTGGTGGCTGCCGCGGTGTGCAGCGTGGCGCCCAGCGGCCCCGCGGCCAGCGCAGCGCGGCGGATCAGCACCGAGCGCGTGGGGTTGTTCTTGTGCGGCATCGTCGACGATCGTCCGCGCTCCCCCTCGAGCAGCTCGCCGATCTCGGGCCGGCTCCCGGTGATCACATCGGCGGCGATGTGTCCCCACGCGTCACAACAGGTCACCAGCGTGTCGCCGATGCGGGTGACGGTCGACCGTGTGGTGTGCCAGGGCGGCGCAGGCGCCAACCCGAGCGCCGCCGCCAGCGCGTCGCTGAGCGCGATCGCCCCGTCGACCGAGCCGGCGAGTTCGGTGGCCGCCGCCAGCGTGCCCGCGGCGCCACCGACCTGGACCGGCAACGACGCCTGCAATCCCGCCACCGGCTCGGCGGCCTCGATCACACCCGACAGCCAGTGCGCGACCTTGACGCCGATCGTGCTCGGCAGCGCGGCCTGAGCGAGGGTGTGCGCGAGCATCGTTGTGCCCCTGTGGCTTTCGGCCAACGCGGCCAGAGTCCGCACCTGGTCGGCGAGCTCGTCGCCGACGCGGGTGAGCACATCGCGCACACCCAACATGAGCGCGGTGTCGACGACGTCCTGGCTGGTCAGCCCGCGATGCAACCAGCGTGCGGCGTGATCCGGCGCCCGTCGCCGAAGCAGGGCGACGAGGCCGCTCACCGGAGTGCCGTCGGTGTCGGCGCCGGCGGCAATCGTCTCGGCGTCGCCGTCCTGCCGAAGCTCGGACAGGTCTACCCGCGCGTCGGCCGGAGCGATCCCGGCCGCGATCAGCCCGTCCAACCACGCCTGCTCGACCGCGACCATGGCCGCCAGGAATGCGCCATCGCTCATCAACTCTGCGGCGCGTTGATCCCCCGGCCAGAACAGGTCGCTCATGGGCGATGGCCCGGGTAGCGGAGGAACACCGTCTCGTCCTCCCCCTGCAGTTTGATGTCGAAACGGAGACCGTGCTCGTCACGGACCGCTATCAGAGTATGACGCCGCTCGGCGGGCAGCGAGTCCAGCAGCGCGTCGCCCGACAGTCGGTCGCCGGGAAGATATGCGCGGGTGAACAGTCTGTTGAGCAGTCCGCGGGCGAACACGGTGACCATGATGAACGGGGCCGAATCCGGTTGCGTCGCACCGGGAACCACGGTCGAGAAGCTGTAGCGGCCTTCGGCGTCTGTGCTGGCGCGGCCCCAGCCGGTGAAGGTCCAGCCGTCACGACGCAGTGAACCGCTCGCCGTCGGGATGACACCGTCCGCGTCCGCCTGCCAGATCTCCAACAGGGCGTCCGGAATGGGGGCACCGTCGCCGTCGCTGACCACGCCGTGCAGCCGGATCGCGCCAGGTGAGCCGGGCGGCACGAGTTCGTTATCCCGCTCGAACGGCAGTGCGTAGCCGAAGAACGGCCCGACGGTCTGGCCCGGTGTTGCGGTCATCAAGGTACTCATCGGTGATCGGCTCCGTTGTCGGGGTTTTCCGGGCTTTCTGTGTTTTCCATGGGGGTGCGGCAAGTGCCCGTGAGCACGATGTCCCAGCGGTAACCGGTGGCCCACTCGTGGGTGGTGAGGTCGTGGTCATAGGCGGCGACCAACCGGTCGCGGGCCTTCTGATCGGTGACCGACTGGAAGATCGGGTCCAGGGCGAAAAGGGGATCACCCGGAAAGTACATCTGGGTGATCATCCGTTGCGTGAATTCCGTTCCGAACAGCGAGAAGTGGATGTGCGCCGGCCGCCACGCGTTGTGGTGGTTGCGCCACGGATAGGGCCCGGGCTTGATCGTCGTGAACCGGTAGCGCCCCTCGTCGTCGGTCAGGCAACGGCCGACTCCGGTGAAGTTCGGGTCGATCGGCGACGGATGCTGATCGCGCTTGTGGATGTAGCGCCCGCCCGCATTGGCCTGCCAGATCTCGACGAGTTGCCGTCGCACCGGCCGCCCGTCGCCGTCGACCACCCGGCCGGCCACCACCATCCGTTCGCCGATGGGGGTGCCGCTGTGCTGGATCGTCAGGTCGGATTCGAGCGGATCCACATCGCGCTCACCGAAGCACGGAGCCCACAACTCCACGCCCTCGGGGTCGGCGTGGTGCAGGTCCTTCGTCGGATGCCGCAACAGGCTGCTTCGGTAGGGCCCGTAGTCCAGTCGCGGCTGAGTCTCCTCAGCGCCCGACCGCTGATAGGCCGACTCGATGGCGCCGATCTCGGCACTCACGTCGGCCTGGCTCATTGCTGTCATGGCGTGCACGGTAATGGTCCCTTCGGGGTGTCGTGAAGGCTACGATTCCGCTGAGTGGAAGGATTCCTCGATTGGCGGGCAACACCTCGACGCCCGGTGCCAGTGTGGCTTCCCGATTGCTGGCGATCGTCGGCGCGTTCGACGATCGGCACCGCAGTCTGGCGCTGTCGGAGCTTGCGAAGCGCGCCGGCCTGCCGGTGCCCACCGCACATCGACTGGTGGCGGAACTGGTTGCGGGGGGCGCGCTGCAGCGACGCGACGACGGGCGCTTCGTGGTGGGCAGCCTGCTGTGGGGCGCCGGCCTGCTGGCACCCGTCGAGGGCACATTGCGCCAGGTTGCCGAGCCTTTCCTGCATGATGTATACGCGGCCACGCTGGCAACCGTGCACCTTGCGGTGCGGGAGGGCGACGAAGTGCTCTACCTCGAGCGGATGATGGGCCGCACATCAGTGCCGATCGTCAGCGGCGTCGGCAGTCGCCTGCCCATGCACTGCACCGGCGTCGGCAAGGCGCTGCTGGCCTACGCGCCGCCCGACATCCGCAGTCGCGTGTTTGCCCGACTCGTTCGGATCACGCCCCACACGATCGTCTCGCCATCGGTCCTCTCGGCGCAGCTGGACCGCATCCGCCGTGACGGTGTGGCGACAACCAGCGAGGAGATGTCGCTCGGCGCGTGTTCGCTGGCGGTGCCGGTGGTGCAGTCTTCCGACGGCGCCGTGGTGGCCGCGATCGGGGTGGTGGTGCCCAGCCTCAAACGCGATCGACAACGACTGCTGGGAGCCCTGCAGGTCGCCGCTCGCGGCATCGGCCGCTTGCTCTGACACCCTTCCGCCACGCCGGAGAATCGCACCTTGGTGCTGAACATCTCGCCGTAGAAACATCACGCGGTAGAACCACGGCCACACCGCGCCGCTCATCGAATCCCCAGCTTGCGCCCGTGCAGGTGGGGTTAGCCCCACCATGGAGTTGCGGATTTCCGGAGGTCGACCCCCGCGCTGGCAGCATAGTGATGAGCCGAACAGATCGATCAGAATAGTGACCTGCATCACCATTCCGTTTCATCCAGGGAAACGCACACCGAAACACTGCCCTCCGTTTGCGATCCGGCCGTGCGACGGCGTCTCGGTTCGCCTGGCAACGATCACTGGTTGAGGAGGCGCCCACGATGAACCACCCGGACATCGGCGATCGGACACGTGTTAGGCAGGAACTCCGCCATACGAGTGAGCGCTCCGAGACCGCTCATCGGCGCCGCCATTACTCAACACACGCTCCGAGCAGAGCCACGGCGAGCACGCCGGCAACCCTGACACCCAACGAAATTGCTCGCTGGTGGGGTTTCGCTCCGGAAAAGAGCATCACCTCGCACAGCGAAACCGTGTCGGCGGCTATCTGGCGGGTACAACATCCTTCGGTCTACGAATTGCAGGGCCACGCCGATGAGAACACCAATCTGATCTCGATGCCGCTCACCGGTCGTCCCCACCACACGTACTTCGGTGACGGGCGCCAAAAGTGGAGTCGTGCGCATCCACCGTTCCACATGAGCATGGTGGTGGCCGGCGAAAGGCCGCGAGAGATCTTCGTCTCCGAGCAGCCGTTCACTTATCTGCACGTGTGTGTGCCGCACGCCCTGATCAAACGGCTCGCAGTGGAATGCCGCGCGACCAGAGCAGGTGCGGACGTCACGCTCGTCGATCCGATGTGTTCGCCCGATCCCCATGTAGAGATGGTCTGCCGACAAATTCAGCGCGAGATGTCGCATCCCGACAGATGTTCTCGCCTGGCGATCGACCTTCTCGGCGAAGAACTCGCGATCCGACTCTTTCGCCAGCACTCCAACCTTTCAGGCTCGAGCATGTTCGCCACGACACCTGGCCCCGGTTATCGGGATTGGCGTCTGCGGCGCGCGATCGAGTACCTCGAGACCCACCTCGGGGACGATCTCCGGCTCAACGAAGTCGCCGCGGTGGCGGGTTTGTCGACCACCCATCTGACGAGCCTGTTTCGTGCGGGCACCGGTGAGTCACCGCATCGCTGGTTGATGCGGCGCCGCTTCGAACGCGCGTGTGAACTGCTGGAAAAACCTTCTGCCAGCATCACTGACATCGCCCATCAATGTGGCTTCGCGAGTTCTCAACATCTGGCGACCGTGATGCGTAAGCGGTTGGCCACCACGCCGACCGCCTACCGTCACGAACTACTCGGTTGCGCCCATTCCGGGCATGCGGATGCGCTAGGTGAAACGAACTCCGGCATCCGGGATCCACGTCCGGCCGCAAAGAAGCACTGACATGGCATCTTCGGCCAACAAAGTCGGCATCGTGACCGGAGGCGGGACGGGCATCGGCAGGGCGACCGCCGTGGCGATGGCCAGGGCCGACGCCTCGCTTGTCATCGGCAATCGGGGGGCCAAGCTCGGTGAAGCAGTCGTGCGGCCATCGAGGAGGCCGGCGGCGTTGCGGTCTTTCAGGTGACCGATGTGAGCAAACCCGAGGACGTCACGGCTCTGGTGCAGCGGGCTGTCAACGAATTCGGGCGGCTGGACATCGCTTTCAACAACGCCGGGGCGGACGGCCCGCAGGTGCCCCTTCATGAGCAGGACATCGACAAGGCGTCGTTGCTCTTCGACGTGAATCTCAAGGCCGTCTTCTACTGCATGAACTACGAGATCGAGGAGATGCTCGGCACCGGCGGCGGGTCCATCGTGAACACGTCCTTGATCTTCGGGCGCAACGGCTACCCCGGTTGGCATGACCAAGTCGGCGGCCCTCGACTACGCCCGGCGAGGCATCCGCGTCAACGCAGTCGGCCCCGGTTCGGTGGAGACGCCGCTGCTGGCCACGGGAACCGGAGGCGACCCGCACAGCTACGCCTGCTTTGTCCCGATGGGCAGAATTGGCCGACCCGAGGAGATCGCTGATCCTGTCGTCTGGCTGCTCTCCGCCGAGGCCGGCTACGTACCGGGCACACGTTTCCGGTCGATGGGGGCGTCTGCGCGCAGTGAGACGGGCCAGTTTCCCGGCAGGGTCCCCCAGCCGTCGCCGCCGTAGCTGTGGATGCACCGCTCGGCGAGCAGTTCCACATGGTGGCCGGATAGGCCAGGGCGGCTTCGTGTTCCAGGTCCCGGACCCCCTGCCCTGGAGTCGCCGCCACCGGCTGTTCACCGTGAGGGCAACTTCGATCCGGCGACGACCGGTCGGCTCGGTGTTCTTCGAGTTCGTCGAACTGCGCGGCGACTACGCTGGCGGCGGCACGCGGTTCAGCTGTGCACCAGGGCCTCGGCCGAGGCGGGGGACTTCTGGCCGAGCAAGGGCGTCGGGACGTCCTTGGTCTCCCGCGCGGTCAGCGCGGACCCGGCCGAGATCACCACCACCACTGCGGTGAAGATGCTGATGACCACCCAGCCGCCCTCCCGGACCCCGCCGAGCGCGGTCACGATGGACGGGGCGAACCCGGCGACCAGGAATCCGAGCTGGGTGCCGACCGCCACGCCGGAGAATCGCACCTTGGTGCTGAACATCTCGCCGTAGAACGACGGCCACACGGCGTTGGCGGCTGCGTAGCCGAACGAGAAGGTCGCGATCGCCAACGCGAAGATCAACACGGTGTTGTCGCCGCTCATCGACAGCATGTAGAAGGGCATCATGACCGCCGAGGCCAGCGCGCCGTAGATGAACACCGGCTTGCGCCCGATGCGGTCGGCCAGCTTGCCGAACAACGGCTGGGTGCCGATTGCGACGACATTGGCCACGACGACGAGCCAGAGCGTGATGTCGGCCTCCAGGCCCACCTTCTTGCCATAGGCGATGGCCAAGGGGGCGAAAACCGTTGACACAGCGGCGATGAATGCGCACAGCACAACCCGCAGCACATCCCTCCAGTGCTCACGCAGCAGCGGCACCAGTGGCATCTTGGCGATGTCGCCGGCCGCCTTGGCCTCCGCGAACGTGGGCGGTTCATGCAGCGTGCGGCGGATGAAGTAGGCGACCGCCACGACGACCGCGGACAGCCAGAACGGCACCCGCCAGCCCCAGCCCAGTTCGGTGCCCTGGGGCAGCGACACGAACGGGATCATCACCAGGTTCGCCAGGATGAGGCCGCCCTGCGTTCCGGTCAGTGTCCACGAGGTGTAGAACGCGCGCTGATGGTCAGGTGAGTGCTCGAGCGTCAACGAACTCGCACCGGCCTGCTCCCCTGCCGCGGACAGCCCCTGCATCAGGCGGCACAACACCAGCAGTCCCGGCGCGGCCCAGCCGATCGTGTCGAAGGTGGGCAGACACCCGATGAGGAACGTCGACAGACCCATCAGCACAAGGGTGAACATCAGCACTTTCTGCCGACCGATCCGGTCGCCGAAGTGTCCGAGGATCAGCGCGCCGAGCGGGCGGGCGACGTAGGCCACGCCGAACGTCGCGAGTGATAACACCAGCCCCGCTTCGTCGTCGGACGGGAAGAACACCTTCGGGAAGATGAGCGCGGCGGCGGAACCGAAGACGAAGAAGTCGTAGTACTCGACCGCGCTGCCCATGAAACTGGCCAGTGCGGCCCGTTTCGGAGTCCGTTCCGGAGCACCGGACGGCGCACCGCCCGGCGGAGTGGGGTTGATGACGCTCATCGGATTCCTCCTAGTTTTCTCGAAACTCGTGGCGCCGGACGCGAATTCACCCGGCGAGACTGCGAAAGTGTCGCGACATCCGCGCGCTGTCCGGGGTGATCCCGGTGATCAGCGCAAATGCGGTGGTCGCCTGGTGGACTGCCATGTGGCCGCCGTCGAGAGTGCGGCAGCCCGCCTCGCGGGCCGCCCGCAGAAGCGCGGTGTCGAGCGGGCGGTACACGATATCGGCGACCCAGAGGCCGGGGCGCAACAGCTCCGCATCGAAGGGCAGGCCGGGATGTTGGGCCATTCCGGTCGGCGTGCAATGCACCAGCCCGTCGCTGACCGGCAGGTGGACGGACAGCTTGTCGAA
This sequence comes from Mycobacterium sp. URHB0021, assembly GCF_054057895.1. Lineage (NCBI taxonomy): Bacteria > Bacillati > Actinomycetota > Actinomycetes > Mycobacteriales > Mycobacteriaceae > Mycobacterium > Mycobacterium sp. URHB0021. Next base: position 4,938,429 of record NZ_JBSRZT010000002.1, read on the forward strand.
CGCCGACGCGTCGACGCGGGCGTCGGGGTGGCGGCCGGCGAGGTCGTGGGCCAGGAACGTGGCCCGGTCGATGTCGAGGTCGACGACGGTGAGGTGCTGGGTGCCCAGCGTCAGAAGGGCATGCCCGACGGCCGCTCCGGCCCCGCCGGCCCCCACCAGGACCACGTTCGCGGTGTCGGCGCCGGGCAGTCCCTCGGCGAATCCGGTGGCGAAGCCGGGCGCATCGGTGTTGTACCCGATCGCGCCGTGGTCGGTGAACACCACGGTGTTGACGGCGCCCAGCGCGGCCGCAGCCTCGTCGAGGGCGTCGAGGTGTTCGATCACCAACCTCTTGCACGGGTGGGTGACGTTGAGGGCGTTGTATCCGAGCGCGCGCGCCCAGCCTAGAACCTCGCCCACCCGCTCGGGCGCGATGCCGAGCGCCGTCAGATCGATCGTCCGGTAGACATAGTCGAGACCGTGGGCGCGGCCTTCGGCCATATGCAGCGACGGTGTCAGCGACGGCCCGACGCCCTGGCCGACCAGGCCGACCAGATAGGGGTCCGCAGTCACCATGCACCGTCCCGATTAATGTACGAACTAGTACGTACGCGAAGTACACCATTGTGGCATGCGTCTCGTCAAGACGGTTGAGTGACGGCGCTCTCCCCCTAGCTGGCCGTGAGCCAGCCGACGACCACGTCGCCGATCATGCGCCGCAGATGGGCGCGTTCGGAGACCTCCGTGAAATCGACGTCGAAGAGAAAACCGAAGGTATACCGGTTGGCCACCTGGAACACGCAGTAGGCACTGATCACCAGGTGTACGTCGAGCGGTTCCACGTCGTCGCGGAAGACCCCCGTGGCGCGGCCGCGCGCCAGGATCTCGTCCAGCAGCGACGTGGCCGGCTGGCCGAGGGAGCGCAGTGAGTCCAGCCGGCTGATGAATGCGCCCCGATGGATGTTCTCGATCGACACCAGGCGGATAAAGGCCTGATGGTCGAGGTGATGATCGAAGGTCAACTCGGCCAGCCTGCGCATCGCCACCACCGGATCGACGTGATCCACCTGCAGTCGCTGTTCTGCCTCGCGGATGCCGCGGTAGGCGTTCTCGAGCACCGCCATGTACAGCTGTTCTTTACCGCCGAAGTAGTAGTAGATCATCCGCTTCGTGGTGCGGGTGCGCTCGGCGATCTCATCCACCCGGGCACCCGAGTAACCCGACTCCGCGAAGACCTCCGTCGCGACCGCGAGCAACTCGGCACGCGTGCGCTCCGCATCGCGCTGTAGCTCCGGACGAGAGTCGGCGGTCACGCCCCGCAGCTTACTGGCCTGGCCGCCCGATTCCCGTCAACCTCTTCCGGAGTAATTAACCATTTGGTACATTGAACTCCAGAACAGCCGAGTGGAGGCTCCATGAAGACGTCCATCGCCACCGTCTCGATCAGCGGGTCCCTCACCGAGAAGCTGCACGCGTGCGCCGCCGCCGGCTTCGACGGCGTCGAGATCTTCGAGCCCGATCTCATCGCCAGCGATCACAGTCCCGAGGAGATCCGCAGCCTGGCCCGCCGCCTGGGTCTGTCCCTGGACCTGTACCAGCCCCTCCGCGACATCGAGGGGGTCGACGAGGGCACCTTCGCCGATAACCTGCGCCGCGCCGAGGCCACCTTCGCGACCGCACACCGACTCGGCATCGAAAAGGTGCTGGTGTGCAGCAACGTCGCCACCGCGACCGTCGACTCCGACGAAGTCTCCGCGGGTCAGCTGCGTCGACTGGGTGACCTGGCGCAGCGGTACGACATCGCGGTGGCGTTCGAGGCGCTGGCGTGGGGGCGTTTCGTCGACGACTACCGCCGGTCTTGGCGCATCGTCGAACTGGCCGATCACCCGGCGGTCGGGCTCTGCCTCGACAGCTTCCATGTGCTGTCCAAGGGCCACGATGCCTCGGCCATCGAAAGCATTCCGGGTGAGAAGATCTTCTACCTGCAGCTGGCCGACGCCCCCGCGTTGACGATGGATGTGCTGTCCTGGAGCCGCCACCACCGGCTGTTTCCCGGTGAGGGCGACTTCGATCTGGCGACCTTCGTCTCCCACGTGCTGGTGACCGGGTTCGACGGACCGCTGTCGTTGGAGGTCTTCAACGACACATTCCGGCAGACCGATCCGGGCCGTACCGCGGTGCACGCTCTTCGATCGCTGGTGTGGCTGCAGGACAAAGTCGCCGCGACGAAAACGCTGACGGACGCCACTCGTCTGCGGTCGGTGGCAGATGCCAAGCCGCCCACCGGCTTCGACTTTGTGGAGCTGAAGGCCGAAGACACCAGTGACATCGAGGTGCTGCTCGAGCAGCTGGGTTTCACACCGCGGGGACGCCACCGCACCAAACCGGTGTCGCTGTGGGTCGCGGGTGACGCCCGCGTGGTCCTCAACGAGCAGCAGGCCCGCGACCAGAGCCCCCACATCGCCGCGATTGGACTTCAGGTGCCCGAAGCCGATGCCATGTCACGGCGGGCCGCGGACCTGATGGCCCCCGCCGCGTACCGCCGCACCTACGCGTCCGAGCAGGCCCTGCGCGGGTCCGTCGCCCCGGACGGCTCCGAGATCTTCTGGGTCACCGCACCGCCGAGGGGTGTGCCGCCGGCCTGGATCCACGAGTTCCAGAACGGTATGCCGGTGACCGCGAACTCGCCGGTGCGCGCGATCGACCACGTCAACCTCGCGCAGCCGTGGCAGACCGCCGACGAGGCCGTACTGTTCCTGACCAGCATCTTCGGGCTGTCCGCCGATGCGCCGACCGAAGTCGCCGGGCCGACCGGGCTGGTCCGCAGCCAGGTGATGCGGACCGATGATGGCGTGGTGCGGTTACCGCTCAACGTTGCGCCGCACGTGCTCGACGACTCCGGGCTTCCGCAGCACGTCGCGTTCGCGTGCACCGACGCCTTCGAGGTCGCCCGCCGGGCCCGCGCGCGGGGATTGCCGTTTCTGTCGGTGCCGGACAACTACTACGACTACGTCGCGGGGCGTTTCGGGGTGGACGCGGCGACGGTGGCCGAACTGCGCGCGCTCGACCTGCTCTACGACCGCAGTCCCGACGGTGAGTTCATTCACTACTACACCCGCACGGTCGGCTCGGTGTTCTTCGAGTTCCTCGAACGGCGCGGCAATTACGACGGCTACGGCACCGACAATGCTCCCGTCCGGCTGGCTGCTCAGCGGCGCGGCCGCGTCAGCTCACGACGGTGATGGCGCCTGCGCAGCAAGATATCTCAGCGCCAACACGTAGCCCTGCACACCGAGGCCGGCGATCACACCGGTTGCCACACCGCTGAGATAGGAGTGGTGCCGAAACTCCTCGCGGGTGTGCACGTTGGTGATGTGTATTTCGATCAACGGCGCCCGTAGTTCGGCGCAGGCGTCGCGGAGAGCCACCGACGTGTGGGTGAGCGCGCCCGCGTTGAGGAGGACGGGATCGCCCGCGTCGGCCGCCGCGTGTACCCAGCCCAGCAGATCGGCTTCGCTGTCGCTTTGCCGGACAACGGCTTTGAGGCCCAGCTCCTCAGCCTCGTGTTCGATCAACGTCACCAGCTGGTCGTGCGTGGTGCTGCCGTACTTCTCCGGCTCGCGTCGACCCAACCGGCCGAGGTTGGGGCCGTTGAGCACGAGTACCGTCTTGAAACTCTTCTGCTGATGCTCTTCGTGCAAGTCGCTCATCGCTGCACCACCGCTCCGATCTCCGAGTACGCCGCCGCCAGCAGCGACGGGTCCGGGCCCTCGAGAAGCCCGGGCTTGCCCAGGCCGTCGAGCACCACGAAGCGCAGCACACCGGCCCGGGTCTTCTTGTCCCCGGTCATGTACTCCAGCAGTTGCGGTAGCGCGTCGGCGTCGTAGGTGACCGGCAGGCCGAGCGAAGTCAGCACTGCCCGGTGCCGGTCGGCCGTTTCGTCGTCGAGGCGTCCGGCGAGCCGGCCGAGTTCGGCCGCGAACACCAGGCCCACCGAAACCGCCGCGCCGTGGCGCCATTGGTAGCGTTCCCGCCGCTCGATCGCGTGCGCGAGGGTGTGGCCGTAGTTGAGGATTTCGCGCAGCGCCGATTCCTTCTCGTCCGCGGCCACCACCTGGGCCTTGACGGCGACCGCACGCCGGATCAATTCGGGAAGCACCGTCCCCGCAGGGTCGAGCCCGGCCTCGGGCTCGGCTTCGATCATGTCGAGGATCACCGGATCGGCGATGAAGCCCGCCTTCACGATCTCGGCCATGCCCGCGATGATCTCGTTGCGCGGCAAGGTTTCCAGCGTCGCGAGGTCGACCAGCACGGCGGCCGGCTGATGAAACGCGCCCACCAGGTTCTTGCCTGCGTCGGTGTTGATGCCGGTCTTGCCGCCGACCGCGGCGTCGACCATGCCGAGCAGCGTGGTGGGCACATGCACGATGTCGACTCCGCGCAGCCAGGTTGCGGCGGCGAAGCCGGCGACATCGGTGGCCGCTCCCCCGCCGAGGCTGACGATCGCATCCTTGCGGCCGATGCCGATTCGGCCCAGCACCTCCCAGAGGAACCCGACGACGGGCAGCTCCTTGCCCGCCTCGGCGTCCGGGATCTCGACACGGTGCGCATCGATGCCATTCTCCGACAAGCGATTCCGAATCGCCTCCGCGGTCTGCGACAGCGCCGGCTGGTGCAGGATCGCCACCTTGTGCCTGCCCTCGAGGGTCCGCTCCAGCTCGCCCAGCAGCCCGGTGCCGATGATCACCGGGTAGGGCGGATCGACCAGTACGTCCACGGTCACCGGTTCAGTCATGGTTCCGTTCCGCGTTGCGGGCCGCGACAGCGGCGGGGGTGGGTGGCGCCTCGGTGCTCGGTGCGGGGGTCAGCTTCGACGGCGCGCGACGCCAGGCCGGCCGTCGGCGCCTGCGCTGCGGCGCAGGCGCGTCGGGATTCTCCAACCGGGCGACGATGTAGCGGACCACCGCTCCCGGATTGCGGCGATTGGTATTGACCCGCATGGTCGCAACCCGTCGATACAGCGGTACCCGCTGCGCGATCAGCTCGCGGTACCGCTGCGCGGGGTCCGGCCCGGCCAGCAGCGGCCGGACGGTGCCGCCGGTCGTGCGCCGGATGCCTTCGGCCGCATTGATTTCGAGGAAGATCACGGTGTGGCCGGCCAGCGCGTCGCGTACACCCGGCGACGTGATCGCGCCGCCGCCGAGCGACACGATGCCGTCGTGTTCGGCCAGTGCCGCGCGCACCACCTCCTCCTCGATGCGGCGGAACTCCTGTTCGCCGTCCAGGAACAGGTCGGCGATGCTGCGGCCGGTGGTCTCGACGATCTGGGCGTCGGTGTCCAGCAGGGGTAAGGCGACGGCCTTGGCCAGCCGGCGCCCGATGGTGGACTTGCCGGAGCCCGGCATGCCCACCAGAACCGCCTTGGGAGCCATCAGCCCGACACCTGTGCCACACCGGGACTCGACGGCTCCCTTTCGGCGACCGAACGGAGGTAACTGTCGATGTTGGCCCGCGTCTCGGCCAGCGAGTCGCCGCCGAACTTCTCCAGCGCGACGCGCGCCAACACCAGGGCGACCATCGTCTCGACGACGACGCCCGCAGCGGGCACCGCGCACACGTCCGAGCGCTGGTGGATCGCGACGGCTTCGTCCCCGGTGGCCATGTCGATGGTGGCCAGCGCGCGCGGCACCGTGGAGATCGGCTTCATCGCCGCGCGCACCCGCAGCGTCTGGCCGTTGGTCATGCCACCTTCCAGGCCGCCGGCCCGGTTGGTCGAGCGCGTCACGCCGTCGGGTCCCGGGTAGATCTCGTCGTGGGCGACACTTCCGCGGCGGCGCGCCGTTTCGAAGCCGTCACCGATCTCGACGCCCTTGATCGCCTGGATGCCCATCACCGCGCCGGCCAACTGGCTGTCCAGCCGGTTGTCGCCGCTGGTGAAGGAGCCGAGCCCGACCGGGAGTCCATGGGCGACCACCTCGACGACGCCGCCGAGAGTGTCGCCGTCCTTCTTGGCCTCCTCGATCTCGGCGATCATCGAAGCCTCGGCGGCCTCGTCGAACGCGCGCACCGGGCTGGCGTCGATGGCCGCCAGGTTGGAGTACTGAGGTGGCGGTCCGTCGTAGGGCTTGGACGCTCCGATGGAGATGACGTGCGAGAGCACCTCGACGCCGAGCGCCTCGCGCAGAAAGGCACGTGCGACGGTGCCGGCCGCGACGCGGGCCGCGGTCTCGCGCGCGCTGGCCCGTTCGAGCACCGGGCGGGCGTCGTCGAAACCGTATTTGAGCATGCCGGCGTAATCGGCATGGCCGGGCCGCGGCCGGGTCAGCGGAGCGTTGCGGGCGCTGTCCTCGAGCACCGCCGGATCGACCGGATCGGCGGCCATCACGGTCTCCCACTTCGGCCATTCGGTGTTGCCGATCTCGATGGCGATCGGCCCACCAAGGGTGACCCCGTGCCGGACCCCGGCAAGCACGGTGACCTGGTCTTGCTCGAACTTCATCCGGGCGCCGCGGCCATAGCCCAGGCGGCGGCGGGCCAGCTGCGCGGCGATCTCGTCGGAGGTCACGCGCACACCGGCGACCATGCCCTCGACCATGGCCACCAGGGCGCGGCCGTGTGATTCACCAGCTGTCGTCCATCGCAACACGCGTCCCATTTTCGCACGACGGCCTCTACACCACGGCCAGCGCACCGGCGACCGCGGCCGCCAGGCACATCGAGGGGCCGTGTGGCACCGTGGAGCCCTTGTGCCGGACGATCGCAGCGACGGCCCATACCGCCGTCAGCAGCGGCGCCGCGACGGCGGCCAGCATCCACACCTCGAACCCCAACGCCCCGGTCAGGGCGCCCGTGCCGAGCGCGAGCTTGACGTCACCGGCGCCCATCGCCGACGGCGCCAGCAGATGGACGACCAGGTAGAACCCGAACAGGGCGCCGGCACCGACGAGAGCTGGCACTCCCCGACCTGCCACCGCGGCGACGGTGACGACCGCGACGGCGCCGGGCAGTGTCAGCCAGTTCGGCAGCCGGCGCTCACGGATGTCGTACGTGCTCAGCGCTGCCATCCAGGCCAGCACGCCGACGCCGGCCGCGCCCGTCCCCATTATCGGAGGCTAATGCCGGCCGGCAGCCGATTTGCGCACGAGTTCCACCCTGCGTCGACGGTGACGACGATCTTGCCATCAGGGGTCGATCACCCGCCCGGGCCGGGTCCTAGGCTCGACTGCGTGCCATCCGCCCGCCGCCGCGCCCCGCTGGGGCCGGCACTGCTCGTGGTCGCGGCCGCGGTCAGCCAGGAGGTCGGCGCGGCGTTCGCCGTCGGATTGTTCGCCGCGCTCGGTGCGATCGGGGCGGCGTTCGCCCGGTTCCTCGTCGCGGGCGTGGTGCTGTGCGCGGTCGTCCGTCCTCGCGTGCGCGACCTGTCGGCTCGGGCCTGGATCTCCATCGGTGCCCTCGCGGCGGCACTGGCCATCATGAACCTGTCCTTCTACAACTCGCTGACCCGGATCCCGCTCGGCGTCGCGGTGACGGTCGAAGCGCTTGGACCACTGGCGCTTTCGGTGGTAGTCAGCACGCGCAGGAGCGCCTGGCTGTGGGCGATCCTCGCGCTGGCCGGGGTGGCGTTGCTCAGCCTGACCGGTGTCCGGGTCGGCCACCTGGACCCGGTTGGGCTGGCGTTCGCGGCCGTCGCCGGCGCCGGCTGGGCAGGTTACATACTCGCATCCGCCCGGGTCGCGTCGGATTTCGCGAACCTCGACGCGCTCGCATTGGCGACGGCCATCGGTGCCGTCGTCACGGCGCCGTTCGCAATCCTCACCATCGATCCTGGCGCCGCGCTGCGATGGGAGATCATCGGCGTCGGCGCCGCCGTGGGGATGATGTCGTCGGTCCTCCCCTACTCCCTGGAGTTGACGTCGTTGCGGCGACTACCGCCCGAGACGTTCGCGATCCTGACGTGCCTGTCGCCGGTCATCGCCGCGCTGGCCGGCTGGCTGATCTTGCATCAGCACCTCGCGGTGCCGGGCTATCTCGCGATTGTGCTGGTCACACTGGCCAGTGTGGGCGCCGTGCGCTCGGCGCGAGATCGCCTCAGAGACAATGACGGACGGCTGATCACCGCGTAGCAGACCGCAGGCGTGCGGCCACTTCGCCGACGGTGGCGACGAAATCCGGCATCGCCGACTCCGCGCTCGCCGGCGGCTGCAACACCAGGGTGTGCACCCCGACGTCCAGATACGGCGCCGAGCACCCGGCAATCTCCTCGATACTGCCGCCGACGCCGATCTCGCCGGGGTGTGCGCCCGGCGTGCACGACACGAACAGCACGGTGAAGAACGGCTCGCCGTCGCGGTCGGCGCGACCCGCCTCGACGTGCTCCAGGGCGGCACGCAGAGTCACGGGCGAGTACTGGCTGTCCAGCACCACCCCGTCGGCGATCTCCCCGGCCAGCCGCAGGGTCTTGGGCCCCGTTCCGCCGATGAGGACCGGAAGCCGTTGCGGCGGAGTCCAATCCAACTGGACATCGGCCAGACGCACGTAGCGGCCGTCGACGCTGACGGACTCCCCGGCGAGCAGCCTGCCCAGCGCGGTCACATACTCGCGAAGCAGCGTGAGCGGGGACGCCACGGCGGCTCCGGCCTGCCGCATCCAGTCCTGCACGCCGTGGCCGATTCCGACCCGGATCCGGCCTGGGAACATCGCCTCCAGGCTGGCCACCTCCATGGCGGTGGTGACCACGTTGCGCAGCGGTGCCGGCAGCACACCGATTCCGACGGTCAGCGTGTCCGTCGCCGCCAGCGCCGCGGTGGCCGCGGCGATGCCGCCCTGCAGGAAGCAGTCTTCCCACAGCCACAGTTCGTCGATACCCGCCGCGTCGACCGCCGCGGCGATCCGCGGCAGGGCAGCGGGTGAGAAGTCCGGGCGTGACACCACGCCGAGTCGCGCGCTCACTCGTCGAACACTAGTGAACGCCCAGCGCGGCCGTCATCGCCTCCCGCGGTGCGGGTCGTCCGGTGAACTGCTCGACCTGGCTGAACGCCTGGTGCAACAACATCTGCAGCCCGCTGATCACGCGGCCGCCCGCCGCTTGGAAGGCTCTTGCCAGGGGCGTCGGCCACGGGTCGTAGATCGCATCGAGCAGCAGCGGCGCCGCCGCCAGAGTGGCGGCGTACCGTGCCACCGCGTCAGCCGGGATGGTGTTGACCATGACGTCGGACTCGGCGACCACATCTGCCAATTCGGCGCTGTCCACATCGCACCACCGGGCGTCGGCACCTGATCTGGACGCCAGGTCCACCAATGCCGAGACCTTGTCGGGGTTACGGGCGGCCACCGTGATCCGGTGCACGCCGAGCTCGATCAGTCCGATCACGACAGCCGGGGCGGTGCCGCCGGAACCGACGACGATGGCGTGGCCCGACGCATGACCGAGGGCGCCGGTCACACCGTCGATGTCGGTGTTGTCGGCGCGCCATCCGTTCGGTGTGCGCACCAAGGTGTTCGCCGATCCGACCTGCTCGGCACGCCGGGTGCGCTCACCGGCGAAGGTCAGGGCGGCGAACTTGCCGGGCATGGTCACCGAAAGTCCCACCCATTCGGGTCCGAAAGCCCCGACCAGACCGGGCAACTGCTCGGCGGTGCATTCGATTCGCTCGTAGGTCCAATCGGCCAACCCGAGCGCCCGGTATGCCGCGAGGTGCAGTTGCGGTGAGCGCGAGTGTGCGATCGGCGATCCCAGTACCGCCGCTCTGCGTCCGGCCTGGTTACCGTGCGCTGTCGAGGACACCGTTGCGCTTCGCCAGTTCGATATTGGCCAGGTGCTGTTGATAGTCCCGGGTGAACAGCGTGGTCCCCTGCAAGTCGATGGTGACGAAATACAGCCAGTCTCCCGCCGCGGGCTGCTCGGCAGCCGCCAACGCAGGCCCGCCCGGCGAGCAGAGGGGCGTGGCGGGCAGTCCCGGTCGCACATAGGTGTTCCACGGGGTGTTCTGCGCTCGGTCGCCGTCGGTGGTGGCCACCTCGATCCGGTCGAGCGCGTAGTTCACCGTGGAGTCGAATTCGAGCGTGCGGTTCTCGTGCAGTCGGTTGTAGATGACGCGCGCGACCTTCGCGAAGTCGTCAGGTTTGGACTCGCGCTGCACCAGTGATCCGACGATCAGGATCTGGTAAGGCGACATGTTCAGGGCCTTGGCGGTGTCGAGCAGGCCGCCCTGGGCGTATTGCATTGCGCTGGTGCGGATGAGCGTGGACAGGATGGACTGCGGATCGCCCGAGGGATCGATGTTCCAGGTGCCCGGGGCGATCAGGCCTTCCAGGCGCCGGTGGTCGTTGCCCAGGGCGGTAACCGGATTGAGGGCCCAGTCCGGCACCGACAGCGCCGAGGGTGCCGCGGCGCCCGCGGCCGTCCTCAGTGAGTCGACCGACACGCAGTGGTGATCACCGTCGAGATCGACGCACGTCGCCTTCGAGATCAGGCTGAAGATGCCGTCGGTGACAGCATTGGTCTTGACGTCCTGAATGTCGTCGAGCTGGCGGCCCTCGGGGATCACGAGTTTACCGACGCGATTCTGCGGATCCGCCAACCGCGCAACGGCATTGGAGGCGGGAATCTCGGTGCGCACTTTGTAGAAGCCGGGCTGGATGGACGAGATCGCGGTGTTGCCGTCGGCGGCGTCGATGAACGCCTTGACCGTCGCGATCACCTTGCGTTCCTGCAACGTCTTGCCGATCGCGGTGGTGGAGTCGCCGTCGTGAACCTGGATGACCACGTCGTTGACGCCCTCACCGGAATAGTCGTTGCCCGTACCGAATAGCGTGTGCCACATCCGCGAGCCCAGGAACACCGCGCCGATGACGACGACGATCAACATGAACAGCGCCATGCCACCGGCGATTCGGCGTTTTCGCCTGCCCCGTGCCGCACGCATGCGATCCGCGCGGGTCATCCGGCGCCGCGGTGGTCCCACCGCAACCGGATTCGCGCGGTCCTGACTCCAGTCGTCAGCCATCCCCGACCTCTCCGTGCGCGGATAACGCGGCACGCCGTTGGTCCAGCCAGTTCTGCAAGATGCCCACCGCCGCGGCTTGGTCGATCACCGGGCGCTGACTCTTGGCCCGCACCCCGGCCTCGCGCAGCGACCGCTGCGCCGTAACGGTGGTGAGTCGTTCGTCGGTCAGCCGTACGGGTATGGGTGCCACCCGTGCCGAAAGCAGATCGGCCAGCTCGATCGCGTCCTTGGCGGCCGGGCCGGACCGGTCGGCGAGGGTGCGCGGCAGACCCACCACCACTTCGACGGCCTCCAACTCCTCGACCAGTTGCGCCAGCCGACGCAGATGCCGGTTCGACCGGTCCCGGCGCACCGTCTCCACCGGTGTGGCCAGGATGCCGTCCGGATCGCTGATGGCCACCCCGATGCGCACACTTCCGACGTCCACGCCGAGCCGTCGTCCCCGTCCGGCATCGGGTGGGTGAAGAGAACCCCCCGGGCGATCCGGAAGGCGTTCTTCGGTATAGGCCACTGGGTCAGCTCCGGCCTATCTCAGCGCGCAGCGCGGCCAGTGCCGCGTCGATACCCGCCGCCCCCTTACCCGAACCCTGCGCCAGATCGGCCTTGCCGCCCCCACGCCCGTTGACCGCTGCACCCAGTGCCTTCACCAATTCGTTGGCGCGCAGACCCAGGTCCTGCGCCGCCGGATTCGCCGCCACCACGAACGGAACGGAATCGTCCTCGCTCTCGGCGATCAATGCGACGACGGCCGGATCACTGCCCAGCTTGCCGCGGATGTCTCCGACGAGCGTGCGCAGGTCCGCCGCCGACATTCCGCCGGCCATCCGCTGCGCCACGACACGGACCTTACCGATCGATTCCGCGCCGGCGGCGGCGTTCACGGCGGCGGCGCGTGCGTTGGCCAGCCGCATCCGGTCGAGTTCCTTCTCGGCTGCCCGGAGCCGATCCACCAGGTTGGCCACCCGGGCAGGCACTTCGTCGGAGGGCACCTTCAACGACGACGCCAGACCCGCCATCAGTGCCCGCTCCTTGGCGAGATGGCGGAACGAGTCCAGGCCCACATACGCCTCGACGCGGCGCACCCCCGAGCCGACAGACGACTCGCCCAAGATCGTGACCGGCCCGATCTGCGCCGAGTTGTGCACGTGCGTACCGCCGCACAACTCCAGCGAGAACGGCCCGCCGATCTCGACCACCCGAACCTCGTCGGGATACGCCTCGCCGAACAGCGCCATCGCACCCATCGACTTGGCCTTCTCGAGATCGGTGGTGAAGCTGTGCACTTCGAAGTCGGCTTCGACAGCCTCGTTGGTGACTTCCTCGATCTGTGTCCGCTGGTCGTCGGTCAGCGCACCCTGCCAGTTGAAGTCGAACCGCAGATAGCCCGGCCCATTGAGCGAGCCGGCCTGAACCGCGTTGGGGCCCAGCACCTGCCTGAGCGCGGCGTGCACCATGTGCGTGCCGGAATGGCCCTGCGTCGCACCGTGACGCCAGCGCGGATCGACCGTTGCGACAACGGTGTCACCCTCGACGAACTCGCCGGATTCGATGTTGACGCGATGCGCCCAAAGGGTTTTGGCGATCTTCTGCACATCGGAGACGGCCGCCTTGGCGGTGCCGGAAGCCGCGGTGCCGGAGATGCTGCCCTCGTCCGCGATCTGGCCGCCGGACTCCGCGTAGAACGGTGTGCGGTCCAGGATCAACTCGACGCGCTCCGGCGCCGGCCCACCGTTGGTGTCATGCCCGACCACCGGGACCCGCTTGCCGTCGACAAAGATTCCGAGAATCCTTGCCTCGGAGCTTAATTCGTCAAACCCGGTGAACTCCGTGGGTCCGGTGTCCACCAGCTCGCGGTAAGCCGACAGATCGCTGTGGGCCTGTTTGCGGGCGGCCGCGTCGGCCTTGGCCCGCGCCCGCTGCTCGGACATCAGGCCGCGGAAGCCCTCCTCGTCCACGCTCAGACCGGACTCGGCGGCCATCTCGAGGGTCAACTCCAGCGGGAAACCGTAGGTGTCATGCAGCGTGAACGCATCGGTACCCGACAACACCGTGCTGCCCGACCGTTTCGTCGCACCGGCGGCCTCGTCGAAAAGCCGGGAGCCCGAGGCCAGCGTGCGGTTGAACGCCGTCTCCTCGGCCACCGCGATCCGGTAGATGCGGTCGAAGTCCGTGACCAGCTCCGGGTACGACGGTCCCATCTCGTCGCGCACTGTCGTCATCAGGTCGCCGACGATCGGATCGTCGATGCCCAGGAGTTTGGCCGACCGGATCACCCGGCGCAGCAGGCGGCGCAGCACGTAGCCGCGGCCGTCGTTGCCTGGACTGACGCCGTCGCCGATGATGATTGCCGCGGTGCGGCTGTGGTCGGCGATGATGCGGTACCGCACGTCGTCGTCGTGGTGGCCGGCGCCATAGCCCCGCGGGGCACGCGCGGCGACCGTGTCGATGACGGGACGCACCAAGTCGGTCTCGTAGACGTTGTCCACGCCCTGCAACAGGCACGCGATCCGTTCGACACCCATGCCGGTGTCGATGTTCTTGCGCGGCAGGGGTCCGAGGATCTCGAAATCCTCCTTCGAGGTGCCCTCGCCGCGCTCGTTCTGCATGAAGACGAGATTCCAGATCTCGATGTAGCGGTCCTCGTCGGCCTCGGGACCGCCCTCGACGCCGTACTCGGGGCCGCGGTCGTAGTAGATCTCCGAGGACGGACCGCACGGCCCGGGTATGCCCATCGACCAGTAGTTGTCGGCCATGCCGCGGCGCTGGATGCGCTCGGCGGGCAGGCCCGCCACGTCCTGCCAGAACCCGATGGCCTCGTCGTCGTCGAGATATACCGTCGCCCAGAGCCTTTCAGGGTCGAAGCCGTAGCCGCCCTGCTCGACCGAGTTGGTCAACAAGGTCCACGCGAATTCGATGGCGCCCTTCTTGAAGTAGTCGCCGAAGCTGAAGTTGCCCGCCATCTGGAAGAACGTGTTGTGCCGGGTGGTGATGCCCACCTCGTCGATGTCGGGCGTGCGGATGCACTTCTGAACGCTGACCGCCCGCTTCCATGGCGGGGTGCGCTGCCCCAGGAAGTACGGCACGAACTGCACCATGCCGGCGTTGACGAAGAGTAGGTTGGGGTCGTCGAGGATGACCGAGGCACTCGGCACCTCGGTATGGCCCGCCTTCACGAAATGATCCAGGAAACGCGTCCTGATCTCGTGTGTCTGCACGTCCCTGCTGTCCTCGTCGTTGTGTGTGGTTCCGCGGTCACCTGCGATTATTCGACCGCCCTACAGTACCGGTCGGGGTAGCCGTCCTAAAAAGCAAACGAATCCGCGCCGCAGATCGTGCCGCGCTCAGCCGTCGATGAAGCTCAGCCGCACCGATCGGCTGGAATTGTCCCTGTTCAGGTCCACCAGGACGATGCTCTGCCACGTTCCGAGCAACGGTTCGCCGGCGCGCACCGGAACCGTCACCGACGGGGCCACCAACGCGGGCAGCACGTGGTCGGCGCCGTGGCCTGGCGACCCGTGTTCGTGGCGGTACCGGTCATCGCGCGGCAGCAGTCGCTCCAGCGTGTCGACGAGGTCGTGATCGGATCCGGCGCCTGTTTCGATGATCGCGACTCCCGCCGTGGCGTGGGGCACGAAAATATTGCACAGGCCGTCCTGGCGGTCACCGCAGAAGGACCGGACCGCATCGGTGAGATCGACGGTGCGGCGCCGGGCGGTGTCGATGTCGAGTACCTCGGTGTGCACCTACCGAGCCTACGAGCGCTCAGGAGGATTTGATCGCGGGGTAGGCACTGCGGTCGGTGCCGAACTCCAGACCGGTGGCGTCTTTGCCGATGAGGGTCAGCACGGCGACGGCGATGAGTACCGGAATGATCGTCGCCGCCAGGGCGAACGGATAACCGTGGGTCGCCGCGAGATGTTCCTGGATCGGCAGGTTGAAGGCGGCGAACAGGTTGCCCAGCTGATAGGTGACCCCCGGATAGAAACCCCGAACGGCGTCGGGCGACATCTCGGTCAGGTGCGCCGGGATCACACCCCACGCTCCCTGGACGACAACCTGCATCAGGAACGCGCCCAGGCACAGCATTGCCGCGGTCTGCGAGAAGGCGAACAGCGGCACGATCGGCAACCCCAATACGGCGCAGAACACGATCGTGTAGCGGCGGCCGTACCGCTGGGAGAGCGTGCCGAACACTAGGCCACCGACGATCGCACCGATGTTGTAGATGACGGCGATCCACCGGGCGGTTTCCGTCGACAGACCCGCCCCACCTTGGTGCTCGGCCGACAGGAACGTCGGGTAGACGTCCTGGGTGCCGTGGCTCATCCAGTTGAACGCGGTCATCAGGATTACGAGGTAGACGAACCGGCGGACGACGGCGCCGTTGCGGATCACGTCACGAATGCTGGTGCTGGTCAACCGCATCCGCTCCTGCGTGGCCTCCCACACCGCGGACTCCTTGACCCGGGTCCGGATGATCAGCGTGATGAGCGCGGGAATGATGCTCAGCCCGAACAGCCATCGCCAGGACAGCCCGAGATGATCGATCACCAACAGCGATGCCAGCGTGGCCAACAGATAGCCGAACGAGTAACCCTCCTGCAACAGACCCGAGAAGAAGCCCCGGCGCTCGGCGGGAATCTTCTCCATCGCCAGCGCCGCACCCAGTCCCCATTCGCCGCCCATGCCGATCCCGTAGAGCATTCGCAAGACCACCAGCACGGTGAAATTGGGGGCGAATGCACACAGGAATCCGACAATCGAGTAAAAGGCCACGTCGACCATCAAGGGCACGCGTCGACCCACACGGTCCGCCCACAGGCCGAACAGCAGGGCGCCGATGGGGCGCATGATCAGCGTCGCGGTGGTGAGGAATGCCACCTCGGTCTTCGACACGTGAAACGTCTCGGCGATGTCGGCATAGACCAGCACGACGATGAAATAGTCGAAGGCGTCCATTGTCCAACCCAATTGGGCCGCGATGAACGAGTTCCGCTGGTCGGCCGTGAGCTTCACATCGGCCACCTATACATGTTTCCCATTGCCACGTCCAGAGAAACGCGCGCGATCGACGCTGTCGTTTATTCGACGGAGGCCGTGGGTATGTCAGGTTCACCAATTTGAAGCTTTGGAGGCACACAATGACCATTACCGGCGTGATCACCGCCATCCTCATCGGCATCGTTGTCGGCGTGCTCGGCCGCCTCGTGCTGCCGGGTAAGCAGCCCATCGGCATGCTGCTGACGATTCTTGTCGGCATCGTCTCAGCGTTCATCGGCACGGCCATCGCCCGCGCCATCGGTATCCCGACTGCGACCAACGGCATCGATTGGCTCGAATTGCTGGTTCAGGTCATCGTCGCGGCGCTGGGCGTCGCTTTGGTGGCATCCCTCACCGGACGTCGTCGCACCGGGCTGACGGGCAGGCGGCGTTCCGGCATCCTGCGTTAGACAGAGCCCGCACCATCCCCTACGGTCCCGGCTGGCCCCCCTCCAGCCGGGATCGTCCTCGTCTGGGCGAGTCAGAGTGTCTCGAGAAGCGTGTCGAGCTTCTCGTAACCCTCGGTCATCCCGCCTTCCATGCCCGAGGACAGCAGGCCGTCGCGGGCCTGGATCGTCGGGCAGATCGATCTGCCCCGCAGCCGGCTGCGGCCGTCACCCAGGTCCTCGAACCACAGGTATTCGATGTTCACATTGTCCGGGGCGCCTTCGAATTCGAAGGTCTGCAGGATGAATTCGTTGTCGCGCACGGTGTGGAATGTGCCGTTGAAGCCGAAATTGCCGTGCTCGTTCTCGTGAACGTAGCGATAGCCGCCATGGTTCTTGAAGTTCCACTCCAGGACGTCCATCTCGAGGTCGCGTGGTCCGAGCCACTGCTTGACCAACTCGGGATCGGCGTGCGCCCGGAACAAGGCCGCAACCGGAGCGTCGAAGTCACGGGTGAACTCCATTGCCAGGGTGTCGACGGGCGCATTGAGGTTGAGCGGGTTCGTCATGTGTCGGTTCCTTCCTCGGGCGTGTCGGTCACTTCCGCCAGCAGAGCATCCAGCCGGCGGTAGCTGCGTTCGGCATCGAGCCGATATCGGTCGATCCATGCAGTCAGGCGCTCCAGCGCAACGGCATCCAGATGAACCGGCCGTCGCTGTGCGTCGCGGGTCCGGGTGACCAGCCCCGCCTGTTCGAGCACCTGAATGTGCTTGGACACCGCCTGTTTCGTGATGTCGAAGGGTGCGGCCAGTTCGTTGACCGTTGCCGGACCGCGGGACAGCCGCGCCACGATGGCGCGTCGGAAAGGGTCGGCCAGCGCCATGAACGCGCGGTCCAGCCCATCGTCGGAGACCTGCATCACTCGGCAATCATCAACCTGGCATTTGATCAACTAATCGGTTGATTACTAATCTAGAAGGCTTATGAAATCGCTGTCAAGGGGCGGATCGTCATCCGGCCGGTATCGAGTTTCGCAGTCGAG
This sequence comes from Mycobacterium sp. URHB0021, assembly GCF_054057895.1. NCBI lineage: Bacteria > Bacillati > Actinomycetota > Actinomycetes > Mycobacteriales > Mycobacteriaceae > Mycobacterium > Mycobacterium sp. URHB0021. The sequence continues at coordinate 4,955,882 of NZ_JBSRZT010000002.1, forward strand.
CCGTGGCTGCGAACGTGCCGCCCGGTGTAGTCGGCCCGTGTCCCGGCCAGGATCGACCGCAGGCACTCGATGGTTTCGCGCATGCGTGGTGCGTGCTTCGAGCGCGAAGGCATCGTAGGTCGCCATTTCGCCAATCCACAGCGTGTCGAAATCAGCGTCACGGGCGGCCAGCGCGACGTCGAGAGCCTCGTCGTCGGGCCGGTCGAGCCAGAACGGCAGGGCGACTGCGAGATGTCCGTTCACAACGTTGACGCGTCGGCCGGCTGACCGAGCAGGATACGGCCAGGCAGCTCACGCGACGCCTCGTTGACCTGAAAGTGAGCGGTGGCGGTGTACGCATCCCGGAATCGTCGCTGTAATGGGGAGCTGTCGTATATCGCGGTGCCGCCGGCAAGATCGTACATGTCGCGGACCACCTCGGCCGAGGTCCGTGCCACATGAGTTGCCGCCAGTCGCAGGCGGTTTCGCACCTCGACCGGCACCGGTTCGCCGTCCTGGCTGGCCCGCCAGCCCGCCTCGATCGCCTGGTAATAGAGTGCCCGCGCCGCATCGAGCGCCGACTCGGCCGCCGCCATCGCGACTTGCGTGGCGGGACGCTGCGCCAGCGTGCGGCTCGACCCCAACCCCTTCTTGGCGCCGGCCAGCTCGATGAAGTCGTCGATCGCGCCGCGCGCATTGCCCAGCGCGGCCGCGGCGACCGACAGCGCGAAGAATCCGAAGACCGGAAAGCGATACAGCGGCCGGTCCACCACCGGACCGTCGAACAGCGAGAACACCCGATCGGCGGGAACGAAGACCTCATCGGCCGCGGTGTCGTGGCTGCCGGTGCCGCGCAGGCCCAACGTGTGCCAGGTGTCGAGCACCTGGAGGTCGTTCTTGCCCAGCGCGACGACCGACGGCACAGGCTGCTCGTCGACCAGGCAGCCGGCGAACATCATGTCCGCGTGGGTGATTCCGCTGCAGAACGGCCAGCGGCCGGACACGACGACTCCGCCGTCCACTGTCCGCCCTTTGCCGCGCGGCGCCCAGACCCCGGCGGCGACGCCTCGCCCTCCACCGAAAAGTGCATCACGGCTGGAGGTCGGCAAATAGGCGACGAGCAGGCTGCTGGTGATCGCGATCGAGACACACCAGCCTGCCGAGGCATTCCCGCGCGCGACCGCTTCTGCACACCGCAGCGCGACTCCGGGCGGCAATTCCAGGCCGTGGACTTCCACCGGCGCACCGGCGCGCAACAATCCGCATTGTCCAAGACGGGCCACCAACTCCTCGGGTAGCCGACGGCCGTCGTCGATTTCGCCGGACAACCTCCCGGCCAGTACGGCGAGTTCCCGGGCGGCTGCTTCGACGTCGTTCGCCCTGCTGGGCGGTGACGTCGCCGGTTCGGGATGGGTCATGGTCCTCTGCATTCACGTGGAGGGACGACTGGTTCAATCACGTTACCACTGCCGGTTCAACAGGTGAACCGGTACAGTTGTCGAACCATGGCCGCACCCGCTGATCTGTCGCACCGATTCGAAGCCGAGTCCGTCGGCCGGGCCCTCGAGTTGGTCGGCGAGCGCTGGACACTCCTCATCCTGCGCGAAACGTTTTTCGGGGTACGCCGTTTCGGTCAGCTCGCCCGCAACCTGAACATCCCTCGCCCCACGCTGTCGTCGCGGCTACGGATGCTGGTCGACACCGGCCTGCTCGACCGTGTCCCCTACTCCTCGGACCCCGAGCGCCATGAATACCGGCTCACCGAGGCCGGGCTCGACCTGTTCGGCGCGATCGTGGCCCTGATGCGTTGGGGCGACCAGCATCTGCCCCACCCCAGCGGCCCCCCAGTCGTGTTGCGCCACGACACCTGCGGCGAAATCGCCGACCCTCGCCTCACGTGCGCCCGTTGCCAGCAGGAGATCACGGCACACAACGTCACCCCCGAGGCCGGCCCCGGCTTCCGGGCCGAATCGGGCGACAAAGAACTCGCCTGATCGGCGATCGCCCGTTCCGCAGCAAACGACCAGGTCGGCCGCACCTGTCGGACGATAGAATTTGTTCATGGGTAAGCCCGCGAACCTCGATATCGGTTCATCGGCAGGCAACCACACGTGGATGGAAGACTTGTTCGATCTGGCACCGGACTTGATGTGCCTTTCCACCGTCGACGGCTACTTCAAGCGGGTGAACCCGGCGTTTGAGCGGGCTCTCGGATACACGACTGACGAGTTCGTTGCCCGGCCGCTCATCGATTTCGTGCACCCCGACGATCGCGAGCACACACGCACGGCGATGAAGGTTCTGTTCGACGGGCACGAGCTACACCAGTTCGAGAACCGGTACATCTGCCGCGACGGTTCCGTGCGCTGGTTGCAGTGGAGTTGCAGGCCCGGACCCGATCCCGGCGGTCTTGTTGCTGGAGTCGCCCGAGACGTGACCGACAACGTGACCCGAAGAGATCAGGCGGCGCTGCGCCGCGTCGCGACCGTAGTGGCGAGGAGTCCCGCGCCAGGCGATGTCTTCACCGCAGTCGCCGCGGAGGTGGCGGAACTCCTCGACGCTGACATAACACTCATCGGCCGTTACGAGCCCGGCGCGACATTCACCTATCTCGCCGCGGGCGGCCCCATGCACACGTCGTCCGTGATGCTGGGAGATCGACTCTTACTCGGCGGCGAGAACCTCGCCACGAAGATCCTGCGCAGTGGTCAGCCCGAGTCGATGAGCTACGACAACGCGTCAGGCGCTATCGCCGCGTTCGCCCGCAAATTAGCGCTTCGAAGCGGCGTCGGAACTCCGATCATGGTCGACGGCCGGATATGGGGCGCGATGTTCGCCGCCTGGCCCCGCCAGCGGGATATCTCGTCGGAGACGATGGACCGACTGTGTCAAATCGTCGAGTTGGTCGCCGTGGCGATCTTGAACGCCGAGAACCGTGGCGCCCTCGTCGAATCTCGGGCGCGGGTCGTCGCAACGGGTGACGAAGTCCGGCGACGGATCGGGCGCGACCTTCATGATGGCGTACAGCAGCGACTGGTCACGCTGGCGCTGAAAATGCGAGCGTACGAGACGGCTATTCCGGCGGAGTTGACGGAGCTGTTCAGCGACGTGATGTCAGGGCTCGAAGAAATCCAGAACGACATTCGCGAGTTGTCGCGAGGAATCCATCCCACCGTGCTCGCACGAGCGGGACTGGGGCCGGCACTCAAGGAGCTCGCGCGTCGCGCTCCGCTTCCGGTCGATGTCTTGGTGGGTATCTCCGGTCGGCCGGCGGAGCGGATCGAGGTAGGCGTCTACTACGTCGTCGCCGAGGCATTGACCAACGTCGCCAAACATGCGCAAGCGTCGCGTGCGGTCGTCGAGGTGGACGAGACCAGCGGAGCCATCCTCGTTTCGGTGTCCGACGACGGTGTCGGTGGCGCCGATTTGTCGAGGGGCTCAGGACTTCTCGGTCTGCGAGATCGGGTTGAAGTACTCGGCGGCACGATGTCGCTGAACAGTCCGTCCTCAGGAACCACCCTGGTCGTCGAACTCCCCACATCTGACTAGCTCCACTCGCTCGGGGTGGCAGACGGGTGCCGGACAGACATCCGAGGCCAACAGGACAAGTAACGTATGCTGATCATCACTTTGATTACTTTTGTCGGCTGGCGCCGTCGGCCCCGGCCACCCGCGTGGAATCGACTCTGAGACAAGACGAGCCGTGGCAGTGAGTCCCGCTCGACACGCTCAGCTGTGATCGGCCTCATGGCCGTAATTTGAATCGGTATGTCAATAGGCACCGTTATGCGCATTGACGGGAATTCATCCGTGCGGTCCGGGTGGTTCGGTTGTCGGATGAGCAGGAGGTGGGCGGTGCACGTCAATCGCAATGATTCGACGGAAGCTGGGATGCGAGAGGAACACGACGAAGTGTTCGGCCTTCTCTTGGCCGGCTACGCATCACAGGTGGTTCGGACCCTTGCCGGCCTTTCCGTCGCCGAGCACCTCGACGATGGCGAGTTGACCGCGCAGCAGATCGCCGCACATGCCTCCAGCGACCCCGATATGACCTATCGCGTCCTTCGGGCCGGGGTGGCACTGGGGCTGTTGAAATACGACAAGGTGGCCCAGACCTTCGCAGGCACCTCCCGACTTGGCGTCTTGCACAAGAATTCAACGTTCACCCTCAAGCACTACGCCCAAGCGATCGGCGGCCCGGCCTTCTGGCACACCTCGTTGCGGTTGCCTGAGTCTGTGAGACGCGGCCGCAATTATGTCGAAGAGGCGCTGGGTGGAGATCTATGGAATTTCTACGATCGGAATGATGACGAGGCGCGGATGTTTCGCGCGGCAATGACGGATGTGTCGGCACCCGTGGTGCGTGACGCGGTGTCTGCCATCGACGGTGCGGACCACGGATTCGTGCTCGACGTCGGAGGAGCGAGCGGAACATTCGTTGCGGAGTTGTTGAAACGCAACCCGCGCCTGACCGGTGCGGTACTGGACCTTCCGCAGGCCATGCCGGGTGTTGACGAGCAGGCCGCGCGGTGGGGGGTCAGCGACCGAATGAGTGGCATCCCCGGCGACTTCTTCGATGCGGTTCCGGCCGCTGACTTCTACCTGCTGAAGTACATTCTGCACGACTGGAGCGACGATTCCTGTATCGAGATCCTGTCCAACATCCGCCGCGCCATGAATCCCGGAGCGCGTGTTTTCATCGTCGAGATGATGTTTGCCGACCAGGGCATCTCGCGGCAGGCGGCGCTCCTGGACATGGTGATGCTCATGAGCCTGACCGGGCGAGAACGTGGACGGCCTGAATTCGAAAAGGTCGTGCGCGCAGCTGGTCTGGAGATCGTTCGAGCCGAGCCGCTGCATCAGCCGCACTATCTGATCGAGGCGAAGGCCTCCTGAGCGCAGCGGCGCGGTCAGCGCCGCCTGCGGATGATGGCGCGCAGCTTTTCCAGCCGGCCGGCGATGTCACGCTCTGCACCGTGGGTGGTGGGCTGGTAATAGTCGACCCCAACCAACTCGTCAGGTGGATACTGTTGCGGCACAACACCATCCGGATCGTCGTGGGAGTACTTGTAGCCGATGGCGTTGCCGAGCTTGGCCGCCCCGGAGTAGTGCCCGTCGCGTAGGTGCGCCGGCACGAGACCGGCCTTGCCCTCCCTGATATCGCTCATCGCGGCACCCAGCGCCGTGGTGACCGCGTTCGACTTCGGTGCTGTGGCCAGGTGCACGGTGGCGTGGGCCAGCGTCAGCTGGGCTTCCGGCATGCCGATCAGCGCAACAGTCTGTGCAGCGGCCACCGCTGTCGGGAGCGCGGTCGGATCGGCCATCCCGATGTCCTCGCTGGCCAGGATCATCAGGCGGCGGGCCACGAACCGCGGGTCCTCCCCCGCCACCAGCATCCGGGCCAGGTAGTGCAGGGCGGCGTCGACGTCGGATCCGCGCACCGATTTGATGAACGCGCTGACGACGTCGTAGTGCTGATCCCCGTCGCGGTCGTAGCGCACCGCGGCCTTGTCCAGCGACTGTTCGATGGTCTCGACGGTGACCTTGCCACCTGCCTCCGAGGCGACCTCCAGCGCGGTCAGCGCCCGCCGCGCATCGCCCGCCGACAACTGGACCAGCAGTTCGACCGCCTCGTCGGTGACCTCGACCTTGCCTGCCAACCCGCGAGGGTCGTCGATGGCGCGGCGCACGACCGACTGCACGTTCTCGGGGGTGAGGGGCTGCAGTTGGAGGATCAACGATCGCGACAGCAGCGGGGCGACGACGGAGAACGACGGGTTCTCAGTGGTGGCGGCGACCAAGGCCACCACGCGGTTCTCCACCGCGGACAGCAGCGCGTCCTGCTGAGTCTTGGAGAACCGGTGCACCTCGTCGATGAACAGCACCGTCTGCTCGCCGTGCATGGCCGCGCGGCGGGCCACCTCGATCACGGCCCGGACCTCTTTGACACCGGCGGACAACGCCGACAGCGCCTCGAAGCGCCGGCCGGTGGCCTGCGAGATCAGCGACGCGAGCGTGGTCTTTCCCGTGCCGGGCGGCCCGTACAGGATGACCGAGGCAGCGCCCGATCCCTCGACCATCCGTCGTAGCGGCGAGTTCGGTTGCAGCAGGTGTTCCTGCCCCACCACCTCGTCGAGCGTGGCCGGTCGCATCCGCACCGCCAGGGGTGCAGACGCCCCCACGGGACCCACGGCGCCGCCGCCGGCCCGGCCGGGCTCGCCGGGGACGTCAAACAGACCCTCGGACACGATCTCTGCTTACCATGTCGACGAGCGATACGATCCAATCGTGACTACCAAGCCCGTCAATCTGACCGAGGCGCTCGAGTCGTTCAGCGATGTCTACAGCCCCCGAATCGTCGCAAGGGTCAACGATTACGACGTCCGAATCGCCCATGCCCAGGGTGAACATCTCTGGCACGCACACGACGACACCGACGAATTCTTCCTGGTCCTCGATGGTGAGTTCCACGTCGCCGTGCGGGATGCCGGTGGCAGTGAGTCAACGGTCGTGTTGCGCAAAGGCGACACGTACGTGGTGCCGAAGGGTACCGAGCACAAGCCATCGTCGCCCGGCGGCTCGATCCTCATGTTCGAGCCCCGCGGAACGTCGACAACCGGAGACCGGCACGAGGGAGAAATACCGGAGCACGTGGACAGCACCGCCGGCCACTCGCTCGGCGTGAGCCGATCGCGGCCACTCGGCTAAGACGCCGGCTGGGTCACGAAGTCGATCAGTTCCTCGACGCGCCCGATGAGTGCGGGCTCGAGGTCGTTCCAGTCGCGAACGCGGCCCCTGATCCGCTGCCAGGCCCGCGCGATGTCGGCCTGCTGTGAGTGCGGCCACCCCATGGCCTGACAGACGCCGTGCTTCCACTCCACGCCGCGGGGCACGACCGGCCAGTTCTGCACACCCAGCCGGCCGGGCTTGACGGCCTGCCAGATATCGATGAACGGGTGCCCGACGACGAGCGTGTGCGGGCCACTCCGCCCGCGGCGCACCGCATCGGCAATGCGGGCCTCCTTCGATCCGGCGACGAGGTGGTCCACGAGCACACCGAGGCGGCGCCCCGGACCGGGCCGGAACTGCTCGACGATCCCGACCAGATCGTCGACGCCGCCCAGATATTCGACCACCACGCCCTCGACACGCAGATCGTCGCCCCACACCTGCTCGACCAGTTCGGCGTCATGGCGGCCCTCGACGTAGATGCGGCTGGTCAACGCCACCCGGGCACGCGCGCCTTTGACGGCCACCGAGCCCGACGCCGTCCGGGCGGCGGCCTTTGACACCGCTACTCGCGGCGCGGTCAGGATGACCGGTCTGCCGTCGATGAGATAGCCGGGGCCGACGGGGAACGGCTTGCGGCGGCCGTGTCGGTCCTCGAGTTCCATCCGCCCGTACTCGACGCGGACCACGGCGCCGACATAGCCGGTCTGGGCGTCCTCCACCACCATGCCGACCTCCACCGGCTGCTCGGTCGACCGCGGCTTGCGCGATCTGTGCGGGTCGTCGGCGAGGATGTCGGTGCCATAGCGATCAGCCACCGGGTGATCGTAGGGTCACAGCCGTGCTGCTCAATCGCGACACGGCCGAGGGAATCGCGAACGGCGACATCACAGTCGTGTTGCGGCGATGGGACGCGCCACGCGCCAAATCGGGCGGCACCCAGCGGACGGTTGCGGGCACCGTCCGCATCGACGAGGTGACCGAGTACCCCGGCAGCTACCGCGTGACCGCGGCCCAGGCGCGGGCGGCGGGCTTCCCGACCGCCGCGGCCGCTCAGCAGGAGTTGGACCGCAGGCCGGCGCGCCACACCTACGTCATCGCGGTGTCCTACCTCGGAGCAGACGAGCGGCCAGCACTCGCCGCCGACGACCGGTTGACCGACGCCGACGTCGAGGCGATCACGTCTCGCCTGAACCGCTGGGATGCGGCCACCTCACCGTGGACGCGGCAGTACCTGGAGATGATCTCGGCCAACGAGGCCGTCCGGGCACCCGACCTCGCGTCCGGCGTCGGGCTCGACGTGCCGCGGTTCAAACGAAGGGTGCGCCAGCTCAAGGGCCTCGGCCTGACCATCAGCCTCGACGTCGGCTACCGCATCTCACCGCGGGGTCGCGAGTATCTCCGCCGCACCTGCTCATGACGCCGCAACCGAACGGGTTTTCACGCGCTTCCGGCGGCCTACGTTCGGCAGAGTAAGGGCATGAGCACACCGCAGGTCCCCGAGTGGCCGGGCTGGACTGCTACGAACACCTCGCCGCGCTACCGCTCGAGGACATCGGCTATGACCGGTTCGCCGATGCGCTGCTCGACCGCGGCTGGGACGGAACCGTCAGCGTCGAAGTACTCAGCACCGCACTGCGGGACGTGTCGGGGTGGCGCTGATCCTGACGGGCTTGGCCACCACCGTCATCCCGGGACCACTGGAGTCGGCGCGGGGACCCATCGCAGAGCTGATGGGCCCGGCTGGTCTACTCGGCAACCACATCATCACGGCACGTATGCCGCAGCTCGCCCATCTGACGCGGATGGACACAAATCACCGGCCTCCATTGCCGCAGGACTGCCGTTCCGCTTCGCGGCCTTCCGGGTGACGCCGGCTGAACGCCCCTGCAGTCAGCTCCCGCTGATCTCCGCGAGTTTCATCGGGTCCGAGGTGATCTCATCGATGATCGTGTGGATGAAGCGCATCTTCTCCAGCACCGCGGGGGGCAGCACGAACGGATAAAGGTCGTCCTTGCCCATCGAGCGGTTCACCATGTTCAGGGCCCAGGCCAGCGGGAGCCACATCTCGATGATCGTGTCGAAGCCACTGGGCCCCCACACGCGGCGCTCCAAGGTGGCACCCGCCGCGGCGAACCCGAATGCGGCCGCGGTATCGAGAGTGTCGCGGATGTGCAGGTAGTGCGCGAACGTCTCGGCCCAATCCTCGGCCGGATGCATGGTCGCGTAGGAGGACACATAGTCGTCCTCCCAGCCTGGCGGCGCGCCTTGGTCGTAATAGCGAGCGAGCGCGGACTGATAGTCGCTGTCCGGGTCGCCGTACAGCTCGGTGAAGCTGTCCAAGTACGACTGGGAGGTGCCGACCAGCCGGTAGAAGTAGTAATGGCCGATCTCGTGACGGAAGTGCCCGAGCAACGTCCGGTACGGCTCGTCCATCGAGATGCGGAGACGTTCGCGATGCACGTCGTCGCCCTCGGCCAGGTCGAGGGTGATCACGCCGTCGGCGTGGCCGGTGAACACCTTCTCGAACTCGCTCGACAACAGGTCGAACGCCAGGCCGTATTGCGGGTCCTCGGCGCGGCCGACGACAGGCAACTTGAGTTCGTGCAACTCGGCGATCAACCTGCGCTTGGCCTTCTCCGCGACCGCGAATGCGGCCAGCGCCTTGGTGTCCGCGTTGTTGGGCCGGGTCCTGGTCAGCGCACACGATGCGCACAGCTTGGCGATGGGACTCGTCTCGACCAGCCAATTGCATTCGGCCAGATGAAGATTCGCGCACAGTTGATACTTGGCCTCATCGACGGCGCCCGCGTGCTCGCTCTCCTCACCGGGTGCGATGACGAGCAACGCCATGTCATCCAGCGAGAACCCCAGCGAGCTACCGCAGTGCAGGCAGACCGAGTTCTCGAACGACAACCGCTGGCCGCAGTTGGGGCAATTGAAGTCACGCATGCAGCATTCCCCCCTGGTAGGGCTCGACGTCGACCGCGACGTCGATGACGCTGCTTTCCGAATCGGTGTAGATGATGCCCCGCAGCGGCGGCACATCGGCATAGTCCCGGCCGAATCCGACCGTGATGTACCGCTCGTCGGCCATCTGGTCGTTGGTGGGATCCAAACCGAGCCAATGGTTTTGGGGCGTCCACACCGATGCCCAGGCGTGCGTCGCGTCGATCCCTACCATGCGTTCCTTCCCGGGTGGCGGGTCGGTCGCAAGGTACCCAGAAACGTAGCTGGCGGCCAACCCATTGGCGCGCAGACAAGCGATGGCCAACCGCGCGAAGTCCTGGCATACCCCTTCCCGCGCCGCCAAAACCTCGCTGACCTGAGTGGACACCGTCGTGGAACCGGATCGGTAAGTGAAGTCCGAATAGATTCGCGAGGTGAGGTCGCGTAGCACGTCGATCAACGGCCTGCCCGGCTCGAAACTCGGTGCTGCATAGGCGGACAACGCATCCGTGATCTCTGCCGGTTGCAGATCGAGGGTGAATTCGGTCGCCAGCGCGCCGTCGGGGCCGACCGGGCGGGCGAGCTCCCACGCCGCCCTGGCCGACCCGCCGGCGTACAGGCCGGCTGGCGGAGGATCGACCTCGACCACCGAGTTGCTGGTGATGGAGAGAACCCGATGGTGCTCGGTGACGTGGAAGTACGAGCTGATGTTGCCGTAGACGTCGCGGCTGGTGGAGCTGTCGGCCGGTTCCGGGTCCACGATCAGTTCGTGGAACAGGCAGCGCTGCCGCGTGGAGTCGCGCGGCGTGAGGAACCCGCGCCCGTATGAGCTCGTGACGACATCGGAATAGTGATAGACCGTTCGGTGAGTGACCCGATAACCGCGGCTGGCTCCCGACGCGGTCGGACCCTCGGGAAAGGCGTTCACGGCACCACCCTGCGCTCGTCGGAGCCCCACAGCGGCTGCATTCCGCCCGGTAGCGACAGATGGGTCGCGGTGATCACACCGGACAGGTCGCGCAGGCCGCGGTGAATCCCGTCGAGCAGCCCGGCCAGCTGAGCCCGGGTGCCGTCGGCGGCGACCTCTTCTAGGTCGGCCCGGTCGAGTCGGCGCAAGGTGGTGACGATGTCATCGACCAGCCGCTCGGGCCGCGAGGAACCCGACGAACCCGGCAGCGCCCTGAGGTCGGCGCGCAGCTTCTCGAGTTGATACACCAGGGACCGCGGGTTCTCGGCGTCGAACAGCACCAGGTCCGCTACGGCCGCAACACTGACCTTGCCCAGGGTGCGCCGCCGGTAGATGACCGAGGATTCGCAGACCACGAGCGTCGACTCGGTGATGGTTCGCTCGGCGCCCGCGCTGCGTACCGTTGTCAGCGTCGCCCGCAGCAGCGCCGTGAGCGTCAGCCCGCGTTCGATCCGTTTGCCGATATCCATCATCGTCCATCCGACGTCGCGCACCATCGACTCCGCCGCGACGCCGGAGAGGGCGAGCATTCCCGCCAGGGTCAGATTGTTCGTCGACCCGAGAAATGCGTCGCCCTCCGCCCTCGAATCGGGCGGCGCATCGGGCGCGTTCAGCAACGCCCGTTCCACGGCCGCCAGCACCATCCACGTGTCGTTGGACATCTGGTCCCGCACCGCGCGCGTGGCCAGTCCCAGCCGTTCGACCGACTGGGCCAGCGAGCCCGCACGGCGCCGGTCGGCGGTCAGCGACCACAGTGTGCTCTGCGCGGTGGCCACCATCTCGGTGTAGTCGCCGTCGGTGCCGGTGGCGGTCCCGGTGATGTGTCCCAGCGCGGCCAGCAGGACGGGCACGCACTCGCTGCCCTCCATTTCCCGGCGGTAGTGGTACTCGTGATAGCGCTCGCGGGTGACGGTCAGCAGCCGGGCCATGTTCTCCGCCCGTTCGCCGTAGCGGCCCATCCAGAACAGATCGGAGAGCACGCGCGGCGAACTGATCCCGCGAGTCGGACTCGGCGTCATCCCCGGCAGCTCGGCAGCGGGCGACACCGGAATGCGCTCAACCGTGACCCGCGTCGGCGTACGTACCCAGATATCTTTTGCTGCAACGGTATTCAAGTTGAACCCGGCATCACCCGGTGCCAGTAAGTAGCCGAGGCCACCGATCATCGGCGCGTACCCACCCCGCTGGGCCACCGTGAACAACCGCATTCCCACGCTGGCCGACGACAGCCCGCCCGGGTAGTAGTCACTGGGTGCCGACGAGAACTCCGGCAGCTCCTGGCCGACCCACTGCCACGGGGTGGCCTCGATGCGCGCCGTCAGCGACGCGCGCTGACCGGCCGACAACGCGGGTCCGACGATCGACGTCCCGCCCGTCACCGGCCTGATCATCAGGGACGACAGATTCGTCAGCAGGTGTGATCGTTCGGTGTTGATGCCACCCCAGTACAGCGGCGCGGTCGCGAGCAACGGCGTCTCGCCGAGCAGTCGCTCGGCCAGCTCAGGCAGAAACCGTAACAGCCCAGCGCTTTCCAGAATCCCGCTGCCCAACGTGTTGACGACCGTCACCGCACCGCGCCGCAGCACCTCGACGAGCCCGACCACGCCGAGTCGGGAGTCCGCACGCAAATCCAGCGGGTCGGCGTACGCCGCGTCGACGCGGCGCAGCACCACGTCGACCCGCTTGAGCGTGCCCATCGAGCGCATCCACAACTTGCCGTCGCGGACCACCAGGTCGGCGCTCTCCACCAGGGGAAAGCCCAACATGCTTGCGAGATAGGCCTGGTCGAAGGCGGTCGCGGAATGGATGCCCGGGCTCAGCACGACGACCACGGGTTCTTCGGCCGCCTCGGGCGCGGAGTCGATCAACGCCAGCCGCAGCGCCTGTGCCCAGGGTGAGGAGGGCCGCGGTCCGACTCGCTCATAGAGATCGGGGATCGCGCGGGCGATCACCCGTCGGTCAGCCAGCGCATAGCCGGCGCCCGAGGGAGCCTGCGTCCAGTCGGCGTTGACCAGGAAGCAGCCCGAACCGCCTCGGCTGATGTCACAGGCGTGCAGGAACAGCTGATGGCGGCCGGGCACGTCGATGCCCCGGGCGGCGCGCAGGTAACCCGGATGTGCGAACAGGAGCGGGGCCGGCAGCAATCCGCCGGTGATCGACTGCTGGGGTCCGTACAGATCGGCCAGCACCGCGTCGAGCAACCTGGAGCGCTGTACCAGACCGGATTCCAGGGTGTCCCACTCCGGCGCCGAGATCAGCAGCGGCAGCGCGTCGAGGTGCCAGGGACCGGCCACCTCCGCCCCATCGCCGTCGGCGATATACGTGATGCCGTCGTTGTCGACCAAGTTGCGCACGTCCGCCCGCAGCCGGTTCAGACCATCGCGGCCCCGCTCCCCCACGCATTCGGCCAGCTCGTGCCATGCCGGGCGGATATCGCCCGCCGCATCGACGAACTCGTCGTAGCCGGTCGCCGCTCCCCGGGTGCGGACATCGAAGAGCGCCTGCTGTGCCCTGGCCGTGCGGTAGCGGGCCAGCAGGTTGTCTATGTCATGCGCATGCGCGGCCGGACGTCGCTGCGACGGACCGCTTGCGGGAAGTGCCATTACTGCAGAACGGTAGAGCAACAACCGACCGAACACGAGGCGGCTCGAAAAGCATCCCCCACCTGCGCCGATGTGGTGTCACACCGGTTTGGGAGGGGACGATGGCCACGCGCCTCGTGCCGACTGCCTGCGACCTGCGCACCAGCCGCCAGCAAACAAAGGGGCTTGACCGCGTTCACGGTTCGGTCGCCCGGCTGTCGTCCCACCGGTGGGGGTGTCTGTTGTCCGACGGGTGAACGTATAGGAGGGGGGCGATCACTGAAGCGACGGTGAACTCACAAGGCTCGTCGCTCGAATACCCAGAATCCTTCGATAGGTTGAGCACCAACGTGTTCAACGTGGGCGGGCGGCCTCGCGCCGGCCACACCCGGGGTATCCGGACAATCTGGGAATCCCGAGTGTTCGCCTGGGCCACAGCGCGATGCCGAACACACCCGCAGGTGCCACATCTTCCGTGTTCAACTCTTCCCCGAAGGACCATTGTGTATCTCACTGCGCGTTCCTACCTGCTTGCCGGCTTCACCGCCGCCAGCATCGTCGCCATCATCCCGTTCGCTCCACGACCCAGCGTTCATCTGTCAGACATCCATGAGGCCGACATCCGCCTGGCGGCCGCGGAATCGCACATCGCAGCCGCGGTGCACGCCGTCGAGGCGCGCACCACGGCGTCCGCGGCGGCCGTGAGCATCCCGGCGTCCGCTGTGAGTGCTGCGGTCGGTGACCTTCTGGCGTTGAACTTCGACCTGACCGGTACCCCGGCCGCGTTCATGAACAGTCTCCGTTTTCTGGCAGACGCCACCATTGCCACCCTCACCGGCGCCACGGCGGAGAACGTGCCACCAAGTTTCGGCGTCGCCGAACGACTCAATCTCATCTCGGCTGATCTCAACAATCTGACCACTGCGATAAACCACATCACCGGCATCTTGCAGTCCGGTCCCGGGGATGACGGTTCAGGCACCCAGAGCGGCGTCAACACCGGCACGGTCGCCTCATCCAATTCCGGCGCGGTCGCCGCCGCGACCGGCGCGCCCGACCCGTCCGCCCTCGGCCCCCTGATCGGTGATGTCGCGATCCTGAACGTGGACATGGCCGCCTCTCCGTTTGCCGTCACGCAGACATGGACCCGAGCGCTTGCGGCGGCGTCAACTGACCTTGGTGCGGGTGAAATTCAGGCAGCACAAGAGGCTTTCACCACCATCTTGCAGGCCGGCTTGACCGAGGCGCAGACTCGGATCACTGACGACACGAACAACATCGGGGCGGCCCTGGCCCGGTTGGTGGGAACGTCGAGCACCACCACCGGCCAAGTCGGTACAGCGAGTTCGGTGACCGGAGCCGCTGGTTCCCTGGCCGCAGCCAGGACCGCCGCAGCGGCGCCGGCGCAGCCGCGCCCGGGCAAAATCGGGCCACGACCCGTCGTCGCCAAGCCGACATCCTCGACACGCGGCGCCGAAGCGGTCAGCGCAGACCACAACCCTGCCGCAGTGCACAACCACGAGACGGCCAGTGCCGCTGCCACGAAGGTTTCGCACAACGGGTCCTCGCACACCCCGGAGACGAGGACCGAATCGACCCGACGACGCGGCGGCGTAGACGGCACCAGCACGGGCAAGCACTCCCCAGCCGGCAAGCCCCATAACATTGGAGCCAAACACGGCAAGCACTGAATCAACCACCACCGGTGCTGACCGGCTTCCCCGCAGCCGGACCCACGCACACCAAATATCAACGGCGGCAATCGAAGCACCTAAGGGATCTGCGCCTACGCCGGGAGAGGCTTGCTACTGAAGCACGGTCCGCACCCGCCGAAGGTCCAAGATGCCCGGCGCCCCCACATCCGTCGATTGACGAGCCTGCTTCTCGCGGATGTCGGACATGTCGACCTGGCCCGGGGTGAACCCGATGGCCTCGAACCGCCTGCCACGCCGGGATTCGGCCTCGACCGCGTTGACGGGCGGTTCGTCATAGGACCGCCCACCCGGATGTGACACGTGGTAGGTGCAGCCACCGCGCGACATGCCGGTGACCCCGTCGACGAGTTCGCACCGCAGCGGCCCGTCGACGGTGATGGTCGGGTGCAGCGCGCTGGGCGGCTGCCAGGCGCGGAAGCGCACACCCCCGACCTGGACATCCGGACTGTCGGTGGCCAACAACGGGATGGGATGACCGTTCACGGTGACGATGTGGCGCTGGCGGTCCGCACCGATCAGCCGAACCTGGATGCGCTCCACCGACGAGTCGACGTAGCGCGCGGAGCCGCCGGCGGTGGCCTCTTCGCCGAGCACGTTCCACGGTTCGATGGCGCCGCGCAGCTCGATCTCCACACCGTCGAACACCGCAGCGCCGATGCGCGGGAACCGGAACTCGGTGAACGGGTCCAGCCAGCTGGTGTCGAAATTGATGCCGTGGGCGCGGAGGTCGGCGGCGACCTCGGCGATATCGTGAATCAGAAAGTGCGGCAACAGGTACCGGCCGTGCAGGTTGGCTCCGTGCCGGATCAGCGGGGCGCGCAGCGGTTGGTCCCAGAACCAGGCGACCAGCGACCGGACGAGCAATGACTGCACCATCGCCATCTGATGGTGCGGTGGCATCTCGAAGGCACGCAGCTCCAGCAGGCCGAGCCGGCCCCGTGCGCTGTCCGGGCTGTAGAGCTTGTCGATGCAGAATTCCGCGCGATGGGTGTTGCCGGTGATGTCGGTGAGCAGGTGGCGCAACGCCCGGTCGGTGATCCACGGCTTGCCCGAAGCCGGCCGCCCGCCGGAAACAGCTGCCAGCCGGGTGATCTCGGAGAACGCGATCTCCAACTCGTAGAGCGCCTCGGCACGGCCTTCGTCGACGCGCGGCGCTTGCGATGTCGTGCCGACGAACCGGCCGGCGAATAGATACGACAGCGCCGGGTGCCGCTGCCAGTAGGTCAGCAGCGACACC
The DNA here is from genome assembly GCF_054057895.1 of Mycobacterium sp. URHB0021. Taxonomy (NCBI): domain Bacteria; kingdom Bacillati; phylum Actinomycetota; class Actinomycetes; order Mycobacteriales; family Mycobacteriaceae; genus Mycobacterium; species Mycobacterium sp. URHB0021. The sequence goes on from NZ_JBSRZT010000002.1 coordinate 4,972,040, forward strand.
AGCAGGTCGGGCCTGCGCAACAGTGGGGAGTCGGCCGGGGTGAGGCCACCGAGCGTGATGTGGTTGCCGCCTCCGGTGCCGCCGTGGGAGCCGTCGACGTCGAACGACTCGGTGGACAATCGGGCCAGCCGCGCCTGTTCATAGAGCGCCTCCAGCTGCTGCTTCTGCTCGGCGAAGCTGGCCGTCGGTGCGACGTTGACCTCGATGACACCGGGATCGGGGGTCACGCACATGGATCGGATCCGCGGATCCGGTGGCGGTCCGTACCCCTCGACGACGACGGCACAGTCCGCTTTCGTAGCGGCCGCTTCCATGCGGCCGACCAGATCGACGAAGTGCTCGAGTTCCTCGGTGGGCGGCAGATAGATGTACAGCAGTCCGTCGCGGACCTCGGCGACCATCGCGGTGGTGGGTGTCGGATCGGCGTCATCGACGACCGCTGGGTCGGACTCCGCATCGGCAGACAGTTCGCCGTGTCCGGCCAGCGGGTCGGCCTCGTAGGACGGGCGCGGCGGATGCCAGCTGATGGAATCCAGGGGCAGCCGCAGGCCCGCGGGTGAGTCGCCCGCGAGCAGCACGATGCGACCGCGGCGCAGTTGCCAGTCGGCGCTGGCCCACCCGGATCCGTCGTCGCGCCGGTGCAGCGGCAGCACGTAGGCGGCGGGCTCGGTGACGGCCGTCTCGAGCCGATCGACCAGCGCGGCCCGCGCGCCCGCAAAATCCTTCGCCAGATCATCGTCGGCCGCGACGGGTTGGCCCTCGGGCTGCCGCACCGCCCGGGCCAGCCGGGCAAGTGCATCCTCGTAGGCCGGCCGCACCTGAGAGGGTGGCAGGCCCAGGTCCGAGGCGATGGCGCCGAGCACCTGCAGCCCCGCGTCGGGCGGCGCCTGGATAAAGCTGCCATCGGTCGGCCAGGGGTCGGCCAGCAGGTCGCCGTTGCGCCACAACGGCTGGCCGTCGGTTCGCCAGTGCAATCCGATCTCCCACCGCGGCAAGGGTTCTCCCGGATACCACTTGCCGTCGCTGCGTTGAATCAGGCCTTGCGGGGCCCAGAGGTTCTTCAGCCGCGCGGCCAGGTCCGACGCGCGCTGCCGCTTGTGCGGACCGTCGGCGTCGGTGGTCCATTCGGGGTGGACCTGGTTGTCGATCGACACGAAGGTCGGCTCACCGCCCATGGTGAGCCGGACGTCGGCGCCGGCCAATCGGTCGTCGACATGGGCCCCCAGCGCACAGATCGCAGCCCAGGCGGTCTCGGTGTAGGGCAGCGTCACCCGTGGGTCTTCGTGTACCCGAGTCACCACATTGAAGAAGTCCAGGGTGGTTTCGCACGGTTCCGTCATGCCGGTGATCGGCGCGGCGGAATCTGGATGCGGTGTCGCCGACAGCGGGATGTGACCTTCGCCCGCGAACAGCCCGGATGTCGGATCGAGGCCGATCCAGCCCGCGCCGGGGATGTATACCTCGGTCCAGGCGTGCAGGTCGGTGAAGTCGGCCGCCGGACCAGACGGGCCGTCGAGCGCCTCGACGTCGGACGTCAGCTGAACCAGGTAGCCGGACACGAAGCGGGCGGCGAGCCCGAGTTGGCGGAGGATCGACACGAGCAGCCAGGCCGAGTCACGGCAGGATCCGATGCCGGTCCGCAGAGTCAGATCTGGTGTCTGCACACCGGGTTCCATCCGCACGCTGTAGCCGACATCGGCGTTCACCGCCCGGTTCAGCGCGACCAGGAAGTCGATGGTTCGGGTGCCGGGCGCAACGGAGAAATTCTTCACCCACGCCTCGCTGAGGTCACCGGGCCCCGTGCCCTCGCCCTCCTCGTCGACCGGCCGCAGATACGGCTTGAGGTCCTCGGCCAGCGCCTTGGGGTAAGCGAAGCCGATGTGTTCGGCATAGGGCTCGATGAAGAAGTCGAACGGGTTGATGACCTTCAGATCGGCGATCAGTCCGATGGTGACGGTCAGGCTGCGGGCCCGACTGGGAAACACCAGGCGAGCCAGGAAGTTGCCGAACGCGTCTTGTTGCCAGTTGACGAAGTGGTCAGCGGGCTCCACCCGCATCGAGTAGGCCTCGATCGGAGTGCGTGAATGCGGCGCCGGACGCAGCCGCACGACGTGGGGATGCACCTCGACCAGCCGGTCGAACGTGTAGCTGGTGCGATGCTCCAGCGCCACCTTGATGCCCATCCGCTGATCACATCACAACGTCGTCAACCGCGCAGGGGACGTCGCCCTCAGGTCGCGACGATGCGGTGCTGACGGTCGGTGACGCGTCGCACCCACAGGACCATGACCCCGGCGAGCACGATGCCGGCCAGGTTGACCGCGAGTTGGGCGGCCGACTTCGCGGCGACGTCCCAGTCTCCGATTGTTGCGGCGACGACGGCGTAGCCCGCGGCGGGAACGGTGGTGACCGAGATGAAGACCCCCACGAGCGCGGCGGATTTGGCCGACACCAACGACAACATCCCCGCTGCGCCGGCGAACAGCGCCACCACGAACGACAACGGGCCGACCTGGAAGATGAAGTCCACTTCGGAGAGTTCCCGGGTGCTCTCCACCGTGATCCACCCGATGGCCTCCCCCGCCAGCACGCCGATCGCCGTCACGACCATGGCCACCGGGAAGCCGACGAGCAGGGCCAGCGCTGCGCGGCGCGCCAGATATCCCCGCCGCCGCACCAGGGCCACGGCCAGCGCTGCCAGCGGACCGAACTCGGGACCCACCACCATCGCGCCCACCACCGTCACAGGTGAATCGGTGACCACGCCGACCGCCGCGATGAGACAGGCCAGGCACAAGAACGTCAGGAAGGTCCCGTTGAGGGTGGATTCTTCGCGGGTGCGTGCGGCCAGCTCATCCCAGACGACCGCGTCGGCGGGGTCACCTTCGGCCTTGTCCTCGGCCCGATAGGCCCGAGTCGACAGCACGGTGTCGACGACATCGAGGGTGATTGCGCCGCGCTCCTTCACACCGAACGACTTCAGCCCGTCGATGACGTCGTTCGCCGATTCCCTGGCGATGTCGGCGGTGATTTCATCGCCCGCCGGATCGACGGCAGCACCAGGGTGAACGACGAGGTGCGTCACACCGGGATTCTCGGTGAGAAGCTCGATCACCCGTTCGCTCAGGTCGGTCGGGACGATCACCCGCAAATGCAGCACGGGTGAACCCTAACGGCGGACAATCTCCTGCGTGGCCAGCTGGGAGGACGTCGCGCGCATCGTGGCCGGGCTACCCGAGACGAGCGAGGCCCCGGCCAGGAACTGGCGGGTGCGCAAGAAGCTCATCGGGTGGGAACGCCCGCTGCGCAGGGCCGACCACGACGCGCTCGGCGCGGCCGCACCCACCGGCGACATCCTGGGTGCCCGCGTCGCCGACGAGGGCGTCAAGTTCGCGCTGATCGCCGACGATCCCTCGGTGTTCTTCACCACGCCCCACTTCGACGGCTACCCCGCGGTGCTGGTCCGGCTGGCGGAGATCGGCGTAACGGACCTGGAGCAGCTGATCACCGAGGCCTGGCTCGCGCAGGCCCCGAAAACCTTGGCCAAGGCGTTTCTCGCCGATCGCGGCTGAACTCGGCTATCGCCAGAAAAGTTGCCGCCAGGTGTGGCCAGTCCACAAGGTGTGTTGTAAATTCACAGTTAGCCGACGGTGTCAATGTCGAAATGCCCAGGGACGGGAGTTCTTTTTGTGAATTTTCCACATTTTCGACGGAGCTGAGCGTGGACGCGAAGACTCGACGCGCGCGCATCGAACAGCGCGTGCGGACCGACTTCGAGGTCGGATACGCCGAGCTGGCCGGGGAGTTCGACGTGTCCGAGATGACGATCCGTCGCGATGTGGAGGCGCTGGAAGCCAGCGGTGTGCTCCGCCGGGTGGTCGGCGGCGCGATCGCGCTGAAGGGTAAGGACGCCGAGCCCTCTTTCGAGACCCGCGTTGCCGAGGCCGCCGTGGAAAAGCGCCACATCGCCGATGCGGTGGCCGACCTCATCGGTCCCAGCGAGACACTGATCCTCGACTCCGGCAGCACCGCGTTGGCCGTCGCCCGCTCCGTGAAGGGCCGCGAGCTCGCGCTCACGGTCGTCACACCCAGCGTGCTGGTGGCGCTGGCCCTCGTCGACGAACCGAACACCACCGTCATGCTCACCGGCGGGGAGCTGCGGCCTTCGGAGCTCAGCCTGATCGGCCCGAGCACCGAGGACACGCTCGCCAACTACAACTGCGACACCTTCGTGATGGGCGTGGCGGGCATCGACGGCGACCGCGGGATCTCCGACTACCACCAGGGCGAGAGCCGCGTGAAACGCGCGGCGAGTAATCGAGCGGATCGCGTGATCGTCGCCGCGGACAAGAGCAAGCTCGGCCGCGTCACGTTCGTGAGCATCGCCGCCCTTGCGGATGTCGACATGATCGTCACCGACGGGCCTCCCGACCACCCCACGCTGGTGGCCGCGCGGGGCGTCGGCGTCGAGGTGGTCTGCGTTGCCGGACAGCGTGATTCGGCTGCGTCCGGTCGTCAGGTGGAGTCGGGATGAGCGGTCACACCATTGGCATCGACATCGGTACCACCGGCACCAAGACCGTGCTGTTGGACACCACCCGCGGCATCGTGGCGACCGCCGCCCGCGAGACGGCCCTGCACTCGTCGGGTCCCGGCATCGCCGAGGCCGACACGGAACAGTGGCGGACCGGCGTGGTGGAGTCGATCCGGGAGGTGCTGACCACCAGCGGGGTGGCGCCGGCCGACGTCGGCGCACTCTCCACGTCGGGCATGGTGCCCGCCGTCGTCCCCGTTGACGAACACGGAAATGCGTTGCGCCGGGCGATCCTTCAGAACGACGCCAGGGCACATCGCGAGGTGGCCGCGCTCGCCGACAAGCTGGCCACGATCGATCTCGTGACGATGACGGGTTCGGCGCTCACCCAGCAGTCGGTGGCGCCGACGGTGATGTGGTTGCGAGAGAACGAGCCCGACGTGTATGCGCGTACGACCCACTGGCTCGGCTCGTACGACTGGATGCTGGCCACCCTGGGGGCCGAGACCCACGTCGAGCAGAACTGGGCGCTGGAGTCGGGTCTGTTCACCATCGACGGCGACACCGCCGATCCGGTGCTGACGGCCGCAGATCTCGATCCGGCCACCCTGGCACCCACGCGCCGGCCCGGAACACAGGTCGGCGAACTGAGCAGGAGCGCAGCCGGCCAGACCGGCCTACCCGCGGGCACCCCTCTGGTGGTGGGCGGCGCCGACCACGTGCTGTCGGCATACGCCGCCGGAGTCTTCGGTCCGGGCGACGCGCTGGTGAAACTCGGTGGCGCGGGCGACATTCTGGTCGCCAGCGGCTCCCCGGTGGTCGACGAGCGGCTATATCTCGACGCCCATCCCGTCCCCGGCCATTGGTTACCCAACGGATGCATGGCGACCAGCGGCAGCCTGATCCGGTGGTTCCAGTTGATGATCGGGGGTGACCCGCTGACCGTTCTCGACGAAGAGGCCGCCGACCGCGCACCGGCCGAGATCCTCTGTCTTCCCTATTTCCTCGGAGAGAAGAGCCCGATCCACGATCCCGATCTGCGGGGCGTGTTCGCCGGCCTGCATCTCGGGCACACCAGGGCCGACATGTACCGGTCCGTGCTGGAGGCGATCGCGTTCGGGTTCCGCCACCACATCGATGTGTTCACCGACATCGGCATCCCGCCGTCGCGGGTGATGATCACCAACGGCGGATCCAAGTCCACGCTGTGGAAACAGATTCATGCCGATGTCCTGGGCCTCGAGATGCTGCCGGTCCGGGGCCACCCGGGCGCATCGCTGGGCGCGGCGGTGATCGCAGCGATCGGCATCGGTGCCCTGGACAGCTGGTCGGACGTCTCCCGGTTCATCAGCCTCGATCCGCCCGTCGTACCCGACCCCGCCCGGTTCGGGGTCTACGACCTCACCTATGCGACGTGGCGTGAGCTCGGCGACGCCGTCGCGCCCATCTCCCATGCCGTGGCCCGCAGCACCCGATGAGAAGAGACCGAGAGTGACCGACAGTGAAAGGAACAGTGCCGCTATGAAAACATTGCGAAAGTCGCGATCTACGACACCACGGCGGGGGCGGCCACTCTTCGGCGTCGTCCTTGTCGCACTCCTGTCCGCGATCGCGCTGGTGCTGGCCGGCTGCGCGGGTAGCGGCGGGCCCGAGCAGCCGCAGGCCACCGGCAGCGGCGAAGTTCCCAAGGACGTCTCGGGGACGGTGCGCATCCTGATGGAGAACGTGCCCGACACCGACATCGTCAAGTCGATGGTTGCCGACTTCAACAAGGACTACCCCAACGTCAAGATGGACATCGAAACCCTGACGTATGACCAGATGCGCGACAAGCTGGTCTCGTCCTTCCAGTCACCGTCACCCACCTACGACCTGATCATCGTGGACAACCCCTGGATGGTGGATTTCGCCAAGGCCAAGTTCCTGCAGCCACTGGACACGCGCATCGACGGCACGCCGAACTACGACGCCGCCGACTTCTTCCCGCCGCTCACCGACATCACCAAGGTCGACGGGGTGCGCTACGGGGTGCCGTTCTACAACTACGCGCTCGGGTATCTGTACAACACCGACGATCTCGCGCAGGCGAAGCTGCCGGTGCCCAGCAGTCTCGGCGAATTGGTCAGCACCTCCAAGGCGCTCAAGGTCGGCGACCGCGCGGGCATCGCGATGCAGCCGCAGCGCGGCTACAAGATCTTCGAGGAGTGGGGCAACTGGCTGTTCGCAGCGGGCGGGTCGATCTACGGCGCCGACGGCAAGGTCACGCTGAACACCCCGGAAGCCAAGCGGGCGCTGAACGCCTACATCGACACCTACAAGACCGCGGCGCCGCCGAACAGCCTTAGCTGGGCGTTCGACGAGGCGTTCCGGTCGGTGTCGTCGGGTCAGGCCGCGTCGATGATCAGTTACAACTGGAACCTCCCCGCCCTCAACGAGCCAGGCTCCGGTCCGTCGGCGGGCAAGTACAAGCTGGCGCCCATCCCCGGCGGCAAGCAGGTATTGGGCTCGTGGAGCTGGGCGATCCCGGCCAACTCCGGCGCCTCCGACGCCGCATGGGCATTCGCGTCGTGGATCACCTCCAAACCGCATGATGTCCAGCGCACCGAAAAGGGTGGCGCGGTGATCCGGCAGAGCACGGTCAAGGATCCCGCGGTGCTCAACGGTCCGCTCGGCGCCGACTACTACAAGACCGTGCAACAGATCCTCGGGAACGCCTCGCCGCTGAGCCAGGGACCGAGCGGCGAGGAGATGATCCAGGCGGTCGGCACCGAACTGAACGAGGCGGTGGCGGGCACCAAGAGCGTCGATGACGCGCTGGCCGCGGCACAGTCTCAGGCCGACAAGATCCAGGGCTAGCCTCCTCCCCCCAGGGCTAGCCCACCATGGAACCGACCACCCCGCGAAAGGAGCGATGACCATCGTGAGATTTCAGCACGGTATGGTCGCTCCCCTCGTCGCACTTTTCGTCGGGGTGGTCGGTTTCCCCCTTGGCTATGCGTTCTATCTGAGCATCACCGACTACAAGCTCACCGAGCACGGCACACCCGCGCTCGTCGGTGCCGACAACTACGTCGCCACGTTCGGCGACAGTGAGTTCTGGCAGGCGTTCGGCACCACCGCGTTGTACGTGTGCCTGGCGGTCGGACTGGAGCTGGTGATCGGGCTGACGATCGCGCTGGCCCTGCAGAAACAGCGCTGGGCAAGGGATCTCACGCGATCGATGCTGCTGGCCCCGATGTTCATCACTCCGATCGCGGTCGGGCTGATCTTCCGCTTCCTGCTCAACGATCAACTCGGCGCGATCCCGCACCTGCTGCGGTCGCTCGGCCTCGACTACGACTTCTTCGGCCCGGGCCGGGCGTTGTACACGCTGGCGCTCATCGACGTCTGGCAGTGGACTCCGTTCATGGTCCTGTTGTTGTTGGCCGGCCTGCAGTCCATCCCGCGGGAACCGTTGGACGCCGCCCGGGTCGACGGCGCCAGCGGGTGGTACGTCCTGCGGCGCGTCACGCTGCCACTGCTGGCCCCGGTGCTGGTCGTGGCGATCCTGCTGCGTTGCCTGGACGCGATGAAGGTGTTCGAGTACGTGTTCGCCACCACCCGCGGCGGCCCGGGCACCGAGACCGAGACACTGCAGTATTTCGTGTACCAGACCGGAATTCAGTTCTTCCGGCTCGGGTCGGCGTCGTCGATGGCCTTCGTCGTCCTCATCGCGGTGCTGACGATCATCGTGATCGCGTTCCGGCGCATGGAGAAGGCGAAGCGGTCGTGACGGATTCGCGTGTGCTGACCGTCTGCCGGATCACCTTGCTGTGGGCGGCCGGGATCTCGGTGCTGTTTCCGGTGGTGTGGATCGCATTGGCCAGCATCAAGACTCCTGAAGAGCTGAATGATCCGTACCTGTTGGCCTTCACACCCGACTTCGCGAGTTGGCGCAACGTGCTGTCGTCGGGGATTCTCGCCGCAGCGGGTCGCAGCGCGCTGGTCGCCGTCGTCACGGTCAGCATCAGCGTGGTGATCGGCAGCATGGGCGCCTACGCGATCGCCCGTTTCCGGGCCGGCGGTACCGCCACCCGGTTCGGCATGCTGGCCGCCCAGGTGCTGCCGCCTGCGGTTCTGGTGTTCCCGTTCTTGACCATGGCCTACGCGCTGCGGCTCACCGACACTCTGGTGCCGGTGATCTTCGCGCACCTCAGTTTTGTCCTGCCCGTGGTGACCTGGTTCCTGATCGGGTTCTTCGAGGCCGTTCCGCGGTCGTTGGAGGAGCAGGCCCAGGTCGACGGCTTCACCCGGTTCCAGGCGTTCCGCCTGGTAGTGCTGCCCCAGGTGCTACCGGGGATCGGCGCGGCCGCCATCTTCGGGTTCACGCTGTCCTGGAACGACTTGTTCTACGGGCTCATCCTGGCGCCCGGCAAGGCAGCGATCCTGCCCGTGGCCATCGCCGGGTTCAACACGTTCCGCGGGGTGCAGATCGGCTCGATGAGCGCGGCGATCCTCATCGCGGTGGTCCCCGTCGTCATCGCGAGCTTCTTCATCCAGCGCAGGCTGGTGCAAGGCATCAGCGGCGGCGCGGTCAAGGCCTGACAAGGCCAGAAATAGGTGGTGATTCGCGCTTCATGGCAACCGTCCGATTCTCCGGCGTCAACAAGTCGTACGGATCGACATCCGTCGTCAGCGACCTGAACATCGAACTGCCCGACGGTTCGTTCACGGTGCTCGTCGGCCCCTCGGGGTGCGGCAAGTCGACGTCGCTGCGCATGCTCGCCGGTCTGGAGTCGGTGACGTCGGGCACCATCGCGATCGGCGACCGTGACGTGACGGACCTGCAACCACGCGACCGTGACGTGGCAATGGTGTTCCAGAACTACGCGCTCTATCCGCATCTGACGGTGCGGGAGAACATCGCGTTCCCGCTGCGCGCCTCCAAGACGCCGCGCGGTGACGCGCTGAAGCGGGCCGATGAGGTGGCCGAGTCGCTCGGACTGGGAAAGCTGTTGGGGCGCAAGCCGAAGGACCTCAGCGGCGGACAGCAGCAGCGTGTCGCGATCGGGCGGGCGATCATCCGTGAACCGTCTGTCTTCCTGTTCGACGAACCGTTGAGCAACCTCGACGCCAAATTGCGTGTCGAGACCAGGACCGAGCTGCTGCAGATCCAGCGCAGGCTCGGGATCACCTCGGTGTACGTCACGCACGATCAGGAGGAGGCGATGACGCTGTCGGACCACATGGTGGTCATGCGCGACGGCCGCACCGCGCAGGAGGGGACGCCGCTGGACGTCTACGCCAACCCGGCGGACACGTTCGTCGCGACCTTCGTCGGCAGTCCTAAGATGAACCTGTTGGACGGCGAATTGACAGGCGAATACTTCACCTTGCCAACGGGATTCACGATCGGCGTCGAATCCGTCGACACAAGTGGACCGGTGACACTCGGCGTGCGACCCGACGACCTGGTGCTCACGGCGTCCGACGGCGACGGCGCCGCCCAGGTGAAACTGATCGAATTGCTCGGGCCCAGGGCCATTGTCACGATCGACGCCCGCGGCACCGAACTCACCAGCGTGGTGGAGGCGGGCCGCCTGTCCGGGATCGGCGAAGGCGCCCGGGTCACCGTGTCGGCCCGACCCGGCGCCGTCCACGTCTTCGATCCCGAAACCGGCCAACGACATGTTGGCAACCCCAACCGATGAGGAACGAACGCATCAGATGACCAGGACAGTGGTAGTGACCGGCGCAGGATCAGGGATCGGACGAGCCATCGCGATGACGCTGGCGCAACGGGATTGGCGCGTCGTCGTCACCGACGTCGACGGTGACGCCGCGAGCGCTGTCGCCGCTGCTCTGCCGAAACCGGAGGCCGGACACGAGTCCGCCGTGCTGAACGTCAGCGCGCCGGAGAACGCCACCACGGTCGCCCTCGGGGTCGCCGACCGCCTCGGACTCGACGCCTGGGTCAGCAATGCCGGCATCTCTTTCATGCACCGGTTCCTCGACGCCCCGATCGAGCGCTACGACCAGACCATGGACGTCAACCTCAAGGGTGTGTTCGTCTGTGGTCAGGCCGCGGCCCGCGCCATGATCAGCACCGGGACGGCCGGCGCCATCGTCAACACCGCATCGATGGCGGGCAAACAGGGCCGGGTGCCCTTTCTGTCGGATTATGTGGCGTCGAAGTTCGGCGTCGTCGGGCTCACCCAGGCAATGGCCTACGAACTCGGCGAACACGGCATCACAGTCAACTGCGTGTGCCCGGGTTTCGTCGAAACCCCTATGCAGTCAAGGGAACTGGAATGGGAAGCGGAGCTGCGCGGCATCACCACCGACGGAGTCCGGACGATGATGATCGACGACACACCGCTGGGCCGCCTGGAGCAGCCAGAGGATGTCGCCCGCGCCGTCGCCTTCCTGCTGTCCGAGGACGCGCGCTTCATCACCGGTGAGGCGCTGGCCGTCAACGGCGGCGCCTACATGGACTGACCCCCACCGCGTCCCGAGAACACTTGCTTCCCAAGAGAGAAAGGCACACCGTGACCACCACCTGGCTCGACGAGGTTTTCAACACCCGCAAGCCCGTCATCGCCATGCTGCACCTCGCCGCACTGCCCGGGGATCCGGGCTACGACGGCTCGGGCGGCATCGCCGCCGTCGTCACCCGCGCCCGGGAAGAACTCGAGGCGCTGCAGGCCGGCGGTGTCGACGGTGTGATGATCAGCAACGAATTCAGCCTGCCGTATCTGACCAAGACCGAACCGATCACCGCGATCACGATGGCCAGGATCATCGGTGAGCTTCTGCCCGATCTCTCGGTGCCGTACGGCGTCAACGTGTTGTGGGACGGCCGCGCCTCGATCGACCTGGCGGTCGCCACCGGTGCGAGATTCGTCCGGGAGATTTTCACCGGCGTATACGCGAGCGACTTCGGGCTCTGGAACACCAACGTCGGTGAGGTCGCGCGGCACCGGGCCCGGGTCGGCGGCTCCGACGTCAAGTTGTTCTTCAACATCGTGCCCGAGTCCGCGACCTATCTCGCGGACCGCGACCTCGCGTCGATCACACGGACCACGGTGTTCGCCACGCTGCCGGACGCGATCTGCGTGTCGGGAGCAACGGCCGGATCCCCCACCGACTCCGAGGCGCTGCGGGTGGTCAAGTCCGCGGCGGGCGACGTGCCGGTGTTCGTGAACACGGGGGTGCGCGCCGAGAACGTGGCTGCCCAACTCGACATCGCGGACGGCGCCATCGTCGGCACCTACTTCAAAGCCGACGGGGTGTTCGAGAACCGGGCCGAAAAATCACGGGTCGAGGAGTTGATGACCGCGGCGAAGGCGTATCGCGCCAGCTCGTCTAGCGACCGCGCTTGACCAACCGGATGGCCAGCTCGTCGGCCGGAACGTCGTGGCCTTCTGCACAGCGGATGGACACCGTCGCCTCGGCGCCGCAGCCGGCGTGGGTCATCCGCAGCGGCGCCGAGGGCGGCAGGTGGCGCTGTCCCCACTCGAACATCGCCCAGATCACCGGCATGAAGTCACGGCCGGCATCGGTGAGCACGTACTCGTCGCGGCTGCGCTGCCCGGGCTCCTGATACGGGCTGCGCTCGAGCAGTCCCGCCTCGACCAGGTCGGCAAGGCGCGCGGCCGCGGCGGCCTTCGTCACCCCGACGCGCCGCCAGAAGTCGTCGAACCGGGTGGTGCCGTAATAGGCCTCACGCATGATCAACATCGCCGACTTGGTGCCCAGCAGCGCCATCGTCTTCTCGATCGGACATCCGCCGACCGCCGACCAGGCGTCCCGGTCGGCGAGTGTTCCCTGCAGCACTGTCATGGAATTCACTCTACCTCTGAGTTGTTCTACCTATACCTAGGTGGTATAGCTGGGTACAGCAAAGTTTACTCAGCGGGGAGTCATAGGAGGCAGAAATGGCCGGATATGCGGTACGCGACGCGGTCATCGTTTCGGCGGTACGCACCCCGATCGGGAAAGGCAAGGCCAGCGGCGCGCTCCACGATGTGTTGCCGGTCGACCTGCTGGCGCACAGCCTGCGCGAGCTGATCACCCGCACCGGTATCGACCCCGTGCAGATCGGCGATGTGATCACCGGTGCCGTCACCCAGGTCGGAGACCAGGCCGTCAACATCGCCCGCAACGGGCTCCTGGCCGCCGGCTTCCCCGAGAGCGTTCCCGGCACGACCGTCGACCGCCAGTGCGGCAGCAGCCAACAGGCGATCCACTTTGCCGCTCAGGGCGTCATCTCCGGCGCCTACGACATCGTCGTCGCCGCGGGCGTGGAGTCCATGTCGCGGGTGCCGATGGGTTCCAGCGTGCTGCCGGGCAGCGACCCGTTCGGTGCGATGGCGCAGCGCTACCCCGAAGGCCTTGTGCCGCAGGGTATCAGCGCCGAGCTGATCGCCGCGAAATGGGGCTTCTCCCGTGCGCAGCTCGACGAGTTCTCGGCAGGCAGCCACGAGAAGGCCGCGGCCGCAACCAAAGAGGGCCGCTTCGACAACGAGCTGACACCGATCGCCGGCTTGACGACCGATGAGATCATTCGCCCTGGAACCACTGTCGACACCCTGGCCGGTCTCAGGCCCGCGTTTTACGGCCCCGCCTACGAAGAGCGCTTCCCGCAGATTCAGTGGGAGATCACCCCGGGCAACTCGTCGCCGTTGTCGGATGGCAGCGCTGCGGTGCTGATCACCACCAGCGAGGTGGCCAACCGGCTGGGACTGCGTCCACTCGCCCGCATCCACACGACGACCGTCGTCGGATCCGACCCGCTGTACATGCTGACCGGTGTCATCCCGGCCACCGAAAAGGTGCTGCAGCGCGCCGGCCTGACGCTCGCCGATATCGACCTCTTCGAAGTCAACGAGGCGTTCGCGCCGGTGGTGCTGGCGTGGGCCCATGACACCGGCGCCGATCTGACAAAGACGAATGTGAATGGCGGCGCAATCGCGATCGGGCATCCGCTCGGGGCCAGCGGTGCACGGATCATGACCACGTTGGTCAACGCGCTCGAACAGCGGGGTGCCCGCTACGGGTTGCAGACGATGTGTGAAGGCGGCGGAATGGCGAACGCCACCATCATCGAACGGCTGTAAGCCCACCGATTGCACTCAGGGTCGTGATCCGGTGCCTTTCACGACCCTGAGTGCAGTCTTCAAACACCCAAGGAGAAGAGGACATCCATGACCAGAATCCTGGTGACCACTGCCAATGGTGATACCGGACGTCCAATGGTCGAGTACTTACTCAAGAGTGGGCTACAGGTCAGGGCAATGGTGCGCAGGGATGACGCTCGTGCCCAACGGCTTCGCGATAACGGTGTCGAAGTTGTATTCGGCGACTTGCTGACTTTCCGCGATGTTCGCGCGGCGCTCGACGGTGTGCAGCGTGCCTATTTCAACTTTCCACTCGGCGAAGGACTCGTCGAAGCGGCGGTCATGTTCGCCCAGGCCGCCAAGGAAGAACGCCTTGAAGCGATCGTGAACATGTCACAAATCCAATCGCGCCCTCAGGCCCGCAGTAAGGCGACGCAGAACCATTGGCTCTCCGAGCAGATCTTCGGTTGGTCAGGAGTCCCGACCACCAATCTGAGGGTCACGTTCTTCATGGAATGGCTGACCTACATCGCCGAGCTGATCCGATCCGGCCGTTACGTCATGCCCTTTGACGCTGACAGCCGCTTCGCTCCGATCGCCGGACGAGACATCGCATTGACCGCTGCGACCATTCTGGCCGAACCCGAGCAGCACGGCGGCCGCGTCCACACCTTGACCGGACCCGTTGAATACAGCCACCTGGAACTAGCCGCAGAGGTCAGCCGCGTCCTCGGGAAGGACCTCCCGTTCGAGCAAGTCACCGTAACGACGTTCCTGGATCTGATTGGCATACCTGATGACACGGCCAAGCTCAGGCACTTCGAGGCCGTGACAATCGACCAACAAGAGGGACGCCTGGCCGGCGTCAGCTCTGCAGCACCGACTATCATTGGGCGCCCCCTCAGCACGGTCGAGGACTTCATCGACGAACATCGCGCGTTGTTCGACCTCGACTACGCGATGACAACCGTCTGACCGCGTCGCGCCGACCCAGACCGCCTCACGCCCGTCATAACTAACCCCTCAACAGTCCCGCGGGCGGCCAAACGGCGAACGCCACCATCACCGAAACCGCTGTAAGCCCACCGATCCAACTTTCAAATGGCTCTGGAGACGCGGACCCCGATGACGAATCCTGATCTGCTGCGCGCCTTCATTCCTTATGCGCAGAGCGGGATTCGAGACGAACTGGCGTCGCGGACACTCGCCATGCTCGACGCGCGGCGGTCGAGCGGTGGATCACCGTAGCGATCCGCACCCCGAGCGCCTCCAGCTCGTCGAGAACAAGACCGGCACCCCAGATCTGGCCGGCATCGTCAGAAATTTCTCGTCACTGGCCGGGCATTTGGTGAAGACGTTGTCCGGTGATCCAGATTCAGCCGCGGCGATCCGGGTGAGCGCGCAACGGCGCCGACGAGAGGAGCATCCGACCGTCTCGCATACCACCGCCATTCGCCGGTTTCACGGTGCCCCAACTCGATAAGCGTTACCACTAATGCGAGTGAGGAGATCGACCGGATCAGCATGCGTGGCGGTCCGGGGATGAACCATTCAAGGCAGCTTCTCCGCGCCGAAAGCTACGGCTGCGCAGCGGTTGGTGGCCAATCACGCTGTTTCTCTTGGTATCTGATGAGGGCCTTGGCCGGGTGTGGATCGGCGGTCCTGATTTGTCGGACCTGGTTGCGATGTTGGGGTTATGTCGTCGACCGCTTCGCTTGAGGTGCCGGTGGTGCGGGCTGGGGAGCGGGTTGAGGTGTTGTTCGGGGAGTTGTCGGAGTTGGCGGGGCAGCGCAATGCCATTGATGGGCGCATTGTGCAGATCGTCGCGGAGTTGGATCACGACGGGTTGTGCGGGTCGACCGGGGCGCGGTCGATCGCGGCGTTGGTGGCCTGGAAGCTGGGCGCCTCACCGGCGCACTTACCACGAGGCTACTCAAGTGCCTTTCACGACCCTGGCTTCTGTTTCGGCGTCAGACGCACCGCAACTCGAACAGCGGGATGACTCGCGTGGTCCTGTTCTGGTATTCACCAAAGAGTGGTTGCAGTGCAACAACTTTCGGGAACATCTCATTGCGTTCCGCGGGCGGTAGCTCGCGGGCGACGACGTCGTGACCGGACTCCCCCCACCTCGACGGACGCGCGCGGGTTCGCCCGCAAGTTGTGCACCCAGTCGGGGTGATTGGGGGCGCCGCCCAACGAGCCGACGATGATCATCCGGCCCTCGACACTCACATCGGCCAGCACCGCCAGCCGGTTTCGGCCCGTCTTTGCGCCGGTTGTGGTCAACAACAACAGATCTGCGCCGTCGAACTCGCCGCCCACCCGCCCCTTGTTGGCGCGGAACTCCTCGGCGATGGCGTTGTTGTACGCTTGCCACCCCGCCGCATCTCTGGTTTCGGTCACGCCTTGCTCAATGCCTGACAAACCGCACCCTATTCCGTCCCTTGCAGATCGAACGGCGGGCAGGACTGTGGCGGCTGATTTCAGGATTTGGGCCGGATGGCCCGGCGGATGCTCAGCGGCAGCAGCGCGGCGACCGCCGCCACCACGATCCACCACGCGGGCAGGTGGGTCGTTGCACTGAGCGCGACAGTGAGCGCGAGGGCGACGGCCACCCCGAACGCCACCCGCCAATCGTCACCGATGACGAAGGCGTACCAGAACCCCGCGAAGGCACGGAATCTCGCGATCATGCGGAGGCCCTCCCGGGGGTGATGTTCTGACCCGCCGCGGTGGTCGGACGGCGGAAGACGGCGACGAGGACAAGGGCGTAGATCGCGATCGCAGGAATGATCACCAGCAGTGCCGCGTCCTGCCCCGGCCAGTGCGCGCCGGCACCCTCGGCGCTCCAGAACAACCCGAACGCGGTGAGCATCACTCCGACGACGAACTTGATGCTGTTCTCCGGGACGCGCGCCAGCGGCGCGCGGATGGCCAGGCCCACCGCGGTCACCGCCAGTGCCGCGGCCACTGCCGCCATCGCGGCCAGTGGGATGTTGTGTTGATTGCTGCCGAACGTGAGCGCGATGAAAGCCACCTCGAGTCCTTCGAGCACGACGCCCTTGAACGCCAGGGTGAACGCGTACCAATCGGTCACCGCCCAGCGGCGCCGGGTCTCCGCCTGCCGGGCGTCGGCCAGGACCGCGGCAAAGGCCAGCGTCTCATTGTGTATGGCCTTATGCCCGCTGGCCCGCAGGATCGCCTTGCGTAACCATTGCAGCCCGAAAACCAGCAGCAGTGCGCCGACGAACAAGCGCAGTCCGTCGAGCGGAATCGCCGAGAGCGCGGGTCCGAGCACTGCGACGACGACGGCCAGGACACCCATTCCGGCGACAACGCCGGTGATGGCCGAGCGCCAGTCGCGGGCGGTGCCCGCGGCCAGCACGATGGTCAGGGCTTCCACGGCCTCGACCGCACAGGCCAGGAAGACCGCGAAAAACAGAGCCGCGGCGCTCACTCATCACCTTCTTCGAATGTAACGGCTGTTACTTCTGAGACTAACGAAAAGTCAGCGTGTGATGCCAGCCGGCGGCGAGGTGCCGAGGCCGGCAAATCAGACCCTTTGCAGCTCGAAGAGCGGGATGACACGGCTGGTCTTGGCCTGATACTCTCCGAAGCCTGGTTGCACCGCAACGACCTTCGGGTAGGTCTCGTCGCGCTCCTCCGATGGCAGCTCGCGGGCAATTGCCTCGTACGTGTCGGTTCCCACCTCGACCTGCACACGCGGGTTCGCCCGGATGTTGCGCACCCAGTCCGGATCGCTGGGCGCACCGCCCTTGGATCCGACGATGATCGTCTTACCGTCGATCACGAAGTACGCGAGCGGCGCCAGGCGCGGCTGCCCGGACTTTGCGCCTGTCATGGTGAGCAGAAGCAGGTTGATGTTCTCGAACTGGCCGCCCACCCTGCCCCCGCTGGCCCGGAACTCATCGACGACTGGCTCGTTCATCGCGCGAAACGCGGCGACTTCTTCTGTGGACTCGGTCATGATTCCTCCAGCCGTGGGGTCTGCGGATCTATTCCGTCGTCGGCGCAATCAGACGCGCTGCAGCTCGAAGAGCGGGATGACGCGCCCGGTCTTCGCCTGGTAATCCCCGAAACGCGGGGCCTGCTCAACGATCTTGCCGAACGTGTCGTCGCGCTCTGCGGCGGGCAACTCGCGAACGACGACGTCGTAGTCCGTTCCTCCCATCTCCACATGTGCCGCGGGATTCGCCCGCAGGTTGTGCACCCAGTCGGGGTGCTTGGGCGCGCCGGCCCGCGAGCCGACGACGATCACCTTGCCGTCGATGGTGAAGTACGTCAGGGGTGCCACACGCGGCCGCCCCGACTTCGCACCTGTGGTGGTGAGCAGCAGCAGATCCCTGCCCTCGAAGCGGCCACCCACCCTGCCCTGGTTGGCGCGGAACTCCTCGGTGACCGGGACGTTGATCGCCCGCCACCCTTCCATGTCCAGCGATTCGGTCATGCCCTACTTAATGCGGGCCGACTGCGACCTAATCCGCGCGCTGGAGTTCGAAGATCGGAATCATGCGGCTCGTCTTGGCCTGGTACTCCGCGAAAGCCGACACTGCAGCGGTGAGTTTGGGAATGATCTCGTTGCGCTCCGCGGGCGGCAATTCGCGCGCCGTCACGTCGAATGACGCCTCGCCCGATTCCACGTGCGCCTTCGGGTGCGACCGCAGGTTGTACACCCAGGCCGGGTTGACGTCCGCGCCGCCGTATCCGGCGATGACGAACATCTTTCCGTCGATTCGCTTGCACGACAGCGGAGAAAGCCGCGGCCGACCGGATTTGGCGCCGGTCGTCGTCAGCAGCAACAGCTCATTGCCCTCGAACGCCGCGACCTGACCGCCGTTGGCACGAAACTCCGCGACGACCTCGGCGTTGAAGTCCGCTGCGCTCGTCTTCGGACCGGTCACGATTTCTCGGGCTTCTCCGGCTTGGCGTCGATTCCGGATTCCTTGCGTTGTTGCGGTGTGATCGGCGCGGGTGCACCGGTCAGGGGGTCCACACCGCCTCCGGACTTGGGGAAGGCGATGACCTCGCGAATCGAGTCCGTCGCCGAGAGCAGCGCATTGATCCGGTCCCAGCCGAAGGCGATACCGCCGTGGGGCGGCGCACCGAAGGTGAAGGCGTCCAACAGGAACCCGAACTTCTCGTTTGCTTCGTCCTGGTCGATGCCCATCACCTTGAACACCTGCTCCTGGACGTCGCGGCGGTGGATACGGATCGAGCCGCCGCCGATCTCGTTGCCGTTGCACACGATGTCGTAGGCGTCGGCCAGAACGGCACCAGGGTCGGTGTCGATGCCGCCGGCGTACTCGGGCTTGGGCGCAGTGAACGCGTGATGCACGGCGGTCCATGCCCCGGACCCGACGGCAACGTCGCCGTGTGCGGTCGCCTCGTCGGCCGGCTCGAACAACGGCGGATCGACCACCCAGGTAAACGCCCATGCGCTGGGATCGATCAGATTCTGCCGCCTGGCGATCTCGATTCGCACGGCACCCAGCAGCGCGCGCGACGACTTGGGCGGACCCGCCGAGAAGAAGATGCAGTCACCGGGCGACGCGCCGACATGACCGGCCACACCGTCGCGTTCGGCGTCGGACAGGTTCTTGGCCACCGGACCGCTCAAGGTGCCGTCCTCGCCCACCAACACGTACGCCAATCCGCGGTGCCCGCGTTGTTTCGCGAACTCCTGCCAGGCGTCCAGCGTGCGGCGCGGCTGAGCGGCACCGTCGGGCATCACCACCGCGCCGACGTAGGGCGCCTGGAACACGCGGAACGGGGTGTCTGTGAAGAATTCGGTGCATTCGACAAGTTCGAGACCAAACCGCAGATCGGGCTTGTCCGAGCCGAAGCGCCGCATCGCGTCGGCATAGGTCATCCGCGGCAGAGGCAGGGGCACGTCGTAGCCGATCAACGCCCACAGGGCCGTGACGATCTCCTCGGCGACCGCGATGACGTCCTCGGAATCCACGAAGCTCAATTCCATGTCCAGCTGGGTGAATTCGGGCTGGCGGTCGGCGCGAAAGTCCTCGTCGCGGTAACACCGGGCGATCTGGTAGTACCGCTCCATGCCTGCCACCATCAGGAGCTGCTTGAACAGCTGCGGGCTCTGCGGCAGCGCGTAGAACGAACCGGGCTGCAGCCGCGCGGGCACCAGGAAGTCGCGCGCCCCCTCCGGCGTCGACCGGGTCATCGTCGGTGTTTCGATCTCGATGAAGTCGTGGCGGCCCAGCACGTCGCGGGCGGCCGCATTCGCCTTGGAGCGCAGGCGAATTGCGTTACCCGGGCCTTCGCGTCGCAAATCCAGGTAGCGGTACTTGAGCCTGGCCTCCTCACCGGCGACCTCGTCGAGCTGGAACGGCAGCGGCGCACTCTCCCCGAGTACGGTCAGCGACGTCGCGTTCACCTCGATGTCGCCCGTGGGGATGTCGGCGTTGGCGTTGCCCTCGGGCCGGATCTCGACGACGCCGTTGACGGCGATGCAGAACTCCGCGCGCAGTCGGTGCGCCTGCTCCAGCACGCCGCTCTCGCGGAACACCACCTGCGACACCCCGGACGAGTCGCGCAGATCGATGAAGATGACACCGCCGTGGTCACGGCGCCGGGCCACCCAGCCGGCGAGCGTCACCGTCTGCCCGGCGTCGGTGATCCGCAGCGAACCGGCGGCATGAGTGCGCAGCACGAAAAACTCCCTGGGAAAGACCTGAGATGAGGACTGCCACAGTGTAGTGGGGGCCCAACCGCCGGTACCTTGGCCTTCGTGGGTACGAGCACCGCAGTCGTGGGTCCAGGGGCGATCGGTTCGACCGTGGCAGCGTTTCTGCATACCGCCGGTCATCAGGTGTTGTTGTGCGGGCATACTCCGCGCGAGTCCATCGAGGTCCGGTTGGAGGACCGGGAGCCGATCATCGTGCCGGGACCGGTGCTGACCGATCCCGGCGAGGTCGACGGCCCCCGCGATGTGGTCTTCCTCGCGGTCAAGGACACCCAGAACGAAGATGCGGCGCCATGGCTGGCCCGGCTGTGTGATGAGCGCTCCGTGGTGTGTGCGCTCCAGAACGGTGTCGAACAGGTGGAGCGGGTCGGCCGCTTCTGCCCGACCTCGCACGTGGTGCCCGCGGCGGTGTGGATCTCAGGCGAGCGACAACCCGAAGGCTGGGTTCGGGTGCGCGTCGAGACGCGGCTGGTGCTGCCGGACACCCCTGCGGGCGAAACGATCGCCGAACTTTTCCGCGATACCGCGATGACTATCGAACTCGAACGCGATTTCGCGACCGCCGCATGGCGCAAGCTGATCCTCAACTCGGTGGTCGGTTTCATGGTGCTCACCGGCCGTCGTTCCGGAATGTTCCGCCGCGACGACGTCGACGCGCTCGCCCGCCGCTACCTGACCGAATGCCTTGTGGTGGCGCGGGCCGACGGCGCGAATCTCGGCGATGGGGTGATCGATGACATCGTCGGCATGCTGGCGCAGGCACCGCCGGATGTCACCACCTCGATGCTCACCGACCGTGAGGCCGGCCGACGCCTGGAGTGGGACATCCGCAACGATGTCATCCGGCGCAAGGCGGCCGGGCAGGGCATCGCCACGCCGATCAGCGACGTGATCGTGCCGCTGCTGGCCGCCGCCAGCGACGGTCCCGGCTAGAAACTCGGTCAGTAAAGCCCCGCCCAGGCCTTGCGGCGCTCGGCGTCGGGATCGGAGACCACGCTGTCATGGGCGGACAGAATGATGCGCGTAGCGCGTTTTTCGGTGTCGTAGATGGGCCAGTCGTGCCCACTGGACCAACGGATCTCGGAGGTCTCCCAGCCTTTGGTCGCGAAGTCGAGCCAGGCCCGCTGCATCCGCCGCCCGACCGGCGGCTGCAGCCGCCGCCCGAGTGGATGCAGCTTGCGCCCGACGAAGGACGCATAGCTGTGCTGCACGTGCACGATCTCGCTGCCGTGGGTGGCGCCGAGCCCGAGCACCCGCAAGCTCCAGCCGAAGTGGTCGAACCGGTACACGTGGGTCGGCGCGACCCCGCTGTAGGCGTCGGCGAACGCCCACGCCGGTCCGCCGAACATGACATCGGAACCGAAGGCCACCAGTGCCCGCCGACTCGGGTAGTCCGGATACGCCGCCAGCACGCGGTCCTTCTTGCCGGGCGCGACGCGGTCGAAGTAGGCGCTGACGGAGGCCTGTGTGGTCGGCAACATCGGTGGCTTGGTCCACGCGAACATCGACGCCTCGTGACTGTTGGTGCCGATGATCAGCGGAACACGGGAAATCACTCCCGCGCGCGCGGCATCCACCGGATGGTGCGGCAGCAGGTCGACACCGTAGGTCAGCCCGTAGGCGAGGGTCGGCGTCACGGCCGCGCTGCGCAGCTGTAGTCGACCCGCAGCGCGGCGGAGCTGGCGCTGAGGAAGTGCCTTCACCTCGTCGGCGCCGACCCCGAGCCGCCGCAGAAACTCGTGGGCACGTTCGGCCCTGACCTCGCGGTCTGCGATCAGCGGCAGTGCCGGACTCTGCGCGATGGCACGGCTGAACAGGCCGTCGGCGGCGGGACTGGCCAAAAGGGCCAGCACCGAGGTGGCACCGGCCGATTCGCCGAACACGGTGACCCGGTCGGGGTCACCTCCGAAGGCGGCGATGTTCTCGCGGACCCACAGCAGCGCGGCCAATTGATCACGCAGCGCCAGGTTGTCGTCGAATCCCGCACCGAGGTCGCTGAGCTCGAAGCCTCCGAATACCCCGATCCGGTACGTGACGTTGACGACCACGACGTTTCCGTTCGCGGCCAACCTCGACCCGTTGTACAGCTGGAACTGGCCCGCTCCGTAGACGAAGGCGCCACCGGGTATCCACACCATCACCGGTAGCGACGCGGTGGTATCGGGCGACCACACCGTCAGCGTCAGGCACGCCTCGTCGCGCACCTTGGGGTCGTCTCGGCCGCCGCCGACGAAGGACTTCGTCTGCGGCGGCAGTGGCCCGTGCTCGAGGGCATCCCGCAGACCGGTCCACGGCTCCAGCGGCGAGGGCGCCAGAAACCGCCGCCGGCCCACCGGCTGTTCGGCGTAGGGGACACCGCGCCAGACACCCACGCCTCCTTCGGTGGTACCGCGCAGGTCACCCAACCCGGTGTGCACAACAGAGGAATGTCCGGCAACGACCGCCACACCCAAATCGTAGTGTGCAAAGCTGGAGTGACCTGGTCCAAACGGTGCGAGCGACGGAGTGGTGCGATGACCTTCAACGAAGGTATGCAGATCGACACGAGCACCACGTCGACCAGTGGCGGCGGCCGCGGACCCGGCCGCGGGATCGCCATCGGCGGTGGACTCGGTGGATTGGTGATCGTGGTGGTAGCGCTGTTTCTCGGCGTCGATCCCAGCACGGTGATACCGCAACAGGGACAGATCGGCAGCACCGAAGGTGTCGAGGCGCCCGGCTTCGACCTGACCCAGTGCAAGACCGGTGAGGACGCCAACCGCATTGTGCAGTGCCGGGTGGTGGCGACCACGAACTCGGTGGACAGCGTGTGGCAACAGCTACTCCCCGGCTACAAGCGCCCCCACACCCGCCTGTTCACCGGCCAGGTCGATACCCGTTGCGGTCCGGCAACCAGCGACGTCGGGCCGTTCTACTGCCCGGTGGACCAGACGGCATACTTCGACACCGACTTCTTCCAGGTGCTCGTCGACCAATTCGGTTCC
The DNA here is from genome assembly GCF_054057895.1 of Mycobacterium sp. URHB0021. NCBI lineage: Bacteria > Bacillati > Actinomycetota > Actinomycetes > Mycobacteriales > Mycobacteriaceae > Mycobacterium > Mycobacterium sp. URHB0021. The sequence goes on from NZ_JBSRZT010000002.1 coordinate 4,995,383, forward strand.
AGTGGTGGACCGTTGGCGCAGGAGTATGTGGTCGCGCACGAATACGGCCACCACGTGCAAAACCTCCTGGGTGACCTGGGCCGGGCCCAGCAGGACCCCCAGGGCGCGGAGGGCGGCGGTGTACGCACCGAACTGCAGGCGGACTGCTACGCCGGCGTCTGGGCGCATTACGCGGCCATCGACAAGCAGGAGAGCACGGGGGTTACGTTCCTGGAACCGTTGAGCGACAAAGATATTGCCGACGCGTTATCGGCTGCCTCGTCCGTGGGCGACGACCGGATCCAGAAGTCCGCCACCGGCCGCGTCAATCCCGAGGCATGGACCCACGGTTCATCCGAGCAGCGGCAGAAGTGGTTCACCGTCGGCTATCAGACCGGTGACCCGAAGAAATGCAATACGTTCGCGACCGACAACCTTGGGTAGGCCCTTAACGGCCGTGGACGCCGTCGCCGAGCGCTATCTCGAGACGTTCGCCGAGCTCGACCCCTGCGCGGCAACCGAAGCGGGCATCACAGGCCACGACGACGACATCACCGACTATTCCCCCGACGGCGTGGCGGCCCGCGTCGACGCCGCCCGGTCGGCGCTTCGAGAGCTCGACGGCACCACGGCGACGGATGAGGTCGACTCGGTCACGGTGGCCGCGATGCGGGAGCGGCTCGGCACGCAGATCGAAATACACGATGCCGGGTTCGACGTCGGGGAGTTGAACGTGATCGCCTCGCCGCTTCAGACGATGCGCGATGTGTTCGATCTGATGGACACCGAGACCGACGACGACTGGGCGACGATCAACCGCCGGCTGTCGCGCCTGCCCGAGCGCGTTGCGGGTTATGCCGAGTCGTTGCGCGCCGCGGCGGCAACCGGGCACGCGCCGGCGCTGCGCCAAGTCAATCGCGCCATCGATCAGGCCGCCCAGATACAGCAGTTGTTCGTCGAGATGGTCACCGATGCCGCACCGGGAAACCACAGGCTGCGCAGCCAACTTCATGGCAGTGCCACCGCCGCGGCCACGGCATACCACGACCTGGCCGCGGTGTTGCGCGACGACGTCGCGCCGCACGCACGCCAACAAGACGCGTTCGGCCGTGATGCGTACCGGCTGATGTCACGTCAGTTCCTCGGCACCGAGGTCGATCTGGACGAGACCTACCAGTGGGGACTTGCCCAGCTGGAAGGCATTGTCGCCGAACAGGAGTCGATCGCGTATCTGCTGTACCCCGGATCGTCGGTGGCCGAGGCGTTGAGACGGCTGAACGACGAACCGCGCTACCTGGTGCATGGCACGGACGCGCTGCAGGCCTGGATGCAGGAGTTGTCCGACCGCGCCGTCCAGACCCTCGCGGGCGCCCACTTCGACATCGCGGAGCCGCTTCGCCGGCTGGAATGCCGCATCGCACCGACGCAGACGGGTGGCATCTACTACACCGGGCCCTCGGAGGACTTCTCGCGGCCCGGCCGGATGTGGTGGTCGGTCCCGCCCGGCACAGACAGCTTTCACACGTGGCAGGAAACGACGACCGTTTTCCACGAAGGCGTACCGGGCCACCACCTGCAGATCGGACGTGCGGTGGTGCTGGCCGATCAGCTGAACCGATGGCGCAGACTGGGCTGTTGGGTGTCTGGTCACGGCGAGGGCTGGGCACTGTACGCCGAACGGTTGATGGCCGAACTCGGTTGGCTCGACGACGCCGGAAACCGGATGGGAATGCTTGACGCCCAACGCTTTCGGGCGGCCCGGGTGGTCATCGACATCGGCGTGCACTGCGGATTCACCGCACCCGACGGCGGCGTCTGGGACGCCGACCGCGCGTGGGCCTTCCTGCAGTCGCACAGCGCTATGGCCGAGGACAACCTGCGGTTCGAGCTCGACCGATATCTGGGCTGGCCCGGCCAGGCGCCGTCCTATGCGATCGGGCAACGAATCTGGCAGCAACTCCGCGACGAACTGACCACCCGCGGGCTGTCGCTGAAGGAGTTTCACAGCCGTGCATTGGATCTCGGCGGGTTGCCGCTCGATGTGCTCAGATCGGCATTGACACGCGATTTCGCCACCAGCTGATCCGCTGTCGCCCGCCGACACCGCCGCCTAGCGTCGAGGCATGGAGTCGATCGACGTCACCCCCCATCTGACCATGCTGCGGGTGAACGGCTGGCAGCTCTACGTATGGCGGGACCGCGATTCGGTTACCCTGATCGATACGGGCGCACCGGGATCGGCCGCCGAGATCCTTGCGGAACTCCCCGGCATCGACCGGATCGTGGTGACCCACGGCCACGTCGATCATGTCGGCTCGGCCGCTGATCTGCGAGCGTCGACCGGGGCACCGGTGATGGCCGGTGCCGGTGACGCCGCGGCGATACGCGGAACGGCGACCATGCCGCCCCCGGTGCTGGAGGATTGGGAGAGACCGATCCTGGAACGCGTCTCGGCGGATCTCCGACACGTCGCGCCGCCGGTGCCGGTGGACCGTGAACTGACGGGCGGTGAGGTGCTCGACTTCGGCGGCGGAGCCGAAATCCTGGCCGTACCCGGTCACACCGAGGGCAGCATCGCAGTCCACCTCCCCGCGCACGGCGTGTTGTTCACCGGCGATGCGATCGCCAACGTCGGAACCGTCATCCTGGGCACCTTCAATCAGGACCGGCTCGGCGCCGTCGCGTCGTTCCGGCGTCTGGCCGCCCTCGATGTCGCGACCGCATGTTTCGGCCACGGCGACCCCATCGGGTCGGGTGCAGGTGACCGGATTCGGGACGCCGCAGTCCAACTCGGCGACGACTGACCGTCAGTTACCGTCGGCGGCATCGTCGCCGAGGAACGCCAGCAACGCGTCGTTGAACTCATCGGCGTGACTGACGTTGACGCCGTGCGGGCCGTCGGCGATGACGTGCAGCCGGCTCCCCGGAAGTGCTTCGTGGGTGCGTTTGCCAGACCCGGCGAAGGGCACCGTCTGGTCACCGTCGCCGTGTATCACCATGCTCGGCACCGACACCGTGGGGAGGTCTTCACGGAAGTCGGTGGCGCCGAATGTGGTCAGACATGCCAGCGCGGCCGCCTTGCCGGCCTGGTGACACATTGCCAGCGCCTCCTTGCGTTGCTGCTCGCCGACCTTCAAAGTGCCGTCGACGGAGAAGAACTCGGTGATGAACTGGTCATAGAAGGAATCCTGATTTGCTGTCAACGCGGCCGCCATCTGCGCCGCCTGCGTCTTGCTCAACGGTCCGTCAGGGTTGTCCTCTCTGTTGAGCATGTACGGCGTGACCGATGAGGCGAAGACCACGCTACGAAGCCGCCCGACGCCCTTGCGGGCGCAGTAGCTGGCCACTTCTCCGCCGCCCATCGAGAACCCCACCAGCGTTGCATCGCGGGGATCGAGCTCCTCGATGAGCGCGGACAGGTCATCCGACAGGACTTCATAGGTGTAACCGATGAGCGGCTTGTCGCTGCGACCGAATCCTCGGCGGTCGTAGGCGATCACCCGGTAACCCGCCGAGTGCAGCACGTCGGCCTGGGCAGACCAGGATGGTGAGCGGTTATCTCCGACATGAATGGGTGGTCCTTCCTGCGGCTCAGAGGCCGTGGAACTTGTACCCACGACGCCCGTCGCCAACCCGCGGCTTCGCGACGCGGCAACCGTTCGCCCGCGGCAGAGTCGGGCGGCGCGCCAATGGTCGATTAGGGTCAGCGTGGTGAAAGTCGTTGCTTTTGTGCCGGTGCACTGGACCGATCTCGCCGACCTCGGCGTCAGCGCTACGGGCATGCCGATGCCGGCGTTCGCCGCGGACCACATACCCGGGCCGGTCGCCATACCGCTTGTCGTGGTGCTACTGGCAAAGAACGGCGAAGACAACGACCCGCATCTCTTCATTCTCAGCAAGTCACCGGATGGCGAGGTGGTCGGCGGTGAGGAGTGGAACTTCCACTGGGCGGATGAGCCCGACCGTGCGTACAAATATCTTGCTGGTCCGAAGGTGCTGAAATTCCACGTGCAGCAGGAGGGCCCCTATACCTTGGGCCTGTACGCCGACAAGGCCGGCATGCTGCCGCTCACCGAATTGCCTTTCGTGGTCACGCAGGCGCGATAGTGAGCGCGAACGACGACGCGATCGCCCCCGACACCAAGGACTGGACGTGGGTGATCACCCGGTCGTGCGACGAATGCAGCTTCGACCCGTCGGCCGTCCACCCCACCGACGTGCCGGGTCGGATCCGTCGCAATGCGGTGGTGTGGGCCAGCGCGCTCGAGGCACCCGATGTCCGCGCCAGACCGCGGCCGTCAGTCTGGTCACCGCTGGAATACGGCTGCCACATTCGCGACGTGCACCGGATCTTCGACCAGCGGGTCCGGCTCATGCTCACCGTGGATGTCCCGGTCTTTCCCGACTGGGATCAGGATGAGACGGCCGTAGCCGACGACTACGCATCGCAAAACCCCGCAGTCGTGGCGGACCAGGTGCTGGACGCCGCCCGCGTCGTCGCCGACACCTACGACGGCGTGGCCGCCGATGCATGGTCGCGGCGCGGTCTGCGCAGCAACGGCAGCGAATTCACCGTCGCGTCCATCGCCGTCTATCACCTCCACGACGTCGTTCACCACACCGTCGACATCCGCGGCGCTGCCAGCACGGAGTGACCACCGTGAACCAGGTAGTCGTCAACGTGCTGCGCTTGTGGGGTAACCGGCAGGTCCGCATTCATTTGCAAGGCAAGCGTTCTCAGCGATCACCGCACCTGCCGACATGACACTCTCCCGCCGAGAATCCTCGGCGAGTTTCACCGGACATACCCGTTCGTACTGATCAGGCTGCGGCAGAGTCCGAGCAGGCCAAGATGGCGCCTGCCGCGGCCAAGCTTTCTCAGTGCTGATCGCAGGGGCCTTTTCGCCCGTCGCTGGTCGCTGTCATCGAGATACGAGTTCACTCGTCAGGACTTGCCGACATCGATGATCGAGTCAGTGTCGATCGTCTGAGCAAGGTGTACAACGTCTGTCGTTCCTGCGGGGTCAGCGGGTCGAGCACCCGTTGCTCGACGCCGATGAGGAGGTCCTCGATGTCCTTCAACAATGCCCTGCCTGCGGCGGTGAGGGCGACGCTGTGGCGCCGACGATCCTGCGGTGACCGCAGTCGCCGCAGCAGATCCTCCGCCTCCAGTTCGTTCAGCAGCGCGACGACATTGGTGGGGTTCATCCCGAGGGTAGCCGCCAGGTCCGACTGGTTCTGCTCGCCGAGGTCGCGCAGCAGGGTCAGCGCGATGACGTGACGCGCGCGCAGGCCGACTCCGGTAGCCATCGCGATGTCGGCCTCGGTTTGCATCCGACGGGCGAGGTGGACGAGCAGCGGGGCACAAAGATGCTCGGCGGGCCGGACGATTGGCCTATCCTCCACCGCGCCCGTCGAATGCGGTGGCCCGGCGTGGATTATTCGTCACCGATGACACGGACGATGGCCTTGCCGTGGGTGCGACGGGCCGGATCGAACGCTGTGACGGCGTCGGCCAGTGGGTACACCGTCCCTACCCTCGGGATGAGCCGTTGGTCGCGCACCCTCTGTTCGAGGAGGGCCAGCTGGGCGCGATCGGCTTCGACGACAAAGAAGACTGCCCTTCCATTGTCCGGCCGCACTCGCGGTGGTTCAGCGATGGTCACCAGGATGCCACCGGAGCGGACCAGCGTTGCGGATCGATCGAGAAGTTCGCCGCCGATCACATCGAATACGACATCAACCTCACCGACGCCGTCCAGTTCATCCCGATCCAAATCCACGAACCCGTCGGCACCGAGATCGAGCACCGCGTCTCGCTGCGTCCCACGTCCGCTCCCGATCACCGAGGCGCCCGCCTCGCGTGCGAGTTGCACCGCCAGGGAACCGACCGCGCCGGCGGCGCCGTGGATCAGAACGGTCTGCCCTGCCGCGAGGTTGGCGTGGTCGAACAACCCCTGCCACGCCGTCAGTCCCGAAATCGGTATCGAAGCAGCCACGGTGTGCTCGATCGTGGCAGACAGCGGTGCCAGGTTACGCGCTTCCACCGCAACGTATTCCGCTAGTGAACCGTTGCGGGCCCAGTCGGTGATTCCGAAGACTCGTTGGCCGACCGACAATCCGGTGGTTCCGTATCCCAGTTCGGAGACGACACCGGAGACATCATGCCCGGGAATGCTGGGTGCCCGGTCGCGGCCGGCCCGGTCCACCCAGGTTGCGGGCCAGTCGAGCTCCCCCGGGGTGAAGCCGGCCGCGTGCACCCGGACGATGACGTCATTCTCGGCGGCGTGCGGATGGGGCATCTCGGAGAACGACAGTCCGTCGACGCCGGCAGCCTGGTCACGCGCGATGATCGCCTGCATCGTGCTCAGTTCTGGTGCCGGCGGGCGCTCGGGTGGCGCAGATGGTCGCGGGCCGTGATCTCATCCGAGTCGAGCATGGTGATCATCTCGACCCCGGGTGCGCAGATGCACACCGCCAGGAATCGAGTCCAGGTGCTCTCGTCGAGGTTGACCATCTGGTAATGCACCACATCACCGCCGGGTTCCCAAAATGCCTCCCCGGCAACGATTTCTCGAGGCTCTTCGCCCTCGAGCTCGAACAGCATCCTGCCTTCGAGGACGTAACCGAACACCGGACCGGAATGGCGATGCGGGGCCAGACCGGCGTCCGCCGGCGGGAGTTCGACCATTTGTGTCATCGCATGCGCCCCCGCGGCGATCGACGGAGGGGTGACGCTCAGCAGATCGGAGATCTTGACGCTACCTGCAGCCAACATGCATTCGACGCTAGTCCGGATCCGGCATTCAATGTGGGCCACTTCCGAGCGGCGAACTGGGGCCACTTGCTACAGCCGTGACTGTTCCTTGATGCCGGTGTCGGTGGTCCGCAGGGGCCGGATCAGCGCGTCCTGTGCGAACGACGCAATGAGCTCACCGTCCTCGGTGTGCACCGCGCCACGGACCTAGGACATGCCGGCACCCACCTGCCTGCTCTCGTGAGTGTAGGGCAGCCAGCCGTCCCACCGAACCGGTTCGTGGAAGCTGACCGACGCCGTCATCGGCGGGGTCGACACCGTCAAGTGCGCCTGGCTGGTTCCGATGCCCTCGTGCGCCCGCATCGCCAAATACCAAGGTGGCCGGTGAAATAGGCGACCAACGCCTTGGCCAGATCGTCACGCGTCGGGATCAGGTCGTAATGCAGCCAGGCGTGCAACTCCGGCGGCCCGACTTCATCGGGGCTGTCGACGTCCACCACGTCGACCAGGCGCAGCTCGCGTCCGGTCATCGCCATTCCCGACACGTTGGCATCGGCGGGTGCGGCCACCTCGGGACGAGGCAGATGATGACGGACCACGTCGCCGGTCGGGACGTCCAGGAGCACCGTCACCGTGATGCAGCGCTTCCCGTTCTGCTTGGCCGTCACGATCGCGGTGGCCGTCGAACGGCCTTCACCGACGACATCGATCTTCAGGTCGACGGGTCCGGCGCCGACCATGACAGCGCGGGCGAACACCGCACAGACCGCCCGCACCGACTTTCTCCGGAAACCTTTGGGCCGCAGCGACAGTCACCTGTGCCAATACCTGGGTGCCCTCCACCGCCTGTCGTTCGTCCTGCCCCGCAGGACCCGTCTGGGCGGTGAACCGGTTCTCGCCGTCGGGCGCCACGTCGAGCAGGTCGAGCAATCGCTGGACGGTCCACGGCCTCGGCGCTGCGTCTGTCGTCATGGGAAGGAACAGTAACCGAGCTTCTGCAAAACCGGTAACGTCATTACCACTCATCACCACGAGCCGGAAGGTGTCCACCATGGCGAAGCCGAGCGGCCGAGCGTCCGCGACGGAGATCGCCGGCGTCGACCCGGAGTCGCGCCCCAAGCGCTTCATGAAGTCCGCGCTGGCGATCCTGGGCGAAACCGGCCGCACCGACTTCACCGTGCTCGAGGTCGTAGAGCGGTCGAAGACCTCGCTAAGGTCCTTTTACCAGCACTTCTCCACCAAGGATGAGCTGCTTCTCGCGCTGGTCGACAAGATCATGTCCGAGTCGACGCGCAAGTGGCGCGACGACACGGCCGCCCTGCCGAGCATTGCGGCCCTTCGGGTGCTCATCGATCGCATCTGCACACCCGCCGAATTGACGACCCAGGACCGAGTCAACCGCGGCGTCACCGACTACAACGACCGCCTGGCCGGGGCGCTGCCCAGCGAGTACGCCCGTGTGCTCCTCCCGTTGCATGAGCTGATCAAGGACATCATCGACCGCGGTATCGCCGAAGGTTCCTTCCGGGCCGGCCTCGACGTCGACGCCACGGCCGCCCTGATCATGCAGTCGACGCTCGGCGCGATGCGACTGCGCCGAGACCCATCCTCTGGAGTTCGACACCGCGGTGGCGATTTCGGGCAGTGCCGGCGTGGTCGACGGTGACGACGGCCGCATCCGCTACGGCGAGCGCTACCTGTCGCGGCAGACCGCGGCGCTCGGCGGCGGCACCACCGAGATCGCGCGCAACATCATCGGCGAACGGGTGCTGGGGTTTCCGCGAGCACGCCGCCGATCGTGGCGTGCCGTTCAATCAGGTCAAGCGCAACAAGTCCTGAGCGAGGCGCATCACGACATGCTGTCGGCCAACGCCATATGCCCTTCGAAGGCCAATTCCGTTGCCCGGGCCCGGTACCTGTCGACCAAGCTGCGATAGCCGGGCTCGTCGCCGTCGGCGGGCGCCACCAGCGCTCGCAGTCTGAGCAACGGGAGTTCGTGCAACACGAAGCCGGGTTCGGTGGGCACGGCTTCGAGTCGGGCGATCGCGGCCCTGGCCTCCGCGATGTCCCCGTCGGCGCCCCGGCGCAGCAGTGACTCGACCAGGATCATGGTCGCGGGGCCGCGGCAGAGCATCTCCCCGGACTCGGTGAGACTGTCGATGATGCTCCGCGAAATTTCGATTGCCCCGTCGATGTCACCGGACCTGGCCTTCTGTTTGGCGATGTGGATGCGGAACCGCACCACCTCACCGGGCGCGTACCGCCGACTGACGATGGCCTCGAGGAGTTGATCGAGTTCGTCGGATACGTCGATGTCCGGGTCTGCGCAATTGACCAGAGTGGCTCCGCGTGCGAATCGGGCCGCGATGAGCGCGAGGTCGTCACCGGACTGCTCGGCCCGCTTGAGTGCTTCTGCGGTGTCAAGGATCGTGGCGTCATCGGGGATGTGCGCCTCGTTCAACACGGCGAACGACTTATAGGCGATGACCGACGCATAACTGTTCGCGTCGAGTCCCCTCGCCAATTCGACTGCCTCGTCCAACTCGTCTCGCCAGCCCTGCGTCCCCAGGCAGAGTCCGTACGCCCCCCGCAAACCGAGCGCAAGCGCCAGCGGTGATCCACCGACGAAGAGGTTTTGTCCCCTCGTCGGATCACCATCGACGATCTCGATGACGCGCTCGGCGAGGTGCAACCCTTGGGCGGCCTCTCCGGCTTGTAATTTGGTGTTGCTGCCTGCGAGGTAAAAACCCATGTCCGGTGGAGATTGCTTTTCCGCGTCGACAAGTGCGAGCCAGTCGGAGACCAGACGTGACGACTCCGCATAGCGGCCGCGGAACAGCAGTGCCTGCGATTGGCCCGCCATGACCAAAGCCAACGCCGCCGCGTTGCCGGATGTGTTGCACAGGTCGCGGACCTCTTCGAAACCGGTGTCGGCGAGCGTCGCCTCCGTTCTCCAGGCACTGATACAGAGCATGACTCTGGGCGCGATCCTTTTCCCTGTCCGGTCCGGGTGATCTGCGGACAGCCGGTCGGCGATATCACGCGCACGTCGCCAACTCGCCTGTGCGGCCGAAAGATCGCGCTGCGATGACCACCGCCCCGCACGCATGTGCCACGTATAGGCGCCCGGCAGATTGCCCGCGGCTTCCAGATGCTCGGCGATCACGGCGGCGTTCTCGCCCACCGAATCGGGCTCTTTCGATTCGATGGCCGCAGCGAGGCGGCGATGCACATCGGCGCGATCGGCCTTCAGCTGTGACTCATAGGCCACGGTGCGGATCAGCGGATGGCGGAACGCATACGCCACTCGGGAAGTGAATGACACCTGGTCGATCAATTCAGCCTCGACCAATTCATCGATGACCGGGTCGATGCCGAGGCTCGCGAGCAATCCGGGATCGAAGCGCGTTCCGATCACGGCTGCCGCACCCAGTGTTCGTTTGGCGGGAACACCGAGCCGATCGATACGGGCGGCGATGGTCGCCTGCAGTGTGGCGGGCACCGCGATTTCGCCGACGTCCGAACGGCACTCGTAGGTGCCGCGGGCGCCTCGAAGCACGCCACGTGCCGCTAGCTCGCGCACCATTTCTTCGATGAAAAAGGGGTTCCCGGCGGCCTGTGCGTTAATCCGTTCGGCGACCTGCGCCACCGAAGAGTGAACCCCGAGCAGCTGGGTGGTCAGCGTGACGGACGGCGAATTCCCTAAGGGCGCAAGAGATATCGTCTGCGAGCCGGTCAGTCCGGTCAACGCGCCCCGATACTCGGGGCGGTAGGTGACGACTACCAGCGACGACGTCTGCGGGATCACCGCCAGGTATTCGGCCAACATCGAGTCGCTGATCTCATCGATCCAGTGCACGTCCTCGATGACGTACACCGCCGGTGTGCGCCGTCCCAGCGCCGCCGCGTTCACCAGCGCGGTCAGGCGTCGGCGACGAGCGTCGGTGTCGATCTTGGGCAGCGCGACGGCGGCATCGGCGACCCCCAGCAGGTCGTCGAACAACAACCGATCGTCGATGGCCGCGTCGGGTATTGCCGATCTCAGCCGGGCTCGCGCCGCAACCTCGTCCATGGCCTCCACTCCGAACGCCGTGCGCAGGAGGTCCGCGACGACGTGGAATGGAATGTCGCTGGCATGGGACTCACAGACGGTCGAATAGACGTCCACACCGCGCACCGCCGCGGCCGACATCAGCTCTCGGCTCAGTCGACTCTTGCCGATACCGGCCGGACCGACCACACCGACCACGCAACCTTGCCCGGCGACCGACCGGTCGAGGAGGCCGACCAGCGCATCGAGTTCCCATTGGCGCCCCACCAGCGTCGGCTCGCGCAGTTCGGTCCGAGGCCGCTGCGATGCGATGGCGTCGAGCCGTCGTGCGACGACCGGTTGAGCCACTCCTTTGATGTGCACCATTTCCGTTGGCCCCAGGACGGTGGCGTCCTCGACCAACCGGGCCGTCGACGCGCTGAGCATGACGCCGCCCGGCGCCGCCACCGACTCCATCCGCTGGGCCATTCCGACCTGCTCGCCGATCGCCGTGTAACGAAGGGCACCCGGGCCCATATCGCCCGCGATCACCTCTCCCGAGTTCAGCCCCACCCGTAGTCGCAAATCGACACCGTCCCGGATTCGGACTTCACTCGACAGCGACGCCGCCTCCGACTGCACGGCCAGCGCGGCCAGACAGGCTCGAAGCGCGTGGTCCTCCAGTGCCACCGGCGCGCCGAACACCGCCATGACCCCGTCGCCGGTGAACTGTTCAGCCGTCCCACCGTACCGATCCACAACTCGCGTTGAGCCACTGACCAAGTCGGCCATGATCTCTCGCCACCGCTCGGTACCCACCGTCGCCGCGATGTCCATCGAACGCACCACATCCGCGAACAGCACCGTCACCTGCTTGTACTCTGCGCGCGCGTCGGCCGGGACGATCTGAGAACCACAGCGATGGCAGAACCGGGCATCCGCAAGCGCATCGGCACCGCACGAGCGGCAGGCAGCGGTCATCCGGATTCTCCCGGGGCGCGGGGCGAACCGGGCCGCCGGAGAAGCGCCGCGAGCTCGTCACGACTGGTAGTGCCGGTCCGCGACATCGCACGGTAGATGTGACCTTCCACGGTACGGACCGACAGCCAGAGCCGGTCGGCGACCGCACGGCTGGACAGGCCGTTGCCCAACATCATGACGATCTCGCGTTCCCGGTCGGTCAGTGGCAGCTCCTCGGTCGCGAGGCGAAGTGCCGGGGTCCGCGCCCCGCACCGTTCGGCCAGCTCCGCGGCGCGTTTCGACCAGGCCAACGCGGACCCACGCTGATCTCTTCGGCGGTATGCGACTGCGGCATGGCCGGCGGCATCGATGGCGGCGACGAAGTCACCAATGTTTTCGAAATCGGCTGAAACCGTAGACAATACGGCGCCATCACCGCTGCGCACAGCCTCGGCGAAGCGCGCACCGATACCAGCCCGGGGGCCCTCGACGATCGCCGCCAACTCCTGCAGACGGGGTGCCGCTGCACCGTCGCCGAACTGGGCCGCCGTCTGCAGGCACATGACCTCCGCCGCGAATTGCCCGTTGGTACCTGCGAGTTCGGCGGCGGCCAGCACTATTCTGATCGCTTCGCTGATGGCGCCCTTGCTGGCCGCGACCCACGAGCGGGCGATCCCGTACGCATAGTCGAGTTGCCGGGTACTCGGATACCGCCATTTCTCGAGTTGTTCGAGGGCGGCGCCGGCCTCGGTATCGCAACCGCGCATCGCGAGCGCGGTCGTGCGCGGCAGCTGGTACTGGTAACCGAATCCATTCGTGTCGCCGATGGAGAACATGAATTCGACCACCGGCCCCAGCAGCGCGCAGCCGGTCTCCAGTCGCCCCGCACTCACGGCGGCGCGGCCCGCGATCCCCGCACTCAGCAGCGACGCCGCGCCGGGCAGATCGGCCGCATTCGTTCGCAGCCGGTCGGCGACCTCAGTGGCTTCGGCGATCCGGCCCGCGAGGAGGAGCGCTCCGACGTGGCCGTCGGCGATGATGTACCCCATCTGGGCAGCATCGAACGAGCACGTCGTGATGGCGGCTCCGGCAGTGGCCGCGGCCAACGCCTCGCCCGTGCGGCCAGAGTCCCCCGCTGCCACCGTGATCCCCCATGCGGTCACGCCGCCCACCACGGCGGGAAACCCGTCGAGTGCGAGGTCTTTCGACGACGCAATCGCTGCATCGGGCCTGCCCATGGTGGCCCAGTAGACGGTGCGAAACGCGTCGATGAAGCCTTGGGCGTGCGGCGGCGTGCCGAGGGCCGCGCCGTCGATGAACTCCTTCGCGCCGTCGGGATCGGCGAGCGGCCACAACATGTTCACGGCCCGCAGGAAGGTCACCCGGGCCCGCGTCGAGGCTGCCCCGTCGTCGATCGTCATGTGCGCGAGCACCGCGTCGGATTCCTGACCGCGACCCAGCCAGGACAAGGCGTGGGCCACCACCAGATCCGCCTCCGTGCCTCCGCCCGCGCGGACCGCCGCGGCGGCCAGGCGATGTGCCAAGGGCAGATCGGCGAGCATCACCGCGCCCTGCGACGCTCGGAGCAGGAGACAGGGGTCGGGAACAAGGTCGGAGTCAAGGCTCAGCGCCGCGCGCCGGACCACGACGCGCATGTCGTCGGCGCGATAGCCGGCCGCCAGCTCATTGGCGACCAGCGCGCGCAGCCGACGCAGCCGAAGCAGCGCCGCACCACGGCGGCGGACCTCGCCGTAAAGAGGATGCGCGACACGGACTTCCGCCGTGTCGTCGACCTTTTCGATCACGATGAGACCGCGCGCTTCGGCGTCGGCGACCGCTGCCGGGTCGGTGATGCGGTGCAGGGAGGAGAATTCGAGAGGCTCGCCGACGGCCAGTACGTCCACCACATCCCTCGTCGGAGCGGGTAATTCGCCGATCCGCACCTCGATCGTCTCGACCAGTCCGGGAGGGACGACGGGGTCCTCGGTCCACCGCCAGAAGCGTCCAAGCGCCTCGAGGCGACCCGCGGCCACCTCCTGATCGACGATGTTGCGCAGATACAGCACGTTGCCCCGGGTCATCTGCCAGAGACGCCGCAGGGCGTCCGGGTCGACAGACCCGCGCAGGCTGGCTGCTACCAACGTGGCCATTTCCTCGCGTGAAAGCGGTTGCAGATCAAGTCGCTCGAGCTGGCCACTGGTCAACAATTCGTGCGTCGCCGCGGGAACCGGCTCGCCGTCGCGAACCGTCAGCACCAGGTGCGCAGCCCGACGCGCAGCAATCTGATGGAGTACGAATATCGACAGGTCATCGAGGAGGTGGACGTCGTCGACACCCACCACCGCTTTGGCGCCGGGCGACACATTGGTCAACGATTCCAGCACCTCCCGGACAACGAGCAGAGTGTGCGGACCCGCTGAGCCCACCCACTGCGCGAAGACACCGAGCGGCAGTTCCCGCGCGGACGACGTTCCCACTGCCCAACGGGCTTCGTAACCCTGCGAAGTCACCGATGACAGCGCTTCGCTCGCGATCCGACTCTTCCCGACACCAGCCGCGCCGTGGATGACGATTCCCGCCGAACCATGGTCCGATATGGCGTCCTGGATGATTCGCATCTCCTGCGAGCGGCCGGTCAGCGGCCACGTCAAACGCACAGGGAGAGCCTAGGAGAGCAGGCGCGCTGGCGCTGAGCAATCGCTCGAGCGGCGTCTAGAACAGCGTCTGCTGATCCGCCTCGACGTTCGCCGCCGCCGGGATCGCGGCCGCCCGGAACGACCGTCGGTCTGGGGCCAGGCCGTGCTTGGCCACCAACGGTAAGGCTCGCTCTTGCAGCATCGCCCGATAATCCGGTGGCAAATACGCTCCGCGCCGGTACAACTGGCGATACTCCCCCACCAACTCCGGATGTGAGCGAGCCAACCAGGACATGAACCACCCGCGGGTCGAACCGCGAAGATGGAGTCCGAACACCGTCACGCCGTTGGCACCGGCAGCGGCAATCTGACCGAGAAGGGAGTCGAGGTGCTCGACGGAGTCGGTCAACCGCGGTAACACGGGTGCCACCATCACGTGGCAGGCCAGGCCGGCATCGCGAATCGCCGAGATCAGCCCGAGCCGCGCTTGCGGCGCCGGCGTACCGGGCTCGACGTCGCGGTGCAGCCCGGGATCACCGACGGCCAGTGACACCGCGACGCTGACGTCGACGCTCCCGGCGGCCTCGGTGAGCAGCGGCAGATCGCGTCGCAGAAGCGTGCCTTTGGTGAGGATCGAGAATGGAGTGCCCGATTCGGCCAGCGCGCTGATGATCCCGGGCATCAGCGCGTAGCGCCCCTCCGCGCGCTGATACGGGTCGGTGTTGGTACCCAGTGCGACGGTCTCCCGCTGCCACGACCGCCGATGCAGTTCGCGGCTCAGCACATCGGCCACGTTTGTCTTGACGACCACCTGCGTGTCGAAATCCGTGCCGCAATCGAGATCCAGGTACTCGTGGGTGGGACGCGCGAAACAATAGCGGCACGCGTGGGAGCAGCCGCGATAGCCGTTGACTGTGTAACTGAATGGCAGCATCGACGGAGCCGGTCTGCCGGCGGCATTGGACCGAGCGGCTGGCACCTTGTTCAGCGCCGACTTACACAGAATCTCGTGAAACGTGATCCCGTCGAACTGCGGGGTACGCACACTGCGCACGAAACCGAGCCGTTGCAGGCCGGGTAGTGCGCCGTCGTCGACGCTGACACCCTGCCCGTCCCACCGCATGACTCTATTCGAACTGATGTTCGACGCGATGTCAAGGCCCGCGCCGCCCGGTGTCCGGCGTACCAATGCCATGATGAGCCGGCACCGAACGGGATTGAGAGGACGCCATGGCAGGGGCCACACCATACGGACAGCTGCGGCACCGAGAGATCAACGGCAAGCGGATGGCCTACGTCGACGAGGGGCGAGGTGATGCCATCGTCTTTCAGCACGGCAACCCGACCTCGTCGTATCTGTGGCGCAACGTGATGCCGCATCTGGAAGGGCTGGGCCGACTCGTCGCCTGTGACCTGATCGGGATGGGCGCCTCGGCAAAGCTCGACGACTCCGGACCCGATCGCTATCACTACGCCGAGCAGCGTGACTATCTTTGCCAGCTGTGGGACACGCTGGATCTCGGCGATCGGGTGATCCTCGTGCTGCACGATCTGGGGTTCGGCGTTGGGCTTCGACTGGGCCAATCAGCACCGCGACCGGGTCGCGGGCATCGCGTACATGGAGGCCGTCGTCATGCCCATCGAGTGGTCGGACTTTCCGGGTCCGATGCGGAGCGTTTTCCAGGGCTTCCGATCCCCGGAAGCCGAATCAATGGTGTTGGAGCAGAACATGTTCGTCGAGGCGGTGCTGCCGGCCTCGATCAAGCGTCAACTCACCGACGAAGAGATGGACCACTACCGCGAACCGTTCCGTGATCCGGGCGAGGACCGCAGGCCGACGTTGTCGTGGCCACGCAACATCCCGATCGAGGGTGAGCCGGCCGACGTTGCCACGATCGTCGAGGAGTACGGCGCGTGGTTGTCGGGCAGCGCCGTGCCCAAACTCTTCATCAAAGGCGAGCCAGGGGCACTCGTCCGCGGTCGCGCTCTCGACTTCGCCCGCACGTGGCCCAATCAGACCGAAGTCGCTGTGCCGGGTGTGCACTTCATCCAGGAGGACAGCGCGGACGAGATCGGGAAGGCCCTCGCCTCGTTCGTCCGCGCGATACGCGCATCAACCGGCTAGGGGCGGGCTTCGAAGACGAGGTTGAACGGAGTCTCGGCGGCACGCCGGAACCGGCCGAAGCCGCCACCGCTGACCATCACGTCGGTGAGTCGCCGCTCGCCGGCCTGCGCTCCGAGCGCCGGCCCGTTCTGGGCGAGCGAAACGGGTACGCAGATGAGCGACGACGCCCCGTAGCAGACACGGCCGACCGGGTTGAGGTTGTCCGACAGGGAATCCCCGGCGGCGGGCTCGACCAGCATGCAGTGCCCGTCGGATGCCAGCGATTCACGCGCATGCCGGGCCACGCCCACCGGATCGGCCATATCGTGCAGGCAGTCGAAGAACGCGATCAGGTCGTAATTGCCCTTGTATGACGTCGCGTCGGCCACCTCGAAGCTGACATTGGTAACGCCGGCCGCGGTCGCTTGCTTGCGCGCGGTGTCGATCGACGCGTCGTGATAGTCGATGCCGACGAATTGTGACTCCGGAAAGGCTTGCGCCATCAAAAGGGTCGTCACGCCATGCCCGCATCCGACGTCGGCGACCCGGGCTCCCGCTCGAAGCTTCTCGACCACACCGTCGAGTGCAGGCAGCCAGTGGGACAGCAGGTTCGCGTTGTAACCGGCCCTGAAGAATCGTTCGGTGCCTTCGAACAGGCGCGGATGATGTTCTCCCCATTCCATTCCGGCGCCGCTACGGAAGTTCTCGACGGCGCGCTGTCTCACCTGGAAGACGTCCTCGACAATCGAGTAGCCACCGGGGAGATCCACCGGCCCGTTCGGATTCGCCAGGCACAGCGCCTGCTCAGGTAGTACTCGTCGGTGGCGCTGTCGTATTCGACATATCCGCCGGCCGCCTGATTGGCGAGCCATTCGCGCACATAACGCTCGCTCGTACCGGTGCGCTCCGCGAGTTCCGACGAGGTCAGGCGCCCCTCGGCCAGAGCCGAATACAGTCCGAGCTCGTCGCCGATGAGGACCAGCGCGGCACTCATCGCCGCCCCGAGATCGCCTACCGCCTTGCCCAGAAATGCATTGAGTTTGTCGTCGTCGACGGCCATTACCAGCTCCTTCGTCCGACTCTTGTGAACGTACGCTGATTGACTATCAGTCACGCTCGATCGGACGGAACGGCTGTTCTCCTATGGCACGCCGCGTCAACCCGAGGTTCAGGGCACGCGAGGAGCGACTACCACTGGCCGAGCTGGCACTGCAGGTTGTACGGACCGTCCTGCTGGACGGCGACCTGACCGTCGACGGCGATGTCGCAATGCGGATTCGGCGCGGCCTGGCCGCCATGCGTGGTGCTGCTGACGGTGAAGATCGCCCATTGCGGGTCCGCGAGCGTGGTTTCGAATACCCACGGCACACCCGCCGCGAGGTGCACCTGCTCCTGCTTCACAAACGAGTACGCATCGGCGTTATAGGCCGCCTTGCTCGGCGGCTGTGTCGTCAAATAGAAAAGGTTGAAGTCCGCATCACCCGCCGACGTGAGCGTGTACCGGACCTGATGACCGGCCGGTTCGGCATGCACCGTGGCAAAACTGCCGGCAACTCCGGCGGCCGCAACCGCGAGCGCCGCCCCGACCCTGGCTGTAGCTGTTCGCATGTCCGTCACATCGCCGCACGGTACCCGAGCGTTACACGGGCCGTCAGATCGGCTTCGGCGCACCGCGACGACCAGGCACTTCACAGAATGGTGGGGTGTTCTGTGATCTGTTACACGTTCCCGAACGGACGTGAACAAATCCAACCCGAGGAGCGTGCTGTAGTCGTGGACTTGAACCGGCGCTCCGCACTGATCGGCATCGGTGCGGTAGGTGCTTTCTTGGCGATCGACTTCGCTGCGGTCGCGTATGCCAACAAGTGGATCGGCCCCGGGAACGCGTTGACGCGCGAGACGTTCCTCGACGGGTTTCGTTCCGTATTCGGAATGCACCCCGGGTTCCGGGTCAATCACGCGAAGGGCGTCGCGGTCACCGGGCATTTCGACAGCAACGGAAACGGCAGTGAGCTGTCGCGGGCGGCGGTCTTCCGGTCCGGTCGGACACCGGTGACAGGGCGCTTCTCACTCACCGGGGGCAATCCGGCCGTCGCCGACATGCCCGCGGCGGCGCGCGGATTCGCGCTGGCGTTCGCGTTCCCCGACAACACGCAGTGGCGAACGTCGATGCTGAACCTTCCCGTCTTCCCCGATAATTCGGCGCAGGGCTTCTACGACCGACTGCTCGCATCCAAGGTCGTGCCCGCGACAGGGAAGCCCGACCCCGCCGCGATGGCGGCATTCTTGAAAGCGCATCCAGAGACCGCCGCCGCCATGGCGGTGATGAAGACGTCCCCACCCACTCCCGGCTTCGCCGACAGCACCTTCCGCAGTCTGATCACGTTCTTCCTGGTCAACGACGCCGGCGTGCGGACCCCCGTGCGGTGGGCGTTCGTGCCGCAACAGCCGGCGCTTCCGGCGCGGTCCGCGGGAAAGAACGATCTATTCGACGCGCTGGTACGCCAGATCCGCACCGGTCCGCTGCAGTGGCGGCTGATACTGACCGTCGGTTCTCCCGGTGACCCGGTCACCGACGCCACGCTGCCCTGGCCGAGCGGCCGCCGTACGGTCGATGCCGGAGTGCTGACATTGACGGGGGTCGAGACCGAGGCCGCGGGCAACGCCCGCGACATCAACTTCGACCCGCTGGTGCTGCCCGACGGCATCGAACCCTCCGATGATCCACTGCTCAGCGCACGATCGACGGTGTATGCGGCGTCCTATCGCGCTCGGACCGGCGAACCGAAGTCGCCGTCCGCGGTGCAGGTGGACAGGGTGACACCATGACGGACCAGACCGGCCGCTACCCGCTGCGAACCCGAATCCTGCACTGGCTCACCGCGATCCTGATCTTCACCATGCTGTTCATCGGGTTCGTCATGGTGAGCTGGCTGGGCACGTATGCGGCGCTGGTCGGCATTCACATGACGCTCGGTGTCCTGATCCTGTGCATCGTCGTAGTGCGTATCGCCAACAGATTCACCCACCGCGCCCCGAAACTGCCCGACACCGTCGGATGGGCCGAGCACAAACTCGTCGTGGGATCCGAGCTGACGCTGTACGCGCTGATGCTGGCGCAGCCGCTGGTCGGGTGGGCGATGGTATCGGCGATGGGCAGGCCGGTGGTCATTTTCGGATCGGTACACCTGCCGCGCATCGCACCCGCCGACGCCGACCTGTTCTTCGTGCTCCGCCAGACCCACTCGGTACTTGCATACGCCCTCGTTGCGGTCGTTGCCGCGCACGTCAGTGCTGTACTGCTGCACACGTTGACGCTCCGCGACGGAATGCTGTCGCGGATGGCGTTCTGGCGGCGCCCCGCGTTCGACCCCGCTTCCCGCCCCTGAGATCGCACCGTGCACGGTGTGGAGGCGACAACGGAGACACGGACCCTGGCTGACATGGGTGGTCTGGTCGTCACCGATGACGGTCGTCGGGTACTCGTCATCGACCGCCGCACCGGTGCACTGTCGGTAATGGCCTTCGTCCTCGGCGTGATCGCACTCGTCGTCGGCGACTTCGGCTGGGTCGCGACCCATTGCGAGCGGTGGCGCAGCGCGGCTGATCGGCTATGTGATCTGGCTCACACCGGAAACGAAATGCCCACCATGTGGCGTTTTGCGTGTAATGGCCAGGTCTTCCCGTGAGATGTCGACGTGGCATGGGAGGCCGCTAAGCCGCCGTTCGGTTCTGCTGGGCCTCGGTGCAGTGGGTGCCTTTCTCGTCGCCGACCTGGGCGCCGTCGCGGTCGCGAACAGATGGATCGGTGGTAGCAGCGCCCTGACCAGCGAGATGTTTCTCGACCGGTTTCGCGCAGTGTTCGGCCTCCATCCGGGATTCCGCCGGAATCACGCCAAGGGCGTGGCCGTCACTGGACACTTCGACAGCAACGGAAACGGCAGCGAGCTGTCGCGGGCGGCGGTCTTCCGGCCCGGGCAGACACCGGTGATCGGCCGGTTCTCGGGCAGCGGTGGAGATCCCGCTGTCGCCGACACCGCGCGCGCGACGCGCGGCCTCGGGCTTGCCATCGGATTTCCCGGCAACGCGCAGTGGCGAACGGCGATGATGAATCTCCCTGTCTTCACGGACAATTCGCCGCAAGGCTTCTACGACCGGCTGCTGGCCACAAAGGTGGTGTCCGAGACTGGCCAGCCCGATCCTGCCGCGATGTCCGCCTTCTTCGCCGCCCATCCGGAATCGGCGGCTGCCATGGCGCTCATCGAGCAGACTCCCCCGTCGGCCGGGTTTGCCGACAGCACGTTCCGTGGACTCATCACGTTCTTCTTCGTCAACGAGGCGGGCGAGAAGACCCCCGTTCGCTGGGAGTTCGTCCCGCTGCAAAAGGCGATGTCACCGCGGCCGGACAAGAAGAACGCGTTGTTCGACGCGCTGATCGTCCAGATGCGCAAGGGAGCGCTGCGGTGGAAGCTGATCCTGACGGTCGGCACGCCGGATGATCCGACCCGTGATGCCACGATTCCCTGGCCGAGCGACCGCCGCACCGTCGACGCCGGCGTGCTGACGCTGACGGACATCGAGACCGAGGCACCCGGCAACGCCCGCGACATCAATTTCGACCCGCTCGTCCTGCCCGATGGCATCGAACCGTCCGACGATCCCCTGCTCAGTGCCCGCTCCGTGGTGTACGGCGCGTCCTATCGCGCCCGCTCGGGCGAACCGAAATCCCCGTCCGCGGTCCAGGTGGACAACGAGGTGGCCATTTGACGGAAGCGCCCGGGAACGCGCTGCGGTATCCGGTGCGCACCCGGATCCTGCACTGGCTCAGCGCCGTCCTGATCTTCTCCGGGTTGTTCGTCGGGTTCGTGATGGTGAACTCGATCGGCTCCTACCGGACGCTGTTCGGCCTGCACATGACGCTGGGCGTGACGATCCTGACGATCGTCGTGGTGCGCATTGCGAATCGCTCGACCCAGCGCGCCGTGACGCTGCCCGACACGGTCGGACGGTTCGAGCACAAGCTGGTGGTGGGATCCGAACTGGGCCTCTACATACTCATGTTGGCGCAGCCGTTGGTCGGGTGGGCCATGGTGTCGGCGTCGGGCAGGCCGGTGATCGTCTTCGGTGCGGTGCGTCTGCCGCCCATCGCGCCGTTTGACGCCAATCTGTTCTTCGCACTCCGTCAGACGCATTCCATCCTCGCGTACGTGTTGGTCGCTGTGATCGCCGCGCACGTGAGTGCGGTGCTGCTGCACACGCTCACACTCCGGGACCACATGCTGTCCCGGATGACGTTCGCTAGACGCGGCTGAGCCGCGAGAGGACCTCGGTCAGCACGTCGTCGACGGCTACGTTCACCTGATCGCCGGTCGCCAGGTTCTTCACACCGATCGTGCCCGCCTCGATGTCACGGTCGCCGGCCACCAGCGCCAGCGAGGCACCCGAGCGGTCGGCGGCGCGCATCGCTCCCTTGACCCCACGGTCGCCGTAGGCGAGGTCCACACGAACCCCGCCGGCCCGTAGCCGGGCGGCCAGTACCGCCAGCGTGATCTTGGCCTGCTCGCCGAGCGGCACCCCGTAGACGTCGACGCGGGCGTTTCCGCCGACGGTCTTGCCCTCGGCCTTCAGGGCCAGCAGTGCGCGGTCCACGCCGAGGCCGAAGCCGATGCCGGACAGGTCTTTTCCACCGAGCTGTCGCATCAGCCCGTCGTAGCGGCCCCCGCCACCGATGCCGGACTGCGCGCCGAGACCGTCGTGGACGAATTCGAACGTGGTCTTCGTGTAGTAGTCCAGCCCCCGCACCATTCGTGGGTTGATCGTGTATGGCACGCCGAGCGCGTCCAAATGCCCGAGCACGGTGTCGAAATGCTGCTTGGCTACGTCGGAGAGGTGATCCAGCATCACGGGTGCGTCGGCGGTCATCTCGCGCATCTGTGGCCGCTTGTCGTCGAGCACCCGCAGTGGGTTGATCTCGGCACGCCGGCGAGTTTCGTCGTCGAGGTCGAGCTTGAACAGGAACTCCTGCAAGAGTTCCCGGTACTGGGGCCGGCAGCTGTCGTCACCCAGCGAGGTGATCTCCAGCCGGAATCCGTCGAGCCCGAGCGATCGAAAGCCCGCATCGGCCACCGCGATCACCTCGGCATCGAGCGCCGGATCGTCGACGCCGATGGCCTCGATCCCCACCTGCTGCAGTTGGCGGTAGCGACCCGCCTGCGGGCGTTCGTAACGGAAGAACGGCCCGGCGTAGCAAAGCTTCACCGGCAGCGCACCGCGATCCAGACCGTGCTCGATCACCGCCCGCATCACACCCGCGGTACCCTCGGGTCGCAGCGTCACCGACCGGTCGCCACGGTCGGCGAACGTGTACATCTCTTTGGAAACCACATCGGTGGACTCCCCCACCCCGCGGGCGAACAGGGCGGTGTCCTCGAAAATCGGCAGTTCGACGTCGCCGTAGCCCGCGCGGCGGGCGGCGTCCAGCAGGCCGTCGCGGACGAGTACGAACTGCGCCGAGTCGGGCGGCAGGTAGTCAGGGACACCCTTGGGCGCCTGAAAGTCACTCACAGGAACTCATCACGTCAAACCTTCGAGGAACGGGTTGGTGCGGCGTTCGAAGCCGATCGTGGTCTTCTCACCGTGTCCCGGTAGTACCACGGTGTCGTCATCGAGCACCAACAGTTTTGTCACGATCGAGCCGAGTAGGTCCCGCCCGCTGCCTCCGGGCAGGTCGGTGCGGCCGACGGATCTTCGGAACAGCGTATCCCCGCTGAACACCACCGACCCGGGGTCCGCCCCGAGGCCTGCTTCGACGCGGAACGCGACCGAGCCCCGGGTGTGGCCGGGCGTGTGATCGACCATCACGGTGATGCCACCCAGATCGATCTTGTCGCCGTCCTTGTCGAGCTCGACCACCTGCCTCGGCTCACGGAACAGCGCGCCGAACGCCAGCTGAGCCAGTCGCGGACCGAAGTCCTTGATCGGGTCGGCGAGCATGAACCGGTCCTCCGGGTGGATGTAGGCCGCGCAGCCGTACGTATCGGCCACCTTCTGCGCCGACCAGATGTGGTCGATGTGCCCGTGCGTCAGCAGCACCGCCGCCGGGGTCAGATGATTCTCGTCGAGGATCTTTCGCAGCCGGCCCATCGACCGCTGGCCAGGGTCGACGACGATGGCATCCGAGCCGGCCCGTTGTGCGAGCACGTAGCAGTTGCAAGCCAACATGCCCGCCGGGAATCCGGTGATCAACACGGCGTCCAGTTTTCCACCCCGCGTTGGAGTGGGTCGCAGCGCCCGCACTCAGCAACTCCTGGCACACTCGTTGCCGACTGACACGATCACGAGGAGGACACCGGCGGTGCCCACGAACGAACAACGGCGTGCGAAAGCAAAGCGCAAACTCGAGCGACAGCTGGAACGCCGGGCGCAGAAGGCGCGCCGGCGCCGCCTTCTCACCATCGTCGGGTCGGTCGTGGGCGCGATCGTCGTGATCGGCGCCGTGGTGGCCACGGTCGTCATCACCAACCGCGACTCCGGCAACACGACGGCGTCGGCTTCCACCTCGACCCCGACATCGAGCACGCCGGCGGGCGGCGCGCCGCCCGCGCCCGGCGCTCCGGGTGGGCTGCCGCCGTTCGCGGCGCCGGCCGACCTGGGCGCCAACTGCCAGTACCCCGCTGCGGAAAAGGCCAGCAAGCCGGTCAACCCGCCGCGCACCGGCAAGGTACCGACCGACCCGGCGCAGGTCAGCGTGAGCATGACGACCAATCAGGGCAACATCGGCCTGCAGTTGGACAACGCCAAGTCGCCATGCACGGTGAACAGCTTCGCCAGCCTGGCTCAGCAGGGCTTCTTCAACGACACCCCGTGCCACCGGCTGACCACGTCCGAAGGACTGTCGGTGCTGCAGTGCGGTGACCCGACGGGCCAGGGCACGGGTGGTCCGGGCTACCAGTTCGCCAACGAGTACCCGACCAACCAGTACCAGCCGGACGACCCCAAGCTGCAGCAGCCGGTGCTGTATCCGCGCGGCACCATCGCGATGGCCAACGCCGGCCCGGGCACCAACGGCAGCCAGTTCTTCCTGGTGTACAAGGATTCGCAGCTCCCGCCGAACTACACGGTATTCGGCACCATCGACCAGACCGGTCTGGCGACGCTGGACAAGATCGCCGCGGCCGGCGTCGCGGACGGCGGCCAGGACGGCAAGCCGAAGGACGATGTCCAGGTGAAGACGATTCTGCTCGACTGACCGGGACCGAGTAAGCCGTGACGACACCGCCCCCGCCGTACGGGGCGTATTCACCACCGCCGTACGACGGGTATTACGGCTACCCAGGCGCCTATCCGCCGCCCCGGTCGACCAACTCACTGGCGATCGTGTCGCTGGTGTGCGGGTTCCTGTTCGCGCCGCTGGGCATCGTGTTCGGCCACATGTCGCTGTCCCAGATCAAGAAGACCGGTGAGGAAGGGCGCGGGCTGGCGATCGCCGGCCTGGTGATCGGATACCTGATCTCCGCCCTCACCGTTCTCGTGGTGGTGCTCAGCGTGCTGTTCCTGGTGATGGTGGCGCGGGATCTCGAGCGCCTGGACGGGTTGATCCCCGACCATCCCGGCCTCACCGCGTCACCCTTCCCGCCGCCGGACCACACGTTGCCGCCGTTCGCGCCGCCGGCGACCCTCGGCTCGAACTGTCAGTACCCGGCCACCACCGAAGCAGCCAGCAAACCCGCCAAACCTCCTCGCAACGGGCGGATCCCGACCGACCCGGCGCTCGTCAGCGCGACGCTGCGCACCAACCGGGGCACGATCGGGCTACAGCTGGAGAACGGCAGGACGCCCTGCACGGTCAACAACTTCACGAGCCTGGCCCAGCAGGGTTTCTTCGACAACACCACGTGCCACCGTCTGACGACGACAGCGGATCTCGGCGTGCTGCAGTGCGGCGACCCGACGGGAACGGGCTCCGGCGGCCCCGGCTACCGGTTCCCCAACGAGTACCCCACGAACCAGTTCCGGATGACGGACCCCGCGCTGACGGTGCCTGCGTTGTATCCGCGCGGCACGCTGGCGATGGCCAATTCCGGCCCGGGCACCAACGGCAGCCAATTCTTCCTGGTGTATCGGGATTCGATGCTGCCGCCGACCTACACGGTGTTCGGCACGATCGACAGCGCCGGGCTCGCCACGATCGACAAGGTCGCCGCGGCCGGAGTCGCCGGCGGCAGCCAGGACGGCAAACCCGCCATGGACGTGACCATTACGTCGGTGCGGGTCGGCTGACTCGGCTCGGTTGCGCCCCCCGGACCGCGTGAAAGGAGCCTTGCTCGGGGACTTTGAACCGAACTCGGCGGGGTGGTTCTCTCGGTCCCCTTGTGCGAGCGCCATACGGGTTCGGGCGCTTGACAGCAAGACAACGCCTGCGGGCACCCTCAGACAACCGCCTTGCCGACGTCGAGATCAGGCCGCGGACGTCACCCGATAGACGTCATACACGCCCTCCACGTTGCGCACCACATTGAGCAGGTGACCGAGGTGTTTCGGGTCGCCCATCTCAAAGGTGAACCGGCTGATGGCCACCCGGTCATCGGATGTCGTCACGGACGCCGACAGGATGTTGACCTTCTCGTCGGCCAGCACGCGCGTCACGTCGGAGAGCAGGCGGTGCCGGTCCAGCGCCTCGACCTGGATGGCCACCAGGAACACCGATGACGGCGACGGTGCCCACTGCACATCGATGATGCGCTCGGATTGCTCTTGCAGCGACGCGGCGTTCGTGCAGTCGGTACGGTGCACGCTGACCCCGCCCCCGCGGGTGACGAAGCCCATGATGTTGTCACCGGGCACCGGTGTGCAGCACTTGGCCAGCTTGGTCAGCACGCCCGGGGCGCCGGGCACTGAGACGCCGACGTCGTCGGTGCTGCGTTGCCGCACCGGCATGGTCGTCGGCGTGGAGCGCTCGGCCAGCTCGTCGGCGGCATCGTCGTCACCGCCGAGCTGAGCGACCAGCCGCTGCACCACGTGCCGTGCCGAGACGTGACCCTCTCCCACCGCGGTGTACAACGCGGACACGTCGACGTAGCGCAGTTCACGCGCCAGCGCGGCCATGGACTCGCCATTCATCAGGCGCTGCAACGGAAGCCCGCCGCGGCGGACCTCACGGGCGATCGCGTCCTTGCCGGATTCCAGCGCCTCCTCGCGGCGCTCCTTGGCGAACCACTGCCGGATCTTGGCCTTGGCGCGGGGCGACACCACGAAGGTCTGCCAGTCGCGCGAGGGGCCGGCATTGGGTGCCTTGGAGGTGAAAATCTCTACTCGCTCGCCATTTTCGAGCTTGCGCTCCAGGGCCACCAGTCGGCCGTTCACCCGCGCGCCGATACACCGGTGCCCGACCTCGGTGTGCACGGCGTAGGCGAAGTCCACCGGCGTGGACCCGGTTGGCAGCGTGATCAGGTCGCCCTTCGGGGTGAAGACGAAGATCTCCTGCACGGCAAGGTCGTAACGCAGCGACTCCAGGAACTCGCCGGGATCGGCGGCCTCCCGCTGCCAGTCGAGAAGCTGGCGCATCCAGGCCATGTCGTCGATCTCGGCGGCGGCGTGTCCGGCGGGAACGCCGTTGCGGCCCTTGGCTTCCTTGTAACGCCAGTGGGCCGCGATGCCGTACTCCGCCGTCTTGTGCATGTCGCGGGTGCGGATCTGCACCTCGAGCGGCTTGCCCTCAGGGCCCACGACGGTGGTGTGCAACGACTGGTACACGCCGAACCGAGGTTGGGCGATGTAGTCCTTGAACCGCCCGGCGATCGGCTGCCACAGCGAATGCACAACGCCCACAGCGGCATAGCAGTCGCGGATCTCGTCACACTGGATACGTACACCCACCAAATCGTGGATGTCGTCGAAGTCACGGCCCTTGACGATCATCTTCTGATAGATCGACCAGTAGTGTTTTGGCCTGCTCTCCACGTCGGCATGGATCTTCATCGCGGTCAGCGACGCGCTGATCTCCGCACTCACCTTGGCCAGATAGGTGTCGCGCGACGGCGCCCGATCGGCGACCAGCCGCACGATCTCCTCGTACTTCTTGGGATGCAGGATCGCGAACGACAGGTCTTCGAGCTCCCACTTGACGGTGGCCATTCCCAGTCGGTGCGCAAGCGGGGCAATGACTTCCAGCGTCTCGCGGGCCTTGCGGGCCTGCTTCTCCGGCGGCAGGAACCGCATGGTGCGCATGTTGTGCAGCCGGTCGGCGACCTTGATCACCAGCACGCGCGGATCGCGGGCCATGGCGATGATCATCTTGCGGATCGTCTCGCCCTCGGCCGCGGTGCCCAGCGCCACCTTGTCGAGCTTGGTCACGCCGTCGACGAGGTGGCCGACCTCGGCGCCGAACTCCTCGGTGAGCGCGTCAAGGGTGTAACCGGTGTCCTCGACGGTGTCATGCAGCAGCGCCGCGATCAACGTCGTGGTGTCCATCTCGAGCTCGGCCAGGATGTTGGCCACCGCGAGCGGATGGGTGATGTAGGGATCGCCGGAGCGTCGCAACTGGTCGGCATGCCGCTGCTCGGCCACCTCGTAGGCCCGCTGCAGCAAAGTCAGGTTGGCTTTCGGGTAGTGCTCCCGGTGAACCGCGACGAGCGGCTCGAGCACCGGACTGACGGCGCTGCGCTGGGCGGTCATCCGGCGCGCCAGCCGCGCCCGGACCCGCCGCGAGGCGCTCGTCGACGCCTTCGGGATTTCCAGCGGCTGCATCTCGGGAATCTGCCCGCCCGCCGGCGGTGACTGCACGGCCTGGGCCGTGCTCGCATCCGTGTGAGTCTCGCTGGCCATCGTCACCTCCTCGTCCTCGTCCGTTCGCAGCGCCAGACTTCGAGGATATCGCTCAGACCGTGTACAGGCTGCTGACCGGTAGCGGTTTGAGCACGTCGCGGCCGCCCAACGCGGACAATTCGAGCACCACAGCGGCACCGGGGACGGTCGCGCCCGCCTGCCGGAGCAGCGCGGCGGTGGTGGCGACGGTTCCGCCGGTGGCCAGGACGTCGTCGATGATCACCACCGAGCGCCCGGCGATCTCGATCCCGTCGGCCGGCACCTCGAGGGTGGCTGTGCCGTATTCGAGCTGGTAGGTCTCGCTGAATACCGGCGGCGGAAGCTTTCCGCCCTTACGGACCGCCAGCACGCCGATGCCGAGTTTGACGGCCACGGCGCCGCCGAGCAGAAACCCGCGGGCGTCTACTCCGGCCACCAGATCGGCGCCCTCGGCGATCTCCGCGAGCGCGTCGGTCACCGCGGCCAGGCCGCGCGCGTCGGCCAGCACCGGGGTCAGGTCTTTGAAGTCGACGCCCGGTTCGGGAAAGTCGGGCACTTCGCGCGTCAGGGAGGCGATCAGCCGCCCGATCTCGGACGAGCCCGTCACCGACTGAGCACCCAGCGGTCCATGTTCCATCCCGCGCCCCATCGAGTCGGGTTGCTGCTCACCGCATACATCTTCTTCGATGTGAGCAGGGTTCGCTGTTGACGGTATAGCGGCAGCGTCGGCATGTCTGCCCAGAGGATCGGTCCTGCCTCACCCAGCAGCCGCGCCAGCTCCTTGGGATCGGACGTGACGGCCATCGAGGCGATGATGCCGTCGATCCGCTCGTTGGCGTAGCCCGACAGGTTGTTGCCATTGCCGGTATGCAGGTCATAGGCGTCCATCGCCGAGGAGCCGGTGGACCCACTGCCCGCGGCGCCACCCGTGCTGGCGATGAGCACGTCGATCTCGTTGTTGCGTAGCGCCAGCGGGCCGGTGGTGCCGGAGGCCACGTCCTGCACGGTGATGCCCGCGGGTGCGCACGCCTTGGCGATCGCGCCTACCGTTGCGGCCAGGCGCGCATTCGGACTCTGGTAGCCGACGCGGACCGTCAGCGGCTGACCGTTGATCGACCCGCGGGCCGCGTCCGGGTTGGCGACCGCGAACTGGCCCGCCTCGACGGCCCCTTCGGTGGCGCCGAACGCATCCTCGGTCGCCGGATTCAGCCGCGAGTTCGCAATCGGCACTTCGGCGTTCTTCGCGATCGCATCACGCGGGGTGCACAGCGCGAGCGCGCGTCGCGCCGGTGGGGCGGCCAGCGGGCCCTGCGGCGCGAAGATGAGCTGCTCGATACCGGCCGACGGCGAATCGGTGCGCACATAGTCGTCGGGCAGGTTCAGCGTGCCCGACGAACCCTCCGCGACGTCGACGACATCGTAGGAGCCCTGATTGACGCGGTCCTGGATGTCGGCGCCGCGCGGCCACACGGTGACCTTGGCGGTCTCGGGTTTGGCGCCCCACCACTTGTCGTTGGCCACCAGCACAACGGCGCCGTCCTTGGTGACCGATTCGATCTTGTACGGCCCCGACGACGGGAACCGCTTGAGGTCGATATCGCTCTTGAGCGTCCAGGTGTTGTTCCACACCTGGGCGATGCGCTCGACGGCCGGGCCGTCGTTGTTGGCGATCGCAGACGTGACGCCGGCGTCTCCTAGACCGAGTTCGTCGGCGATGACGTGCGACGGCATCATCGATGTCGCCGCGAACAACTGGCCGAAGTCGATGAATCCACGGTCCTGCGCGAACGAGACACGGGCTTTTTTCTGCCCCGGCGCGCAATCGACCGATGCGACGTCGCTGTAGCCGGCGCGATTGGCGGCGTCGAACGCCGGAAACCGGCCGGACTGCGCCGCCCAGGCGAGCACCATGTCGTCACACGTGATCGGCTTGCCGTCGGAATACACCGCGTTGGCGTTGATCTCGTAGTCGAGCACCAGCGGCGCCCGTCCCACGACGGAGACGGTGCCGAAGTCGTGATCGCCCACGATTTGCCCGTCGGGTCCGTGATAGTTGAATCCGGTCAGCACGCGGGCGAACGCCTGCGGGCCGCCGGACGCGGCGCCGACGACGGTGTTGGTGTTGTAGGTGACCAACGCCCCGTCGACCGCGTAGTCGATCGAGTCGGCGTGACTGTCGCCGCAGGCCGACAGGCCCAGGCCACCGATCAA
Source organism: Mycobacterium sp. URHB0021 (assembly GCF_054057895.1). Taxonomy (NCBI): domain Bacteria; kingdom Bacillati; phylum Actinomycetota; class Actinomycetes; order Mycobacteriales; family Mycobacteriaceae; genus Mycobacterium; species Mycobacterium sp. URHB0021. The sequence goes on from NZ_JBSRZT010000002.1 coordinate 5,025,862, forward strand.
CGACAGCACGGCCGCCAGTACGCTTCCCCGTTTGATTCCGGCGGCCATCCGACCTACCGCCGCCGGGGGTTTCGCTTACCCGACGGTCGTCCGGTCCTGCTGGTCGTCGGCCTGACCGGACGCGCGCCAGGAGCCGGCTTTTCGGCCGGCGGCGTCTCGGTGAGTCCGGCCGCGACGGTCGCCGGTTCGCCGTCGCTGGTCTCAGCGTCGGCGTCGTCGTCGCTGGTCTTGGTGTCGCTGGTCTTGGCGGCCGCCGGCTTACGCCGATTGAGCACCCGACGGGTGTGGTTGCGCACCAGTGCGGTGCGTTCCCGCAGGCTGACCAGCAGCGGGGTGGCGAAGAAGATCGACGAGTACGTTCCGACGATGACGCCGACCAGCTGGACGAGCGCCAGATCCATCAGGGTGCCGACGCCCAGCAGCCAGACGGCGACCACCATCAACGAGATGATCGGCAGCACCGAGATGAGGCTGGTGTTGATCGAGCGCATGAACGTCTGATTGATCGCGAGGTTGGCCTGTTCGGCGAACGTGCGCCGGGTTGTGTGCTCGAAGCCGTGGGTGTTCTCCTCGACCTTGTCGAACACGATGACGGTGTCGTAGAGCGAGAAGCCCAGAATCGTCAGCAGCCCGATGACCGTCGCCGGGGTGACCTCGAAACCGACGAGTGAATACACCCCCGCGGTCACCACCAGGTCGAAGACCAGCGTCGCCAGTGCCGCCATCGCCATGTAGCGCTCGTAGCGCCAGGTGATGTAGATGGAGGCCAACAGCAGGAACACCACGAGCGCGATCAGTGCCTTCTTGGTGATCTGACCGCCCCACGTCTCGGACACCGCCGAGTCGCTGATCGTCTGCTTACTCGCCTGACCGTCGCCGCCCTTGGGGTGGAACGCGTCGAACAACGTGTTGCGCAGCTGTTCGGTCTCGTCGTTGGTCAGCGTCTCCGAGCGGATCTGCACGGTGGCCGAACTGCCGTTGCCGACGATCACCACCGACTCGGGACTTTTGCCGAGCGCCTTGCTGAACGCGTTCTCGACCTGCTGGGTGGTGGCGTCGCCCGACTGTCCGGCGACCGGCATCGACACCTTGGTGCCACCCTCGAAGTCGATACCGAAGGTGAAGCCCCGCACCAGGATGCTGACGATCGCCACCGCCACCATGGCTCCGCTGATCGCGTACCACATCTTGCGGCGCCCGATGACCTCGAAGGCGCCGGTGCCGGTGTACAGACGGACGAAGAAGCCGTGCCGTGGCGCTCCCGCTGCCGAGGCTTCCAGGTCGGGCGCCTCGACGGCGTCGGACTCGGTGACGTCGGATGAATGCTTGGCGGCCATGGTGTTATCCCCGTCCCGTCGCGTGCGCGGCCGCTCGTCGTTCGCGGGCGATCTGCTGTACCGCGCCGAGGCCGTTGAAGGCCGGCTTGGCCAGGGTCGGCGACTTCGACGCCAGGTACACCAGCGGCCAGGTCACCAGGAACACCACAACCACGTCGAGGATCGTCGTCAGGCCCAGCGTGAACGCGAAGCCCTTGACCTGCCCGACGGCCAGCACATAGAGCACCGCCGCCGCCAGGAAGGTCACCGCGTTACCCGACAGAATCGTCTTCCGCGCCCGTGCCCAACCGCGCGGGACCGCAGACCGGAACGAACGGCCTTCTCGTATCTCGTCTTTGATGCGTTCGAAAAACACCACGAACGAGTCGGCTGTAGTGCCGATACCGATGATCAGACCTGCGATGCCAGCCAGGTCCAATGTGTAGTTGATGTATCTGCCGAGCAGCACCAGGATCGCGAAAACCATTGCGCCGGAGGCCACGAGCGACAGCGCGGTGAGCAACCCGAGCACCCGGTAGTACAGCAGCGAATACAGCAGCACCGCCGCCAGACCGATCGCGCCGGCGATCAGGCCGGCCCGCAGCGACGACAAACCCAATGTCGCCGAGACGGTTTCGGCCTCCGACGACTCGAATGACAACGGCAGCGACCCGTACTTCAGCACATTGGCCAATTCGCGCGCGGAGTCGGCGGTGAACTGGCCGGTGATCTGGGTGGTACCGCCGGGAATCGCCTCCTGGATCTGCGGCGCGCTGACCACCTTCGAGTCCAACACGAAGGCGGTCTGGGTGCCGACGTTGGCCGCGGTGAAGTCGGCCCAGATCTTGGACGCTTCGCTGTTGAACTCCACCGTCACGACGTACCGGCCCTGCTGCTGATCGAGTCCGGAGTCAGCCGTCTTGATCTGGGTGCCGCTGATGATGGATTTGTCCAGCAGATACACCTCTTTGCCGTCCTGCGAACAGGTGACCAGAGGCAGATTCGGATCGTCGTTGCCGGCCAGGACGTCATCCTCGTCGCAGCGGGTGGCCTGGAACTGCAGCGCCAGGATCTGGATCTGCTGATCGGTGCTCTGCCGCAACTGCTTTTCGTCGGCAATGCGCTCGGCCAGCGTCTGCGGTTTCTTCGGCGCTCCCGGCGGCGGTGCCGGCGTCTGCCCTGGCGGGGCCGGCGGCGCGGGCGTCGGCGCCGGCTCCTGCGGATACGGGCGGGGCTGCGGCGCAGGCGGGGCCTGCTCTCCCGCCGGCGGTGCCTGCGGTGCCACGGGAGCGCCGGGCTCGGCCGGAGCGATGGGCGGAAGACCGGGAGGCGGTGCGCCCGGTGCGCCCGGTGCGCCGGGTGCTCCCGGAGGCGCGCCGGGTGGTGCGCCCGGTGCTCCCGGGGGCGCCCCGGGCTGGCCCGCCCCCGGCGGCGTCGCGCCCTCCGCCGGGATCACGTGGATCACGGGCCGGACGTACAACCGCGCCGTCTGGCCCAGGTTGCGCGCCTCGCTGCTGTCATTGCCGGGGACGGTGATGACCAGGTTGTCCCCGTCGATGATCACCTCAGACCCCGACACACCCAGACCGTTCACGCGCGCGCTGATGATCTGCTGCGCTTGATTCAGTGCGTCGCGGGTGGGCTTGGATCCGTCGGGTGTGCGCGCGGTCAGGGTGACGCGCGTGCCGCCCTGCAGATCAATGCCGAGTTTGGGGTCGGCCTTCTTGTCACCCGTCAGGAACACCAGAAGAAATGCGCCTACCAGCAGAACCAGGAAGAGCGACAGGTAGCGGGCAGGGTGCACTGGCGCCGAAGACGATGCCACGTTGTCAGGGTCTCCTCGATATCAGTCAGTCCGTAAGCCCCGCAAAGGGTACGTCCTCATGCTGAATGCTCAGTTATCAGTCTTGGTGTTCGGGTGCTCCGTGAGCTCGGTAGCGGTCGACTCGGGAGTTTCGTCGACGTCGGTACCGGCTTCGTCATCCTCAACGTCGTCGATGTCGTCGGTGATGCGATCGCGGACGGCCAGCTTCATCCAGGTGGTGACGACGCCGGGCGCGATCTCCAGGTCGACGGTGTCGTCGGTGATGCCCGCGATGGTGGCCCGTAGGCCGGATGTGGTGTGGACGCGGTCGCCGACCAGCAGCGAGTTGTGCAGGTCGATGGTGGCCTGCATGGCCTTCTTCTGGCGCCTCGAGGCGAAGAACATGAAAGCGCCAAGGATGATCAGCAGTGGCAGGAATACGACAAGATCCATCAGAACTTCTGTCTTTCGTTTCGGTCTTGCGGTCACGGCATCCAGACCGGCAGGTCAGGGGCCTCATCGTGACCAGTGTGCCATTGCTGCCGCCGATGGCCGAGCCCCCCTGCCGCCCGCGATCGGCTGTTCGCGTCGCGTAGTGCGCGGACACGTCGGCATCAACGTCCCCGCTCTGCGGACAGCGAAGGCTTACCACGAGGTGATCACGCCTTTCGTCGGTTTCGAGGCGTTTCCGGAGGCCGACGACGAGTTCGCCTACCGCCCGTGCGGCGGCAAGCCGGGCACTACCTCTTCTTCTGGCCGATTCCTCTAACCTGCGGCCGACGAGTCGCAGTACTCGCGGCACAGGCCCGGTCTGCAACATCTGGCGTTCATGGTGCCGACCAGGACGGCGGTGCGCGCTGCGCACGACTCCGTCGCCGCGATCGCGACCTTCTGGCTCGACCCGTGGGGCGTCATGCTCGAAGGGGTGTGTCATCACGAGCGGGATTGCTCGAATGCAACGAAATCCGTTGTCATGTTGTGATTCGACGGAGGATGTCGGCCAGGGGTGCCGGAGTTTTTGATCGAATCGGTGTGGCTGCGACTAGGCTCAACCGCGACGTCGGCAAGCGTCGAAAACCCCGTTCTTCAGGAGGCGGAAATGAGCACCGTCGAGCAGAGCCGGTATCTCGCCACCGCGATACCCGGACCCCGGTCGCAGGAGCTGATCAATCGAAAGAGCGCCGCGGTCGCGCGCGGGGTCGGCAACACGATGCCGGTCTATGCGGCCCGGGCGTTCGGCGGCATCGTCGAGGACGTCGACGGCAACCGGCTCATCGACCTGGGGTCCGGTATCGCGGTCACCACGGTCGGCAACTCGTCGCCGCGCGTCGTCGCCGCCGTCCGCGAGCAGGTGGCCAACTTCACCCACACCTGTTTCATGATCACGCCCTACGAGGGCTACGTCGCAGTCGCCGAACAACTCAACCGGCTCACACCGGGCAGCGGCGAGAAACGAACGGCGTTGTTCAACTCGGGGTCCGAGGCGGTGGAGAACGCCATCAAGATCGCCCGGTCCTACACCCGCAAATCGGCGGTGGTCTCGTTCGATCACGCCTACCACGGGCGGACGAACCTGACGATGGCGCTGACCGCCAAGTCGATGCCGTACAAGCATGGCTTCGGGCCCTTCGCCCCCGAGATCTACCGGGCGCCGCTCTCCTACCCCTTCCGGGACTCCGAGTTTGGCAAGGAGATGGCCACCGACGGCGAACTGGCCGCCAAACGAGCAATCAGCGTGATGGACAAGCAGGTGGGTGCGGACAACCTGGCAGCGGTCATCATCGAACCGATTCAGGGCGAGGGCGGCTTCATCGTGCCGGCCGACGGCTTCCTCCCCGCGCTACTGGACTGGTGCCGCAAGAACAACGTGGTCTTCATCGCCGACGAGGTACAGACCGGGTTCGCCAGGACGGGCGCGATGTTCGCCTGCGAACACGAAGGCGTCGTGCCTGATCTGATCGTCACCGCCAAGGGCATCGCCGACGGGCTGCCGCTGTCGGCGGTGACCGGCCGCGCAGAGATCATGGACGCCCCGCACGTCAGCGGTCTCGGTGGTACCTACGGCGGAAATCCGGTTGCCTGCGCGGCCGCGCTGGCCACCATCGAGACGATTGGGGCCGACGGTCTGGTGGAGCGGGCCCGCGAGATCGAAACGCTGATGAAGGACCGGCTGGGTCGGTTGCAGGCCGAAGACGACCGCATCGGCGACGTCCGTGGCCGTGGCGCGATGATCGCCATGGAGCTGGTCAAGCCCGGCGGCCTCGAACCCGACGCGGACCTCACCAAGGCGCTGTGCGCGGGTGCCCACACCGCGGGCGTAATCGTGTTGTCCTGCGGCACATTCGGCAACGTGCTGCGTTTCCTCCCTCCGCTGACGATCAGCGACGACCTTCTCGTCGAGGGCCTCGACGTGCTCGCTCTTGTCCTGGCGGACCTTTAAGAATCAGGAGCTGATCCAGATGACCAAGGTTCAGAACTTCATCGGCGGCGAACTCGTCGACTCGGTGAGCGGGGCGACCATGCCACTGGTCGATCCGACCACGGGCGAGGAGTACACGACCGCACCCATCTCCAACGAACGGGACATCGACAACGCCTACGCCGCCGCGTCGAAGGCGTTCGCCGATTGGAAGCGCACCACGCCGTCGCGCCGGCAGAAGGCGCTGCTGGACTTCGCCGACGACGTCGAGAAGGCGGCCGGCGATCTGGTCGCCGCCGAGGGACGCAACACCGGCAAGCCCAACCACGTGACCATGGCCGAGGAGATCCCGCCGATGGTCGACCAGATCCGGTTCTTCGCCGGTGCGGCGCGGATGCTGGAGGGCAAGTCGGCCGGTGAATACATGGAGAACCACACGTCGTGGATCCGGCGTGAACCCGTCGGTGTGATCGGCCAGGTCTCCCCGTGGAACTACCCGATGATGATGGCGATCTGGAAGTTCTGTCCGGCCATCGCCGCGGGCAACACCGTCGTGATCAAGCCCAGCGACACCACGCCGGTGACGACGGTGATGCTCGCCGAGATCGCGGCCAGGCACTTCCCGCCGGGTGTGCTCAATGTGGTGTGCGGCGACCGGAAGACCGGCGCAGCCGTCGTCGCGCACCCCACCCCGCAGATGGTGTCGATCACCGGTTCCGTCGCCGCCGGCCGTGCGGTTGCGGTCAGCGCCGGCGGTCATCTCAAGCGCACACATCTGGAATTGGGCGGCAAGGCGCCCGTAATCGTCTTCGACGACAGCGATATCGCCGCGGCGGCGGAGGGCATCGCGACGGCCGGCTACTTCAACGCCGGCCAGGATTGCACCGCAGCCACCCGCGTGCTGGCGCGGGCCTCCGTCGCGAGCGACCTCACGGAGGCGCTCGCCGAGCAGGCCAAGGGCGCCACGACGACCTTCGGTAAGGCCGCCGACGACGAGGACGCCTGGGTGCCGCCGGTCAACAACGTCAACCAGATGAAGCGGGTGCTCAGCTTCTTCGAGGACGTCCCGTCGCATGCCAAGGTCGCAGTCGGCGGAGGACGCCAGGGCGACCAGGGTTTCTACGTCGAGCCGACGGTCGTCGGTGGGCTGCTGCAGGATGACCGGCTGGTCCAGGAGGAGATCTTCGGCCCGGTGATCACCGTGCAGTCGTTCTCCGACGAGGACGAGGCGATCGCGTGGGCCAACGGCACCGAGTACGGGCTGGCATCATCGGTGTGGACCAAGGATGTGTCGCGGGCGCTTCGGGTGTCGGCGGCGCTGGACTTCGGCTGCGTGTGGATCAACACCCATATCCCACTGGTCGCCGAGATGCCCCACGGCGGCTACAAGTCGTCCGGCCACGGCAAGGACCTGTCGATGTACGGCTTCGACGACTACACCCGCATCAAGCACGTGATGGCGTACACGGGCTAGGTTATATGCGCCCGCGTGACGGTGCCCAGCAACCGGCGCCGACCTGGGCGATCTGACGCGGCGCCCCATTCCGGCCGATGGAAGGGCCAAGCTGATCGAGCTGACGAAGCGGGGGCGCGATCTCATGGCCCACGCCGGCGACCGCGTCGCCGACATCGAGCGCCGGTGGTCGAAGCTGGTCGGCGTGAAGAACTTCGCGCAGATGTCGGCGACCAGACGGTGCAGTCGCATCTGCGCCATGTCTACAACAAGCTCGGCCTGACGTCGCGCGTGCAACTCCCTCAAGAGTTCGCGCGTCACTCATGAGCGAACAGACGCGAAGTCACCCTCTTGGTCGGCGTATCGGGTGACTTCGCGTCTGCTCAGCAATCAGGTCAGTGCACGTGGGTGTGACGCCGGCCGAATATTCCAGACCAGCTCCGGTGCCGCCGTGGTTCCGGCTCGACCGCCGGTTGAATCTCCGTCACCTCGTCAGACGCCACCGGCTGCGCTTCGTACGCGGTGACCGGTCGTTCGGCATACGCGATGTCGCGGGCGCTGCGGACCGACACCCGCCCCAGCGCGACGGCGCCCAGGAAGACGATCAGCGCGCCAAGGCCGTAGAAGTAGCTCAGCGACAGCCACGCCAGCTTGGCTGCGGTCTCTCCGGCCGGTGTTTCGGCTTCACCGATGCCCAGTGGGCCGGCCAAGTCGCGGCCGACCACAAACCAGACGCCGGCCAGCACCGTCAGCCAGCCACCGAGCATCGCCGTCGCGCGGTTGCGTGACGTCAGCAGTAGGAAGCCGCCCACCACCGTGACCACACCCGGCAGTACCTCGAGCCACCCCCGCGTGGTGGTCCATATCCACGCCTGATCGGAAGAGAATCCGAAGTCGAACAAGGGACCGACAAACGGGATCAGCGCGCCCCAGATCCCCAAAAGGATTAACAGAAATCCGCTCGCCGCGCCACGGCTGCGAGGCATTCGCAACCTGCCGCCGCGCACATCAGCACGTGTGTCTCTCATGATGCCTCCTCAGTCGTCGAGGCGAATACCCAAACTCGTACCGGGATAACCGATGGAGGCACTGAATGGGCCGGCGAGCGTCGGTGTGGCCGGTATCACGCCGTGGGACACGGCGGGCGCCCGGACGACGACCCGACACTTGGTCGCGTGACCTGCAGTCGCTGACACGCACAGCACACTGACAGTCCGGCTGCTTCCGGGATTAAAGTTAGTTTTGCTAACGTTACGAGACATAGGCGCACCGTCGCGCCCCTCTTCTCCCGATTTGTTCTGAGGACTTTTGATGTCGACTGATACTCGCGAAGCGCGGCTCGTCCGCCGCATCGCCGACCTGTACGCCACCGACCAGCAGTTCGCAGACGCCCGGCCCAGCGAGGAAGTTTCCGCTCAGACGGCACAGCCTGGGCTGCGCCTGCCTCGGCTCGTGCAGACCGTGTTCGACGGTTATTCCGACCGTCCCGCACTGGGCCAGCGTGCCGTCCAACCGATCACGGATGCGGCGACCGGGCGCACCACGGTGCAACTGCTGCCCCACTTCGACACGATCACCTATCGCCAGGTCTCCGAGCGCGTCACCGCGGTGTCGAACGCGCTGGCCGGCGATCCGGTGCAGCCCGGTGACCGCGTGGCCCTGCTCGGGTTCACCAGCGTCGACTACACCATCGTCGACGTTTCCCTGATTGCCGTCGGCGCGGTGTCGGTGCCGCTGCAGACCAGCGCGCCCCTCACCCAGCTTCGGCCGATCGTCGCCGAGACCGAGCCGACCCTGATCGCCTCGAGCGTCGACTACCTCTCCGACGCGGTCGATCTGGTGCTGGACGCGCACAACGCATCGCGGCTGGTCGTGTTCGACTACCGACCGCAGGTCGATGACCAGCGCGATGCGCTGGCCGCGGCGAAGACACGCTTGTACGAAGCCGGCAGCACCGTCGAGGTGGACACCCTCGTCGACGTGATCGAGCGGGGGCAGCAGCTGCCCGCTCGCGAGTGGTTCATCTCCCCCGGCCCCGATTCGTTGACATTGCTGGTGTACACCTCCGGCAGCACCGGGACGCCGAAGGGCGCGATGTACCCGGAGCGTCTGGTCGCCAACGCGTGGCGCCGGTCCGCGGCCGCACGATGGGGTGACGACCACGTCGAACCGTCGATCACGCTGAGCTTCCTTCCGATGAGCCACATGATGGGTCGCGGTCTGCTCTACGGCACGCTCGGCGCCGGCGGAACCGCGTATTTTGCCGCCAAGAGCGATCTTTCGACGTTCCTGGACGATCTCGCGCTGGTGCGCCCTACTCAGATGAGCTTCGTGCCGCGCATCTGGGACATGATCTACAACCACGTGCAGAGCGAGGTGGACCGTCGCGCGTCCGGTGCAGGGGATCGCGCCGCTACAGAAGCCGAGGTTCTGGCCGAACAGCGAGAAAAGCTGCTCGGCGGACGGTATGTCATGGCGATGACCGGGTCGGCGCCGATCTCCGCGGAGATGAAGGCATGGGTGGAAGACCTGCTCGACATCCACCTGATCGACGGCTACGGATCGACCGAAGCCGGCGCGGTGTTCGTCGACGGTCGCGTGAGTCGGCCACCGGTGACCGATTACAAGCTCGCCGACGTGCCCGAACTCGGCTACTTCCACACCGACCGGCCGCACCCCAGGGGTGAACTCCTGGTCAAGTCCGACACCCTGTTCCCCGGCTACTACAAGCGCCCGGAAGTCACCGCCGAGATGTTCGACGAGGACGGCTACTACCGCACCGGCGACATCGTCGCCGAAACCGGACCCGACCAGCTGGTCTATCTCGACCGGCGCAACAACGTCCTCAAGCTGTCGCAGGGCGAGTTCGTCACCGTCTCCAAGCTCGAAGCGGTCTTCGGAGACAGCCCGCTGGTGCGGCAGATCTACGTCTACGGCAACAGCGCCCGGTCGTATCTGCTGGCCGTGGTGGTTCCGGCCGCAGAAGCGCTGACCCGTGACGACGTGAAAGCGGCTGTCAGCCAATCACTTCAGGACGTCGCCAAGGCTGCAGGATTGCAGTCCTACGAGATCCCGCGCGACATCATCATCGAGACCACGCCGTTCACACTCGAGAACGGTCTGCTCACCGGCATTCGCAAGCTGGCGCGCCCGAAGCTCAAGGAGCGCTACGGCGATCAGCTCGAGCAGCTCTACATCCAACTGGCCGAAGGTCAGGAAGGCGAGCTACGGCTCCTGCGCCAGGATGGCGCCGACCGCCCCGTCCTCGAGACGCTCAGCCGCGCGGCCGGCGCGCTGCTCGGTGCGGCGGCAAGTGATCTGCAGGCCGACGCCCACTTCACCGATCTGGGTGGGGATTCGTTGTCGGCGTTGACATTTGCCAACCTGCTGCACGACATCTTCGGTATCGATGTGCCCGTCGGGGTGATCGTCAGCCCGGCCAGCGATCTTGCCTCGATCGCAGCATACATCGAGGCCGAGAGGCAACCGGGCACGAAGCGGCCGACGTTCGCCTCGGTGCACGGACGCGACGCTACGGAGGCCCACGCCCGCGACCTCACACTGGACAAGTTCCTCGACGAGCAGACCCTGAACGCGGCGACATCGCTGCCCGGTCCGAGCCGCGAGGTCCGCACCGTCTTACTCACCGGCTCGACCGGTTTCCTCGGCCGGTACCTGGCGCTGGAATGGCTCGAGCGGATGGACCTGGTCGACGGCAAGGTGATCTGCCTGGTGCGGGCCAAGTCCGACGAGGAGGCGCGTGGCCGCCTGGACAAGACCTTCGACAGCGGCGATCCGAAGCTGCTGACCCATTACCGCCGGCTGGCCGCCGATCATCTCGAGGTCATCGCCGGCGACAAGGGCGAGGCCAATCTGGGCCTGGATCAACAGACTTGGCAGCGGCTGGCCGACACGGTCGATCTGATCGTCGATCCCGCCGCGCTGGTCAACCACGTGCTGCCCTACAGCCAGCTGTTCGGCCCCAACGCACTCGGTACCGCAGAGCTGATCCGCATCGCGCTCACCACGAAGCGCAAGCCGTTCGTCTACGTGTCGACGATCGGCGTGGGCGCCGGAATCGAATTGTCCAAATTCACCGAAGACGCCGACATCCGCCAGATCAGCGCCACGCGCAAGGTCGACGACAGCTACGCCAACGGCTACTCGAACAGCAAGTGGGCAGGCGAGGTGCTCCTGCGGGAAGCACACGATCTCTGCGGGCTGCCGGCATCGGTGTTCCGCTGCGACATGATCCTGGCCGACACCACCTACGCCGGCCAGCTCAACCTGCCGGACATGTTCACCCGGATGATGCTCAGCCTGGTGGCCACTGGTGTCGCACCCGAGTCGTTCTACCAGCTCGATGCCGATGGCAACCGCCCGCGGGCCCACTATGACGGCCTTCCGGTCGAATTCATCGCCGAGGCGATCTCGACGCTCGGCGAGCGGGTCGTGGACGGGTTCGAGACCTATCACGTGATGAACCCTTACGACGACGGCATCGGCATGGATACCTACGTCGACTGGCTGATCGACGCCGGCTACCCGGTGACGCGTATCGGTGACTACGGCGCATGGTTGGCCCGGTTCGAGACCACCATGCGCGCACTGCCCGAGCGGCAACGCCAGGCCTCGCTGCTGCCGCTGCTGCACAACTACCAGCACCCGGATACGCCGGTTTGCGGATCGATCGCCTCGACCGACCGATTCCGGGCGGCGGTGCAGGACGCCAAGATCGGCCCGGACAAGGACATTCCGCACGTGACGCGGGAGGTGATCGTCAAATACATCACCGATCTGCAGCTGCTCGGCCTGCTCTAGGATCGGACCCGTTCGACGACGTCGATGATGTTGTCGGCGACGAACTTCGGCTGGTACAGCATCATGTTGTGCCCGCTGCCCGTGGCGATGACGTTGGTCGTGCCCAGTGCGGCGGCCAACCTGTCGTTGGCCTGATGGATCAGGGCCAGTGTGTAGTTCGCGGGCGTCAGAACCTGGGGCGCGAATTTGTCCGAGCTCAGCACGATGGCGGGGACCTGCGGCAGCGGCGGCGCGCTCTCGACGGTGGCGAATGCCTGACCGACCTTCACCCCCTCCGCGCCGTCACTGCCACCATCCTCCAGCGCCCGATCGAATGCTGCGTTCTGCGCCGGACTGCCCAGACTCGGCAGGTATTCCGAGGTCGGGTCCACGAACACTAGGCCCGCCATCAGATCCGGGCGGGTACGCGCGAGAAGGTCGGCGATCAGGCCGCCGTAGGAATGTGCGGCGACGACGAACGGGCCGGCCAGCTGGGCCGTACACAACAACATCACGATGTCGTCGACGTCCTGCGCAATGGTGTGCGGTTGCGCCACTGCGGTGGATCGGTCGGCGCCATCGAACCGCGTGCCGGGCCGGTCGTATGAACACACCCGTGTCGTCCTGGCCACGGTCGGCTGTACCGCATCGGGACTCGGCGTCAGCCTGGCCTCGCCGATGATGTCGTACGGCGATGACCGGATCGGATCGTCCGGCGGCACAACCACATTCCACGCTTCGGCATAGCTGCCGAGCCCGGGAATGATGAAGACGATCGGCGAACCATGCCCCTGACAGTCCAGGAACAACGTGCGGCCGTTGCCGATGTCGACCAGACCCGACCGCATTTCGGCCGCACCCGCCGAATCACCGGCGCAGCCGGAAGCGACCGACACGACAAGGGCCGCGAGCAGGACGCCGAGCCGTCGCCACCACACGCCGGCGACGCTACATCGCCACGCCCACCACGACGAGAACGATCGCGATGAGCGGGAACAGTCCCTGGATGACGGTGGAGCGCGCCTTGTCCGGCGACGAGGCGAGCAGCACGACAGCCGCGGCGAACATCGATCCCACACCGGCGAGCACCAACGCGACACCGACTGCTGTGCAACCGGTGGCGATGAAGACCGCTCCGCTGGCCGTCACGATGGCGAGGAACAGGTTGTAGAACCCCTGGTTGAAGGCCAGCAACTTGGTGGTCTGTGCCTCCTGCTCCGTGGTGCCGAACGTCGCACGAGTCCGTGGCGAGGTCCAGGTGAGCGACTCCATCACGAAGATGTACACGTGCAGCAGCGCAGCAAGAACCGCGAGTACCGAGCCCGCGATGAGCATTACGGTGTTCCCTTCGCTAGCCGAAGAGGCCCGGCTGTCCCAGTCCGCCGACGCCTGCGGGCGGGCTCATGCCGAGATGCGTCCATGCCTGCGCGGTGGCGACACGGCCACGCGGGGTGCGGGCGATCATTCCGGCACGAACGAGGAAAGGCTCGCACACCTCCTCGACCGTGGTCGCTTCCTCTCCAACGGCGACGGCCAGGGTGGACACCCCGACCGGGCCGCCGCCGAAACTGCGGGTGAGCGCCGACAACACGGCCCTGTCGAGCCGGTCCAGTCCGAGTTCGTCGACGTCGTAGACCTCCAACGCGTACTTGGCGATATCGCGGGTGATCACTCCGTCGGCTCGCACCTCGGCGTAGTCGCGGACGCGGCGCAGCAACCGGTTGGCGATGCGTGGGGTGCCACGCGAACGCCGGGCGATCTCGGCGCCCGCCTCAGCGCCCAGCTCGATCCCGAGGATTCCCGCAGACCGCGCGAGCACCCGCTCGAGCTCGGCGGGTTCGTAGAAGTCCATGTGGGCGGTGAAGCCGAACCGGTCCCGCAGCGGGCCGGTGAGGGCCCCGGACCTGGTGGTCGCGCCGACCAGGGTGAACGGCGCGACCTCGAGCGGAATCGAGGTAGCGCCAGGGCCTTTCCCGACGATGATGTCGACGCGGAAGTCCTCCATCGCCAGATAAAGCATCTCCTCGGCCGGCCTGGCGATGCGGTGAATCTCGTCGATGAACAACACGTCGTGCTCGACCAGGTTGGACAGCATCGCGGCGAGATCGCCCGCGCGTTCCAGCGCAGGACCCGAGGTGACCCGCAGCGAGGAACCGAGTTCGGCCGCGATGATCATCGCCAACGAGGTCTTGCCCAGTCCGGGCGGGCCGGACAGCAGGATGTGATCCGGTGTGCCGCCGCGATTTTTGGCACCCTCGAGGACGAGTTGCAACTGTTCGCGAACCCGCGCCTGGCCGATGAACTCGCGCAGCGTCCGCGGCCGCAGGCTGGCGTCGATGTCACCTTCGCCGACGGTCAGCGCGGCGGAGACCTCCCGGTCGGAGGTGTCTTCGGGTTCGTCGTCGTCGAAGCGGCTCATTTGTTGCCCAGCATCAACAACGCGGCCCGCAGCGCGGTGGATTGGGTGGCCTCCGGTTCGTTGGCCAGCACCTTGTCGGTGGCCTCCTCGGCGAGTTTGGCCGCAAAGCCAAGTCCGACAAGGGCTTCCACGACGGGGCCGCGCACCGCGTGGCCACTGAGGGCCATGGCGCCCGCCGCCGAGGCGATCGGCCCCATCTTGTCGCGCAGCGTCAGCACGAGTAGTTCGGCGGTCTTCTTCCCGACCTTGGGAATCCTGGTCAGTCCGGTGACGTCGCCGTCGGCGATCTTCTGCCGCAAGGTCGGGCCGTCGTAGATGGCCAGCGCGCCGAGCGCGATGCTCGGTCCGATGCCGGAGACCGCGAGCAGCGTCGAAAACAGATTGCGGGCGTCGGAGTCGGCGAACCCGTACAGGGTCATCGAATCCTCGCGCACGATCATCGCGGTGATCAACCTGGCCTCGCTGCCGCGCCGCAGAGTCGCCAGCGTCGACGGCGTCGCCATCACCTTGTAGCCGACGCCGGCCGCCTCGATGACTACGTGGTCGAGTGCGATGTCGAGGACCTCGCCGCGAACGGATGCGATCATCGTGCCGCCTTCAGTTTCGCCAGTTTGGATTGATACTTGCGGCGCTGTTCGGCGGCCATGGCCTCCGCCTGCGCCATCCGTGCGATCATGGGCGCCCGCCAGCAGTGGCAGATCGCCAGCGCCAGCGCGTCGGCAGCGTCGGCAGGTGTCGGCTTCGTCTGCAGCGCAAGGATTCTGGTCACCATCGCAGTCACCTGCGCCTTGTCGGCGCGGCCGTTGCCGGTGACGGCGGCCTTGACCTCGCTCGGGGTGTGGAAATAAACGTCGATGTTGCGCTTCGCCGCCGCCAATGCGATGACGCCGCCGGCCTGCGCGGTGCCCATCGCGGTCGATGCATTCTGATTGGAGAACACCCGCTCGATCGCGATGACGTCGGGCAGGTGGGTGTCCATCCAGTGTTCGACGGTGTCGCTGATGGTCAGCAGCCGTCTCGACAGCGGATCGTCGGCGGGGGTGCGGACCACGTCGACGTCCAGCGCCGTCACCTGCCGGCCGCGTCCGTTCTCGATCACGGACAACCCGCAGCGCGTCAACCCGGGGTCGACTCCCATCACCCGCACGCCAGCCCTCCTGTGAACATCTGTTCGAGAGCTTAGTGGCCGGGCGGGACACCCCGGGGCAGGGACACGCCTGACGCGAGGTCGATGTGACGGCGCGGCCGGCCCCCGCTAACGTCGCAACCGACCCCGTCCCCGATCCGTGGGAGCTGAACTCACACGATGCCCGACGCGAATGAACTGCAGTCCGCAACCAATCTCGCCGTCACCCTGGCCTGGGTCGCCGGCGCCGTGGTGGCCGCATATCTGCTGGGGGTGGTGCTCACCCGGGTGCTGAGGCGCATCGGGCGCCGCAGCGCCGTGATCTGCGACGTCGCCGTGCTGACCCGTGTGCCGGTGCGCGCCGTGTTGATGGCCTTTGCCGCGTCGATTGCGGTGCAGCGAACCTCCGATGCGGCCGATGCCTGGCGCGGCTGGGTGGATCACTGCCTGCTGATCGTGGTGATCGCCACGCTCACCTGCCTGGCCACCAGCCTGGTGCTGGTCGCCGAGCGGCGCACCATTGCCCGCTACGGCGGCGGAGACGACGACATCACCGACGCCGACCGCGTATGGAGACGGATCCGTACGCAGGTCACGGTGCTGCGCCGGCTCGCGGTCGCGGTTGTGGTGGTGCTCGGCGTGGCCGCGATCCTGATGACGTTCCCGTCGTTCTCCAACATCGGCACCACATTGTTCGCCTCGGCCGGGGTGTTGTCGGTGGTCGCCGGCCTCGCCGCGCAGACGTCGCTGGGCGCGGTGTTCGCCGGCATGCAGATCGCCTTCTCCGGCGCGATCCGCGTCGGCGACGTGGTCGAACTCGAGGAAGGCCGCTGGTGGGGCCGCATCGAGGAGATCACCCTGACCTATGTGGTCGTCCGGCTCTGGGATGAGCGGCGGCTGGTGCTGCCCTGCACCTACTTCACCACAACCCCGTTCGAGAACTGGACACGCAGCGCCACCGAGATCATGGGTGCGGTCGAGTTCGACGTCGACTTCTCCGTGCCGTTCCACGACATGCGCGCCGAACTGGACCGGCTGCTGGCCGCCAGTGAGCAGTGGGACGGCCGCCGCGGGGTGCTGCAGGTGACCGACGCCGTCGGCGGCGTGGTGCGGGTTCGGATCGTCGTCAGCGCCCCCAACGCCGGCGCATTGTTCGACCTGCGGTGCGCGGTGCGTGAAGGGATGGTCGACTGGGTGCAGCGCACCGGCGGCGTGGTGCCGACACAACGCATCGAGCCCACCGGGCCGGCCCCCGAGCCGGTTGCCCGCCGCGACGGCGACGGCGAGACGCTGCGCGTGGGATCCAGCCTGTTCTCCGGTAGTCCCGAGGCCGACGAGCGTGCCCGGGCGTTCGACGACACCGTCGACTACGAGGACGACTTCGTCAGGTCGAACGGCACCCGCTGAGCGTGTTCGGTCAGCGTGACTCCGCGGTATTGCGGCGCCAGCACACGACCGGCCGCCAGCAGCGGCTCGGTGTTGCGTACCGTCCGCGCGAGCACGAAAGCACCCTCTAGCGCACCGATCAGGGTGATCGTCAGATCGCGGGCCAGCATGCCGTCCAGCCCGCGGGCCTGGAAGTAGGCGGTGCCGCCGTCGAGCCAGGCGGTGAACACCCCGGCGGCGGCGACGCGTAATTCCTCGACCGTGTCGGCGATCTCGGCCGCGACGCCGGCGACCGGGCACATGTTGGCGAAACCGGTGGCCGCCATATCCTCGGCGGCTTGGGCGAAAACCCCCTCGATGGCCATGCCCAGATCGCTGTACTCGTCGACGATCGACGGAATCAGCAACCCGTACGCGAGCCCCGCGTTGATCAACGCCTCGCCCACGATCTGCACCTTGCCGCCGCGAAAGTGGTGGTACAGCGACCCGATCGGCGCGCCGGACGCCTCGGCGATGTCCTTCATACCGACCGCGCCGTAGCCCTTGCGCCGCATCAATTCTGCGGCTGCGGTCAGGATCGATTCACGGGTGGACCTTGCCATCGTCGCCTCCTCCTGACAGACTAGAACACAAATTCTAGAATATACGTTCTAATCGCTGGAAGGCCAGCCATGAAGCACGCCGACGTCACGGCCGGAACCATCGAATACCGAGAGGAGGGCGACCCGAACGGTTCTCCGGTCGTGCTGCTACACGGCCTGCTGATGAACGACGCGCAATGGAACCTGGCACTACCGCTGCTGCCACCGGGCTTCCGCTACCTACTTCCCGTGCTGCCACTGGGCGGGCACCGCATGCCGATGCGCAAAGACGCCGACCTCACAATGCCCGGGATGGTGGGCATCGTCGCCGACTTCCTCGACGCGCTGCACCTGACCGACGTGACCCTCGTCGTCAGCGACTGGGGCGGTCCGCTGTTCCTCACCGACACCGGCCGCGACAAACGCGTCGCACGGATGGTGCTCTGCCCGTCGGAGGCGTTCGACAACTTTCCGCCGGGATTTCCCGGCAAGGTCGCGTGGCTGGCAAGCCGGAACACGCTGACGGTCTCGCTGGCCATGCGCCAACTCAAGATCGGCTGGCTGCGCCGGCAATGGTTCATATTCGGCCAGATGGCGAAAAACCCTGTCCCACAACACATTGTCGATGAATGGCTCGCCGCCGGGCTCACCGACCGGCTGATCCGGGCCGACCTCGTCAAATACTGCCGCACCCGATTCGACCGGCCCGACCTGATCCGGGCCACCAACCGTCTCGCGGATTTCGACGGGCCGGCCCTGGTGTTGTGGAGCCGCAACCCGGTGATGCCCGCCGACCACGGCGAGCGACTCGCGGCGCTGCTGCCCAATGGGCGGCTGCAACAGGTCGAGGACGCCTACGTGCTGACCATGATCGACCAGCCGGCACGGACCGCCCGCGCGATCGGCGACTTCCTCATGGCCGCCTGATGGCGTGCGCCTGGGCTGCTGCACCAACGACGGCCAACGGACCGGCGCGGGCGGACAGTGCGAGCCGAGGATGGCTGGCCGTTCGCATGACGCAGTTACCGGGTGGTGCTGAGGTACTAGCCCTTCGTCGTCAATTGGGGCGCAGTGGGGCTTTCCGCCGGCGGCCTCACATTTGAACATCGGTCCACGTCTACGTTGTGAGCGCGTCCACCCGACAGTGCTTCAGTTGTCAACGTAGAAAGGAACATTCAATGACAATCGAGGAGAACAAGGCGGTTGTCGGACGGTGGTTCACCGAATTCTGGGGGGAGAACTTCAACCCCGATGTCATCGCCGAACTGGCCGCACCGGACATCCGCTTCGAGTATTCGCTGCACACCCCATGCCGTGGCCGCGACGAGGTACGGGCCTTCGCCGCCAAGTTCCGCGCGGCGTTCCCGGACTTGGCGTTCGACGCTACCGCTGATCTGATCGCCGAAGGCGACTACGTGGTGGGCCAGTGGATCGGCGGTGGCACTCAGACCGGTGAAGCGTTCGACGACATGCCGATCGGTGCCTTGCCGGCCGGCAGCGGCAAGACGATGCGATTCACCGGAACGTCGGTTCTGAAGGTCGTTGACGGCCTGATCGTCGAGGAGATCGGGCTGGACGACGGAGTGACCGTCCTGCAGCAGCTGGATCTGATCAAGCCGGCCTGACCCCAGCGCCGGTGAGGCTAGTCCTCTTTGTCGAGTTCGGCGGCGACGTCGTCGGGGATGTCGAGGTTGGTGTAAACGTCCTGGACGTCGTCGCTGTCCTCGAGCGCGTCGACGAGCTTGAGCACCTTGCGGGCGCCGTCGAGGTCGACGGGCACCGTCACCGACGGTTGGAAGCTGGCCTCGGCAGACTCGTAGTCGATACCGGCATCCTGGAGCGCTGTCCGAACCGCAATCAGATCCGTTGGCTCACAGATGATCTCGAAGCTGTCGTCGAGATCGTTGACGTCTTCGGCACCGGCCTCGAGCACCGCGGTCAACACGTCGTCCTCGGTCAGGCCGTTCTTCTCCAGTGTGACCACTCCCTTGCGGGAGAACAGATAGGACACCGAGCCGGGGTCGGCCATGTTGCCGCCGTTGCGGGTCATGGCGACACGCACCTCGCCGGCCGCCCGGTTGCGGTTGTCGGTCAGGCATTCGATCAGCACCGCGACACCGTTGGGTCCGTACCCCTCGTAGGTGATGGTCTGCCAGTCGGCGCCGCCGGCTTCCTCACCGGCGCCACGCTTGCGGGCCCGCTCGATGTTGTCGTTGGGCACCGAGTTCTTCTTGGCCTTCTGAATGGCGTCGTACAGCGTCGGGTTCCCACCCGGGTCGCCACCGCCGACGCGCGCGGCCACCTCGACGTTCTTGATCAGCTTCGCGAAGTTCTTGCCGCGACGAGCATCGATGATCGCCTTCTTGTGCTTGGTGGTGGCCCACTTGGAATGGCCGCTCATGCAGGTACTACCTCTTTCAGAACACTTCAGAGTTCGATCAACGAGTCTACGTGGAGCTTTATGCCTTACCGAATCTGCGTCACTCCGATGTCGCCCTCGATGTAGCGCTGGAGATTCGGCGCGATGGCCGCGACGACCTCATCGTCTGTCATCAACGCCACCGGGTCGATCTTGCAGACGTAGCGCATCATCGCCAGGCCCATGATCTGCGACGAGAGCAGCCCACTGCGCACCGCGCGATCGCGCTCGTCGACGCCGAGTTGGGACACCCCATCAGGCTGCTCTGCACGACCATCCGCAGCTTCTCGCGGGTGCTCGACTCGTGCGCGGCGGTTTGCACCACAGCGCGCAACACCGGACCGATCTCGTCGTCTGCCCAAGCGCCCAGCCTCAGCCGCAACAGCGCGCTGGCGTGGTCGAAGTTTTCGCCACGTTCTCGAGCCATCGCCGTGGAGGGTTCGTCGCCGCGTCGAGCAACCCCTCCTTCGATCCGAAGTAGTGATAGACCAGCGCGGGGTCGACGTCGGCCTCCCGGGCCACCGCGCGAATCGTCGTGCCCCGCCCAGCCGGTTTCGGCGAAAGCGGTCCTGGCCGCCGAAAGGATCTTCGCGGCCAGCACGCCGCGTTCGTCGCGCGGACCTGGGGCGATCGAACCCGGACGTCGTCGTCGGCGCGGGACCGGTCGGCCTGGTCGCCGCCTGCGAGCTGACCCGCCGCGGCATCCGAATCCGGGTCATCGACAAGCTGCCCGAGCCGACCACCGAATCCCGGGCTATCGCGATTCACGTGGTCGCCACCGGCGTGAAGTCCACCGCGATGAGGATGCTCAGCAACGGCAGCGAGCTCTTTCACGTTGAGTTCGGCGGCGTCGACAGCGCGCTCCCGTTCTCGCTGTTGACTTCCCAGACCGAGACCGAACGGGTGCTCGACGAGCGGCTTTCGGGGCTCGGCGTGACCGTCGACCGGGGTGTCGAGCTCGTCGAACTGACACAGGAAGCCGACGGTGTCCAGCTGACCCTGTTCAAGGGTGAGCGGTTCATCCTGGGCGACTGCGACTGCGACGCCGACAGCGACATGGATGCCGAGTCGATGTACACGGTCTTCGCGCCCGAGGGCCCGGTGATCATGATGCCGATGCGGGACGGGCGGGCCCGCCTGATGGCGGAGATCCACGACGAGCGTGGCGCGGCGCTCAACCTCCATCCCACCCAGGACGCCCTCCAGAAAATCTCGACGAGCGGGTCGGCGGCGTCACCATCACGAGCAGCCGCTGGCTCACCTGCTTCGAAATCCACCACGGCCAGGTGCCCGCCTACCGATATGGCCGAGTGTTCCTCGCCGGCGATGCCGCGGGCGGGCAAGGCATGAACACCGCCATGCAGGACGCGTTCAACCTCGCCTGGAAGCTGGCCGCTGCCGTTCAGGGCGAGGGCGGCCAGTGCGGCGCCGCCAATGCCCCGCACACCATCCTGACCATCGCGGCGGAGATACCGGCCCCGGCCGCGGGCCCGCCGGACAGGGTCAGGTGCTCATCGCCGCCGACGACACGCCGGTCGGTGGCTACGACCAGGTGAGCGCCGACCAGACGGGTTGGCGGCCAAGCGTTTCGGCCTGCGGGACGGCGGTCGCGTGCTGGTGCGGCCCGACGGCTATATCGGTGCGGCGTCGCGCTCGACGACCAGCGTGCAGTGGCGACTACTTCGCCGCGATCGCCAGGTAAGGCCGTGTACACGTATGAAATCGACGCGCAGGCCAGGTTCGACGAGCGCCCGACATCATTCCGATGAACATCGACTGGCTGCGGTGCCGGTCGGCCTAGGCGCTGTTAGGTCGGCCACAACGCTTTTGCTGTAGAACTTACTCAGGAGTAAGGTAGGTGGCTGTTCAGTCCACAGCGCGGATCGTGCCCCCGAAAGGACCGCGACTACATGT
Organism: Mycobacterium sp. URHB0021; assembly: GCF_054057895.1. NCBI lineage: Bacteria > Bacillati > Actinomycetota > Actinomycetes > Mycobacteriales > Mycobacteriaceae > Mycobacterium > Mycobacterium sp. URHB0021. Next base: position 5,047,499 of record NZ_JBSRZT010000002.1, read on the forward strand.
CTTACTCACTCGAGCTACCGCCCGACGTCGTTCACGTTCGGGACTGGGTCCACGAATTCGCCGCCGACGTCGTCCGGCCGGCCGCAGCGGAGTGGGACGAACGCGAAGAAACGCCGTGGCCGATCATCCAGGAGGCGGCCAAGGTCGGCCTCTACTCGATGGAGCTGTTCGCCGAACAGGCCGCCGAGCCCTCCGGCCTCGGAATGCTCGTCGTCTTCGAGGAACTGTTCTGGGGCGACGCCGGAATCGCACTGTCCATCCTGGGCACCGGGCTGGCCGCGGCCTCCTTGGCCGCCAACGGCACCCCCGAACAGCTCGGTGAGTGGCTGCCGCAGATGTTCGGCACGGTCGATGATCCGAAGGTGGCGTCCTTCTGCTCGTCGGAGCCCGGCGCCGGGTCGGACGTCGGCGCGATCCTCACCCGGGCGCGCTATGACGAGGCGTCCGACGAATGGGTGCTCAACGGCACCAAGACGTGGGCGACCAACGGCGGCATCGCCGAGGTGCACATCGTGGTGGCCTCCGTGCATCCCGAACTCGGCACCCGGGGGCAGGCGACCTTCATCATCCCGCCGAACACACCGGGCTTCAAACAGGGCCAGAAGTTCCTCAAGCACGGCATCCGGGCCTCCCACACCGCCGAGGTGGTGCTGGAAGACGTCCGGCTCCCCGGCCGCCTGATCGTCGGCGGCAAGGACAAGTTCGACGAGCGCATCGCGCGGGTCCGCGAGGGCAAGAAGGCGGCCGGGCAGGCCGCGATGGCGACCTTCGAGCGCACCCGCCCGACCGTCGGCGCGATGGCCGTCGGAGTCGCCCGCGCGGCCTACGAGTACGCCCTCGACTATGCGCGCCAGCGTGAACAGTTCGGCCGCAAGATCGGTGAATTCCAGGCCATCGCCTTCAAACTGGCCGATATGAAGGCACGCGTCGATGCGGCCCGCCTGCTGGTCTGGCGCGCGGGCTGGATGGCTCGCAACGGTAAGCCCTTCGAAAACGCCGAGGGGTCGATGGCCAAACTGGTGGCCAGTGAGACGGCCGTCTACGTCACCGACGAGGCGATCCAGATTCTCGGCGGCAACGGGTACACCCGCGACTATCCGGTCGAGCGGATGCATCGAGATGCCAAGATCTTCACCATCTTCGAGGGCACCAGCGAGATTCAACGCCTGGTCATCGGCCGGGCGGTCACCGGCCTCCCGATCCGCTAGCCACTCAGCCGCGGCCGCGCACAATATCGACGAACAACGCGTGGATGCGCCGGTCGCCGGTCATCTCCGGGTGAAACGACGTCGCCAGCATCTTTGCCTGACGCACCGCGACGATATGGTCGGCCGCGCGGCCGAGGATCTGCACGTCGGGGCCGACCCGCTCCACCCACGGCGCGCGGATGAAGACCGCATGCACGGAACGGTCGAGGCCGTCGAACGCGATGTCGCCTTCGAATGAATCGACTTGGCGGCCAAAGGCGTTGCGCCGCACGGTCATATCGATGGCCTTGAGGGGAGCGGCTTCCCGCCCGGCCGCTCCCGCATCCAGGATCTCGGTGGCCATCAGGATCATGCCTGCGCACGATCCGTACGCCGGCATGCCCTCGGCCAGCCGGGCCCGCAGCGGCTCGAGCAGTCCGAACTCCCTCAACAGGTGGCTCATCGTGGTGGACTCCCCGCCGGGGATGACCAGTGCGTCGACGGCTTCGAGTTCGCCGATGCGACGCACCGTGGACGATTCCGCGCCGGCTTCGCGCAGGGCGGCCAGGTGCTCCCGGGTGTCCCCCTGCAGCGCGAGCACTCCGACGTGGGGGCCGCTCATCCGCGGTCCGGGCGGTAGTCGCGCTGGTAGCGGGTCAGACCTTCCTGCACGACGGCCGCCACCATCTCGCCGGTCTGCGTGAAGATCTTGCCCTGCGTCAGCGACCGTCCACCCGACGCCGACGGCGACGACTGGTCGTACAGCAACCACTCGTCGGCGCGGAACGGCCGCATGAACCACATCGCGTGATCCAGTGACGCGACCTGCAGATGCGGACGCTCCTCGACGTGATGCACCTGCGCCGAGCCGAGCAGGGTCAGATCGCTCATGTACGCCAGCGAGCAGATGTGCAGCACCGGGTCGTCGGGCAGCGGGTCGCGATGACGGAACCACACCTGCTGCTGAGATGCCTTGCCCGGCTCCGGCACCAGCTGATCGCGCGGCACGACGCGGACGTCCCACTCCTCGAACTGTTTGAAGCCGGCGTCGTCGAACGCTCGCACCGACGTGAGCTCGGGCAGGCCGTCGGGCGGCGGAGCCGATGGCGGCATCGCGTCCTGGTGTTCGATGCCGCTCTGGTCGGTCTGGAACGATGCCGACATCGAGAAGATCGTCTCGCCGTGCTGGACGGCGTTCACGCGACGGGTCGCGAAGGAACCACCGTCGCGGAGCCGCTCGACGATGAACACCGTGCACGACTTGGCATCTCCCGGCCGCAAAAAATAGCCGTGCAGCGAGTGAACCTGATAGCGGAAGTCGACCGTGCGGACCGCCGACACCAGCGACTGACCCGCCACCTGGCCGCCGAACGTGCGCTGCCAGTTGCCCGACGGGGAACTGAACACGCTTCCGCGGTAGATGTTGACCTCGAGTTGCTCCAGGTCGAGGATCTTCTCGATCGACATGCAGCCGTATTACCAGCCGCGCTCGGCGAGCCGGTGAGGCTGCGCGATGTCCTCCACGTTGATGCCGACCATGGCTTCCCCCAGCCCGCGCGACACCTTGGCCAGCACATCGGGGTCGTCGTAGAACGTGGTGGCCTTGACGATCGCCGCCGCGCGCGCGCCCGGGTCACCCGACTTGAAGATGCCCGAGCCGACGAACACGCCCTCCGCCCCGAGTTGCATCATCATCGCGGCGTCGGCCGGTGTCGCGATGCCACCGGCGGTGAACAGTGTCACCGGCAGCTTGCCGGCCCGCGCCACCTCGACGACGAGGTCATACGGGGCCTGCAGTTCCTTTGCGGCGACGAACAATTCGTCTTCGGACAGCGAGGTGAGCCGACGGATTTCGCCGCCGATCTTGCGCATGTGGGTGGTGGCGTTGGAGACGTCACCGGTACCGGCCTCACCCTTGGAGCGGATCATCGCCGCGCCCTCGGTGAGCCGGCGCAGCGCCTCGCCGAGGTTGGTGGCGCCGCAGACGAACGGCACGGTGAATTTCCACTTGTCGATGTGGTTGGTGTAGTCGGCCGGCGTGAGTACCTCGGACTCGTCGACGTAGTCGACGCCGAGGCTCTGCAGGATCTGCGCCTCGACGAAGTGCCCGATCCGGGCCTTGGCCATCACCGGGATCGTGACGGCTTCGATGATGCCCTCGATCATGTCGGGGTCGCTCATCCGCGACACCCCGCCCTGCGCGCGGATGTCGGCGGGCACTCGTTCGAGCGCCATCACGGCGACGGCACCGGCCCCCTCGGCGATGCGGGCCTGCTCGGGGGTGACGACGTCCATGATCACGCCGCCCTTGAGCATCTCAGCCATGCCGCGCTTGACCCGCGCGGTGCCGGTCTGCGCCGACCCGTTCGTTCCAGCTGCGGTTTCCACTGCTATCTCCTCCAACTCGCTACTGATCCAGTCTAAAGGTGGCGGCAAATCCGTTGATTCCGCAGTTCAGCGGATCGACTGCAACTGCCGCTCCGGGGCGCCGTCCCGGGCCTCGGCCAGCACGTTTGCCTCGTCGAGCAGCTCGCCCAACTGCAGCGGGTACACCGTTTCGCCCTTGGCAACCAGATCGCTGATCATTGTCGCATCGCACCAGCGGTGCCCGTGAATGTAGGCCCGCTCCAGACCGGTCCGGCCGGCCGTCGACGGCTCGAAGCGCCGGGTGCGGTGCACGAAGAACATCTCCTCGCTGCGGATCACCGACCCGTTGAAATCGATGACCGCGTCGCGCCGCCACACCGGGCCCAGCATGTCGGCCGGGTCGACGCGCAGTCCAGTCTCCTCGTCGAGTTCGCGCGCGGCGGCCTCGGCGAGCGTCTCGCCGGTTTGCATCGCCCCGCCGACGGTGAACCACCAGCGGGGCGCCGGGACGTCCACCGCGGCCGGGTCGGACCCGCAGAACAGCAGGACACAACCGTCCTCGTCGAGCAGCACGATGCGTGCCGACGTGCGGCGGCTGACAGAACCGGCCTCGCGAGGCGCGGGGGTTTCCGCCCGTTCGGCGATCTCGAAATAGGTTGGCAGCGCGGCGGTCCCGCCCAGCCGCAGGGTGCGCACCGCGAGCCGCTCCCGCAGCGCCAAGGTGTCACGCACCGCGTCGTTGTGGAATCGCCGGGCCAGCAGCACCCGCGCCTCGGCGTCGGCGAGCTCGGCCACCAGCGCCGCGGGCAGGGACCCCGGGTCGACCAGCGCCAGGGCGGCGGACAGCTCGTTCTCGGCGGCCTCCCGGGCTGTCTTCGGCGCACGCTCGGCGGCGTCGGCCAACGCGGCCAGCCTCTTACCCTGGGGTCCGCCGCCGTAGGCGTCGACCGCGACCGCCCGGGCCACCACGGCACGCCGGGCCAGGGCGCCGTCCAGCGCCTGCCAGGACAGGTCGTAGCGGACGTGCAGCCGGTCGAGCCGGTTGGCGGTTTGGAAGGCCCATGCACCGACCAGCAGCAGCACGACTACCAGCAGCGCCAGCGCGATGATCACGATCCAGGTGATCAACTACGCCTCCCGGTCGCGACGCTCTTGGCGGTGCCGGCCACCCGCACCTTCGCCCCCGCCCCGGCCACCGTCTCGTAGACCCGCATGATCTGGCGGGCAACGACCGACCAGTCGTAACGGCGGACCGCCTCGGATGCCGCCTCGATGTAGCCGTTGCGGGTGGCGTCGTTCGCCAGCACGTCGATCAACCCCGCGGCCAGCGCATCGGCATCGTCGACGGACACCAGGCGGCCCGCCCTGCCGTCGTCGAGGACCCGCCGGAACGCATCGAGATCACTGGCCACGACCGCGGTCCCGGCGGCCATCGCCTCGACCAGCACGATGCCGAAACTCTCGCCGCCGATGTTGGGTGCGCAGTAGACGTCGGCGCTGCGCATCGCCGACGCCTTCGTCTCGTCGTCGACCTGCCCGAGAAACCGCAGATGCCCGGCCAGCGCGCCGGCTTCCTCACGCAACTCCTCCTCGTCGCCGCGGCCGACGATCAGGATCTCGATGTCACCGAAGCGTTCCGCCAGCGCGGGCAGCGCGCGCAGCAGCACCGCCATGCCCTTGCGCGGCTCGTCGAATCGGCCGAGGAACAGCACGGACCTGTCCGGCCGCGGATAGCCCTCGATCAGCGGAGCGGACCCGAACGACGCGACGTCGACCCCGTTCGGAATCTCGACAGCGTCGGAGCCCAACGCCTCCATCTGCCAGCGCCGCGCCAGGTCCGACACCGCGATGCGGCCGACGATCTTCTCGTGCCACGGCCGCAGAATCCCCTGAAACACGCTGAGCGTCAACGATTTCGTCGTCGATGTGTGAAACGTCGCCACGATCGGCCCCTCGGCGATCATCAGCGCCAGCATCGACAGACTGGGCGCGTTGGGCTCGTGCAGGTGCAGGACGTCGAATTCACCCTCGACGAGCCACTGTTTGACCTTGCGGTGTGTGGCGGGGCCGAACCGCAACCGGGCCACCGACCCGTTGTACGGAATCGGCACGGCCTTGCCGCCGGACACGACGTAGTCGGGCAGCGAGACGTGCGGCGAGGACGGTGCAAGCACGCTGACCTGATGGCCGCGGTCGTGCATCACCGCGGCCAACTGCAGCACGTGCGACTGGACGCCGCCTGGAACGTCGAAGGAGTACGGGCAGACCATGCCGATGCGCATCAGCTGGTCCCCCCCGTCGACGGCTCGCCGGCCAGCTTCGCGCGCCGCTCTTGCGAGAGGTCGGCGAGCCACTGGGGCTGCATCATGTGCCAGTCGGCCGGGTGCGCGGCGATGTTACGGGCGAACCGGTCGGCCAGTGCCTGGGTGATGGTGGTGACGTCGCCCGACGTCGTGTCCAGGGGCGGGGACATCGTGATGACCATGTCGTCCCGGTCGTAGTGGCTGTGCGCGGGCAACAACGTGGCTCCGGTCTGGATCGCCAGCTTCGCCGCGCCGGCGGGCATGCGGGTCGCCTCCCCGAAGAAGTCGACCTGGACGCCGCTGCGGGTGAGGTCACGCTCGGCCATCAGACACACCAGCCCATTGCCCGCCAGCCTGTCGACCAGGACTTCGAAGGGCGGCCGGTCGCCACCGGTCAGGGGAAGCATCTCGAAGCCCAGGCTCTCCCGGTAGGCGATGAAGCGGTTGTACAACGACTCGGGTTTGAGTCGTTCGGCCACGGTGGTGAAGGTGCCGTGCTTGTAGACCAGCCACACTCCGGCCATGTCCCAATTGCCGCTGTGCGGCAGCGCCAGCACCACGCCACGGCCGGCGGTGAGGGCGGCTTCGATGTGCTCGCTGCCCACCACCACCTCGTGGAGCCGGCGACCCAGCGCTTCGTGATCCATGGTCGGCAAGCGAAACGCCTCCCGCCAGTATCGGGCGTATGAGGCCAGCGAAGCACGAATCAGGCCGTCCGGCACCTCGGCGGGATCCATCCCCAGCACGCGTGCCAGGTTCTTGCGCAACTGCGCGGGGCCGCCACCTCGGGCGGCGTAGTGCGCACCGGCACCAAACGCGTTGCGCGCCATCAGTTCCGGCATGGCTCGGACGATTCGCCAGCCGGCCGCATAGCCCCAGTCGGTGAATTGGCCCGTCAGTGAGAAACGACTGCCGCGATCCGAATTCGGTCCGGCCGGGGCGCCGGTCACGGCTCGTCTCCGCTGGGCGGGTTCTGCCCGGTCTTCTCGAGTGGCTCCATCGCGCCCGGCGATGTCCGCACGGTGTGCAGGCGCTGACCGAGAGTCACCACGCTCGCCGCGGCGAGCACCCACATCGCGACGTGCACCAACCAGGGCACGTGCAGGAACGGCACGCCAGACAGCCCCGCGCCGGCCAACACGATGATCAGTCGCTCCGGGCGCTCGATCAGTCCGCCCGCGCCGGACAGGCGGCTCGCCTCGGCGCGTGCCTTGATGTAGGAGATGACCTGGGAAGTCACCAGGCAGATCATGGTGGCGACCACCAGCGAGGGGCTCCTCAGCCCGAACGCGGCCCACCACAGCAGCCCGCAGAAGACGGCACCGTCACCGATCCGGTCGCAGGTGGCGTCCAGCACCGCGCCGAAGCGGGTACCACCACCGCGCACCCGGGCCATCGCCCCGTCGAGCATGTCGGCGAGCACGAAGATGAACACCGAGAATGAGCCCCACCACAGCTGCCCGATCGGGAACAGCGTCAATGCGGCGATGACGGTGCCCGCCGTGCCGATGATCGTCACGCTGTCCGGGGTCAGCCCGGCCCGCAGCGCGGCCTTGGCGAGAGGCGTGCTGAGTTTCGTGTAGGCCGCGCGGGTCATCAGGTAGAAATTGCTCACGGCTGATTCGCCCATTCCGTGGCGAGCAGCTCACGGGTTTCGCGCAGCAACTGCGGAACGATCTTCGAGCCTCCGATGATCGTGATGAAGTTGGCGTCGCCGCTCCACCGCGGCACCACGTGCATGTGCAGGTGTTCGGCCAGCGATCCGCCGGCCGAGCTGCCGAGGTTGAGCCCCACGTTGAAGCCGTGCGGCTGGGACACCGCTTTGATGACGCGAATCACCTTCTGGGTGAACCCCATCAGCTCTGCGCTCTCGTCGGTGGTGAGGTCTTCGAGCTCGGAGACCCGGCGGTAGGGCACCACCATCGAGTGGCCGGGGTTGTACGGGTACAGGTTCAGCACGACGTAGACCAGCTCACCACGGGCCACCACGAGACCGTCCTCGTCGGACAGCGTCGGAATGTCGGTGAACGGCTCTTTGGACTTCTCGGACGCCGACGCCCCCTTCTTCATCGGGGCCTCGGCGATGTAGGTCATTCGATGAGGGGTCCACAGTCTCTGCAAGTGATCGGGTTCACCGACCCCATGGTCGACGATCGTGTGGTCGTCTGGCTGATCCGTCACGGGTCAGTGCCCACCTTGAGCAATTCGGCTGTGGGAACGACATTCTCACGCCTGGCGATCCAGTTGGCGATCGCCTCCACGGCCTGGTCGCGTGGCACGCCGTTGATCTGGCTGCGGTCACCGAAACGGAAGCTGACGGCGTCGGCTTCCACGTCGCGGTCGCCGGCCAGCAGCATGAACGGCACCTTCTGGTTGGTGTGGTTGACAATCTTCTTGGCCATCCGGTCGTCGCTGCTGTCGACGGCGGCCCGAATGCCGCGCAGCTTCAGCTGCGCGGCAAGGCCGTCGAGGTACGGAACGTGTCCGTCGGCGACCGGGATGCCGACCACCTGAACCGGCGCCAGCCACGCCGGGAATGCACCGGCGTAGTGCTCGGTGAGGATGCCGAAGAACCGCTCGATCGAGCCGAACAGGGCGCGGTGGATCATCACCGGCCGTTGCCGGCTGCCGTCGGCCGCGGTGTATTCCAGCTCGAACCGGTCCGGGAAGTTGAAGTCGAGCTGGATGGTCGACATCTGCCAGCTGCGGCCCAGCGCGTCCTTGACCTGAACCGAGATCTTGGGACCGTAGAACGCCGCCCCACCCGGGTCCGGCACCAGGTCCAGCCCGGATGCCGCGCCGACCTCGGCCAGCACGCCGGTGGCTTCCTCCCACAGCTCGTCGGAGCCGACGAACTTCTTCGGGTCCTTGGTGGACAGTTCCAGATAGAAGTCGGTCAAGCCGTAGTCGCCGAGCAGATCGAGCACGAAGCGCAGCAGCGAGGTCAGCTCGTCGCGCATCTGATCACGCGTGCAGTAGATGTGGGCATCGTCCATGGTCAGGCCGCGAACCCGGGTCAGCCCATGCACCACACCGGAGAGCTCATAACGGTAGACGGTGCCGAACTCGAAGAGCCGCAATGGAAGTTCGCGATACGACCGTCCCCGAGAACGGAAGATCAGGCAGTGCATCGGGCAGTTCATCGGCTTCAGGTAGTAGTCCTGGCCGGGCTTGCGTACCGTGCCGTCCTCGTTGTACTCGGCGTCGAGGTGCATCGGCGGGAACATGCCGTCGGCGTACCAGTCGAGGTGGCCGGAGATCTTGAACAGCTCCGCCTTGGTGATGTGCGGACTGTTGACGAACTCGTACCCGGCCTCATTGTGTTTACGCCGCGAGTAGTCCTCCAGCTCACGCCGGATGATGCCACCCTTCGGATGGAAAACCGCCAAGCCGGAACCGATTTCGTCGGGAAAGCTGAACAGGTCCAGCTCCGCGCCGAGCTTTCGGTGGTCGCGCCGTTGCGCCTCCTCGATGAACTCGAGGTGTTTGTCGAGCGCCTTTTGTGATTCCCAAGCGGTGCCGTAGATGCGCTGCAGGCTGGCGTTGTCCTGGTTGCCGCGCCAGTACGCCGCCGAGCTACGGGTCAACTTGAACGCCGGAATGTACTTGGTCGTGGGAATGTGCGGACCACGACACAGATCGCCCCATTCGCGTTCACGGGTACGGGGATTGAGGTTGTCGTAGGCGGTCAGCTCGTCATCAGAACCGGGGGGGCCGACCTCCATCACGTCGGGATCGCCGGATTTGTCGTCGACCAGTTCGAGCTTGTACGGCTCGTTGGCAAGTTCTTCGCGCGCTTGCCCTTTGGATTCGTAGACGCGCCGGGAGAACAGCTGGCCTTCCTTGACGATCTGGCGCATGCGTTTCTCCAGCGCCTCGAGATCATCCGGCGTGAATGCCCGTGGGACGTCGAAGTCGTAGTAGAACCCGTCGGTGATCGGCGGCCCGATGCCGAGTTTCGCCTCGGGGAACAGGGCCTGCACCGCCTGGGCCAGAACGTGGGCGGCCGAGTGCCGGATGACGCTGCGCCCGTCGTCGGTATCCGCGGCGACCGGCGTCACGTCGGTGTCGGCTTCGGGTGTCCATGACAGGTCGTGCAGGCGGCCCTCGGCGTCGCGGACCACGACGATCGCGTCGGGAGCGCCGCGGCCCGGCAGGCCGGCGTCGCGGACCGCTGCCCCGGCAGTGGTCCCGGCAGCGACCCGGATCGGGGCTGCGAGGGCGGGGCTGGCGGGGGCGCTCATCGGTGACTCTCCTACTGCTCAGGTGGTCAAATCTCAGGACGCGACCATGTTATCGGGGTGGATGCTCACGATCCGATGCCGATGGGGCTGTTCAACCACCCGCGGTCGATGCCGACGAGTTCCGCCGACCAATCGAGTGCACCCAGCAGCCACAGCGTGCCGGCCACGATCAGCGCCGTGAAGACTCCACCGATGATCTGCACTGCCCAGTGTTGGCGCTGGAACCACTCCATCACCTTGTCGTAGCGCTCCCTGGCATAGGCGAGCAGCCGTCGTGCCCAGTCGAACTCAGTGGCCAGAATGCCCAGCCCGACGAAGACGATGGCCCAGCCCGGACCGGGATACGGGATCGCGATGATGCCGACGCCCAGGACCACGAGCCCGATCACCGCGACGACTATGCGGTAAACGAACTCCGCTCTGCGGCGCTCCCGCAGTCGGTCGCGCCACCGCGCCCACCGGCGGCGGAGGTTCGATTTGTCCTGCTTGTCCTGCGTCACGGCTGTCCCGGCTTCAGCTTGACGAACAACGCATGTGCCTCGGCCACCACGGCGTCACCGTCGAGGATGCGGCCGGAAACGAAGATCTTGCGATCCTCGATGTCGTCGATACGCGCTTCGACCTGCAACTCCTTCTCGACGGGCGCGATCTTGCGGTAGTCGATGTGCAGGTATGCGGTGCGCTGGGCCCGGCTGCGGCTGAGCCGGAACGCCGTATAGCCCAGCAGCGAGTCGAACAACATCGCGACCGCGCCACCGTGCGCGGCGCCGTTGCGGCCGAGGTGGAAGCGGCGGAACTGCACCGTGCCGCCGATGCGCCCGTCGGCGGCCTTGTGCAGGTCCGCCGGCACCTGCAGGATGTTCCCGCGGTTCGGCAGGTCCATGCGCCGGCCCGACGGTGACGCCCATTCGTCGGCGTGATACGGCGCGAGCAGGCTCGACACCTTTTCGATGAGGTCGGCGGCCTCGCTGATCACCTCATCGGGGGCGTCGGCGGCGCGGGTGTGATCCTGCAGTGTGCGGACGGCTTCGACGAACCGGCCGTAGTCGGGTCCACCTGCGGTGGTGGGGACCGGCGGGTTGAATCCGCCGCCGGGGTGCGGATCGACAGGCCGTTCGGTGGTCACCCGCCCACCGTATTGCCTGACCTACTGTTGGGCCGCCCCGGCTTTACTCAGCGTCTCGAACTCCTCGTCGGACAGCTCGATGGTGGCGGCCGCCGCGTTTTCCTCCAGATGCGCGACCTTCGAGGTGCCGGGGATGGGCAGCATCACCGGTGAACGCTTGAGCAGCCATGCCAGAGCCAACTGTGAGGCGGTGGCGTCGTGGTCGGCCGCGATGCGCTCCAGCGGGCCGTCGGGCGCCGCCAGCGGCCCCGACGCCAGCGGGAACCACGGGATGAACGCGATCCCCCGCGCTTCGCATGCGTCGAGAACAGGTTCTGCGGCGCGCGAGGTGAGGTTGTACATGTTCTGCACGGACACGATCTGGGCGATGTCCAGAGCCGCCTCCAGCTGCTCGACGTTGACCTCGGAGAGTCCGATGTGGCGGATCTTGCCCTCCTGTTGCAGAGCCACCAGCTCGCCGATCTGATCTTCGGCGGGAAACTTCGGGTCGATCCGGTGCAGCTGGAACAGGTCGATGGTGTCGACGCCGAGACGTTGCAGACTCATCTCGCATTCCTGGCGTAGGTATGCGGGATAGCCCAGCACCGGCCAGACGTCGGGTCCGGTGCGCAGCAGCCCGGCCTTCGTCGCGATCACCACTCCGTCGTAGGGATGGAGTGCCTCGCGGATGAGTTCCTCGGCCACATACGGGCCGTAGGAGTTCGCGGTATCGATGAAGTTGACGCCCAACTCGGGGGCGCGGCGCAGGACGCGAATGCACTCGTCGTGGTCCTCGGGCGGGCCCCAGATTCCCTGACCGGTGAGGCGCATGGCGCCGAATCCGAGGCGGTTGACAGTGAGGTCACTGCCGAAGCTGAAAGTGCCTGATGCTTCAGCAACGCTTTGCGTGGTCATGTGTCAAAACCTATACCTGCAATGTCATGGTGTCCCTGTGAAATTGAGCGACCTGGCTGGGCGTCGGCTGACCTACGCGGAGGTGGGCGCGACGGCCGGGCGGCTGCCCGACGGCTACCGCCACGTGCAGAAGTCCGCTGTCATCGGACGCGGACGCGCCCGCTTCGACGAAGCGGCCGCCAGAGGCATGCGCTGGGGGATGCTGCGCGGCGCCGGGTTGCGCGTGGAGGCGACGTCAGAAGTCGCCGAGGTCGGATCGGAGGTGATCGTCCACCTGGGTCCGGTTCGTGCCCCGTGCCGCGTCGTCTACGTCGTCGACGAACCCGACCTGCGCGGCTTTGCCTACGGGACGCTGCCGGGCCACGCCGAGTCCGGTGAGGAGCGCTTCGCCGTGCGCTACGACGCCGCGACCGACGAGGTCTCCGCGGAGGTGACCGCGTTCTCGCGGCACGGCGCGTGGTGGAGCAGGTTCGGCGCTCCCGTCACCGCGTTGATCCAACGGCTGGTGACACAGCGATACCTGAAGGCGCTGTGAACCGTTTGCGCCGGACGTTGAAAGTGGAATTGGCAGTGGGGTTTGACCGCCGGATCGATGCCTGAGACAGGAGGAAGCGGTTGGAACTGAGAACCGCCAGGCTCATGCTGGCGCCGTTGGATCCAGCCCGTGACGCGGAGCTGCTGCAAGAAGCCTTCAGCGACCCCGACGTCATGCGGTGGTGGAACACGCCGCTGCGCCTCGACGTCGCGGACACCCGTCGAGACTTGACGAATTTTCTCGACGGCGAGGGTGCGCACCTGTGGGCGGTGCGGGACGCGGGGGCGACCGTCGGGCTGATCGGGTTCCTGGGCGACGTGGCGGTGCCCGGGCTGAGCTGGATGCTCACCAGACGGGCGTGGGGACGCGGCCTCATCACCGAGGCGGCCGGCGCGGTCATCGATTATGCGTTCGCGTCGTTGGGTCTTTCTCGGGTCGAAGCGTGGATCGAATCGACGAATCGGCGTTCCCTGTCGACTGCCCGCCGGGTCGGTCTGACCGAGCGCGGCCGGCTGGCGCAGCGGTATCCGCACCGCGACCATCCGCATGAGTCGATCGTCCTGGGGCGGTCGCGTGCGCCCGAAGCGGCCGCCGTGCTCAGCGTCGAGGTCACCATTCCCGTCCGCAACATCGCCTCGCAGCTCGGCTTGTTGCGGTCGGTGTTCGGGGCCAGGACGCAGTTCCTCGTTGGCGACCCGCCGACACTCGCAGGCGTGGTTTTCGGGCAGTGGAGCGTGGGGCCCGGGCTCCGGCTGGCCGCGGCGAGCCCGCCCATCCCGCCCATCACGGTGTCCATCGATGTGGGCACCGGGTTTGACGAGTGTTACGGCCGTGCGACCGCAGCGGAGGCCACTATTGCCACAGCGCCGATCTTGCAGCCATGGGGATTGCGTGAGTTTGCTCTGCGCCTTTCCGACGGGCATCACCTGGTCGTGACCGGCCCGGCCTGACGGCCGGGGGGCGGTGACGATGGCAACCCCGGCGTGCGTTATTGCTCATAGTTCCTCGGCTGGGCTGCGGCGCAGTAACCTTGAGGGCCTAGCGCAGCACGACGATCGGATTTCACGGTGACAGAATCAACCGGGGTGGATTCCACCCACTTCCGCATCGCTGAGCTGGTGCAGGACCTACACAGCCGACGGGACACCGACGCGGACACCGTGGTCGCCGAACTGGCTGAGCATGCGGCCATGGAGATCCACGGTGCCCAGTACGCGGGAATCACCCTCACCCGCAACGCCAAGCACATCGAGACACCGGCGGCGACGCACAAGTGGCCGATCCTGCTCGACGAGGTTCAGCAGCGGCATCGCCAGGGTCCGTGCCTGACCGCGGCGTGGGAGGAGAAGACGGTCTACGTCGCCGATCTGGAGACCGAAAAGCGCTTTCCGCTGTACCGGCAGGACGCATTGGAGGCGACGCCGATCCGATCGATCATGGCCTTCCAGATGTTCATCGCCGGGGAAACCATGGGCGCACTCAACGTGTACTCAGAAGAGCCCAACGCGTTCGACACGCATTCACGCGAGATCGGCCTGATCTTCGCCGCCCACTCGTCGGTCGCGTGGAACGCCGCACGCCGCGAAGACCAGTTCAAGCGCGCGCTGGCCAGCCGCGACACCATCGGTCAGGCCAAGGGCATGATCATGGAGCGCTACAGCGTCGACGCGGTCCAGGCGTTCGACGTGCTGCGCAAACTGTCTCAGGACTCCAACGTTCCGCTGATCCAGATCGCCACCGAACTCGTCGAGCAGGCCGGACCGCCGAAGGACAACGCCAGATAACTCTGACGACGTGGAAGGCCATTCGGATCGGCCCCGAAACGCGGAAACATCATGGTGGTCCCGGCTGGTTTCGAACCAGCGACCTTCCGCGTGTGAGGCGGACGCTCTCCCACTGAGCTACGAGACCGGGAGCCGACCGAACATGGTCGAACGACGTCGAAGATTAGCACGCACCGATATCCAAGCTGAATCCGCGAGCACCCCGCAATGGCGCGGGCAGCGGGTTATGGTCGCGCGATGGTCCACCGTGTGGTGCCGGCGGTCGGCGGGTTCACCGCGATTTTGGCGCTCGCCGGATGCGGCGGCGGATCATCGGCCCTACAGGCGGAGAGTGCGCCCTCGACCGCCGCGCCTACGTCGGCGTCAGAGCCGGCCGCACGGCTAGACAAACTGACCGGCCCCGCGTCGACCGACCGGGAGGTGACCGAGCTCACCGGTTTCATCTCGCCGACGGGAAATGTCGCCTGCACGCTCGACGCGGACTGGGCACGCTGCGACATCATCGATCGGGATTGGGCGGCACCGGCCCGGCCCGCGGATTGCGAGTTCGACTACGGGCAGGGGATCTCACTCGGACCAGGCGAGCAGGCTCAATTCGTGTGCGCCGGCGACACCGCATTCGGCCCCGATGAGGTACTGCCCTATGGCGATTCGATCAAGGCCGGAATTCTCCGCTGCGAGAGCGCCGACTCGGGCATCGCGTGCCGCGATATCCAGACCGGCCACGGCTTCTCGATTTCACGAGAGGCGTATCGCCTGTTCTGATCTCAATCGGAAACCCGGTGGCCCAGATTTGTGCGGCTACGCGTCAGTGGACTATCGTCGTCCTTCGCGACGGGCGACGATCTCGCTCGTGGCGCGCGGATGTAGCGCAGTTGGTAGCGCATCACCTTGCCAAGGTGAGGGTCGCGGGTTCGAATCCCGTCATCCGCTCGAAGGTGCATTGGCATCAACCCCAGCGGTGGAGTGGCCGAGTGGTGAGGCAACGGCCTGCAAAGCCGTGCACACGGGTTCGATTCCCGTCTCCACCTCCAAGTGGATCCAGGCGCGATTAGCTCAGCGGGAGAGCGCTTCCCTGACACGGAAGAGGTCACTGGTTCAATCCCAGTATCGCGCACCAGCATTGGCGGCTAGAAGCAGACATCTGGACAGCTACGCGGGCGTGCACCACATGTGCTGGAGCGGCTTTCTCAGTACGGGAGGACGCCACGCAGGGCCGCAAGCATTCAGGACCAGTCCCCCACCGGTTTCTGCTTCCCGCCGGCGCGCTCTCGGCGCTCGAGTGGGAAGACCAGAACGTCTGCGGATTACCTCAGCAGAATCGCTATTTCGACGGCATAAGCCGCCATCTCAGGGCCGGTGAGTTGACCTCTCCGCTGGGCGAACGTCGCCGCGACCTCAACGTTGAGGTCCGCATCTCCGGCGTCCGGTGGAGACGGCACCACCGAGGGGCGATTGGCGGACCGACCTACGGTGCGACGTAATTGGCGTGGGCGTCAATTCGCGGCGCGGAGCGAAGCCCTGACCTTGGCTCCCGCAATGGTGGGTCGGCGGCCGATGGGAAAACAAAGCCGCTCTTCGTGGGAGGCGCGGCCGCTGACCCGCTGCCCTCGATGTTTCGGCTGCGGTCCCCTGAGAGGAGGGGGTTGGGTTTGGGCTGCCGACGCCGGGTTATCAGGACGCGGGTGTTCTGCATTTCCATTCGTACATCCGCAGTCCACCCAGCGAGGCCCCCGTCGTCGAGCGTCCAGCAGAGGTGCGCACCGAACGGCGGGGGCTTCGTCTGCATAAAGCGCACACCCACCGAGAAGTACCGCGCTCAGGCCGGCAACACGTTCCATCAATTTGCCGCCTCCGCTCGGACCAACGTTTGATGATCGTAAGAGCAGCAGCATCAGCGCTTCGACCTGATTGCATCGCTCCCGCATCGCTTTACCAGCCGCGATGGTATTAGGCGCCTGATTTCACGGGTACATTGCTCCGTTAAGCGGGACGGGGGGAAGGGCTTGGCTGCGGCCCAGGCGTCGCGCGAGGCGAGTCACCCGGAGAAGCAGCCCTGCCGTTAAGCAGCTAGCGCAGCCGGAGCTCGCCGACCCGAACGCGGCGACCGCGGTAACACTTGGATCGACGTCACGCAAAACGCTGCCATCCCCCAATGGCACGGTTTAGCCTGGGTCACCGACAAGGAGGCCCTGTGGAGCGAGCGACGGCGTGGCGGCGGATCGAAGCCGCCTGCGAATCCTGCGGCCAGCCCCTGATGGGCAGAACGGTGACCACCGAGCTAACCGAATCGTCGACGCCGATCCGCGTCGAAACTCAAACCCGTTGCCGTAATAACGAATGCAGTGAGGACTGACGCTTGTCCGCTCGCGGCCGGACCGCGACGTGCGAGCCCCTGTCGGCCCAGCCGTCTCCGCGGCGGCCGCGGGTAGGAAAAAAGACCGCCGGCGAGTGTCGAGATACGGTCGAGTTGTTCGTCATCTTCTTCAGCGGGCCAGGCGTTCTCAGACGCCCAGGCGTGGATGAGTGGAGGACATATGCAGTACATGCTGTTGATCTACAACTGCGAACGGCCCGAACCGGGCGATCCGGACTTCGCCGAATCGCTCGCCAGAGTGAACGCCTTTGCAGACGAGTGCCGGCGCCGCGGCGTGTTCGTCACTGGACATCCACTGCAGCCCGAGCACACTGCCACCACGGTCAGCGTGCGCGACGGCAAGACGCTGGTCACCGACGGTCCGTTCGCCGAGACCCACGAACACCTCGGCGGTACTTATCTCCTCGATTGCCGCGACCTCGACGAAGCGCTGGAACTCGCCGCGCTGTGCCCGATGGCCGAGGTGGGCGCGATCGAGGTGCGGCCGATCGTGGACGTGCCGGGCCTGGATCACTCGCCCGCGAATGTGGCGGCCATCCGCGAATGAGCCCGGCGCCGGTCCTTCAGCAGGTCTACGGCGAACACCGTGGCCGGATGCTGGCCGCGCTGATCCGCGCACTCGGGGATTTCGAGCTTGCCGAGGATGCGCTGCAGGACGCCTGCGCACTCGCGTTGCGCAAATGGGGCGATACGGCGCCGGACGATCCCATCGCGTGGTTGCTCACCGCAGCCCGCAACGGCGCGATCGACCGGCTGCGCCGCACCCGGATCGGCCGCGAGAAGCTCGCCCAGGTCAGCGCAGAGGCCGAGGTGGTGACCACCATGACGGAGTTCGATGCGGGCAGCCTGCTGAGGATGGGTGACGAGCGGCTCAGCCTGATCTTCACCTGCTGCCATCCCGCGCTGGCCGAAGATGTGCGCGTCGCACTGACGCTGCAGGCCGTCGCCGGGCTGACCGCCGCGCAGATCGCCCGTATCTTCCTGGTCTCCGAGTCGACGCTGGCGCAGCGCCTGGTACGCGCGAAGCGCAAGATCCGCGACGCCGGCATCAGCTTCGAGGTGCCCGCCGATCACCTGCTGCCCGACCGGCTCTCGGCTGTTCTCTCGGTGGTCTATCTGATCTTCACCCAGGGCTACACCGCGGCCCACGACTCCGAGCACCGCGCCCTGGGTCAGGAAGCGATCCGGCTCGGCAACCTCGTCGCGACGCTCATGCCCGACGAGCCTGAAGCGCTGGGCCTGGTCGCACTGCTGCTGTTGCACGATTCCCGCGCGGCGGCCCGCTACAGCGCCACCGGCAATGTCATCCTGCTTGGCGATCAGGATCGGTCCCTCTGGGATCAGGCCCGAATCGCCCAAGCCATCGGGCTTCTGGGCCGGGCTCTGCGGCTGGGCAGGCCGGGGCCGTACCAACTGCAGGCCGCGATCGCCGCCCAGCACGCCCAGGCTCCAACCTCCGACGAGACGGACTGGCCGCGCATCGCCGCCCTCTACGCCGAACTGCTGACGATGACGCCGTCGCAGGTGGTGGCGCTGAACCACGCCGTCGCCGTGGCCATGGCCACCACCCCGGATGAGGGACTGGTGCTGATCGACCGGATCGACGGGCTCGACCGCTACCACCTGTTGCACTCCGCCCGCGCCGATCTGCTGTGCCGCATGGGCCGGCCGGCAGCGGCCGCGGCGGAGTACCGACGTGCACACGAACTCGCCCCCAACCCCGCCGACCGACGGTTCCTCGCCCACCGTCTGCACGACCTCGACCTCACGGAGTCCCGATGAGATTGTCCATCCTCGACCACGGCCACCGCCGTCGCGCCAAGCTGTTCCTCACGCTCACCGCAGCCGCGTCCCGCGTCGACAGCCCCGACATCGTGAAGATGTTGCTGTACCGGCCGGGATTCTTCGCCCGCCCACTACTGGAGCTGACCGTCGACGCGATGCGCGGGCCGTCGTACTGGACGGCGGGCGAACGGGAGTACCTGGCGATGTGCACGGCACAGCTGCTGCAGTGCCCGTTCTGCACCGATACCCATGCCGAGCTCACCCGCATCGCCAGCGACGGCGACATCGATCCGAACGATCCCGCCTCGACACGGCCCGAGCTGCGGGCCGTCCGCGACTTCCTGGCCTCCCTTGCCCGCACCCCCGATGGCGCGGTCGGGGTGGCCGGCCTGCCCGAACACGCCGTCGTGGGAGCTCTCCACGTCAGCCTGGTGTTCAACATCATCGGCCGGCTTGCCAACGCATTCGGCTTCACCCTGCGCGAGGGCCAGCTGCACAGCGGTACCCGCTCCCTTCACCGGTTCGGCTACCGCTTCCCGGGCTTCCTGCTCGCCGGCGGCGAAGCCACCAGCCACGGCAATGCCGTAGAGGACCTTCGCCATGCGGTGCTGGACGCGCCGGCCACCACCGACGCCGGATTGCGGAGGGCCGCCGCGACCGGTGACCCGCTTCCCGAACCGTGGCACTCCTACACCGCAACGGTCCGCGATGCCTCATACCAAATCACCGACGCCGACATCGGCCGTCTCACCTCCGCCGGACACACCGAGGATGAGATTTTCGAGCTCACCGTCGCCGCGGCCGCCGGCGCAGCGCTGCGCTGCTTCGATGCCGGTCGGCGGCTAGTCGAGCACGACACCACGGGCTGAGGAGTTGCGGACAAGAGGCTGAACATTCGTCAAGTCGGTTGCGGTCATAAATGACGCGTTGTTCAATATCCTCAGTTGTCGCGGCCCGAGGTTTTACTACCAAGTCCGCGGCAACGGGCCGTGGTGGGGGACCTATGGGTGGGCCGGCCAATCGATGCCACGGCGATACCTCGGGCCGTGGCATCCTCTGATCCACGGCTGCCCGGCGGGCGCCGATTCCGGTTGTGGAAGATTTTTGTCAAATTCGACGTTTAACTTTTTGGGAGCATGGTCACTCGACCTGGTGGTTGGCTTTCCGCTCTTCGACTTGCACGTCGAGTGGTCTGCTCCCTACGAAGCCACGCCGGCTAGACGCAGCAATCGCGCTGCACGCTTCCGGCGACGGCTTCGTTTTTTCTGTGGGTGGCACGCGCGAAAGCCTGAACGGCTAAACGAACTCGTTACTTGGCCGGTAGTCCTTGTTCTCGACGAACATCCGGTTGGCGGTGACCTTATGGGTGTGCAGCCGCATGGCGGTGTCCAGGACGTCGGACTCGAAGTACCTGCGGTCGTAGAGGCACAGCGCGGAGAGTCCCGCCGGCATGGACCTTTCCAGGTCTTCTTCATAGGCCAGCAGCTTGTCCACGCTCACATGGTGCAGCCACCAGGTCACCTCGCCGCCGATACGCGTCGGCCGTTCCCGTGCGAGCTCGATCAGGCCTGCCCAGACGTCGATCTTCTCGCCCACGGTGAGTCCGTAGCGTGAAGCTTCCGGAATCGGCGTGGTCAACACCCGCAGCGATCCCGCCTCTTGCCATTGATCGAGTTCGGCGGCGGAGCCGATCGTGGACAACGTGTCCGACGGATCTTCGTCATCGACCAACACCGCGCAGCGCTCACCCGCGATCAGACCGACACGGAAAAAGGTCCGCAAGGCGGCTCGGCGTTCGAAGTCGGACGCGAAGGCGCCACAGATGTGCGCGGGCGGTCTAGGCCCAGACGCATAGGTCGGCGTATTTGGGTCGACCGGCGCATGCGCATTGCAATGGTGCAGGTGGCGATTCACGTCGCCTCTCCCTCCCGTGCGAATCCGCGCATGATGGTAGCTCGCGAAAACTGTCCCCCGGGCCCTCGTTCGACTCCAGCAATCAGGGTAGGTCATGTTCAACCAGGTCACAAGCATTTTCACGATAAACAGCATCGCCCTGAGGCTGAGTACGGCGAGAAATATTCACTGTCCGGCAACATGATCAGCATTGCTGGCGGGCCCTCGCCGCATGTGCACCGCGTCCGATTGCGTTGCCCTGACCGGCAGAAGGCGGGCTGGTCCCGGAAAGTGTCCGTCCCTGCGGCCCGACCCGTTAGGCTCTCCGGCAGACCAACCGGTCATCAGGCCTAGGGGTGGGACATGATTCGCGAACTCTTCGTCGCCGCTGCAATCGCCGGTGCTGCCGTCGGCGTGGCTCCGACCGTGTTCGCCGACCCCGGACCGATGTATCCCGACAAGCCCGGGCACTACTCCGCCGATGTGCCCGGCATGAATTACGACGCTCACCTCGCCGCTCCGTGCGACAACATGGATTTCTTCACGTTCGGACGTGGTCCCGGCGGCGAAGCCCTTCAATGCCGCTGGATCGCGAACCAATGGCCGCCGGTTTACACCGGCTTCTGGGTGGCCACCTACGAATTGTTCGGCGTGCAGAACATCGGCTCGCCGTGCCCGAAGCCACAAGCGGCGGCCCAGGCTCCCGACGGCCGGCCGCTGCTCTGCCTCGGTGAACAGGGGTGGCAGCCCGGCTTCTTCACCCGCGAGGGATTTTTCCCGGGCTGATCGCGGCCGCTAAGTCCGTAGCGTCCTGCTCGGCGGCATGCCGAAGGCTTCCCGGTACGCGATGCTGAACCTGCCCGCGTGCGCAAAACCCCATCGGTAGGCGATCGCCGTGACCGTGTCGACGCTCGGGTCGGCGGCTTGAAGGTCGCGATGCGCGCGGTCCAGGCGGACGCGCCGCAAGTACTCCAGCGGGGTGGTTCCCAGGTTTCGACGGAACATGTACTGGACCGACCTGGGCGTGACATTGACCGAGGCCGCTATTTCGCTCAAACCGATGTCGGCGTCGGCGTTGTCGTGGATGAACGCGATCGCCTGGCGCAGCAACGGCGGCTGCGTGGCCGGGGATTCGCGTTGTGATTGCATACCGGTCCGCTATTACCCGAATGCCGTGCACCGAAACCGGCTCTGCGAACCGCACCGCGCTGTCACGATGCGTGCCATGAGCGAACGCATCGAAGTCCAGCGCACGATTGCGGCACCCGCCCTGAGTAGCGGCTGATCGCGCGGACGATCGTTAGCCAGATCCGTGCGCAGATCGGCCCGCGCCGTGCGGCGCGGCTACCCTGCGGCCGGACACCATCGTCAACCAGCGGTTGACGAATGTGAAT
This sequence comes from Mycobacterium sp. URHB0021, assembly GCF_054057895.1. Lineage (NCBI taxonomy): Bacteria > Bacillati > Actinomycetota > Actinomycetes > Mycobacteriales > Mycobacteriaceae > Mycobacterium > Mycobacterium sp. URHB0021. Next base: position 5,069,388 of record NZ_JBSRZT010000002.1, read on the forward strand.
CGTCAACCTACAGTTGACGCATGGCCGAGCAGTTCACCACCGAGCCCACCAAGATCGCTTACCCGGTCCGACTCGACGACCTCATCAACACCATCAAAGGGGTCCACTCCGAGCCGCTCGATCAACTCACCGACGCCATGCTGGCCGCCGAGTGCCTCGGCGAGATCGCCGATCACCTCATCGGCCACTTCGTCGACCAGGCCCGCCGGTCCGGAGCGTCCTGGACCGACATCGGCAAGTGCATGGGCGTCACCAAGCAGGCTGCGCAGAAGCGCTTCGTGCCAAAGTCCCCCGACCTGGACAGCCCCTCGGCGCTGGACCCCAGCGCGGGCTTCGGCCGGTTCACCCCGCGTGCCCGCAACGCCGTGGTGGCCGCCCAGAACGCGGCTCACGCCGCGGGCAACGACGAGATCTCCACCGACCACCTGCTGCTGGGACTGCTGGAGGACCCCGAGGCGCTGGCCACCCTGCTCATCAAGGCGCAGGCGGTCGAGCCCCAAACCCTGCGCGCGGCCGTCACCCTGCCGGAGCGCAGCAAGAACATGCCGGCGATGATCCCGTTCAACGGTCCGGCCAAGAAGGCTCTCGAGTTGACCTTCCGCGAGGCACTTCGATTGGGGCACAACTATATCGGCACCGAGCACATGCTGCTCGCGCTAATCGAACAGGAAGATGGCGACGGTACGCTGCACCGCGCCGGCCTGGACAAGGACCGCACGGAGGGCGACATCATCCGCATCCTGGAAGCTTTGACCTCGCCGACGTCGCCGACCCCACCTGAGGCCGACTGAGCCCATCTCACATCGCGGTGGCCGCCCGCGACTTCATGATGTGAGGGTGCGACCGTTCGAGGACGTGGTAGCCGAGCACGGTGCGACGGTGCTGCGGGTCTGCCGTGCCGTTGTCGGCCCGGTCGATGCCGAGGACGCCTGGTCGGAGACGTTCCTGTCGGCGCTGCGCGCCTATCCCGATCTGCCGCCCGACGCCAACGTCGAAGCCTGGCTGGTGACGATCGCTCACCGCCGCGCCATAGACGCCGGGCGGGCCCGCTCCCGTAGAGCGGTGCCCACCGAGACCCTTCCTGACCGGCCCGCGGCACACGCCGACCCGGCGGCCCGCCATCCCGACCTCTGGACCGCGTTGCAACGGCTGCCTACCAAACAACGCCATGCGGTGGCCTACCACCACCTCGCCGGGTTGCCGTTCGCCGAGATCGCCGAACTGCTCGGCAACTCCCCCGACGCGGCCCGACGCGCTGCCGCCGATGGACTCAAAACGCTCCGCAAACACTATCGTGAGGACGAAACAGCGTGACTACCAACCTCTTCGACGAGATCGAGGCCGACGAAGCAGATCTGGCGCGGTTGCATCGACGCCTGGAACGCAGCGCCGACAGCGGCGGACTGCTGGACGTGGCCTACCGCACCATCGACACCCCGGTCGGCACGCTGCTGCTGGCCGCGACGACAGTCGGACTCGTCCGGGTGGCCTATGACATCGAGGGCCACGACGCGGTACTGGCCCGTCTGGCCGACCTGGTGAGCCCGCGGGTGCTACACGCCCCAGCGCGCCTGGACCCCACGGCACGACAGATCGACGAGTATTTCGCCAAGCGCCGCACCAGCTTCGAGCTGCCCGTCGATCTGCGGCTCGCCGAAGGCTTCCGCCGCGAGGTTGTCGAGCATCTACGCGACATCGGCTACGGCCGGCGGGAGAGCTACGCACAGGTGGCTGCGGCGGTCGGCTCACCGCGGGCAATGCGTGCCGTCGGAACCGCCTGCGCCCGCAACCCGCTGCCGGTGGTGATCCCCTGCCACCGCGTGGTGCGGTCGGGCGGCTCGGCCGGACAGTACGCGGGCGGACCACTGGCAAAGACGATGCTGTTGGACCTCGAGGCGGCCTAACCGGGCATGAAAGTCGACGCGCGGCGGTAGAACAGGGACATGAAACTCAACGACGCCGCCCGTGAACTCATCGGATCCGGCACCGACGCGACACTGGTCACGCTCAACCCCGACGGCAGCCCGCAGGCGTCCGTGATCTGGATGGCGCTGGAATCCACACCGGACGGCGACGAACTCGTCTCGGGACACCTCGCGGAATATCGCAAGACCCGCAACATCCGTCGCGATCCACGCGTCGCCGTGACCATCCTGTCCAAGCCGGCACCCGGTCAGCTGACGAACTATCTGACGATCACCGGGACCGCCCGGATCGTCGAAGGCGGCGCCCCCGCGCTGCTCAAGAAACTGGCGAAGGTGATGCTGGGCGCCGACGAGCACTTCCCGCCGGCGAACGCCCCCGAAGGGTTCGTGAACAGGGTGCGAATCGAGAAGGTGGGCGGCACCGGCCCCTGGGCCTCCTGACCCCAACCGGCTGTAACACGTTTCAGTTTGTGCCATCATGCGGTAATGCGCCGCAGCATCGTGGTCTTCGTCGCCCTGTTCGCGGCCGTTGCCGCCCTCGTGGCGCCGCCGGCTTCGGCCGAGGGCACCCCGATCGGCAATCTCGGTGACACCTTGCACGTCGAGTTCAAGGGCATCGTCGCCGACGTCACCGTCCACGACGTCCTACCGGTCGATCCGCCGCCGCCCGGCTACGCCGCGACCGGTTCGCCGCGGTGGATCAATCAGGGCGGCCCGTGGAAGGCCCCGATCACCATCCACACCGTCGCGGCGCCCAACCCGTACGCGATGGCCCTCGCGTTCACATTCACCGGCGTGACACCGTACGCCGACGCGTACGTGTCCAAGCACACCGACGCACCCGATGCGCTGGAGAACGCCCTGCGTAATGCGCCGCCGGGGGCCACCGTCGACGGCGCCGTCTACTGGCAGGTGTACCGCGCGCTCGTGACGAATGTGGTCCTGCTCAATCCGCAGACCGGCCAGCACCTCGCCCAGTGGAATATCTGGCAACCGGGAGCACCGCTACCGTAGCCGGATGGCTATCCACGTCACCGTCGTCGACGCCTCCGAAGTGCAGGAACTCGCCGAAGTCGCCGCCCGCACCTTCCCGCTCGCCTGTCCCCCGTCGGTGACGCCCGAGAACATCGCCGCGTTCATCGACGAGAACCTCTCCGAGGCACGGTTTCTCGACTACCTCGCCGATCCCGACCGGATCGTGGTCGCTGCGCACGACGACGAGCGAATGATCGGCTATGCCTTGCTGATTCGCGGCGTACCCGATGACGACGACGTTCAGCGTGCGGTGACCCTTCGGCCCGCCGTCGAGCTGTCGAAGATGTACGTGCTGCCCGACGGCCACGGCGCCGGCGTGTCGGCTGCGCTGATGACCGCCGCGCTGCAGCGATCCGTCGAGCTCGACGCCAAAAGCGTGTGGCTGGGCGTCAATCAGCACAACGAGCGCGCGCAGCGCTTCTACACCAAACACGGCTTTACCGTCAACGGCACCAAAACCTTTCGGCTCGGAGCCGGTGTCGAGAACGACTATGTGATGGTGCGCCCGCTGTAGCGTCCGCTATTCGTTGCGCTGACCGGCGGCCGTCAGCGCGAGGAGACGCGATGTCGCCCGCAGGTACTTCTTCCGGAATCCGCCCGCCAACATCTCCTCGCTGAAGATCGTGTCCAGCTTGGTGCCCGAAGCCACCACGGGGATGCCCGCGTCGTAGAGCCGGTCGGTCAGGGACACCAGCCGCAACGCCACATTCTGGTCATCGATCGGGTGCACCCCGGTGATGAAGACACCGGTCACCCCTTCGATCAGCGTCAGATACCGCGACGGATGCATCGTAGCCAGGTGGGTACACAGCGCGTCGAAGTCATCGAGTGTCGCCCCCGGCAGCCCAGCGGCGCGGGTAGCGACGTCCTCGTCGCTCGGCGGCTTGGGCGCGGGCGGTAGGTCGCGGTGGCGATAGTCGGGTCCCTCGATCCGAACCGTGGTGAAAATCGAAGCGAGCGTGTTGATTTCCCGCAGAAAGTCCTGCGCGGCGAATCGGCCCTCGCCCAACTGCTCAGGCAGGGTGTTCGACGTCGCCGCCACCGACACCCCGCGTTCCACCAGTTGCGAGAGCAAGCGTGAGATCAGCGTCGTGTTGCCGGGGTCGTCGAGCTCGAACTCGTCGATGGCCACCACGACGTAGTCAGCCAGCAGGTCGACGCTCTCCACGAAGCCGAACACGCCGGCCAGCTGGGTGAGTTCGCCGAACGTGGCGAACGCTTTCGGCCCGGGCACCGCGTAATAGGACGACGCCAGCAGGTGGGTCTTGCCGACGCCGAATCCGCCGTCGAGGTAGATCCCGACGCCGGGCAGCCCCTCCCGCTTGCCGAACAGCTTCTTCTTGCCCGCTCGCCGAATCACCGCCTGCTCGCAGAACTGCCTGCAGGAGTGCACCGCCGCCGCCTGCGACGCCTCTTTCGGGTCGGGTTTGTACGTCTCGAAGCTGACGTCGGAAAACGTGGGCGGCGGGACGAGCTGGGCGATCAGCCGCTCCGGTGTGACGCTGGGGTGCCGATCGACCAGATGACCGACACCGCTGGACCCCTGCATGCAGGCACCATAGCGGCGTGTTGCAATTCTGCGTATGTCCGATGCGGGTGGCGGGATGCAGCTCACAGTGTTGGGCCCGGTCGACGCCGTCGACGAGGACGGCCTGTACGCGCTCTACGCCTATCCCGACCAGCTACACACCTGCTGGGTGCGCGGCAACATGATCGCCAGCCTCGACGGCGGTGCCACCGACGACGGCAAGGCCGGGGGGCTGGCCGGGGCCGGCGACCGCGCCCTGTTCGCCCTGCTACGCGAGCTCGCCGACGTCATCGTCGTCGGTGCGGCGACGGTGCGCGTCGAGAACTACTCCGGAACGCAGCTTTCCGTCGCCCAACGTCAGGCCCGGCAGCAGCGCGGACAGGCGGAAGTGCCACCGATCGCGGTCGTGACCCGGTCCGGCGACCTCGACCCGGATGCCCGGTTGTTCACCCGTACCGAGGTGCCCCCGATGATCCTGACGGCGGCCCAGGCCTACGACGACACCCAGCATCGTCTCGGGGGGGTCGCCGAGGTCATCGACGCATCGGGGTCGCAACCGAACACCGTCGACATCGGCACGATGCTCAGGATCCTGGCCGAACGCGAGCTCTTCCGCGTGCTCACCGAGGGTGGGCCGCTGTTCCTCGGCACACTGGTCGAGGCCGGCCTGCTCGACGACCTGTGCCTGACCGTGGCACCGATCCTGGTCGGTGGTGTGGCCAGGCGAATCCTCTCGGGCCCCGGCTTACTGCACAACACGATGCGGCGCGCCCACGTACTCACCGACGACGACGGCTATCTGTACACGCGCTACGTCCGCGCCGAGTGACACCCACGAGCGCTCGGGTCAGGAGCAACCACTCCGGTGATCAGTACTGTGGTCGGCATGCAAGGGCGAGGTCTGGTCCGGGTGCTGAGCACCTCAGCGGTGGTGCTGTCCACTTTGCTGGCCGGCTGCGCACCAGGTCTGGCCGCCAATCCCCGCTATGCCACCGACTCCGGCGCACGCCCACAGGGACAGCCGCAGACCACCAAGCCACCCACCGGACCGCCGCCGATCGCAGCACCCAAAAACGACCTGTCGTGGCGCGACTGCACGTCGCGGGTGTTCAGCGACGCGGCGGTGCAACCCCTGCCCGGCGTCAAGCTGGACTGCGCCAGCTACGACGCCGACCTCGACCCCATCAACGGCGCCACCGGCACGATCAGCATCGGCGTGGTGCGAGCGACGTCGGTGGACACCCCGTCGGATGCCGGACCGCTGGTGATGACAACCGGTTCGGACCTCCCGTCGTCGACCCAGTTGCCGGTGTGGCTCGGCCGCGCGGGCGCCGACGTGCTCAAGGCTCATCCGATCGTCGCGGTCGACCGTCGTGGCACCGGCATGTCGGGCGCGCTGGACTGCCGAGATCTCTTCGACCGTCAAGAGATGTTGGACCAGGCGCAGTTCCAGTCCGGCGACGATCCGGTGGCCAATCTCGGCGCGATCACCATGACGGCGACCACCAGCTGCACCGACACCATCGCGCCGGGTGACTCCGCCTATGACAACTCGCACGCCGCCGAGGACATCGAACGACTCCGCAGCACGTGGGACGTGCCCACGCTGGCGCTGCTCGGCATCGGTAACGGCGCTCAGGTGGCGCTGGCCTACGCCGGTTCGCATCCCAACAAGGTCGCGCGCCTGATCCTGGATTCCCCGCTGCCGCTTGGCATCGCCGCCGAAGCGGCCACCGAACAGCGCATCAAGGGTGAACAGGCCGCACTCGACGCGTGGTCTGCGCAGTGCGTCGCGACCAACTGCCAACTCGCCCCGGACCCCAAGGGCGCGATCGACGCGCTGCTGTCGGACGCGCGTGACGGTCGCGGGCCCGGCGGCGCCTCGGTCTCCGCAGTCGTCGACGCCATCACCACCGCACTGGCCTATCCGCGCGGAGACCGCGTCGGCGCCGGCAACGATCTGGCCTCGGCGGTGGCCGCCGCACGATCCGGCAACGACAACCAGATGACCAACCTGATCACCCAGGCGGAGAACCTCCGCCAGACCGACGGCCAGTTCGTCAACGGCTGCAGCGACGCGCTCAACCGGCCCACTCCCGACCGGGTTCGCGAGCTCGTGGTCGCCTGGCCCAAGCTGTATCCGCAGTTCGGCGCGGTCGGAGCGCTCGACATGGTCAAGTGCCTGAACTGGCCCAGCGGGTCGGCTCCGCAGGAACCCAAGAACCTGAAGATCCCCGTGCTGCTGCTGGGCGTGCAGAACGATCCGATCGTCGGCAACGAGGGAGTTGCCGCCGTCGCCGCCACCGTCATCAACGCGGGCACCTCGAACAAGCGCGTGATCTGGCAGGGCATCGGCCATGGCGCCAGCATCTACTCGCCGTGCGCGCTGCCCCCGGTCACCGGGTACCTGCAAAGCGGCAACCTTCCGGCCACCGACACGTACTGCCCGGCCTGACACTGGGTCCGATGGCGTCGGTGTACGGTGCGCTGGTGCGCGATCTTGTCACGGCCGCCTTCCGGCCCCGCACCGTCCCACCGAGCACCTCGGCCGTCCTGCGCACCATCCTCTGGCCGTTGGCGATCGTGTTCATCATCCATCGCAGTTACGTGCTGGCCACCAACGGCTACATCACCGACGACTACGGGCCGGTGTACCGCGCCGTCGTGAACTTCAAGATGGGCTGGGACATCTACAACGAGCACCTCGACTACGTCGACCCGCACTACCTGTATCCGCCGGGCGGCACGTTGTTGATGGCGCCGTTCGGCTATCTCCCGGTGGACGCGTCACGGTACTGGTTCATCACGTTCAACACGATCGCGATCATCATCGCCGCCTATCTCCTCTTGCGTCTGTTCAAGTTCAGCGCCGGGTCGGTCGCCTTCCCCGCCTTGCTGGTGGCGATGTTCTGCACCGAAAGCGTGATCAACACACTGGTTTTCGCCAACATCAACGGCTGCATCCTGCTGTTGGAGGTGTTGTTCTTCGGCTGGCTGCTCGACGGGAAACGAAGTCACGAATGGTGGGCGGGCGTGGCCGTCGGCCTGTCACTGGTGGTCAAACCGGTGCTGGCGCCACTGCTGTTGCTGCCGCTGCTGAACCGGCAGTGGCGCGCGCTGGTCACCGCGAGCCTGGTGCCGCTGGCGTTCAACGCCGCGGCCTGGCCGTTGATCAGTGACCCGATGAACTTCGTCACCCGCACGCTGCCCTACATCTTCTCCATCCGCGATTACTTCAACAGCTCGATCCAGGGCAACGGGATCTACTACGGCCTGCCGATGTGGCTGATCTGGTTGCTGCGCATCGGATTCGCGGCGCTGGCCCTCGCAAGCGTGTGGCTGTTGTACAAGCACTACCGCACCCGCGATCCGCTGTTCTGGATGGCGACGTCGTCCGGTGTGCTGCTCATTGCCTCCTGGCTGGTGTCCTCCCTGGGCCAGGGCTACTACTCGATGATGTTGTTCCCGTTTCTGATGACGGTGGTGCTGCGGAACTCGGTGATCCGCAACTGGCCCGCCTGGCTGGCGATCTACGGCTTCATGAGCGCCGACCGGTGGCTGCTGGGGCACTGGCCGACGACGGGCCGCGCGTTGGAGTACCTGCGCGTGACCTACGGCTGGGCGCTGATGCTCGTGGTGGTCTTCTGCGTGCTGTACTTCCGGTACCTCGACGCCAAATCGGAGGGCCGACTCGACCGCGGCATCGACCCGCCGTGGGTGGCTGACGAGCGGCCAGCGGAGTCCCAGCCCGTCGCGCGGACGTAATCGGGGCGGTCGGCGCCCCCGGGAATGAATTCTGCGCGCCGGACGGTTACCTCCCCTGAACCAGCTGTGTCAATCTGACTATACCTAGGGGTCGATTAATGCGAACGTACCGCGCGTACCAAGTGACAGGACAGCACCAGTTCGAGCTGGTCGATCGCGACATCGTCGAACCCGAGCCAGGTCACGTGCGGGTGCGGGTGCTCAGCTGCGGGGTATGCCACAGCGATTTCCTCGGCGTCGAGGGCGTGCTGCGCCCCGATCCCGGCCGGCCGGTCGTCCCGGGTCACGAGATCATCGGCGTCGTCGATGCCGTCGGCGCCGCTGTGTCCGGCTGGCAGACCGGCGATCTCGTGGGCCTCGGTTACCTCGGCGGCCACTGCGGCGAGTGTGCCTTCTGCCGGCGGGGCGATTTCGTGAACTGCACGGACCAGGCGCTACCCGGTACCGTCGACGACGGCGGATACGCCGAGATGGTGTACGCCCGCGCCAACGGCCTGGTCCGCATACCCGACGGGCTGGATCCACTCGATGCCGCGCCCCTGATGTGTGCCGGAATCACGATGTTCAACGCGCTGCGCCAGGCCGATGCGCCCGCAGGCGCGACGGTGGCGATTCAGGGCATCGGCGGCCTCGGCCACCTCGGACTCCAGTACGCGAAGCAGCTCGGCTACCGGACGGTGGCCCTCGCCCGCGGCCCCGAGAAGGCCCGGCTGGCGATGACACTGGGCGCCGACGAGTACATCGACACTGCGGCCGACGATCCCGGCGCGGCGCTGCAGAAGCTGGGCGGTGTTGACGTGATCGTGGCGACGGCGGCCTGGGCACCGAACCCATCGCGGTGCAGACGAGCGACTTGATCGTCGGTGGCCGCTCGATCGTCGGCGTGCTGACCGGGACTCCGATCGAGAACGAGGAGAACCTGGCTTTCAGCGCCGCGCACGGCGTCAAGCCGATGGTCGAGGTGATGGCGCTGGATGACGCGCCGAAAGCTTACGAACGCATGATGTCGGGTGGGGCGCGATTCCGGATCGTCCTGGATATCGCTAGCGTGGACGCATGACGACTCCACAACCCAAAGTGGAACTGACTGATGACGAGTGGCGCCAGAAGCTCACACCCGAGGAGTTCGCGGTGCTGCGACGGGCCGGCACGGAACGGCCGTTCACGGGTGAATACACCGACACCGACATCGAGGGCGTGTACGAATGCCGCGCCTGCGGAGCCGAGTTGTTCCGTAGCACCGAGAAGTTCGAATCCCACTGCGGCTGGCCATCTTTCTTCGATCCGGCCAACTCCGACGCGGTGATTCTGCGGGAAGACGACTCGCTGGGCATGCGGCGCGTCGAGGTGGTATGCGCCAACTGCCACAGCCACCTCGGCCACGTCTTCGAGGGTGAGGGCTACCCGACGCCGACCGATCAGCGCTACTGCATCAACTCGATTTCGCTGCGGCTGGCACCCACGAGCTGATCGGGGCTAGTCGATCCGGGTGGCGTGCAGCTCCCAGAAGGGCATGTGTACGCGGCCGTCCACCAGCCACGGTTCGATGACCCGGAGCCGTTCCAGCAACGGCTCCATCCGGTCGGCCATGTCCGGGTTGCGTGCGGCCATCATCTCGAAGGTCTCGACGCTGATGTTTCCCTGGTAGGTGGTCGGGCCCAGGTACGTGATCTCCCAGCCGGCGTCCGGGAACACCCGACGGAAGTCGTCCTGGGTCAGGGCGCGCGGCATCGTGAAGCCATTCACGTTGTGGTCGCCGAACTCGAACATGTACAGGCGTGCTGCGGGTTTGGTGGCGCGATGCAGGGCCCGCGCATACGCCTTCTGCAGTTCATGTTCATCGCTGAACACATGATAGAAGGCAGAGTCGACGACGGTGTCGAAGCGGTCGTCGAGCCCCTCCAGCTTGGTCGCGTCCCCCACCTGGAAGTCCACCGACACTCCCGCCTTCTGGGCGTTCTGGCGCGCGCGTTCGATGGCCGTCGGCGACGCGTCGATGCCGGTGGCCGACAAACCCTTCGACGCGTAGTGGATGGCGTGGTGGCCGGGGCCGGTGCCGGGGTCGAGCACCTCGCCCTTGACGGCGCCGAGCGCGACCAACTGCGCAATGACCGGTTGCGGACCACCGATGTCCCACGGTGTGGCGGCAGGCAATCCGTGCGCGGTCCGCTCGTCGCGGTACAGCTCTTCGAAACGATTGGGTTCTTCGGCAGCAGTCATGTTCGCGAGGATAGCGCCGCCCACTAACCGAACGTGGCCGGCGCCGCACGAGGCCTCACGGGCCGTGAGACGCGAGCATCGCGGGAGCGGCCACGGGTGGACTGTAGAAGTAGCCCTGAGCCACCTCGCAGCCGTACTCGAGGAGCTTGAACGCTGTGTCGGCGTTCTCCGCACCCTCCGCAACCGGCGTCACGCCCAACGTGTGAGCGAGGTCGATGACGCCGCGGACGATCGCAGCGACCCGCGGATTGACCAGGATCGGTTCGATGAATTTTCTGTCGAGCTTGACTTCGTCGACGGGCAGCTCGCGCAGGTACCACAGTGCGGCGTAACCGCTTCCGAAGGCGTCGATGGAGTGCGCGACTGATCTGCTGGGACAGATCCAGGTCACCCAGGGACGGCGCAAAAGATGTTGACGGCAACCGGCACCGCGAAGCCCTGCGCGTGCCATTCCGCCACATCGTCGAGGGCCTGCGCCAGCACGAGTTGGGTCACCGATCCCATCAGGCCGTGTTCGCGGACCAGCGGCAGGAAACGCTCCGGCCCGAGCAGTCCCCGATCGCGGTGAGGCCAGCGGATGAGCGCCTCGACGCCGACGATGTCGTCGTCGCGCAGATCGAACTTGGGTTGGTAGACCAGGCTCAGGTCGACGTGGTCGATCGCGCGCCGCAGTTCGCCCAGCAGCCGTACCGCCGCGGCGCCCCGGTTCGCGTCGGCTGACACGTCGAGTTCGGACGGTTCGATGAGATGCATGTCGGGGGTGAAGGCATGAACACCCCCGACCCGCGATCGTTTCGCCGAATACATCGCCACGTCAGCTTGTTTCAGCAGTTCGTCCGCCGAGATGTCGGGGTCGTCTGGCGACGCCACGGCCAGTCCGACGCTGGGCCGGATGATGAGATCATGCCCGTCTATGACGAACGGGTCGTCGAACGCCTGGGCCACGCGGCGGGCGATCAGCCGCGAGTGTTCGGCTCTGCCCTCCATCAGCACTGCGAACTCGTCACCGCCGAGACGGGCCACCGTATCGCTGGCCCGCGCGCAGCCCTGCAGCCGTTCGGCGACCAGAACCAACAGATCGTCACCGGCCGGGTGCCCCAGGTTGTCGTTGACCAGCTTGAAATCGTCGAGAACGAGCGACAACACCGCGACCAGCTGATCGTCCCGTTGATGGACTTGCATCGCGTGGGCCAGCCGATCGTTGAACAACACCCGGTTCGCCAGACCGGTCAGCGGATCGCGCAGCGCTTGGTCGGCGACGGTGTTCAGCAGCTGGCGGTTCTCGCCGACCATGATGAACTGGCGGATCAGCACGGCGCCGATCAAGAGCGACGAGGCTATCAGCAGCGGACCCATGCCTGGTGACGAAAGAACGGCCGGGGCGCAGATCGCCGCGGCGAGTATGACGGGTACATATGGCAGCCACATCGACGTCCGCGCCGGTAATGGCGACGCCTCGTCTCCGATGGGCTTGAGGCATGTGAGAAGTGCCGCCACACCGATGATGAGCAGGCCTGCGGCCCAACCCAAGTCGATGAGGCTGGCGCTGAAGTAGGCATTGTGAGCTGTGAGGTACGGGAATGCCGCGTCCGACAGTGCCATGAGGAGGATCCCGACGTCAGAACGGTCAGCGTTGTCCGCTGCCGGGTGCTCGCTGCCTCAACCGGCGTGTGAGTTCTCCAGGACGATGGCCGCGCCCTGGCCGGAGCCGATGCATACGCCGGCGACCCCGTAGCGCGCATTGCGCTCCCGTAGCTCGGTCGCCAACGTCAGGACGTAACGGGTTCCCGTGGCGCCGAAAGGGTGTCCGATGGCGACGGCGCCGCCGTTCGGAGTGAGCTTCTCATCAGGAACGGAGAACCCACCGAGCTGATTGGGAAGTTCGCGAAGCACACCGAGTGCCTGGGCGCTGAAGGCCTCATGGACCTCCCATACGTCGATCTGCTCTGGAGTGAGTCCGGCGCGGCCGATGGCCAGCGGGATCGCCCACGCCGGCGCCAGACCCATGACCAGCGGGTCGATCCCGTAGACCGCGGAGGACAGCACGCGGGCCAACGGCTCGATACCGAGTTCTGCTGCCTTCTCCCCCGACGCCAGGACGACCGCGCTGGCGCCGTCGGTCAGCGGAGTGGAATTGGCGGCCGTCATCTGGGAGGTGCCGGGTTGCACCGGTAGCGCGGCCAGCTTTTCGGCGGTGGTGTCGTCGCGGATGAAGTCGTCATGCTCGAAGACGCTCGCCGCCGTCTTTTTCGTCGCCGCAATCTGTACGGGCATGATCTCTTTGGCCAAGCGGCCGGAATCACGCGCGGCCTTGGCGCGTCCTTGGGACCGCAACGCGAACGCGTCTATCTCCTCACGGGTCAGCCCGTAGCGGTCGGCAACGTTCTGCGCCGTCTCGATCATGGCGATGTAGGCGTTGCGGGCCAGCAACGCGGGGTTGGGTGGGCCGCCTGCGCCGGCCCACATGGTGTCGAGCAGGATGACGGGTCCCCGGGGGAAGAACGGTGCGTCGCCCTTCATGGAGGCCCAGCCCGAGCGCGACATCGACTCGACGCCGCAGGCGATGCCGACGCCGAGATCGCCGGCCTTGATCGCATGACTGAGGTTCACGGTCGCGCTCAGCGACGAGCCGCAGAAGCGATTGATCGTGGCCCCTGCGACACTGTCGGGGAAGCCCGCCGCCAGCGCCGCCCAGCGCGCGACATCCCCCATTCCCTCATGGGCGGGGTTGACGCAGCCGGCGACGATGTCCTCGACCCGGTCGAGGCCGACACCCACACGTTCGCATGCGCCCTTCATCGCCATACCCAGCAGTTCGTCGAGCCGGATATGCGACAGCGCGCCGCCGTATCGCGCGAACGGGGTCCTTACACCGCCAAGGATGAAGGCGTCGCTCATTTCGCGAATCGTACAGCCGGGCGGTGCCGAAAAAGGGTCTAAGGGAGCTTGGCGACGAGTTCTTCGGCGGGGATCCGCGGGCCGGTGAAGAACGGGGTTTCCTCACGCACGTGGCGACGCGCGTCGGTGGCCCGAAGGTCACGCATGAGGTCGACGATGCGATGCAACTCGGGCGCCTCGAAGGCCAGAATCCACTCGTAGTCACCGAGCGCGAACGCCGGCACGGTGTTGGCCCGGACGTCTTTGTAACCGCGGGCGGCCATGCCGTGCTCGGCCAGCATCTGTTTTCGCTCGTCGTCGGGCAGCAGGTACCAGTCCAGCGACCGGACGAATGGATACACGCAGATGTAGGCGCCCGGCTCCTCGCCGGCCAGGAACGCCGGGATATGGCTCTTGTTGAATTCGGCGGGGCGGTGCAGCGCGACGCTGCTCCACACCGGTGTGGTGGCTCGCCCCAGGGTGGTCGTCCGGCGGAAATCGGAGTACGTGGCTTGCAGCGCCTCGATCGTCTCTGCGTGGGTCCACATCATGAAGTCGGCATCGGCACGGAGACCGGCGACGTCGTAGAGGCCGCGAACGACCACGCCACCGTCCTCCTGCTGCTTGAGGAAGGTCGCGGTCTCGTCGGCCACTCTGTCGCGGTCCGCCGGCTTGTCACCCAGCGCCCCGGGACGCACCGCGAAGACCGAGAACATCAGGTAGCGGATGGTGGAGTTGAGGGTGTCGAAGTCGAGCTTGGCCATCTGCCTATCGTGCCACGTCGGCGGTGATCAGCGACGCGGTCGCCCTGGTGGCGGCGGCCACACAGGCAGGCACCCCGATGCCGTCCAGGTACGCGCCCGCCACCGCCAGTTTCGGGGGCAGGCCGGCCCGCAGTTCGGCGACGAGAGCGCCGTGGCCCGGCCCGTATTGTGGCATCGCGTCGATCCAGCGCAGCACGCGGCAATCCTCCGGTTCGACGGCGAACCCGAAGACCGTCAGGAGATCCTGCGCCGACCACGACAACAGATCTTCGTCTCCGGCATTGCGGGCCAGGTCGTCACCCAACCGGCCGAACGACAAGCGCACCATTTCGGCGTTGCCGCGCCGGCCCCATTTGCGCGACGACAGGGTGATCGCCTTGGCGTGCAGTGGTTCGCCGCTCGCGACCAGGACGCCGGACTGGTTGGGCATCGGCGTACCGCCGGGCAACGCCAGTGCGACCAGCGCGGTCGAGGCCACCGTGATACGGCGGGCCGCGGCGGCGGGCCGCGGGGCGATGTCGGCGATCAGCCTGGGCAGCCGCGGCGCCGGCACCGCCAGCACCACCGCGTCCGCACGCCAGCGCGCACCCTCGTCGTCGATTAACTCCCAGCCACCCGGCGCGCCGCCGACCCGCTCGACGGCGACCTGCGCCCACTGCAGGCGGGACTTCTGGATCAGCCGCTCGACCAGCACGGTGTATCCGCCCTCGACCGCGCCGAACACCGAACCGACGGCCGGCGGCGGCAACACCTCGCGGACCGCCCCGGTCAGGCTGCGCGCGCCCCGGTCCAGCGCCGCCGCCAGCGTCGGCGCGGCCGAACGCAGGCCGATGGTGGCCGCGGAGCCCGCGTACACACCGGCCAACAGCGGGTCGACCGAGCGGGCCACCACCTGCTCACCGAACCGGTCACCGACGAGTTCGGCGACCGAGGGATCGTCGCCCGGCCGCCAGGACAACGGACGGGCGGATTCGTCGAGCATGCGCGCCACGGTGGCGTCGTCGACCAGCCCGGCCAGGGCCTGCGGCCGCGACGGGATGCCGTTGAGCGTGTCCGCCGGCAGCGGGTGCAGCCGCCCCTGGCTATAGAGCAGCGGACGCGCCCCGGTGGTGCCGATCTGCTTGGCCGCCAGCCCGAGCTCGGCCAGCAGCGCCGGTACCTCGGGTCGGCGGGCGACGAACGCCTCCGCTCCGACGTCGAGCGGCTGCCCGCCGACGCGTTCCGTGCGCAGCACGCCGCCCAGCCGGTCGGCGGGGTCGAAGACGGTGATCGACGCATCGGGGCCGGCCGCCACCCGCAGCCGGTACGCCGCGACAAGTCCCGAAATGCCGCCGCCGACAATGCAATACGACACACTCACAGTGAATGCACCAATGCGACGAGGTCGGTGATCACGCCTGGGTCGGTACCCGGCAGCACGCCGTGGCCCAGGTTGAAGACATGGCCCGCCGCGCCCGCGTCGACAGCTCCCCTGCCGTCCGCCACAACGGCGCGCGCCGCCCGCTCGACCACCGGCCAGCCGGCCAGCAGCACCACCGGATCGAGGTTGCCCTGCAGCGCGGTGCCGGCCGGGACCCGGGCGGCGGCGTCGGTCAGCGACGTCCGCCAGTCGACCCCCACCATCTTCGCGTCCGCCATCGAGACAGCCTCGGCCATCGCGCCCAACAGTTCGGCGGTGCCGACCCCGAAGTGGGTCATCGGCACACCCGTCGGGGCCAGCGCTTCGAACACCCGCGTGCTGTGTGGAAGCACATGGCTGCGGTAGTCGGCGGCGGACAGGGTCCCGGCCCATGAGTCGAACAACTGAATCGCGTCCACCCCGGCGGCGATCTGCTCCTGCAGGAACGCGACGGTCAGGTCCGTCAGCGCCGTCATCAGCGCGTGCCAGGTGCCGGGGTCGGCCAGCATCATCGCCTTGGTCCGTTCGTGGTTGCGGCTCGGACCGCCCTCCACGAGGTAGGACGCGAGAGTGAAGGGCGCGCCCGCGAACCCGATCAGCGGAACCGGCCCGAGCTCGGAGACGAGCATCTTCACCGCATCCGCGATGGGCGCAACCTGCTGCGGCTCAAGCGGTTTCATGGCCTCGACGTCGGCGATGCCGCGCACCGGGTGCTCGATCACCGGACCGACGTCGGGCACGATGTCCAGCTCGATGCCCGAGGCCCGCAGCGGCACCACGATGTCGGAGAACAGGATCGCCGCGTCGACGCCGTGCCTGCGCACCGGCTGCAGCGTGATCTCGGTGATCAACTCGGCATCGAAGCAGGCCTGCATCATCGTGTTCGCTGCGCGCAGCGCCCGGTACTCGGGGAGAGACCGTCCGGCCTGTCGCATGAACCACACCGGCAGGCGCTGGGGTTTCCGGCCGTTGACGGCGGCCAGATAGGCCGACTCGGGCAGGTCGCGGCGCGTATTCATCGCCCTCCATGCTGCCATGCGTCATCACCTCGGCCGGCCGCCGGCCAGTTACCTTCCCGCGGGTTTCCCCGCAGCGCCCGCCGTCCGGGCCGGTCGCGTGTCGTCGGCTGTCACAACCCCGCCAAAATCGGCGCGCCTGCGCACAGAGCTGCCCGAATGGGCTAGCGTCAAACGGCGTGACCACCGCCGAACCGGCTCAGTTCCGCGAAGCGGTGGCGGCGATGAGCGCCACCACCGTGCGACCGGAGATCGAGCTCGGCCCGATCCGGCCGCCGCAGCGGCTGGCCCCGTACAGCTATGCGCTGGGCGCCGAGGTCAGGCATCCCGAGACGGCGGTCGTCCCCGAACGCTCGGACGGCGACGCGTTCGGCCGGCTGATCCTGCTCCACGATCCTGACGGCGCCGAGGCCTGGGACGGCACGATGCGGCTGGTGGCCTATATCCAGGCCGATCTGGACTCCACCGAGGCCGTCGACCCACTGCTGCCCGAGGTGGCGTGGAGCTGGCTGGTGGAGGCGCTGGAGTCGCGGGCCGAGCACGTCACCGCCCTCGGTGGCACCGTCACGGCCACCACGTCGGTGCGCTACGGCGATATCTCCGGCCCGCCGCGCGCCCACCAACTCGAGCTGAGGGCCTCGTGGACGGCGACGACGCTGGAGTTGGGTCCGCACGTACAGGCCTTCTGCGAGGTGCTCGAGCACGCCGCCGGTCTGCCCCCCGATGGTGTCACCGACCTGAACTCCCGTACACGCGCCTGACGATGGCTCACCCCGAGGAGCCGGGCTCCGACGCGGCCACCGACGACACCGAGACCGCGGAGCCGGAGGCCACGCCGCTGCTGAAGCCCCGCGACGGGGTCCCCGATCTGTCCGTCAGTTCGCGCGAAATCGCAAGGGCAGCAGATTTACTGGCTTCCGGCGACGGCCCGTTCGCGGTGGATGCCGAACGTGCGTCGGGTTTCCGGTATTCCAATCGCGCCTACCTGATCCAGATCCGCCGGGCGGGTGCGGGCACGGTGCTGATCGATCCGGTGAGCCACGGAGGCGATCCGATCGCCACGCTCGCGCCCGTCGCGGAGGTGTTGGGTGAAGACGAGTGGGTTCTGCACGCAGCCGATCAGGACCTGCCGTGTCTGGCCGAGGTCGGCATGCGGCCGGCGAGGCTGTACGACACCGAGCTGGCGGGCCGGCTGGCCGGTTACGACCGGGTGAATCTCGCAACGATGGTGCAGCGATTGCTGGGGCTGCAACTGACGAAGGGCCACGGCGCCGCCGACTGGTCGAAGCGCCCGCTGCCGACGGACTGGCTGAACTATGCCGCGCTGGATGTCGAGGTGCTGGTGGAGCTGCGCCACGCGATCGCCGCGGTACTCGAGGAGCAGGGCAAAACCGACTGGGCGGCACAGGAATTCGAATACCTGCGCACCTTCGAGGGTACGCCGACGCGGCGCGACCGATGGCGCCGCACATCGGGGATCCACAAGGTGCGGGACGCGCGGACGCTCGCGGCGGTGCGTGAACTGTGGACCACCCGCGACACCATCGCACGGCGCAGGGACATCGCGCCGGGACGGATCCTGCCCGACGCCGCGATCATCAACGCGGCCACCGTCAATCCGGATTCGGTCGAGAAACTCACCGCGCTGCCCATATTCGGCGGCGCCAGGCAGCGCCGCAGCGCGCAGGTCTGGCTGGACGCCCTCGCGCGGGCCCGCACCACGGAGGACCCGCCGGCGGCACAGGAACCCTCGAACGGGCCGCCGCCCGCGTCGAGGTGGCTGCGCCGCAAACCGGAGGCGGCGGCTCGGCTCGAGGCGGCGCGTGCCGGGCTTGCCGAGGTGTCACAACGTGTTTCGGTGCCGACCGAGAACCTCGTCTCGCCCGAGGTCGTCCGCAGACTGTGCTGGGACTGGCAGCCGGTCGCCGACACGGCCGCCGTGGTCGACGAGTTCCTGCGGGACGCGCAGGCCCGCCCCTGGCAGCGTGAACTCGTCGTGACCGTTCTCGCGGACGCTCTCGTCAGCCAGCAATGACCCGGTCGACGTGGGCCAGGAAATGGGCCAGCACCGCGTCGGGGGCTTCGATCTGCGGCCAGTGCCCGACGGTGTCGTCGAGCATCACGACGTCCGGTTCGGGGATCACCTCGGAGTAGCGTCGCGCCATGTGCCTGCCCGAGTTGGGGTCGACCGGCCCGTCGATCAACCTCATCGGGATATCCGTCTGGCGCATCGCCCGCACCCACCGATTGCGATGGGCGTAGCGGTCGTTGATGAACCTGCCTACCTTGTGGGTTACGCGTTTGCCGTCGTTGTACGCCAGGATTTCGTGAAACAGGTCAAGCATGCGGCGCGACGGCTTGGTGTCGGGACCGAACAACTCGTTGATCGTGGGTTCGATCAGGCGACGGGAAACCGAGCTGTTCTGGAGCGGACTCATGATGTCCCCCAACGGTGTCCGCGACAACACCTTCTGCAACAGCCGGGGGGTGTAGGCCTCGTTGAACAGGCCGCCGTTGAGCCAGGTGATGGATTCGATGCGACGCTGCCCGTATGCCTGCTCGGAGAACTCATGACGGGCCAGCAATTCCTGGCCGACCGAGTCACCGAGATCGTGGGCCAGGATGTGCGTCGATGTGACGCCGAGGTGAGCCAGCAACGCCTCGTGCATGTCGGCGTGGTCGTGGACCGAGTACTGGTAGGCGACGGGTTTTTCGGAGAAGCCCATGCCCAGCATGTCCGGCGCGATCACGCGGAATCGTGCGGTCAACCGGTCCCACAGCGGAGCCCAGTCCCATGAGCTGAACGGGTATCCATGGATGAGCAGCAGGTCGGGGCCGCTGCCCAGGACCCGATAGAAAACGTCGAAGCCAAGATAGTCGAAGTGCCGGCCGGCGGCCTTCCAGCGTTCGAGTTCCGCATCCATCATCCGAGGCTACGGCGCCACGGGAAATGTAGCCGCACTGAATACCTTCCCCTTTCCAGCGGTTAAGCCAAACGGGCGCCTCGGTCGGGGAAGGGAACATCAATGGTGGACGTGTACGGATCGACGGCAGTGGTCACCGGCGGACAGCGCGGACTCGGCAAGGCGATCGTCGACGAGCTCCTCAGACGGGGAGCCGCCAGGGTTTATGCCACCGCCCGCAAACCGGAGCCGGATGGCGACCCGAGGGTCGTCTGGGTCCCCTGCGATGTGACCGACGCGGTTTCCGTTGCGGAGTTGGCGGATACCGCTTCAGACGCCACCATCGTCTTCAACAATGCCGGCACCAACGCCGGCCGGCCGTCCCTGCTCGACGGCGACTGGCACGACATTCGTGCGGTGTTCGAAACGAATTTCTTCGGAGTGCTGAGGGTGACCAGAGCGTTCGCCCCGATCCTGGCCCGCAACGGTGGTGGTGCGCTCATCGACATCGTCTCCGTGCTGTCGTGGATGTCCGGCACCGGCGCGTACGGCTGCTCCAAGGCCGCACTCTGGTCCGCCACGAACTCGCTGCGAATCGCGTTGCAGCCGCAGGGCACACTCGTGACGGGTGTGCACGTCGGGTACATCGACGCCGACATGACCCGAGACATCGAGGTCGCCAAGGCCGCCGCCGACGAAGTGGCTTACGTGATACTCGAGGGCGTCGAGAACGACGACAGCGAAATACTGGTCGACGACCTGAGCCGGCGAGTGAAGGCGGCGCTCACGGGGCCGCCCGAACGTCTGCGGCTGCATTGAGAGCAGTGAGAACCGCATCGCCCCGGTCGCGCGCTGAACTCAGTCGAGGCGCTCGCTGACGACACCCTCGCCCACCGGTGCGCCCAGCGCGGCCACCCAGCCGGTGATCTGACGGGCGATGTTGCGGTCGGTCAGGCCGACCTCGGCGAGCACCTCACCGCGCGACGCCTGGGCGAAGAACACCTGGGGCAATCCCAGGTCACGGCAGGGTACGTCGATCTCGCCCCGGCGCAACGCCGCCGACACCGCGGAGCCGATGCCCCCGTTCACCCCGTTGTCCTCGATGGTAACCACCAACTTGTGCGCGGTGGCAAGGTCTCCGATGGCGTCGGGCACCGGCAGCACCCACCGCGGATCGACGACCGTCACGCCGATGCCCTGATTGCGCAGCCGTTCAGCCGCCGCCAGCGCCATCGCCGCGAACGGCCCGACCGCCACCACCAGCACATCGTCGGAGAGCCCATCGGCGGGCACCGCGAGCACGTCCACTCCGTCGCGCCGCTCCAGCGCCGAAACATTCTCGCCGACATCCCCTTTCGGGAACCGAATGGCTGTCGGGCCATCATTGATGTCGAGCGCTTCGCCGAGTTCTTCGCGCAGACGCGCGCCGTCGCGGGGTGCGGCCACCCGCAGTCCGGGGACGATGCCGAGCATCGACAGGTCCCACATGCCGTTGTGGCTGGCGCCGTCGGGTCCTGTCACGCCTGAGCGGTCGAGCACCATCGTCACCGGCAGCTTGTGCAACGCGACGTCCATCATGACCTGGTCGAACGCCCGGTTCAGAAACGTCGAGTAAATCGCCACCACGGGGTGCATTCCGCCCATGGCCAAGCCGGCGGCCGACGTCATCGCATGCTGCTCCGCGATGCCGACATCGAAGAAGCGGTCTGGGAAGCGCTGGCGGAAGGCGGTCAGCCCGGTCGGACCGGGCATGGCCGCCGTGATCGCCACGACGTCGCGGCGCTTGGCGGCGTACTGGATCAGCGACTCGGAGAACGTCGACGTCCAGCCGGGGCCGGGCACCGAGGTGGCCAGGCCGGTCTCCGGGTCGATCACCCCGGTGGAGTGCATCTGCTCGGCCTCGTCGTTCTCGGCGGGTCCGTACCCCATGCCCTTGCGGGTGACGACGTGCACGATGACCGGCGCGTTGAACCCGCGGGCGCTTCGCAACGCCGCCTCGACGGCGTGCTCGTCGTGGCCGTCGATCGGGCCCACATACTTCACGCCGAGGTCGGTGAACATCACCTGGGGCGAGAGTGCGTCCTTGATCCCGGCCTTGACGCTGTGCATGCACTGGTAACAGATCTCGCCGATCAGCGGGACGCCGCGGACCGCCTTGCGGCCCTCCTCCAGCAGCCGCTCGTAACCCGGCTGCAGTCGCAGGCCGGCCAGGTGGTCGGCGAATCCGCCGATGGTGGGCGCGTAACTGCGGCCGTTGTCGTTGACGACGATCACCACTGGTCGGCGCGCGGCCGCGATGTTGTTCAGCGCTTCCCAGCACATGCCGCCGGTGAGCGCGCCGTCACCGACCACGGCGACGACATGCCGGTTGCGGTGCCCGCTCAGCTCGAACGCCTTGGCCAGGCCGTCGGCATACGACAGCGCCGAACTCGCATGGCTGGACTCGACCCAGTCGTGCTCGCTTTCGCTGCGCGACGGATAGCCGGACAGGCCGTCCTTCTTACGAAGCGTGTCGAAGTCGTGGGCGCGCCCCGTCAGCATCTTGTGCACGTAGGCCTGATGGCCCGTGTCGAAGATGATCGGATCATGCGGCGAATCGAACACGCGGTGCAGCGCGAGGGTGAGCTCGACCACGCCGAGGTTGGGGCCGAGGTGCCCGCCTGTCGCAGCAACCTTGTGGATCAGGAACTCGCGGATCTCCCGGGCCAGGTCGGACAGTTGCGGCTGGGACAGGTGCTGCAGATCAGCGGGGCCGCGGATCTGTTGAAGCATCAGGCCAGTGTACGCAGGGCATCCGCATCAGTCCTGTCGCGCACCGTAGATGTCGGGCACGCCGTCGGCATCGTCGTCGGCGGTCTCGAGCCGATGAATGCGGCGATACGCTGCGTTTCTGCTCAGCAGCACACCGG
Organism: Mycobacterium sp. URHB0021; assembly: GCF_054057895.1. NCBI lineage: Bacteria > Bacillati > Actinomycetota > Actinomycetes > Mycobacteriales > Mycobacteriaceae > Mycobacterium > Mycobacterium sp. URHB0021. The sequence continues at coordinate 5,091,729 of NZ_JBSRZT010000002.1, forward strand.
AAGCCAATACACCTGCGACAACGGAGCCGACGAGCACGCCGATCTTGACATCGGCGCCCGCCGGGGTGCCGTATCCGAACGCCAGCTCGCCGATCAGTAACGACACGGTGAAGCCGATGCCGGCCAGGAGCGACACACCGAGAACGTCGCGCCAGGCGAGGTCGTCGTCGAGGCTGGCGTGGGTGAATTTGGCCAACAGGAACGCCGTCAACCACACCCCGAGGGGTTTGCCGATGACGAGGCCGGCGATGACACCGTCGGTGACCGGGCGAAGCAGCGAGTCGCCGAGCCCTGACCAGCCGCCGACCGTGACGCCGGCGGCGAAGAACGCGAACACCGGCACCGCGAATCCCGCGGACAGCGGCCGCACGGCGTGCTCGAACGCCTCGGCCGACGCGTGCCGGCCGAGCACCGGCACGGTGAAGCCCAGCACGACACCCGCGACGGTGGCGTGCACACCGCTGGCATGCATCAACGTCCAGGCCGCGACCGCCAGCGGCAGCAGCACCCACCATTGGTGCAGTCCGCGCTGAGCGGCCAGGCCGAACAGCGCGATCGGGATCAGTGCCAGCGCGAGGAAACCCGGCGACAGGTGGTCGGTGAAGAAGACGGCGATCACGGTGATGGCGAGCAGATCGTCGACGACGGCCAGCGTCAACAGGAATGTGCGCAGCGCGCTCGGCAGGTGCGTGGACAGCACGGCCAGCACCGCGAGTGCAAACGCGATGTCGGTGGCGATGGGCACCGCCCAGCCGTCGAGGTTCTCGGGGTGTCCGCTGATCACGTTGATACCGATGAAAATGCCGGCGGGCACGATCATTCCGCCGACGGCGGCCGCGATCGGCAGAGCGGCGCGCCGGGGATCCCGCAGGTCTCCTGCGACGAACTCGCGTTTGAGTTCGAGCCCGACGACGAAGAAGAAGATCGCCAGCAGGCCGTCGGCCGCCCATGACGACACGGGCAGCCGCAGGTGAATCGCCTCCGGGCCGAACGTGAACTCCGACACCGCGTGGTAGGTGGCGGACCAGGGCGAGTTCGCCCACCCCAGCGCTGCCGCGGCGGCCAGGAGAAGCAGCACACCGCCCACGGTTTCCTTGCGGAGGATCTCGGAGAAGCGCTGCGTCTCGGGCCACGAACCGCGGGTCAGCAGGCGGGTGGCCATTGAGCAGAGTCTAAGTTCCGGTTGCCCGTGATGGCCATTTACGGCATCTTTACGCATGGAGTGCCGGGAAGTCTGGTCGGCAGTCGCACACGACACGTGGCGACTTACACGACGGCCATCGGAGTTCCCGGGTGACGATGCGACAGGGTTTCGGCGGGGACCGCCGCCAAAAAGCCGTCAGGATCCCGCCGCATGTCGGTGGCGGCGACGTAGCGTTCGGGTGTGCACGCCGATCAGATCGCCGAGGAGTTTCCCGTCGTCGAGTTGGACTCCGATGCGCTCGATGCCGTGCACCTGCTGGCCGACCGTCGACTGCCCGGTCTGGTGGTCACCGATCAGGCGGGCAAGCCCGTGACGATCTTGCCGGCATCACAGGTGGTCCGCCTCCTGGTGCCCGCCTACGTACAGGAAGATCCGTCGCTGGCCGGTGTGCTCAGCGAGTCGATGGCCGACCGGATTGTCGACAAGCTGAGCGGAAAATCGGTCAAAGCGGTGCTGCCCAAACCAGCGCCGCACATGACGACCGTGAAGGCCGACGACACCATCGTCGAAGTGGCCGCCACCATGGCGGCCAACCGTTCGCCCCTCGTGGCGGTGATGGGACGCGACGGCCTCATCGGCGTCATCACGGCGCCGAGGTTGCTTCAGGTGGCGCTCGGGTCACACTGAGCGCCCCAGGCACCGGGGAGTGATCCGGTGCCCACCGTCGCGGTAATCGTCTTCGTCGTCGCCTACGTCCTCATCGCGACGGAGCGCATCCACAAGGTCAAGGTCGCCCTCGGTGGAGCGGCGATCGTGGTCGCCCTGGGCGTCGTCGGTTCCCAGGACGTGTTCTACTCGCACGAGACCGGAATCGACTGGGACGTCATATTTTTGCTGCTTGGCATGATGGTGATCGTCGGGGTGCTGCGCCAGACGGGGGTTTTCGAGTACACGGCGATCTGGGCGGCCAAACGGGCGGGCGGATCCCCCCTCCGGGTACTGGTCCTCCTGATCCTCATCACCGCGGCGGCTTCGGCGCTGCTGGACAACGTCACCACGGTGCTGCTCATCGCGCCGGTGACGCTGTTGGTGTGCGAACGCCTCGACATGAACCCGGTGCCCTTCCTGATCGCCGAGGTCTTCGCCTCCAACATCGGCGGCGCGGCGACCCTGATCGGCGACCCACCCAACATCATCATCGGCAGCCGGGCGAATCTGTCGTTCAACGACTTCATCGTCCACCTGGCGCCGGTCGTCATCATCACGATGGCGGTTTTTGTCGCGGCGCTGCCATTGCTGTTCCGGGGCTCGCTCACCGTGCATGCGGACCGGGTCGCCGAAGTCATGTCGCTGAACGAACGGGAGGCGATCCGGGATCCGCGCCTGTTGATCAAGAGTGCCGTCGTGCTCGTCCTCGTTTTCGCGGCGTTCATCGCCCACTCGGTCATCCACGTCGAACCTTCCGTCGTGGCGTTGATCGGCGCCGGTGTGCTGGTGCTGATTGCGGGCGTCGAACAGAGGCACTACCTCGCCGGCATCGAGTGGGAGACCTTGCTGTTCTTCGCCGGCCTGTTCATCCTGGTCGGATCACTGGTGAAGACCGGTGTCATCGGCGACCTGGCGCGGCTCGCAGGCGACGCGACCGGCGGAAGCCCACTGCTGGCGACGATGTTGATTCTCTTTGCCTCGGCGCTGCTTTCGGGCGTCATCGACAACATCCCGTACGTGGCGACGATGACGCCGGTGGTCGCCGACCTCGCCACGACCATTCCAGACCCCGCTCAGGCGCAGGCCCTGTGGTGGGCACTGGCACTCGGGGCGGGTTTCGGCGGCAACATGACCGCCGTCGGTGCGAGTGCGAACGTGGTGATGCTCGGTATCGCGGCCCGCGAAGGTCACCCGATCAGCTTCTGGGAGTTCACCCGCAAGGGCTCGATGGTGACCGTGCTGACCATCGCCGTCGCCGCGCCCTATCTGTGGCTTCGGTATTTCGCCTTCGGCTGAGGGGCGTTATCGAAGGCAGCGGCCCGTTGCGACGACGGGTCGGATACGTTCGGCGTCGATGGCGATCATCGAACGGCAGAGCATCATCGATGCGCCCGCCGAACGGGTCTGGGCGCGCGTGGTCACGCCGGAGGGCATCAACGACGAACTACGGCCCTGGATGACCATGTCGATGCCGCGCGGCATGGACGGGATGGACGTCGACGACCTGCCGATCGGCATACCCGTCGGAAGGTGCTGGATGCGGTTGTTCGGGGTGCTGCCGTTCGATTACGACCGGCTCTGCATCGTCGACCTCGAACCCGGCCGGCGCTTCGACGAACAGTCCACGATGATGACCATGCGGCAGTGGCGCCACGAACGCAGCATCGCCGACGAAGGCGAGAAAACCGTTGTCCGCGACCGCATCACGTTCGAGTTACGGGGACCGATTCGCGTGCTGACACCGGTGGTCGCCGTTGGCGTAAAGACCCTGTTCGGGCACCGGCACCGGCGCCTGCAGCGACACTTCGCCGCCGGAGGTTAGTGTCCTGTGTCATTGATTGGGTTGCGCCGGTAGGCGATCCAGCAACTCAACGCCGATGTCCGAGCCTGGATCGACAACTTATGACCCCATGTCTGGACCGCGGATGGCCCTGCAGCGCTGGCGGTGACCGGCTGCGGTGATTGAACCTAGGTGGGTGGGGGTGGTGGTTGGGGTTGGAAGGGTTGATACCACCACCAGTCGGCGCGTTCGCCGGTGGGTCCCGGACAGGGTGGGACCGCCGGTGGGGGTCGGGTTGGGGGGCGGGCCAGCGACCCCGGGCTCAGGGTGCGCCCGGCGGTGTCGGTGACGCACAACTGGGCTGGGGGTCCGGTGATGATGATACCGCCGCGGTGGTGCAGCCGGTGATGGTAGGGGCACAGCGGCCCCAGATGCAACCGCGCCACCTGGTCGTGCACATCGACGTGTACCACCACGTGGTGTGCTGGCCGTGCGGGCGGGCCGCCGCCTCGGCGTCCCAGCCGGCATCGACCAGCCGCAGAAACGCCGCGCCGGTGGACGGGAGCGGCGGCCGCCGCCCGGACTGATCGCCGCCGGCGGCGTGATCGCGTTTGCACTCGGCGACCAGGGCCTCACGATGAGACCCCAGGGCCGCGTCGAACTTCGCCGCCTCCAGATGCGGCAACGTGATCCGAGACTGGGTGCACGTCTCATCGGAGGTGGAGCTGATCGAAACCCGCGGCTCGGGCTCCGGGCCAAGGTCCGGCCGGGGCTGCGGCTCGCGCTCCGGCTCGGGCTCGGGCTGCGGCTGGGACTTGGGGTCGGGCTGGGACTTGGGGTCGGGCTGGGCCTCGGGGTCGGGTTCGGGTGGGGGTTCGAGTTTGACCGCGGTGCGCAACTGCGACACCGAGGCGACCCGGGCGAACTCCGCGTAATGCTCATCGGAGCCATCGGCGGCGCCGCCGGCGATCACCCCGACCTGATCCAGCGACAGCCGACCCTCCCGCATCCCCTGCGCGCAGCGCGGAAACACCGGCAACCGGTGCGCCACAGCGGCGATCGTGGCGGCGTTGCCCGACGAGGCGCCCAGCTTCCAGGCCACCAACGCCGCGATCGACCGCGCCCCCGTCGACCCGCACAACCCGTCGTGGTCCAACTCCGCGACGATCTGCACAATGCGCCCATCAATGGCATTGCGCTGCTCCGCCAGCTCCGACAACTCCCCGAACAACACCTCAACACGCTCCCCAGCCCGCACCACCGGCACCTCAAGCGAAGCGGTCGACGACATAACCCCATCATCGCAGCCAGGTCCGACAAATTCGGGCCACCCGAGTCCCACCGGGGATCCAGATGCCAATAGGCACAACCTGATCGGACGCCATCAGCAGACTCCGCGATGCCCGGCCCGCTCGTCATCGGTCAGCCCAATATCGGCCGCGCATAACACCCCGGCGATAAAGCCTTGGCTGCCAACCCATCCTCGGTTCGCTACGGCACTCAACACCGACAGCCGACCCTGGAACCCACCTGAGACGACACACGCGAATCAATCGGCAAATACTGCAACCGAATTAACGACTCAGGGCACGGTCCAGACTTCCGTCATGCTCTTCGAGTGCAGCCTCGACAATGGAGTAGGTGGCGGATCTGCGGAGTTTCCCGGACGGGGTCTTGGGCAGCGTCCCGGGCCCGACGACCGCAACGAGGCCGGGGCTGACTCCGATTTCGGTGTAGACGGCTCGTGACACCTCGTTCATGATTCTTCGCTTGTCCCGAGAGTTGTTGTGTTCGTGTGACTCGACGGCGACCGCGAAACTCTCTCGTTGAGCCGGAGACGTGAGCCGTATCGCGACGGCGTTGCCCGGCCGGACCCCATCGACCCGTCCGGCCGCGCGTTCGATGTCGGTGGGGAAGATATTGCGCCCAGCGACGATGATCATGTCCTTCTTTCGGCCGCACACCACGATCTCGCCGGTTTCGGTGCGATACCCCAGGTCCCCGGTTGCCAGCCATCCGTCTGCGTCCAGCGCATGTCGGCTTCCGGCGGGGGTCACATAGCTGCGCGTGACCGCGGCCCCGCGGATCGCGAATTCGCCGATCTGACGGTGCGGCAACGTTGAGCCGGCTCCGTCGACGACGCGGAGTTCGATACCGGGCAGCGGGAAGCCGAGTTTGACGAAGCTGCGGGTGTCCGTGCCCTTGCTGGGCCAGGCCCGGGCCGCGGTCTCGATAGCCTGGGTGTCCACGGTATCGACGCCGACCGTGTCACCGGGTTTGGTGAAAGACACGGCGAGCGTCGCTTCGGCCATTCCGTAGGCGGCGATCAGTGCGGTTTCCTTGAGCCCGAAGCGGCGGGCGGATTCGAGGAACGTGGTGATGGTGGTGTTGTCGATGGGCTCGGCGCCGTTGAGGACGAAGCGGAGGCTGGACAGATCGTAGGCGTCGTCTGCCGCATGGTTCAGACGCCGGGCCAGCACCGTATATGCAAAGTTGGGCGCCGCGGTCATGGTGCCGCCGTACTTGGTGATGAGCGCCGGCCACAGCAGAGGTGACCTGAGGAATTCTGTCGGTGTGATGCAGACGGATTCGACACCGACCGCCATCGGCGCGACCAAGAAGCCGATCAATCCCATGTCATGGAAGAGGGGCAGCCAGTTCACCATGACCTCGGTAGCGGGGTCGACGACCTTCGCTGCTTCCGCCATGGCGCGGATGGTCTGATGGAGGTTGCGATGTGAGATCGCGACTGCTTTCGGGATCCCGGTCGAGCCGGAGGTGAGTTGCAGGAGCGCGATGTCTTCTTCGGCGCTGTCGAAGGGTTCGACCGGGCTGCCATCGGACAGGGATTCCACGGGGTGAACGGATATGCCGTTCTCGATCAGGACAGCTGCGGCAGGCCCGAAGGGCTCGCCGACCAGCACCGTGTGTGCACCGATCATGGCCAGGACAGTCAGCGTGTCCTGGAGCCACACCACCAGGTCGGCGCGGGGCGTGGGCTGATGAAGCATCGTCGCGGACCCTCCGCGCATCCAGACGGCCTGGACGAGGGGCGCGATGTCAACCGGTTCGCCGGCCAGGATCGCCACCGGGTCGCCGGGCCGGACACCGGCGCGGGCCAGGGATCCCGCCATCCGGCTTGCGGTGCGGTGGACCTCGGCCCAGGTGTGCCGGACCGGGGCGTGTGGTTCCCCGGTAACCAGGCCCTTGCCGAGAGTCAAAGCGGCGGTGAACATTTCATCAGCCAAGGTACTCACGGCAGTTCCTTGTGCGGGACAGGAGATGGTTGGAGGTTCATTCGTGGACAAATCGCTGGAGGTTGGCGAAGTCGGGACGCAGTGTGGCGGCGACAAGTTCCCAGAGGACCTCGTCGGTACCGCCGCCGACTCGGCCCAGCTTCATATCCCTCCACCAGCGTCCGAGTGGCGATTGGTCGGGGAGGTAGCCGGTGCCGCCGAAAATGTGCATGCATTCGGAGATCACCTCTTCGCCGAGGCGGGCCGCCGTGACCTTCATCGCTGCAGAGGTACGGAGGTTGAGTTGTGATCCTTCGGTGGCGATGCCGAGCAGTGCCCAGCGGAGTACGTCGACCCGCGCGTGCAAGTCCGCGATGCGCAGACGCAGGGCTTGATGGTCGAACAGGGGCACGCCGAATTGTTCGCGTTGCTTCATCCTTGCCACCGTCACTCCGATGGCGAGGTCGCAGGCACCGACCACTTGGCCCGCGACGGACAGGCGCTCGTGTGCGAGGCCCCAGCTGATGGCGGCAAGACCCGTTCCGGGGCGGGCGATCATGGCCTCGGGCGGCACCCAGGTATCGAAGCTGAGCGGGGCGGTGTCCAGGCAGCTGGCTCCGACTTTGGTGTACACGTCTCCGATCGAGAGCTGCTCGGTGGGGACGGCGAACAGCGCGACATCGCCATGGCGCCCTGAACCGTCGGTGGCCACGCCTCGAACGACTATCAGGGCGATGTCCGCGATCGGCGAGAGAGAGACGTACTTTTTGTGTCCGCGAAGGCGGTAACCACCGTTCTCTGCGACATTTGTGGACTTGACGTTCTGCAGATCCGAGCCTCCTCCGGTTTCCGATGCGCCGATGCACAGCACGGTCTCGCCCGCGATTGCTGCGGTGGCGATGTCTCTCAAGTACATGTTCCTGCCGAAGCGGCGCAGGATCGCGATCGCAGCGTCGTGCAGACTCACTCCCACCGCGATCCCCGCTGAGCCGAGTCCACCGAGGCGCTCGGCAAGCGAAATCAGCCGGGACACGTTCGGGTGGACGCCCTCGGGCCATTTGGCAGCGAATATGCCCTCGCGCCCGAGCATTTCGATGAGTTGACGGGGAAACGCTCCTCGCAGCTCTGCATCCTCGACGAGCTGGACGACCTCGGCGCTGAACACGTGGTCCAGCGCCGTCGAGAAGTCCCTGTCCGCCCGGCCGACGAGATGGGGGGTGACGAGGCTCATGGCCGGCTTGAGGTGGCCAGGCCGGCCTCGCCGCCGACCGGCGCAAAGGTCTCATGGGCCAAATCTCGGGAAATGTCGATCAGGTGCACGACATCTCCGATGGTTTCGCAAGCGAACAGTTTCTCCTCCGAGAGTCTGAGGTCAAATCTTTCCTCGATTGCCACGACGCCGATCGCGAAGGCCACCGAGTCGAAACCCAGGTCCCCGATCAGTGTTGAGTCGAAATGCACGCGGCCAGGGTCCATCGCGAGGTCGGACTGAAGGATGGCCAACAGGGTGGCGTGTGTGGAATTGGTCATCAGGATTCCTCAAATGAGTGTGTCTGGCAAACGGATGTGTGTTCGGGAACCACCGACTGACGAATACGGACTGAAGCTTCTGTCCATGGTTTGAGGATCGTCTGGATCGTGTTCTTTCGGTGGCACTTACTGTCATCGCATTGTTGACCGCGTGCACATCCTCGGGCGCGAGTAAGTAACTACTCGAAAACTGCGAAGGGCTACCCGAAGTTCGTTTCGAACACCTTGGCTGGCTGTCCACGCGCGGCCCCGAAGGGCCCGACATATAGCATGCCGTCGAGTGGATGGCGGAAGCGACCTACCGAGTACCGCCCATTACAAATCAGGTAGCTGATTACGCGCGTTATCCGAATCGCGACCATCCAAACTCGGAACTGTCAGACCGGACGGGCGCGCCCCGAGCGGGTCTGGTCCGGCGTAGCCCAAATCGGGGCAACACCACTTTCGGGGGGCACCATGACATCGAGCAGCCAATTCTCGACGGCATCGGCCGACCAGCACCATTTACGCGGTTCGCACGCCGACGTGTCACATTTGCCGGCCAACGACGGCCGCCATGCACTCACGGCTTATCAGCGTGATATCTGGACGAGCAACGAGCTCACCCCCGGCGCGCCGAGTTACGTCACCGCCATAGCCGCACACCTCGTCGGCGACCTCGATACCGACGTGCTCGCGCAGTGCATTGCCCGCGTATGGGAACAAAACGACGGGCTGCGTCTGCAGTTCGGGATGTCACAAGGCGTGCCCTATCAGGTGCTCGCCGAAAAACCACCCCCGATTGAGCGACGGGACGTCACCACAGCGGCCGACCCCGAAGACGCGGCACAAACCCTGATACGTTCGGCGGTAGACAGGCCCATCGACCTCGCCGCAGGAGTTCCCCTGCGGGTCATGATGGTTCGCGAAGGCGCATCCTCGCTGCGAGTGCTGTTGCTTTCGCATCACGTGGCGATGGATGCCACCGGCTTGTTCAACTTCGCCGCCTACTGGCTGGCGGAGTACGCCTGCCTGACCACGACTGGCAGCCCAGCCGCGTTACCACCGACGTCGTTCATCGACAGCCTGAAATCCGAACGCGCCTACCGCGGATCTGAAAAATGGGCCAGGGACCGCGACTCTCTGATCGACCAGCTGTCCACCGCGACGCCTGCCCTATTCGATCGCCCAGCCTCGGGAGCACCCCATTCGACGATGCGACAGCATCATGCATGGATCGACCGCTCGCTCTTGAATCGCCTGCGGGAGAAGGATACTTTGTTCTTTCCTTACCTGTGTGCGATCGTCGGAACGTACCTGACCCGCGTGCTCGGGGTCCCCGAGGTCACCCTCGGCATCCCGCTCACCAACCGAACCAATTCCGCCGAAAGAAGAACCGTTGGCGGGCATTTCGCCAACATGCTGCCGCTGCGCGTCGACCTCGGCACCCAGCGGTCGTTGGCGGAAGTGGTGGCCGACCTACGGTCCGGCGTTGTGCAACGCATAGCGCGTCAGCGACTTTCGCTGGGCGACGTGATGGGCGAGCTGCGGCGCGGCGGGTTGCCGTCGGGCCCGTTCTTCGACGTCACCGTGAACTACCTGCGGCTGCCGGGTGTCGGCGAGTTACCCCGATTCGTGCAGAGTGTCGAAGATCTGTCCCAGGGCTCTGGCCTGCTCACGCTCGCCATCAACGTCTACGAACTCGACCAGGACGGCCCGCTGAAGCTGGTGATGAACTGCGCCACCGACGTGTTCGACGTCGACAACCCGATCGAGTCCGTCGAACGGCAGATCAAGACACTGCTGTACGCGGGTATCGACGCTCTTGACGTGGAGCCCAGCGCGTTGCCGATGCTGACAGGCGAGGAACTCGATGTGCTGACCGACCGGCGCCGGGCAACGGCGGTTCCCTTCCCGGATCGATCCACAGTGATCGACCGTGTCATGGGACAGGCCGCCCGAATCCCCGACGCGGTCGCGATGATGTGTCCGGATGCCGGGCCGGTCACCTACGACCAACTCGCCGAACGAACCGTTCGGTTCGCGAATCTCTTGCGCCGGCACGGCGTCGGGGTCGGCGATCGCGTCGCTGTGCGACTCGAACGCGGCCCCGATATGGTGATCGCGGTTCTGGCCGCCCTGCACGCCGGCGCCGCCTACGTGCCCATAGACCCCGGCTATCCGGCCGAGCGGATTCGTTACCTGCTCGAGGACAGCAGCGCCAAGGTCGTCCTCACCGACCACACCGGCTCCCCCTCGATGGGGGATGCGGCGACGATCACCACCGGATCGTGGGCGACCGGCCCCCTGCCTGCGGTTTTGCCGGCGCCGGCGGCCACCGACGCCGCCTACGTCATCTACACCTCTGGATCCACGGGGCGACCTAAAGGCGTTGTCGTGGAGCATCGTTCGGTGATCAATCGGCTGGCGTGGATGCAGCGTCGGTATCCGATCGGTGCCGATGATGTGATCCTGCAGAAGACGCCCATCTCCTTCGACGTGTCGGTGTGGGAGCTGTTCTGGTGGGCGATCGAGGGTGCCAAGGTTGCGCTGCTTGCCCCCGGTTCGGAGAAGGACCCACGCGAGATCCTGCGAGCGGTAGCCGAGTGGCGGGTCACGGTAATGCATTTCGTTCCCTCTATGCTCACACCGTTCCTGGACGAGCTCGAGGCCGCCCCCGAGGCGGTCGAGCAGGCCGAGAGCCTTCGGGTGGTCTTCTGCAGCGGCGAACCACTGCGGCCGCACCAGGTGATGCGCTGGAACCGGGCGTTCGCGGGACGCGGCACGGCGGCACCACGGCTGGTAAACCTCTATGGGCCGACCGAGGCAACCGTGGACGTATCGTTTTTCGATTGCCCCACCGCTGCCGACCAGCCGCTGCGGCGCGTGCCGATCGGCAGGCCGATCGACAACATCAGACTGTATGTGCTCGGCGCATCGGGGCAGCCGCAGCCGACGGGGGTGGCGGGCGAGTTGTGCATCGCCGGCGTCGGTGTGGCGCGCGGATACCTGAACCGACCCGACCTGCAGGCCGAGAAGTTCGTCTGCGACCCGTTCCACGACGGCGACCGGATGTACCGGACCGGCGACCTCGCGCGATGGTTGGCCGACGGTCAGCTCGAATACCTGGGTCGCATCGATCGCCAGGTGAAGATCCGAGGCAACCGCGTCGAGCCGGGAGAGGTCGAGAACGCCCTCATGAGCGCTCCTGGCGTCGCCGACGCTGTGGTTATCGACGCCGAAACGCCCTGGCGTGGCACATATCTGGTGGCATTCTACGTGGCGACGGCAGAGCTCGCGGCTGCCGAGCTGCGCCGGCACCTGTCGCAGATGCTGCCGGACTTCATGATTCCCGCCGGCTTTCAGCACGTTGACGAGATCCCGCTCACTCCGAGCGGCAAAGCGGATCGGGCCAAATTGACGGGGGGTTATCGCGGGTTGGTGGATACCCAGTGGTGCGCTCCGCGTACGGATGTGGAGTCGGTTCTGGCCGGTGTGTGGCGCGATGTCCTTGATGTCGGCGCAGTCTCGGTTCACGACAATTTCTTTGATCTGGGTGGCGACTCGATTCTGACGCTGCGGGTTCGGGCGCTGGCCGAGGAGCGGGGGCTGTTGTTGACCACCCGTGATATCGCCGTCCACCCGACGGTGGCCGAGTTGGCCGGCCATGTTGTCCTCGGTTCGGATGTGCCGACGCCGACCGAGCCCTTCGATCTGGTCGCCGGGGTCGATCGGGCTCGACTGGTTCATCTCCAGGACGCCTATCCCCTGACCCTGTTGCAGTTGGGCATGGTGTTTCACAGCACCGAGCGGCTGAATTCGCCGATGTACCACGACGTCTTCCGGTACTCGCTGCGCATGCGGTGGAATGAGCGGGCGTTCCGCACCGCGCTGGACCGGCTGGTCGCGCGCCATCCCGTGTTGCGCACGGCGTTCGATCTCGGCGGGTTCTCCGAACCGCTCCAGTTGGTGTACCCGCGCATCGAGGTACCCGTCGACATCGTCGATCTGAGTGCGGTGACACCCGATGACGCGCAATCCACCGTCAATCAGCATGTTTCACGTCACCGACATGACCCGTATCAACTGGATCGACCGGGGCTCTACCATTTCTGCGTCTTCCTGCTGGGCGACCGCATCGACCTGGTGTTCGCGTTTCACCACGCAATCCTCGACGGCTGGAGCGTGGCGACCATCGTCGCCGAACTGTTGCAGGAATACCGGCACCTCGACGGTGATCCAGTCCCGGCGGTCGATGAATCCGCCGTCCCGTCATTCGCCGAATACGTCCGCGCCGAGCACCTTTCCATCAACGATCCTGCCGACCGCGCGTACTGGACGCAATTGCTGGCCGACGCTCCACCGGTCCAGATCCCTGGCATGCGCCCCCACACCACGCACGGCGGTCCCGTCCCGATGTCGCGGGTGCAGCGCAGGCTGGACATTGCCGCACCATTGATCGCCGATGTCGTGCGACTCGCCGGCGCCGAACACGTACCCGTCAAGGCGGTGTTCCTGGCCGCCCACCTTCTCACCATCGGACTTTTCGCCGGCCAGCGTGACATCACCTCAGGCGTGGTCACCCACGGCCGGCCCGAACGTGCGCACGCCGAACGCATCGCGGGCTTGTTCTTGAACACCGTGCCCATCCGCGTGAACACCGACGACTGCACCTGGCGCGACGTGGTGCACGCGGTATTCGACCAAGACCGCGCCAGCGCACCCCACCAACGACTGCCCCTCTTCGAGATTCAGCACCACCTCGACATCGCCGTCGACGTCGCCTTCAACTACGCCAACTTCCACGCCGCAGGCGCCACACTGCGCTCACTGGACGTCGAACTACTCAACGTCGACGTCCACGAGGACACCAACTTCGCTCTACTCGTCAACGTGCTCCGCAACCCCCTCGACGGCACCACAACCCTGCGCATCGACGGCGATCCCACCCTGTACACCCCTGATCAACTCGACCAGATCGCTCACACCTACGTCAGTGTCCTCCACCACATCACCACCACACCCACCGAACAGGTCAGTTACCCCACGCACACATCCAGCTGCAATCTGCCCGATACCTGCCACACCCCTACCTCAGTGATCGAGGTTTTCCGCGACGTAGCGGCCCGGCACCGCGACGCCACCGCGCTACAGTTCAGTTCCCGCACAGTGACATACGGTGAACTCGACGACACGGCATGCCGCATTGCTGGGGGCCTGCTCGCGTGCGGCGCACAGCCCGGCGACCGGATCGCCGTGGCCGTCGACCGTTCCCCCGAGCTGATCGCGACCGTGCTCGGCATCGCCATGGCCGGGACGGCCTGCGTGCCGCTGGACGTCACTTACCCGACGGCCCGCCTCAACGCGATGCTGGGCCAGGCGCAACCGGCCGCGGTGATCATCGACTCGGCCAACGAATCGCTGATCGATCCGCACTGCCCGCGGATCCGTCTTGCCGACCTCCTCGCATCAACCCCACCGCCTCCCGGCGCCCTGCCGGTGGTGGATCCGCAGCACGCCGCCTACGTGCTGTTCACGTCGGGCTCGACCGGGACCCCCAAGGGCGTGGTGATGCCGCACCGTGCGCTGGCGAACCTGATCCGATGGCAGCTGTCGGTTCCCAGCGGCTGGCTGGCCGAAGCGGGCCGGGCGCCGTCGACGCTGCAATTCGCTCCGCTGTCCTTCGATGTCGCGTTCCAGGAGATCTATTCGACGCTGTGCGGCGGGGGCCGCCTGATCCTGTTGACGGCGCAAGAGCGTCATGAGCTGCCGACGCTGCTGCGCACGCTCGACGACACGCAGGCCGAGCGGGTCATTCTGCCGTACGTGGCGTTGCAGGCACTCGCCGATATCGTCGTCGCCCGCGCGACGGTGCCGTCACATCTGCGGATCATCGCCTCGTCAGGGGAGCAATTGCGGATCACCGACGAGATCCGACAACTCTGCGCCGCCATCGACGGTGTCATTCTCGAAAACCAGTACGGTCCCACCGAAACCCACGTCGTCACCCGCTTCACCATGACAGGTGATCCGCGGGAATTCCCCGCCCTGCCGCCAATCGGTACCCCGATCGACAACGTCGAGATACTGGTGCTGGACCAGCAGGGCCTGCCGGTGCCCGACGGTGCCCCCGGTGAGATCTATATCGCCGGAGCCGCCCTGGCAGACGGCTACCACGGCAGGCCGGACCTCACCGACGAGGTGTTCCGGTCGCATCCGGTGCGGCCAGGTGTGCGGCTCTATCGCACCGGCGATATCGGGCGCCGCCTGCCTGACGGGGCGTTGGTCACCGACGGTCGCCTCGGCACCCAGGTCAAGGTGCGCGGCCACCGGGTGGAGCCGATCGAGGTCGAACTGGCGTTGCGGCAGGCGGCGGCGCCCCATGCCGGCATCACCGAGATGGCCGTGATCGCCCGGCCCTCATCCGATGGCTCCAGCTCGGGCACCCAACTGGTGGCCTTCCTGATCGGCGACGCCGACGAATACACAGAGGGCGCCATTCTCAACTCGCTCCGGGACACACTGCCCGACTACATGATTCCCGTCCGATTCGAATGGCTCGATGCCCTCCCCCGCACGGCCAGCGGTAAGCGAGCCGATCGGGAACTGGTCACCGCTGTGCTGCGAACACGTGCGGTCGGGCACGTCGCGCCACGCGACGAACACGAGGCCGTGATCGCCGAACTCGTGGCCGACGTGCTCGGTGTGCCTCAGGTCGGTGTGTTCGACGAGCTCTCGTCCCTGGGCGGGGACTCCCTGTCCGCGGTGCGGTTGATCGTGGCCATGGAACAGCGCTATGGGCTGTCGATCCCGGTGTCGAGCCTGAGCGCCAGCCCGACGGTGGCGGCCTTGGCCGACCGGGTCCGGGACCGTGTCGCCGTTGAATTCGACCCATGCGTCCCGATCAAGCCGACCGGAAGCCGGCCGCCGCTGTTCCTGGTCCACCCGATCGGCGGCAACGTCCTGTGCTATGTCGAACTGAGCAGGCACTTGCCGCCGGAACAGCCGCTCTACGGCGTGCAGGCGCCGGGCATCGAACCCGGATCGGAAGCTTCGCAATCCATTTCGAAGATGGCCCGCGGCTATGTCGAGGCGATCCGCCGCGTCCAGCCGCACGGGCCGTATCACATCGGAGGCTGGTCACTCGGTGGCGTGATCGCCTTCGAAATGGCCTGCCAGCTGGCGGCCCAGGGCCTGGAGACCGGCTCCGTACTGCTGTTGGACAGTGCGGCCCTGCGGGGCGGCGTCGAAGCAGAACTCCCGGTCGAATTGCTCTACGAATCGTTCATGTGGGAGCTGTTGTCGGCCAAGCGCGGCGCGGACGCACCGGTCGATCGCCTACCGGCCGGACTCGACGGTGTTGACGAGGTTCTCGATTTCATCCTCGGCAAAGCGGTCGAGCATCGCGTTCTTCCGCGCGCCGGTTCACGGGAGATGGTGCGGCGGCTCTTCGAGGTGTTCCGTGGCGGGATGTTGGCGTTCGAGCGGTATCAGCCGCAGGTGTGCGATTGTGCCGTCACCCTGCTTCGGGCAGCCGAACCGCTGCCCGAGTTATTGCGACCGGCTCACGAATACGCCGGATCGCTGTACGGCGACTCGACCAACGGCTGGGACCGGTATGCCACCGGCCGGCTGACGGTGATCGAGACTCCGGGCACCCATCTGACGATGATCGAGAAGCCGAACGCCATCACGCTGGCGGGCCATCTCGGCGAACTGCTTGAGGAGACCCATTCCAAGAGCCCTGCCGGATCGGACCATCGATGAGCACCACAGCGACCGAACGAACCTCTACCGGTAGTCGCTCCGCCATCGTGCTCGGGGCCGGAATCGGCGGCTTGACTGCAGCCGTGGCGCTCCGTCGCGCCGGCGTCGATGTGACGTTGTGTGAACGCGCGCCCGAGCCGCGCGCCGCCGGCTTCGGGCTCTCGGTACAGAGCAATGCGATGGCCGCGCTGCGAACATTGGGCATCGGGCTCGACGAGGAATTGCTGCGCGTCGGTGGCCGGGTGACCACCTTCACTTTCCGCGCTGCCGATGGCGCGCTGTTACGCCGACTGGAGATGGCGGCGACCGACGCCAGCCTCGGCGCATCCTCGGTGGTGTTGGCGCGCAGGGATCTTCACGCCGTGTTGCGGCACGCCGCGGGATGTGATCTCCATGTGGAGGCCGGCGTCGAGGCGGTCGGATTCGACAACTGCGAGGACGGCGTGCGACTCCGATTGGCCGACGGCAGGCAGCTGTGCGCCGACATTCTCATCGGCGCCGACGGCATCAACTCCACCGTTCGCGCGCAACTGCACGGCGCGGCAGTCCCCCGGCCGGGCGGTTTCGTGTGCTGGCTGGCGCTCGCGCCGTTCCGCCATCCCGCCGTCGCCCAGGGCGAATCCGCGCACTTCTGGGGTCGCGGTATGCGGTTCGGCGTGCATGACATCGGTCACGACAACACCTACTGGTGGGCGACCATGTCCACCGACCCCGACCTGGCCGCGCACTGGCCGCACAGGAAAGCTGATCTGTCGCGCCGATTCCGTGCCTGGGCCCCGGAAATCGGCGAAATAATCTCCGGGACAACAGAATCAGATATTCTCGCACTGCCCGCGCAGGATCGGCCACCGCTGTCGCGGTGGGGTCGCGGCCGAGTCACCCTGCTCGGTGATGCCGCGCATCCGATGCTGCCCAGCCTCGGCCAGGGCGCCAACTCCGCGATCGAAGACGCCGTGGTGCTCGCGCATGCGCTTGCCACGCACAGCGACCCGGAAACCGCGCTGCGCGCCTACGAGCGGCGGCGTCTCGCCCGCACAACCGCACTCGTCGACGGATCGCGGTCACTGGGCCGAATCGAGCAGACCACCAACCCGGCCGTTGCCGCCGCCCGCAACCGTTTCGTCCGGCACACAAGCGAAAAGCAGCTGCTGGCGTCGATGACCAAGCCGATGATCTGGCCGGGTTTCGGCGATGGGCAGCGGTTCGAGCCTGCACCGCGCCGGCTCTCTCCGCTGGAACGCTGGCACTGGACAGCGGATCAGGCGGCGCCGCTGCACATCGCCGCCAGTGTGCGGATCAGCGGCGGTGTCGACGCGCAGGCCATCCGGACCGCACTGGACGCCCTCGTGCATCGCCACCCGATACTGCGTACCGCCATACACAGCGACCGTGGCACGAACCCGCGGTTCGTCCCCGCGCGGCTCCGACCGATTCCGCTGCGAATGGTGCATGGAGGCTCCTGGCTGACCGAGATCGACCGCGAACTGCGCGACCGCTTTCAGCCCGACGCGCCCCTGCTGCGCGCGACCCTCATCACCGTCGAGCCCGACGTCCACGACTTCGTGCTCACCTCGACGTACTCGATTGCCGACGCCGTCTCGGTGGTCTCGTTGGCCCGCCAGGTGCTGGAGCTGGCCGCGGGCGGTGCACCGGACTGGGCGCCGGAGTTCGCCACCCCATCCGGGCCCGAACGCCTTGTGCCCGACACCTTTCAGGGACTCCGCGGAAAGGGCCACGGGCTGGCCCGATTGGCCGCAGACGCGATCAGGGACCGCCGGGTATCGCCGATGCGGTTGTCCCCCGAAGCCCAGGTCCCGCCGGAGGAACGGTTCACCCGCCTCGCTCATCGCACGATCGGTGGCACCGAATACCGCGCGTTACTTTCCGAGTGCCGGCGTCGGCACATTCGGTGTGAGGCGGTCATCGCGGCCGCACTGGCAGCTGCGGCGGGCGCGGACGCGGGCGTCCGAGACGCGGACTTCACGATCGGCGTGTCGGTGCCGTTCCGAGACCACCTGGCCGAACCACTCGACACCGAGACGATCGGCAGCTTCCAGGCGATACTGGCCCTCCCCGGCGCCTGCCGATCAGGGCGACCACTGTGGCAGTCCGCACAGTCGTTTGATGCCGGGTTACGCAACGGGATCCGGCGCCGCCACCACTTGGCGGCGCTGGGCACCCTGGGTCTGCTGACCCCGAGTACGCCCGCAAAGGCCGACGGCGTCGTCAAACTGCTCGATGCCCGCGGTCCCGGCAACATGTGCATGACCCTGCTCGACGTCTCGGGATTTCCGACGCGCATCGGCGACTGGCGGCTGTCCGCTGTCCAGTTCGCCTCAGGGATGTCCATCAGCGGATACCTCATGCTGACCGTCGCCGAGAGCCACGACGAACTGGCATTGAATCTCGGCTACATCGACGACATCATCTCGTCCCGGCGTGCCGAGACGCTCATCGAAAACACCACGGCCGCCTTGCGAAAGGCGGTATCCGAGGTCATTGCGGCCGGTGAGGAGCGCTGACCATGCTGACCCGGTCTGCGCGCCTGGCCGTCTCGCGGCCCAAGACGGTGCTGGTGGTGACGCTCGCCTTGCTGATCGCGGCCTTCGCATACGGCAACGACGTGGCCAACCGGCTCTCCGGCGGTGGCTACTTGAGTGAGCCGTCGGAATCGGGGCGAGCGGCCGACCTGCTGTCGCAACGTTTCCACGCCGGCAAGCCGAACATCGTCATCCTCGCCACCAACACCCCGGGCCGATCAGTCGACGATCCCGACGCCGTCGCCGCCGGACAACGGATCACCCGACAGCTCGCCGACACGACAGGCGTCGACGCGGTCACGTCGTATTGGAGCGCCGCGGGATCGGAGAACTTGCGCAGCCGTGACGGATCCCAGGCACTGATCGTGGCCCATGCCCAAGACGACGGACACGAGTTCGACAATGTTGTCAGGCATCTCATCGACACGTTGAGGGGCACGTACAGCGGCCCCCTGAAGCTCGAACTGGGCGGCGAGTCGGTCAGCTATGTCGACGTCACCGATCAACTTGCCAAGGACGTCGCGACCAGCGAGATAATCGCGTTACCCGTGATCCTGTTGCTGCTGGTGCTGGTGTTCGGCAGCCTTGTGGCAGCCGGATTGCCACTCGTCATCGGGATCTGCTCGATCGTGGGCACCATGGGTCTGCTGACCTTGCTCGCCCAGTTCACCACGGTGTCGAACTTCGCGCTCAACCTCACCACCATCCTGGGTCTGGGCCTGGCGATCGACTACAGCTTGTTCGTGGTGACCAGATTCCGGGAAGAACGCGACGCAGGACTCGGGCTGGACGACGCCATCATCACGTCGGTGCGGACCGCCGGACGCACCGTTGTCTTTTCCGCGGTGACGGTGGCGCTGTCGATGTCGGCGATGCTCGTTTTCCCGATCATGGCCCTGCGTTCGATCGCCTACGCATGCCTCGGGGTCGTCGCGATTGCCGCGGTTGCCGCCATCGTGGTACTTCCGGCGCTGCTGAAAATTCTCGGACACCGCATCGACTCGTTGGACCTTCGCCGCGCGCTGCGGCTGCGGCCCGGCTCCGCGACCCCTTTGGAGAAGCGATTCTGGTTCCGCAGTGCGCAAATGGTGATGCGACGGCCGGTGCTCGTCGGCGGTGCGGTGTTGTTCTTCCTCCTGCTCCTCGGCGCGCCATTCACCCAGATCCATGTCGGTATCACCGACGACCGCGCGGTGCCCCCGACGGTGGAAAGCCGCCGTGTCGGTGACACGATCCGAAACGACTTCCCCGCACAGCCCACTGGCGCCATGGACGTCGTCATCGACGGTGCCGTCACGGCGGGTGAGCTCGACGATTTCGCGAGTACGCTGTCGCGGCTGCCGCACGTGGTGACGGTGGCCACGCCGTCGGCGAGTTATGCCGAGGGACAACGAATCACCGGGACGCCGGGGCCGCGGTCCGATGGCGCCCAGCTGACCGTGCTTCCCGACGTCGACCCGTACAGTTCGGACGCCGATCACCTGCTGGCGCAGATTCGTCACAGCCCTGCGCCGGGAACCGTGCTGGTCGGTGGACTCACCGCCGAGAATGTCGATACCAATGATGCCTTGGTTGCGCGCATTCCACTGGCGGCCGGGGTGATGGTACTGGCCACGTTCGCGCTCCTGTTCGCCTTCACCGGCAGCGTGGTACTCCCGTTGAAAGCGATTGTGCTCAACCTGCTCAGCCTCTCGGCCACGCTTGGCGCCATGGTGTTCATTTTTCAGGAGGGCCACCTCAAATGGCTGGTGGGAGACTTCACCGCGACCGGAACACTCGCGGCGTTATCGCCGGTATTGATGTTCTGCCTGACGTTCGGGCTGTCCATGGACTACGAGGTGTTCCTGCTCTCGAGAATCACCGAGGAATTCCGCGCCCACGGCGACACCAACGCGGCGGTGAGGTACGGGCTGCAACGCGTCGGCCCCATTGTCACGGCGGCCGCCGCGATCATGTCGATCGTCTGCATCGCGATGGCCACCTCGCAGGTGTCGTTCACGAAGATGCTGGGCATCGGTCTGACCTTGGCGATCCTGGTGGACGCCACGCTGATTCGCGCATTGCTGATGCCCGCGGCAATGCGGCTGTTGGGTAACGCGAACTGGTGGGCGCCCCGGTTCCTGTCCCGGACCCACAACGGACGAGAAGCGAACCCGGGCGAACCGTGCGACCTGGAAACAACGAGCCCGACAAGGTGATTCGATGATCATTCACAGGACAGCGGACCGGCTCGGGACAGGGTCCGGGGTGGCGCCCCAAGTACGACGGCCGCTGCGCCCCACCGAAAGGTGGTTCTGGATCGCCGATCAGGTTTCACCGGTCACCGGAGTGGCGCGGGTCCATGTTCGCGGGCATATCGGGGCAGGCTTGCTCGAGCGGGCGGCGGCCGCTCTCAGCGCCGAGTATCCCTTGCTACGAGTGTCGATCACCTCAGACAGTCGCGGAAGGAACCCGGCGTTCGTGCCCTCGGCGGGTCCGACACCGATCCGCAGCGTGCACGGTGACGACCGCGAATGGGAACGTCAAGTCGAGGAGTGCGAACTGGGCACGCCGCTGGACTGGCAACGAGGTCCGCTGATCCGGATCGTCGATGTCGTGCTGGATTTCCCGGACGAAGCACATGACCTGCTGCTGACGGTGTCGCACATCATCGCAGACGGCTTGACCGCGCTCTGTCTCCTGCGCAAACTGGTCGAGCACGCGAGTCGCCTGTCCGTGGCAGGGTGTGGCGACGACGTCGTCGAGTCGCGGTCCGTCGTCGACGCTCCCGAGGACCTGCTGCCCGCCCGTTATCGCGGCGTGCGTGGCCTCGCCACCGTCGCGGCAAGCGAACTAGCAGGCCGCCTTGCGGCTGTGGTGACGCGCCCTCGCCGGCTGGTACCCGAGTCGATCGTCCCGGCGCCGCAGCGTAGGACGCGGTTGCTGCGGCGCACACTCACCTCGACCCAACTCGACGCGCTCGTGCAGCGGTGCCGGTCAGAGGGCGTCACCGTGCACTGCGCACTGACCGCCGCGATGGCAATGGTGATCGGACCGGCTGCGGCGCAGAACAATTCGGGGCAAATTTGCATCGGCGCGCCGGTCAGCATCCGCGCCGAACTCGATCCTCCGGTCGCGGCCGACGAAGTCGGAGCTTACGTGGCGATGTGGCAGTCGATACTGCGCTTCGGCGACGACGTCGACCTGTGGTCGATCGCACGGCAGGTCAAGAGGGCGGCCCGTCGACGCAGCCGATTCGGCCAGCACCTTGCATTGGTCTATGCGATGCGCTTCCTGTGCCCTGCGTCGGTGGCCAAGAGCTCCAGGGTTTTCCGTTTCATCGATCGCCACGGCCCCGGAAACGTCTGTATCTCCAACATGGGCCGCTACGACTTCCCGGCGCATGTCGGTGCTTGGCGGCTGTCGGGCGCTCAGCTCGCGGTCAACATATCGATCAGCGGCTACTTCGTGGCGATCGTCAACGCCTGCCACGACCAACTCTTCTGGAATTTCTTCTATATCGACGGTGTGGTATCCGAGGCATCCGCGCAGCGCTTCGCGGACGGCTGCGTACAGGCTCTGCTGTGCGCCATCGACTAGCCCGGGTGGGGGGCGTGTGATCAGATCTGCGAGGCTGACGCCGGCAGGGTCGAAGTCAGTGGTCATCACCGGTGCATCGAGCGGACTGGGACGAGCCGCCGCCATCCATCTCAGCGAGGTTGGCTTTCGCGTGTTCGCGGGTGTGCGTACCGACCTGAGCGCCGCCGGCCTTTCCGGTCTGGCGCCGTCGGCGGGCGAAATCATCCCCATGATGCTCGATGTCACCGATACGGCGTCGATCGCGCGAGCCGGGGATTTCGTGTCGGACGGGTGTGGCGGCATCGGACTGTGGGCTGTTGTCAACAACGCCGGCATTGCTGTCACCGCGCCACTCGAATGCGTTCCGATAGATGTGATGCGCGTCCAATTGGAAACGAATGTCATTGGTGCGCTCGCAGTCTCCCAACAGTTTCTTCCTTTACTGCGCGCATCCGGCGGAAGGATCGTCAACGTCAGTTCTGGCCTCGGTATCGTTGCGCCGCCATACCTGGGGGCGTACTCGGCAGCTCAGTTCGCCAAGGAGGGGCTCAGCGACGCGCTTCGTCGCGAGCTTCGTCCGTTGGGGGTCAGTGTGTCGGTGATCCATCCTCCCATCGTGGCGACACCGATCTGGGGCAAGATGCGCGAATCCGCCGACGCGATCTTCGCCGCGACTCCCGCCGACGTCGCCGACGTCTACCGCGCCCGATTCACCTCAGATCTGGAAGCCAACGAGGCGCGGGCACGGGCCCGTAAGGCGACGTCAACGGATTACGCCCATGCCGTCGCCACCGCGTTGACCGCCAGGCGCCCACGGCCCCGTTACCGCCTGGGCGCCGATTCGTGGAGCGGCGAGATCGCGCGACGCATCATGCCGGATCGAGTTCTGGACGCCTACTTCGCCGTTCGCAACAAGGGATAGCCACGGCGTTAGCCGAGAACCCCCATCTCCCGGGCTCGGCGCACGGCCGCACGCCGTTTGGTCACGTTGAGTTTAGCCAGGATCGCCGAAACGTGATGATCGACCGTCTTCACCGACAAGTACAGCCGCTCAGCGAGTTCGGCGTTGGTGAGCCCCTCGTCGAGCAAGCGCAGCACCTCGACCTGACGCGCGGTCAGCCCGACGGGGTTGGTCAGCGTCGACGAGCGCCGCCGGGCGGGCACCGCGGTCACTCCTTGTGACCGCAGGTCACGGCGCACTCTCGCGGCCACCGCATCGGCGCCGAGCCGATCGAGAATGTCCAGGGCCCGGCGGACGAGGGCGGGATCTCCGGAGTCCACGAGGGCGAGGGCGGTGTCGTAGGGCATTGACAGCCGGTGAAACTTGTCTGCCGCCGCCTCGTGAGCCCCGTCGAGCAACAACCGGTACGGCTCCGCCACGCCGAGCACATCGACGGTTTGACCCAGCCGCCGCAGCCAGACCGCCAGCTCGCCGCGCGACCATTCCAGACCCGTGACCGGCCCATCGACCAAGATCTTTCTGCACATGGCCAGCCGGTCGTCCGCGACACCCGTGGTCCAGGCGAGCTCTGCGATCGCGGCGGCCGCGGGCAGCGTGCGCAGCGGCTCCCCGAACCTGCACGCCAAGGCCCATGCGTCGTCGATGGCGTCGCGTCCCCCACCTCCCCGGCGCAGGGCCACCAGCGCCCGAATGACCAGCGGCCAGGTGCGGGCCAGCGGCGCGCTCGGACTGTTCAAGACCACGTCGGCATCCGCCGTGGCGTCATCCCACTCCCCCACGAGCAGTTGCAGTCTCGCGCGCGCACCCGTCTGCCATACCCGGCAGATCGGCAGGTCGTGTTCGTGCATCAACGGGATGCTGACGTCGAGAAGGTCTGCGGCGATGTCCAGGCGACGCTGCTCGACGTCCAGGTACGTCAAGTTGCTCCATCCGCTCGAATAGAGCTCGTTGACGTTCTCGGGCCCACCCTCGAGGATCGACAGGATCTTCTCGCGCCCGCTGATCTCGCCGGCGAGCAGCACACCGTAGTTCTCGATCAGGCTGACCCGAATATTCAGATCGGAATCGCCTGTCCGGTCCGTGATTTCGCGCGCCTGGGCCACAAGCTGTCGAGCGTTACCGAGGTCGGTGGCCTGCACCGCCAGATACGCCTGCATCGCGAACGCGTGACCGAGTTGCACCAGCTGAGCCGCATCGTCGCCCGCGGCGTCGAGCACCGTCATCGCCTCCGCGGCATGGTCCTGCGCGCTCTCGCGGTTGGCGTTGTACCACTCGTAGACCGCGAGCGACTGATGATCGGCGCTCACCGCGGCGGACTCGCCGAGCTCGCGCCGGATCCGCATCGCGCGCCGGCACGCGATGATTGCATCTTCGAGGCGATCGATCAGATAGAACTCACCGGCGAGCAACTCGAGCAGTTCGGCTTCCTGCCGCGGCGTCGACGCGCTGCCACTGTCGAGGGCAATCGTGAAGAACTCGGCGGCCTGGGTGTGTGCGCCCGACCGCGCCGCCGCCGTGCCGGCGTCGAGAGCGGCACGCCTGACGGTCTCGAGATCGTTGGCGCCGAGCGCATGATGCGTCAGCACCGCGGGATCAGGGTGCGCGGACACCTCGTACGCCTCCATCAACCGTCGATGCAATCGCGGCTCGGCGCCCGGCGGAATCACACTGCGGATCGCGAGCCGGCACAGGTCGTGGCGGAATGCCACGCCGCGCGAGCTTCGGTGGATGAGCCCCGCTTCCCTCAACGCCCGGGAGGCGGGCAGCGTCACCCCCAAGGTCGACCAGCAGGTGGTCGGGGATCGCCCCCGGCGAGCAGGTCAGCAGGTTCAGCAGGTCCCACGCTGCCGAATCCAGACCGGACGCACGGGCCAGCACCGCGTCGCGAACCGTGGTCGGAAGGTTGTCGCCGTCGTGGTCGAGCATCTCGGAGACGAAGAAGGCATTGCCTGCCGTGACGCGATGCAGCCAGCCGGGATCCACGGGACGGTCGCCGACAAGGGCTTCCACCGCTGCGACGCTGAGCGGGGGCATCGACAGCGAGTCGGCCCGTGCGGACCGGGCGACGTCGCCGAGAAGTACCCGCATCGGATGTCCGAGGCCGACTTCGTCCTCGCGGACGATCCCGATGGCCAACGATTGCGTCTGCGAGACGCGGCGCAGCACGAACCTCAAGAGGTCGATGGTGCCCTGGTCCGCCCAGTGCAGATCATCGAGGACGAGAACTGAAGGTGCAGTGCGCAAGTCGTCGAAGACAGCGGCGAAGATATCGTAGGGCTGATCGCTTCGCTCCAGCACGTCCCTGGTGCGAGCCGCCAGCCGGTGCTCGAGGTCGTGGATCGGACCGAGTGGCCGTGGCGTGGGCAATGGGTCGCACATGCCCCAGAGCACGCGTTCGTCGCGCACCCATTCCGCGACGAACGACTCGACGAGGCAGGTCTTGCCGGCACCCGATTCACCGCAGACCATCACCATGGCGCCGCGCCCGGCCCTGGCCTCGTCGGCTCGGGTCCGGAGCCGGCCGAGCTCCTCATCGCGCTCGGTGAGCCTCACGGCGATTGATGTTAGTGCGCTGCACCCCCCTGACCGGCAGATATGACATACCGGGTGAAAGATAGGGAACTTTTCCCCATGACCGGCCGGTCGATGTCGCCCAACATTGTCTCTGCCCGCGGTTGCCGCCGCGGCACCAATCACCAGACGGGAGAACGACCATGAAGCGCTATGTCATCGAACGCGAGATCCCCGGAGCCAGCGAGCTGACCGAATCGCAACTCGCCGAGATCGCAGGCAAATCCAACGACGTCGTGGCGTCGCTCGGTGTGCCGTACCGGTGGATCACCAGCTATGTCGCGGGCGACAAGATCTACTGCGTGCACGAAGCCGACGACGAAGACGCAATCCGCGAGCACGCCCGTCGCGGCGGGTTTCCGGCCAACGCCGTCAACGTCATCGCCAATGAGTTCGGCCCCCACACCGCCGCGGCGCCGACGACCGGTTAGCCCGCTCGTCTGTCACCGTGCGCCACTAATGCGCGGGGATACGCCGTTGCCGGTCCGACAACGGCCACACGTACGGCAGATCGTCCGGTACATCCGGGAAATACGTCCGATAGTGTGCCGGATCCTTGCGAACCAGCGCTGACTGGTGGCTGAGGTGAAAACGGTCATCGCCCAGCCAGGGCGGAAGCTCGCCGGCCGCAGCCAACTCGACCTGCCCCCGGACAGCGTCGAGTCCGGTCGCCGTTGTCAGGTCGGTCACCAGGGTGGATGCACAGGTATCGGCGTTGCCGTGGGCACACCACACCTCGCAGACATCCAGTCCGTAGCGGGTGAGCGCCTCTTCGTAGCCGGCCCACATCGCCGCGGCCGGATGCCGACGCCATCCGTAGCCAGTGACCGTCAGCGCCCTGAGAACCTGGATGGCCTCGACCCGCTGCTTGCCCAGGCGACGCCTGTCGAGTATGCGCGCGGCCTCGCTGAAACCTGGAACAGGTAGGAACGTCTGCATATTGCCCCAGATACCCATCCGCCGGGGGAACCGAACGCGCTCAACGAGTGAGCACCGCGACGCACTCGACGTGATGCGTCAGCGGGAACGAGTCGAAAACCCGGAGTTCCTCGACGGTGTATCCGTGGCCGAGGTACAGGCCGACATCGCGGGCGAAGGAAGCTGCCTCACAACCGATATGGATGATCCGGGGCACTTCGGCGGCGGCCAGCAGATCGATCACCTCACGGCCCGCGCCGGATCGCGGCGGGTCCAGCACCGCCACATCGGCACGGCGGCGCTGGGCAGCCAACGCGCGACGCACCGAGTCGGTGATCACCGAGACACAGCCGAGGTCGGCCAGCGCCGTGCGCGCCGACCGCGACGCGCCACGAGATGTATCGACCGTCACCACGTTTCCGCCCTCGCCGACGCCGCCGGCCAGCGCGGCGGCGAAAACCCCAGCGCCGCCGTACAGATCCCACGCCGTCATCCCCGGATCCAGACGCGCCCAGCCCGCCACCATCTCGCTGTACAGCCGGGCCGCGTCGCGATGCGCCTGCCAGAACGCGGTCACCGGAACGCGCCAGACCCGCTCACCCACCCGCTGCGTCGCCTCGTAGCTTCCCTCGATCACCTGCGTCGACGACTTGCGTCCGGTGCGCGGACCGGACTGCACCACGTGCCGGTCGCCGTCGTCGTCGAGGACGACATGCAGCTGGGCGCCCGGCGGCCAGGCCCTCTCCCGTAGGTCGTCGAGCATGCCCGGGGGCAGTTGCGCGCAGTGCAGCTCGGTCACCAGTTCCGAGCTGTGGTAGCGGTGGAAGCCGGCGCGTCCCTCGGTGGACGTGTCCAGGCGCACGCGTGTTCGCCACTCTGTCACGCCGCGGTCGCCGACGGTCTCGGCGGCGGCGTCCTTCTCGTCAGGCCACTCATACCCGCCCAGCCGGGCCAACTGGTTGGCTACCACCGCGCCCTTGAGTCGCCGTCCGGCCGCCGGTTCGACGAAGGCCATATCGCAGCAGCCCGCCGCATCGACGCCGGCGATCGGGCACAGCGAGTCGATGCGATCGGCCGACGCCTCGATCACCTCGACAACATCTGCGTGCCAATAGGACCCGTGGTCGCCGACCACGCGAACCCGGACCGTCTCCCCCGGCAGCGCATAGCGGACGAACACCACCCGGCCGTCGTGGCGTGCGACGCAGCTACCGCCGTTCGCCGGCGCGCCCACCGTCAGGACGAGGTCGGACGGCGACGGTGTCGCCTCTGCCCCGGTCGCCTCGGTCTGCTCTGTCAATCGAGGAATCCCCTGCGTGCATCACCGGGAGCGGACTGCGGCTGCAACGTCTTGAGCCGCTCCGACGAACTGAGCTGCCAGGGCACCGACGTCACCATCACGTTGGGTTCGAAAAGCAACCTGCCCTTGAGCCGAAGCGCACTCTGGTTGTGCAGCACCTGTTCCCACCAGTGCCCGACGACGTACTCGGGGATGAACACGGTCACCACCGTCCGCGGCGACTCCTTGCTGACCCGTTTCACGTACTCGAGCACCGGACGGGTGATCTCGCGGTACGGCGAGGCGATCACCTTCAGCGGCACGCTGATATCGCTGTCTTCCCACTTGTGCACCAGCGCACGTGTTTCGGCGTCGTCGACACTCACGGTGATCGCCTCCAACACGTCGGGGCGGGTGGCGCGGGCATAGGCCAGCGCCCGCATCGTCGGGAGGTGCAGCTTGGAGACCAGCACCACGGCATGGTTGCGGCTCGGCAACACCATCGCGCCCTCCTCCTCGGCGGCGGCCTGCTCCTCGAGCTCGCGGGCGACGGTGTCGTAGTGCTTGTGGATCATCTTCATGACCACGAACAGCGCACTCATCGCCAGGATCGCGATCCAGGCGCCCGCGAGGAACTTGGTGACGATCACGATGATCAGCACGGTGCCGGTGCACACGAAGCCGATGGTGTTGATGACCCGCGACCGCATCATCTTGCGGCGCATGGCCGAATCGGTTTCGGTGCGCAGCAGCCGGGTCCAGTGCCGGACCATCCCGATCTGGCTGAGCGTGAACGACACGAACACGCCGACGATGTAAAGCTGGATGAGCGCGGTGACCTCGGCGCGGAACGCGACCACGAAGGCTATCGCCGCGAAGGCCAGGAACAGGATGCCGTTGGAGAACGCCAGCCGGTCACCGCGGGTGTGCAGCTGGCGCGGGAGGAAGCGGTCCTGGGCCAGAATGGAGGCCAGCACGGGAAACCCGTTGAAGGCGGTGTTCGCGGCGAGCACCAGAATCAGCGCGGTCACGCCGGCGATGAGGAACAAACCGATCGGGAAGTCGTGGAAGACGGCATCGGCCAGCTGGGCGATGAGTGTCTTCTGGTGATAGCCGGGCGGCGCGCCGACGAGCTGCTCCTCCGGCCGTTCGGCCATCTGCACACCGGTTTCCTTGGCCAGCATGATGATGCCCATGAACAGGCTGACCGAGATGACGCCGAGCAGCAGTAGCGTGGTCGCGGCGTTGCGCGACTTCGGTTTCCGGAAAGCCGGTACCCCGTTGCTGATCGCCTCGACACCGGTCAGCGCCGCACTGCCGGACGAGAACGCCCGTGCGATCAGGAACACCATGGCGAATCCCAGGATGTCCCCGTGCTCCGAGTGCATCTCGAAGCCGGCCGATTCGGCGCGAAGCGGCGTGCCGAGGACGAAGATCTGAAAGAACCCCCAGCCGAGCATGAGGTACATCCCGATCATGAAGGCGTAGGTGGGGATTGCGAACGCGGTGCCGGATTCCCGGATGCCGCGCAGGTTCATCGACGCCAGTATGAGGATCGCGAGGACGGCGAACATCACTTTGTGATGGGCGATGAACGGCACCGCCGACCCGATGTTCGACATCGCCGAGGACATCGACACCGCGACCGTGAGGACGTAATCCACGAGCAGGGCACTGGCCACCGTCAGGCCTGCGGTCGGCCCCAGGTTGGTGGTGACCACCTCGTAGTCGCCACCGCCCGAAGGATAGGCGTGCACATTCTGCCGGTAGCTGGCGATCACGATCAGCATGACCCCCGCGATGGCCAGCCCGATCCACGGTGTCAGCGCGTAGGCGCCCAGCCCGGCAACGGACAGCACCAGGAAGATCTCCTCCGGCGCGTAGGCCACCGATGACAACGCATCCGATGCGAACACCGGAAGGGCGATCCGCTTGGGCAGCAGCGTGTGCGCCAGCTTGTCGCTGCGGAAAGGCCGGCCTAGTACGAGCCGCCGGGCGACGGTCGAAAGTCTGGACACGAGAGCCAAGAGTAGGCCCATGGGCCAATAGCTGTAGCGTTCCGTGTGGGCGGGTTCACAGACTGCTTTTTGGCCACGGCCGGAAGGGACGTCAGGTGCGGGTAGTAGTCATGGGCTGCGGCCGGGTAGGTGCATCGCTCTCGGACAGCCTGGCGCGGATCGGGCACGACGTGGCGGTCATCGACCGCGACGGCACCGCCTTCCACCGGCTGTCCCCCGAGTTCTCGGGTGAGCGCGTGCTCGGCATGGGTTTCGACCGCGACGTGCTGCTGCGGGCCGGGATCGAGGAGGCCGGCGCTTTCGCCGCCGTGTCCTCCGGCGACAACTCCAACATCATCTCGGCGCGGGTGGCCCGCGAGACGTTCGGCGTCGAACGCGTCGTCGCCCGCATCTACGACGCGAAGCGCGCGGCGGTCTATGAGCGCCTCGGTATCCCGACGGTGGCTACGGTGCCGTGGACGACCGACCGACTGCTCAACGTGCTCACCCGCGAGACCGAGACCACCAAGTGGCGCGACCCGACCGGCAATGTGGGCGTGACCGAGTTGGCACTGCACGAGGGTTGGGTCGGCCGGCGCATCACCGATCTCGAGACCGCAACGGGAGCCAGGGTGGCGTTCATGATCCGTTTCGGCCAGGGTCTGCTGCCCGACCCCAAGTCGGTGGTCCAGGCGGGTGATCAGGTGTACATGGCGGCCATCGCCGGGCACATCGCCGAGGCCCTGGCCATCGCGGCGTTGCCGCCGAGTGAGGACAGCGAGAGCGCATGAAAGTCGCGATTGCCGGGGCGGGTGCGGTCGGCCGGTCCATCGCCAGGGAGCTCGTCGAAACCCATGACGTCACGCTGCTGGAGCGCAACCCCGACCACATCGACGTCGACGCGATTCCGGCGGCCCACTGGCGTCTCGGTGACGCGTGCGAGCTGAGCTTGCTCGAATCGGTGCGACTCCACGAGTTCGACGTGGTGATCGCGGCGACCGGCGACGACAAGGTCAACGTGGTGGTCAGTCTGCTCGCCAAAACCGAGTTCGGCGTGCAGCGGGTGGTCGCGCGCGTCAACGATCCTCGCAACGAGTGGCTCTTCGACGAGAACTGGGGTGTCGACGTCGCGGTGTCCACCCCCCGCATGCTCGCCTCACTCGTCGAGGAGGCCGTCGCCGTCGGCGACCTGGTGCGGCTGATGGAATTCCGCAAGGGCCACGCCAACCTGGTGGAGATCACCCTGCCCGACGACACGCCGTGGGGCGGGAAGCCGGTCAAGCGGCTCGAACTGCCCCGCGACGCAGCGCTGGTCACGATTCTGCGGGGGCCGCGGGTGATCGTGCCCGAGCGTGACGAGCCGCTCGAGGGCGGCGACGAGCTGCTGTTCGTCACCGTCACCGAGGTCGAGGACGAGCTGCGCGAGCTGTTGTTGCACCCCCAGTCGCGCTGAGGCTCCTCACCCGTCGGTGTAGGCCGGTGGCGGCGTGGCCCGGTCGCGGCAGCGCGCCGCGTCCTCGGGGGTGACGCGATGGAAGTCGTACTGCGCGTTGCGGATACCCACCGCCGACACGATCCCGGCCACAGCGAACAGGCAGGTGATCACCAGGGCCCCACGCCGGAAACCCGCGAAATCCACGACGCCACCGCAGATCACACCCATGAACGCGACCGCGATCAGGCCGGCTATCCGCGAGACCGCGTTGTTGACCGCCGACCCGATGCCGCTCTGAGCGGGGTCGACGGCGGCCAGGATCGCCGCCGTCAGCGGCGACACCGTGATCGACATACCGAAGCCGAACACCACCAGCCCGGGCAGCATCTGCGTCCAGAAGTCGAACGGCTCCCTGGCCGTCATCATCAGCAGATAGCCGATGGCGGCGACCAGCGGTCCGACCGCCATGAACAGGCGTGGCCCGTGCACTCCGGCCAGCATGCCGAACCGGCGGGCCAGGAGGAACGACAGCACCGGAAGCGGCAGCGTCGCCAGACCGGCCTGCGTCGCCGACAGGCCCGCGGTCTCCTGCATGAACAGTGCGACGATGAGAATGCCGAGCGACACGGCCGCGTACAGGAACACCGTCGCCAGATTGCCGACCGCGAAGTTGCGCGTCGCGAAGATGTTCAGCGGCAACATCGGCTGCGGCGTGCGGCGCTCCCAGAATGGAAACGCGAGCAGACTGGCCAGGCCGGCCGCGAGGGCGAAGAGCACCACCGGATCGGAGAATCCGAGCCGCTGCCCCTCGATGAGCGCATAGACGGTTCCGGTCAGTCCGACAGCGTTGAGCGCGGCCCCGACGTAATCGATGCGACTGCCGGTCCGGCTCTCCATGCGGTCGGCCGACAGCCTGGTGGTCAGAAACAACGTCACCACCAGCGGAACGAGGTTCACCCCGAAGATCCACCGCCAGCTCAGCGCGTCGACGAGCACGCCGCCCAGCAGCGGGCCGATCACGAACGCCGTGCCCGTCCACGCGGTCCAGGTGCCAATGGCGCGTGCCTGCGCGGCGCCGGAGAACCGGGAGTTGATCAGCGCCAGGGAACTCGGCACCAGGAACGCGGCCCCCACCCCCTGCAGACACCGCGCCGCGACAAGCACCCAGCCGGTCGGCGCCAATGCGCACAGCAGCGAGGAGACCGCGAACACGACTGTCCCCATCCGCAGCACCGCGAGCCTGCCGAACTGATCGGAGATGGCACCGGCGACCAGGATCAGCGCACCGAGGGTCAGCAGATAGCCGTCGATGACCCACTGCTGCAACACGAGTCCGCTCGAACCCCCGGATGCGAGGTCGCGGCCGATCGCCGGCAGCGCCAGGTTGACCACCGAGCCGTCCAGAAATGCCACGAACGAGGCCAGCACCGCGACCGCGACGAGCGGGCGGTCGGTGCCGCTCTCAGCGGGCATCCGGTTGGCTGATGCCTCGCTGTTCGGGTTCGGGGTCGCCGACCGGCTGATCCGGCTGCATGTCGTCACCGGACCCGGTGTGCGCATGCACGGCACGCTGGGCCGCCCTGATGGCCAGATAGGTGACGAGGGCGGCCACCGCCGTCAGCGGCCAGCCCATCGCGATCCGGGCGACACCGAGCCAACCGGTCTTGTCGGCGTCGTACAGATGGTGTTGGACGACGAACCGGGCCGTGAAGACCAGCACCCAGACCACGGTCGCGACGTCGAAGGCCACCACCGCGCGGCGCACCTTCCGCCACCCCCGGTCGTGGGAGTTGACCCACCCCCAGAGGTAGCCGACGACGGGCCGGCGAATCAGCACCGACAGCGCGAACACGACCGCCCAGAACAACGACATCCAGATGCCGAGCAGGAAGTAGCCCTTGGACTCCCCCACGATGTAGGCGATGAGCGCGCTGATTCCGACCCCGATGAAGCCGGAGATCGCCGGCTGCGTCGACTCGTGACGGACCAGCCGCCACGCCAGGATGACGGCCGCGACGCCCAGCGCCGCTCCGATCGCCGCCTTCAGACCGAAGGCGGTGGAGACGGGCACGAAGACCACTACGGGCAACGAGGAGTAGATCAGGCCACTGATGCCGCCCATCTGCTCGAGGACTGCGTTGGCCTTGTGTTGCTTCCCCGGTTCAGGTCCGGGGTCGGTCACTTTTGAATCTCGTAATGGGGGTTGTAGATCGCCTTGACGCCGCTCTCCAGCTGTCCGACGCGGCCGTGCACCTTGAGGGTTCGGCCCGATTCGATTCCCGGGATGCGGCGCTGGCCGAGCCAGATCAGCATCACTGTGTCGGTTCCGTCGAACAACTCCGCCTTCACACCACCGGAGCAGCCCTTGCCGTTGCATTCGACGCTTCGCAGAGTGCCGACCATCGTCACTTCTTGACCCCGTCGACAGTCGATCGCCTTCTGGGCGCCGGTGTTGGCGGCTTCGTCATTGAGCTCTTCGACATCGAGTTGCTCCGGGTCCTCCGTCAGCCGGCGAGTGAGCCGGCGCAGATACCCTTCAGCCGTAGCCATAGGTCCCACCTGACCTTCTGGGAATCCACCGTGGATCCCTTCCAACCAACGCCACGGTAGACCTGTTGGTTCCGATATGCCACGTGGGGCCGGGGTCGCCACGCCGAGCAGTCCACTCACCCGGCACGATCGTGAGATGGCTCTCAATCTGCATGGTGTGACGACGGTTCTGCTGGCGGGTACCGGATCCGACGACGACTACGTCTACCGGGCATTTTCTGCCGCACTGCACGATGCGGGGGCGGTCGTCGTCACCCCGGCACCGCAGCCTGACCGCCTCGTCGAGGGCTACCGCGACGCGCTGGACAACGCCGCGCGGACGCGGCCGATCGCCGTCGGCGGAGTGTCCATCGGCGCCGCGGTGGCCACCGCGTGGGCACTTGCCCGGCCCGGTCGCGCCGTGGCGGTACTCGCCGCGTTGCCCGCCTGGACAGGTTCGCCGGAGTCCGCACCCGCCGCGCTGGCCGCCCGCCACACCGCGGATGCGCTGCGCCGTGACGGGCTCGCCTCGGCGACGGCTCGGATGCAGGCCTCCAGCCCCCCGTGGCTGGCCGCCGAACTCACGCGGTCGTGGGTGGGGCAATGGCCGTCGCTGCCCGACGCGATGGACGAAGCCGCCCGCTATGTCGCACCGACGTGCGGAGAGTTGGAGGCGCTCGCCGTGCCCATGGGAGTCGCCGCCGCGACCGACGACCCGGTGCACCCCGTCGGGGTCGCGCTGGAGTGGGTGTCGGCGGCGCCGCGGGCGGCCCTACGCACCGTCACCCTCGATGCGATGGGCGCTGATCCCGCGGTGCTCGGCGCGGCGTGCGTGGCCGCGCTGTCCGACGCGGACTGAGGTACCCACCCAGCTCTACCCAGCTGGGTCATTGACCCACCCAGCTCTACCCAGCTGGGTCATTGACCCACCCAGCTCTACCCACCCGTGATGGTGCGGAGCTGCTGCATCGCCGACCCCTGCGTGCGGCGGGCGGCGGGCTCCGCCGGCGGCGGCTCCTGCCCGGCGGCCTGCGCCGCCTGTGCCGCGGCCTGCTCGGCGGCGGCTTGCAGCTGCGCGGCCATCGGCTCCGGCAACTGGACGGGTAGCGGCGTGCGAACCGCCAGAGGCTGGTCGCCACGACGAACAACTGTGTCGGCCAATGCGTTTCGGGCCTCATCCGCCAGTCCGTCGATGTTCTCCTGGGGACCGTTCACCACACAGCGGATCATCCACCGGTAGCCGTCGACGCCGATGAACCGGACGACGCCCCCACCCTCGGCCGCCACCCCGACGACCTCACGACCCCACGGCCCGTCCTCGATGCTGACCTTTGCCACGTCCTTGCGCAGCGAGTCGGCCAGTTCGGTGGCGACCTCTCGCCACAGCCCGGTCGACTTCGGCGCGGCGTAGGCAGCGATGGTGAAGCGGCCGTGGGGCGTGACCACCCACACCGCACTGGGCACACCGGTCTCGGTGAGCTCCACCTGAACCTGGCCCGCTTCCGGCATCGGGATCAGCACCGAGCCGAGATCGAGCCGGGCGAGCGTCGCCGCTGCCGGATCGTCGAAGTCCTCGATGTCGAAAGGGCCGTCCAGCTCGACGTCGGCGGTGTCGTCGCCGTCGTCAGCGTCGTCGCTGCTGTGTCTTCCTCTTGTCATCACAAACTCGCATGTCCGCCGGAGGAACCGTGGCCGCCGTCACCACGGGATGTATCGGCCAGTCCAGCCTCGTCGAATGACGTCACCTCGACCAGCTCGGGCAGCTCGACCCGCTGCAGCAGCAGCTGCGCGATGCGATCTCCGCGATGCACGGTGATCGGCGTCTCGGGGTCGAGGTTTATCAGCGCCACCTTGATCTCGCCGCGGTAGCCGGCGTCGATGGTCCCCGGACTGTTGACGATCGAAAGCCCAACGCGGGCAGCCAATCCCGAGCGCGGATGCACAAGCCCGACCATTCCATACGGAATGGCCACCGCGATGCCTGTCGGCACCAGCTGCCGGTGCCCGGGCGCCAGCTCGACGTCGAGTGCACTGCACAAGTCGATGCCCGCGTCGCCGTCATGGGCACGGCTGGGCATCGGCAGATCACGATCCAGGCGCACGACCGCCAGAGAGGTGGACACGACGTCAGAGATTACTCTTGACCGAGTGACCGACACGCGCGCCACGTCGCAATCCGTGCGCTACCGCGAACGGTTGTCCGTGCCGTGGTGGTGGTGGCCGCCGGGATTCGGACTGGCCGCCTTGATCGCGCTGGAAGTGAACCAGGGCGTATCTGCGCTGCCCATCTGGCTGCCGTACGCGGTTCTGCTGCCCGTCGCGGCGGTGGTGCTGCTCTGGTTCGGCCGAACCGAGGTGCGCGTGGTCGTCGGCGCCGCTGAAACCGAGTTGTGGGCCGGTGCCGCTCACCTGCCGAACAGCGTCGTTTCCCGGGCGGCGGAGGTACCGCGGTCGGCGAAGTCGGCAGCGCTGGGCCGGCAGCTTGACCCGGCCGCCTTCGTGGTGCACCGGGCCTGGGTCGGTCCGATGGTGCTTCTGGTGCTCGACGACCCTGACGACCCCACCCCGTATTGGTTGGTGAGCTGTCGGCACCCTGAGCGTGTCCTGAAGGCACTCCGCGCTTGAGCTAGGCCGCGCAATCGGTGCAGATCATCACGCCGTTCTTCTCGCTCGCAAGCCGGCTGCGGTGGTGAACGAGGAAGCAACTCGAGCAGGTGAACTCGTCGGCCTGTTTCGGAATCACCCGAACCGAGAGCTCTTCTCCGGACAGATCGGCGCCGGGCAGTTCGAACGATTCGGCGGACTCGGACTCATCGACATCTACTACCGCCGACTGCGCTTCGTTACGCCGCGCCTTCAGTTCCTCGAGCGAATCCTCGGAGACGTCATCGGTCTCCGTGCGCCTCGGGGCGTCGTAATCGGTAGCCATCCTGGTATCCCCTCCGTAAACGTCGTGCAGCAGAGCTTTGTACCAGCGTCGAACGCATCTTCCAAACGATTCGTGCCCGTATTGACACGCGTTCCACTGTGATTTACGTCACATCGCTGTTCGCGCCGCTCGAAGGGCCGTCCCAAGTTGGCCTTAGAGTGCACTGGTGGTCGCGCAAATCACAGACGGAACCGCGTTCGACAAACACGGCCGCCCCTTCCGTCGCCGTAACTTCCTGCCGGGAATCCTGCTGTTCGTGGCGCTGGCGGTGGTGTCGGTGCTGGTGTGGGTCATCGCGCTGTCCCGCCCGCCCGACGTGCGCGAGGCGGCCGTCTGCAACGCACCGCCGCCGGCAGCCGATCCGAACGCCCCGGCGCCGCTGGGTGAAGAAGTGTCGCGCAGCTCGATGACCGACGTCACGCCGGCCAAGCTCGCCGACACCAAGATCCGCGTGCTGAATGCGAGCGGGCAGGGCGGTCAGGCCGGCGAAGTGGCCGGCGAACTGCGTGACCTGGGATTCACCGAACCCGCCGCCGCCAACGACGCGGTGTATGCCAACACCCGCCTGCAATGCCAGGGCCAGATCCGGTTCGGGCCGGCGGGCCGGGCGAACGCAGCCGCGGTCTGGCTCGTCGCCCCGTGCACCGAGCTGTTCCAGGACCAGCGGACCGATGACACCGTGGATCTGGCCATCGGCACCGAGTTCACCGAACTGAGCCACAGCGACGACATCGACGCTGTGCTGGCGAGCCTTCGACCCGACGCCACGCAGGCGGCCGACCCCACGCTGCTGTCGAAGATCCACACCGGCACCTGCTAGCCGATCAGCGTTGCACCCGAGCGCATCAGCTTTGGAATGCTCCTGCACCGCGCAACGCCTCCGTCAGCTCGCGGGCGA
This sequence comes from Mycobacterium sp. URHB0021, assembly GCF_054057895.1. Lineage (NCBI taxonomy): Bacteria > Bacillati > Actinomycetota > Actinomycetes > Mycobacteriales > Mycobacteriaceae > Mycobacterium > Mycobacterium sp. URHB0021. The sequence continues at coordinate 5,129,488 of NZ_JBSRZT010000002.1, forward strand.
TGCCCCTGGCGGCCGCGATGACCAGCCCCGCTCCGGCATCGGCACTGGGCAGCCGCAGCGTCGCGCCCGCCTCCGCCGCCACCAGCGCGGCCGCCGCCCAGTCCCAGACGTGCACACCGTTCTCGTAGTAGCCGTCGAGCTGACCAGTGGCCACCATGCACAGATCGAGCGCGGCGGAGCCCATCCGGCGAATGTCGCGCACCATCGGCAGCAACTTCGCCAACGTTTCCCCCTGCCGGGATCGCGCCTCCGGCATATAGGAGAATCCGGTGCCCACCAACGACATTGACAGTTGATCGGCAGCACTGCAGGCCAGCGGCGCCGTCACGCCGACTCGGTGGACCCGCGCGCCATGGCCGACAGCCGCCGAGTACAGCGCATCGCCGCCGACATCGGCCACGGCACCGGCCACTGATGTGCCGTCACGCTGCACAGCGACCGACACGGCGTACGTCTCGATCCCGTAGACGAAGTTGACGGTGCCATCGATGGGGTCGAGCACCCACGTCAGGCGCCCGTCGGATCCCGTCGCCTGGCCGCCCTCCTCCTCACCGAGGATGTGTTCACCGGGGCGCAACTCGGCGAGTCTGCTGCGCAACAACCGCTCGGTTTCGGTGTCGACGACGGTGACCGGGTCGGTCGGCGTGCTCTTGGTGCGCACCGATCGGTCGTCGTGCGATGTCGCAAAGCTCCCGAAAACCTCAACCCGGCGCTGTCTGACGAAATGAGCGGCTTCGGTCGCCAACTGCTCGGCGACCGTGCGCAACAGCACAGGATCGGTGTCGTTTTCGGTCACCACACCATCGCAGCACAAATCTGGGTAACCGGTTGTCCGACAGCCACCCGGGCGGCATCTCGAGCCACTAATGTGTCAGTCGCATCTCGCCCGGCCGGTACAGAGGAGTATTCATGACCGCCACCGATTCACCCGCCGCAGATCCCGCCACGAACGGCGGCTCGCAGCGCCGCGGGTTCGGCATCGACGTCGGCGGCAGCGGCGTCAAGGGCGGCATCGTCGACCTTGACACCGGTCAGCTGATCGGCGAACGGTTCAAGCTGCCCACGCCGCAGCCGGCCACCCCCGAAGCCGTCGCCGAGACCATCGCTGCGGTCGTCCGCGAGTTCAAGTGGACCGACAGACTCGGCGTCACCTACCCCGGCGTGGTCACCGACGGAATCGTCCAGACGGCCGCCAACGTGGACAAGGGCTGGATCGGCGTGAATGCGCAGCAGGTCATCGCGTCCGCTCTCGACGGCCAGGAAGTGATCGTCCTCAACGACGCCGACGCCGCGGGTCTGGCCGAGGAAAAATTCGGCGCGGGTAAGGACAACTCAGGGGTCATCGTGCTGCTGACCTTCGGTACCGGCATCGGCTCGGCCGTGATCCACAACGGCGTACTGCTGCCCAACACCGAATTCGGCCACCTCGAGGTCGCAGGCAAGGAGGCCGAGCACCGGGCCGCGTCCTCGATCAAGGAGAACAAGGGCTGGAGCTACGAGCGCTGGACCAAGGAAGTGACGAAAGTGCTGGTAGCCATCGAGAACGCGATCTGGCCGGACCTGTTCATCGCCGGCGGCGGAATCAGCCGCAAGGCCGACAAATGGATTCCGCTGCTGACCAACCGCACGCCGGTGGTGGCCGCGGCGCTGCAAAACACCGCGGGAATCGTCGGCGCGGCCATGGCCGCGGCGCTCGATGTGACTGCTACTGCGAAGTAGCCACGCCCAAAGCGGTTCGAATTTGCCGCTCGGGACGGTGTTATCCCACACTGTCGTTACAATGGTCGACGGCGGCCGCCTACGGAGATAGCGGCGAGTATCCGAGTCGATAACGACGCCACATTCGACATAGCCGACGCTTTTCGGTGGTGCACGCCCATGCCCACCGGATTACGCAAGACCGAAAGGGTGTACGTGGCAGCGACAAAGGCAAGCCCGGCAACTGATGAGCCGGTGAAGCGCACCGCTACCAAGGCGCCCGCCAAGAAGGCCGCGAACGGATCGGCGCCCGCCAAGCGGGCAGCCAAATCCACTCCGCGGGCGGCGAAGGCGGAGCCCGGCACCACGGTGAAGGGGCGCACGCCGGCCAAGACCACCAAGGCCGCACCCGCCAAGGCGGGGGGCCCCGGCACCCGCGGCAGAGCGAAGAAGGCCACCTCGGCCGAGGGCGGAGCCACCGCCGATGAACTCACCGAGGGTGGGCTGGAGACCACCGACGAACTCGAAGCCGAACCCGGTGACGAACTCGAGGTCGACGTGGCCGACATCGAGCTCGAGGACATCGAGGTCGACGAGGACGAATCGACCGACTCCGCCGACGACAGCGCCGAGGGCGACGCAGAACCCGCGGCCGCGGCCGTTCCGGTGGCCGAGGACGACGACATCGCGGAGCCCACCGAGAAGGACAAGGCCTCGGGCGACTTCGTGTGGGACGAGGAGGAGTCCGAAGCGCTGCGTCAGGCGCGTAAGGACGCGGAGCTGACCGCCTCCGCCGACTCGGTGCGGGCGTACCTCAAGCAGATCGGCAAGGTCGCACTGCTCAACGCCGAGGAGGAAGTCGAGCTCGCGAAGCGCATCGAGGCCGGCCTCTACGCCACCCAGTTGATGGTGGAGTACGTGGAGAAGGGTGAGAAACTGCCCGCCGCCCAGCGCCGCGACATGTCCTGGATCTGCCGCGACGGCGACCGCGCGAAAAACCATCTGCTGGAAGCAAACCTGCGGCTGGTGGTGTCGCTGGCCAAGCGCTACACCGGCCGCGGCATGGCGTTCCTCGACCTGATCCAGGAGGGCAACCTCGGCCTGATCCGCGCCGTCGAGAAGTTCGACTACACCAAGGGCTACAAGTTCTCCACCTACGCAACCTGGTGGATCAGGCAGGCCATCACCCGCGCGATGGCCGACCAGGCCCGCACCATCCGCATCCCGGTGCACATGGTCGAGGTGATCAACAAGCTCGGCCGGATCCAGCGTGAGCTGCTGCAGGACCTGGGCCGCGAGCCCACGCCCGAAGAGCTTGCCAAGGAAATGGACATCACGCCGGAGAAGGTGCTGGAGATCCAGCAGTACGCGCGTGAGCCGATCTCGCTCGACCAGACGATCGGCGATGAGGGCGACAGCCAGCTCGGCGACTTCATCGAGGACAGTGAGGCCGTGGTGGCCGTGGACGCGGTGTCGTTCACGCTGCTGCAGGACCAGCTGCAGTCGGTGCTCGAAACGCTGTCCGAGCGCGAGGCCGGCGTGGTGCGGCTGCGGTTCGGACTCACCGACGGTCAGCCCCGCACACTCGACGAGATCGGCCAGGTGTACGGCGTCACCCGCGAACGCATCCGGCAGATCGAGTCCAAGACCATGTCCAAGTTGCGCCATCCCAGCCGTTCCCAGGTCCTGCGCGACTACCTCGACTGAGGACATGCCCGAAAAACAGAAGAAGGACCCGCCGGTTCGGTTGGTCCGGGCGATCGACCGCGTCCGCGCAGTCCTGCAGCAGATCCATCGCTCGACGGTGCCGCCGGGTCTCGCAGTCTTGGAGCTGGCCACCGGCGCGTGGACTACCCAAATCATCTGGGTGGCGGCCAAACCCGGCGTCGCCGACCAGCTCTCGAGCGGTCCCCGGCGCCCAGCCGACATCGCCGAACGTGTCGGCGCGCATCCCGACGCGCTGTACCGACTGATGCGTGCGTTGGCGAGCAAGGGCCTGCTGAAAGAACGACGCGACGGCAAATTCGCCTTGACCAAAATCGGCGAGGCGCTGCGCTCGGACGCCGTTGGCTCGATGCGGGACATGGTGCTGTTCATCGGCCACCGCACCCGATGGGAGGAATGGGGCAACCTGATTCACTCAGTGCAGACCGGTGAGCCGTCGGTGGACAAGCTGCGTGGTATGCCGTTCTTCGCTTACCTCGACACCAATCCGGAACTGGCCGAGGTCTTCAACAACGCGATGACCGCCACGAGCGGCATCACGAACGAAATCGCGCTGGGCCATTACGATTTCACCGGTTTCACGCTCATCGCCGATGTGGGTGGCGGTCACGGCGCCCTGCTGTCCACGATCCTGCGCCGCGCTCCCCAGGCCCGCGGACTGCTCTACGACCTGCCCTCGGTGGTCGAGGGCGCCGACGCGACGCTGAAGGCCGCCGGGGTGGCGGACCGATGCGCTCGGGAAGGTGGCTCGTTCCTCGAACGGGTTCCCGACGGCGCCGACGCCTACGTGATGAAGAACATCATTCACGACTGGGACGACGACTCCGCGTTGGCGATTCTGCGGAACATTCGTACCGCGATCGCGCCGCACGGCAAGCTGCTGCTGCTGCTGGAGATGGTCCTGCCCGAAGAGGCGAACTCGTCCCTCGGATTTCAGCTCGACATCGAGATGCTTATCACCGTCGGCGGCAGGGAGCGCACCCGCGCCGAGTACGCGAACCTGTTCGCCCGGGCCGGCTTCCGGCTGACCCGCGTCGTCGACACGGTCACGCCGGTGTCGATCATCGAGGCCGTCCCGGCCTGAGCCGCATCGCCATCTCGGCCTCGGCGATCGAGACTTTGCTGTGGATCACCTGACTCCGGCCATGGCGGCCACCGGGCCGCCCTAGGTTCAGGGCTATGAGCCGGACCTCTCGACGGATGCTCCGCGCCGCGGCGTGCGGCGTGGCCATCGGCCTCGCACCCGCGGTCGCAACGCCGGTTCTGCCGACCATCCACCCCGCCGCCGTCGGCCAGGACGGATGTTCGGACAGCGAGACGACCGACAGCTACTCCATGCAGTGCGTACCCAATATGGTGCCCGACTTCGGCGACCAACTCACCGAGGACGAAGTGGCCGAACCCGGCTTCAATGCCGGCGCACCCCACTCGGGTGGCGGGGGCGGTGGTGGCGGCCACCGCTGACGATCGCCGTCGCGTCAGCGCTTGCGCTCACGGACCTTGTAGCTCGACGGCCATGCCTCCCGGGTCTCGTCGCCCACCAGCGGAATGCCCTTGCTGCCGATCCTGATGTCGTAGGCCTCCTGACCCGCGCCGACCTCACGGTTGGCATGCTCGGTGGCGAGGTAGATCAGCTGGTCGATCTCCGCTTCGGCGAACGCGACGAACGTGGTCTTGCGGACGATGTCCCCGGGCGGGGGTGCCATCCGCTCGGGCAGCACCCGCGAGGCCAGCGCCGCGCAGCCCAGCAGGGCGAACGGGATGACCCAGTAGCAGACAAAGGACAGCGGGGTCTTGGTGTCCAGAATCGTGGCATCGCCCTGCACTATCGGTGGGATCGCCGATGAGACCGTCATGCCGGCGAATGCGGCCACCCAGATCCACGTCAGCAGCTTGGTGATCCTGGCGAACACGTCGCTCTCGACGACTTCCTTGGGCTGGTCCACTTCGGCGAACTCACGGACGAATGGCCTGCCGACGAGGACGCCGACGAGCGCGACGACAAAGATTCCCGCATTGCTCAGCGGCTGCATCCACCGCTCCATGACGGCCTCGCTCAGGGTGAACGTGAGGACCGTCAACAGCAAAAACGTTCCGATAGCACCGATTTCGAGTGTGCGCCCCGGCGACCCTTTGACCCGTCCGATCGCGAACGACACGACGGCGATCGCGAGGGCCACCAACACAGCGGTGGCGAATGGGACGTTGCCGACCAGAATCCAATAGACGATCCACGGCGCGAAGCCAACAAGAATGCCCACGACGGGTCAGTTTAAGTTGTCAGTCAATGCACAGTTTGTAAACCGGCCCCGACACGGGTTGGGGCCGCAGGCGGGACCGGGCGAGGAACTAGCTTGGACTGATGACCGAGCGTCGCATCGTCTCCTCGGGTTCGGACTTCGAGTCCGCCGTCGGATACTCACGCGCGGTCCGCCTCGGGCGGCACATCATGGTCGCCGGCACGACCGCGTCGGGTCCGGACAGCGCGACCCAGACGCGGGAAGCCCTACGGCGCATCGAGGTCGCCCTGCGCGAAGTCGGTGCCGCCATGTCCGACGTGGTGCGCACCCGCATCTTCGTCACCGACATCTCGCGGTGGCGCGAGGTCGGAGCCGTGCACGCCGAGGTGTTCGGCGACATCCGCCCGGCCGCCACGATGGTCGAGGTGTCGGCGCTCATCTCGCCGGAGTTGGTGGTGGAGATCGAGGCCGACGCGCTCGTCGCCGACGACTAGTGCGGCAGGGGCGCGAACCGGCCGTCGGAACCGGGCCGGTACGACGTGACACTTATCACAGCATCCGCAGGTAGAGGCCCGTATATATGCGGGAACACCATCGCATCGGGATCCGTCGCGACGCCGGGTTCCCATCTTATTTCAGAGGACAGACGTGCGGGATCGATTCGGAGCAGCACCAGGTCGTGGCGGCCGGCGTATAGCCGGTTCGCCGGCAGATGCACCTGCTCAGGCGTCGAGAGATGGACGAATCCGTTTGCGCGCAGCGAGTCGGGACGGAGCTCGCCCCGCTTCTGACCCAGCAGCCAGTCATCGGCGCTGCAGAGGTGGACCAGGACGCTCGGCGACGGTTTCATACCGCCAGCGTGCCTCGCCCGCAAATTGACGGAAGGGTGAGACACGACACACCGGTAAACCCCCGGGGAACAAGCCCGGAACCGAAAACGTCTGACAGAGTAGACCTACGCACGGCACTACGGAGGTGGCCATGAACGCAACGCTCACCAGTCCCGAACTCACCAGGGCTGACCGCTGCGACCGCTGCGGGGCCGCCGCGCGTGTACGGGCAAAGCTTCCTTCCGGTGCGGAGTTACTGTTCTGCCAGCACCACGCCAACGAGCATGAAAGCAAATTGGTCGAGTTGGCTGCCGTGATCGAAGTTAGCCCGCTGGAGGCCTGAGCCGCTCGACGGCGCGCTCGACAAACCTCGAAGGTGGGCAGGACTGCCTGTCGTCAGTAATGCTGGACTGGTCATGATTGACCAGCGCCCACCGGTGAAGCCATCCCGTCACCACATTTCGCATCTCGCGCGACGCACGCTGTCGAGAAGCTGGGACGATTCGATCTTCTCGGAGTCGGCGCAGGCCGCGTTCTGGTGTGCGCTGTCATTGCCCCCGCTGCTGTTGGGGATGTTGGGCAGTCTGGCCTATGTCGCGCCGCTGTTCGGCCCGGACACCCTGCCGACGATCCAGGAGCAGCTGATCAGCGCGGCCGGGCACTTTTTCTCCCAGAACGTGACCAACGAGATCATCGCTCCCACCGTCCAGGACATCGTCAAAGGTGCTCGCGGCGAGGTGGTGTCGTTGGGCTTCGTGATCTCGTTGTGGGCCGGCTCCTCGGCCATCTCGGCGTTCGTCGACTCGATCGTGGAGGCGCACGACCAGACGCCGCTCCGGCACCCGGTGCGGCAACGGTTCTACGCGCTCGGCCTCTACGTCATCATGCTGGTGGGCGCGATCGCGATGGCGCCACTCGTGGCCCTCGGCCCGCGCAAGGTGGCCGAGTACATCCCGGACAGCTGGGACAACGTGCTGCAGTTCGGCTACTACCCCGTGCTGTTCCTCGGCCTGGCCGTTTCGATGAACATCCTGTACCGGGTGTCGCTGCCCAGGCCGTTGCCATCGCATCGGCTGATCTACGGTTCGGTGCTGGCGGCCGTGGTCTTCCTGGTAGCCACATACGGGCTGCGGCTCTACCTGACCTGGATCACCCGCACCGGCTACACCTACGGCGCGCTGGCGACCCCGATCGCGTTTCTGTTGTTCGCGTTCTTCCTGGGATTCGCGATCATGATCGGCGCCGAGTTGAACGCCGCCATCGAAGAGGAGTGGCCTGCCCCGGACACGCACGCGAAGCGATTCCGCTGGTGGCTGGAGGGGAAAGCCGAATCACTCAACGGAAACGGCGTCGCCGCTGCCGCACCCGACAAGCCCACGACCACGGCCAAGATCGACGGCGCTACTTCTTGAGTTGCTCGTAGATCTTCTTGCAGTCCGGGCACACCGGCGATCCGGGCTTGGCGGCCCGCGTCACCGGAAACACCTCGCCGCAGAGCGCGACGACGTGGGTGCCCATGACGGCACTCTCGGCGATCTTGTCCTTCTTGACGTAGTGGAAGTACTTCGGGGTGTCGCTGTCGGTCCCGTCGTCGACGCGTTCGTCGGTGTCGGTGCGCTCGATCGTCTGGGTCTGCATGCGTCCATTTTGCCTGGCAATACTTCGGTAAGAAACCGGCCCGCCTCAGCTGGGCCTCGATGTGCGAGAGTGGAGGTATGAAACAAGGCCCCGAGCTGAGTTTCGACGATGACGGCCGGCCCGTCCTGATCACCCGCGCGGCCCCCGCATACGAGGAACAGCATCGCCGGCGGGTGCGCAAGTACCTGACCATCATGTCGTTCCGCATCCCGGCACTCGTCCTCGCCGCGGTGGCTTACGGAATCTGGCACAACGGTCTGATCTCCTTGGCAATCCTGGTGGCGTCGATCCCGCTGCCGTGGATCGCTGTGCTGATCGCGAACGACCGCCCTCCGCGCCGCGCAGAAGAACCGCGCCGCTACGAGGTGCCCCGGCACATTCCCCTGTTTCCCACTGCCGAGCGGCCGTCTCTGGAGCGCCGTGCTCAGTCATGGCCGCAACCGGAGACGCGGGAATCGTCCGATGATGAGCCCACCTGAGGGACTTCTGGCTGATTTCTCAGCAGATTCTAAGGTCGCCATCCAATAACCGCAGATCAGAACGTGTGAAGCGGCTTACTGGTGGGAACTCTTAGCGGCGCATGGGCGTTGTAGCTCATGACAGATCGAGATGATCAGGAGGCCGTCATGGCAAATGCCACCACCACCCGCATCGAGGGCGACCTGGACGCCCAGAGTCCAGCCGCCGATCTTGTGCGCGTGTATCTCAACGGCATTGGCAAAACGGCCTTACTCAATGCCGCCGATGAGGTGGAACTCGCCAAGCGCATCGAATCCGGGCTTTATGCGCAGTTCTTACTCGATACACGGAAGCGGTTGGGAGACAGTCGCAAACGTGATCTCGCCGCGGTCGTCCGCGACGGGGAGGCTGCCCGGCGCCATCTGCTCGAGGCCAATCTGCGATTGGTGGTGTCTCTGGCGAAGCGTTATACCGGCCGCGGGATGCCGTTGCTGGACTTGATCCAGGAGGGCAACCTGGGCCTGATCCGGGCGATGGAGAAATTCGACTACACCAAGGGATTCAAGTTCTCCACGTACGCCACCTGGTGGATCCGTCAGGCGATCACCCGCGGCATGGCCGACCAGAGCCGCACCATCCGGCTGCCGGTCCACCTGGTGGAGCAGGTCAACAAGCTGGCGCGGATCAAGCGTGAGATGCACCAGAACCTGGGCCGCGAGGCGACCGACGAAGAGCTCGCGGCCGAATCGGGCATCCCGGTGGAGAAGATCACCGACCTGCTCGAGCACAGTCGCGATCCGGTGAGCCTTGACATGCCGGTCGGCAGCGACGAGGAAGCGCCGTTGGGCGACTTCATCGAGGACGCCGAGGCGATGTCGGCCGAGAACGCCGTCATCTCCGAGTTGCTCCACACCGACATCCGGCACGTGCTCGCGACGCTGGACGAGCGCGAGCAGCAGGTGATCCGGTTGCGCTTCGGCCTCGACGACGGCCAGCCCCGCACCCTCGACCAGATCGGCAAGCTCTTCGGGCTATCCCGCGAGCGGGTCCGTCAGATCGAGCGCGAGGTGATGGCCAAGTTGCGCAACGGCGAACGCGCCGACCGGCTGCGCTCCTACGCCAGCTAGTTTGCGGTCCGAAATGCCCGCCGGTCACCGGCGGGCATTTCTGCTTTGCGGTTGCTGTGTCGGATGACGATGGATCCCAGTTGCAGCAGCTAGACCGGTAGACTCTGGCGTGACGGAGGGTTGCGTTATGAACGATCTTGTCGATACCACCGAGATGTACCTGCGGACGATCTACGACCTCGAGGAGGAGGGCGTGGTGCCGTTGCGCGCCCGCATCGCCGAACGTCTCGAGCAGAGTGGCCCCACCGTCAGCCAGACCGTGTCACGGATGGAACGTGACGGCCTGCTGCACGTCGCAGGCGACCGGCACCTGGAACTGACCGACAAGGGCCGCGCGCTGGCCATCTCGGTGATGCGAAAGCACCGGCTCGCGGAGCGGCTGCTCGTCGACGTGATCGGACTCCCATGGGAGGAAGTGCATGCCGAGGCGTGTCGCTGGGAACACGTGATGAGCGAGGACGTCGAACGCCGTCTGGTCCAGGTGCTCAACAACCCGACCACCTCGCCGTTCGGCAACCCCATTCCGGGGCTCTCCGAACTCGGTGTCGACGATCTGGTCAGCGACCAGCTGAGCCTGGTGCGCCTGACCGAGCTTCCGGCAGGCATGCCGGTCGCGGTCGTCGTGCGGCAGCTGACCGAACACGTCCAGGGCGACGCGGACCTCATCGCGCGGCTCAAGGACGCCGGGGTCGTGCCCAACGCGCGGGTGACCGTACAGACCAACGACAGGGGCGGCGTCATGATCATGATTCCCGGCCACGAGCAGGTCGAGCTGCCCCACGAAATGGCCCACACAGTCAAGGTCGAGAAGGTCTGAGCTACCCCGCTCGCCTGCCGAACAACCGCCTGGGCGGGAGCCGCACCCCGAGCCGGTCGGCCTGCCGGTAGCCGGTGACAGCGAGTTCGCGGATCTTTTCCGGACGCATCCCGGACTGCAGCGCGCTGTCGAGCATGCCCGCCATCCGGTGGGCAGGATCGCAGCGCAGCGCCGCTTCCAGCGCCACACCGGCCAACGGTCCGTCGCCGCGCGCGTAGGCCGAGAACGCCAACAGAACCAGGGCTTCTACCCGCCACGGCTCGGGCAGCGTGCGGGCGAGCGTCGCCCACAACGCCTCGGCCGCATCCGCGGTCTGCCCCACCGCCAGCGCGTAGAGCGTGTCCCGCACCCGGGTGTCGGTCAGTGAGCGCGCCAGGCGGGCCAGCTCGGTGTCGGTCAGTGCCTCGCCGCGGGACACCCGTGTGGCCGCGGCGATGGCGCCGTGTATGTCTCGGCGTGCGGCCGCCTCGGAACGGTCGTCGCCGCTTCGTCCGCGCTGTGTGCCACGACGGATGGTTGTGGCCAGCGCTGCGCTGCGGGCGGAGTCGGCCAGGTCGATGACCTCTTGCAGTTCCGCCCGCCGGGCATACAGCCGGCGCCCCTCCAGCACCGCCGCCATGGCCAGCGGTGACGCCGACGGGTCATCGACCATGCCCGAGCTCCCGCAGCCGTCCGCACAATGCCAACGGCCACCCTCGGCCACCCGGTCGACCACGTGAGCGGCGAGCAACTCGATGCCATATCCCGCCAGCGCGGTCGTCAGCGCCCCCGCCAGTTGGCGGTAATCGTCGTTGCACATCCGGCAGGCCGCACCGTCGTCATCGACGATCACCGCGATCGCCGCGTCCGGGCTTGCCGCCGCCGCCACGTCGGCGATCTGTCCGACCGAGTCCGCCAGGGCGTCCGAAAGGTCCACCCGCATGACGCACTCCATTTCGCCACGGTCCACAGTGACCAGGACGAGGGATTTTTCGGGCACGAAACCGAGCACGGCGGGCAGCGCCGCGATCAGCACGCCGGGCCGGTTCAGATGGAAGTCGGGTGTTTGCGATGTCGTCATGGGAGAAACGTCGCAGCACCCGCCGTCGAAATCGCATCGCAGACGGGCCGCGCCGATATGGCCTGGGGATGAACTCGCGACTGGGGATGAACCCGCGGACGAACTCAGGGCCCACTTACGCGATGCACCTTCAGCACCGCGGCGGTGAACAACGCGTCCAGCACCTGGGTGTCCGGCGCGGTATCGGGCGCGGTGCCGGGCTCACCCTCGCGCAGCCAGGTGGCGCTGACCCGAACGTCGTCGACCTGCGCGGCCAACGTGAGTGACCGCCGCACCGAGCCGGACACCTCGGACGTGACCCTCTGCTCGGCGGCATAGGCGTCGTCCGCGTCGATCGGCGGGGCAGGCAGCACGCTCACCGTCACCGTCGAGCTGTCTCCGTCCTGGAGGGTCGTGAAGGCCGGGCAGGCCGTCAACTGATCGGCCCTGGCCCGCAGCGGCGAGCTGGGCCGGGTCACGGCGACGATGAGGGTGGTGGCGGTCTGGGTGTCGGTGCCCTGTGCCGCCGCGGTGTTCTCCACGGCCACCGGCGACGGAGCGCACTCCGGCGGGGTCACCACGGACCCGGCGGCCACCCCGTCGACGTCCTGCAGCGCGCGGTAGACCGCCGTCCTGTCGAGCACCGCCGCCGCGTATTGGGAAGGGAACCGCGCGGGCTCGACCAGTAGGTCTGGCACCGCAATCGCGGCGGCGACGCCGCCCGGCACCATCGGGCCAGCGGCACCGACGACCGCACGGGTGCAGCCGGCCGACCAAGCCGTCGTCAACACCAGCATGCAGCCGACCCCTACTTGCGACCCGCGCAAGCACCTCGACAATGTGCCGACCATTGCCCTCATAGTCTCATCTGCCGGTTGAGGGTTCGGTCAGGCGCGCGCGACCGCCCGGCCGTCTGCAGGGACAAGTTGAATCTATTCACGAATTATTGATGTCAGTCGGCGTGCAGGATCGCCACAACCGGCGTACATCTTGTCCCCATGGCTTCCACGCTCGAATACGACCTCGTCGTCATCGGTTCAGGTCCGGGAGGCCAGAAAGCCGCCATCGCAGCGGCGAAGATCGGGAAAACCGTCGCGGTCGTCGAACGCGGTCGGATGCTCGGCGGGGTGTGCGTGAACACCGGCACCATCCCGTCCAAGACGCTGCGCGAGGCGGTGGTCTACCTCACCGGCATGAGCCAGCGCGAACTGTACGGCGCCAGCTACCGCGTGAAGGAGAAGATCACCCCGGCCGACCTGTTGGCCCGCACCACGCACGTCATCGGCAAGGAACAGGACGTCGTCCGGTCGCAGCTGATGCGCAACCGGATCGATCTCATCGAGGGCCACGGCCGCTTCGTCGATGCGCGCACGATTCTGGTCGAGGAGCCCAACCGCAGCGAGCGCACCACGATCAGCGGCGAGTACGTGGTGATCGCCACAGGCACCAAGCCGGCCCGGCCACCGGGTGTCGAGTTCGATGAAAACCGCGTGCTGGACTCTGACGGCATCCTCGACCTCAAGTCTTTGCCCACGTCGATGGTCGTGGTGGGTGCCGGCGTCATCGGTATCGAATACGCCTCGATGTTCGCCGCGCTGGGTACCAAGGTCACCGTGGTGGAGAAGCGGGACTCCATGCTGGATTTCTGTGATCCGGAGATCATCGAGGCCCTCAAGTTCCACCTGCGCGATCTGGCGGTGACGTTCCGCTTCGGTGAGGAGGTGACGGCCGTGGACGTCGGGGCGGCGGGCACGGTCACGACACTGGCCAGCGGCAAGCAGATCCCCGCCGAAACGGTGATGTACTCGGCCGGCCGGCAGGGTCAGACCGACCACCTCGATCTGGCAAACGCCGGGCTGGAGACCGACAACCGTGGACGGATCTTCGTCGACGACCAGTTCCAGACCAAGGTCGACCACATCTACGCCGTCGGCGACGTGATCGGCTTCCCGGCCCTGGCCGCGACGTCGATGGATCAGGGCCGGCTGGCCGCCTACCACGCATTCGGCGAGCCGTGTCAGGGCATGACCGAGTTGCAGCCGATCGGCATCTACTCGATCCCGGAGGTGTCCTATGTGGGCGCGACCGAGGTGGATCTGACGAAAGACTCGATCCCCTACGAGGTCGGTGTCTCCCGGTACCGCGAACTGGCGCGCGGACAGATCGCCGGCGACTCCTACGGCATGCTCAAGCTGCTGGTCTCCACCGAAGACCTGAAGATCCTCGGGGTCCACATCTTCGGCACCGCGGCCACCGAGCTGGTGCACATCGGCCAGGCCGTGATGGGCTGCGGCGGCACCATCGAGTACCTCGTCGACGCGGTCATCAACTACCCGACGTTCTCGGAGGCGTACAAGGTCGCAGCGCTGGACGTGATGAACAAACTGCGCGCGCTGAACCAGTTCAGGGCCTGACCGCCACCGTCATCGGCAGCCGTCCGCGAAAGCCACCGGCGCGCTGTCGGCGGGTCCGCCGGCCTCGGCACGTTTCTGCAGCGCCGTGATCGCATCGTCGAAAGGCGGCGAGTACGAATCGCTTTGGTCTTGGCAACCGCCCCCGTCGAGGCCGCCGATCAAGCCGCTGACCGTTGAGCCCTCGATCCACGGTGCACCACTGACTCCGTCGACGAGCGCCGCGCACGGCAGCGCGGGAAACCCCTGCCTCGGGCGCCCGGTCGGGACCCGGCAGCCGATCGGTCCGCCGCCGACCCCCATCGCATACCCCGTGACGCTGACGACGCTGCCCGGCGCGGGAGCGGCCACCAGTTTCAGACCGCCGCCGGCCCGCGCCTCCACGGTTCCGCCCGCGGCGCGGCTGACCCGCGCGATCGCGAAGTCGGCCATCGGGTCCTGGCTTCGCACCCAGCGCGGGTCCAGATAGACCGCGTCGACGTGCCAGTAGTCCTCGGGGGCGGCGTCGTTGTTGAATCCCGGAACGAACGTGGCGTCGGTGCCGTCGGACAGGCAATGGGCCGCGGTGAGAATCAGGTCTCCGTTTGCGGAGTCCAGCACGCCGGCGCTGCACGCGTGCAGCGAATCGCCGCCGATGAACACCGCCCCCACCCTCGGATCGGCAGGCACCGATCGTGCCGTCGGCGGCGCCTCCGGCTCCGCGGCCGCGGCGGTGCTGGGGTCGCGGATGGCGACCGCCGGGTGGGCGCACGAAGCCGTCAACAGGGCGAAGAGTCCCATCATCAGGACTGCCCGGCGGCGTGCGCAGCTGTGCATTAAACGATCTTGCCCGAACAGCGGATATGGTGCGCTTGAGGTTTGCCGGCTGCCCGCTGTCGGCAAACCGTCGAGGCCCGGGTTCGGGCATTCTCCGCGCCGGCCACCCGAGGTGGAATGCGACATCGGCGGAGTCTTGTTCAGACAGATGGGTGGGGCTGCAATGGCGTCCACCGCGAAATGCGCGACACTAGGTGTCACGGTCCGACGAGTCCACGGTCGCACCCGTGGCGAGGAGGCGAAGCAAATGGCTGACCAGCCAGATATCCCAGAGCAGCAGTACCAGCCTGACCAGACCGGGATGTACGAGTTGGAGTTCCCGGCTCCGCAGCTGTCGTCGGCCGACGGCCGCGGGCCGGTGCTGATCCACGCCCTGGAAGGCTTTTCCGACGCCGGGCACGCCATCAAGCTGGCCGCCGAGCACCTGAAGAACTCCCTGGACACCGAACTGGTGGCGTCCTTCGCGATCGACGAACTGCTCGACTACCGGTCCAGGCGTCCGCTGATGACGTTCAAGACCGACCATTTCACCCACTACGAGGAGCCCGAACTCAATCTTTACGCGCTGCATGACAGTGTCGGCACGCCGTTTCTGCTGCTCGCAGGCCTGGAGCCGGATCTGCGGTGGGAGCGGTTCATCACGGCGGTGCGCCTACTGGCCGAGCGACTGGCCGTCCGGCGGGTCATCGGTCTGGGAACCATTCCGATGGCCGTGCCACACACCCGGCCGATCACCATGACTGCGCACGCCAACGACAAGGAGCTGATCAGCGAACACACGCCGTGGGTGGGTGAGGTCCAGGTGCCCGGCAGCGTGTCGAACCTCATCGAGTTCCGGATGGCTCAGCACGGCCACGAGGTGGTCGGATACACCGTCCACGTGCCGCACTACCTGGCTCAAACCGACTATCCCGCCGCCGCCGAGGCACTGCTGGCCGAGGTCGCCAGAAGCGGTTCGCTGCAAATCCCGCTGGCCGCCTTGTCGGAGGCCGGCGCCGAGGTGCACCAGAAGATCAACGAGCAGGTCGAGGCAAGCCCCGAAGTCGCTCAAGTGGTGACGGCGCTCGAGCATCAGTACGATGCGTTCGTTGCCGCTCAGGAGAACCGGTCCTTGCTGGCGCATGACGAAGAGCTACCCAGCGGGGATGAACTCGGTGCCGAGTTCGAGCGGTTCCTCGCACAACAGGCCGGCGACAAGTTCAAAGAAGATCCTGACAACTAACCGCAGCCTCACCGGCCCGATAACGAAGTTGGCAGAATGACCCGGCCCAATGTCTAAGCGCAAGCCGAACCTGCGCACCGTGCGCGAACTCACGCCATCGCTGCAGTTTCGCACCATCCACGGGTACCAGCGGGCCTTCCGGGTGGCCGGTTCGGGCCCGGCGATCCTGCTGATCCACGGCATCGGTGACAACTCCACCACGTGGAGCACCGTGCAATCCAAGCTGGCGCAGCGGTTTACCGTGATCGCGCCCGATCTGCTGGGTCACGGCAAATCCGACAAGCCGCGCGCCGACTATTCGGTGGCGGCGTATGCGAACGGCATGCGGGACCTGCTGTCCGTACTGGACATCGACAAGGTGACGGTGGTCGGCCATTCGCTGGGCGGCGGCGTCGCAATGCAATTCGCGTACCAGTTCCCGCAATTGGTGGACCGGCTGATTCTGGTGGGCGCCGGCGGTGTGACCAAGGATGTCAACGTCGCCCTGCGCATCGCGTCGCTGCCGATGGGGAGCGAGGCGCTTGCCTTCCTGCGTCTGCCGCTTGTGCTTCCCGCACTTCAGGTGCTGGGTCGCATCGGCGGAGCGGTATTCGGGTCAACGGGGCTCGGCCGCGACCTGCCCGATGTGCTGCGCATCCTGGCCGACCTTCCGGAACCGACGGCATCGTCGGCATTCGCGCGCACACTGCGCGCCGTCGTCGACTGGCGCGGTCAGGTGGTCACCATGCTGGATCGATGTTATTTGACGCAATCCGTTCCTGTTCAGCTCATTTGGGGCTCCCATGATTCGGTCATCCCGGTCAGCCATGCCCGGATGGCACACGCCGCGATGCCCGGCTCGCAGCTGGAGATCTTCGACGGCTCCGGGCATTTCCCCTTCCATGATGATCCCGACCGCTTCGTCGAGGTCGTCGAGCAGTTCATCGATTCCACCGAACCCGCCCTCTACGACCAGGAATACCTGCGCGGCCTGCTCCGCGACGGCATCAGCGAGGGTGCCATATCGGGGCCCGTCGGCACCCGCGTCGCGGTGCTCGACGCGATGGGCGCCGACGAGCGCAGCGCCACCTAGTCGGCGCCTCCCGAACACCACGTAGCATCGGCGCATGGCCATCGACGTGACAGTGCTGCGCGTATTCACCGCCCCCGACGGCAAGTTCGGCAATCCCCTGGGCGTGGTGGATGCCAGCACGGTGGGGCCCGGCGACCACCAGCGCATCGCCACCCAATTGGGTTACAGCGAAACGGTATTCATCGATCTACCGAAAACCGGAACCAGTACCGCCCACGCCCGCATCTATACCCCTGCTACCGAATTGCCCTTTGCCGGGCATCCAACCGTGGGCGCATCGTGGTGGCTGCGGGACCGGGGCACTCCCGTTCATACTTTGCAGGTGCCGGCCGGTGTCGTCCAGATCGCCTACGACGACGAACTGACGTCCGTGAGTGCACGTTCGGAATGGGCGCCGGAGTTCGCGATCCACGAGCTCGAGTCGACCGAGGAACTGTTGGCCGCCGACCCGGCCGACTATCCGGACGACGTGAACCACTACCTGTGGACCTGGACCGACCGCGAGCAAGGAGCGCTGCGCTCCAGAATGTTCGCCACCGATCTCGGTGTGGTCGAGGACGAGGCCACGGGCGCCGCGGCGGTGCGTATCACCGACTACCTCAGCCGCGACCTGACGATCGTGCAGGGCAAGGGTTCGCTGATCCAGACGAGGTGGAGCCCCGAAGGCTGGGTTCGCATTTCGGGCCGAGTGGTCGACGACGGCATCAAGCAGATCGATTGACGATCGTCGGTCAGCCCGTGGCGGGCACCTCTCGGTGCGCACGCAGGGCTTCGATCTCCCGCTCGAAGTCTTCGGCCGACGAGAACGACCGGTAGACCGATGCGAAGCGCAGGTAGGCCACCTCGTCGAGCTCGCGAAGCGGCCCCAGGATCGCCAAACCGACTTCATGGCTGGGCACCTCGGGCGAACCGGCGGCCCGCACGGCGTCCTCTACCTGTTGGGCCAACAGGTTCAGCGCATCATCGTCGACCTGTCGCCCCTGGCAGGCCCGGCGCACGCCCTTGACGACCTTCTCTCGGCTGAACGGCTCGGTCACGCCGCTGCGCTTGACCACCGCCAGTACCGCCGTCTCCACCGTGGTGAACCGCCTGCCGCATTCGGGACACGATCTGCGTCGCCGGATGGCCTGACCCTCGTCTGTTTCGCGCGAATCAACCACGCGGGAATCGGGATGACGGCAGAACGGACAGTGCATCACCGCTCCCTCGCCGCGCCGACAATCACGTACCTCGAACCTCTCCGAGCCTACCTGCGCGGCCCCCGCGTGGCCCGGCGCTGGGGAAATCGGCGCGCGGACGGCGCGAGTGCTCATCGGGGCTATTGTGCAAGAACGCCTTTCACCACTCATCGCGCGGCGTCAGCCGACGGGCGCGATGAGCGTCTGGCCGGCGTCGAGCGCCACGGAGTCGAGCTGGTTCAGCTCGCGGATGCGCTCGACCACCTGACCGACAGGGGCGTCGGGCGCGACGCGATGTGCCACGTGCTGCAGCGTCTCACCGGTCTGAACTTGGATCACCGCCAGCCGGTTCGGCACCTCGGCGGTGCTCCCCACGACGCCGCCGAGCTGGGCTACCAGCCCCAACCACACCGTGATCCCCGCGGCGACCAACGCGAGCACCACGGTGGTGAGCGGCGTGATGGGCCGTCTGCGGTGCGACGCCCGCGACATCATCACACCGGTGCCGCGGTAGCGTACCGGCGCCCCGCCGGGCCGGCCCGAGCGCGGCCGCCGTCGCACGTCAGCAGGCCGGGGTCCCGGCCTGACCATCGGCTCCGCCGGGATTTCCCGGGTGTCGAGGATCGTCATCTGCCCGCCTTTCGCTCCGTGATAGCTCCACCATCATTCGCAACTGTGTTCGAACATACTCGCTCATGTGTTCGAGTTATAGAACGTGTGATCGAACTGTTGCGAAACGATAGATCGCCCCTCCGACAACTCGGGCGCGCGCCGGGTCCGTCGCCGGAACCCGGCGCCGATATCCGACACGCCTCGAACACATGTTTGATTATTGAAGCGGGCCCGACTACATTCGGCGCCATGAGCGACGACACGGACAGTGCTGGCAGCACAGGCGGACGCCGAAGTCTCGACACAGGTCTGACCGAGCGTCAGCGCACCATTCTGGATGTCATCCGCGCCTCGGTGACCAGCCGGGGCTATCCACCCAGCATCAGGGAGATCGGCGACGCCGTCGGCCTCACCTCGACATCGTCGGTCGCGCACCAGCTCCGCACACTGGAGCGAAAAGGCTATCTGCGGCGCGATCCCAACCGCCCGCGGGCCGTTGACGTGCGGGGCGCCGACGACGTGGTGACCCCCATCGTCGCCACCGACGTGGCCGGATCCGACACGCTACCCGAACCGACCTTCGTGCCGGTGTTGGGTCGCATTGCGGCGGGTGGGCCGATACTCGCGGAGGAGGCCGTCGAGGACGTCTTTCCGCTGCCGAAGGAGCTGGTCGGCGAGGGATCGTTGTTCCTGCTCAAAGTGGTCGGCGACTCGATGGTCGACGCGGCCATCTGCAACGGGGACTGGGTCGTGGTACGTCAGCAGAACGTGGCCGACAACGGCGACATTGTCGCAGCGATGATCGACGGAGAGGCCACGGTCAAGACATTCAAGCGGACTCGTGGTCAGGTGTGGCTGATGCCGCACAATCCAGCGTTCGAGCCCATCCCGGGTAACGACGCGGCGGTGCTCGGCAAGGTCGTCACCGTCATCCGCAAGATCTAGTCACCGCTGACCTGATCGCCCCGAACAAACCTAATCGCCCCGAACGAAGCCGTTCGTGATCGCGAACTCCTCGCTGGCGAACCAGATCTCGGCGCGCGCGTCGTCGTAGAGCGCGCTGCCGGGCGCCCAGTACAGCCCCGATTTCGTGTCGGCCTTGATGGGATATCCGTCCGGCGCCTGGTTGGGGTCGTCGAGGGGCAGGCGAAGCGCGGTCTGGGCGGGTTCGGGTTCGTCGATCACAATGCGGGCGTGACGGCCGGTGTCGGTCAACGGGTCCCGCTCCGGTCGTGGGCTCGCTCCAAGGCTGATACTCCGGATCGCCTCCGCGATGTCCGTTTCATTTGTCCCGTCCGCAGTATCGAACTCGCTTCTCACGGCCGCGGTATCGAATTCGCTCTCCTCGTCCGCGCTCTGGACGTCCGCGGTCTCGACGTCCGCGCTCTGGACGTCCGCGGCGTCGACGTCCGCGGTCTCGACGTCCGCGCTCTGGACATCCGCGGCGTCGACGTCCGAGGCATCCTTCTCGATCCGCGTTGGCGCGGTATCGACCTTGTCGGGGTCTTCTTCCTCCTCCGTCACCGCACTCTGCGTGGTGTCGGATTCCCCGGTTGCGGTGTCATGGGTGGTGCCCCACGTGCTCACCGGCGACAACGATCCCAGACCTTGTTGGGCGTATCGGTCGCCGAACATCTGGCCGGTCCG
Organism: Mycobacterium sp. URHB0021; assembly: GCF_054057895.1. NCBI lineage: Bacteria > Bacillati > Actinomycetota > Actinomycetes > Mycobacteriales > Mycobacteriaceae > Mycobacterium > Mycobacterium sp. URHB0021. The sequence goes on from NZ_JBSRZT010000002.1 coordinate 5,150,019, forward strand.
ATCGTCACGTTCCTCGTTCCCGGGCGCGCCCACCTGGGCGGCGTCGAATGGCTGCGAGTCATCGCGGACCGCTTGCGAATCGCCGGCGCGGCGACGGCGGCGGTGCACCGCGGCCAAGGCCACGAGTCCGACGAGAAGCAGAATCGGCACGATGGCGAGCAACCACCACCAGGTCCAATGAGACGAGTTGTTGCCGTTGTCATTTGCGGCCTGTGCGCCGTTCGTCGCCTTGGGCAGGTCTTGTCCGGGCACGTCCAGCCCGGCCAGTCCGGAGGCCAGGTTGGCGGGTTCCGTGCTGAACTTCTTCGTCGAAGCGTCCCACGAGACCGCACCACCGGCGAACCGCTGGGTGATGACTTCGCCGTTCTCGGTTTGATCGGCCATCGGCACACCGAGGTCACCCGTGGCGCCACCCAGTTTCTGCCAGGCGGCGTTCATGGCCCCACGGACGATGACTGCGCCATAGTCCGGAGTCCAGAAGATCAAGGGCTGGTCCTTGGCCGCGAAGGTGCTGACCCGACTGTTCGGCGCACCGCCGTCCGCCTCGTTGCCGGTGGGGAAGCCCAGGTCGCCTTCCGGGCCCCCGACGCTGTCGTACTTGGCCAGTACCTGCCCGGTCACGACATTGGCGCCGGTCGCCGGACTGTAGAAGATCTTGCCGCCGGCGAAGTTCTGCCCGAATCCGTCGGCCCCGATCTTGTACACCGCGCCGTCCGGTGCGCCCAGCGGGCCGAGCGGTCCGCCGGCCGCACGCCGCGCGGCATTGATGGCAGAGGTCGGGTCTTCCGGAATCGTGAGGTCGGTCAGCTGGCCGCCGAGGTCGGGCGGAACAGTGGTGAACGTCTTCTTTTTCGTGTCATAGGACAACTCGCCACCGGTGAAAGCCTGGCTTACGACGTCGCCGTCATAGGTTTCATCCTCGGCCGGCACGCCGAGTGTGCCGGCGGATCCACCCAGCTTGTCCCAGGCGGCGTTGATGGCACCCCGCACCACGCGGGCTCCGGTGGCCGGGGTCCAGAAGATCACCGGGTTGTCGGCTGCGCTGAACGTGGTGTTGCGGCTGTCGGGGGCCCGCCCCGCACCCTCGTCGATGGTGGGAAAGCCCAGGTCACTGTCGGCGGGCCCGCCCAGCGAATCGAACTTGTCGAGGATCGCGCCGGTCATGATGTGGGCACCGGTCGCCGGGGTGAAGTAAATCTTGCCGCCCGCGAAGTTCTGCCCGAATCCCGGACCGACGGCGTAGACGTCGCCGTCCCTCGGCCCGAGCGGACCGGTGTCACCACCGCCGGCGTCGTAGGCGGCGCTGATCGCGTCGTTGGCGTCGGACTCCGGGGTCGCCGCAGCGACGGGTGACAGCAGCAGTGCCGCCGCGGCCGCCAGTACCCCGATGGCCACGCGACCGAAAACCGTGCTGCGCACGGTCCACTGCCCGCTCATTCGTCCTCCCCGCGTCGGCACAAAATTCCTTGAAAAGTATCGCGCCCGTCAACTGTGCGTCAGCAGACGTCGATAACCAAGGACCATGGCCGTGCCACACAGAGAAAATACCTGGCGGCCCCTAGACACCCATGCTGCGGCCGATGATTTCCTTCATGATCTCGGTCGTGCCGCCGTAGATGGTCTGCACGCGAGAATCGAGATAGGCCCGCGCGACCGGATATTCACGCATGTAACCGTAACCGCCGTGCAGCTGTAGGCAGCGGTCGATCAGAGCGACCTGCTTTTCGGTCGAATACCACTTCGCCATCGCGGCCTGCTCGGCCGTCAGCTTCTCCTCGAGGTGCAATTTGAGGAACTCGTCGACCATGATGCGCACCACGGTGGCCTCGGTCGCGAGTTCGGCCAACAGGAACCGGCTGTTCTGCTGACTGCCGATGGGACGGCCAAATGCCTTGCGTTCCTTCGTGTATTGCAGAGTGGACTTGAGCACCGCCTCCATCGCCGCGGCCGCCATCACGGCGATCCCGATGCGCTCCTGCGGCAGGTTCTGCATCAGGTAGACGAAGCCCTGGCCCTCTTCGCCGAGGAGGTTGTCGGCGGGCACCTTCACGTCGGTGAACGACAATTCGGCGGTGTCCTGCGCATCGAGGCCGATCTTGTCGAGTTTGCGGCCGCGCTCGAAGCCCTCCATGCCACGCTCGACGACCAGCAGTGAAAAGCCCAGTGCGCCCTTGTCCGGGTCGGTTCGGGCGACCACGATCACCAGATCGGCGTTGATACCGTTGGTGATGAACGTCTTCGCGCCGTTGAGGATGTAGTAGTCACCGTCCTTGACGGCCCGGGTCTTGATGCCCTGCAGGTCACTGCCCGTTCCGGGCTCGGTCATGGCGATCGCTGTGATGATTTCTCCGGTGCAGAACTGCGGAAGCCACCGCTGCTTCTGCTCGTCGGTGGCCAACCGCAGCAGATACGGGGCGACCACGTCGTTGTGCAGGCCGAAGCCGATGCCGCTGTAGCGCCCGGCGGTGGTCTCCTCGGTGACGATCACGTTGTAGCGGAAGTCGGGATTGCCACCGCCGCCGTACTCCTCCGGCACGGCCATGCCCAAGAAGCCCTGCTTGCCCGCCTCCAACCAGACGCCGCGGTCGACGATCTTCTCCTCTTCCCACTGGTCGTGGTACGGCGCCACGTGCCGATCCAGGAATGCGCGATAGGACTCGCGGAACAGATTGTGCTCGGGCTCGAACAGGGTGCGGTCGTACTTGACGACATCGCCCATTGGGCTGACCTCCGTGACTGGTACGGGCTGTTACCGACAAAATACCCCATCCAACCGGATGGTTGGTTGACCGAAGGCGGTGTCTCCGGGCCCTTAGACTCGGGCCATGGCCTCGGCTCCGATCAGCCTCACGCACTGGGGCGCGTTCAGCGCGGGCATGGAGGCCGGTGACATCGCCTCGGTCGAGCCCCTCGAGGGTGATGTCGACCCGTCGCCGCTGCTGGGAAATCTGGTGGGTTCGCTCCGGAACTCCGCGCGTGTCGCGGGCCCTGCGGTCCGGCGGGGCTGGCTGCATGACGGTCCGGGACCCAGCGCAAGACGGGGCGCCGACGAATTCGTCGCGGTGTCGTGGGACGAACTCACCGAGCTGCTGGCCGACGAGCTCCGGCGGGTCATCGACGTCCACGGCAACGAGGCGATCTACGGCGGCTCGTACGGCTGGGCCAGCGCCGGCCGCTTCCACCACGCCCAGAGCCAGATTCACCGCTTCCTCAAACTGCTTGGCGGATACACCTTTTCCCGCCACTCCTACAGCCTCGGCGCGACCGGTGTGATCATGCCGCGAGTGGTCGGCACGCATGATGACCTGTTCAAGCGATCCACCCAGTGGGAGGTCATCGTCGAGCACACCGATCTGCTGGTGTGTTTCGGCGGGATGGCCATGAAGAACACCGGGACGAATCACGGCGGCACCACCGCGCATCCGGCTCGCGATGCCTTGCGCCGGTTCCGCGCCCGCGGCGGCCGGGTCGTGTCGTTCTCCCCGTTGCGTGACGACGCGGATGGTGACAGCGATTGGCACGCACCGGTACCCGGCACCGACGTGGCGATCATGCTCGCGCTCGCGCATGTACTGGCCACCGAATCGCTGGCCGACCGCGAGTTCCTCCGCACCTACTGCACGGGTTACGAGCGGTTCGAGCGCTATCTGCTCGGTACCGACGACGGCGTGCCCAAATCGCCGCAGTGGGCCTCGGCGATCTGCGGGCTGGCGGCCGACGATCTCACCGCGCTGGCCCGGCGGATGGCGGCCGGGCGCACCATCGTCACGGTCAGCTGGTCGCTGCAGCGGACCAGGCACGGCGAGCAGGCCCCCTGGATGGGGCTCACGCTGGCGGCGATGCTGGGTCAGATCGGCCTTCCCGGAGGTGGTTTCGGACATGGCTACGGCTCGATGAACGAACCGGGGCTGCCGCCGCTGCGCTGTTCGTTGCCGTCGCTGCCGCAGGGGCTCAACCCCGTCCGGACGTTCATCCCCGTCGCAGCGGTCAGCCACATGCTGCTGCACCCCGGTCAGCCATTCGACTTCAACGGCCGGCAGTTGACGTATCCCGAGATCAAATTGGTCTACTGGGCCGGCGGGAATCCGTTTCACCACCACCAGAACATCGCGCGGCTGCGCCGGGCCCTGGGGCGGGTGGACACCGTCGTCGTTCACGACCCGTACTGGACGGCGATGGCCAAGCACGCCGACATCGTGGTGCCGTCGACGACGGCGTTCGAGCGCGACGACTTCTCCGGCTCCCGCAACGACCCGCTTCTGGTGGCCATGCCGCAACTGGCCGAACCGTATGCGCAGTCCCGCGATGATTACGCAACGTTCACCGCCGTAGCGGGGCGGTTGGGGTTCGCCGAGAAATTCACCGAGGGCCGCACCGCCCGACAGTGGCTGACCCATATGTACGACAAGTGGGCCGCGGGACTGGATTTCACGGTACCGACCTTCGACGAATTCTGGCAACGGGGCAGGCTGCAGCTACCCACCGAGACGGGCCTGACATTGCTCGGCGACTTCCGCGCTGACCCCAAGACCCATCGGCTGGGCACACCGAGCGGTCTCATCGAGATCTTCTCGCGGGAGATCGACGGGTTCCGGTACGACGACTGCGCGGGCCACCCCAAGTGGTACGAACCCACCGAATGGCTGGGCGGTGCCCGGGCGGCCGACTATCCGCTGCATCTGCTGGCCAATCAGCCCGCATCGCGGTTGCACAGTCAGCTCGACGGTGGCGCCACTAGTCAGGCCTCCAAAGTACAAGGGCGCGAACCTATCCGGATGAATCCGGCCGATGCCGACGCGCGCGGGCTGGTCGACGGCGACGTGGTGCGGGTATTCAACGACCGCGGCGCCTGCCTGGCCGGCCTGGTGGTCGATGACCGTGTGCGTCCCAAGGTGGTACAGCTGTCGACCGGGGCATGGTTCGACCCGCTCGACCCCGCGGACCCGGATGCGATGTGCGTGCACGGCAACCCGAACGTGCTGACCGAGGACGTCGGCACGTCATCGCTGGCGCGCGGCTGCACCGGCGCGCATGTGCTGGTGCAGATCGAGAAGTTCGATGGTCCGCTGCCCCCGGTGCGGGCGCACGAGCCGCCGGTGATCACGCCGCGCCGGTAGAGAGATGACCGAATCGCTCACTGTCGAAGAACGCGGGCGGCCGATAACCTTCACGCTCGACGACATGATGCGCTACCACGGGGGTCACTCACCCGCCGGCGTGGCGATGGCGTTCAAGGTCCTGGAACGCGCCTTCGCGTCCCTCTCCCCCGACGGGCCACCGGATCGCCGCTCGATCACCGTGCGCACGGCGTTCCGCGGGCCCGGCGCGCGAGACGGCTTCGAGGCGGTCACGCGCGCGGTCAGCGACGGGCGATATGTCGTCGACCGTTCGCTGGTCCGCTCCGATCGCGGACGGCTGCTGGAGGACTTCGTTTTCGTCGTCACCATCGGCAGGCAGACCGCGACGCTTCTGCTCCGCGACGGGTTCGTCACCGACGAGTTCGTCGACCTGGCCCGGACCGAGAAACGCAGCGGCCGGCAGGAGTCGCGGCTCGACGAGCTGAAAGCGCATCTGGCGCAGCGAGTGATGGCCGCGCCCGCAGCCGACGTCTACGACGTCGGCTGAAATCGCGCTAATGCGCAGCGGACTGCTTGGCCCTTGGGCGTCGGCCGCCGTTGTCACCTCGGCGGTTGGCGCCGTGCCGGGCGGCGTTCGGCTGCCCCTGGCCCTGGCCTTGACCCCGGCCCGACGAACCGCGGCGACGGCGCTGGTGTCCATCGGCCGGCCGGGCCGGCGGGGCCGACTTCGGTGCGGGCGCGCGGTACGGCGCGACTTCACCGACGAGTGTGCGCACCACGTCCGAGTCGGCCGCAACCTGTTGCGGTTGTGCGGTGATGCCCGCGCGCCGCAGCAGCTGTTGGGTGTCACGGCGCTGTTCGGGCAGCACCACGGTCACCACATCACCCGCGCTGCCGGCCCTCGCGGTGCGGCCGGACCGGTGTAGATATGCCTTGTGCTCCATCGGCGGATCGACGTGGACTACGAGTTCGACCTCGTCGACGTGCACCCCGCGGGCGGCGATGTCCGTCGCGACCAGCACCCGGGCCTCGCCCGCGCTGAACGCGGCGAGGTTGCGATCGCGCGCAGGCTGCGACAGGTTGCCGTGCAGATCGACCGACGGCACTCCTGATTCGGTGAGCTGCTTGGCCAGCTTGCGCGCCTGATGCTTGGTGCGCATGAAGAGGATTCGACGTCCGCTCCCGGATGCCAGCGCCTGCACGAGGTCCTTCTTGGCGGCCGCGCCCGCGACGTGGAACACGTGGTGGGTCATCGCCGGCGGCGGCGCGCTGATCTCGTCGACGGAGTGCAGGACCTCGTTGCGCAGGAAGCGGCGGACCAGCTTGTCCACGCCGTTGTCGAGGGTCGCGGAGAACAGGAGCCGCTGACCGCCGGCCGGTGTGGCCGCCAGAATCCGGGTGACGCCGGGCAGGAAACCGAGGTCGGCCATGTGGTCGGCCTCGTCGAGCACGGTGATCTCGATGGCGTCGAGGCTGATGTGGCGCTGCTTCATCAGGTCTTCCAGCCGGCCTGGACACGCCACGACGATGTCCACACCCGCCCTCAGCGCGGTCACCTGCCTGCCCTGCGGCACACCACCGAAGATGGTGGCCACCTTCAGCCCGTAGGGCGCCGCGAGCGGTTCGAGCACCGCGGTGATCTGGGTGGCCAGTTCGCGAGTCGGCGCCAGCACCAACCCGGCTGGGTGTGACGGGCGTCTCTTCGCGTCGGACAGCCGGCTGACCAGCGGGATGGAGAATGCCAGTGTCTTGCCGCTGCCGGTCTTTCCTCGGCCGAGTACGTCACGACCGGCGAGGCTGTCGGAAAGCGTTGCCGCCTGAATCGGGAACGGGCTGGTGATGCCCTGGCTTTCGAGGACTCTCCGGAGAGGGTCTCGTACACCGAGGTCGGTGAAGGATGTGTCCGAGGTCACGTTTTACTGCCTTTCAGGCATGGGGGTGTGGGCCGCGCTAACCGCCAGGCGGAGTGCTGCAGGCACACAGTTACGATTTTGCCGGTCGGCAAGATCGATCGCCGCGAAGAGAGTCCTTGTGGCTGATCGTGGCTGTGATGTGTTGGCGTCATTCCCCGACGCGCAACGCTCGCTGCCAAGGATACCGCACCCGAGGCCCGATCTCGGCCACCGCCGTCAGAACGTGGCGTACGTCTCTGCCGCGGGCCGGGATGAATTCGGCTTGTGCCGGCCTCCGAGCCACTTCCTCGCTGACGACGGCGTGAGCGGAAGGCGTTGAGCGACAATGCCGCTGGGAGTGCGGCGACGAACGCAGTCGGTTCGGCTGGAGGGCAGGATCTAGTGGTGTGTCCTGCTTTTAGCTGACTTTTTCGAGTGTGATCCGGCCGCGTGCGACTTTGGCCAGGATGGACTCGGCGGTGGCGGTCCACACGTAGGGTTTGGGGTCGTTGTTGTGGGCGTCGATGTATTCCTGGATGGAGGCGACGAGGTCCGGCACTGAGTGGAAGACCCCGCGCCGCAACGCTTTGTCGGTCAGTTCCCGGAACCAGCGTTCGACGAGGTTGAGCCAGGACGACGATGTCGGGGTGAAGTGGAGGTGGAACCGGGGGTGTTTATCCAGCCACTGGCGGACATCGTCGTGGGTGTGGGTGGCGTAGTTGTCCAGGATCAGGTGGATCTGCAGGTCCTTGGGGACCTGCCGGTCGATGCTCTTGAGGAATTTCAACCATTCCTGATGCCGGTGCCGGGGCATGCACTGGCTGATGATCATGCCGGTCAGCACGTTCAGAGCGGCGAACAGGGTGGTGGTGCCGTGGCGCTTGTAGTCGTGGGTCATCGTCTCGCCCCGCCCCTTGACCATCGGCAGCGATGCCTGGGTGCGGTCGAGCGCCTGCACCGAGGACTTCTCATCGGCGCACAAGACGATGGCCTTCTCGGGGGGATTCAGATAGAGCCCCACGACATCGACCAGCTTCTCCTCGAAGTTCGGATCGTTGGACAGCTTGAACGTCTCGACCCGGTGCGGTTTGAGGCCCCGGGCCGACCACACCTGCTGCACAGTCGATTTCGACACCCCGGTAGCCGCGGCCATGGTCCGGCAGCTCCAATGGGTTTCGCCCTCGGGACGGTAGTTCAGTGTCAGATCCACGATCTCATCGATCTTGTCCTGGGGGATCGTCTTCTTGCGACCCCGGCCCTCGCGGACTTGGGCGAACTTGACCAGCCCCTCCTCGGCGAACCGGGCGCGCCAGCTGCTGACCGACCCCGGCGACACCGACAACGATTCCGCGATCGCCGTGTTCGCCCGACCGTCGGCCGCCATCAACAACGCCCGCGCGCGGACCACCTCGCGATGCGGCGCGGACTGCGACCGCGCCACCGACTCGAGAACCTCACGCTGCCCTGTAGACACCGACAGAGCCGGAACGGGTTGCCTCATGGCGTGAAGCCTACCAAGGAATCATCAATTAATTACAGGACACACCACTAGTACGTCGCGAACTCGCGCAGGTTGGCCGCGAGCGCAATGGGCACCCTCGCCTTGATCCTGGTGCCGTCGGCGGTGTGCTCGGTGGCGTCGACACGGCCGTCCGCGTGCACGCGGTTGACCAGATCGCCGCGGTCATAAGGGATCGTCACGTCGACCATGGTGTCGGTGGGGGTGATCATCTCGGCCATTCGCTGCTGCAGTCGATCCAGTCCCTCACCGGTATAGGCAGATACGAACACCGCGTCGGGCAGCGCCGTCCGCAGCTGCGCCAAGGCCAGAGCATCGGCGGCGTCAACCTTGTTGACCACCAACAATTCTGGGACCGGCTTGCTATCCTGTTCGGAGATCACCTCGTTGACCACCTGCCGCACCGCCGTGATCTGCGCCAGCGGGTTGGCATCGGAACCGTCGACCACATGCACCAGCAGATCAGCCCCCACCACCTCTTCCAGGGTGGACCGGAATGCCTCGACCAACTGAGTGGGCAGGTGCCGCACGAATCCCACCGTGTCGGTCAGCACGAACGGCCTGCTGTCGGCGAATTCGCCGCGGCGCGTTGTCGGTTCGAGCGTGGCGAACAGCGCGTTCTCGACCAGGACTCCTGCGCCGGTCAGTGCGTTCAACAGACTGGACTTACCGGCGTTGGTGTAGCCGACGATCGCGATCGAGGGAATCTCGCTGCGCCTGCGCCCACCCCGCTGCGTGTCGCGAATCTTCTTCATGTCCTTGATGTCGCGACGCAGCCTGGACATCCGTTCGCGGATGCGGCGCCGGTCGGTCTCGATCTTCGTCTCGCCAGGTCCGCGGGTGCCCACCCCGCCCCCCGCCCCGCCGGCCCGTCCACCGGCCTGCCGCGACATGGATTCGCCCCAACCACGCAACCGGGGCAGCATGTACTCCATCTGCGCGTAGGCCACCTGGGCCTTGCCTTCCCGGCTGGTGGCGTGCTGGGCAAAGATGTCGAGGATCAGCGCGGTCCGGTCGATGACCTTGACCTTGACCGCCTTCTCCAACGCGTTGAGTTGCGCCGGGCTGAGTTCACCGTCGCAGATGACGGTGTCGGCACCGGTGGCGACGACGATCTCGCGCAGTTCCTGCGCCTTGCCCGAGCCGATATATGTCGACGGGTCGGGCTTGTCACGGCGCTGGATGAGGCCTTCGAGCACTTCGGACCCGGCGGTCTCGGCGAGCGCGGCCAGCTCGGCAAGGCTGGCGTCGGCGTCGGCGGCGCTGCCGTCTGTCCACACACCGACGAGCACCACACGTTCCAGCCGCAGCTGGCGATACTCGACCTCGGAGACATCGGCGAGTTCGGTCGACAAACTGCCCACGCGGCGCAGCGCCGTGCGGTCCTCGAGGGCGAGTTCACCCACGCTGGGGGTGTTGAGCGGAAATTCAGGATGAGTCATAAGCGATTACAGATTTGCACGGCTATGTCGCTCGCGCATCTGAATTAACGTTGCGCACCCTGCCACCATTCCTCAGAGATCTGGCCTTGGGCGACCAGTACCGACGGCCCGCGCAGGAAGCTGGACGCGTCGGTGACCGCGACGGTGACCTTGCCGCCGGGAATCCGCACGTCGAGCCTGCCCGTGGTGACCCCGCCGAACGCCAGCGCGGCGACCGTGGCCGCGACGGTCCCGGTGCCGCAGGAGAGGGTCTCGCCAACACCCCGCTCGTGTACCCGCATCGTGACCTCGCCATCCCGAGGCGCGGTCAGCACCTCGATGTTCACTCCCTCGGGGAACTGTGAGCGGTCGAACCCCACCGGTGCGGCGACATCCAGGCTCGCGAGTTCGTCGCTGGTCATGACGGGGTCCACGCAGGCAAGGTGGGGATTGCCGACGTCGATCGCCAGACCCGCGAACGGCCTGCCGCCGACGATCGCCTCCCCCGTGCCGAGTTGACTGACCTTGCCCATCTCGACCGTGACGTCCGCGGTGCTGGTGTCCCAGGCGTGCAGCACCACCGGCCGCGGCCCGGCCAGGGATCCGACGACGAACTCATCGCGACTCTCCAGCCCGCTGACGCGCAGGTAGTGCGCGAACACCCGCACGCCGTTGCCGCACATCTGGGCGATCGAACCGTCGGCGTTGCGGTAGTCCATGTACCAATCGCCCGACTGGACACCTTCGGGCAGCCGGTCGAACACACCGGCCGCCTGCGCCGCCGCGGCGGTGGTCACCCGCAGGACGCCATCGGCTCCCAGGCCCCGGCGCCGGTCGCACAGCGCGACCACCGCGGGCGGCGTCAGGGTCAGCCGTCCGTCCGGGTCGGGCAGCAGCACGAAATCGTTCTGCGTGCCGTGACCTTTGGCGAACTTCACCAGCTCAGGATACGTGCCGCCATACGCGCAGCGTGTTGTCCACATTGTCCGGCGACGACCCGTCCAGCCAAGTGATCCGGTGGTCACGGCGGAACCATGACCGCTGCCTGCGGACATAGCGGCGGGTGCCCATGAACGTCGGCTCCCGCGCGGCCGCGCCGTCGCCACCGCGGTCGAGATCGGCGATCACCTGCGCATAACCCAGCGCCCGCGCCGCGGTGACACCGTCGCGCAGGCCGCGGCCCAGCAGCGTCGACACCTCGTCAACCAGACCGTCGGTGAACATCTTGTCGGTGCGCTGCGCCAACCGGTCATCGAGAACCGCCGTGTCCCAGTCCAATCCGATGATCACCGTGTCCCAGCGGGGGGCGCCGATGGTGGGCGCCGAGGCGGCGAACGGCTTCCCGGTGAGCTCGACCACCTCCAGTGCCCGCACGATGCGGCGCCCGTCGGTGGGCCGGATCGAAGCCGCCGCTGTCGCGTCGACCCTGGCGAGCTCCTCGTGCAGACGACCGGCGCCGATTTCGGCGAGCCGGTCCTCCCACTTGGACCGCACCTGCGGATCGGTGGCCGGGAAAGACCACGCGTCCAGGAGCGACTGGACGTACAGCATCGACCCGCCGACGATGAGCGGCACCCCTCCGCGGCCCGCGACGGCCTCGACGTCCGCGGCCGCGGCCTGCTGGTAGCGGGCGACGGTCGCGGTCTCCGTCACCGCGAGGACGTCGAGCTGGTGATGCGGGATGCCGCGACGTTGAGTTTCGCGCAGCTTGGCGGTGCCGATGTCCATGCCGCGGTAGAGCTGCATGGCGTCGGCGTTCACGATCTCGCCCCCCACACGCTCGGCGACCGCCAGCGCGAGCGCGGACTTCCCGGTGCCGGTCGGCCCGATGATCGCGATGGGCCGGCTCATGGCTGCCAGACGCCGACGAAGTAGCCGACGCCGTAGGGCGCGCCGCGGTAGAACTCCTCGGCCGACCGCGGCGCCGGCTCCACCAGCCCGGCGAGCACCTGGTAGGCCACCCGTCCCACGGCGCCGTCGGGCAGCAGAGTCAGTGCGGCGACATCGCCGCGGGCCAGCGCGTCGTCGAGTGCGGCCTGAACGGGGATGGAGTCGGGGTCGTAGCCGCCGGGCGCCGGCTGGGTGAGGGTGTGCAGGCCGTCGGCCACCACCAGCACGCCGATTGAATCGGCCGCCTCGTCGATGTCGGCGCGCAGCCGTCGGCCGCGGTCGACTGCGGTGTCGACGTCGAGATCGTCGGCGTACACCTGCACCGAGACCCGCGCCTCGGGTGCGGCCTGGCCGCGCACCCAGCCCGCGATCAGCGCGCAGAGCGGTAGTCCGTCGCGATGGGAGGTCAAATCGATGCGTCTGAGGATGCGGTAGAGATTTCCTTCGACCGTCTGAGAGGAAATGACCAGCCGATCAGCGATTTCGAGGTTGGACAACCCCTCGGCGACAAGCAGGGCGATCTCACGTTCGCGACCGGTCAGTGGAGCCAGATCGGCGCCGGGGTTCGGCGACAACGTGATCCGAAGGTCGACGCCATAGCCGGCGAACGTGCCGACTCCGTCGGTTCCCACGAAGCCGTCGGCCGGCCCGACCCCGACCGCAACCCACCGGGCCGGAAGCGAGGATGCGGCGGCGAACACCGCCGTGCGCAGGCCCACCAGTTCCGCGGCGGCGCCGCCGGCCAGCTCGGGAACCATGACGGGTGCCGACGGAATGATCGCGATGGCGCTCAGCACGCAACCAACCTAACGGCCGCCGGTCAGCCGGATTGTCCGGCAGCGGTGCTCACGGCCTCGCCACGCGCCAGCGCGGCCGTCGCGACGACCATCACCACCACGGCGACGATCAGAATCAGCCATCCGGACTCCCCGGGCCGCAGCGCCTCGCCCAGCACCACCACCCCGAGCACCGAGCCGACCACCGGCTCGGTGACAGTCATGGTCGGTAGCGACGCGGTCAGCGACCCGGCTCGGAACGAGGACTGCTGCCACGCCGTCCCCGCAATCGCCACCAGCGCCCAGGCATACAGCTCCGGCGTGCGCAGCAGTGCCAGCACACCGTCGTCGATCCGGTCCACCACACCCTTGGTGAGCACCGCGAACAGTCCCCACAGCGCACCGGAGACCAGCGCCAGCAGCACCGCACTAACCGGTCCCGACCAGATCCGCGCGCCCACCACACACAGCACCAGGGCCGGCCCCAGCACGGCGGCTACCTCGATCCACGTCGCCAGCGACGCGCGGGAATGGCCCGCACTGGGATTTCCGACGGTGACGATCAACGCGACCGCCGCGGCCAGCAGGATGGCCCAGGTCCATTCCCAGCGCGTCACCCGCCGATGGGTCAACCGCGCGTTGATCGGTAGAGCGAACAGCAGGGCGGTGACCATCAGCGCCTGCACCAACAGCACCGACCCCAGCCCGAGCGCCGCTGCCTGCAGCGCGAATCCCGCGGCGGCGACCAGGCTGCCGAGCCACCATCGGCGGTCCCGCAGCAGGCGCATGAACAGCGCGACGTGGCTGACCTGCTCATCGGTGACCTCGTGCGCCGAACGCTGGTGGATGACGTCGCCGATGGCGATGAAGAATGCGGCGCCGAGAGCCAATAGGGCGGCGATGTCCGCCTTGGCCATGCCCGACCTCCTGAGGTTGTTCGAACGAGCCTAGGCAAATCCCATTGCAAAGGCGTGGGCACGGGGCGCGGCAACCTGTTTGAATAACGGTCGAACAGCTATGAGGCGCCGCGTTGCGCGGCAGGTGCGCGGGACTACCCGTGCGGAGGGTACGAGGAAACGGATATGACTACCAGCGAGCCGGGCAGTGTGTCGCCCACGCCGAAACCCGCCCCCCGACCCGGACCGCCGCGTCCAGCCCCACGCCCCGGCGGGCATGCACCGGCGGTCGCCACCCCATCGTCGGTCGACCCGCACCGGTTCGGCCGCGTCGATCCAGACGGCACGGTGTGGTTGATCACCGGTTCCGGTGAGCGGGTGATCGGCTCGTGGCAGGCCGGCGACCCCGAGGCCGCATTCGCACACTTCGGCCGGCGGTTCGACGATCTGCACACCGAGGTCGTGTTGATGGAGACCCGGCTGGAGTCCGGGACCGGCGAAGCCCGCAAGATCAAAGCGGCGGCAGCGGCGCTGGCCGAGACCCTCGAATCCGCCCATGTGCTGGGTGATGTCGACGCACTGGCGGCCCGCCTGTCCGCCATCGTCGAGCACGCCGACGAGACGGCAGCGGCCGACAAGGCCAGGCGCGAGGAGCACCGCGCCGCCCAGACCGCGCGCAAGGAGGCATTGGCCGCCGAGGCCGAGGAGCTGGCCGCGAACTCGGGACAGTGGAAGGCCGCAGGAGACCGGCTACGCGAGATCCTCGACGAGTGGCGGACGATCAGCGGTCTCGATCGCAAGACCGACGACGCGCTGTGGAAGCGGTATTCGGCCGCCCGGGAGACGTTCAACCGCAGGCGCGGCTCCCACTTCGCCGAACTCGACCGGGACCGCGCGGGTGCCCGCCAGGCCAAGGAGGCGCTGTGCGAGCGCGCCGAGGAACTGTCCGGCTCCACCGACTGGGGCGCCACCAGCGGGGCGTTTCGCGACCTGCTGACCGAGTGGAAGGCGGCAGGGCGCGCTGCCAAGGACGTCGACGACGCACTGTGGCACCGGTTCAAGGCGGCCCAGGACACCTTCTATTCTGCACGCAACGCCGCCAGCGCCGAACGCGACTCGGAGTTCCGCGCGAATGCCGAGGCCAAGGAAGCGCTGCTCGCCGAGGCGGAGAAGCTCGACACGTCGGATCTGGACGCCGCCCGGGCCGCGATGCGCACGATCGGTGACAAGTGGGACGCGATCGGCAAGGTGCCCCGCGAGCGTGGCGCCGATCTGGAGCGCAGGCTGCGCGCAGTGGAGAAGAAGGTCCGCGACGCCCCCACCCGTGGTGGCGTCGACCCCGAGGCCCAGGCACGGGCCGATCAATTCCGGGACCGCGCCGAACAATTCGAACGACAGGCCGAGAAAGCGGCGGCCGCCGGACGTACCAAGGACGCCGAGGCCGCGCGGGCCAGCGCCGAACAGTGGCGGCAATGGGCCGAGGCGGCGGCCGACGCTCTGGGAAGGAGGTCCTAGCGCTTCTCGGGGCCGGCCTGATCCCCGCCGTTTTCGTCGTCGAAGGTTTCCAGCAGCCCCCGCTGTTGACGTTCGCCGGCGACTCGGCGGCGTTCCTCCTCGGCAGCCAGCTGCAGCGCCGTACGGGCCCAGACGATTCGCGCCCAGTTGATGGCCAGCACGATCACCGCGATCCACGCGATGATCAGTCCGATCCCCGGTCCAGGATGTGGATGGGCTGCGGTCTGCCGTGACCACACCGCGAGCAGACCCGTGATCGACGCGACGGTCGAGCCGGCCAGGGCGATCCACGCCAGCGCCCAGCGGCGGGTCAGCAGTGCCAGCATGGAGAACCCGACGCTGAAGACCAGTGCCAGCCAGGTGAACACCCGCGACGGCAGCGCCACCGCGACGCGGACCGCCGCGTCATCGCCGACCAGCACGTCCCACCCCTTCGCCGCGCCGGTGTGCGGCAGGATGAAGGTCAGCAGAAGTACGAACACGCCGATGGCGATCACCAATGCCCTTGCACCAGGATCGATTTCACGCGCGATTCGCTGCTCCGCGGCCTCGATCTCGCCCTTGAAGTCCGCGAAGTCGCCGTTGTTGTCCCCGGCGGTCACCGGGCACATCCGGTCGACGACGGCGCCTCGGCCGGCGCCCCGATGCCGGGCATACCGAGACCGACGCTCAGGCTGGATGTCGCCGGCTCCGCGGCTCCGGCGGGCCGCTGACCCGCGGCGTGCACTTCGCCTGCGCGGGTACGCCGGTGGCTGAGCACTTCGCCGTCGGCGAGCAGGTGGTGTGGTGCGGCTCCGGTGACCGTCGTGGTGACGATGTCCCCCGGCCCGATATCAGGTTGCCCGTGTGGATTGAAGTGCACCAGCCGGCCGTCACGGGCACGGCCCGACATCCTCGCGGTGCTGGCGTCCTTGCGACCCTCCCCCGTGGCGACCAGCAGCTCGACGGTCCGTCCGACCAGCGCCGTATTCTCGTCGAGCGACACCTTCTCCTGCAGCGCGATCAGCCGTTGATAACGCTCGGCGACAACATCTTTCGGCACCTGTCCGGCCAGTTCTGCCGCCGGGGTTCCCGGCCGCTTGGAATACTGGAAGGTGAAGGCGCTGGAGAACCGGGCCAGGGCGACCACATCGAGGGTGGCCTGAAAGTCCTCTTCGGTCTCGCCGGGGAACCCGACGATGAGATCGGTGGTGATCGCGGCGTCGGGGATCGCCGCTCGCACCTTGTCGATGATGCCCAGGTAGCGCTCGGCGCGATAGGACCGCCGCATGGCCCGCAGTATGCGGTCGGAACCGGACTGCAACGGCATGTGCAGCGTCGGGCAGACATTCGGGGTCGTGGCCATGGCATCGATCACGTCGTCGGTGAACTCGGCCGGATGCGGCGAGGTGAACCGCACCCGTTCCAGGCCCTCGATGCGCCCACACGCCCGCAGCAGCTTGGCGAACGCACCGCGGTCGCGGGGTTGAGCCGCCCATGTCGTCGGGTCCTCGCGCAAGCGCTCGTCCCATGTCGTCGGGTCCTCGCGCAAGCGCTCGTCCCATGTCGTCGGGTCCTCGCGCAAGCGCTCGTCCCATGTCGTCGGGTGCTCGCGCAAGCGCTCGTCCCATGTCGTCGGGTCCTCGCGCAAGCGCTCGTCCGTGGCGAACGAAACTCCGTAGGCGTTGACGTTCTGCCCCAGCAGGGTGATCTCCAGGACACCCTGATCCACCAGGGACTGCACTTCCGCCAGCACGTCGCCCGGCCTGCGGTCGACCTCCTTGCCGCGCAGAGCGGGCACGATGCAGAACGTGCACGTGTTATTGCATCCGACGGATATCGAAACCCATGCCGCGTAAGCGGATTCGCGGGCAGCGGGCAGTGCCGAGGGGAATTCCTGCAGCGCCTCGACGATTTCGACCTGCGCGGCGTTGTTGTGGCGGGCACGGTCGAGCAACGTCGGGAGCGAACCGATGTTGTGGGTGCCGAATACCACATCGACCCAGGGCGCCCGGTGCAGCACGGCGGCCCGGTCCTTCTGGGCCAGACAGCCGCCGACGGCGATCTGCATGTTCGGGTCGGCCTGCTTGCGCGGCGCGAGGTGGCTGAGGTTGCCGTAGAGCTTGTTGTCGGCGTTCTCGCGGACCGCGCATGTGTTGAACACCACCACGTCGGCATCGGCGCCGTCGGCGGCCCGCTGGTAGCCGGCGGCCTCCAGCAACCCGGCGAGGCGCTCCGAGTCGTGCACATTCATCTGGCAGCCGTAGGTACGGACTTGGTAGGTGCGCGCCTTCTGGCGAAGGGCACTGTCCGCCGCCGCCTGTCGCGTCACCGCTGAAGTCACGGCTCTCATGGTACGGACGGTCCGACGCGACGATTTGGGCGGATTGACGAGTTCCAGGCAAGCTGGGCGTTCCCTGGGTAATGTCTGCACCCATGGAGAAAACGGGGTCGGATGTGAGAGAGGTAGCTCCGACTCAGTCAGATACGCCGATGATCTCGATGGAGGCGGTCGACAAGCACTTCGGCAGCCTGCACGTGCTCAAGGACATCAACCTGAAGGTCGACCGCGGGCAGGTGGTGGTGGTGCTCGGGCCGTCGGGGTCGGGCAAGTCGACGTTGTGCCGCACCATCAATCGGCTCGAGACGATCGATTCCGGGACCATCGCGATCGACGGTGAGGTGCTGCCCGCCGAGGGACGCAAGCTGGCGCAGTTGCGTTCGGACGTCGGGATGGTGTTCCAGTCCTTCAATCTCTTCGCGCACAAGACAATTCTCGACAACGTCACTTTGGCGCCGATGAAGGTGCGCAAGGCGTCCAGGGACAAGGCCCGCGAGACCGCCATGACGTTGCTCGAACGGGTCGGCGTCGCCAATCAGGCCGACAAGTATCCGGCGCAGTTGTCCGGAGGCCAGCAGCAGCGCGTCGCGATCGCCCGGTCGCTGGCGATGAACCCGAAGGTGATGCTGTTCGACGAGCCGACCAGCGCGCTGGACCCCGAAATGATCAGCGAGGTGCTGTCGGTGATGACCTCGCTGGCCAAGGAGGGCATGACGATGCTCGTGGTGACGCACGAGATGGGTTTTGCGCGCGGCGCCGCCAACCGGGTGGTTTTCATGGCCGACGGCGCGATCGTCGAAGCCTCCGAACCGGCCTCGTTCTTCGAAAACCCGCAGACCGATCGCGCCAAGGACTTCCTCGGCAAGATTCTCAAGCACTGACGACCTTCAAGCTTCGGCGAAAGGAACCAACCATGCCGTCCTTCCCAATGCGCGCAGCAGCCGCCATCGCGCTCGCCATCAGCCTCCCGTTCGCGGCGACCGCGTGCGGCGGCGGTGGCGGTGGTGGCGGCGGCGACACGATCGTCGTCGGAACGAAGTTCGATCAACCCGGCCTCGGGCTGAAGAATCCCGACGGCACGATGAGCGGATTCGACGTCGACGTGGCGAAGTACATCGCCAAGGAACTCGGCTACAACGAGGACAAGATCGAGTGGAAGGAAGCTCCGTCCGGCCAGCGCGAGACGCTGATCCAGAACGATCAGGTCAAGTTCATCGCTGCCACCTACTCGATCACCGACGCGCGCAAGGAGAAGGTCGACTTCGCCGGGCCGTACCTGATCACCGGGCAGAGCCTGCTGGTGAAGGCGGACAACACCGACATCACCGGCGCCGAATCGCTGCAGAACAACAAGAAGCTGTGCTCAGTGTCGGGTTCCACACCGGCGCAGCGCATCAAGGACAAGTACCCCGGCGTGCAGCTACAGCAGTACGACACCTACTCCGCATGTGTCGAGGCGCTCAAGAACGGTGCGGTCGACGCGGTGACCACCGACGAGGTCATCCTGGCCGGTTACGCGGCCCAGAGTCCGGGCGTGTTCAAGATCGTCGGCAAGCCGTTCTCCGAGGAGCGCTATGGCGTCGGCATGAAGAAGGGCGACACCGAGCTGCAGACCAAGATCAACGACGCGATCACCAAGATGGAGCAGGACGGCGCATGGAAGGCGGCGTTCGACAAGAACCTCGGCCCCGCGGGTATCACTGCACCGACGCCGCCACCGGTCGACAAGTAAGCGGTAACCCGCCGACGTGGAGCTGTTCAGCAAGTACCAGAGCCAGATCTTCGAGGCGTTCTGGACCACGATCCAGTTGACCGTGTATTCGGCCATCGGTGCACTGGTCCTCGGCACGCTGCTGGCTGCGATGCGGCTCTCACCCGTGCCGATGCTCAACTGGATAGGGACGGGTTACGTCAACGTCGTGCGCAACACACCGCTGACACTCATCATCCTGTTCTGCTCGTTTGGACTGGCCCAGACGCTTGGCATCACCTTCGTGGATTCGAAGTCGCTGACGTCGATCGAGGACAGCAACTTCCGGCTGGCGCTGCTCGGGTTCACCGTCTACACGGCGGCGTTCGTGTGTGAGACGGTGCGCTCCGGGGTGAACACGGTGCCCCTCGGCCAGGCTGAAGCGGCGCGGTCGTTGGGATTGACGTTCAGTCAGAATCTGCGAATCATCCTACTGCCCCAAGCGTTTCGCGCTGTGATCATTCCGCTCGGCTCGGTGTTGATCGCGTTGACGAAGAACACGACGATCGCATCAGCGATCGGAGTCGCGGAGGCCGCGTTGTTGATGAAGGCGATGATCGAGAACGAGGCGGCGCTGCTCTACATCGGCGCCATCTTCGCGTTCGGGTTCGTCATCTTGACGCTGCCGATGGGGCTGTTCTTCGGGTGGCTCGGTAAGCGACTGGCGGTGGCACGGTAGATGGCCGGTTCAGTCCTCTTCGACGCGCCCGGACCGCGGGCGCGGGTTCGCAACCGAGTCATCTCCGCAGTCTCCGTCGTCGTCACCCTGTTCGTGCTGTGGCTGGCCTACTCGGGACTCAAGGACAAGGGCCAGCTGACCGCGGCGAAGTGGGAGCCGTTCCTGACGGCCAACCTGTGGAAGACGTACGTGCTGCCGGGCATCCAGGGCACGTTGACCGCCGCCGCGGTGTCGATCGTGCTGGCGCTGGCGCTGGGCTTCCTGCTCGGCGTGGGGCGGATGTCCACTCACCCGGTGATCCGCTGGTCGTGCTCGGTGTTCGTGGAATTCTTCCGCGCGGTGCCCGTGCTGATCATGATGATCTTCGCGTATTTTCTCTACGCGCAGTACGACGTCTTCCCGTCGAAACATCTGGCGCTGGCGGGCGTCATCACCGGCCTGACCTTCTACAACGGCTCTGTGATCGCCGAAATTGTGCGCGCCGGGGTCAAGGCGCTCCCGAGTGGACAGGGGGAAGCGGCGTCAGCACTGGGTCTGCGCTGGGGCCAGACCATGCGCGCCATCCTGCTGCCGCAGGCGATCACGTCGATGTTGCCGGTGCTGATTTCACAGCTGGTGGTGGTGCTCAAGGACACCGCAATCGGCTACCAGATCACGTTCTTGGAAATGGTCCGGCAGGGCACGAATGTCGGTGCAGCATACAGCAACTACATTCCCTCGCTGATCGTCATCGCCGTCTTGATGATCACCGTCAACTTCTCGCTGTCCTGGTTCGCCACATGGGTCGAGCGACGGATGCGGCGTTCGCGACGCGGTCCGGAACCGCTGAAGGCCGACCAACCCGTCACGCAGGGCGCGTTCGGCGCCGGCGCCGGCGGCTCGATTTGAACCCTGCACCCGACTCGCACGTGTCCTGAAGAGTGGTTCGCGCAAAATCGCCGGCAGTCGGCTGATCGGCCGGCGCACCCAATGGAGGGTCGCCATGGACACCTGGATTCGCTCGCGCCTCACCACCGGATTCGCCGCCGTAGGGGTCGCCGCCGTGGTGATCAATCCGTCGGTGGTGAGACAACCACCCCTGCCCGTGAACTCACCGGCGGTGATGTTCGCGGCAGCGACGCAGCCACTGGCGGTTAGATCGTCGCCGACACCACCTGCACCACCCCCGCCGCCGCTGCTGCGCCAAACCGCCGCACCCGCGCTGGTCTCGCCTCTGGATCCCGTTGCCCAGCAGGCCGGCTTCCACGTCACGTTCGTCGGAGACTTCCTCGCGACCGGCGTCGACTTGTTCGGACGCGAATTCGCGATTCCCGGCGCCTTGCTTCAAGACATCCAGGCCGGCACACCGGTCCCCGACGCCATCGGCCGGGCCCTGCAGACATTCGCGCAGGTCGAATTCGACGCAGGCAGCGAGTTGGTTGCCTTCGCCGCCAGGTACGTGAGCTTTCAGCTCAATTTCCTGGGGAACCTGGTGGCGACACCGGTCGACGCGATAGGCGCACTCGCCGCATCGCTGGGTCCGGCTCCGGCTCCGGCAACGGCAACGGCAACGGCGGCGCAGACTACGCACACCCCGCAGCCTCCACCCCGGTTGGCGACCGCGTCGAGTACCGGCCGGTCAACAGAGCGTGCCGACCAACCGAAGAAGGTGAGACCGGTTGATGCAGAACGCGAGTCGGCCTCCGACACGCCCAAGAAGAATCGCGACGACGACGCGGCCGACCTTGTATCGCGTCCGCCGAAGGCGGTTCCGCCGGCGATGACACACGGCCGACCCGACGGCACTCACCGGCGGGCGACCGACACGACCTCGCCATCGAGCACCAGCGGCCCCGGTTCAGGCGGCCGGCATCACCCCCACCGCGACAACGGTGACCGCCCGAAAGTCAGCGACCACGAGGGCGACTAAACCCTGCGCCGTTCTCGCTCGCCGGCCAACTCCCCCGTGACCACATCCAGCGCCGTCGTCTGGCTGTAACCGCGGCGCGCAAGCATGCCGACGAGTCGGCGCGCGATCTTGGTGTCGTCGTCACCGAGCTTCTCCCTACGCAGCCGGTCGCGGACCAGTTGCTCAGCCCGTTCGCGCTCGGCGCCCGCATCGATTCCCGCCAGCGCGGCGGTGATCACCTCGTTGTCCACACCCTTGGTCCGCAGCTCGGCGGCCAACGCGCGCTTACCTTTACCGGCATTGGCCCGCCTCGAGCGGATCCATTGCTCGGCGAAGTCCGCGTCATCGACGAGGCCGACTTGACCAAGCCGGTCGAGGACACGGCCGCTCACCTCGTCGGGATATCCGCGCTTGGCCAACTGTCCGGCCAGCTCGGCGCGGGTCCGCGCCCTCGCGGTGAGCAGGCGCAGGCACAGGTTTCTGGCCTGGTCCTCACGTGCGCGGAGGTCCGGCGCCTGCTCTTCGCGGAATGGCCCCAAGGACTCAGAAGTCGACGGGGGCGGGTAGGACGCTGTCATCGTTCAAGTCGTCGGTCATCACCGCGCCGATGCCGAGCTTCTCCTTGATCTTCTTCTCGATCTCGTTGGCGATTTCGGTGTTCTCCATCATGAAGTTACGGGCGTTCTCCTTGCCCTGGCCCAGCTGCTCGCCCTCGTAGGTGAACCAGGAGCCCGACTTGCGGATGAAGCCCTGCTCGACACCCATGTCGATGAGCGAGCCTTCCTTGCTGATGCCCTTGCCGTAGAGAATGTCGAACTCGGCCTGCTTGAACGGCGGCGACACCTTGTTCTTGACGACCTTGACCCGGGTGCGGTTGCCCACCGCGTCGGTACCGTCTTTGAGGGTCTCGATTCGCCTGACGTCCAACCGGATCGAGGCGTAGAACTTCAAGGCCTTCCCGCCCGTGGTTGTTTCGGGAGAACCGAACATGACCCCGATCTTCTCGCGCAGCTGGTTGATGAAGATCGCGGTGGTCCCCGAGTTGTTCAGCGCGCCCGTCATTTTCCGCAGCGCCTGGCTCATCAGCCGGGCCTGCAGGCCGACATGGCTGTCGCCCATCTCACCCTCGATCTCGGCGCGCGGCACCAGCGCGGCGACCGAGTCGATGACCAGGATGTCCAGTGCGCCGGAGCGGATCAGCATGTCGGCGATCTCCAGTGCCTGCTCACCGGTGTCCGGCTGGGACACCAGCAGCGAGTCGGTGTCCACGCCGAGCTTGCTGGCGTAATCCGGGTCCAGCGCGTGCTCGGCGTCGATGAACGCAGCGATCCCGCCGGCGGCCTGGGCGTTGGCGACCGCGTGCAGCGCCACGGTGGTCTTACCGGAGGATTCCGGACCGTAGATCTCGACGACGCGGCCGCGCGGCAGACCACCGATCCCGAGCGCCACGTCCAGGGCGATCGAGCCGGTGGGAATGACCGAGATCGGCTGACGCACCTCTTCGCCGAGTCGCATCACCGAGCCTTTACCGAAGTTCTTGTCGATCTGCGCGAGCGCCAGCTCGAGGGCTTTCTCGCGATCAGGTGCCTGCACCATGGGGGTGGTCTCCGTCCTCTGGATGTTCGGTGATCGGTTGTCGATCAGTTGGCCGTGACGCTAGAGGTCGCCACCGACAACTCGGGCTCACGCCCTCCCCGTCGCTCAGCGTCTAGCCGTCGAACACTGCCCACAGTAGACGAACACCTGTTCGATTCAAGCTGACACGCCGTATGTCGCGGAGCGGGCCGCAAGTCGCCGCCCGAAAGGCCAGACGACCCTGGTCGGGGGCGTATCGTCGCGCCAGCTCAACGCACCGTGCGTCGTCATGGCCCACGGATTCTCTCCGCGGCACGAGACGACGGGGTCGACCCGCGGCGCATCGAGTTGTGGGGATCGTCGTTCAGCGGCGATCACGTGCTGGCCGTCCCTGCCGCCGACCCGTCGATCGCGGCCGTCATCGCACAGGCGCCCTTCACCGACGCGTTGCCCACACTCGCCCGGGTTCCGCTCCGCAACGCCGTGCGGGCTACTGCCAAGGCTTGCACGAGCAGTTCAGGAGCTGGCGCCGCCGGGCGCCCGTGCTGATCGCCGCTGTCGGCGCGCCCGGCACCCTCGCGGCGATGACAACTCCCGACGCAAAGCCGGGATTCGAGGCCATGGTCAGTCAGGATCATTGTGGCGCAATGAGTTCGGTGCACGTTTGATGCTGCGCCTGCCCTTCTACCCGCCAGTGCGGACAGCGTCCGCCCTGAAGATGCCCGTACTGGTGTGCGTGTGCGACGACGACAGGATGACACCACCGAAATCTGCCCCGTCTTCCATGTCAGCCGGCCCTGCCGCACCCGATCGCTAGACGCCCCTGCAAGTCCGGACCTATGGTGGGGTCAACCGGCCCGGGACGGGGCAGACATGCACGAGATGGCGTTGACGCAGAGTGTCGTCGAAGCGGTGTGCGAGCACGCCGCGGGCCGCGCCGTGCAGAGCGTCAAAATCGAGGTCGGGGCGCTGTGCGCGGTCGTGCCCGACGCCATGCAGTTCTGCTTCGAGCTTGCCACCGAGGGCACGGTGGCCGACGGCGCCAGCCTGGAAGTGAACGTGCAACCCGGCTCGGCGCGCTGCCGCAGCTGCGGGCAGAGCTTCGAACTGCAGGACCCGATCCTGTTGTGCCCGTGCGGAAGCGCCGACGTCGAAGTGATCGCGGGACGGGACCTTCGGATTCTCTCGATGGAAGTGAGCTGACCATGTGCGCAACCTGCGGCTGCGGTGATGACGGGGCCACCATCACGTTGGCCGGCGATCCGCACCCGCACGACCACCCGCATCCGCACACCCACCCGCACGACCATCAAGGCCATGACCATGACCGTCAAGTGCGCACCCAGACCATCTCGCTGGAGCAGAAGGTCCTGGCCAAGAACGACCTGCTCGCCGAGCAGAACCGCGAATGGCTCGCCGCACGCAACATCCTCGCATTCAACCTGACCAGCTCACCCGGGGCGGGCAAGACAACGCTGCTCGAACGGACCATCCGCGAGATGGGCGCCGGCCGCCCGATCGCCGTGATCGAGGGCGATCAGGAGACGTTGCTCGATGCCGAGCGCATCCAGGCGACCGGGGCGCGGGTGGTCCAGGTCAACACCGGCGCCGGTTGTCATCTCGACGCGGCGATGGTTCGGCGGGCTCTGGACACGCTGGATCCACCGCGCGACTCACTGTTGTTCATCGAGAACGTCGGCAACCTGGTGTGTCCGGCGCTGTTCGATCTCGGCGAGGACAGCAAAGTCGTAGTCATCTCCGTGACGGAGGGCGCCGACAAGCCGCTGAAGTATCCCCACATGTTTGCCGCCGCGGGACTAGTGATCATCAATAAGTCCGACCTCTTGCCGTATGTCGATTTCGACCTCGACAAGTGTGCGGCGTATGCGCGATCAATCAACCCTGGCGTAAATATTCTGACGTTGTCTGCGACTGGCGGTGATGGTATCGCGGATTGGTACGACTGGATCGCGGTTCGCGCAAACAAGATTACGGCCTCCCATATGTCACAAGGATCCGTTGACAAGACATAGTCCCCGGAGTAAACCGAGAATCAGCGCTCGACACCCGGGCGTCGCGTCGACGATGACGTTGGGAGCTCCAGCCCGGCTCCCGGACATGAGAGCCCCAGCCCGGCTCCCGGAAAGCTGTGTCATATGCCGAGTGAGGCAGCAGTCAAAGCAGAAGAGGCCTTGATCCACGTTCTGTGGATCAACGGCGGCTTGAGTTGTGACGGCGATTCGGTGGCGCTGACTGCCGCCACGCAACCCAGCATCGAGGAGATCGCGCTTGGCGCCCTTCCCGGTCTGCCGAAGATCGCCGTGCATTGGCCCCTGATTGATTTCGAGTGCGGACCCAATGGGGGCGCGGACGATTTTCTCGAGTGGTTCTTCAAGGCGGACCGAGGCGAGCTGGAACCGTTCGTGTTGGTCGTCGAGGGTTCCATCCCCAACGAGAAGATCAAAAACGAAGGCTACTGGTGCGGTTTCGGCAACGACCCCGCCACCGGCCAGCCGATGACGACGAGCGAATGGCTGGACCGGCTGGCACCCAAGGCCACCGCGATCGTCGCGGTGGGCACCTGTGCCACGTATGGCGGAATCCACGCGATGGCCGGTAATCCGACCGGAGCCATGGGTGTGCCGGACTATCTCGGCTGGGACTGGAAGAGTAAGGCCGGCATCCCGATCGTGTGTGTGCCCGGTTGCCCGGCCCATCCCGACAACATGTCCGAGACCCTGACCTATCTGCTGTACATGGCGACCGACCAGGCCCCGATGATTCCGCTCGACGATGCATTACGGCCCAAGTGGCTGTTCGGCGCTACTGTGCACGAGGGGTGCGACCGAGCCGGCTACTACGAGCAGGGCGACTTCGCGACCGAGTACGGGTCACCGAAATGCATTGTGAAGCTGGGCTGTTGGGGCCCTGTCGTCAAGTGCAACGTGCCCAAGCGCGGTTGGATCAACGGCATCGGCGGATGCCCGAACGTCGGCGGCATCTGCATCGGGTGCACGATGCCCGGCTTCCCGGACAAGTTCATGCCGTTCATGGACGAACCGCCGGGCGGCAAGGTTTCCACGACGGCGTCGGGCCTGTACGGCTCGGTGATCAGAAGCCTGCGACACGTCACCGGCCGCACGGTGGACAAAGAACCAAAATGGCGCCATCCCGGCACGCAACTCACGACCGGAGCGACCCGCACCTGGTAGGTGCGGGCCCGCCTGGGCTCGCGCAGGCGCGCCTCCGGTATGGCGGAGCGCACTACCACGGCGTTTGCCGAAAAGTCCTCCAACGCTGCTCATTAGACGAAAGCGAACAATCCGATGACAACGATCATCCCCGAACCGTCACATGTGAAGCGGGACCCCGGCCAGCTCGTGGAAATGGCGTGGGATCCCATCACCCGCATCGTCGGCAGTCTCGGCATCTACACCAAGATCGACTTCGAGAACCGCGAAGTCGTCGAGTGTCACAGCACCTCGTCGATCTTCCGCGGTTACTCGATCTTCATGAAGGGCAAGGATCCACGCGACGCGCACTTCATCACCAGCCGCATCTGCGGGATCTGCGGCGACAACCATGCCACCTGCTCGTGCTACGCCCAGAACATGGCGTACGGCGTCAAGCCGCCGCACATCGGCGAGTGGATCGTCAACCTCGGTGAGGCCGCCGAGTACATGTTCGACCACAACATCTTCCAGGAGAACCTGGTCGGCGTGGACTACTGCGAGAAGATGGTGTCCGAGACGAATCCCAGTGTGCTGGCCAAGGCGGAGAACACCCAGTCACCGCACGCCGATGCGCACGGCTACCGCACCATCGCCGACATCATGCGGGCGCTCAACCCCTTCACCGGCGAGTTCTACCGCGAGGCGCTGCAGGTCAGCCGGTGGACGCGAGAGATGTTCTGCCTCATGGAAGGCCGGCACGTCCACCCGTCCACGCTGTATCCGGGTGGCGTGGGCACCACGGCGACGATTCAGTTGATGACCGACTACATGTCCCGGTTGATGCGCTACGTCGAGTTCATGAAGAAGGTCGTGCCCATGCACGACGATCTGTTCGACTTCTTCTATGAGGCGCTGCCCGGCTACGACCAGGTGGGGCTGCGGCGCACCCTGCTCGGCTGCTGGGGCTCGTTCCAGGATCCCGAGGTGTGCAACTTCGAGTACAAGGACATGGAGCGGTGGGGCAACGCCATGTTCGTCACGCCGGGCGTGGTGATCGACGGAAAGCTGCACACCCATTCGCTGGTCGACATCAACCTCGGTATCCGAATCCTGTTGGGCCACTCCTATTACGACGACTGGACCGACCAGGAGATGTTCGTCAAGAACGATCCGCTGGGCAACCCGGTGGACCGGCGCCACCCGTGGAACCAGCACACCAACCCCAGGCCGCAGAAGCGCGATTTCGACAACAACTACAGCTGGGTGATGGCCCCGCGGTGGTTCGACGGCAAGGATCACCTCGCACTGGACACCGGCGGCGGCCCATTGGCCCGGCTGTGGTCCACGGCGCTCGCCGGCCTCGTCGATATCGGCTACGTCAAGGCGACCGGCCAGAGTGTGCAGATCAACCTGCCCAAGACCGCACTGAAGGGACCGGTCGAATTCGAGTGGAAGATCCCGCAGTACGGCAGCAATACGATCGAGCGAAATCGCGCCCGGACGTACTTCCAGGCCTACGCCGCCGCCTGTGCGTTGCACTTCGCCGAGAAGGCACTCGTCGAAATCCGGGCCGGCCGCACCAAGACGTGGGAGAAGTTCACGGTGCCCGACGAGGGCATCGGCTGCGGCTTCACCGAGGCGGTCCGGGGCGTGTTGAGCCATCACATGGTGATCCGCGACGGCAAGATCGCGAACTACCACCCGTATCCGCCCACACCGTGGAACGCCAATCCGCGGGACAGCTACGGCACGCCGGGACCGTATGAGGATGCGGTGCAGGGCCAGCCCATCTTCGAGGAGAACGACCGGGAGCACTTCAAGGGCATCGACATCATGCGCACGGTGCGTAGCTTCGACCCGTGTCTGCCGTGCGGGGTGCACATGTACCTCGGCAACGGCAAGACGCTGGAGAGACTGCACTCGCCGACCCAATCCGTAACCGGGGAATAGCGTATGGCCCCGTCGACACTGCCAGGCCCGGACGAAACCCAGGACGACGCGCAGTGGCGCACGGCGGGCGATCGGATCCAGACGCTGCTCGACGCGACCGCGGCGGGCGGGGCCGCCGCGCACGAGCGGGCGGCTCAGCTGGTCGGTGAGGTGACCGATCTCTACGGCGCGGGGCTGGCACGCATGCTGCGGATCGCCGCCGCCGCCGACCCGGCGCTGGTCGAACGGTTCGCCGACGACGACCTGGTGGCCAGCCTGATGCTGGTGCACGGCCTGCACCCGCACGGCGTCGCACGGCGCATCGAGGACGCGCTCGACAGCGTTCGGCCCTACCTGGGTTCGCACGGCGGTGACGTCACCCTGCTCGACATCCTCGACGGTCCCGACGGTCAGGTGGTGCGCCTCCAGTTCGCGGGCAGCTGCAAGTCCTGTCCGTCATCGGCGGTGACGCTGGAGCTGACGGTCGACGACGCGGTGCGCGCGGCGGCGCCGGAGATCGCATCGATCGAAGTGGTTGCCACGCAGGAGGCCAAGGCGGCGTCCCCCAGCCTGATCCCGGCCGAGTCGCTGCTGTCCCGGGTGCACCAGAACGGCCATGGCCCGACCACCTGGCACGCGGCGCCCGACCTGGCCGAGCTCGGACCGGGCGAAGTGGGCGGGTTCCGGGTTGCAGGCATCACCGTGGTGGCGTGCCGGCTGGGCGACGAGTTGTTCGCCTACCAGGACCGCTGCGGCAAGTGCGACGGCTCGCTGGCCGGGGCCGCGCTGCACCGCCGGATGGGTGCTTCGGCCGCGGACGCGGTGCTGCGCTGTCCGCTGTGCCACGCGCATTTCGACGTGGTGCGCGCCGGCGCCGGCATCGACGAAGCCGATCCGGCAGTGCATCTCGACCCGATCCCGCTGCTGGCCCGCGACGGCGTGCTGTCGATCGCGGTGGCGGCCGAACAGAGCGGAGCGGGCATGGCATGACCGGCGCCTACGACGTCCTGGCGCGCATTCGCGCCAACCGCAGCGCTCCCCAGCCGGCAGGCGAGCGTTGCGAGATGTGCTCGGAGCAGATCGCCGACGAACACCAGCATGTCGTGAATGTCGAAGGACGGCAGCTGATGTGCGTATGCCGCGGCTGCTACCTGTTGTTCACCGACACCGCCGCCACGCTGCGCTTCCGGGCGGTACCCGATCGCTACCTCTCGTTTCCCGGGTTCGCGCTCGGCAGGCGCGAATGGCAGCTGCTGCAGATTCCGGTCGGGCTGGCGTTCTTCTTCCACAACTCGGCACTGGACCGCACCGTGGCGTTCTACCCGGGCCCGGCGGGGGCCACTGAATCCGAACTGGATCTGTCCGCGTGGAACGGGATCCGGGCGGCCGACCCGCGGGTGGACATGCTCGCCGAGGACACCGAAGCGCTGATCGTGCGCGTGCCCGAGGAAGAAGAGACGCCGCCCGAGTGCTACCTGGTGCCCATCGACGCATGCTATGAGTTCGTCGGGCGGTTGCGGATGCTGTGGCACGGCTTCGACGGCGGCCAGCATGTCCGCCAGTTCATCGACGAGTTCTTCGAGCACGTCGCGGCGCGCGGCAAGGCGGTCGCACCGTGACCGAGGTGACGTTCGCGGTGCTCGACGTGTCCCCGGAACAGTACGCGGTGACACCGGTGTTGACCGCGCGCGTCGGTATCGCGGCCGACGGAGACGATCCCGTGCACGCGATCGCGCTGCGCTGCCAGGTGCGCATCGAGCCGCTCCGGCGCGGTTACTCCGACGAAGAGGCCGGAGGGCTGCTCGACATGTTCGGTCCGCGGGAACGCTGGGGCACGACCCAACACAACTTCCTGTTCCAGCACGGCAGCGCGATGGTGCAGGGTTTCACCGGTGCCACGCAGATCGATCTGCCGCTGGAGTGCACCTACGACTTCGAGGTTACCGCGTCCAAGTATTTCCATGCGCTGCGCGACGGCGTGATTCCGCTGCAATTCCTCTTCAGTGGCACGGTTTTCCTCAAGGGGCCGACCAACTTCGCGGTGCAACAGGTGCCGTGGGATCGCGAGGATCATTACGACATGCCGGTGCCGGTGTGGCGCGAGCTCGTCCGGTTGCACTACCCCAGCACCGGGTGGGTGCGGTTGGACCACGACACCATCGCCGAGCTGGCGAGGTACAAATCCGCGCGCGGTCTCCTCGGGATGGACGACGCGATCCAGTCTCTCTTGGCCTCGGACACCGCCAGGGACCGGCCGTGACCACCGACTGGGATCGGGTCCGCGCCATCGCCGACGCGGTGCTCTACGAGGGCTACCTGCTCTACCCGTACCGGGCGACATCGGGAAAGAACCAGTCGCGGTGGCAGTTCGGTGTGCTCGGCCCGCAGCAGGCCGCCGAGCGAGGCATCGGCGAGGACGACACCATGTCGGCCCAGGTGCTGCTCGACCCGGGGCCGGCCGCGGCACTGACGATCGTGGTCCGCTGCCTGCAACTGCAACGCCGAACCGCCGAGCGCGAGGTGGCCGGTGGCAACAGCGGCAACACTGCCTACGAACCGGTCGACGAACTGACCGCGGGTGGGCAATCCTGGCTCACCTGGGACGAAGCGATCGAGTGCGAGGTGTCCTTCGGACCATTCGGTGAGGCCGATCTCGCCGCGCCGCAGACACTCCCGATCACCGTTTCGGGCGGCCGCGGCGTCGAGCCGGTCGACGGCGGCCGGCTGGTGCGCGGCCGGCCGAGAACTGCGCGGCGAACTGACGCTGACGGCCGAGCCGGATGGCGGACTGCTGCGAATCAGCCTTGCGGTCCGCAATATCGGCGCCCCGCCCGCCGACAAGGACGAGGCCATCGCCGTGTCCCTGATCGGCACGCACCTCATCGTTCTGATCGACGGCGGCGAATTCGTGTCGCTGCTCGAGCCGCCCGACTCCGCGGCCGACGCGGTTGCCCGCTGTCGTCAGCACCGGTGTTTCCCGGTGCTGGCAGGCCGGCCGGGCGAGACGGACGTGATGCTGGCGTCGCCGATCATCCTCTATGACCATCCCGAGATCGCCGAACAGAGCGAAGGCGCGTTGTACGACTCCACCGAGATCGACGAGATCCTCACGTTGCGGGTGATGACGATGACCGACGAGGAGAAGGCGCAGGCCCGCGCCACCGATCCGCTGGCCGCCAAGATCATCGACCGGTGTGACTCGATGTCGCCCGAGGCGATGATGAACCTCCATGGCGTGCTGCGGGACCCCCATGCGCTCGACGAGCCGCATCTGATACCCGAGATCCCCGACGGCGTGGATTGGTGGGATCCGCTGGCCGACAATGCCGTTCAACCAGGCATCGACGCGGTTCTGGTGAACGGGGTCCGGGTGATGCGTGGCAGCCGGGTGGTGCTCCGACCGTCGCGCCGGGCCGACGCACAGGACATCTTCTTCGCCGGCAAGACGGCCCTGGTCACCTCGGTGCACGAGGACGTCGAGGGCAACCAGCACGTCGGAGTCGTCGTCGAGGATGATCCCGCGGCCGACCTGCACGACTGGTACGGACGTTATCTGTACTTCGCACCGGACGAAGTCGAACCGTTGAGTGAAAGGAATCAGAAATGAGCGTAGTGGGCTGGGTGGCACTCGGCGTGGTTGGCTCAGTGGTCCTCGGTGGTGTGGTGATCGGGGTGCGGTCGATACCGGATCTGCAGCGCTACTTGAAGATCCGGCAGATGTAGGTGACGCCACGACACGCATCCTGGTAGCCGGCATCGGCAACATCTTCTTCGGTGACGACGGTTTCGGACCCGAGGTGATGCGCCATGTCCCACCACAACTCGCGGGTCCGCGGGTGCAACTGGCGGACTACGGCATCCGCGGCATGCACCTGGCGTACGACCTGCTCGACGGGTGTGAAGCGCTGATACTCGTCGACGCCATTCCCGACCAGGGCGCTCCCGGCACCGTCCACATCATCGAGGCTGACCACGAAAGCCTGGCCGCGACGGTCGGCTTCGACGCACACGCGATGGATCCGGGCGCCGTGTTCGCGAGCCTGAACGCGCTGGGCGGCACGCCGCCGCCGACGATCGTCATCGGATGCGAAGTCGCCAGCGTCGAGGAGGGCATCGGCTTGTCCGGCGCTGTGGCCGACGCCGTGCCGGTCGCCGCGAAAGCCGTGCAGGACGTGGTGGCGGACCTGTTGGCCCGAACGTCCGTGGCGGAGGGCTGAATCATGTGTCTGGGAATCCCCGGTCAGGTCGTCGGAATGCTCGACGGATACGGCGACCAGCTGGCGCTCGTCGATGTCGCGGGTGAGCACCGCAAGGTGAACATCGGGATGCTGCCCGATGAGACGTTCAACCCGGGTGACTGGGTGATCATCCACATGGGTTTCGCCGTCGAGAAGACCGACAAGGCGGGTGCCGACGCCGCGATGGCCGGGTTGCAACTCATGGGCCGCGGCGAGCCGGAGGACCCGCCATGACCGACCGGCGCCGGCTGCGGGTGAGCGTGCACGGGGTGGTGCAGGGCGTCGGTTTTCGGCCGTTCGTCTACACGACCGCGGCCGCGCTCGGCCTTACCGGATCGGTGCGCAACGACAGTTCCGGTGCCATCATCGAGGTGGAGGGTGCGCCTGCCGACGTCGACGAGTTCCTGAACCGGCTCAGCGATGGCCCGCCGCCGCTGGCCGTCGTCGAAACCGTTGACACCCAGCCGATCCCGGTCGTCGGCGGTACCGGCTTCACCATCGCCGACACCTCGCGCACCGACGGTGGCCGGACCCTGGCCTCACCAGATGTCGCAATGTGCGCCGAATGCGCCGCCGAACAACGCGACCCCGACAACCGGCGCTATCGACACCCCTTCGTCAACTGCACCAACTGCGGTCCGCGGTTCACGATCATCGCCTCACTCCCCTACGACCGGTCAGCCACGACGATGGCGACCTTCGCGATGTGCGCGGACTGTGCGCACGAATACAGCGACCCCACCGACCGCCGGTTTCATGCCCAGCCGGTGTGCTGCCCGAACTGCGGTCCGATGCTGCGCTACCGGGACGGCAGCGGCCGCACCGCCGACACCGAAGCGGGACTGAGCCACGCTCGGCGGCTGCTGCGCGACGGCGGGGTGCTCGCGGTCAAGGGCATCGGTGGATATCACCTGGCCTGTGACGCCGCCAACGAGCGCGCCGTCGCCCAAATGCGCAGGCGAAAGAGACGCGGTGACAAGCCGTTCGCCGTGATGGTGCCCGACCTCGGTGCCGCGCGCCGCGTCGCCGACATCGATGCCGGCTCTGCACGAGTGCTGTCCGGGTTCCAGCGCCCGATCGTGCTCGTGCCGCGGGTGCCCGGCGCGCCGGTCGCCGATTCGGTCGCGCCGCACAATCCGGATCTGGGCGTGATGCTCGCCTACGCACCCCTGCACGCGCTGCTCTTCGGGTTGCCGGGCGACGAACCGGCACCGGATGTGCTCGTGATGACCTCGGGAAATCTCGGTGGTGAACCGATCTGCTTCACCGACGACGAGGCACTGGAGCGGCTTTCGGATCTCGCGGACGGCTGGTTGATGCACGATCGCGCCATCCTGGTGCCGTGCGACGACTCCGTCGTCCGGGTGGTCTCCCTCGGCGGAGACGACAATTCAGGCACCGTCGGCGGAGACGACAATTCAGGCGAAGGGGACGAATTGCCGATCCGCCGGTCCCGAGGGTATGCACCGCTGCCCATCGCGCTACCGGTCGCGGTGCCCCCGACGCTGGCGGTCGGCGCGGACCTGAAGAACACGATGGCGGTGGCCGAGGGCAAGTACGCCTGGTTGAGTCAGCACATCGGCGACATGGACGACCTGGCGACGTTGGCCGCGTTCGACTCCGCACAGAAACATCTGCGGGAGCTGACGGCCGTCACTCCCGAAGTCCTTGTCGCCGACGCGCATCCGCTCTACCGATCGGCCACCTGGGCCCAGCGCAACGCCGATGGCCGTCCGGTCCGGGCCGTTCAGCACCATCACGCGCACATCGCGGCGGTCATGGCCGAGCATGGCCTGGACGGATCTGCACCGGTGCTGGGCTTCGCGTTCGACGGGACGGGTTACGGCCCCGACGGCGCGATCTGGGGCGGCGAGGTGCTGCTGGCCGACTACAAGGGCTATCGACGGCTGGCCAGGCTGAAATATGTACCGCTGGCCGGCGGCGACGTCAGTGTGCTTCGCCCTTACCGGATGGCGTTGGCCCACCTGTGGGCCGCAGGACTGACGTGGGAGCCTGACCTGGCACCGGTGCGGGCATGCCCGGCCGACGAGCGGCGGGTGCTGGCACATCAACTCGAGACCGGGCTGGGCTGCGTGCCGACGTCGAGCATGGGCCGGCTGTTCGACGCAGTCTCCGCGTTGGCCGGCGTGCGTCAGGTCGTTGCGTACGAGGCGCAGGCGGCCATCGAACTCGAGGGCCTCTCCCGCGATGCCGATTGTGGGCGGACCGGTTACGCATTCGCCGTGGACGGCGGTGAGCCCGCGGTGATCGATCCGGCGCCGGTGCTGGCCGCTGTCATCGACGATGTCCGCGCCGGCGTGTCTTCCGGTGTGATCGGGGCGAGATTCCATCGCGCCGTGGTCGATCTGATCGTCGGTCTGGCCAACGACGGACAGGACGGAAGGCATCCGGTCGCGCTGTCGGGCGGGGTCTTCCAGAACGCACTTCTGCTGCGACTCTCGCTGCGCGAACTGCACCGCAGGGGATTCGACGTGATGACGCATCGTCGCGTGCCGCCCAACGACGGCGGCATCGCTCTCGGCCAACTGTTGGTGGGCAATTCGGGCTAGGGCCCGACAGGGATGGATAGAGAAGGGAGACGCCGATGTGTCTGGCGGTACCAGGGAAGATCCTCAGCGTTGAGGACCGCGACGGAACACTGATGTCGGAGGTCGACTTCGGCGGCGTCAAGAAGGACGTCTGCATGCAGTACATACCCGACGCCGAGGTCGGCGAGTATGTCGTCGTCCACGTCGGGTTCGCACTCCAGCGGCTGGACGAGGAGTCGGCGAGGAGGACGTTGGCCGAGTTCGAGCACCTCGGGGTGCTCAAGGAGGAGTTCGGCGACGGCTTCGAACTGGCGGCCCGACAGGCGGGTCTCGGCAACCCCAATGCGTCATCCGAAACGAACGGCAATGCCGAGGTGAAGTCATGAAGTACCTGGACGAGTTCAGCGACCCCGCCCTTGCGGGCAAGCTCATCGACGAGATCAAGTCCGCCACCAGCCGCCGCTGGTCGATCATGGAAGTGTGCGGCGGCCAGACGCATTCGATCATCCGGCACGGCATCGACCAGCTGCTGCCGGACACCATCGAGATGATCCACGGGCCCGGCTGTCCGGTCTGCGTCACCCCGCTGGAGACCATCGACAAGGCCTTGGAGATTGCGTCGCGGCCCGACGTCATCTTCTGCTCGTTCGGGGACATGCTGCGGGTGCCCGGCAGTGACAAGGACCTGTTCCAGGTGAAGAGCCAGGGCGGCGACGTGCGGGTGGTGTATTCACCGCTGGACGCGCTGACCGTCGCGCGGGAGAACCCGGACAAACAGGTGGTGTTCTTCGGGATCGGCTTCGAGACCACCGCGCCCGCCAACGCGATGACGGTCTACCAGGCGAAGCGGCTTGGCATCGAGAACTTCTCGCTGCTGGTGTCGCATGTGCTGGTGCCGCCGGCGATCTCGGCCATCATGGAGTCGCCGACGTGCCGGGTGCAGGCCTTCCTGGCCGCCGGCCACGTGTGCACGGTGATGGGCACCGAGGAATACCCGCCGCTCTGCGACAAGTACGGGATACCGATCGTGGTCACCGGATTCGAGCCACTCGACATTCTCGAGGGCATCCGGCGCACGGTTCTGCAATTGGAGTCCGGACGCCACGAACTGGAGAACGCCTACCCCCGCGCCGTACAGGGGCTCGGCAATCCAGCGGCAAAAGCCATGCTGCTGGACGTCTTCGAGGTCACCGACCGAGCGTGGCGCGGCATCGGCATGATTCCGAGCAGCGGCTGGCGACTGTCGCATGCCTATCGTGAGTACGACGCCGAGCACCGGTTCTCCGTGACCGACATCCACACCGAAGAATCAGCCGACTGCCGCTCCGGCGAGGTGCTCCAGGGCCTCATCAAGCCCCACGAGTGCGCCGCATTCGGGACACTGTGTACGCCGCGCAATCCCCTTGGCGCAACCATGGTTTCGGCTGAGGGCGCGTGTGCGGCGTATTACCTGTACCGGCGCCTCGAGGTGACACATGCCTGAGACATCCAATGGGCGTTCCGTATCACCGGCGACCATCGACATGGAGGCGTGGGTGTGTCCCGCGCCGCTTCGCGACTCGCCCAACATCGTGATGGGGCACGGCGGCGGCGGAGCGATGTCGGGCGAACTCATCGAGCACCTCTTCCTGCCGGCGTTCGGGCCCGCGGCGGACGCCGGGATGGGCGACTCGGCGATCATCGAGGTCGGCGGCGCCCGGCTGGCCTTCTCGACCGACTCGTTCGTCGTCAAACCGCTGGCCTTCCCCGGTGGCACCATCGGTGACCTCGCCGTCAACGGCACCGTCAACGATCTGGCGATGGCCGGCGCCCGACCGGCAGTGCTGTCAACGGCGTTCATCCTCGAGGAGGGCACGCCGCTCGACGAACTCGCTCGCGTCGCCCAGGCGGTCGGTACCGCCGCGATGGCTGCCGGCGTCAAGCTGGTCACCGGCGACACCAAGGTAGTCGATGCGGGCCACGGCGACGGCGTCTACATCAACACGGCGGGTATCGGCCTCGTGGACCCACGCGTCGACATCCGTCCGCAGCGGGCAGCGGTGGGTGACGTGGTCATCGTCAGCGGCGACATCGGTCTCCACGGCGTCGCCGTGATGAGCTGCCGGGCCGGGCTGGAGTTCGCCACCACGGTCACCAGCGACACCGCACCGTTGAACGGGCTGGTCGCCGCCATGATCGAGACCGGCGCCGACATCCATGCGATGCGCGACCCGACCAGGGGTGGTGTGGCGGCCACGCTCAACGAGATCGCCAAGGCCGCGAAGGTAGGGATATCGCTGGACGAACGCGTGATACCGATCCCGGCCGAAGTCCGCGACGCCTGCGGCCTGC
This sequence comes from Mycobacterium sp. URHB0021, assembly GCF_054057895.1. NCBI lineage: Bacteria > Bacillati > Actinomycetota > Actinomycetes > Mycobacteriales > Mycobacteriaceae > Mycobacterium > Mycobacterium sp. URHB0021. The sequence continues at coordinate 5,187,438 of NZ_JBSRZT010000002.1, forward strand.
TGGGCCTTGATCCGCTCTATGTGGCCAACGAGGGCAAGCTGATCGCCGTCGTACCCGCCGACGACGCCGACCGGGTGCTGGAGGCGATGCGTTCGCATCCGTATGGCGGTCGCGCCACGGTCATCGGCCGATGCGTGCCCGAACACCCCGGAATGGTGTCGGCGAGAACGGCGCTCGGCGGGACCCGGGTGGTCGATCTGCCGATCGGCGAACAACTCCCCCGGATCTGCTGAATGACCGGTCGGAGCCTCTTCGCCAGTTACGCGTTCCCGCCCAACCAGCTGGGGTATTGCGGCCCGGAAGGTGCCGCCATCGGCGAACTGGCCTCGCATGCAGACGAATTCGACGGCGCCTGGCCTTATCTCCAGGCCATCGCCGACGCCGCGGGAATCGCCGACCCACTCGAGGACGACGTCGTCCGGAGCTACTGGGTCGGCGGCCCCATGCTCGACAAGGTGGACGCCGACGAACTGCTGGTGCGCTTGCGCGCGGCGTTCACCGGGCAGGTCGCCGGGTTACTCGGGGAACTGGCCCGCCCGGCTCAGGCGCTGGCGCACCACAGCTTCCACGTCCTCGTGGTGTACCCGTGGATACGGTTCCTCGACCGCGACCCCACCACCCCCCTGCAGGTCATGCAGGACTGCCGCATCCGGTGGGGCACCGTCGAGTCCGTCGAGCCCGAGCACGCCGTGATCGTCTCATCACCGCTGGTGTTCCAAGCCGGTGTTCTGGCCCTCGGTGAGCCCGCGGCCGAGCGGGTTCGGTGGAGCCTCGACGGTTCCGCGCTGGCACCCGCGCCAGTGCCGGGCACCATCGTGGCAGCGCACTGGGACTGGCTGTGCGGCGCCCTGACCGATGCCGAGGCTGCGGCGTTGGCCGGGGCGACTCAGCAGACGCTCGACCTGGTCACGGAAACCCGAACCGATCTCGGCTTGCGGAAACATCCTGAGATCGGTTGCCGCTCGACGGGGCGCGGGTAGCCGAGGCAGCATCTGAGTCCGTACCTCGGCACGGTGAAGCTTACAAGCCTGACTTCCGGAAGCTAGCGATTCACCACTGATCACGCGGGACGTCGAAGTCGGCGCACAGCGCTCGCCACACATCCCTCGGGTCGACGCCGTCTTCGGTGGCCTGAGCCGCCGTGCGGCCGCCGAGGCCGGTCAATACATGGTCCACCAGCAGCGATGTGGCACGCACAGCGCCGAACTGCCCCTCGACGAGGTCCTGGAATTCCGTCAGCCGCACTCGACCCAACCTACGCCTGCGCCATCAGCGCGTCATGGCACACCCGTACCGGATCGGCCACCTCCGAGACGCTGGCGCCCGCCCGCCGGGCGGCGTCGCGGTACTCCCGCGCCGAGAGCACCGTGGTGGCCGCGGCGGCCAGCGCTTCACCGGTCAGCGGCCGTACCAGCCGCGCACTTCCCTGTCGCACAAGACGATTGGCGATTTCCCATTGATCGCCGCCGCCGGGGACGACGACCAGGGGCACCCCGGCGAGCAGTGTCTTGGACACGATGCCGTGCCCGCCGCCGCAGATCATCAGGTCCGCCCCCGCCAGAAGTTCGTCCTGACGGCCCAGGCCGACCACCGCCCACGGCGGTACCTCGACCGTGGGACCCGCCAGCCGCGACACGACCACCCGGGTCCCTTCGGGCAGCACCTCCCCCGGCGTCAGGCTCGCCAGCGCCAGTTCCGCCAGTCCGCCGGCACCGGTAGCTGCCGTCGACGGTGCGACCACCACCACCGGACCGGATCCAGGCGGCGGCTGCAAGACCGAGGAGGTGGGCTCGAAGTGCAGGGGGCCGACCACGACCGCCTCCGCGGGCCAGTCCGGGCGGGGCACCTCCAGCGCAGGCAATGTGGCGATCAGGCTTCGCAGCGGACCCGGATCGACTGCGGGCAAGCCGATCCCGATGCGTGCCGCCGAACGCTGGCGCAACCCTTCGCGCCACGAGCGAGCGGTCAGCGCACGCATCACGGTGTCGCGCAGCCGCCCCCGAACTCCTCTCCCCGGCGCCAGCCCACTGCCCACCGGGGGCAAGCCTCTCGACGGTCGGTACAGCGGATGCGGATTGAGCTCGATCCACGGCACGCCGAGCAGTTCGGCGGCCAGTCCCCCGCAGGCCGTGATGACGTCGGAGACCACCAGTTCCGGCGCCAACTCGCGCAACCGCGGCACGTTGAGCACGGCCATTCTGGCGGCCCGCTGATGCATCTTCGCTCCGGCATCGGCGTCATCGTCCTGGTCGGTGGGATCGAGGCCCTCGAGCCCGACCGCAGCCAACCCGGCCGCTCGGGCGGTGTCCAGCCACTCGGCGCCCGTGAGCAGCGTCGCGGCATCACCGGCCGCTGCGAAGCGAAGGCAGAGCGCGATCGCCGGAATGGCGTGCCCCGGATCGGGCCCAGCAACGACGGCGACGCGCATCGACTTACCCTGCCACAGCCTCCGGCGGCTACGCTGTGACCATGACCGACCAGGCTCCATCGATAGCAGACGTCGACAACGCGCGAACGGTCGAGAAGTTCCTCTACGCCTTGCAAGATGAGGACTTCGACGCCGCGGAGGCATTGGTCTCTGAGCATCTCGTCTGGCAAAACGTCGGTTGGCCGACCATGCGTGGACGCCGGCGAATCATGAAGCTGTTCCGCAGAGGCCAGGGCCGAGCAGGATTCGCAGTGAAGTTCCACCGGGTCGCCGTCGACGGTGCCAACGTGTTGACCGAGCGCACCGACGCCCTGATCTTCGGCCCTATCCGCCTTCAATTCTGGGTCTGCGGCACATTCGAGGTGCACAACGGCCAGATCACGTTGTGGCGCGATTACTTCGACAACTTCGACATCCTCGTCAAGGCACCGCTGCGGGCGGTCGCGGCGATGGCCATTCCCGCCCTGCGACCGTCCTTCTAGATGAACGACCGCACCCGCACCAAGCCGAACATGCTCCAGTACATCGGCTACTGCTACGGCCGCCGGCTACCCGACTCGATGCGCGACTGGGTGCGAAACGACCTGGCGGGTAAGGGCGCGACCGTCCGGATGATGGTCCGCGTGTTCATCCCGGCGTTTCTGATCCTGGCCCCGTTCTGGTTGATTCCCACGACGCTGGACGTGCACCTGTCGATGACGTTGCCGATCCTCATTCCGTTCGTGTTCTTCTCACACGCGCTGAACAAGGTGTGGCGCCGCCACATGCTGGCCAAGCACGGCCTGGATCCCAAGCTTGCCGACGAGCACGCCCGGCAGAAGAACGCCCACATCCACCAGGCGTACATCGAGAAGTACGGCCCCCGATCCGGACCGTCCGGCTCCCACGACGTCTGAGCGGACTGCTAGGCGCGGCGGAGGTGGCCCAACTCGTCGAAGGCCTGCGCCCAACCCATCAGCCGATCCGTCGCGTTGACCAACTCGTCGCGGTAGCGCTGCTGCGACATCGGCGAACTCGACAGCGACCCGGTGTTGGCGGCCGACACCAGTTGAGCAGCGGCGGTGACCATCTCGTTGTACTGACGCGCGCCGTGGTCGAGCTGCGCGGTGAACGCGTTGATGGTCGGGACCAGATGTGACCGCGACTGCGGCGCCGCGCGCACCGTCCGCTCCATCGACACCACCTCGTTGGCGGTGGCGGCCATTGTGGCAGCGGTCTGGTTCGCCGCCGCGGACAGGTCGCGAAGCTCGTCGGCCGGCAGCATCCGGCCGCGCTCCATCACGCCGAGAAGGCTCGACAGTCCGCGTTCGGAGGCGGCCATGGCCGCCATCGGCCCGCGGGCCGCGGAACCCCACGGCGGCAGCCGGCGTGAGCGCTGCGGCGGCAACGGTTCTCGCCGAAGCCAGCGATACCGCAGGAACGCCAAGGTCGCCAGAAAAGCCGCGCCCACCGCGATCGGCGCGGGTATGAACAGCGCCCACACCGGCGTGCTCCACGAGGCAAGCAACGCCGTGACGCCCACCCAGAACACGCACGAAACGGTCAAGAACAGCGTCAACCGCAACGCCCAGCGCCGCTTACGCAGCAGCTTGGCCCTGGGATCGGCTGCGGCATTCAGCTTTTCCGCCAGTACGTCGGACCACTCTGCAGCGGTGTCCACACCTCGCTGCATCAGTGACCGCCAGGCTTCTGGTCGACCGGTCCGTGAGTTCACTGCCATCCCCATGAGATCTATTGCGACAGCGGGTTTTCCGGCGTCGCCTGCGGATTGGTCGCGGGGGCGGCGGGAGCCGAGGCGGCCGTCCCGCCCGCAGGCAACTGCTCACCGCGCATCGAGGCCCGAATCTGCTCCAGCCGGGAATGGCCGGCCATCTGGACGCTGGCCTGCTGTACTTCCATCATCCGGCCCTGCACCGAGTTCTGCGCCAGCTCGGCCGAGCCGATCGCGTTGGCGTAGCGGCGCTCGATCTTGTCGCGAACTTCATCGAGGCTGGGGGTGTTGCCCGGCGCGGCCAGCTCACTCATCGACCGGAGCGAATTGCTCACCTGCTCCTGCATCTTGGCCTGCTCGAGCTGGCTGAGCAGCTTGGTCCGCTCGGCAATCTTGGTCTGCAGCATCATGGCGTTCTGCTCGACCGCCTTCTTGGCCTGACCGGCGGCCTGCAGCGCCTGGTCGTGCAGGCCCTTGAGGTCCTCGACGCTCTGCTCGGACGTCACCAACTGGGCGGCGAACGCCTCCGCGGCGTTGTTGTACTCGGTGGCTTTGGCAGCATCGCCGGCTGCGGTGGCCTGATCGGCCAGGGACAGCGCCTGACGCACATTCACCTGCAGCTTCTCGATGTCGGCAAGCTGGCGATTCAGCCGCATCTCCAGCTGGCGCTGGTTACCGATCACCTGCGCGGCCTGCTGCGTCAACGCCTGATGCTGGCGTTGGGCGTCCTCGATGGCCTGCTGGATCTGCACCTTCGGATCGGCGTACTCGTCGACCTTCGAGCTGAACAGCGCCATGAGGTACTTCCACGCCTTGGTGAACGGATTGGCCATTTAGTTCACTCCGCCTTCATGTCGTCGATCTATGCCAGTGTGGTGGTTGCCCGCCGCGGGCACCTGCGCTTGCTCTAGTGCCAACTTATCGGTTCTGTGCAGATCGCCACACCCCCGCGGGCGTTTTCCGAGATCGGTGCCGCGGTCGACTCAGGCGACCGCCATGGACACGATCTGCGGAATGACAACCTTCGTGGTGGCGTCGATGCGAGTGGAGGCGGCCGGCCCCCGGTTCAGCGATGCGAGTTCCTCGCGGGCCATGTCGTCGCCGGCATCGGAGAGCACCCGCGAGAGCGGGACGTCCAGGGCGCCGCAGATGGCGCTGAGCAGTTCGCTGGACGCCTCCTTGCGGCCGCGTTCGACCTCCGACAGGTACCCCAGGCTGACCCGGGCGGAATCGGACACCTCACGCAGGGTGCGCCCCTGCTCGGTGCGAGCACGGCGCAGCACGTCGCCGATCACCTCACGCAGCAATCCTGTCATCGTGCCCTCCTTCGTCGCCGGCTTGGCTACTAGGGCAACGCTGCGGGCGGTCGCGATGGTTCCCGAATGCCACAGATCACTGTTGTTCGACCAGTGCGCGCAGCCTGGCGATCGCCTCGGCGACCGCCCTGACCCGGATTTCCCACCGGGTTCCGCTGAGCGCCAACTGGACGACCTCGGTGTCCACCGGACCGGCCAGGCCCAGGAAGACCGTGCCGACCGGGTGGCCGCCGTGCGGCTCGGGGCCGGCAACGCCGGTCAGCCCGATGCCCCAGGTGGCGGCACAGCGCTGCCGGGCGCCGACGGCCATCGCCCGTGCGGTGGGTTCGGCGACGGGGCCCACGGCGTCGAGCAGCTGCGGCGCCACCCCGGCCAGGGAGATCTTGGTGTCCTCGATATAGGTGATCAGGCCACCGCGCAGGACGACGCTGGCGCCGGGAACGCCGGCCAGGGTGGCCGCCAGCAGACCCGCCGTCAAGGATTCGGCGGTGGCCACGCTCTGCTTGCGCACCGTCAGGTCGGCGACGAGGGTGCGGGCATCCTCAGTGACGAGCGGGTCGTCCACGGGAATCCTTCACGGCCGAGACCACGTAATCCACCCCGGTGAGCACCGTCAGCACGACCGCTGCCCACATGATTCCCCACGCGGCGATCAGCCACGGACCGGGCAGCACGTGCAGCGGCAGCACGAACAAACCGATCGCCACCGCCTGAACGAGGGTTTTGAGCTTGCCGCCCCGGCTGGCCGGTATGACGCCGTGACGCAGGACCGCGATTCGCAGGACAGTGACTCCGATCTCACGGACCATCACCACCACGGTCACCCACCACGGCAGATCGCCCAATATCGACAGTCCGATCAGTGCCGCCCCGATGAGCGCCTTGTCCGCGATCGGGTCTGCGAGCGTGCCGAATTCGGTAACCATGCCGTAGCTGCGGGCCAGTGCGCCATCGAACCGATCGGTGATGACGGCTACCGCAAACACGATGAAAGCGATTATCCGCCAATGGGTTTCATGCCCATCACCGACGAAGAGCACGACCAGGAACACCGGAACCAATACCATTCGCACACCGGTCAGCACATTTGCGATGTTCGCCACGCGGGCGCGCGGGACGACTGGATCGGTATGGGGTTGTCCCGGCACTGCAACAGAATATCGGTTGCTCGAACCGATACTCTCCACCTGTGAGCGGAGATTCCGATCAGCTCGTCGTCCGGCGGGCCCGTACCTCGGATGTGCCCGCCATGAAGGCACTCGTCGACATCTACTCCGGCAAGATCCTGCTGGAGAAGAACTTGGTGACGCTCTACGAGGCGGTCCAGGAGTTCTGGATCGCCGAACGGGCCGGCGAACTGATCGGATGCGGCGCGTTGCACGTGCTGTGGTCCGATCTCGGCGAGATCCGGACCGTCGCGGTGCACCCGGCCGTGAGGGGCCACGGTGTGGGGCACGCGATCGTCGACCGACTGCTCGAGGTGGCCCGGGAATTACAGCTCGAACGCATCTTCGTCCTGACGTTCGAAGTCGAGTTCTTCAGTCGCCACGGGTTCGCAGAAATTGACGGCACCCCCGTCACCGCCGAGGTCTACGAAGAGATGTGCCGCTCCTACGACACGGGTGTTGCGGAGTTCCTCGACCTGTCTTACGTCAAGCCCAACATCTTGGGTAACACCCGAATGGTGTTGATGCTGTGAGGCGTATCGTGGGGAAATGCGTCGTGGAGCGGTCATCGTGGCGCTCGGGGCAGCAGTTCCTGGCACCACCGCACTGATCGCCTCGCGCCAGCGAAAGACCCACCGCAATGCCGTACCCGCCCTACGTCGAGGCGGGCTGTCAGCGCGGAGAGTGCCTAAGTGAGGTGTTGAACGATCAGTGCGGCGGACCTGCAGATGCCGCTGGCGGCGGTTCGTCGCTCCGGTGATCGTCCGGAGTTTGCTCGGCCTCGTCGGTGTCGCGGTCATGGGAGTGGTCTCGGGGTGCGGACTGATCGGCGATCGCCGAGGAGAAGCCGAGTCGATCGAACGCCAGATCGCGGCGATGCCGGGCGTCGTCGAGACAGACCTGGGTTACATCTGGAGCCTCGGCGAACGGCGCACCTTCCTGCTCGACGTCCGGTTGTCGATGGCGGTGACCGACGACCAAGCCGTCGCGATCGGCAAAGCGGTCCTCGACCGCATCCGTAGCGAACTGCGTGGCCACGACGCCCGCCTGCACCTGCTCTATCCCGCGGTTTATCACCCGAACCCGTACGCCCCGGACTTCTCGCAGGCGCAGTTCTGGTTCAATCCGTCCGATCAAGAGTTCCCCGCCGACACCCATCAGTTCGCGGACAGCATCCGGCTGTGGATGCACGCCGCACGCTCACCTGTCACCGCGCACGCCAGCCTGGAACAGGCGTGGGACTCCGGCAGTCGCGTCCCCTCCGTGGACCTCACGTTGCGAAACAATGTCGACCCGATGCAGACCGACGTGCTCGCCAAGGACATCGGCGACCGGGCCGACGTGACATGGCGGCTCGCTGTCGTCACCGACGACACCCACAAGCCACACGAGTACAACTCCAGTCCGGAGCCCCCGACCGCCACTCAGATGGCGATGTTCACCGCGATCAACGGTCTCGTCGGAGCCGCCGATCAACTCGAGGTCGACACGTCCACTTCCTTCTCGGAGAAGCACGCGGGAACCTCGGTGACCATCGAAATCGCCGACGGGCCCGACCGCCGGGAACGCACCATCAGGACGGCCGAGTCCGTTGCGGCGGTACTGCCCCGCTTCGACAGGGAGGTCACGCTGAACGTTTACGGACACGAGTCCGCCGCGATCGTGGTCGGCGGTTGCTACTTCCGCGAGGGCCAGACTTCGGGTTCCGACCTGGAGCTGCAGCTCTCGAATGAATACGAAACCTGTTAAAGATCAATCGGAATCGTCTGCGCCGACTCCTCGCCTTCACAAGCTCAGGCTTCGTCGTCGTCGGAATCGTCTGCGCCGACTCCTCGCCTTCACAAGCTCAGGCTTCGTCGTCGTCGGTGCCGTTTGCGCCGACTCCTCGCCTTCACAAGCTCAGGCTTCGTCGTCGTCGGAATCGTCTGCGCCGACTCCTCGCCTTCACAAGCTCAGGCTTCGTCGTCGTCGGTGCCGTTTGCGTCCGAACCGCCACGGATCAGCGCCAACGTCCCCGCCAACTCGTCGGGCTTGACCAACACTTCGCGCGCCTTGGATCCCTCACTGGGCCCGACGATGCCACGGGTCTCCATCAAGTCCATCAACCTGCCGGCCTTGGCGAAACCGACTCGAAGCTTGCGCTGCAGCATCGACGTCGAACCGAACTGGCTGGACACCACCAGCTCGACGGCCTGCAGGAAAACATCCATGTCGTCACCGATGTCGGGATCGACGTCGGTGCGCTCGCTGTTGGTCTTCGCCTTGGTCACGCCCTCGGTGTACTCGGGTTCGGCCTGGTCCTTGCATGCCTGCACGACCGCGTGGATCTCGTCGTCGCTGATGAAGGCACCCTGCAGACGAATCGGCTTGTTGGCGCCCATGGGCAGGAACAGACCGTCCCCCATACCGATCAGCTTCTCTGCGCCCTGTTGGTCCAGGATCACCCGACTGTCGGTGAGCGACGAGGTGGCGAACGCCAGCCGCGATGGCACGTTGGTCTTGATGAGTCCGGTGACCACGTCGACGGACGGGCGCTGGGTGGCCAGCACCAGGTGGATGCCTGCGGCGCGGGCCTTCTGGGTGATCCGGACGATGGCGTCCTCCACATCGCGTGGCGCGGTCATCATCAGGTCGGCCAGCTCGTCCACGATCGCGACGATGTAGGGGTAGGGCTTGTACACGCGTTCGCTGCCCAAAGGTGTCGTGATCTCGCCGGACTTCACCTTCTTGTTGAAGTCGTCGATGTGGCGCACCCGGCTGGCCTGCATGTCCTGGTAGCGCTGCTCCATCTCCTCGACGAGCCACGCCAGCGCGGCCGCCGCCTTTTTCGGCTGGGTGACGATCGGCGTGATGAGGTGTGGAATGCCTTCGTAGGGCGTGAGTTCCACCATTTTGGGGTCGATCAGAATCATCCGGACCTCGTCGGGTGTGGCCCGAGCGAGGATCGACACCAGCATCGAGTTGACGAAGCTCGACTTGCCCGAGCCCGTCGAGCCGGCCACCAGCAGGTGCGGCATCTTGGCCAGGTTGGCCGAGATCATTTCGCCTTCGATGTCCTTGCCCAGACCGATCACCAGCGGGTGGTGGTCGCGTCGGGTGGAGGGGTCGGTCAGCACATCGGCCAGCCGCACCATCTCCCGGTCGGTGTTGGGCACCTCGATACCGACGGCGGACTTGCCCGGGATGGGCGCCAGCATCCGGACGCTTTCGGTGGCCACCGCATAGGCGATGTTCTTCTGCAGCGCGGTGATCTTCTCGACCTTGACACCGGGACCGAGCTCGACCTCGTAGCGGGTGACGGTCGGGCCGCGGGTGCAGCCGGTGACGATGGCATCCACCTTGAACTGCTGCAGCACCGAACCGATGACATCGACCATCTTGTCGTTGGCCGCACTGCGAAGCTTCGGGGGATCACCCGCGACAAGTAGCTCGAGCGACGGCAGCGTGTACGGACCGTCGACGACACGGTCCAGCGACAGCACCTCGGTGTTGGCGGGCTTGGCCGGCTTCTTGCGGCGCGCCCGGGCCGTCGGCTCGGGAACGGTCGGCGCTTCGTCATCGATCGGGTAGTTCTCCATCGGCGTGCCGTTGAACGCGGCCGCTTCCGCCTCGCCGGGCCATGCCTGCGGTTCGTCGTCGGCGTAGGCGGAGGGCTCGTCGTAATAACCGTCGGAGAAGTCCTCGGATCCCGCGGCGGACGGCTGGCCGTCCTCGTACTCGTCGTCGTCGTACACCTCGCCACGGAATCCCCGGGTGGAGAACATCCGCTGCAGGGTCTCGGGAACCTCGCGGATCGTCGTGCCGGTCACCAGCAACAGGCCGAAGAGCACTCCGATGAACAACAACGGCGCGGCGATCCACGCCGTCAACCCGTCCGACAGCGGCCCGCCGATGGCGAAGCCCAGAAATCCGGCGGCGTGCTCACGTGCGACGGGATCCATCGGCGAACCGGACCACAGGTGCCACAGCCCCAGTGCGGGCAGCGCGATCATCGTCGAACCGAGAACCATCCGCGGTCGCGAGTCGGGATCGGGTTCGGTGCGCATCAGCACCACCGCGACCGCGGCGAGCGCAATCGGCAGGAGCACGACAGCCGAACCGATCAGCACCCGTAGGAACGTGTCGATCCATGCGCCGATGGGCCGTGCGGCGTCGAACCAGGAGCTCGCGGCGATCACCACCGAAATCCCCAGCAGCGCCAGCGCGATGCCGTCGCGACGATGACCGGGCTCGATGTCGTGGGCCCGGCCGACCGACCGCGCCGTCGATCCGGCTCCCTTGGCCAGCATCAACCAGCCGGCCCGAACACCCCGGCCGACGGTGGCCCCGGCCGATGAGATCGGAGAGGGGTTGCGGCGCGGGGCGGGCTTCCGACGAGGTGCCGACGGTCGCGCCGGCCGGGAGCCGCCTCGTGAACCGCCCTTTGACCTGGTAGAACGCGTGCCGGAGCGAGCGGCGGTCTTACTAGCCATGGCTGCCAGCCTAGTCGCATTCGCCCCACCTTCACCATGTGCCACACGGGTCACAGATTCATATCGATTCCGGTAAAAGGCGCCCTACGGTGCCGAAATGGACCGAAGCCACCGCTTCACCGCCCGCTGCGACGCCGCCGCCCTCAAGCAGGGCGCTCGGCGATGGGGACCCTCGTCGCGGCCCGGGTGAGAACATCATCGCCCGGGGAATCCGCACGAGCCGGAAACCCGTTCGCAGGTGCGCCGGCGGACGCGATCGGGCTGACGATTCTGGGCTTGCCCACCGTCGCATTCATGATCGGGTCGGACGTGAGCTGAGCCGCGTGCGCGTGAGTAGGCTGGACACTCGGCCAGCACCGGATGTCGCCGTCGTGGCGACTCGTCCCCCGTCACCGAGGAGTCATCACTCATGCCTGTCGTCGTCGTCGCCACCCTGACCGCCAAGCCCGAATCCGTGGACACCGTTCGGGATGCGTGTAAGCGGGCCATCGAGGCGGTGCATCAGGAGCCCGGGTGCGAGCTGTACGCCTTGCACGAAGCCGACGGCGTCTTCATCTTCGTCGAACAGTGGGCGGATGCCGACGCGTTGAAGACCCACAGCACCGCGCCGGCGGTCGGAACGCTGTTCGGCACGATCGGCGAACACCTCGACGGTGCGCCGGACATCAAGATGCTCCAGCCCGTCGTCGCAGGTGATCCGGCCAAGGGCCAGCTGCGGCCCTGATGTCGTCGCTGCAGGGCAAGGTCGCGTTCATCACCGGCGCAGCCCGCGGCCAGGGGCGGGCGGAGGCCGTTCGACTGGCTTCCGACGGCGCCGACATCATCGCGATCGACATCTGTTCGCAGATCGCGTCGGTTCCCTACCCCCTGGCCACGCCCGACGATCTGGCCGCAACGGTGAAGCTCGTCGAGGACGCCGGCGCGCGAATCGTCGCCCGGCAGGCCGACGTTCGCGACCAGCAGGCGCTGCGGGCCGCGCTGCAGGATGGCCTCGACAAACTCGGCCGGCTCGATATCGTGGTCGCCAACGCCGGCATCGCCCCGATGCAGAACGGGTATGCGGGCTGGCGTGACGTGCTGGACGTCAACCTCACCGGCGCCTTCCACACGGTCGAGGCCGCCATCCCGACGATGATCGAGCAGGGCGACGGTGGCGCGATCGTGCTGATCAGTTCCGTGGCGGGTCTGGTCGGGATGGGTGGAGATGATCCGGGGGCACTCGGCTACACCGCCGCCAAACACGGCATGGTCGGCCTGATGCGCCAATATGCGAATCTCCTTGCCAAGCACAGCATTCGGGTCAACACCGTGCATCCGACCGGAGTGAACACGCCGATGATCAACAACGAGTTCGTCCGTGGGTGGTTGGACGAGGTCAGCCGGTCGCCCGACGGCCCACGGGACCTGGGCAACGCCTTGCCGGTGCCGGTGGTGGAACCCGAGGACATCGCCAACGCGGTGGCATGGCTGGTCTCGGACTCCGCCAGATACGTCACGGGCACGACGCTTCCGGTGGACGCGGGTGCCGTCAACAAGCGCTGACACTCATGGCAGGCGAGCACTCGGTCACCCAGACGGCATTCGGCCCGATGGTATTGGCCGCCGTGGAACAGAACGAGCCGGCGGACCGACGTCTGGTGTCCGACGATTTGGCCCGGTCCTTTCTGCCGGGAGGCCTGCGGGCGGTGGTGGACGCCACGCGCCTGGCTCCACTACGGCGACTCATGATCTGGGGTTCTGAGCGCGCCGGTCCCGGACTGTGGGCGAATCTGGCCGGCCGGAAGCGATTCATCGACGAGAGACTCGACGAAGTGCTTTCCGAGGTCGACGCGGTTGTGGTGCTGGGGGCCGGTTTCGACACCCGCGCGTACCGACTGGCCCGGCGCAGCGACGTCCCGGTCTTCGAGGTCGACCTGCCCGAGAACATCACGCGTAAACGAGCGGTGGTGCAGCGGGCGGTGGGCGCGGTGCCGCCGTCAGTTCACTTGGTGCCGGTGGACTTCGAGAACGACGACCTTGCGACAAAGCTCACCGAGCGAGGATACCGAAGTGACGCGCGGACATTCGTCATCTGGGAGGGCGTCACGCAGTACCTGACCGAGGCCGCGGCGCGCGCGACGCTCGAACATCTCCGCGGCGCCGCGCCAGGTAGCCGACTGGTCTTCACCTACATCCGCAAGGACTTCCTGGACGGCACCAACATGTTCGGCGCCGAGACCCTGTACCGCAGATTCCGGGTGCGGCAGCAGATGTGGGACTTCGGGATCCAGCCCGAGGACGTATCGGCGTTCATGGCCGGATACGGTTGGCGGCTCGTCGAGCAGGCCGGTCCGGACTACATCGAACGCAACTACGTCCGGCCCGCGGGCCGGGACCTCACCGCGTCACAGATCGAGTGGACCGCATACGCGGAGAAAGTGTAGCCCGGCCGGCGAATTCGCGCCGAAACGGTATTCCAGCAGGCCTCTAGTCGCACTTCTTCTGCTGGAATACAGTTTCGCGGGTGACGGGAGAACGCGATCAGATTTCGATGACCGTCGGCACGATCATCGGTTGGCGCCGGTAGGTCTCGCCCACCCACTTTCCGATGGTGCGGCGAACGCACTGCGCGATTCGGGTGGGATCGGTGACGTTGTCCGAGGCAAGGTTCTCCAGTTCTTTTTCCACCTTGACCGCCACCGGTTCCAGCGCCTTGGGATCCTCGGAGAAGCCGCGAGAGTGCAGGTGCGCCGGTCCGGCGGGTTTGCCGGTCCCGCGCCGCACGACAACCGTCACCGCGATGAAACCCGAAGACAGGATGAGTCGTTCGCCGAGGGTGGCGTCGCCGACGTCGCCGGTGATCAGACCGTCGACGAACATCTTCCCGACCGTGACTCCGCCCGCGACACGCGCCCTGCCCCCCACCAGGTCGACGCTGACCCCGTTCTCGGCCAGCACGATGTTGTCCCCGGAAACGCCGGTGCGTTCGGCCAGTTTCGCATTGGCCCGCAGCATCCGCCAGGTGCCGTGCACCGGCATCACATTGCGCGGCCGCACCGCGTTGTAGAGGAACAGCAGTTCGCCGGAATAGGCGTGGCCCGAAACATGGACACGGGCCTGGGTATTGGTGACAACGCGGGCGCCGATCTTGGCCAGTGCGTCGATCACTCCGTAGACGGCTTCCTCGTTACCCGGGATCAGTGAGGACGACAGGATGATCAGATCGCCTGCGGTCAGCGTGATGCTGCGGTGCTCACCACGCGACATCCGCGACAGCGCCGACATCGGCTCGCCCTGCGTTCCGGTCGTGATCAGCACGACCCGGTCGGCCGGCATCATCTCGGCGGCACCGATGTCGAGCACATCGGAGTCGTCGACGTGCAGATACCCCAGATCGCGCGCGATTCCCATGTTGCGCACCATCGAACGGCCGACGAACGACACCCGCCGCCCAAGCGCCACCGCTGCGTCGATGATCTGCTGCACCCGATCGACGTTCGACGCGAAGCACGCGACGATCACGCGTCCCTCGGCACCGCGGACCAACCGGTGCAGCGCCGGGCCGACCTCGCTCTCCGACGGACCGACGCCGGGGATCTCAGAATTCGTCGAATCGCAGAGGAACAGGTCAACTCCCGCGTCGCCCAACCGAGACATGCCCGGCAGGTCGGTCGGCCGGTCGTCGAGCGGAAGTTGGTCGAGCTTGATGTCACCGGTGTGCAGCACCGTGCCCGCACCGGTGTGGATCGCGATCGCCAAACAGCCTGGGATCGAGTGGTTGACGTGGAAGTACTGGCATTCGAACACGCCATGGGTGGATCGCTGGCCCTCGGCGACTTCGGTGAACACCGGCTTGATGCGATGTTCGCGGCACTTCTCCGCAATCAGTGCGATCGTGAATTTCGAACCCACGATGGGGATGTCGGGTCGCAGCTTGAGCAGGAACGGGATCGCGCCGATGTGGTCTTCGTGGGCGTGGGTGATCACCAACGCGTCGACGTCGTCGAGACGATGCTCGACATGACGGAGATCGGGCAGAATCAGGTCGACGCCGGGCTGGTCATGGGTCGGGAACAGCACGCCGCAGTCCACGATCAGCAGCCGGCCCAGATGCTCGAATACCGTCATGTTGCGACCGATTTCGCTGATTCCACCGAGCGCGGTGACCCGCAGTGCGCCCGGCGCCAGCGGCCCCGGTGGTCTGAGTTCGGAGTTCACTACCGGAGCACCGCGGCGGCGCGCATATCGGCGGCCAACGCCTCGATCTGCTCGGGCGTGGCCGGAAGCTGCGGCAGGCGTGGGTCGCCGACCTCGAAGCCCTGCAGGCGCAGGCCCTCCTTGGCGAGGGTGACGCCACCCAGTCGCGACTGGGCATTGCTCAGCGGCGCGAGGGTCACGTTGATCTTGCGTGCGGTGGCAACATCACCGGAGTTGAACGCCGACAACATGTCTCGCAATTGGCCGGCGGCGACATGTGCCCATACGCTGATGAAACCGACGGCTCCCATCGCCAGCCATGGCAGGTTCAGCGCATCGTCACCGGAGTAGTACGCCAGACCAGTCTCAGCGATGATCTGCCCCCCGCCGTGCAGGTCGCCCTTCGCGTCCTTGATGGCGACGATATTGGGGTGCTCGGCCAGCCTGCGGATGGTGTCCCATTCGATCGGCACCACTGACCGCGGCGGAATGTCGTAGAGAATCATCGGCAGCGGCGTGGCATCCGCGACGGCGGTGAAGTGCGCGAGTAGACCGGCCTGCGGCGGGCGGGAGTAATACGGCGTCACCACGAGCAGACCGTGTGCCCCCTCGGCCGCACATGCCTTCGCTAGATGCACGCTGTGCGCGGTGTCGTAGGTGCCCGCCCCGGCGATGACCCGTGCCCGGTCGCCGACCGCGGCCAGCACGGCGCGTAACAGCGCGACCTTTTCGTCGTCGGTGGTCGTCGGTGACTCGCCCGTGGTGCCCGACAGCACCAGGCCGTCGCAGCCCGCGTCGACCAGGCGGGCGGCCAGCCGGGCCGCGGCCTCGGTGTCCAGCGAGCCGTCGGGCTTGAACGGAGTCGCCATTGCGGTCAGCACGGTACCCAAGTGGGCGGTCACGTCGAATCCGCTGGTACTCACGGGGAACAAGATTACCCGCTGAAACTCTGAGTTCGGTGGACCGGATCCGGTCAGGCCTCGGCTACGCCTCTGTCGCTAGCGGACTCGTCGCCACTTCGGTGCCATCTGCCAGCACGGAGATCTCGAAGTCGGAGAAGGCCTGCGGCGCGACGCCGATCAACTGGCGCAGACACTCGATCGCCAAGCTGCGGATCTCCACGTCAGCGTGTTCGCTGGCACGCATCGCGATGAAATGCCGCCATGCCCGGTAGTTCCCTGTGACTACGATGCGAGTTTCCGTGGCGTTGGGTAGCACCGCGCGAGCCGCCTGCCGGGCTTGTTTACGACGCAACACGGCGTTGGGCTGGTCGGAGAACTTCGCTTCCAGCTTGTCGAGCAGTTCGGCATACGTCGCGCGGCTCGCGTCGGCGGCCGCCCTGAACAGCGCTTCCAGCTCCGCGTCACCCTCGATGCCCGGCGGCACGACGACCTGCGATTCGTGTTCGGGAACGTAGCGCTGGGACAGCTGCGAATACGAGAAATGGCGGTGCCGGATCAACTCATGGGTGCATGACCGCGAAAGACCGGTGATGTAGAACGACACGTTCGCGTGCTCGAGCACCGAGAAATGTCCGACGTCGATGATGTGGCGAAGGTAGGCGGCATTGGTCGCGGTCCGCGGGTTCGGTTTCGACCAGCTCTGATAGCAGGCCCGTCCGGCGAACTCCACCAGCGCCGGACCGCCGTCCGCGTCTGTGCTCCACGGCACGTCCGGCGGTGCCGCGAATTCGGTCTTGGCAATCAGTTGCACGCGCAGCGGCGCCGTCTCGGCCACGGCTCACCCTAACGTGGACCTTTCCGCGGGTTGCGTTAGTCAACTAATATGTTAGTTGACTAACGTAGGAGGCTCTTGTGCAGGCAGACGTCGTGGTGGTCGGAGCGGGCCCGACGGGATTGGCCCTGGCCTGTGGTCTGCGGGCCGCCGGTATCGCCGTGCGAGTGGTCGACAAGGCGCCGGGACCGGCGGTGACGTCGCGCGCCCTGGGTCTGCAGCCGCGGGGCGTGGAGGTGCTCGACCGACTGGGCGCGCTCGCCGATCTGCCTGAGCGGGGCCTTCCTGTGCTGAGCGTCGTGATCAACGTCGAGGGCCGACGGCTGGCGACGATGGAGCTCGGAGCACCGACGCGGCTCGGCGGCCCCCGCGCTCTGCTCATTTCGCAGGCCGACATCGAGGAGGCGCTGCGCGACCGGCTGACGGCGCTCGGCGGCGCCGTCGAGTGGGGCCGACCCGTCAGCGGCCTCATGTTCGGCGCCGACAAGGTGACTCTGCGATTCGAGGACGGCTCCGAGGTCGATGCCGGCTGGGTCGTCGGCGCCGATGGCGCCCACAGTGTGATCCGCAAGTCGATGGGTGTCGGATTCCCGGGTGTGCCCCTGGTTGAACGGTTCCTGCTCGCCGATGTCCACGCCGACATCGACCGCCCGCGAACCGGTGCGGTCTCGTGGCTGCGGGGTGACACCGCACTGGCGGCGTTCCCACTGCCCGGCCACGACCTCTGGCGGGTGATGGCCCCGGCCCCGCCCGAAGCCGGTGACGACCCCGGCCGGCAGGAGATCGTCGACTACCTCGCGCTGCGCCTGGCCGCTGAGGCGAACGGCACGATTCGGTCGGTCGAGTGGACTTCGTCGTTTCGTATTCAGCGCCGCCTCGCTGATACCTATCGACGGGGGCGGACCTTCTTGGCCGGGGACGCCGCACACATCCACAGTCCACTCGGCGGTCAGGGTATGAACACCGGGATCGGCGACGCCGAGAACCTCGCGTGGAAACTGGCTTTGGTCATTGCCGGTCACGCCGATGAGCGACTGCTCGACAGCTACCAGACCGAACGCCGCCCCGTCGCCGAAAGCGTGTTGGAGACCACGAGCGGGGTCACCGAAGTCGCCGTCGGCCAGAGCCGGGCGGCCCGCCTGCTTCGCGACCACCTGGCGGTCCCCCTGATGAACCGCGCATGGGTGCAGCGCATGATTGCCGAAAGGGCGTCACAGCTTCAGGTTTCATACCGAGGCGGACCGCTGGGCATACCGCGATGGCGGCGGCGGCCGGGGCTGCGTGCGGGCGATCGTGTGGCCGACCGGACGTGCATGCGCAGCGACGGGACCACCGTTCGGTTGTATGAATCGCTGGGCCCCGGGTGGGCGCTCATCGGAGGTGATTGGCTGACCGATGCCGCCAAAGCCCGACTCGGTGAGGTGGTCTCCCTTCGCGGGAACGGTGCCGCCCTGCTGGTCCGACCCGACGGCCACCTGGCATGGCGCGGTACCGAAGCGTCAGCGCTGCGCACATGGCTTGACGCCACACTCGGCCAGCCGTCCGGAGTGCTCAGTAGATGACCGACGACTGGCGTGCGCGCAAGAAAGCGGCGACGAAGCACGCGATCCAGCAGCACGCGCTCCGCCTGTTCACCGAGAAAAGCTATGACGCAACGACTGTCGAGGAGATCGCGGCCGCGGCGGGCGTTTCGCACATGACCTTCTTCCGATACTTCCCCCGTAAGGAGGACGTCGTCGAGTACGACGACTACGATCCGCTCATCGAGGAGCTCATCGTGGCGCGCCCCGCCGACGAACCGCCGCTCGCCGCCATCCACGCGGCGCTCCGGGCCGGACTCGAGCAGATCATCGCCACCGACCGCGACGCCCTGCTGGCCCGCGTCCGACTCATCCTGCGCAATCCGGTGCTGCGGGCCCGAAATCTCATCGCCCAGGAGGACACCCGCGACATGCTGGCCAGGGCCCTGGCCCGCCGCGCGGGCTTATCCGAACCCGACTTCGCCGCAACGGCGCAGGCCTCCGCCGCGCTCGGAGCGATGGCCCCGGCCGTCATGGCCTGGGCCGATGGCGTCGACGAAGATTACGTCGCGCTCGTCGACGCGGCGTTTGCGGCGTTGCAGGCCGGTCTGTCGCGTTAGGGTGAGCGCCATGGCAGCAACAACGCTCGCTCCTCGCCTGCTCGAGGTCATGGAACGGGACATCCTGCCGATGACCGAGCGCGGCGTCAGTGCGGGGAACAAGGTTTTCGGTGCCGCACTCCTGCGCAAGTCGGACCTGTCCTTGGTGATCGCAGGCACCAACAGCGAGACCGACAATCCACTTCTGCACGGCGAGGTCAGCACCCTGAACCAGTTCTACGAGTTGCCCGGGCGACCGCCGACCCGCGACCTGTTATTCCTGTCCACCCACGAACCCTGCCCGCTCTGCCTGTCTGCGATCACCTGGGCCGGCTTCGACAATTTCTATTACTTCTACACCTACGAGGATTCCCGGGACGCCTTCGGCATCCCGCACGACCTGCGAATCCTCAAAGAGGTGTTCGGGGTGGAGAACGGGAACTACCGGCACAGCAACGCCTTCTGGACCGCCCGGTCGGTAGCAACCCTGATCGAAGCCGAGCCCGAGCCGCAACGCGCCCAGCTACACGAGCAGAATCAACGCATCCGCGATGTCTATGCGGCGCTGTCGCGGCAGTATCAGGAATCGAAGGGCGACAACGACATTCCCCTGAACTGACGGTAGTGCGTCAGTCGGCGAGGGCGCCGGCGCGGCGCATTGCCGCGGTGATGTGCTCGAAGTCGATCGCGCCGTGCGTGCGCGCCAGCGCGTCGGCGTCGTCACCGCGGCGGTCGGCTATCGCCGTCAGCAGCGCCTGGTGCTCATCCAAGGCCCGCTTCTCCATCTCTCGCATCCGCGACGGCTCGCCCCACAGGTGCGCGGGCGAGCCGATGCTGATGGTCGTTTGGAGATCCAACAGGACCGCCTTGAGAACATCGTTGTGGGCGGCGTCCATGATCGCCAGGTGGAATCGGCTGTCCGCCTGCTGCGCCGCCAGTCCGGTGTCCGCCCCGCGGTACGCCTCGAGTGTGCGCCGGATTCGCTCGAGGTCCGCGTCCGACCGCGCCTCCGTCGCGGCCCGGCACACCGCACCCTGCAACCGGCACACCGCGTCGCAGCGATCTCGCAGCTCGCCGAGGCGCTTGCTCAGTGTGCGTCCCACCACCTCTGTCGACGACTCGGGCCACTGATCCAGCACGTAGGAACCTCCACCGCGGCCGCGGCGGGTTTCGAGCAGGCCGCGGTCGACGAGGCGAGCCAGCGCGGCCCGCACCGTCATCCGGCCCGCCCCCAGGGACGCCGACAACTCACGCTCGACCGGCAGCCGCGCACCGGGCAGATATTCTCCGATCGCGATCGCGGTGATCAACCGGTCGGTGATCTCGTCGACGCGCGAAGTCGTTTCGATTTGCTGGGCAAGCAGCCCCGGCCCGGCCGGTCCGCCATCGTGAGCCATTGAGCCGCGCCCTCCTTCGTCACCTCGACATCGATCGTACTCAATGGTCTTGCCACAAGACCTTTACTGGTCCATGCTGTTCGACGTGAATCGCGAGACGCGCATGGTGCCCTTCCGCGGCTATGAAACCTGGGTGCATATCACCGCACACGACAATCCGCGACCCGGGGCGCTGCCGCTTTTCGTCCTGCACGGCGGACCGGGGATGGCCCACCACTACGTCGCGAACATCGCCGAGATCGCCGACGAGACGGGCCGCACCGTCATCCACTACGACCAAGTCGGTTGTGGGGCAAGCACTCACCTACCCGACGCACCCGTCGACTTCTGGACGCCGGAGCTGTTCGTCGAGGAGTTTCACGCCGTGCGAACGGCGCTCGGCGTCGAGAATTACCACTTGCTGGGGCAGTCCTGGGGCGGGATGTTGGGCGCCGAGATCGCGGTGCTGCAACCGCCGGGCCTGAGGACACTGTCGATCTGCAACTCCCCCGCCTCGATGCAGCTGTGGGTTGAGGGCGCTGCCGAACTGCGCGCGCAGCTGCCACCTGAGACCCGGGACGCGTTGCAGCGGCACGAAGCGGACGGTTCCCTCACCGATCCGGAATACCTGGCCGCGACGCATGAGTTCTACCGACGTCACGTGTGCCGGGTGGTACCGATGCCCCAGGACTTCGTCGACAGCGAGAAACAGATGGAGTCCGAGCCGACGGTCTACCACACGATGAACGGGCCCAACGAGTTTCACGTCCTCGGCACGCTGCGCGACTGGAGCATCATCGATAGGCTGCCGTCAATCGCCGTTCCCACCCTGGTGATCGCAGGCGAATACGACGAGGCCACCCCGGCGACCTGGCGACCGTACGTGGAAAACATCCCCGACGCCCGCAGCCACGTTTTTCCCGACAGCAGTCACTGCACCCACCTGGAGAAGCCCGAGGAATTCCGCGCCGTCGTCGCCGAATTCCTCGCCGGTCACGACACCGCCGGCCTCTGACCCCCTCGACCGACAGGACTACAGGATCTTCTATGGACGTCTCAGCCTCACAAACCCGTGCCGACGGACAGCGCACGCTGGAATCCTTCGGCTACAAACAGGAACTGCACCGCTCCGTTGCCACCGTCGACCTGCTGGTCTATGGGCTGGTCTTCATGGTGCCGATCGCACCGTGGGCGATCTTCGGCACGGTCTACAACAGCGCATCGGGCATGGTCCCGCTGGTCTACGTCATCGGCCTGGTGGCCATGGTGTTCACCGCGGTGGCCTACGCGCAGATGGCCAAGTCGTTTCCCCTGGCCGGATCGGTGTTCTCCTATGTCGGCCGCGGAATCCATCCCGGCGCCGGTTTCTTCGCCGGCTGGGCCATCCTGCTGGACTACCTGCTGGTGCCGACGCTGCTGTATGTGTTCGCCGCCGAATCGATGATCGGCCTGTTCCCGGGTACGCCGCGGTGGATGTGGGCCGTTGTGTTCGTCGTCGTCAACACGGTCATCAACCTGCTCGGTGTCGACTCGCTCAAGATGGCCAACCGCGTGTTCCTGGCCATCGAACTGGTCTTCGTGGTGATCTTCGTGGTCATCGCGGTCCGCGCCATCAGCGGTCAGAGCCTGCCCGATGTCGGCTGGAGCACCTCGCCAATCTGGAACCCAGAGCTCGTCAGTGCGCCGCTGATCGCGTCCGCGCTGTCGATCGCCGTGCTGAGCTTCCTTGGCTTCGACGGAATCTCCACTCTGGCAGAGGAATCCACGGGTAAGCGCAACCCTGCCGGCAAGGCCATGATCGGCGCGCTCTTCATCGTGGCGTTCCTGTTCGTCACGCAGACGTGGCTGGCCAGTCTGCTGGCCGGCGGCCGCGAATCCTTCAGCGACGACGAAGCCGGCAACGCGTTCTTCGATCTGGTCCGGGCGGCGTCGACCACCGGCTGGATGAACGCCTTCTTCGTGGTCAACGTGCTGGCCGTCGGATTTGCCAACGCCATGGCCGCCCAGGCCGCGACCAGCCGGCTGCTGTTCTCGATGAGCCGGGACCGCCAGCTGCCGAGCTTCCTGTCGAGGATCAGTTCGCGGCAGGTGCCGATGGCGGCGATCCTGGCGGTCAGTGCGATCAGCCTGGTGCTCGTGCTGTTCTTCGTCGGCCAGATCGGGCTGATCACGTCGCTGGTCAACTTCGGCGCGCTGTTCGGATTCTGCCTGCTGCACATCTCGGTCATCTGGTACTACGTGGGTCGCAAGAAGTCGAAGAACTACCTGCTGCACCTGGTGGTGCCCGCGCTGGGGTTCGTGATCATCGCCTACGTGTTGTTCAACGCCGACTCGCTGGCCAAGATCGGCGGCATCGTCTGGCTGGGCATGGGCGTCGTGGTGTACGTCGTCAACAGGGTGCGCGGTGTCACCGCAGGGCCCGCGCCAGAGCACTCGTCAGAACTCCCCGCTTCCCGACCGTAACCTCACCGAGACCCAGCCAGGACGCCATCGTCTGCAGCTCGGTGGCCAGCGCTTCGGCCACCCGGGACGGCTCCTGGCCGGACTCGGCGAACGCACCCACGACGTTCAAGGCGTCCCGGGTGCGTTCGGCTTTCAGGTCGACCCGGCCGACCAGCCGGCCGTCGAGCAGAAACGGCCACACGTAGTAGCCGTACTGCCGCTTCGGGGCGGGGGTATAGATCTCGATGCGGTAGTGAAAATCAAACAGCCGTTCCACCCGGGGCCGGAAGAAGATGAGCGGATCGAACGGACACAGCAGTGCGGTGCCGCGATCACGCCGCGGAACGATCTGCCCCGACCGCAGATATGCCGGCGCACCCCAGTTCTCGACCTCGACGCGCTCGATCTCGCCCGCATCGACCAGCTCGGCGATCGCGGGCTTGACCATCTTCGCCCCGAGCCGGAAGTAGTCACGGATGTCGGCCTCGGTCGCCACCCCCAGCGCGGTGGCGGCCCGCAGCGTGAGTTCCCGCACCGCCTCGTCATCGTCGACTTCGCGGGCGACCACCTCAGGTGGTAGCACCCTTTCCGTGAGGTCGTAGTGACGGGCGAACCCGACGCGGGTGGCCGTCGTCAGCACCCCGGCGGCGAACAACGCCTCGGTCACCCACTTGGTGTCGCTGCGGTCCCACCACGGACCTTTCCTGCCACGTTGTACGGCGCCCAGATGCGCCTCTATCTGGCCGGCGGTCGAGGGCCCGAGTTCGGTGACGGCGGCGATGATGTCATCGGCCAGCTTCGGGTTCTTCTTGACGATCTGGGTGCCCCAGCGCCCGTGGGTGTACTCCCGCATCCGCCACCGCAGGAGCGGCCAGTCGTCCACCGCCATCAGCGCCGCCTCGTGCGCCCAGTACTCCACCAGAAGCCGCGGCGAGCGGGCCGAGTGGCTCCACGCCGACCGGTCGAGGATGTCACGATCGTACGGACCCAGCCGGCTGAACAGCGGCGCGTAATGTGCGCGTACCGCGACCGACACCGAATCCAGTTGCAGCACTTGGATTCGCGAGATGATCCGACGCAGATGCGCGCGGGTGACGGCGCCCCCCGGCCTGGCCTCGTAGAAGCCCTGAGCGGCTACCCCGACCCGGCGGGCCGCATCGGCCGTCAGCGTTGTCACGGCCGAACGTAGCTGAAGAACCGGTAACGCAGGCCGGAGCTGCTGGTGAGCCAATGCCCCGCGTCAACCACCCACGATTCGTCCAGCACGGGAGCCACCGCATCACCGTCGTCGCGCGGCAGGTCGACCTCGACCTCGGTGACCTCGCATCGCGTCGCGAGAGGCAGCGCCAGCGAATAGAGCTGCGCACCACCGATCACCCAGGTGAGGTCGTCAGTCAAGGCTTCTTGGAGAGTCGAGACCACATGTGCGCCGTCGGCCATGTAGCCAGCTTGCCGGGTGAGTACGACATTTTTCCGTCCCGGCAGGGGGCGCACCTTCGACGGCAGCGATTCCCAGGTCAGCCGGCCCATGACGACCGTACGGGACATCGTGAGCTCCTTGAACCTGGCCTGGTCCTCGGGCACCCGCCACGGGATCCCGCCGTCGCGGCCGATGACACCAGAGGTCGACTGAGCCCAGATCACTCCGACCGTCGTCATCGCTGTCCGTTCCGGCCCTGCAAGCAGGCCGTCATCATCGTCGATTCGGTCCTGCGAGCAGACCTCATACCGCGACGGGGGCCTTGATCGCCGGGTGCGGGTCGTAGTTGAGGATCGCGATGTCATCGTAGGTGTAGTCGAAGATCGAATCTCGGGGCGCCAGCACGAGTTCCGGATACGGCCGAGGATCGCGGCTCAACTGCTCGGTGACCTGGGCGACGTGATTGTCATAGATGTGGCAGTCACCGCCGGTCCAGATGAACTCCCCCACGTCCAGTCGGGTCTGCGCGGCAATCATGTGCGTGAGCAGCGCATAGCTGGCGATGTTGAACGGCACACCGAGGAACAGGTCGGCGCTGCGCTGGTAGAGCTGGCACGACAGCTTGCCGTCGGCGACGTAGAACTGGAAGAACGCGTGGCAGGGCGGCAGCGCCATCTGCGGGATCTGGCCCACGTTCCATGCCGACACGATGTTGCGCCGGGAGTCCGGGTCGCTCTCGAGCAACTCGACGGCGGCGGCGATCTGGTCGATGTGCTCGCCGGACGGCGTCGGCCAGGACCGCCACTGAACGCCGTAAACGGGACCCAAATCGCCTGTGTCGCTGGCCCATTCGTCCCAGATGGTGACGCCGTGCTCTTGCAGCCAGCCGACGTTGGAGTCGCCCCGCAGGAACCACAGCAGCTCGTAGACGATCGATTTGGTGTGCACCTTCTTGGTGGTGATCAGCGGGAAACCGGCGGTCAGGTCGTAGCGCATCTGATGACCGAACACGCTGCGGGTGCCGGTTCCGGTGCGGTCCGATTTCGGCGTGCCCCGCTCGAGCACCAGACGCAGCAAATCCTCGTATGGCGTGGCGATCGACACTCGGTCAGCTTACGTCGAGGGACGTGGAGTAGAACGAAGGCATGCCGAGCATCTCCGCCACCGTCACCACACCCGACGGCACCTGCCCCGTGACACTGCACACCCCCAACGGTCCGGGCCCATGGTCGGCGGTCGTGATGTACGTCGACGCCGGCGGGGTGCGCGACACGTTCCAGGAGATGGCCGCCAGGTTGGCCGGCTTCGGACACGCGGTGCTGTTGCCGGATGTCTACTACCGCCACGGGGAGTGGCAGCCGTTCGACATGCAGACCGCGTTCAGCGACCCCGACGAGCGCAAGCGACTGATGGGCATGATCGGCAGCATCACCCCGGACATGATGGCCGCCGACGCCGGGGCGTTCTTCGACTTCCTGGCCGCCAGGCCCGAGGTCAAGGGCGACGCGTTCGGCGTCTGCGGGTATTGCATGGGTGGCCGTACGTCGGTCACGGTGGCCGGCCGAGTGCCCGACCGGGTGGCCGCCGCCGGATCGTTCCACGGTGGTGGACTGGTCACCGAGGACCAGAGCAGTCCGCACCTGCTCGCCGACCGGATCAAGGCGACGGTGTATGTCGCAGGCGCCGAAAACGACGGCGGCTTCACCGCGGAGCATGCCGAGACCCTGGACAAGGCGCTGACCGCGGCCGACGTCACCCACACGGTCGAGTTCTACCCGGCCGCCCACGGGTTCGCGGTGCCCGACAACCCGCCCTACGACGAGGAAGCCGCCGAACGGCACTGGATCGCGTTGCAGGACCTGTTCGAGACCAACCTCGCCTGACGCCGCACCCCGCGTCGCGCCTGTCCGGGCGGGTAGGCGACCATGAACGCGTGTACGACCAGAAGATCTCCGGCGAGCCGGATCCCAGCGACGCCGGATCCCGGATCGACCCGGTGCTGGCCAGGAGTTGGCTGCTCGTCAACGGCTCGCACTACGAGCGATTCGCGCCCGCAGTTCACTCCCGCGCCGACATCGTGGTCCTCGATATCGAAGACGCCGTCGCGCCCAAGGACAAGGCCGCCGCGCGCGAGAACGTGGTGCGCTGGCTGGCCGCGGGCAACCGCGATTGGGTCCGCGTCAACGGCTTCGGAACCCGCTGGTGGGCCGATGACCTCGAGACACTGGCCGGCACCGGCGTCGGTGGGCTGATGCTGGCAATGGTCGAATCGGTCGACCACATCACCGAGACCGCGAAACGGCTGCCGGACGTCCCGATCGTGGCCTTGGTGGAGACAGCCCGCGGCCTGGAGCGGATCACGGCGATCGCCGCGGCGAAGGGCACCTTCCGGCTGGCCTTCGGCATCGGTGACTTCCGCCGCGACACCGGTTTCGGCGAAAATCCGGCCACGCTGGCCTATGCGCGCTCGCGGTTCACGATCGCCGCGAAGGCAGCGCATCTGCCTAGCGCGATCGACGGCCCGACGGTCGGCTCAAGCGCGCTGAAGCTCAGCGAGGCGACGGCGGTGTCCGCGGAATTCGGGATGACCGGCAAGATCTGTCTCACCCCCGATCAGTGCCCGACCGTCAACGAGGGTCTCTCGCCGTCAGTCGAGGAAATCAGCTGGGCCAAGGAGTTTTTCGTCGAGTACGAACGCGATGGTGGTGAGATCCGTAACGGATCAGACCTGCCTCGGATCGCCCGCGCCACCAAGATTCTCGATCTGGCCCGCGCCTACGGCATCCATGAATCGGAGTTCGACGACGTCGACGATCCGGCCCACATCCCGGCGCCGTCGGACACGTACCACTACTGAGATTCCGGCGCCGGCCGCTTTCCCCGGGAGTGCATGAAGCTCGCGAGCCCCCGGAAGATGCCGCGGGCCGCGTACACGCCCGCGAGGATCGACAAGACGATCAGGACGATGAACATGATCAGCCAGTTGGACCGGCTGTGGCTGACATTCCACCAGATGATCGTGAACAGGATGACGCAGATGAACACGACGATGTCGCGCCAATTACCCTGATAGGAGGCCGCCAGCTGGCGGATCTCCCTGCCCTTTTCGGTGGCCAGGACAAGGTCGTTGATGCGCTCGTCGATGCTGGCCTTCAGCCGGGCCTTCAGTTCGGGCTGGTCGTCGGGAAGCCGGTCCAACAGGTCCATGTCCTTGATGATCAAGGCGCGAACGTCGGGCCCCTTGAAGGTTCCCGCCGCCGCGCCCAACAGCGCGCCACCGGCGATCGGTGCTGCTCCCAGGGCGAGTTCGGCAAATCCAGGCATCCGCTGTCTCCTTCGTCAGTCCATCAGCACTGCGGCGAGCGTGCCGCCGAGCTCGTACGCCCGTTCGCGGACGCCGGCGTCGATCGTGCCGACGACTTCGAGCACGTCCGCCGCCTTGGTGAGCTCAAGCCCGGTCGCAAGCTTTTCTACCGCGTTGACGGCACCGACCGTGTCGTTATTGCCATGGACCCACAGTCCGTACGGACGACCGGCCACATGGTCGAGGCTCGGGTAGTAGACGGTGTCGAAGAAGTGTTTCAGTGCACCGGACATGTAGCCGAAGTTCGCCGTGGTGCCGAACAGATAGCCGTCCGCCTCGAGCATGTCGGGGATAGTCGCCGCCAGGGC
Source organism: Mycobacterium sp. URHB0021 (assembly GCF_054057895.1). Taxonomy (NCBI): domain Bacteria; kingdom Bacillati; phylum Actinomycetota; class Actinomycetes; order Mycobacteriales; family Mycobacteriaceae; genus Mycobacterium; species Mycobacterium sp. URHB0021. The sequence continues at coordinate 5,215,470 of NZ_JBSRZT010000002.1, forward strand.
CGGCCGGACCTCGATGTCGACGCCCTCGATGCCGGAATCTCTGGTGCCCGCAAGAACTGCCTCCAGCAGCTCGCGGGTGCCCGGCGACGGCGTGTGATGGACGACCAGCAGAATCTTGGTCACGCTCGTTCCTGCATCTCGACCGCCTTCTTCATCGCCTCCCGGGCGCGGCTCCGGTCCCCGGCATAGTCATACGCCCGCGCCAGGCGGTACCAGCGCCGCCAGTTGTCGGGATCGTCGTCGAGTTCACCGCGCACGGTCGCGAACAGCGCGTCGGCGGCGTCGCGCTGGATTCGTCCGGACGGCATCCGCGGCAGTGAGCTGACGTCGAGTTCCATCCCCTCCTCGCGGGCGATGCGGGCCAGTCGTTGATGTGCGAGCCCCGCCCGCACCGTGCTGACCATCACCCAGATACCGATCAGCGGCATGATCAGCAGGGCCAATCCCAGCGCGATCGCGGCGGGCCGGCCGGACGTGATGAACGCCATCGCGATTCGTCCGAGCATCCAGAAGTAGACGACGAGTGCCACGCACATGAAGCCGATGACCAGCTGGATGCGCAGTGCGCGTGCGCCTTCGCTCATGCCAAGTCGAGTAAGGGCTCGATGCCCACGGTGAGGCCAGGGCGCTCCGCCACCCGCCGCACCGCGAGCAGCACGCCGGGCACGAATGAGGTGCGATCCAGACTGTCGTGCCGGATCGTGAGCGTCTCGCCGTGCGTGCCGAACAGCACCTCCTGATGCGCGACGAGTCCCGTCAAGCGGATGGAATGGACCGGAATCCCGTCGACGTCGGCGCCGCGGGCGCCCTCGAGGCCGGTGCTGGTGGCATCGGGGTTCGGCGGCAGGTCTTTTCGCGCCTCGGCGATCAGCCGGGCGGTGCGTGCCGCGGTTCCCGACGGCGCGTCGGCCTTGTGGGGATGGTGCAATTCGATGACTTCGACGGACTCGAAGTACGGCGCGGCCTGCCTCGCGAAATGCATTGACAGCACGGCGCCGATGGCGAAGTTCGGGGCGATCAGGACGGCGACGTCGGGCTTGCGGACCAGCCACGTCTTCACCTGGCTCAGCCGCTCGTCGGTGAAGCCGGTGGTGCCCACCACGGCGTGGATGCCGTTGTCGATGAGGAACTTCAGATTGTCCATGACCACATCGGGATGGGTGAAGTCGATGACGACGTCCGTCTGACCGTCGACCAGCAGGCTGAGCGCATCGCCCGCGTCGATCCCCTCGGTGAAGGTGAGGTCCTCTGCCGCCTCAACCGCCTGCACCATGGTCGCGCCGACCTTGCCCTTGGCACCCAGAACTCCGACTCGCATGGGGCCACCCTAGCCCGATCGCGACCGCCGCCCGACGCGCTGAGCTTGTCGGGGTGCCGGCATAGCATTCGAACATGATTTCGAACAAAGCTGAATGGATCGCGGCCCTCGATGCCGCGGCGGATGCACAAAACACCGTGGCCCGGCTCCCTTGGCAGGCGCTGACCCCTGCGGAGCGGCGGGCCCTTCTGAAGCGAATGGACGAACTGGACCAGCTGTTGGCCGGCACCCACCGACGGTTGCTCGCCACGGTCATCGCCGAATCGGCGCCTGCACAGTTCGGTGCCGGGTCCTGGGCGGAAATTCTGTCCCGGCGCTTGCGGATCTCCGCCGGGGAAGCGCAGCGACGCGTCACCGAAGCCACCCGAGGCAAACAGCCGTGATCTCGGCCGGCTGATCAAGCCGGGCGGATCGAAGACACGGATGCGCAAAGACGTTCACAGCGTGACCGTCAACATGTCACGTCGACGTACACCGTCATCGCTGTGACCGTGGTGACGATGTCCTGTCCGGCGCCGGGTGCACCGGAGTCCATCCGGGAGAACGTCTGACCTGGGCGCACCGAGTTGACCACGCACTGGTCCAGCGCAGCGGTGCCGACCTTGTTGACGATGACGTGGTAGCCGTCAGACTGTAGCTCGCTGACGGTCTGAGATGCGGTCGTGGGTCCTGACGGAACCGCGTTGGCGGCGCCGGCAAGTCCCAGCGCTGCAACGCCGGCCGCCGCGGCGGCGACAGTTATTGCGAAGGACTTCATTGTTCTTCCTCTCGAAGACAAGGGTTATGGGCTTGGCTGTCGTGTGCAGCTGCACGTCATTCGTTACAGCCGGCCCGTCAGATGGGCCGTGGTAGCCCAATCAGAGGTATGCGCGCGGGTTACACCGCACGACGGCCCCTAGAGAGGAGATGCGCCGCGCAGGTGTTCGAAGATCAGTGAGGTCTGGGTGCCCGCCACGTCGGCGTCGGCATTGAGGTTCTCCACCACGAACGATCGCAGATCGTCGGTGTCCCGCGCGGCGACGTGTAGGAGGAAATCGTCGGCACCGGCCAGAAAGTAGACATCCATCACCTGGGGCTTGCGCCGGATCTGTCCGATGAAGTTGCGAATCTTGCCGCGGGCATTGGAGTGCAGGCTCACCGAGATCATCGCCTGAAGGGTCAATCCGATTGCTGTCGGGTCGATGTCCGCGTAGAAGCCGCGGATCACTCCGAGGTCGACGAGCCGCCGGACCCGGCCGTGACACGTCGAAGCGGCGATGCCGACCAGCTCGGCCAGCGCGCTGTTGGACATCCGCGCGTCGGCGTGCAGGGCGGTGAGAATGCGCCGGTCGACGTCATCGAGGTCAACGGCATGAACATCATTCGGTCGACCGCCCGGAGGCGTTGTCCTTATCGATGATTCTTCTGGCATTCGGGGATTGTAACGAATGATCATCATAATCATTGCCTTTTCGCCGTATGTTCTTCACAATCTATGTAGTCCAATTCGACTCAGAGGAGCGATCATGCGCGTCGGAATCCCGACCGAGATCAAGAACCACGAATACCGAGTGGCCATCACGCCGGCCGGCGTCGCCGAACTCACCCGCCGCGGCCATGAGGTCCTGATCGAGGCCGGAGCCGGCGAAGGTTCAGCGATCTCCGATCGCGATTACAAGGCCGTCGGCGCGCAGATGGTCAACACCGCCGACGAGGTCTGGGCCGAGGCCGAGCTCCTCCTGAAGGTCAAGGAGCCGATCGAGGCCGAGTACGGCCGGATGCGCAAGGGCCAGACCGTCTTCACCTATCTGCACCTCGCGGCATCTAAGCCCTGCACCGATGCGCTGATGGCTTCCGGCACCACATCCATCGCCTACGAAACCGTCCAGACCGCCGACGGCGCCCTTCCACTGCTCGCTCCCATGAGTGAGGTCGCCGGCCGCCTGTCCGCCCAGGTTGGCGCCTATCACCTGATGCGCAGCCACGGCGGCCGCGGCGTGCTGATGGGCGGTGTCCCCGGCGTCGCACCGGCCGAGGTCGTGGTCATCGGCGGCGGCGTGGCCGGCTACAACGCCGCGCGGGTGGCCAAGGGCATGGGCGCGCACGTCACGGTGTTCGACCTCAACGTGAACACCCTGCGCAAGATCGACGGCGAGTTCCACGGTGGCATCGAGACCCGTTACTCCTCGATGCTCGAACTCGAGGAAGCCGTGAAGAAGGCCGACCTGGTCATCGGCGCAGTGCTGGTCCCGGGCGCCAAGGCCCCCAAGCTGGTCACCAATTCGACTGTGGCGCATATGAAGTCGGGTGCCGTACTCGTCGACATCGCGATCGACCAGGGTGGCTGCTTCGAGGACTCACGGCCGACCACCCACGACGACCCGACGTTCGCCATTCACGACACCGTCTTCTACTGCGTGGCCAATATGCCGGGCGCGGTGCCGCGGACGTCGACCTTCGCCCTCACCAACGCGACCATGCCATACGTGGTGAAGCTGGCCGACAAGGGTTGGCAGGCCGCTTGCGCAGCCGATGCCGCGCTGGCCAAGGGCCTCTCGACACACGAAGGTGCCCTGCTGTCCGAACCGGTGGCCTCCGACCTCGGCCTGCCGTTCACCGATCCGGCGATGCTGCTCGGCTGACCCCTTCCGTCTCCCCTCCCCCGGCGCGCCGCCTCATCAGAAGCGGCGCGTCGGATTTTTCTCGTCCTGACAGCCATTTGCTGGACACGATTCTGCGGTAATCGTCCGTCCCGCAATCTTGCGTAGTTCACTACGCATATGAACCGATGGCGCGCCGTCCGGCTTCGAGGGGTTGCCGGTCGGCAGGGCCATCGCTTTCCCAGCCGCGACGACGCCTGAACGAACGTTCGTCGCCTGCTCTGTCCATTATCGGGCGGTGGCGTCTCCGTGAACCAACCCGTCGACGGCGGTGACCCGTTGTCCGTAGATGTCAGCGGCCGCGAGGCCGCATCCGACGCCTAAATGTCGTCGACGTTGATGATGCCGTCCTGAATCGCCCTGGCCACCAACGAGGCCTTCGTCGTGGCAGGACGCCCCACCGCGGCATATTTGGCGCGAACCCGTTGCAGATGCGTGCGGACGGTTGTCGGTGCAATGTCCAGTTGCTGCGCGACCAGGTCTTTGCTTTCGGTGCGGACCCAGGCGATCAGCACTTCCCGTTCGCGCGGCGCGAGGTTCGGCCGGCCGACCGTACCGTAGTTGTGCATCGCCCTCGCCATCCGCGGCCCGACGTACGGGGTGTCGGTGCCGGCCGCGCGGATCGCTGCCAACAGGTGATCCTTGCGCTCCGATTTGGCCACGTAGGTGCGCGCGCCTCGATCCAACGACGTGAGAATCACCTCTTCGCTCGAGGCATGCGAGTACACGATCACCTCGTGCCGACGCTGCACGAGTCGGTCGAGGACGGTGAAATCGACGCGATGATGCGCCTGTTCGAGCTCCAGGATTACAGCACCGACCCCGGGCAGAGCCGACGAGGGATGAGCCTCGAGAAACTGCTCGGCAGAGAAATAACTACCCGCGAAGCGGATCTGCGGATTCGTTCGGGAGCACCAGGACTCGATCGCCGCATGGGTGGCGTCGTGACCGTCGACCACTGCCACCGACTGCATCATGATCGGTGCGCGCGTCCCCCCAGGCGCCGCGCTGGTCCGGTCGAAGCCATGCAGAACGGCTCGGGGCGCCGTGTCGTCGGCGATGGCGCGCATGCCGATTCCGGTGAGAACTGCGCTCGTTTGCTGTCCCCGCATGTCTTTCCGTCCGTCTCGGGTGCCCGCCTGGTATTCCAGCATGGCTACTGTGCAGGGCGAACGTATGACAAGAAGGGCCGCCGAGGAATCGGGTGTTTCCCTCTAACTGGCACCCACTCTCAGAGCGAGGGCAGAACCAGAGTGACGAGCTCGCCGATCAGCGGGCGCAGGTTCTCCACCTTCGGGTTGTTGACCTGCGATTTCGTCATGATGGCGAGCAGAAGCCGCTGGCCTGCGGGTCCGTAGGCGATTCCGACGTCATTGGTGCTTCCATAGTCCCCGCTCCCGGTTTTGTCGGCGGTCGTCCACCCGGGCGGGAGCGCGGCCCGCACGCTCGAGGTCTGATTTCCCCGCATCCACCCCTCGAGCTGACTTCGCTGTGACGGTCCTAGCGCGTTTCCGGCGAGCAGACTGCGATAACCCGTCCCGAGCGCCTCCGGCGTGCTGGTGTCGCGCGGGTCGCCGGGCACGGCGGAGTTCAGCTCGGTCTCCCATCGGTCGAGCCGCGACCGGTCATCGCCGATGCTGCGCGCGAACGCCGTGATGGACGGCGGGCCCCCGATCGTCTTGAGCAGTAGGTTGCCCGCGGTGTTGTCGCTTACCTGCAGAGCCGCCTGGCACAGTTCCGCAAGCGTCATGTCGCCGCCTGCGCGCGGGCCCGTGACCGGTGAATTGGCCACCACGGCGCCCGGCTCGACGAACACCTTCTGGTCCAGCGAGAGCTCACCGTGTTCGGCCATCTGCAGCACTCGGGCCGAGGCGTAGGCCTTGAAGGTCGAGCACATCGCGAACAAGTCCTGGGCTCGATGAGACACGGTCTTACCCGAGTCGAGGTTCTGGCCATAAATGCCGACTACTGCGTTGTGACGGCGTTCCAGCGCGCCGATTCGATCTTCGATCGGCGGCAGCGGCTGGACCGGGTCCGCGAGAACCGTCTTGCTGGAACATGCGGCCGCCGTTGCGAGCGCCAGGCCGCCGAACAGTACATGTCGTCGGGATACCGAAGTCATCGCGCCTAGGTTACCGATCAGCCGGCGATGCTCCGAAGCCGCTGGGGCAATGACCTTTTGGATCGCTGCGGGCCCAGGATCGCGGCGCCGAAGGGACGCGACAACAGCTGCCGCGCGACCCCGTTCACCTCGTCGAGCGTGACCTCGTCGATCTTCGCCAGGGTCGCGGCAATGCTGCGATGCTCGCCGAAATTCAGCTCGTTGCGGCCAATGCGGTTCATCCGTGACCCGGAATCCTCGAGCCCCAGCACCAGTCCACCGCGCATCGATCCCTTGGCGATCCGGCATTCGGATTCGGTGATGCCGTCGCGGGCGACCGTTTCGAGCACGTCGATCGTCACCCGGACCACTTCGTCGAACCGTTCCGGCAGGCATCCCGCGTAAATCGACAGGGCGCCGCTGTCGGAGAAGGTGTCCACCGTCGAATAGACCGAGTACGCCAATCCTCGCGTTTCCCGAATCTGTTGAAACAGACGCGAACTCAGCCCACCACCGAGCGCATTGTTGAGCACGGACAGGGCCCACCGATGATCCCAGTGCCTGCCCGGGGTGCGCACGCCCATCGACAGATGGGTCTGCTCGCCGTCGCGGCTGACGAGTTCGAGCGTCGGCCGGCCCGGCACCTTACCGGTGCCCTTGCGCGGCGGCACCGGGTCCCGGCCATGCACCAGACGCGGCCCGAAGTACTCCCGCACCAGTCTGACGACGTCGTCGTGCTCAATGTTTCCGGCGACCGCGACGACCATCCGCTCCGGCGTGTACCGACGGAGGTGAAACGAGTGCAGCTGCGCGCGGGTCATCGCCGAGATGGAGTCGACGCTGCCGATCACCGGCCGGCCGACCGGGTGGCCGCCGAACATCGCCGACAAGAAGACGTCGCCCAGCGTGTCCTCCGGATCGTCGTCGCGCATCGCGATTTCCTCGAGCACGACGTCGCGTTCGATCTCGACGTCATCGGCGGCGCAGCGGCCCCGCAGCACCACATCGGCCACCAGGTCGATGGCCAGTTCCAGATCGGTGTCGAGCACGTGCGCGTAGTAGCAGGTGTGTTCCCTGGCGGTGAAGGCGTTCAACTCCCCGCCGACCGCGTCGACCGCCTGCGCGATCTCGACGGCCGTCCGGGTCGGGGTCGACTTGAACAGCAGGTGTTCCAGGAAGTGTGCCGCGCCCGCGACGCTCGCACCCTCGTCGCGCGACCCGACACCCACCCACACGCCGACGGACGCCGAATGCACCGACGGGATGTACTCGGTGACCACCCGCAGGCCGCCCGGCAACGTGGTACGCCGGACGGCTGCGGATTTTTCGTCGTCGCGCTGCCCGCGACGCAAGGCCCTAACTGCTGGCGGTTGCGGCATCGGCGGGCGCCGGCGCGTTCTCTTGTGCCTCTGCACCGTCTTCTTCGGCGACGAGGATCAGCGAGATCTTGCCGCGGTTGTCGATGTCGGCGATCTCCACACGCAGCTTGTCGCCGACCTTGACGACATCCTCGACCTTCGCGATGCGCTTGCCCCGGCCGAGCTTGGAGATGTGCACAAGCCCGTCACGGCCCGGAAGCAACGACACAAAGGCACCGAAATCGGTTGTCTTGACTACCGTTCCGAGGAACCGCTCACCGATCTTGGGCAATTGCGGGTTGGCGATCGCGTTGATCTTGTCGATCGCGGCCTGCGCCGCTTCGCCATTGCTGGCGCCGACGAACACAGTGCCGTCGTCCTCGATGGAGATCGACGCGCCGGTCTCCTCGGTGATCGAGTTGATCATCTTGCCCTTGGGCCCGATGACCTCGCCGATCTTGTCCACGGGCACCTTGATCGTGGTGATCCGCGGCGCGTACGGGCTCATCTCGTCGGGCTGGTCGATCGCCTCGGCCATCACTTCGAGGATGGTCAGCCGCGCGTCCTTGGCCTGCGACAGCGCCCCCGCCAGCACCTGCGACGGGATGCCGTCGAGCTTGGTGTCCAGCTGCAGCGCGGTGACGAACTCCTTGGTACCGGCGACCTTGAAGTCCATATCACCGAAGGCGTCCTCGGCGCCGAGGATGTCGGTCAGCGCGACGAAACGCCGCTCGGTGCCGCCACCCTCGACTTCGATATCGTCGGACACCAGGCCCATCGCGATGCCCGCGACCGGAGCCTTCAGCGGCACACCGGCATTCAGCAGCGCGAGCGTCGAGGCGCACACCGAACCCATCGATGTCGAACCGTTGGAGCCCAACGCTTCCGACACCTGCCGGATCGCGTAGGGGAATTCCTCGACGCTCGGCAGCACCGGTACCAGCGCGCGCTCGGCGAGCGCGCCATGGCCGATCTCGCGACGCTTGGGCGAGCCGACGCGGCCGGTCTCCCCGGTCGAATACGGCGGGAAGTTGTAGTGGTGCATGTAGCGCTTGCTGGTCTCGGGCCCCAGCGAGTCGATCTGCTGGGCCATCTTGATCATGTCCAGCGTCGTGACGCCCATGATCTGGGTCTCGCCCCGCTCGAACAGCGCGCTGCCGTGCGCCCGCGGAATCACCGCAACCTCGGCCGAGAGAGCGCGAATATCGGTGATGCCGCGACCGTCGATACGGAAGTGGTCGGTCAGGATGCGCTGACGCACAAGCTTTTTGGTCAGCGAACGGTATGCCGCGCCGATCTCCTTTTCGCGTCCGGCGAATTGCTCACCGAGCCGCTCGAGCACCTCGACCTTGATCTCCTCGGTGCGGTCATTGCGTTCCGTCTTGCCCGCGATGGTCAGCGCCTTGGACAGCTCGTCGGTGGCCACCGAGGCCACCGAGTAATAGACGTCCTCGCCGTACTCGGGGAAGACCGGGAACTCGCCGGTGGGCTTGGCGGCCCGATCCGCCAGCTCCTGCTGCGCGCTGCACAGCGCGGCGATGAACGGCTTGGCGGCCTCCAGGCCCTCGGCGACAACGGTCTCGGTCGGCGCCTGTGCGCCGCCGGCCGTCAGCTCGATGACGTTCTCGGTGGCTTCGGCCTCCACCATCATGATCGCGACGTCATCTTTTCCGTCGGCCTCGACCTTGCGGCCGGCGACGACCATGTCGAACACCGCCCGCTTGAGCTGCTCGACGGTCGGGAACGCCACCCAGGTGCCGTCGATCAGCGCGACACGCACACCGCCGACGGGACCGTTGAACGGCAGGCCGGAGATCTGGGTGGACGCCGACGCGGCGTTGATGGCCAGCACGTCGTACAGGTCGTCGGGATTCAGACTCAGGATCGTGACCACGACCTGGACCTCGTTGCGCAGGCCGGAGATGAACGTCGGGCGCAGCGGACGGTCGATCAGGCGGCAGGTCAGGATGGCGTCGGTGGACGGCCGGCCCTCTCGCCGGAAGAACGAGCCGGGGATGCGCCCGGCGGCGTACATGCGCTCCTCGACGTCGATCGTCAGCGGGAAGAAGTCGAAGTGGTCCTTCGGGCTCTTGCTGGCGGTCGTGGCCGACAGCAGCATGGTTTCGTCGTCGAGGTAGGCGACGACGGCGCCGGCGGCCTGCTGGGCGAGCCGGCCGGTTTCGAATCGGATGGTGCGGGAGCCAAAGCTCCCGTTGTCGAGCACGGCGGTGGATTCGTACACACCGTCTTCAATTTCAACTACAGACATGGACGTCCGTATGGCCTCTCTGGATTCATGTTCAGCTGTTTCGCGTCGTCACGCGCAGGATGCGAAACAGCCCCGCAGAGACACTGGCCTTGATGCGGCTACGGCCATCGATCGAAGCGGCCGGGATACCCTCCCGGCTGCCACTACCGAAGACCGCGCGATCAGGCGGGTCCTGACATGACACGCGGGAACGGCGCTCGCGGATCTGCGAGTACCGCACCCATTGTTCGCTCCAAACGGCTGGCGAACGAACTCATCTTACATTGCAGCAGGTACGCGACCCCCAACCGCGCGTCAGGAGACGCCTATACGGCTCGCCGGCCCCAGCCGCCGACCACCGTCGGCGTCGTCCACACCGCATTCGCGGCCTGGATTTCGTCGGCGAGTCGCTGTTCGAGCGTGTCCAGACCGATCTCTTCCTCGGTCGCGACACCGGAGTTCACTATCGCGTCCTTCATCGCTCGCACGACACCGACCAGGTAGGCGACGGCGGGGCGGCTGTTGGGGGGCCAGTACACCTGTAGGCCGAGCGCGTTCACATCCACGAAACCCGCCTGAGCGAACATCACGGGGAAGCGCTGCCCCACAAACGGATCGACATGGGAATGCGCGAACGCCGACCGCAGCCACTCCTGGATGCGCGAGTACAGCGCCACCTCGGGAAGCGCGCGAGACCCGCCCATGTCGTAGTCGACGGCGACGAACATTCCCCCCGGCCGCAGGTTGCGGATGTGGTGGGCCAGCACGTCGACAGCGTCGGGCAGATGCATCAGCAACAGCCGGCAGACAATGGCGTCGAACGGCTCGTCATCGGTGAAGGTGCGTGCGTCGCCATTGCGGAAGACGACATTGCGCACACCGGTTTCGGCGAGGCGCTGCTGGGCGGTGGCGAGCTGCGCGGGGTCTCGCTCGACGCCGATCACGAATCCGTCGGGCCCGACCATCTGGGCCACCTGGAAAGCGACGTCGCCGGGCCCCGACCCCAGGTCGAGAACCCGCATGCCTGGACGGACGCCGCCGCGCTCAAGGAGAAGAGCTGTCGGTTCGGCGATCATCAAGGCCTGCGTCTGCAGCCGGGCGATCTCAGCCTGGTCGCTACCAAGGACGTATTCGGAGGTGTTCGCACCTCGAGACAATTCCACTGCGGCCACGAATTGTGTCAGCGGCGCAGGCCCAGGCGTTCGATCAGCGAACGGTAGCGCGCCACGTCGACCTGAGCGACGTACTTCAGCAGCCGGCGGCGCCGGCCGACCAGCAGCAGCAGCCCCCGCCGCGAGTGGTGATCGTGCTTGTGCACCTTCAGGTGCTCGGTCAGGTCCGCGATCCGCTTGGTCAGCAGCGCGACCTGGGCCTCCGGCGAGCCCGTGTCGGTGTCATGCAGGCCGTACTGGCCCAGAATGTCTTTTTTCTGTTCGGCAGTGAGCGCCACGAATTCAACTCCATCAATCGGTCCGCGAACATCGGAGCCCTCAGGCCCTGAACAGCGCGGCCACCGCGAACTGCAGCACACGCCGGGTCGGCAGGCAGTCTAGCAGTGCATCACTGTGCAGAAAGAATCGTGCGAGCCCGTTCGGTGTCGACGCCCATCTCGGCCACCAGATCGTCCACCGAGTCGAATTTCTCCTGGCCGCGGATGCGGGCGACGAAGTCGACCGCGACGTGCTGGCCGTACAGGTCGGCGGTGGTGTCGAGGACGAACGCCTCCACAGTGCGGGTGCGGCCGCTGAACGTCGGGTTGGTGCCGACGGAAACCGCGGCCTGATACCGCTCACCGGGGATGACCGTGCCCATCACCGGACCGTGGCCCAAGACGGTGAACCAGGCGGCATACACGCCGTCAGCGGGAATGGCCGCATACATCGGCGGGGCGACGTTGGCTGTCGGGAACCCCATCACCTTGCCCCGGCCGTCACCGCGCACCACCACACCCTCGACCCGGTGCGGCCGGCCCAGCGCCTCCGCGGCGGCGACCAGGTCGCCGGCGTCCACGCAGGACCGGATGTAGGTCGAGGAGAACGTCACACTCTCGTCCTTGTGGTGTTCGGCGACCAGCGACATGCCTTCGACCGCGAACCCGAACCGATCACCGGCCTTGCGCAGCAATCCGACGTTGCCGGCGGCCTTCTTGCCGAAGGTGAAGTTCTCCCCCACCACGACTTCCACCACGTGCAGCCGCTCGACGAGCAGCTCGTGGATGTAGCGCTCGGGGGTGAGCTTCATGAAATCGGTGGTGAACGGCACCACCAGGAACACGTCGATGCCCATCTCCTCGACCAGCTCGGCGCGTCGGGTCAGGGTCGTCAACTGAGCGGGATGGCTGCCCGGGAAGACCACTTCCATCGGGTGGGGATCGAACGTCATCAACACCGTCGGCACGCCCCGGGATCGCCCCGCCTTGACCGCGTGACTGATCAGTTCCTGATGACCGCGATGGACGCCGTCGAAGACGCCGATGGTCACCACACATCGGCCCCAGTCCGTCGGGATCTCGTCCTGTCCCCGCCAGCGCTGCACAGCGCTAGCCTACGACGCGCGCATCGGCTCGGCGGCGCGAGATCCCCGGATCAGTTGATGACTGCCTAAACTTTGTTGCTGTGAGCCCTGACGGTAACCCTCGCGACCTGACGACGGTTGCCCAGGACTATCTGAAAGTCATCTGGACCGCCCAGGAATGGTCCCGGGAAAAGGTCAGCACCAAGATGCTGGCCGAGCGGATCGGCGTGTCGGCGAGCACCGCCTCGGAGTCCATCCGCAAGCTGGCCGACCAGGGCCTGGTCAATCACGAGAAATACGGCGCGGTGACGCTCACCGAGGCGGGCCGGCAGGCCGCGCTGGCCATGGTCCGCCGGCACCGGTTGATGGAAACCTTCCTGGTCCGCGAGCTGGGCTACGGCTGGGACGAGGTGCACGACGAGGCCGAGGTGCTCGAGCACGCGGTGTCCGACCGGATGCTCGACCGGATCGACGCCAAGCTGGGCCACCCCACCCGCGACCCACACGGCGATCCGATACCGGCTGCCAACGGGCAGGTACCCACTCCGGATGCGCGCCAGCTCTCGGTCTGCGCGGACGGTGACGCCGGAACCGTCGCCCGTATCTCCGACGCCGACCCTGAGATGTTGCGGTACTTCGACAGCGTCGGTATCAGCCTCGACTCGCGGCTGCGGGTGCTGGCCCGCCGCGACTTCGCCGGGATGATCTCGGTGGCTGTCGAGGGTCCCGAGGGATCGGTAGACGCGGCCACCACGGTCGATTTGGGAAGCCCTGCGGCAGAAGCGATCTGGGTGGTCGGTTAGCCGATGGCCAAGGTCGAGTTATCCCGGAAGTTGTCCCTGCGTCCCGACGATGCGTGGGCACATGTCTCCGACCTCTCAGAGCTGGGCGACTGGTTGACGATGCACCAGGGGTGGCGGTCGGATCTGCCCGACGAACTCGCGGTCGGCACGACCATCGTCGGTGTGGCGGGCGCCAAGGGGATGCGCAACCGTGTGACATGGACGATCCGGAAATACGATCCGCCGAAGTCGATCGAGATCACCGGTGACGGCGTCGGGGGCACCAAGTACAAGCTGACAATGAACGTCGCACCGACGGACGCGGGCAGTACGTTCACGGTCAGGATCGACCTCGGCGGCCGACCACTCTTCGGACCCATCGGCATCGCCGCCGCACGGGCGGTCAAGGGCGACATCGAGAAGTCGATCGAGCGGTTCGAGAGCCTCTACGCCCCATCTTGAGATCAGTCGGTTCCGCGCTCGCCGACACGCCCCCGTGCCAGTGAGGCAATTCCGGCCAACGCCGCCAAGGCAACTGACACCCCGAACACGACCATCAGCCCGTGATGGAAGGGGCCCGAGATCAGGTTCGGAAAGAACTCGCTACCAGTGATCAAATCGCGGTTCTGCGAGGGCAGATGTGTCAGCACGCCACTCGGTTCCAGCAGGTGCTCCAGCGGATTGACCCCCAGCACGGCGGCGAACAGCGTCGACACCGGCGGCAGACCCGCCACCTGCGCGGCCAGCGCATGCGGCACGCCCTGGTCCTGCAGCCCACCGGTGAGCACTCCGGGCAGGCTGGCCGCCAGGCCGACGACCATCAGCGAGAAGAACACCCCGATCGACAACGCGGTGCCGCTGTTCTGGAACGTCGCCCGCATACCCGACGCCACCCCGCGCTCGCTGGGCAGGACACTGCCCATGATGGACGACGTGTTCGGCGCCGCGAACATGCCATTGCCAACCCCGTTGAGCGCGATCAACAATGCGAACGCCCAATAGGGAAAGTTGATCGGCAGAAGCATCAACCCGACGAAGCTGAGCCCGAACAACAGCATGCCGACCGACGCGATGCCACGCGCACCGAACCGGTCCGACGACGCGCCCGCGGTCGGGCCGGCGATGAGAAATCCAGCGGTCAACGGCAACATGAAAATGCCCGCCCACAACGGGGTGTCGGCATAGTCGTAGCCGTGCAGCGGCAGCCAGATGCCCTGCAACCAGATGATCAGCATGAACTGCAGGCCGCCCTGCGCCAGGGCCGCCGCCAGCGCCCCGGCATTACCCGCACTGAACGCGCGGATCTTGAACAGGCTCAGGCGGATCATCGGTTCGGCCACCCGGGACTCGATGAGCACGAAGACGATCAGCACGACGATGCCGACCAGCAGCGTGCTCAGAACGAACGGGCTGTGCCAGCCGGTGGGATGCGCACCGCGCGGTTGTATCCCGGCGGTGATCGCGACGAGAACGGCCGACAGACCGACGGCGAAGGTGATATTGCCCCACCAGTCGATACGGCCCCGGTGCCGCTCGCCGTTGTCACGCAGCCGCCGGTAGGCCCAGACGGTGCCGAAAACGCCGACGGGCACGTTGACCCAGAACACCGCGCGCCAGTCCCACGCGGCCAGCAGGCCGCCGGCCACCAGCCCGACGAATTGCCCGGAAAGCGCCGCGACCTGGTTGAAGCCGAGCGCAAACCCTCGCCGGTCGGGCGGGAATGCGTCGGTGAGGATTGCCGCCGAGTTGGCCATCAGCATCGATCCGCCCACGGCCTGCAATAGTCGCCAGCCGATCAGCCACTGTGCCGCCGCTGAACCATCGAAGGGGTCGAACGAGAGCAGCACGGACGCGACGGTGAACACGGTGAAGCCCAGGTTGTAGACCCGCACCCGGCCGAACATGTCGCCGATGCGGCCCAGGGTGACCACCAGCACCGACTGAACCAGCCGATAGCCCATGATCATCCACAGCAGATAGGTGATGTTGGCCGGTGCCAACGGGTCCAGGTGGATGCCGCGGAAGATCGCGGGCAGCGAGATGATGACGATCGACCCATCGAGCGCCGACATGAAGACCGCCGCGGTGGTATTGGTCAACGCCACCCAGCGGTAGTTGTCGCGGGTTTCGGTTTCCTGCTGTCGGGTCGCCATCTACAGGCGGTATGCGAGTCGTTCGATCAACGGGACCGCGGCGGCCAGTTGATCGAGTTCGGATTCGGTGAAGTCCGCGAGCCCACGGGCGAGTTGTTCGATGCGGGCATTGCGGCGCCTGTTGAGCTCGCGTCTGCCGGAGGCGCTGATCGACAAGAGGATTCGCCTGCCATCGTGGGGGTCGGGCTGACGTTTGACGAAGCCGCGCGCCTCAAGCGCACTCAGTGTGGCCCCCATCGACTGCGGGCTGATCTGCTCCAGTCGGGCCAGATCGGCGGAGGCGGCGGGACCACCGCGATCGAGACGTCCCAGGGCCGCCGTTTCCGGGAAGCTCAGTTCGCCGTCGACCGGTGTCTGGCGGAGCCGTCGACGCAGCATTCCCACGCACAACAGCAGCGCTCTCGCCACATCCTCAGTCTGTCTGTCGATGACCATATCGATCAGGCTAGACTTATCAGTTGCTCCTGATCAACTTCATCTGCGGACCACGGCCATCAACGGCTTGAGCCAGAAGAGTTCGCCCGGGCGGTAGTCACATCCCCTGCGGAGGCGACCGCCGATCGCCCTGTCCTGCAGCCAGATGTACCGCCGGGCTCTGCGCGCATGAAAGGTGTTGGAGGCGACGACCACTGGCCCCGGACCGATCAGCGGCAAAGCGTTCTCGATGTTCTGCCACGTCGTCTGCGAGCATCCTTCGACGACGACCGAATCCCGCGGCAGGCCCAGGCTCACCGCGTGATCGGCCATCACCGCCGCCTCTGAGCGCGCGCTTCCCCGGGTGATCCCGCCACAGAAGATGACGGTGTCGCCGCGGCGGTAACACCGTAGGGCAATGCGGATCCGGTGGCGCTGCACCCACGACGGCGAACCGTCGGGCGCGGACGGACAGCCGAGCACGACGACCGTCTTCGTGCCGGATTCGTCGAACCGCGGGGCACGCCACGGCAGGTACTGCCTGCTGGCCCGCCACGCCGCGAACTCGCCAAGGAGGACCGCGCCCACGGCGCCCGCCATGGCTGCATACACCGCTCGTGGGCCGGACATGACTAGCGAGCGTCGAGCGTCGCCGGTCGCAGCACCACCACCGGCTTCGTGCGATTCGCCTCGTCGGCAAGTAGTGCGATGACACGCCCGTCCGGTCCGATTGCCGCGTAGACCCCTTCGATGCCCGCGGGTTTCAGCGGGCGTCCGTGCCGGGTGTGCTCCACCTCGTCGGCGGTCAGGTCGCGGTGCGGGAAAGACTGCAGGCACGCCTCATCGAGGCTGTAGGACAGCCGCGGCAGGTCGGCGAGTTCGTCGAGGCTGCGGGCCTCCGCCAAACCCACCCGGCCGACCCGGGTGCGCCGCAGCGCCGTGAGATGCCCGCCGACCTTCAGGGCTGAGCCGATGTCGCGGGCCAGCGCGCGAATATAGGTGCCGCTGGAACAGTCGACCGCGACGTCGACGTCGACGAAGCCGTGCAGACCTTCGGGCTGGCGCCGGATCGCCAGCACGTCGAACCGCTCGATGTGGACGCGACGCGGGGCGAGCTCGACGGGTTGTCCCTCTCGCGCCAGGAGGTAGGCCCGCTTGCCGCCGATCTTGACCGCGCTGATCGCAGAGGGGATCTGGTCGATGTCGCCGCGCAGCGCCGCGACGGCGCCGTGGATCTGGTTGCCGTCGATGTGCTGCGCCGGAACCGTGCGCAGCACTTCGCCTTCGGCATCGTCGGTGGAGGTCGCCTGACCCAGCCGCATCGTGGCATCGTAGGACTTGTCCGTCGCGGTGAGTTGGCCCAGGATCTTGGTGGCCCGATCGATGCCGACGATCAGCACTCCGGTGGCCATCGGGTCCAGCGTCCCGGCATGCCCGACCTTTCGGGTGCCGAAGATGCGCCGGCAGCGGCCGACGACGTCGTGGCTGGTCATTCCCCGCGGCTTGTCGACGACCACGAGTCCAGGGTCGGTCACAGTACGATCGCCGTCAGCGTCAAGCCGTCTCGCACCAACCATCGACCCGACAGCGTTTCCAGTGGCGGCCCGCTCAGAGCGGCCGGATCGATCAGGATGCGCGACACGAACCCACCGGCCGTGCCGGAGTCGTCGACGTCGAAGGTGATGTGCGCGTCTTCGAAGCCCAGCCAGCGGTGAGTCACCGGATACCACGCCTTGTACGTCGCTTCCTTGGCACAGAACAGGATTCGGTCCCAGTGCAATGCCCCCGGCAGGGCATGGATGGCGCTGCGTTCTTCGGGCAGGCTGATCGCGTCGAGCACACCGTTGGGCAGCACACCGTGGGGTTCGGCGTCGATACCCATCGAGCGGACATCGCCGTGGCGGCCGACGGCGGCGCCCCGGAAACCCTCGCAGTGCGTCAGGCTGCCGACCACCCCGTCGGGCCAGCACGGTTCACCCTTGTCCCCCTTGAGGATCGGCGCCGGTGGCACTCCCAGCTCACTCAACGCCATACGCGCGCAATACCGGACGGTGATGAACTCATTGCGCCGTTTCACCACCGATTTGGCGATCAACGGCTCTTCTTCGGGCAACGGCGCCAGTTCCGGCGGGTCGGTGTACATCTCGGCGGCGGCAAGCTGATGCGAAGAAGCCGGCAACACCTCCGAGAGCAGAGCTGCGTTGCTCATGATCGTCTGTTCTTCGCGCAAGCGCTCATCACCTCGCCTGCCTGTCCTTGATGCGCTGCTGGATCTTCTCGGCACTATCCCGCATGTCCGGAGTGATCTCGAAGTGGCCGCCGAACTCGTTGAGGTATCCGGCCGGATACTTGGGATCGGGCAGCACCTGCCGCAGCCATCGATATGGCTTGCGGCGCCGCCACTCCCGCGGGTAACCCACCGAGACCTCTTCGTGCCGAACACCGTCGTACCACGTGGTGCGGGGAATGTGCAGGTGCCCGTAGACAGAGCAGACGGCGTTGTAGCGGGTGTGCCAATCGGCGGTCGCTGTGGTGCCGCACCACAGCGAGAATTCCGGGTAGAACATCGCGTCGCAGGGCTCCCGGACCAGCGGAAAATGGTTCACCAGCACGGTCGGCGTCATCCAGTCGAGGTCTTCGAGTTTCTTGCGCGTGTGGGCGACCCGGTCGCGACACCACGCGTCGCGCGTCGCATACGGCTCCGACGACAGCAGAAACTCGTCTGTGCCGACCACGTTGCGCTCGCGTGCGATCGCCAGCCCCTCGGCCTTGGTGGCGGCGCCCTGCGGCAGGAAGGTGTAGTCGTAGAGCAGGAACATCGGCACGATGGTGGCCGGGCCGCCTTCTTCATTCCACACCGGGAAGGGGTGTTCGGGGGTGAGGATCCCCATCTCGTCGCACATGTTGACGAAGTAGTCGTAGCGCGACTGCCCGAAGATCTGCATCGGATCCCGGTTGGTGGTCCACAGCTCGTGGTTTCCGGGGACCCAGATGACCTTGGCGAACCTCTTGCGCAGGAGATCCAGCGCCCAGCGGATCTCGTCGGTGCGCTCGCCGACGTCTCCCGCGACGATCAACCAGTCGTCGGGAGACACGGGATGCAGCGCTTCGGTGATCGGCTTGTTGCCGGTGTGACCCGTATGGAGGTCGCTGATCGCCCACAGCGTCGGGCGTCTGTCGTCGCGTGTCACAACCGACCAGCGTACTTGCGGCGGCCCGCACACCCCGTCCGGCAACTAGAACCTGTTCTCATTTTCTCGCCGGACGCGGGTCGGGGGCCGCTACACTCCCCGCAGGGTCGGGCGCATGCCGGCGGCTCGGCCGCCATGACAACAGGGGGTGGGATGGTCGCCAGGTTGCGACTGCTGTCGGCGCTGTGTGCGCTGGTCACGGCGGTTGTCGTGGTCTGGCAGACCAATCCGGTCGGCGCCGTAGGCAGCCACACCGTCGAGTTGAGATCGACGGCGGCGCCCCTGTCCGATGTCTCGACGACGATCAAATGGCCGGTGGTCGAAACGGTCAACCCGCGACCATTCGACCCGTGCCAGGACATTCCCCTCGATGTGATCCAGCGGATCGGGCTGGCATTCACACCGCCCACGCCCGAGGACAGCCTCCGTTGCCATTACGACGCCGGCAACTACCAGATGGCCGTCGAGGCGTTCGTCTGGCGCACCTACGAGGCGACCATCCCGGCCGATGCGCTCGAGATGGACATCAACGGCCACCGCGCCGCGCAGTACTGGATCATGAAGCCCACCGACTGGAACGACCGCTGGTGGATCACCTGCATGGTCGCGTTCAAGACCAGCTATGGCGTCATCCAGCAGTCGCTGTTCTACTCACCGATCGAATCGGCCGACAACCCCGACTGCCTGCAGACGAATCTGCAGCGCGCGCATGAGCTGAGCCCGTACTACGTCTACTAGTCATCTCTACCGGTCACGCCAGGCTCAGCAGGACGGCGACGACGTCGAACGCCGGGGCTCGCTCAGACCAGACTCGTACACCGGATCGAGGATCTGCTCGCGACTCCCCTGATCGGCCAGACTGCGCCCGATCTCCGGCCCGATGGCCATGCCCCGTGCCCCAGCGCGAATGTCGTCATGTGATTCCGAACGCCGCTGCGCCACCAGTTTGTCCACTAAGGAGCCGAGCGACCCGACCTTCGTCAGCGTCGACGAACGCATCCGTTTCGGCCGAGACACCGCGGTGGGCGGATAGCCAGCAACGGTTGGCCGCCTGCCTTCTCGACGTGCTGTGTAACCTGCCGAGCTACGAGCGGCTCGTCGGCGCATGGGGCGTCGACGGCACCGACGTGACCCGTGCGGTGCAGTGGCTGATGGCCACGGTGGTCGAGGCGATCGATGGCGACAATCCTCCCCCTGCGTAACCTCGGTCAGGTGACTGCCGTTTCTACCGCCGCCCCGTCGTCACCTCCCCGCTCGCGGATCAGGCAATTCACCGGCCGCGCCGTCGCGGGCCTCCTGCGCCTGCCACCGCAAACCACCGACTTCACCGTCCACCGGCGATTGCGCGTGCCGATGCGCGACGGCGTGGAGTTGCTCGCCGAACACTACGAGCCTGCGACATCGACGCCCGCGGGCACGCTGCTGGTGCGCGGACCGTATGGCCGCGGGTGGGCGTTCGCCCGACTGTATGCAGGCGCCTACGCCACACGCGGCTACCACGTCGTGTTCCAGAGCGTCCGCGGAACCTTCGGCTCAGGCGGCGAATTCACGCCGATGGTCAACGAGATGGCCGACGGAGCGGACACCGCGGTGTGGCTGCGCGACCAGCCGTGGTTCACGGGTTCGTTCGCCACCATCGGGCTGTCGTACCTCGGCTTCACCCAGTGGGCGCTGCTCACCGATCCTCCGCCGGAAATGAAGGCGGCGGTGATCGTCGTCGGTCCGCACGACTTCAATGCCTCGTCGTGGGGCACCGGCTCGTTCTCGCTGAACGACTTCCTGGGCTGGAGCGACATGGTCGCCCACCAGGAGGACCCGGGCAGGGTCAGCGCGCTCGTCCGGCAGGTGCGCTCGCGTCGCGCTGTGGCGCAGGCCGCGAACGGCCTGCCGCTCGGCGAGTCGACCAGGGCACTGCTCGGCGCCGGTGCACCCTGATTCGAGTCCTGGCTCGAGCACCCCGACGCCGGCGATGCATTCTGGGCGACCCTAAACGCCACCAAAGCCCTTGACAGCAGCGAAGTTCCGATACTGCTTATCGGCGGCTGGCAGGACCTCTTCCTCGAGCAGACGCTGGCGCAGTATCAGCGGTTGACCGGCCGCGGCGTACCGACCGCACTGACCGTGGGGGCCTGGACACACTCCAACTTGATGGCGAAAGCCGCACCCATGGTGCTCCGTGAGACATTGGCCTGGCTGCACACGCATCTCGGCGACGACGGTGCCATCGCGGGTCGCAGCCCGGTACGCATCGAGGTCAACCACCATGGCTGGATCGACCTGCCCGACTGGCCGCCCGCCATGCCCGAGCGCGTCCTGTATCTGCAGCCGGGCAACCGCCTCGGCGACGCGGCGCCGGCTGCCGACGCGCATCCGTCGACATTCACCTACGACCCCAACGACCCCACACCCACCATCGGCGGTCGTCTGCTCTCTCCGGAGGGCGGCTATCGCACCGACACCAAGCTGTCGCTGCGGGCCGACGTCCTGACCTTCACCGCCGACCCGCTGCACTCGGATCTCTACGTCGTCGGCACCCCGGTGATCGAACTCGCGCACACGTCCGACAACCCCCACAACGACGTCTGGGTCCGCGTCAGCGAGGTCGACAGCAAGGGCCGATCGCGCAACGTCAGCGATGGATTCCGTAGGCTGACAGTCGATTCCGGTACGTTGCGGATAGACCTTGACCCCGTGGCACATCGGTTTCGGGCCGGATCGCGAATCCGGGTCCTCATCGCCGGTGGTTCGCATCCGCGGTTCGTCCGCAATCTGGGCACCGGCGAACCCGTCATCACGGGCCGCGAGTTGCGCCCGGCGAGACACACCATTCACCTCGCCGAAGGCGGCACTTCGCGGCTGGTCTTGCCGGCCGGACCGCAACCGCCGTCGCCGGCTACCTGACGCACCGGTCGACGGGCACTTGGGGCTCTGCCCCTACCATCGCGGTATGAGCACCATGACCGCCATCGGCTCGTTCGCCGGGCTACCGATCGAAAACCCTGATGCGCTACAGGATCTCGATATGCCGGTACCGGAACTTCGACCGCACGATGCGCTGGTCCGCGTCGAAGCCGTTTCGGTCAATCCGGCCGACGTCAAGCGCCGCGCCTCGCTTCCTGAAGCGGACTCGCCGGTGATCCTCGGCTTCGACGCGGCCGGTGTGGTCGAGGCCGTCGGGGTCGAGGTGACGACGATCGCCGTCGGTGATGACGTCTGGTACGCCGGCGATATCAGCCGGCAGGGCAGCAACGCACAGTTTCATGCGGTCGACGAGCGCATTGTGGCGCACAAGCCGGTATCGCTGTCGTACGCCGACGCCGCTGCGCTGCCGTTGACGACCATCACCGCCTGGGAGACCTTGTTCGAACGGTTCGGCCTCGGCGCCGAATCGACCGGGGATCTGCTGGTGGTCGGCGCCGCGGGCGGGGTGGGATCGGTGATGATCCAACTCGCCAAGGCCCTGACCCGAGTCCGCGTGATCGCCACCGCCAGTCGCGATGATTCCCGGCAGTGGGCCACGCAGATGGGCGCCGACGTCGTCATCGATCACCACGATCTGCGCGCCCAGGCTCTCGGCGTCGCACCGGATGGCCTCGACTTCGTGTTCTCCCCGCACTCGCGGGACAACATCGACACGTACGCGGAGATCGTCCGCCCGTTCGGCCACATCACCGCGATCGACGAGCCGGAGGGTCTGGACCTGTTGCCACTCAAGGAGAAAAGCATCGCGTGGCATTGGGAGCTGATGTTCACCCGACCACTGTTCGGTTACGACATCGCCGCCCAGCAGCGGCTGCTGACCGAGGCCGCCTCGTTGGTCGACCGCGGCGTGCTCCGCACCACTGTGACCAGCGCCGTCAACGACTTCACGGCGGCCGGCATCCGGCGGGCACACGAGCAGGTGGAGTCGGGCCGCATGATCGGCAAGGTCGTAGTACACCGATGAGTGATCAACCTACGGCGCGGCGCGCCCTGTCGGCGATCGTCTGTAGATAGGTCTCGTCGTATACCGGCGCACCCCAATTCGGGTCGACGGGCAGGGGCACCCAGCTCTTGCACCCGGCGTAGTCCGGTGACCGGGCCAGGGCAACTGGCTCGACGAGCGGGCACGCCTGCACCACCAGCACCGTGAGCCGGTGTTTGGGCCGGAAGTCCACCCGGTCGGCGCGAATCGATTCATCGGTCCAGATGTGCAGCGCCGCGATGTCTTCGAGCGACTCGGGCCGGTTCACTTCGATGGCGGCGACGACGTTGGCGCCCGCACGCACCAGCACCTGATCGTCGGTACGGTCACGGGCCGAGACCCTCAACAGATCCCGGTGTTCGGGTCGCACCCGTTCTGCGTGGCTGTGCGCGACGGTCGGGAACAGCAGGAAGCGCGATGCCGTCACGGCGAACCGCTTTTCGTGGATTCCACCTTTGCGCAACAGCACGGTCTGCCGGCCGTCGAGCATCGCGTGGACGGCCGCACTCCATTCCTTGAGCGCGGGCTGCGTCAGGGTTGCCGTCATGCCAGATTCAGCCGGGCCCGCACCTCAGGCCGGCGCAGTGGCGGCACGGTTTTGGGTGGTTGCCGCCGCGGTGGCAGGCCTGCCAGCAGCCGGCTGGTGGTCGCGGTGACCTCGGCCACCGCTTCTTCGAACGCCGCGGCATTGGCGGCCGTCGGCCGGGTGATGCCGCTGACCTTGCGGATGTACTGGCGGGCGGCGGCCTCGATCTCCTCGGCGGTCGCCGCCGGTTCCAGGCCGCGTAGCTCGGTGATGTTTCGGCACATGCCTCCACGATAGGTGCCGCCCGGTCAAGCAACCTCGCCTTCACCGGTCGGCGAGGTTGCTCAGCACCTGCGCCGGCTAGCAGGGATCGCCGGGTGGCGTGTAGTACGGCACACCTTCGACCGTGTAGCACGGTATCTCGCCGGGAACGTAGGGGTCGGTGGCCGACGCGATGGCCACGCCCGTCGCCACGTCACCGGCGATGTTGGTACAGCCGCCCACCCCGACATGGCGTCCGTGGGCACCCGCGCAGATGTCGGCCTGCGCCACCGGCGCTATTGCCAGCGGTGCGACCGCCATCGCCGTCGCCGCGAACAGCGTTGCTGTGAGCTTCTTCATCGAATTCGTCCTTTGCTAGCCCGGCCCGCCGTCATTATCACGCTCGGCGTCGCTCGGCGGCGTGGCTTCGGACATTGTCGTAATTCTCGATAGGTTGAAGCCATGACGAACGACGACGTGCTGCTCGTCGACACGCAAGACCGGGTGCGCACCCTGACGCTGAACCGGCCGCAGTCACGCAATGCGCTGTCAACCGAGTTGCGCAGGCGCTTCTTTCGCGCACTGCGTGACGCCGAAACCGATGACACGGTCGACGTCGTCATCCTCACCGGGACCGATCCGGTGTTCTGCGCCGGGCTGGACCTCAAGGAGCTCGGCAATTCCACCGAGCTGCCCGACATCTCGCCGCAGTGGCCGCCGATGACCAAACCGGTGATCGGCGCGATCAACGGCGCGGCGGTCACCGGTGGCCTGGAATTCGCCCTGTACTGCGACATCCTGATCGCTTCGGACAATGCCCGCTTCGCCGATACGCACGCCCGCGTCGGGCTGCTACCTACATGGGGGTTGAGTGTGCGGCTGCCGCAGAAAGTCGGCGTCGGCATGGCCCGCCGGATGAGCTTGACCGGCGACTACCTGTCCGCGGACGAGGCGCTGCGGGCGGGCCTGGTGACCGAGGTGGTGCCCCATGACCAGTTACTGCCGACCGTCCGCCGGGTCGCCGCCTCGATCGTCGGCAACAACCAGAAGGCGGTCCGGGCGCTGCTGGCGTCCTGTCACCGCATCGACGACGCCAGTACCAGCGGCGGGCTGTGGATCGAAGCCGCGTCGGCCCGGCAGTGGATGTCCAGCGCAACCGGTGACGACATCGCCGCCAATCGGGATGCGGTGTTGCAGCGAGGTCGGGCACAGGTGCGCTGAGCGCGTCTAGGCTGCCGGTGTGAACAAAGCGCATGAGATATGCGGAAGCGACGAATGGCGCCAGACGATTCGAGAAGTCATCCTCCCGTGGGCCCTCGACGGGACCGACCTCGGTGATGACGTGCTCGAGGTCGGGCCGGGATACGGTGCCACCACCGACGTGCTCAGCGGTGCCGTGCCGCGGCTCACCTCGGTGGAGATCGACGACGAGCTCGCCGCAATGCTGACCGACCGGTTCGCCGGTATGCCGTCGGTGAAGATCGTGCACGGCGACGCGACATCGCTGGCGTACCAGGACAACCGGTTCTCCGGCGCCGCGTGCTTCACGATGTTGCATCACGTGCCCTCGGTCGAGTTGCAGGACCGCCTGTTCGCCGAGATCGCCCGCGTGCTGCGCCCCGGCGCACCGCTGGTGGCCAGCGACAGCCTCGGCAGCGCCGAGTTGGAGGCGCACCACGGGGGCGACACCTACAACCCCGTCGACCCGTCGACGTTGCCTGCCCGGCTGGCCGAGGCGGGCTTCGCCGACCTGAATGTGCGGACCAATGAGCATGGATGGGCGCTGATTGCGCGAGTCGCAGACATGTAAGTGTTGTGAGTCGTTAATACGGGTGCCGAGTCTGATTGTTGCGCCTGCGGTGTTAAGTGATGATTTGCGTGAGCAGATGCAGTCTTGAGCTCGCAGCCCAAGAGCGCGCAGACGGGCGCGGATCCTGGTGAGGGCGTTGGATAGCCCGTCGGGCAGCGATGCGAGATCTAGTTGTCAGCCTCGATTTCACCATGCGGTACCTGCCCGCGTATTGCGAACGGACTTCCGTATGCCCCCATCCGGTTGGGCTTCGATATCGTGGCGGCCGGGATCGGCCCTGGTGCTCGACTTAGTTGGGTGGGGGTGGTGGTTGGGGTTGGAAGGGTTGATACCACCACCAGTCGGCGCGTTCGCCGGTGGGTCCCGGTCTTCCCAATGCCAGAGGTGATGGGCATGCAGGCCGCGGGTGGCCGCACACCCGGGCACCGCGCAGCTGCGGTCGCGGTACTCCAGGGCGCGGCGCAACCGGCGGCTGATCACCCGAGACGCCCGCCCCGCCCCGATCGGCACCCCGGCCCGCTCAAACCACACCTCACAGGTGGCATCACAGCTCAGGTAACGCCGATCAGCAGCCGACAGCAGCGGACCCAGATGCAACTGCGCCACCCGGGTCGTGCACATCCACATGCACCACCACCGTGGTCCGCGCGCCGTGCGGGCGGGCCGCCGCCTCGGCGTCCCAGCCGGCATCCACCACCGCAGAAACGCCGCGCCGGTGGACGGGAGCGGCGGCCGCCGCCCGGACTGATCGCCGCCGGCGGCGTGATCGCGTTTCCATTCGGCGACCAGCGCCTCACGATGAGAAGCCAGGGCCGCGTCGAACTTCGCCGCCTCCAGATGCGGCAACGTGATCCGGTAATAGCAGAACTACTCATCGGAGGTGGAGCTGATCGAAACCCGCGGCTCGGGCTCCGGGTCGGGCTCGGGCTGGACGTCGGGGTCGGGGTCGGGTTGGGGTCGGGGTTCGAGCTTGACCGCGGTGCGCAACTGCGACACCGAGGCCACCCGGGCGAACTCCGCATAATGCTCATCGGAGCCATCAGCGGCGCCGCCGGCGATCACCCCGACCTGATCCAACGACAGCCGACCCTCCCGCATCCCCTGCCCGCGGCGGGGAAACCCGGGCAACCGGTGCGCCACAGCGGCGATCGTGGCGGCGTTGCCCGACGAGGCGCCCAGCTTCCAGGCCACCAACGCCGCGATCGACCGCGCCCCGTCGACCCGCACAACCCGTCGTGATCCAACTCCCCGACGATCTGCACAATGCGCCCATCAATGGCATTGCGCTGCCCCGCCAACTCCGACAACTCCCCGAACAACACCTCAACCCGCTCCCCAGCCCGCACCACCGGCACCTCAAGCGAAGCGGTCGACGACATAACCCCATCATCACAGCCAGGTCCGACAAATTCGGGCCACCCCAACCCGGCCGGGATCAGATGCCAACAGGCCCTGCCCGATCGGCCGCGGCGACGAACGAGTGCGGCCGGACTGGCGATGCGGACACGAACTGTGTTGCCGGACATGTACCTGGTTCTCGACAACGCTTCCACCCACAAAACCCCGGCGGTAAAACGTTGGCGGACAACCCACCCGCTTCGTGCCGCACTTCCAACCGGCTCATCGTGGATCAACCAGGTGGAACGCTGGTTCGGTCTGCTCACCGACCAACTACTGCGCCGCGGCGTCCCCAAAAGCGTCGCCGCACTGGAAAACGACGTCCACGACTGGATCATCACACATGGAACGACGACCCAAAACCGTTCCGCTGGACCAAAACCCCCGACGAGATGCTTGATTCCCTGTCCAAATATATGGCACGGATTCAGACGCGACACACTAACCGATACCGGGCACCAGCCAGCGGCCCGAGAATGCGCGCCAGCCGACGAACAACAACCGCAGCACCATGAAAGTGCTCAGGCCCGACCAGATTCCGAACAGCCCCCAGCGGTATGCGAGCGACAACCAGATCAACGGCAGGAATCCGGCCAGTGCGCTGATCAGCGTCGCGTTGCGCATGAACTTCGCATCGCCTGCCCCCAGCAGTACCCCGTCGAGCGCGAAAACAATACCGGCGATCGGCAATTGGGCGACCATGAACCACCACGGCACATCGATCGCATCGAGTACCGACCGGTCGTCGGTGAAGACGCTGGGGAACACCGAGGCGCCGACTGCGAAGATCACGGCCAGCACCACCGAGGCCAGGGCCGAGAAAATGGTGACCCGCCACGCCACCGATTTCGCGTGCGCCAGGTCACCGGCCCCCAGCGCCGCACCGACCAGTGACTGCGCGGCGATGGCGAGTGAATCCAGCACCAGCGCAAGAAAGTTCCAGAGTTGCAGAACCACCTGATGCGCGGCCACGGCGGCCGCGCCGAACCGCGCGGCGACTGCGCCTGCGGACACGAAACACGCCTGGAACGCCATTGTCCGCAGTAGCAGGTCGCGGCCCATGACGATCTGGGCGCGCAGCACTGCCGGCTGGATGTGCCGCGGCACGCGTTCGACCAGTAGGGCGCCGATGAACAGCACCGCGGCCACCCACTGCCCCACCAGGTTGGCCACGGCCGAGCCGACGAGTTCGAGTCGCGGCAGGCCCAGCCAGCCGTACACGAGGAGCGGGCACAGCACCGCTGACAGCGCGAAGCCGGCGACCACATAGCGCAAGGGGCGCACCGTATCCTGCACGCCACGCATCCAGCCGTTGCCGGCCGCGGAGACCAGGATCGCGGGAACACCGACTATGGCGATCCGCACCCACGGCAACGCCTCAGCGGCGATATCTCCGCCCGCGGCCAGCGCCGACACCAGCGGCACCGCGAGGGCCTGCACCGCGACGACGATGAGGACGCCGAGACCCAGCGCCAACCATGTCGCCTGTACCCCTTCACCCACCGCCGATCCGCGATCACCGGCACCGAAGAACCGGGCCGAGCGGGCCGTCGTGCCGTAGGACAGGAAGGTCATCTGCGAACTGAGAGTGCTCAGAATCAGCCCACCGATCGCCAGCCCCGCCAGTGGCAGGGCGCCGAGGCGGCCCACCACGGCGAGGTCGAAGAGCAGATAGATCGGTTCGGCGGCCAACACGCCGAGAGCGGGCAGAGCAAGACCGGCGATGCGACGACCGGTGGCAGCGGCGACCGGCAGATCGCCCTCCGTCTCAGCCAAGTGCTACATACAAGGCCTGCACGACGTCGTCGGCCGACCCGGTCGCTGAGTAGCCGGCCGCCAACCGGTGACCGCCTCCACCGAAGGCGCTGGCGACGGCGGAAAGGTCGAATGACTTCGCGCGCATCGACACTGACCAGTGCCCCGGCTCGATCTCCTTGAACACCGCGGCGACCTCGGCCTGCTGCGTGGTACGCACGATGTCGACGACGCTCTCGACTTCTTCGGGACGCGCGTTCGCCCACTCATGATGTCCGACAACGGCATACACCAGGCCGCGGCCGCCGGCGGCGTCCGGCAGCAACTGCGCGGAGGCCAGCACCCGCGACAGCATCGGCAGCCACGCGAACGGGTGTGTGTCGAGCAGGGCGCGGCTGATCGAGGCGTTGTCGACGCCGAGTTCGAGAAGGCGGGCGGCCAGCCGATGTGCGCGGGCACTGGCCCACCGGAACGATCCGGTGTCGGTGGTCAGTCCGGCATACAGGCAATGGGCGACGCCCGCGTCGATCGGCTTACCCCACGCGTCGAGGATTTCTGCCACCAGCATGGTGGTGGAATCCGCCGCCGGGTCCACGTAGTTGGCGCTGCCGAACAGCTGGTTGGAGGCGTGGTGGTCGATCACCAGCACCTCGCGCTCGGGATCGGCCAGTTCTCGCAGCGCTCCCAGTCGGTTGACGCTAGGAATGTCGACCGTCACGACCAGGTCGGCGTCACGGAGCAGCGCATCGGGAGCCACCAGAAGGTGTCCACCCGGCAGCGACTGCAGCGATTCGGGCAGCAATGCGGGCGCAGCGAAGCTGACCTGAACGCCCTTGCCCGCATGGTCGAGCACCAAGGCCAGCGCAAGGCCTGCGCCGATGGTGTCGGCGTCGGGATAGACGTGGCAGACGACACTGACGGTGGCCGCAGCGGATAACAGGTCAGCGGCGCTGCGGGCGTCGACACGGTCCCCTGCTACAGGGATATCAGTCGTCTTGTCGATCGCGGTCACCGGTGTCCTCAACGTCGTCGGGGTCCCCGCCGGTTTCCTCCCCGCTCACACGGTACGGGTCTGCGTCACCCGCGTGCTTGGCACCCTGCCGAACTCTGGCCAAATCCTCATCCGCCGCCCGGGCGCGCGCCAGCAGTTCTTCCATGTGGGCGGCGGTGTCGGGCACCTTGTCCAAGACAAATGACAGTGTCGGCGTAAACCGCACACCGGTGCCGGCACCGACCTTGGTCCGCAGGGTTCCCTTCGCCCGTTCCAACGCGGCTGCCGCGCCGGCGTAGTCGGGTTCGTCCTGCAGGGTCTGGCCGCGCACCGTGTAGTACACCGTGGCGTCATGCAGGTCTCCCGTCACCTTCGTGTCCGTGATGGTCACGAAGGCCAACGGGGGATCCTTGATCTCGAACTCGATGACCGAGGCGACGATGGTGCCGATGCGCTTGGCCAGCTTGCGCGCCCGACCGACATCAACCACTTTGCTCCTCGCGCAAGCGCTCGTCGGTGACATGCTCCTCGCGCAAGCGCTCGTCGGTGACCATCTAGACGCGCTCCTTCTCCACGAGCTCGTAGGTCTCGATGACGTCGCCTTCCTTGATGTCGGAGTACGACAGCGTCAGACCGCATTCGTAGCCGTCCCGCACCTCGGTCACGTCGTCCTTCTCCCGGCGCAACGACTGCACCGTCATGGTCTCGGCGACCACGACGTTGTCGCGGAGCAGCCGGGCCTTCGAGTTGCGCCGGATGATGCCGGAGGTCACCAGGCAGCCGGCGATGTTGCCGACCTTCGACGACCGGAAGATGGCACGGATCTCGGCCCTGCCCAGCTCGCGCTCCTCGAAGATCGGCTTGAGCATGCCCTTGAGCGCGCTCTCGATCTCGTCGATGGCCTGGTAGATCACCGAGTAGTACCGGATCTCCACACCCTCGCGGTTGGCCAGCTCGGTCGCCTTGCCCTCGGCCCGCACGTTGAACCCGATGATGATCGCGTCCGAGGCCGACGCCAGGTTGACGTTCGTCTCGGTGACGCCACCGACGCCGCGGTCGATGACACGGAGCTCCACCTCGTCGTCGACCTGGATGTTCAGCAGGGCTTCCTCCAGCGCCTCGACCGTGCCGGCGTTGTCGCCCTTGAGGATGAGGTTCAGCTGGCTGGTTTCCTTCAGCGCCGAATCCAGGTCCTCGAGGCTGATCCGCTTGCGGGTACGCGCGGCCAACGCGTTGCGCTTGCGCGCGCTGCGCCGATCGGCGATCTGGCGGGCGATGCGATCCTCGTCGACGACGAGGAAGTTGTCGCCCGCGCCCGGCACCGAGGTGAAGCCGATGACCTGCACCGGCCGCGACGGCAGCGCCGCCTCGACGTCCTCACCGTGCTCGTCCACCATGCGCCGCACGCGGCCGTAGGCATCGCCGGCCACCACCGAGTCGCCGACGTGCAGGGTGCCACGCTGAATGAGGACGGTGGCCACCGGTCCGCGACCGCGGTCCAGGTGCGCCTCGATGGCCACACCCTGGGCTTCCATATCGGGGTTGGCCCGCAGATCCAGTGCCGCGTCGGCGGTCAGCACGACCGCCTCGAGCAGGGCCTCGATGTTGGTCCCCTGCTTGGCCGAGATGTCGACGAACATCGTGTCGCCACCGAAGTCCTCGGCCACCAGGTTGTACTCGGTGAGCTGGGCCCGGATCTTGGCCGGGTCGGCGCCCTCCTTGTCAATCTTGTTCACCGCCACCACGATTGGCACATCAGCGGCCTGTGCGTGGTTGATGGCCTCCACCGTTTGCGGCATGACGCCGTCGTCGGCGGCGACCACCAGGATCGCGATGTCGGTGGCCTTCGCGCCGCGGGCACGCATGGCGGTGAACGCCTCGTGACCGGGGGTGTCGATGAAGGTGATCGGCCGAATGGTGCCGTCGAGATCGACCTCGACCTGATAGGCGCCGATGTGCTGGGTGATGCCGCCGGCTTCCTCCTCGCGGACGTTGGCCTTGCGGATCGTGTCCAGCAGTCGGGTCTTGCCGTGGTCGACGTGGCCCATGACGGTCACCACCGGCGGACGGGTCTCGAGGTCCTCCTCGCCACCCTCGTCCTCGCCGTAGGTGAGGTCGAAGGACTCCAGCAGCTCGCGGTCCTCGTCCTCAGGGGACACAACCTGCACGACGTAGTTCATCTCGCCGCCGAGGAGCTCCAGGGTCTCGTCACCCACGGATTGAGTCGCGGTGACCATCTCACCGAGGTTGAACAGCGCTTGCACCAGCGAGGCCGGGTTGGCGTCGATCTTCTCGGCGAAGTCCGACAGGGACGCGCCGCGGGCCAGCCGGATCGTCTCGCCGTTGCCGTGCGGCAACCGCACGCCACCGACAACCGGGGCCTGCATCGAGTCGTATTCCTGGCGCTTCTGCCGCTTCGACTTGCGGCCGCGCTTGGGCGCTCCGCCAGGACGGCCGAAGGCACCGGCGGCACCGCCGCGCTGGCCCGGGCGTCCGCCACCGCCGCCGCCGGGGCGACCACGGTATCCACCGCCGCCAGCGCCTGCGGGGGCACCACCGCCGCCACCACCGGGTCCGCCGGTGCGGTAGTTACCGCCACCACCGCCGCCGCCGCCGGGACGACCCCCGGTGCCTGCACCGGGGCCACGACCGCCGGGGCCTGGGCGGGGTCCACCCGAGCGACCGCCGGGAGCGCCGGGCCGCGGGCCGGCGGGGCGCGGCGGCATGTTGCCTGGTGAGGCACCGCCGGGGCGGGGGGCACCGGGCCTCGGGGCACCCGGGCGGGGCGCCTGCGGACGCGGAATCGGCCGGTCGACCGGTTGCGCGGACGAGAACGGGTTGTTGCCGACGCGCGGAGTCCGGGCGGCGGGCTTGGGCGCACCCGGCACGGGGCCGGGACGTGGCCCTGGCGTGGCCCCAGGCGTCGGAGCCGGGCGGGCCGGTGCGGCAGGAGGAGCCGCCGGTGCGGGAGCCGCGGGGGGCGGCGTCGCCGCAACAGCGGGAGCCGGAGCCGGAGCCGGTTCTACGGGTGCCGCCGGCTTGGGCGCCTGCGGCCGCTCCGGTACCGGTCGGGAGGGAGCCGCGGGCTTGGCCGGCGAACCGTTGGCCTCGCTCCTGACCTTCTGCGCAGCAGCGGGCTTTGCTCCGCCGAATGATTCGCGCAACCTGCGCGCGACGGGCGCCTCCACTGTTGAGGACGCGGATTTAACGAATTCACCCTGCTCATTGAGCCGGGCGAGCACTTCCTTGCTGGTAACACCGAGTTCCTTGGCCAACTCGTGTACGCGAGCCTTACCTGCCACTACATCTCCATCTCTAGAGGCGTCAGCGGTGGTCGGCGCCGCGCCTTGGGTTAGCTATGACACATGGTCATCGGGACTTCACGGTGTGCTCATATTTCTCGCTACCTGTTCTGTCTCCGGGTGGGTCGAGACCTCGAGCGCTGCTGACAGCGCCAAAGTGCTCTAACACCGCGGTGGTGTCTGGTGAACCGGTGATGCGCAGCGCTCGGGCGAATGCTCGCCGCCGGATTGCCGCGTGTACACACTCCTCGTCGGGATGCAGCCACGCACCCCGCCCCGGAAGTTTCCTCGCTGCGTCAACGGTTACGGCGTATTCGCCGTTCCCATCGCCGACAGCGACCACTCGAAGCAGTTCGACGGCCAGCTCTCGCTTCCGGCAGCCGATGCATGTCCGAACCGGTCCACCCGAGGGGTCGATGGCGCTTTTCTGCATCCGAGCCGAAGTCTCGCGCTGGATCACAGCTGAGTCTACCGTCCCCGCCCCTGCGAACCGAAACGGCTGTGCTGGTAGCCGCGTCGTTACCGGTCGTGAACCGCGCCGCGGGCCGCATCCGGGTGGTGCTCGGGCTTGTTGACCGGCGCCGCATCGCTGCGGATGTCGATCCGCCAGCCGGTCAACCGCGCCGCCAGCCGCGCGTTCTGGCCCTCCTTGCCAATCGCCAGCGACAGCTGGAAATCGGGCACCACGACACGCGCCGCGCGCCCTGATTCGTCGATGACCGATACCGACACCACCTTGGCGGGCGACAACGCGTTGGCGACGAACCGGGACGGATCCTCGTCGTAATCGATGATGTCGATCTTCTCGCCGGACAGCTCGCTCATCACATTGCGCACCCGCTGGCCCATCGGCCCGATGCAGGCACCCTTCGCGTTCAGCCCGGGCACCCGCGACGTGACGGCAATCTTGGAGCGGTGTCCGGCCTCGCGCGCCACCGCGACGATCTCGACCGAGCCGTCGGCGATTTCCGGCACCTCCAGTGAGAACAACTTGCGCACCAGGTTGGGGTGCGTGCGGGACAGGGTGATCAGCGGCTCGCGCGCGCCCCGCGACACCCCGACGACATAACAGCGCAGCCGGTCGCCGTGTTCATAGCGCTCACCGGGCACCTGCTCGGCGCTCGGAATGACGCCCTCGGATCCCTTGGTCTCGCTGCCCATCCGGACGACGACGAGCCCACGCGCGTTGGCCCGCGCATCTCGCTGGATGACACCTGCGGCGATGTCGCCTTCCCGTGCGGAGAACTCGCCGTAGTTCTTCTCGTTCTCCGCATCGCGAAGCCGCTGCAGGATCACCTGACGTGCGGTGGTGGCCGCGATTCGGCCGAAACCCTCTGGGGTGTCGTCCCATTCGTGGATGACGTTGCCGTCGCCGTCGGTCTCGCGGGCGAGCACCTTGACGACACCGGTCTTGCGATCGATGTCGATGTGGGCGTCCGCCTCGTGCCCTTCGGTATGCCGGTAAGCGGTCAGCAGCGCCGATTTGATCGTGTCGACGACGACATCGACGCTGATCCCCTTGTCCGCCTCGATGGCGTGCAGCGCGGCCATGTCGATGTTCACGGTCCGGCCTCCTTTCCGGATTGTCCGGCCAGTTCGAGCTCCCGCTGATTTGGCGGCGAAAACTCAACTTGGACAACGGCTTTGACGATGTCTGCCATCGGCAGTTCACGAACCGCGAGGCTGCCCCGCCCGCCCTCGCGCACCACCAGCCGCACGGTTTCAGCGCGGACTTCGCCCAACCTGCCGGTCAGTTGCGATCCATCGGCCAACGTCAGTTCGACTTTCCGGCCGCGGGCACGTCGAAAGTGCTTCTCGGTGGTCAACGGGCGATCGACACCGGGCGAAGTGACCTCCAGGACATACGGGGCGGCAGACCCCGACGTCGAATCGGTGCCGTCCAACAGCGCGGATGCCGACCGGGCGAGCGCCGCGATCGAGTCCAGGTCCAGACCCTCGTC
Organism: Mycobacterium sp. URHB0021; assembly: GCF_054057895.1. Lineage (NCBI taxonomy): Bacteria > Bacillati > Actinomycetota > Actinomycetes > Mycobacteriales > Mycobacteriaceae > Mycobacterium > Mycobacterium sp. URHB0021. The sequence goes on from NZ_JBSRZT010000002.1 coordinate 5,250,156, forward strand.
GCCGTCTGCCACGACCGTGATGCGGGCCGGACGCGCTGCACCGTCGATCACCACATCTTCGATTTCGTAACCGGCGCGCGCGAACTCACCGTCGAGTAGCTCGATCACCTGTTTCTGCGACGGTAATCCCGCAGACCGCTCCGTCACGGCGAGCTCCTCATCTTGAGTTGTCCGGTCTCGATTCCCCGCGGTACAACCTGGAACCGACTATCTACGATACGCCAGCGCCGCGGCGCCAATCGGCAAACGCTGCGTGGGCTCCAGCGAATACCCACCGTTGCCTCGGAGTCACCGTGCCCGGCTTGTCGGCACGCTGGCGTCACCCGGGCAATGGCAGGATGTTGCTCGTGCCGAGCCCCCTGCCGACGGTCAGTCGACGACGCGTTCTGATCGGGGCGACGGCTTTGGCGCTGCTCGGCGCGACGTCGGCGGCCTGCGGACAGGAGCCCCCGCCGCCCGAAGTCGGCGAGCTCACCTCGCAACTCGACCGGGCCCGCGCCGACAGCGCGCTGGCCACGGACGCCGCGGCCGCCGCGCGCGGCCCGATCTCGCAGGCGCTGACGGAGGTGGCGTCCGAGCGTGCGGCCCACGCCGAGGCGTTGTCCGATGAGCTGGTCCGGATGGTCGGCAAGCAGGCCGCGACGACGACGACGCCGACCACCCCCACCGCCGTGCCTGCCAAACCGCCCACCGCCGCCGACGTCATCGGCGCGCTGCGGGACTCGGCGAACAGCACCGCTGCGCTGGCGGCCAAGTACGCCGGGTACCGGGCCGGTCTGTTGGGGTCCATCTCGGCATCCTGCACAGCCGCCTGCACCGTGGCGCTGGCGCCGCCGGAGGCGCAGTGACAGCTCCGAGACCGACACCAACGACCCCTTCGACCCCGACGACGACCACGACGACCACGACGACCACGACGACCACGACCACGACGACGACCACGACGTCATCGCGCGCCGCCGAGCCCACCGACCCGGCGCGCCCACAGGACCCAGCCGACGGCGCCCTTTTCGACGCGATCGCGACTGAGCACGCCACGATCTACGGTTACGGGCTGGTGTCCGCGCACTCGACACCCGACGTCAACGACCTGGTGTCCGCATCGATGGCCGAGCACCGGAACCGGCGGGAGGCGGCGATCAAGTCGCTCGAGTCGCGATCGGTCGACGCGCCGCTGCCTGCCGCCGGCTACCAGTTGCCGATCGAAGTGGACAGCCCCACGGACGCGGCGAACCTGGCGGTGCGGATGGAAGAGGACGCGGCGGTGGCATGGCGCGCCGTCATCGAGCAGGCCAAGGCCGAGGACGAGCGCGCGTTCGCGGTGACCGCACTGACCCAGACCGCGGTCGCGGCGGCCCGCTGGAGCCGGGTGCTCGGCATCTGGCCGATCACGGTCGCGTTCCCCGGCGGGTCCGAGTAGCCACGCGCGACGACCCGGCTAACCCGTTAGTGCCGTCGAGATCTCTGTCGCGGCCTCGTCGATCGGGATCTCCCGAGTCTCGCCCGTGAACCGGTTCCGCAACTCGAGCACGCCGTCCGCCCACCCGCGCCCGACCACGACGATCCATGGCACGCCGAGCAATTCGGCGTCCTTGAACTTCACCCCCGGCGACGCCTGACGGTCGTCGAGCAGTACCTCGACGCCCAGCCGGTCCAGGTCCGCGGCCAGCTCGGTCGCCCCGGCGCGCGCGGCGCTGTCCTTGTTGGCGATCACCACATGGGTGTCGAACGGCGATACCGTCGACGGCCAGCGCAACCCCAGGTCGTCATGCTGCTGCTCGGCGATCACCGCCACCAACCGCGACACCCCGATGCCGTACGAACCCATGGTGAGGCGCACCGGTTTTCCGTCCTCGCCCAGTACATCCACCGTGAACGCATTGGTGTACTTGCGGCCGAGCTGGAAGATGTGGCCGATCTCGATGCCGCGGGCCGACACCAGCGTGCCCGCACCGTCCGGCGACGGATCACCGTCGCGCACTTCGGCGGCCTCGATCGTGCCGTCGGCGACGAAGTCGCGCCCGGCGACCAGACCGACCACATGCCGGTTAGGCGCATCCGCCCCGGTGATCCACGAAGTGCCGTCGACCACCCGCGGATCGACGAGATAGCGAACGCCGTTGGCCAGCAAGCCTTTCGGACCGACATAGCCCTTGACGAGGAACGGATGCTTTTTGAAGTCGGCATCGTCGAGCAGCGCGTACTCGGCCGGGTCGAGCGCAGCGCCGAGCCGCTTCTCGTCGATCTCGCGGTCGCCCGGGACGCCGATGGCCAGCAGCTCCCAGTCCCCACCCGGCTGACGGGTCTTGAGGAGCACGTTCTTGAGCGTGTCGGCAGCCGTGACCTCGCGGCCGAGTTCTGCGCCGTTGGCCCAGTCCACCAGCGTGGCGATGGTCGGGGTGTCCGGTGTGTCGTGCACCTCGGCCTCCGGCAGGCCATCGGTCGGCAGCGACGAGGGTACCGGAGTGACCACGGCTTCCACATTGGCCGCGTATCCCGACTCCAGGCACCGGACGAAGGTGTCCTCGCCGATCTCGCTTTCGGCCAGGAATTCCTCGGACGCGCTGCCGCCCATGGCGCCCGACACCGCGGAGACGATGACGTAGCGGACACCGAGTTTGGCGAAGATCCGCTGGTAGGCGTCGCGGTGGCGGTGATAGACGGCCTTGAGCCCGTCGTCGTCGACGTCGAACGAGTAGGAGTCCTTCATGATGAACTCCCGGCCGCGCAGGATGCCCGCCCGCGGCCGGGCCTCGTCGCGGTACTTGGTCTGGATCTGGAACAGCAGCAGCGGAAAGTCCTTGTAGCTGCTGTACTCCCCCTTGACCGTCAGCGCGAACAGTTCTTCGTGCGTCGGTCCCAGCAGATAGTCGTTCTTGCGACGGTCCTGCAGCCGGAACACGCCGTCGCCGTACTCGGTCCAGCGGTTGGTCGTCTCGTACGGCGCCCGCGGCAGCAGCGCCGGAAACAGGATCTCCTGTCCGCCAATGGCGTTCATCTCGTCCCGCACGACCTTCTCGACCTTGCGCAGCACTCGCAGCCCCAGCGGCAGCCAGCTGTACAGGCCCGGCCCGATCGGGCGGATGTAGCCGGCGCGGATCAACAGCCTGTGGCTGGGCACCTCCGCGTCGGACGGATCGTCGCGCAGGGTACGCAGGAACAGCTCGGACATCCGGGTGATCACAGCGGACCACCTTACTGATGGGCGTGCGGGGTGTCCGCGCGCGTCAGGCCGGTCGTTTCGATCTGTGCATCAGCGCCGAGGCGGCCAGCGTGACGACGACGCCTCCGGCCGTCCACAGCAGCAGCACCACGATGTGCTGCGTGATGCCGTGCGAACCGAAGTAGACGATCCGCCGGATAGCGTCTGTACCTGCGCCATTGGGCAGCGCACCGCTGATGACCCGCCAGAAGGCGGGCAACAGGGCGGGCTGATAGGCGCCGCCCGCCGATGGGTTGCCGAGGATCACGAAGATGACGACGGTCAGGCCGATGCCGATGACGCCGAACAGTGTTTCCAGCGCGATCGTCACGGTGGCGGCCGACAGCGTGACAAGGACCCCGATGCCGGCGACGGCCCAGAAATGCCCGCCGAGCGCATGCAGGACGTGCTCCGCGATCACCGCGCCGCCGATGCCGGACGCCAGCGCGTACGGGACCGTCGCGCCGAGGCGCCACAGCGCCCGCGGGAATGTCGCCGCCCGCGATCCCTTCGCGATGCCGAGCATCGCGGCGAACAGATAGCCGCCGACCGCCCACCCGATGACCAGGTAGAAGCCCGAAAGGCCGCGGGCGTCGCCTTCCTGCAGCGGCACCGCGTCGTCGATGGTGAACGTCCGATGCTGTTGTGCCGCGGCCTTGGTGAACAGCTCCTCCACCGCGGTGGCCACCGCCGTGCCGCCGCCGGAGGCGACCAGAAGTGAATCGTCGGTGCCCTCGGGGTTGACGACGTACACGGCGGAGGTTGCGCCGATGCGCAGGGCGTTGCGCGCCTCGTCCGCATCGGCCGATGTCGTTGCGGTGACGGGCTGTCCGGCGATGGCGTTGAGCTGGTCGATGAGCTGTCCGGACACCTGCGCGGGTGCCACCACGGTCACCGGTATGCGGTACGGCCGGGGAGCGTGGAACGCGCCGATGTAGGAGAAGATGAACCCGAACTGCAGGAGCAACACGCCCACGCCGAGCATCAGCGTGCGCGGCGCGATGGCATCCCTGAAACGGTCTTGCAGGGTTTCGGGTTGCTCGGCTGCCTCGTGTCGATTCGTCACATCAATCCCGTCCCTGCCAGGTACCTACGCACGCCTCGTTGCCCTCCGGATCGGCCAGCACCCAGTACGCGGGCGCCCGTCGATCGCTGAGCAGTGCGCCGCCCGCCGCAAGCGCCGCCCCGATCCGGGCACCGGTCGCCTCGTGCGGCACGTCGATGTCCACGTGGATCCGATTGCGCTGCGGCCGCGGCGCATCCATCTGCTGGAACCAGATCGCCGCTTCGCGTCCCAGGGGGTCGATGAGCCCGTCGGACAGATCCGTCAGCGAGCGTGATATCTCGTGCGCCGGCCGAATGTCGTGCCCGGTGACCCCGCCGGTGTCGGCGGACTGCAGCCGCAGCACAGCGCGCTCCGCACGGATGTCGACCGTCAGATGCCCCTGCCCGTCGGCGGCGACAGCCGAAACGCTGAGCGAGGACGCCTCCGCGGCCTCCGCAAGCGCGGCGGTCTGCACCTGGGAGTAGATGGCACCCAGGATGAGGCGCCAGCCGGCTGGGCCGACCGCGTCCGAGATCTGTTGACGGGTGGCGCGGGTGTCGTCGTCCACGGCGTCAGACTATCTACAGCTCGCCCGCCTCCACGGCCTCGCGGGTGTGCTGCGCAGTCGCGATCTGGCGCGCGGAGAAGCCGATCCAGAACGCGGCGACCCCGACTATCACCGCGATCCCGGCCACCCACAGCAGTGAGTAGGTGTAGCCGTAGCCCAGCGCGTCGAGCTGCGCCGGCGTCATGTTCTTGACGGGCCCGGTCGTCCCCCCCAGGTAGAGCGTGCGCGACGTCTGCACCGCCTGGATGACGACGAGCACCACCGGCCCGCCGAGGTTGTACACCATCAGCGTGATCGCCGACACCGGTCCGATCTCCAGCGGCCCGACCTCGGCGACCGCGCACAGTGGCAGGATCACCGCGATCATCCCGATTCCGAAACCACCGACGACGATCGCGGCGAAAAGGTCAGGGAAGTACGGGATGTAGCGGGTCAGCGTCGAACCGTAAAGCATTGCCGCAAGCACGAATACCCCGCCGCCGATGATCAGCCACCGCGGTTTGACGCGTGGTGCGAGCTTGGCCGCGAGCGCACTGCCGAGGGCGAAGGCAATCGCGAACGGAATGAAGCTGATGCCGGCCTTGAGCGCGGAGTAGCCCAGCACGTCCTGCACCAGCAGGCCGATCATCACCGTCAGCGTCAGCATCACACCGCCGGCCAGGAACAGCGAGACGAACGTCATCACCCGGTTGCGGTTGTCGAACACCGAGAACGGTACCAACGGGTTCTGGGCGGTGCGCTCGACGAGCAGGAAGGCGGTGAAGAACACCGCCGCCGCCGCAGCGGCGCTGAACACCCACGGATCGATCCAGCCCCGCGCTGGGCCCTGGGTGAAGACCAGCACCGCCGCGGTGCAGCCGAGCGTGGCCAGCAGGGCGCCGGTGATGTCGAGTTTGAGGCGTTCGTGGTGCGTTTCGCCGATCCGGTAGACCGCGATCGCCACGATCACGATGCCGATCGGCACGTTGATCAGAAACGCCAGACGCCACGAGATCACGGTGAGCGCACCGCCGAGCGCCAGCCCGAGCACGGACCCGATGCCCTGCATGGCGGCCGACACGGCCATCGCGCGATTGCGGGCCTGCCCGACGGCGTAGGTCGTCGCGATGAGCGCGAGCCCGGTCGGGGCCGCCACCGCGGCGCCGGTGCCCTGGACCGCCCGCGCGACGATCAGCGTCCCGCTGTCGGTGGCGAGACCGCACACCAACGACGCGATCGTGAAGACACCGACTCCGGAAAGGAATGCCCGTTTGTGACCGATCGCGTCACCGACGCGCCCACCGAGCAGCAGCAGACCGCCGAAGGTCAACACATAGGCGGTGATGACCCAGCTCTTGGCGGCGTCGGAGAGGTCCAGCTCGGCCTGCATCCGCGGCAGGGCGACGATCACGATGGTGCCGTCGAGCGTCGACATCAGCTGCATGCCGGTGATCGCGACGATCGCGATCCCGAGCACGGAGGACGACAGCGGCTGTGAAGACGGCGACGCGGTGCGTTCCGTCGAGCCCCCAGAACCCCCCACCGCAGACATGGATTGCCAGCCTACCGAGAAGGGGTGACGGCTCAGTGGGACCTCGAGCTAAAGCTCTCCACTGCCCGACGCCGAGCTAAAGCTCTCCACTGCCCGATGCCGAGCTAAAGCTCTCCGGCGTCGATCGCGTCCTTGACTTCCTGCGCATGCGCAACCTGCTCGGAGGTGTAGCCGATGAACAGCGCCACCACGCCGACGATCACCGCGACGGCGGCCACCCACAGCAGGCCGTAGGTGTAGCCCTGATCCAGGGCGTGCAGCTGGAAGCTGTCCATGTTCTTCACCGGGCCTGTGGTGCCGCCCAGGTACAGCGTGCGCGAGGTGATGACGGCCTGGATCACCGCCAGCACCACCGGCCCGCCGAGGTTCTGCAGCATCAAAGCGATCGCCGACACCGGGCCGATCTGATCGAAGCCGACCCCCGCGATCGCGGAGACGGTCAGCGGAACGACGATCATGCCGATGCCGAAGCCACCGACGGTGATCGGCAGCACCAGGTTCGGGAAATACGGAATGCCGCCGTTGAGCGTGGAGCCGTAGAGCATCGCCGCCAGCACCAGCACGCCGCCGGCGATCACCAGCACCCGCGGCGGGAACCGCGATACCAGGGCCGAGGACAAGCCCAGCCCGATGCCCAACGCGATCACGAACGGGATGAACCCGATGCCCGCGCGCAGTGCGCTGTAGCCCATGATGTCCTGCACGTACAGGCCGATCAGCACCGTGAGGGTGAACATCACGCCGCCGGCCAGGAAGACCGCCGCGAACGTGGCGACGCGGTTGCGGTCGCGGAACAAGTCGAAGGGCAGCACTGGGTTGTCGGCCGTGCGCTCGACGAAGAGGAACGCGGCCAGGCAGGCGAACGCCACGCCCCCCGAGGCAAGCGTCACCGGCGACAGCCAGCCTTCTTCGGGACCCATCGAGAAGCCGAAGACCGCGGCCGTACATCCCAGGGTGGCCAGCACGGCACCGGTCGCGTCCAGCTTCAGCCGTTCGCGGTGGGTTTCCCGCAGTGTCTTGCGGGCCAGATGAATCATCAGCAATCCGATGGGGACGTTCACCAGGAACGCCCACCGCCACGACACCTCGGTCAGCGCGCCACCGACGACCAGGCCCATCACCGAACCGACGCCGGTCATGGCGGCGAACACCGCGGTGGCGGCATTTCGGGCGGGACCCTTGGGGAAGGTCGTCGCGATGAGCGCCAGCCCGGTCGGTGAGGCGATCGCGGAGCCGACGCCCTGCAACAGCCGCGCGATCACCAGCGTGGTCTCGTCCCAGGCGATGCCACAGAGGATCGAGGCGATGGTGAACAGGGCGACACCCACGATGAAGGTGCGCTTGCGGCCGATGGTGTCGCCCAGGCGACCGCCCAGCAGCATCAGCCCGCCGAAGGTCAGCACATACGCGGTGATCACCCAGCTCCGGCCCGCGTCGGACAGGCTCAGTTCGTCCTGAATCTTAGGAAGCGCGACAATGGCGACCGTGCTGTCCATGGTCGCCAGGAGCTGCATACCGCCGATCGCGATGACCCCGGCGAAGAACCGGCGCGACGGCAACCACTCCGGGTACCTGCGGGTTCGCCCCGCCGACGCACGGTCCACGTGCGTGGGAACCGCCCGGTTTGCCCCGCCTTCAGCGTCGCGCTGCATGGCTGCGCGCTCTGCGTCGTTGAGAGCAGTCATAGCTGGTTACCTTACAGTAATCTTAAGAATCCTTTATCCGCCGAAGGCCGCGACCGCCCCGATCACGATGATTGCGGGGGGTCGAACGCCCTCCGACCGGATCCGTTCGGGCGCATCCTCCAGCGTCGCTCGCAACGTCCGCTGCGCGGTGGTCGTGCCGTGCTGCACCACCAACACCGGGGTATCCGCAGGTCGGCCGCCGTCCAGCAGCGCCTTGGCGAAAAGCTCGATGCGCTCGACCGCCATCAGCAACACAATCGTGCCCGTCATCGCGGCCAGCGCATTCCAATTCACTAACGATTCGGGATGGTCCGGCGCAACATGGCCGCTGACCACCACGAACTCGTGCGTCACGCCCCGGTGGGTGACCGGAACGCCCGCCAGCGCCGGCACGGCTATGGCGCTCGTCACACCCGGCACGACTGTGACCGGAATCGCAGCGTCGGCACACGCCAGGACCTCTTCGAAACCGCGCGCGAAGACAAACGGGTCGCCACCCTTGAGACGCACGACGAACTTGCCCGCCCGGGCCCGGTCGATGAGCACCTCGTTGATCGCGTCCTGCGCCATCGCCCGTCCGTACGGGATCTTCGCGGCGTCGATGACCTCGACGTGCGGCGGCAGCTCGGCCAGTAGCTCCTGCGGAGCCAACCGATCGGCCACGACGACGTCGGCGTGCGCCAGCAGGCGCCGGCCGCGGACGGTGATCAGCTCCGGATCGCCCGGCCCGCCCCCGATGAGGGCGACCCCGCCCGGCAGCACACCCGGCGCCTCGGCCGTGATCACGCCGCGCTGAAGCGCCTCGTGGATGGCTGACCGGATAGCGGCCGACCGTCGGTGGTCGCCGGCGGCCAGCACACCGACCGACAGGCCCTCGTATTCGAAGGAGGCCGGTGTGACGGCCGTGCCCTCGCGCGCGATGTCGGCGCGCACACAGAAGATGCGCAGGCGTTCTGCCTCGGCGACGATCGCCGCGTTGACGTCTGCGTCGTCGGTGGCCGCGATCACATACCAGGCGTCGTCGAGGTCGCCGCCCCGGAACTCTCTTGTTTCCAAGGAGATTCCCTCCATCGCCTCGACGGCGGGCGTGGCGCTGCGGGTGATCAGGTGGACGTCGGCGCCGCTGGCGATCAGAAGCGGTAACCGCCGCTGCGCCACCGAGCCGCCACCGACGACGACGACCTTCTTGCCGGCCAGGCGCAGGCCGACGAGGTACGCGTTATCGGTCACCCGGCGAGCTTAGAGGGTGCAGCCGCGGTGACGAAGCGGGTGATCGCATGCGGGTGTGCGGCCGGATGGGTGTGCAGGTACCCGGCGTGCACACCGTCGTCGACCGCGCCGTCGTGGACCCGGTCCACGACGGCGCCGCTGTACACCCACGCCGGTGGATAACCTTCGGCGAATGCCACTGTCGTCCGGTGAAATTCATGCCCGACGGCTCGATCGCCGATGGCGTGCAACGGCGAGTCCACCACCGTGACGGCTTCCCGGTAGCCCAGCGTCAGCCGGTCAGTGAATCGGGCGGACCCGGACAGCACGCCGCACATCGGGTAGCCGTCCAGTTCGTCGACCAGATAGGTCAGGCCGGCGCATTCGGCGTGGATCGGCGCACCGGTGCGGGCGAGCTCCCGGATTTGTTGCCGAACAACGTCATTGCCGGACAACTCGGTGCTGAACTGCTCGGGGAAGCCGCCGGGCAGCACCAGCGCGGACGTGTCCGGGGGCAACGAGTCGGTCAGCGGGTCGAACTCGACGACCTCTGCTCCGGCCGCCCTGAGCAACTCGCCGTGCTCGGCGTAACCGAAGCTGAACGCCTTGCCTGCCGCCAGTGCGACGGTCACGCGCTCCGGCGCGGGTGCGGCGACGACGGGATCCCATGCGTGTCCGGTGACGGCACTTCTGGCCAGGTCGGCGATTCCCACCAGGTCGACGTGGCGTCCGATCAACGCCGTCATCGCCTCGACGGCGGCACCGGCCTGGCGGCCATGTTCCACCGCCGTGACCAAGCCCAGATGCCGTGACGGAAGCGACAGTTCGTCGGCCCGCGGGATCGCGCCGAAGACCCGGACTCCCGCATGTTCACAGGCTTGCCGCAGGACGTCCTCGTGACGCAGCGACCCGACCCGGTTGAGGATGACGCCGGCGATCCGGACCGAATGATCGAACGTCGAAAACCCGTGCAGCAGCGCGGCCATGCTCTGGCTCTGGCCACGGGCGTCGACCACGAGGATCACCGGGGCGCCGATGAGTGCTGCCACGTGGGCGGTCGATCCCTGCGCCGTGCCACCAGCGTTCGCATCGATGCGGCCGTCGAACAGCCCCATCGCGCCCTCGACGACCGCGATGTCCGCGCCCGCGCTGCCGTGCCGGTACAACGGGCCGATCAGCACATCGCCGACCAGGACGGGGTCGAGGTTGCGGCCCGCCCGGCGTGCGGCCAATGCGTGATAGCCCGGGTCGATGTAGTCGGGGCCGACCTTGAACGGCGCCACCCGACGTCCGGCCCGGCGCAGCGCTCCCATCAAACCCGTTGCCACCGTAGTCTTTCCACTGCCCGATGCGGGTGCGGCGATGACGACGGCCGGAACGCTACTCATCTTGTCCCCACATTGGCGAGCGTGCGCAAACTCGCGGAAAACCGCGGCGTGTCGGCCGCAGACACGCACGCTCGCGCAAAGTCGTGAGTCACCACTCGATTCCTTTTTGGCCCTTGCGGCCGGCGTCCATCGGGTGCTTGACCTTCGTCATCTCGGTGACGAGATCGGCGGCGTCCAGCAGAGACTGGGGAGCGTCGCGGCCGGTGATGACGACGTGCTGGGTGCCCGGGCGTTGGGTCAGCGTCGTGACGACCTCCTCGACGTCGACCCATCCCCACTTCAACGGATAGGTGAACTCGTCGAGCACGTAGAAGTCGTGGCGTTGCTCGGCCAGCCGGCGCGTGATCTCCGCCCATCCATCGGCCGCGGCGGCGGCGTGATCGGTGTCGGTGCCGTGTTTGCGCGACCACGACCAGCCCGCGCCCATCTTGTGCCACTCGACGGGACCGCCGACGCCGTGCTCGTTGTGCAGCCGGCCCAGTTCATGAAAGGCGGCTTCCTCACCGACCTTCCATTTGGCGCTCTTGACGAACTGGAACACGGCGACGTCGAAACCCTGGTTCCAGGCGCGTAGCGCCATCCCGAAGGCGGCGGTCGACTTTCCCTTACCCGCGCCGGTGTGCACCGCGAGCAGCGGCGCATTGCGGCGCGCGCGCGTGGACAATCCGTCATCGGGAACCGTGACCGGCCGGCCCTGTGGCATCCGAAGCCTCCTATGCTGCGCTGCGGTCGCCCTGGCCTTTGACCAGGGCGGTCAGGGCGTCGGCGCGAAGCGCAGCCAGGCGAACCGACGGTGCGCCCAGATGCCCGGCCAGTTGCTCGGCCAAACCCAGTCGCACATGCGATGTTTCGCAGTCCACCACGACGGCGGCGGCACCCTCGGCGAGCAGCCGATCGGCGGCGACCCAGGTCCGGCCCAGCGGATCCTGCCCGCCCGTGGCACGTCCGTCGGTGAGCACCACGACCAGGCTGCGCCGGGCCCGGTCGCGCGCCTTCTCCCGGACCACGAGATCGCGGGCGGCGAGCAACCCTTGCGCCAGCGGAGTTCTGCCGCCCGTGTCGAACCTCGCCAGGCGGCGCCCCGCGATGTGCACCGATGTGGTCGGCGGCAGCAACACCTGCGCATCCTGCCCGCGGAAGGTGATCACGGCGACCTTGTCGCGCCGCTGATAGGCGTCGCGCAACAGCGACAGCACCGCGCCGCTGACCGCGGCCATCCGGTCGCGCGCAGCCATCGATCCCGAGGCGTCGACGACGAAGATCACCAGATTGCCCTCGCGGCCCTCCCGTACTGCCCGCCGCACATCATCGGGCCCCGGCCGCGGACCGCCAGGCCCACGCTGGCGTCCGGCCGCGGCGAGCAGTGTCGCGAACACGTGAACGCCGTGACCGGCCTCGCGGTCGGTGGTCGCCGAAACCACGGTGCCTGTGCGGTTGCGCGCGCGGGAACGCCTGCCGGGCGCCCCCTCCCCCACGCCGGGCACGACGAGGGCCCGCGTCCGGAATACCGCGGACGGGGCCGCGCTCGGACGGCTGGCAGCGTTCGAATTGCGTTGCGGCGCCGCCTGGTCAGAGACTTCGGGGGCCGATTCCCCCCCGCCGGGCGGGTCGGGATCCGGCTCCGGCGCGGCCTCCGATTCGGCTTGGGAGGCCTGTTCCATCGCCTCGTCGAGACGCCCGGGATCCAGCCCGGGGTCGTCGAACGGATCCCGGCGCCGGCGGTGCGGCAAGGCGAGTTCGGCGGCCACCCGGATGTCGTCCTCGGTCACGGTGGTGTGCCCCTGCCACGCCGCATGCGCGACGGCCGTCCGGGCCACCACCAGATCGGCGCGCATCCCGTCGACGTCGAACGCCGCGCAGAGCGCCGCGATTCGACGCAACTCGTTGTCCGGCAGCGTGACCTCGGCGAGCGAGGCGCGGGCCCTGGCGATGCGGTGGGCCAACTCTGCGTCGGCCTCGGCATGCCGCTGCGCGAACGTCGCGGGGTCGGCCTCGAACGCCAACCGCTGACGGATGACGTCGGCCCGGACCTCGACATCACGAGAGGCGTGCACGTCGACCGTGAGCCCGAACCGGTCCAGCAGTTGCGGCCGCAGTTCGCCCTCTTCGGGATTCATGGTGCCGATCAACACGAAGCGCGCCTCGTGGCTATGAGAAATGCCGTCACGCTCGACATGCACGCGGCCCATCGCCGCGGCGTCGAGCAGTACGTCGACGAGATGGTCGTGCAGCAGGTTGACCTCGTCGACATAGAGCACGCCGCCGTGGGCGCGGGCCAGCAGCCCCGGCGAGAACGCATGCTCACCGTCGCGCAATACCTTCTGCAGGTCAAGGGATCCGACGACGCGGTCCTCGGTGGCGCCGATCGGCAACTCGACCAGCTGGCCACCGCCGCCGGGGACCGCCGTGAGCACCTGCGCCAAGCCTCGCACCGCAGTCGATTTCGCGGTGCCCTTCTCGCCCCGGATCAACACCCCACCGATCTCGGGCCGCACCGCGCACAGCAGCAGGGCCAGCCGAAGCCGGTCATGACCGACGAGCGCGCTGAACGGATACTGTGCTGTCACGACTGCCCGATTCCGGGCTTCACCATCGGCACGTGCGGGATGCCGTCATCGAGGAATTCCTCCCCGTCACGGACGAATCCGTGGCCGAGATACATCTCCTCGAGATAGGTCTGCGCGTCGATGTGGCAGGGGAAGTCGCCCACCTCGGCCAGGGCCGCCTGCATGAGGCGGGTGGTGTGGCCATGGCCGCGCGCGCTGCGCTTCGTACACACCCGGCCGATCCGAAAGCCCTTCTGGCCGCCAGGATGTTCTTCCATCAACCGCAACGTGGAGATGACCTCGCCGTCGACGCCTTCGAGCCAGAAGTGACGCGTTTCGGCCAACAGGTCACGCCCGTCCAATTCGGGGTAGGGAGTGGCCTGCTCGACGACGAACACCTCGACGCGCAGCTTCAGCAATTCGTAGAGCGTCCTGGCGTCGAGGTCCTTGGCCCAGCTGCGGCGCAGCGCCACCGTCATTCGCTGACCACGGTCAGACAGTCGCCGCGGTAGCCGAATTGACGGTGTCCGAACCGGTCTCGTGCGGCTGTTGGGTGGGAGGCACTCCGCTGGCTGGCTTGTCGAGCTTGAGCACCTTGGTGCCGTGCGCCCACACCTCCTGGAAAAGGCGCGGCTCGTTGGAGAGTTCGGCGCCCAGCGACGGCACCATCTCCTTGAGCTTGGGCAGCCAGCCGGCATACCGGTCGGCGAAGCAACGCTCCATCACGTCGAACATCGCCGGCACCGCAGTCGACGCGCCGGGCGATGCGCCGAGCAGTCCGGCGATGCTGCCGTCGTCGGCGGTCAGCACCGTGGTGCCGAACTCCAGGACGCCGCCCTTGCCCTTGGCCCGCCGGATCACCTGCACCCGCTGCCCGGCCACGTCCAGCTCCCAGTCGGAATCCACTGCGCTCGGCGCGAATTCACGCAGAGCATCCACCCGGTCGGCCTCGGACAACATCAGCTGGCCGACGAGGTACTTCACCAGCCCCAGCTCGGTGACGCTGACACCGAGCATCGACACCAGGTTGTTCGGCTTGACCGACAACGGCAGATCGGTCAGCTTGCCCTGCTTCAAGAACTTCGGCGTCCAGCCCGCGAACGGGCCGAACAGCAGCCAGGACTTGCCGTTGATCACCCGGGTGTCCAAGTGCGGCACCGACATCGGCGGCGCGCCCAGCGGCGGCAGCCCGTACACCTTGGCCTGATGCCCGGCGGTCAGCGCCTGGTTCTGCGTGCGCAGGAACTCGCCGCCGACCGGGAAGCCGCCGAATCCCCTGGCCTCCTTGATGCCCGCCTTCTGGAGCAGCGGCAGCGCACCGCCACCGGCGCCGACGAACACGAACTTCGCGTTCAGCTTGCGCGTCTGGCCGGTGCGACGATTGGCGACCTTCAACGTCCAGCTGCCGTCCGACTCCTTGTTCAGGTTGCGCACCTCGTGGCCGAACAGCGTGGTCATCCCCCGCTCGGCGCTATAGCCGATGAGCTGTCGCGACAGCGAGCCGAAGTCGACGTCCGTGCCGTCCTGCGTCCAGTTCAGCCCCACCGGGTCGGAGAAGTCGCGCTGGGCGGCCATCAGCGGAAGCCGCCGGCTGAACTCGTCCTTGTCGTCGATGAACTCCATCGAGGCGAACAGCGGGTTGCCGAGCAGCGCATCGTGCCTGCGCTTGAGGTAGTCGACGTTCTCCGCGCCGTGTACGAAGCTGACGTGCGGGATCGGGTTGAGGAAGCTGCGCACATCGGGCAGCACCCCGTTCTCCACCGCATAGGTCCAGAACTGCCGCGACACCTGGAACTGCTCGTTGACGTGCACGGCCTTGCTGATGTCGATGGAGCCGTCGGGGCGTTCCGGGGTGTAGTTCAGCTCGCACAGGGCGGAATGCCCGGTGCCGGCGTTGTTCCACGGGTCGCTGCTCTCCGCGGCCGCGCCGTCGAGGCGCTCGACCAGCGTGATCGACCAGTCCGGCTCCAGGAGGCGCAACATCGCGCCCAGCGTGGCGCTCATGATGCCCGCCCCCACCAGCACAACGTCGGTCTTGGCGGTCTTGGCTAAGTCTTGTTCAGACACCGGATCCTTGGTCCTTCGTGGTGGTCGCACGGCCCGCTAGTCACGGCTTCTCGGTGTTCAGGTTATCCCGCCGCCCGGTACGCCAACCGGCCGACCACGTGACGTCCGCCTCCGTCGACGCCGGCCGCCGGCACGTCGCGATTAAGGTAACTGTCGTGCCTGAATGGGAGCCCGATGTGCTGCCGGGCTACTGGCAGCAGACCATTGCCCTCGGGGCGGACCCCGACGGAGAAGGACAGCTAATCGCGACCGTCGTCCGCCGCGGCGATCCCGACCCCACCGCCGGCCGCGCCGTCCTTCTGGTGCACGGGTTCACCGATTACTTCTTCAACACCGAGCTGGCGGACCATTTCGCGGCCCGCGGGTTCACCTTCTACGCGCTCGACCTGCATAAATGCGGGCGATCATGGCGGGAGGGCCAGACCCCGCACTTCACCACCGACCTCGCCCGTTACGACACCGAGCTGGACCGCACGCTCGACATCATCAACGGTGTCTCGCCCGCGAAGGTGCTCGTCTACGGGCACTCGGCGGGCGGGCTGGTCGTGTCGCTCTGGCTGGATCGCTTGCGCGGCCGGGGGGTGACCCGAATCAGAAACCTCACCGGCCTGGTGCTCAACAGCCCCTGGCTGGATCTGCAGGGGCCCGCCTTTCTTCGCATCCCGCCGACGGCCGCGGCCATCGCCGCGATGTCGCGGGTGCGCAAGCGCATGGTGATTCGGTCGCCGACCGCGGGCGGCTACGGCTCGACCCTGCACCGCGAATATCACGGCGATTTCGACTACGACCTGAAGTGGAAACCGATCGGGGGATTCCCGGTGACGCTCGGCTGGATCCACGCCATCCGGCGCGGGCACGCCCGGCTGCACCGCGGTCTCGACGTCGGCGTGCCGAACTTGATCCTGCGATCGGACCGCAGCGTGCGCGAGGCCAACGACCCCGTGAAAGTCGACGCCATCCAACGCGGCGACGCCGTGCTCGACGTCAACCAGATCGCCCGCTGGGCCGGCTGCATCGGCAATCGCAGCACGGTCGTGCCGATCGCCGACGCCAAGCATGATGTGTTCCTGTCCGTCGCGGAATCTCGGCAAACGGCCTACCACGAACTCGACAGCTGGCTGAACTGGTACACCATCTGGTCGGAGACCAATGGCGCCACCCCACAACCCGAACGAGGATGACAACCATGGCCCACTTCGACATCGCGATCATCGGAACCGGTTCGGGCAATACCATCCTGGACGAACGCTACGACGACAAGAAGGTGGCAATCTGTGAGGCGGGGGTGTTCGGCGGCACCTGCCTCAACGTCGGCTGTATCCCGACCAAGATGTTCGTGTACGCGGCGGAGGTGGCGCAAAATGCCAGGGAGTCCGCCAGATACGGTGTCGACGCCCACGTGGACGGCGTTCGCTTCGGCGACATCGTCTCCCGCGTCTTCGGCCGGATCGACCCGCTGGCCGTGGGCGGGGAGAACTACCGCAGTTCCTCACCCAACGTCTCGGTGTTCAAGAGCCACGCCAGGTTCGGCGATCCCCTTCCGGACGGGCGCTACGCGCTGCGCACCGATGATGGCGCCCAGTTCACCGCCGACAAGGTGGTGATCGCGGCCGGTTCACGGGCCGTCATCCCGGAGTCGATCGCGGAGTCGGGAGTGCGCTACCACACCAGCGACACGGTCATGCGCATCGCCGACGTGCCTGAGCATCTCGTCATCGTCGGCGGCGGCTTCGTGGCGTGCGAGTTCGCGCATGTCTTCTCCTCCCTGGGCAGCCGCGTCACGATGATGATCCGGGGCAGCACCCTGTTGCGCGGTCACGACGACACCATCTGCGAGCGGTTCACCGACATCGCGGGCAAGAAGTGGGAATTGCTGAACCATCGCGAGGTCAAGAGCCTGCGGCGAGACGGCGATGGCGTGGAACTACGCTGCCAGGACGACTCGAAGGTGCACGGCGACCTGCTCCTCGTCGCCACCGGCAGGAAGCCCAACGGAGACCTGCTCGATGCTGAGCGCGCGGGCGTGAAGGTCGGCGCCGACGGCCAGGTCGTCGTCGACGAGTTTCAACGCACCACCGCACGCAATGTGTATGCGCTGGGCGACATCTCGTCGGATTTTCAGCTCAAGCACGTGGCCAACCACGAGGCCCGCAGGGTCAAGCACAACCTCCTCCAGGACTGGGATGACACCGACGCGCTGATGCCGTCCGACCATCGCTACGTGCCGTCAGCCGTCTTCACGGATCCGCAGATCGCCAGTGTCGGGCTGACCGAAAACGAGGCCAGGGCGAAGGGTTACAAAATAAAGGTCAAGGTTCAAGATTTCGCCGACGTAGCCTACGGCTGGGCGATGGAGGACACCGCAGGCATCGCGAAGATCATCGTCGACGACGACAAGGGCACGATCCTCGGCGCGCACATCATGGGCCACCAGGCATCTTCGCTCATCCAGCCGCTGATTCAGGCGATGACTTTCAACCTGGCGGCCCAGGACATGGCGCGGGGTCAGTACTGGATCCACCCCGCACTGCCGGAGGTGATCGAGAACGCTCTGCTGGCGCTCTGCGGAGAGCCGCCCTGGCCGCCGTCGCGACGGCATTGAGTGCGCCGTCCGCGCTGGGCCGGGTCATCACGACCGTCGATCTGAACCCGCATCTGGTCCGCGTGGAACTGGACGTCCCCGAGTTGACCGGTCTCGATCTTCCGTACGCACCAGATGCCGCGGTCGGACTTTATTTTTCGGCAGTCGACGAGGAATCCGCTCCGTCGGGCCGGAGCTACACGGTTCGCGAACACGACGCGATCAACAACCGGATAATCGTCGACTTCGTGATGCACGGCCGCGGCACCGGCACCGACTGGGTGAGACGTGCGGCGCCCGGCGATGCGGTCACCCTCGCGCATGCACGGTCGTGGTACCGACCGCCTGCGGCCACTGACTGGCAGGTCCTCGTCGCCGACATGGCGGGCTTGCCTGCACTGGCCCGGCTCATCGATCAACAACCCGATATCGAGTCGATCGCCATCATCGAGGTGCTCGACGGTGACGATCTGGGCTATCTGCCCGACCATCCGGCGATTCCGGTGGTGGAGTCGGTCGGGACGGGAAACGGCGGCGCAGCAAGCGTGCTGGCGGCCCTCGCGGCCCAGTACTGCCGCGTGCCGGGGCGGGGCTACTGCTGGTTCGCCGGAGAAGCGGGCGAGGCGCGTGCGGTCCGCAACTACCTGCGCCGCGAACAACAATGGCAGTCAGACCAATTGGACACGATCGGCTACTGGCGCCGCGATTCCGAAGAATGGGACGAGCGCTACGCACGGGTCGGGCCGCGTCTCTTCTCGGTGTACGAGCGGGCGCGCGCGGCCGGCAAGAGCGACAAGGACGCCGCCGAGGAGTTCGACGACGCGCTCGAGCGCTCGGGCCTCTAGCGTGAAATCAGCCGGACGGCAGGGCGTCCGGACTGCATCAGTCGGCCACCGCCGTCCAGCGCTCCTCGACGCGTCCGAAGTGCCAGACCGCCAATGCGATCAGCCAGGCCGCGACGAATAACCCGACGATCATGAACCCGACGAACTCCAGGTTCAGCGAGCCGATCGCAGCCAGCGGGCCCGAATGGAGCCCGAGCCGGTCGGCGAGCAGACCTGCGAGCAGAATGACGCCAATGACGAGCGCGACGATGACCGACAGCACCGTGACCGTCAAGTTGTAGTACACCTTGCGGACCGGCTTGAGGAACGCCCAGCCGTAGGCCCGCGACATGAAAATCCCGTCAAGGGCGTCGAACAGACTCATCCCGGCGGCGAACAGCACAGGAAGCACCAGGATGGCGTACCAGGGCAGCGTGAACGCCGCCGTGCCCGCGGCCAGCACCAGCAACGCCACTTGCGTCGCCGTGTCGAAGCCCAGCCCCATCAACAGCCCCACCGGGTACAGATGCCACGGCTTGCTCACCCGTCGCATGAACCGGCCGAGCAGCCGGGCCAGGAAGCCGCGTTGATTGAGTTGGTGTTCGAGTTCGGCCTCGTCGTACTCACCGTTGCGCATCGCGCGGAACACCTTCGCGATACCGACTGCGGCGAAGAAGTTGGTCAGCCCGATCAGGATCAGGAAGGTGCCCGCGACGAGGGACCCGATCAGGCCGAGGGTCTGCAGCAGGGGCGAGCCCTCGTCCTGCACCGGCCCCACGATCGCGCGCACACCGATCGCCAGCAGGAAGGCCAATCCGAAAACGACGCTGGAATGGCCCAGCGAGAACCAGAATCCGGCGGACAGCGACCGGGTGTCCTCTCCGACCAGCTTGCGGGTGGTGTTGTCGATCACGGCGATGTGGTCGGCATCGAATGCGTGCCGCACGCCGAGTAGGTAGGCGGTGACACCCAGCCCGACGCCGAACACGCCCGCCGATCCGAGCGTGATGTGCTGAGGTGCGACCCCGAATACCAGCACGCCCCACCCGAACAGGTGCAGGGCGATCACGACGATGCCGATCGCGGCAATCGTCGTCCAATCGGTTCGGTCGAATTTGGTGGCCTGAGCGGGTTCGGAGGGTGCTGCGAGGGTCACCACCCGAGCCTATGTCCGCAACCCATCATCTGTCTAGATGAACAGATGTTCATGTCGGCGTCCGGGCCGACTCACCGCTTGGCGGCGGTGACCAAAAGATACTCGGCGTCCCAGGATGACCGCCCGGCGCCGCCCCGATCCCAGGTCGTCAGAAAACTGAGGAAGTCACGGTCCAGAGCCTCGACCCGGTCGGGCTGCTCGGCGTTGAACGTGTACGCCGCGATGGTCGGCCCGTAGTTGCGCTTCCAGTACTCACGGAACTCGACCGGTTCGAGGCAGTGGTCCAGCACCACGATCTGGCGCCGCATCGTCAGGTCGACAACCCGGTCGCCGAACAGTTCGCGGATGTGGTTCTCATCGCCCCACAGCGGTGCCGGGCTGGCGCCCGGTGGCGGAGGCGGCGCGTACGGCTTCATCGTCTTGAACAAGCTGCCGATGAAACCCTCCGGTGTCCAGTTGATCATCGCCACCGCTCCGCCGGGCCTGACGACCCGCAGCAGTTCGTCTGCGGCCGCCTGATGATGCGGCGCGAACATCGCGCCCACACAGGAAATCACGACATCGAAGCTGTCGCCCGCGAACGGCAGCGCCTCGGCGTCGGCCTCGACCCACTCGAGCTCTACGCCGCGGTCTGCCGCGATCCGGCGGCCGGCCTCGAACAACTCCGGGGTCAGGTCGCTTGCCGTGACGACCGCACCTTCGATGGCTGCCGGGATGGCGGCATTGCCCGAGCCGGCGGCGACGTCCAGCACCTTGTCGCCGGGCCGCACGCCGGCTGCGCGCACGAGCTCGGGCCCCAGCGACGGAATCAGCTCTGCGGCGACGGCGGGATAGTCGCCGGTCGCCCACAGCGCGCGATGTTTGGCCTTGAGCGCGCGGTCAACGCCGGCATCTTCGGGAGTCTTCATGGTGTTTTCTCCCTTCGAGGATGACAGCTTCGACATCGCTTCGGGGAGGTTCTGCAGGCATCGCAGAACAACGCACCGAATGGCGGACGGCGGCGATGAGTTATTTCCCATGGACGGCCAATGCGGCCGCGCACCCCGGGAGAGACATGACGGTCATCGCTGCTGGTTTGGTCGGCTGGCTCTTCATTCTCGGGTTCGCCATCGCTGTGGGCTCCGCGACGGCCAAGCGCGGCCACCGACTTCGTCAGTCGACGCAGCGATATCTTCCCGCCACACGTTCAGGCGTGGCGTGCGCCGATCCAGTGCAGTAGGTCGTGCACGATCTCGTCTTCGAGCCGATAGCTGACCGCCCGCCCGATCCGCGTGGAACTCACCCAGCCCTGCTGACGCAGTACCCGCAGCGCCTGCGAGACCGCGTTCTCCGACCGGCCCAGCGCCGCGGCCAGGTCGCCGACACAGATGCCCGGCGCCCGGTGCAGGCTCAGCAGGATCTCCAACCGGTTGGGGTCGGACAGCAAATCGAAACGCTGGGTCCACACCGGGGTGTCGACATCGGCCAGTGCCGACGATGCACGCTGCACCTGTACCTGGTTCCCAGGGTGTTCCACGCCTTGAATTTAGTCCAGAAACCCGTGCAAAAGGGCCGCCGAGCCCGCGACATGCGCGTGCATCGCCGTGGCGGCCTCCTCGAAGTTGCCGGCCAAGATCGCGATCACGATGGCCTCGTGTTGTTCGTCGGAATGGGCGATGTTGCGCCGTAGCAGCGGAATCTGATCGAGCAGGCGGTTGAGCCGCATCCGATTCTCGGCGAGCAGCGGCACCAGCGACGGCGACCCCGCGGCCTCTGCGATCGCCAGGTGCAGCCTCGAGTCCAGACGCCGGTAATCGCTGGGCTCGGCGCCGCGCACGTCATTCAGGCGGGACCAGAGACCTTCCCGCTCGGCGGCGGTCAGGGTGCGCTGCGCCGCCATCCGCGCGGCGCCGACCTCGAGGATCTCGCGCAGCCGCAACGCGTCGTCGATCTCCGCGCGAGTCACCCCCGGGATGTCGCCGGTATGACCGGGCAGTTCGTCGGCGAGGAAGGTGCCGCCGTAGCGCCCTCGCCGGGACACCAGGTAGCCCGCATCGGCCAACGACTTGATCGCCTCCCGCACGGTGTCTCGGCTGACGCCGAGCCGGGCCGCCAGCTCCCGTTCGGGCGGTAGCGATTCGCCGGGCTGCAGCACCCCTAGCCGGATGGTCTGCAACAGCCGTTCGACGGTGTCCTCGAACGCGTTCCCGGGCCGCACCGGGCGCAGCAATGCATCACTTGCCAGCGGTACGTCCGGGTCGACCGACATGCGTTTACAGCGGAGTGACGTAGTGGCCGCTGATGCCGCCGTCGACGAGGAACGTGGAGGCGGTGATGAACGACGCGTCGTCGCTGGCCAAAAACGCCACTGCGGCCGCGAGTTCGGCCGGCTCCGCGAATCGCCCGACGGGAACATGGACGAGCCGCCGCGCGGCGCGCTCCGGATCCTTGGCGAACAGCTCCTGGAGTAGCGGCGTGTTTACCGGACCGGGACACAACGCGTTGACGCGGATGCCCTGCCGGGCGTATTGCACACCGAGTTCCCGCGAAATGGCCAGCACGCCGCCCTTGGATGCGGTGTAGGAGATCTGCGACGTCGCCGACCCCATCACCGCGACGAACGACGCCGTGTTGATGATCGAGCCGCTCTGCTGCGGCACCATGTAGCGCAGCGCCGCCTTGCAGCACAGGAACACCGATTTGAGGTTGATGTCCTGCACCCGCTGCCACGCGTCCAGCCCGGTGCTCTCGATGAGATCGTCCTCCGGCGGCGAGATACCCGCGTTGTTGAAGGCGATGTCGACCGAGCCATGGGTCTTGGCGGCGGTATCGAACAGCGTGTCGACTGCCACCTCGTCGGAGACATCCACGGGCACAAAGGTTCCGCCCAGTTCGTCGGCCGCCTCTTTACCGGTCGTCGGGTCGATGTCGCCGATGACGACGGTGGCTCCCTCCGCGCCCATCCGGCGCGCGGTGGCCAGGCCGATGCCGCTGGCGCCACCGGTGATCACCGCCACCTTGCCCGCCAAGCGCTGGGTCAGATCCATCTATGCATCTCCGATCGAGAAGAAAACGTTCTTGGTTTCGGTAAAGGACAGCGGCGCGTCCGGACCGAGCTCGCGGCCCAACCCGGACTGTTTGAAGCCGCCGAACGGCGTGTTGTAGCGCACCGACGAGTGCGAATTGACCGAGAGGTTGCCGGTTTCCACCGCCCGCGAGACTCTCAGCGCCCGCGACAGGTTGTCGGTCCAGATCGACCCCGACAGGCCGTACGGAGTGTCGTTGGCCAGGTTGATCGCATCCGCCTCGTCATCGAATGCGAGCACCGTCACCACCGGCCCGAAGATCTCCTCCATCACGGTGCGGTCGGTCCGCGACGGCGTCAGCACGGTGGGCGGGAACCAGTAGCCCGGACCCGAGGGTGCATCGCCGCGGAACGCCACCAACGTGTCGTCGGGTACATAGGAGGCCACCGTGTTCCAGTGGGACCTGGACACCAACGGACCCATCTCGGTGTCCTCCGCGCCGGGGTCACCGACCACGACACCCTTGACCGCCGGCTCCAGCAATTCCATGAACCGGTCATAGACACTGCGCTGCACCAAGATTCGGCTGCGGGCGCAGCAGTCCTGGCCGGCGTTGTCGAACACCCCGTACGGCGCCGTGGCCGCGGCCTTCTCCAGATCGCAGTCGTCGAACACGATGTTGGCGCTCTTGCCGCCCAACTCGAGCGTGACCCGCTTCACCTGGGCGGCAGCGCCCGCCATCACGCGGGTGCCGACATCGGTGGAGCCGGTGAACACGATCTTGCGCACGTCCGGGTGGGTGACGAACCGGTCCCCCACCACCGACCCCTTCCCGGGCAGCACCTGGAACAGGTCGGCGGGCAGGCCGGACTCGACGGCCAGTTCGCCCAGCCGGATCGACGTCAACGGCGTGATCTCGGCCGGCTTCAGCAGCACCGCGTTGCCCGCGGCCAGCGCCGGTGCGAAACCCCAGGACGCGATGGTCATCGGGAAGTTCCACGGCGCGATCACCCCGACGACGCCGAGCGGCTCGTTGAAGGTGACGTCGAGCCCACCGGCCACCGGAATCTGCTTGCCCGACAGGCGTTCCGGACTGGCGGAGTAGAACTGCAGCACGTCGCGGACGTGACCGGCCTCCCACCGCGCGTTGCCGATCACATGGCCCGAGTTGGCGACCTCAAGCGCGGCCAGCTCGTCCACGTGGGCATTGACCACCGCCGCGAACGCCCGCAGTCCCGCGGCCCGTTCGGCGGGCGCCAGCCGCGCCCAGGCCTTCTGCGCGACGACGGCGCGGGCCACCGCGTCGTCGGCGGCCGCCTCGTCGGTCTGCTCGACGGTGCGCAGCAATTCCTCGGTGGCCGGATTGACCACATTGCTGGTAGTCATGCCGTTGTCCTCTCCCCAGTCGTCCCCCTGCTCTCCGAGCGGGTGGGGCCCCCGCTTGCCTGGGGAGTGCCCCCAGCGCTCCTACCCTCGGGAGCCACTTTCTTGTGTGTCGCGTACGCCGCACCTGCCTGGACCACACCCGCGAAAAGGCGCAGGTCGTCCAACCGCTCCTCAGGGTGCCACTGCACCGCCAATGCCCACGTGTCCGGCTTCTGCGCCGGGTCGATCTCGACCGCCTCGATGACACCGTCGGCGTCCTGCGCACTGACGATGAGTCCCTGGCCCAGCTGGTCGATGGCCTGGTGGTGGTAGCACTGGGCGTCCGACGACTCGCCGATCAGCGCCGCCACCCGGGTGCCTGGCACGGTGCGGATCGACGACGTCGCGAAGACCGCGTTGCCCTGCTGATGGTGGGTGTGACCGAGGACGTCGGGCAGGTGCTGATGCAGAGTGCCGCCCATCGCGACGTTGAGCACCTGGGCGCCACGGCAGATGCCCAGCACGGGGATGCCCCGGCGCACCGCGCCGCGAAGCAACGCGAATTCGAAGGCATCGCGCATCCGGTTCTCGGCCACCGCCTGGTCGGTGGCGGGGTGGGGCTGCTGGCGGTAGCTCGCCGGATCGAGATCCCTTCCGCCGGTGAAGACCAGTCCGTCGAGCCCGTCGAGTATGCGTGACGCGATCTGGTCGTCGACCGGCTGCGGAGGCAGCAGCACCGCGATTCCGCCCGCGCTGTTGACGCCCTCGAGGTAGATGGCGGGCAGGAAGCCGGCCCGCACATCCCATACCCCGGTCTTCGCCTGCTGCAGGTAGGTGGTCAGGCCGATCACCGGCCTGTGACTAGAGGCGCTCAAAGCCACGAACCCTTTCCCAGTCGGTGACCGCGGAGTTGTATGCGGCCAGTTCGACGCGCGCGTAGTTGAGGTAGTGCTCGACGACATCGTCGCCGAACGCGGCGCGCGCGATCTCTGACTTGTCGAACAGCTCGGCGGCCTCGCCCAGTGTCGTCGGCAGCCGTTCGGCACCACTGGTGTACGCGTTGCCCTCCAACGCTTCCGGAAGCTCCAGCTGATTATCGATGCCGTACAGCCCGCCGGCGATCAGCGCTGACACCGCCAGATATTGGTTGACGTCGCCGCCCGGTGCCCGGTTCTCCATCCGCATGCCGGGCCCATGACCGACGACACGCAGCGCGCAGGTTCGGTTGTCCAACCCCCACGCGACCGCCGTGGGCGCGAAGCTGCCTTCGACAAAGCGCTTGTAGGAGTTGATGTTCGGCGCGTAGAACAGCGTGAACTCGCGAAGTGTGGCCAGTTGTCCGGCGATGAAGCTGCGGAACATCGACGACATCCCGAGTTCGTCGTCGGGATCGGCGAACACCGCTCCACCGTCACCACCGCAGAACGAGATGTGGATATGGCAGCTGTTGCCTTCGCGCTCATCGAATTTCGCCATGAAGGTCAGGCTCTTGCCGTGCTGGTCGGCAATCTCCTTGGCGCCGTTCTTGTAGATGGTGTGGTTGTCACACGTGACCCGGGCGTGATCGTAACGGAACGCGATCTCCTGCTGGCCGAAGTTGCACTCGCCCTTGACGCCCTCGCAGTACATGCCCGCGCCCTCCATGCCCAACCTGATGTCGCGCAGCAATGGCTCCATCCGGGTCGACGCGAGCATGTTGTAGTCGACGTTGTAGTCGGTGGCGGGTGTCAGGCCGCGATAACCGGCCGCCCACGCCGCGCGGAAACTGTCGTCGAACACCATGAACTCGAGTTCCGTGCCTATGTTGGGCACCAACCCGCGCTCGGCGAGTCGGTCGATCTGCTGGTTGAGGATGCTGCGCGGCGCCTGCGTGACCGGCTTGCCGTCGGTCCACGTCAGATCGGCCATCATCAACGCGGTGCCCGGTATCCACGGGATCAGCCGCAGCGTGGCGAAGTCCGGGTTCATCACCATGTCGCCGTAGCCGGTTTCCCAACTCGACATCGCGTAGCCGTCCACGGTGTTCATGTCGACGTCGACGGAAAGCAGGTAATTGCAGCATTCGGCGCCGTGCTCGGCCACCTCCTCGACGAACAGCCGTGCCGACACCCGCTTGCCGGTCAACCGACCCTGCATGTCGCAGAACCCGACGATCACCGTGTCGATTTCGCCGGCGGCGACCAACCGCTCGAGGTCGGTTTGCGACAACATGCCGGTCTTGGGGCTCACGGTTGCTCCCTCTCGACGAGATGATCACGCGAAGATCGATGTAACTTTAACGTTCAAAGGTCGGACAACCGACCAATAGCACTCTACTGGCTGGCGGCGGGGTCCGAGGACTCGGCAGACGCAGCATCCCTGTACTCGCTTCGCGTGTGGGCCGTCCGGTTGATCCGGACATCGAATGCTTCGGAGACGTGCCATTCCCTGGACACCATGACCGGCGTCCCTTCCCGGTCATAGTCGATCTCTTCGATGTACAGCAACGGTTTTGCCCGCCGGATACCCAGCATTTTCGCGACGCGGTCCGTACTCGCCACCGCACGCAGCGTCGCCGTGGCGTGGTCCGCCTCATGCCCCGAAGATCGCAGCAGCGCGAACAGCGAGGGATCGAGTGCGCGTAGGTCCAGTCCGGGGCGGAGAAGGCGGGCGGGAATCCGATCGCGCGAGTAGATCACCGGTCGATCGTCGGCCGTGCGCACACGTTCGACCGCCAAGACGGTGTCGCCCGGACGGAGCCGCAGGGGACCGTCGTCCACCGCGCAGGGCTCCAACACCGCTTCAACCACATGCATCCCGGCCCTGAAGCCGGCGTTCTCGATCATCGCGCGATAACTCAGCGTCGAATCGAGGCCGTGGGGCATCCGGCGGCGCTCGGTGACATAGCTTCCCGAACCACGTCGACGCACGACATAACCGGCCTCGATAAGCGCGCTGACCGCGTCACGCACCGTGGCTCGTGACACCCCGAAGCGCTCGGCGAGCTGGCCCTCGGTCGGCAACTTCGTCCCAGGCCCCCACCGCGAATTGACGATTTCCTCCAGCAACACGTCCCGCAACCGGTCAGCGAGCAGAGTTCGCCCAGGCATGTAACGAGCCTAGAGCTGGGTATCGCCCGTAGCGGCGGCGACGTCACTGCCCGCGTCGAGGGCAGCCGCCTTTACGTTCTGCGAGTCGACTGCGACTCCCAGAACCACCGACACCACCCCCTCAGGTTTCGGTGCGAGTCTGCGGGCTGTCCGGCCTGATGTCGGCAACGGAAACCGCGCCGTAGCCCTCCTCTTCCAAGTTCACGCCGTACTGGCCCTGCGACATCGCGAATTCTTCTTCCGGTGACAGCACCAACTTGTGTCGCCCCCTGACCGCGAAGTAGAGAAGTCCGGCCAGGAAGTAGATGAGCGTCCCGTAGACCCCCGGCCGGTAGTCCTCGTTGAGGAACAGCGAGACGAGCGCCACCAGCGCGATCGCACCGGCGATCGCGGCGCCCCAGACACCTAACGGGCTCCGGTACGGACGCTCGATGTTCGGTAGCTTGCGCCGCAGCATGATGAACGCCAGGCACTGCATGAAGTAGGAGATCAC
Organism: Mycobacterium sp. URHB0021; assembly: GCF_054057895.1. NCBI lineage: Bacteria > Bacillati > Actinomycetota > Actinomycetes > Mycobacteriales > Mycobacteriaceae > Mycobacterium > Mycobacterium sp. URHB0021. Next base: position 5,277,910 of record NZ_JBSRZT010000002.1, read on the forward strand.
CGCGCCGAACACGGCCATGTACAGCAGCGCGCCCACGATCTTGCCCGCAAGCGCGTTCTCGCTCTGCCCGGCGAAGTAGATGACGAGCGAAAGCGCGTAGCCGATTACCGCACCGGCAATGAGCGCGACGTATGGCGTATTCCTGGTCGGGTGGGTGATCGAAAGGCTCTGCGGGAAATAGCCCGCGCGAGACAGCGAGTAGGTGTTGCGGCCGTAGGCGTAGATGATCGTGAAGAAGCTGGCGATGAGCCCGATCAGCGCGAGAAGACCCAGTAACGAAGCGCCCGCACCCTCGCCGAATACCGCCTTGAACCCGTCGAAGAACGGGGTCGCCGACGTTCCGATCTCCGCGGCGCCGCCGCCGACCCCGGTGTTCAGGAACAGGATGCCGACGGCGAACACCATGAGCGTGGTGAGGCCCCAGATCGTCGCGCGGGGGATGTCGCGCTTGGGATCGTGGGATTCCTCGGCGGCCAACGGCAGTTCCTCGATCGCGAGATAGAACCAGATCGCGAACGGCAGGGCGGGGAAGATTCCGGCGATGCCCTTGGGCAGGAAGCTGCTGCCCCCCTCCTCCGGCGGCATGTTGGTGAGCAGGCCGGCATCGAATTTCCCGCTGAAGACGACCGCGACGAAGAAGAACGCGAGAATGGCCAGCGCAGCGACGGTGACAGCCACGGTGAACCGCATGGTGATCTCGATACCGAGGATGTTGATGCCGACGAAGATGATGTAGTAGACGGCCCACCACAACACCGGGCTGTTCCACCACCCATCGGCCCCGGTCAGATCGAAGACGATGTCATGCGAGAGGAAGCCCATCGCGCCGACGACCACCGCAGGCGTGATCACGTACTCCATGTTCTCGGCCAACCCGGTGATGAAGCCGCCCCACGGGCCCATGGCCGATCGGGAGAACGAGTAGGCGCCGCCGGTGTGAGGCAGGGCAGGCGACATCTCCGCGATGGAGAAGCAGAGGCCGTAATACATGATCGTGATGACGATCGCGGCGATCAGCAGGCCACCGAAACCGCCGGCGTCCAGGCCGAGGTTCCAGCCGTAGAAGTCGCCCGAGATGACCGCTCCGACACCGAGTGCCCAGAGCGACCAGAAGGCGGCATGACGCCGCAATTTCCGCTTCTCGAAGTATCCGTGGCCAGCCTCTTGATAGGTGACCGATCCGACCGCCCGCTTGTTCTCCGCCATGGCCCCTCCTCGGGATTGAGGCGCAAGTTGTCAGACAACTTGGACAATAGCGAGGGGCGAACTCCACCGTCAAGGATTCTGAGCCCGTCAAGGTTTACGCATCCGTCACCGCCAAAGGTAGGACAACCGACCAATGGCGCTCTATTGTTCCTAGTCAGTGAGCGTGAGTACCGCCCCCGTTCAAGGCTAAGGAGACCGCCATGCCAGAGGGTCACGAACTGCTCGACGACGACGAGAAACATCTCGCCAGCCTCGGCTACGTGCAGGAGCTGAACCGGAGCTGGTCCGGCTTCAGCAACTTCGCCATCTCGTTCTCGATCATCTCGATCCTGGCGGGTTGCTTCACTTCGTTCGGCCTCGGCTGGAACAACGGCGGCCCGGCCGCCATCGCGTGGGGCTGGCCGATTGTCTCGGCCTTCATCCTGATCATCGGGCTGTGCATGTCCGAACTGGTGTCGGCGTATCCGACCTCGGGCGGCATCTACTGGTGGGCAAGCAAACTCGGCGGCGCCAAGGCCGGCTTCTACACGGGCTGGCTCAACCTGATCGGATTGATCGCCATCCTGGCGTCGGTCGCCTACGGCTGCGCCACGTTCCTGGATCTGACGCTATCCACATTCAGCGAAACCTGGGCCGCGGGCTACAGCCTGACCAGGGTCTTCATCATGTTCGTGATCATCCTGGCGGTGTCGGCGACCATCAACATCTTCTCCAGCCATCTCCTGGCCGTCATCAACAACATCTCCGTGTGGTGGCACGTGGCGGGCGCGGCGGCCGTCATCCTCATCCTCTTCCTGCTTCCCAAGCGGCACGCCAGCTTCAGCGACGTATTCGCCACGACCGTCAACAACACCGGAATGTTCAACGGCGACAAGGGGTTCGGCTGGCTGATCTTCGTGCTGCCGATCGCCGCGATCCTGACCCAGTACACGATCACCGGCTATGACGCGTCGGCGCATCTGTCCGAGGAGACCAAGAGCGCGGCCGACGGTGCGGCCAAGGGCATCTGGCGCTCGATCTTCTATTCGGCCATCGGTGGCTGGATCCTGCTGCTGTCGTTCCTGTTCGCGGTTCAGAACGTGGACGAGGTGACGGCGGGCGGCGGCCTCGTGCAGGTCATCTTCGCGCAGGCGCTGGACACCCAGTGGGTGGCCATCGTGCTGCTGATCTCGAGCGCGGGCCAGTTCTTCTGCACCACCGCCTGCCAGACCAGTGCGTCGCGAATGCTGTTCGCGTTCAGCCGCGACCGCGCCGTCCCGGGTCACCAGCTGTGGTCCAAGGTGAGCAAGAACAGGATCCCCGCCAACGGGGTCATGGTCACCGCGGTGCTGGCCGCGATCATCACACTGCCCGCGCTCGTCGCGGTCGACATCAACGGCGCACCCGCCCCCATCGCGTTCTACGCAGTGGTGTCGATCGGCGTGGTCGGGCTGTACCTGTGCTTCGCCGTGCCGATCTACTACCGCTGGAAACTCGGAGATTCATTCCAGGTAGGCCGATGGAATCTGCGGGGGCACCACAAGTGGATGGCGCCCGTCGCGCTGATCGAGATCGCCGTGACGTCGATTATCGCGCTGTTCCCGACGTCCATCGGCGGTGTGCCTTGGGGCGGGAGCTTCGAATGGAAGTTCGTGAATTACACCCCGCTACTCGTCGGCGGCGTGCTGATCCTGCTCTACATCTACTGGCACGTGTCGGTGAAGAATTGGTTCACCGGTCCGATCAAGCAGGTCGACGAAACCGGCGAGGCGCTGGAGGGCGTCTCCTAGCAACCACCCCCGTCGGCCCATCCGGCAAACGTCACATGGCCGCCGAGTGTCCGTCGGCGCGAACTCGGGTAGTGTCCTTCGGGTGTGTGGAGCCACCGGTGAGGTGCGTCTCGACGGCCAGAACCCCGATGTGAGGGCTGTCTCGGCCATGGCGGAGACGATGGCGCCGCGGGGCCCGGACGGTGCGGGTGTGTGGTCGCAGGGGCGGGTTGCGCTGGGCCACCGCCGGCTGAAGATCATCGACCTGTCCGAGGCCGGCGCCCAGCCGATGATCGACTCGGAACTGGGCCTGGCAGTCGCCTGGAACGGCTGCATCTACAACTACCAGGATCTGCGGCGCGAGCTGAGCGGGCACGGCTACCGCTTCTTCTCCACCAGCGACACCGAGGTCCTGCTCAAGGCCTATCACCACTGGGGCGACCGCTTCGTCGACCATCTGCTGGGCATGTTCGCCTTCGCCATCGTCGAGCGGGACGGCGGCAGGGTGCTGCTCGGCCGTGACCGCCTGGGCATCAAACCCCTCTACCTGACCGGGGACAGCCACCGCATCCGGTTCGCGTCATCACTGCCGGCCCTGCTCGCCGGTGGGGGCGTCGACACCCGGATCGACCCGGTCGCGCTGCATCACTACCTGACTTTCCATTCGGTCGTCCCGCCACCGCGCACGATCCTGCGCGGGGTGAGCAAGGTGCCCCCCGCGTCGCTGGTCGCGATCGAACCGGACGGCCGCGTCACCACGACCACCTACTGGGAGCCCGGCTTCACCCGGAACGCTGACCGGGCCGACTGGTCCGAACGGGACTGGAGGGACGCGGTTCTCGCCTCGCTGCGGGTGGCCGTCGAACGCCGGTTGGTGGCCGATGTACCGGTCGGGTGCCTGCTGTCGGGCGGTGTGGACTCCAGCCTGATCGTCGGCCTGCTCGCCGAGGCCGGCCAACAGGGACTGAAGACGTTCTCCATCGGCTTCGAATCGGTCGGCGGCGTCAAGGGCGACGAGTTCCGCTACTCCGACATCATCGCCGAGCGGTTCGCGACCGATCACCACCAGATCCGCATCGGCACCGACCGGATGCTGCCCGCGCTCGACGGCGCGATCGGCGCGATGAGCGAACCGATGGTCAGCCACGACTGCGTCGCTTTCTACCTGCTCAGCCAGGAGGTGGCCAAGCACGTCAAGGTCGTGCAGTCCGGTCAGGGCGCCGACGAGGTATTCGCCGGCTATCACTGGTATCCCCCGATGGGTGAGCCCGGCGCGGCGTCGCTGGACGGCTCGGTGGCCAGCTACCGCAGCGCGTTCTTCGACCGCGGTCCCGAGGGGGTCGGTGCGCTGGTCACCTCACAGTTCCTCACCGACGGCGACCCGAGCGGGGCGTACGTCACCGAGCATTTCGCCCACGCGGGCGCCGAAACCGGCGTCGACCGGGCCCTGCGGCTGGACACCACCGTGATGCTCGTCGACGACCCGGTCAAACGCGTCGACAACATGACCATGGCCTGGGGGTTGGAAGGCCGGGTACCGTTCCTCGACCACGAGTTGGTCGAACTGGCCGCCACCTGTCCCCCGGAGTTGAAGACGGCGCACGAGGGCAAGGGTGTGCTGAAGGAGGCGGCCCGCCGGGTGGTTCCCGCCGACGTGATCGACCGCCCCAAGGGTTACTTCCCGGTTCCGGCGCTCACTCATCTGGAGGGGCCATATCTCCAGCTGGTCCGCGACGCCCTCTACGCGCCCGCGGCCAAGGAACGCGGACTGTTCCGCCCCGAGGCGGTCGACCACCTCCTCGGCGACCCCAACGGCAGGCTGACCCCGTTGCGCGGCAACGAGCTCTGGCAGATCGCGCTGCTGGAACTGTGGCTGCAGCGTCACGGCGTGACAGGTCCCGCGGCATGACCGCCGTCGAACCGCACGAGGATCATCCCGAGGCCATCACGCTGGGCCTGCACGACGCGTCGCCGCAACACCTGGTCGACGCGATGGCTGACGATGTGTCACTCGAACTGGGTTGGGGCCGACTGATTTTCGGCCAGACCTTCGCCGATCCGGCAAAGCTTGCCGAGGTGCTGCGCCAGGAGGGCCGCGGCCGGCGGGACATCTGCATCTACGCCCGCGAGCCGCAGGTACTGGTCTCGATGGCTCCCGCGGAGCTGTTCATCGACCCCAGCCACACCTACCGGTTGCGGTTCACCGCCGATAGAACCGCGCAGGGACCACAGAACGGCTTCACGGTGCGCACGCTGGAACGCCCCGCCGATGCCGACGAGATGAACCGCGTGTTCGTGCGCTGCGGGATGGTGCCCGCACCGACCGACGTCATCTGGGACAACCACCTGCACCAGAATCCGGTGGACTACCTGCTCGCGGTGCGCGACGACGACGGCACCGTGATCGGCACGGTCACCGGTGTCGACCACGAACGGCTGTTCTCGGACCCCGAGGACGGCTCCAGCCTCTGGACGCTGGCAGTGGACCCGTCGGCGAGCCTGCCCGGTGTCGGTGCGGCGCTGACCGGCAGACTTGCCGACATCTATCGCGGCCGCGGCCGCGCCTACATGGATCTTTCGGTGGCCCACGACAACGAGGCCGCGATCGCGCTGTACGAGAAGCTGGGCTTCACCCGCGTGCCGGTGATGGCGGTCAAACGCAAGAACGCGATCAACGAACCGCTGTTCACTCATCCGCCGGAGACCGTCGACGACCTCAACCCCTACGCGCGCATCATCGCCGACGAGGCGATGCGCCGCGGGATCTGGGTGGAGGTGCTCGACGCCGAGGCGGGCGAGATGCGACTGTCCCAGGGCGGTCGCACTGTGATCACCCGAGAGTCACTGTCGGAGTACACCTCCGCGGTGGCGATGAGCCGCTGCGACGACAAACGGCTGACCCGGCGCATCGTCTCCGAGGCGGGCATCGCCGTCCCCAAAGGCCGGTTGGCCACCTTCGGCGAAGAGGATCACGCGTTCCTGGAAGAGGTCGGTGACGTCGTGGTGAAGCCGACCCGCGGCGAGCAGGGCAACGGCATCACGGTCGGCGTCGACGGCGCCGAGGAACTCGACGCCGCGCTGGCCCGGGCCCGCGAGCATCACCCCGAGGTGCTAATCGAACAACGCGCAAAGGGTGACGACCTGCGGCTGGTCGTCATCGACGGCAAGGTGGTGGCCGCCGCGATCCGCAGGCCCGCGGAAATCTTCGGCACCGGCAAGCACACCGTCCGCGAACTGATCGAGACCCAGAGCAGGCGTCGGGCGGCTGCGACGGGCGGCGAATCACGCATACCGGTGGACGCCGTCACCGAGAGCACCGTCCGCGAAGCGGGCTTGTCGTTCGACGACGTCCTGCCCGAAGGAACCCGGCTGCGGGTCCGCCGGACGGCCAACCTGCACCAGGGCGGAACCATCCACGACGTCACCGCCGAGGTCCATCCGGATCTGTGCGCGGTCGCGGTCAAGGCCGCAGACGCGATCGGGATTCCGGTGACCGGGATCGACCTGCTCGTGCCCGACGTCACCGAACCGGACTACGTGTTCATCGAAGCCAATGAGCGGCCTGGCCTGGCCAACCACGAACCACAGCCCACCGCAAAGGCTTTCGTCGATTATCTGTTCCCGGGCACACCGGCGCTTCCCCAGGCGTGGACACCTTCCGAAGCGCCGGACTGACCGCACCCGGCTACCAGGTGCTGGTTCGCATCACGATCTCGGCCGCCAGCTGCGCGGTGGCGTCCTGCGCATTGCGCCGCCCCAGCAGGTCGACGAGCCGGAACTCGCCGTAGACGTAGCGCTGGCTGGCCTTGGCCACCGCCCTCGACGCCGGTGTGCTGACCAGTGCCGTGGTGTTCATCTCCACCGGCGGGCAGCCGTCGTCGCGGACCACGCCGTTGAGATCGGCAACGCGTGGATGACCGCGATCGATCACCACCAGCCCGATGAATCGGTCCAATCGGGTGGCAGCCAGCTCCCACGCCAACTCACCACCCACCCGGTCGCCGACCAGCAGCGCCCACCGCACGTCGAGCGCATCGAGGATCCCGACCACCAACTTCGCCGTCAGCCGCGGGTCCGGGCCGATGATGATGGTCCGCAACGACGCGGTATGGAGTCGTTGGCATACCGCGTCGTAGGCCGACGGTGAGTGATGAGCGGCACCGAGCACCACCACGACCGAGCCCTTGTCCGGGCCCGCAACGTCGACGGGCACGGGAAAGCCGTCGACGGTAACCATGGTGGAAGGCATTCGGACACGTTAGCGCCAACACCTGTGTTCCGGGGCGAGTTTTCGCCGTCTCAATCCGCGCCTCAGGCTGCCGCCGCGCGCTCCGCCTGCTTTGCCGCGATGTCCAGAAACGTCTGCGGCAGCGAGGCTTTGACAGTGATTGCTGGATTCGGCGTGGGAAACGCGATGCCGAAAACGGCCATCTGGCCCAGATTTTCGAACGAGAAGTAGGCGCTGCTCTCCTCATTGCCCAATCGCATGGTCTGCTGATACACCAACGCGTCGGGTCGCGACGTCTGCATCCTGGTGGTGGTCATCGGGATACCGGGCGCCGAGCTGTCGAAGTACGCCTCGAACTGCGCGCAGCGATCGGCCGTGGCCGACAGGCGGTCGAGATCGAGCGGCCAGGACAACACCGTCATGACGATCCGCGCGCCGTCATAACCCACGACGTACTCTGCCGCGCTGCCAGGCCCGCGCTCGGCCGTGTCGGCGATCGCGCGGGTGAGACCGTCCGAACAGCCTTCGGGATTGGACAACATCGTGGGCGGTCCACCCACTCCGTCGGGCTGGCCCGGCCGCCTGGTCACGCGGTCGTAGTCGACGCCGGACGGGAAGTCGGCCGCTTTCAGTACCGCCTTCTCGAGCCTGGCCCCCGGCCAGGTCGCGCTTCCGGCCGTCGTGTTTGCGCAGCCGCTGAGCACCGCGACCAACGCGGCGGCCACCACAGTCTTAGCTGCGTGGCGCCCGGTCATCTTCACAGGTTACCGAGACGACACGCCATCCGGCGGCTGCGGCGAACGTCGGCGTGGTGTCGATCATGACGTCCGGCAACGTCTAACGGCAGGTGTATCCGCCGTCGATGGGCAACGACACCCCGGTGATCATCGAGGCGTCATCGCTGAGCAGGAAGGTGATCGGCGCGGCGATCTCCTCCTCGGTGGCCCACCGGCCGAGTGGCATCTGGGCCAGGAAAGCCGGCCCGACGTCGGGGCGTCCCCAGTAGGACGCCGACATCTCGGTCATCACCACGGTGGGATTGACACTGTTCACCCGGATGTTGTGCTTGCCCAGTTCGAGCGCACTCACCCGGGTGATGTTGTCCAGCGCGGCCTTGGACGAACCGTAGGAAATATGGCCGGACAGTGCCACCAGACTCGCTTGGCTGGCGACGTTGACAATGGACCCGCCGCGGCCGCGCTCGATCATGCCCGGTGTCACGTATTTGATGACCAGCAGACTGCCTCGGGCGTTGATGCTGATCACCTTGTCGAACACCGCGATGTCGGTGTCCTGCGGCGTCGCGATCTCACCGCCGAATCCGCCGCAGTTCACCACGCCCCACAGCTCAAGGCCCGACAGCGCGGCACGGATCTCGTCTTCGGACGTGAGATCGAACGGCACCGGCCGCGCACCCGTCTCGTTCTCCAGTCGGGCGAGTTCGGCGCTGTTGCGCCCACCGGCATACACCGTCGCTCCGTGTCCGACGAGTCGACGCACGGTGGCCGCCCCGATACCGCCCGTCGCGCCGGTCACCAGCACTGCGCGACCCGTGAAGTCGGCCATGGCTGCTCGCTTTCGATATCGGGATGAGCAGGTGAAGGCCCATCATCACACGCTCTGTCATCGGTGTCATATAGCCTGGCGGCGATGGTGACATGGGTGTCCTCGTGACCGACGGCAATACCGCCGGCTTCGACGTCGCGACCTTTGACGTCGACGGTCTTCTGCTCGACTGCGACGGCGTCCTCGTCGACTCGCACAGCGCTGCGGCGGTTGCCTGGAATCTCTGGGCCGAGCGTTGGGCACCGGGGTTCGATTTTCACCGCGACATCGAGCACGGTCGTCGGATCAGCGACCTTGTTGGCGAATTGATAAGCGTTCCAGGCGATGTCGCCACTGCGGTGGCCGAGCTCAAACAGCAGGAGCTGGACTGCGCCACCGATGTGGACGCGATACCCGGTGCGCGCCAGCTCCTCGACTCCTGCCCTGCCGGACGCTGGGCGGTCGTCACATCGGGCAACCGCGCACTGGCCACCGCGCGGATGGCGTCGGCCGGTTTGCCGCCCGCGGACGTCCTGATCACCGGCGAAGACGTGGCGAACGGGAAACCCTTCCCCGACCCGTACCTGCTCGCCGCGCAGCGCCTGCGGCTGTCGCCGACCCGGTGCGCGGTGTTCGAGGACGCGCCCGCCGGAATCGAGGCGGCGCGCGCGGCAGGCGTCGCCACCGTGATCGGGGTCGGCGCCCCCGCGGCCGCCGGCCCTGTCACCTTCGCCGTTGCCGACCTGAGCGGCGTCCGCTTCCACGGAGGCCGACTGACCATCGCCGCGGGCACGATCCTGCCGCCAACCGGCGGGTAGTTCTGCACTCACCCCAGGAGGTCCTCATGCGTGTACCCGAACGGATGCGCCGCGTTGTGGTTTCGCCCGACTCGATCGATATCGTCGACTCCCCTACGCCCGAGCCATTGGCGGGCGAGGTACTGGTGCATTCGGTGGTCTCCGGCGTGTGCGGATCGGACACCCATGCCGCGCACGGGCGCCACCCGTTCATCGCGCTGCCCTACCACCCCGGTCACGAGGTCGTCGGTCTGGTCGTGGCGCGGGGAGCGGGCGTCGACAGCGTCGAGGTCGGTCAGCGGGTCACCGTCGAACCCGACCTTCCGTGCTGGGAGTGCAAGCAGTGTCGCCGGGGCACCGAGAACCTGTGTGAGAACCTGCGGTTCTTCGGATGCGGTTACGAGCAGGGCGGGATGGCCGATTTCTTCACCATCCCCGCGGATCGCATTCACGTCATACCCGACGCTTTGGACTACCGGGCCGCAGCGCTCATCGAACCCATGTCCACTCCCGTCCACGCCGTCCGCCTCGCCGGAGACGTCCGTGACAAGGCCGTCGTGATCCTCGGAGCGGGAACCATCGGACTGCTCGTCCTGGCCGTCGTGCGGGCGCACGGCGCGAAGCACATCGTGGTCACCGACCCGCTGGCCGAGAAACGTGCGCGTGCGGTACGCCTCGGCGCCGATGTCGCGCTCGACGCCGCCGCCGGTGACATCGTGGCGCAGACGCGCGCCGCGCTCGGCGAGAGCGCCGACGTCGTTTTCGACTGTGTTGCGGTGACACCCACGGTCCGGCAGGCCATCGAGATGGCGAGCAAGGGCGGCACCGTCGTCATCGTCGGCGTGCCGACGGGCGACGTGGCGGTCCCGTTGGCGATCGTCCAGGATCACCAGGTCCGCATCCAGGGCAGCGCCACCTACCTGCCGGAGGACTACGCCGAGTCGATCCGTCTTCTCGTCGACCACGAGGTGAACGTCGACGAGATCGTCACCGCCGTGGTGCCGCTGCGCCAGGTCGCCGATGCGTATGCACTGTCGGGCGGTGGGCAGCACGTGAAAGTCCTTGTCGGCGTGGATCAGGAACTGCTCGGCGAACCCGTCAACGGTTGAGTGGCAGCTGCGCCGCCGCGGCGACGATGCTGACCGGGCGGCCCGAATCGGGTACGCCGAGCAGCGTGCCCTCGTGCTCGACCGCGGTGGCGCCGAAGCGCAGCGCGTTGGCCAGCGCATCGGCACCGGTCGCTCCGGCGTCGACGGCAGCGAGCCAGCCCGCGAGGAAAGCATCGCCTGCGCCGACGGTGTTGACGACCCGCCGAACCGCCGCGGTGCCGTGCAACGGCTGCGGCAGGTCCGCGTCGACGAGCAGCGCGCCGTCGCTCCCCAGACTGACCAGGACGATGCGCACACCGCGTGCGTGCAGCAGTTGCGCCGCATCGGTCACATCGCCGACCGTCCGCAGCGACCGACCCGTCACCTCGGCGAGTTCCTCGGCGTTCGGCTTCACCAGATGCGGCAGCGCGCCGCCCTGCTGCGCCAGCACATGTTTCAGGGGCGACCCGGAGCAGTCGAGCGCGACGAACCGGCCGGCGGCCCTGCTCTCGGCGACGATGGCGGCGAGCCGCTGCGGCGTGAACCCCGAGGGAAGACTGCCCCCCCACACCACCCAATCGCCGGAAGTGCTGAGGCACAACGATTTTGCGCACAGTGCGTCGGCTTCGGCCTCCGACAGCTCCGGCCCCGGCTCGTTCACCTTGCTGGTGCGCCCGTCGGCCTCGACCAGCGTGATGTTCGAGCGCAGCACCCCGGCGATCGGCACATCGACATGGTCGAGCCCGAGATCGTCGAGAAGCGCGGCCATCTCGTCACCTGCGCTGCCGCCCACCGGGAGCACCGCACGTGCCGGCACGCCGACACCGTGAAGGGCCAGCGCGACGTTCACGCCCTTGCCGCTCGGCTCCACCATCGTCGCGGTGGCGCGGTTGACGTCGCCCGGGACGAACCTGGGCAGGTGCAACGTCCGGTCCAGGCTGGGGTTCGGCGTAACGGTGGTGATCATTGCGCCACCTCGAGGGTGACGTCGGCGGCGAGCAGGAGCCGACGCTGTTCGGCACTGACGGCGCTGTCGGTGACCAGGACGTCGATGTCCTCGAGCGTGGCATGGCGGGCCAGGCTCTCACCACCGAATTTGCTTGAGTCAACCAGGAATATCCGTTGCCGGGCGGCTGCCAACATCGTCTTCTTGACCAGGGCTTCGTCGGGGTCGGGCGTGGTCAGCCCCCGTTTGTAGGACAGCGCGTTGGTGCCGAGGAACGCGACGTCGACGTTGATCTCGGCCAGCGCCGCCACGGTCAGCGGCCCGACGGCAGCCGCCGTCTCCGACCGCAACCGGCCCCCGAGACCGACCACGGCGACCCCGCGTTGCAGCAGCATCGACATCAGCGGTAGCGCGTTGGTGTACACCACCAGATCACGGTCGGTCGGCAACAGTTCGGCCAGCCGCATGGTGGTGGTTCCGGCATCGAACAGGAGCGCGCCGCCGTCCGGCACGAATCGAAGGGCGTGCTTCGCGATGGCCAGCTTCTGCTCGGCGTTCTCGGTGCGCGTGCCGACATCGGGCTCTTCGGCCAGGCGCCGGCTGGGCACGGCGCCGCCATGCACGCGACGCAACAGGCCACGCGCTTCGAGGTGTGCCAGATCCTTGCGAATGCTTTCGGCGCTGACACCGAAGTGCCTTGCCAAAACGGCACTTTCGACGCGACGTTGGGCGGCCAGCATGCGGAGTACCTCGGCATGCCGTTCGTCGGCGAACCAAGTCCGCTCGGGCGATGTCACTGGTTGCCCAGATGGTCGGAGCGGCCGATCGCACCGGCCGCCCGCGCGGCGAGCGTCGCGGCGCCCAGCGTGCCCGCCTCGTCGACGGATGAGACCTCCAGCGCCGGGAAGCGAGCGGCTTTGGCGCGCATGACTTCTGCGCTGTGCCGCCACCCGCCGGTGACCACGACGCGCACGGCGGGACCGACGACCTCGTCCATCACCCGGTGCAGCGTCAGTGCCTCGTCGGCGGCAGCGGCGACGACCGCCTTCCAGATGTCGCCCGGCCCCACCCCGCCGGAGATCCCGCCGATGGTGAGCGCGTCGGATCCGAGGCCGCCGACGACGACGCGGCCCCCGGACGCCCGCTCTGCGGCGGCGTCGAGCGGCGCCAGTCCGTCGGAATCGACGCCCAGCATCTCGAGCGCACGGTTTTGCGCCAGGCCACCCTCGGTGCCGCCGAGCAGGGTCCAGTGGTCCGGCTGGATGCTCGGGTCGGTGGTGATGCCGGCAGCGGCCAGCCGGGCGGCGTCGGCACGACTCGGCGCCGACGACACCGTGCGCACCAGAGCTTCGGCCGTCCCCGATGAATCCAGCTCGTCACCCGGACCGCCGGCCCCGGCGCCCAGCGCCGACGCCTGATGATCGTGTCCGGCGAGCGTCAGCAGTGCACCCCTCAGCAGCGGACCCACCTCCTCGGAGGTCACCCGTCCGACCGGTTCACCCGCCGCAACGAGCGGCGGCATTAGCCCGCGCGCGGCCCCCGACCAGGACAGCGCGTCGTCCCACCAGTCGCGCGCCGCCACGTCCAGCCAGCCGGTGCGGCCGGCCAGCGACAGCTCGAGGACGACGTCGCCCCCGAGGCGCCGCACCACCCAACCACCGACGTCGAAGCGCGTCGTGGCGGCCCGGGTGGATGGTTCGTGATCGAGCAGCCAGCGGTGCTTCGTCAACGAAAATTGGCCTCGCGCCGGCTTTCCCGCAATCCCACCGAACGCCTCGACGCCGAGCCGGTGGATGAGATCGGTCACTTCGGCGCCGTCGCGGTCGTCGTGCCACGCGATGACGGCTGCCAGCGGCCGCTCGTGGGCGTCGGTCAGGACTCCGGACTCCCCCATGCTGGTGACGCCGACCGCGGTCACGGGCCGCCCCGCCGCGGCAGCCGCCTCGCTCAACGCGTCACGGGCGCTGCGCCAGAGGGTTTCCGCATCGGTCTGGGCGCCCTGCGGCCCAACGTCCCAGAGCGTGGGGGCGCGCCCGATGCCGAGCACGGCGCCGTCCTCGCCGTAGACGACGGCCTTGCTGGACGTCGTACCGACGTCCAGACCGGCGAAGGCGGACATCACTCTCCGATCGCAGGGCATTGCCCAATTGGGTTTACATGGATATGGTTGCGTTCAATTGGGGACTCGTCAAGTAGGAGGATCATGCCGCTGGTCACCACGGCGACGCTCGTCGACCACGCCCGGTCGATCGGTTCCGGCGTCGCGGCCTTCAACGTGATCACGCTCGAACACGCGGAAGGCATCCTGGCCGGTGCGGAACGAGCGGGTGGACCCGTGATCCTGCAGGTCAGCGAGAACACCGTGAAATTCCACGGCGGCCGGCTCCGGCCACTGGCCGCTGCGCTGGCCGCCCTGGCGTCCGAGGCGGCGGTCCCGGCGAGCCTGCACCTCGATCACGTCGAGACGGCCGGCCTGTGGCACGCCACCGCGGCGGCCGGCTACTCCTCCGTCATGGTCGACGCCGGGGCGCTGCCGTACGAACAGAACGCCGCCATCACCGCCGAGGCCGTCCGGCAGCTGCACGCGCAGGGCCTCGCGGTGGAGGCCGAACTCGGATATGTCGGCGGGAAGGACACCCAGGCGTCCGATGCGCACGCGCCCGGGGTACGCACGGATCCCCGGCAGGCGGCCGAGTTCGTCGCCGCGACGGACGTGGACGCACTGGCCGTCGCCGTCGGCAGCTCACACGCCATGACCAGCCAGACCGCCGAACTCGACCTCGAACTGATCGGCGCACTGCGGGATGCGCTGCCGGTTCCGCTTGTCCTGCACGGGTCCTCGGGCGTCCCGGACCACACACTGCGAGCCGCCGTGCACGCCGGCATCGTGAAGGTGAACATCGGCACCGCGCTCAACGTGGCCTACAGCGGCGCCCTGCGGCAGACCCTCACCGGCGGAGCGGACCCCCGCAAGGCGTTGCGGGCCGCCCGCGACGCGGTCGCCGATACGGTGTCGCGCCTGGTCGACGTCGTCAGTACCGATCAGCAGTTCGACTTGTAGGCCGCCGCGCCGCCCTCACCCTCGAGGTTCTCCTTGGTGATGATCGTGAAGCCGGTCTGCACCTTCTTGGTGTTCTCGCCGCCCTCCAGCGCAGTCACCGCCTCGTCGACGCCGTACTTGCCGATCAGCCCGGGATCCTGCGCGACGAGCGCCTGGACGGTGCCCTCCCGCAGCGCCTGCATCTGATTCGGTCCCGCGTCGAATCCCACGACCTGCACCTGGCCGCTCTTGCCCGCCTGCCGGACTCCGGTCGCCGATCCTTCGGCCGAGAACAGGTTGGTGGCGAAGACGCCGACGAGATCCGGGTCCTTCTGCAGCTGGGCGCCGATGAGCTGTGCGGCGGTCGCCGGGTCGTTGTGGCTGTACTGGACGCCGACGTACTGGAACTTGCTGTCCTCCTTGACCGCTTCCTCGAAGCCCTTGGCCCGCGCGTCGGTCGTGGAGACGCCCGGGTCGATGTTCATCACCATCACCTTGCCGCCCTCGGGGTGCAGCTTCTTGATCGCTTCGAACGCCGCCCGGCCGCCACCCTCGTTGTCGCTGGCGATCTGCGACACCGCATACGACGGGTCGTTGGTCGTGGTGTCGACGAGGACCACCTTGATCCCGGCGGCGGCCGCCTGCTGCAGCGGCTGTTGCATGGCCTGGACATCGGTCGGTGCGACCAGCAACGCATCCGGCTTGCTTGCCACGATGGAGTCGACGATCGGCTTCTGCAGCGTCGGGTCGAACTTCTGCGGGCCCTGTGTTGAAACGCTGACGCCGAGCTTGGCGGCCTCATCCTGGGCGCCGCACTGCATCGTGATGTAGAACTGGTCGCCGGTGACCCCCTGCAACAACGCAATGTTGTAGTTCTTGCTGGCCTTCGGCGGTGCGGTCACGGTGGTGGCCGCCGCCGCGGGCGCGGCGCCGGTCATCGCCGGAGCCGAAGCCGAACCCGGGCTCGAGCCCTCCGACTGCGGCTTCGACGACGTGCAGGACGGGAGGGCGAGCACTATCGACCCCAATGCCCCCGCGACCAGCATTGCGCGCTTACGGTTCACCGGCGTTCCTTTCGTTGCGATTTTCTGCGTTTGAACAGGCTTCGTGAGCGCGCGCCGCGCAGGGCGGCGGCGCGTCGGGACTGGTCGACGTAGACGGCGGCGATGAGGACCGAGCCGACCGCGACACCCTGCCAGAACGGTTGCACGCCGATGATGACGAACCCGGACTGCAGCACCGCCGGGATGAACAGGCCGACGACGGTGCCGAAGATGCTGCCCTCACCGCCGAAGATCGACGTGCCACCGATCACCACCGCGGCGATGACGTTGAGATTCGTCAGCGACTGGCCGGCGATGGTCGTGGTGCCGAACTGGGCCAGCGTGAGAATCGCACCGATGCCGGCGAGCGTGCCTGCCAACGCGTAGACGAGCACCAGGTGCCGGGTGACCTTGACGCCGGTACGGCGGGCAGCCTCCTCGTTCGAGCCGATCGCGTAGGTGTATCGGCCGAACCTGGTCTTGTGCAGCAGGATTCCGCCGATGACGACGACCACCAGCGCCACGAACGGCAGGCCGGGGATGCCCAGAACTTTTGTGTACACACTGAAGTCGGTCAGCTCGGCGGGGACCGAGCGGATGTCGATGCCGCCGGTCAGCACCTGGGCCAGCCCCAGCGCGACGGAGAGCGTGCCGAGGGTGACGATGAGCGCGGGCACCTTGGCCACGGCCACCAGCACACCGTTGACGACGCCCCACACCATGCCGCCCATAATCGCGGTGATCAGGCCGGCGGCCGCCACACCGGGGCCCGTGCCGCCCATCGCCTCCATCACCTTCGCCGACACCACGGAGGCGAACACCAGCACCGAGCCGACCGAAAGGTCGATGCCGGAGGTGATGATCACGAACGTCATGCCGACGCCGAGCACCGCCCACACCGCGACGTTCTGTGAAATCAGCGAGAAGTTCCCGGTGGACAGAAAGCGGCCGCCGGCAAGGACGGTGAAGGCCAGGCAGATGGCGATCAGGACGCCGAGGATCCAGAACGCCTGCAACCCGACCACCCGCTTGACGAACGATTGCGCCGGGTCGAACTCGTCGGCGCCACCGGTCACCACGGCCTTCTCGTTGGCGACGGTATTCAAGCGACGCCCTCCCTCGCGTCCAGTGCGCCCGTCATGGCACCGACGAGTTTCTCCACCGTCGTGCCGTGTCCCGGGTAGGTGGCGACCCGCTTGCCAAGACGCAGCACCTGGATACGGTCACACACCTCGAGCACGTGCGGCATGGAATGGCTGACGAACACCACGGCGATGCCCGTGTCCCGCACCCGCTTGACCGACTCGAGCACGTTCTTGGTCTGCACAACACCCAGCGCCGCGGTGGGCTCGTCGAGAATCAGGATCTTCTTCGCCCATGCCATCGCCCTCGCGATCGCGATTCCCTGGCGCTGTCCGCCCGACATCGAACCGACCGGTGAGGCAAGCGATTTCACCGTGGCGCCGAGTTCGGCGAAGGACGCGACCGCGAGGCGGCGCATCTCCTTCTCGTCCATGAACCCGAGACGACCCAGGATTCCGTTCCGCAGAATTTCACGGCCGAGGAAGACATTCTGGACGGGATTGAGATGCGGTGCCAGCGCCAGGTCCTGGTACACCACCTCGATGCCCAGCTCTTCTGCCTGCCGCGGCCCGGACAGCTGGACCGGGCTGCCGTCGAAGTAGATCTGACCGGCGTCCAGGTCGAGATTGCCCGACAGCGCCTTGATGAGCGTGGACTTGCCTGCCCCGTTGTCGCCGATCAGTCCGACCACCTCCCCGGGGTTGACGTCGAAGTCCGCGCCGTCCAGCGCGCGAACGTGGCCGAAGCTGCGCGACAGGCCGCGTGCCTCCAGCAGTGCGGTCATGCTGCGCCTTCCCCTGAGGTCGGTACGCGCTGCGGTGGCCAGGAGTCACCGGGCCGGCACGCCAGCAAGCGGACATCGCCATCGACGCGCCACGCACCGCAGGACGCGGGCACGACCAGTGTGTTCCCGGTGGACACTGAGATGGAGTCACCGCGCGCTGCGTGGAGCGACCCGGCGCCGGACAGCACCACCGCCACGGCGAAGCCCGCAGGCATGTCGACCCCCGGCGCGAGCAGGTCCATGTGGAAGTACGGGGCCGCGGCCTCCGGCAGCACCGGCGTCAGGGCATCGACGCTTCGATGGTCGGTGTGCCGCATCAACTGGGTGATGTCGGGCAGCGGCGCGGAGTCGACGGCCGACAGCGCCACCTCGCGGTCCAGACCGAGGAAGATCTCGGCCTCGGATGCGCTGGTGTTGACGCGCTCGAGCAGGATCGACTGGTCGGTCGGTTCCTGAGCCTCCACCAGCAGGATGCCCTGTCCTATCGCGTGCGGGGTGCCACCCGGCACGAGCACCCCGTCGCCCGGCCGCACCGGGATCCGGTGCATCAGTGCCAGCATCGCCTCGGTGTCCTGCGCGTCGACCAGATCCGAGAGTCGTTTGGGCTCAACACTTTCACGCCAGCCGACCCACACCGCGGCTTCGTCGCCATCGGTCGCCAGGATGTACCACGCTTCAGTCTTGCCGTAGGCGCACCCGAGATGCCGGGAGGCGAAAGCCCGCGTGGGGTGCACATGCACGGGCAACCGTTGGCCGGCGTCCAACAGTTTCACCAGCACGCCGGTGTCGCCCGGTTCGCCGTCGTCACGGCCGAGCCACCCGCGCGGATCGCCACAGACGGCGTCGTGCAGTCGCGCGCCGTCGGCCAGGTGGGCGGGACCGAGGTCCGGCTCGCCGAATCGCGCGACGGTGGCGCCGATCCACTCCTCGGGTGAGCGTTCACCGACCGGCGGCAGTCCACGCCAGGCGGCCAGCGCCGGCCCGCCCGCGTACCAATGGGACACCACATTCGGGGGCAGGAGTTGCGGTTGCGCAGTCACCCGTCCGGCGCCTTTCTGTTCTGTTACCTGCGTCACGCGGCCGTTGGCCTGTGCGGGACAGTACGCCACATTCCCGTCTATGTCACCGGTGTCAGGAATTCCGGCCCGCATGGTCTGACATCGGTGACATACTGGCCGCTGACCGAGCGAGGAGGGACGGTCGATGGCAACCATGCGCGACGTTGCCCACCACGCCGGGGTGAGCGCCAAGACGGTTTCGCGCGTGATCAACAACGACCGCTACGTATCCGCCGAGGTGCGGGAACGGGTCGAGCGGGCGATCGACGAGCTGCAATACGTACCCAACATGCTCGCGGTCACCTTCCGGGCCGGACGCGACGCCGCGATCGGTGTGGCGGTACCCGGCGTGGCTGATCCCTTCTTCGCCAGCATCATTGACGCCGTCGAGCGTGAGGCCAGCAGGCGCGATGTCGCCGTCATTCTGACCAGCGTCGGATGGGAGCCGACGCACGAGCAGCGGTCCATCGAGGCGGTGCTGAAGCGCCAGGTGGCAGGAATGATCATCTGTCCGGTCGGCCGCGACATGTCGTATCTGCGGCCGTGGCAGAAGCGCACCCCGCTGGTGTTCGTCGATCGGGAACCCGGGCGACTGACCGCCGATGCGGTGGTGCAGGACGACGTCGGCGGCGGGCGGGATGCCACCTGCCACCTGATGTCGCACGGGCACCGCAACATCGCGTTCATGGGCGACGACACGGTGACGGGCCTGCTGCGGCTCGACGGCTGGCAGCAGGCGCTGCGGGAAGCGGGCCTGCCGCATCACCACGTGCATGTCGGTGCCCTGGACATCCCCACGCTGACGACCGCGCTGCGGACCATGCTCCATGCGCCCGACCCGCCGACCGCAGTGTTCTCCTCGAACGCCCGCTGCACGATAGCGCTCGTGTCGGTGTTGAAGGTGTTGCGCCGTAAAGATATCGGGCTGGTCGGTTTCGGCGACTTCCCGACAGCGGCGGCGCTGCGGCCCGCGGTCACGGTGATCCACCAGGACGGCGATGCGATGGGACGCTTCGCCGCCGACCGGCTGTTCGCCCGGCTGGACCAGCCCGACCGGCGGCTGCGGCGGCGGACCGTGCTGCCGGTTTCGCTGATCACCCGCACGTCGTGCGCAATGCCCGGCCAGAAGGTGCGTGAGGGACACGGCCGGCCGGGTGACGCCGGCCTGTCAGGTTGAGGAGACGATCGTCGGCCGGTCCGGTGGGCCGTCGTCCAACAGGGCGAGGACGGCGTCGACGTCGAGGTGCGCGGTGAGGAGGTCAGACATCAGGTCAAGCTGGCCGTCGCGGCGGGCCGTGACGTCGATTTCCCCGGCGACCACGAATCCGGGCCTGTGCGCCGCGGCCTCCGCCAGCCACCGTCGACGAAAGTCGTTGTTGTCCAACAGTCCGTGCCAGTGCGTGCCGTACACCGTCTCGCGCCGGATACCGACGCCGAACCAGTCGTCTTCGGTCGACCGGGCAAGTTGTCCGTGGTGGATCTCGTAACCGCGCACTCCGGTGTCGTGGTGCCGCAATGTCTTGTCTGGGGTGAACACGATGTCGGCATCCAGCAGACCGAGGCCCTCGACCGGACCGGCCTTCGATTCGACGGGGTCGTCGATGCGCCGGCACAGCATCTGAAACCCGCCGCAGATACCCAGCACCGGCCTGCCCGCCGTGGCGTGTGCGATGATGCCGTCGGCCAACCCCCGGTCACGAAGCCAGCCGAGATCGGCCACGGTGGCCTTGCTCCCGGGGATCACCACCGCGTCGGCGTCGGCGAGGTCGGCCGGGTCGCTGACCCAGCGCACCAGCACGCCGGGCTCGCACGCCAGCGCCTCGACGTCGGTGGAGTTGGAGATGCGCGGCAGACGGATCGCGGCCACCCGCAGCCACTCGGCACCGCGCGGTGGCTCAGGATCGCCCACCACACGGTGGGCGAGCACAGAAACCGAGTCCTCGGCGTCGAGCCAGAGGCCATCGGTATACGGAATCACACCGTAGGTCGGGCGGCCGGTCAGTTGACTGAGCTGGTCGAGCCCCGGTGCCAGCAGCGCGGGGTCACCGCGGAACTTGTTGACCACGAACCCGGAGATCAGCCGCTGGTCCTCGGGTTCGAGCACAGCGACCGTCCCGAACAGATGCGCCAGCAGACCGCCGCGGTCGATGTCGCCGACCAGGATCACGGGTAACTCCGCGGCGCGGGCCAACCCCATGTTCGCCAGGTCCGTTGCCCGCAGGTTGATCTCGGCGGGCGAACCGGCGCCCTCGCAGATCACCGCGTCGTATTCACTTCGCAGCGAGGCTAATTCATCGGAAACCAGTTCGGCCAGCCGGTCGCGGTGGGCGATGTAGTCCTTGGCCGCGATGGTATCGGTCACGCGGCCCTTGACGACCAGCTGCGAGGTGCGGTCGCTGCCGGGCTTCAGCAGGATCGGGTTGAACCGCACGCTCGGCGCCAGGCCCGCCGCGCGCGCCTGCATGGCCTGCGCGCGGCCGATCTCGCCGCCTTCGACGGTAACCGCCGAGTTGTTGGACATGTTCTGGGCCTTGAACGGCGCGACGCGAAGGCCCTTGCGGGCCAACAGCCGGCACAGCCCGGCGACCACCATGGACTTCCCGGCGTCGGACGTGGTGCCTGCCACAAGCAGGGCACCGGAGCGGCTCACGGCAGGGTGAGGATCTCGGCGCCGTCGTCGGTGACCACCAGCGTGTGTTCGAACTGGGCGGTCCACTTCTTGTCCTTGTTCACCACCGTCCAGCCGTCGTCCCAGATCTCGTAGTCCAGCGCGCCGAGGTTGATCATCGGCTCGATGGTGAACGTCATGCCCGGCTCCAGCACGGTCTCGACGGCCGGTTGGTCGTAGTGCAGCACCACCAGCCCGTTGTGGAATGTGGTGCCGATGCCATGGCCGGTGAAGTCGCGAACCACGTTGTAGCCGAATCGGGTTGCGAACGATTCGATGACGCGGCCGACCACGGACAGCTGGCGGCCCGGCCTGACCGCCTTGATCGCGCGCATGGTGGCCTCGTGGGTGCGCTCGACGAGCAGCCGGTGCTCCTCGGCGACATCGCCGGCCAAATAGGTGGCATTGGTGTCGCCGTGCACACCGTCGAGGTAGGCGGTGACGTCGATGTTCACGATGTCGCCCTCCTCGATCACCGTCGAATCCGGGATGCCGTGGCAGATGACCTCGTTCAGCGAGGTGCAGCAGGACTTCGGGTATCCCTTGTAGCCGAGCGTCGACGGGTAGGCGCCGTGGTCGACCATGTACTCGTGGGCGATGCGGTCCAGCTCGTCGGTCGTCACTCCGGGGGCGACGGCCTTGCCCGCCTCGGCGAGTGCGTTCGCCGCGATCCGGCCCGCCACGCGCATCTTCTCGATCACCTCGGGCGTCTGCACCCATGGCTCGGTGCCCTCGTGCGCTGTCGACTTGCCCACGTATTCGGGACGGGCGATCGAACGGGGCACCGGCAGCGTCGGTGACAGCGTGCCGGGACGAAGAGCGGTGCGGACAGGCATAACGCCAGGATAGTCACAGCTGGTTGCTGCCCTGAGGCGACCGTCTGACGGCGAAATGGAATTCCTGGTCGTTGAGCCGCAACCCTCAACGACCCTGCCTTCTTCTCGGCGAAAGTTCAGCCGCCGCGTTTGAGCCACGACTTGCGCGGACCGCGGACCGCCACCGACCCGCACACCACCTTGCCGGTCAGGATGACGTGCGGGGTGCCGTCGGCGGGTGCGTCCCTGCGGTAGTCATGGGCGCTGCCGACGTTGACCTCGACGTCGTCGATCGAGGCGCTTGCTCCGTCGGGAAGCCGCAGCTCCAGCCCGCCGAACTTCATGTCGAGCTCGATGACCACCATCGGGCCGGCGAAGCGGGCCCTGGTCAGGTCGAGGTCGATCGACCCCATCCGGCGGTGCAGCGCCAGCCGGGTGGGCACGATCCACTCACCCTGGCGCTTGAGCGACCCGAGCACGCCGCGCAACTCCACCCGGTCGGTCGCCGAGGTGACGAGCGCACCGGGGCCCGGCAGGTCGCCGACGAGAGAATCCAGATCCGAATGCAACCGGGCGCGCGACACCAGCGCCGAGCGTTCCTCGAATTCCTCGATGTCGATCAACCCGAGCGCAACCGCATTGTGCAGCCGCCGCAACGTGCCGTTGCGGTCCGCGTCCGAAATGCGCATCGCCGCGGGGTCGTGATTGATGTCCGTCATACCGCTGTCAACGGTACCGCTGCAGCTCAGCTCACGGACAGCGACGCCAGCGCCTCCGGCAAGAGTGTTACGGCGTTCCGACCGACCCTCTCGAGTAGCGCTCAGTCCAGGTAATCCGGCGGCAGCTCCTCGAACATGCCCTTGAGCATCCGGACCGCGTACTCCGAGCTGCCGCCCCCGACGATCAGCGCCGCGAATGCCATGTCGCCACGGTAACCGGCGAACCAGGCGTGGGATCCACCGTTGAATTCGGCCTCACCGGTCTTGCCGCGCACGTCGCCGGCAGACTGCAGGTCGTCGGCGGTGCCGTTGGTGACCACCAGCCGCATCATGGGTCGCAGGCCGTCGAGCATCTTCGGCGTGATCGGCGCCCGGTCCCCGGTGACGGTCGCGGGGCGGCCCTCGATCAGTTGCGGCACAGGCGTTTTCCCCGCCGCCACCGTCGCCGCGGCCATTGCCATCCCGAACGGGCTGACGAGCACCCTGCCCTGCCCGAAGCCGTCCTCGGTGCGCTCGGTGAGGTTCACCGTCGGCGGAACCGAGCCGGAGACGGTGTCGATGCCGTCGATCTGATAGTCCGGGCCGATGCCGTACTGGGCGGCGGCGGTGGTCAACCCACGCGGCGGCATCCTGCTGGCCAGCTCGGCGAACGTGGTGTTGCACGAACTGGCGAACGCCCGCGACATCGGTACCGTGCCGAGGTCGAACCCGCCGTAGTTCGGGATGGTGCGCTGTCCGATGTCCATGTGCCCAGGGCAGGCGAGCAGCGTGTTCGGAGTGGCCATATCGCGGTCGATGGCGGCGCCGGCGGTGATGATCTTGAAGGTCGAGCCGGGCGGGTACAGGCCCATCGTGGCGAGGGGTCCCTCGGAATCGGCCGCGGCGTTCTGTGCGACGGCCAGGATCTCCCCCGTCGACGGCTTGATCGCCACGATCATCGCCTTCTTGCCGGTGGTGTTGACCGCGCCCTGCGCGGCGTTCTGCACCGCCCGGTCCAGGCTGATGGTCACCGACGGCGCGGCGGCGCCTTGCACCTCGTTGAGCACGTCGACGTCGACGCCGTTCTGGTTGACCGTGACCACTCGCCAGCCGGCCTGGCCGTCGAGTTCGTCGATCACCGCGGACTTGACCTGACTGACGATTTCCGGCGCGAAGGCGTCGTCGGTGGGTAACAGGTCGGCCTGTGGCGTCACGACCACACCGGGCAGCGCGGCGATGGCAGGCGCCACCCTGTCGTGGTCGGACTGTCGCAACGTGATGAGACTCAGCGGATCCTTCGAGGAGCTCGCCTGCTCGGCGAGACGTTGGGCGTCCATGGTGTCGTCGAACGGGCGGAGTGCGTCGGCGACCGCCCGGGCGGTCGACATCAGCGCACCGCCTGCCGCCTTGGCGTCCAGCGTGTAGTGGTACAGGTTGCCTGGCACCAGCACGTCGCTGCCGCCCCGTTCGTTCACCGACGCGCGGCGCGGCGGGTCGGCCCGCAATGCCAGGGTCTGGTGCTCGCCGAGTTTCGGATGCAGTCCGGTTGCGCTCCAGCGGACCTCCCAGTGCCCCTCGTCGCGCACCATGTTCAGCTGTCCGTCATAGGTCCAGGTGCGGTGCTTGGGCAGGTGCCAGGTGTAGCGGTAGGAGATGCTGCCGGTGTCCTCGGCGTAGCGCGAGCCCAGGATCTGCGTGTCGAGGCTGATCGCTTGCAGCCCGGCCCATGCCTCGTTGAGCGCGGCCCTGGCGTCCGCGGGATGGTCGCTGAGTTCGGCCGCGGCGGCCGTGTCGCCCTTGGCCAGTGCGGCGAAGAACTGCTCGGCCACCGGCTCGGGCCCATTGGGTTTCGGGGTGCAGGCGTTGAGCGATGCGACCACGGCGACGGCCGTCAGCACGCTGGCCGCACGTGATGCTGATGAGATCCATGTTGCCATTGGGGCAGATGTTAGAAGGGTTGCCCGTGATATCCACGAAGGCGCACCGAGATCGAACCGTGACTGTCGCCGCAGGCGGCGCGTCCGTGCTTCGAAACGTCGAACTACGCGCCGTACCCACCGGCCCCCGGCGCGCGCACCACCAACGGCACCGCCGGGAAATAGGCGGCCATCTCCGAGCGTGACTTCCGCAGCGCGGCCGTGCCCAGACCCTGCTTGCGGTGGGCCGGGTGAATCCAGACCCGCACGTTCACCTCGCCACCGGCCAGCTCGCCGAACACCATGC
The DNA here is from genome assembly GCF_054057895.1 of Mycobacterium sp. URHB0021. Lineage (NCBI taxonomy): Bacteria > Bacillati > Actinomycetota > Actinomycetes > Mycobacteriales > Mycobacteriaceae > Mycobacterium > Mycobacterium sp. URHB0021. Next base: position 5,302,880 of record NZ_JBSRZT010000002.1, read on the forward strand.
CGACCTTCTCCGGACCGTCGACCGCGACGAACCACGCCGCCTCTTCGGCTTCGAGACGACCGATCGCATCGCGAATCTCCTCGTCGAGGTCTCCGGCGGGGGCCCCGGAGCCGTCGCCCGCCGCACGGACGTCGTCAGTGCGGGCGGCGAAGATGTCGCGGTCGGACTCGGCCGAGAAGGGCCGCAGTTGCAGGTTGGCGCCGGTACTCGCCGGCTGGTTTCCCTTCGTGAAGCTGAGTTCTTTGTTCAGATCTTCGAGCTCGGCGGCAATTCGACGCCGCGACACCTTGGTGAGCCGGTCAAACGACAGCCTCAGTACCGCTTCTCCGCACTCCGGCGTCGTCTCGAGGAGCGTGGCGATTGACTCGATGGCGGCGTCGTAGTCCTCCGAGGTGACGATGACGTCGAGCACCTCGTGCCGCCGTTCGAGCGCGCGCACCAGTGCGTCGGCGATCTCCCTGCGGGCGACTTTCGGATCAAGCTCAGCCATGCCGTGAGCCTAACCACCGCAACGGTGTTGGCCGTCAAAATATCGCTTTTGGTGAAAGTCACTATCCCAGGCCGTTGTCCGGCTCGCGGGCCGTCAGTCCAGCAGCACGGTGGCGAACGTGCCGACCTGAGTGAAACCGATGCGGGCATAGGTCGCTCGGGCGACGGTGTTGAAGCTGTTCACGTAAAGGCTGGCGATGCGGCCGCCACGAACCACGGCCGACGCCAGCGTCGCCGTGCCGGCGGTGCCCAGGCCGCGGCCGCGCCAATCCGGATGCACCCACACGCCTTGGATCTGGCCGACGGTGGGTGACTGCGACCCGACCTCTGCCTTGAACACGACCTGCCCGCGCTCGAAGCGGGCCCACGCCCGGCCGGTGGCGATCAGCCCGGCGACCCGGCGACGGTAACCGCGACCGCCGTCACCGATCCGCGGGTCGATGCCGACCTCGCCGATGAACATGTCGATGGCCGCCACCAGGTATGCGTCCAGCTCGTCGATGCGGACCGGTCGCACCGCGGGGTCCATCGCGCTCTGCGGTGCACCCGACAGCGCCATCAACGGCTGATGCTCGCGCACATCGCGCGCGGGGCCCCAGACGTGCTCGAGCCGCTGCCACATCGGCATGACCAGCTCGGCGCGGCCCACCAACGACGAGCACCGCCGCGCTTGGCTCATCGCCTTGTCGGCAAAGGCGTGCAGATCGCCCGATTCGCCGCGCAGCGGAATGAGGTTCGCGCCTGCGTAGCAGAGGGATTCACTGGCCCGCCGCCGTGTCCACAACTCGCCGCCGATCGCCGACGGCTCGACGCCGTGCTCGCACACCCGGGACGCCACCATGCATGATCCGACCGGATCGTCGTCGAGCACCCGACGCACCGCCGCGGCATCGCGAACAACGGACACCCGGCGCTCGTCGACAAGACGAAACAGAGGCGGAGCCGACATGCTGACTCTTTCTGCGAATCCCGGCGGGAGGTAGGTGACCCCGCTCACAGGGGCCGTCCTTTAGCTTACGGTCACAACCGGCGAACCGCTCGCATCTGTTCCGCGCTCTTCAGCGATTCGCATCGCCTCTTCGATCAGTGTCTCGACGATCTGCGCCTCGGGGACGGTCTTGATCACCTCGCCCTTGACGAAGATCTGACCCTTGCCGTTCCCGGACGCCACCCCGAGGTCGGCCTCTCGGGCCTCGCCCGGACCGTTGACGACGCAGCCCATCACCGCGACGCGCAGCGGAACCTCCAGCCCGTCCAGTCCCGCACTGACCTCGTTGGCCAGCGTGTACACGTCGACCTGGGCGCGGCCGCAGGACGGACAGGACACGATCTCCAGTGACCGGGGCCGCAGGTTGAGCGACTCGAGGATCTGGTTGCCGACCTTGACCTCCTCGATCGGCGGTGCCGACAGCGAGACGCGGATGGTGTCGCCGATGCCCTTGGACAGCAGGGCGCCGAACGCGACGGCGGATTTGATCGTGCCCTGAAACGCCGGGCCGGCCTCGGTGACGCCGAGGTGCAGTGGGTAGTCGGACTTGGCCGCCAACTGCTCGTAGGCGGCGACCATGATGACGGGGTCGTTGTGCTTGACGCTGATCTTGATGTCGCCGAAGCCGTGCTCCTCGAACAGCGACGCCTCCCACAGGGCGCTTTCGACCAGCGCCTCCGGGGTCGCCTTGCCGTACTTCTCCATGAAGCGCTTGTCCAGCGATCCGGCGTTCACGCCGATGCGGATCGGAATGCCCGCAGCGCCTGCCGCTTTCGCGACTTCGGCGACGCGGCCGTCGAACTCCTTGATGTTTCCCGGGTTCACCCGCACCGCGGCGCATCCGGCGTCGATCGCGGCGAAGATGTATTTCGGCTGAAAGTGGATGTCGGCGATCACGGGGATCTTGGACTTCGTGGCGATCGCCGACAGCGCGTCGGCGTCCTCCTGTCGCGGACACGCCACCCGGACGATGTCGCAGCCCGACGCGGTCAACTCGGCGATCTGCTGCAGCGTCGCGTTGATGTCGTGGGTCTTGGTGGTGCACATCGACTGCACGGCCACCGGGTAATCACTTCCGACGCCGACGTCCCCGACCATCAGCTGACGGGTCTTGCGCCGAGGCGCGAGCGTCGGTGCGGGCGGGGCCGGCATGCCTAAACCGACGGACATGAATTCTCCCCTACTGGAACAACCTGATCGGGTTGACCAGGTCAGCGGTCACGGTCAGCAGCATGTAGCCGACCACCACCACCAGAATGACGTAAGTGGCGGGCATGAGCTTGAGATAGTTCACCGGCGCCGCGGCCACCATGCCGCGCGCCTTCCGCATCATATTGCGAAGCTTCTCGAACACCGCAATCGCGATGTGGCCGCCGTCGAACGGAAGCAGCGGCACGAGGTTGATGGCGCCGAGCACGAAGTTCAGCTGCGCGAGAAAGAACCAGAACGCCACCCACAGCCCGTGCTCGACGGTGTCACCGCCGATGATGCTGGCGCCGACCACGCTGATCGGCGTCTCGGGATCGCGCTCTCCGCCGCCGATCGAGTGCACGAGCGCACCGATCTTGGTCGGAATCTTGGCCAGCGACTTGCCCAGTTCGACGGCGAGGTCGCCGGTGAAGGCGAACGTCGCGGGCACCGCGGAGAACGGGTTGTAGTGCGTCGGTCCGAACTGTGCGGCGCTGATGCCGATGGCTCCCACCGTCGACATCTTGTCGCCCTTGTCGTCGAGCCGCTGGGTCCGGGCGACGTTGACCACCGCGGCGATCTTTTCGCCGTTGCGCTCGAAGACCACCGGGGTCGGCCCGGACGCCTTCTGAAGCGCGGTCCTGGCTTCCTCGAAAGTTCCCACCGACGAGTCGCCGACCTTGACGATCACGTCACCGGATCGGATTCCCGCCTCGGCGGCCGGTCCGGGGCCCGTGCATTCGGCCAGCTTGTCCTTGCTGATCTGCGCTGCGACACAACCGGTTTCACCGACCATGGCGGTGGTCGGGGGATGCAGGTTGGGCAGACCCCACACGACTGCGATGGCATAGATGAGCACCAGCCCGATGACGAAGTTCATGGCGGGCCCCGCGGCGAGCACCGCCGCGCGCTTCCACGTCTTCTGCCGGAACATGGCGCGCTCGTGTTCGTCGGGCGCCAACTCCTCGATCGACGTCATGCCCGCGATATCGCAGAACCCACCCAGCGGGACCGCCTTCACCCCGTACTCGGTGGAGCCCAGCCGATTCGGCCGGCGGGTGGACCACAGCGTGGGGCCGAAGCCGACGAAGTACCGTCGCACCTTCATCCCGGTGGCCCGCGCGACCCACATGTGCCCACATTCGTGCAGGGCCACCGACAACAGAATGGCCAGCGCAAACAGCACGACGCCCAAAACCCACATCATTTGGCGGTGACGACCTCCCGGGATACAGCGCCCCTCGCCCGGTCACGGGCCCAGCGTTGCGCATCAAGTACGTCATCCACGGTAGCGGGTTCGGCCGCCCACTGGTCGGCAGCGCGCAGCACCCCGGCAATGGTGCGCACGATTGCCGGGAACCGGATGCGCCCATCCAGGAAGGCCGCCGCGGCCTCCTCGTTGGCGGCGTTGTACACCGCGGTCAGGCAACCGCCGCCCTCACCGGCACGCCGCGCGAGCTCCACGGCGGGAAATACACGGGCGTCGAGTGGCTCGAACTCCCAGGTGGAGGCGGTAGAGAAGTCGCACGCTCGGGCCGCTCCGGGCACCCGGGACGGCCAGCCCAGCGCCAACGCGATGGGCAGTTTCATATCCGGCGGGCTGGCCTGCGCCACGGTGGAGCCATCGGTGAAAGTCACCATCGAGTGCACGATCGACTGCGGATGGACGACGACCTCGATGCGGGGGTACGGGACGCCGAAGAGCAGGTGGGTCTCGATGAGCTCGAGGCCCTTGTTGACCAACGATGCAGAGTTGAGGGTGTTCATCGGGCCCATCGACCAAGTCGGATGCGCTCCGGCCTGCTCGGGCGTGACGCCCTCGAGACGCTCGGCGGGCCAGCCGCGGAACGGGCCGCCCGACGCCGTGAGGACGATCTTGGCGACTTCCTCCGGGCTGCCGCCGCGGAGGCACTGCGCCATGGCCGAGTGTTCGGAGTCGACGGGCACGATCTGTCCCGGCTTGGCGGCCTTCACCACCAGCGGCCCGCCGGCGACCAGCGATTCCTTGTTCGCCAGGGCCAGCCGTGCACCGGTGGCGAGCGCCGCCAGCGTGGGCTTCAGTCCGAGCGCCCCGACGAGGGCGTTGAGAACGACGTCGGCCTCGGTGGTCTCCACCAGCCGGGTGGCCGCCTCGGGTCCGGAGTAGGTGACGTCACCGACCCGGGCGGCGGCGGCATCGTCGGCGACGGCGATGTTCGCGACGCCCGTCTCTGCGCGTTGCCGCCCCAACAGCTCGGGATTGCCGCCACCAGCGGCCAACCCGACGACCTCGAAGCGATCCGGGTTGGCAGCGATGACCTCGAGCGCCTGGGTGCCGATCGAGCCGGTGCTGCCCAGGATCAGCACTCGAAGGCGGTCGTTCGTGGTCACCGACCCATTGTGCCGCTTCGGAGGCAAACCCACTAAGCGCCGCCCGTTGCGGGCCGTGCCGCAAAAGTGACGCATGTGTGACGCACCCCGCTGCGCGGCATCCGTGACGGCCGTCACTCCGAATCCCGGGTGTCAGTGCAGAGGGTGGGCCGCCCGGTCCGCCCGCGACAAGGGAGCAGACAGCACCATGAGAATCGTCAACCGCAAGACTCTCGCGGCCGCAGGCTTGGCCTCGGCAGCGATCCTGAGCGTGTCGGCTTGTTCGAGTGACACGTCCACGTCCGCGACGGCCGAGCCCATCACGAGTTCCAGTGCGGTGGCGCCGAGCGCCGCACCGGCCCCGATGGACGCGCCGATGGATGCCGCCAGCGGCCTGGTCGGCGCGGCTTGCGCGGACTATGCCGCGCAGAATCCGACCGGCCCCGGTTCGGTGACCGGCATGGCGCAGGACCCGGTGGCCGTCGCCGCATCCAACAACCCGATGCTGACGACGCTGACCGCCGCGGTGTCGGGCAAGCTCAACCCGAACGTGAACCTCGTCGACACACTCAACGGCAGCCAGTTCACGGTGTTCGCACCCACCGATGCCGCGTTCGCAAAGATCGATCCTGCGACCATCGAGAAGCTGAAGACTGATTCGGCACTGCTCAACAGCATCCTCACCTACCACGTGGTGCCCGGCCAGGCGAGTCCCGCTCAGGTCGTCGGCACCCACACGACGGTGCAGGGCGGCGACCTGGCGGTGACCGGTGCGGGCAACAACCTCAAGGTCAACGGCGCGGGCGTGGTGTGCGGCGGCGTGCGGACGGCCAACGCCACCGTGTACATGATCGATACCGTGCTGATGCCGCCGGCGAATTAGCCCTCGACACAACCGAACCCAAAACAGCCCGGCTCCACGGCCGGGCTGTTTTGTGCTATCGCCCATCCGAATGTGTTGTGGCTCCGAATAACTGGCATGTTCACACTTGCCCTGATCGGCTTCATCGGTGGCTTGATCACCGGCATCTCGCCATGCATCCTGCCCGTGTTGCCGGTCGTCTTCTTCTCCGGCGCACAGAGCGCGCGCGCCGAATCCCGCGGCGAGGAAGGCGGCGGGACGGCGACGGCGGTCAAGTCCGGGCCCTCGCTGTCCGAAAGGCTGCGGCCCTACCGCATCATCGCGGGGCTGGTGCTCAGCTTCAGCGTCGTCACCCTGGCCGGTTCGGCGCTGTTGTCGTTGCTGCATCTGCCTCAGGACGCGCTCAGATGGGTCGCGCTTGTCGCGTTGGCGGCCATCGGCATCGGACTCATCTTCCCCAAGGTCGAGGCGTTGCTCGAGAAGCCGTTCTCCCGACTGCCGCAGAGGCGGTTCGGTTCCGGCAACAGCGGATTCGGCATCGGACTTGCCCTCGGCGTGCTCTATGTGCCCTGCGCCGGGCCGGTCCTCGCGGCCATCGTCATCGCCGGTGCCATCGGAACCATCGGCCTGCCGACGGTGGTCTTGACGCTGTCGTTCGCCGTCGGGGCCGCGCTGCCGCTGCTGTTCTTCGCGCTGGCGGGCCGTCAGGCCGCCGAACGCGTCGCGGCATTTCGGCGCAAGCAGCGTGAGATCCGGATCGGGGCAGGTGTGGTGACAATACTGTTGGCGGTGGCGTTGGTGTTCAACCTGCCTGCCGCGCTGCAGCGAGCCATCCCTGACTACACGGGCAACCTTCAGAAGAGTGCCGTCGATGACGAACAGCTGCGCGGCAAGCTGAATCTGGGCGGGCTGGTCAACGATCAGAACAGGGAGTTGGCCAACTGCACCGACGGCGCCCCGGTCCTGGAATCGTGCGGCACCGCCCCCGACGTCACCGGAATCTCCGGTTGGCTGAACACTCCCAACAATTCACCGGCCGACCTGAAGTCGTTGCGGGGCAAGGTCGTTCTGGTCGACTTCTGGGCGTATTCGTGCATCAACTGCCAACGCGCCATCCCGCACATCGTCGACTGGTACAAGGCCTACAACGACGCCGGCCTCGAGGTGATCGGGGTGCACACCCCGGAGTACGCGTTCGAGCGGGTTCCCGCGAATGTCGCCAGCGGCGCCGAAGACCTCGGCATCACCTATCCCGTGGCACTCGACAGCAGCCACTCGACCTGGACCAACTATCGCAATCGGTACTGGCCGGCGAAGTACCTCATCGACGCGGACGGCATCGTCCGGCACATCAAGTTCGGCGAGGGCGACTACAACATCACGGAAAACCTTATCCGCCAGCTCCTCTCGGATGCGAACCCCGGGACCGAACTGCCCGCGCCGACGGAGGACGTCGACTCCACCCCCACCGCCGAGTTGACCCCGGAGACCTACCTGGGAGTGGGCAAGGTGGTCAACTACGGCGGGGTGGGCAGCTACGACGAGGGCGATGCGACGTTCCGCTACCCGGATCGCCTTGCCGATGACACGTTCGCCTATCGCGGCGCGTGGACCCTGGATTACCAGGGCGCCACCGCCGGTGGCCCGGAGTCGGGCATCGCGCTGAACTACCGTGCCCGCAATGTGTACCTGGTGGTGGGCGGTACCGGCACCGTGACGGTGGTCCGCGACGGGAGGTCCAGGGAGATTCCCGTCAGCGGAGCACCCACGCTGCGTCAGATCGTCGCCGACGGCACGGCGCGGCGCGGATTGGTGGAGGTCCGGCTGAGCCGAGGGCTGCAGGCCTTTTCGTTCACCTACGGATGATCCGCGACCGACGCCGCCTCGAATGCCGCGAGGAGATCGGCGACGTCGGTTCTCCTGGAATTGGCCGGCCACACCGCCCAGGTGCGCCTCATCAGCGGCTGGCCCGCGAGCGGACGCCACGTCACCTGGTCCGGGATCGGGCTCACCCAGCTCTCGGGCGCCAGCGCGAAGGACCGGCCTCCACTCACCGCGGCGAACATGATCGAGGTGATCGGCGGCAGTTCGTCGCTGTCGGCGTTGTCGGCGTTGATGCCATGGCTTCGCAGAACCGCGGTCATCTCGTCGTACCAATTCGGGCTGTCGGCGCGGGCGAACCGGATCCATTCCAATGCCGACAGGTCCGCCAGCCGGATGCCACCGGGCCCGGTCAGCCGATCGGCGACGTGCGATGCGACCACCACGCCGAGGCTGTCGCGCTTCAACAGCATCGTGTCGAACTCGGGTCCGTTGGGTCGTTCAAGCGTCACCGACAGGTCGAGCTTCCCGGTGCGGAGTGCGACGAACTGTTCCGGCAGGGACAGCTGCCGCACCCGCACATGTGGCGAGGGGCTCCCGGCGGCGTACGTGGCCAGCGCCTGCAGCAGCGCCGGACTCAGTTCCGCCGGCACGCAGAGGTTGATGACCGGCCGTTCCCTGTTGTGCTCAGCCATCTTTCGGAGAATCCTGTCGTGATGCGCCAGGAATGCGCGCGCCTCGGCGAGCAGTGTCAGCCCGTGTGGAGTCGTCCGTACTCCGGTGTTGCTGCGCTCCAACAACTTGATGCCGAGCTGGCGTTCGAGCGCGTTGATGGTTTGCGACAGGGCGGGCTGGCTCACATGCAGCCGTCGCGATGCCGCCGAAAGGCCGCCCTCCTCCGCGATCGCCACGAACGCTTCGAGTTTGGCCGGCGTGAAATGGCTGCTGCCGCGGTAGACATGCTCGGCTACCCGCAGCGCGCTGGACTGAGCGGTGGTCAACTCGGCGCTCAGAACGCTCACGGCGGTCCTCCTCGGGCGTCCTTGATCAGGCCCAGATGTCACATTAAGCGCCGTGCTGGCCAGTGGCTGTACGGGCTCTGTGACTTTCCTCTATAACGCCTGCGAGTCCATTTCGAGTCACCGGCGGCGTGCCGCCGACGGATCCACTGTGGCCTCGATCTTGAGGATGCGGCCGCCGCGTACGGTCAGCATCACCACGGCGAACAGCCGACGGTGTGCGAACGCCAGCAGCACGGGTTCACCGACCGGTCCGCTGACCAGGGTGGCATCGCTTCCGAGATAGCGCAGCAGATTGCGGCCCACCTCCTCGGCTCCGTGATTGACCTGCGGCGGCGGCGCAGGGTCGGCCAGGATCGTGCCGACGCCCCACACCGTGGGATCCAGAACCGAGATCAACGCCTGCAGGTCACCGTTCGCGCAGGCGGTGATGAACTTCTCGGTGACGTCGTGATGTTCGACGTCGTCGATGTCGGGCCGCCGTGCGGCCGCGCCGGAGAACTTCGCGCGCGCCCGCCGCGCGAGTTGGCGACATGTGCCGACCGGTCTGCCGACCGTCTCGGCAATCTCGTCGAACGGCAGACCGAAGACGTCGTGAAGCACGAACGCCACCCGCTCACCGGGGCTCAACCGCCGCAACACCTCGAGCAACGCGATGCGGACTTCGTCGTCGAGGGTGACCCGATCGGCGGGATCGAGGCCGGCCGCGGGAGCGGTTTCGGCAGCGCCCGACTCGTCGGGCCGTTCGTGGCGGACGCGCGCCGACCGTAGCTGGTCGAGGCAGAGACGCCCGGCAACGACGGTCAGCCAGGCGCGGACGTCGTCGATCTCCGACCGGTCCGTCCGGGACAGTCGCAGGAACGCCTCCTGCGCGACGTCTTCGGCATCACCGATGTCGCCGAGCATCTGATACGCGAGATTCACCAGGTAGGGGCGATGGTCTCGCCATGCCACCTCCACCGGCGCGGAACCGCTCATGACGGTACGACGGGGCAGTGCCGCCGAAAGTTACCGAACCCGGCGGGTAACTTTCTCGGCCGCCGCGTCGTCCTTGATCGCATGAACGCAATTCTCGTCACGGGCGCCACCGGCAACGTCGGCCGCCCTCTGGTCACTGAACTGGCGGCTGCGGGCGCACGGGTCCGCGCGGTCACCCGCGATCCGGATCACGCCTCGTTTCCCGCCGGTGTGGAGGTGGTGGCGTCGGCGGCCGAGGGGCTTCCCGGCTCGTCGGCCGTGTTTCTCAATTCTCGCGCCCTCGGCGACGAACTCGCCGACGTGGTCGAGGCGGCCCGCCGCCGCGGGGTCCGGCGCCTCGTCGCGCTGTCCGCCATCAACGCCGATGACGACTTCTCCCGCCAGCCGTCGCGCTTCCGCGGCGACCGCAACAGGGAAACCGAGCAGTTGGCCGCCGATTCCGGTCTCGAATGGGTGAGTCTGCGTCCAACGGTGTTCGCCACCAACTTCTTCGGCATGTGGGCACCTCAGTTACAGGCCGGCGATGTGGTCACCGGGCCGTTCGCGGCGGCATCGACCGCACCCATCGTCGAGCGTGACATCTCGGCGGTCGCGGCACGGGCGCTGCTGACCGACGACCTTATCGCTCAGAGGATTCCGCTGACCGGGCCGCAGGCCTTCACGAACACCGACCTCGTGGGCGTCATCGGTGCGGTGCTCGGCCGCACCTTGAGTTACCGGGAGGCGCCCACCGAGATGGTGCGGCAACGCTTCATCGGTCTGGGGTTTCCCGCCGAGTTCGGCGATGCGTACATCGCCTTCTTGTCGGCCACGGTCGGAAAGCCGGCGCTGGTGACCCATGACGTCGACAAGATTCTCGACCGCCCGGCCACGACTTTCGCCGAAGCCGTCCTGGCCCATCGGCATCTGTTCACCAATTAGACAAGGAGATGTGCCATGTCAGTGCTCCATCCACCCAGCTACCTCAAGCCGATGAACAAACTCGTGCGGGCCGTTCAGAAGCTCGGTATCCCGACCGGGCCGGCAATGGTGCTAACGGTGCCGGGGCGCGAGTCGGGCCGCCCGCGCAGCACCCCGATGACGCCGTTCGAGCACGACGGCCACCTGTATGTGGTGGCCGGCTACCCGGGTGCGGACTGGGCGGCCAACGCACGGGCCGCCGGCACTGGAACCCTTTCTCGTGGCCGCAGGTCACGACCCGTGAAGATGGTGGAACTCAGTGCGGCGGAGGCGGGTCCGGTGCTCAGGGCGTTCGCGGTCAAGGTGCCGGTGGGCGTCGGCTTCGCGAAGCGCTCGGGGCTGGTGCGCACGGGCGCACCCGACGAGTTCGAGGCGCTCGCCGGTCGGCTCGCCGTCTTCAGGTTCGACGGCCGCGACCGCGGCGACGCCGGCACCGGTAGTCAACGCATCTCATAGCGCCCGGTTGACTGCTTCAGACGGCCGAGCAGGGTGGTTGCGACGATGTCCATCCGGATTGGAGCACACGATGCCGTTGAAGCCGGCGTCGTCGAGCATTCGGGCCAGGCGACGTCCTCCGAGGTGGTCATGAACGCCGTTCCAGACCGGAACTGCATACATGTCACCGTTCCGTCAGTCGCGACACTGGTTTGTTTGCGGGCAAATTCGGGCAGCATCTAGGCATGCCCACTCTGTTGTGGTTCCGGCGCGACCTGCGACTGCACGACCTGCCGGCGCTGCAGGACGCGGCCGCCGACGATCAAGAGGTGCTGGCCTGCTACGTCCTGGACCCGCGACTGATGGCGACGTCAGGGCCGCGCCGGCTGCAGTACCTGTACGACGCGCTGCGGGATCTGCGGGACGGCCTCGACGGCCGATTGTTCGTCACCCGTGGCCGTCCGGACCAGCGAATCGCCGCGGTGGCCAGAGCAATCGGCGCCACTTCGGTGCACGTGTCGGGCGACTACTCGCCGTTCGGGCGCCGGCGCGACGACGCGGTGCGCGACGCCCTCGGCGACGTCCCGCTCCTGGCCTGCGGATCGCCGTACCTGGTGTCACCGGGCCGGGTCATCAAGGGCGACGGCACGCCCTACAAGGTGTTCACCCCCTTCTACGACGCGTGGCGACGCCACGGCTGGCGGCCGCCCGCCGAAACGGGACCGAAGTCGGCACGGTGGATCGACCCGGCCGAGTTGCCGGGCGGCGTCGAGATCCCCGACGCCGGAGTCGAATTGGACATTCCCGCCGGAGAATCCGTGGCGCGGAGCGAGTGGCAGAAGTTCGTCACGAGCGGCCTGGGAGATTACTCCCAAGACCGCAACCGGCCCGATCTGGACGGCACCAGCCGGATGTCCGCCCACTTGAAATTCGGCACGATCCACCCCCGCACGATGGCGGCCGATCTGGGCCGCGGCACGGGCGCGCAGGCGTACCTGCGGGAGTTGGCGTTTCGCGACTTCTATGCGTCGGTCCTGCACGAGTGGCCCGACAGCGTGTGGTGGAACTGGAACAAGTCGTTCGACGCGATCGAAGTCGACCAGGGTCGCGACGCCAAGAAGGCCTTCGAGGCGTGGAAGACCGGCCGCACCGGGTTTCCGATCGTCGACGCCGGGATGCGCCAACTCGCCGAAATCGGGTTCATGCACAACCGGGTGCGGATGATCGTCGCCTCGTTTCTGGTCAAGGATCTGCATCTGCCGTGGCAGTGGGGTGCACGGTGGTTTCTCGAGCAGTTGGTCGACGGCGATATGGCCAACAATCAGCACGGCTGGCAGTGGGCGGCGGGCTGCGGGACCGACGCGGCACCGTATTTCCGGGTGTTCAACCCGATCACCCAGGGTGCGAAGTTCGACCCCGCCGGCGACTACGTGCGCCGGTGGGTGCCGGAGTTGGCCGATGTGGCCGATGTGCACAAGCTCGACGGCAACCGGCCGTCGGGATATCCGGAGCCGATCGTCGACCACAAGCGGGAGCGGGCCGAGGCGCTGCGCCGTTACGGCACCATCACTTGAGCGTCAGGCCGCCGTCGATCGGAAGCGCGACGCCGGTCAGGTACCGGCCGGACGGTCCGCACAGATACACCATCGCGTCACTGACGGCCTCCGGCTCGATCGGCGGGATGGACAGCAGCGGCTGTTGCGCGGCACCGAAGCTTTCGTGCTCGCCGATGAAGCGTCCCGAGGCCTCGTTGAGGATCATCGGCGTCGCCACGCCGCCGGGGTGGACGGTGTTGACACGAATGTTCTTGTCCGCCAGCGACGTTGCATAGTGCCGCATCACGCCGATGACGCCGTGCTTGGCCGCGGTGTAGCCGGCCGCGCCGTGACTCATCGTTTCGAAGTTCGTGCTCACCGACTTGAAACCGGCCGCCGAGCTGGTGATCACGATCACCCCTCCGTCGCCGTGCGCAAGCATCGCGGGAAGCGCCGCCTCGATCGTGAAGTAGACGCCCTTGAGCATCACGTCGACCGCATCGACAAAGGCCGCCATCTGCAGTCGCTCGTCGCCGAAGGCCGGGAAGACTCCGGCGTTGGCGAGCACGAAGTCGATCCGCCCGAGTTCGGCGACGCCGTCGCGGACGGCGGACTTCAGCCGATCGAGATCACGGACGTCGCCCCGTTCGGCCACGATGCGTCGACCGGTCTTCTCGACGAGGTTGACCGTCTCGTCGAGGTCCTCCGGGGTCGCCATGCGGTAGGCGATGCTGTCGATCTGGTCGCACAGATCGAACGCGATGATGTCGGCGCCCTCTTCAGCGAACCGTACGGCGTGCGAGCGGCCCTGGCCCCTGGCCGCACCGGTGATGAAGGCGACCTTTCCCGCGAACAGTTTCGCCATGACGGATGACCCTACGGCGTGTGTAGTAGGCCTGTGCCAGAATGGCGGCAGGGATCAGCGACGTGAGGAGCAGCCGTGGCCAACACCGAGGTGGAACGACGCATCGATGTCGACGTCGAGGATGTGCCGTCCGCGGAATGGGGCTGGTCCAAGGAGAACCCCCGGCTGATTCAGATCGGCGGCCTGCTCTCGGCCGGCTTTCTTCTGCTCATGCTGCGCGGCAACCACGTCGGCCATGTCGAGGACATCTTCCTGATCGGGTTCGCGGTGCTCCTCGTCGTCCTGGTGGGGCGTGACTGGTGGCTGCGCCGCCGCGGCTGGATCAGGTAGCCGAGCGGCCTCACACCGAATAGAGCGTGCGGAACGATCCGGTCCCGATTCGGAATACGGTCTCTGTCCGTGCACCCGAATCCCCGGACACCGCGGCGGCGGTGAGCGCGTGCGACTTGAATGCCCCCGCCGCCGCACTCAACCGGTGCTCGACGGGGTCGACGCGACGACCGAACTCGACCGGATGCCGGCATCGGCGGGCGGGGCGCCGTCGAGGCTGTTGTCGCGGCTGATGAAGGGTCGGGTCCAGATACTCCACCGTCGCCGGCAGGAACACTTTCGGGCGCGCGGGCACGGATCAGCGCGCCGCCGCGGCCAGTGGCATAACCTCACCCACAGAGGTGAGATGGCCGGAAGTCCGGCAGCGGTTCTGATTTCGATGAACGCCTCGAGCATCGCATCGATGACCTCGGGTGGATCGTCGAGGGTCACGTCGTCGGTCAGCACCGAGATCGCGAGCTGGTCGACGTAACTACACACCGGATACATCTCCCACAGGGGGTGGCGGCGGTCCAGAGGAGTGCTGGCGATTTCGCCGATCAGCTGGTCCAGTTCCCGCCGCCCACCGGGGGCGGTCCGCGGATAGGCGACCCGACGGAACACATCGAAGGTGAAGCCGCCATCGACGCCCGACACGTCCAGGACGCCGACTTTGAGGGTGTGCATGTGGACTTCGGGTGTCTCGGTATAGAGCATCGGTGCGTCTACGCCGTTGATCTGGTGTTCATCGAACCCCGCCCGCGCCGCGTTCAGGGCATCCGCGACGGCCGGACGGTGATCGACACCGAGCGCGCGCTGATGGTGCACCGGCGGGGTCATCCGCTGAGCTATGTGTTCCCCGCCGACGAGATCGGCGGCGTTTCCGGCGACCCCGAACCGGAGGCGCCCGGTTACCTGCGCGTGCCATGGGATGCCGTCGATGGCTGGAGGAGGACGCAGGCTCGGGCACTTCTACCGAACCCGTATCACCGCGTCGACCCGTCGCTGGTCCGCACCGATCTGCTGCGGCGGTCGGACACCGCGAGCTACTGCAACTACAAGCGCGACGCGACGTACTGGTCGGCCGTCATCGGCGGCACGATCATCGATGACGTGGCGTGGAGTTATCAGGACCCGTTGTCGGAAACCCTACCCATCAAGGGATTTCTCAGCTTCGACGCCGCGGGGGCCGACGTCGTCGCCGAGTTGCCGGGATTGGGCGGGGCTGCCGGCTGAGGCGGTGCGTATGACGCGCGTCACACCCGCCGGCCTGACGTCGCACCCTACGGTTTCGTCACCGTAGGTTACGGTTGCGTACGTTTTCCCTGCTCAGACACACTGCCGGGTAGTCGTCAGTGTGAAGGGAAGAGCCTTGGGCCACTACATCGCCAACGTTCGTGACATCAACTTCAACCTGTTCGAGGTGCTGAACCTCGGCGAGGTTCTCGACGCGGGCCACTACGGCGAGCTCGACTCCGACACCGTCCGGACGATGCTCGACGAGGTTGCCCGCCTGGCCGAGGGTCCGGTCGCCGAGTCGTTCGCTGACGCGGATCGCAACCCGCCGGTGTTCGACCCCCACGCTCACACCATCTCTGTGCCACCGGAATTGGCCAAGTCCGTGCAGGCGGTCAAGGACGCCGAATGGTGGCGCATCGGCATCGCCGAGGAGATCGGCGGCGTGCCCGCCCCGGCGGCGCTGACGTGGGCGATCCACGAGATGCTGCTGTGCGCCAATCCGTCTGCAGGTTTTTTCTACGCCCTCGGGCCGGCCATGGCACACGCGCTGGCCATCGAAGGCAACGAGCAACAACGGCTTTGGGCAGCAAAGGGTCTCGAGCGTGGCTGGGCGGCAACCATGGTGCTGACGGAGCCGGATGCGGGTTCCGACGTCGGGGCGGGTCGCGCGAAGGCAATCGGCCAACCGGACGGCACCTGGCACATCGAGGGCGTGAAGCGGTTCATCTCCGGCGGCGACGTCGGCGACACTGCCGAGAACATCTTTCACCTGGTGCTGGCTCGCCCCGAGGGTGCGGCCGCGGGCACGAAGGGGTTGAGCCTCTTCTACGTGCCGAATTACCTCTTCGACCCCGACACCCTCGAACTGGGCCCTCGGAACGGGGTCTTCGTGACCGGACTCGAACACAAGATGGGTCTGAAGTCGTCACCGACTTGCGAGTTGACGTTCGGTGCGCATGGCGTCCCCGCGGTCGGCTATCTCGTCGGTGATGTGCACAACGGCATCGCGCAGATGTTCACCGTCATCGAGAACGCCCGCATGACCATCGGCGTCAAGTCGGCAGGCACGCTGTCGACGGGCTACCTGAATGCACTCGCCTACGCCAAGGAGCGGGTACAGGGCGCCGACATGACCGAGATGACCGACAAGACGGCGCCGCGGGTGACGATCATGCACCATCCGGATGTCCGGCGCAGCCTGCTCACCCAGAAGGCCTACGCCGAGGGGCTGCGCGCGCTGTACATGTACGCTGCGGCCCATCAGAACGACGATGTCGCGCAGCTTGTTTCGGGAGCAGATCCCGGCATGGCGCACCGGGTGGACGACCTGTTGCTGCCGGTGGTCAAGGGCGTCGGATCCGAGCGTGCCTACGAGATCCTGACCGAATCGCTGCAGACGCTGGGCGGATCGGGCTTCCTCCAGGATTACCCGATCGAGCAGTACATCCGCGACGCCAAGATCGATTCGCTCTACGAGGGCACCACCGCGATCCAGGCACTGGACTTCTTCTTCCGCAAGCTCGTTCGCGACCGGGGTGAGGCGTTGGCGCACGTCGCGTCGCAGATCAGCGAGACCATCGACAACTGCGACGCCGGCTTGAAGAAGCAGGCCGCCCATGTGCGTACCGCACTCGAAGACGTGCAAGCCATGACGGCCACTCTGACCGGCTATCTGATGTCGGCCGCCGAACGGCCCACGGAGATCTACAAAGTCGGCCTTGCATCGGTACGGTTCCTGCTCGCGGTCGGCGATTTGCTCATCGGGTGGCGTCTGCTCGCGCAGGCCGAGGTCGCGCAGGCTGCGCTGGACGCCAACCCGCCCGCCGCCGATGCGGCGTTCTATGAGGGCAAGATCGCCACCGCGGCGTTCTTCGGCGCGAACATGCTGCCGAAGCTCACCTCGCTCCGTGGCGTCATCGAGTCGCTCGACGACGAGATCATGAGCCTGCCGGAGGACGCGTTCTGAGCCGCTTCCGGCGCCGAGACTGCGGCCAGATCGCAAATTCGGGCGAGATCGCGCACTCACCGCAGTTTCGGTGCGGCGGCACTCTCGATGTACTGTTCGAATCCGCATGATTCCACCAGGTCCCGATGCGCTGCGAGCAGCCTGCGGCACCGGGGTTCGTCGCCGCGCGCTCTGGCCAACAGCGCTCGAAGTCGAGACAACGCGATCTCGAAGACGACGTACCGCGGCTCCGTCGGCACCGTCGCCAGCCGTTCGATCGCCAGCTCCGCTTCCGCCAGGTCAGCGTCGCCGCCGCGGGCCAGCAGCGACTCCACGAGAACTGTGGTCGCCCGTCCGCGGTACAGGAATTCGCCCGTGGTGAGCTGATCCTCGATGACGGCCCTGGACAATTCGACTGCACCCTCGATGTCACCCCGGCGCAGCAGCTCCCACGCGAGATGCACGTCGATCATCATCACACCCATCACGTTCGACAACTCGTGGGCGGCCGCCTCACGACTGCGGGTGAGCAACTCGAAGCCGGCCGCTCGATGTCGGTCGGTGTGATGAATGAGCGTCATGCCCCGGGTGACTTGCGCCATCCACAGTGTCACGTCATCGCCGGACGCCTCCGCAACCTCCAGTGCCTCAGCGGTTTCGGTCATCGCTGTTGCGTCGGCAAGAAGAGCGCCGGTGGTGATGCCGAATGCATACTTGTACGTGACGACCAGCGCCCTGCTCATCGGGTCGAAGGGTCTCGCCATCGTGATGCCGTCGGCGAGATCGTCGCGCCAGCCCGGAAAGCCCAGCGCACATCGACTGACTCCACGGGCGATGGTCGCCAGCGCCAGCGGCGACCCGAGCACCAGATTGCCCTTGGCCGGATCACCGTCGGCCAGATCGATGACGCGCTGCGCCAACCGCTGGCACGCCGCCATCTCCCCAGCCTCGCCCTTGGCGTAGATCGCTCCGTACAGCAGTCCGACGGTCATGGTGGAATCGCCGATCGACTCCAGGGTCTCCGCGAGTTCCGTTGCAAAGAACGACGATTCGGCGAACTTGCCGTTCATGGTCAGCTGCGCCAACACCCCCGCCATGCCGATCGCCAGCGACAACTTGTCTCCCGCGGCCGCCGTCAGCTGGCGCAGTCCCTCGAAACCGTTGTCGGTCGCGATACCGCCTGCGCGCCAGGCTGTTCCGCAGAGTAGCGTCCGGGGGGCGATCCGCATCGCCACCCGATCGCGGTCGTCGGCCGGCAGTCGATCGGCCAGCCCTCTGGCTACCTGCCAGCTCATCCTGGCGGCCGTGATGTCACGGGTGGCCGACCACGCGCCCGCGCGCATGCGCCACGCGAAGGCCTCCCGGAGATCTCCAGCGGCCTCGAGATGTTCGGCGATCAAGGCGGCGTTGGCGTCGGCGGACACGAGATCCGACTCTTCGATGCAGGCGGCCAGGCGGCGATGCAGCTTGGCGCGTCCCGACTTCAACTGGGATTCATAGGCGACGGTGCGGATCATGGGATGGCGGAAACAATATTCCGGGCGTGGGACGGCCATCACCTGGTCGACCAACTCGGCCTCGATCAACTCGGCCATCAAGGTGCTCGGCACCAGCTCGTCCAGCAGGTCCGACCCGAAACGTGACCCGATGACCGCCGCAGCGCTGAGCGTTCGCTTGGCCGGCACTCCGAGGCGGTCGATGCGGGCGGCAATGGTGGCCTTCAGGGTGGCGGGGACGTGGGCGACGGTGGCATCGCCCGCGCAGGCATAGTCACCGGGTCGTCCGTCGATGACCCCGCGCTCAGCGAGGTCGCGCACGATCTCCTCGGCAAAGAATGGGTTTCCGGCCGCCCGGTCCGCGACTTGCGCGGCCAATCCCGACACCGAGGCGTGCGACCCGAGCAACTCTTCGACAACGGCGGTGGTCTGCGAATCATCCAGCGGGGTGAGCGCAATCGTGTGAGATCCGACGACGTTTCTGAGTGGGCCGCGGTACTCCGGCCGATAGGTGAACACGACCAGGGACCTGGTCTGCGGGATCACCGACACCAGGCCCGCGAGCATCGATTCGCTCACGTCGTCTATCCAGTGCACGTCCTCGATCACGAAGACCGCCGGGGTCGATCTGGCCAGCGATGCGGCGTTCAACAGCTGCATGAGTCGGCGCCGGCGTGCGTCCGGGTCGATCTCCGGCAGCGAGATTTCGGGGTCCCCGATTCCCAGCAGGTCGTCCAGCAGCACCAGGTCGTCGGCATTCCCGTCAGGCGTCCGGTCCCGTACCCGTTGGCGCGCAACGGCCGGATCCGAATCATTGACGTCGAACACCGCTCGCAGCAGCGCCGCCAGCACATGCGACGGGATCGCCCGCGCGTGTGATTCACAGTGGGCGGCGAAATCAACCATGCCCCGCGACGTCGCCCCCGCGCACAACTCTCGGACAAAGCGGCTCTTACCGATCCCCGGTGCCCCGGCCACCCCGAGCACGCCCCCGCCGCCGGCCAGTGCCCCGTCGAGCATCCCCGTGGCGTAGTGGAGTTCCCGTGTGCGCCCGACGAAAGTCAACTCATGGCCCGCGCGATCGGGTCGCTGTTTCGCCGCAATCAGGCGTCGTGCGGGCACGGCGTCCGCCGCACCCTTTATGTGCACCCACTCGCGTTCGCCGAGCACGACGGCTCCGTCCACCAACCACGCCACGGACTCCGCGAGCAGCACGGTGTCCGGCGCGGCTGCCGATTGCATCCGCTGCGCCATCCCCACGTGCTCGCCAACCGCCGTGAAGGAGAACGGCGACGACCCGAGTTCACCGACGATCACCTCGCCGGAGTTCAGCCCGATGCGGACATGCAGCTCCACCCCGTCACTCTTCTGCAGTCGTTCGGCCAGGGCCTTGATCTCGGACTGGATTGCCAGCGCCGCCAGACAGGACCGAAGCGCATGGTCCTCCAGTGCGATCGGCGCGCCGAACAACGCCATGACGCCGTCGCCGGTGAACTTGTCGAGAGTCCCGCCGTACCGCCGCACCACCGTCGTGCAACGGTCGATCAGTTCGGTCATCACCTCGCGCAATCGCTCGGCACCCAGCGCGGCAGCGATGCCCATCGAGTTCACGACATCCACGAACAGGATAGTGATCTGCTTGTACTCCGCGTTGTCGGCATCGGTCGATACGGGCGCTCCGCAGGAGTCGCAGAACCTGGCATCATCTCGGAGCGGGTTCGAGCAGGTCTGACAGCTTGTGGCCGGCATGGCCCCTCCCTCTCGAGCCGCGCTGACGGCTTACCGCCATGTCAATATCGGGGCATCGCATCCGCGATGTTGTCTGGTGTCGGTCACACGCCCTTGATGACCGCGCTGCCGAAGCGTTCGATCACCTCGACCGCATGCGCCACGCTGTCCCCCGGGACGGACACCTGCAGCCAGGTCACGCCGAGTCGGGCCAACGTCTCCGCGCCGGAGCAGTGTTCGCGAGCGGCTGTCACAAACTCAGCGTGACACCTGCACTATTTTTTTGTAAAGCTATGGCGATGCCTCGACCGTTGCCGGTACGAGCGCGCCGTCGCTGAAGCCACCGCCGACCTCCCGGCCGGCGACGGACTCGACGCGGCGCTGCGGCTCATCGTCGAGTACCAACAGGCCTATCCCGGGCTGCGGATGATCGACATCGAACCCGCGCAGGTGATCACGCGACTCGCACAGGTATTACCCCTCATGCGCGAAACGACTGGAGCGCCTCATGCCCGGATCGGTCGCCGCGGCGACGGCGGTGCGCGTGGCGATTTCGCATCACCTCGTGCGCAGCGACTATCACGGCGAATTCCTGGACCAGCTTCGCCATGCGGCCCGCGTCAAGCACCACCCACCCGGACGTACGCCATGACCATTCCGCCCACCCCGACGAACTGACGCCCGAGTGGTTCAGCCACGCCCTAGACACACCCGTTCGGGCCGTGGAGGTGCTCGACGCGCATTCGGGCACCGCCGGACGTCATGCCACCGGCGGCAACGCGGTCACCGACCGGGACGCCGTCGGACTGCTCGACGAGCGGACGGCCACCGGGTGACCGTCACGCCTTGCCGGCGCCGACCTCGCTCAAAGCGGCTTCGATCTCGGCGACTCGGACCAGATCGAAGCCCCACGGACGCTCCACGCCGACATGGGTGTCGAGATCCCAGAGGACACACTTCTCGCCCCGTTGGGCGACCATCGCCCACGCGATGACCGTCCTGCGGAGTTGATCGTCCATCGAACCGGAGGTATTCACGACGCCGGATGGTGCACCGCCCTCGGGATGGTGATGCAGGAACCGGCCATACGCCGCCTCGCAGAAGGCCGAATATCGCGCGGTGCACAGGATCAGGCCGTGCCACGCCTCGTCGACCGCGTGGGACGGCATTCCGATCACCTGGTTGTCGCGCATCGCGGCGCCGCAGCACCGCAGCCACTGGCGCAGACCGGTCTCGACGAGCGTCCGCGGTTCCCACGGGCACGTCTTGAACACGGCAGGCGGGAGCTCGAGTTCTGCCACCGCAGAACACAACCGGTCGAACCCTCCGCGTCGACGCCACATCCCCTTCACTGTATGGGGCAAGTCACCGCGGCGTGGCCTTTGCACCAAGGATGTTCAGGGTCGACTGCGTCGCGCGGATCCGGGCCGTCGTCCGGCCTGTCGTCAAGGCCCGATTCGGCCAGACCCGGGTGGGTCAACAGCCCAATCCCTTTCGTATTCAACAGGAACCGCTGGCCATCGGAGTATCCCCCGGTGGTATGTATTGCTCTGATCCGCATAGTCTCCAATTGGGCGATGATCTCTGCGGTGCGCTTCCCGACCCTGATGCCTTCGATGGTCCGGCCATGGTCATCCCTTCGATAGGGTTTGCACATTGGCGGTTATTTGTAAAACTCGATGAATACGCCGGCTCGGACTGGAGGCTTGGTGGCCGGCACAGCGGGCCGGCGATGCCGTCGGGGAATCGGTGTTCGTGAAGATGGTGGCGGCGATCGCAGCCATCCGGCTGATGGGTGAAGTCGGCAGGCCGGCCGACTCGCACCTGAACTGACCGGCGTGCCGGCCTCGTACGGTTCGGTGTTCGATCCGTTGACCGGCCGCTTCTTCGACGAGAACTACCGCGCCGTCGCGGCTCATCGACGAACCGCCGCATAGTCATGCAGGGTGGCGCGCACCCGGGGGAATCTGTACTTCCGCAACGGAGAGGCGGGACTGCTCGACTGGCAGGCCGTACGGCGCGGCCACCCCGGCCGGGAACTCGCCTACACCCTAATCACCGCGTTGACGACCGCGTACGCCACCAACGCGATCTGCTGTACGTCTACCGGCGGCCGCGGGCGGCCCCGAACTCGGTCAGGCGTCCTGTGGGAGCGCTACCGGCACGGAGCGCTCTACGCGTATGTCGCGGCGCTGATAACCGCGGTTTGGGCGGTATGCAGGCCGAGGCGATCGCGCTGGAAGAATTGCGACGCACCGTTGGCGCGTTTACCTCGACACCATGGCACTGCTGCAGAAGTCTCTGTGAACGGCACCTGCCGTGCCGCTGCCCTCACCAGCGTTCTCACGGCATACCATCATCGAAACGACAGCGATCGAGGCCGGGAACGTGAACGAACCACTACGTGACACATCCGGGATCGTCGACGACAGTTCGACGAGACGCCGGATCCTCGTGGCGACCTCCGAAGTCCTCGGACGCAGTGGCCAGACCAAGCTGAGCCTGTCCGAGGTCGCGCTGCAGGCCGGCGTTTCTCGGCCCACGCTGTATCGGTGGTTCGCCTCCAAAGGGGAACTGCTCGACGCCTTCGGGGTCTTCGAACGAGAGATGTTCGACACCGGTATCAGCAGGGCGACGGCAGACCTGCGGGGCACTGAAAAGCTCGACGCCGCACTGAGATTCATCGTCGCCTACCAGCAGTCCTATTCGGGTGTCCGGTTGGTGGACATCGAGCCCGAGGTGGTGATCGCACAACTGGCGCGGATCATTCCGGTGATGCGGACGCGTCTTCAGCGGCTGATGCCGGGTCCCAACGGCGCCGTCAAGGCGGCCACCGCCATCCGCGTCGCGATATCGCACTACATCGTGCGCAGCGACGACGACGACCAGTTCCTCGCCCAGCTGCGCCACGCGGTGGGCATCAAGCCGGCCGATCCCTCGACCTGAGCGGAGCTGCCCGGCCACGGCGCCGCACGGCCACCCGGAAGATCCACCAACGCGCTGACACTCTGGCCTGAATTTGTAGAGCTGTGTGCTTGACCGATGTGCAGACCCTCGCCATTCTCAAGTCCATGATAGAAGGCTTCCCCGTCGGTGATCTGTGGACACCCGGCAACATGCACGGCCCCCAGATCAGCGAGACCCAGCGGCACAAGGTACTCGGGCTGATCAAGAGCGGCATCGACTCGGGCGTCCGGCTGGTCACCGGCGGCGGCATTCCGGAGAACCTGGCGACCGGCTACTACGTGGCAGCGACCCTGCTCGCCGATGTCGACCCGGAATCGCAAGTCGCCCATGCGGAGATCTTCGGGCCCGTGCTCGCGGCAACGCCGTACGACACCGATGACGAGGCCATCGCGATCGCGAACAACTCGATCTGCGGGCTGTCCGGTGAGGTCAGTGGGGGCGACATCGACCGGGCCTTCGAAGTCGCCAAGCGGATGCGCACGGGCAATGTCACCATCAACGCCAAGAGCCACTTCGGGATCACCAGCCCCTTCGGCGGCACCAAGCAGAGTGGCCTCGGGTATCGCAACGGCGAGGAAGGCTACAAGGAAGATCTGGCGGTCAAGACCATCGGGATGCCGGAATGATCGATCCCGAAAACCCCTGCGACAAACTCGAGATCGCCGCTCTGCTCACCACGTACGCCCGCACGGTGGACACCAAGGACTGGGCACTCTACCGGTCGGTGTTCACTGACGACGCGTTCATCGCCTACTCCTCGGCGGTGTGATCGCGGGTTCGCTCGATGAGGTGACGGACTTCTTCGCCGGGGACTTCAGCACCCTGGTCTCCGTGTGGACCGTCAACGCGCCGGCGAAAGCTCAGCCCTCGGCGGCCAATTGACCGCAGGCCGCGGCTATTTCGCGGCCACGCGTATCACGCACTGTGCACGAGACCCCGCGTTCGCGGACCCGCCTGACGAATTCGCGTTCGGCGGCCTTCGGGCTGGCGTCCCACTGGCTGCCGGGGGTGGGGTTCAGCGGGATCAGGTTGACGTGCACCAGCGGGCCGAGCGCACCGTGCAGGCGCTTGCCCAGCAGGTCGGCGCGCCACGGCTGGTCGTTGATGTCGCGGATCAACGCATATTCGATCGACACGCGCCGGCCCGTGGTATCGGCGTAATACTTTGCGGCGTCGAGGACTTCGCTGACCTTCCATCGATTGTTGACCGGCACCAGGGTGTCGCGCAGCTCGTCGTCGGGGGCGTGCAGCGACACCGCCAGCGTCACATTGAGCCGTTCGTCGGCCAGCCTACGGATGGCCGGCGCCAGCCCCACGGTGGACACCGTCACCGAACGCGCCGAGATGCCGAAGCCGTTCGGCGGCGCGGCGGTGATTCGGCGCAGCGCGGCGAGCACCCGGTTGTAATTCGCCAGCGGCTCTCCCATGCCCATGAAGACGATGTTGGAAAGCCTGCCGGCGCGCGCAATCCCATCACCGCGTGCGGCGCGCGCAATCCCATCACCGCGTGCGGAGCGCGCAATCCCGTCACCGTCGCGGTCCCGCAACTCCACAGCCGCCGCCCGCACCTGCTCGAGAATCTCGGCCGTCGACAGGTTGCGGTTCAACCCGCCCTGCCCGGTTGCGCAGAAGGGGCATGCCATGCCGCAGCCCGCCTGTGACGAAATGCACACGGTGTTGCGGTCGGGATAACGCATCAACACCGACTCGAAGGTGGTGCCGTCGACCGCACGCCACAGCATCTTGCGCGTCTCCCCCGCATCACACTCGATCTCGCGCACCGCGTCGAGCAATTTCGGGAACAACGCTTCGGCGACATGATCGCGCATCGCCGCGGGCAGGTCGGTCATCTGGTTCGGGTCCGCGGTCAACCGGCCGTAGTACTGGTTGGCCAGCTGTTTACCGCGAAAAGCGGGCAGCCCGAGGTCCGCGACGGCTGCGGCACGGCCGGCCTCGTCGAGGTCGGCCAGGTGACGCGGCGGCATCGCGCGGCGGGGTGCGTCGAAAACCAGGGGCAGAGATGTGGCCATGAGCTTCGGTCAGTATCTCATCCATCGACGGCGGAAATTGAATGGCGACCGGCGACGTTGGTCGCAACTATGGGAACCATGGCGATGCCCACGATGTCTGCTCGCACGGCTTCCTCGCTGGCATTCGTGTATGCCCTCGGTTATCCGATTGGTGCTCTTGCGGTTTCGGCGATGTCACCGATGGCGGTACTGGTCTTCAGGTTTGGTCTGGCGGCTGTGCTGCTGTCGGGATGGGCGTTGATCGCGCGAGTGACGTGGCCCACTGGCCGCACCCTGGCCCACGTGTTGGTCAGCGGCCTACTGGCGCAGGGACTGCTGTTCACCTGTCTCTACCTGGCATTGATGCACGGCGCGCCGGCCGTGCTGGGTGCGGTGATCATCTCGATGAACCCCGTCGTCACCGCGCTCCTCGCCGCGATGTTCCTGGGCGAGAGCCTGTCGTGGATGAGGGTCGGTGCGCTGGCGTTGGGGGTGCTTGCCGTGTTGGCGGCCTGCGCGGGCCGCTTGCTGGCGGTGGGTGGCGTCGACCCCGTTGTGCTGCTACTCCTCGTCGGGTTGTTCAGTGTGGCCGCCGGCGGGGTCTATCAGCAGCGATTCATCTCGGGCGTGGACTTTCGCGCCACGGCAGCGTTGCAGAACGCGGCCTGCGTACTGCCCGTCGTCGTGCTGGCCACGCTGATGCCGTTCAACGTGACCGACCCGTGGAAGGCGGCGGGCGTGGTGGCCGCGGTCGTCCTGCTCAACGCGGCCCTGTGCATGACGATGTACGTCCGCGCCGTCAACAACCACGGCGCCGCGGCGGTCGCCATGCTGTTCGCCGTCATCCCGGCCATTGCGGGCGTGCTGTCGTGGCTGCTGCTCGGCCAGCGTCCGGATATCGGAATCGCCGTGGGTCTGCTCATCGGAGCAGCGGCGTGCTGGCTCAACGTGCGGGGCTCACGCCGTCAGCGCGAGCGCGCCCCCGAAAACGTCAGCGACTCGGCTCCCAGCCCGACACGCGTGGGATCCAGCGAGGCACATTCCGGCGGTAACTGACATATTCGGCCCCGAATCGGCGCGCTAGATGGGGCTCTTCCCACACCTGGATCGCAGTCGTCAGGACCGCGAAGAACACTGCGAACCAGAGTAAGAGCCAGCCGGAGGCGGCGACAGCGGCTTCCCCGAGCAGCATCGCCAACACGCCGCTGATCATCGGATTACGAACGTGGCGATAGGGACCGCGGACCACCAGTTTGACCGGCTGCCCCAGCACATCTCCGATGCCCAGCGTTCCCTCGCCGACCCGATCGAACAGGTAGACCGTCCAGCACAGCATCACCAGTCCGCCCACGATCAACGGCACACCGACGCTCATCAGTCCGACCGTCAAAGGCGAGCCCGCATCCGGCACCCGCACGTCGGCCCAGCCCACGATCAGTGCCGGTATGACGATCGCCATCGTCGCCGGGAAGAGCAGAAATGACAGGATGTGCCGCCACCACAGTCGTCGTTCCAGCGTCTTCATCGTCGTCCTCCTTCTTCAACAGCGGTTCAAGAACGAGGATACGACCGCCTCCGCAATACATCAACATGCGTTGAAGTACGCTTCGGACATGCCCGAAGCGCGGCGCACCGGCCGGTGGCGCACCGGTCAGCAGAACAAACAACGCATCGTCGACGCGGCGCGTGAGAACTTCATGCGTGACGGCTATGAGCGGGCGACGGTCCGAAAAATCGCGGGCGACGCCGGAGTCGACGTCGCGATGGTCTACTACTTCTTCGGCAACAAAGAAGGGTTGTTCGGCGCCTCGGTGCTCACCGGACCCCAGCACCCGCTGCACCAGATGGCGTCGCTCCTCGACGAGAGCACCGAGCAGATCGGGCGCAGGCTCGTGCGCGGTTTCCTCGAACACTGGGACGACGGCGGGGTCTTCGAACCGCTGCTGACGCTGTGGCGGTCAGCCTCGATACAGCCGCAGGCCCGCAGCATGTTGCACGATGCGCTCGCCGGACCGATGGCAGAGCGCGTCGCCGCAGAGTTCAAGGTTTCCGACGCCGAGCTACGCGTGGAGTTGGTGGCCAGCCATCTCATGGGATTGGCGTTCGCGCGGTATCAACTGAAGATCGAGCCGATCGCGTCGACCCCCGTTGACGACCTCGTGGCCTTGGTCGGGCCGACCGTCGAGCGTTACCTGACCGGCCACTGAGCACTCACGCGAGCAGCGTCAGCACGATCCAGCCCGCGACGGCCGACGGCAGCATCGCGTCGATCCGGTCCATCAGGCCCCCGTGCCCGGGTAGCAGCGTGCCCATGTCTTTGATGCCGAGATCACGCTTGACCTGCGATTCGACCAGATCGCCGAGGACGCCGGTGATCACCAGCATCAGACCGAGCGGCACGCCGACCCAGGCCGGTTTGCCCATCAGAAACGCCACGATCAACACCGCTGCCGTGACACCGAACAGCAGCGAGCCGCCCAGTCCCTCCCACGACTTCTTCGGGCTGATCGCGGGCACCATCAGGTGTTTACCGAACAGCACGCCGGCGACATATCCGCCGATGTCGGCGAAGACGACCGTTGCGATCACGGTGAACGCGCGGGCACCGCCGTGATCCTGAAAGATCAGCAGCGCGGTGAAGCCGGCGAACAGCGGTATCCATGTCGCGATCAACACGGTGGCCGAAATGTCCCTCAGGTAGTTCTGTGGTGGCTCGCGGAGCCCCTGTCCGACCAGGCGCCAGACCATGCACACGACGACCGTTCCGCCGTACGCGCCCAACAAACCGGCCGGCCCGAACGGCCAGGTCAACCAGATCATGGCCTGGCCGCCGACCAACAGGGGAATCACGGGCAGGACGTAGCCCGCCTCGCGGAGTCGGCGAACGACTTCGTGGGTGGCGATCGGCATCGCCACCGCGAGCACGGGCAGCCATCCGATCGGCGCGAACAGCAGGATTCCGATCGCGATCCCGCCGAGGACAACGCCGACGCCGATCGCGGCCGGCAGGTTGCGGCCGGCCCGGGACGCCTTCTTGGCCGGCTCCGTCGGACCGGGCTCGGTGTGTGCCACTGGAGAAGCTTGCTGATCGGTCACTTAGACCTCCAGCAGCTCGCCCTCTTTGTGCTTGACGAGGTCGTCGATCTGGCTGGTGTAGGTGTGGGTGGTCTTGTCGAGGTCCTTCTCCGCCCGGCTGACTTCGTCCTCACCGGCCTCGCCGTCCTTGCGGATGCGGTGCAGCTCCTCCATGGCCTTCCGGCGGATGCTGCGCACCGACACCCGGGCATCCTCACCCTTGGCCTTGGCCTGCTTGACGAGGTCGCGGCGGCGCTCCTCGGTCAGCTGAGGGATCGCGATGCGGATGACGTTGCCGTCGTTGGTGGGGTTGACGCCGAGGTCGGAGTTGCGGATGGCGTCCTCGATGTTTCGCAGCTGATTGGACTCGTACGGCTTGATGACCACCAGACGCGCCTCGGGCACGTTGATGGACGACAACTGCGTGATGGGTGTCATCGAGCCGTAGTAGTCGATGTTGATGCGGGAGAACATGCCGGGGTTGGCACGTCCGGTGCGAATCGACGACAGGTCGTCGCGGGCCACCGACACCGCCTTCTCCATCTTCTCCTCGGCGTCGAAGAGCGTTTCGTCGATCACGGTGAGTTGTCTCCTTCTGCTCCTCGCGTGCGCGCAATGCGCTGAGTGCCCGGTCGACCGTCAGGTGGTGACCAGTGTTCCGATCTTCTCACCTGCCACCGCCCGCGCGATATTGCCGTCGGTGAGAAGGTTGAAGACGAGGATCGGCATGCCGTTGTCCATGCACAGGCTGAAGGCAGTGGCGTCGGCGACTTTCAGTCCGCGGTCGATGACCTCACGGTGGCTGATCGCGGTGAGGAGTACGGCGTCGGGGTCCTCACGCGGATCGGCGGTGAAGACGCCGTCGACGGCCTTGGCCATCAGCACCACCTCGGCGCCGATCTCGAGAGCCCGCTGCGCTGCCGTCGTATCGGTGGAGAAGTACGGCAGGCCCATGCCGGCGCCGAAGATCACCACGCGCCCCTTTTCGAGATGACGCACCGCCCGCAAGGGGATGTACGGTTCGGCCACCTGGCCCATCGCGATGGCGGTCTGCACCCTCGTCGCGATGCCTTCGTGCTCCAGAAAGTCTTGCAGTGCAAGGCTGTTCATCACGGTGCCGAGCATGCCCATGTAGTCCGAACGGGTGCGCTCCATGCCGCGCTGCTGCAGTTGCGCGCCGCGGAAGAAGTTGCCGCCGCCGATGACGACGGCAACCTGCACTCCGCTGCGGACCACCTCGGCGATCTGCCGGGCCACCAACGCCACCACGTCGGGGTCGAGGCCTACCTCCCCGCCGCCGAACATCTCACCGCCAAGCTTGAGCAGGACGCGCGAGTACATCGGCCTTATCGGCGGCGATGCTCCGGCGCCGTTGGTGGTGGTGGGTTCCGCCATCCGACTCCTTCGGGGTTCTCGCAAGAGATCGCCATCCCGGCGCAAGGCCAGGGACGGCGCCCCTCATCCTGCCCTATCGCGGGCCTTGAACCGCCAAGGGGTCGGTAGGTGTCGGGTTAGCCAGCAGATCAGCCGGGCAGATGCGCCGACAGCAACCAGGCCGGCACCGACTTGCGCCCATTGGGTTCGTCCCGGATCTCCGCGCCGACGAACTGGGCGAAACCGGCGGCGAATGCCTCGGGCACGTTCGCGTGGATGCGGGCCGGCCGGATCTCGTCGACGATCCAGTACTTCGACACCACATCGCGAAGCTCCTGCTCGGTGACGGGGTGGGCCGGCCCGCTCTCGGGCCAGCCGTTGGCGTCGAAGACCAGCACGAAATACGACGCGCCCGGTGCCGCCGCCCGCACGATGGACTGCTGGTAACCCTCTCGCAGTTCGACGGGCATTGAATGGAACAGAGTCGAGTCGACGATGGTGCCGAACCGGCCGTCGTAGCCGGTGAACGCGCTGATGTCGGCCACCTCGAAGGTCGCGCTGGTCAGGCCACGCTTTTCGGCTTCCTCGCGGGCCAGCCTGATCGCGGTCGGCGACTGGTCGAGGCCGACCGTGGTGAATCCCTGGCCTGCGAGGTGCAGTGCCGTTGCGGCCTCACCGCAGCCGGCGTCGAGCACGTCGCCGTGGAACTTGCCCGCCTCGATGAGCGCCGCGATCTCCGGCTGGGGCTCCCCTATGCTCCACGGCGGGCGCTGACCCTCGAACTCCTCGGCCTCGCCGCGATATGCCGATTCGAACATTTCTTGTGGTTGTGGTGTAGTCATGTCTCATGGATATCAATGAGATTGATATATGTCAAGATGATTGATATGAACGAGTCCCTCGAGGATCAGCCGCTGGGCTACCTGCTGTACCGCGCCAACAACGCGCTGCGGTCCGAGGTCACGACGGGTGTCCTCGATCCGCTCGGATTGGCATTCCCCCAATACATCTGCATGCGGATATTGTCGAAGCTCCCCGGCCGCTCCAACGCCGAACTCGCCCGCGACACCAACGTATCTCCGCAGGCCATGAACATGGTGATGCGCAGCCTCGAGGAGCGTGGACTGGTCAGCCGGCCGGCCAGCGTGGCGTCCGGACGGTCGCTGCCGGCCGAGCTGACCCGCGAAGGCCGGGAGCTGCTGAATCGCACGGATGCGGGTGTTCGCGCCGCGGAGGGGCGGGTGATGGCGGACCTGACCACCGACCAGCGCACTCTGTTCAAACGCATTCTGGTGACCATCGGCTCCGACCCCAAATAAGCGATTTCGGACCGATTCAATGCCCGCTCAGCATTCCGGAGTTAACCTCCTCGATAAATTTACACTAGCGTTAATCAAGCGCCCTACTAGCGCATACATGCTTGTCCGTCCGCCACCGTCCGCATTCGGCTCACGAAGGGAGACCGCAGCTAAGTCGCCGCTCGTTTGAGGGTGTGGGTGGCGACTCAAGCGGGCAGACGCAGTCTCACATGACGACTCGGATGAGGCGCGGGTCGGCGTCTGCTCGTCCTGGTTCAGGCGGACGTCACCGGATCCGCGCCCACGGACGCGCCTCTTCGAGTTCGTAGGCCAGCTGCAGCAGCCGGGCCTCGTCCCCCGCCGCGGCGCAGAACATCATGCCGACCGGCAGACCCTGCGCCGATTCGGCGAGCGGCAGCGAGATCGCGGGTTCGCCGGTGGCGTTCTGCAGCGGTGTGAACGCCACCCAGTCGATGAGCCGATCGATGATCTGTTGATACTCGGCAGTGGGATCGAAATGTCCGATCGGCGGCGGCGGGTCGGCCAGCGTCGGCGTCAGCACCGCGTCGTAGGTGCCGAACAGCCGCGCGGTCCGTCGTCGAACAGCGCGCAGCCGCGCGATCGCCAGGGGCATTCGGTGCATGTTGCGGGCGGCGTGACGCTCGAATCCGAGGCTGAGGTTGTCCAACCTGCCGCGGTCGAAACTCTTGCCGAACACGCGAGTGCCGTTGCGCACCAAGGCAAAAGCCAACAACGAGTAATACAACACGAAATCGTCGGCGAAGGTATCGGGAACCGGAGGGGTGTCCAGGTACTCCACGCGATGACCGAGTTCTTCCAGCAGTGCCGCCGATTTGAGGGTCAGCTCGCGGATCTCCGGGCTGGCTTCCCGGAACAACGAACGGGTGATGACCGCGACGCTGCGCCGCTGATCGTTCGGCCCGGTGACGGCGCCGATCGGCCGCAGTTTCGGGTTGTGCGATATCCGCTCGGCCTCGCGGAAGAACGCTGCGGTGTCGCGGACCGACCGGGTCACCACACCGTTGTGCACGACCCGCAGGGGCATCTGCCGCATCTGCTTGTCCAGCGGCAACCGGCCGCGGGTCGGCTTCAATCCCACCAACCCGTTGCAGGCGGCGGGAATTCGGATCGAGCCGCCGCCATCGTTGGCATGGGCGATCGGCACCACGCCGGCGGCGACGAATGCGGCCGAGCCGGACGACGACGCGCCGGCGGTGTGGTCGGGGTTCCACGGGTTGCGCACCGGGCCGATCCGCGGATGCTCGGCGGCCGCGCTGAACCCGAACTCCGACAGCTGCGTCTTGCCCAGCGGGATGAGCCCGGTTGCCAAAAAGGTGCGCGCCCAGTCGCCGTCGGCGGGCGCGGGATGCGGTTCCCACGCATCGGCGCCCTGCATGGTGGGCATGCCCGCGACGTCGACGTTGTCCTTGACGAAAGTCGGCACGCCGTCGAAGTAACCACCGTAGGGGCGCGATGACCGGGCCCGCCGCCGCGCCCGCTCGAATGCCTGGTACGCCAGGCCGTTGAGGCTCGGGTTGACGGCCTCGGTGCGCGCAATGGCGGCGTCGACGAGTTCGGAAGCCGACACGTCGCCGGCGCTCAGCGCTTCGACCAGACCGACCGCGTCGAGCTCGCCCAGGGCGTCGTCGCCGAAGGCGTGAATGCGTGTCATGCAGAGACGGTACCAATACGTACCGCCGAAGCGTGGCAAGCCGAGCCCGGAAACGCAAAAGCCCCCAACCCGGAGGTGGGGGCCTTTGCGTAGCTGGCTGCTAGGCCAGTTCCGATTGGCCGGACTCCTCAGCGGGCTCGTTCCTCACCCGCCATCGTCGTCAGGCCTGACCGACCTCGAACCGCACGAACCGGGTGACGGTCACGCCTGCCTCGTCGAGCAGAGCCTTGACCGTCTTCTTGTTGTCGGACACCGACGGCTGATCCAGCAGCACGACGTCCTTGTAGAAACCGGTCACGCGGCCCTCGACGATCTTGGGCAGCGCCTGCTCGGGCTTGCCCTCGTTGCGGGCGGTCTCCTCGGCGATACGGCGCTCATTAGCGACGACATCGGCGGGCACGTCGTCGCGGGTCAGGTACTTGGCCTTGAGCGCGGCGATCTGGAGAGCGACCGCGTGGGCTGCGCTCTTGTCGGAGCCTGTGTACTCCACCAGCACACCAACGGCCGGCGGCAGGTCGGCCGCCCGCTTGTGCAGGTAGGTCTCGACCGTGCCGGCGAAGTAGGCGGCGCGGCGAAGCTCGAGCTTCTCGCCGATCTTGGCGGACAGGTCCGCGATGACCTGCTCCACGGTCGTATCGCCCACGTTGGCGGCCTTGAGCGCGTCGACGTCGGTCGCCTTCGCGGCCGCCGCCGCGGCGACGATCTGATCGGCCACCGATTGGAACTCGGCGTTCTTCGCGACGAAGTCCGTCTCGGAGTTGAGTTCGATCAGCGCGCCGTCTTTGGCGGCGACCAGCCCTTCGGCCGTCGCCCGCTCGGCACGCTTGCCGACGTCCTTGGCACCCTTGATGCGCAGCAGCTCGATGGCCTTGTCGAAGTCGCCATCGGCATCCACCAGCGCGTTCTTCGAGTCGAGCATTCCGGCGCCCGTCAGGTCCCGAAGGCGCTTGACGTCGGCAGCGGTGTAGTTCGCCATTTCAGCCTTTCCCTATGACTCTTGAGGGGTTTCGGTGGTGGGTGCGGCCTCGGCTGCCCCCGGGTCAGCGGTGGCGGTGGCACCGGCGAGCAGCTCCTGCTCCCACTCCGCCAGCGGTTCGGCGGCGCCCTCGGTCTCGGTCTTGTCGCCGTTGCGGCCCACGTTGGCGCGCGCCTGCAGCCCCTCGGCAACCGCCGAGGCGACGACCTTTGTCAGCAGTGCGGCCGAGCGGATCGCGTCGTCGTTGCCCGGGATCGGGTAGTCGACGAGGTCGGGATCGCAGTTGGTGTCCAGGATCGCGATGATCGGGATGTTCAGCTTGCGAGCCTCCGCGACCGCCAGGTGCTCCTTGTTGGTGTCGACGACCCAGATCGCCGACGGCACCTTCTGCATGTCGCGGATACCGCCGAGGCTGCGCTCCAGCTTGTTCTTCTCGCGGGTCAGCATCAGAATTTCCTTCTTGGTGCGACCCTCGAAGCCACCGGTCTGCTCCATCGCCTCGAGTTCCTTGAGGCGCTGCAGCCGCTTGTGCACGGTGGAGAAGTTGGTGAGCATGCCGCCCAGCCAGCGCTGGTTCACATAGGGCATGCCGACGCGGGTCGCTTCTTCGGCGATGGACTCCTGCGCTTGCTTCTTGGTGCCGACGAACATGATGCTGCCGCCATGGGCGACAGTCTCTTTGACGAACTCGTACGCCTTGTCGATGTACGTCAGCGTCTGCTGCAGATCGATGATGTAGATGCCGTTGCGGTCGGTGAAGATGAACCGCTTCATCTTGGGATTCCAGCGTCGGGTCTGATGCCCGAAGTGGGTGCCGCTGTCCAGCAGCTGCTTCATGGTTACGACAGCCATAGTGTTGGCCATGTCCTCTTGTTGTCGGTTGACGCGCAGCGTCGGGTGACGCCGAGCCCTGGTGCCCGCTGGTTGCCGGACTCGTTCCGAGAAGTTCGGGACGAGACCGCCGGCATCCGGGTATGACCGCCAATGGGGGCCATGGTGCAGACACGCGAAGTCAGCCCGCGCAAGCGAGCTGCGGTCAGAAGTTTACACGCTGGAAAGGATGCTTTTCCCCACCGCGTCCGCCATCCACAGCATCGCTCGTCGGGCTGGTTCGAGTCGGGGCAGCGCGCTGAACTGGTCAGATGCGCAAGCTGGTGGCAATGCTGGCCGTGGCTGTGGCCTGGGCGCCGTCCGCTGGCGCCGCCGATGGCAGGCTGGACTGGCCGTTACGCCCCCGACCTGCGGTGATGCGCACGTTCGACGCTCCGACGCCGAACTGGAACCGCGGCCACCGGGGCGTGGACCTGTCCGGGACGCCTGGCCAGCCGGTCTATGCGGGTGGCGGAGGCACGGTGGTGTTCGCCGGTGAGCTGGCGGGGCGCCCGTTGGTGTCGATCGCCCACCCCGGCGGGCTGCGCACCAGTTACGAGCCGGTGCGGGCGGTGGTGCGGGTCGGGCAGCTGGTCGCCGGCGGGGCGCTGATCGGTGAGTTGTCGGCGGGCCATCCCGGCTGTGCGGTCGCGGCGTGCCTGCACTGGGGTGCGATGTGGGGGGCGGCCGCCCGCGCCGACTATGTCGACCCGTTGGGACTGCTGGCCAGCACGCCGATCCGCCTGAAACCGCTGCACCCCTGACCGCGACCGAGCGTGTCTGCGGCCAACACGCCGGTCAACAACGCGACTTTGCGCACGTTCACGGTCGCCGCGCGGCTGAACAACCCGTCGTGGGCGTACAGATCCCGAACCCGCGGAACGCTGCTCGCAGGCTGGGATCATGCTCGATACCCCTACCGCAAGCGTCGCGAAGCGCTGGACAAGAGCTATTGCGACAAGCCGTCGGCCACCGCCTGTCCGATGTCATCGTTCTCGGGCTCACCGTCGTCTTGTCGTGCCTGCTGTTGTGGCGCGGGGTCGAAGCGGTCAGCTTCCTCGGCGGGATGTGGATCGGAGCGACGCTGATCCAGCTGTACTTTCACCGATTCCACGAGCCGGTGCCGGCAGACCGGTCAGCGCCGCCGGAAACCTCTCCGCTCAAGGAGATGTCGTATGCGATCCAGGCGTCACCGTGGCGACCGTGGCCCAGATGTCGGCGCTGGCCGTCCTCGTCGTGTGGAGCCTTGTCCTGATCGTCACCGGATAGACGCGCCTACCGTCGGTGGCATGACCGACGCCGCCTCCGAAGCCCACCGCTCACGCCCTCCGCGATTCGGCCTGCACTCCGCACTGCCCCGCGGCGCCGACTTCGGCGACTTCGCGGTCTCGGTGGAAGCTGCCGGGTTCGACGTGCTGACGATTCCCGACCATCTCGTCGCGTCGCTGTCGCCGTTCGCGGGCGCGACGGCCGCGGCGGTCGCCACCTCGCGCCTGCACACCGGGACGCTGGTGCTCAACAACGACCTCCGACATCCCGTCGAGACAGCGCGGGAGGCCTCCACGGTCGCCGCGATCTCCGGCGGTCGGTTCGAGCTGGGTCTCGGCGCCGGACACATGAAATCCGAGTACGACGCGGCCGGCATCCGGTTCGATCCCGGCGGCACGCGTGTCGACCGACTGATCGAATCGGCGAATATCATCCGTCGACTGCTGGCCGGGGAGGCCGTCGACGTCGACGGCGCCCACTACTGTGTCCGGGCCGCCGCGGGCGAACTCGTTGCGGCGCCCGAAGTTTCGGTGCCGTTGTTGATCGGCGGCAACGGGTCACGCGTGTTGCAGCTCGCCGGCCGGGTGGCCGACATCGCCGGGCTGGCCGGATTCAGCCACAACCGCGACGCCACCAAGGTCAACCTGACGCACTTCGACAGCGCGGGACTGCGGGATCGCATCGGGATCGTGCGCGAGGCCGCAGGCAACCGCTTCGAGTCCATCGAACTCAACGCGTTGATCCAGTTCGTGGTGGAAACCGACGACCGCCAAGCCTCGGCGGCCGAACTCGCCGCCGCGTTCGGCGGGATCTCGCCGCAGTTCGTCCTCGACTCGCCCTTCGTCCTGCTCGGCACACACGAGCAGATGGCAGAGCATCTCACCGAACGTCAGCGGCGGTTCGGGGTGAGCTACTGGACTGTCTTCGACCAATGGCCGGGCCGCCCGTCGGCGATGCCGGATATCGCCAAAGTCATTGCGTTGCTGCGCTAGCGTCAGCTTCGCCGAGACAGAAGCCCGGGCTGCTGCGGGGCGAGTCAGCTACCGGAAATCCCATTAGGGCGCGACGTCAGGCGCGGGGGTGAGCCTGGTCGTGGACCGCACGCAGCCGCGCGACCGTCACATGGGTGTAGAGCTGCGTGGTCGCCAACGTCGAGTGACCGAGCAGCTCCTGCACGACGCGCAGATCGGCGCCACCCTCGAGCAGATGCGTGGCGGCACTGTGCCGAAGCCCGTGCGGGCTGATGTCGGGCGCACCGTCGACGGCGGCGATGGTCTGGTGCACGACGGTTCGGGCCTGCCGCGGGTCCAGCCGTCGGCCACGGGCTCCGAGCAGCAGCGCCGGCCCCGATTCTGCGATGGCCAGCGCCGGGCGCCCATCGGACAGCCACGCGGCCAGCGCCACCTGGGCCGGCTCGCCGTACGGCACGGTGCGCTGTTTGTTGCCCTTGCCCAGCACGCGCAGCAGTCGCCGGGGGGTGTCGACGTCATCGATGTCCAGCCCGCACAGCTCGCTGACGCGAATACCCGTGGCATACAACAGTTCGACGATCAACCGGTCCCGCAGTGCCAGCGGATCACCTTGCTGCGCACCCGAATTGGCGGCCGCCATGGCATCGAGTGCTTGGTCCTGACGCAGTACCGATGGCAGTGTCCGGCGCGCCTTGGGCACCTGCAACCGGGCCGCCGGATCACCGGACATCAGCCCGCGCCGCGCCGCCCAGGAGGTGAAGGTCTTGACTGCCGAGGTGCGCCGCGCCAGCGTGGTCCTCGCCACGCCCGCGGCCGCCTGCGCGGAGAGCCACGACCGCAAAACCGGCAGGGTCACGCCCGCCAAGTTCGGGTCGGGCGCGCGTTCGGCCAGAAAGGCGAACAGCGACCGCAGATCGCCCAGATACGCCCGGCGGGTGTGGTCGGAGCGGCCACGCTCCAGCGCGAGGTACTCGTCGAACTCCTCGAGTATCGCGTCCACTCTCCTACCGTCGCAGACGCGGAGGCACTGGCTCAGGTGACGCGCCGCAGCGCCTCGGGCGTCAACTCCTTGAGTGACCGATACCCGTCGACGGCCATGGTGAGATCGGCCTCGGCGAGCAGCGACCGCAGGACGTGGACCAGCCCGTCGACCCCGCCCAGTGCAAGCCCGTAAACGTAGGGTCGACCGATGACGACGGCATCGGCGCCCAACGCGAGCGCCTTGACGATGTCGGGTCCACTGCGGATTCCCGAGTCGAACAGCACCGGCAGACCGTCGGCGGCCTCGGCGACCGCGGGCAGGCAGTCGATGGCGGGGACCCCGCCGTTGGCCTGCCGGCCACCATGGTTGGAGCAGTAGATTCCGTCCACACCACCGTCTTTGGCGCGTCGCGCGTCATCGGGATGGCAGATGCCCTTGACGATCAGCGGCAGATCGGTCAGCGAACGCAACCAGGGCAGGTCGTCCCACGTGAGCGGATTGCCGAAGACCTGAATCCAGCGCAGCGTGGCGGCCTGCGGATTCTCCTCGGGAGTGTGGTCCAGGCTGTCCAGGAATACGGGATCGCTGGTGTAGTTGGCCAAGCAGTGCCCCCGCAGGAACGGAAAGTTCGATGTCGTGAGGTCCCGCGGGCGCCAACCGGGAATCCAGGTGTCCAGCGTGACGACGATGCCCTTGAAGCCGGCCGCCTCGGCGCGATGAACGAAACTGGCAGCCAGATCGCGGTCCGACGGGGTGTAGAGCTGGAAAAAGCCTGGGGTGTCACCTAATTCGGCGGCGATCTGCTCCATGGGGTCGGCGGACATCGTCGATGCGATCATCGGCACACCGGTACGAGCTGCGGCGCGAGCCGTCGCGAGGTCGCCGTGCCCGTCCTGAGAGCACAGGCCGATGACTCCTACCGGCGCCATCATCACCGGAGAGGGCAACGACAGGCCGAACAGGTCGACGGACAGGTCACGGTCGTCGGCGCCGACGAACATCCGTGGCATCAGGCCCCAGTTCTCGAACGCCGTGACGTTGACGCGCTGGGTCCGCTCGTCGCCGGCACCGCCGGCCACGTAGGACCAGATCGACGGCGACATCGCCGACTGCGCCCTGGCCTCCAGTTCGGCAAACGACATCGGCATCGACGGCAGTACGCCGGACAATCCCTTCAGGTAGATCTCTAGCTGGAAATCCCCAAACGCCATCGGCCTTGCCTCTCGCCCGTCGATCAGTTGCTCGGCTGTTCCTCTGCCCGGGCGAGTTCGCGCTTCCACTGTCGGAAGGTCTCCTCGGTGCGTCCGCGCCGCCAGTAGCCGGAAACCGAGGCCGCCCATTTGGCCTCGACACCACGTTCCTTGCGAATGTACGGCCTCAGGTTGTGCATCACCGTCTGCGCTTCGCCGTGGATGAAGACCTGAACCTGGCCGGGTAACCAGGCCGCTTCGGTGACCGCGGTGATCAGCGGCGCGTTGTCGCCCGCCTTCTCCTCGGGCACGAGATCCGCGCGACCGCCGCGGTAGACCCACGTCACCTCGACTCCGGGCGGGGCGGTCAACGCAATCTGGTCGTCGGGCCCGCCGACCTCGAGGAAGGCCTTGCCGACCGCGTCGTCCGCCAGCGCTTCCAGCGCCGCGCCGATAGCGGGCAGGGCGGCCTCGTCCCCGGCGAGCAGGTGCCAGTCGGCGGCCGGGTCCGGCGCATAGGCGCCGCTGGGGCCCATCAGGTAGGCGGGCTGACCGGGAGTGGCCGCGGCCGCCCATGGACCGGCGACACCGTGCTCACCGTGCACGACGAAATCGATGGTGATTTCGCGGCGCTCGGTGTCCACGTTGCGGACGGTATAGGTCCGCACGACGGGGCGCCGTTCGGCAGGCAGATCATTGAAGCTGTCGAGCGTCAGCGGTTGCGGCAACGCGGCGACATCGACGTCGGGTTCGACGAACACGAGCTTGACGTAGGCGTCGGTGAAGTCGTTGGGCTTGAACGTGTCGAAGCCACGGCCGCCCAGGACGACGCGGACCAGGTGCGGAGCCAGTTGTTCACTGCGCACCACTTCGAATGTCTGCACCGGACGTCCCGCCACTTCTACCTCCTGCTCGTACCCCGACCCTCGTCGAGGATACGAGCGTTAGGCGGGCCACCGGCGGGCCACGGTGGACTACTTGGCCCGTCCCCCTCAGGCTCGCCCAGTTACCAGCTTCCACCTACCGTCTTGGCGGACGACCAGCCCGCAAACTTCCAGCATCGACAGCGGGCCGAGAACCTGCATGGCCGGCAAACCCGAGGCCACCGCGACCTCGTCGGCCGTCCGGGCACCCCGCGCAGGCAGCGCTTCGTAGACCCGCCGCTCGGCCTCGGCCAGGCCGTCGAGCACCGATGACGGCCGCTCCGCCTCCGGGGCGAACTCGCCGACATGTCCTACCAATTCAACGACCTCCTCGGCCCGGGTGACGAGATTCGCGCCGGCCTGCAGGAGCGCATGACATCCGACCGACGCCGACGACGTGACAGGGCCGGGGACCGCGCACACGTGCCGCCCCAGGGCCCGCGCCCACGCCGCGGTGTTGGCGGCCCCACTGCGCGCGCCCGCCTCGACGACCACGGTGGCACCCGCGAGTGCCGCGACCAATCGATTCCGGGTGAGGAAGCGATGGCGCGCCGGCCGGACACCCGGCGGATATTCGCTGATCACCACACCTTCTTCCGCGATCCGCCCCAACAGCGCGGTGTGACCCGTCGGGTAGGGCACGTCGATACCGCCGGCCAGCGCCGCGACAGTGAACCCGTCGGCGGCCAGCGCCGCGCGATGCGCCGCTCCGTCGATGCCGTAGGCCCCGCCGGACACGACCGCCACATCGCGTGCCGCCAGACCAGCGGCCAGGTCGGCCGCCACATGTTCGCCGTACGCGGTGGCGGCCCGGGTCCCGACGATGGCCGCCGCCCGATGCGCGACATCGTCCAATCGGGCCGGCCCCACCGCCCACAGCGCCATCGGTGGATGGGCATCCGGCCGTTGCCGCGCGTCCCCGCCGGAGAATGCCGCAAAGCCCAACCCGGGCCACTCGGTGTCCGTTTCGGTGATCAACCGTCCGGCGAGCCGGTCGATCACCTCCAAATCCTCACGAGCGCAATCGATGTGACGGCGCGCTTCGGTCAACCGCATGAGCGATTCCGTGACGGCGCCTCGTCGAATGCGGTCCGCGGCCTCCGCTGGCCCCCGGTCACGAACCAATGCCGACAGTTCCGCGCATGGCGGTTCGGCGACGCGCGACAGGTAGGCCCAGGCACGGCGCACGTCATCACTCATCGCGCCGCGCCTCCCTGCCGGAAACTCAGCGCCGTACTCACTTCTGAGGGCCCGGGGGATGTGCGACCCTCCAAATCGCTCAGAGTCCACGCGACCCGCAACGTGCGATCCATCCCCCGGATACTCAGCACACCACGGTCCAGCGCGAGCCGCAGCGGTTCCATCGCCGCGGCCGCCAGTCGAAACTTGCGCCGCAGCAAGGCGCCGCTGACCTCGGCGTTGGTGGTGATGCCGTGCGGTGCCCAGCGTTGTGCTGCCGCCGCGCGGGCCGCTGCCACGCGATCCCGAACACGGGCGCTGGACTCCCCCTCCTCCGCGGCGAATGTGCCCGCCCGTGCCGAGTGCATCTCCACCCGCAGGTCGACCCGATCCAGTAGCGGACCCGACAGCTTGCCCAGGTATCGCCGCTTCTCATTCGAGGTGCAGATGCAATCCCGCGGGTCCGACGGCGCACACGGGCACGGATTCGCGGCGAGCACCAACTGAAACCGCGCCGGATAGCACGCCACACCGTCCCGCCGGGCAAGCCGGATCTGACCGTCTTCCAACGGTGTACGCAGTGCCTCCATCACGCTGACGCCGATCTCGGCGCATTCGTCGAGGAACAGCACACCCCGGTGGGCACGGCTGACCGCGCCGGGCCGGGCCATCCCGGAGCCGCCGCCGACCAACGCCGCGACACTCGACGTGTGATGCGGCGCCACGAACGGCGGCCGGGTGATCAGCGGCGTACCGATTGACAACAAGCCGGCGACCGAGTGAATCGCCGTCACCTCCAGCGACTCGCTTTCCGTGAGCGGCGGCAAAAGCCCCGGAAGCCGTTGCGCCAACATCGTTTTGCCGACACCGGGCGGCCCCGTCATCATCAGATGGTGCGCACCGGCCGCGGCGACCTCCACCGCGTATCGGGCTTGCGTCTGTCGGACGACATCGGCGAGATCGACCGACTCTTCCGGCGCCGAAGGCGGAGCGTCGATCCGGACGTCCAGTTGCTCCTTCGCGGCCAGCCAGGATTGAAACTGGCCCAATGTCCGCGCGCCCCACACGTCGATGCCGTCGACGAGGCTGGCTTCAGCCAGGTTGTCAACCGGGACCACCACCGCCGGCCAGCCCTCACGCTTGGCGGCCAGCACCGCGGGCAGCACACCCTTGACGGGACGCAGCCGCCCGTCCAGCGCCAGTTCACCGAGCAGCACCGTCTTCTCCAGCCGTTCCCACGCCGTCTTCGCATTCGCGGACAACACTGCGGACGCGATCGCCAGGTCGTAGACAGAACCCATCTTCGGCAGCGTCGCCGGTGACAACGCCAGCGTCAGTCGGACCATCGGCCAGTCGTAGCCACAGTTCGTGATCGCCGCGCGCACCCGATCCCGCGACTCCTGCAGCGCGGCATCCGGCAAGCCGACCAGGTGCACGCCGGGAAGCCCCGAGGTGATGTCGGCTTCTATCTCGACAATCTCGCCGTCGAGACCGCGCACCGCCACCGAGAACGCCCGCCCCAGAGTCATCAGCCCACTCCTTGCACATGGGTGATCTCCGGGGTGCGTCGCCGCCCGATGCGCACCCCGACGACATCGATGCGTATTGCGGACCAACTGCCGTCCTGGGCGGCCAGCCACAATCCGGCCAACCGCCGAAGCCGCCGCACCTTGTCCGGCGTCACGGCCTGCGCCACGCCCCCGAACCGGTCGGAGGTGCGGGTCTTCACCTCGACGAACACCACGATCCTCGACTTGTCGTCGACCGCAATCACATCCAGCTCGCCATACCGGCAGCGCCAGTTCCGCGCCAACACCCGCAGCCCCAGCGAACACAGATGGTCGACCGCCAGCTGTTCGCCCAACGCGCCGATGTCGGCACGCGTCCATGTCGT
This sequence comes from Mycobacterium sp. URHB0021, assembly GCF_054057895.1. Lineage (NCBI taxonomy): Bacteria > Bacillati > Actinomycetota > Actinomycetes > Mycobacteriales > Mycobacteriaceae > Mycobacterium > Mycobacterium sp. URHB0021. Next base: position 5,345,756 of record NZ_JBSRZT010000002.1, read on the forward strand.
CATGTCCTCACCATGCGAGCCGGGACCGACACGACACGACGAGGAAGCCGACTCGCCGGCAGTCCATCCCCACCCGGCCGGCCATCCACAAACGAAGCGATTCGGTATCGCCGCCGCCAAAAAGCGGTATACGAAACCGGCAGTATCAGCCGTCGATCACGCGTAGTAGTCGTTCCCGCGGGAGAACTCGACGAACGTGCATGCCTCGGCGCCGACTGCCCAGGCGTCGTGGCCTGGCGGGAGGAGCATCACGTCGCCCGCCGAGAAGATTTCTTCGGATCCGTCCTTCATCCGCACTCCCAGAGCGCCGCTGATCACCAGTGCGACATGCGGAAGCTCGCAGAGCTCTGTGCCCGCGTACTCCTTAAGATCGTTGGACCAGCGGGCGCCTTTGTCGAACGTCACCTGGGTCACGGAGAGGCCATCGAGTTCGGCGGTTCGTTTGGAGATCAAGCCGTGGGCGTCGCTTGCGACGTCGGCCAAGCGCACCTTCTGCATCGCGGGGTTGTAGTTTCCCATTGCGCTCCCTCGTCACCTAGTCCCAGTGGTGATTGCAGCACCCATCGACGTGTCATTCAAGACAATGACGCCCACAGATTACGGCGATCGCCGCTAAGGGTCCGTGTTCGGCGGAGTAACGCCGGCCCCGGGAGGCACACACGGGTTCGCCGCCGTCAAAAAAGGGGTATACGGGGCCATCCATCAACGGCCCCCCAGGCGCGCAGGAGGATTCATGGTCGACAACTCCGTACGGAGCATGGCAGGTAAGGCCACCAACAGCGACGCCTTCGAGTACGCGGCCCGCGCGGGGTTCGCCGTCAGCGGTCTGCTGCACCTCGTGGTGGCATACATCATCCTCCGACTCGCCTTCGGCTCCGGCGGCAACGCCGACCAATCGGGTGCGCTCGCGACACTGTCGGATCAGCCAGGAGGCACCGCGATTTTGTGGGTCGCCGCGGTGGGGCTGGCGGCACTGGGGTTGTGGCGGATCGCTGAGGCACTGATCGGCGCGAAGCCCGGCGAACGGTCCGGCGAGCGATCGGGCCAAAACAGCGACCAATTCCCCGCATGGAAACGCGCCAAACCGCTGGCGCTGGCGATCGTCAACTTTGCGATCGCGTTGTCCGCCGCTCGTTTCGCGATGGGCAGCGGTCAGCAGACCGCCCAACAGAACGCCGGCATGAGCGCTCAGATGATGCAATCGGGTTGGGGCAAAGCCGTTCTCATTGCCGTCGCCCTGGGACTCCTGGCGGTCGGTGGTTACCACGTCTACAAGGGCGTGTCGAAGAAGTTCCTCGAAGATCTCCGGGTGTCACGTGGAACCGCGGTGACCGCGACCGGCGTCGCCGGTTATGCCGCAAAGGGTTTGGTGCTCGCCGGGGCAGGCGTGCTGGTGATCATCGCGACACTGCAAGCAGACCCGTCAAAGGCGTCGGGCCTCGACGCGGCGGTCAAGTCACTCGGCCACGCGCCCTTCGGCAAGTTCCTGCTGATCATCGCCGCCCTCGGGCTGGCCGCCTTCGGGGCCTACAGCTTCGTCCGAAGTCGGCACGGCCGAATGTAGCGATCCTTCGAGCCCGGACTTACGGCTGGAACGATTCGACGAGCGCCGCCAGCTGTCCCGGTGTGACCGAAACACCACACTGGTTGCGCAGGTCGGTCAGCGGTTGGGCGATGCCCTTCAAGTCCAGGAACTCGCCGGGGTGGCCCAAAAAGTATGACTCGACGCTCGACTTGGCCTGATCTCTCGGCTGCGACCCGGCCGCGGTCAGCACGTCATTGGCGCCCGGGTGAGCGTCCAGGTAGGTGCCCGCCGAGGCCAGCACGCCGCTGGCCGTGCTGGCCAGTCCGCTCGCCGAGCACTGGTCCGCCGCGTCGGCCACCGGCACCGCGATGGTCCCCGCCACCACGCCGCCGAGCACGCCACCCGCGATCGTTCCGAAAAGTCCGCGGCGCACCGCCGTTGCCGAAGTTCTCATCAGTTCGTTCCCTCAGTCTGGTTGCGGTGGGTCTCCGACCCCTGATTCCCAGACAACGTACTGCCCCCGACCGCCGCCCGCCTTCGCAATGAGGTGAAGTCCTCCGGCGTTGAACCCGCGGCGCTCCCGCCAGCAACGCGACCGCGGCCATGGGAACCGGAGCCCCGCCACATCGACAACCGACGGTGGTGCGCAGGGTATGTTCATTAGGTAACCCTCAGCTAAAGTACAGGCCGCCCGCTATACGGCAGGAGCCAGGAAGGGATCTGCTGAATGCGACCTCGTTGGAGCCGGATCGCCGCACTCCTCTCAGCGCTCGCCGTCGTCGTCGGTGCGACGGCGTGCTCCAACTCCGGGGACGGCGACGAACTGCTGATCTACAACGCCCAGCACGAGTCGCTGACGAAGGAGTGGATCGACGCCTTCACCAAGGAGACGGGCATCAAGGTCACCTACCGGCAGGGCGGGGACACCGAATTCGGCAACCAGCTGATCGCGGAGGGCTCGGGGTCGCCCGCCGATGTCTTCCTGACCGAGAACTCCCCGGCCATGGCCGCGGTGGAGAAAGCCGGACTGTTCGCCGACCTGAACGCCGACACCCTCAACCAGATTCCCGCGCAGTACCGTCCGGCTACCGGCAAGTGGACGGGCGTCGCGGCACGCAGCACCGTCTTCGTCTACAACAAGACCCGGCTGCAACCCGATCAGCTGCCGAAATCCATGCTGGATCTGGAGCAGCCCGCATGGCGGGGCCGGTGGGGCGGGGCGCCGGCCAAGGCGGACTTCCAAGCCATCGTGTCGGCCCTGCTTCAGCTCGAGGCTGAGCCCGCCACCGCGCAATGGCTGAGAGGCATGAAGACGAACGCCAAGATCTACAACGACAACATCGCCACCATGAAGGCCGTCAACGCCGGTGAGGTCGACGGCGGCATCATCTACCACTACTACTGGTTCCGCGACCAGGCCGGGACCAAGGAGGGCAGCGGCAACACCGAGTTGCACTACTTCAAAAATCAGGATCCGGGCGCGTTCGTCAGCCTGTCCGGTGGTGGCGTGCTCAAGTCCAGCAAGAAACAGGACCAGGCGCAGCAATTCATCAAGTTCATCACCGGCAAGGCCGGGCAGGAAGTGCTCGAGAAGGGCACCTCGTTCGAGTACCCGGTGGCCAGCGACGTACCCGCGAATGCCGCTCTGCCGCCGCTCGACTCGCTGCAGGCACCCAAGGTCGACCCCTCGACGCTCGACGCGCAGAAGGTTTCGGATCTGATGACGAAGGCGGGCTTGCTGTAGGTGGTCGCTACCCCCGTCTCACGCCCCGCGGCACCGGTTCCGCGGTCGGAAGCGGGCGTCCGTCCGGGCCCGCTCGTCTCGGCCACCGTTGCGATACTCGTTGCCGCCACGTGCATCCCGCTGGGTTATATGCTCTGGGGGGCGGTCTCTGTCGGATGGACCCGCGCGTATGACCTGGTGGTCCGGCCGCGGGTCGCCGAGCTGCTGGTCAACACCGTCGCGCTGGTGGTCGTGACGGTGCCGCTCTGTGTCGGGATCGGCGTTGCGGTGGCCTTTCTGGTGGAGCGCACGGACCTCCCGGGCCGGACGTTATGGCGTCCGTTGTTCGTTGCCCCACTGGCCATTCCGGCATTCGTCAACAGCTATGCGTGGGTCGGCGTGATCCCGTCCCTGAACGGGCTGTTGGCGGGAGTCTTGGTCACCACCCTGTCGTATTTTCCGTTCATGTATCTGCCCGTGGCCGCGACCCTGCGCCGGCTCGATCCGGCCGTCGAGGAATCGGCGCGGGCGCTGGGATCCGATTCGGTCGGAGTGTTCTTCCGCGTCGTGCTGCCGCAGCTGCGGCTTGCGATTCTCGGCGGCGGGCTGCTGATCGCGGTACATCTCCTCGCCGAATTCGGCGCCTTCGCCATGGTGCGGTTCGACACGTTCACCGTCGCGATCTTCCAGCAGTTTCAGGTCACGTTCGATGGCGCGGCCGGAAGCATGCTTGCCGGTGTGCTCGTGCTGCTGTGTCTGGTGCTCCTCGTCGCCGAGGCGCTCGCGCGAGGACGAATCAGGTACGCCCGCCTCGGCTCGGGCGCCCCGCGGGTAGCGACCCCGATCCGCCTGGGCCGCATCGCGTTACCCGCGCAGGTAGCTCTGGCCGGACTCACGGTGCTGGCGCTCGGGGTGCCGGTGTGGACGATCCTGCGCTGGCTGTGGATCGGCGGCGCCAGGGTGTGGGCGCTCGACGATATGGCGAATGCCCTCGGGCAGACCATCGGGCTGGCATCGGCTGCCGCCGTGCTGACGACGATCCTCGCGTTTCCGGTCGCGTGGGTGGCGGTGCGCTCCAGCGGTGTGCTGGCGCGGGCGGTCGAGGGCGCCAATTACATCACCAGCTCCCTGCCCGGTATCGTCACCGCACTCGCGCTGGTGACCGTGACCATCCACTTCGCGCGCCCGCTGTACCAGAGTGTCGTGCTCATCGTCGTCGCCTATGTTCTGCTGTTCATGCCACGGGCACTGGTCAACGTCCGCGCCGGCCTCGCCCAGGTCCCGCCCGGCCTCGAGGAGGCGTCACGGTCGCTGGGCAGCTCGCCTTCCGCGACATTCTTCCGAGTCACCCTGCGGCTGACCGCACCCGCGGCGGCCGCCGGCGCATCGCTCGTGTTCGTCGCGGTGGCAACGGAACTGACCGCGACACTGCTGCTCGCACCCACCGGCACCCGGACATTGTCGATGCTGTTCTGGTCGTTCTCCAGCGAGATCGACTACGCGTCCGCCGCGCCGTATGCGCTGATGCTCGTCGTGCTCGCAATCCCGTTGACACTGGTGCTGTTCCGCCAGTCGACGAAAGTAGCGGCGCTGTGACGATCGCCCCCGCCACCGTGCAGATCCGCGGACTCGCAAAGTCGTTCCACGACCACTCCGTGCTGCACGACATCGATCTGGACCTGACGGCGGGTACGACGACGACCGTGGTCGGGGCGTCCGGCTGCGGCAAGACGACACTGCTGCGCCTCATCGCCGGGTTCGAGGCGCCCGACGCGGGCACCATCACCATCGACGGACGCCGGGTGGCGAGCGCGGAACGCGCTGTGGCACCTCATCGTCGGGGGATCGGCTACGTCGCCCAGGACGGCGCCCTGTTCCCGCACCTGACCGTCGGCCAGAACATCGCATACGGCCTGCGCGGGTCGACGCGCGGTGCGCAGGTCAAGACGCGGGTGGTCGAGTTGCTCGAAACCGTCTCGCTGGACAGCTCATTCGCGTCGCGCCGTCCGCACGAGCTCTCCGGAGGTCAACAACAGCGTGTCGCGCTCGCCCGCGCTCTCGCTCGCCAACCCGTGCTGATGCTGCTCGATGAGCCGTTCAGTGCACTCGACACCGGGCTGCGGGCGTCCACCCGCAAGGCCGTCGCCGGTCTGCTCACGGATGCGGGCGTCACCACACTGCTGGTGACTCACGATCAAGAAGAGGCGCTCTCGATCTCGAATCAGGTAGCGGTCATGAGAGACGGCCGCTTTACCCAGGTCGGTACGCCGGAGCAGGTGTACCGGCAACCCAACGATCGGTTCACCGCCGAGTTCCTCGGCGACTGTATTTCGCTGCCCTGCACTGTCACTGCGGGGGTCGCTGACTGCGCGCTCGGGCGGATTCCGGTCCAGACCGACGTTGCCGACGGGACCGCCACGCTGGCGCTGCGACCCGAACAGCTTGTCGCAACGGTGATCACCGACAGTGAACCGATCAACGGGGTAGGCACGGTGATCGCCACGGAATTCCTCGGCCACGACGTGCTGTTGACCATCGATCCGGCCGGCGACGCGGCACCGCTCATCGTGCGACAACACAGCCTGAACCCACCGCGCATCGACGCCAAGGTGCGGATCGAGGTCGTGGGCAGCGGGGTGGTGCTGCCATGAGCCCACTCGTCGAGCACCTCGACCACCACGGCGAACGCGTCGCCGTGGCGACGGCAACCGGGCGGCTGAGCTACCGCGAGCTGGCCGATCGAGTCGCAGACACCGCACACGAACTGGGCACGCCGCGTCGCCTCGTGCTGCTCGAAGCCCGCAACGACCTCACCACGCTCGTGTACTACCTAGGGGCGCTCGCCGCTCGACACGTGGTGCTGCCGGCGCCTGCCGATCGCGACAACTCGCCGATGCTGCACACCTACGAACCCGACATCGTCATCGACGGAGACGGAGTCCGGCACCGACCCGGCGGAGGCGGCCACCGGCTGCACGACGATCTCGCACTCCTGATGTCCACCTCGGGCAGTACCGGCTCGCCGAAACTGGTGCGGTTGTCGCAGAGCAATCTCATCGCCAATGCGGCCTCTATCGCCGAATATCTCGGCATCCGTGAAAATGACCGGGCGGCAACCACATTGCCGATGTCCTACTGCTACGGGCTGTCGGTGATCCATAGTCACCTGCTGACCGGGGCGGGACTGATCCTCACCGACCTCTCTGTCGTCGACGACAAGTTCTGGCACCTCTTCCGCTCGTGCCGCGGAACGGCGTTCGCCGGGGTGCCCTACACGTTCGAACTGCTCGAACGCGTCGGCTTCGACAGCATGGATCTGCCGCATCTGCGGTACGTCACGCAGGCCGGCGGCAGGATGGCCTCCGAGCGGGTCCGCCGGTTCGCCGGGCTGGCACAGCAGCGGGGTTGGGACCTGTTCGTCATGTACGGGGCCACGGAGGCGACCGCCCGAATGGCGTACCTGCCACCGGAACTCGCCCTGTCGCGGCCGACCTCGATCGGCCGTCCGATACCCGGCGGATCGTTCACGATCGAGCCGCTGGAAGGCATCAGCGGTGATGCCGTCGGCGAACTCGTCTACTGCGGCCCCAACGTGATGATGGGTTACGCGCACGCCCCACAGGACCTGATGCTCGGGAAGACCGTCGACACGCTGCACACGGGTGACATCGCCCGGCGCGACCCGGACGGCCTGTACGAAGTGATCGGCCGGAGCAGCCGCTTCACCAAGATGTTCGGGCTACGCATCGATCTGCAGCGACTCGAGTCGACGCTACGAGAAAGCGGTGTGACGGCCTTCTGCACCGACGACGGCGAGCACATCGCGGTGGCCATCACCGTATCCAATAGACATGACGTTCAACGGCTGACCGCCCACGCTGCCGGCGTTCCTCCCGGCGCCGTGCGCGTGGTGACCGTCGACGAGCTTCCGATGTTGTCGTCTGGTAAGCCCGACTACCACACCGTGCGGAAACTGGCACGCAACGCGAACGCGGGCACTCCCAAGGCCGACGGGCTGCGCGTGCTGTTCGCCGACGTGTTGCAGATCGACCCGGCGACGATCGACCCGGACGCGAGTTTCGTCGACCTCGGCGGCAACTCGCTGACGTACGTGACCATGTCGGTAGGCCTGGAATACAAGCTGGGTAGCTTGCCGGCCGGCTGGGAGCGATTACCGCTTCGCGAACTCGAACGGATACCCAAGCCAAGCCGGCGGTCGTGGCCGTTGCGCGCAGCGACGCTGGAGACCAGCGTCGCGTTGCGCGCACTGGCGATCGTGCTGATCGTTGGCTCCCATGCCGAGCTGTTCGAACTGTGGGGCGGCGCACACCTCCTGCTCGGAATCGCCGGATACAACTTCGGCCGGTTCTGCCTGACCCCATTGCCTCGGCCCAGCCGAGTGCGGCACCTGCGCAACACGATCGGGTGGATCGCGGTGCCATCGGTGATCTGGGTGGTCATCGCACTCGTGATCACCGACGACTACACCCCGACGAATTTGTTGCTGGCCAACAAGTTCCTCGGTCCACACGACAGCATGACGGCGGGCCGGCTGTGGTTCGTCGAGGTGCTGGTGTGGACACTGGTCGCCCTGGCCGTCCTGTTCTGGCTCCCGCTCGTGGACCGCCTGGAGCGGCGATGGCCGTTCGCCGTGGCGGTCGCCTTCCTGGTCGCCGGTCTGGCATTGCGCTATGACGTTCTCGGCCTGGGTCTGGGCCGCGACGCCTGGTTCACCATGCTGGCGTTCTGGTTCTTCGCCATCGGCTGGGCGGCGGCGAAGGCGTCGACGACGTTGCAGCGGGCGCTGGTAACCGGCGCGCTCGCCGTCAGCCTGCACGGGTACTTCGACAGCACGTTCAGGGAAGCCTTCGTGCTCGTCGGACTCATCCTGCTCATCTGGCTGCCGACAATTCGCGTCCCCGCGCCGTTGACCGTCGCCACGGGCATCCTTGCGGAGGCATCGCTGTATACCTACCTGGTCCACTACCAGGTGTACGCGATGTTCGAGGGCCATCCGGCCGTCGGGGTCGCTGCATCGATCGCTGTGGGTGTGTTGGTGACACAACTCGTGACGGTACTGCGGCGGCGGCTTCGTGACCGGCGCGCAGCGCTCAGTTCGCGGTCGGTTCCCGCTCCGCGATAAGGCCTTCCTGGACCAGCGTCGCGGCGATGACACCGTCGGCGCGGACCAGACTCGCGGTCACCACCCCGCGACCGCGTGCCGCGGCCGGTGAGCGCGATTCGAGCAGATTCCACTCGTCGGCGCGAACGGGTCGGTGAAACCAGATCGACGAGTCCGTGGTGCCGCTGCGATGGCTGCGGTCCTTCATCGAATGCCCGTGGACCTGCAGGGCGGGGTCGATCATGTAGATATCCGTCACGTACGTCGCCACGAGTGTGTGCAGCATCGGATCGTCCGGGAGCAGAACCGTTGCCCGCCACCACAGGTGGCGGACGAACTCCGGCCCCGAGCCCTCGTCGGCGATCCTGATGTCGAGTTCGTCCAACGGCAGCGACGGCGCCGGGCCGGCCGGTCCAGTCCGAGGCAGCGAGTCGGGATCGGTGGACGCCGGCGACCGCGCGCCGTGCTGCGGTCCGCGCATGTCGTCGGCAAACGACACCGTCGCCGTGGTCAGCAGGCGGTCGTTCTGCCGGGACTCGACGCGCCGGGCCGCCGCGGTCCGGCCGTCGAACACCCTGGTGACGCCGTATTCGACTGCGTCTCCTGCCTCGCCGCCACGAATGAACTGCAGATGCATGTTGGTCGGTGACCGGCCGGCGTCGACGGTCCTGCGCGCGGCGGCCAGACTCTGCGCGACGAACTGCCCGCCGTAGGCACGCTTTCCGTCGGGTCCGCTCGCCGGTCCGATCCAGGTATCCTCGTCATCACCCGCCCGCAGTTCGAGCAGATTCAGCAGCGCGCTCACCGGACCCGACTGTCGTCGGAACCGGTTGCGACCGTTCTTGTCTGGACGAGTTGCTCTACATCGGCCGAGTTGAGCCCCAACCATTCCGTCAGCACGGCGGCAGTGTCGTCGCCGAGGGCGGGAGCGGCGGCGGCCGGCGGGTAGACGCCGTCGATGGACATCGGCAGGCCGGGCGCCAGGTATTCACCGATGCGGGGTTGCTGCAATGGGCTGAACATCGGGTTGGCGCTCAACCTTTCGTCGGTGGCCGCTTCAGCGAAGGTGCGGTAGCGATCCCACAGTACGGATGTCGCCGACAGTGCGGCGCTGATCTCGTCGCCGCTGCGCTGGCAGAACCATTCGGCGAACAGCCCCGTGAGGGCGTCGCGGTGTCGAAACCGCTCGCCTTCGTCGGTGAAGTCCGCATCGAGCGTTTCCGCGAGCGCAGCAACGGCTTTCGTCGTATCGGTGAGCTCGGTCAGATCACGGAAATGCCTACCGGTGAGGGCGACGATCATGAATGACACGCCGTCGTTGCTGGTGAAATCCTGCCCGTACTGCCCATAAACAGAGTTACCGATGCGGTCCCGTGCGGCGCCGTTGACCATCACCTCGGTGAAAAAGCTGAGATTGCCCGCCGTCGCCAGGGCCACATTCTCCAAGGGGATGCTGATCTGCTGACCGTGGCCGGTGGCGTCGCGGTGCCGCAATGCCGTGACGACGGCCAATGCGGTGTAGATACCGCAGGCGACGTCCCAGGCCGGCAGTACGTGGTTGACCGGTGCCGCAAGCTCCGTCGGCCCCGTCACCAAGGGAAACCCGATGCCGGCGTTGACGGTGTAGTCCACGCCCGTACCTCCGTCGGCACGGCCGGACACTTCCACGTGGATCAGGTCGGGACGCAGCCGCTCCAATGACTCATACGAATGCCATTGCCGGCCGACTACATTCGTGATGAGGACGCCGCTGTCGGCGATCAGCCGTTGAACCAGATCTTGCCCCTCGTCGGAGCGCATGTCGGCGGCCACCGAACGCTTGCCCTTGTTCAGTCCGGCCCAGTAGATGCTCTCACCGTCGTCGGTGACCGGCCACCGGCGATAGTCCGCCGCGCCACCGATCGGGTCTACCCGGATCACCTCCGCTCCCAGTTGGGCGAGTGTCATCCCGGCCAACGGCGCCGCGACGAAGCTGGAGATCTCGACGATCCGCACGCCACTCAGCGGTCGGGTCGGATCGGGTATTGCGGTCATCTGGCTAAGCTATCAGCGCCCGGGCCAACGGCATCTGACCGCCCAAGCTGTCGCCTTGGTAAATGCACAGCGAACGCCAGCACAATGACCTCACAGGTCGGATCGACAGCCTGCTGGAGATCCTGATCCTGCAGGGGCAGGCTCGAATTCGACTGGACGCGGTGACCCACGCCGCGGTCGGCTCACCGATCCGGCTCGCGTCGGCAATCAGGCGGATGGCCCGCCTGATACGCGATGACGACGACGCGGTCGTGTTCAATACCTGGCACGAGATGGGTCCCCTCTCACCGGTGGAGCGCCATCTGATTCCCCTGCTCGACGGCCGTCACGACCGCACGGCGCTTCTCGATGAACCGTTGGAGATCTTTCGGCAGAAGGTGATTCGGATCGGACTGGATGGCCGCCTGTCGTCGACGAGAACGCGGCCCAGAAGGTGCTCGCCGAAGAGGTCGACGCACTGCCGCACCACCTGGCCGACTCAAGCTCCTAGACCTCGACGACTACACACCATCGGCGCGGTCACTGCGAACGGCCGGCTAGTGCGGCGAGATCGGTGTTGACTGGTGATGACCATGAGCGCGTGGGCTGGCAGGCCCAGGAGCGCTCAGGCGGGCGCGGATGCTGGTGAGGGCGTTGGATGGCGGTCGGCAGCGATGCGAGATCTGGTTGTCAGCCTCGATTTCACAATGGGGTAGCTGCCCGCGTGTCACGCACGGATTTCGTTACGCCCCAACCCGGTTGCGCTTCGGTGGTGACCGGCCCGGTGATGGAACCTAATTCAGTGTGGGTGGTGGTTGGGGTTGGAAGGGTTGATACCACCACCAGTGGGCGCGTTCGCCGGTGGGACCCGGACAGGGTGGGACCGCCGGTGGGGGTCGGGTTGGGGGGCGGGCCAGCGACCCCGGGCTCAGGGTGCGCCCGGCGCTGTCGGTGACGCACAACTGGGCTGGGGGTCCGGTGATGGTGATGCCGCCGCGGTGATGCAGCCGGTGATGATAGGGGCACAGCAGCAGCACCAGGTTGTCCAACTCGGTGGGGCCGCCGTCTTCCCAATGCCACAGGTGATGAGCATGCAAACCCCGGGTGGCCGCACACCCCGGCACCGCGCAGCTGCGGTCGCGGTACTCCAGCGCGCGGCGCAACCGGCGGCTGATCACCCGAGACGCCCGCCCCGCCCCGATCGGCACCCCGGCCCGCTCAAACCACACCTCGCAGGTGGCATCACAGCTCAGGTAACGCCGATCAGCAGCCGACAGCAGCGGACCCAGATGCAACTGCACCACCCGGTCGTGCACATCCACATGCACCACCACCGTGGTCCGCGCGCCGTGCGGGCGGGCCGCCGCCTCAGCGTCCCAGCCGGCATCCACTAGCCGCAGAAACGCCGCGCCGGTGGACGGGAGCGGCGGCCGCCGCCCGGACGCGTCGCCGCCGGCGGCGTGATCGCGTTTCCACTCGGCGACCAGGGCCTCACGATGAGACCCCAGGGCCGCGTCGAACTTCGCCGCCTCCAGATGCGGCAACGTGATCCGGTAATAGCAGAACTGCTCATCGGAGGTGGAGCTGATCGAAACCCGCGGCTCCGGCTCGGGCTCGGGCTGCGGCTCGGGCTGGGCGTCGGGGTCGGGTGGGGGTTCGAGCTTGACCGCGGTGCGCAACTGCGACACCGAGGCCACACGGGCGAACTCCGCATAATGCTCATCAGAGCCATCAGCGGCGCCGCCGGCGATCACCCCGACCTGATCCAACGACAGCCGACCCTCCCGCATCCCCTGCCCGCAGCGGGGAAACCCGGGCAACCGGTGCGCCACGGCGGCGATCGTGGCGGCGTTGCCCGACGAGGCGCCCAGCTTCCAGGCCACCAACGCCGCGATCGACCGCGCCCCCGTCGACCCGCACAACCCGTCGTGATCCAACTCCGCCACGATCGCCACAATGCGCCCATCAATGGCATTGCGCTGCCCCGCCAACTCCGACAACTCCCCGAACAACACCTCAACACGCTCCCCAGCCCGCACCACCGGCACCTCAAGCGACGCGGTCGAAGACATAACCCCATCATCGCAGAGGGGTCCGACAAATTCGGGCTACCCGAGTCCCGGTCAAGCCATCAGATGCCAACAGGCCCAACCCGATCGGCGCAACGACCACCGCTGCGCCGATCGCTCGAACGCGTGCCGCAAGTTTGATCTCGTGCGTTAAGGGCACTGTCCGTTGTTGACACATCCCGGCGCCGCTGTGGCCTTGTAAGTCGGTGCGGCCATCGACGTGGCCAGTGTGGCCGCCGGCGGTGCGGCTGTCGCGGTCCCGCCGAGGTTCATCGCGCTGGGGTTGAGCTTCATCGCCGGGACTTGCGGCTGCGTGTAGACGGTGGTGGTGGCGGAGTCGCCCGATCCGCCTGCGACGTAGCGCGATGTCTGTTCGGGATAGATGACGGTCAACAGCGCGGCCGCCATCAAGGCGCAACAACCCATCGCGGCGGCAAAAATCTTGACTCGAATAATGCTCATTGTCTGCTCCCACGGAGATTGCCACGGGTCGATAGCGAACTGCCCGGCCCTACAGCGGAATCATTTCTCTATAACAGTGATAACCCCTCGGAGCCGACAGTCGTTCCCGCTGACAAGCGTCTGTAGGTGAATTGTCAGGCGATCGCTAGGTGCCGGTATTTGCCCCGGTGTCAGGCGAATCATCGGTTGTCGGCTACCTTGCCGAGCTCTGACATGTTCAGTCCGACGACGCGGGTCGCCTCGTCTGGACAGGCACAATTGCCACCGCCCCAGCACCGGTCCGCCATTCGCCACGCAACATTTTGGCTAACTCGACGGCATTGACCGACAAGGCCTTACCGGCACCGTCATGACATAGCTATGGGAACGGGACGCCCATAGCCTTGGCGAATACACAGCGAACCTCGGTGATGCAGGACACGCTTCGGGCTCGTCAGCCGTGGGCGAGTTTGATCGCCGCGGCCTCGATCGTGTCCTCCGAGAGCAGCACATGCAAGGCGGCGTCTCCCAGCGGGATGAAACTGTCGGCGCTGGCCACCCGCATCACCGCGCCGGCGTAGCCGTGCTCGACGAGCGTGGCAAGGACGCCTTCCCCCACCCCGCCGGTCTCACGAGTCTCGTCGACGATCAGCGTCCGCCCGGAAACCTCGGCTTCCCTGATGATGTCCGCGGCCGGCAGCGGCGCCAGCCACCTCAGGTCGACGACCCGAGCGCGGATGCCGAGAGACTCGATCCGCCGTGCCACCCGCAGGCTCATCCGCAGCCCGTTGGCGAACGTGAGGATCGTCAGATCCGTCCCTTCTCCGTAGGTGCGTGCCCGGCCGACCGACACCGCGGACGTCGGGCACGGCGCCAGCCAGAGGTCGTCGCCGTCGTCGTACAGGTCCCGGGTGTGATACAGCGCGATGGGTTCCAGGAAGATACACACGACGCCCGCCGTTCTCGCGGCTGCGGCGCAGGTGTGCAGCATCGCCGCGGCGTCGTCGGGCCGGGCGGCGGACGCGATCACCAGGCCGGGAATGTCGCGGAGCGCGGCAACCGAGTTGTCGTTGTGGAAGTGCCCCCCGAAGCCCTTCTGATATCCGTAACCCGCGATGCGCACCACCATCGGGTTGCGGTACTGCCGATCGGAGAAGAACTGCAGCGTCGCGCCTTCACCGCGAATCTGGTCGGCGGCGTTGTGAACGTAGGCCAGGTATTGGATCTCCGGTATCGGAAGCAGCCCCGACACCCCAGCGCCGAGCGACAGACCCAGGATCGACTGTTCGTCGAGCAATGTGTCGAACACCCGCGCCGAACTCGTCTTGTTCAGCAACCCGCGCGTGACGCCGTAGACGCCGCCCTTGCGGGCCACGTCCTCACCGAAGATCATTGCCTCCGGGTAGCGGTCCAAAATGTCATGCAGCGCACGGTTGATCGCTTGGGCCACCGTCACCGGTGCGTCGGACTCGACGGACCTGATCGCGGCGGCGAGAGACTCCGGAGAGGCGGCCACGGCTTCTTCGAGGCTGGTGGTGAGCGGAGCCGCCACGTCCTGTGCACTGTCGAGCGTTGGCGCACCGGCGACGTCTTCGCCGAGGCGAAGGACGTTGGCGCGCATCGCCGCATAGCGCTCGAGCACTTCGGCGGGTGCCAGTGCCCCGCTTTCGATCAGAAGTTTCGCGGTGCACAACAACGGGTCTGCGTCGTAGTCCGCGGCTATCTCGTCGGGCCGGCGATAGGCCGGCTCGAAATCGGACCCGGCATGCCCCAGCAGCCTGACCATTCGCAGGTGCAGGAACGCCGGGCGCCGGTGGGCGCGCACCCATGAGGCCGCGGCGGTGGTGGCGTCGAACGTAGCTGCCACGTCGGTGCCGTCGGCGTCGAAATACGCGAGGCCGTCCCGTTTTCCGTAGGCCTGCCCGATCCACCCGCGGGGTGTCTTGACGCTGATTCCGATCCCGTTGTCTTCGCACACGAGCAACAGCGGCATCGGTACACCCTGGTACGCCGAGTGCAACGCCGTATTGATGGCGCCGACGGCCGTCGAATGGTTCACCGAAGCATCGCCGAAACTGCACACCGTCACCGCATCGTCGGGCCATGGGCAGGTGACACCGAGTTTCTTTGCACGAGCGATGGAGAAGGCGACACCGACCGCCCGTGGCAGGTGTGAGGCAATGGTGGAGGTTTGCGGGATGATGTTGAGGTCGTGGCGGCCGAAGACCTTGTGACGCCCCCCGGCGATCGGCTCCTCCGTCGCCGCCATCATTCCCAGCATGATGTCGCGCAACGGGTCTCGGCCGCCAACCTGGGCGGCGCGGGCCAGGAAGAAGCCGCCCGACCGGTAGTGAAGCAACGCCGGATCCGTGGGGCGCAGCGCGGCCGCGACGGCGGCATTGCCCTCGTGGCCCGACGATCCGATCGTGTAGAAGCCCCGGCCTTGGGCACGCAACGCACGAGCCGCCAGATCGAGGTGGCGGCTGCCGAGTTGCGCGTCGAACAACGTCAGGCAGTCCTTGACCGTGAGCGAAGTGTCCGCCCGAATGGGCTCGCCGGGCGCGGGCACGGAGGGCGCTGCACTCATCGCACCGATGGTTGCAGTGAAGTAGTCGTCAAGCGGTTCGGGCACAGAACTCCTGAGCTAGCGGCGAATTGTCGGTCTTGACACAATGTTTCGGATGAATGTCACGATCTGCCGGGCACAAATCGCGTCCGGGTCCTGGTCGGGATCGTAGATCGCGATGCTCGCGCCGATACACGAGGTCGACGTGCTGAAGAACGCGATGACCAGATCAGCGAGCTGCTCCCACGTCAGACCGTTTGGCTCATCGGCGATGTGGGGTAGCCCCTGCGCACTGAATTCCACAGGGTCTAGCACGTCGAGATCGATGTGTAGCCACCAGCGGTTGACGCGGTGAGCTACGTGGGTCATCGCGCGACGCCCGGTTCCCGTCGGATCGTCGGCGACCTCGGCGAGCGGGGCCACCCACACCCCGCTGTCGGCGAGCGTTCCGACATTGAACTGGTGCCGCCAGGCATCGTCGCGGGGTCCGAGCACAACCAGGTGCTCGGCTTTCAGCGCAGGCAGCCGCTCACCGAGTTCACCCGTGAGCAGCCGTCCGGTCAGCCCGAGAAGCAGTCCGATCTCGGTGTTGGCCGCCTCCCCGTCCTCGGACACGTCGAGCGGCATGGTGTCCTCATGGCCGTCGACGAACACCAATCCGGTGTCGCCGACGTGGTCGCGCAGGCCGGTGACGATGCCCAGCAGCATCGAGCAGTCGCCGCCGTAGACGAACGGAAATCGCCCTGCCGCAAGCGCAGAACCCACCCGAGTGTTGAGGGCGGCGGTCATCGCCAGCAACGCGCGTTCGTTGATCAGGCTCGTCGAAGCGCCTCGCGCCTGGTCGGCAGCGGGCAGATCGAGGTCACCATGCTCGGCGACGTGATGATGTTCGAATGCGTCGAGCAGTCCGGCGTCGCGCAGGGCGGCGGCCGCCCGCGCCTGGTTACCGGCCCGGCCGTAGCCGTCGAACGGAACACCGATCAACTCGATCTCGGCCATCGCACTCAGCTCTCGGTGACCTGCACGCAGTCGACGAACACTCCCCGGACACAGGTGGAGTACGGCGCGCGCTCGACGGGAATCACACCAGCTCGATAGCCTCGGCGATGGACGGCAGGACCCGGCTGGGCCGGAACGGGTAGCGGTCGATGTCCTCGACGGCAGTCGACCCGGTGAGAACCAGGATCGTCTCGAGTCCGGCCTCGATGCCCGCTACGACATCGGTGTCCATCCGGTCGCCGACCATGGTGGTGTTCTCGGAATGGGCCTCGATCCGGTTCAGCGCACTGCGGAACATCATCGGGTTCGGCTTGCCGACGAAGTAGGGTTCGCGGCCGGTGGCCTTGGTGATCATGGCGGCGACGGAGCCGGTGGCGGGCAGCGGGCCCTCGGCCGAGGGCCCGGTGGCGTCGGGATTGGTGGCGATGAACCGGGCGCCGCCCAGAATGAGACGGATCGCCTTGGCGATCGCCGTGAACGAGTAGGTCCTGGTCTCGCCGAGCACGACGTAGTCGGGTTCGGTGTCGGTGAGCGTGTATCCGAGCGCATGGAGTGCGGTCGTCAGGCCCGCCTCGCCGATGACATACGCCGAACCGCCGGGCAGTTGGTCGTTCAGGAATGTCGCGGTGGCCAGCGCCGAGGTCCAGATGAAGTCCTCCGGGACGGTGAGCCCCGACCGGGCCAGCCGCGCGGACAGGTCGCGGGGGGTGAAGATCGAGTTGTTCGTCAGCACGAGGAACGGCCGCCCCAGCTCGGTCAGTCGCTGTAGGAATTCCGCGGCCCCTGGTAGAGCGTGTTCTTCACGGACGAGGACACCATCCATGTCGGTGAGCCAGCACTGCGGTGTCGATCGCACGGGTCCAGTCTGTCAGCCGATGCAATTCCACGCCCCCGATTGCTTAGGCTGGCGACCGTGTCCGAGATGTCGATGCGACGGGCCACGACGGCCGATGTGTCCGATATCCAACGGTTGATCGATGCCGCCTACGGCAAGTACGTCGAACGCATCGGCAGGCCCCCCGCCCCGATGACGACGGACTACACCGCGGCCGTGCGAAATTCACGCGTGTGGTTGCTCCACCGTCGCGGAGTTCTCGTGGGGCGCTGGTGACCGAAGACCGCGGTGACCACCTTCTGCTCGAGACCGTCGCAGTATCCCCCGACGCGCAGGGTGGCGGTTACGGTCGGCGCCTGCTCGAACGAGCCGAACGCGACGCCGTTGAACTCGGGCTGAACGAGGTCCGGCTGTACACGAACGAGGCGATGACGGAGAACCTCAGTTTCTATCCCCGTCACGGTCACCGAGAGACCGGCCGGGCGGTGCAGGACGGGTTCCGGCGCGTCTACTTCGCCAAGGCGATGTCACCGCCGGCAAGCGATGAAGGCCGGCAATCATAGGTCGCGTGCCGCTCGGACAGTCGCGCGGCGGCGTCCAACGGACCGTCGGTATCGGGGACTGTCGCAGCGCAGATCCGTCACCATGCCCTGCGCTCGGTATCGCGGGTGACGAGCTCTCGCTGAGGCTCAAAAGGTCAAGCGCGAGCAGGCCCCGGGTGGTTGGCACCCAGGGCACTGCCGCGTGCTCAGCATGTGTTACCTACTTGCCGCCCTTGCTCCCCTTGGGGCCTCCCGCACCGTCGCTGCCTTTCTTCGCGCCAGCAGATGCGTGCTTCGGACCCGAGTCGCCGGCGCCAACGGCGTGCTTGGTCGCTGAGCCGCTCGCGCCCGAGGTAGAAGCTCCAGACCCGCTTGCGCCGGAGGTAGAAGCCTTCGAGCCGCTTACGCCCGCGGTGGAAGCCCCAGAGCCCGAACCGTTGCCTCCATGCGACGTCCTTCCCGACGAAGCGCCGTTGTCTGCGGCGTTCTCACTCTTCGTCGCACCGTTCTTCTTGGCCGTGCCGTTGACCGACGAAGGAGCGTTCTGATGCCCGGCAGCCGTCGACGACTTCGACGTTGAGTGCGTGCCGCCCTTGGCGTCGTCGGTCCTCTTGGCGTCCGCAGCGTTGGTGCTGTCGGCGGCCTTGGTGTCGGTCGTCTTGGTGCCGCCCTTGGCGTCATCAGCCTTCGCGGAGTCCACGGTGCCTGAACTCTTCGCATCAATCGCCTTCATGGCACTCACCACCGCATCGCCATCGTCGACACCGGTGTCCACACCGAACGCCTCTTCAACCCGCCGCGTGAGCTCTTGAAAGTCGGTGTTGGCACGATTGAGGAAATCCGGAATGGTATTTCCAATCTGCTGGAAACCTTGTTGCACCTCCTTGATGTCGCCGAAAGCAAAGCCCTCGAGAACATTTCGCAGACCAGAACCCGCGTCTTCGCCGAGTGTGGAGAGGGCCTCCGACGTCAAGACCACGGGAATATCGGCCAACAGCAACGGAACGGCGACGATCCTGCTCAGGTCAGGCAGGTCTGGAAATGCCGCTGTGACAGCCGGCGACGTCGCGGCAACAGGCGCGATTGCGGCATTATTCTGCACCGCAGCTGTGTTCGTCGCATGATTCGACTTCGAATCCACAACGGCATTGACGGCCTTTGCCACCACGGTCACCGCCGCCGCCTGCACCAGCGGATTGTTCTTGAAACCCGCTGCTGCCGTTGCCGTTCCCTGCACGGCCGATCCAGCGGCACGATGAACGACATTCGCGACGGCCTTGACTCCGACCGCAGCATCACTCATCGCATGCTGCGCCTCGCGCTCAGCATCCGACACGAACGCGGATAGCTCTACACCCGCTGATGACACCGACGGCAGTTGAACCGCCTTCTGCGCTAGCGCTGGACTGGCTACCGCCGCCCCCGCGATCGCTGTGGCCAGTCCTGCCGCCACGTAGGAACGCGCTGAAACACCAATCACACTCACTCCTCATTATCGGTATCCTGATACCAATTGTCGGTACCGCGACACCGATACTGACGCCTGGAGGTCCAGCGGACACCCACACATGTGGCCGACATCACACGGATGCGAACAGACCCCCGGGTTGTGGAAACCCGGGGGCCTGTTTGCAGTCAGATGATTTACTTATTGCCGCCCTTGGAAGCTTTGGCGCCCTTGGCACCTCCCGCACCGTCGCCACCATTCTTCGCTGCGGCGTGCTTCGGACCCGAGTCGCCGGCACTAGCACCCTTGGCCGGCGAACCGCTTGCACCCGACGTGGCCGAACGGCCTCCACGCGACGACGTCCCCGACACAGCACCGGTGTGTCCGGCGCTCCCGGTCTTCGTCACACCGGTGTTCTTCCCCGTGCCGTTGCCCGACGAAGGAGCATTCTGATGCGCGGTAGAAGTCGACGAGTCAGACGTTGACTGAGCGCCGCCCTTGGCGTCCGTGGCCGACTTGGTGTCGTCAGCCGACTTGGTGTCGTCAGCCGACTTGGTGTCGGTGGCCGACTTGGTGTCGGTGGCCGACTTGGTGTCGGTGGCTGACTTGGTGTCGGTGGCTGACTTCGTGTCGGTGGCTGACTTCGTGTCGGTGGCCGACTTCGTGTCGGTGGCCGACTTCGTGTCGGTGGCCGACTTCGTGTCGGTGGCCGACTTCGTGTCGCCCGCCTTTGCAGTAGCCTCGGCCCCCTGCTCACCCGCGGGCTTTTTGGTTACTGCGACGGCACTCGTTTGCTTCGTGTTGATCGCTTTCAGGGCACTGATCGCGTCATTTCCATCATCAGGGCCAACACCGAAACCTAACGCGGCCCCGATATCCTGGACATCGGTCGAAACGTCGGCCACCAGGTTCTGCAGGTCGTTCGGGATGACATTCGCGAGAAATCCTAGATCCTCTTGGAAATCGCCCTGATGTGTGGCCAAGTCGAATACGAGGTTGCTGGCGTTGAACAGCAGGTCCGACGGGATGGCGCCGAGATTCGCGGCTATGTCCAACCCGACGTCGACCACCAGGAGCGGAACGTCGACGACGGCACTCGGATCAACTGATGCCGCTGCGACGGAGGGCGACGGTGTCACTGCAGGTGCCACTGCGGAATTACTCTGCACTGCAGATGCATTCGCGGCATGCCTAGCCTTCGAATCCGCAATGGCTTTGACAGCATTCGCTGTCATGTTGACCGCCGCCGCCCTGATCAGGGGATTCCTCTCGACGGCTGCCGCCGCGGTTGCGGCCCCCCGCGGCGCCGACTCGACGGTGCGACCGACGGCATCCCTGGCCGCCCTGACTCCGGCCACAGCACCACTTCCCGCGCGCTCTGCCGCGCGCTCGGCATCCGACACCAATGCAGACAGCTCGACCCCCGCCGATGACACCGACGGAAGCTGAATCTGTCTCTGCGCCAACATCGGACTCGCTACCATCACTCCCGCGACCGCAGTGGCCAATCCGGCCGCCACGTACGACCGCGCTGAAACACCAATCACACTCACTCCTAATTTGTTGGAAACAAACCCCGACACAGGTACTGACGACGTCAGAGGCGCCGGATGAGCAGTCAGGTGACTGACATCACAAGACGGTCACAGCGCATTTACCGGCTCGCCAGACGCGCAGGTCAGCGGTACCGCAATCGCGAGAGTCACCTACCGATCCACATCGTCGACCTGCCCGCGTTCACGACTCAGGTAGTGAGCGCGTCGCTCCACATGGTCGCCGCATCTCGCCCCGCTAACATCGGCACCGCCTGCATCGCAGACGAGTGTCTTCTCGACCTCGTGGACGAGACGTTCGCCGACCAGGATCTCTCGGACCAGCGCAAACATCTCCACTCATCCCTGCAAAGCGCAGGCGGATAGCTTGACCGACATTAACGAAAGGCTTGGCAAACCAGTGGAATTCATGCATACCGAAAGCTGGTTATTGCTCAGGCTCCGCTGTAAAAGCGTGGATCGACACTTCTTCATAGGTCTGCCCTCTGACCGCTTTCCGGGTACAGAGGTGATCGAGCGGTTCGGCTGACCCGCGTCATGGGCCGCCACTGATGCCACCGAGACACGCGGCCACAAAGGTTGACGAAGATCAGCGATACGTGTCGATTCGGATGCAGCGTGCCGAACTATCCCCGAACCACCCCAAATCCGGTTCGTATCGGACGCAGGCCGCGTCTTCGATGCCAACCGCCTCACCGTTGTAGCCCTTGATGGAGAACGGCAGCTTGCCACGCACGGCCGCGGCGACCATGCCGCCGTGCCGTGTCGGCAGGAAGTCGCGCGGTCCGTAGGTGGTCGACACGCACATCGCCACCGCAGGCAGGCCCTTCTTCGAGGCGTAACGCAGCACCATCTGCTCAGCGCGACACGGCTGCGGATGTAGTCACCGCCGATCACCAACGTGATTGACGGCACACTCCTCCGATCGAAACGAGACGCAACGTCTCGTCTTATGGCAGACTACGGTGCGGTGATTCACCACGCAAAGCCCGGCGGGGCAGCTCCGCGGAGGCGCAGCGAGAAGTCGAGGGTGGCGATCGTCAAGGCCACTCGTGAGCTGTTGCTCGAGCGCGGATTCGACGGGCTCGGTATCGAAGCCGTCGCCGGTCGCGCCGGGGTCGGCAAGCAGACGATCTATCGGTGGTGGCCCAGCAGGCATGCCCTCGTCGCCGATGTCGTGCTCGAGGACGCGGACAAGCTACTCGCGCCTGTGGAGCACACTGCGGACATCGGCGCCGATCTCAGCGACTGGGCCGGGAGGCTTGCCGCCACCCTCACGAGTACGCGGGGCAACGCCATGCTGCGCACCCTCACCGCTGCGGGAATGGAACACCAGGACACCGCCACCCGCCTGCGCGCCGGGTTCAGTACCCCACTGCATGACGGCGTGAAGGCGCGACTGATCGCTGCTGCCCTGGACGATGCGACGGCCCAAGTGGCGGCCGACGCCATCGTCGGAGGCATTGTCTACGCAATCTTGAACGAGGGACGGTCGTTTCATCGATCGCGGGCAGAGTCGATCACCCGGACGGTGCTCTGCGGTGTCGTCGCCACGACCGCGGTGACGTCCGCGCACACCGATCACTGATCTGCAGCATTTCATGTGGCACTTCCGGCCAACCCGGTCCATTCGCGTTTCCGGCGTCCTAGGGTCGGACTATCCGACGTACAGCGAGGTGCACGCCATGACTGACCGGCCCGTTCGAGCACGACGTTCGTCGAAGACGATGGCGAAGAAGGCGCCTGCGGTCAAACCGTCTCCGGCCAAACGGGCAACCGCACAGCGCGCGACGGCGAAGGCCACACAGGCGAAGTCCCGCGAGATCAGCGTGGGAACGGACGCTGCCTTCGCCTCAGGCACGACGCAACAGCGGCGCAGGCTGAAAAACATCTCCGAGGTACGGCACTTCTTCCGGACGAATGACGTGCCCATCATCTTCTTCGGCGCCACACCGTTCAACTTGTTGGGCCTCGACCGCTGGGTGCGCAATTTTTCCTACGTCACCTACTACGACGCCTGGGACGGCGCCCACCCGCGCGTCTTCACCCCGAAGGACAAGCCGTATCAGGAGTTCGAGAGTGGCGAGGAGATCAACAATTGGCTGTTGACCAATCCGGAGGTACGTGCCTACATCGACGCCGCGACTCCCCGGGGCGTCCGGCCCAAGGTGGCAATGGTCTTCTTCGACAGCGAAACCGAGGACATCTGCAAAGAACTCGGCTATGACCTGATCCTGCCGGCGGCCAGCCTCCGTCAGCACCTCGACTCCAAGATAGTGACCACCCGACTCGGCAACGATGCGGGTGCGCCGAGCGTGCCCAACGTACTCACCCGCGTCGACGACTGGGCCGGACTCCGGGCGGTGGCCGAAAAGGCGGGTTTAGGCGACGAACTCGTGGTGCAGACCCCCTACGGCGACTCCGGCAAGACCACGTTCTTCATCTCTTCGGAAGCCGACTGGAAGAAGCACTCCGCCGACATCGTCGGCGAGGAGATCAAGGTCATGCGCCGGATCAACAACCGGCCTGTAGCGGTGGAGGCGGTGCTCACCCGGTGTGGGACCGTCGTCGGCCCTTTCATGTCGGAGCTGATCGGATACAAGAAACTCACGCCGTCCCGTGGCGGATGGTGCGGCAACGAGATGTTTCCCGAAGTGCTGACGGGCGAAAGCCGCCGAACGGCAACGCAGTTGGTCCGGCGACTCGGTGACCGGCTGGCCAAGGAGGGGTATCGCGGATTCTTCGAAGTGGATGTGCTGGTCGACACCGACACCGGTGAGGTGTACCTCGGCGAGTTGAACCCGCGAATCAGCGGCGCGTCGTCGATCACCAATGTGACGGCGGGAGCGTACGCCGACGTGCCGCTGTTCCTGTTCCACATCCTCGAATACATGAACGTCGATTTCGACCTCGACATCGACGAGATCAACGACCGCTGGGAGGAGTTGGCGTCCGCCGACGTCTGGAGCCAGATGGTCATGAAGGAAACCGACGACATCGTCCAGCAACTCACGGCGACGCCGCGCACCGGCCAGTACGCACTCGACAAGTCCGGGGCGCTGGTGTTCCGGCGAGCGGCGTTGGACTGGCACCAGCTGCAGAACGAGTCCGAGGTGTTCTTCCTGCGCATCTACGGTCCCGGCGACTACCGCTGGAAGGGGGCCGACCTCGGCGTGCTCGTCACCAAGGGCCGGCTACAGGTCGACAACGGCGGCAAAACGGCGCTCGCGATCCGGGCGCGTCATCTGATCGACTCGATTCGCACCCAATACGCGGGTACCCCGATCACCGAGCCCGCCACCCCACCGGCCAATGTCGGGCTGAAATCGGGCTGAGCTTCGGGGAGGCGGGCGGGAGCAACTACAGTCGTCGCCATGGTGCTCGGTGGCAACCCGGGGCGCGTCCCGACCGACGTGACCCTGGCGAATTGGCAGTCGGCGTCACAACTGCACTGGACCTTCCAGCACGTAGCCGAGTTTCTGCCGGTTGCCGTGATCTCTCGCGGCACTGGCCCGGTCGTGGCGCTTCCGTCGGCGCCGGGCGAGCTGTCCGACATTCCGGTGGAGGATGAGACCAACGGGAAGCGGTCCACCGTGGGCACGGTGATGGCGGCCACCGCGACCGATGGCTGGATCGTCACCCAGCACGGGCAAGTGATCGAGGAGCACTACTACGGCGGAATGGCCGCTGACACCTCACACCTGCTGATGTCGGTGAGCAAGTCGTTGATCGCCCAGGTCGCGGGTGCACTGACCGGAAGCGGCGCACTGGACGTCGATGCATTGCTGACCACCTATGTGCCCGGGCTCGCCACCTCGGGGTACGCGGGCGCGACGGTACGACAGCTGCTCGACATGCGATCGGGGATCGCATTCTCCGAGGATTACCTGAACCCGTTGGCCGAGGTGAGGCTTCTCGAGCAGGCCATCGGGTGGGCGCCGCGAACGGTTCCCGACCTCCCGACCACCATGTACGACTTTCTCCTCACTCTGCGGCAGGAGTCGCCGCACGGCGGTCCCTTCCACTACCGATCGTGCGAAACCGATGTGCTCGGCTGGGTCTGCGAGGCCGTCGGCGGCATGCCGATGCCGGAGTTGATGTCATCACTGTTGTGGAGCAGGCTGGGGGCCGAGAACGATGCCACCATCGGTGTCGACTCCGTCGGCACCGGCATGTTCGACGGCGGCATCAACGCGTCGTTGCGCGATCTGGTCAGATTCGGTTCGCTGTTTCTCAACGACGGGGCCTCGTTGACCGGTGAACAGGTGGTGCCCGCGTCCTGGATCGCCGACACGTTCGCCGGCGGCGCCGATTCGCGGGAGGCCTTCGCCGCCAGCCCGGACGACAACCGGATGCCCGGCGGGATGTACCGGAATCAGTGCTGGTTCCCGCACGCCGGCGACAACGTATTGCTGTGCCTGGGAATTCACGGCCAGATGATCTATGTCAACCGGTCCGCCGGTGTGGTGGCGGCGAAGCTGTCGAGTTGGCCGCTCCCCCAGGACGCCACCAAGCTGTTCCCGACCATCGCCGCCTTCGACGAGATCGCCGCGAGCCTGTCCTGATGATCCTCGGAGATCGTGATTCCCGCCATTCGGTCGACGATTCGGTTGAGCAATATCCGGCCCTCCGCTCGGGCCAGCGGCGCACCCGGGCAGGAATGCACACCGCGGATGAATGCATTCTGCTCGCGGACGTTTGGGCCGATCGACGCGGAACACATTGGTGTCGGCGAACTTTCGTTCATCCCGATGGCAGGCACCCGCTTCTCGCTGCCAAGGGTTTGCGGATCTCGACGCGCCCGCGAAGGCGAACTCATGCAGCTTGCGGTCGACGTGATGCTCGCCCTGGATCTCGAGGGATGGTCGGTCCCTGCAGCGGCCGCACGATCGCCTCATAGCACCGGGTGGAGAACGTCTCGTGGTCAGCGAATACGGCTTTTCACGGCGTCAAATGAACACGCACTGTAAATCTGTTGACCC
Source organism: Mycobacterium sp. URHB0021 (assembly GCF_054057895.1). Taxonomy (NCBI): domain Bacteria; kingdom Bacillati; phylum Actinomycetota; class Actinomycetes; order Mycobacteriales; family Mycobacteriaceae; genus Mycobacterium; species Mycobacterium sp. URHB0021. Next base: position 5,371,573 of record NZ_JBSRZT010000002.1, read on the forward strand.
TCTTGGGCGTTGGTAGGATTCCCACCTCCGGCCAGCCGGGGGGACCGGTGCGTCGCATGCAGCATTTTCAGCATCGGATACGGCGTGGCGTCCCTGCCCGCTCCCATGCCGGCGTCGGTCGGCGCCGCTCTCATGGGACAGGCCATCTCCAGGTCTGAAGGGTGCGCTCGGTGTGAGAACGTAAACTTTGTTCGTCCATGACGATGCGGCCAGAGGGCGTCAACGCAAGGAACGAATCGCGCCATCACGGCGGAATAATTAGCCGACCAAAACGGTTCAAACGGTTGTTATGCATGTAGTCCGAATACTGAAGCGAATGGCCGTGAGCACATTAGCGGCACTCCTTTTCCTCATCGCGCTGACGCCCTTTGCGATAGGCACTGCCGCCCAGGGCAGCGCTGCGCCCTCGGGTTGCTACGACGGCGTGATGCCGCTCCAGCCGTACCTCCAAAGTTGTAGCCTGCCTTCCGGCCCCCCGCGGGTCGCGGGGTCTGCGCCCAGCGCCAACGAAATCATCGCTTGCCGTCACCACCCCGGTTGCCTCTCGTGGGTCGTCAACAATCCACACTGATCGCGGTCAACGCCCAAGAGTTGATATGCGCAGGGCCGACCCCGTGGCCAGGGGTTAGGCGACGAAAGGTCGGCCGGATGGATGAAGGTGCTGCGCCCCCAAGGGTCACCGACGGAGAAGCTGGACGCGTTGAGTTGGGGGAACACCAACGTCCTGGACCGCTTCGGTGACGAAGTGCAAATTCAGAGCGGATTCCGAAGAACGTATTTCGCGACATCGGGACCCGCGCGTCGCTGATTCATGTCCGTGACGCAATGCCGCGCGGAGTTGCCGAATGCGTACCGCGCCAGCGTGCTCGGCATGTTTCGAGCGAACTCAGCAGCCCTGGTGTCGCGTCGACGACGAACGGAAGCGCATTGACGACCCGCATCGCGGTGGCCGCTACCGCCGCGTGACCGGCACTATGGCCTTCCGCTTCGCCCGGATTCATCGCGCAACGGATGTGGGGTTCACGCTCGATGTCGACGCGGTAGGGGGCGATTTATGGTGATGTCACAATTTCATCAGGTTGCCATTCGGCGACGCCGACGGCAACTCAGTGATGGTGGCCTGCTTCCGGTCCAGCGGCGGTCAGGAACGGGATCACTTCGGCGAGAAGCGCATCGGGAGCTTCCTCGGGAATGTAGTGACCGCACGGCACGGCGCCACCGCGGACGTCGGCGGCGACACGGCGCCACTCGGCGAGCGGATCGAAGCAACGCGCGATGATTCCGTCGGCTCCCCACAGCACCATGAGGGGAAGTGCGATTTTGCGACCCGCGTCGCGATCGGCGCGATCATGCTCGAGGTCGATCCCTGCCGCGGCGCGGTAGTCCTCGCATGTCCCGTGTGCGCTTCCCGGCAACGCGAGGCACCGCCGGTATTCCGCGAAGGCCCGCGGATCGAACGGATCCCTGCCGGGCCGGCGGCGCATCACGAAGTTCAGGTAGCCGCCGGGGTCGGCTTCGATGAGCCGTTCGGGCAACGGCGCCGGCTGAATCAGGAAGAACCAGTGCCAATAGGCACGTGCGAAGGCCTCGGTGGTCTGTTCGTACATCGCCAGCGTCGGGGCGATGTCGAGGAGCGCCATTCGGCTCACGGCATCGGGGTGGTCGGCGGCCATCCGGTGCGCCACCCGAGCTCCGCGGTCGTGGGCCAGCACAGCGAAGCGTCGATGTCCGAGTCTGTTCATCACCGCCACCATGTCGTTGGCCATCGTCCGCTTCGAGTAGGCCTGGTGGCGCTCGTCCCCCGCCGGTTTCGACGAATCGCCGTAGCCACGGAGATCCGGCAGGACAAGGGTGTGGATCTGTGCCAGAGCGGGGGCCACCCGGTGCCAGATCGCGTGGGTCTGCGGATGGCCGTGAAGAAGCAGAAGCGGCGGCCGCCCGGGCCCGTCACCACCGGTGACCACCAAAATCCGAACGCCGGGCTCGGTCTCGATCCACTGGCGCCGGTAGCCGGGCAACAGTGGTCCGTCCACGGTCGCAGCATAGCGGCGCGACCGCGAAGCCTACTCCGGCAGGCGCAGCTCGGGCTTCTCGACCTCTTCGATGTTGACGTCCTTGAACGTGATCACCCGCACCTGTTTGACGAACCGCGCGGGCCGGTACATGTCCCACACCCAGGCGTCGGCGAGGCGCAGTTCGAAGTAGACCTCACCCTCCGAATTGCGGGGCACCAATTCGACACTGTTGGCCAGGTAGAACCGCCGCTCGGTCTCCACGACGTAGCTGAACTGCCCGACGATGTCCTTGTATTCGCGGTAGAGCGAGAGCTCCATCTCGGTTTCGTACTTCTCGAGATCTTCGGCACTCATCCGCTCAGCTGTCCTTCATATTCATCTGATCCCATCATCCCCTACCCGAGTTCACTGCGCTGCTCAGGTCCCCAGTCAGCTACGTCTTCAGGCACCAACACCGGGCCCAGCTCACTGTCCACCGTGACGAGCCGGCGCACGTTGATGAACGAATACCGGTGCTGGCTGCACGGCCCCAGGTCGGCCAGCGCCGCGCTGTGCGCCGGCGTGCTGTAACCCTTGTGCTCGGCGAAACCGTATCCCGGGTGCTCGGCCTCCATCTTCACCATCAGCCGATCCCGGCTGACCTTGGCCAGCACGCTGGCCGCGGCGATGCAGGCCGCGGCCGCATCACCGCCGACCACCGGGAGCGAGGGCATCGGCAGGCCGGGTACCCGGAATCCGTCGGACAGTACGTAGCCGGGCCGGACCATCAGACCCGCCACCGCCCGCCGCATGCCCTCGATGTTGGCCACGTGCACGCCGCGCCGGTCCACCTCCACCGACGGGATGAACACCACGTGATACGCCAGCGCATACCGCCGGATCAGGGGGAACAGCCGCTCGCGTTCTTTCTCGTTCAGTTTCTTCGAGTCGTCCAATGCGGCGAGGCTCTCCAGTCGGTTTGGTCCGAGCACACACGCCGCCACCACCAGCGGACCCGCGCATGCGCCACGACCGACCTCGTCGACGCCGGCCACCGGTCCAAGACCGCCGCGGTACAGCGCCGATTCCAGCGTGCGCAGGCCGGAAGACTTCCGGATCACCGTTCGCGGAGGCCAAGTCGCCGGCAAGTGCAGCTCCTAGGAGGTCGTCTGCGGATTCACCGAAGCCACTCCACCCCAACGCGACGGCGGCCATGCGATGAACCGTGCCTTTCCAATGACATTGTCCACCGGCACCGTGCCGAGTGTCGGGTCCCCCGTACACAGCAATCCGCGCTGTGCGTCAACCGGCGTGTTGGCGCAGTGCGCCCGGGAATCGGCGGAATGGGTGCGGTTGTCGCCCATCACCCACAGCCGGCCCTCGGGCACCTTCACCGGCCCGAACTCGTTGCCGAGACAAGCGGCGTAGGGATTGGTGGGATCGACGTTCATCGTCACGAAGTTCAGGAACGGCTCGTTGAGCCGCTTGCCGTCCACCGTCAGCCCGGTGTTCATCCTGCACTCGACCGTCTGCCCGCCGACCGCGATCACGCGCTTCACCAGGTCATTTTCGTCGGGCGGCACGAAGCCTACGAACGAAAGCGCGTTCTGCACAAAGCGGACTGCGGTATTGGTCGACCGAATCGACTTGTATCCGATGTTCCAATTGGGCGGACCCTTGAACACGATCACATCGCCGGGCTGCGGGGAGGAGAACCGGTACGTCACCTTGTCCACCATGATCCGGTCACCGACGCATCCGGTGCAGCCGTGCAGTGTCGGCTCCATCGACTCCGACGGGATCAGATACGGCCGGGCGACAAACGTCAGCATGACGTAGTACAGGACCAGGGCGATGGCGATGAGGATGGCGCCTTCGCGCACCGCTCCGCGCTTCTTCGGTGGCTCGTCGGTCAGCGCGTGCTTTCCGTCGGTATCCGACTGGTCCGTGTCGAGCGCGTGCTCAGCGGGGGACCCGTCGGGTTCGGTAGATCCGGTCACCGCATCAGAGTAGTCAGCGCGATGCTCACCGCCGCGCTGCTCGTCTTCCAAGGATCAGACTCCGTTCGAAACCGAAGTCAGCGCTTCTCCTTGATCTTGGCCTTCTTGCCACGCAGCTCACGCAGGTAGTACAGCTTCGCGCGGCGCACGTCACCACGGGTGACGACGTCGATGTGATCGATGTTGGGCGAATGCACGGGGAAGGTCCGCTCGACGCCGACGCCGTAGCTTTCCTTGCGCACCGTGAAGGTCTCGCGGATCCCGCCGCCCTGCCGACGCAGAACGACACCCTTGAAGACCTGGATCCGTTCCTTGGAACCCTCGATGACCTTCACATGCACGTTCACGGTGTCGCCGGGGCTGAAGTCCGGGACGTCGTCGCGAAGCGACGTCTGATCGACGAAATCCAGCGTGTTCATCGGTGACACTTCCTTGTTGTTGGCGGCTCCTGGGTGGCTTCGCGAGGGGTCACGGGCCGAGCCGATGTATTCGGGCGGATCTGGGTGCATCTCGCAGCGGGTGGAGTTTTCGCCTCCCCACGTCCTGCAGACAACTGCTCAATTGTGCCAGATGGGCGTCGAACTTCGAAATCCGGTGAAGAGCCCCGGATCGTGGCCGCGCGGACCCGAAACGCATAGGGAGCCTAAGCAGGCGGATCATCCTCCCAACCGTTAGGCTTGGCTCACCCGTGGGAACCATGCGGCAGGCCCGGGTTCGGTTGGAAAACACTGAGGGAGGGGTCATGCGACGGCGGCCGTCGAGGCTGGTCACGGCGATCGCAGCGGTCGCCGCTGTGGTCCCGGTTGTCGCAGGTTGCGAGGCCAAGGTGTACGGTACACCGCCGGAAGCGGCTGGCCCGCAGCTGACCGTGGTCGCCCCCATGGGAACCATGGCCCCGCTGCCGGAGGCCCCGCCTGACGAGCCGGCCGCCACGTTCGACGGGTTGCAGGCACGTGCCGCGCAGGCCAGTTCCGACGCCGCCAAGGCGGGTGCGGACATCTCCCTGACGGTGCTCGACCGCAACACCGGCCAGACCATTTCCAGCGGCAACGACTCACTGCCCATCGCCTCGGTGGCCAAACTCTTCATCGCCGACGACCTGCTGCTGCAGGAGTCGAAGGGCCAGACCCAGCTCTCCCCCACCGACCGGCAGGCGCTGGACGTCATGCTGCGGTCCTCCGACGACAACGCCGCCGAGAACTTCTGGAACCGCAGCGGCGGCAGCGCGATCATCTCGCGAGTCACCGCGCGTTATGGGCTGGGCGCCACCAAGGCGCCCTACAACGGGCGCTGGTTCAACACCACGAGCACCCCCACCGATCTGGTCCACTACTACGACATGCTGCTCAATGGCACTGGCGGGCTCCCGCCAGAACAGGCCAGCGTCATCATGTCCAATCTCGCGCAGTCCACGCCAAACGGCATCGACGGGTACCCGCAGCGGTTCGGCATCCCCGATGGGCTCTATGCCGAACCGGTCGCCGTCAAGCAGGGCTGGATGTGCTGCTGGAACGGCGGCAACTGGATGCACATGTCCACCGGCGTGATCGGCGCCAATCGTCGGTATGTGATGGTGATCGGCTCGATGCAGCCGACCAATGACATCACCGCACGCAACACGATCACCCAGGCCGTCAAGACGATGTTCCCGGGCGGGCGGATTTAGCCGAGCAGATCGGGACGCCGCTCCCGCGTCCGCTGCAGTCCCTGTTCGCGCCGCCAGGCGTCGACCTTCGCATGATCGCCCGACAGCAATACCTCGGGCACATCCAGGCCCCGCCAGCTCGGCGGCCGAGTGTAGCTGGGCCCTTCGAGCAGACCCAGATTCTGCACTGAATGCGAATCATTCTGATGTGAAGCAGGATTGCCGAGAACATCGGGAAGCAGCCGCACGACGGCCTCGATCATGACCAACGCCGCCGACTCCCCTCCCGGCAGCACGTAGTCGCCGATCGAGACCTCCTCGACGCGCATCCGTCGGGCGGCGTCGTCGATCACCCGTTGGTCGATGCCCTCGTACCGACCGCAGGCGAAGACCACGTGCCTCTCGGCGGTCCACCGCTGCGCGTCCACCTGGGTGAAGAGCCGGCCCGCGGGCGTCGGCACCACCAGAAGCGAGTCCGCCGAACAGATTTCGTCCAGCGCCTCGCCCCACACCGGAGCCTTCATCACCATGCCGGGCCCGCCGCCGTACGGCGAGTCGTCGACCGAACGGTGCGCATCGCGGGTCCAGCGCCGTAGATCGTGGACGGCCAGCTGCACGATGCCTGCTTCGATTGCTTTGCCCGGCAACGACTGTCGCAACGGGTCCAGATATTCCGGAAAGATCGTGACGATGTCGATTCGCATGACGTCCGCTCAGCTCAGTTCCAGCAGACCCTTGGGCGGATCGATCTCGATGGTCTGATCCTCCAGTGATACCGATGTCACGATGGCGCTGACGAACGGCACCAACACCTCGCCGTCGTCGCCTTCTCCCCTGATCGACAGCAACTCGCCCGCGGCGGTGTGCAGGACCTCCGCGACCGTCCCGATCTCGACACCGGCCACGGTGCGCACCCGAAGGCCCTCCAGCTGGTGGTCGTAGTACTCGTCGGGATCGTCGATCGGCGGGAGGTCTGCCGAGTCCACGATGAAGAGGCTGCCGCGCAACGAATCGGCCGTGTCGCGGTCGGCCACGCCCGCGAGCCGGACCAGCAGCCGGCCACCGTGGTCGCGGGCGGACTCGACGACGTAGTCGCGCACGGCGCCACCCTTGGCTCGCCCCCGCAGGGTGCTGCCCGGCGCGAACCGGCCGTCGGGATCGTCGGTGCGGACGTCGACGACGACCTCACCGGTGATGCCGTGCGCTTTGACGACCCGCCCGACTACGAGGTCCACTGCTACTGGTCGGTGTCCACCACGTCGACGCGGATGCCGCGGCCGCCGATGCCTGCGACCAGTGTGCGCAGCGCCGTCGCGGTGCGCCCGCCCCGACCGATGACCTTGCCAAGGTCCTCAGGGTGCACGTGCACCTCGACGGTCCGCCCTCGGCGGCTGGTCACCATGTCGACCCGAACATCATCGGGGTTGTCCACGATCCCGCGAACGAGGTGCTCGACGGCGTCGACGACGACAGAGCTCATCGCCGCGCTCAGCTCTCGGTGGTCTCGGCCGACGCCGCCGACTCGGCCGGCGCAGCCGACTCCGCCGGTGCGGCCTGCTCGGCCGGCGCGTCGGCCTTGGGCTCGGTCGTGTCGGCAACCTGTGGGGTCTGCTCGGCATTCTTGGCAGGCGCCTTGGCGGGCGCCTTCTTCTTCTTGGGCTGGGTCGCCTCGCCCGACGGCGCTCCGTCCGCCGCCGCCAACGCGGCGTTGAACAGGTCCAGCTTGCTGGGCTTGGGCTCCTTGACCTTCAGCGTGCCCTCGGCACCGGGCAGACCCTTGAACTTCTGCCAGTCACCGGTGATCTTCAGCAGCGCCAGGACGGGTTCGGTGGGCTGGGCACCGACTCCGAGCCAGTACTGGGCGCGCTCCGAGTCGATCTCGATGAGGCTCGGGTCTTCCTTCGGGTGGTAGCGGCCGATGACCTCGATCGAGCGGCCGTCGCGGCGCGTACGCGCATCGGCAACGGCGATTCGGTACTGGGGATTGCGGATCTTGCCGAGCCGGGTGAGCTTGATTTTCACAGCCATGATGAAGCACTTCTCCTGAGGTTGCCACGCTGCAATTCAGCGATCGGGGCGGACGCCCTGACCCGGTTTTGCCTTACGTGTGTGACCACCGCGCAAGCGCCCAGGGAGGAGCCGGAGGCGGATCACTCCGAGTCATGACGAGCGGGTTGCGAGCAGACAGCCGCCCATTGTGCCAGACCAGGCGCTACCAGTGAAATTCCTGCCTCAGCGCACCGCGTGCCGGAGTCAGATCACCTTGTCGAAGCACTTCTCCTCGACGCGCCTGCTCATCCGCCAGCCCTGGGCAGTGCGAACGAACTCATCCTCGTACCAGACGCCGACCTGCATGATGGCCAGCTTGTCGCCCTTGAGCACCATCGGGTTGAAGCAGAAGGTCCGGCCCGTCGCACGGTCACCATCGATGCGCAGCGACGGCAACCCCAACATGTGCGAGGTCACCGAGAAGTACGTAGGCAGGACTTCCGCCAACCACTTCTTGACCTCCGGATACGTGCCGTCGACTCCGCCGGTGGCGCGGTAGTCGATGTAGGCGTCAGCCGTGAAGAGTTCGTCGAGTTCGTCGAAGCGACGGCCGTCGACGGCCTCCGAGTAGTCGATGAGCAACTTCCCGAGTTCGAGGCGGTCGGAGATCTCTTCCAGGCTCAACATGCGTCGATTCAACACCGGCAGGGCGTCAATCAGTCATCGGGGTTAAGCTGCTGTATCCATGGGTAGGTTCGTTGCGGTAGTCGCCGCTTGTCTGGCTGTGGTCTTCGGGTCCGTGGCGCCGATCGCATCGGCGGATGCCGACATTCAGCCCGTCGGCAGTGTGCCGGTCCCCGATGGGCCCGCCCCGGGATGGATCGTCGCCGATATGGACACCGGTCAGGTCCTGGCCGGCCGCGAGATGGACGTCGCCCACCCACCGGCCAGCACGATCAAGACCTTGCTGGCGCTGACGGCACTCGATGAGCTGCCCGACCTGAACGCGACGGTTGTCGGCACCGACGCGGACACTCATGTCGAGTGCAGCTGCGCCGGGATCAAACCCGGCCGCACCTACACCGCACGCCAACTGCTCGACGCGGTGCTGCTGATGTCGGGCAACGATGCGGCCAATGCGCTGGCGGACATGATCGGCGGGTATGACACCGCGGTGGCGAAGATGAATGCCAAGGCGGCCTCCCTCGGCGCGCTGAACACGCACGCGAGCACCCCGTCCGGCCTGGACGGCCCTGGTGGCTCCGGCGCCACCACACCCCGCGATCTGGCGATCATCTTCCGGGCCGCGATGGCCAATGCGACGTTCGCCCAGATCACCGCGCAGCCCGCGGCGATGTTCCCGTCCGACGCCGGCGACAGGCCGATCGTGAACGAGGACGAACTGCTGCACCGCTACCCCGGCACGCTCGGCGGCAAGACCGGCTTCACCGACGCGGCGAAGAAGACGTTCGTCGCCGCCGCCGACCGCGACGGGCGTCGTCTGGTGATCGCAATGATGTACGGCCTGATCAAGGAAGGCGGCCCGACGTACTGGGACCAGGCCGCCGGCCTGCTGGACTGGGGCTTCGCCCAGGACCGTCAGGTCAGCGTTGGTTCGCTCTAAAACCTAGCGGTATCAAAAGTTCTTGATCTGCAACGGATCCGAGATCTCGGCGCCACCGAAATAAATGTCCGCACCGGTTACGCTCAGCGGCCGTGCGAAAAGTGTTGGCCACGTTGGCTACCGCGCTTCTGCTGACGGTCGTAGCCACCGCGGCGGCGTCGGCCGAACCCGGCATCGAGCCCGCAGGCACGGTGGCGATTCCGGACGGCCCCGCCGAGGCATGGCTGCTCGCCGACCTCGACACCGGGCGAATCCTGGCCTCCCGCAACCCCTATGAACCGCACGCACCGGCCAGTACCATCAAGCCGCTGCTCGCCATGGTGGTACTCGAACACCTTCGGCCAGACAACTTCGCGCGCGCCAACCAGTCTCACACCGAGGTCGAGTGCTCCTGTGTGGGGTTGAAGCCCGGCCAGGCCTACACCACACTCCAGCTGCTGGAAGCGCTGCTGATGGTGTCGGGAAATGACGCCGCCAACATGCTCGCCGACATGCTCGGCGGGCAGCAGGTTGCGGTCGCTGCGATGAACCGCAAGGCCGCAAGCCTGGGCGCTCGGAGCACCAAGGCCTCGTCACCGTCCGGGCTCGACGGGCCGGGATGGGAATCGATCACCACTCCCCATGACCTCGCCGTCATCTACCGCACCGCGCTGGCCTACCCGCTGATCGCCGCCATAATGCGGCAGCAGTCCGCGCAGTTTCCCGGCAAGACCATCACCAACCAAAATCAGCTGCTGACGCGCTATCCCGGCACGTTCGCCGGCAAGACCGGCTTCACCAACCTGGCGCGCAATACCTTCGTCACGGCCGCCCAGCGGGGCAACCGGCGGCTGATCGTGGTCGAGATGTACGGCACGGGCGATCTCTACGGGCAGGCCATCGGGCTCTTCGACTGGGGTTTCAGCCAATCCCCGTAGTCGCCTTCACTCATGCGAGCGTGCGTGTCTGCGGCCGACACGCCGGGCGAACCGCGAGTTCGTGCACCTTCGCAGCTAATAGACACGGCCGCGCAGGATCACCGCGGCGGGATCGTCGACCACGCCGACGCCGGTCCGCGGATCCTCGGTGTAGCACACCAGGTCGGCAGGCGCGCCGTGCTCCAGCCCGGGCCGGCCCAGCCACGCGCGGGCATCCCACGACGCCGCACCGAGCGCCTCGGTCGGCGTCATGCCGACGCCCTTGAGCGCCTCGATCTCGTCGGCGATGCGGCCGTGCGCGATCGTGCTGCCCGCATCGGTGCCCGCATAGATCGGCACACCGGCTTCGCGGGCTGCCGCGATCCGCGGATAGCAGGACTTGTACAACTCCCGCATGTGGCGCTCGTACACCGGGTATTTACTCGCGGCATCGGCGAAGCCGGGAAAGTTCTCCACGTTGATCAGCGTGGGCACCAGTGCGGTGCCGTGTTGCACCATCAGGTCGACGGTGTCGTCCGTGAGCCCCGTGCCGTGCTCGATGCAGTCGATGCCCGCCCTGATCAGCGCCGGCAGGGCGTCCTCGCTGAACACGTGCGCGGTGACGCGGGCCCCGTTGGCGTGGGCGGCCTCGATCGCCGCCTCGAGCACGTCGTCGGACCACAGCGGCGCGAGATCGCCGATCCCGCGGTCGATCCAGTCGCCGACCAGCTTGACCCAGCCGTCGCCCCAGCGCGCCTGCTCGGCCACCGCGTCGGGCAGTTGCCACTCATCGCCGAGTTCGATCGCGAAGCCGCGCTGATACCGCTTCGGCCGGGCCAGATGCCGCCCGGCGCGGATGATCGTCGGCAGGTCGGGGTGGTCGTCGAGGCTACGGGTGTCGGTGGGCGAACCGCAGTCACGCAGCAGCAGCGCGCCGGCGGCCCGCTCGGTCTCCGCCTGCGTGACCGCTTCGTCGAGTTCGATCTCCCCGTGCTCGCCGAGCCCGACGTGGCAGTGCGCGTCGACCAGTCCCGGCAGGATCCAGCCGCCATCGAAGACGGTCTCGGCGGGACCGACGGGCTCGACACTGAGGTGGCCGTCCACGATCCACCACTCCACCGGCTCTCCGTCCGGCAATCCGCGGCCACGAACATGCAGAGCTGTGCTCGAGGTCAAATCAGTTGTCCGGCTCAGTTTTTGGGGAATTTGAGCTTCGACAGGTCGATGTCGGCCAGGCCCGGCGGCAGCTCATCGAGGCCCTTCGGCATGTTCGACAGGTCGGGGAACCCGGGCGGCATTCCAGCCATCCCGGCTGCGCCCAACGGATTGCGCGTCTTGGGCGGTGTCGGTCCTCGCCCGCCCTTCTTGCCCTTTTTCTTGTTCTTCGCCGCCTTGCGGGTGGTGGAACCCTTGCGGCCGAACGGCATTCCCATCTGTCCGGCCATCTGCGACATCATCTTGCGCGCCTCGAAGAACCGGTCGACGAGCTGGTTGACCTCCCCGACCGTCACCCCGGAGCCGTTGGCGATCCGCAGCCGTCGTGAGCCGTTGATGATCTTCGGGTCGGCCCGTTCGGCGGGCGTCATGCCCCGGATGATGGCCTGGACCCGGTCGAGCTGGCTGTCGTCGACGGCGGCGAGCGCGTCCTTCATCTGCCCGGCGCCGGGCAGCATGCCGAGCAGGTTGCCGATGGGGCCCATCTTGCGGATGGCCAGCATCTGCTCGAGGAAGTCCTCCAGGGTCAGCTCCCCGGAGCCGATCTTGGCCGCCGCCTCCTCGGCCTTCTGGGCGTCGAAGTGCTGCTCGGCCTGCTCGATCAGGGTGAGCACGTCGCCCATGCCGAGGATCCGGCCGGCCATCCGGTCGGGGTGGAAGATGTCGAAGTCTTCGAGCTTCTCACCGGCGGACGCGAACAGGATCGGCACGCCGGTCACCTCGCGCACCGACAGGGCCGCGCCACCGCGGGCGTCGCCGTCCAGCTTGGTCAGCACGACGCCGGTGAAGCCGACGCCTTCGCGGAACGCCTCCGCGGTGGTCACGGCGTCCTGGCCGATCATCGCGTCCAGCACGAACAGCACCTCGTCGGGGTCGACCGCCCGCCGGATGGCGGCCGCCTGACCCATCAGCTCGTCGTCGATGCCCAGTCGGCCCGCGGTGTCCACAACAACGACGTCGTAGTGCTTGGCCCTGGCCTCGGCCAGACCGGCCGCGGCGACGGCGACCGGATCTGCGGGACCGGCCTGTCCATCGCCACTGCGGCCGTCCGGTCCAACGCCCGGATGGGGCGCGAACACCTGGACACCGGCGCGTTCCCCGACAATCTGCAACTGGTTGACGGCACCGGGCCGCTGCAGGTCACATGCGACGAGCAGGGGCGTATGACCTTGTTCGCGAAGCCATTTCGCGAGCTTGCCGGCCAATGTCGTCTTACCGGAGCCCTGCAGACCGGCGAGCATGATCACCGTCGGCGGGGTCTTGGCGAACGCCAGCTGACGAGTCTGGCCGCCGAGGATGGCGACGAGTTCCTCGTTGACGATCTTGACGACCTGCTGGGCGGGGTTGAGCGCGCCGGAAACCTCGGCGCCCCTGGCGCGGTCCTTGATGCGGGCGACGAACCCGCGCACCACGGGCAGCGATACGTCGGCCTCCAGCAGCGCCAGCCGGATCTCGCGGGCCGTCGCGTCGATATCGGCGTCGGTCAACCGCCCTTTGCCGCGCAGCCCCTGCAGGGCGCCGGTCAGCCGGTCGGATAGCGATTCAAACACGCCGCAAGCCTACTTCCCTGAGTGTCTGCGCTCTCGCCCCGCACGCGGGTGGGCCCGGAACGGCCGGCCCTAACTGGCCTCGGAAACCCGCTTCGCCGGCGCCGGCGCCGGTAGCACGGCGAACAGGTCGCGCTCCAGGTCGGCGCGGACCTCGCCGGCGTCTCCGACGGTGGTGATGCCGAACACGTCGACGACCGACGACCCCAGGGTGGTGACCTTGGCCCAGGCGATGTCCACGCCGTCGCGTTCGAACACCGCCGTCAGCCGGGCCAGCAGGCCGGCCCGGTCGGTGGCGCGGATCTGCACGATCAGCTCGCCCGGCGCCGCGCCGTCCGACCACAGGATCCGCGGCGGTGCCGGGGCATGGTTGATCGGCACCCCGGCCGGCGTCTCACCCGCGCGTCCGGTGCCGTATTGGGCGGCGTCGCGGTCGCGGCGATCCAGCGACGCCAGCACGTCGGGTTCCCCCTCCAGGGCGAGGATGAACTGCTGCCGCAGCAGTTCGGCGGCGGGCGGGGACCCGAAGTGTGGCGATACCACGAAGGTGGTGATGGCCGACCCGTCGTGCCCGTTCACGGATGCCGAGTGCACGCGCAGGGAGTTCAGCGCGAGCACCCCGGCGGCTTTCGACAGCAATCCGCGGCGGTCGGGCGCGATCATCGTGACGTTGTAGATGTGCGGACTGCCCCCCGGCGTCAGCTCGACGTGCACGCCGTCGGAGGCGAGCGACAGGAAACGCGGATCGATGGGATCGGGTTGCGGAAGCGGTTCGCCCGCCATCACCAGACGGCAGCGGCGGACCAGGTCGCCGATCAGCGACGCCTTCCAGTCCCCCCACACGCCCGGGCCGGTAGCCAGCGAATCGGCCTCGGCCAGCACTGCCAACAGCTCGAGCAGGACCCAGTCCCCGCCCAACGTGTCGACGACCTCGGCGATGGTCTTCGGGTCCTGCAGATCACGACGGGTCGCGGTGTGCGGCAGCAGCAGGTGGTGGCGGACCATCGTGGAGAGCAGCTCGACGTCGGAGGGCCACAGCCCCAGCCGCGTGCCGATCTGCGTGGCCAACTCCGCGCCGATGATGCTGTGGTCGCCGCCGCGGCCCTTGCCGATGTCGTGCACCAGTCCGCCGAGCACCAGCAGGTCGGGCCGGGACACCCGGGTAGTGAAAGCGCTTGCCCGCGAAACGGTTTCGACGAGGTGGCGATCCACCGTCCAGATGTGCACGACGTCGCGCGGGGGCAGGTCGCGGACCGCGCCCCACTCGGGGAACAACCGGCCCCACAGTCCGGTGCGGTCGAGCGCCTCGATGGTCGAGGTCGCCGGTGGTCCGGCCGCCAGCAGCACCAGCAGATCCTTGAGGGCCTGCCGCGGCCAGGGCATCCGCAGCTCCGGTGCGGTCTCGGACAGGCGGGCGAGCGTGGAGGCAGCCATGGGCAGACCGGTGGTGGCCGACGCGGCCGCGACACGCAGGATCAGGCCGGGGTCGCGCTCGGGCCGGGCATCACGCGCCAGGATCACCTCACCGGCGAATTCGATGACGCCCTCGTCGACTGGACGGCGCACGGGCCGGCGGAAGGCGGCCAGGCCGCGCCGCGGCAGCGCATTCGCGGCGGTGCGCAGCCCGGCGTCGACGTAGAAACTGATGGTCCGCGCGGCGTCCGAGATCACGCGTGCCAAGTCGAATCGGTCGCCGATGCGCAGGGCGGCACCGATCTCGTCGGCGTGTTGGGCGAGCAATAGTTCGCGGCCGCGGCCGGATACCCGGTGCAGTTCGGTGCGGACGTCGAGCAGCGCCAGGTGCGCCTCGCCCAGGGTGGCGATCGGTGAGGCCAACGAGCGGCTCGGGTAGACGTCGGCCAGTTGCGCGATCGCCAGCGCGTTGAGCAGCTGGATGTCGCGGAGTCCACCGCGGCCGCCCTTGAGATCAGGCTCGGCGCGGTGCGCGATCTGGCCGCTGCGCTGCCACCGTGCCTCGGTGTGCGCGACGAGTTCGTCGAAACGAGAGGCGATCCCGGTGCGCCATTGCCGACGAGCGCCGCCGACCAGCAGGGTCGACAGATCGGAGTCGCCCGCGATGTGCCGCGCCTCCAGCATGGCCAGTCCCGCGGAGATGTCCTCACCGGCGACCGTGATTGCCTCCGGCACCGTACGCACGCTGTGGTCGATCCGAATGTTGGCGTCCCACAACGGATACCACAACAACTCGGCGACCTGACTCACCGCGTCACCGGGCATGTTGTCGTGTAGCAGCATCAGGTCGAGATCCGAATACGGCAACAGCTCGCCACGTCCCAGCCCGCCGGTGGCGACAATCGCGAAGCCGCTGGTGGGCGTGATGCCGATCTCGGTGGCCTTGGTAGTGAGCCAGAACTCGTGCAGGTCCAGTAACGCATCTCGCAGTGCGGCCGAATCCAGCTGACGCGAACCACCCTTGAGCAGCTGTCCGGCCGCGGCCGCCAGATCGGTGGCCGGACGCGACAAGCCCGCCGCCGGCCCCTCCCAACGAGGGGCCCCGGAGGCGGGATCTGGTCTCTGCTTTGCCATTTCGTGTCCTCCCCCGGCCTGACTATCAGCGCTCACACGGTGCATTGCCGGGAGACGGCGTCTCAACTGACGGATGGCTCAAAGGGCGTCGGCACCCCGCTCGCCGGTGCGCACCCGGACCACGGTGTCGACCGGGCTCACCCAGACCTTGCCGTCACCGATCTTGCCGGTGCGTGCGGCCTGGACGATGACATCCACCACCTTGTCGACGGCGGAGTCGTCGACCACGACCTCGACGCGGACCTTCGGCACGAAATCGACCGAATACTCCGCGCCGCGATACACCTCGGTGTGGCCCTTTTGGCGTCCGTAGCCCTGCACTTCGCTGACGGTCATTCCGAGAATTCCCGTCTGCTCAAGGCCGGTCTTGACGTCCTCGAGCGTGAACGGCTTGACGATCGCAGTGATCAGCTTCATTTCCCTCATTCCTCCGAGCTGCGGCCGAGAACCGAGCTGCTTCCGACAGTTGCGAAGTCGTAGCCGGTTTCGGCATGCTCTGCCTCGTCGATGCCGTCGGCCTCGTCTTCTTCACCCAGGCGCAGGCCGATGGTGAACTTCAGGATGTACGCCAAGATAGTCGTAACGATGAACGAGTACGCAAGAACTGCGAACGCGCCCACCGCCTGGCGCCACAGTTGATCGAATCCACCGCCGTAGAAGAGGCCCTTGACGGCAGCGGGCGCCTCCGGAGTGGCGAGGAAGCCGATCAGCAGGGTGCCGGTGAGACCACCGACCATGTGAACCCCGACCACGTCGAGTGCATCGTCGAAGCCGAATTTGAATTTCAGCCCGACCGCCAGCGCACAGATCGCGCCGCCGAGGAATCCGACGACGAGCGCGCCGAACACGTTGACCGATGAACAGGAAGGCGTGATCGCGACCAGGCCGGCGACAATGCCCGAGGCCGCGCCCAGGGTGGTTGGGTGACCGTCACGGATCTTCTCGACGAGAAGCCAGGCGAGCATGGCGGTTCCGGTCGCCACGGTGGTGGTCACGAACGTCGTCGCGGCGATACCACCCGAGCTCAGGGCCGAACCGGCGTTGAACCCATACCAGCCGAACCACAGCAGACCGGCACCCAGCATCACGAACGGTAAGTTGTGCGGCCGCATCGGAGAGGTGGGCCAACCCTTACGCCGACCGAGCACGAGGCACAACGCCAGACCCGCGGCGCCAGAGTTGATATGGACCGCCGTACCACCGGCGAAGTCGATCGCCTTGAGCTTGTTGGCGATCCAGCCACCGGTCTCGGCGGTGAACCCATCGAACGCGAAGACCCAGTGCGCAACCGGGAAGTAGACGAACGTCGCCCACAAGCCCGCGAAGACCAACCAGGAGCCGAACTTGAGCCGATCGGCGACGGCGCCGGAGACCAGCGCGACGGTGATGATCGCGAACATCAACTGGAACATCACGAACACGAGCTGCGGGATCGTCCCGGCGAGTGGAATGTTGACGGCGTCTGCGGCCTCGACTCCGGCCGACGGATCGGCGACAACCGCCGCTGAGGCATTGCCGGCAATGAGGCCTTTGAGGCCGAAGTACTGCGCCGGGTTACCGAACAGATTGCCAACGTCGTTGCCGAATGCCATCGAGTAGCCGTACAGCACCCACAGCACCGTCACGACACCCATCGCGCTGATGCTCATCATGATCATGTTGAGGACGCCCTTGGCGCGCACCATGCCGCCGTAGAAGAACGCCAGACCTGGCGTCATCAGCAGCACGAGCGCTGATGACGCCAGCATCCATGCCGTATCCCCGGTGTCGGGGATGCCCATTATCGGGAATCCGTCCACTCGCCGTTTCCTCCTTCGACAAGGCAGGGCCGCAAAGGTTTTGCGACCGTTGGCCTGGTCCAAGACAATGCTGAGTGGTTGTTTCGGCTACGACGCTACTGCGTTTCGCTCGTGTGAACGGATGCGCCGCTTACGTTTCGCAGGTGTTACATCGTGCGTTTTGACGAGCTCTCCTCAGCCGAGAAGGGCGTCGACGAACGCTCCGGGCTCGAACGGAGCGAGGTCGTCCGGACCTTCGCCGAGGCCGACGAGTTTGACCGGAACACCCAATTCCTGCTGTACGCGGAAGACGATTCCGCCCTTTGCGGTGCCGTCGAGTTTGGTCAGCACGACACCGGTGATGTCCACGACTTCGGCAAACACCCGGGCCTGCGGGAGGCTGTTCTGCCCGATCGTCGCATCCAGCACCAGGAGCACCTCGTCGACGGCGGCACGCCGGCTGACGACGCGCTTGACCTTGCCGAGCTCGTCCATCAGGCCGGTCTTGGTGTGCAGCCGACCCGCGGTGTCGATCACGACGACGTCGGCACCGTGCTCGATGCCGGTGTCGACGGCGTCGAAGGCCACCGATGCCGGGTCGGCTCCCTCGGCACCGCGCACGACCTCCGCACCTGCCCGAGACGCCCACGACTGCAATTGGTCGGCCGCGGCCGCGCGGAATGTGTCGGCGGCGCCGAGCACGACCCGGCGACCGTCGGCGACCAGTACCCGCGCCAGCTTGCCCACCGTCGTCGTCTTGCCGGTTCCGTTGACGCCGACCACCAGGAGGACCGACGGCTTGTCATCGTGCGGCAGCGCCTTGATCGAGCGGTCGAGAGCGGGCTGCAGCTCGGCGACGAGCACCTCGCGCAGCACCGCGCGCGCATCCGCCTCGGTCCGCACCCGGCTGCTGGCCATCCGCGACCGCAGGGCGGTCACCACCGATTCCGTGGCGACAGGGCCGAGATCGGAGATCAGCAGCGTGTCCTCGACCTCCTCCCACGACGCCTCGTCGAGGTCGCCGCCGCCGAGCAGGCCCAGCATGCTGCGGCCCAGGGTGTTCTGCGACTTGGCGAGCCGCCCGCGCAGCCGGTCCAGCCGGCCCTCCGTGGGTGCGATCTCCTCGACCGCCACCGGCGTCTCTTCCTCGACCGGCGCCATCTCGGGTGGCGGGGCGGGGGGCACTACCTCATGCGGCGGCGCTACCTCAGGCGGCGGCGCCGGCGGCGCTACGGGTGGCGGCGGCGCGGGCGGCGCTACGGGTGGCGGCGGCGCGGGCGGCACTACGGGTGGCGGCGCCGTCTCGGGGAGCGTCGGCCCGGCCTCCCGGACCGGCGTATCCGGCAGCTGCACGTCAGCAATGGGCCGTTTCGGCGCGTCGCGCGGAATGGTGGCGTCATCGCCGACGGCAGGCAGCCCGCTGGTGTCGATGCGTTCGACCGGCTCGGCAGGCGCCGACTTGCTGAACGTGATGCCTGATGAGGTGGTATATCCACCGGATCGGTCGATCGGCGTGGCAGTGTCTGTAGAGGACAGCCTGATCTGTCGGCGCCGGTATCGCACCAGTCCGACGACCAGGGCGACCACCAGCAGAATGGCGATGACCGCTATTGCGATCCACAGCTCTATCCCGGTCCCTGTCACGAGGCCATTGTGTCAGGGTGACTAGCCGGTGACGCTCGACCCCGGCGCCTCCGCTACGAAGCTCGGCAGCCGCAAACGGCGCCACATCGACGTGTGCCTGACCGAAGCCGTCGAATACCAGACGGTGACCACCGGCCTGGAGCGCTACCGGCTGCCCTATAACGCGCTCACCCAGACCAATCTCGACGACGTCGAGCTGGGCACCGAGTTCCTCGGTGTGCGGTTGCGGGCACCCGTGTTGATCGGATCGATGACCGGCGGCGCCGAACTGTCGGCCACCATCAATCGCAACCTGGCGACCGCGGCCCAGGAACTGGGGATCGGCATGATGCTGGGCTCGCAGCGCATCATGCTCGACAACGCGGCGGCATCGACGAGTTTCCGGGTCCGGGACCTGGCTCCCGACGCACTGCTGATCGGCAATATCGGACTGGCTCAGCTCAGCGAATCGATCGTGCCGGCGCTCGCCGGGGTGCTCGACGATGTTGGTGCCAATGCGCTTGCGGTGCACACAAATCCACTTCAGGAGGCGATGCAACACGAGGGTGACACCGATTTCTCGGGATCGGTTGCCAGGCTGCGCGAGATCGCCGGATCGATCGGCTATCCGGTGATGCTCAAAGAGGTCGGCCACGGCATAGGTGCGGCCGCGGCGGCCCAACTCGTGGACCTGCCGATCGCCGCGGTCGATGTCGCCGGAGCGGGCGGCACGTCGTGGGCGCGGGTGGAACAATTCGTCCGCTACGGCGAGGTGCGCTATCCGGCGCTCGCCGAGTGGGGCATCCCGACTGCCCAGGCGCTGCAGGAGGTCCGGCGGGCATTGCCCCACATCCCGCTCGTCGCCTCCGGCGGAATTCGCACCGGCATGGACGCCGCCAAGGCGCTGGCGATGGGCGCCGACGCGGTCGCGGTCGCCAAGCCGCTGCTCGCCCCGGCCATCGAATCCCCCGCCGCGGTGGTGGACTGGCTGCAACGTTTCGTCGACGAGCTGCTGATCTGCCTGCACGGCTGCGGCGCGTCGAACCTGGTGGAGTTGCGCCGAGGAGCCGTCAGCCGCGTCGAGGGCTAGTTGGTGCTGGCGACCAGTTCCTGGCCGCGCATGCGCTGCGAGATCACCGCGGTGATGCCGTCGTCGCGCATGGTGACGCCGTACAGCGCGTCGGCGACCTCCATCGTCGGCTTCTGGTGGGTGATCACGATCAGCTGCGAGCGCTCACGAAGCTGCTCGAACAGACTGATGAGCCGGCGCAGGTTCACGTCGTCGAGCGCCGCCTCCACCTCGTCCATCACATAGAAAGGCGACGGCCTGGCCCGGAAGATCGCCACCAGCATGGCGACCGCCGTCAGCGACTTCTCGCCACCGGACAGCAGCGACAGCCGCTTGATCTTCTTACCGGGTGGACGGGCCTCGACCTCGATGCCGGTGGTCAGCATGTCGTCGGGATCGGTGAGCAGCAGCCTGCCCTCACCACCGGGGAACAAAGTCGAGAACACCTGCTGGAATTCGCGTTCCACGTCCGCGTACGCCTCGGCGAACACCAGCAGGATGCGGTCATCGACGTCGGCGATGACGTCGAGCAGATCCTTGCGGGCCGCCTTGACGTCCTCGAGCTGAGTCGACAGGAAGTTGTAACGCTCCTCCTGCGCGGCGAACTCCTCCAGTGCCAGCGGGTTGACCCGGCCGAGCTCGTTGAGCTCCCGCTCAGCCTTCTTGGCCCGGCGTTCCTGGGTCGGCCGGTCGAACGGCATCGGCGCAGGCGCGGTGACCTGCTCACCGCGTTCGCGGGCCTGCTCGTACTCGGCCATCTCCAGATCCGACGGCGGCAGTGCGACGTCGGGCCCATACTCGGCGACCAGGTCCGCGGTCGCCATCCCGAACTGCTCGAGTACCTGCTGTTCGAGTTGCTCGATACGCAGTGCCGCTTGGGCTTTCGCGACTTCGTCTCGGTGCAGCGCGTCGGTCAGCGAGGCGATCTTGGCGCCGAGCACGTTGACCTCTTCGCGGGCGTGCGCCAGTGCGGCGGCCCGCTGCTGACGTTCCGTGGCGACCTGATCGCGGATGCGTGATGCCACCGACACCACGGCGCCCAGTCGCTGGGCGACCACGCGGCCCGATTCCGCAACCGCGGCGGCCACGGCGGCGGCGTGTACGCGTGCCTCACGGGCCCGCTGCGCCCGCACTCGCGCCTCCCGCTCGGCGGCGGCGGCGCGACGCAGTGAATCCGCCCGTCCCCGAACGGCGTTCGCGCGCTCCTCGGCAGTACGTACGGTCAGCCGCGCCTCCACCTCGGCGGTGCGGGCCTCCTCGGCGGCGGCCATCGACTCCTGACGGTCGACGGGTTCGGACTCGAACGTCGGCTCCTGCTGGGCATTGTGCAGGCGCTGTTCGAGTTCGGCGAGTTCCTCGACTGTCCGGGTGCGGCCCGCCTCGAGTTCGTTGCGCTGCTGGATGAGCCGCTGCCACTCGTCGTCGGCGGCGCGGGCGTCCTGGCCGAGCCGACCGAGTTGTTCGTAGATCGCCGATATCGCGGCGTCGGATTCGTTGAGCGCGGCCAGGGCCTGCTCGGCCGAGTCCTGGCGGGACGCCTGCTCGGCAAGCGCGCCGGACAATGCCGCAGACAGCTCGCCGACCTGCTTCTCGGCGGCGGCCAGTTCGTTGCGTGCCTTTTCCACCTCGGACGCGATCTCGAGCGTGCTGGGTTTGCGGTCCGAGCCGCCGCTGACCCAGCCCGCGCCGACCAGATCTCCGTCGGTCGTGACGGCACGCAGCTGGGGCCGGGTCGCCACCAGGTCGAGCGCCGCGGTCAGATCAGCGACGACGGCGACACCGGACAACATCGCCGTGATCGCGCCCTGCAACCGCGGTGGAGTGTCCACCAGATCGATCGCCCACACCGCGCCGGCCGGTGGCGGCGCCGCGGGAACGGTGGACGCCGCAGGCCAGTCGCCGAGCACGATCGCGGCGCGCCCACCGTCGGACTCCTTGAGCGCGGCCACCGCGGACCGGGCGGCTCCGAAACTCTCGGCGGCAACGGCGTCGGCGGCCGCGCCGAGAACCGCCGCCACCGCCGCCTCGTAACCCGGGCGGACCTTCAGCAGGTTGGCGATCGACCCGAAAAGCCCTGCTCCGCTGAGATTGTTCTGCAACCAGGCGGCACCGTCCTTGCGGTCGAGGCCGACCGAGAGCGCCTCGATGCGCGCCAGCAGCGAAGCCACCTGACGTTCGGCGCCGCGTTCGCCGGCCTGCAATTCGGCGACGCGCTCGTCGGCGAGCCGCAGCGCGGTGACGGTGCGGTCATGGTGGTCGTCCAGCCCGACCTCGCCGGCGTCGAGCTCACTGACCCGGCTCTGCACGGTCTCGAACTCGGCCTGCGTCTGCTGCGCGCGGGTGGCCGCCTCGTCGATGCCCGCGGACAGCCGGGCGACGGATTCGTCGATCGATTCCACGCGGGTGCGCATGGTGTCGACCTGGCCGGCCAGCCGCGCCAGTCCCTCGCGCCGGTCGGCTTCGGCGCGCACGGCGGCGAGGTGCGCGCGTTCGGCCTCGGCTGCGACGCGCTCGCATTCGGTGAGCTCGGCGCGGGTGGCCTCGAGCCGGGTGCGGGATTCGGTCAGCTCGTCCAGCAGCTGCCGTTCTTCCTCGGCCACCTCCTCGGCCTGTGCTTCGAGGGCGTCGGGGTCCGGGCCGCCGGACACCTCCGGCTCCGCGTCCAGGTGCTGTGCCCGCTCGCTGGCGATGCGGACGGTCGCGCTCACCCGTTCGGCCAGCGCCGAGAGCCGGAACCAGCTCTGTTGGGCGACGTCGGCGCGCTGGCTCAGCGCCTCCACGGCCGCCTCGTGGGCCTGCAGCTCGACGGTCTTGGTCTCCAGCCCGGTGGCCAGCTCGTCGTGTTCTCGACGCAGACTGGTCTCGGCCTGGTCGGTGTTGTCGAACTCGGCCTTGCGGGTGACGAGGTCGTGGGCGGCCAGGCGCAGCCGGGCATCGCGCAGATCGGCCTGGATGGTCTGGGCGCGCCGGGCCATCTCGGCCTGCCTGCCGAGCGGTTTGAGCTGCCGGCGAAGTTCGGTCGTCAGATCCGTCAGTCGCGCGAGGTTGGCCGACATCGAATCGAGTTTGCGGACGGCCTTTTCCTTGCGCTTGCGGTGCTTGAGCACCCCGGCGGCCTCTTCGATGAAGGCCCGCCGATCCTCCGGACGCGATTCCAGGATCTCGGAGAGCTTGCCCTGACCCACGATCACATGCATCTCGCGGCCGATGCCCGAGTCGGACAGCAGTTCCTGGACATCCATCAATCGGCAACTGGTGCCGTTGATTTCGTATTCGCTGCCTCCGTCGCGGAACATCCGGCGGGTGATCGACACCTCGGAGTACTCGATCGGAAGCGAATTGTCGGAGTTGTCGATCGTGACGGTAACCTCGGCGCGGCCCAGCGGCGCGCGCGAGGACGTCCCGGCGAAGATGACGTCCTCCATCTTGCCGCCGCGAAGGGTCTTGGCCCCCTGTTCACCCATCACCCAGGTCAGCGCGTCGACCACATTCGACTTACCCGACCCGTTCGGCCCGACGACGCATGTGATCCCCGGCTCGAAACGCAGAGTCGTGGGGGAAGCAAAGGACTTGAAGCCCTTCAGCGTCAAGCTCTTGAGGTGCACGACGTGCCACACTACCGCCGGTCGGGCTACCGCTCGGTGAACCCCGCTAGCGAGTCGCCGGCTTCTGACCAATCGGCGACGACCTTGGCGACATTGCCCGGCGTCTTTCCGCTTTCAAGCAGTTCAAGGAGCTTTTGGCAGGCGTTTCGCGGGCCCTGCGCGACGACCTGCACGCGGCCGTCGGGCCGGTTCGAGGCGTAGCCGGTCAATCCGAGTTCCAGTGCCCGGGACCGCGTCCACCAGCGGAAGCCGACCCCCTGAACGTAGCCGTGCACCCATGCTGTCAGACGTACCTCAGCTAACTCCTGCATCACTGACCTCAAACGTCACTTTTGTCCCGGATTTGAGCGTCCGGCCGACGGTGCAGACCTGATCGATCGCCCGCGCCACGACGGTGAGTACCCGCGCCACCTCATCTTCGGACAGCCCGGACAGGTCGAGTTCCATGTGTTCCTCGAGCAGCGGGTAGCGCTCCTGGTCGCGATCGGCAGGTCCGGACACCTGGATCGTGGTGGTGTAGTCGTCGCCGAGGCGCCGGCGCAGTGGAGCGTCGCTACTCATCCCGCTACAGGCGGCGAGCGCGATCTTCATCAGCTCGCCGGGTGTGAAGACGCCTTCGACGTCCTCCGAGCCGACCAGCACCTCCGCGCCGCGCGAGCTTCGCCCGGCGTACCGACGCACACCGGTGCGCTCCACCCACAGTTCCGTCATGGCTCTTTTCTACCTTTCGCCGAAACACAATTCCTCGTCGTCAACAGCGCGTAGCTGCAGCCCCGCATTCCTTCTCGGCGCAGTCAGGGGCGACGGGCGCGGGGGCGCGGCTGGCATTTGGGGCAGTGGTACGAGGAGCGGTTCATGAACTTCTCCCGCCGCATCACCGCACCGCAGCGGCGGCAGGGCTCGCCTTCGCGTCCGTACGCGTCCAGAGAACGCTCGAAGTAGCCCGACTCGCCGTTGACGTTGACATACAGCGAGTCGAACGATGTGCCGCCCTGCCCGAGCGCTTCGGTCATCACCTCGGCGGCGGCATCGAGCAGTTCCCCGAGTTGCTTGCGGGTCAACGACGAGGCGAGCCTGCCGCCGTTGATCTTGGCCCGCCACAGTGCCTCGTCGGCGTAGATATTGCCGATACCCGACACCACGGTCTGGTCGAGCAACTGACGCTTGATCTCGGAATGCTTGCGCCGCAACACCGTAACGACACCATCGCGGTTGAACCGCGAATCCAGCGGGTCGCGGGCGACGTGCGCGACCGGCACCGGGACATCGGTGCCGTCGACGGTGACCATGTCGGCGAGCATCCAGCCGCCGAACGTGCGCTGGTCGACGAAGCTCAGCGTGGTGCCGTCGTCGAGCAGGGCCGCGATCCGCAGGTGCCCCTCGTTGTGGACCGGCCCGAGGAGCATCTGCCCGCTCATCCCCAGATGCACCACCAGCGCCGATCCGTCGTCGAGCGTCAGCCAGAGGTACTTGCCGCGGCGCCCGGTACCGGTGATGCGGGTGTCCAGCAGCCGGGCCGTCAGGTCGGCCGGACCCGCCTCGTGACGGCGGACCGACCGCGGATGATTCACCCGCACGGCGGTGATCGTCTTGTCCGCGATGTGCGCCTGCAGCCCCCGCCGAACGACCTCTACTTCGGGAAGCTCAGGCATCTACACCAGGAGCGAGCGTGTTCCACGCCGCCGCCGCGGCCTTGAGTTCGGCCTCTTTCTTGGTGCGGCCGACGCCCTTGCCGTACTCGGTTTCGGTGATGACGACGGTCGCCGTGAATTCCTTGTCGTGGTCAGGACCGGTGGACGTGACCAGATAGGACGGCGCGCCCATTCCCCGCGATGCGGACAGTTCCTGCAGGCTGCTCTTCCAGTCCAGACCCGCTCCGAGCGTCGGCGCGGTGTCCATCAGGGACCCGAACAACCGCAGGATCACTTCACGCGCCACCGCGATTCCGTGCTCCAAATAGATTGCTCCGAGCAGAGATTCGACTCCGTCGGCGAGGATGCTCGACTTGTCGGCGCCACCCGAATTCTCCTCGCCCTTACCCAGCAGCAGATACGAGCCGAGACCGGCATCGGAGAGATGGCGTCCGACATCGGCCAGCGCGTGGGTGTTGACGATGCTGGCCCGCAACTTGGCCAGGTCGCCCTCGGAGCGGTCCGGATGGCGGTGATACAGCTCCTCGGTCACGGTCAGCCCGAGCACGGCGTCGCCAAGGAACTCCAGCCGCTCGTTGGTGGGCAGGCCGCCGTTCTCGTACGAGAAGCTGCGGTGGGTCAGCGCCATGGTGAGTAGCTCGGCGGACAGTTCGACACCCAGCGCCTTGAGGAGCTCCGCGCGGTCGGCGCTCACTTGTCATCCCGATCCAGCATCGTGGACAGCTTCGCCCAGCGCGGATCGATCTGCTCGTGGTGGTGTCCCGGCTCGGCGGTGGCCAGCGCGACGCCGCATTGCGGGCACAGCCCGACGCAATCCGGTCCGCACAGCGGCGCAAACGGCAGCGCGAGCCCGACGGCGTCGACGATCGGCTGCTCGAGATCGACGGTGTCAGCCCCGCCTCGGGAAACCACTCGGCCCACCTCGTCGGACTCCGTCGTCTCATCGGTCGCGGAATCGGGATAAGCGAACAATTCGGTCAGATCGATCTCGACATCCCCGGTGATCGGCGTCAGGCATCGCGAGCACTCCCCCGACGTCGGCGCCGATACCGTTCCGGTCACCAGCACGCCCTCCGACACCGATTGAATCTGCAGATCCAGCTCGAGGGGCGCGCCTTCGTCGATCGCGATCAGGTCGAGCCCGATGCGCGAGGGGCTGGGCACCGTCTCGTGCACGGTCAGCATCGAACCGGGCCGTCGGCCGAGCCGGGAAACGTTGATCACGAGCGGCGATCGTGAGTCGCGGCGCGCCGCCGTCTTCGCATGCGTCGCCATGAATGCAATCCTACGGCGGCCGCTACCGCGAACGACGGCGGATTCGGCCAGCGCCGCTACCGCGCGGCGTAGTCGTGCGTGCCTGCGGCGGTGCGCAGCTGATGGCGCCCACGCCCGACCGAGCGCAATGTCCCGTTGAGGAAGTCCTCGAATTCGGCGAGCTTGCTGTCGACGTAGATGTCGCATTCGCCGCGGAGCCGATCAGCCTCGGCGTGTGCCGAGTCGATCAGTCTGGTGGCCTCCGCGGTGGCCGTCTGGACGATTTCGGTCTGCGAAACCAGCCGCTGCTGCTCCTTGATGCCTTCCTGAACCGCTTTCTCGTAGGCCAGATTTCCGTTTTCGATGAGGCGGTCGGCCTCGGTCTTGGCGCGTCCGACGGCGGCTTCGTACTCCCGCTTGGCCGTGGCCGCCAGGCGGGTCGCCTCCTCGCGGGCCTCCCCGACCATGCGCTCGCTGTGCTGGCGGGCCTCGCCGACCATCCGGTCGGCCTGTGCCTTTGCGTCGGCCAGCAGCCGGTCGGCCTCGGCACGCGAGTGGTTGATCAGCGAATCGGCTTCGGTCGTGGCCGTCGACACCATCGACTCCGAATGCTGCTTGGCGTCGCGCAGCAACGCGTCCCGGGCATCCAGCACGTCCTGGGCATCGTCGAGCTCGCCGGGTATCGCGTCCTTGATGTCGTCGATCAGTTCGAGGACATCACCGCGGGGTACGACGCAGCCCGCGGTCATCGGCACGCCGCGGGCTTCTTCCACAATCGCGCCCAGCTCGTCAAGCGCTTCAAAGACTCGGTACACGGCGACACCCTCCAGGCGTAGTTGACAGTTACCAGTGTGCCTGGTGTTACCCATGTGACTCAGCTTCCGCCACCGGTGTGTCGCCCACCGGCTGCTTTTGCCGTGCCCGCACCCCAGGCCGCAACTCTCGTGTGAATTGCTTCCTGCACATTATGTCAACACCGGATGGGGCCGAGCTTCAGCTGGGCCGGTGCTTCGGCAGGCTGTGCTTCAACGCGACGACGCTGCCCAGCGCGCCCTGACTATCGAAGCACGGCGTTGATGGCGTCGCGGGCGCGGTCGAGCATCGAGGCGAACGGCCCGACGGCGAAGTTGGCCTTCGCGGACTCGACGCCGGGATGAGGGCGCGTCGGCGCGATGGCCTCGGCGGCCTGCACCGCGGCCACCATGCGCTTCCGGTCACCGGAGTCAAGCTTGTCTTTCAACTTGCTGAACTCTTCGTTTTCCTCGCGCTCGGCGTGTTCGACGACGTCGTCGCGGAATTTCGTGAGCTCATCGAGGAACTCGTCGGAGCCGATATCCATCTTCTCCAGCTTCGACAGCTGCTCCTTGGCCTCATGTTCTTCCTTCAGCCGGGCATCGACGATGGCATCCCCGCCGTCAAGGGCCCTGGCGCGAGGATGGACCACCATCTCTTCGGCCGTCTCGTGGACGGCCAGCAGCGCGCGCAGCTCGGTGAACGCCTTCTCGCGGGCCTTCGGCTCGGAAGCGGACAGCACCTCGTCGAACATGTCCTTGATCAGGTTGTGCTGGTCCCGCAAAAACTTGACCACGTCATCGGTGGATTGAACGAATGTTTCGACCACGGCGGTACCTCGCAAATTCGGTGAAGTTTGGTTTTCGGCGCGATTGAGTGCGCCAATCCCTCGTCTACCCGTCGGTGGCGGCCGCTAATCCTTGAGCTTTGCCTGAAGCCGCACGTTGACGGCGTCGGGCAGCAATTCGTGGACGTCGCCGCCCAGCGTCGCGACTTCCTTCGCCAGCGATGACGACACGAACGAATAGCGCGGAGTGGTCGCGACGAAAAAGGTGTCCACACCGGCGATGTGTTTGTTCATCTGGGCCATCTGCAGCTCGTACTCGAAGTCGGTACCGGTGCGCAGACCCTTGACGATCGCGGTGAGTCCGCGGGACTTGGCGAAGTCGACGACCAGCCCCTGGCCGGACTCCACGCGAAGGTTGGGCAGGTGTGCCGCCGACTCCTCGATCATCGCGATGCGCTCGTCGAGGGTGAACATGCCCTGCTTGTTCGGATTGATCAGCACCGCGATGACGACCTCGTCGAACTGTGCGGCCGCCCGCTCGAAGATGTCGATATGGCCGAGTGTCACCGGGTCGAAGGACCCGGGGCATACCGCGCCGCTCATGATCGATGACGCTATCAGCAGTTCAGATCCGCTCGGCGAGCTCCAGGCGGGTGTCGCCGTAGCGCCGCCGCGGCCACGCCGTCCAGCCATCAGGCCATTTCAGTGCGGACCCCGATGCGCCTCGCTCGACGACCGCTATCGTGCCCGGCTCCGTCCAGCCGCCTTCGACGAGTGCCGCGAGGATCTCGCCGACCTCTGTTTCGCCGAGTTCGTAAGGGGGGTCGGCGAATACCAGATCGACCGGCCGATCGGCACCCGCCGCGAGCACCGCCCCTACACTCCCGCGTCGCACCGTCGCCCCGACCACCCCGAGCGACGCGATGTTCTGGGCGATCACGGCGCACGCGCGGTGGTCGGCCTCGACGAACAGTGCCGACGCCGCCCCGCGTGACAGCGCCTCCAGGCCCAGCGCACCGGAGCCGGCGTACAGGTCGAGCACCGATGCACCGGTGAACTCGATGCGCGCCGCGAGCACGTTGAACAGCGCTTCACGCACGCGGTCGGTGGTCGGCCGGGTGCCGCGTCCAGATCGATGCTGCGGCACCGTGATTCGCCGTCCGCCGAGTGTGCCGGCGACGATGCGAGTCAGCTGACCACCATGAGCAGATCGCCACCTTCGACCTGCGCGGTGGCCGAAACCGCTATGCGGTCGACCTTCCCGGCCTTCGGTGCGGTGATGGCGGCCTCCATCTTCATGGCCTCGATGGTGGCGATCGTCTGTCCGGCGGCGACCTGGTCACCGACCGAAACCCCGACGGTCACCACACCGGCGAACGGCGCGGCCACGTGGCCGGGGTTGGTCCGGTCGGCCTTCTCCGCCGCCGGGATCTCGGTGGAAATGCTGCGGTCTCGAACCACCACCGGCCGCAGTTGGCCGTTGAGAATGCACATCACCGTTCTCATACCGCGCTCGTCGGGATCCGAGATGGCCTCCAGCCCGATCAGCAACTCGACGCCACGCTCCAGCTTCACCCGATGCTCGTCGCCGTGTCGCAGCCCGTAGAAGAACTGGTTCGCCGACAGACTGGAGGTGTCGCCGTACAGCTCGCGGTGGGCCTCGTATTCCTTTGTCGGACCAGGAAAGAGCAGCCGGTTCAATGCGGCCTGGCGCTTCAGTCCTGCCAGCGCAAGCACCCCTTCGTCCTCGGGGCTGAGTCCTTGCAGGGGTTTGGCGGCGGGCCGGCCGGCAAGCGCCTTGGTGCGCAACGGCTCCGGCCAGCCGCCGGGCGGGTCCCCGAGCTCGCCGCGCAGGAAACCGATCACCGAATCAGGAATGTCGAAACGCGATGGATCCGAAGCGAATTCGTCGGCGCTGATCCCGGCGCCAACCAACGCCAGGGCCAGGTCGCCGACGACCTTGGATGACGGCGTCACCTTCACCAGGCGGCCCAATAGCCGGTCGGCCGCCGCATAGTTGGCCTCGATCTCCTCGAACCGGTCACCGAACCCGAGAGCGATCGCCTGCTGGCGCAGATTGGACAACTGGCCGCCGGGGATCTCGTGGTTGTACACCCGGCCGGTCGGGCCGGGAACCCCGGACTCGAAGGGCGCGTACACCTTTCGCAGCGCCTCCCAGTACGGCTCGAGATCGCACACCGCGGAGAGCGACAGCCCGGTGTCGTACTCGGTGTGTGCGGTGGCGGCGACGATCGAACTCAACGAGGGCTGGCTGGTGGTGCCCGCCAACGGCGCGGCCGCGCCGTCGACGGCATTCGCTCCGGCCTGCCAGGCGGCGAAGTAGGTCGCCAGCTGCCCGCCGGGAGTGTCGTGCGTGTGCACGTGCACCGGCAGGTCGAATCTGCTGCGCAGTGCGCCGACCAGTGCGGTCGCGGCCTGCGGCCGTAGCAGTCCGGCCATGTCCTTGACGGCCAGCACGTGGGCGCCGGCGTCGACGATCTGCTCGGCCAGCTTGAGGTAGTAGTCGAGCGTGTAGAGGTTCTCGTTGGGGTCGGACAGGTCGCCGGTGTAACTCATCGCGACTTCGGCGACCGCCGTGCCCGTTTCCCGCACGGCGTCGATCGCCGGCCGCATCGACTCGATGTTGTTCAGCGCGTCGAAGATGCGGTAGATATCGATCCCCGTTGCAGTGGCCTCCTGCACGAAGGCATGGGTGACCGACTCCGGATACGGCGTGTAACCCACCGTGTTGCGGCCGCGCAGCAGCATCTGTAGGCAGATGTTGGGCACTGCCTCGCGCAGCGCGGCCAGGCGCTCCCACGGGTCTTCCTTCAAGAACCGAAGCGCCACATCGTAAGTCGCGCCGCCCCAGCATTCGATGGACAGCAGCTCGGGGGTCATCCGCGCAATGTAGGGCGCCACCATCAGCAGGCCCGAGGTGCGGATGCGGGTCGCCAGCAGCGACTGGTGTGCGTCGCGGAACGTCGTCTCGGTGACACCGAGTGATTTCGATTCGCGCAACCACCGGGCGAAGCCCTCCGGGCCGACCTCGGTCAGCAGATGCTTGCTGCCCCGCGGCGGCATTGCGCCGAGGTCGATCTCGGGCAGTTTGTCGTGCGGATACACCGTCGACGGACGCGGACCGTGTGGCTGGTTGACTGTGACATCGGCCAGATAGTTGAGGATCTTGGTGCCGCGATCGGCCGGCGCCCGCGCCGTCAGCAGGTACGGACGCTCATCGATGAACGACGTATTGACCCGTCCCGCGCGGAAATCCGGGTCGTCGACCACCGCCTGCAGGAACGGGATGTTCGTCGAGACGCCGCGGACGCGGAATTCGGCGAGCGCGCGATGTGCCCTGGCTACCGCCGCCTGGAAGTCGCGGCCCCGGCAGGTGAGTTTGACCAGCATCGAGTCGAAATGCGCGCTGATCTCGGCGCCGAGCACGGTGCCGCCGTCGAGCCGGATGCCCGCGCCGCCGGGAGAACGATAGGCGGTGATGCGGCCGGTGTCGGGACGGAATCCGTTGGCGGGATCCTCGGTGGTGATGCGGCACTGCATCGCCGCCCCGCGGATCTGCAACGACTCCTGGCTCAATCCCAGATCGGCCAGTGTCTGTCCCGCCGCGATCCGCAGCTGGCTGGCCACCAGGTCGATGTCGGTGATCTCCTCGGTCACCGTGTGCTCGACCTGGATCCGCGGGTTCATCTCGATGAACACATGGTGGCCGCGCTCGTCGAGGAGGAACTCGACGGTGCCCGCGCACGAGTAGTTGATCTGCTGGGCGAAGGCCACCGCATCGGCGCAGATCTTGGCACGCAGGTCGGCGGGCAGATTGGGGGCCGGCGCCAGCTCGATCACCTTCTGGTGGCGGCGCTGCACGCTGCAGTCGCGCTCGAACAGGTGCATCACATTGCCAGCGGTGTCCGCCAGGATCTGCACCTCGATGTGGCGCGGGTTGATCACCGCCTGCTCGAGATAGACCGTCGGGTCGCCGAACGCCGACTCCGCCTCGCGGCTGGCGGCTTCGATCGCCTCTGCCAGCGCCTCGGGGCCGGTCACCCGGCGCATCCCGCGGCCGCCGCCGCCGGACACCGCCTTGACGAACAGCGGGAACTGCATGGATGTCGACGCCTCGACCAGCTCGTCGACCGAGGCCGACGGCGCGGAGGAGGCCAGCACCGGTAGGCCGGCCGAGCGCGCCGCCGCGATGGCGCGCGACTTGTTGCCGGTCAGCTCCAGCGTCTCGGCGCTGGGACCGACGAAGGTGATGCCGGCCGCCGCACAGGCGGCCGCCAGCTCGGGGTTCTCGGACAAGAAGCCATAGCCGGGATAGACGGCATCGGCGCCGGCGTGCCGCGCCGCGCGGATGATCTCGTCAACCGTCAGATAGGCGCGGACCGGATGGCCCTTCTCCCCGATCTGATAGGACTCGTCGGCCTTCAGCCGGTGCAGGGAGTTGCGGTCCTCGTACGGATACACCGCGACAGTCGCGATGCCCATCTCAAAGGCGGCACGGAAAGCCCGAATCGCTATTTCCCCGCGATTAGCGACAAGGACTTTGGAAATTCCAGGAATCACGTCCTACCCTAACCGTCGCGGACTGCTGACTAAATCAGGGTCGACCAGTAATTCCAGAAGCGCACGAGGATCAGCAGAATCAGCGCGGTGAACCACAGTGCCACCAGCGACCACCGCCAGGTGTAGAGCACCCGGGCCGCCGTGTTTCCTGCCAGCGGTCGCAGCGCGATCGAGGACACCACGACCAGCAGCGGGATGGTGACCGCCCAAACCCCCATGCAGTACGGGCACAGCGCCCCGATCCGGTACAGGCTCTGGAAGATCAGCCAGTGCACGAAACCAACGCCGAGGAGGGTTCCGGCCGCCAGGCCGCCCCAGTACCAGCGCGGCAGGGACACCTTGGCGACGGCCAGCACGCCCGTTACGACGACGAGGGTGAAGGCGACGATGCCGATCAGCGGGTTGGGGAAGCCGAAGGCCGACGCCTGCTGCGTCTGCATCACCGAACCGCACGAGAGCACCGGGTTGATGCTGCAGGACGGCACGTAATTCGGGTTGATCAGGATCTCGATCTTCTCGACCGTCAGCGTGAGGGCCGCGGCCAGGCCGACGACCCCGGCGATCAGGATCCATACCGCGCTGGCCCTGCTCACCCGGACCGCACTCGACTCCCCCGCCGCGGACTCGGTGGGTTCGACCGGGCTGTGTGCGGTGACGGTCATGATGCGGGTGCGGGTTGTGCCGGAGCGGCCGGCGGGGCCGCCCCGTCGAGAC
This sequence comes from Mycobacterium sp. URHB0021, assembly GCF_054057895.1. Lineage (NCBI taxonomy): Bacteria > Bacillati > Actinomycetota > Actinomycetes > Mycobacteriales > Mycobacteriaceae > Mycobacterium > Mycobacterium sp. URHB0021. The sequence continues at coordinate 5,404,885 of NZ_JBSRZT010000002.1, forward strand.
CGGGCACGTCGCCGACGATCTCCTTGACCTTCTTGACCAGGTCATCGGGAGTGGTGGCCTGCCAGTCCTGGCCGTTGATCCGGATCGTCGGCGTAGCCGTGATGCCGGACGCCGCCGCCAACCCCTGCACCATCTCGACGTAGCGGCCCTTGTTGATACAGTCCGGCACCGAACCGCCGGCGCCGGCCTGGCGCGCGATCTCGATCAGTCGGGCATTGTCCGGGAAGGACGATGCCGTCTCGCCTGGCTGCTGGGCGTACAGCGCGGCGTGGAAGCGGCGGAACGCCTCGTTGCTCTCGTCGGCCACGCAGTAGGCGGCCCCACCCGCCCGCGCCGAGTAGTTCTGATTCTGCGGCGAGTCCAGGATGCCGACCATGTAGTAATCGGCGGCCACCGCGCCGGTGTCGATGAGCTTGCTCACCGTCGGGCCGAACTGCTGCTCGAACTCGCCGCAGTGCGGGCACAGGAAATCCTCGTACATCGAGATGACGGCCTTGGGGTCCGAGCTGCCTTCCTTCTTGATGACATTGCTCGACGCCACCCGAATGGCCTTGGCTTCGCCCGACGCCGGAGTGGTCTTGCCGTTCATCACGATGTAGAGCACCAGTCCCACGGCGAAGATCACCACGACCGCGGTCAAGCCGATCTGGATCGCCAGGTTGCGCTTGCGGTCCGCTGCCTTCAGGTCGTAACGAGCCGGGCGTTTCGGTTTGGTAGCCACGCGTCAAGAGTACCGGCGGCCGATCGTCCGTCCGTCAACCGCGGGCGAGATGGCCCCGCAGCGCAGAGATCATTTCCTCGGTAGCGATCGCACTGTCTCCGCCGAGAGGAAACAAATTGACGAAGGCATGGATGAGCGACCCGAAGTGGCGGTGGTCGACCCTCACCCCCGCTTTCAGCAGGGCCGCGGCGTATGCCTTGCCCTCGTCGCGGAGCGGGTCGAATCCTCCCGTCAGCACGAGCGCAGGCGGAAGACCGCTCAGGTCGTCGGCCAGCAGCGGCGCGACCCGGTGGTCGGTGTCGTCGACGTCGGCGCCGTTGAGGTAGTGGTCCATGAACCACTCGTGGTGGCGCCTGGTCAGGAAAAACCCCTCGGCGAACAGCGTCCACGACCTGGTCTCCCCGCGTGGGTTGGCCATCGGATAGATCAGAAGCTGGAGTGCCGGCGAGGCAACGCCCCCGTCGCGGGCGAGCAGCGACACCACCGCGGCGAGATTGCCGCCTGCGCTGTCCCCACCGACGGCGACACGGTCGGGGTTGGCGCCGAGTTCGACGGCGTGCTCCAGCGCCCAGCGGTATGCCGCGAAGGCGTCCTCGGATGCGGCGGGCGCCTTGTGTTCCGGGGCCCTCCGGTAGTCCACCGACAACACATGCATGCCACCGTCGCGACAGATCAGCCGGCAGAGGTCGTCGTGTGTGTCGAGGCTGCCGATGACGAATCCACCGCCGTGAAAGAACACGAGCAGCGGTGCGTGGGACTGCGCGGTGCGGTAATGGCGCACCCTGATCGGGCCCGCCGGGCCGGGAATCGACAGGTTGCTCACCGACTGGACCAGGATGTCCTGCCTGAACCCGCTGGCGGTGATCTCCACTTGGTTCCGGGCGATGGCGACGTCCGGGCTCGAGACGAGGCCGTCGAGGCCTGCCGCGCGCTGCGCGGCGAGAAACAACTGCATCGTGGTGTCCAGCGTGTTGCCGTCGATGGTGATCGAACGGCGGCCCAACAAAAGGCGTTTCACGGGGTCCGGGATCCGTGGAAAGGAACGCAGAGTCACCTTGGAAGCGGTGTTGACGAATGCCTCTCTGCGGCTGATCCGAACCGTTGACGCCGGGTGCGCCGGGCCCTTCGGCGGGTCGGCGGGTGGCGGTTGTATTGGCAGGTTTTGATCCATGGCGGCTCCCTCGATCACAGTGAATGACGAATTCGAGGGTGCGCGAATGCTACCTCGACCTCTGTCTCATTCGTTGGCCTCTGCCGGAGACGACCGCCGACATCGACATATTTGAGGCCTTCGCGCACATCCGACCCCTGCGGTGACCGGCGACGCCGACAACGCAGAGAAAAACGCCTGTGCAGGTTCTGATTAGGTGGCATATACAAATCGGTAATATCGTCTTCCCCAAGTCGGTGGCCCCGAGAAAACTGCGATGGAACTCGACAGGGTCCCGATCCGCGAACGTTCAATTCGACAGGGTAGGTGTTATGACCACATCGCACGGGCAGGCCGCTGCGATCCCCACGGTCACGCTCAACGACGGGAACACGATCCCGATCATCGGCCTCGGCGTCGGCGAGCTGTCGGACAGCGAGACCGAGCAGTCCGTGTTGGCGGCATTGGAGGCGGGCTACCGTTTGATCGACACGGCCGCCGCCTACGGTAACGAGGAGGTGGTGGGCCGGGCGATCGCCGCGTCGGGGGTCCCCCGCGAGGAGCTGTTCGTCACCACCAAGCTGGCGACCGCCGATCAGGGCTTCCAGTCGTCGCAGGACTCCATTCGGGCCAGCCTGCAGCGGCTCGGACTGGACTACGTCGATCTTTACCTCATCCACTGGCCCGCCGGCGAGCAGGGCAAGTACGTCGACAGCTGGGGTGGTCTGATGAAGTCCAAGGAGGACGGCGTGACCCGGTCCATCGGGGTCGCCAACTTCCACGCGGAGCACCTTTCGGACATCATCGACCTGGCGTTCTTCACACCGGCGGTCAACCAGATCGAGCTGCATCCGCTGCTGAACCAGGCCGAGTTGCGGGCCGTCAACGCCGGGTACGGCATCGCCACCGAGGCCTATGGGCCGCTGGGTGTGGGCAGGCTGCTGGACAACCCGACCGTGGTGTCGGTGGCCGAAGCGCACGGCAAGACCCCGGCGCAGGTGTTGATCCGCTGGAGCATCCAGCTGGGCAACATCGTCATCCCCCGGTCCTCGTCACCGGAGCGCGTCAAGTCCAACCTCGACGTGTTCGACTTCGAGTTGACCGACGACGAGATGGCCACTCTCAACGGCCTGGACAGCGGCACCCGCTTCCGGCCGAATCCCGACGAGTACACGGGTACCTGACGCGAGTCTGTCGTCACCGGCCCAAAAGGCGGGTACCGACCGTGGTAACCAGAGGCTCGAATCGGTAACCTTCCCCGAACCTCCATGCGGACAGGGCTTTTGGACCACCCGGTGCTGCGATGAGCACGCGTCTGTTTTCAGGTTGAGGTAGTACGGTCGCGACAACGCACCCTGGTATCCGCCGGTGCAACTGGCGCGCCAGCTCACCACTATCGATGTAGTCAGCCGCGGACGGCTGCTCGCCGGATTCGGCATCGGCTGGTCATCGGCGCCCACGTCCGGATCAATGTCGCCCCGGGAACGGCTCTGGCGCAGTGGCCGACACCGTGCGGCAATTGGCCGACAACGGTTATCCGGATTCCTTCGTCGAGTTGATGTGGGCCGTCGGCGGGATCGACGCCCAACTCGAGTGGGTACAGAAATTGACGAACCGGCGATCGGGGCGGCCCGATACGAGACCGGCGCACACCCTTTACTGGAGTTCCGGTTATCCCGGCAGCGAGGTTTTGGGCTCGCCAACTTTACTTGGGCGGAACCCAAACTTGTTGAGCGCATTGAGGTTTCGCTCACGTCGAGTTGCGTGGACGGCGCAGGAACGGGTAGCCTCGGCAAAGCGAAGGGGAGTAGCCCCAAATCGGATAATCGACATACTGGTCTCGCGGTAACACCGCGCGGCCCGGTTACCCGGACCGGATCAGTAGCCGGTGGGCGAGACCTTCGGCCGCATTGACCGTTCAGGTTGCCGGCCGGAGGCAGGTACCACGTCCCCGACCGGCAGCCACCGACCAAGGAGTCGTGGGTGCTTTCCGCCTTGCTGCTGAGCTTCGCCGTGATCTTCATCGCCGAGATGGGTGACAAAACTCAGCTGGTGGCGATGATGTTCGCGCTGCGCTATCGCTGGTGGGTGGTGTTGGCCGCCATCGCCGCCGCCACCACCGCCGTACACGTTCTCTCGGTCGCGATCGGGCACTACCTCGGCGCTGCCCTGCCGACGCACCTGCTCGGGCTGATCGCCGGTGCGATGTTCGTCTTCTTCGGGTTCTGGACGCTGCGAGGCGACAAACTCTCCGATGACGAGGCGAGCCGCGCCCAGAAGGCCACTGCACCCGCGTTCTTCGTCGTCGCGTCCGCGTTCGTGCTTGCCGAGCTCGGCGACAAGACGATGCTCGCCACGATCACCCTCGCCGCCGACCATGACTGGGTCGGCGTGTGGATCGGCTCCACGCTCGGCATGGTAGCCGCAGACGGACTTGCCATCGTGGTCGGAGCTGTCGCGGGCAAGCACCTTCCCGAGCGGCTCATCCAACTGACTGCCGCGGCGCTGTTCCTGCTCTTCGGTGGCTACATGCTCCTCGAGAACATCTTCCCGGTGGCACCGGCCGCGGTGATCGCCGGCTGTGCGGTCGGCATTGTCGTCGTGATCGCCGCGATCCTGCGCGTGCTGCCCGAACGACTGCGCCCGGCCGTGATGCGGACCGAGGCGGTACCGGCCGCCGTCAGCATCGACTCCGCCACCGACGAAGTGTTGGACCGCGACACTTCTGGGGAGTCGACAGCTCAGAAACGCTGAGGCAGCTCGCCGGCCTGGGCCGTCAGCTCACGGGGCAGGTCGCGGCGGCGTCGCGCAGAACCGGGGCCGACGGCGCGTCGACCGGCAGCCCGTAGCCCCGCAGCACCGCGATGAACTGCACGGCGTACTGGCACCAGAACGCATGGTTCGCGGGCATCCAGGCCGCCGGTTCGTGATCGCCCTTGTCCTGATTGGCCTGACCTTGAACCGCGAGCAGGTTCGCCGGGTCGTTGGCGAACCGCAGCCGCATGTCGTCGGGCCAGTAGCGGGCGCCCAGATCCCACGCCAGCGCCAGCGGGACGATGTGGTCGATCTGCACTGACGCTCCGACCTGGTTGCCTCGAGTGAACGCCACCGTGGCATTGGTGTACGGGTCATACAGTGTGCCCGTGGCGACGGCGTTGGGGCACCGCTTGATTGACACATAGGTCTTGTCGACGAGATCTCGGTCCAGGATGTCGTTGCGGGTGTCGCATCCGTTGTGGCCACCGGGGGCGGCATTGTCGTCGGTCCACGATTCACCGAAGGCGTCCCGGCGGTAGTCATGGCCACGCAGGCGCACCGGTATCTCGGCGATGCCCGCGAGTACGTCGACACCCGGTGCGATTGTGGGGATATCGGCCTGCGCGGTGAACTCGGCGGCGCGATGGCTACCCTCCACCGTCGACTGGTAGGCCACGACCAGTGCCAGCGCAACGATGGCCACCAGCCACGGCAGCCGGTTACGGCTCACGCCTTGTCCAGATACTCGACGCGGTCCGTGTCGATGAATTGCGCTGCCAACACTGCCATTCCGGGATGCTGCGAATTCTTCGCGTAGAGCGACTCGCAAAGCTCACGGGCAGCCAGAATGACTTCCAGATGCGCCGAGAGCGACAAGAACCGCAGCGTGATGGCGCGACCGGACTGGCTGAGCCCCAGCACATCGCCCTCTCTGCGTTCTTCGAGATCCAGATCGGCCAGCTTGAACCCGTCCAACGTGCCGGCGACAGCCTTGAGTCGTTGCCCCGCCTTGGAGCCATCGGGCAGCTTGGTGGCGAGCAGGCACAGGCTCGGATGTTGTCCCCGCCCGATTCGCCCACGCAACTGGTGCAGCTGGCTGATCCCGAATCTGTCGGCGTCCATCACGAGCATCACGGTCGCGTTGGGAACATCGACACCGACTTCGATCACCGTGGTGCAGACAAGCACATCGAGCTGTCCGGCACGGAACGCCGCCATCACGGCATCCTTCTCGTCGGCGGAGAGCCGGCCGTGCATCAGGCCGATCCGCAGACCGGACAACGGACCGCGCTGGAGACGATTGAAAAGCTCCACGACGGTGGTCGCGGGCGGGCCGCCCTTCTTGTCGTTGGCTGTCTTGTCGTCCTCGTCGATGCGCGATGCGACGACGTATGCCTGCCGACCGTCGGCGACCTCCTCGATGATGCGCTTCCACGCCCGGTCCAGCCACGCCGGCTTCTCCTTGAGGAAGATCGTGTTGGTGGTGATGGGTTGCCGACCCCGCGGCAGTTCACGCAGCGTCGATGTTTCCAGGTCGCCGTAGACCGTGAGTGCGACGGTCCGCGGGATCGGTGTCGCGGTCATCACCAGCAGATGCGGCGTGAGGCCCTCAGGTGCCTTGGCCCGCAGCCGGTCCCGTTGTTCGACGCCGAACCGGTGCTGCTCGTCGACGACCACCATGCCGAGATTCCCGAATTCCACGGCGTCCTGTAGCAGCGCGTGCGTCCCGATGACGATTCCGGCCTCCCCCGCCGAAACCTCCTCGCGCACCTGCTTCTTCTGTTGGGCTGACATCGATCCCGTCAGCAGGGCGACCCGTGTCGCACCCTCCGCGCCGCCGAGCTGCCCCGCCATGGCCAGCGGACCGAGCACGTCGCGGATCGATCGGGCATGCTGGGCGGCAAGCACTTCCGTCGGGGCCAGCAGGGCGCACTGATGGCCGGCGTCGATCATCTGCAACATTGCCAAAACCGACACGATGGTCTTGCCGGACCCCACCTCACCCTGCAGCATGCGGTTCATCGGGCGGGTGCCCGCGATCTCGTCGGAGATGACGTCGAGCACCTCCTTCTGGCCGTCCGTCAACTCGAACGGCAGTTGTGCGCGCATCGCCACCACGAGGCCCGCGTCTCGCAACGGAGCCGGGGGCCCCGACTCGCTCAGCTCGCCGTACCGCCGACCCACCAGCCCCCATTGCAGGCCGATGGCTTCGTCGTAGGTCAGGCGTTCCCGCGCGCGCTCACGCTCGGCCGTGTTCTCGGCAAGGTGGATGGCCCGCAACGCTTCGTCCTCGGACGCCAAACCATGTTGCCGCACAAAGGCTTCCGGAAGAGGATCCTGGACCGGATCGAGCACGTCCAGCACCTGACGCACACACGCGTAGATGTCCCAGCTCTGCAGTTTCTTACTGGCGGGATAGATCGGGAAGAACTCGCGCTCGAATGCGGCCAGAAGCTCATCGCCGGTGGCGCCGGACGCCGACGCAATCGTCCGCAGTGACTTGGTTCCGGTGGTCTTGCCGCTGGCGTGCAGCGCGAGGAACGCGGGATGGGTGAGCTGCAGCGTGCCCTTGAAGAAACCGACCTCGCCGGACAGCATCACGCGTGTCCCCTCGACCAATGTGTTCTTCAGGTACTTCGCGTTGAAGAAGGTCGCCGTCACCTTCGGTCGCCGGTCGCCCAGGGCAACGACCAGGTACTCCCGTTTCGGCGGCCGGGTCGTCCACCTCGCGTCCGCTTTGGTGATGACATCGACGAAGGTGACGTGGTCACCTTCCTCGAGTTCCTCCCCCTCGCCGAGCACCGTCATGCCGTCGCTGTACTTGCGGGGGTAGTGGCGCAACAGGTCGTTGACCGTGCGGATGCCGAAGTGTTCCTCGAGCGGCCCGGCCGCCTTCTTGCCGAGGACGAAATCCAGCCGGTCGGTGAGCGAGGCCACGGCTACTCGACTCCGATCAGCAGCGCGTCGCCGTCGTGGTCGGTGTGATAGGTCACCAACTCCGCTCCCAGGTGCTCACTGTGGACGTGGTCCTGCAGCGCCCGCCCCACCCCGGGATCGGCGCCGGCACCGGTGAGGACGGTCACCAGTTCGCCGCCCGCGGACAGCAGCAGATCGATCAGGCCGGCGCCGGCGGCGCTGACGTCGTCACCAACGACGAGCACTTCGTCGCCCGAGATGCCCAGGCCGTCGCCCGGCTTACAGGTTCCCGCCCAGGTGAGCGCCTCCTCGGTGGCGACGCGTACCGAGCCGTGCCGCGCCGAGGCTGCCGCGCGCGCCATGGTGTAGCCGTCATCGACGGCTTGGCGCTCCGCGTCGTGGACCGCCAACGCCGCCAGTCCCTGCACCATCGACCCGGCAGGCACCGGCACCACGTCGATGCCCCAGCCGATTGCCGCCGTGCATCCCGCGACGAGTTCCTCGGCAGCCACGTATCCGTTGGGAAGCACCATGATCTGCGCGGCACCGGTGTTGACCAGGGCGTGCAGCAGCTGCTTCGCGCTGACCGGAACGTTGGTCTCCCGCCGCAGCACCTGCGCACCTTCGCCGGCGAACAGCTTTTCGGCTCCGTCGCCGTCGACCACCGCGAGGACGGCTCGCTCCCGGGTCCATCCGCCGGACGGTCGTGACCCGGCCTCGCCGGTGAGCGAGGTGATCTGGATTTTGCTCGGCGTGCCCAGTGAAAGGGCCGCCTCCACGGCGCCGCCGGCGTCGTCGGCATGCACGTGCACCGAATAGTGGCCACCACCGTGACCGGCCGCGCCCGACGCGGCGATCGCCACCGACTCGCCCAGCTGATCCAGCCGGTCGCGGAGCGTCTCGACGCCGGCCGGGTCGCACCCACTCAGCAGGTACATCACCTCGAATCGTGGCGAGGATGCGCCGGCTGTCGCGACCGCGTCCCCGGGCGACGACGGTTCGTACGCCTCACGGCGGGCGGCGTGGCCGGCGATGGTGGAGCACATCGCATCCAGCAGTACCAGCAGACCGCGTCCGCCGGCATCCACCACGCCGGCCTCTGCGAGCACATCGAGCTGTTCGGTGGTCTTGGTCAGGGCGGTAGCAGCCGCATCGGCCGCAGCGACGACCACGTCGGCGAGGCCGGTACCGTCGTCGGCCGCCCGTTCCGCGGCGGCCGCCGCCTCCTGCAGCACCGAGACGATGGTTCCCCGGACCGTCTCGCCCATGGACGCCACCGCCAGACCGACCGCGTGCCGCAGACCGGCCGCGAAGACCGTCGCGTTGATGTCGGCCAGTGTTTCCCGCTCGCCGGCGGCGGTCGCGGTGACGTCGGACAGCCCGCGCAGGATCTGCGACAGGATGACGCCCGAGTTGCCCCGGGCTCCGTGCAGCGCCCCGGAGGCCAGCGCCGCGGTGACCTGGACGACGTCGTCGCTGTGCGGGCCGGCATCGGCCTGCGCCCACGCCGAACGCATCGTGAACAGCATGTTCGTCCCGGTGTCGGCGTCGGCAACGGGGAAGACATTGAGCCGGTTGATCTCGTCGGTGTGGGTGATCAGGTCACCGACGGCGGTATGCGCCCAGTCCCGTAACGCTGAGGCGTCGAGCCGTCGAGCCGACATCCCACCTCCAACCCACGTGGCACCAGACACCACGAAACCCGCCCAGCTGTCGTGGGCGACAGCCTAGTCAGTGGCGGCGACACCACCGATCGAACGTTGTCCTCTGTGGACAGGGCGGCGCGGCTTGCGCGACGTCCATCGGCCGATTTTGGCGATACCTTCGGCGGCCGGTATTCTGGTCAGGTTGTCGGGACGAGCCGCGATCGGTCGCGGCGAACCGAACCCAGACCCCAAGTACTGATCCAAGGAGTTCACATGGCTGCCGTATGCGATATCTGCGGGAAGGGCCCCGGCTTCGGCAAGTCGGTTTCGCACTCCCATCGCCGGACCAGCCGTCGCTGGGATCCCAACATCCAGACCGTCCGCGCCGTGAGCAGCCCGGGTGGAAACAAGCAGCGTGTCAATGTGTGCACGTCGTGCCTCAAGGCCGGCAAAGTCTCGCGCGGATGAGCGCTCGCGCGAAGACCAGACGATGAGCGCTCGCGCGAAGACCAGACGAGTCGCCTGACGCCTAGGGTTCTCGAGCCGGTCGCCACTACGGCAGGCGCCAGTCGATCGGATCGGCGCCCATCTTTTCCAGCAGTTCGTTGGCGCGGCTGAACGGTCGCGAACCGAAGAACCCCCGCGACGCCGACAGCGGCGACGGGTGCGGCGATTCGATCGCCACACAATCCTCCCCGATCAGCATCGGTTTCAGCGTGGAGGCGTCACGACCCCACAGCACCGCCACCATCGGCTGGTTGCGGGCCACCAACGCCCGGATCGCGCACTCGGTGACGGCCTCCCAACCCTTGCCTCGGTGCGAGGCCGGATTGCCCGGCCGCACGGTGAGCACCCTGTTGAGCAGCATCACGCCCTGCTGGGCCCACGGCGTCAAGTCGCCGGTCGCGGGCGCCGGATACCCGAGGTCCTTGCCGTACTCGTTGAAGATGTTGTCCAGACTGCGTGGCAGTGGACGTACGTCGGCGCCGACCGAGAAACTCAGCCCCACCGCATGGCCGGGCGTCGGGTACGGGTCCTGGCCGACGATGAGCACACGGACCTGCTCGAACGGAAAAGTGAATGCGCGCAACACACTCGGACCCGCCGGCAGATACCGGTGGCCTGCGGCGAGTTCGGTGCGGAGAAACTCTCCCATCTGAGTCACTTGGGGTGCTACGGGTTCCAGTGCGCGGGCCCAGCCTTCGTCGACGAGTTCATTCAGCGGTCGTGCCGTCACGACAGTTCAACCTAGTGGGAGCGGTTGATCAGAACGACTCCCAGCCCCGACTTCCGGTCCATTCAGCGCCGTCCACCAACACCCGGGACGGTCCGTCGACAATCACGCCGATCGTCCGCCACCCCGAGGGCGGCTCGCCCGGAAACGCCGCGACCAGCGCATGGTCCTCGCCGCCGTTGAGCACCCACGCCCACGCATCCGCCCCGGCGGCACGGGCGGCGTCCGCGACGGCGTCCCGATAGAGGGTCAGCGCTGCCGTCCGCACGTCGACGCCCACGCCGGACGCCTTGGCGATGTGGCCGAGGTCGGCGAGCAGCCCATCGGAGACGTCGGTCATCGCGGTGGCGCCCGCATCCGCGGCAGCCCGGCCCTCACGGTACGGCGGCTCCGGCACCAGATGGCGACGACGAAGCATGTCGAAACCCTCAATATCGTTGTGCCACAACTCATATCCGGCAGCAGAGCGACCCAGCTCTCCGACGATTGCGAGCGTGTCACCCGGCTGGGCACCGTCGAGGCGGACTGGCTCACGGCCGTCGAGGTCGCCGAGCGCGGTCACCGAAATCACCCACAGCGGGGCGCTGACCAGATCGCCGCCCACGATCCCGGCACCCAGCAGCCGGGCCTCGTGCCACATGCCATCGGACAATTCGACGGCCTGGGTCGCCGGGGTGTCTCCCGGTGCGCCGAACGCGACGACGAACGCGGTGGCGCGCGCCCCCATCGCCTCGATATCCGCGGCGTTCTGGGCGATCGCCTTCCGTCCGACGTCGTGGGGGGTGGACCAGTCCAGCCGGAAGTGGCGCCCGGCCACCAGCATGTCGGTGGACACCACCGTCCGCCCGTCGCCCGCGTTGACCACCGCGGCGTCGTCGCCCGGGCCGAGCGCCACCTCGGGCGGCTGTTGCCGTCGCGCGACCAGCCGGTCGATCACGGTGAACTCGCCCAGTTCCGCCAGCGTTTGGCCGGGCTCATCGATCGCCATGTCCCCCATCATTCCCGGCCTGAACACCGGCCCGACCTGCGGTACGTTTGGTCCCGGCGGCGTGCAAGGCGAGGCAGCGAAAAGGAGGACCAGCGGGTGGTCGAGGCTTTCATGCTGATCCAGACCGAGGTGGGCCGCGCTGAGGTCGTCGCCAAGCAACTCGCCGCCCTTCCCGGGGTGTTGACGTCGGAGTACGTAACCGGACCCTATGACGTCGTTGTCCGCATCGGCGCAGACACCCTCGGCGACCTGCAGGCCACCGTCGTTCCGAGCGTGCAGCAGGTCACCGGAATCACGCGCACGCTGACCTGTCCCATCGCCAATGGGGTGCAGCCCTAGAGTTCTGCATGTGAATGACGAGACCCGCGACGGCCCACCGCGGGGACTGCTCATCGCGGCGGTCCTCGTCGCGATCGGCGCCGTCGTCGGAATTCTGGTGTTCGCGGCGCTTCGGCAGAGCCCCGTCACGCAGCCTCCCCTCCCGATCGTCGGCGTCCCGGCACCGAAGGCCGACAGCACGGACTGCGGCGCGCTGACCGACAGCCTCCCGGACCAACTGGGCGACTATCACCGCGCACAGGCGGCCGATCCCGCCCCGGCCGGCGCGGCGGCATGGCGGCCCGCCGACGACGGTGACGCGGTGATCCTGCGCTGCGGGGTCGAGCGTCCCGGCGAGTTCGTCGTGGGCGTTCCGCTCCAGGTGGTCGACCAGGTCCAGTGGTTCCGGGTGGGAGAAGACGGTGTGGGCGAAGGAGGGGCCGGGGAAGATGGCGGCCGCAGCACATGGTTCGCCGTCGACAGGGCCGTTTACATCGCTCTGACGCTGCCCCAGGGTGCCGGACCGACGCCCATCCAGGAGATTTCCGACCTCATCGCCGAGAAGCTGCCCGCCAGGCCGGTCGACCCTGCACCGGTGGGTTAGCGCAGACCCGTACCGCGCTTCAGTGCCGTTTCCACCATGGTGGTCAGCAGCGTCGGATAGTCCACTCCGGTGGCCGCCCACATCCGCGGGTACATCGAGATGGTGGTGAAGCCCGGCATGGTGTTGATCTCGTTGATCACCGGCCCGTTCTCGGTGAGGAAGAAATCGACGCGTGCAAGGCCCTGACAGTCGATCGCCTGGAACGCCCGGATCGCCAGTCGGCGTACCGCGTCGGCGATTTCGTCATCGATCTTGGCGGGCACGTCGAGTTCGGCGGCATCGTCGAGGTACTTGGTCTCGAAGTCGTAGAACCCGTCCTCGCGTCCCCGGACACCGGCCACCCGGATCTCGCCGACCGTGCTGGCCTCGATCCGACCGTCGGGGAATTCCAGTACGCCGCACTCCAATTCGCGCCCGGGTATCGCCGCCTCGACGATCACCTTGGGGTCGTGCCTGCGGGCCTGTTGGATGGCCGCCGGCAGCTGATCCCATGCGGTCACCCGGCTCACACCGATCGAGGAGCCGCCGCGTGCGGGCTTGACGAACACCGGCAGCCCGAGTCGTTCACGGTCATCGAGTTCGAGCGATCCCTGGCGTGACCGCAGCACCACCTGGTCCCCGATCGGCAGGCCCTCCGCGGCGAGCAGCTTCTTGGTGAACTCCTTGTCCATGCCCGCCGCGCTGGCCAGCACGCCTGCGCCGACGTACGGCACGCCGGCCAGCTCCAGCAGGCCCTGGATGGTGCCGTCCTCGCCGTACGGGCCGTGCAGCACGGGGAAGACGACGTCGACCGAGGCCAGCATCTCCCCCGCACCCTGGCCCAGGGACAGCAGCTGTCCGCTGCGACGCGGATCGGCCGCCAGCGTGAGTTCGGTGCCCGACGCTCCGCTCACCTCCGGGAGCCGCCCATCGGTGATCGCCAGGGCGTCGGGGCGCCCATCGGTCAGCACCCATGATCCGCCGGGCGTGATGCCGACGGCGACGATCTCGAAGCGCTCCGGATCGAGGTTGCGCAGGATACTACCTGCGGAAACACACGAAATCGCGTGCTCTGAGCTGCGTCCGCCGTACACGACGGCGACGCGGACGCGACCGGCGGCGCCGGTCTGGTCGCGGGAAGTCACAACCTAGAGAGGCTACCGTCCTGATCGCGCGGCGCACGGCCGGCCATGGCGACCACGACTTTTGTGGCGATCACCGGGCGGCGCCCACCTCGATCAGCTGGCCGGTCACATCCACGCCGGACGGTGAAGCCAGGAATGCCACGGCATCGGCGACGGCGTCACGGCGCCGCTGCGTCTCCTGCTCGGCAGCCGCCATCCCAGGATCGGGTTCCATGTGGCTGGGCGAGACGGCGTTGACGGAGATACCGTCGGGTGCGCACGCGGCAGCCAGCCCCTTCGTCATGCCGACGAGCCCGTACTTGGCCGCCGACACGTGAAAGCGACGCGCATCCCCACGCAGCGCATTGCCGCCGATGATCGAGACCATCGCGCCGCCCCCCGCAGACCGCAGCCGGGGCAGTGCCTCGAACACGCAGTGCATGGCCCCGTCCAGGGTCACCGACCGCACCGACTCCCAGTCGGTAGCCGTGACGTCGTAGGCAGGCACATGGGTGCGCACCGCCGCATTGTTGACGAGCACCCGGACCGGGCCCAGGCTGTCGGCGGCGGCGAACATGCGCTGCACCTGTTCGGGGCTACCGACGTCGGCGAGCGCGCAGACCGCGCTCACGCCGATCTCGCGGGCCTCGGCGGCCACCTTCTCAGCGCCCTCGAGATCCGTCCGCGCGTTGACCACCACATGGTAGCCGGACCGGGCAAGCGCGAGCACGATCGCTCGTCCGAGGTTGCGGGCACCACCGGTGACCACTGCGACACCGCTCACTGCCGCACTCCCATCAACCGCACCAAATCGTCGAATTCCTTGGCCCTTTCGACATTCCAGCAGGCATCCAACAGTCGCGCCGCGTTGTCAGCGCCGAGCCGGGGCGCAGTGTTGTCGGTGAACTTGGCGGACAACTGCGCATCCGTCATGGGGTTGTCGGGGGTGCCGGTGTTGTTCTCGACGCGATGGTTCAGCGACCTGCCGTCGGTGAGATCGACGGTGACCACCGCGGCGCGTTTACCCACCGCATCGTCGGCTCGGACGTCGACGATGTGCCGCAGAGCGGAGATTTCCGGATCGAGCGCCGCGGCGTCGGTGTAGTGATCCAGTCGTGGACGCGGCGCCGTCAATGCCACCGCCACACCGTGGGTCAGGCTGAACTTCGCGTCCAGACCGGTGCGCGGGTCCACCTTGCCGGTGACCGTCGCGGCCTTCGAATTCACCGTGGCGCGCACCCTCGCGACGTCGGCGGCGCCGAAGCCGAATTCGGCGCGTAGCGCGAGGACGGCGTCGATGGACGGATGCGTCAGCGAACCGCTGGGATACGCCTTGTACCCGTTGGACAACAGGTTCCAGTGCTCACCGAGACCGTCGACGAGCTTGCCCGGCGACGAGTCGGACGACATCACAGCGAGAAGGCCGCGGGCACCCTCGACGATGTCGGTGCAAGAGCTGACGCCCTCGTCGGCCATGATCGCCGCGAGCAGGCCGTCCATCGCGGCCTTACCGGCATGCAGCGCCTTGCCGTCGGTGCCGTAGACGGCCTTGAGGCCGGCCGCCTGGGTACCCGCGCTGCCCAGGGCCTGCGCCAACACCGATGGTGACAGCTCCAGTACCCGGCCCGCCGCCGCGGCCGCGCCGAGATGTCCGACGGTTCCCGTGACGTGCCAACCGATTTCATAGTGCGCGTCCCCCGCCGCCCGGCCCACCCGGCATTCCGTCTCGAAGCCGGCCACGAAGGCCGCCAACGCGTCCGCACCTGACAGCGGCATGCGCTCGGCCAGACCGAAGATCACCGGCCACACCGGCGCGCTTCCGTGCACCGTGGTATCGCCCGGATTGAAGGTGTCGTCGTAGTCCAGCAGGTGCGCGGCGAATCCGTTGACCAGTGCGGCGAAAACCAGTGCCCTGGTCTCGGGCCGGCCGATCACGGTGTGTGCGCCAGGCCCCGCCGACCGCTGCGAAGCCCGCAGCATCGCGCCGACGGCGGGGTGCGCCGCGGCGGCCATCGCAACGCCGACGTGATCGACCAGTGCACGCTTGGCCTCGTGTACGACGTCGCCGGGAAGGTCCGAGAACCGCAGCGTAGCAGCGAAATCAGCGAGTCTGCCGGTCAGGCCGACGGCTGCATCGTTAGTGGTCGTCACTGGTCGGCCAGGCCTATCCCGCTGATCAATGTGACCAGCGAATCATTCTGCTGCTTGAGGAACGAACCGAATTTGCCTGAGTCCAAATACTCTGTCACGGAACCATTCTCGTCGACGAATTCATTCCATCCGGGCGCGCTCACCAACGTGTGGAAGGTGTCCTGGTAGTACTTCAGCGCCCGCTGCGGAATCTCCGGTGGGCCGACGAACCCGCGGAATTCCTCGGGCAGCGGACCGACATCGAGGCCCTGCGCCTTGATCGACGTGAGCTCGGGAAATGTCGAGACCTTCCGGTCGGCGACGGTGGCGATCACCCTGATCGCCCCGACCTTGACCTGGTCCACGAAATCGGTCGACGCCCCGATCATCATCTGTGCGTCGTTGCGCAACAGCGCGGCGATCCGCTGGCCGCTGTCGCTGAACGTCAGGTACTTCCACGTGGTGTCGGTCCGTGCCTGCAACGCCTTACCGGTCAACGAATCCGTCGCCGTGATCGAACCGCCGACCTGGACCAGCCCGTCGGGCCTGCGCTGCGCCTCGGCGATGAAGTCCTTCACCGTGTGGAACGGCGAGTCGGCCCGCACCGCGACGATCTGCGGTTCGATCAGCAACGCGGCGATGGGTTTCAACTCGGTGATCGACACCGAGGTGCCCGACAGGGTCAGCGGCGTGACGAGCCAGGTGGGCGTGACAGCGGCAATGGTGTCCGAACGGCCCTTGCGGCCCCTCAGATACGACATCGCCCCGATGCCGGAACCCTCGGTCTGATTGCGCACCGGCCAGGAGCTGTCGATCAGCCGGTCGGTCTGCATCAACTTGATGACCTGGCGGGCGAAGACGTCACTGCCACCGCCCGGGCCCGTGTGCACCACCACCTGCGTGCGACTGGGCACGCCGTTCTGCAATCCGCCGCGTTGCAGTCCGCAACCGGCCAGTGCGACGGCGACGGTACCGATCAGCATGCTGCGCCTCGAGATCCGCGCAACGTCCATCATTCGCCTTTCGTTCCGACGAGTTCGGCCGGTTCGCCCAGCAGTCTCGCCTGCGCCGACCTCCGCTGCCGCCCCATCACGACCAATCCCAGACCGACCAGGACCGCGGCGCCCAAGATCGTCGCCGAGATCGGCCGTTCCAGGAAGATCAGCGGATCGTTGTCCGACAGCACCAGCGACTGCCGCACCGCGTTCTCGGCCATCGGCCCCAGCACGAACGCCATCAGTAGTGGCGCCGCGGGTACGCCCAGCTTGCCGAACAGATAGCCGAGCAGACCGAAGATCGCCATCAGGTACACGTCGGTCATCGAGCTGCGCACGCTGTACACACCGACCACCGCCAGCACCAGGATGGCCGGATACAGCGCCCAGTAGGGAATCTTGAGGATCCGCACCCAGATCGGGATCATCGGCAGGTTCAGCACGAGCAGCATGATGTTGCCGATGTAAAGGCTCGCGATCACCGGCCAGCCGATCTCGGGGTGATCGGTGAACAGCAACGGACCCGGCTGCAGCCCATAGAGCAGCAGGGCCGCCAGCATCACCGCGGTGCTGGCGGTCCCCGGGAGACCAAGAGACAGAAGCGGAATCATCGCTGCACTCGATTCGGAGTTGTTGGCGGCCTCGGGGCCCGCGACACCCTCGATCGCGCCCTTGCCGAACTTCTCCGGATGCTTCGACGTCCGCTTCACAAGCTCGTACGAGAGGAAGGACGCCACGGTCGAACCGCCGCCGGGCAGTGCGCCGATGAAGAAGCCGAAAATTGTCCCCATTGCGATGGCCAGTCGCGACTGTTTGAGATCAGCCTTGGTGGGCAGCAGGTTCCTGATGCCCTTGGGCACGGTGAACACTCTTCGGCCCATCTTCTTCTCGGCGTTGAGCAGGACCTCCCCGACGGCGAACAGTCCGACGCTGATCGCGATGAACTCGATTCCGTCGAACAGTGCGGGTGATCCGAACGTCAGCCTCTGCTGTCCGGTGAAGATGTCGATTCCGATGGTCGACAACAGCAGGCCGATGCACATCGAGAGGAACCCCTTGAGGGGCGACTCACTGGCCAGCAGGATCACCAGCAGCAGGCCGAACGCCATCAGCGCCGCATACTCCGGCGGACCGAAACCCAGTGCCACATGGGCGACCACCGGCGCCGCGAACGTCAGCGCCACCACCCCGAAGGTGCTGGCGATGAATCCGGCGATCGCCGACATGCCCATCGCGGGGCCGGCCCGTCCCTTGCGCGCCAACGGGTGGCCGTCCAGACACAGGACCACCGAAGAGGTTTCGGCGGGGATGTTCAACAGGATGGACGTGGTGGCACCGGCGAACTTGGCGCCATGGTAGATGCCGGCCATCATGATCAGGCCGGTGGTCGGGGGCAGGCTGGTGGTGACCGGTAGCAGAATCGCCAGCGTCGCAGGAGGTCCCAGCCCGGGCAGAATTCCGATCAGGGTTCCGATCACGACGCCGACGGCCACCCAGAACAGGTTCATCGGGGTGAACGCGGACCCGAATCCGGTCAGCAGATTGTGCAGCGCGTCCATCATTTCTCCTCTTGCGACGCCGTGGCGGCGTCATGACGGTGGCTCACACGCCCTCGAAGAATGCGGCGGTGGGCAACTCCACGCCGAGGACGAAGACGAAGAGGGCGTAGGCGATCACCGGGACGGCGACGATCACCACGACGGTCTTGAGCCCTCTGATGCGTTCGATGAGCAGCACCAGATACGCGATGAGCAGAATGGTCGCCGGCACGAATCCGATCAACCCCATCAACGGGAGGCTGGCTGTCAGGCCGACCCACACGCTCCCCGCGCGCACAAACTCCTTTCCGACGCCCTTCATCTGGCCCTCGGCCGCACGACCGATTCGGAGGCGACGCACGACCGACACCGCCGCCAGTGCCAGCCCGAGCGCAACCACGGCGACCGAGAGCGCGGTCGGAAACATTCCCGGGCCCGGCACGCCGTGTTTGCCGAACATCGGGAGGCCGGACGCGTCGGTGAGTGCGACAGCGCCGAAGCCGGCCGCCACGACGCCCAAGATCGCCTGGGCGCCCGGTGACTTGGCGAGGACGGAACGTTCGGGCGCGGCCGGTTGGTGATCGTCGACCAGAGCGTCCTGGTCACCGTGGGCAACGGGGACGCTCTCCGCCCGAGTCATCACCTAACCCCTGACGTTCCCGCGGCCGTCGAAGCTTCAGAACCTTGTGCAGCCTCATACCGTGCGGCAGCTACATCCGGCGCCAGCAGCGCCAACAGCCCCCGACGTCCGCCCAAGCTGTCGGCAGCCGAAGTGAACCCATGTCGCGCGAGCATCGCGGCCTCCACCGCGTCGGCGGCAACCTTGGCGAGCTGCACGCTCCCGGACTCGGATTCGTCCACGTCGCGCAGACCGGCCGCCTGGGTCGCGCACAGACCCACCACGTTGCGCAGCCGGGCGTCGTTGAGTACGAGGAGGCGACCGGCGGCGGCACCGGCGCCCAGGAGTCCGGCAATGCTGCGATGGCTCCACCGGTCGGCCGCGTCGGACGACCCGAGCACCGCCGCGATCTCGTCGGCCACGGCACACCCGGCGGCGACGGCCGACGCCGCTTCCTCGGCCACGGCATCTAATGGCACATTTTGCAGTGCAACGGCAGTGACGCCGATTGCATGCCAACGCCAGCCCTGTCCAGCCGCCTTGGTCTGCATCGCGATTCGCCATGCCCGGTTCATCGCCGTCGGCGATCCACCGGGGTGGGCGTTGGCCAGCGGCCAGTCGTCCCCTCGCAGCGCCTCATGAAGGGCTTCGAGGTGGGTGCGTGCCGCAACCAGTTCCTGCTCGGCGGGCGTCGTGTTGATGATGCCGATGATGTGGTCGGTGAATGTCACAGTGCTTGTCCGTTCTGCCGCGGACGCGCGGCGGCGACGATGTCGGCGAAGCCCGCCGCGGAATTGATCCCGTCGACGAGTTGCAGGATCCTTGCGGCGCTTCCCGCGCCGAGTACGGGCTCGGTCAGCGCATCGACCTTTCCGAGCAGTTCGGCTTCGGTGAGGGGCCTGGCCAGGCTGCCGCGGGCGTGGGGCACGTGCACGATGACCAACTGGCCGCTCACCAGACGCACGGTGATGGTGGCCTCATCGCGCGCACAGTCGCTGCTGGGCACCAACGCGGTGACACCACGCAGGCGCACCACATCGGGAGCGGTCGCACGGGTGTCGGAGAATTCGCGAAGGCCCGCCCGCCCATCCAACAACCCCACGGCCACACCGTGGCGCGCACTGAACCGGGCCTGCAGCCCGTCAGCGGGCTGCAGCACGCCCATCAACTCCGGCACGAGTGGATGACAACTCACCTCGACCGACTCGATGTCCGTCACGTCGTCGATCCGGCCGCCCGCCCCGATCGCGGCGTCGATCCCCGGGTGCGCCACGATGCCGCACGGGTAGGGCTTGAACGTGTTGCGCTCCAGCTCCCAGTCGGTGGTCCACGGACGAAGCAACTCGTCGTCGTCGACCGAATCGGCGAACATCGTCAGTACCCCGGTGTCGCCCAGCGGATCGGCGATGCCCTGATAACCCGACAACCCCAGCCGCGCCGCCAATACGCCATTGGCCGCGGCCTTTCCGGCGTGAAACGGCTTGGTCATCGACCCGAAGCCCTCGCGATGACCGATCGTCATCGTCGACGCCGCCGCGAGCGCGGCCCGGAATTCGGCATCGTCCAGACCGAGCAGCACCGCGGCGGCCACCGTCGCACCGAAGACCCCACACGTTCCGGTGATGTGCCATCCGCGGTCGTAATGGTTCGGTGAGATCGCTTTTCCGATCCGCAGTTGAGCCTCGCAACCCAGCGCGAATGCCCGAAGGCAATGCTCACCCGACGCAGCCGTTGAATCGTGAAGCGCGACAAGCACCGCCAGCGTCGAAGCCGCCGGATGAATCACGGTGGCCAGGTGGGTGTCGTCGAAGTCGTCGTAGTGACCGGCGGTTCCGGTGAACAGGGCGGCCCAGTGCTCGTCGAGGATGTCGGGCCGGCCCAGTACCTGCACACGGCCGCGGCCGGAGAGCTCGCGCGCGGCACCGAGGATGGCGTCGGCGGCCGGTGACCACGCGGCGCCCACCACAGTGCCCAGCACGTTGAACAAGGACCGTTGCGCGGCCGCGGCGACCGCGGGGGTCAACGGGCGGGCGGCCGCGTCGAGCAGCCGGTCGCAGAAGTCCGTGGTCCGCATCACAGCAGTAGTTGGCATGTGAGCGAGACTAAGAACGTCGTTGACGAGGAACAACACCGTCCCCCGTCGCAATCATTGCAATTCTTGCAACGATTTCTGGAGCCGTCGGCCATGGCCGCGAGCGATCCTGGCCAGGTCGTGCACGCTCTTGTATTGCGCGCCGGCCCGCGGATAGGCGAGGAACACCGTGCGGCCGGCGGGCGTCGGATCGATGATCGGGATCCGCACCACGCTTGGGTGTTGGTGGTCGGTCATCCCCTCGGGCACTATCGACACCCCCAGCCCCGCGCCCACCATGGATTCGACCACGAACAAGTCGTTTCCCTCGATGGTGATCCGGGGAACGAAACCCGCTCTGGCACAGGCATTCACCATATGCGCACGGCTGCTCGACCCGAGTTCCATCGACACGAAGGACCGGTCACGGACCGCACGCAGCGGGAGCCTGGTCTCCTGTGCCAACGGATCCTCGGCCGGCACCGCCAGCAACAGCGATTCGATGAACAGCGGCTCGACCACGAAATCCTGTTCGCTCGGCGCCACGGACGTGAACGCGACATCGGCCTCGCCGCGCAGCAGTGCGGCCACCACATCGTTGGCCGCGCCCTGCCAGCACCGGAACCGCAGGCCGGGATGCTGGGTGAGCAGCTCCGCCAGCACCCGCGGGACGAATCCCAGTCCGAGCGAGAAGGTGTGAGCGATCCGCAGCAGCCGCTGCGGATGGCCCGCGTCGACCAGAGTGTTGTCGACGGCGTCCTGCCTGGCCCGCAGCACCGCGTTCGCCTCACGCACCAGGACGTTGCCCGCCCGCAGCATGCGCACCCGGCGGCCGGCCTGTTCGATCAGCGGAACACCGAGCTTGCGTTCCAGCGACCGGATGGTGCGCTGTACCGTCGCCACGCTGATGCCCAACTCGGCCGCCGTGTTGCCGAAGTGTTCGGTGCGGGCGAAGGCGACGAGCATTTCCAGGTCGGCAAAGGTGATGTCCTGTGCCGAACTGTCATCCATGACCGCTCAGGGCCTGTTCGATGTCGGCGATGAGGTCGTCGGTGTCCTCGATGCCCAGCGAGATCCGGGCGAAGCCCGAGCTCACCGGATCCCCCCACCGGGCACGCCTGTCCACCGAGCTGTGAATGCCGCCGAAGCTGGTGGCCGAGACGAGCAGGGCGCTGCGCTCGACGAGCGCGTGCACACCGGCGGCGCTGTCCAGCTCCATCGCGACGATGCCGCCGTAGCGCTTCATCTGCCTGGTGGCGATCGCATGCGACGGATCGTCGGGCAGCCCCGGGTATCGCACGGACCGCACCGCTGGATGGCTTCGCAACATCAGCGCGACCGCCGAAGCGTTCTGGCACTGCCGTTCGAACCGCAGACCGGCGGTGCCGAGGCTGCGCAGCACCATCCATGCCTCGAACGGGCCGAGGATCGCACCGGCGAGCAGCCGTTCGTGTTCGACCGCGGCGATCATGTCGGCGTGACTGCCTGCGACGTAACCCGCGAGAAGATCGTGATGGCCCGACAGCGCCTTGGTCGCGCTGGCCACCACCAGGTCAACCCCCAACGAGAGCGGCCGTTGGCCGAGTGGTGTGGCGGTGGTGTTGTCCACGACGAGTGTCGCACCACGACCGCGGCAGACCGACGCCAGGCGATGCAGATCGACGACGTCGAGACCCGGGTTGGCGGGGGTTTCGGCGAACACCACATCGGCGCCGGAGGCGGCATCGACCATCTCGGCGGATCTTGCCTCTATAACGGTGATCCCTTGCGGCGCAAGGTACTCCTGGGCATAGCGGCGAACCTGATAGTAGCCGTCGACGGGCACGACGAGTGTCGTTCCGGGCTTGGTGAGCACGCGTAGCACCGACGTGATCGCGGCCATGCCCGAGCTGAAGACCACGGCGGCGGTGGCGCCCTCCAGTTCAGCCAGCGCCGATTCCAATTGCCGCCAAGTCGGATTCGATTTGCGGCCATACGTATCTAGGCTGTCGTCCTCACTGGGCGGGATGTGGTAAGCGGATGCCTGAACCAGGAGCGGCGCCACGGCCGCACCCGGAAAGGCTTCCGAGCCAACGGCTTTCACGCTACGAGTGGAGTCGCCGTAGGTACCGTCCACGTCCCCTACTCCGGCTTGGTGCTGCGTCCGAGTAGCAGCGCAACCGCTTGGTCGACCGACAAGCCTTTGTGGCAGACCCGGTGCACCGCATCGGTGAGCGGCATCTCGACGTCGTAACTGGCCGCCAGTGCAAGCACCGACTCGCACGACGAAACCCCTTCGGCGATGTGCCCACCGGCGGCACGTTGGGCCGTCTCCATGGTGCCGCCCTTGCCCAGCCGCTCGCCGAACGAACGGTTGCGCGAGTGGGGGGAGGTGCAGGTGGCCACCAGGTCCCCGACCCCCGCCAGGCCGGCCAGGGTGGCCGGCTTGGCGCCCAACGCGATTCCCAGTCGCATGATCTCGGCCAGTCCGCGGGTGATGATCGCCGCCGCGGTGTTCTCGCCCAGCCCGACGCCCGCCGCCATGCCGCAGGCGAGCGCGATGACGTTCTTGCAGGCGCCGCCCACCTCGGCGCCGATGACGTCGGCATTGGTGTACGGACGGAAGTACCCGGTTGCCATCGCGCGCTGCAGCGCCACCGCGCGGCCCGAGTCGGTGCACCCGACGACCGTGGCCGACGGCTGCTCGTCGGCGATCTCGCTGGCCAGGTTGGGCCCCGTGACCACGGCAACCCGCGCCGAGTCGACCCCGGTGACCTGCATGATGACCTGGCTCATCCGCATCAGGGTGTCCAGTTCGATCCCCTTGGCGAGGCTCACCAGCGTCACGTCGTCGCCGATCGAGTCCTTCCAGCCTTCGAGATTGGCCCGCAACGTCTGCGATGGCACCGCCAGCAGCACGGTGCATGCACCGGAAAGCGCTTCGCCGGGGTCGCTGGTCGCCCGGATCGTCTTGGGCAACTCGACGTCGCCGAGGTAACCGGTGTTGCGGTGGGTGTCGTTGATCTCGGCGGCCAATTCGGGACGGCGTGCCCACAGCGTGACGTCGCTGCCTGCATCCGCCAGCACCTTGGCCAGCGCCGTCCCCCATGCGCCGGCACCCATCACAGTCGCCTCGACCACGGCTCCAACCCTAGCGCGGCGGCTACTGGCAGGATGGCGCACATGAGCGGCACCGCAGATGTCGGGCTGGTGATCGCCGTGAAACGGCTCGCGGCGGCGAAGACCCGGCTGGCGCCGGTTTTCTCGGCCGCGACCCGTGAGAGCGTCGTGCTGGCGATGTTGGTCGACACCATCACGGCGATATCGACGGTTCCCGCATTGCATTCGGTCACCGTTGTCACTCCGGACGAAGTTGCCGGCGAGGCCGCCCGACAGCTCGGTGCCCGCGTGCTGGTGGACCCGACACCGGATGGCCACCGCAACCCACTGAACAACGCCATCAGGGCTGCCGAAGCGTCGGTACGTGAAGAGACGCCGAATGTCGCTGCGCTGCAGGGTGATCTGCCCGCACTGCAGCCACAGGAGCTGACCGAGGCGATCAACGCCGCGCGCGCCCACCCACGTAGCTTCGTCGGCGATCGACACGGAACGGGAACGTCGGCGCTGTTTGCCTTCGGGGTGGGGCTCGAGCCGCGCTTCGGCCGTGATTCGGCTCAGCAGCATCGCCATTCAGGGGCGATCGAGCTGACTGGCGCATGGCCGGGACTGCGGTGTGACATCGACACACCCGACGACCTGCTCGTGGCGCGACGACTGGGGGTGGGTACGGCGACTGCACAGGCCATCGGGCGGACGAGGTGAATGACAGCGACGTGATCGCCGACCGCGCTGGCTACAGAACTGGTCGATAGGGAATCATCTGAGGAATGACAGAAGCCGAAGCCCAGACCCGACCGGGGGAAGTGGAGTCGGTCACTCGGTCGGCCGTGGTCCATCCCGCCGACTCGGCGCCCGAGGCGCCCCCCGCGGCAACCTCTCCCGCCATCGACAACGCACTGCCCGATGACCGTTACCTCAACCGCGAGCTGAGCTGGCTCGACTTCAACGCGCGTGTCCTCGCGCTGGCCGCCGACACCTCACTGCCGTTGCTGGAGCGGGCGAAGTTCCTCGCGATCTTCGCGTCGAACCTCGACGAGTTCTACATGGTGCGCGTCGCGGGACTGAAGCGGCGCGACGAGATGGGGCTTTCGGTGCGTTCTGCCGACGGCCTGTCACCGCGCGAGCAGTTGCGCCGGATCAGCGAGCGCACCCAGCAGATCGCGAGCAGACACTCGCACGTATTCCTGGACTCGGTGCGTCCCGCACTCGCCGACGAAGGCATCGTGATCGTCACATGGACCGAACTCGACGATGCCGAACGGGGGCGGCTCTCCACCTACTTCCACGAGCAGGTCTTCCCGGTTCTGACGCCGCTGGCGGTCGACCCGGCCCACCCCTTCCCGTTCGTCAGCGGTTTGAGCCTGAATCTGGCGATCACCGTCAGGCATCCCGAAGACGGCGGCCAGCACTTCGCCCGAATCAAGGTGCCCGACAACGTCGACCGCTTCGTGGAGCTATCCCCCCGTCAGGGGACGTCCCATGTGGTTCGCTTCCTGCCGATGGAGGAGTTGATCGCCGCATTCCTGCACGTGCTTTTTCCGGGTCTGGAAATCGTTGAGCATCACGCGTTCCGGATCACGCGCAACGCGGATTTCGAGGTGGAAGAGGATCGCGACGAAGACCTGCTGCAGGCGCTGGAGCGCGAGCTCGCGCGCCGGCGCTTCGGTTCCCCGGTCCGCCTGGAAGTTTCCGACGACATGACCGAGAGCATGTTGGAGCTTCTCCTGCGTGAACTCGACGTGGACCCCGGCGACGTCATCGAGGTCGCCGGGCTGCTCGATCTGTCCTCGCTGTGGCAGATCTATAAGGTGGACCGGCCGGCACTGAAGGATCCGCCGTTCGTGCCCGCGACGCCGCCTGCGTTCGGTGAGCGCGAAACACCGAAGAGCATCTTCTCGACGCTGCGAGACGGTGACGTGCTGGTGCATCACCCCTACGATTCGTTCTCCACCACCGTTCAGCGTTTCATCGAACAGGCCGCCGCCGATCCGAACGTGCTCGCGATCAAACAGACGCTGTACCGCACATCGGGTGACTCACCGATCGTGAACGCGCTCATCGACGCTGCCGCGGCCGGCAAGCAGGTCGTCGCGCTCGTTGAGATCAAGGCCCGGTTCGACGAACAGGCCAATATCAAATGGGCCCGCGCACTGGAGCGGGCGGGCGTGCACGTCGTCTACGGACTCATCGGGCTCAAGACGCACTGCAAGACATGCCTGGTGGTGCGGCGGGAAGGATCGACGATCCGGCGCTACTGCCACATCGGAACCGGCAACTACAACCCGAAAACCGCGCGGCTGTACGAGGATGTCGGGCTGCTGACCGCCGCGCCCGACATCGGTGCGGATCTCACCGATCTGTTCAATTCGCTCACGGGCTACTCACGCAAGGACTCCTACCGCAACCTGTTGGTCGCTCCACATGGTGTGCGCAAGGGCATCATCGAGCGAATCGAACGCGAGATCGCCGCCAATCGAGACGGCGGCGACGGCCTGATCCGGTTGAAGGCCAACGCGTTGGTGGACGAGCAGGTCATCGACGCGCTCTACCGCGCGTCGCAGGCAGGTGTGCGGGTCGAGGTCGTGGTGCGCGGCATCTGCGCACTGAAGCCGCACGCCCCCGGCTACTCCGACAACATCGTGGTGCGCTCGATCCTCGGACGGTTCCTCGAACACTCGCGAATCATTCACTTCCACGCCATCGACGAGTTCTGGATCGGCAGCGCCGACATGATGCATCGTAATCTGGACCGGCGGGTCGAGGTGATGGCACAGGTGAAGGATCCGAGGCTGACCGCGCAACTGGACGATGTATTCGATTCCGCGATGGATCCGCGCACCCGGTGCTGGGAACTCGGCGTCGACGGGAAATGGACGGCCTCCCCGCACGAGGGCGAGAATGTGCGGGATCATCAGGTCTCGTTGATGGAAGGCCGTCGACATCCGTGACGGTGACGACCTGACCGGCCCGAATGACCAGCAGGAGTTGACGTGCCGAAGGACATGCCGCGAGACATGACCCCGGTGGACAAGGTTGTTCTGGCCGCAGGCGCCGTGCTGTGGCGTTCCATCGGCGATGTCGCGTCTGACGCGTCGGTAGAGATCGCGATCGTCCACCGCCCGCGCTACGACGACTGGTCGCTGCCCAAGGGCAAGGTCGACTCCGGTGAGACCGAACCCGTCACCGCGGTCCGCGAGGTGCACGAGGAGACCGGGTACACGGCGATCCTCGGGCGCCGGCTGACCGCGGTGAGCTATCCCGTCGACCACGGCATCAAGAAGGTGCGGTACTGGGCGGCGCGCTGCGTCGACGGCGATTTCAATCCCAATGACGAGGTCGACGAGCTGAAGTGGCTACCCGTATCGGAAGCCCTCAATCAGCTCCAATATCCGGACGATCGGAAAGTGTTGCGGCGCTTCGACAAGCTGCCGATCGACACGAAATCGGTACTGATCGTCCGACACGCCACCGCGGGCAGCAAATCCCGGTACAAGGGTGACGATCGAAAGAGGCCACTCGACAAGCGCGGCCGCGCCCAGGCCGAATCGCTCGTCGGCCAACTGCTGGCATTCGGTGCTTCCGAGTTGTATGCCGCCGACCGGGTGCGCTGCCATCAAACACTGGAACCATTGGCAGAGGAGCTCGGGACGACGATCCACAACGAGTCTCTGCTGACCGAGGAGGAGTATCCGGAGAATCGCAAGGCGGCGCGGCGCCGCGTTCTCGAGATCGCGGCCGGTGACGGCACCCCGGTGATCTGTACACAGGGCAAGGTGATTCCGGATCTCATCGAGTGGTGGTGTGACCGCGACGGGGTACACCCCGACAAATCACGCAACCGCAAGGGCAGCACCTGGGTGATGTCGATGGCACAGCACCGCTTGGTGGCCGCCGAACACATCGGCAGCGCACTGGCCGCCAAGAAGTAGTGCCCCGGGGCGAGTGCGCCGCGGCGGAATGAATGCAAAACGGTGGGCGGCGTCGGAGTCCGAAGCGCCCTAGCCCTTCTCACGGCACACAGACGCGCCGCGGGTCGCAATGTCCCGCGGCGTGCCTGAAACCGAACTGTGTGACTTAGCGGCGGCCCTTCTTGGCCGGCGCCTTGCGTGCCGTCTTCTTGGCGGCCGGAGCCTTCTTGGCGGCCGGAGCCTTCTTGGCCGCCGGAGCCTTCTTGGCGGCCGGAGCCTTCTTGGCGGCCGGAGCCTTCTTCGCCGCCGCCTTCTTGGCCGGGGCGCGCGTCGCTGTCTTCTTGGCTGCGGCCTTCGTCGCCGTCTTCTTGGCGGCCGGGGCCTTCTTCGCCGCCGTCTTCTTGGCAGCGGCCTTCGTGGCCGTCTTCTTGGCCGGAGTCCGCTTCACTGCTTTCTTGGCGGCGGCCTTCTTGACGGCCTTCCGCGCTGTTCCCGCCGTTACGCCACGCTTCACTGCTGGTCCTTCCGCCGGGAGGCGCTGTGCCCCAGAAACAACCGCTTTGAATTGAGCGCCGGGCCGAAATGCCGGCACGGAGGTGGGCTTAACTTTGACCGTCTCGCCGGTGCGCGGATTGCGCGCGACACGGGCTGCACGACGGCGCTGTTCGAAAACGCCGAAGCCCGTGATGGTGACGCTGTCACCCTTGTGAACCGCACGCACGATGGTGTCAACAACGTTCTCCACCGCAGCTGTTGCTTGCCGACGATCCGAGCCCAGTTTCTCCGTGAGTACGTCGATGAGCTCCGCTTTGTTCATTCAAAACCTCCGAGACCCAGTGGTCCTCTTTGGACCGACTAGAGGACACGGTAAACCTTTTCACCACTGATTTCCAAGAGCCACGCGCAATTTCAACCGTAGCTAGCGAACATTTCGGCAATCCGGTTGCCGCCCTTGACCTCCTACCGGGCCCCTGATGAACCGGTTCTGAGGACCGTGATTTCAGCCGTTCGGCGCCTATTCGGAGGGTTGCAGAGTGTTCGGTTTCCAGGCCGGCCTGCGCTCCTCGAAGGACTCGATTTGATCGAGTTTACGCAGCGTAAGGCCTATATCGTCGAATCCCTCGAACAGCCGCCAGGCGGTGTAATCGTCAATGTTGAACGGCACCATGACCGTTCCTGCGACCACGTTGCGATCTTGAAGATTCACAGTGATTTCCAGCCCCGGATTCTGCTCGATCAGCTTCCACAGGAGCTCCACATCATCTTGGGCGACTTCGGCAGCCAAAAGCCCCGCCTTGCCCGCGTTGCCCCGAAAAATATCGGCGAAGCGAGATGAGATGACGACTCGGAAGCCGTAGTCCATGAGTGCCCAGACCGCGTGCTCTCGCGACGAGCCGGTGCCGAAATCGGGACCGGCGACAAGAACCGATCCCTTGTCGAAGGGAGCCATATTGAGGACGAATGCGGGATCGTTGCGCCAGGCCGCGAACAATCCATCCTCGAAACCTGTTCGGGTGACCCGCTTCAGATAGACCGCCGGGATGATTTGGTCGGTATCGACATTCGACCGCCGCAGTGGCACGCCGATGCCGGTGTGAGTCTTGAAGGCTTCCATCACGTTCTCCTGTTACTGGGTCAGATCGGCTGGAGAGGACAAGGTGCCGCGAACAGCGGTGGCGGCGGCGACGGCCGGTGACACCAAATGGGTGCGGCCGCCCTTGCCCTGCCTGCCCTCGAAGTTGCGATTGGATGTCGACGCGCAGCGTTCGCCGGACGAAAGTTGATCCGGGTTCATGCCCAGACACATCGAGCAGCCGGCGTGCCGCCACTCCGCGCCCGCGGCGGTGAAGACCTCGCCGAGGCCCTCGGATTCGGCCTGTGCGCGCACCCGCATCGAGCCGGGCACGACGAGCATCCGCACCCCGTCGGCGACCTTGCGGCCCCTCAGGACGTCGGCGACCACCCGCAGATCCTCGATCCTGCCGTTGGTGCACGAACCGACGAACACGGCGTCAACGGGGATGTCGCGCATCGCCGTGCCGGCACGAAGATCCATGTAGGCCAACGCTTTCTCGGCTGATTGTCGTTCACCGTCGTCGAACATCAGCGCGGGGTCGGGCACCGACGCCGACAGCGGCACGCCCTGCCCGGGGTTGGTGCCCCAGGTGACGAATGGGCTCAGCGTCGCCGCGTCGAGGTAGACCTCGGCATCGAACTCGGCGCCCTCGTCGGTACGCAGCCGGCTCCACGCCGCGACTGCGTCATCCCAGTCGGTACCCTTCGGCGCGTGCGGGCGCCCGCGCAGAAATTCGAATGTGGTTTCGTCGGGGGCGACCATGCCGGCGCGCGCACCGGCTTCGATGCTCATATTGCAGATCGTCATCCGGCCTTCCATCGACAGCGATTCGATGGCGCTGCCGCGGTATTCGAGGACGTGGCCCTGACCGCCTCCGGTGCCGATCTTCGCAATGACCGCCAGGATGATGTCCTTGGCGCTCACTCCCGGCGGCAGCACACCGTCGACGTTGACCGCCATCGTCTTGAACGGACGCAACGGCAGCGTCTGCGTCGCCAGGACGTGCTCGACCTCCGAGGTGCCGATGCCCATCGCCAACGCGCCGAACGCTCCGTGGGTCGAGGTGTGACTGTCACCGCACACCACGGTGGTACCCGGCTGGGTGAGTCCGAGTTGTGGCCCGATGATGTGCACGATGCCGTGCTCGACGTCACCCAATGGATACAGCCGAACCCCGAACTCCTCGCAATTGCGACGCAGCGTCTCCACCTGAGTACGTGACACGGGGTCGGCGATCGGCTTGTCGACATCGATCGTCGGCACGTTGTGGTCTTCGGTGGCGATGGTCAGGTCGGGGCGCCGGACCGTGCGTCCATTGATCCGCAGCCCGTCGAACGCCTGTGGGCTGGTGACCTCATGAATGAGGTGGAGGTCGATGTAGATCAGGTCGGGCTCGCGGGCAGCACCCTCACCGGCGCCCAGGGCGACGACATGGTCGTCCCACACTTTCTGTGCCATGGTGCGTGGCTTGTCGATGGCGGTCATAGTTGACTATCTCACAATCTGGGAAGTTAGTATCTGCATGTGAGACAGGATAGCGGTATCGGAGTGCTCGACAAAGCGGTGGGTGTGCTGCACGCGGTGGCCGAATCGCCGTGCGGACTGGCTGAACTCTGCGAGCGCACGGGTATGCCCCGCGCAACCGCGCACAGGCTGGCTGCGGGCTTGGAGGCGCATCGGCTGCTCACCCGCAACGGCGGAGGGCGCTGGCGACTCGGTCCCGCATTGACGGAACTGGCGGGCCAGGTCAACGATCCGCTGCTGGCCGCAGGTGCCGCAGTGCTGCCCAGGCTGCGCGAGATCACCGGCGAAAGTGTGCAGCTCTACCGGCGTGAGGGCACCTCCCGGATCTGTGTGGCCGCGCTGGAACCGCCTGCCGGCCTTCGCGATACGGTGCCGGTCGGCACGATGCTGCCCATGACGGCCGGCTCCGGCGCCAGAGTGCTGCTGGCCTACGCGGACACCGCTACCCAGCAGGCGGTGCTGCCCGCCGCGAGATTCACCGACAGGACGCTGGCTGAGGTCCGGAAACGCGGCTGGGCCCAGAGCGCAGCCGAGCGCGAGCCCGGCGTGGCCAGCGTCTCGGCGCCGGTGCGCGACAGCCGCGGCAACGTGATCGCCGCGGTGTCGGTGTCAGGACCGATCGACCGGATGGGTCGGCGACCGGGTATGCGCTGGGCCGCCGACCTTCTGGCCGCCGCGGATGCGCTCACCCGGCGGCTCTGAGCCACAAACGAGCGGCCGCAGTCACTCGGCGAGACTGCGGGGAGATCGCAAAATTCGAAGAAACCGCGATCTTGCCGCAGTTTCGACGGAAAAAACTGGTACCCCCGATGGGATTCGAACCCACGCTACCGCCGTGAGAGGGCGGCGTCCTAGGCCGCTAGACGACGGGGGCCAGAACGAGAAGTCAGCATAACGCAAGCCGGTATGCCGACCTAATTCAGTGATTGGCTGGGGTACCAGGACTCGAACCTAGAATGGCTGAACCAGAATCAGCTGTGTTGCCAATTACACCATACCCCATGGCGACCTATAACCACTGGTCACAGGCGTTTTCGGCCCTCGGTGAGCGACGGTTGGCTGCCGCCGCGTTTCCTTTCGGGCCGACGTGCAGACTACCAAAAGATTCGCGGGTGCTTTCTCACGCCTCGACGCCCGCGTACTCATGTCCCGCGCGCAGCCGGCGCAGGGTCCGATCCCTGCCCAGCAGTTCCAGCGACTCGAACAGCGGCGGACTGATCGATGCGCCGGTGGCCGCCACCCGGACGGGCCCGAATGCTTTCCGCGGTTTGAGCGCGAAATTTTCCAACAACGCCAGCTTCAGCGCCGTCTCGATGTGGGTCGTGGTCCACTCCCCGACGCCTTCGAGCGCAGTCACCGCTGCGGCGAGAACCGGGACCGCGTCGGCGCGCAATTCCTTGGCCGCAGCCTTTTCGTCGAGCGCGAACTCGTCGTCGTTGAGGAACTTCAGAAGACCCCACGCGTCGCTGAGCACGACGATGCGGGTCTGCACCAGCCGGGCCGCCTCGGCGAACTGGGCGTCATCCAGGCCGACGTTGTGGCCATGGGTGAGAAAGTAGGCACGCAGTCGCGCGGCGAAGTCGTCCTCGCTCAGCAGGCGGATGTGTTCGGCATTGAGCGCATCGGCCTTCCTCTGGTCGAACCGGGCGGGATTGGAGTTGACGTCGACCACATCGAACGCGGCCACCATCTCGGAGAGGCTGAAGACGTCGCGGTCCTCGGCGATGCCCCAGCCCAACAATGCCAGGTAGTTCAGCAGCCCTTCGGGGATGAAGCCGCGGTCGCGATGTGCGAACAGATTCGACTCAGGGTCGCGCTTGGACAGCTTCTTGTTGCCGTCTCCGAGCACGCTCGGCAGGTGTGCGAACTCGGGCACCCGTTCGGCCACGCCGAGGCGAATCAGCGCCTGATACAGCGCGATCTGGCGCGGGGTGGACGGCAGAATATCCTCGCCGCGCAGCACGTGGGTGATCTTCATCAGCGCGTCATCGACGGGATTGACCAAGGTGTACAGCGGATCTCCGCTGGCCCGGGTCAAAGCGAAGTCGGGCACCGTACCGGCCCCGAACGTGGTCTGGCCCCGGACGAGGTCATGCCAGGTGATGTCCTCGTCGGGCATCCGCAGGCGCACGACAGGGCTGCGGCCTTCGGCCCGCAAGGCCGAGCGCTGCTCGTCGGTGAGGTTGCGGTCGAAGTTGTCGTACCCGAGCTTGAGGTTCCGGCCGGCGGCCGCATGCCGGGCCTCGACCTCCTCGGCTGTGGAGAAGGCCTCGTAGGCTTCGCCCGCATCCAGCAGTCGCTGCACCACGTCGCGATAGATCTCACCGCGTTCGGACTGCCGGTACGGCGCGTAGGGGCCGCCGATGTCGGGGCCTTCGTCATAGTTCAGCCCGAGCCAGTTGAGTGCGTCGAGGATCGCGAGATAGCTTTCCTCGCTGTCGCGTTGGGCGTCGGTGTTCTCCAGCCGGAAGACGAGTTTGCCTCCGGTGTGGCGGGCGTAGGCCCAGTTGAACAGGGCGGTCCGGATCAGCCCGACGTGTGGCGTGCCCGTCGGCGACGGGCAGAACCGTACCCGCACCGCCGCACCTTCAACGCTCATGATTTGCCCTTGCGCACAACGGGGTTGGTCAGCGTGCCAATACCTTCGACGGTGATGCTCACGGTGTCGCCGTCCTCGATCGGGCCGACACCCTCTGGCGTGCCGGTCAGGATCAGGTCACCCGGTAGCAGCGTCATCACCGCCGAGATCCATTCGATGATCGCGCCGACGTCGTGAATCATCAGCGACGTCCGGCTGTCCTGCTTGACCTCACCGTTGACCTCGGTGCGGATCGCCAGGTCGGCGGGGTCGACGTCGGTGACGATCCACGGCCCGATCGGACAGAACGTGTCGTGACCCTTGGCGCGGGTCCATTGACCGTCCTTCTTCTGCTGGTCGCGCGCCGACACGTCATTGCCGATCGCGTAACCCAGGATGTTCTCGGCGGCACGCGCCGCCGGGACGTCCTTGCACGGACGGCCGATCACGGCGGCCAGTTCACCCTCGAAGTGCACGGGACTGGCATCCGCGGGCAATTGGATGGGGATGTTGGGACCGACGATCGACGTATTGGGTTTCATGAAGATGATCGGATCGTCGAACGATCCCCCACCCATCTCCTCGATGTGCGCGGCGTAGTTCTTTCCGATGCACACCACCTTGCTCGCCAGGATGGGCGCGAGCAGACGTACGTCGGCGAGCGGCCACTGCCTACCCGTGAACTCCGGATTTCCGAATGGATGTTCGGCGATTTCCTTGGCAATCGCCTCGGTCGGGTTGTCGGTCGGCCCTTCGATGCTCACGAAGGCGACTCCATCGGGACTGGCAATTCGACCAAGACGCATCATCCCAGCCTAGTGGCCATTGCCCGAGCCGCGCCCGGCCGCCCCTTCATCTACGAATCTCACCATTTGGAAGGCATATTCAGCATTGTGAGACGACATGCGACGATGGCCCCATGTCCGTCGAAACGATTAGCACCGTGCGACGCTGGTCAATGCTGGTGATCGCGCTCACCACGACGCTATGCGCGAACGTCTTCATCAATGGCGCCGCGTTCCTCATCCCGACCCTGCATTCCGAGCGCGGACTCGATCTCGCCAGAGCCGGCCTGCTGTCGTCGATGGCGAGTTTCGGCATGGTGGCCACGTTGATCGCCTGGGGTTATCTCGTGGACCGCGTCGGCGAGCGCATTGTGTTGGCAGTGGGCTCGGCGCTGACGGCGGCAGCGGCCTTCGCGGCCGCGTCGATGCACTCGCTGATCGCCATCGGTGCGTTCCTCCTTCTCGGCGGGATGGCCGCGGCCAGCAGCAACTCGGCCAGCGGCCGGTTGGTGGTCGGCTGGTTCCCGCCCGAAAAGCGCGGCCTGGTCATGGGCATCCGACAGACAGCTCAGCCGTTGGGAGTCGGGTTGGGCGCGTTGGTGATTCCACGGCTTGCGGAGAGTCACGGGGTGTCGGTGGCGCTTCTGTTCCCGGCGGTGGTGTGCGCGATCTCCGCGGTCGTGTGCGCGGTCGCGGTGAAGGACCCCCCGCGACCGCCGCGGCATGAGGCGGCAGAAGAGGATCTGGCCAACCCGTATCGCGGCTCTGCGGTGCTGTGGCGCATCCACGCCGTCTCGGTGCTGCTGGTCGTACCCCAGGCCGTGGTGTGGACGTTCACCCTGGCCTGGTTGATGACCGACCGCGGCTGGTCGGCCGGGGCGGCGGGCACGATGGTGACGGTCGCGCAGCTGTGCGGCGCCGCCGGACGCATCGCCGCGGGCCGCTGGTCGGATCTGGTCGGTTCACGGCTGCGGCCGATCCGGACGATCGCGGTGGGTGCGGCCGTCGCCATGGGGCTGCTCGCGCTGACCGACTGGTTCGACTCCCCCATCAGCGTCGCGCTGATGGTGGTCGCGTCGGTGATCACGGTGTCCGACAACGGGTTGGCGTTCACCGCGATCGCCGAGATCGCCGGGCCGTTCTGGAGTGGGCGCGCCCTGGGCGCTCAGAACACCAGCCAATTGCTGACGGCCGGGATCGCACCACCGCTTTTCGGCGGGTTGATCGGGATCGCCGGCTTTGCCGCGGCTTTCGCCGTCTGCGCGCTTTTTCCGCTTCTTGCGCTGCCGTTCGTTCCGGTCGAGCCCGAGCCAGGTTGACTTGTCAGAGCCCTGAGCCCGCCTCGAGATTCTCGGCGCACCGGATCAGCACCGCAACGGCCTGGCGGCGCGCAGCGGGCGAGATCGTTTGCAGCATCATCGCTTCCACACCGATCACCGCGGCGTGTGCGGCCTTCAACCGCTTCGCTCCCGCAGCCGTCAACTCCAGTGATCGAGCGCGCCCACGCGCGCGTTCCCCCGATTCACCGACCAGTCCGGCCGACCGCAGACCGGCGAGCACGTCCTGCAGCGACTGCCTGGTGACGAAGCACAGGCGCGACAACTCGGATGCGGAGGCATTCGGATGGTCGACGAGCGCCCGCAGGACGGCGTACTGCGCCATCGACAATCCCGTCGATCTCAGTGCGGCATCGCTACGTCGCCGAAACGACTGCTGAACGCGCTTGATCAGATAGCCGACGGCGGGTTCGGTTTCAGGACGCTCCATGACAGGAACCTTACATCAGTGCTATGGTCTTCAATGTAAGGAACCTGACAAGGAGAAGGCGATGACGACAATCGAGATGAACAGCGATTACGCCACCCTGATCAACGTCTTCACGGTGGACCCGGACAGGGCCGCCGACCTGGCGGCGTTGCTCGACACCGCAACCGAACACGTCATGCGCAAGCGGCCGGGATTCCGGTCGGCGAACATCCACGTCAGTACGGATCGCACCCGGGTCCTCAACTACGCGCAGTGGGACAGCGTAGAGGCTTATCGGGCGATGCTCGCGGATCCGACGGCCCGGCAGCACATGGGTGAGGCCGCCTCGATGGCGATCAGTTTCGATCCTCATCTGTACACGGTGGAATCGGTGCACCAACGTGGCGAAGCCTAGGAGTCCGCGGGCCCGTCACCGGCGTGCGAGTCGCGCGGCAGCACCAGTAACGCGGCGGCCAGGAAGCACAGCGCGCCGACAAAGGTGCCCGCGTTGGCCAGCAGGGCGTCCTCCGTCACTCCGGTTTTGGTGACGAACGCGCCGAGCGCGGACACCCCGAAGGCCACGCACCCGATCACATTGATCCACTCCGCCTGCCAGTCGCGGGATTTGAGCTCGAAGATCCCGACAACGGCGGTCACCGCGACGACACCGAGCGCCCCGCTCACCAGAAATGCCGCCGATCCCACGGCGTCAGGCGCCCACACCAGGCGCCGCTCCGGGCCGACCGCATGCGCGTACAACGAAGCACCTGTGCTGATGTTGAACAGAATCGTGCCGGCGAATTGCGTGGCAGCCGAGAACCACCCGATCCGCATGGCGGGCCCGGACAACACCAGTTGCATCCAGCCCGCGGTGGTGAAGAACCAGGAGCCGATGAAACACAACAGGTTGGCCAGACCGGCGCCGGCGAGTGCGGACAGCCCCGGCACGGTGGCGATCGCGAACAACGACGAACCGATCGCAAACAGCCAGCACTGCCGTCGGAGGGTCGCCACCGGACGACTCAGAGGCTCGAGGCGATCCGATCGCCGACCTGCACGGTGGACAACTTCTCCTGCCCCCGGGTCGCCAGATGCTGCTCGACCGCCTTGTCGACCCGGGCCGCGGCCTCCAGCTCGCCGATATGTGACAGCAGCAGACCGACCGACATGATCGCCGCGGTCGGATCCGCGATGCCCTGACCCGCGATGTCGGGGGCGCTACCGTGCACCGGTTCGAACATCGACGGATTCGCCCGCGTCGCATCGATATTGCCGCTGGCGGCCAGCCCGATCCCACCGCACACCGCCGCGGCGAGGTCGGTGATGATGTCACCGAACAGGTTGTCGGTGACGATCACATCGAATCGGCCCGGGTCGGTGACCAGATGAATGGTTGCCGCGTCGACATGCTGGTAGGCCACCTCGACATCGGGATACTCGGTGGCCACTTCCTGCACTGTGCGCCACCACAGGTCCCCTGCGTAGGCCAACACGTTGATCTTGTGTACCAGCGTCAGGTGCTTGCGGCGTTGTGCGGCACGGTTGAAGGCGTCGTGTACCAGGCGGCGCACACCGAATGCGGTGTTGACGCTGACCTCGGTGGCGATTTCGTGCGGTGTGCCCGCGCGGATCACTCCCCCGGTGCCGGTGTAGGGGCCTTCCGTGCCCTCGCGGACCACCACGAAGTCAATCTGCGGGTCACCGGCCAACGGGCTCGTCACTCCCGGATACAGCCGGGCTGGCCGCAGATTGATGTGGTGGTCGAGTGCGAAGCGGATCGTCAGCAGCAGGCCCCGCTCGAGAAGGCCGCTCGGTACCGACGGATCCCCGATCGCACCGAGCAGGATCGCGTCGTGGTCGCGCAACTCGTCGAGCACCCCGTCGGGCAACACCTCACCGGTCGCGTGATAGCGCCGGGCGCCGAGATCGTAGTTCGTCTTCTCGACGCCGGGCAGCACGGTGTCGAGCACCTTGATGGCCTCGCCGATGACCTCGGGGCCGACGCCGTCACCGGCGATGATCGCCAGTTTCACGACAGGTCCACCACTTCCAGCAGCTTCGCGCCGACGGACTCGGAGATCGCCGAACGCACATCGGCGGGCACGTCGCGGTCGACGCGCAGCAGAATCGTCGCCCCGGGTCCGTCCGCATCCTCGCTGAGTTGCGCGGCATGGATGTTGATATCGGCGGTGCCGAGCAGGGTGCCGATCTTGCCCAATGTTCCCGGCTGATCCAGATAGTTGACGATCAGATAGACCCCCTCTGCGCGCAGATCGAAGTTGCGGCCGTTGATCTGGACGATCTTCTCGACCAACTGCGGACCCGACAATGTGCCCGCGACATTGGCGACCGAGCCATCGGGATAGACCGCCCGCACATCGACCACGCTGCGATGGTTGGGGCTCTCGGTGGCGGTGCTGATCTCGGCCTGCACGCCACGCTCAGCGGCCAGTGACGGCGCGTTGACGAACGTGACCGGATCCTCGATCACCGCGGAGAACAACCCCCGCAGCACCGAAAGCTTCAGTACGTCAACATCTTCGGAAGCCAGCTCACCGCAGACCTGCACCGCCAGCGAGGCGGGTAATTCGGTGGACAGCACACCGACGAGCACGCCCAGCTTTCGCGCCAGATCCAGCCAGGGCGCCACCTCTTCACCGACGACGCCGCCGCCGACGTTGACCGCGTCGGGAACGAACTCACCGGCCAGCGCCAGCTTCACGCTGGCCGCGACATCCGTGCCCGCGCGGTCCTGTGCCTCGCCGGTCGAGGCGCCCAGATGCGGCGTGACCACCACCTGGGGCAGATCGAACAGGGGGCTCTCGGTCGTCGGTTCCTTGGCGAACACGTCGATGCCCGCCCCGCGAACGTG
The DNA here is from genome assembly GCF_054057895.1 of Mycobacterium sp. URHB0021. Lineage (NCBI taxonomy): Bacteria > Bacillati > Actinomycetota > Actinomycetes > Mycobacteriales > Mycobacteriaceae > Mycobacterium > Mycobacterium sp. URHB0021. The sequence goes on from NZ_JBSRZT010000002.1 coordinate 5,443,763, forward strand.
TCCGGACCGCACCGCCTCGGCCAGTGCCTCCTCGTCGACGAGGCCGCCGCGCGCCGCGTTGACGATGATGACGCCCGGCTTGGTCTTCGCCAGCGCCTCCTTGCCGATCAACCCCGCCGTCTCAGGAGTCTTCGGCAGATGCACCGAGATGAAGTCGGCGCGCGACAGCAGTTCGTCGAGCGTCAGCAGTTCGATGCCCAGCTGTGCGGCCCGCGCCGGTGACACGTAGGGGTCGTACGCGACCACGTGTGTGCCGAACGCGGCCAGTCGTTGGGCGACGAGCTGGCCGATGCGGCCGAGGCCGACAACGCCGACCGTCTTCCCGTAGATCTCAGTACCGGAGAAGGCCGACCGCTTCCATGCGTGTTCCCGCAGGGACGCGTCGGCGGCCGGGATCTCGCGAGCGGCGGAGAGCAGGAGCGCCAAGGCGTGCTCGGCGGCGCTGTGGATGTTCGACGTCGGCGCGTTGACGACCAGCACACCGCGCGCGGTGGCGGCGTCCACGTCCACGTTGTCCAGGCCGACGCCGGCGCGGGCGACGATCTTGAGCTTGGGAGCCGCGGCGAGCACCTCGGCGTCGACGGTCGTCGCCGAGCGCACCAGCAGGGCATCGGCCTCCGGCACAGCGGCCAGCAGCTTCTCACGGTCCGGGCCGTCCACCCAGCGGACCTCTACCTGGTCGCCGAGCGCGGCGACGGTGGATTCAGCCAGTTTGTCGGCGATCAGTACAACGGGGAGACTCACCCGGCCAGACTAATAGGCCCTCATGACCGGATGGTGGGCGGGAGAATCGCCAGCGTGGACGTCACCGTCGTGGGCAGCGGACCCAACGGCCTGGCCGCCGCCGTCATCTGCGCCCGCGCCGGCCTGTCGGTACAGGTGTTCGAGGCGCAGCCCACCCTGGGCGGCGGCGCGCGGACCCTGCCCGACCCCATATTCGCGGGGGTCTCGCACGACGTCTGCTCCGCCGTGCATCCACTCGCCCTGGCCTCGCCGTTTCTGGCCGAGTTCGACCTGCCGTCCCGCGGGGTGACGCTGAACGTGCCCGAGGTCGCCTACGCCAACCCGCTGCCCGGCAGGCCCGCCGCCGTCGGCTATCACGACCTGGACCGCACCTGCGCCGAGCTGACCGAGGGACAATCGTGGCGGCGTCTGTTCGGCCCGCTGGTGGCCCGCGAGGGCGGTGTGCTCAAGCTCCTGCTCGGCGACAAGCGCTCGATTCCACCGGATCCGATCGCCGCGGTCCAGGTGGCGCGGCGACTGCTCGAGCAGGGCACCCCGGCATGGCGCGTACTCGCCGGCGCCGACGCCCGAGCGCTGTTCACCGGCGTTGCTGCACATACGATTTCGCAGATGCCGTCACTGGTGTCCGCCGGCGCCGGGCTGATGCTCGCGACGTTGGCGCACACGGTCGGCTGGCCGATTCCGGTCGGCGGCAGCCAGGCCATCCCCGACGCATTGATCGCCGACTTGACGGCGCACGGCGGCACGCTGACGGCGGGCGAGGAGATCACCGAACCACCATCGGGGGTCGTCCTCTACGACACCGCCCCCACCGCTCTGTTGTCCATCTACCGCGACAGGTTGCCGCTCCGCTACGCGAAGACATTGCAGCGCTATCGGTTCGGCCCCGGGGTGGCGAAAGTGGATTTTGTGCTCGCCGGTGAAATTCCGTGGGCCGATCCGCGCCCTGCCGCCGCGCCGACCCTGCACATGGGCGGCAGCCGGGAGCAGATGGCGAGCGCCGAACGCGAGGTCGCCGCCGGTCGGCACGCGGAATGGCCGATGGTGCTCGCCGCCCTGCCCCATCTTGCGGATCCGGGCCGCATCGACGCGAACGGTCGGCGGCCGCTGTGGGCGTACGCCCACGTCCCATCGGGCTCGACTGTCGACCAGGCCGAAGCCGTCACATGCATTTTCGAGCGCTTCGCGCCGGGCTTTCGCGACATCGTGGTGGCGGTGCGTTCGATCACCGCCGCGCGGTTGGCCGGACACAACGCGAACCTTGTCGGCGGCGACATCGGCGTCGGCGGCAACACGCTGTTGCACGCTCTGGCGGGTCCGACGCCGCGGGTCAACCCGTGGAGCACACCCATTCCGAAGGCCTACCTGTGTTCGTCGGCGACGCCGCCCGGCGGCGGCGTGCACGGCATGTCGGGTTATTACGCAGCGCGAACGGTGTTGCGCCGCGAGTTCGGCATCGACCGGCTGCCGAGGTTGTCGCCCTAGCGGACCGAGATTGACAGATATTGCGACAGGTATTGCTGTCATCGCAAGCAGCGACCGCGAATGCGGTATAGCTTCGGTGCCGTGGTGCCGGAGACTTCGCGACACCGGAACCTGGGGCTCAGGGGCCGCCAGGCCGAATGCGACGAGCTGAAACACCTGTTGGCCGCGGTGCGCCGAGGTGAGAGCAGGGTCCTGGTGGTCCACGGCGAGGCCGGTTTCGGCAAGACCGCCCTGCTGGACTATGTGGCCGAGCAGGCGAAAGCGTGCCAGGTCGCCCGGGCATCCGGCGTGGAATCGGAAATGGAACTCGCCTACGCCGCCCTTCACCAGCTGTGCGGACCCATGCTGGACCGTCTCGACCGTCTACCCGCGCCCCAGCGCGAGGCCCTCAGCACGGCGTTCGGGCTGAGCACGGGCCCCGCTCCCGACCGGCTTCTGGTCGGACTCGCGGTCCTGAGCATGCTCGCGGACGTCGCCGAGACGCGGCCCCTGGTGTGCCTGGTCGACGATCTGCAGTGGCTCGACCAGGCTTCGGTGCAGGTCATCTCGTTCGTGGCACGCCGACTGGTCGCCGAGTCGGTGGCCTTGATCGTGGCATCCAGGCTCCCGCATCCCGAGATGAGGACACTTCCCGAGATGCCGATCGGCGGACTGCGGGAATCGGACGCGCGTGCGTTGCTGGACGCAGTGCTCAGCGTCCCGCTGGACGAACGGGTGCGTGACCAGATCGTCGTCGAAACCGGGGGCAACCCGTTGGCCCTGCTGGAACTGCCGCGCAGGCTGAGTGTGCAGGAGTTGGCGGGTGGGTTCGGGCTGCCCGGCACCATGGCGCTCTCGACCGCGATGGAGACGAGCTTTCAGCGTGGAGTGGACGCCGTTCCAGAACAGACCCGCCGCCTGCTCCTGCTCGCAGCGGCCGAGCCGCTCGGCGATCCGAGGCTGCTCTGGCCGGCGGCCGCGCGGCTGGGCATCGGCGCCGACGCCGCGGCCCCCGCGGTCGAGGCGGGACTGGCCGAGTTCGGCGTACGGGTGCGGTTCCGGCACCCGCTGGTGCGCTCGGCGGTCTACCGGTCGGCGTCACTGCATGACAGACAGGTGGCACACGGTGCACTGGCCGAAGTGACGGACTCGCGACATGATCCTGACCGGCGCGCCTGGCACCTGGCGCACGCCGCGGCCGGTCCGGACGACGACGTGGCCGACGAGTTGGAACGCTCGTCGGGACGTGCGCGGGCGCGGGGCGGGCTGGCGGCCGCGGCCGCGTTCCACCAGCGGGCTGCGACGCTGACGCTCGATCCGGCCTTGCGCTCCGAACGGGCATTGGCGGCCGCATCCGCCCAAGTCGAAGCCGGCGCGTTCGACGCCGCTCTGGATCTGCTCGCGATGGCGGAAGGCGGACCGCTCAACGACTTTCAGCGTGCCCGCGCGGACCTCGTCCGGGCCCGGCTGGCCCATGTCACCGGCCGCGGGAGCGACGCGCCGCCGCTTCTGTTGAAGGCCGCCGAACGGCTCCAGCCGATTGACGCCGGCCTTTCCCGCACCACGTACGTGGAGGCGTTCTCGGCGGCGATGTTCGCCGGAGTCCTGGCCGCGGGCGGTGGCGTGCGAGAAGTCGCGCACGCCGCGGAGACGTCGCCGACGCCCGCGGCACCGCGGTTGCCCGATCTGTTGCTCGACGGTCTGTGTGCGCACTACAACTCCGGATACACTGCGGGGCTGCCGATTTTGCGGCGGGCGGTCGACACCGCGCGCAGCGAGACGACGTCAGAACAGCAGCTTCGGTGGATGTGGCTGACGGGCATCGCCGCGCTGCATGTCTGGGATGACGAAAGCTGGGACGTCCTCACCGCACGCCACGTGGAATTCGCACGCGAGGCGGGCGCGCTGACCGAACTGCCGCTCGCACTCAGTTCGCGTGCGGTGATGATGCTCTTCTCCGGCGACCTGACCGCTGTGGAGGCCATGAACCAGGAGGCACAGACGGTCAAGGACGCCACCGGTGACAGCCTGACTCCGTACGGCGCATTGACCCTGGCCGCCTTCCGCGGTCGCCGGTCCGAGGCCGCAGTGCTGATCGCGGAGACCAACCGGGACGTCCTTCGCCGCGGAGAAGGCGTCGGGCTCACCGTTGCCCGGTGGGCTGAGGCCGTCCTCGACAACGGTATCGGCGACTACCGGGCCGCCATGGGGGCCGCTGTGCGCGCGACCGAGCCGGAACCTTTCGACCTCGGGGTATCACCATGGGCGGCGGTCGAACTGGTCGAGGCCGCGGCGCGCTGCGGCGAACTCGACATCGCGGCGCGCGCGCTCGCCGGCCTCACCGAGATGACCAGTGCCAGCGGAACCGATTGGGCGCTCGGCATCCAGGCGCGTTCACAGGCACTGTTGACCGAGGGAGCCGACGCCGAGACGCTGTACGCGGAAGCGATAGAGCGGTTGGGCCGTACCCGCATTCGCACTGAGCTCGCCCGCAGCCATCTTCTGTCCGGGGAATGGCTGCGGCGCGAACGACGCCACACCGAAGCACGTGCGCAGCTGCGCATTGCGCACGGCATGCTCGATGCAATGGGTATGGAGGCATTCGCCGAACGGGCACACCGCGAGCTCCAGGCCGCGGGCGGGACCACGCGCCAGCGCGTCGCCGGTTCCTCCGGCCGACAATTGACATCTCAAGAAGATCAGGTCGCACAGCTCGCGCGCGACGGACTCACCAATCCCGAGATCGGGGCGCGCCTGTACATCAGCGCGCGAACTGTCCAGTACCACTTGCGAAAGGTGTTCGCCAAGCTCGGCATCAGCTCGCGCAGCCAACTCGACCGCGTTCTCGGTACCGACAGTGCCTGGCCCGGCGGTGCCCGTGGTTAGTCGAAGCCACTGGGCAGTGCGCTAGCCGCGAAGGCTAGCCAGCGGCGGATACCGCCACGGGCGTGCCCGAGGCAGCCTCTAACGTAGCGAGCACCCGCATTCGTCCGCCAGATCAAGGAGATTGACCATGACGATCCCACTGACCGGCTCGATCGCCGGCGTCGACATCCCCGATACGGCCATGGTTCGGGAGACCACCGAGTTCATTCGCGAGGCCGAGGACGATCTGTTGTTCGACCACTCGCGTCGTGTTTTCCTCTTCGGCGCGCTGCAGGGCCGGCTGCGCGGACTGAACCCGGATCTCGAGTTGCTCTATGTCGGCGCGATGTTCCACGATCTCGGATTGACTGCGCGTTTCCGCGAAACGTCGACCCTGCGCTTCGAGGTCGACAGCGCCAACGCGGCGCGCGATTTTCTACTGCAGCACGGTGTCGACGAGGCCGACGCGCGGACGGTGTGGTTGAGCATCGCATTGCACACCACCCCGGGCGTGCCCGAATTCCTTGATCCCGAAATCGCACTGGTCACCGCCGGAGTGGAGACCGACGTGTTGGGTATCGGGCGCGACGACCTGTCTCCGCAGGAGATCGCCGCGGTCACCGCCGCTCATCCCCGGCCGGATTTCAAGCGCCGGATCCTGCACGCCTTCAACGAAGGCTTCCGGCATCGCCCGCACAGCACATTCGGAACGGTGAACGCTGACGTGCTGCAACACTATGACTCGTCGTTCGTCCGCGACGATTTCGTCGACATCATCCTCGGCAACGGCTGGCCCGAGTAACCGGCGGGACACGGCGATGGCCGCGCGCTTCGACATCCGTGCCGCATGTCGAAGCGCGGCAGTCGGCACCGAGAGGCTGCGGTACCGCCCGGGGGTGGTCGTCGGTCAGCTTCACGACCTTCGCCGATACGCCTCGCAGGCCGAAGACGGCCCGACGCGGGGGAAGGCCGACGCGGTGCGAGACGTATCTCACCGACCGATCGATGGGTGACGCAATGGCGGGCGATCACGTCGAGGAACAGGCCGTTGCGAACAGCGGGCCAGATGTCGAGAACAGGTGGACCGCCCTCGACGTGGGCGGTTCCCGGGTGCTGCTCCGCATCGTCAGACCGGCCGGCTGTGCTGAAAGGCTTCCGGTGGTGCTGTATCTGCATGGTGGCGGCTGGGTTTCGGGCGATGCGTCAGCCCACGACCGACTGGTGAGAGAGCTGTCGGTCGGCGCGCATGCCGCGGTGGTGTCCATCGGATACGACCGCCCGCCCGACACCCGTCACGCCGTCGCGAACAGGCGTGGCGGTGTGCTGACGATCCTCGCGAAGCGGCCCAGGGAAATGACCTGGTTCTGGAGTTCCCACCTTGCGTCGGAGCATGGCGACGCACTGATCGCGTCGCTGTGGGCCGGTCTCGAGCACGTTGCAGGATTGCCGGAAGCGTTTGTCATCGTCGATGAACACGACCTGCTGCGCGACGAAGCCGAGGCGTATGCATCCAGAATGACGGCGGTGCGGGAGCGCTCGCACGGCACCCTGTGCGACTTCATCATGCTCAACCCGGTCCAAGATTTCGCCGGGGCATCGTCGGCCATCGCGCAAGCATCCCTTGTGCTTCGCGATGCGTGGAACTCGCCCTGTCTGCAGGTCGAAAAGGATGCCTGAGTGTCGGGATGCGCCGGAACGGGACTACCCGCCCGAACACCCAAGAGCAAACGTATCTACTGTCAACCCGGCAGGGCGCGCCATCACGGCGTTGCCGCAAAGCCCGCATGGCTCACCGCGCGACGCTCTGCCGAACGAGCGCTACGAGCAGCGCATGCGCGGGTTACCGTTCTCAGATATGTGACGCGAAGAACGACGACGTCGCCGCGACTGCGACTACGTCTGGCGTCGCACAGATCGCTGGATAGATTTCCCGTGGACGAACGCAGGGTCGGTCCCAGCCTAAGCTTGTCGCCATGAGCAGGGTTTCGGTCATTTATTATTCGGCGACCGGACACGGCACGTCGATGGCCAAGCGTGTGGCTGCGGCGGCGGAAGCGGCCGGCGCCGAGGTGCGCGTCCGGCATGTCGCCGAAACCCGCGATCCGGTGTCGTTCGCGCATAACCCGGCATGGACGGCGAACTACGAGGTCACCAGGGAGCTCCCGCCCGCCACCACCGACGACGTCCTGTGGGCGGACGCGGTCATCTTCGGCTCACCGACGCGATTCGGTTCGGTCGCCTCGCAGATGCGCAATTTCCTCGACTCGCTCGGCGGCGTGTGGGCAGAGGGCAAGCTGGCCGACAAGGTCTACGCCGGCTTCACCTCGTCAAACACCAAGCACGGCGGTCAGGAGACCACGCTGCTCACGTTGTACGTCACCCTGATGCACTTCGGCGGCATCATCGTTCCGCCGGGCTATACCGACCCGGTGAAGTTCGTCGACGGAAACCCGTACGGTGCCGGTCTCATCGCCGACCACGACAACATCGGCGAATTCGACGAAGCCACCAACAACGCGCTCGACCACCTGGCCAGACGCGTCGTCACCGTCACCGACCGCTTCACATCCTGAGCGGTTTGTCCTCCGCCTAGCTGCGCTGAGCGTGGCGCTGCCCGACGAAATCGCCGACCCGGATAGCATTCGATGCACATTCGATGCATCGCGGACCGGTTTCTGGGTATAACCGAGGCCACTGAAGCGGTTCGTCAGCCCCCCTTTGGGGTAGTGACATCCATACACACGCCCGAATGAGGAAGAAGAACGTCGTTGAGCGCCGGTGAGGTAGACGTCCGCGCGGCGAGCACGGCGCACGGAACTGCGATCACGCGCATCGGCCAGGAGCAGGCATCGTTCGAGAGCTGGCGGACCGCGACACGCGAGGCCGTGTTGACCGAGGTCGCGCGATTCGTGGCGGGCAGGTGCGCCCGGGCCCTCGGCGGATCGGGCGTCGACGTGGCGGAAGAAGTGCTGCTGCGCTTCGTCGACGGCGGCAAATGTCTGCGCTCGACCTTCATGTACCTGGGCTGGCTGTGCGGCGCCCACGAAGACGAGGCCGCGCTTCGGGCGGCAGCCAGCTTTGAGCTGCTGCACGCGTTCGCGCTGATGCAGGACGATGTCATGGACGGTTCCCCGATCCGGCGCGGCCGACCGTCCGCCCACGTGGCGTTCGCACAGTGGCACCGCGACCGGGGTCTACGCGGTTCGGCTGACCGCTTCGGCGAGTCGGCGGCGGTGCTACTGGCCGACCTGTGCCTGGTCTGGGCGGAACAGATGCTGCGGGAGAGCGGGCTGTCCGAGTCCGCCCTGACCAGAGCGTGGCCCCGGTATGACGCCATGCGAGCGGAACTGGCGATCGGTCAGTTCGCCGACCTGGTCAACGACGCCGGCGGGTTTCCGGCGCTCGACGACGTGCTCGATGTTTCGCGCCGCAAATCCGGCAACTACACCGTTCGCCGACCGCTCGAAGTCGGTGCCGCGCTCGCCGGTTGCCCGCAGCGGGTGATGACGCTGTTGAGCGGTTACGGCGAGGCCGTCGGCGAGGCGTTTCAACTGCGCGACGACCTCCTCGGCGTCTTCGGGTCACCGTCGGTGACCGGCAAGCCCGCCGGCGGCGATCTGTCCGACCAGAAGGCGACGTCCGTCGTGGTGGCCGCGCATCACCTCGCCGGATCGTCGTTGCGGCGGCAACTGGCCGAGCTGATGAGCGCTCGCGCCGTCGACGAGGTGGACGTCGGCCGCTGGCGGTCGCTGATCACCGCGACCGGCGCGCCGCAGTGGATCGAGCACATGATCGAGGAGCGGTTGACCCGCGCGCTGGACTGGATCGACTCGCGTCACCTCGACCCGCTAGTCCAGATGGCGTTGACCAGCATGGCCGCCGCCTGCGCCCAGCGGGCCGCCTGATGCGCACCGTCGAAGGACGCACGGATCACGTCGTGGTGGTCGGCGCGGGGCTGGCCGGACTCTCAGCCGCGCTCCACCTCGCCGGCCGCGGTCGCCGGGTCACGGTGGTGGAGCGTGGTCGACACCCCGGCGGTCGGGTCGGCCGTGCCGACGTCAACGGTTATCACCTCGACACCGGCCCCACCGTGTTGACGATGCCCGACATCATCGACGACACCTTTGCCGCCGTCGGCGAATCCACCGGCGAGCGGCTGAAATTGATGAAGATCGAGCCCGCCTACCACGCGTCGTTCGCCGACGGCAGTGCGCTGGCCGTCCACAGCGACAGCGCCACGATGGCCGCCGAGATCGAACGCTTCGCCGGCGGCGGGCAAGCCGACGGTTACCTCCGGCTGCGCGACTGGCTGACGCGGCTCTACCGGGTCGAGTTCGACGGCTTCATCGCATCGAACTTCGACTCGCCGCTGTCGCTACTCACCCCCCAGCTGGCACGGTTGGCCGCGATCGGCGGCTTCCGCCGCTGGGACAGGATGATTCGCCGATACATCACCGATGAGCGCCTGCTGCGCGTCTTCACCTTCCAGGCGCTCTATGCGGGCCTCCCGCCGCAGCGCGCACTCGCGGTGTACGCCGTGATCGCCTACATGGACACCATCGCAGGGGTGTACTTCCCCCGCGGGGGCATGCGGGCGCTCCCCGATGCGCTGGCCGCCGCGGCCACGGATGCAGGCGTCGAGTTCCGTTACGAAGCAGCGGTTTCCGCACTCGAGTGGGCTAACGGACGCGTCGGGGCCGTCCGCACCAGGGCGGGCGACCGAATCGAGGCCGACACCGTCGTGCTCACCACCGAACTGCCGCAGACGTACCGTCTTCTGAAACGCACGCCACGCCGGCTGCTGCCGCTGCGCCCCGCGCCGTCGGCGGTCGTCGCGCACGTCGGGTGCCGAGCCGTGACCGATGAAATCGGCCACCACACCATGGTTTTCGGCGACGCATGGCGTCAGACGTTCCGTGACATCATCGACGACGGCCGACTGATGGGCGACCCGTCGCTGTTGGTGACCCGTCCCACCGCAGGCGACAGCACCCTGGCGCCTGCGGGCCGGGATCTGTTGTACATTCTGGCTCCTGCGCCGAATACCGCTGTCGGACAGGTTGATTGGTCGACCATAGGTACCTCATACGCGGACGAGATGATGGATGTCGTGATCGATCGCCTGCCGCAGCTGGGAGTCGACGCCCAGCTGCTTCATGTGGTCAACCCTGCCGACTGGGCACGGCAGGGCATGGCGGCGGGCACACCGTTCGCCCTCGCGCACACCTTCGGCCAGACCGGGCCGTTCCGTCCGGCCAACACCGTCCGCGGCGTAGACAACGTCGTGCTCGCCGGATCTTCGACGGTACCCGGTGTCGGGGTGCCGACGGCCTTGATTTCCGGGCGACTGGCGGCCGATCGAATAACGGGCGTTCCGGCCCACAGCTCACGTCCACGGGTGGTGCACACATGATCAGTTCTGAGTTGGACGCCGCGGGAGTCCGTGATCCTTCGCTCCGGGACGCGTACCGGCGCTGCCGGATGATCAACGCGCAACACGGTCGGACGTTCTTCCTCGCCACCAGGCTCCTCGCCCCCGCCCAACGTCCCGCCGTGCACGCGCTTTACGGGTTCGCCCGGCGCGCCGACGACATCCTCGACGACTTCGATCCGGACGTCACCATCGCCGAGCGCGCTGATGCACTGCAACAGCTGGCCACTGCGATGTTCAACCGGCTGGTGCAGGGCGTGCCCAGCGATGACGACCCGGCGCTGGCCGCGGTGGTGCACAGCGCCCGCACCCATGGGATCCCGTGGGAGTTGTTCGACGACTTCCTGGCCTCGATGAGGATGGACCTGACCACCACCGACTATGCGAACCGTGCCGCACTGGACCGGTACATGTACGGCTCGGCGGAAGTCATCGGGCTGCAGCTGCTTCCCGTGCTCGGCACCGTGGCCCCCAGAGAGGAAGCGGCGCCGTACGCGGCAGCCCTGGGAAAAGCGTTCCAGTTGACCAACTTTCTGCGTGATGTCGACGAGGATCTCGAGCGCGGGCGCGTCTACCTGCCCGCCGACGAACTCGCCGCCCACCAGGTCGATCGCGACGTGTTGACGTGGTGCCACGATCGGAAGCGCACCGACGCCAGGGTGCGTCGCGCCCTCATCGAGCAGCACGCCGCCACCCGTCGCATCTACACCTACGCAGCGCGGGGAATCGCCCTGCTGCATCCGCGGTCTCGTCCCTGCGTGGCGGCTGCGTTGACGCTGTACTCGGAGATCCTGGATCGCATCGAGGAGACCGATTTCGCCATTTTCAGCCAGCGGGCCACCGTCGGGACGCGGCGGCGCGCGCAGGTCGCCGCCACGGGACTGGCGAGGGCATGGCGGGCCAGGCTGCTCAACAAGGGGGCATGAGGTTGGACCGCTGGCAGTACCTGTTCGTGCTCGGCGCGTGCCTGCTGATCACCGCACCCCTGGAGATGTTCGGTGACGGCGTGTACCGCCAGCTTCGGCGGCTGGTGTTCGCCGTGGTTCCGGTGGCCGTCGTCTTCATCGTCTGGGATGCGGTCGCCATCGCCGCCGACATCTGGACCTACAACCCCCGGTTCGTCACAGGTGTGCGGTTGCCGGGCTCGATACCGCTCGAGGAGTTGCTGTTCTTCGTCGTGATACCGGTCTGCGGGCTGCTGACGTATTCCGCCGTCGACGCCATTCTCGCGTTCCTGCGACGTCTGCGGCGCCACCGGGTGCGGGCGCCGTGACCGGGCTCGGCTATACGCTTCCTGCACTCGTCGCCGTCGCCGCGGTCTGTGCATTGGAGTTCGGGGTGCTGCACACGGGCCTGTTTCGCAGGCCCGCCTACTGGATCTCGATGGTGATCGTGTTCGGGTTTCAGATACCCGTCGACGGTTGGCTCACCAAACTCACTGCGCCCATTGTCATCTACGATGAGCACCACACCAGCGGCGTCCGATTCCCGTACGACATCCCGATCGAGGATTTCCTGTTCGGCTGGGCACTCGTCACGGCGGTGCTGCTGCTGTGGGAACGCCAGCGCGGGCGCCACGACACCGAGGTCAAGCGGTGAGCGTCGCCGATGTCCCGTCCGCATTCGATGCGGGCGCCGCCGCCTACGACAGACTGGTCGGAGCCAATCCGGGCTATCACCACCACCTGCGGATCTCGGCGCAACGCATGGGGCTTGCGGACTCGGGCCGCGGTCTGCGCGTGTTGGACGCCGGGTGCGGCACCGGCGCCTCGACCGCGGCCCTGCTGGCCGCGGCCCCGCATGCGGAGATCGTCGCGGTCGACGGCTCAGCCGGTATGCTCGCCGAAGCTGCCGCCAAGCCGTGGCCGTCCGCGGTCAGGTTCGTGCACAGCCGCATCGAAGACCTCGAGGACGCGGGTGTTCGGGGTCCGTTCGACGGCATCCTGGCCGCCTACCTCATCCGCAACGTCGCGGACCGTGACGCGCAACTGCGCGCTTTCCGGGCACTGCTGCGCGCGGGAGCGGTTCTGGCCGTCCACGAGTACTCGGTACGCGATTCCCGGCCGGCGACGATGATCTGGAACACCGTGTGCGCGACGATCATCATTCCCGCGGGTCGGTGGCGTACCGGCGACGCCTCGCTCTACCGGTATCTGCGCCGCAGCGTGAACGAGTTCGACGGCGCCTCGGCGTTTCGTCGGCGATTGCGCGACAACGGGTTCGCCGCGGTGCGCAGCGAGACGATGCCAGGTTGGCAACGCAACATCGTGCACACGTTTCTCGCCGAGGCGCCCGCGATGACGGATCGACGGCGGGTGACCCACATCGCGGCCCCCGGGCTGGCGGACGCCGGGCGGCTGCCGCGGCGCCCGCGGGCAGTGGTGGTCGGAGCGGGCATCGCCGGTCTGGCCGCCGCCACCGGTCTCGCCGAACGGGGGGTCACCGTCGACGTCATCGAGCGGGAACCGTATCTGGGCGGCCGGGTCGGCGGCTGGACCGAATCGGTGGCCGCCACGCCGGTCGCGATGAACCGTGGCTTCCACGCATTCTTCCGCCAGTACTACAACCTACGAAACCTGCTGCGGCGCATCGACCCTGAACTGTCGATGCTCACCCCGGTCGAGGACTACCCGCTGATCGACGGACACGGCCGTCGGGACACGTTCCGCGGCCTGCCTCGAACCCCGCCGCTCAACGCGGCGGCTTTCGCGTTGCGCAGCCCGACGTTCCGGTTCCGGGATCTGGTGCGTCTCGACGCCCGTGCGGCGGCCCCGCTGGCGGCGGTGTCCGTGCCGGGCATCTACGATCTGCTCGATGGCCGCGACGCCGAGACGTTCCTGCGGGACATCAATTTTCCCGACGCGGCGCGGCATCTGGCGTTCGAGGTGTTCTCGCGCAGCTTCTTCGCCGAACCGGCGGAATTGTCGGCGGCCGAGCTGGCCGCCATGTTCCACATCTACTTCCTCGGCTCCAGCGAAGGCCTGGTGTTCGACGTCGCCAACGCGAATTTCGACACGGCACTGTGGAATCCGCTCCGCGAGACGCTGCAATCACGTGGTGTGGGCTTTCACACCGGCACCGCGGTGACGGCAGTGGAGGTCGGCGAGGGATGTGTCGTCGACCACGACGCGGGCCGCCTCGAAACCGACGGCGTCGTGTTGGCCACCGATGTGGCCGGTCTGCAGCGGATCGTCGCGCGCTCCCCAGGCCTTGGCGGTGACGGCTGGCGCGCCCGTGTTGCCGGCATGGGCACCGCGCCGCCGTTCGTCGTGCACCGGCTGTGGCTGGACACCGCGGTGAACGGCGACCGTCCGCCATTCCTCGGCACGGGTGGCCTGCCCCCGTTGGACAACATCAGCGTGCTCGAGCGGTACGAGCGCCAGGCGGCCGAATGGGCCCACCGCACCGGCGGTTCGGTCGTCGAACTGCATTCCTATGCGGTGACCCGGCGCGACGAGGACCTGCGCGACCGGCTGCTGCAACGCCTACACGAGCTGTACCCGGAGACGAAACGAGCGGCCATCGTGGGCGAGCGACTGCTGTGCCGAGACGACTGCCCACGGTTCCGGCCCGGCGATTTCGCCGGTCGCCCGTCCGTCGACACTCCGCACGATCGCCTGGCGCTGGCCGGTGACGGCATCCGGATCGACCTGCCGGTGGCGTTGATGGAACGCGCAGCGACCACCGGATGGGCGGCGGCGAACCGGCTGCTCAAGCAGTTCGGACTCAGGGGCCACGACCTGTACACCGTGCCCGTCCAGGGGCGCTGGGCACTGCTGCGTCGACTGGCCGAACGCACTGCCAAGACGACGGGATGACCATGTTCACCGATTGGGCGGCCAAGTTGGCGAAGACGTTGCCGTTCGAACTCCTTTCGCGCCAGGCGTGGGCCGCCCAGCGAGCCACCTACCGTGACGCTGCACCCGCCGTCATCCAGTCGGCGTTGCAGCGCTCGCAGCGCCGGCCCAGCGGCAACTGGTACGCGTTCGCGGCCGCTGACCGTATCGGTGCGCGACCGTTCGGCGCCACCGTCGCTGGGGTGGAGATCGTCGCCTGGCGTGGCGAAGGCGGGACGCTGCACGTCGGACCGGGCGCCTGCCCACATCTGGGCGCCGACCTGTCCACCGGACGCGTCGACTGCGGTGCCCTGGTCTGTGCCTGGCACGGTCTGCGCCTGGAAGGCCGGCCCGCGTTCGGCTGGGCGCCCTACCCCGCATACGACGACGGTGTGCTCGCCTGGGTGCGGCTCGACGGCGTCGGCGGTGAGGAGCCCACCGAGCGGCCGGTGCTTGCCCTTCGGCCAGAAGGGGCGCGGATGTCCGCGGTCGCACGGCTGGCCGGCACATGTGAGCCGCGGGATGTGATCGCCAACAGAATGGACCCGTGGCACGGGTCGTGGTTCCACGCCTACTCGTTCACCCGGCTCGAGGTGCTCTCGTCGCCGAGCGTCGACGATGAGCTGCCCGAGGAGCTCGATCGTTTCCTCGTCGCTGTGTCGTTCCGGGTCGGCCGGCTGGGCGTCCCGGTTGTGGCCGAGTTCACCAGCCCTGAACCGCGCACCATCCTGATGCGCATCATCGACGGCGAGGGCGCGGGCAGCGTGGTGGAAACGCACGCCACACCACTCGGCCCCGGCCCGGACGGGCGCCCACGCACGGCGGTCCTGGAGGCCGTGATCGCTCACTCCGACCGGCCGGGATTCGCGCGCGCGTTGCACGCCGCACCGTTGATCAGACCCTTCATGCGGCGAGCCGCGAGCAGGCTGTGGCGGGATGACATCGAATACGCCGAGCGCCTGTTCGAGCTTCGCACCCGCAGCGCACGGGTATGTCCTCGCGATGACAGATGACAGTGCGGAGACATGGAAAGAGTTCCACGACACCGTCAACATGACACCGGGCGAGCTCGAAAAATGGCTGAAGACCGAGGAATCGAAGAAAGTTGGGCAGAAGGACGGAGGGGGCGAGTCGACCGGCCATGCCAGCGGTCGGCGGATCATCGAACTCCTGCAAGCCAAGAGATCGGATCTGACCGATGACGACTACCGGCACATGCGCAAAGTGGTCGGCTATGCGCACCGGCACCTGGCCCAGCGGCCCTCGGGAGACATCAAGGAGTCGGCGTGGCGCTACTCGTTGATGAACTGGGGACACGATCCCGCCAAGAAGTAATGGAGCTCTGGAGCAGAGACACTTGCTCGGCCGCCCACGGACTGATCACCCAAGGCACCCCGGCCGCGGCACGCAGTTCGTCCCATGCCACCCAACGCCAGTCCATCACCTCGTCGGGCGCCGCTGACACCGCCGAACCGGTGCGGGCGCAGAACACCGGGCATATCTCGTTCTCGACGGTGCCGTCGGCGGCGATCGCGCGGTACCGGTAGCGCGGCAGCACACACTCGAGCGCGCCGACAGTGACGCCCAGCTCGCGTCGGGCTCGCCGCCGCACGGCGTCGGTCACATCCTCGCCCGGCGCCGGATGGCCGCAGAAGGAGTTTGTCCACACGCCGGGCCATGTCTGCTTGCCGAGGGCACGTCGCGTCACCAGAACCAGGTCGTCCGCATCGAAGAGATAACAGGAGAAGCCCAGGTGCAGCGGCGTTTCATCGTGATGCACCGCGGCCTTGGCCGCCGTTCCGGCCGCTCGCCCATCCTCGTCGAGGAGCACCACAAACTCTTCATCAGTCCTCAGCGTCATGTCGGGCATCCGTCATAAATACCCGATCGATGCGCAAACGACGCGTCACATCGTCAGATGTCGCACCGCGTCCGACAACGTCTCGAGCCGCGACATGCCCTTGGTCAGCGCCGGGTCCCAGCCCGGCCCCGCCACGACAACCACGGCGCCAGCGCCGCGACCGGCTTTGACCATCCCGGGATCGGCGGTTGCCGCGGTGTGTGCCCACAGCACGACCGTGGCAGGGCGCCGCCGGTGCGCGAGCGCGTCGACGAGTGCCGCGGCCGGGACGGTCGCGCCCAGCATCAGCGCCGGGCGCCCGCACTCCGCCAGCGCCGCCCGGAGCGCTTCCAGCGCGAGGGTGTGTGTCTCGGCTCCGGTGCACGCCAGGACGACGGGTGCGCCACCGTCGGCGGCGGCCATCGGTACCCGTTGCAGCGTCCGTGACACGGTCCATGACAACGCGTGTTCGATGTCTATACAGCCGCCGCGGTCTGCCTGACGGGCCTCGATCTGCGCGAAGGCCGCGCGTACCAAGCGATCCCAGGTGTCGACGACACCGTGGTGGCGCACGTTGCGGTCCAGCAGTTCGCTCATCGTCGCGACGTCCAACTCGGACGCCGCGTCCAGCACCGCGGATATCTCGGTGCGCTGTGGGGCCAGCGCGTCCAACGCCACCCGGGCCGCGCTGGCCGCGTTGACTCCCCGGCCGATCATCACGCGCATCTGGCGAAGGACCGCGATGTCCGCCTCACTGTAGAGCCGGTGCTGCCCAGGGGTGTGGTCGACTGGCCCGACGCCGTAGCGCTGATTCCAGCTGCGCAGAGTCGCGGTCGGTACCCGCAGCCGCTCCGCGACGGCCCGCACCGTGTACCGGGGCAGCGTCGGGTCGTCGCCGTCCGACAGGGATCTCTGGCTCACCGACCCCTTCCTCGTCTTCCGGCGATTTCGGCGCGGTATGGTCGCGTTGGGGGCGACCAAACCGCCGAAACCGCAAGTGCTAGGCCGTCTCCGTGATGGGCCGGTCGACCCAACTCATCAGGTCCCGCAACTGCTTACCGGTGACCTCGATGGGGTGCTCGGCGCTCTCCTGGCGAAGCTTGTGGAGTTGCTTGCTACCACCCTCGACATCGGCGACAAGCTTCTTCACGAAGCTGCCGTCCTGGATGTCGGAGAGGATGGCCCGCATCCGATCCTTGGTGCCCTCGTCGATGACGCGCGGACCCGAGATGTAGCCACCGAACTCCGCGGTGTCGGAGATCGAGTAGTTCATCCGGGCGATGCCACCCTCGTACATCAGGTCGACGATCAACTTCAGTTCGTGCAGCACCTCGAAGTAGGCCATCTCGGGGGCGTAGCCCGCCTCGACCATGATGTCGAACCCGGCCTTGACCAGTTCTTCGGTGCCACCGCACAATACGGCCTGTTCGCCGAACAGGTCGGTCTCGGTCTCTTCCTTGAACGTGGTCTTGATGACGCCCGCGCGGGTGCCGCCGATGCCCTTGGCGTAGGACAGCGCCAGCGCCTCGCCCTCACCCTTGGGGTCCTGATCGATGGCGATCAGGCACGGCACGCCCTTGCCGTCCACGAACTGACGACGCACCAGATGCCCGGGGCCCTTCGGTGCCACCATGCCGACGGTCACGTTCGCGGCCGGCTTGATCAGATCGAAGTGGATGTTGAGGCCGTGGCCGAAGAACAGCGCGTTGCCGTCTTCCAGATTCGGCTCGATGTCGTTCTTGAATATCTCGGCCTGCGCGGTGTCGGGCGCCAGCAGCATGACGACG
Source organism: Mycobacterium sp. URHB0021 (assembly GCF_054057895.1). Lineage (NCBI taxonomy): Bacteria > Bacillati > Actinomycetota > Actinomycetes > Mycobacteriales > Mycobacteriaceae > Mycobacterium > Mycobacterium sp. URHB0021. The sequence continues at coordinate 5,461,730 of NZ_JBSRZT010000002.1, forward strand.
TCGGCCCACTTGGCGACCTCGGCGGGGGTGTCCACCTCGAGGCCCTGTTCGGTGACCTTGTCGCGGGACTTCGAGCCCTCCTTGAGACCGACCTTCACTTGCACACCGGAGTCGCGCAGGCTCAGCGAATGCGCATGACCCTGGCTCCCGTAACCGATGACGCCGACCTTGCGTCCCTGCACGATCGACAGGTCGGCGTCGTCGTCATAGAACATCTCTACTGCCACTGTGAATCTTCTTCCTTGACTTGTTATTTGGGCTTCTACTTGGTCGTGCCGATGCCGCGTGGACCACGGGACAGGGACACCACACCGGACTGAACGAGCTCGCGGATGCCATAAGGCTCAAGAACTCGGAGCAACGCCTCGATCTTGGCCGGGGTACCGGTGGCCTCGATCGTCAACGACTCATTGGAGACATCAACGACTTTGGCGCGAAAAAGATTCACCGCCTCGATCACCTGGCTGCGGGTGGTCGAGTCCGCGCGTACCTTGATCAAGGCCAGTTCGCGGGAAACGGAGTTGTCCTCCTCCTGTTCGACGATCTTGATCACGTTGATCAGCTTGTTCAGCTGCTTGGTGATCTGCTCCAGCGGTGACTCGTCGACGCAGACGACGATGGTCATCCGGGACATGTTTTTTTGTTCGGTGGCGCCCACGGCCAGCGACTGGATGTTGTAGCCGCGCCGGGAGAACAACGACGCCACCCGGGCGAGCACGCCGGGGGTGTCCTCGACGAGCACCGACAGCGTGTGCGTCGGCATCGATCCGCTGGTCGCCATCACGCGTGCCCCTCTTCCGGATCGTCGAAGAGCGGACGGATGCCCTTGGCCGCCTGGATTTCATCGTTGCTGGTGCCGGCGGCGACCATCGGCCACACCTGGGCATCGGCGCCGACGACGAAGTCGATCACCACCGGGCGGTCATTGATCGCACGCGCCTGGTTGATCACGTCCTCGACGTCTTCGGCACGCTCACAACGTAATCCGACGCAGCCGAGCGCTTCGGCCAGCTTCAGGAAATCCGGGATGCGCTGGGTGTGAGTGCCCAGATCGCTGTGCGAGTACCGCTCCCCGTAGAACAGGGTCTGCCACTGCCGGATCATGCCCAAGTTGCCGTTGTTGATGATGGCGACCTTGATCGGCGCACCTTCGACCGCGCAGGTCGCCAGCTCCTGATTGGTCATCTGGAAACAGCCGTCGCCGTCGATGGCCCACACCTCGGCCTCCGGGCGGCCGAACTTGGCCCCCATGGCCGCGGGGACGGCGAAACCCATGGTCCCGAGCCCGCCGGAATTCAGCCAGGTTTTGGGGTTCTCGTACCTGATGAACTGTGCGGCCCACATCTGGTGCTGCCCCACGCCGGCGACGTACACCGCGTCCGGGCCGGCCAGCTTGCCCAGGGATTCGATGACGTACTCAGGGCTGAGGCTGCCGTCACTCTGCGGCCCGTAGCTCAACGGGTACGTCGACTGCACGCCGCGCAGGTACTCCCACCAGTCGTCGATCTTGATCGAGTCGATGGTTCCGTCACGGCGCAGCGCCTCGATCAGATCACCGATGACGGCCTTCACGTCGCCCACGATCGGCACGTCGGCGTGCCGGTTCTTGCCGATCTCGGCCGGGTCGATATCGGCATGGATGACCTTGGCTTCGGGCGCGAAGGAGTCGAGCTTGCCCGTCACCCGATCATCGAAACGGGTGCCCAGTGCGATCAGAAGGTCGCTGCGCTGCAGGGCGGCGACCGCGGAGACCGTACCGTGCATGCCGGGCATCCCCATGTTCTGCGGATGGCTGTCCGGGAACGCGCCGCGGGCCATCAGCGTGGTGACAACCGGGATGCCGGTCAGTTCCGCAAGGTCCAGCAGCTGCTCGGTGGCGTCGCCGCGGATGACGCCGCCGCCGACGTAGAGCACCGGCTTACGCGAAGCGGCGATGAGCTTCGCCGCTTCGCGGACCTGCCTGCTGTGCGGTTTGGTGTTGGGCTTGTAGCCCGGCAGGTCGATCACGGGCGGCCAGCTGAAGGTGCACGGCCCCTGCAGCACGTCCTTCGGAATGTCGACCAGCACCGCGCCCGGGCGGCCGGATTTCGCGATGTGGAACGCCTCGGCGAGCACCCGCGCGATGTCGTCGCCGCTGCGCACCAGGAAGTTGTGCTTGGTGATCGGCATGGTGATGCCGGAGATGTCGGCCTCCTGGAAGGCGTCCGTGCCGATGAGCCCGCGCCCGACCTGTCCGGTGATCGCCACCACCGGGATCGAGTCCATCTGGGCGTCGGCGAGCGGTGTCACCAGGTTGGTGGCGCCGGGGCCCGAGGTCGCCATGCAGACGCCGACCTTGCCGGTGGCGTGGGCATATCCGCTTGCCGCATGGCCCGCGCCCTGTTCGTGGCGGACCAGCACGTGGCGCAGCCTCTGCGAGTCGAAAAGCGGGTCGTAGACGGGCAGCACGGCACCGCCGGGGATACCGAAGATGACGTCGACGTCGAGCTCCTCCAGGGACCGGATCACCGCCTGTGCGCCGGTGAGCTGTTGCGGCGCAATCCGTTTCGACTGCCCGGGGTCGGCCTTCGGTGCCGGCTTCGCGGCCGGCGCGGCATGTCCCCCGTTCGACGGGGTCGCCGACTGGTCCGGTGGTCGCGTGGTGGGTGCGCTCACGGTGTCCTCATATCTCGTGAATCCTGTTCGGATCGGTCTTTAGGATCTCAAATCGGTGGTGGGGCAACAAAAAACCCCCGTCAGCTGGGCTGCTGTACGAGGGTCGCGCGTTGATGCGGGTGGCTATGCCCGGCAGCGGGCAAGCGCGGCATCAACGCGCTTACCAATTACTACGAGCAATCCCGAGGCCTGCATAACAACCGACGGTAACCTCCGCACTGGTCAAAGGTCAAATTGCCGTCCCCGGCGGATGTGCGGAACTGGCACTCGGGTCGGGCCAGCAACCGCCGCGATGGGAGGATGGCGATGTGAACTCCCCCTCGGCGCCGACCGCTCCGGTCGTGATCCGCATCTCGCCGATGGCCCACTTCGCGGTCGGCTTTCTGGCCCTGGGCCTGTTGGCTCTGGTGGTCGCGGGGCCACCGTGGTTCGCGCTGGTTCTCGTCATTCCGGTCCTGTTGTCGGTGCTGGTCATCCGCTACCGCACCGTCGCCGACCGGGACACCGTGACCGTGCGGACACTCACCGCCAGCGAGACGGTCGCCTGGGATGACATCGACGGGCTGCGCTTCGGGAAGAGCTCGTGGGCGCGGGCGCGACGCAAGGACGGCACGGAAGTACGCCTTCCGGCCGTGACGTTCGCGACCTTGCCGCTTCTGACCGAGGCCAGCGGGGGCCGGGTGCCGAACCCCTACAACTAGGCCCGGACTAGGCCAGCGGGTTGCCGCCGTTGAGCAGCACCCAGACGGCGACGCCTGCACCTACACCCAGCACGAGTGCGGCGAACGAGCCGATGAAGGGGCGCCGGGCCCAGCCGCGGCCGGCATCCAGCCCGTAGCGTCCGGGGCCGATCAGAACGATGGCTGCGAGCGCGCATACCAGGATGACCTTGTATTCGTGACCGTCGGTGAGGAACGACGACAGCCTCGCGGCTTCGTGGGCCGCCATGGCATCGGCGAGGATGCCGGTGATCGCGTAGGCCAGTGCTCCTGCCGCCGCCACCGGCGTGAACAGACCGAGCACCAACAGCACACCGGCAGCGATCTGGCCGGCTGTCGCCACGTAGGTCAGGATGTCGGCGTATTTGAAGCCCAGCTCGCTCAACGACGTCTGGAAGCCGGACAAGCCAGGACCTCCCCACCAGCCGAACGCCTTCTGCAGGCCATGTCCGATCAGCAGCGCGCCCACCGCGAGGCGCAGCAGCAGAAGCCCGAGGTCCTGGGTTCCGCGCCGGTCGCGGATACGGTCGTCGGCGTCGATCGGCTCGATCTCCGTCGGCTCCGCCGCCACATACGGGTTCACGGTATGACGGTCGGCCGGCTGCACATACGGCAGTGGTTCGGGATCGCCGATGAGCCCGAACGGTTGGTCGGTCGTGGACTTCGCAGAGTCGTAGCGCGGGATCGCGGTGGTTTCGAAATCACCGCCGTAGGTCGCGGAGGGTAGATCGTCTTCCGGGTCGACCAGGCTCGCAGACGCGGGCCGCCCGGACATGTCGTCGGGCCGTTGCCAGGGGCGTGGGTCATGGGGATGACTGGTCACGTTTCCCAGCGTAAGTGCTAGTCACCCCTTAATGGAGGATTGGCGCGGTGCTTTGGCCGCCCTATTCGTAGCCGCGCCGCAGGAGCGAGCGTGGCGCGTACCGCTGAACAATCCGTAACCTGGCCAGCATGAAACTGCGCGGGCCCGTGCGGGGTGTGCTTGCCCTGCTGTGTGCGGCGTTGCTCGTCGGGTCGGGATGCGCCCGATTCGATTCGGCCCAGTCGCAGCCGTTCACCACCGAACCGGAGCTGGCGCCCGGGCCGTCGTCCACTCCGCCACCACCGCCGCCGCTGCCGCCCAAGCCGTTCCCCAAGGCCTGCCCCGCGCCGGGTGTCATGCAGGGCTGCCTGGAAAGCACCAGCGGTCTGATCATGCTGCCGGACAGCCAGTCGGCGCTGGTGGCCGAGCGCGTCACCGGCGCGGTCAAACAGGTGTCGGTCAGCGCAGAACCCAAGGTCAAGCTGGTCATCCCGGTCGACCCGAGCGGTGACGGCGGGCTGATGGACATCACGCTCTCGCCCACCTACTCCCAGGACCGGCTGATGTACGCCTACGTCAGCACCCCCACCGACAACCGGGTGATCCGGATCGCCGACGACGACATCCCCAAGCCGATCCTGACCGGCATCCCGAAGGGTGCGACGGGGAACACCGGGTCGCTGATCTTCACGAGCCCGACCACGCTGTTGGTCCAGACCGGCGACGCGGGTGACCCCGCGCTGGCCGCCGATCCGGGTTCGCTGGCCGGCAAGGTGCTGCGCATCGAGCAGCCCACCACGGTCAACCAGGCGCCGCAGACAACGGCGCTTTCCGGCATGGGAGCCGGCGGCGACATGTGCATCGACCCGTCGGACAGCTCGCTCTACGTCACCGACCGGACACCGACGGCCGACCGGTTGCAACGGATCACCAAGGACTCGAAGGTGTCGACGGTGTGGACCTGGCCCGACAAACCGGGGGTGGCCGGTTGCGCCGCGCTGGACGGCACGGTGCTGGTGAACCTCGTCAACACCAAGCAGACGGTGGCCGTGCGGCTCGCACCCGACACGGGCGCGGTCACCGGCGAGCCGGAGGTGGTGCGGCAGGACCAGCACGGGCACGCCTGGGCTTTGCAACTGTCGGCGGACGGCAACGTCTGGGGTGCGACGGTCAACAAGACCTCCGGCGACGCCGAGAAGCTCGACGACGTCGTGTTCCCGCTGTTCCCGCAGGGCGGTGGCTTCCCGCGCAGCAACGCGGACAACACGTAACCAACGCCGAGCCGCGGCGAGACGCGGTCGGCGAGTCGCTCGCGGGCGCCGGCGCCAGATGCGTCGCTCGGGAAGTTCACCAACGCAACTAGGACTTTCTGCAAACTGAACGGCGTTGAAAACAAATAATTTCGGCGCTGTCTGATTTTCGGCGGTGCGATATGACAGCGGCTGCTCACGGCCATCGACACACACAAGAGAAGCCTCAGTGGCACGCACTCCGTGGACGACTGCACCCAGTGAATCTGAATCGCAGCTATGGGATTCGATCGCAGAAGGGGTGGCCGCCACCCTGGCCGTTGACGCGTTGACACGCGATCGTGCCAATCAACAGGCTGATGCCGAACTCAAGCTGTTGAAGGAATCCGGCTTGGCAAACCTATTGATACCGACCGAGTTTGGCGGACCGGGTGGGCATTGGAGCACCGCTCTGCGGGCTGTACGGATATTGGCGCGGGCCGATTCGTCGATCGCACAACTCTTGGCATACAGCTACATCACTCAGTCGGGCATCGTCTTCATCGGGGATGCAGAACGCTGGCAGCACTGGTTCGAGGCATCGGCGTCGAGCACTTGGCTGTGGGGTGATTCGGTCAATCCGATCGACCCCGCGCTTTCCCTGGCTCCATGCGAATCGGGCTACGCGCTCAACGGCCGCAAGCGATACTCGACTGGTGCCGCCACCGGCGACGTGACGGTGATCATGGGTGTTGAGGAGGGCAGCGGCCGTGTGCTGGCCGCTGTCGTCAAGCACGACCGGGCCGGGGTCACCCACGTTGACGACTGGGATGCGCTAGGGCAGCGATTGTCTGCGAGCGGTTCGGTCGAATTCCGCGACGTGTTCGTGCACGCCGACGACGTCTTGGGCGAATGGCACGCTGAGCCGTACGCGACCCTTCCATCCCCGGCCAGTCAGCTGGGTTTTGCCAACATGTACCTGGGCATCGCCGAAGGCGCGCTAGAGCAGGCTCGCCGTATCACGTTCGCCCGCCACGGGCTTGGCCACTCGGCTCGGCCGAGCACTATTCGCGTGATCCATTCGTGCAACGCTTGTTTGGTGAGCTATTGGCGCGAGTGGCCGCCACCGAGGCTCTCACCGACCGTTGGAACGCACGCCTCGACGACTTCATCGCTCGCGGTTGTGACATCACCGCCGCTGACCGCGCCGAAGTCGAGGTCGGCATCGCGCGTGCCAAGATCATGTCCGCCGAGACCGCTCTGGACGTCGCATCGCGCGTATATGAGGCAACCGGGTCGAGTTCGACTCGCAGTGAGGTCGGACTGGGCCTGTACTGGCGCAACATTCGCACGCACTCGTTGCATGATCCAGTCGACTACAAGAAGCTCGAAGTCGGAGCGCATTACCTGACCGGCGACGTACAGCCTCGCACCTTCTACACCTGACGGTGGCCTAGCTGCAGGCCTGCAGCACCAACTCGCGCACCCGCGCGGCGTCGGCCTGTCCCTTGGTCGCCTTCATCACCGCGCCGACGATCGCACCCGCCGCTTGCACCTTGCCGCCGCGGATCTTCTCCGCGACATCGGGGTTGGCGGCCAGCGCCTCGTCGACGGCGGCCTGGATCAGCGAGTCGTCGCGCACCACGACCAGGCCGCGGTCGGTCATCACCTGCTCGGGCTCCCCTTCGCCGGCGAGCACACCCTCGATCACCTGGCGGGCCAGCTTGTTTGACAGCTTGCCGTCGTCGACGAGCTTGACCACCGCCGCCACCTGCTTCGGGGTGATCGGCAGTGCATCGAGCTCGACGCCCGACTCGTTGGCCTTCTGTACCAGAAAGTTCCCCCACCAGGCGCGGGCGGCCTCGCTGGAGGCGCCGTGCCCGACGGTCGCGGCGATGAGGTCGATCGCACCGGTGTTGATCAGATCGCGCATAACCTCGTCGGAGATACCCCAGTCCTGTTGAATCCGATTGCGCGACAACCACGGAAGTTCGGGAATCGTCTGCCGCAGCCGCTCGACGAGCTCGGCGTCCGGCGCCACCGGCTCCAGATCGGGCTCCGGGAAGTACCGGTAGTCCTGCGCAGTTTCCTTGCTGCGCCCCGGTGAGGTGTAGCCATCTTCGTGAAAGTGCCTGGTCTCCTGAACGATCCGGCCGCCCGATGTCAGTACCGCCGCCTGACGGCGCATCTCATAGCGCACCGCCACCTCGACGCTCTTGAGCGAGTTGACGTTCTTGGTCTCGGTCCGAGTGCCGAACTCCTGCTGACCGATGGGTTTGAGCGACACGTTGGAGTCACACCTCATCGAGCCCTGATCCATCCGCACATCCGAAACACCCAAGGCGCGCAACAGGTCACGCAAGGCGGTGACGTACGCCCTGGCGATCTCCGGGGCGCGGTCCCCGGTACCCTCGATCGGTTTGGTGACGATCTCGATGAGCGGGACGCCGGAGCGGTTGTAGTCGATCAGCGACGTCGTCGCACCCTCGATCCGGCCGGTGTCGCTGCCCAGGTGGGTCAGCTTGCCGGTGTCCTCTTCCATATGGGCACGCTCGATCTCGACGCGCCAGATGCTGCCGTCGTCGAGCGGAACTTCGAGATAGCCGTTGATCGCGATCGGCTCGTCGTACTGCGAGATCTGATAATTCTTCGGCATGTCCGGGTAGAAGTAGTTCTTCCTGGCGAAGCGGCACCAGGGCACGATCTCGCAATTGAGCGCCAGCCCGATGCGGATCGCCGATTCGACGGCCGTCTGGTTGAGCACCGGCAACGAGCCCGGCAAGCCCAGGCACACGGGACATACCTGAGTGTTGGGCTCGGAGCCGAACTTGTTGGCGCAGCCGCAGAACATCTTGGTGGCCGTCGACAGTTCGACGTGCACCTCGAGGCCGAGCACGGGTTCGTATCGTGCCAGGACGTCGGCGTAGTCGAGGAGTTCTGCGGCGGAAGCGACGGTCATGGTCTCGATCCTAGTAATCAGGGCCGAAGGACTCGTCGAGACTGCGGCCAGATCGCGGGATGGGCGATTCAGCCGACCTGTGAGCAGTCTCGCCAAAGAACTTCAGCCGAAGAACTCGGCGGCGTCGTCGTAGCGGCTCTGCGGCACCAGCTTCAGCTGGCGCACCGCATCGACCAGCGGCACCCGCCCGATCTCCTGCCCGCGCAGCGACACCATCATCCCGTACTCCCCGGCATGCGCGGCGTCAGCGGCATTGACCCCGAACCGGGTGGCCAGCACGCGATCGTACGGCGTCGGCGTGCCGCCGCGTTGGACGTGGCCCAGCACGGTAACCCGCACTTCTTTCTTGATGCGCTTCTCCACCTCGAGGGCGAGTTGCTGCGCGACCCCGGTGAAGCGCTCGTGCCCGAACTCGTCGATGCCCCCCTTGCGCAACTGCATCGTCCCTTCGGCGGGTTTGGCGCCCTCGGCCACCACGCAGATGAAATGCGAGTCGCCGCGCTGGAAGCGCCGCTTCACCAGCCGGCACACATCCTCGACATCGAATGGCTGCTCGGGAATCAGCGTCATGTGGGCACCTGAGGCCATGCCGGCGTTCAGCGCGATCCACCCGGCGTGGCGGCCCATCACCTCCACCAGCATCACCCGCTGATGGGACTCGGCGGTGCTGTGCAGCCGGTCAATGGCCTCGGTCGCCACCGTCAGCGCGGTGTCGTGGCCGAATGTCACGTCGGTGCAGTCGATGTCGTTGTCGATGGTCTTGGGTACCCCGACGACGGGGACGTTCTCTTCTGACAGCCAGTGCGCGGCCGTCAGCGTGCCCTCCCCGCCGATCGGGATCAGCACATCGATTCCGTTGTCGTCGAGCGTCTGCTTGATCTGGTCGAGCCCGGCGCGCAACTTCTCCGGGTTCGTCCGCGCGGTACCCAGCATGGTGCCGCCCTTGGCGAGCAGCCGGTCGTTGCGGTCGTCGTTGGCCAGTTGAATCCGCCGGTCTTCGAGGAGGCCGCGCCAGCCGTCGAGGAAGCCGACGACCGAGGACCCGTAGCGGGCGTCGCAGGTCCGGACGACCGCACGGATGACGGCGTTCAGCCCAGGGCAGTCACCGCCGCCGGTGAGAACTCCGATGCGCATCTACCCTCCTGCTCCTCGCGTCCGCATTACCCCATCCTCTCCCCTTACAGCGCAGTTGGCAGCGGTCCGCGTGCCGCTTCGTAGGCTGCACCAACCCGGTAGAGCCGGTCGTCGGCCAGCGCGGGCGCCATTATCTGCAGGCCGACCGGCAGATTGTCGTCCGGCGACAGGCCGGACGGCACCGACATCCCGCAGTGGCCGGCCAGGTTCAGGGGCAGTGTGCACAGGTCGAACAGGTACATCGCCAGCGGATCGTCGACCTTCTCCCCCAGCGCGAATGCGGTGGTCGGAGTGGCAGGCGATACCAGCACGTCGACACGTTCATATGCCTCGTCGAGATCCCGGGCGATCAGCGTGCGGACCTTCTGCGCCTGGTTGTAATAGGCGTCGTAGTACCCCGCTGACAGCGCGTAGGCCCCGATCATGATGCGGCGCTTGACTTCCGGGCCGAAGCCGGATGCTCGCGTCAACGCCATCACCTCTTCGGCGCTGTGCGTTCCGTCGTCACCGGCGCGCAGGCCGTAGCGCATCCCGTCGAATCGGGCCAGGTTCGACGACACCTCCGACGGCAGGATCAGGTAGTACGACGGCAGCGAGTAGTCGAAATGCGGGCAGTCGACCTCGCTGACCTCGGCGCCAAGGGCGGTGAGCTGCTCGACCGCGGCGTTGAACGACGACAGCACCCCCGCCTGGTAGCCCTCACCGCGCAGCTGGCGCACCACGCCGACCTTCACACCTTTCAAGTCCCCGTCGGCACGTGCGGCCGCGACCACGTCGGGAACCTGCGCGTGGACCGAGGTGGAGTCCCTCGGGTCGTGACCCGCGATCACCTGGTGCAGCAGCGCGGTGTCGAGCACGGTCCGCCCGCAGGGCCCGCCCTGGTCCAGCGACGACGCGCAGGCGATCAGCCCGTACCGCGACACCGTGCCGTACGTCGGCTTGACCCCGACGGTGGCGGTCAGCGCGGCCGGCTGGCGGATCGAGCCGCCGGTGTCCGACCCGATCGCCAGTGGCGCCTGAAAAGCCGCGAGCGCTGCCGCGCTGCCGCCGCCCGAGCCCCCGGGCACCCGATCGGTGTTCCAGGGGTTGCGGGTGGGCCCGTAGGCGGAGTTCTCCGTCGAGCTACCCATCGCGAACTCGTCCATATTCGTCTTGCCCAGGATCGGAATACCCGCGGCCCGCAGCCGGGCGGTGACCGTCGCGTCGTACGGCGACGTCCAGCCTTCGAGGATCTTGGATCCGCAGGTCGTCGGCATGTCGATGGTGGTGAACACGTCCTTGAGAGCCAGCGGCACACCGGTCAGCGGCGACGGCGGCGCGTCGCCGCCGGCGATCGCGGCGTCCACCCGGGCCGCTTCGGCCAACGCCTGTTCGGAGGCCACGTGCAAGAACGCGTGGTACTCGCCGTCGGTCGCGGCGATCTGATCCAGGCACGCCTGGGTCAACTCGGTCGACGACACCTCTTTGGCGGCGATCTTGGCGCCCAGCGTCGCCGCGTCCAGCCGGATTACGTCGTTGCCGGTCATTCGGCCTCCCCCAGAATCCGCGGAACCGCGAATCTGCCGTCGACGGCCTTCGGCGCCTCGGCCACCGCCTGCTGCTGGGTCAGGCAAGGCTCGGGGATGTCCGTGCGAAACACGTTCACATCCGTCAGCGGATTGCCGGTGGGTTCGACACCGGTGACGTCGACGGCCTGGATCTGGCTGACATGACCGAGAATCGCGTCGAGCTGTCCGGCGAAGCTGTCCAGCTCAGCATCGGTCAACGCAAGTCGGGCCAGGCGCGCCAAGTGGGCAACCTCGTCTCGGGAGATCTGCGACACGACAAGCAAGCCTAGTCACAGCGGGTCCTCATCCCCGCATGCGCGTCAATCCGCCGGGAGTGCTCAGGGGCAGACGCTGTGAAACAGTGTTGGCCGTGCCTTCGTATCTGCTGCGGGTCCAGCTCGAGGACCGACCGGGCAGCCTCGGCTCGCTCGCCGTCGCGCTCGGCTCGGTGGGCGCCGACATCCTGTCCCTTGACGTGGTGGAACGCGCAGCCGGTTACGCGATCGACGATCTGGTGGTCGAGCTGCCGCCAGGGACGATGCCCGACATGCTCATCACCGCCGCCGAGCACCTTGATGGCGTCTACGTGGACAGCATCCGGCCGCACACCGGATTGCTCGAAGCCCATCGGGAACTGGAGCTGATCGACCATGTCGCCGCGGCGGACGGGAAGCTCAAGCAGCTGCAGGTGCTTGCCGACGAGGCTCCGCTGATTCTGCGCGTCGCCTGGTGCACGGTCGTGCGGCTGACCGACTCGGGGAAAGAGCGGGTTGTCGGCAGTCCCGGCGCCCCCGAAACGCAGGCGGCCCAGACACCCTGGCTGCCGCTGGACCACGCGGTGGCCCTCGACGAAACGGCCGGCTGGGTGCCGCGCGTGTGGCGCGACATGGACACCACGCTGGCGGCCGCTCCACTTGGCGACAACCGCACCGCGGTCATGCTGGGCCGCGCGGGTGGGCCACACTTCCGGCCGTCCGAGGTGGCCCGGCTCGGCTATCTGGCCGGCATCGTGGCGACGATCTTGCGCTGACCGATCAACCTCCGGCCGGCACCGGGTAGCGGTCGTTGACGTCGGCGTTGGTGTCTTTGCGTGCGCAATGCGCGCAGCAGAAGATGCCGTCGGTTGTCTCGATGCCGTGACCGAGAATGCGGCAGCCGCAGTGCAGGCACTCGGGCGCCAGCTGCACAGCGGCACACTCGACGCTGTCGAACGTCGCCGTGCGGCCGTCGCTGAACGTCACGGTGAAGGACTTGTCGTAGTGGTTTCCGCAGGTGTCGCAGATTGCCATCAGAACTCCCTTGTCGCCGTCGGCAGAACGGGTTCCCGGTCGTGGGGGGCGACAAACCGCGGTCGGTCAGATGCCGTCGGGGCCGCTGTCCAGGAGGCGACGGAAGCCGTCCTCGTCCAGGACCGGCACACCGAGTTCGACGGCCTTGTCGAATTTCGAGCCGGGTGAATCGCCGGCCACCACGTAGGCCGTTTTCTTCGACACCGAACCGGCGGCCTTGCCGCCGCGCGCCACGATGGCCTCCTTGGCGTCGTCGCGGGAGAACCCGGGCAGCGAGCCGGTGACGACGATGGACAGGCCTTCGAGAGTCCGCTCGACGCTCTCGTCGCGCTCATCGGCCATCCGCACACCGGCCGCACGCCACTTGTCGATGATCGCCCGGTGCCAGTCCACCGTGAACCACTCGATCACTGCGGCCGCGATGGTCGGTCCGACGCCCTCGACAACGGCCAGCTGCTCTTCAGAGGCCGCCATGACTGCGTCCAGGCTTCCGTATTCGGTGGCCAGCGCGCGGGCGGCGGTGGGACCGACGTGACGGATCGACAGCGCCACGAGCACACGCCACAGCGGTTGCGCCTTGGCCTTGCCGAGGTTGGCCAGCAGGCGCTTGCCGTTGGCGGACAGCTCGCCACCCTTGACCGTGAAGAGGTCGGTGCGCAGCAGGTCGGCCTCGGTGAGGGCGAACAGGTCGCCCTCGTCGGTGATGACGCCGGCCTGCAGGAGTGCGACCGCGGCCTCGTAACCCAGGCCCTCGATGTCGAACGCGCCGCGCCCGGCGACGTGAAACACCCGCTCCCGCAACTGTGCCGGGCACGACCGGGTGTTTGGGCAGCGGATGTCGGCGTCACCCTCTTTGGCCGGGGCCAGCGTGGTGCCGCATTCCGGACACACCGTGGGCATCTCGAATTCGCGTTCGGTGCCATCACGCAGGTCGACGACCGGGCCGAGCACCTCGGGAATGACGTCGCCGGCCTTGCGGATCACCACGGTGTCGCCGATCAACACACCCTTGCGTTTGACCTCCGACGCGTTGTGCAGGGTCGCCTGGCTCACGGTCGAACCCGCGACCTTGACCGGTTCCATGAAGGCGAACGGTGTCACCCGGCCGGTGCGTCCCACGTTGACGCGGATGTCCAGCAGCTTGGTGGTCGCCTCTTCGGGCGGGTACTTGTAGGCGATCGCCCAACGGGGTGCGCGCGAGGTCGAGCCGAGCCGCCGCTGCAGCGCGACCTCATCGAGTTTGACCACAACGCCGTCGATTTCGTGCTCGACGTCGTGGCGGTGCTCACCCCAGTACGCGATGCGCTCGGTGACTGCATCCAGGCCTTTCACCTGGGCGGTGTGCTCGGACACCGGCAGGCCCCACGCTTTGAGCGCGCGGTAGGCGTCGTGCAGCGTCTTCGGAGTGAACCCCTCGACCCGGCCGAGGCCATGGCAGATCATCCGCAACTTGCGGCGCGCGGTGACGGCGGGATTCTTCTGCCGCAGTGAACCCGCCGCGCTGTTGCGGGGGTTGGCGAACGGAGGCTTGCCCTCGGCGACCAGCCCGGCGTTGAGGTCCTCGAAGTCGGCGACCCGGAAGAACACCTCGCCGCGCACCTCCAGCACCGCTGGGATCGGGAATTCCTTGGTGGCAGTGAGCTTTTCCGGGATGTCGTCGATCGTGCGGGCGTTCAGCGTGACGTCCTCGCCGGTGCGGCCGTCGCCGCGGGTGGCCGCACGCTCCAGGCGGCCGCCGCGATAGACCAGCGCCAGCGCGACCCCGTCGATCTTCAGCTCACACAGGTAGTGCGCGTCATCGCCGATCTCGCTCTTGATGCGCGCCGCCCACGCAGCGAGCTCTTCGGGTGTGAAGACGTTGTCAAGGGACAGCATCCGCTCGAGGTGCTCGGCGGCGGTGAAGTCCGTGGCGAATCCGGCGCCACCCACAAGCTGGGTCGGCGAATCGGGTGTGCGCAACTCCGGGTGTTCGTTCTCGAGTGCCTGCAGTTCGCGCAGCAGCTTGTCGAACTCGGCATCCGAGACGATCGGGGCATCACGGACGTAGTACCGGAACTGGTGCTCGCGCACTTCGTCGGCCAGTTCCTGCCAGCGGCGACGCACGTCGGCGTCCGGCGCCTCGTCGGCTTGCTCGGCAAGCGCCTTTTCGGCGCCGGGGGTTGCCTTGGGGCTCACCCTGGCAGGCTATCGGAGCGTCCCGACACCCGACTCCGGTAACCAAGCCCCCGGTTACGCTGGCGGCATGCCGCACCCGATCATGTTCAGCGATGGCGATCCGGGCCTGGCGGACGTGCGCGGGATCGCCCTGAGCTTCCCCGAGGCGTTCGAGAAGATCTCGTGGGGCAGGCCGGTGTTCTGCGCGCCGAAGATCTTCGTGATGTACGGCGGCAGTGTCAAAACCGAAACCAAAGGCGAGTACGCCCAGTACCCGTACTCGATCCTGGTCAAGGTCGACGAGAGCGACCGCAAGGCCCTCGAACGCGACACCCGCTTCTTCTACCCGGCCTACATGGGCCCGTCGGGGTGGCTCGGGCTGGACCTCGCGGCCCGCAAGAAGGTGAACTGGGACGAGGTGCGTGAGTTGATCGACGCATCGTTCCGGCTGACGGCGCCGAAAAGGTTGATCAAGCAGCTCGACGAACTGTGACCCGGCGGGGCACACACTGCCCAGCCATGATTCGATCGGAGGCGCCATGAGTTTCGCGAGTCCCTTTCCCGAAGTCGACATCCCGTCCACGAGCGTCTACGACTTCCTGTTCGGCAGCGTCGACGACACCGATCTCGATCGGGTCGCTCTGGTGGATGCGAAGTCGGGCAGGGAGACGACCTACCGCGAGATGATCGGCCGCATCTCGGGGTTCGCGGGGGCGCTGGCCGCCCGCGGCATCGGCGTCGGCGACGTCGTCGGCCTACTGTCGCCGAACAGTTCGGGCTTTGCGGTCGCATTCCACGGCATTCTGCGGTCCGGCGCGACGGCCACCACCATCAATGCGCTCTTCACCCCCAAGGACATCGCCAAGCAGCTGACCGACTCGAACGCCCGGATGCTGATCACCGTTGCGGGCCTGCTGGCGCAGGCGAAAGAGGCCGCGGCGGCTGCAGGAATCGCCGACGGCGATCTGATCGTGCTCGACGGTGAGGGAAAGGATGCCGGCGGTCATCCCAACGCCGCGGAGTTTCTCGGCCCGGGAGCGCCGCCGCCGCAGGTGCACTTCGCCCCGTCGTCACACCTGGCGGTGCTGCCCTACAGCTCAGGAACCACCGGCAATCCCAAGGGCGTGATGCTGACCCACCGCAACCTGGTGGCCAACGTCGCGCAGATCCGTCCACTGCACGGAATGGTGGCCGACGATGTAGTCCTCGCCGTGCTGCCGTTTTTTCACATCTACGGAATGACGGTGCTGCTCAACGCCGCCCTGCACGCCCGCGCGCGGCTGGTGGTGATGCCGAGCTTCGACCTCGGGGACTTCCTGGGCAACATCCAGGATCACAAGGTCACCATTGCCTTCATCGCGCCGCCCGTCGCGGTCGCCCTGGCCAAACACCCGCTCATCGATTCCTTCGATCTGACCTCACTGGACACCGTGATGTCGGGTGCGGCACCACTGGATGCCGACACCGGCCGCGCCGTCGCCGAACGGCTGGGGTGCCGGGTGGTTCAGGGCTACGGCATGAGCGAGCTGAGCCCCGTCAGCCACATCACCCCGTTCGACGGCGGCGAGCGGGAGATGGGGTCGGTCGCCCCGCTCAGCTCGGTCGGATGGACCATCTCCAACGCCGCCTCGAAGATCGTCGACCCCGAGACCGGCACCGAGATCGAACCTCCCGCAGAGGGTCTCAGCGACACCGGGGAGCTGTGGTACAAGGGCCCGAACGTGATGGCCGGCTATCTGGGCAACGAACAGGCGACCCGGGAGACCATCGACGACGAGGGCTGGCTGCATACCGGCGACTTGGCGCAGGTGGACGCGTGCGGCTGCGTGTACATCGTCGACCGGCTCAAAGAACTGATCAAATACAAGGGCTACCAGGTGTCGCCCGCCGAACTCGAAGCGGTACTGCTGAGCCATCCCTCGATCGCCGACGCCGCGGTGATCGGCGTCCAGGACGCGGAGGGCGAAGAGGTGCCGAAGGCGTTCGTGGTCAAGCAGTCTGACGCCGAGCTGACCGAGGACGACGTGATCGAGTTCGTCGCCAGCCACGTCGCCCCGTACAAGAAGGTGCGACAGGTCGCCTTCATCGACGCGGTTCCCAAGTCGGCGTCGGGCAAGATCCTGCGCAAGGATCTGCGCACGTAATCACGCTTGGGGCAGCGCCTGACGGAAACTCTTGGCATGTTGGGCCGCCCGGGCCTGCCGGTACCCGAGAGCGGCACCGGCGATCGGGATCAACAACAATCCGGTCAGCCCGAAGAGCGGATCCACCCAGCCGACGGGCGCGACAGCCACGAGTTGCGGCGCGGCCGTCGGCGCCGAGATGCGCACGACCCACGACGGCGGCGCCGTGGCGGCGGCCGGCGCGGCGGGTGCAGGTGACGGCAGCGACAGGGGTGGTGCCGGCGCAACGTCCGGCACGCGGTAGGTCACCCGCGGCAGCTGCGCGTCCGACTCGGGCGGTGCGGGTGTCCGCCCGTTCCCGAAGGTCACCTGTGGCGGTGTGAACGGGTCCGCCGGTGGTGTACCCGAGAAATCCGAGCCACCCTGGTCGACCGGGAAGGTCGGCACGGTGGGGACGTCGACGGTGCCTCCGATCGTGTCACTGTCGGACGTATCGGGAGCAAGCGAGGCCGTCGGGACCTGCGCGCTGCGACTCGACGCGGAGACCGAACGCTGCCCGGCGTCGCCGGTCGCTCCCGATTTGTCGCCGTTGCCGTCGCCACTATCGGTGTAGCGGTCGCCGTGGCCGTTGTCGTCGTTACGGTTGCTGTTGCCGCCGCCGGTGCGGCCGTAGCTACCGCCTCCGCCTTTGCGGCCGTCGTTGTCGCCCCCACGGCCGCGTTCGCCCCGGCGGTCGCCGCGGTGGTCGTTGTTGTCGTTCCCGCGCTTGGATTCGTCACGCGAGTCGCCGCGGCCGCGACTGTCCGAACGGTGGCCGTTATTGGGGCGATCGGAGTGCGAATCGCCTGGATGCGCGGCTGCCACGCCCTCTACAGGACCCGCCACCAGCAGGCAGGTAGCAACGACCCCGGCACCTGCCGCCAGGCGTAGGTTCGTTCGGCCCACACTTCCTCATTCGCTGGTAGCAAAGATCGCTGGTTCCTGTTCGCCATGCATTGTCGCATGACCACGCCGCGCAGAGCCAGGTCTTCCCCGAACGCGCAAATTTTTCGACTGTTCCGTTAATTCTCGCCCTCGACGTATGCCTGCAATCGGTCGATCGCCTGGTCCCAGCGCTGCGACAACGCGGCAAGATAGTCGCTCGCTTCGGCGAGGGACTTTTGCTGCATCCGCCAGATCCGTTCCCGGCCGTGTCGTTCGCTGCTCACCAACCCGACCGCCTCCAACAGCAGGAGGTGTTTGGTTGCCGCCTGCCGACTCACCGGAGTCACGTGGGTGACTTCTGACGTCGAACACGGCCCCCCGTCGCAGAGCCGGGCGATGATGCGCAGCCGGTTCGGGTCACCGAGCGCGTTGAAGATGTCGACGACCGGCGGCGGCGCGGGGCCGGCAATCGCCGAAGGTGCGCTCACACCTTCTCGCTGAGGGCGAGGTACTCGCGGACCAGTTCGGCCTGGGCGGCCCATCCCTCCCTGTTGGACTCGAACGCCGACGCCCGCCGGTCGGCAGGGATCGCGTCGAATCCGGATTCGACGATGCGCAGGTGCACCCCGCCGTCGGTCTCCTCCAGCGTGAATTCCACCAGGGTGGTGGGCTCGTTGCGGTAATCGGTATCCGCATCGACCGCGTACGGGTGCCACCGGAAGGCGAGCCGCCGCGGCGGTTCGACGGCGACGATCTGCCAGGTGTCCGACTTGCCCGCGTGAGGCTCCTGGGCTTTGGCCACCTGGTCGTCGACGCTGGTCGGGGTGATGACTCCGGTGACGCAATTCCCGGCGACGAAGGGGCCGTCGAAGCGCACGCCGAACCACCGGCCGAACTCGTGGGCGTCGCTGATCGCGCGCCAGACACGCTGGAGCGGCGCGTGCAACAGAACGTCTTTCTCGATTCGATCTGAACTCATGTGCAACCTCCTGGTTGCTCATCAGCCTAACCGCGCGAGCTGCGGATGCGCAACCATCTGGTTGCATCAAATGGGGTCGAGGGGCAGATCCTCAGCTCGCCCGGCGCCACCAGTCGACTACCAGGGCGGCGTACTCCGAGGGCTTCTCTTCCCAGCAGAAGTGACCGGCACCGGGAATGAGGTCGACCCTGCTGGTGGGGATGCGGTCAGCGAGGTAGTTCGCGTTGTCGGCGGGCACCACCTGATCGTTCTCGCCCTGCACGACACGCACCGGTAAGCGGACGCCCCCGAGCAGATCGCCGAGGATCGGAAGCTGCTCGCGGTAGGCCTGCACGTACGGAATGGTGTCGGCGAAGCGGTCACCCCGATAGCAGTCGATGTAGTCGTCGCGAATTTCGTCGACCGGCGTATAGCCGTCGATGGTGTTCAGCGCGGCCTCCACGATCGCCTGTCCGCCGATCTGCCGGTAGGGCTGCACGTCGGTGGATTCGACCCATTCCTTGAGTACTCCGGTGACGGTGATCGGTACCGCCGCGCCGCCGCTTCCGATCACCAGAGATGAGAATCTGTCCGGGTGCGCGGCGGCGGCGAACAGCGTCGAGGACGTGCCGATGTCGGGCCCGACGAGATGCGGCTTGTCCAGCTCAAAGGCGTCGGTGATTCGAACAATGAACTCCCCCATCGCCTTTGGGTTCATCAAGTCGTCTCGCCGCTCCGATCCGCCGAAGCCGGGTGGGTCCACTGCGAGCAGCCGGGCGTGCTCGGACAGCAATGGCCAAACCTGCTCGAACGCGAAGACACTCTCCGGCCATGGGCTCAGCAGCACCGCGGCACGCGGTCCCGACCCGCCCTCGGCGTAGCGGATCCTCAGTCCATCGACGGTGCGGACCTCCGGCGTGATCGCCTTCGTCATCGTGCTCCCTTCGGCTCCGGTGAAGCGGTTCAAGGAAGTAGACGCCGGGGCGGTCCCGCCTCTTCCCGATCGACGGGACCCGGCTTCAGATCGCGTCGGGATCCTCCGCGAATGCGTCGGCCGCCCGCTGGACCAATTCGATCGCGATGCGCGCCCATTCGGGCGTGCTGCCGGCCAGCCCACATGCCGGCGTGACGCCGATCCGCTCGCTGAGCACGGCGCGCGGGAAGCCGAGCCGGTCGGTGACGGCCGCCGCGGCCTTGGCCACCTCCTCGATCGACGGCCGCACAGGTGGCGCAGTGGTCGGCACGACACCGAGAAGCACCGTGCGGCCGGACTCGACGAATTCACCGATACCGTCGAGATCTACCGGCCCGAGCGTCGAAACGTCAACCGATATCGCCTGAATTGTGCTTCGCTGCAAAATCTTCCACGGAAGCTCCGGCGCGCAGCTGTGCAGCACCACATCGGCTTGGACAGCCGAAACGTAGTCGTCCAGCAGCGAGATGCCCACCGGCTCGTCGACGGGATGCACCGGGGTCAGGCTGGTGACTCCCGTGAGCCGGCCCGCAAGGGCGGCGGGCAACAGCGGCTCGTCGAACTGCACCACCACCGGAGTCTCCAGCCGCCTGGCGACCTGCGCGCGAAGGGCGGAGACGCCTTCGGCCAACGATCCGGCCACATCGCGCAGCGCCCCCCCGTCGGTGATGGCGCGGTGTCCATTGGGCAGCTCGAGCTGCGCTGCCAGGGTGATCGGTCCGGGAACCTGCAGTTTGACGGTTCGAGTCCCGCCTCGCAGGCCTGCCTTCTCCCACGCCTCTTCGAGCGCGTCGACGTCTTCGTCGAGCAGGCTGACCGCCCGCCGCGTGACCGCGTTGCGGCGTGAGGCGATGCGGTATCCGCGCGGCACCGTGTCGATACCGATGTCGATCAGCAGCGCTCCCGAGCGGCCGATGATGTCGGCTCCGACACCGCGGGCGGGCAGTTCGACGAGATGCGGCAGGGTGTGCAGTTCGCCGACGACGATCTCGGCGGCATCGCGCGCCGACGTTCCCGGCCACGATCCGATGCCGGTTGCCGCGGCGAAAACACTCACTCGTTGAACAGTATTCGATCGGGCTAATCTCGATTCGGGACGGGTCCGGTAAGGGCGTGCGAAGAGCCCGGGAAGAAGAAGTCGCCATGCGCTTTTCGACCAGGCCGTCGGCGATCTGGTGTGCGGCGGCGATGCTGGCGGCGGGGTGTTCCACCACCGTGGGCGGTCTCGGGATGCGGGCGGCGCCCGGTATCGACGAGGATTCGCGATCGCCCGTCGACGTCGAAACGGTGATGCTGGATCAGTCCCAGATGCGTGCCATCACCGGGGCGGGAGATGACCTCACCGTCATCCCGACAATGGACGGCAAGCTTCCGGTCGACATCGACCAACTCGCGCAGACGACTCCGCCGGAATGCAGGTGGATCTTCCAGGAGACCCGCATCTTCGGCCGTGAGGTCGAGGAGTTCCACAACACGACGTATCAGGATCCGCGCGACGGCGGCCTGATCTCGGAGGGCGCGGCGGCCTACCGCGATCGCGGGACCGCGCGCAACGCCTTCGACCAGCTGGCAGGTCTCGTCGACGGATGCGGCTCAACGGTGCTGGGGACGATGTTCGTCGGTGTGCCGACGGTACTGCCCGATTCGGTGCGGACGCGCCAGGACAACGGGTGCGGACGCGACTACCGGATCGAGAACGTGGTGCTGGTCGAGGTGACGATGTGCCAGTTCCCCGACTCGGTGCCGGACATCGTGATGCCGAACATCCTGGCCAAGGTCCCGAGCTAAACGCCGAGGGTGTCCTTGATGGTGGCGCTGCCGATCACTTCGTCCCCCAGCGGGTCGACGCGATAGAGGACCATCGTCTGGCCGGGCGCCACCCCGCGCAGTGGGGCACGCAGCGCGACCACCAGTTGTCCGCCACGCCGTTCGGCCACTCCGTCGCCGATTCCCCCGTGAGCGCGAACCTGCACCGCGCACTCCACCGGGCCCTCGGGCGCCGCGCCCGAAGTGAACACCGGCTTCTCGCCGGTCAGTGTCCAGACGTCGAGATCCGCGGCCTCACCGACGTGCACCGTGCCGGTGCCGGCGTCGATCGCGGTCACATACCGGGGCCGGCCATCGGGTCCCGGCCCGGCTATCCCCAGTCCTTTGCGCTGACCGATCGTGAAGCCGTGTACGCCGTCGTGTTCGGCCAGCACCGTTCCGCCGGCGTCGACGACGGCGCCCCGGCGCACGCCGATGCGGGCACCGAGGAACGCCCGGGTATCACCCGACGGGATGAAGCAGATGTCGTGGCTGTCGGGCTTGTCGGCGACCGACAGGCCGCGGCGGGCGGCTTCGTCGCGGATCGCGGGCTTCGGGGTGTCTCCGATCGGGAAGACCGCATGGCGCAGCTGCGCGGCCGTCAGCACTGCGAGCACGTAGGACTGATCCTTGTCCGTGTCGACGGCGCGCCGCAGCCGGCCGTCCGAGAGTCGGGCGTAGTGGCCGGTGGCAACCGCATCGAATCCCAGGGCCATTGCGCGAGCGGCCAACGCGGAGAACTTGATTCGCTCGTTACACCGCACACACGGGTTCGGCGTCTCACCCCGTGCGTATGACGACACGAAGTCGTCGATCACGTCCTCTTTGAAGCG
This sequence comes from Mycobacterium sp. URHB0021, assembly GCF_054057895.1. Lineage (NCBI taxonomy): Bacteria > Bacillati > Actinomycetota > Actinomycetes > Mycobacteriales > Mycobacteriaceae > Mycobacterium > Mycobacterium sp. URHB0021. The sequence goes on from NZ_JBSRZT010000002.1 coordinate 5,483,835, forward strand.
GTCGGCGAAATCCCAGACATAAAAAGGGATGTCGAGCACGTCGGCCACCCGTCGGGCATCGCCGGCATCCTCTTTCGAGCAGCAACCCCGAGATCCCGTGCGGAGGGTCCCCGGCGCGGCGGACAGCGCCAAGTGCACTCCGACCACGTCGTGGCCGGCGTCGACCATCCGGGCGGCGGCGACAGACGAGTCGACGCCGCCGCTCATCGCGACCAGAACACGCACTACTCGACAATTCCCGAGCTGGCCAGCGCCGCCTGGCGCGCCCGCTGTACCGCCGCCGGGAGCGCGGCGAGTGCGGCGTCGACGTCCGCGGCAGTACTGGTGTGGCCCAGGGACAGCCGCAGCGAGCCACGGGCACTCGCCGGATCGGCACCCATCGCGATCAGCACATGCGACGGTTGCGCCACCCCTGCAGTGCACGCGGACCCGGTCGAGCACTCGATTCCCTTGGCGTCCAGCAACATCAACAGCGAATCGCCCTCACAACCGCGGAACGTGAAGTGCGCGTTGCCGGGCAACCGGCCGGCGCCGGCGGCACCGTTGAGATAGGCATCGTCGATGCCGGCCAGCACGCCGTCCACGAGCCGGTCACGCAGGGCCTGCACGCGGGCGCTGTTGGCCGGAAGGCCCTCGATCGCCACCACGGCTGCGGCCGCCATCGCCACAGCTCCTGCGACGTACGGTGTGCCCGAGCGGACATCACGTTCCTGGCCGCCGCCGTGCAGGAGGGGCTCACATGTGGTGTCGCGCCTCAGCAGCAGCGCGCCCACCCCGATCGGACCGCCGAACTTGTGCGCCGCGACGCTCATCGCCGCCAAACCGCTCGCGGCGAAGTCGACGGGTATCTGACCGACCGCCTGAACCGCGTCGCTGTGCATCGGCACGTCGTATTCGGCGGCCACGGCGGCGAGTTCGGCGATGGGCATGATGGTGCCCACCTCGTTGTTCGCCCACATGATCGACACCAGTGCGACGTCGTCATGCTGCTGCAGGACGTCCCGCAGCGCGGCGGGCGCGACCGAGCCGTCGTCGGCGACCGGCAGCCAGGTCACCTCTGCGCCCTCGTGTTCGACGAGCCACTCCACCGAATCCAGCACCGCGTGGTGCTCGACGGGCGTGGTGACGATTCGGCGCCGACCGGGCGCTGCGTCGCGGCGCGCCCAATAGATGCCCTTGACCGCGAGGTTGTCGCTTTCGGTGCCGCCCGCGGTGAAGATCACCTCCGAGGGTCGCGCGCCGAGCAGCTTGGCCAGTGTCTCGCGCGCCTCCTCCATTCTGCGGCGCGCCAGCCTGCCGGTGCCGTGTAGCGATGAGGCGTTGCCGACGCTCGCCAGCACAGCCGTCATCGCGTCGATGGCGGCCGAGTGCATCGGGGTGGTGGCGGCGTGATCCAGGTAGACGGGCGATGAGCCGCCTGCGCGAAGAATATTTTGTTCAGCCGCGCTCATGACAGCAGCGTCTGGCCCAGTGTCCGAGGTCATAACCGCTCCAGGATAGCCGCCGCGGTGTCACCGGCCCGAATGAGCGCTAGGTGCAGTCGTCGAGCAGGTTTGTGAACTGCGTGGCTGGCGGAACGTCGGGTGAGGACCGTCCCGCATCCGTGCAGTTCACTCACCGATGTCGACGCATGGAAGATGGCTCTGCGCCGAGCGCTTGGTCCTTGGGGATGCAGTCCAATCGAGCCTGGATCGATGACATCGACGATGCGCTCAATGCGGCCGCCGCGGTAACTGCGGGCCCGGGATGACCGCTAGGCCACCAGGGCGTGGCCGTGCGCGCTGTGGGGCCTGTCGCCGCGGACCGCGACCTCACAGCGGGCCGCCAGGTCCCGCCGGTCGTCTCCCGGCAACTGCAGCGACTGGACCTGCACATGCACGACCGTGCGGCGCGCGGTGACGAGCCGGCGGATCGACTCGATCAACGTGTCCTCACCGACGTAGGACGCCACCGTGGACGGCCTGCCGTCGCGGTGGTGGTAGGTCAGCCGCAGGGGCTGGACCGGTCTGCCCGCATCGACGGCGGCCTGAAACATCGCAGGCCGGAACTGTCCGTAGGCCAACCCGCACCACGTGGTGCCCTCGGGGAAGGCGACCACCGTCTGGCCTGCGCGCAACCGTCCCGCGACCACGCCGACCACGTCGGGCAGACGCCGGAGGCTGTCCCGTTCGATGGGAATCACCTTCATCAGACGTGCGGCGATGCCCAGACCGGGCCAGCTGATCAACTCGGCCTTGGCGACGAACGAGCCCGGCATCACGGCGCCGATCGAGAAGATGTCCACCCAGGAGACGTGGCCGCTGACCACCAGCACACCGCGGAGATTGCGAATCGGACCGCCCGACACCGTGATCCGCACACCGAGGCATCGCAGCATCATCCGGCAGTAGCCCCGCTGGAGGTGTGAGCGGCCCGGCAGCGGGATCGCCAGCAGTGGACAAGCCGACAGCAGCAGCAGCGCGAATGTGACCCGTACCGCGATCCTCAGCGCGACGATCACCGGTTGGCCGGCCGCCGCCGCTCCCGCGCGCACGCAGCCCGCGTCGCAGGAGGCCCGCGGCACCCAGGGATTCTCGGTGGTCACGACGCGATCCCGGCAGCCATCGCAGAAGCCGCTCCCACCGATCTGAGCCTGCGCAGATATCGGGTGTCGGCTTGGCGTTTGTCCAACAGCGCCGGGAAGTCGCCGACCCCGAAGTCGGGGTCGTGGGCCGGGTCGCCGCACACCTGGGCGCCCAGCCGTAGATAGCCGCGCATGAGCGGTGGCATCGCGACCCGGGCCGGCGGCTCGATGTCGTCGAGACCCCGACCGTCGAACGCCACCGGGCGGTAGGGCCGCACGGTGTACTCCGCGGGCGCGGCGTGCCGGCGGCGCACGAAGTCGCGGACACCGCGGATCTGGCTTCCCGGCGTCGGCTCGTCGGCGCCACAGACCGGCACCGACACGCAGCCGGCCACGTAGTCGTAGCCGCAGCGGTCCAGATAGGCCAGGATGCCGGCCCACATCAGCAGCACCACGCCGCCGTTGCGGTGATCCTCCCGAACCACCGCCCGGCCCATCTCGACCAGCGAGGGCCGCAGCGGGTCGAGGGCGGTCACGTCGAATTCGGTTGCGGCGTAGAGGCCGCCCGCGGCGATCGCACCGGGTGGCGGAAGCATCCGGTAGCACCCGACCAGCTCGCCCGACCTGTCCTCGCGGACCAGCAGGTGATCGCAGTGCTCGTCGAACCGGTCGGCGTCGCGTCCATCGGTCGCGCCGGCTAACGCGAAACCCGGCTCCGAGGTGAACACATCGTGACGTAGGCGCTGCGCGGTCTCGACAAGCGCAGGGTCGGACGACAACAGCAGGGTGTAGCGCGGCCCGGACGTGCTCTCGGCCAGGTCGCTGTCTTTATCAGCGGCGATCAGGACTGAAGCAGTGCTCATGGCTGCACGGTCGCTGAGCCGGACAGCGGGATGCCTACGCGCGTGTGACGTGTTCGTGCACGCTGAATGACGAATTGGACGCGCTGTGGTGTGAGCAAACACACCAGAGCGCGCCCAATCAGGCTCGCACCGCGGGAAACCGCGGCATACGCGGGATCAGCCCTTGCGGGCCTTGACCGCCTCGGTCAGCTGCGGAGCGACCTTGAACAGGTCACCGACGACGCCGAGATCGGCGATCTCGAAGATCGGCGCCTCTTCGTCCTTGTTCACCGCGATGATCGTCTTCGACGTCTGCATACCGGCGCGGTGCTGGATGGCCCCGGAGATCCCGAGCGCGATGTAGAGCTGCGGCGACACTGTCTTGCCCGTCTGGCCCACCTGGAACTGGCCCGGGTAGTAGCCGGAATCGACGGCGGCACGCGACGCCCCGACCGCGGCGCCGAGCGAGTCGGCCAATTCCTCGACGACGTGGAAGTTCTCGGCGCTGCCGACACCACGACCACCGGAGACCACGACGGTGGCCTCGGTGAGCTCGGGGCGATCGCCCGCCACCGCGGGCTCGCGCTTGGTGATCGTGGTCGCGTTCTCGGCCGGGGCGGGCACCTCCACGCTGACGACCTCGCCGGCGCCGTCGGCGGGCGCGGCGTCGATGGAGCCGGGACGCACGGTGATGACGGGGGTTTCGCCGGTGGGCTCGGCCTCGACGGTGAAGGCGCCACCGAAGATCGAGTGGATGGCCTTGCCGCCCTCCTTGACCTCGACGACGTCGGTGAGCACGCCGGCACCGGTGCGGGCGGCGAGCCGGCCCGCGATCTCCTTGCCGTCGGCGTTGGCGGCCAGCACCACGCCGGCAGGCGTGGCCGACTCGACAAGCGACGCCAGCACGTCGACGTACGGGGTGATCAGGTACTTCTCTGCGTCGTCGGACTCGGCGACATAGATCTTTGCGGCACCGGCCGCCTTCAACCCGTCCACGAGCGGCTCGGAGGTGCCCGGCTTGCCCACCACGACCGCGGAGGGCTCGCCCAGCACGCGGGCCGCGGTGATCAGTTCGCCGGTGACCTTCTTCAGGGCGCCTTCGGAATGCTCGACGAGCACAAGTACTTCTGCCATGGGTCTGTATGTCTTTCGTGAGTGTCTGCGGGAAAGGTCTGAAACCGGGCTAGATGATCTTCTGAGCCACCAGGTACTCGGCGACCTTCGTGCCGCCGTCGCCCTCGTCCATGACCTTCTCGCCGGCCGTCTTGGGCGGCTTCGGGGTCGACGCGATCACCTTGGAGCCGGCGTTGGCGACACCGACCTCGTCGCTCTCCACGCCGATCTCAGCCAGCGTCAGGGTCGTGACTTCCTTCTTCTTGGCGGCCATGATGCCCTTGAAGGACGGGAAGCGCGGCTCGTTGATCTTCTCGTTGACGCTCACCACGGCGGGCAGCGAAGCCTCGATGGTGAACACACCGTCATCGGTCTCGCGCTCGCCGGTGACCTTGCCTCCCTCGACCGACACCTTGCGCAGGTGGGTGAGCTGGGGCAGTCCGAGGTACTCGGCGATGATCGCGGGCACTGCACCACCGACACCGTCGGTGGCCTCATTGCCGGCGATGACGAGTTCGGTGCCCTCGATGGTGCCCAGCGCCCGGGCCAACGCCCAACCGGTCTGCACCATGTCCGAGCCGTGCATGCCGTCATCGACGAGGTGCACCGCCTTGTCCGCGCCCATCGACAGCGCCTTCCGGATCGCCTCCGTGGCGCGCGGCGGCCCGGCTGTGAGTACCGTCACAGTGCTCTCGGTGCCGTTGGCGGCTTCCTTCTCCTTGATCAGCAGCGCCTCTTCGACGGCGCGCTCGTTGATCTCGTCGAGCACGGCATCGGCGGCCTCACGGTCGAGGGTGAAATCGCCGTCGGTCAGCTTGCGCTCCGACCAGGTGTCTGGGACCTGTTTGATCAGGACCACGATGTTCGTCATGAGTCTGGTTCGTCCTCCTCGAAGGGGCCGACGACCGGCCGGCCATACCACGTTTCCAGTAACAACCACCATGTTACTCGTGGGTAACTTGTGCTGGTTCGCACTTCACCATAGCTGGTCGAAGTTTGCGTTTTAGCAGCACGTAGTACCTGAACTGTTCGCCATCGGCCCGATCCGCGTTAGCCTGCCTTGCAATGAGCGCATTCGTTACGGACGGTCCTGTCGAGGAGCCAAAGCTGGCGCTGACCGGCGAGCGCACCATTCCGGGTCTGGCGGAGGAGAACTACTGGTTCCGCCGCCACGAAGTGGTGTACCGGCGGTTGGCGCAGCGGTGCGCCGGGCGAGATGTGCTCGAGGCGGGTTGCGGCGAGGGCTACGGCGCCGATCTGATCGCCGACGTCGCGCGCCGGGTGATCGGGCTGGACTACGACGAATCGGCCGTCGCCCACGTCAAGGCCCGCTACCCCAGGGTGGAGATGCGGCACGGCAACCTCGCCGAACTGCCGCTGGCCGACGGCTCGGTCGATGTCGTGGTCAACTTCCAGGTCATCGAACACCTCTGGGATCAGGCGCAGTTCGTCATGGAATGTCATCGGGTGCTGCGGCCCGCCGGCGTGCTGCTGATGTCGACACCGAACCGGATCACCTTCTCACCCGGGCGCGACACTCCGATCAATCCGTTCCACACCCGCGAACTCAACGCCGCCGAGCTCACCGAAGTGTGCGGCGATGCCGGCTTCTCGGTCGACCGCGTGTACGGGGTTTTTCACGGCGAGCGGCTGGCCGAGCTCGACGCCCGGCATGGCGGCTCGATCATCGACGCACAGATCGCCCGCGCGCTGGCCGATGCGCCGTGGCCACCCGACCTGCTCGCCGACGTCGCGTCGGTGACCATCGATGACTTCGATCTCGTCGACGCGGGCGACCGCGACGGCCGCGATATCGATGACAGCCTCGACCTGGTTGTGATCGCGGTCCGGCCATGAGAACGACCGTGCCGGTACCCGGGCTTTTCACGCTCGTCCTCCACACGCATTTACCGTGGCTGGCCCACCACGGTCGCTGGCCGGTCGGCGAAGAGTGGCTGTACCAGTCGTGGGCGGCGTCCTATCTACCGCTGATGCGTGTCCTTCGCACACTGGCCGCCGAGGACCGTCATCATCTGCTGACACTCGGCATGACACCCGTGGTCACCGCTCAACTCGACGACCCGTACTGCCTGTCGGGAATGAACCACTGGCTGGCCAACTGGGGGCTGCGGGCCACCGAGGCCACCACACTGCGTGGGCGGGAGTCGCTGCGCGAGTTCGGGATTCGCGAACACGCCGAGGCCGGCGGTGCGCTCGACGAATTCGCCGCGATATGGCAACACGGCGGCAGCCCGGTGCTGCGGGCGCTGATCGACGACGACACCATCGAACTGCTCGGCGGTCCGCTGTCACACCCCTTCCAGCCGCTGCTCAACGCACGGTTGCGCGAGTTCGCGCTGCGAGAAGGGCTGGCCGACGCCCGGCAGCGGTTCGCCTACACGCCGAAAGGTATCTGGGCTCCGGAGTGCGCCTATGCGCCCGGCATGGAAAGCGATTACGCGGCAGCGGGTATCGGCCACTTCATGGTCGACGGGCCGTCGCTGCACGGTGACACGGCCCTCGGCCGTCCCGTCGCAGACTCCGATGTCATCGCGTTCGGCCGCGACCTGCAGGTCAGCTACCGGGTGTGGTCGCCGAAGTCCGGCTATCCGGGACACGCCGCCTACCGCGACTTTCACACCTACGACCACGTCACCGGCCTCAAACCCGCCCGCGTCACGGGTCGCAACGTGCCGTCGGACGCCAAGGCGCCGTACGACCCGGAGAGGGCCGACGCGGCCGTCGACAATCACGTCGCCGACTTCATCGACGTAGTCAGGCAACGCCTGGTGTCCGAGACCGAGCGCATCGGCCGGCCCGCCCATGTGGTGGCGGCATTCGACACCGAACTCTTCGGGCACTGGTGGTACGAGGGCCCCACCTGGCTGGAACGGGTGTTGCGTGCGCTGCCCGCGGCGGGCGTCCGCATCGGCACCCTCGCCGATGCGGTCGCGGACGGCTTCGTCGGTTCTCCTGTCGACTTGCCGCCCAGCTCCTGGGGTTCGGGCAAGGACTGGCAGGTGTGGGCGGGTCCCAGAGTCGCCGATCTGGTCCAGCTCAACAATGAAGTCGTCGACACCGCATTGACCACCGTGGACAAGGCACTCGAACAGGCCACGTCGGTAAGTGCACCCACCCCACGGGATTTCGTCGCCGACCAAATCTTGCGCGAGACGTTGCTGACGGTGTCCAGCGACTGGCCGTTCATGGTCAGCAAGGACTCGGCGGCCGATTATGCGCGCTACCGCGCCCACCTCCACGCGCATGCCGCCCGCGAGATCGCCGATGGGCTGGCGACCGGCCGCCGCGAGCATGCGCAGCGATTGGCCGACGGATGGAATCGTGCCGACGGACTGTTCGGCGCACTCGATGCCAGGCGCCTCCGCCGGTGAACGGCCACCCATGCGGGTCTTGATGGTGTCGTGGGAGTACCCGCCGGTGGTGATCGGCGGCCTCGGTCGGCACGTCTACCACCTGGCCACCGCGCTCGCCGAGGCCGGACATGAAGTGGTGGTCCTGAGCCGTCGCCCCACGGGTACCGATCCGAGCACGCATCCGTCGACCGACGAGTTCGCCCACGGCGTGCGGGTGGTCGCCGCAGCGCAGGACCCACACGAATTCGAATTCGGCACGGACATGATGGCCTGGACGCTGGCGATGGGTCATTCGATGGTCCGCACCGGCCTGACGCTGAAAACCCACGCCCGCCGACCCAGGCCGTGGCAGCCCGATGTCGTGCACGCCCACGACTGGCTGGTCGCCCACCCGGCCATCGCACTGGCCGAATACTTCGATGTGCCACTGGTTTCCACCATTCATGCCACCGAGGCAGGCAGGCACTCGGGTTGGGTCTCGGGCTCGATCAGCCGACAGGTGCATGCGGTCGAGTCGTGGTTGGTGCATGAATCCGATTCCCTCATCACATGTTCGGCGTCGATGGGCGACGAGGTCACCGAACTCTTCGGTCCATTGCCGGCCGGGACACAGGTGATCCGCAACGGAATCGAAACCGAACGCTGGCCGTTCGCGCGACGGCAGCCACGAAAGGGCCCAGCCCAACTGCTGTACCTCGGACGGCTCGAGTACGAGAAGGGAATTCACGACGCGATCGCGGCGCTACCCCGGATCAGACGCACCCACCCCGGCACCACGCTGACCATCGCGGGGACCGGCACCCAACAGCAGTGGCTGGTCGAGCAGGCGCGAAAGCACAAGGTACTCAAGGCCACCACCTTCGTCGGCCATCTCGATCACGAACAGTTGGTGCGGCTCCTGCACACCGCCGACGCCGCCGTACTGCCCAGCCACTACGAGCCCTTCGGCATCGTCGCACTGGAGGCCGCGGCGACGGGCATCCCCCTGGCGACGTCCAATGTCGGCGGCCTCGGCGAGGCGGTGATCAACGGCCAGACCGGCGTTTCCTACCCACCACGTGACATCGCCGGCCTGGCCGCCGCGGTGCGTGTGGTGCTCGACGACCCGGCCGCGGCGCAGGGCATGGCCGTCGCAGCTCGCGACCGCCTCACATCGGACTTCGACTGGCACACGGTGGCGACCGAGACGGCGCAGGTCTATCTGGCGGCCAAACGCCGCGAGCGCGAACCGCATCGACGGCGGGCCATCGTCGAGCACGCTCTCCCCGAACGCTGACACAGTTCGATCGGCGTCGAATCATTCCGCACCTAACGTGCGGGTATGGCTATCCATCGATCCGCGGTTCTGACCCTGATCGCGGCCTACCTCGGACTCTTCGTCGGCCTGATCGACGCCAACGCGATCAACCTGGCCTTGCCGACGATCCGAGATGACCTCGGCGGCGGAATCGCCGGGGCGCAGTGGACCATCGACGCCTACAACATCACCTTCGCGGCGCTGCTGCTGACCTCGGGTTCGCTCGGTGACCGGTATGGCAGGCGCACGATCCTGCGGGCCGGCCTGGTGACGTTCCTCGTCGCGTCGCTCGCCTGCGCGTCGGCCCCGACGCTGCCCCTGCTGCTCGCCGCCCGCGCGATTCAGGGCGTCGGTGCGGCGCTGATGCTCCCACAGGGCCTGGCGATCACTGCCGCCGCATTTCCGAATCCCGACGAACGTGCGCGCGCGACCGCGGCCTGGGCCATCGCCGCCGCGCTGAGCACCGGCATCGGACCTATCCTCGGCGGAATACTCACCGACACCCTCGGTTGGCGCTACATCTTCTGGCTCAACGCGCCGATCGGAGTCGTCGCGCTGCTGATGACCTACCGTTACCTTCCCGAATCGCGTGACCCCGACGCCGCGTCGCTCGATATCTCTGGTCAGACGCTGGCGATTCTCGGCCTCGGCACGCTGACCATCGTTCTTGTCGACGGCAGAACCCTGGCGCCCGGCTGGACCGCCGCACTGGCCGGCATCGCCGCCGCCGCGATCGCCGTGTTCCCCTGGAGCCAGCGCCGCGCGGCCCGCGTGATGCTGCCGCCCGACCTCTTCCGCAGCCCGAAACTGGCCGCCGCGCTCGTGGCCACCTTCACCATGACTTTCGGCATCTACGGCTTGCTGCTGGTGAACAGCTTTGTGTTCCAACAGCAACGCGGCGCCGGCGCGCTGGCAACCGCAGTGTGGTTCCTGCCGATGCCGCTGACCTACCTGGTGCTCATCCCTGTGGTCAATGCACTGGCCCGGCGGACGGGCCCGCGACCGCCGATGACCGCCGGGCTGTGCCTGATGGCCGCGGGGTTGGTGCTCTACGCGGTGGCCGGACCCGGCGCCGCCGTGGTGCTGCTGGAACTGTGCTTCGTGCTCGCCGGGGCCGGCCTGGCGCTGAACACCGCGCCCGCCGTCGGCCTGGCGATGTCTGCGATTCCGCTGGAACGCTCAGGGCTGGCCTCCGGCGTGGTGAACCTGGCCCGGCTGGTGGGTATCACTGTCGGTGTGGCGGTGTTGGGTAGTGCGATGGCAGCCATCGGAGGCGCCGACGGCGTGCGCACCGCGCTGGCAGTGGGCGCAGCAGTCCAGTTGGTGGGTGCTGCCGTCGCCTGGCGATGGTCGCGTTCGCGCCTGACCCCGGTGACGACGACGAAGGAGCCCTGCCGTGCATGACGGCGCCGCACCCGCGGTGGGCGACGCGGACATCGCGGCGCTGGCGTCGCTGCTTGCCGACCCGGCCAGGTGCAAGGTGCTGCTCGCGCTGGACGACGGCCGGGCACTGCCCGCCAGCGTGCTGGCCGACGAAGCGGGCGTGAGCCGACCGACCGCAAGCAGTCACCTCGGAAAGCTGACCGACGCCGGCCTGCTCACCGTCGAGAGTCACGGCCGTCACCGCTATTACCGACTGGCCGGCCCTGAGGTCGGCGAGCTGTTGGAGCACCTGGTCCGGCTGGCCCCACCGCGCCCCGTCAGGTCGCTGCGCGAAGGCACCCGCGCGGCCCGGCTCCGGTCGGCCCGCACCTGCTACGACCACGTCGCCGGCAGCCTGGGTGTCCAGCTCATGTCCGGCCTGCTGGACCGCGGAGTGTTGACGGGCGGTGACGGGCGATACGACCCGCGGCGCGATGCGCACGACGCGTTGAGCAGTCCCGGACACGACATCCACTACGAACTCACTGACGCCGGACCCGGCTTGCTCTCCGAGGCGGGCGTCGAATTACCTACCGGCAGAAGGCCACTCGTCCGTTACTGTGTCGACTGGACCGAGCAGCGGCACCACCTGTCCGGCGGCCTCGGGCGCGCTCTCCTCAACCGGTTCGTGTCCGCGGACTGGGTGCAACGGGTGCCGCGCGGTCGGGCGCTGAGGGTCACCGACGATGGCCGCGCCGCGTTGGCCGAGTTGTTCGGCATCCTCTGGTGACGTCGTCGAATATCTCGTCGAGCGAGACGAATTCGGCATCGCCGGTTCGCAGCTCCCGCGCCGTGGCGTGGCGCCAGAACGCGACGAGAACGTCGAGCTTGCGCGACCGCAACGAGTCGATGACCGGAAGATAATTCCCGCCGCCATCACCTTCGTCGCGACCGCCACGTCGTATGCGTCGGCCGGATCGAATTCCGTCACCGACAGATCGAAGCCCCGCTGCGTGGCCGGCGCCCACACCGGATCGCGTTCCAGCGGCCGGCACCCGAAAAGGCCGGCCCGGCCTTCACCGCACTCAGCCGCTTGCCCTCGGCCCACAGCTTCGAGTTGTCGACGTAGAGGTACACGGCCAGAGACATCAGCTTTTCGCGCCGGCGACGGTGAGGAACCCAAACGCTAGCGGGAGGCCTTCTTGCGCTCGATGTCGGCCAGCGCCGCCGCCAGCTCGGCCCGCTGGGCAGCCGAGGTCTCCCAAGACAGCTTGCGGTTCTTGACGATCTTCGCGGGGGCGCCCACGGCGATCGAATAGTCGGGGATGTCGCCCTTGACCACCGCGTGTGATCCCAGGACGCAGCCCCGGCCCACGGTCGTGTTGCGCAGGACGGTGACCTTAGTGGCGATCCAGGTGTCCGGCCCGATCCGGACCGGGCCCTTGATGATGCCCTGATCCTTGATCGGCACGTTGATGTCGTCCATCCGGTGGTCGAAGTCGCAGACGTAGACCCAGTCCGCCATCAATACCGAATCACCCAATTCGATGTCGAGATAGGTGTTGATGACGTTGTCCCTGCCGAGCACCACCTTGTCGCCGAAGCGCAGCGAGCCCTCGTGGCAGCGGATCGTGTTCTTGTCGCCGATGTGCACCCAGCGACCGATCTCCATCGTCGAGAGCTCCGGTGTCGCCTGGATCTCCACGCCCTTGCCGAGGAAAACCATGCCGCGGGTGATGATGTGCGGGTTGGTGAGCTTGAACTTCAGCAACCGCCAATACCTGACCAGATACCACGGCGTGTAGGCACGATTCTTGAGCACCCACCGCAATGAGGCCGGCGTCAGGAACCTCGCCTGCCGCGGATCCCGCAGCCGCGAACCTCGCCACCGCTTGTGCAGGGGCGCTCCCCACATGGTCGTCATGGCCGGAAAGCCTACGCGAGGGCACACACCAGGAACGGTTACCCTCACGAGGGCTCGAGAACAGAAACTAGGAAAGGACCCCGTGTTCCGGCGATTCATCGTGCTGGCGGCAACAGCGCTGACCACGGGTGTACTGGCCGCTTGCGGGAACACCGACTCCTGGGTTCAGGCGCACGCATCCGACGGCTGGCCGGCGCAGTACGGTGACGCCGCCAACAGCAGCTTCTCGCCCGCGCAGGGCGCCAACGAGCTGCGGCTGGAGTGGATTCGGTCGGTGAAAGGGGAGCTGGGCGCCCAGGTGGCCCTCGGGTCGGGCAGCTATCTCGCCGTCAACGGACAAACCGCGGGCGGCTGCTCGCTGATGGTGTGGGAGACCGACAACCGCGCCCGCCAGCGTTGGTGCACGCGGCTGGTCCAGGGCGGCGGGTTCGCCGGCCCACTGTTCGACGGTTTCGACAATGTCTATGTCGGTCAGCCCGGGACCATGCAATCGTTCCCGCCGACGCAGTGGATCCGGTGGCGCCAACCGGTTATCGGAATGCCTCTGACGCCAAGAATTCTCGCGCCGGACCAGCTGCTGGTCGTCACTCATTTGGGCCAGGTGCTGGTGTTCGACGCGCACAAGGGCACTGTCGTGGGTGCACCGCTGGATCTGGTTGCCGGTGTCGACCCGACCGATTCCACCCGCGGGCTCGCCGACTGCCAGCCGGCCCGACCTCGTTGCCCGGTAGCCGCCGCCCCCGCGTTTTCGCAGTCCAGCGGAATCGTCGTGCTCGGCGTGTGGCAGCCCGACGCCGACACGCCGACCCTGGTCGGCCTGCGCTACCGGCCGGGCCAGACCCCGCTGCTCACCCGCGAATGGACCAGCGCCGCGGTGGGTGGCGGCCCGTTGGCCAGCCCAGTGGTGTCGGCCGACGGTTCGACGGTGTACGTCAACGGTCGCGACGAACGGCTGTGGGCGCTCGACACCGCCGACGGCAAGCCGAAGTGGTCGGTACCGCTGGAGTACCTGGCTCAGACTCCGCCGTCCGTGTCACCCGACGGGATGATCGTGGCGGGCGGTGGTCCCGGCGCCAAATTGGTCGCCATCCGGGATTCCGGCGACCACGGTGAGGTGGTGTGGACGCGCGATGACGTCTCCCCGCTGAGCACGTCGAGTCGCGCCGCCGGCGTGGGCTACACCGTTGCCCGGGATGGAGACACCGGCCAGGCGCTGCTGGTCTTCGACCCGGGCGACGGCCACACGGTCAACAGCTACCCGCTGCCGAACGCAACGGGCTGGCCTGTCGGCGTGTCCATCGGCCACGACCGGCGCGTTGTGACAGCCACCAGTGACGGGCGGGTCTACGGTTTCGCGCCGGCATAACGGAATTCAGGCCAGCATCGGTGCGAGCGCCTCGCGCGGCACCGTCGCCTGGACCGCGCCTCCGGCTTGAGCGAAGATCTCGCCCTGCCCGAAGAAGAAGATCACCGAATCGTCGGTCAGCGCGAAGTTCTGGTAGTTGTCGGGATCGAGGCCCGCGGTGGGCGGGATCGGGTCGATCATCCCCTGCTCCTTCTGCAGGTAGCGATTGACCTCTGGATAGATCACGTCGAGCGGCTTGGTCCCCGGCTTGAACAGCGTGTTGAACGTGATCGGCGCATGTTTCACGTTGTCCCAGTTGAACGCTTGGTAGAAGGTTTGCGGATGTGTGCCACCCACGTTCTGGTAGACCTCGAAGACCACACTCTGCGTACCGCCCGTCGGCGGACCCGAGGTGTATCCGGTTCCCTTCGCATCCAGCTGGTAGGGCTGGTTCCACGACCCGGGCATCTGTGACACGTTGACGAAGCCGTCGCGGGTCTGAGTCAGGTACGCCGCCAACGCCTGCTGGTCGGGATAGTTGTCGGGGAAGGTCATGTCCAGCGTGTATGTCGGATTGGCGGTGTGGACGGTACAGATGCCGTCGGTCACCGTGCCCCCGAGGCCTGCGCACGCCGCCTGGGCGGCAGCCGTCTGGGCGGTGACGACGCCGGCCAGAACACCGGCCGCCACTACCGCAGCCACTGAGAGAATGCGCATCGTCGGACGTCCTCGCAGCCGGCACCGGTTCCGATACCGGCGATCACTGACAGGGTACGTGTCGCTCTATCGGGACGCGCGACAAATGAATGCCGTTGCCCGGCTTGCCGCCCCGGCCCCCATCCTGGCGATCACGACCGAGACCTGGTGGGTTCCGCGCAGCCGCAGCCGCCGTCGCAATACATCGGGGTCGACGTCGACGCCGCGGACCAGGATCTCGACCGCCCCGACGTCGTGTGCCGAAAGTGCCTGGCGCAGTCGCCGTTCGCTGAAACTCAGTTCCTCGATCACCTCGAATCCACGCACACCGGGGGGCAACTGGTCGCCGGACAGGTAGGCGATGTCGGGGTCCAGCTGCCACAGCCCGTGGCGGACGGCATACTGGCGCACCAGACCGGCCCGCACCACCGCGCCGTCGGGATCGATGATCCACCGACCGGCCCGTGCGACCAGGGAATCATCGGGCTCGCTGTCGGTGATCTCCTCGCCCGAATCGAGCAGCGTGGCGCGCCGGGTGACCCCCGCGCCGGTCAGCGTGGCCGACCAGAGACACGCCTCGCGAACACTCCCAGCCAGCGACGTCACCTCAACCTCGCCGGTGAAGCCTATCCTGGCAAGTTCGTCGAAATCGATACCAGGAGCACATTTTACGACGAGATCGCGGCCACGGTACACATCCAGCAACTCGTCGAGGGCGGGGGTGTAGTCCCGCGGGTCGAACCGCCGTCGTCCGCCGCGCCTCCGAGCCGGATCAACGAGGACCACCGCGCTCCGGGTGATCGGCCGCAGCGCGTCGGCTCGGCACAGGTCCACCTCCGCGACGTTGTGCCTGGCCATCGCGAGGCGGACCGGGTCCACATCGCTGCCGAGCACGAGGCGCGCCGAATTCCGAAGTGTTGCAAGCTCAGTGCCGACCGAGCAGGTGGCGTCGTGGACATCGGCGCCGGCCAGTCGCGCCGCCCTGTGCAGCGCCACGGGGCCGGCGGTGGCCTGTTGCAACGCCTCGTCGGTGAACAGCCAGCGGGACGGATCGGCGAACTTGGCCGCAGCCCTGCGCCGTAACAACGTCATCTCCACCAATACTGCGGCGCGATCGCCGAAACGCGTTCGGGCCGAGGCGATATCGGCGATCAGCGTGGCGTCGGTCAGCTGGTAGCCGCCGACCTCATCCAGAGCCCGCTCCCCCGCATCGCCGCGCAGATAGGCGATATCGTCGAGGCTGAACTCTACGACGGTTTGACCCCGGTCACCATGACGTTGTAGTACCAGGACTTCGGGACGACGCGGCTCCAGAGGTTCTCGTCGACCCAGCTCAACGCGATCCAGCTGTTGAACGCGAACTTCGCCCAGCCCCACCCCAGCCGGCCCGGCGGCACGGCGGCTTCGAATGTCCGCAGTGGCCAGCCCAGCATCGCGGCGGTGAACTCGGTTGTCGACGTCGAGATCTCGACGGCGCCCGCATTGGCCGCCATCCGCTCGAGGTCTGCGGGGTCGAACGTGTGCAGGTCGACGATCGCCTCCAGCGCCGCGGCCCGCGACGACTCGTCGAGTTCGGCCTGCGGGCGCCGCCAGCCGGACAACCCAGGGAGCCGGGTCACGTTCGTCACCGCCCGCCAGGTCAGCGTCGACAACGGGCGGGCGTAGGTTTCGCCCGCGTTCGTCGGCTCCCCCGCGAAGATGAACCGCCCGCCCGGCTTCAGCACCCGCACCACCTCACGCAGCGACAGCTCCACATCGGGAATGTGGTGCAGCACGGCGTGGCCCACCACGAGATCGAAGGCGTCGTCGTCATACGGGATGCCTTCGGCGTCGGCGACGCGGCCGTCGATCTCGAGGCCCAGCTTCTCGCCGTTGCGGGTGGCCACCTTCACCATTCCCGGCGACAGGTCGGTGACCGAGCCGCGGCGGGCGACTCCGGCCTGGATCAGGTTCAGCAGGAAGAAGCCGCTGCCGCAGCCCAGCTCCAGCGCCCGGTCATACGGGAGGTTGCGCAGCTCCTCGGCCGGGACCGTCGCGTCGAACAGGTCGCGGGCGTAGTCGACGCAGCGCTTGTCATAGGAGATCGACCATTTGTCGTCGTAGGTCTCGGCCTCCCAGTCGTGGTACAGCACCTGGGCAAGCTTGGAGTCGTGGCGGGCCGCCTCTACCTCTTCCGCCGTGGCGTGCGGATTCGGGACCGGAGGCGCCTGATCGGAGACACCGGAGACAGCGTCGGTTTCCTCAAAGCTCATGGCTGGCAGCCTAAACGTCGAAGGTTGCCTTGGCGGCAGCCAGTACCTGCGGTGGGTGGTCACCGAACCGCCGGGCCCAGGCCAGGGCGGCGTCGTACACGCTGTCGGGCGCCACCATCTCGTCGATCAGGCCCAGCGCCAGCGCCTCCTTGGCGTCGACGAAGCGGCCACTGAATACCAGGTCCTTGGCCTTGCCGAGACCCACGGACCGGACCAGCCATTCGGTACCACCGGCGGGCACGAGTCCCGCCAGGATCTCCGTGGCTCCGAACTTCACGTTGTCACCGCTGACCCGCCAATCGGCAGCCAGCGCCAGGGTCAGCCCGCCGCCAAGCGCGTATCCGGTGATGGCCGCGACGGTCGGCTTCGGGATGGCCGCCACGGCCTCGATCGCCTGTCTGCACGCTTGGACGGCCACGGCGGCCTCGTCGGCGTTCAGGGTGCGCAGTTCCGGCACGTCGTCACCTGCGGAGAAGATCTCGTGACCGCCGAAGATGATCACCGCGAAAACGTCGTCGAGTCCGCCGATGGTGGCCGCTGCGGCGACCAGCTCCCGGTAGACCTGCCGGGTGAGCGCGTTGGTGGGCGGACGCGAGAGCAGCAGTGTCGCGATGCCGGGCTGCTCATCGCTGACGATGACCGAGACGAATTCGTTCATGCGGGCGGCGCGTCCCGGTGATAGCTCTCCGGCGCGCGGTGGTTGCGGGCGTTGTTGTAGCGGTCGCTGTCGAAGAACTCGATCTCCCAATTGCCGTTCTTGGCGGTGAGATGGGGCTCGACCGGCACGATCCGACGTTCCACCGCAAGCACTTCGGCGACGGTGCGGCCGTTCAGGGAGTCCAGCTGCATCCACGTCGGCGGCAGCAGGAAGGTGCACGAGTTGGCGAAATCGTCGAGCGCCTCCACGGGGGTGGTCCACCCGGCTCGGTCGGTTTCGGTGTTGTCGCCGTCGGCGCGCTGACCCTCGGGCAACGCCCCGACGAAGAAGTAGGTGTTGTAGCGGCGGGTCCGCTCCGCCTTCGGAGTCACCCAGTTGGCCCAGGGCCGCAACAGATCGGCGCGCAGCACGAGCTTCTCGGTCCGCAGGAAGTCCGCGAACGACAGCGAGTGGTTCGCCAGCGCCAGCCGTGACTCGCGATAGACCGATGCGTCGTCGACGATGCCGTCGGGATCGCTTACCGGCCCGGCGAACAGCACCCCGGACTCCTCGAAGGTCTCACGCGCCGCCGCGCAGACCAGTGCCTCGGCCAGATCGGTGTCCACCCCGAGTCGCCCGGCCCACCACGACGGGTCGGGGCCGGCCCAGGCGATGTCGGCGTTGCGGTCGCGGTCGTCGACGCCGCCACCTGGGAAGACCATGACACCCGCCACGAAATCCATCTGCGAATGCCGGTGCATCAGGAACACCTCAATTTCCCGGTCGAAGCCCGGGTGCTTGTCGCGGATCAGCATCACGGTCGCCGCCGGACGTGGCGTCAGAGGATCCTGCTCGCTCATGCGCGCCTCCTGTGTGCGGCCCGGCTGCGGGTACGACGGGCGAAGTAGCGGCCGTCGACGTACTCCAGCGCGATCGACTGGCCGAACGCCTTGGACAGATTCTCTGCCGTCAGCACCTGCGTCAGCAGCCCCGCGTCGACGACCTCGCCCTCGGACAGGATCAGGCAGTGGCTGAAACCCTGGGGTATCTCTTCGACGTGGTGGGTGACGAGGACCAGCGCCGGCGAATCCGGGTCGGCCGCCAGATCGGCCAGCCTGCTGACGAGTTCCTCGCGGCCGCCGAGATCCAGGCCGGCGGCGGGTTCGTCGAGTAGCAGCAGCTCGGGGTCGGTCATCATCGACCGCGCGATCAGCACCCGCTTGCGTTCACCTTCGGACAATGTGCCGTAGGTGCGCTCGGCGAGATGTTCGGCGCCGACGGTTTCCAGCATGTCGATGGCCTGTCCGTAATCGACGTCGTCGTACTGCTCACGCCACCGGCCGAGCACTGCGTAACCGGCCGAGACGACGAGATCGCGCACCACTTCACTGTCGGGCACCCGTTGCGAGAGCGCCGAGCTGCTCAACCCGACCCGGGCGCGGAGTTCGGACATGTCGACGCGGCCCAACCGCTCGCCGAGCACATAGGCGGTGCCGGACGAGGGGTACTCCATGGCCGCCGCGATACGCAGCAACGATGTCTTGCCTGCCCCGTTGGGACCGATCACCACCCAGCGTTCATCGAGTTCCACCGACCAAGTGATGGGCCCCACCAGGCGTTGACCACCGCGCCGCAGAGTGACCCTGGCGAAATCGATCAGCAGGTCGGGGTCGGCTGCGTCTTCGGTGTGTTCTGGCGTCTCCACGGCGGCTGGCACCCGCCCATCGTGCCGCATTCCACGGGTCGCGCGTTCTGCGGGTCGCCGGCCTCGGCGACCGGATCGCTAGGCCAGTGTCCATCCCGCCGAATCGTTGACGACCACACGGTCGGCCCTGGGGAGGGTGGTCGACACCAGCTCGGCGTTGACTTGATCGGTGCCTGCAACCCAGGCGCGTGCCTGCCGCGCGTTCTTGCCGAACCGCACATGCCGCTCGACGAGCCGCTCGACACGGAGCGCTTCCTCGCTGGCGACGAACCACACGGCGTCCATGGCTTCGCGTGCCCGCACCCATCTGGGGTCGTCGAGCAGCAGGTAATTGCCTTCGGTGATCACCAGACGCGCGGACGGCAACACGACCAGTGCGCCGGCCAACGGTTGTTCGAGCGTCCGGTCGAACCCCGGCGCGTAGACCGGGTCGGTGTCCTCCTGCGCGATCCGCTCCAGCAAGTGCGCGTAACCGAGAACGTCGAAGGTGTCCGGGGCACCCTTGCGGTCGCGGTTGCCGAGCCGGTCCAGCTGGCTGTCGGCGAGGTGAAATCCGTCCATGGGCACATGCGCGATCCATTGATCACCTTTGATCACCGCGATCCGCGGCATCAGCAATTCGACCAGCGTCGATTTGCCCGCCCCCGGGTTGCCCGCGATACCGAGGATGGCACGAGGCTTGACGCGTGCCTGGGAATTTCTCTCAGCCAGCTCGATCGCTTCCAGTGCCAACCGATCGAGCACCGTCATCTGCTGCCCAGGCCCAGGCGGACTACTGACACGCGCGGGCATCACGCAGGCCGTCGACGATATAGCGGCACGCGTGCCCGGCCAGGTCGGCACCGTCATCCCACAGGTTGCGCCAGATCGCGAGGTCGTTCGAGAGGCCGCGGGCGACGACCGCCGACGAGAACGACTCGAACGTGACCGGACCCCGGTAGTCGATGTCCGCCAATGCTCCGAAAAACGCCGGGAAGTCGATGTGCCCGGATCCCAGATAGCCGCGGTCATTCTCGCCGATGTGGACGTATCCGAGGCGGTCCGCAACCTCGATGACCGGCGTCGCGAGATCCTTTTCCTCGATGTTCATGTGGTACGTGTCCAGATGGATGACCACGTTGTCGGCACCGATGTCGTCGGCGAGATACAGGCAGTCGCGGGCGGTGTTCACGACGTTGGTCTCGTAGCGGTTGCATATTTCGAGTCCGAGCGCCACGCCGAGCGGCGCAGCCTCGACCGCGAGGTCTTTCAATACGGCTACGACGTTCGCCCGGCCGGCGGGCGTCAACGGCTGCGCGGCCTTGCCGAATGCGCTGTAGAGCGCGCCGGTGAGAATCGTTGCGCCGATATCGTGAGTGAGCTGCAACGACTCCTGCAGCAGCGCCGCGCCACGTTCCACGACCTGTGGGTCGGTGCTGGAGATATCGGCGTCGACGGCCAGTCCGCGCGAGCATGCGGCTTGAAGCCCGTTCTTCTGCAACGCCTCTCGCGTCTTCGCCCGATCGAAGTTGAGCGAATCATGCAGCGAGAATTCGAGCAATCCGTATCCGCTGGCCACCGTCTGCTCGATGGCGGAGTCGACGCTGGCCGGAGCGGTGTCGCCCACCCATACCAGCGCATGGATGCCGACGACATTGGGAACGTCGACCGGAGTAGTCATGAATGTGTGCTCCTTGCTTGCAAATTGGGTCGGATCGGCAGGTCGAATCGGGGGGCTGTCAGGTAGCGGCGGACGCCACGTCATCCGGGCGTGCGCCCGTGATGAGCCCGACGATTTCGTCGCCGTCGGTGTCGCGGGTTCGTCGCCCCGCCACACATCGTCCGGCGCGCATCACCCAGACCGCGTCGCTGAGCTTGAGCACCTGGGCGAAGTTGTGACTGATGAGGATGATGGCGTGTCCCTCGTCGCGCAAGCGGACGATCAGTTCTTCGACGCGGGCCGTCTCCTGGACGCCGAGGGCCGCCGTGGGCTCGTCCATGATGATGAGTTTGGAGGCGAATCCCGCTGCGCGGCAGATCGACACGGCCTGCCGCTGCCCCCCGGAGAGACGGCGCACCCGTGAACCCACCGCGGGCACGTTGACCGCCAGGGTCGAAACCATCTCCTCGGCCTTGGTGCGCATCGCGCGGCGGTTGAGGAACGCGACGGGGCCGAACCTGCGCACCAGCTCGCGGTTGAGGAAAAGGTTCTGCCAGACGGTCAGATCCTCGACGAGCGCCAGATTCTGGTGCACCGTCTCGATTCCGGCGTCCCTGGCCTCGTGCGGCGACCGGAAGTTCACCGTCTTGCCCTCGAAGGAGATCGCGCCCGAATCAGGTGAGTGCACGCCGCTGACACAGCGGATCAGAGTGGACTTGCCTGCGCCGTTGTCGCCCACGATAGCGGTGACCTCCCCGCGGCGGGCGTGCATCGTCACGTTCTTGAGCGCGCGGACCTGACCGAACGACAGGGTGGCGCCATCGATTTTCAGCAGCGCGTCATCCGGCACGTCTTCGCTCAGTGGCTTCCGCGATGTCGCTTGCGTCATTTCTGGAACCTCGTGAGGAACGCTGCCAGCACCACGACGATGCCCACCGACAGCGGTTGGTAGAACTGCGAGACGCCCAGCAGGGTGAGGCCGTTGACGAGCGCGGTCAGCAGCAGTGCGCCGATGACCGGTCCGGCGATGGTCGCCTTGCCGCCGAACAGGCTCACGCCGCCGAGGACGACGGCGGCCACCGAGTTCAGCAGGAAGGATGTATTCGACGCCGGTTCGGCGGCGCCCACCCGGGCGACCAGCAGGATGGCCGCAATCCCGGCGGTCAGACCGGCGATCACATACACGGCAGCCTTGATCCGCGCGGTCGAAACCCCTGTCGCGGAAGCCGCTTCCTTGTTTCCGCCCGTTGCCAGCACGTACGTGCCGAAGCGAGTGTGGAACAGCACGACGTGCGCGGCCAGCGCAAGAACCATGGCGAGCAGAAATGCGTAGCCGAAGATCCACACGGTGCCCGTCGACAACTTCAGCAATGGCGCACTGATGATCGTCTTCGGCTTTCCGTCCGCGACGATGAGGGCCGTGCCGGATGCGGCCGACAGCGTGCCGAGGGTGACGATGAAATCGGTGATGCGGCCGCGCGCGATCAGCAATCCGTTGACCATACCGACGGCCAGACCCGCCACAATCGCGGCAGCGATCGCCGCGACGAGACCGAACTGGAAGACGGCTCCGAAGATCACTGCGGCGAATGTCATCGCCGATGCGATCGACAGGTCGATGCCCGCGGTGGCGACCACGAACGTCTGGCCGACCGCCAGCACGATGAGGATCGATGCGGCAGACAGCATCGACTCGATGTTGCCCAGGCTGAGGAAGGTCGGATTCAAGACCTGGAAGACGATCGCCAGCACGACAAGGGCGATCGGGGCGGCCCAATTGGCCAGATTGGCCGGGTCCATCAGCTTGCGCCACATCGGTTCGCCGGCGTCAGCCGCCGATGTGCCGGTCACATCGGCACGCGGCGAGGTGGCGGGCTCCGCCGTTGCTGGTTCGGCTCCGGTCATTTGTTCAGCTCCGTGAACGGGTCGTCGTAGGCATCGGCGGGCTTGGGCGCGGCGGCCAGCGCCGCATCGACATTGGCCTTGGTCACCACCTGGACAGGGGCTTTGACCGAGGCGGGCAGCGTCTTGCCCGCGATCGCGGCCTGGCAGGCTTCCACCCCCATCGCGCCGATCACGTAGGGCAACTGGGCGACGACGGCGTCGATGCCGCCGGCCTTGATCGCGTCGAACGCATCCTTGTTGCCGTCGACGCTGATGACCTTGATCTGTCCGGTCCTGCCCTTGTTGGCGATGGCCTGCGCGACGCCGAGGCCCATGTCGTCGTTGGCCACGAAAAAGGCCGCCAGATCGGGGGTGGCGGTCATGATGTCGGTGGCCTTGGTCAGCGCCTGCTGCCGCTCCCAGTCGGCCGCGACCGTCGAGACGATGGTCATGTTGGCCGGTTTGCCGGTCGTGAAGCCGTCGAGCCTGGCCGCGCTGGTGACATCACCGGCAGTACCGCCGATCAGCGCGACCGTGCCGCCCTGTGGCAACAGCACACCCATCTGAGCGGCGGCCTTTGCTCCGGCGTCGGTGTTGTCGGTGCCGATGTAGGTGGCAATCTTGGCATTTGCGGATTTCGCGGCCTCGTCGTCGATCGGGCTGTCGATGTTCACGATCGGCACGTTCTTGGCCGAAAGCGCAGCAATGCCCTGGATCAGGTTGGTGCCGGTGATCGGGTTGACGACGAAGCATTTGAAATCCTGACCGGCGAGTCCGTTGAGCTTGTCGCCCTGGCCGGTGGTGTCGGTGATGGAGTTCGCGGCCTGCACCGTCACGGGCACCCCCGCCGTCTTCGCCTGGTCGTTGATGCCTGACTCCATGGTCTGAAAGAAGGGGTTGTCCAGTCCTTTGACGACGGCGGCGACTCCGCCGGAGGCCGAGCCACCCCCCGAGGTCGAACCACCACACGCGGCGAGGGCCATCGTCAAGCCCCCGACCACGGCGATGGTCGTGGTACGCCCGATGTGGCGGGTCACGTGATTTGCAGGGGACATGGGACCTCTCCTCTTTGAGCGGTTCGAGCGAAATGAAGGGTGATTTCTGACTAGTCAAGTCGGTATATATGCATAATGTCAAGCAAAAAGAAGCGTATTTCTGGTAAAAAGACTGCATGCACCCCGCGCCGGTGACGCCGACCGTCCCTGATCCAGGGTCGGTGGGGCACGTGCTGGACGTCATCCGTCGCGCAGGAGGGCTGACCCGCGCCGAGATCATCGAGCGGACGGGACTGTCGCGCTCCACCGTCGCGGCGCGACTCGAGGCCCTGCAGGGGGCGGGGTTCATCTCGAGTGGCCAGTCGACCTCGGTTCGTGGGCGGCCACCCAGCCATTTCCACTTCCGTGACGAGCAGGGCGCGTTGCTCATCGCCGATGCGGGGGCAACCGGCGTACGAACCGCTGTCACCGACCTCGGCGGGCACATTCGCCACGACACGCGAACCGCGCTTGATATCACCATCGGACCGGAGAAATGGCTTCGGTCGGTCGACGAACTGTTCGGCCAGTTGCTCGAAAGCGCCGATCTGACAAGGGAAGCTGTGCGGGGCATCGGGCTGGCGGTACCCGGGCCGGTGGACTTCGCCAGTGCATCGGTCATCAGCCCACCGATCATGACGGGCTGGGACGCCTACCCGATTCGCTCGTGGTTCGCGTCACGCTTCGACTGCCCGGTGGTCGTGGACAACGACGCGAACGCCATGGCACTCGGCGAGCACGCCCGCGAGTTCGCCGATCGCGACTCACTCGTGATGGTCAAGGTGGCCACCGGAATCGGCGCCGGCATCATCGCTCACGGATCGATCTACCGTGGCGCCGACGGAGCCGCTGGGGACATCGGCCACATCCAGATCCACCCACGGGACGACGCCCTCGTCAGCGCCGATCCGCCGGTCTGCCGGTGCGGCAATACCGGCTGCCTGGAGGCCTACGCCGGAGGCTGGGCCCTCATGCGCGATCTGCGCGGCAGCGGACACGAGGCCGCCACGATCCGGGATGTGGTGGACCTCATCGTGGCGGGCGACCCGCTCGCGGTGAACCTGGCCCGGCGCGCAGGCCGCTTCATCGGCAGAACGCTTTCCGAGGTGGTGAGCCTGCTGAACCCGTCCATGGTGGTGATCGGCGGCGAGTTGGCGGCCGGCTCGGACTACGTGATCGCCGGAATCCGGGAAAGCGTGTACGCACGGTCGAGCCCGTTGGCGACACGAGCGCTTCAGATCGTCCCCGCGCGCCTCGGCGATCGGGCCGGCACCGTCGGCCTAACCGGCGTGCTCACCGATTACCTCTTCGACCCGCGCCGTATCGACGCCACCTTCGCCTGAGACGCGCCTGCGGCGAGCCTCGGCCATCGCAGCCCACCCGCTGACCGCCAGCACCCTTTTCGGGGTCAGCCACAGGAAGAACTGGACCAGCGGCCCGATCCCGAACGCGTAGAGAATGGTGCCGACGCCGACAGTGCCGCCGAGCAACCAGCCAACGGCCAGCACCGTCGCCTCGATCGATGTGCGGACCAACCTGACCGACAACCCGGAGCGCGCGACCAGCCCCGTCATCAGCCCGTCGCGCGGTCCCGGGCCCAGGCCGGCGCCCACGTAGAGCACCGTGCTGACCGCGTTGAGCACCACCGCGCCCACCATCATGGCGATGCGCACCGGAAGCGAGGTCGGCGGCACCAACAACCACATTCCCGCGTCGACGGTGACGGCGATGACGATCACGTTGGCGACCGTGCCGATGCCCGGTCGGTTTCGCAGCGGAATCCAGGCCGGCAGCACCCCCACGCCGACCACCGCCGACGCGACGCCGATCGTCATCCCGGTGTGCTTCGACAGGCCCTGGTGGAAGACGTCCCACGGGTCGAGGCCCAGCCCGGCGCGCACCATCATCGCCATCGAGAAGCCGTAGCCGCACAGGCCGATCAGCAGTGCCGTGCCTTGCAGCGTGGCTCTACGCATGGTGCGGGAAGCGTATCCGGATCAGCTCCAACTCGCGGTTCACCCGTTCCGCGTCCCGGTCGAAAAACTCGGCGGGAAGGTTGTCCGCCGGTTTGAAGAATCTGGCCCACGGGCGGGCCATTCGAGAGGTCCAGTTCATGCTCACGACTCGATTTTCCGAACAAGTGGCTTGCCTTTCAATAGCCAGTTCGCCCATACTGGCCGCAAATGACCATCGATATGGCGGCCCGTGCGCTCGATGTGGACCTTTTGGCCCGCGAACTTGGCAACTGGCGGACATCCAGTCGGAGTGGACCGGCCTACCAGGGTCTCTCCGACGCGATCCGCCTGCTGATCGTCGACGGCCGCGTCCCGGTCGGCGCCAGGCTACCCAGTGAGCGGGTGCTCGCCGATGCGCTGCGGGTGTCCCGCACCACCGTCACCGCCGCCTACGCCCAACTGGGCGAGAACGGCTACCTCAACGCCCGCCGCGGTGCCCGCAGTACGACTGCCCTGCCGGTCACACCCGCCGCACCCGCGGCCATCGGCCCCGTCACCGCGAATCTGGCCGCGGCGACACTGGCCGGGCCGGCCGCCGCGCTCTCGCAGGCGTTCACCGAAGCGGCCGAGGAAGTCACGCCGTATCTCCACGACATCGGAATCGAGCTGACCGGAGTGCCCACACTGCGAGCCGCAATCGCCCAAAGGTATTGCGCCCGAGGCCTTCCGACTGATCCCGACGAGATCATGGTGACGACGGGTGCGCTGCATGCGATCGGCTTGATCATGGCGACCTACACCCAGCCCGGGGACCGCGTGCTGGTCGAACAGCCCACGTATCACGGTGCCCTCTCGGCGATGTCGACACGCGGCCTGAGACCGGTCCCCGTCGCCATGACGAGCGATGGCTGGGAACTCGAGGCCGTCGACGCTGCGGTGCGCCAACTGACGCCGAGCCTGGCCTACCTCATCCCCGACAACCACAACCCGACCGGAATGACGCTGCCGTGGACGGGACGTCAACGCCTGGCGCAGATCATCGCCGAAACCCGCACGCGCACCATCATCGACGAGACGATCACTGACATGTGGCTCGACGAGCCGGTTCCGGCGCCGCTCGCAGCGGCGATGACCTCGCGCCGCGACCTGGTCCTCACCGTCGGCTCCATGTCGAAATCGTTCTGGGGCGGGCTACGGATCGGCTGGATTCGTGCCGAACGCAACACCCTGAGCACCATCGCCGCGTTGCGCCCGGCCATCGATATGGGCACGGCGATTCTCGAACAGCTCGCCGCGGCAAGGCTTTTCGAACTCGCAGACGACGTGCTGTCGGAACGCCGCGACATCTTACGGGCCCGCCGGGCCCTGCTGCTGTCCCTGCTGGACGAGTATCTGCCCGACTGGGAGCCGGCACCGGGCAAGGGCGGCATGTCGCTGTGGGTGCGGTTGTCCGCCCCGATGAGCTCGGCGCTGTCGGCGGCGGCGTCGCGGATGGGACTGGAGATTCCGCCCGGCCCGCGGTTCGGTGTGGACGGCACGCTGGAACGCTTCATCCGGGTGCCCTACACCCTGCCCGACGATCAGTTGACCGCCGCGGTCCAGCTGCTCGCCCAGGCGTGGCGCAGCGTCACCGGCGCCGCCGGGCCCGAGTCGCAGGCCGTCGTCGTCTAGCTGCAGCGGCTGGTGTCCTGTGTCATTAATTGGGTTGCGGTGTTGGCGGTGCCAGCAATTCAACGCCGATGTCTGAGCCTGGATCGACATCTGCGACGACAACTCATGACCCCATGTCTGGACGCGGATGGCCCCAGGGCCGGTGGTGACCGGCCCGGTGATTGAACCTAATTCAGTGTGGGTGGTGGTTGGGGTTGGAAGGGTTAATACCACCACCAGTGGGCGCGTTCGCCGGTGGGTCCCGGATACGGTGGGACCGCCGGTGGGGGCTGGGTCGGGGGGCGGGCCAGCGACCCCGGGCTCAGGGTGCGCCCGGCGCTGTCGGTGACGCACAACTGGGCTGGGGGTCCGGTGATGGTGATACCGCCGCGGTGATGCAGCCGGTGATGATAGGGGCACAGCAGCAGCACCAGGTTGTCCAACTCGGTGGGGCCACCGTCTTCCCAATGCCACAGGTGATGAGCATGCAAACCCCGGGTGGCCGCACACCCCGGCACCGCGCAGCTGCGGTCGCGGTACTCCAGCGCGCGGCGCAACCGGCGGCTGATCACCCGAGACGCCCGCCCCGCCCCGATCGGCACCCCGGCCCGCTCAAACCACACCTCACAAGTGGCATCACAGCTCAGGTAACGCCGATCAGCATCCGACAGCAGCGGACCCTGGCATTGCGCTGCCCCGCCAACTCCGACAACTCCCCGAACAGCACCTCAACCCGCTCCCCAGCCCGCACCACCGGCACCTCAAGCGACGCGGTCGAAGACATAACCCCATCATCACAGCCAGGTCCGACAAATTCGGGCCACCCGAACCCGGCCATCAGATGCCAACAGACCCAACCCGATCGGCCGCCATCAGCCGGCCGCGCATGGCCCGAACAGCACATCATGGCGGAACCCACACCTCAATGCGCCAACTCAACATCTGGACCAGGACCGCCGATACCGGCAACCCACGTCCGATTGGAGCCCGAGGCCTTCGGCCTCAAGTCGCTTCCATACCGGCTAGTCGTCCGCGATCTGGACCCGTCGCGAAAAGCCGTCGACGGCGTCGGCGGCTTCGATCTCGCCGCGGGTCACGCCGAGGATGAACAGCACGGTATCCAGATAGGGATGGCTCAGCGACGCGTCGGCCACCTCGCGAAGTGCCGGCTTGGCGTTGAAGGCGACGCCCAGTCCGGCGGCGGCCAGCATGTCGATGTCGTTGGCGCCGTCACCGACCGCCACCGTCTGCGCCATCGGGACCCCGGCCTGTTGCGCGAAGTTCCGCAGCGCCTTGGCTTTCCCGGGGCGATCGATGATCGGCCCGATGACGCGTCCGGTAAGTTTGCCGTCGACGATCTCGAGCTCGTTGGCGGCCACGAAGTCCATCTGTAATTCGTGCGCGAGCGGCTCGATTACCTGCCTGAAGCCGCCGGACACAATGCCACAATGAAATCCCAGGCGCCGCAACGTGCGCAAGGTGGTGCGGGCGCCCGGCGTGAGCTCGATCTGCTCACCGACATCGTCCAGCACCTCGGCGGGCAGGCCCGCCAGCGTGGCGACCCGGCGGTGCAGCGACTCGGCGAAGTCGAGCTCGCCTCGCATGGCGGCGTCCGTAACCTCGGCCACCGCGGCCTCGGCGCCGGCCCGGGCGGCCAGCATCTCGATCACCTCGCCTTGGATCAGCGTCGAATCGACGTCGAAGACGATGAGCCGCTTGGCCCGTCGCGACAGGCTGTAGTCCTCGAGGGCGATGTCGACGCCCTCGTCTACCGCCACCCGCGCGAGCGCGGACTGCAGCTGTTCGTAGGCCGCGCCCCGCGGGACCGAGACCCGCAGCTCCAGCCCCGTCACCGGATAGTCGGAAACACCACGGATGAAGTCGATGTTGACCCCGAGCCCGGCCACCTCGCGGGCCACCACACCGAAGGCCTCGGCGGTGATCGGGCGGCCGAGAACAACGATGGTGTGCGTCGACGGTTCCCGCATGATCGGCAGATCGTCGCTGCGCTCGATGGTCACATCGAGGCCGACGCCGTGGACCGCCTCCTGCACGTCATAGCGGAGCTGATGACCGCCGGCCACCTCCGCCGCCGTGGCGACGAGCACACCCAGCGTCAACCGGCCACGAATGACGACCTGCTCGACGTTGAGAAGTTCGACCTTGTGCCGCGACAGCACTTCGAACAGCGCCGAGGTAACCCCAGGTTGATCGTGTCCGGTGACGGTGATCAGCAGCGATGAGCGCTCGCGCGAAGAGCCGATGGGCGGAGCCACCTTTCGACTAGTCACCCCAATTGCTGCCGCGGAGTCGAGTCAGGTCAGGTGCGCACATTCTCGTGGTCGAGCCGCGTCACGTCGCCGTCGTCGGGGCCGTGTGCACGACCGACGTGCGCTTCGGCGCGCATCCGGTCCACCATGTGCGGGTAGTGCAACTCGAACGCCGGCCGCTCGGAACGGATCCGGGGCAGCTCGGTGAAGTTGTGTCGCGGCGGCGGGCAGCTCGTGGCCCACTCCAGCGAGTTGCCGTAGCCCCACGGATCGTCGACGGTGACCGGCTCGCCGTAACGCCAGCTCTTGAACACGTTCCACACGAACGGGATGGTCGACGCGCCGAGGATGAACGCCCCGATGGTCGACACGATGTTGAGGGTGGTGAACCCGTCGGTGGGCAGGTAGTCGGCGTAGCGCCGCGGCATGCCCTCGTCGCCGAGCCAGTGCTGCACCAGGAAGGTGGTGTGGAACCCGATGAACGTCAGCCAGAAGTGCAGCTTGCCCAGCCGCTCGTCGAGCATCCGTCCGGTCATCTTCGGGAACCAGAAGTAGATGCCCGCGTAGGTGGCGAACACGATGGTGCCGAACAGCACGTAGTGGAAGTGCGCCACCACGAAATACGAGTCGGTGACGTGGAAGTCGATCGGGGGGCTGGCCAGCAGCACGCCGGACAGGCCACCGAGCAGGAAGGTGATGAGGAAGCCGACCGAGAACAGCATCGGTGTTTCGAACGTCAGCTGGCCCTTCCACATGGTGCCGATCCAGTTGAAGAACTTGATACCCGTCGGCACCGCGATCAGGAACGTCATGAACGAGAAGAACGGCAGCAGCACCGCGCCCGTGGCGTACATATGGTGCGCCCACACCGCCACCGACAGCGCGGCGATCGACAGCGTCGCGTAGATCAGCGTGGTGTAGCCGAAGATCGGCTTGCGCGAGAAGACCGGGAAGATCTCGGTCACGATGCCGAAGAACGGCAACGCGATGATGTAGACCTCGGGGTGGCCGAAGAACCAGAACAAGTGTTGCCACAGCAGGACCCCGCCGTTGGCCGGGTCGTAGATGTGCGCGCCGAGGTGGCGATCGGCGGCCAGCCCGAACAACGCCGCGGTCAGCAGCGGGAAGGCCAGCAGCACCAGGATCGACGTCACCAGAATGTTCCAGGTGAAGATCGGCATCCGGAACATCGTCATGCCGGGAGCCCGCATGCACACCACCGTGGTGACCATGTTGACGCCACCGAGGATGGTGCCCAGACCGCCGACGGCCAGGCCCATGATCCACAGGTCACCGCCCGCACCCGGGGAGTGAATCGCGTCGGTCAGCGGGGTGTAGGCGGTCCAACCGAAGTCGGCCGCACCGCCCGGGGTGATGAATCCGGCGATCGCGATGGTCGCGCCGAACAGGAACAGCCAGAACGAGAACGCGTTCAGCCGCGGGAACGCCACGTCGGGCGCGCCGATCTGCAGGGGCAGCACCAGATTGGCGAACCCGAACACGATCGGGGTCGCGTAGAAGAGCAGCATCACCGTGCCGTGCATGGTGAACAGCTGATTGAACTGCTCGTTGGACAGAAACTGCAGACCCGGCAGCGCAAGCTCGGTGCGCATCAACAGCGCCATCAGGCCGCCGATGAAGAAGAAGATGAAGCAGGCGACGCAGTACATGATGCCGATCAACTTGTGATCGGTCGTGGTCACCAGCTTGTAGACCAGGCTCCCCTTGGGACCGAGACGGGCCGGGAAAGGCCGACGAGCCTCGAGTATTCCTATTGGGGGCGCTTCGGCTACCACCAGGTCCTCCAAATGTTCATCGGCACCAAATTCGCGAAGGCCGCATGGGCTCCGCATATGAATCGTAGCTTCCCAGGACGCCTGTGTGAGCCTGGGTCCTACAAACTGTCGTAAATGCCCGGCGACATCCGAGGTTGGTCGCCTGACCAGCTGTGAACGGCCTGGATGTTACCGTCGGCGACGTGCTGATCGGCGGACGGCGAGTGGGCCCCGCGACCACCCGGTCATTGGGTCTGGCCGCTGTCGCGACGGCGGTGTCGCTCACCCTCGTCAGCGGTTGCGGTTCCGGCGACGCCCCGGCCAGCCCCGGCGCTCAGCAGTCGGTGATCACCAGCACGACCAAGATCGCCAGTGCGGGCGTGCTCGGAAATGAGCGCAGGCCCGACGAGTCGTGCGCACCCGACCCGGCCGCCGTCGATCCGGGTCCGCCCGACCGGGAGGTCCGCCATGCGGCGGGGACCACGCAGGTGCGCGCCGACCCGCAGCGCATCGTGGTGCTCTCCGGTGACCAGCTCGACGCGCTGTGCGCGCTGGGCCTGCAATCGCGCATCGTCGCGGCCGCGCTGCCCGACGGCTCCAGCAGTCAGCCGTCCTACCTCGGCAAGGTCATCCACGACGTGCCCGGCGCCGGCACCCGCACCGCCCCGGACCTCGACGCCATCCGGGCCGCCGATCCCGATCTCATCCTGGGCTCGCAGGCACTCACGCCCGATGCGTTCGGAGGGCTGTCGGCGATCGCGCCGACCGTGTTCACCGGTCCCGCCGGTGCGGCATGGCGCGATGATCTGCGCACGGTCGGCGCCGCGACCGGCCGCCTCGACGCCGCGAATGGATTGGTCGACGGATTCGAGCAGGCCGCCGACAAAACCGGCGCCGACAACGACGCCACCCATTTCCAGGTATCGGTGGTGCAGCTGACCGACACCACGATGCGGGTGTACGGCGCCGACAATTTCCCCGGCAGCGTAATGGCCGCCGTCGGCGTGGATCGTCCTGCCTCACAACGCTTTACCGACAAGCCCTACAGCGAGATCGGCATCACCGACGAGGACCTGAGGAACTCCCCCGACTTCTCCAGCGCCGACGGCGACATCCTCTACATCTCGTTCGACTCGCCTGCGGCCAGGGACCGGGCACGCGTGGTGCTGGAGAGCCAGGCGTGGCGAAAGTTGTCGGCCAACCGCGACAACCGCGTGTTCGCGGTCAACAACGAGGTGTGGCAGACCGGCGAGGGCATCGTCGCCGCCCGCGGCATCCTGGCCGACCTGAGATGGGTCAACGCGCCGATCAACTAACCTCACCAACGTGATCCACGTCCTCAAGTCGACGTACGTCCAACCTCCCGACGTCATCGAGCAGACCAGGCCCGCCCATCTGGATTTCCTGCAAGCCGAGATCGACGCCGGTCGCCTCCTGGTCGCCGGCCGGCAGGAGAATCAGTCCGGCGGCGTGCTCATCACCGCCGACATCAGCGCCGACGACGCGCAGGACATCGTCGATCGCGACCCCTACACGCTGGCCGGGGTGGCCCGCTACGAACGGACGTCCTTCAACGGCGCCTATCGGGCCTCAGGGCTCTAGCGCGAATTCACAGCACGAACCGGGAATTGCGGTCGCCCCACCGGTGGTTGCAGACCTGTGTTGTCGCATCGACGCGGCATATTCAATTAGCTGGCTAATGCTGCTGTAGTGCATCCCGAAATGACAAGCAAAGAGGAATCGCATATGACCACAACCGTCTCCGCCTACGCCGCCACTTCCGCCACCGAGCCGCTGACCAAGACGGAGATCACGCGCCGCGACGTAGGAGCGCACGACGTCGCCTTCGATATCCACTTCGCGGGCATCTGCCACTCCGACATCCACACCGTTCGCGGCGAGTGGCGCAATGCGACCTATCCGATCGTTCCCGGCCACGAAATCGCGGGCATCGTCACCGAAGTCGGTCCCGAGGTGACGGAGTTCAAGGTCGGAGACCGTGTCGGGGTCGGCTGCTTCGTCGACTCGTGCCGGGAGTGCACCAGCTGCCTGGCAGGCGAAGAGAACTACTGCAAGCGCGGATTCACCGGTACCTACAACGCCGTCGGCCGCGATGGCCAGCCCACACACGGCGGTTACAGCGGCGCGATCGTCGTCGACGAGAACTACGTGCTGCACATCCCGGACAGCCTGGCCCTGGAGGATGCGGCGCCGCTGATGTGCGCCGGCATCACGCTGTATTCACCACTGCGCCACTGGAACACCGGCCCGGAGACCCGGGTCGCCATCC
This sequence comes from Mycobacterium sp. URHB0021, assembly GCF_054057895.1. Taxonomy (NCBI): domain Bacteria; kingdom Bacillati; phylum Actinomycetota; class Actinomycetes; order Mycobacteriales; family Mycobacteriaceae; genus Mycobacterium; species Mycobacterium sp. URHB0021. Next base: position 5,517,442 of record NZ_JBSRZT010000002.1, read on the forward strand.
TCGGCCTCGGCGGGCTGGGCCACATGGGCGTCAAGCTCGCTGCGGCGATGGGCGCCAAGGTGACGGTGTTGAGCCAGTCGTTGAAGAAGATGGAAGACGGGCTCCGGCTGGGCGCCAGCGAGTACTACGCCACCTCGGACCCCGAGACGTTCACCAAGCTCGCGGGTTCGTTCGACCTGATCCTGAACACCGTGTCCGCGAACCTGGACCTGGACGCCTACATGAGCCTCCTCGACGCGGACGGGACCCTCGTGGAACTCGGCATTCCCGAAAATCCGATGAAGGTCGGAGCGTTCACGTTGGCCTTGATGCGGCGCAGCCTGGCCGGCTCGAACATCGGCGGCATCCCCGAAACCCAGGAAATGCTGGAATTCTGCGCCGAGCACGGCGTGCGCCCCGAAATCGAGATCATCACACCGGACTACATCAACGATGCCTACGAGCGCGTTCTCGCCAGCGACGTGCGCTACCGATTCGTCATCGATACGTCGTCGCTGCGGTAACGGGCTATTCGGACGGACCGTCGGCGACGCCGGGCAGCGGCCATCCGGCCGCGGCCAGCCTCGCCGCGACCCGGCCGATGTTCTCCGGGCCGGCGTCGTGGTGGCTGACGTCCTTGATGAACGCGGCGATCTCGTCGTTGTCCATCGACCCGTCGGCAGTCGCCGTCGATCCGTCGGCGGTGACGTCGCGCACCACCTCTTTGATCTGCTCATCGGTCAATGGGGTGGCGCGCAGCAGCGCCAGCAGCGGAACCCGGTCGGGTCCTGGAACGCCCTCGGGGTAACCGGCCCGTAGCCAATTGAGGATCGCGCCGAGCAGCGAAGTGGTCGTCACGACGACAGTGTCGTAGCTGCCCTGTGCGGGCACCGCCGCGGGTTCGCACAGTTCGACCGCCATTCACTGAGCATTCACTGGCAACTGTGTTACGAGCATGTGTCCTCCGGTTGTCGAGTTGGCGTTGGGGTGCGACGCTCAGTTCGGGCTGCAACGGCGCGGACCGCTCATGCACTCAAATCCGAAGCAGGAGACCCGCGGTGACCACTGATTCCGCAGCCCCCGAAGGCCAGACGACGACGGCCTCCCCGACCGGCCTCAAGAAGGGTGCCATCGGAATCGTCGCCGTCATCTTCATGGCCGTCGCCAACGCCGCACCGATCACCGCGATGACCGGCAACGTGCCGATCGCCGTCGGATTCGGCAACGGCCTTGGTGCCCCGGCCGGCTTCTTGTTCGCGACGATCATTCTCACCCTGTTCGCGCTCGGTTACGTCGCGATGGCCAAGCACATCACCACCACGGGCGCGTTCTACGGATTCATCTCCCACGGCCTCGGCCAGATCTGGGGAATGGCAAGCGGGATGCTCGCAACGTTCGCCTATGTGGTGTTCGAGGGTTCGCTGATCGGCGGCTGCGCCTACTTCGCGAACGACGCGGTGAACACCATCCTCAAGGTGAACATGCCCTGGCTGGTGTTCGCGATCGGCGCCACCGTCGCCATCGGGGTGCTGTGTCATTTCCACATCAGCGTCACCGCCGCCATTCTCAGCGTCACGCTGACGTGTGAGGTGCTCATCCTGTTGGCGCTCGCGTTCGCGGTCATCTTCTCCGGCGGCGGCCCCGACGGCTTCATGCTGAACCAGACCGTGCTGCTCAACAACGCCTTCGAATCGCTGCCTGCGGGTGCATTCGGCACTGCCGCGGCGGCCGGATCGATGGCGATCGGCTTGTTCTTCGCGTTCTGGTCCTGGGTTGGCTTCGAGACCACCGCCGTCTACGGCGAGGAGTCCCGCAACCCGAAGAAGATCATTCCGCGGGCCACCCTGATCGCGGTGATCGGACTCGGCCTCTTCTACACGTTCATCTCGGCGATGGTGTTGGCCGGCAACGGCGCCAAGACCTCGGTCGAGGCGTCGATCAGCGCCTCGCCACTGGACCTGTTCTTCAACCTGGTCGACGCCAAACTGGGTAGCGTCCTGCTCGACGTCTACAAGGTCCTGCTCGTCATCGGATCATTCGCCTGCGCGATGGCGTTCCACAACGCCGCGTCCCGATACATCTTTGCACTGGGTCGCGAAATCCCTTCGGGAAAAGTGCAATCCACGATCGGCGCCGCGCACCCGAAGCACGGCTCCCCCTACATCGCCTCGGCGATCCAGAGTGTGATCACGCTCGTGATCGTGCTGCTGTTCGCCGTCTTCACGGCCGTTCAGGTGCCCGACGCAAACGGTAACCCCGTCGACACCCCGGCTCTGGTGCCCTACACCAACATCTACGGCCTCCTGGCGTTGATCGGCACTGCCGCAATCCTGCTGGTGCAGGCCATCTGCTCAGCGGCGGTGATCTGGTACTTCTGGGTACGAAAGACGCACTGCGGCAACGTGATCACCACCCTGATCTGCCCGCTGATCGGCGGACTGGCGATGCTGTACGTGGTGTGGCTGCTGTGGGACAACCGGGAGTTCGCCGCGGGACTGGCGGCTAAATCGGACGTGTTCAAGATCGCCCCGTATCTGATTCTGGGGGTGTTCGTGATCGGCCTGGCCTATGCGATCTGGCTGCGCGCCGCCAAGCCGGTCACTTACGCCGCGATCGGCCGCACGGTGATGGAGGACGCACACGAACGCACCGAGGAGTCCGTCTAGTTGATCTCGAGTCCGAAAGCCCCCCGGCGCGCCGGGGGGCTTTCGCGTCCCCACCGCCGGTAAACCTTGTTTGCTAGCATGCTAGCATCGGGATCGTGGGCGACGAGGACGTCAAGCAGTTCAACGTGTACCTGCCGATCGGCCTGATCAGGCAGCTCAAGCACCACGCGATCGAGACGGAATCCTCGCTGTCGGCACTGGTCGCCGATGCGCTGAGGGCTTACCTCGATGTCCACGACAAGCGAACGAAGGAGGAGAGCTGATATGACGACCGACGGCATCGAGGCCGTATTCCTGGAAACCCACAATTGGGGCAAGTCGGCCAAGTTCTTCCGCGCCCTGGGTTATGAGGTGGTGTTCGAGACCGACCACAACTCCGGGCAACTCCGCCGCGGCGACGGCCCCTATCTGTTCATCTCCGAGGTGCCCGAAACCGCGCCGACGCGACGGCACACCGTCCTGGCAGTGGCCGACGCCGACGCGTTCGAGCCCGCGGCGCCCGTCGAGGTCGTCACCCCGTGGGAGGACACCCATTGGGGCACACGGTTGATGACGGTGCGCGACCCGGACGGTCGCGAATGGAAGCTTCAGGCGCCGAAAAAAGCCGGACAGTGACCGGCGCCGATCTCGCGCCCGACAGCACCGCGGTCCGCACGGCGCTCTGGCGCGCCCTGCACACCGAGATCGACGCGGCCCCACACGTCATCGACGACCGCCTCGGCCTGCTGCTGGCCGAGCCGGGTCCCGATTGGCGCCGGCGTCCCGACATGAACGAGTACGCCACGCCGGGTGTGCGCGCTTCGATCGTGGCGCGTGCGCGCTTCATCGAAGACCTTGTTGCCGAACGGGCAGAAGGTGGCGTTGCGCAGTATGTTCTGCTGGGCGCGGGTTTGGACACGTTCGTGCAACGGAGGCCTGACATCGCCTCATGCATCACGGTATTCGAAGTCGACCAGCCTGGCCCGCAGGCCTGGAAACGTCAGCGTCTGATCGACCTCGGCTTCGGCATCCCCCCGGGTCAGCGTTTCGTTCCGGTCGACTTCGAGGACCAGTCGTGGTGGGAGCAGCTGGTGAACAACGGATTTGACACCAGCGCACCGGCGGTGGTGGCGTCGCTCGGCGTCTCGATGTACCTCACCGAGGAGACAACGGCGGTCACGATGCGCCAGATGGCCACGCTCGCACCGGGTTCGACATTCGCGATGACGTTCCTGCAGCCACTGGAGCTCGTCGCGGCCGACGAGAAGGCGATGCACCAGGCGACCGATGCGGCCGCCCGCACTTCGGGCACGCCGTTCATCAGCTATTACGGCCCGGACGACGTCCTCGCCATGGCACGCGAGGCCGGCTTCACCGGGGCGCGGCACGTCTCAGCCGCCGACTACGCGCGGCGCTACTTCGCCGACAGAACCGACGGCCTGCGGCCGTTCACCACCGAGGAACTCCTGGTCGCGACCAGCTAGTCGGGTTCGACCCGTCGTCAGTCGAGGTCAGAAGGAGCGGATGTAGGCCGGACTGACGGACATGCCATGACCGGTGGCGTCATACGTGAAGCGCGTGCTGGTCTCGTCGAACTGCTGGCACGCCACGATGGGCCCTCCGCCGAGAGACACATTGTCTGCGCTGACCAGACAGAGGATCTTCCCGGACTGCGAGCCGACCAATTGGCCGGCGTCGGTCGCCGCCCGGGCAGCCGATGGAAGCGCGATCAAGACGATCAATGCCGCCGCAACAGCTGTACCGTGCCGAACCATGTCTGTCCCTACGCAGCCGAAACGTTTCGATCGGGGATGCTTTCACGTCGGCGACGTGAAATTGTTCAATGTCCGGCAATTACGTAACGCGGATGAAGCGGCACCTCGCAGGCATTGGTATCGGGGCGTGGGCAGTTTCCGGCGTCGTACTCGCCGCGCGACCGTCAGGGCCGCCACCGCGATCTAGGTCACCATCCAGACCACTAGCCCACGGCGGAGAACCCCGACCTGGTCCGCTGTCAGCGTGGCGAGATCTGGCACGTCCTGACCCGGATCAGATTTCGAGAGAAGTTCGCTCACCCCGGCACCATCGAGGAGAACGATGCCGAGGATTGGCGACGGTGGCGCGACAGCGGTGAGGCTATGGCGGGAGGCTTCCCACTGGGACAGTGGCTACCTAGCAGAGGGCGTTGACCACACCTTGTCGACGCTGATCTTCAACCGCGTGCTGAACGCGGCGAGATACTCGTCGCCCATCCCGATGCTGGCGGCGTAATCGTGTTACTTGGCCTGATATTGCCCGTCCGCGAGCGAATCGGCCCCGACCGGCCTTGATATACGCGATCTTCGCGGCTTTGGGCATCGAATACACCGTCACATCCTTGCCGTCGAATAAGAACCACACGAGCCGGGGCACAGGCTGGCCGGATCTCGCCACGGTGGTCAACCACAGGTAACGATCCGACTCGAGCCTGCGGGAGACATCTTGCGTCAGTTCGACTGTCATGATCGCGAACGTAGTCCTAACCAGTACTGTTCGGTTCCGATCGTGGTGTCGTCGCCGTGACCGGTCTCCGCCCTCAAGGCGTCTTCCACTGCGGCGGTGGTACTGGGCGCCGGAACTGTTCGAAGCAACGGCGCGGCAAATCGCATCGGCGTCGTACGCGTGAGAATAAGGTCGTCTCAACGTGCCGCAACGAGCGAGGGCACCAAGGCGTCTCTGGTCACGTTGGATTGGGCGCGAAGCAGACTGTTGGCAATGTCGAGCGCACCCAGCGCGCCGCCGGCCGACTGACCTCTACGCAGTGAAGTGACGAAGGGCGGCAACGATGGCGCTGACCGACCTGCTGATCCGGGGCTCGAGTGTGGCCGTCGTCGTCTTCGTGGTGTCGAGCACGCTCGGTGTCGGCCTGAGTCTGACCGTCGGCCAGATCCTGGCCCCACTCAAGAACGCCCGTCTGGTCGCGCTGTCCCTCGCGGCGAACTTCGTCCTGGCGCCCCTGGTGGCGGTCGGGCTGTGGCGGGTACTCGATCTCGACGAGCCGCTGGGGATCGGCCTGCTGCTGTGCGGGTTGGCGGCGGGCGCGCCGTTTCTGATCAAGCTCGCGGAGTTCGCCAAGGCTGATCTGGCCTTCGCTGTGGGCCTGATGGTGCTGCTCATGGTCGTCACCGTGGGCTACCTACCCCTCGCGCTGCCCTTCTTACTCGAGGGAATCACGGTCAACCCGCTCAAGATTGCGCGGTCGCTCATCGTGCTGATGCTCATCCCGCTGACTGTTGGTCTCCTGCTCCGGGCTCACCGCCCGGGCGCGGCCAGCAGCATCCGACCCACGGTTGGGTGGATCTCCAACATCAGCATGATCCTGGTGGTGGTGTTGACCACGGCTGGCCACTTCAAGAGTGTCCTGTCGGTATTCGGTACCTACGGTGTCTTGGCCGCCGTTGTCTACACGGTGGTCTGCGTCGGTATCGGGTGGCTCTTTGGAGGACCCGAAAGGAGCACCCGGGGGGTGCTGGCTTTGGGGACGGCGCAGAGAAACGCCGCCGCTGCATTCGTGGTCGCCGGGCAGAACTTCGATGACGCGAAGGTCATAGTGATGATCACGGTCGTCTTGATCGTCGAGTTCCTGATGCTGCTGCCGTTCGCTCGCCTACTAGCGAGGGGCCGCTAGGGTCCTCGTCTCAATGGGGAAAGCATCCCCTCCGGACAGCGGGTGTACCCCGCCGCACCCCGTAGCGGGTATGAGGGAGCCGTTCCAGGGCGCGCGAATCCATGCAGGCATCACGGCGCACCAGGCGGCAATTTCGAGGCGCTGTGGCCGTTTACTTCCACTTGTCGCGAACTAGCGGAATCGTTTCTTATGCACGCCTGCCACTTCCACCCGTTTGATGCGGTAGGTGTCGCCGCTACCGGGTCGTGAGCACGTACCACCGTCTGCGGCGCGGGGTCTCCGTCTCCGCTGGGGGCTTGCAGTCTTCCTGAAGAGCGAAACAGCATTTAAGGAAACGATTGCCGTTTTATTGATATAATTGCCTTTGGTTTCCTGTCCTTACGGGCATATCCAGCGGACCACACCCAGGAGAAACGCGTGAAGCAGCCCCATGCCGGTGACAGCACCAACCCGGTCGCGCCCGCTGCGGCCCAGACCACCCCCGCGAGCGGCTTCGTCGCCGCCGGGACCGAGAAGTGCTGATCACGGTTCGACCCGCGTGCGATGCGTGACGTGTACATCGTCGTCAGCGAAGGCCGGGATGGCGAACACATCGCGCGGACTCATTACGCCGCTGACCTCGACAATGCCAGCCAAACACACCACGAAGACTACGCCGACGAGCCCCTCGTGGCGGTTCACCAATAAAACCATCCCGCCCCCTGCGGGGCCGATCCCCGTCAGTTGATCGGTTTATCGCCTGGCTGCGCCATTAGGCACCGTCCCCAGCCAATGAACCACAGGAGCAACCATCATGCAGACACATGCACACGACATGGGCCGCGACGAGCGCCGGGCGCTGCTTGCGCAGCGTCGCGCGACCGTTGCACATCAGTTGCGGCGTCTGGCAATCGAACTGACGGACCTCGACAGACAGCTTGACGACATCGAGCAGTCGGAGGGCGCAGGCACGCCATCCGGGCTCCAGGGCCACGCGGTTGACCTTCGCGCTCCCGTTGACACGCCGGACGACACCGGCGTGCGCAGGGCCACGAGTACGTAGGCTGCTGAGGAGCTATCCAAAGTCAATCCAGCCCTGCGATTTGCCTGTCGATTCCTACGGACGTGCCTTAATCGCGCGGGACATCAGATGTCTGAATGCAAAGATCCACCGCGCCGGCATCGTCGAAATGAGGCCGTGTGCAAATGGATTCCCGGTCAGGTAGGCAAGTGGGAAGACGAGGCGAAGGCCGAACTCGGCGACATGATGGCGGGGGATCGCCAGGCGGCGCTGCTCGCGGGATACAAGATCGGCACCGTCACCATGTGCGGACGTAAACGCGAATTTCGGGCAATCGACGACAACCGGCTTGCGGAATGGGTCCGCGGACGGTGCCGGAACAGGTCGAGCAGATCGTGCAGGTACGGCCAGCGTTTTTACGGGTCTTGGCCGACCGCACGCTAAAGCATGGCGCATTGATCGACGACGACGGCGAGGTGTGTCCGTGGGCGGAGTTGCGCCACGGTGAGCCATATCTGAGGACCAAGCCGCAGCATGCAGGCGGGCTAGCGGTACCGAACGCGGGATCACTTGCCCTGCTTGGTCTCATACACCTGCGACGGCCGGATCACATCCTGACCCGCATAGATCAGAAGTCCCAGTCCTCGTCTTCGGTGTTGACGGCCTTGCCAATCACATACGACGAGCCCGAGCCCGAGAAGAAGTCGTGATTCTCATCGGCGTTCGGTGACAGCGCCGACAGGATCGCGGGGTTCACGTCGGTCTCGTCGCGCGGGAACAGCGCCTCGTAGCCGAGATTCATCAGCGCCTTGTTGGCGTTGTACCGCAGGAACTTCTTGACGTCCTCGGTGAGCCCGACCTCGTCGTAGAGGTCTTGGGTGTACTCGACCTCGTTGTCGTAGAGCTCGAACAGCAACTCGTAGGTGTAGTCCTTGAGCTCGGCCTTGCGCGCCTCGTCCACCAGCGCCAGACCCTTCTGGTACTTGTAACCGATGTAGTAGCCGTGCACAGCCTCGTCGCGGATGATCAACCGGATCATGTCGGCCGTGTTGGTCAGCTTCGCGCGACTGGACCAGTACATCGGCAGGTAGAAGCCGGAGTAGAACAGAAAGCTCTCCAGCAGGGTGGAGGCGACCTTCCGCTTGAGCGGCTCGTCGCCCTTGTAGTACTGCATGACGATCTCGGCCTTGCGCTGGAGGTTGGGGTTCTCCTCCGACCAGCGGAACGCGTCGTCGATCTCGGCGGTGGAGCACAGCGTCGAGAAGATGTTGCTGTAGCTGCGCGCGTGCACCGACTCCATGAACGCGATGTTGGTGTAGACCGCTTCTTCGTGCGGGGTCAACGCGTCAGGGATCAGGCTGACGGCGCCGACGGTGCCCTGGATGGTGTCCAGCAGCGTGAGGCCGGTGAACACCCGCATCGTCAACTGCTTCTCGTGGGCGGTCAACGTGTTCCATGAAGGGATGTCGTTGGACACCGGAACCTTCTCCGGCAACCAGAAATTGCCCGTGAGCCGCTCCCAGACCTCGGCGTCCTTCTCGTCCTGCAGGCGGTTCCAGTTGATCGCCGAAACTCGGTCGATCAGCTTCATTCCCTCAGACACCACAACCCCATTTCGCCGCAGAAGTAGGTTTGCCGCAACGGCTAGGCCGACACTACCCCTGGGGTGCGACATCACGCCGTAGCACAACACCTTGTGTTGGCGTGTCGTCTTACTTTGTCGAGCCAGCCGTTCTTTCTGCTCTTCGCGTAAGCGGCTCATCGCCGAGAAAACGGTACTCCGACGCCCGGAACTTGCGGGTGGCCAGCCAGTACTGCCAGGTCATCCCACTCCACAGCGCCCGGTTGACCCCGTGCTCGTCGAGGTACCAGCTGCGGCAACCTCCGGTATTCCACACGGTGCCCGCGAGCTCACTCTGCAACTCGTCGTTGTAGGAGTCGGCCGCGGCGCGCGTCGGCGCCAGCGCCTGGGCTCCCGCCCGTTCCACCGCGGCGATGGCGTGCGCCGCATACCGGATCTGCGACTCGATCATGAACACCACCGAGTTGTGCCCGAGCGCGGTGTTGGGGCCGAGCAGGAAGAACAGGTTCGGCATGTCGGCGACGGTGATCCCACGCAGGGCGGACACGCCATCACGTTTCCAGCGGTCGACGAGGTCTTCGCCTCCTGGACCTTTGATGTCGACATAGGTGAAGGAGTCCGTCACGTGGAAGCCGGTGGCGAACACCACCACGTCGACTGCCCGCTCGGCCCCGTCGGCGGTCGCGATCCCGTGCGGCGTGAACCGGACGATTCCCTCCGTGACAACCTCGGTCTTGGAATTCGCGATGCCCTTGTAATAGGTGTCGGAGTTGAGGATGCGCTTGCAGCCGGCGCGGTAGTTCGGGGTGAGCTTGCGACGCAATTCGGGATCCTTGATCGATCGCCGGATGTTCCACTTCCCCAGCAGCTCAGCGATTTTCAGCAGCCGCGGCTGCCGGGTCATCGCGAAGCCGACGGCCTCGTGAATCCAGTAGATCCCCGCGCGCATCAACGCACGGGTGCCCGGGACGTTGGTGAACACTTCGCGCATCCGCTCCGAGATCGGGTTGTTGGGGCGGGGCATCACCCAGGCCGGCGTGCGCTGGTAGAGCTGGAGGGCGGCGACGTCGTTGACGATCTCGGGCACGATCTGGATCGCGCTGGCACCGGTGCCGATGACCGCGACTCGCTTGCCGGTCAGGTCGACGCTGTGGTCCCACTGCGCGGAATGGAAAGCGGCGCCTCCGGCATCCCGGTATTCGTCGAGCCCCTCGAACTCCGGGATCAGCGGGATGTGCAGCCCGCCGACGCCGGACACCACGAATTGCGCGACGAACTCGCGGCCGTCGGAAGTGAACACATGCCAACGCAACTCGTCGTCGTCCCAGTGCGCGCGGTCCACATGGGAGTTGAAGTGGATGTAGCGGCGCAGCCCGTATTTGTCGGTCACGCCCTTGAGGTAGTCGAAGATTTCCGGCTGGAACGCCCACATATGCTGCCAGTCCGGTTTCGGCTCGAAGGAGAACGAGTACATGTGCGCCGGGATGTCGCAGGCGCACCCCGGATAGGTGTTGTCGCGCCAGGTGCCGCCTATCTCTCCGGCCTTCTCCAGTATCAGGAAGTCGACGCCCGCCCGCTGAAGCTCGATGCCCATGCCGAGGCCCGAGAAGCCCGTTCCGATGATGAGCGCGCGGGTGTGCACGGGCTGCTGCATGTCCGTGTCGGCAGCCTGCTCCGCAAGCGTCATGTTCGTCCTTTCCTGGGAACGCCGGTACCGGGTATTGAGGCCAGTGTCCGATCGAGGAACCCCGCTGTCAACGTCGGCCGCGAAGTCGTCGGTTCCCTACACCGCGGTTGCAGGTGGGAGCATTATCTGCCCTACCAGGCGACGATGGGGGAAGTCCGATGGATGAAGGTTCGACGGTTCATCGCGAGCGAATGAATCGGCTCGACCAAGAAGAACACCACTCGCGACACATAGTAGGCACGGCCAAACTCGTCACCCCGTTCTCGGCCGGAATCGCCGCTGCATTCGTGACCGCGGGCGGCTTCGCGGGAGAACCGCAGTGGTGGCATTATCTCGCGCTTGGACTGATGCTCGTTACCATCGGCCTCACCGTCTGGGTGGTTTCCACCAAACGCAAGGGCCAGCTCGAGTTCGACGAGATCGAAATGCCCCAAGACAGGCTTTATCCCAGATACAAGCGGGTCGCCGCGGCGAACAGGGATCACGCCGACACGGTCCACTCCCTGATGGTCGCTCAGATTGTCCTGTCGACAGCGACCGTGTTGGTCGTCGTCCTTCCATTCCTCATCCGATGTGGCCCACGGTAATTGCCGGTACGAGGTCGCGGCAGGTGCCGCTTACGCGAAGGTATGGGCCCGTTCCGGGGACCGATGGACGGCAGGGTCGAAGGACTCGAAGTGACCGGATCCGACCATTCCAATCCCGCGCTGCGGCATGCGAAAATCGCCGAGGCGCGCTTGCCGGAGCAGCGGCCCGCTCGGACCGAGGTCGCGGCCGCGCAGAACCGCACGCGACTCGGCGACAAGCCACAACTGGTTCGGGGCGATCGTGTAGCACTGCCCGTTGGGTGCGCGGCCCGTCAGCCGGACGTCATCGACACCGAGCGTTCGCGTGGCCACCCGGCTCAATCGCTTGAGGCTTTTCGGGTCCGTCCACGCCGACTGTGACAACCGGTCGCCGATCGTGCTCATCAACCGAGTAGCCGTGGAAGCCTGCAGACCGACCGTCCAGTGCAGCGTTCCAGGGATCGTGATGTGGACTGACCACGGGCCGAGCCAGCTGACGGCGATATCGCACTGAACCGCGTCATTGGTGGTCGCCGAGCTGAAATAACGAGCGCAGCTCTGCGGTCCGGGGGTCGTCGCATAGAACGTCCAGTTACATGACGGGTCGCGATGCCACACCGAAAGGTACGGCGGTCCAAAGGTGGTCGCAGGAAGCTGGCGCAGCGCCAGGTAATGCCCGTTGGAGAACGGAAGGCCCATGATTCCGAACCCGACGAACCGTTCGTCATCGCCGGGGGGCAGCATCGGGTTGGCCATCACGGCCGCAACGGCGTCTTGTGGGATGTGGTGTTTTGTCATGCGCCGATGGTCGCGCGCGATGCGATCTCGCCACTTGAGGCGTCTGCCTCAAATCGATGGTTCTGCTCAGGCGACGGGCTGCTGTCGAACTGCGGTGTGGATCGGCTGATCGGCGTCGATCTTGACGCTCAGCAGTTCGGCAGTGCCGTTGATGGCGCCCATCATGATCGTCGTCATGTGCCTGATGAACTGGTCGGCCGGCATCCGGCGCGGGCTGTCGTCATCAGCACCCAGCCACCAGTCGGTCGCCGACGCCGCTGTTCCGAAGATCGCGAAGGCCGCCAGCTCGAAGGCCGCCGGGTCCAGCGCCATGTCCTCGAGTTCGGTGCTCATCATCTGGGCGATCGCCAGTGTGATGTCGCGCCCCTTGTTGACCGTCGTCATCGCCGCCGCTGACTGGTCGGCGAACCGGCCCTGGAGCAGGAACCGTACGACGTTCGGGTGTTGGTCGACCAGCTCGACATAGTGCTCGACTCCGCGACCGACGATCTGGCGCGCGGAGTCCTTCTCCACATTGATCGACGGGATGATCGCCGCCCACAACATGTCGCGCATCCGTTCCCCGATCTCGGCGAACATGTCGGACTTGTCGGCGAAATGACGGTAGATCTTGGGCTTCGCGGTGCCGGCTTCCTCGGCGATCTCTCGCACGCTCACATTGGGTCCGAGGCGGTCGATGGCGCGGAAAGCAGCGTCGACAATCTCCGAGCGCACCTTCTTACGGTGCTCACGCCAGCGTTCGCTGCGCGCATCCACTTTGACGCCCGATTCATTACGGGAACGTGACCCGGACACTCCTCGCACCCGCCCACTGTACCCGCCCGGATACCCCTGACCTGGTCAGACCGTGCCGAGAACCGCGGGTTATCCTCCCGTGGCCAGGCAAATCCCGTAATGGGATGGCCATTGCCGGCTTGGGTACTATCTCTGCGACAGCCAATCAATGAGACGAGAGCTATGACGCAGCGATACGACCTGGTCATCGCCGGTGGCGGCCCCTCGGGTTCGGCCGCAGCATGGCAGGCCGCCCAAACCGGCGCGAAGGTAGTGGTCCTGGACAAGGCCGAGTTCCCGCGCGACAAGCCGTGCGGTGACGGCCTGACCGCGCGGGCGGTCAGCTATCTGCAGAAGATGGGCCTGGCCGATGAGGTGTCGACCTTCCACCGCGTCAACCGCGTCACCGTCTTCAGCCCGAGCCAGTGGGAGCTGTCGTTCCCCAAACGCCCGGGCATGCCCGACCACGGTCATACGGTCAGCCGCACCCACCTCGACACTGTCCTGCTCAAGCACGCCGAATCGGCGGGCGCCGAAGTACGCCAGGGCGCCGAGGTGACCGGTCCCGAACTCGATGCCACGGGTCGCGTCGTCGGCGTGACGCTGAAGAGCGGCGAGAAGGTGTCCGCCGATGCGGTCATCGCCGCCGATGGCGCGTACTCCCCCATCAAGCGGGCGCTGAAGCTCGACTCGGAGTACAACGGCTACTCGGCGATCGCGATTCGTTCCGAGATGCATGCCAACAGAGCCGATTCCGATTCCTTGGACATCTATCTGAAGCTGGCGTTCCAGGGCGATCAGCTGCCGGGGTACGGCTGGGTGTTCCCGATGGGCAACGGTGTTTTCAACATCGGGCTGGGATACGTCAACAGCTACAAGAACTGGCAGTCGATCAATGCCACCCAGTTCCTCGGCGAGTTTCTCAAGACGCTGCCACCGGACTGGGAACTGCCCGCGATCGAGGAACTGAAGAAGAACAAGAGTGTGCGGGCGTGGCGACTGCCGATGGGCTTCACCGCGTGGCCGCCGTGGCGGCCCGGTGTGCTGTTCACGGGCGACTCGTTGGGAGCGGGCAAGCCCGCCTCCGGTGCGGGCATCTCCAAGGCGCTGGAATCGGGGCTCGCCGCCGGTGAGTGCGCGATCGCCGCGCTGCAGAACGGCGGGCCCGACGACTTCACGAACTATGCGTTGCGGATGGAAGCCGCCTGGGGCAAGGAGTACCGGCGCGGCCGCTACTTCCACAAGCTGGCGGGCATCCCCGCAGTGGCGAACACCGGGATCAAGTTCATCGACAACGGCTTCTTCCGCGACCGGATGCTCAAGGCGTTGTACAAGAAGGCCCAGGGTCCGCAGCACACCTACAAGTGAATCGCCGAACCATAAGTGGCCGTTCGGGACCCGTGGGTCACTGGAGCAGTTGCTTGACCTTGAGCAGCAGCTCGAAGACGCCGTAGGCGAACGGTACCGCCACCCACAGCCATGCGAGGCCGATGTAGACCTGCCCTCTCCGGGTAGTCGCGGTACTCGACATCGGCTGTGGGCAGGTCATCGCCTGCTCTCCTGAAGTCCCTGGAGGGATCTGGCTGAAGAATGACGCGCTCACGTCATGCCTCCGTCCGGCTGGTGATGGCGGTCACATCTCGCCGAGTGCCTACACAGCGCGCTCTCAGACACCACATCTACACGGCCGAGCCCCTAAGCCCCTATAACCGGTCTACGGCCGACGCCCTACCCGTCAGCCCAGCTCAGGGGTGTGTGCCCCGTTTCAGTGAGCGCGACGGCACCGCAGGCTTGGCGCCATGAACACCAAACGATTTGTCTCAACAGTTGCGATGACCGCCGGTCTGGCGATCGGATTCGCCGCCAATGCCGACGCTGCGCCGGTGAGCCCGGACTTCTGGGAATGCGCCGCCGAGCACCCGGACCCCACCGAGTTCGGGGTCTGCTGCGTCTTCTACGGCGGGACCTTTGACGAGAAGACCGGCGAATGCTGGATCGACCACGAGGTGAAGCTGGAGAAAGCCGATCCCGGCCCCCGCGTTCCCCCGAAGCGGCCCGTGCTGACGCGACTGCCCGACCTCCAAGTCGCGACGCTGCGCTAGCCCGCGTGTGGACTTAGCGCACGTCTCCCCGCCTCCGCGTGCATCACGTCCACACGCGGCGTGCGCGTTCTACAGCATGCAGCTGACGCAGCCCTCGACCTCGGTGCCCTCCAACGCCATCTGACGCAGCCGGATGTAGTACAGCGTCTTGATTCCCTTGCGCCACGCGTAGATCTGCGCCTTGTTGACGTCGCGCGTGGTGGCGGAGTCCTTGAAGAACAGCGTCAGACTCAACCCCTGATCCACGTGCTGCGTCGCCGCGGCGTAGGTGTCAATGACCTTTTCGTAGCCGATCTCGTACGCGTCCTCGTAATACTCGAGGTTGTCGTTGGTCATGTATGGCGCCGGGTAGTACACGCGCCCGATCTTGCCTTCCTTGCGGATCTCCACCTTCGACGCGATCGGGTGGATCGAGGATGTCGAATGGTTGATGTAGCTGATCGAGCCCGTCGGCGGAACCGCCTGCAGGTTCTGGTTGTAGATGCCGTGCTGCTGCACCGACTCCTTGAGCCGCACCCAGTCCTCTTGCGTCGGGATGCGAATGTCGGCGTCGGCGAACAACTGGCGCACCTTGTCGGTCGCCGGCTCCCACGCCTGCTCGGTGTACTTGTCGAAGAACTCCCCCGATGCATACTTGGACTTCTCGAAGCCCTTGAAGTGCGAGCCACGTTCGATCGCAATGCGGTTCGACGCCCGCAGCGCGTGATAGAGCACCGTATAGAAGTAGATGTTGGTGAAGTCCACACCCTCTTCGGAGCCGTAGAAGATCCGCTCCCGCGCCAGATACCCGTGCAGGTTCATCTGTCCGAGCCCGATGGCGTGCGAGTCGTTGTTGCCCTGCTCGATCGAGGGCACCGACCAGATGTGCGTTTGATCGGACACGGCGGTCAACCCCCGGATTGCCACCTCGATGGTCTGTGCGAAGTCCGGCGAATCCATCGTCTTGGCGATGTTGAGCGAACCCAGATTGCACGAGATGTCCTTGCCCACTTGGGCGTAGGTCAGATCTTCGTTGAACACCGACGGCGTCGAAACCTGCAGGATCTCCGAGCACAGGTTGGAATGGGTGATCTTGCCCTCGATGGGGTTCGACCGGTTCACCGTGTCCTCGTACATGATGTACGGGTAACCGGACTCGAACTGAAGCTCGGCCAGCGTCTGGAAGAACTCGCGTGCCTTGATCTTCGTCTTGCGGATCCGCGCGTCGTCGACCATCTCGTAGTACTTCTCGGTGATCGAGATGTCGGCGAACGGCACGCCGTACACGCGCTCGACGTCATACGGCGAGAACAGGTACATGTCCTCGTTCTTCTTGGCGAGCTCGAAGGTGATGTCCGGGATCACCACGCCGAGCGAGAGCGTCTTGATCCGGATCTTCTCGTCGGCGTTTTCGCGCTTGGTGTCGAGGAACCGGTAGATGTCCGGGTGGTGGGCCTGCAGGTACACCGCGCCGGCACCCTGGCGGGCCCCCAGCTGATTGGCGTAGGAGAACGAGTCCTCCAGCAGCTTCATGATCGGGATGACGCCGGAGCTTTGGTTCTCGATGTTCTTGATCGGAGCGCCGTGCTCGCGAATGTTGGAGAGCAGCAAGGCAACTCCCCCGCCGCGCTTGGACAGCTGCAGCGCCGAGTTGATCGAGCGCCCGATGGACTCCATGTTGTCCTCGATGCGCAACAGGAAGCAGGACACGGGTTCGCCGCGCTGCTTCTTGCCCGAGTTGAGGAACGTCGGGGTGGCCGGCTGGAAGCGGCCGTCGATGATCTCGTCGACGAGCTTCTCGGCGAGCATGGTGTCGCCGGCGGCCAGCGTCAGCGCCACCATGCAGACGCGGTCCTCGAAGCGCTCGAGATAGCGCTTGCCGTCGAAGGTTTTCAGCGTGTAGGACGTGTAGTACTTGAACGCGCCCAGGAAGGTCGGGAAGCGGAACTTCTTCGCGTACGCCCGGTCGATGAGGCTCTTGACGAAGTTGCGCGAGTACTGATCGAGCACCTCGCGCTCGTAGTAGTTCTCCTTGATCAGGTAGTCGAGTTTCTCGTCCTGATCGTGGAAGAACACGGTGTTCTGGTTGACGTGCTCGCGGAAGTACTGGTGCGCCGCCTCGCGATCTTTGTCGAACTGGATCTTGCCGTCGGCGTCGTACAGATTCAGCATCGCGTTGAGAGCGTGGTAGTCCGTCTCGCCGGGAAGTGCGCCCGGCGCGGCGGGGGTTACAGGCTCTGCAGCTGTGACGGTTGGTGGCACGTCTGGTCCTTCCAGAAGTCGGCGAGGCCCGCACGGACGGCTTCCACGTCGTCCGGGGTTCCCATGAGTTCGAAGCGGTACAGGTACGGAACGCCACACTTGCGGGACACCACATTGCCCGCGTAGGCGAACTCGGCACCGAAGTTGTTGTTGCCCGCGGCGATGACGCCGCGGATCAACGCTCGGTTGTGTTCGTTGTTCAAGAACGCGATGACTTGTTTGGGGACATAGCCACCGTCGTTGATGTCCGGTGTGGCGCGCCCACCGCCGTAGGTGGGCAGCACCAACACGAAGGGGTTGTCGACCTCGATGCGTCCGTGCAGCGGAATCCGGGTGGCGGGCAGGCCCAGCTTCTCGACGAAGCGGTGCGTGTTCTCCGACACGCTGGAGAAGTAGACGAGGTTTGTCATCAACTGCTTCTCCTTCCTGCGCTTCGGATACCCCTTACGCCGTGACCGCTGCACCTTCGAATGCGCCGGTCAGTGACTTGATTCGGTCGGGCCGGAAACCGGACCAGTGGTCATTGCCGGCCACCACCACGGGCGCCTGCAGATAACCGAGCGCCATGACGTAGTCACGGGCCTCGCTGTCCAAGCTGATGTCGACCTTTTCGTATGCGATGCCTTGCTTGTCCAGCGCCTTGTAGGTGGCGTTGCACTGCACGCATGCGGGCTTCGTGTACACGGTGACGGTCATCGGCGGTACGGCTCCTCTGCAACTGACACTTCACTGAGACTGGCAACTGTCTGGTACTGCACATCGCTAAAAGTTCAGCGACCCGAAGACCCTCAAAATTCCTGGCGACCGGGGCCGCCGTCCGCGGGGTCCGGGAACCGGTACCGCTGGATTTCTGGGCTCCGGCCGACCCTGGAAGGTCCGAGAACCGTGGGGGTCTGTCGGTGCATCGGAACACTACACCTAGTGTCCGACATTGCGCACGGATACCAGATGTTCTGAATGACATTTGTGAAATTCCCAGGTCGTAAGCATTTCGCCACCTCACCGCTCAGCGTGTCGCACATCACATTCTGGGTGTGTCGCCGGCTCACTACACGTCTATCACCGGGCACCGACAATCCGCGCTGCCCGATCCGCGGCGTCGACATGATCAGCAAAGGCGCCGACGGCTGACGCGCGTCGGGTGAATCAAGCCGCTCACCGGTAATCACCTGCCCCGAGTTGAGACCGACCCGCAGTTCCAGCTGGACGTCGTCGCGGCGGCGCACTTCGGCAGCCAGGACCCGCGCCTGTTCCTGGAGGTCGAGAGCCGCCAGACAGCCACGAAAAGCATGGTCTTCCAGAGCGATCGGGGCTCCGAATACCGCCATGATTCCGTCGCCCGTGAAGTCGGCGGTGCCGCCGTATCGCTCGACCACTGTCCGCGACCGGTGGAGAAGGTCCCTCATCACTTCACGCAGGCGTTCGGTACCCAATGCCGAGGCCATGTCCATCGATCGGACCACATCGGCGAACAGGACGGTGACCTGCTTGAACTCTGGAGGACGCGGAGATGAGGCGATCGCCGATCCGCAGGCGTCGCAGAATTTTGCACCGTCGCGCGGTGCAATTCCACAATTCGCGCACGGCACGGTCATCATTCAGACCTTTGCCGCCGGCCCCAGGCCGAGTAGTCGCCGCTCCAATAGATCGGCGCCCCGTGCGACACCGCCCGAGGCCGCGAACCCTGCCGCCACCCGGCGGGCGCCGTCGACCGTCGACATGGCCTCGGCGACCTTCGATTTCAGTCGCGAGGGGGTCAGCTTGGTGGCGCACAACCGCGTACCGCTGCACGACACTTCCACGCGCCGGGGCCACCTCGAACTGGTCACGGCCGAAGGGCACCACGCACACCGGAACGCCTCGCGCGAGGGCCTTCTGGGTAGCGCCCATTCCGCCGTGGGTGACCGAGCAAACCGCACGGTCGAGCAATAGTCCGTGCGGGACGAAACGGCGCACGGTCGCGTTGTCGGGAATCGAGATGCGCGCGGGAATTCCGCACGGGAATGTCGCCACCACGTGTACCGGCTCATCGCTCAGCGCTGTCATCGCGGCGAGCGGTAACGCGTCGTCGCCTTGCCGTTCGGACGACGTCGTCACCAGCACGATCGGCCGGTCGACGTCGTCGATCCAGTCACTGCTATCGGCGAAGGGCAGATCGAATTCGCAGGGACCGATCATCTGCACCGCATCGCCCCAGTCGGGATGGGGATACTCGAACGGTTCCGCGCTCGCGACGAGCATGAGCCGTGCGCGCCTGACGAAGTCGTCGCTCGACGCGATCGGTCTGGCACCAGGGGTCGCGTGAATCCGATTCAGCGGCTCGACCATCGCCTGCTTGATCAGGCCGTCACGAGGGGCGCAACATTGCATCACGGAGTCGGCCGCGCATACCGGGCCACGGGCGCAGGCCCGGGCCGAAGGGCGGCACCGCCCGGGATTTCAGAAACGGTGGATACGACCAGAAGGCCACCCATGGCAGTGCCGCCACGTCCGCCGCAGCCGGCGCTCCCAGCAGGTGGCGTCGATGATCGCGACATCAGGATGCGTGGATGCGATCGCCGAGCGCAGGTCGTCGACTTCGTATTCCGCCCTCTTGGCGAACACGTCGAACGCCGTTCGTATCGCGGCGCGCCCGTTGGGAGCCATCCAGTCGGTCATCGCCACCGCTTCGATCCGCGGGTCGATGGCCGACGTCTCGAATGCCAACCGGGCGCCGATGGGCACCCCTTCAGCGAGGGTCCGCAGGATGATCCGGTGGCCGCGCCCACGCAGTTCGCTGAGCACCGCCAGGATGGGACACAGGTTGCCGAAGGCCGGTGAGGTGTAGGCCAGGGTCGTCGCCATCGGTCCAGTCGACCCCCTGCGCTCGTAGGCCGAGCCGGAGCCCCGAATCGACCTCTCGAGCTGGGAGTTTATTCGGCGCACCGAGGTGATGGACAGCCTTTGACCGTCGCGCTGCGGTTGCGCAATAGGAAGCCACGACCAACGGGGGCTATCGGCGTAGATTCAGCAGCGAGACTTGTCGGGGGCGCAAACCCGCATGCCGGGCGGGCACGACGCACCGGCGCAGGCGTGTGACGCCTTGGCGTCCGCCGAGGGCGACGTGCCCGGCACAGGCCGCAGCGATGACACCGTTCGAACCAGGCTCGTGACCACGCGTTGTCCGCACATGCTCCAGATGGTGCGACGTGCAACCGTCCCGGGTCGTGCGTAGTCGACTACCCGACTTCACGGTCCGCGCGCGCGTACTACCCGTGTCGCCGGCCGACGCCGTCAGAAGACCTCGGCGGCCAGCTTGCCGACGATGTTGCGCAGATTCTCGACGAGCTCCGCGTTCTCCCGCGGATGCCTCCCCTCGAGCACCTTGGTGGGCACCGACAGCCTGAGGTCCTCGACGATTCGTGGCCCGGCGATCCCGAACGACTTGCGGGTCTCGTCGTGCGCCCACACCCCGCCGTACTGACCCCGCGACGCGCCGATCACCGCCAGGGGCTTGTTCTTCAGTGCGCTGTCGCCGAACGGCCGGGACAGCCAGTCGATCGCGTTCTTCAGGACACCGGGAATGCTGCCGTTGTACTCGGGGGTGACGACCAGCGCCGCGTTGGCCCCGGACGCCGCGTCACGCAGGGCGACGACGGGCTCGGCGACGTCGTCGTTGTCGAAGTCCTCGTTGTAGAGGGGCAACTCCCCGAGCCGCTCGAACAGCACAAGACGCACCCCGTCCGGCGCGGTTTCGATCGCCAGCTCAGCAAGCTGCCGGTTGACCGACGCCGCGCGCAGGCTCCCGAGCAGTACCAGCACCGTGATGTCCGACATCGCTGCGTCCTTTCGATCCTTTCGGTCGTCTCACCGATCTTCGCACGATCTAATCGGACCACGGTCCGATTTATTCGGCTGAACTAAACTGCGGACATGACCTCCACTCCCGAGCTGCGCGGGCTCCCGGTCACGGACAACGCGCCGCAGGAGCGAGGCGACGCCGCACGCAACCGCACCCTACTGGTGGACGCCGCACGCAAGCTCATCGCCGAACGCGGCGCCGACGCGGTGACCACCGATGACATCGCCGCGGCCGCCGGCGTCGGCAAGGGCACCCTTTTTCGGCGGTTCGGCAGCCGCGCGGGGCTGATGATCGTGCTGCTCGACGAGGACGAAAAGGTTCAGCAACAAGCGTTCCTGTTCGGTCCGCCGCCGCTGGGGCCCGGCGCGCCGCCGCTGGCCAGGCTGCTGGCATACGGCCGTGAGCGCCTGCGGTTCGTCCACACGCATCAGGCTCTGCTCTCCGACGCCGGCCGCGACCCGCAGACGCGGTTCAACGCCCCTTCCATGCTGCACCGTCGCCATGTCCGCATCTTGCTCGAGGATGCGGCTACCACCGGCGACCTCGACGCTCAGGCGAACGCGCTTCTCGCGTTGCTCGACGCCGACTACGTGCGCCACCAGCTGGCCGAGCGCGGCGAGACACTCGAAACCCTCGGCGATGCGTGGGAAAGTGTGGCGCGCAAGCTGTGCGGCCGATGAGCGCTCGCGCGAAGAGCAGACGGCACCGATGAGCGCTCGCGCGAAGAGCAGACGGCACCGATGAGCGCTCGCGCGAAGAGCAGACGGCACCGATGAGCGCTCGCGCGAAGAGCAGACGGCACCGATGAACAGGTGGATTCTGCACGTCGACCTCGACCAGTTCCAGGCCGCCGTCGAAGTACGCCGCCGCCCCGAGCTGGCCGGCCTGCCCGTCATCGTCGGCGGCAACGGCGACCCGAACGAACCCAGGAAGGTCGTCACATGCGCGTCGTATCCGGCGCGTGAATTCGGGGTGCACGCCGGGATGGCGCTGCGCACCGCCGCCCGCAAGTGCCCGGACGCGACGTTCCTGCCACTGGACACCGCCGCCTACGACGACGCCTCCGAACAGGTGATGGGTCTGCTGCGGGACTTCGGCTATCCCGTCGAGGTGTGGGGCTGGGATGAGGCCTATGTCGGCGCTGATGTCGACCACCCCGTTGGCCTGGCGGAGCAGATTCGTGAGGTCGTCGCGACGGAGACCGGGCTGTCGTGTTCGGTCGGCATCAGCGACAACAAGCAACGGGCCAAGGTCGCCACCGGGTTCGGCAAGCCCGCAGGCATCTACGTTCTCACCGAGGACAATTGGATGGCGGTGATGGGGGACCGTCAGGTCGATGCGCTGTGGGGCGTGGGTCCCAAGACGGCCAAAAAGCTTGCCGAACTGGGCATTGCCACCGTCGCCGACCTTGCCGCCACCGATGCCACCCTGCTGACGTCGACCTTCGGCCCCACGACGGGGCTGTGGATCCTGTTACTGGCCAAGGGCGGCGGCGATACCAACGTCAGCGCCGAGCCGTGGGTGCCCCGCTCACGCAGTCATGTCATCACCTTCGCCCACGACCTGACCGAACGCTCGGAAATGGACTCGGCCGTCATCCAGCTCGCGCGGCAGACTCTCGACGAGGTCGTCGCGCAGGACCGGGTGGTCGCCCGCGTCGCCGTGACGGTGCGGACGAACACGTTCTACACGCGGACCAAGATGCGCAAACTGCCCTCCCCCAGCGTCGACCTCACACCCATCACGACAACGGCCCTGGACCTGCTTCACCAATTCGAACTCGACCGGCCCATCCGGCTTCTCGGCGTCCGACTCGAACTGGCACCGCCTGCGGGCGGGTACTAGTCAGACCAGCACAATACGCTCGCCCAATGTTGAACACGGTCGCCATCCGCGGGTATCGCTCGTTACGCGAGCTGATCCTGCCGCTGCGTCAGCTCACCGTGATCACCGGAGCCAACGGCGCAGGCAAGTCGTCGGTCTACCGCGCGCTGCGACTGCTCGCGGACTGTGGCCGCGGTGAGGTCATCGGATCGCTCGCACGTGAGGGCGGCCTGGAGTCGGTCCTGTGGGCGGGGCCGGAGAATCTCACGGGCGCGAGCCGGACCGGTGTCGCGCAGGGCACGACGCGCACCCGTCCGATATCGCTCGAACTTGGTTATGCCTCAGATGATTTCGGCTACCTGGTCGATCTCGGCATTCCCCAGGACGCCGGCCTGCGATCGGCGTTCGCCCGAGACCCTGAGATCAAACGCGAAGCGGTGTTCGCGGGCCCGGTGCCGCGGAAGGGCGCGATGCTCATCCGCCGCACCCGCGAATTCGCCGAAGCCAGCTCGGAATCCGGACGTGGTTTCGACGAATTGAGCCGATCGATGCCGGCCTACCGCAGCGTGCTGGCCGAGTATGCGCATCCGCAAGCCCTCCCCGAACTCGCCGCCGTGCGAGAGCGGCTGCGCAGCTGGCGCTTCTACGACGGCTTCCGTGTCGACGCGGCGGCGCCGTCGCGGCATCCGCAAGTCGGGACCCGCACGCCCGTTCTCGCCGACGACGGCAGCGATCTCGCGGCCTCGATCCAGACCATCATCGAGGCGGGCCTCGACGACCTGTCCCGTGCCGTCGCCGAGGCGTTCGACGGCGCGACGCTGTCGGTGGCCGTCACCGAGGGGCTGTTCGACCTGCAGCTGCGCCAGAAAGGCATGTTGCGGTCGCTGCGCTCAGCCGAATTATCGGATGGCACATTGCGTTTCCTGCTCTGGGCGGCGGCGCTGCTGAGTCCCCAGCCGCCGTCGCTGATGGTTCTCAACGAGCCGGAGACATCGCTGCACCCGGACCTGGTGCGTCCGCTGGCGAGGCTGATCCGGGCGGCGGCAGCGCAGGCTCAGGTGGTGGTCGTCACCCACTCCCGGGCGCTGCTGGACTACCTGGACGCGGCCCCGATCGACGACGCGGGCGACGTCGCGACCGAGATCGAGCTGTACAAGGACTGGGGCGAAACGAAGGTCAGGGGCCAGGGGCTGTTGTCGACTCCGGCGTGGGACTGGGGCAAGCGCTGAGCAAAGCTGTCAATTTCCTTGACGGCCAATCTTTGTTAACCGGCATGCCGTTCAATTCGCTCGGCCTGTTCTGTCGAGCTAGGAGCATTCATGCCGGTGAATTCGGGGTTCAAGGCGGTCTGCGTAGTGAGCGCCGCGGCCGTCGTCGTCCTCGCGGGCTGCGGCAGCGATGAAAAGAAAGAGTCCAGCGGCGATCTGCTGAGTCGCGCGGCGAAGGGCGAACTGTCCGCCACCGGCGGTGCACAGCGGCTCGGCGGGGACCAGACCGACGCCGTCCGCGGCACGATCAACGGCTCCGGCGCCCGCAACATCATCCTGCTGATCGGCGACGGCATGGGCGATTCGGAGATCACCCTCGCCCGCAACTACGAGAAGGGCGCGGGCGGCTTTTTCGACGGGATCGACGCCCTTCCCCTCACGGGTTCGTACACCACCTACGCCCTCACCAAGGACGGCAAGCCCGACTACGTCACCGACTCGGCCGCCAGCGGCACCGGGTGGTCCACCGGCACCAAGACCTACAACGGCGCGTTGGGTGTCAACATCAAGGGCGAAGCGCAGAAGTCGATTCTGGAACTCGCCAACGAACAGGGCCTCGCCACCGGCGACATCACCACGTCGGAGATCCAGGACGCCACACCCGCGGCGTTGTTCGCTCACATCAGCGAGCGGGACTGCTACGGCCCCGACGAGATGGCTGAGAGCTGCCCCGGTGAGACGCTGGAGAAGGGCGGAAAGGGTTCGGTCACCGAACAGCTATTGGCGGGCCGCCCCGATGTCACGATGGGCGGCGGTGCGGAGACGTTCGCGCAGACCGCCACCGGCGGTGACTACCGCGGCAAGACACTCGAGGTGCAGGCCAAGGAGCGCGGCTACCAGATCGTCCGCACCGCAGACGAATTGGCCAATGTCACCAAGGCCGACCAGGATGCCCCGCTGCTAGGGCTGTTCGCCAACGGCAACATGCCGGTCAGCTGGGCCGGGCCGCCGGCGACACATCAGGGTTATCTGCAGCCCGCGGCCCAGTGCACCGACAACCCCGAACATGGTCCGGATGTCCCGAAACTGGCCGATATGACGCAGAAGGCGATCGATCTGCTCAAGGGCAGCCAAAAGGGCGAGAGCAAGGGCTTCTTCCTCCAGGTGGAGAGCGCGTCGATCGACAAGCGGGACCACGCCGCCGATGCCTGCGGCCAGATCGGTGAGACCGTCGTGTTCGACCAAGCCGTCAAGAAGGCGATCGACTTCGCCAAAGAGGACGGCAACACGCTGGTGATCGCCACGGCCGACCACGGCCATACCAGCCAGATCGTCGAGCCCGTCACCGAAGACGATCTACGCGGTGTCGCCGAGGACATGAAGCTGCCCATCGAGCGCGTCCGCGACATCATGTACCCGGGGCTGACGGTCACGTTGACCACGCACGACAGGGCGGACATGACAGTCAGCTACGGCACGTCGGGGGACGTCAACGCCGAGGATCAGACGCATACCGGCACCCAGGTGCACATCGCGGCCTACGGCCCGCGCGCAGCCAACGTCGTCGGGCTGACCGATCAGACCGACCTGTTCTTCACGATGACCGATGCCCTCGGCATCAAGCGGTAGCTAGAAGTCACCGCCGGCTGGGTCGTAGCGCGCGGCTGAACACCACGTTGGCCTGTCGCATCGCAACGCTGTAGGGCCACCACATGGTGCGCTTGAACAGGTAGAGCGCGCGGATGTCCGGTGACGTGTAGACGAGATAGCGGTTCTTGACCACTCCTCGCAGGATTCGGTCCGCCACGTGTTCCGGCGAGACCGCGTGGCCGGCGAATCGGTCGGTCCACTTCTGCACGTTGGGATCCTCGCGATCCACGCCGGCGATCTGAACCGTCTGCACCAGCGGAGTTTTCACCGCACCGGGAACCACGACGGAGACACCGATGCGGTGGCGCGCCAGATCGAAACGCAGCACCTCGGAAAGCCCGCGCAGCCCATACTTGCTCGCGCTGTAGGCGGCGTGCCACGGCAGCGCAACCAGTCCGGCGGCCGAGGACACGTTCACCAGATGGCCGCCGCGGCGCGCCTCGACCATCGGCGGCAGAAACGCCTCGATGACGTGAATCGGACCCATCAGGTTGATGTCGATCATCGATTTCCAGTGCTGATGGGTGAGCTTGTCGACGGTGCCCCATGCGGACACTCCGGCGATGTTCATCACCACATCCATGGCGGGATGGCGGGAGTGAATGTCGGCGGCGAAGGCCGTTACGGCATCGTGGTCGGAGATGTCCAGCGCCCGGTGTTCGGGTACTTCTGCGCCGAGCGCACGCGCGTCGGCGACGGTTTTCTCCAGGCCGTCGGCGTCACGGTCGGTGAGGAACAACTGCGCCCCTGCGGCCGCCAGTTTCAGCGCTGTCGCGCGCCCGATGCCGCTCGCGGCCCCGGTGATAAAGCAACGCCTCCCGGCAAAACCGCTCCCCTGCGTCATGGCGGTGACCTTACCGGCGAAGCCGGAACGCCCCTTCACGCTCGACTCGAAGGCGTTGCCTAATCTCATTCGCCAATGATCAAGAACGGCACCCGTTTGCAGAGTCAGGTGTGTGACACCCAGGTCATCGTCGTACGCACCCTCGACGCGGCGCTGTCCGGACGGCAACGCGATGGGCAAGCGCTACGTCGACGAGGGTGGAGGGGAAGTCCTCGTCACGAAGGCGGGCGCCGGGACACTCTCGATCGGCGATACGCCGTTGAATCGCAAGGAAGCCAAGCCACTGCCGGCCAGCGACTGACGGGTCAGTCGTCTCGAGACTCACGCCAGAGGGCGCTCATCCACAACCGCTCGACGATCTCGATCGCCCGTTCCGGCGCACTGCCTCTGCCGACGAAGGTGCTGTCGTGCGTCAGCGTCATCGTCGTCGTAGCCGCCAGGGTGCGGACCAGTCCCGGCAGGTCGTCGGAGATGGGGCGGGCATCGGCGTCCTGTTCGACGAGCGTGACGATCTTGTTCATCACCGAGTCGTAGAAGTCGTCCATCATCTCGCGGATCTGGGTGTCAGTGTTGCGCGCGACCGCACAGGCGGCCAGCACGGGGTCGTTGCTGGCATAGACCGCGGCGGCGCTTCCGACCATCCGCTTGGCGAACTCCGACGGTGTCTCCCCCGGCTCACGGGGGGCGAAGTGATGGGTCAGGTTGTCAAGCAGGTCCCCGGCATCGGCGAGGATCACGGCGAGCACGGCGTATTTCGAGTCGAAGTAGAAGTAGAAGCCCGACCGCGCAACGCCGGCACGTTCGCTGATGGTGCTGACGGACAGGTCGGCGAACGATCGCTCCTCGAGTAATTCACGAACCGCAGCAACGATGGCGTCGCGTTGCCGATCACCCCGACTCCGGCGGATTTCCTGTTGTGCGGGTTCGGCCGTCATGGCAGTAGACCTTTTCATCACGACTCGCGGGTTTCAAAACTTGACACGCGTCAAGACACCATACCAGGATGGATGGTCGGGTGACATCCACCACAGCGTGTCATTTCAGGAGTGTCCAGATGCCGACCATCAGCACCAAGGATTACCTGGTTGACCAGGCCAAACGACGGCTGATACCCACAATCAACAACATTCCGGGAATGGGCGCGCTCGAGAAGCGACTGACGAAACGCGACTGGGATCAGATCACGCTGGCCGAGCCGGCACCCGGCAGCGGCCTCAAAACGGTGGTGGGCGACGCGGGCCTGCCCGTCGTCGGCCACATGATCGAATCATTCCGTGGCGGCCCGGAATACGCGCTGAGCGTGTACCGGAAATTCGGCCCGGTCTCCTACTCCTATTCCACCGCGCTTCAATCGGTCATCGCCCTCGGCCCCGACGCGACGCAGGCCGTCTTCTCCAATCGCAACAAGGATTACTCGCAGAAGGGCTGGCACCCCATAATCGGGCCGTTCTTCCACCGCGGGCTGATGCTGCTGGACTTCGACGAACACATGTACCACCGGCGGATCATGCAGGAGGCGTTCACCCGGACCCGGCTGGCCGGTTACGTCGAGCACATCGACCGAGTGGCGTCCGACGTCGTTGCCAACCAGTGGGTGACCGACGACGCGCGATTCCTGTTCCATCCGGCCACCAAGAAGCTGACGCTGGACATCGCGTCGATGGTGTTCATGGGCCACGAGCCGGGCACCGATCATGACTTGGTCACCAAGGTGAATCAGGCCTTCACCACGACCACCCGGGCAGGCGGAGCGATCATCCGCACCGGGGTTCCCCCATTCAAATGGTGGCGCGGCCTGCAGGCCCGCAAGGTCCTTGAGGACTATTTCGCCGCACGTGTGAAGGAATGTCGCAACGCCGACGGCACCGACATGCTCACGGTGTTGTGCCATACCTCCGACGAGGACGGCAACAGCTTCTCCGACGAAGACATCATCAACCACATCATCTTCGTGATGATGGCGGCACATGACACCTCGACATCGACGCTGACGACGATGGCGTATCACCTCGCCGCCAACCCCGACTGGCAGGAACGTGTGCGAGACGAATCGGACCCTCTCGGCGACGGTCCTCTCGATATCGAGGCACTGGAGAAACTCGAATCCCTCGACCTCGTAATGAACGAAGCTCTGCGCCTGGTGACACCGCTGCACCTCAATGTGCGCCAAACTGTTCGCGATACCGACCTGCTGGGCTACCACCTGCCGGCCGACACCCTGGTGGTGACGTGGCCGAGCATGAACCACCGGTTGCCCGAGCTGTGGACCGATCCCGACAGGTTCGATCCGGCCCGCTTCGCCGAGCCACGCAGCGAGCACAAAAAGCATCGCTACGCCTTTGCTCCGTTCGGCGGTGGCGCGCACAAATGCATCGGAATGATGTTCGGTCAGCTCGAAGTGAAGACGGTCATGCATCGACTGCTGCGCCGCTACCGGCTGGAACTTCCCCACCCCGGCTATCGGCCGCATTACGACTACGCGGGGATGCCGATCCCGATGGACGGCATGCCGATCGTGCTGCGCCCCCTGCACTGACGGCCCTGCGCCGAAACCTCAGGCGGCGGTCAGCAGGCGATTCGCACACGCGATGAGCGCGCGCAGCGCCGACTGCGTCGGATCATCCGAAAGACCCATCGCCCATTCGGAATGCGCACCGTCGAACCCGCGGATGAATGTCGCCGTGTCCTGACCGGCCGGCACCTGGTGGAACGCGGTCATCTCCATGGCGATGCCGCGTTCGTAGAGCATCGCGGTCAGCGCGGCGATGGGGCCGGTTGCAGCGGCCGACGACGTGCTGATCCGGTCGCCGACCGCAAGGGTGGCTTCGTAGTTGCGGGCCTGGGGGCCCAGCCGGCTCGACGGGCATTCAGCGTCGGTGCACGCCCAGTGGCCCAGCCGCAACGGTCCTGAACTGGCCGCATATTCATCCAGAAACGCCTCGTACGACATTGCCTCGGCCTCCTCGCGCAGTCCGCGTGGCATCGAGGCGCCGATGTAGGCCGTAAACGTCAGCGGCGCTGCGCTGGTAGCGGTTGTGGAGTTCATGTGCCGGACTTCTCTTGTCTTCAGAGGAAGTGACCGACGAAGTAGCGACGACCCACAGCGAGGGGTCGGTCAGGATCAGACCCCGCTGCGGGTTGCTACTACGAGTCGTCTCGGCACGTTGGCGACTCTAGACGCACTTCGGCAGGCCGTGCAATCGTTTTGGGGACCCTTTCTGCTGACCGGTGTGCCCGCCACGCGCCCGGCAAACGGAAGTCCCCATCGTATGGTCTGGTGGCATTATCATTGGTCCATGGCTTCAGAAGGAACGATGGCGTCGTCGCGGGCAGTGGACGGGCTTTTCAGTCGGGTCACCCCGGGACGCGCGTCGGAGATGATCGTCGATCAGATCCGGTTGTTGATCCGCGACGGTCAACTGAAACCGGGCGATCGGCTTCCCGCCGAACGTGAACTCGGGGAACAATTCGGCGTGAGCCGGGTCACCGTTCGTGAGGCGTTGCGCGGACTCGAGGCGAACGGCATGGTCGCCATCAAGGTCGGGGCGCGCGGCGGTGCTTTTGTGACAGCGCCGACGAGCGCGCGCATCGGCGAGGGGATCATCGACCTGCTGACCATGTCAGACCTCACGGACAGGGAAGTCACCGAAGCGCGGCAGATCTTCGAGCTCGGCATCATTCCGATGGTGTGCGAGCGCGCCACCGAAGAAGACATCGCCGAACTGAACGAGATCTGCGACCGCGGTGATGCCGCCCTCGAGAACGGTTCGTATCCGATGGAATTGTCGGCGGAGTTCCATTCCAGAGTCGCCATCGCCAGCCACAACGCAGCCATCGCCATGCTCGCTGCGTCGTTCCACGGGCCCACGCTGCTGTCCATGCGGCATGTCAGGGAAGCCCATCCCGAGATGGGTATCCGGGGCAACCGTGAGCACCGTCAGTTCGTCGCCGCAGTCAAGAAGCGCGATATCGAAAAGGCGACCGCAGTAATGCGCACACATATCGGTCGCACCGCGCGCCACGTCTCAAAGGGGCAGTGACTCCAGGAAATCGCCGACCCGCGCCGGCGCCGATTCCGCGGTCTGCTGGGCGACCGGCACATCCCAGTACTCCGCGCGGGACAGGCACTCCTGGAGATAGCGCGCCGCCGAGGGTGCGTGCGAGGTGTCCTGTCCCGGCACGATCAACGCGGGAACATCAAGGGCGAGCAGATCTTCCGGTTCGACACCGGGCACGGTGTCGCGATCGAAGAGCAGCCTGCCCATACCCGCGACGACCGTCTGGTACCAGTCGGGGTCCAGCAGCACGTACCGCTCCGCGAATTCGGGATCGTTGCGCAGCACGGTGACCCACGGACCGACGCGACCGTCGTCGGAGAAGCCGGCATCGGTGTCGGCGGCCAGCGCGGCAACGCCGGGCAGCCCGTTCTGGGCGACGTAGGCCAAGTGGGCCCAGAACCGGGCGTGCTGCTTCATTCGGTACTTGGGTCCGCCCGCAGGCGAATACAGCACGACGCCGGCAACCCGATCGCGGTGGGTCGACGCCATCCGCGCGGCGATCGAACAGCCCACGCATGCCCCCATGATGTGGACCCGATCGAGGTTCAGGTGATCGAGCAGGCCGACACCCTGGGTGACGTAGTCAGACCAGCGCAGCCGCTCCACACGTCCGCCGGAACCGCCTGACTCCCGTTTGTCGAACGTGATGCAGCTGAACCGTTCTCGCAGCCGCGACAGCATCTCCGTGCGTTGATACAGCCCATGCTTCTCCCAGTTCTGCATGGTGGCGTTGAAGCCGCCCGGCGAGAACATCAGCAGCGGTGGCCCGGAACCCGCCACCGAGTAGCGCGTGACGATTCCGTCGACCACCGCGGTGGATACGTCGACCGTCGGATTCGCGCTCATGCCCGGATGCCGCCCTTTATCTGGCGAGCGGACCGCACATCCTCGGCGTACGCCGTGATCGCGTCGTGGGCGATGCGAGCGACGTTGGCATACGTGTCGGGTGGATCGTCCAGCGAGTCGGCGGCGTAGCCGATCGCAGCGGTGGCCATCCGCATCCGGCCGTCCAACCACGGCCCTCCGCCGAACCCGCCGAGCACCGGTATCGACACTGACTGTGCGACAACAGGGCCCACGACTGGCCCGGAATTGGTGAAGTTCAGTAGAGCAGCGCCCGCATCCTCCAGACGCTTGGCCTCCCCCACCAATTCCTCAAGCAGCTCATCGGGCACCGTGTCGCCGGGTTTGGGGGTCGCGCTATAGCTGGTGCCGTATTTCAACGATGTCTGCGGCGTGATACCGAACTGTGCGAATACCGGGATGCCGGCGCGGGTCACCGCCGTGACGGCGTCGAGGTGGTCCGACGCGCCGTCGAGCTTGACCATGTCGACACCCGATTCCTTGACGAACCGGATCGCGGCGCGCACTGCGCTCTTCGGCCCTTCCTGCACGGGGCCGAACGGGAAGTCGACACTCAGCAACGCCCGCCGCACTCCACGACGCACTGCCTGGCTGACGACGAGCATCTGGTCCATCGTCACCTCGAGCGGATTCGGCTGCCCCCACAGGTTCGCCCCGACCGTGTCGCCGACCGACACCAACTCGACTCCGGCCCGGTCGACGATGCGCGCCATTTGATAGTCCCAGGCGACGACGCCGACGATCTTGGTGCCGTCACGCTTCATCGCCTGCAGGTCGGCCATTTTCACCTTGGCGGTCACATCACTCCTCAAGCCCGTAGTGCGGTCAACATATCGATGGCATCCCGCTCGTCGTTGCTGACCATGAGCACCCGAGCGTGCGGTCGCAGCACCGCCACCGTTCCGCCGACCAGTGATGGATCGCCGATGACGAGGCCGGCGGTCATGATTGCGCGAACGGTGCACGCCGCACCGATGATGGTGGCCGCGGCCGCGTCGGAGTCGACCGTGGCGACCATGATCACCACATCAGCTTCTTCGAGTTCGGCGAGCAGGCTGGACGCCCCACCGTCGGTAGCGCGCAGTTCGACCGATCCGGAGCCAAGGGGGCCGGTATCGCCGGCAGGCCCGCCGAGCGTGAGGAACCGTGCATGACCCCACTCTTCGTGGGAGATCCGCTCGACGATCGCGTCGGCTCCGGCATCGAGTCCGATGATGCGCGCACCTCGGCGACCACGGATCGGACGGTCGATGCGGTACCTCATCTCGGCAGCCGTCGTCGCCCTGGCGCAACTGCTGCCCAGGATCGGCCGGGTCGAGACGGTCATACCGACGACTGCCGCACGCCCTCGCGTACCGACAGGTCCTCGCGACAGGCCTCGACGAACGATGCTTCCCGCGGCAGGACGACCGCCGCGGACCGGACTCGGTGGTGGGCCGGGTCGACACCAGGAGGCGTTATGCCCTTGTCCCGCAACGCCTCGACCGCTCTCTTCAGCTTCTGGCGGGCCTTGATGATGCCGCTGTCCGCAGATACCAGCATCTCCTTGGTCCGATCCACGATCGGGCCCATGCTCTCCTGCAGCGAGGCATCCTGCATGGCGATGCCCTTGACGCCTGAATAGGTGTCGCCGCGCTTCTGAGCTTCCCGGTCGATCAGGTAGTCGTTGTCCTTGTTGGCCGCTGGACGGTAGGTGCCGGGGATGTTCTCGCTGTGGACTCCGTGGCCGTCCCGCATCGCCTGTACCTCCGTGGCCGTCAGCGCGCGAACCGGGTGATAGTCGAACGAGTAGGCCCAACAGTTTTCGTCGTCGATCGGGATCCAGAAGTGACCGTGCATCGGGTGGTCACCACGCGGTGGCACCATCGTGAAGCACGGCATCACCCATGGGGTGATGCGCCAGTAGTACGTGTCCTCTTCGGCGTTACGCCGCGCGCCGACGAACAGGCCACCGTCGGCCTCGGCCACCTCGAAGAACGGCTTGAGGTCGGCCATGTTGTACTCGTTGCCCTTGGCGCCCTTGAACAGCGGGTCGGACTTGAGGCCACCGGAGTGCAGGAAAGACACGTGGCTCGAGTCGATCCCGCCCTCGAAAGCCTGTAGCCAGTTGCATTCCTGCCACCTCTTCGAGGTGTAGGTCTGCTCGGGCGGGACCAGTGCGAACTCGAATTCGGGTTGCGGCGGTTGCTTTTCGGGGTCACCCATGTAGGTCCAGAGCACGTCGCCGATCTTGACCAGCGGGTAGGACGTCAGCTTGACGTGCGCGCAGAACGTGCTGTTCTCCGGCTCGGAGGGCACCTCGATGGCCTGCCCGGTGACGTCATACTTCCACCCGTGGTAGGGGCAGCGCAGTCCCGAACCTTCGTTGCGGCCGAACCACAGTGAAGCACCGCGGTGCGCGCAGAACTCGTCGATCAGCCCGTACCGGCCTTCGCTGTCGCGGAAGGCGACCATCCGCTCGCTCAACAGCTTCACCCGCACCGGAGGGCAGTCGTCCTCGGGAAGCTCTTCGGCGAGCATGGCCGGAATCCAGTACTGCCGGAACATCTCGCCCATCGGCGTACCTGGTCCAGTGCGGGTCAAGAGCTCATTGATTTCGGGCCTAAGCACCGTCCACCCTCTCAGCTGTCTGCCAAAACTTACGCGGTGAGAACCGCATCACAATCAACCTAATTGTAATACCATTAGAACTTAACGCCAACCCCTGCCGCACCGCGGCTTTTCTCCGAACAAGGAGGCAAAAAGCATGATCGGAATCGTCGGTGTCGGCGATATGGGATTGCCGATGTCGGGCCACATGGTGACCGCAGGCTTCGACGTCGTCGCGTACGACATCGACGCCGAGCAGTTGGCGACCGCAGCGGCGGGCGGTGCCACACCTGCATCGGGCCTGGCCGAAATGGGCGAGAAGGCCGAGATCGTCGTGGCCTGCCTCCGCACCGACGATCAGATGGAAGCCGTCGCCCAAGAGTTGGTGGCTCACGGCACTGCAGGCCAACTCATCGTCGTTGCAGGCACCCACAGCCTGGAGTTCATGCATCAGTTGTCCCGCATCGTCACGCCGAAGGGGCTTCGACTCATCGACGCGCCTGTGGTCTTTGGCGCCAAGGGCGCCCAGGAGGGGAATCTGCTCTCGCTGTGCGGGGGGGAAGCCGGCGACGTGGAACGGGCGCGCCCGGTGATGATGGCCTACAGCCGCGGTGTGGAGCACGTCGGCCCCCTCGGTGCGGGCCAACTGGCCAAAACGTGCAACAACCTCCTGCACTGGATTCACTGTGTGGCGAACTTCGAGACGCTTGCCATCGCCAAGCGATACGGGGTGGATGCGCAACGCATGCGCGAAGTACTTCTGAAGTGCCCGGGTGACAACGGCACCCTGCGGCGTTGGGACTCCACGCGGTTCACTTGGCAAGAGAAGGACATGGACTTCGTTACCGACCTGGCGCAGGGCGGCGGGCTCGTGCTGCCGCTCACCGGCCAGGCCGACCAGCTCATCAAGACCCTGACCGCCGCCGACGTATCGGCCCTGTTGTACGAGCCGGAATGCTCCTACCTGGGCCGCAGGGTCGCGCCGCTGGCCAAGGCCGAGGGCGGCGTATGAGCTGTTCGCGCTAAACGGCCAAGCCGGCGGCCTCGAGCCGTCCGGCATAGTGCCGCCAGCGCGAGAGGTCGTTG
Source organism: Mycobacterium sp. URHB0021 (assembly GCF_054057895.1). NCBI lineage: Bacteria > Bacillati > Actinomycetota > Actinomycetes > Mycobacteriales > Mycobacteriaceae > Mycobacterium > Mycobacterium sp. URHB0021. The sequence goes on from NZ_JBSRZT010000002.1 coordinate 5,552,447, forward strand.
AAGGACGAGCCCAGATCCGGCAGTTCGGCGAGGTCCTCGTCCGACAGCTCCGCCGGCCGTCCACCCAGCAGTGCCACCTCCGCCGAGAAGCGTGACAACTCGACGAGGTCGAGTGCCCGCAGCGTCGCCTGTTGCACCGACTCCCCCGCCGTGACGATGCCGTGGCCCCGCAGGATGCACACGTCCGCCCCCGCCATGGCCGCCGCGACATCTCGGCCCAGCCCTGGAGTCCGGACCAGAACCGCTCGCGGGTAGACCGCCGGTCCGGTCTGCGCGAGCCGTGACGCCGGAATGTTGTACGCGCCGAACACCTGTCGCAGTTCGACACCGGCCAGATCGGCAGTGACCACGCACCGCGGGTGCGCGTGCACGACGGCATGGATCTCCGGGCGGGCCCGCAACAACTCGGTGTGGATATGGAATTCGTTGGGCACCGCGTATCCGCCATCGAGTTCACCACCACCGTCGAGATCGACGACACGAATGTCGTCGATCTCGGTGAACAGCAGCCCCCGGTCACGCGGTCCGCGGCAGCGCAGCAGGATACGCTGATCGTCCAGCCGCAGGCTGACGTGCCCCAGCACGTCGGCGGCGAGCTCCTGCTGCGCCAGGATCCGGCACGCGGTGGCAATTGTCGTGCGCAGCTCGGTCAGCTCCCCGACCGCGGTCACGCTGGTGCCCCGACGGGAACGGCGTGCTCGACGCTGAACACCAACGATTTGATGGTGACGGGCACGGTGTTCGACGGTTGGCGTAGGCGGCCGAGGTCGACGAAGTCGAAGTCGCGCAGGTCGATACCGTCGAGGATGAGCAGATCGTTGGTCACCGAAAGCTCATCGCGCAGGATGGTGCCCAGCGTGAGCGCGATGTCCGAGTCGATCATCAGATACAGCGGCCGGCCGGCTGCGAGCCGGTATCGCAGACCTGCCACGATTCCCTCGGCGAAGGCCCGCAGACGCCGGTAACTCGGAGTGCCACTGAATTGCAGCGCCACCGCCATGTCGTCAATGCTGTCGTGCAAGCCGAAGGCCGCCAGATGATCGGCGATCGCCGAGCCGATCACGTCGGGCTGCAGCACATCGTCGATCAGGTAGTGCGGGCGGGCGACCTGCAGGTTGCGTCGCGGCAGGGTGGTGTCCGGCGCCGGGATGAAGCTGGTGATGCCGCTGAGCTGCACGGTGTACTCGGACGCGCCGAGCACCGTCGCGCGGATCCGCTCGGTCGCAGGCAACAGCCGGGCCGGGAGTTGTCCGGCATCGATCCGTTGCGCGATCTGCGCGCCCAGCTGGCGACCGAGGTCACCGAAATCCCTCGCCTCCACGCCGTAGACGAATTCGGCGACACCGCCGGAGAAGATCACCCCGTCCAGGCCGCCGAGCTCAGCGATCCGTTCGGTCAGGAAGACATGGTGCGCCGAGGGCTCGCCGCGAACCGCCGCGAGCACCAGATCCGCCATATGCGAGGCGATTTCGTTGAGCTCCTGCGAGGTGGCCGGGCTGCCGACGGTGAGATCGAGGCCTGTCGCGGCGGCGTGTGTCCGACCGCCCGGCTCGATCCGCGTCACGGTGCCGTCCTCGACGGCGATCAGTCGGCCGCCGACATGTAGCGCCGCGGTCGCCAGCACCCGGCCACGGTCGATCAGCGCGAGTTTCGTCGTCCCTCCGCCGATGTCGACGTTGAGGACACGGCCCGGCAGGTCATGTGAGGTCCGCGCAGCGCCGGAGCCGTAGGCCGCCAGCATCGCCTCCATGTGGTGCCCCGCGGTAGCGCACACCAGGTCGCCGGCCCGCTCGGCGACGACTGACGCGATGCGCTCCGCGTTTCTGCGCCGCAACGCCTCACCGGTCAGGATCACCACACCGGTATCCACATCCTGTGGTTGGCGCCCGGCACCGGCGTAGGCCGTGTCGAGCATCCGGCCGAGCGCGACCGCATCGATCTGGAGATCGTCGGTGTACGGCGTGAGCTGCACCTCCGACTCGTACAGGGTGTTCCGGGCGACCACCACGTAGCGACTGGTCAGATCCTCCCCGCGTCTGCGCAACACCAGCCGCGAGAAGGCCACCTGAGTGCCCGAACTGCCGATGTCGACACCGACACTGTGCAGTGTGACGTTGTCCTTCTGCCAGATCGGGTTGTCCTCGAGGGGCAGATCGGGCTCATCGTGCTCGTGGTCCGGGTCGTATGTCATGCCGGCGACGGAACCGCAACGGCCTCGGCCGGCTTGGGCGGCAGGTCCGGGAGTTCTGCAGCATAGGCTTCGTCCATTCGTGGCTCCAGCCCGTTCTCGGCGAGCGCCTTGGCAAAGGTTTCGCGGATCACCGGCGACTCGTCGGCGTAGTCGATCTGGTCGCCGCCGATCCGCCGGCTGATCCAGGCCTTCGGCACGCCTTGGGCGTTGCGCACCGACACCACTTCGTGTTTGAAGGCCAGATACCGTGCCGGCGTTGCGCCGGTGTTGAAATGCTGATGGAACCACATGTTCGGCGGAACGATCAGCGTGCCGGGCGTCCACTCGTAGCGTCGCGGCTCTTCCCCCTCGGGCCACATCAGGCTGAAGCCCTCGCCGGTGAGGATGATCACGTGGGCGCCGGGACCGTGTCGGTGGCCCTTCTTGTACGTCGCGGTGGCGAACTGCGAAATATGGCTGTTCATTGAGCCTTTCGCCATCGAGAAACGGATATGCCCGCCGCCCGCGCCGCGCTCCTTGGCCGAGATCAGCGGCAGGTCGACCGCGTCGGCGACGAAGTTCGTCTTCAACAACAGTCCGTCCTGTTCGTCCTTCGGGGCGAAGTAGTCGGGTTCACCGTTGAACCGTCCGAGGAAGTCGTGGTTGGTGTTGAACACGAACTCGGCGTCGTCGTACAGGTTGATGATCGGTGGCATGTTCGTCGACGAGACGAAGCGAGCGGCTTCGGTACCCGAACCGTTGAAGTGCTGGTGCCAGGTGTTGAGCGGAATGGCGAACATCGAGTTCGGTCCCCACTCGAAGGTGACCTTCTGTCCGGCGTCGTTCCACACGGTGGTCGATCCGTGGCCGGACAGCACCAGGATCATCTCTTCGAAGAGTTGCCGCTGCGGCGCAAGTTCCTCGCCCGCGGGGATCTCACACACGTAGCAGTCATTCGATGTCCGTGACGCCTCGTGGTTGATGAAGACCCCGCGCCCGCCGCGCCGCGACCAGGGCTTCAGCTCCACCGTGTTCAGATCCGGCACGTAATGCGCGCCGATGATGTCCAGACCCTCGGCGCGGACCCAGCGCACATACGGCGAGTCCTTCTCGGTGGCGAACTTCTTCGCCAGGTCGTCGGAAACAATCGCATCCTTTGCCACGTGCATCCTCCATCGATCTCTTTGAACTAATGGTATTACCAATAGGGTTGATGTCAAGCTCGCCCGGACGGCTTCTGCGCCCCCGCGGATTCCCGCTCTTCTTCATATTCAGCGTCTTCTCCGTCTTCCGAGGCTCCCGCATACCTCCGTACCGGATTCGGTCGGAGGATGAAGACACCTGCATAGAGCGCGGCCAGCACCCCGCCCAGGGTCAAGGCGGTCACCGGGCCGAGCGCACCGGCGACGGATCCGACCAAGGTGTCGCCGAGCGCGGGGCCACCGCGTGAGGACATCTGATAGATCGCGGACACCCGGCCGCGCAGATCGTCGGGCGTCTCCAGTTGAACCGCCGCATGCCGGATTGTGGTGGCCATCGCGTCGAACGCCCCGATCGACAGTCCTGCCAACACCGCGACGATGAAGATATGCGCCTGCGCCAGAACGATGTTCGACACACCGTAGAAGACGGTCGAGATCAGCAGTACGCGGCCGAGTCGCCTGCTGCGTCCCACCACCTTGAACACCGTGTATGTCGCCAACAGCGCCCCCGCCGACGGCGCCGCGGACAGCAGGCCATAGCCTTGTGGACCGACGTGAAACACCGTGGCACACAAGGCCGGCAGCACCACGCGGTACGCGCCGAACAGCGTCGCCGACAGGTCCAGCGACATCAGCATCCAGATGATCTTTCGACCCTTGACGAACTGCGCACCGTCGGCCATCTGGCGCCACACCGAAACATGCCTACCCGCACCGGGAAGCCTCACCACGTGCAGCATCTGCAGAACGATCACCAGAATTGCGTAGGTGGCTGCATCTACCGCGTACATCAGGCCGGGTCCGGCGATGCCGATGAAGATGCCCGCCAGCGCCGGACCCAACAGCACCGCGACCTCACGGGACGGGTTGAGCAGGGCGAAGGCTTGAGGCAACTGGTCGCGCGGCACCAGCGCCGGAATCAGCGCCTGCCGGGCCGGTTGGTCGAAAGTCGCCGCAGCGGTGGTCAACACCACTGACAGAATCACCTGCCAGGCCACGACGTGACCGGTCAGGGTGAGCACCGCCAGCCCACCAGCGACGACCATCGCGACGGCCTGCGACCACTGCAGTAGCCGCCGGCGATCCCAGCGGTCGGCCAACACGCCGCCCAGCGGGCTCAATATGAGCAACGCGATCGCCTGCGCGGCGCCGACCAGTCCGGTCTGGGGGACCGAGCCGGTCAACTGGTAGACGTGATATAGATTCGCCGCGACGGTGCCGCGGGTGCCGACCTGTGAAAAGACGACTCCGGACCAGTAGAGGTCGAAATCGCGGTTCTTGAGTACTGCCGCGACGCGCATACCCGCGATCAGTCGACCGGGACGAGGGCCAGTTTGCTCGGGTCCATATCCAAGTAAACGGCCGTACCGGGGGCGTGTGAGACGTGCGGCAGGCAGCGGGCGCGGATCTCGTGCTTCCCGACCGCGACCACGTGATCCACCGCGTCGCCCAGAAACGCGCGCGTGGTGACCTGGCCCTCCCAGATGTTGGCCGCGTTGAGGGGCCGCTCGGTGGTCAGCATGACCGCTTCGGGCCGGATCGACACCACGACCTCGGTTCCGTTCGGCATGTGCGCGGAGGAGTCCAACGTCAGTCGGCCGTCGCGGGTTTCGACGACGTGGCGGTCGCCATCGCGTGACGCGACGGTGCCATCGATGAAGTTGGACGTACCGATGAATTGGGCCACGAACTTGCTCTGCGGGTTCTCGTAGATGTCACGCGGCTTGCCGAGTTGCACCACCTCACCTGCCCGCATGACAGCGATGTTCGAGGACAGCGACAGCGCCTCGATCTGATCGTGCGTCACGTAGATCGAGGTGATCCCCAACTCGCGCTGCAGACGCTTGAGCTCGAACCGCAGCGATTCCCGAAGCTTGGCATCGAGGTTGGACAGGGGCTCGTCGAGCAGCAACAGCGACGGCTCGATCACGATGGCCCTTGCCAGTGCCAGCCGCTGCTGCTGCCCGCCGGACAGCTTGGTCGCGTGCCGGTCGGCGTACTGCAGCAGCTCCATTGTCTCGAGCACACGTTGCACACGTTCGGTGATCTCGCGCTTGCCCGGGCGTTGGCCGCGCGCTCGCACCCGCAGCGGGAAGGCGACGTTTTCGAACACGGTCATGTGCGGCCAGATGGCGTAGGACTGGAACACCATGCCCAGCCCACGCTTGTTCGCAGGAACGTTCACCTTCTTGGGGGTACTGGAGCCCGCGGCGAACAGCACGTTGCCGCCCACCGAGACGACGCCTGAATCCGGCTGCTCGAGGCCCGCGATCGAGCGCAGCGTCGTCGACTTGCCGCATCCCGACGGACCGAGCAGGGTGAACAGTTCGCCAGGCTGGACTGTGAAGCTGACATTGTTGACGGCGAAGACCCGCGCCGGCGCCTCACCATTGGTGGCGGATTGATCGCGGCGTTTGCGACGTTTGAGTCGCTCGCCGTCGAAGGTCTTCACGAGATTCTGGACTTCAAGCACGTCGATAATTCCTTTCCGGACCCAAATCAATCCTGCTTGAGGCCGACCTTGGCCCCCAGCTTGTAGGCGATGGTGACGAGCACGACAAGTGTCAACACCATGACGACTCCGAGCGCGGACAGCACGGTGAACTGACCGTTCTCGAACTGCTCGAAGATGAGGATGGACAGCACCTCATTACCGGGGCTGTACAACAGGATCGAACTCGACAGCTCTCGGAACGACACGACGAGGATGTAAATCCACCCGGCGACGAGACCCGGCATCAGCAATGGCAGCAGGACTCGCCGGAACGTCTGCCACCAGCTCGCACCGTTCACCAGTGCCGACTCCTCGAGCTCGTTGGAGATCTGCTGCATCGAGGTCACCGAGTAACGCATGCCGTACGGCAGATACCGGGTGCAGTACGAGATGAGCAGGATGAACAGGGTGCCGTAGATCGGAATGGGACTGCGTAGGTAGACGAAGCTCAACGCCAGGCCCATCACCAGACCCGGAACCACGAGCGGCAGGAAGGCCAACCCGTCCAACACTTTCCGCCCGGGTATCCGCGACCGCACGACGATCCACGCGGCGATGGCCATGAACGCCATCACCAAGGTGGCCGACGAAAGGCCGAGTATCAGCGAGTTCTTCAGCGCGGTCAGAGCACCCGAGGCGTGCGCCAATTGCCGGTAGTTGTCGAAGGTCATGCTGGACAACGTGTCCTTCGACGGTGGCGCGTAGAACTTCAGCAGCGAGGTGTACAGCAGCACCAACAGTGGCGCGATGACGGTCAGCAGGAAGTACAGCACGATGATGACGCCGGCTACCGGGCGCCACTTGCCCAGTTCCATTGGGCGGGGACGGAATCCCTTGCCGGTGACGGTTTGGAAGTTCTTGCTGGCACGGCCCGCGAAGTTGGATATCACCACCCCGGCAACTGCGATGACCAGCAGGCCGATCGCCAGAGCACCGGCCGCGGACAGGTCCGGTGGATAGTCACGAAGCACGAAGTAGATCCGGCTGGTGAAAACGTAGATCCCGTTCTGTAGGCCCAGAAGCGCAGGCACTTCAAAGCTTTCCAGGCTGCGCACGACCATGATCAGGATCGCGGCGACGATCGCCGGCCGGGCCAACGGCAGCGTGATCTTTCGGAACACCGTCCAGCGGCCGGCTCCCGACATCAGCGCCGACTCCTCCAGCGACGGATCCATGGAGCGGAACGCCGCCACCATGAGCAGGAAGACGATCGGCGACAGTTGCAGCCCTTCGACCCAGATCATTCCCCAGATGCTGAAGACGTCGATCACCGCGCGTCCGAATACGGGCTCCAAGTAGTGGTTGATCAGCCCGATGTCGGGGCTGCCCAACAGGATCCACGCGATGGTGTACAGAATGCCGGGGATGACCAACGGAATGATCGACGCGGCGAAGAACAGGGCTTTGAACGGCACGTCGGTGCGCACGTTGAGATAGGCCAGTCCCGTGCCGATCACCAACGAAAGCAGCGCGGCACCGCCGGCGAACCACAGCGAGTTGCCGACCAGATCGAAGATCTGATCGTTGCCGTAGGCACGCCTGAAGCCGGAGAACGTCAGACCCGACGCGTCGAAGAAGGTGCCCCAGAAGAGGTAGTACAGCGGCACTATCGCGAGATAGGCGATGACCAGGGACACCACTCCGAGGGTCAGGAACTTCGGCGTGGGGATGATGCGGCGCCAGAGTGGCGGCTCCGCTGGGAGCGGATCGATCGACGGGGGCGGTGCCGGCCGCATCGGCGCGGTGGTGGTCATGTGTTCACCTCACGGACTGGTTGGAAATGCCGACTCGAGGGGCGGGCGGCCGGATCAGCCGCCGAGCTTGTCACTGCGGGAGAGCAACGCGTCGTAGCGATCGCTCCACTCTTTCTGCTTGGCGAGGAGTTGGTTGACGTCGACCGGAATCACCTCGAGGCCCTCGAGCGGGTCCTTCAGGTTGGCCGGCTCGATCGACGGCGTCAGGCCCTGGTCGACGAACACCTGCTGGCCCTCGGTGAACAGCCAGTCCTGGAACAGCAACGCCGCAGCCGGATGTGCCGCCGACTTCAACGGCGCGGCGCCCTGCGGGCGGGCGATGATCGGCTGCACGAATGGCTGGTAGGCCACCGGCGCGCCCTTGTTCACGCCCTTCTGGACGATGTAGCTGTAATTCGATGCAGCCACGGAATATTGCCCGGCCGAGAGCATTTCGCCCATCACGGTGTGCCCCTTGACGACCTTGGCACCGTTGGCCATGTCGCCGAACAGCTTGTCGATGTCCGCTTGGCTCTTGCCGTGCTGCAGCCAGTACTCAGAAAGTGTCAGATACCAGTCGTAGTCGTTCAGCTCCAGCGCGAGCTGTCCGTCCCATTTGGGATTGGCGAGGTCTTCCCACGTCTTGGGCTGATCACCGGGGGCCACCTTCGTGGTGTTCCAGCTGGGGGCGAACAAGTTGTAGCGGTCCGCGGTCCAGCTGTCGAACTTGCCCTCGGCGCCGACCATATCGCGACGTTCGCCGGTGTAGGGCTCCACCAGCTTCTCCTTGCCGAGGGATGCCATCTCCAGCGCATCGGTCTCGACCACGTCCGCGCCCGCGTGGTTGGCACTGGCCTCCTGCAGGATGCGCTGCAGGACGGTCTCCGAGTCCGCGCGGTACAGGTTGACCTTGATGCCGGTCTGGTCGGTGAAGGCCTTGCTCACCGCGTCGGCGACGTCGCTCGTCATCGAGGTGTACAGGGACACCGCGCCTTCGGTCTTCGCGTCCTTCAGGAGAGTGTCGCGGCGTTCCTGGCCCTTCAGCGATTCGTACTGCTGAAACTTCGAGGCGCCGCCCCCTGGTCCCGAGCCCGCAGGTGGTGCCGTCGGCGGGGCGCCGCAAGACACCAGGGCGAGCATGAGGCCAACGGCGGCTACCCGACGACCGTGTCGAAATTTCATGTCCCTCGCGTCCTATCTCCTCGGTTTACACCGGTGCCGACGACGCCGGACTCCGGTCTGTTCGATCGCCGGCTGTTGGGCTGAAACAGGTTGGCGATCTCTGGACTTATTGTATGACCATTAGTGTGATGTCTATCATGTTTGGCGGCAGATGTGAAGTCCACCGGCAACCTAACTGTCTGTCTGACGAACAGAAAACACCAGGCGATTCTGGATAGCAGAAAGCACGGTCGCGGCGTCGCCGCAACCGGACGGCTGGTGATTCGGTCCGGCGGCCGCGTGAAGCCGGCCGCCGGACCGAAAGACTCGATCAGGCAGAAGTGTCAGCGAGTTCGCCGACGGCCTGGGCGGATCCGGAGGCCGGCTCGAAGTAGTGCACGGTGTCATACCCGAGGTGCTTGAACACCCGGTTCTGCGCATTGAACAGCTGCAACGGCGTGCCGTCCGCGGCGAAGATCTGGCACACGTGGTTCTGCGGAACGTACAGCGTGTCACCCTGCTTCATCTCGAACCGCTTGGGGGTGGTGGCAATACGCGCGTAATACTTCTCGGCAATCTCGGCCTCGACCTCCCATTGCAGCGCATAGCCGCCGCCGGAGAGCACGTAGTAGACCTCGTCGGCCATCTTCCAGTATTTGCCGGAGTGCCCGCCAGCCTCGATCTCGAGGTTGAAGGCGTCGATGCTGAAGATCCTGCCGTCGGTGCGCTCGGGCGAGGCGATGACACGCACCCGTCCCAGCGGTGTCTGCTCCCAGACCGTGTCGGACGGGCTGATGACCTTCTTGCGGTCGAGTACGCCGGGGGTCCAGATCTTGGACCAGTCCTCGCGAGGGCCGAACGCTTCCTCGTTCTCGACGGGTCCGCTGCGCCCCTGCTGGATCAGGCCCATGAACATCCACGTGCACTTCGCCTTGACGACGAGCGCAAGGGCCTTCTCGTCATAGGGGTTGAAGTGGCGGTGCACCGAGTCCGTGTGCACGTAGACCAGATCGTCCTTCGACCAGTCGTAACGCTGATCGTCGTGGATCTCGTAACCGCGGCCTTCCAGGATGTAGAACGCCGCCTCGTTCTGGTGGCCGTGGCCGTGGTTGGACGACTGCGGTGGCAGCTCGACGAAGTGGACCTGGATGGTCTGCGTCAGAAAGTCTTCGTCACCGGGGCCGATCCGCCACCAGGTGCGGGACTGCTCGCTGTCCCCGGAGTGAGCGACCTTGGCGTCGTCGACGACGAATTCGTCGTCGCGCACCCGCTCAACGGCCAACTGCTGGCGCCGGAACTCCCCGAGTCCGTACGTCTCTGAGGTCAGCCCGCGGACGAATACGCGGCCCTTTTTCCCCATACTGTTCTCCTTCATCGACCTTTAGTGTCCAATGGTTTTACCATTCTTCATGGTAAGCCCTGTCACACATGGTGTCTAGCTCGCGACGCTACAACCCCTATCCGTGAGCCCTCACAGCTCCCGGTTTCAGGCCCGCGACCACCTCGTCCACGGAGCGCACGTTGCACATCCGCGGGAAGACCTTGTCCATGAAGAAGGTTCGCTGCTCGGCAAAGCCATGACAACAATCGCGCACGACGGTGATCTGGAAGTCCTTGTCGCGGGCCTCATATGCGGTCGAGGCGATCCCGACGTGCACCGACCCGCCGACCAGCAGAATCGTGTCGATGTCGCGGCTGCGCAACGACAGTTCCAGGTGTGTGCCGTGGAACGCCGACCAGCGATGCTTGGGGACGTCGTAGTCGCCAGGCTGAGGGGCGATCTCGGCAAGCACCGACAATCCGGGTGAGCCTGATGCGTGAGGTGGAACGGTGCGGTACGGGTTATCGGGCCCCCAGGGGCGGAAGTGGCTGTCGGTGTCGGCGACGGTCCGCGCGAAGTCCGCACCGTCGGCGCGATGATCGGCACGCGCATAGAAGATCGGGACACCGACACCGCGACACGCCTCGATCAGTCGCTTCGTCGGTCCGATGGAGCCGGCCGCCTCGATCGGTTCCCGGTAGGCCTCGAGCATGTCGAAGATGACGAGCCCGGTCGCGCGGAAATCATAGTGGATCACTGGTACTCCAAACGTCATAGGATTTTTTGCTTCAGTGCAGTCGAGCGTTGCTGGCGAAGTCATAAGTCGCGGCAATCGTCGAGGTGAATCGCCAAGACACGCTCGTGCCCTGTTTCGCCGACGCGGTTGCACGCAGCCACGTCACGATCAGCTCGAAGGTCTCGCGGGCCTGCTCGGCGCGGAACCGGCCCGGCATCGTGTCATTGAGCCAGCCGTGAGGAAGATCGGGATACATCACGAATTCGTAGCTGCGGCGGGCGTCTTCGAGGAGGTCGCGGACCCGGCGGACGTGCTCGACAGACATGGTGTGGTCCTTCTCCCCCCAAATGCCCAGCACGGGCGCGGTACCCGCTTTCATCAGCTCGACGTACGGCGTGGGGCGCAGGTCACCGACCTCGTACTCGCGCGGTTGGGCACCTCCGTACAGCATCACAACAGCGGCGATGTCGTCGCGCTTCGCACTCGCCAGAATGCCGAAGCTGCCGGTTCTGCAGATCCCGATGACGCAGATCGGCGCGTCGTCGCCGTCAGCGTCAAGCCCGCGTGCGTGCGAGATCGCCGCGTCCAGATGCCGAAGGGCGGCGGCATCGCCGATGTCGGGCAGTCGGTCGCGACCGGCAGACAGGTCCATGTCCGCATAGAAGTCAGGCGCCACCGCGACGAACCCGGCAGCGGCGAACTTCTCCGCCAGCTCGACGGTGTGCTGAACGACGCCGTAGCGCTCGTGACAGATGATCACGACGGGCGCCGGTTCCGAGGCCGCCACGCCCTCCGGCACTGCGACCCAGCCGAAGGAAACCGGGCCGAGCGGGGTCAGCTCGGCGGGCGGGATCCGATCGGCGGGCTCCCGCGCCTCGGCGGTCAGCAGAGGCGGCACACCCTTCAGCTCTACACACATGCTCGACGTCGACCCTCCTACACCGTGATTGTTGCGCCGCTTAAGATTCCGTAACCAACTGGTTGTACTCCGCGGCTATCTGCTGTCGGTTGGCCACAAGGTCGGCAACGTCCAGGTCGATCACCTCCGCACCGGCCAGTGGATCGTGCCGGGTGGGAAGTGGCGGCAGCGCACGGAGCTGGTCGTCCACTGCCGCGCCATCGGGCCCGAGCTGGAAGTCCAGGTACAGCGCCGCTCCTGCCGGGTGGTCGGTGCCACGCATGACACCGCCGGCGTCGTACCGGACCACCACCGGGTTGACGATGTGGCCCGTACCCTCTCCGAAGGACACCGCCGCGCCCTTGTCGATGAGCCGGTTGACCGACTGAGTGTAGACCGACAAGGCCGCGTCGAACTGTCCCGCCGCCAGTAGCTCCGCCTGGACCGTGTGGCCCTTGGCGGTCTTCGAGTTCGCGGCGATTCGCCTGAACATCGAAGAGAAGTCCTCGGCCGACATCCCGCGCTGCGCGTAATAGCGACGCAATGTGGCGTACCAGTCGATATCGCTGTACTCCATGCTTATCCGACCGTTCCACTTCGAGTCGGCGAACCCGGTGTAGTCGACGGGCAAGTCATTCGGGGCGAGCTTGCCGGTGTTGAACCCGGCGACGAAAGCCAGCCGGCGCACCCCGGTCCACCCCGTCGACTTGCCGGCGGGGGGCATGGCATCCCGATAGGTCGAGCGGTAATCGCCGAGCAGCCCTCTGGATTCCATGGCCGACATATCGGTGGCCGGCGCTATCAGCACGTCGTTGGCAAGTTTGTTCGCGGTGGCTTCCTGGACAACGCGCTGAAGCACCGTTTCTGAGTTGGCGTTATAGACATCGACCTTCAGGCCGTACTTCTTGCTGAACGCGTCTGCCATCGCTTGCTCGTCGTTGAACGCGGAGTAGACCGTCAAGTCACCCTCGCCCTTGGCAGTCGCGAGGAGCGCGGACTCCCGCGCCGATCCGGTGAGGCCGTCCCACGCGTGCGCCGACGACGGTGCCTGCCCCTCCGCGCCCGGCCCGGACTGCGGCGGGGAACCGCACGCGGCCATCACGGCGGCCACCCCCACGGCCAACACAGCCCTGCTCAGCTTGGCGTGCCGTCGCAGTTGCATGGGGTTGGTCCTCCCTTACTGCTGTTCCATTCCCGCACAGAATGTTTGGCGCCGACTGGGGGTCAACTGTGCCTATCCGTTCCTTCGCCGGTGTCCGCTGCAATGAGCTCGACCGCAGCCAGCAGATCGTCCGCGGTCAATTCGTTCGGATCGCGCGTCACGTCGGTCCGCATCGCCAATGCCGTCAGCACGACCTTGCGGACCTTGCGGCCATCCATGCCGGCACATGCGGCGGCCAGCTTGGCGTGCAGGCCGTCGTCCTGCGCGAGAGGCGCGGTGCCTGACCACAGGGCCGCGAGCTCGAGCAGGCTGTGCCGGAATATCTGCACCATCGTCGCCGTGTCCGGCAACGACAGGGTCAGCACCAGGTCCGCCCGCGACAGGAAGGCCTCGTCGACGGCATCGGTGAAGTTGGTCGTCGCCACGAACACCACTCTCGGCAGGTCGGCGGCGACGGCATCGATCCCGGCCAGCAGCGCGTCCGTGGCGCGGTGCACGTCGACCGGATTGGCTCCGAACGACGCGGTAGACCGGCGCACCGCAAAGCTTTCCACCTCGTCGATGAGCACGATCGTGTGCGGCCGACGAGCCGCGAGTTCGGGGATCGTGTCCATCATCAGCTGGCTGATGTTGCGTTGACTCTCTCCGAGCAATTCGCTGGGGAAGGCGTGCGGATCGATCTCCACATAAGTGGTGGCGCCACGCTTGGCAACCGCGCGCGCGGCGGTCTGCGCCAAGCCGCGGGCCAGCGTCGTCTTCCCGGTTCCCGGCGGCCCGGACAGGATGATGAGCCCGTGCGGCAGCCCGGCCATAGTGGCGAGGGCGGGCCCGTGCAACAGCGTGAGCAGGGCATGGTTGAGCAACCGCTCTTTCATGCCCGGCGGCGTGATGATGTGGTCCCATGGCCCGTCGTGGTGGTCCGAAGGCAGAGCGTGCACGGACAGCACGCCCGGTGGAAGTGCAATCGGCATCACGGCCATGTCGGCCTGGTCACCTCCGGCCAGTCGACTGTCGTCGGGTCCCCGGCCTGAGCGTCGCGGATGTGGTCCGGCGGCTCTTCGAACAGAACCAGCGGATCCAGCAGCACCCGCATGGTGTCGAGGAGGCTGTCGAACATGTGGATCCGGACGACCTTCGCTGTCTTCTCGGGGTCGTCGTTGAAGTGTTGATGCCACAGGAAATGGTCGACGACGATGATGTCGCCCTTCTTCCACGGGTGGTTGGTTCCGCCTTCGGGGTTCGGTTCCGAGGTAGCTGTGCCCGGTGCCTTCCAGCACATAGAGCCACGCCTCCCCCGCGTGCCGGTGCATCGATTGGCCGCGGCCCGGGCCGATCTCGAACATCGCCATGGAGATTCCCGACGCCTGGTAGCCGGTGGCCCGGTCCAGCAGGAAGGTCGTTCGGGTACCGCGCGGGGTGGGCAGCAGCTCGAGCTCGTCCCAGCTGGTGTGGAGGCGGCCAGATCGCCTCGCGCGCTGGTCGCGGGCCAGCCGGCGAAGTCGCCGGGCGTACGGGTCGTCACCGGTGACCTCAGCGGAATACGCAGGGCGAGCAGGCAGCTCGCTCACGGGCGTGTGCCCGGCATCCTCGATGGTCGACATCCCCATGGTCTCCAGCAGGGGCTCACTGGAGAATGACATGTAACGGGCCACCGTGTCGCCTTCATTCCCGGAGCGGTGCCACGACCATGCCGGCAGATGAACCGCATCGCCTGGCCCCCAGTCGATGCGCTCACCGTCGACCTCGGTCCAGCCGTGTCCGGCCACGATCAGCACCATGGCGTCCCACGAGTGCCGGTGGATGGTCGACACCACGCCGGGGTCGATCTCATGCACCAGGGCGTCCATCGACCGGGTCGGGCGGTCGGCGTCGGCGCCGGCATACACCCCGACACGCGTCCCCCTGGCGGTCGGCTCCAGCTTCACATCCTCGACCGCGACCACGGTCTTCTGATATCCGCGCCATTCGTCGATGAACTCGGCTCGGCGCTTCTTCTGAACGTGATAGTGCGTGACCTTGGTGGTGGTACGTGATGCCATGTCCTGCCTTTCGTGGTTGGCCGCTGACGCGCTTACGCCTGGCCGCCGGAATCGGTCACTTTCTTGTATGCGTCATTCCACTTCTGAGGGTTGTTGAGAAGCTCCTCCTCCGGAACGGATACCGTCTGGACGCCGGCGAGCGGATCGTCGGCGGTGGGGATCGCTCCGATTCGGTTGGCGCCCGCAATCGCCTTCTGTCCGTCGGTCAGCAAAAAGTCCAGGAACAGCATGGCGATCGCCGGGTGCTTGGCCGTCTTCATCAGCCCCGCGCCGTTGGGTCGCAGAACCACCGGCTCGACCGGCTTGCCGTTCTTGCGCCAGGCCACCGGCGCGCCCTTCTCCGCGGCGTTATCGACCGTGTGCGAGTAGATCGATGCGGCCACGTCGAACTGGCCCGCCGACAGCAACTCCCCCATCACCGTATGTCCCTTGGCGATCTTGGAGTTGGCCGCCAAACTGTGGAAGAAGTTCGTGACGTCGTCGTCTGACATGCCCTGCGACTTGTAGTAGTTGTACATCGCGGCGAACCAGTCGACATCCCCGATCTCCAGGCCGACGCGGCCCTTCCACTGCGGCTCGGCGAGGTCCTTGAGTGACTGCGGCTCGCTGCCCGCCGCGACTTTGCCGGTGTTCCAACCGATCACGAAGGCGTTGAATCGATCGGCGGTCCAGCCGTCCTTCTGGCCCTCGGGTCGCACCTTGTCGCGCAGTTCTCCCTCGTAGGGGTACAGAAGCTGTTGCTGCTGCAGATCGTTGAGTTCGCCCGCGTTGGTCTCGATCAAGTCCGCGCCCTGGTAGTGCGCGGTGGACTCCTGGAGCACCCGCTGTAGCACCGTCTCCGAATTCGCCCGGTACGTCTCGACGTCCAGCCCGTACTTCTCCTTGAATGCGTTCACCACGTCGTCCATGTCGGTGTTGGAGGTGTAGAGCGAAAGCTTTCCCTCCTTCTTGGCGAGGTCGAGCAGCGTCTTACTGCGCTCGTCCCCGGACAACCCGTTGATCTGCTGGTAGACCTGCTGGGCGTCGCTCGCGCCGGCCGCCGCGTCGCCTGCGTTGGTCGCAGTGGGGCTGCCCCCGCAGGCGGAGAGCACCAACGCCAGGATGGCAATCAGGTAGCTGGCCAAATGCTTTCTCATGGACGGCTCACTCCTCGACACTTCACTGTGAATGGACTGACACTCAGACCATTAGTGTGATTTGTACCATGTCGCGTACCGGATGTGAAGGCCCCGGCGTCAGATCACGAATGCTTCAGCAGTCTCGGCGGCGAACAGATCGGCCGGTTTGTAGCGCACGGCGGAGAGCCCCTGCTGATGGTGGTAGTCCAGGAAGACGTCAAGCGCCTTCTCGTTCTCGGCGATCCCGTACGACCAGAAGTCTTGACCGAGCAGGATTCGGGCCTCCTCGAGGTGCTGAATCAGCCAGGGCTCCATGAACCGCAGCGCCGACGAATCGTAGATCCGGCCGTAGGCCTGATCCCGCGCCGTGAGGAACGCCTTGTACAGGGACTGTGCCACCCAACGGTGACGCTCGTAGATATCGCTGCGGATCACCACGACGTGCATGATCGGGAAGATGGAAGTCACCGCGAAGTATTCCTTCTCGACGGCCACCACGTCGGGGAACAGCCGCGTGACCCGGGGATCGCCATCGCGGAACGGGCTCGGCACCCGCGGCGTGTAGAGCGCGTCGAGGTCACCGTCGGCCAGCAGTTGAGACAGGGTCGTTCCCGCCTGGATCGGCCTGATGTCCAGTCCCGTGTCGACCTTGCCCTTCTCGATCCGGCCCGGCGTTTCCTGGCCACCGGTGAAGTAGGTGACGGAATCGACCGGCACGCCGTGGTGTTCGGCGAGGATTCCCCTGATCCAGACGCCGGCCGTCAACTGGAATTCGGGTGAGCCGATTCGCTTGCCGCGCAGGTCGGCCGGTTCCGAAATGCCGGCCTGGGAATTGATGTAGATGCCGCCGTGTCGGAACATCCGCGACGTGAACACGGGCAGCGCTACGAATGGCCGGGGCTCCCGGTCGAGCGTCGCGACGTAGGTGGACAGCGACATCTCCGCGATGTCGAATTCACGGTGGCGCAGCATGCGGAAGAACGTCTCCTCCACCGGCAGGCGCAGGTAGGTCAGGTCGATTCCGTCCGCCCGAACGGAGCCGTCCTCGAGGGCACGGGTCCGGTCGTAGTCGCCACAGGCCAACGTGAGATGCAGGTTCGACACCAGTCACACTCCTTGCACTGCTAGTAGTTTGGAAAGACGGGGATACACCCTGCGCGCGTTGAGCTCGACAACGGCCCGTCGGGTTTCCTCGGTCATGTCGAGGTTGTTGAGGTACGCCAGCGTGTCGTCCCACGCGATACCGGTGTCGGGGTCCGCCCCGCGTACGGCACCGAGCATTTCTGATGCGAACAGGATGTTGTCGGCAGGAATCACCTTGTAGAGCAGATCAATTCCCGGCTGGTGGTAGACGCAGGTGTCGAAGAACACGTTGCGCAGCAGTTCACTCGGGTCGGGCCGGTCGAGACGCGCGGCGAGTCCGCGATATCGCCCCCAGTGATAGGGCACCGCCCCGCCGCCGTGCGGAATCACAAAAGTCAACGCCGGATATCGCTCGAACAGATCGGACTGGACGAACTGCATGAAGACACTGGTGTCCGCGTTGAGGTAGTGGGCTCCGAGGGTGTGGAAGTTGGGATTGCATGACGTCGAGACATGCACCATGGCAGGAACTTCCAGCTCGATCATCGCCTCGTACAGCGGGTACCAGTACTCGTCGGTCATCGGCGGCGTGGACCAGTACCCGGCCGCCGGGTCGGGATTGAGGTTGCAGCCGACGAAGCCGAGCTCGCCGACGCAACGGTGCAACTCCTCGATCACCGGACCGAGGGACCCCCCGGGAGTCTGGGGTAATTGAGCGACAGGCGCAAAGGCTTCGGGGAACAGCTGTGCAACCCGGTGAACGAGATCGTTCGATGCCCTGGCCCACGCCGTCGCCGTGGGCTGGTCGGAGATGTGGTGCTCCATCGCGGAAGCTTTGGGCGAGAACAGCATCAAGTCACCACCCCGTTCACGGAGCACACGCAGCTGATTGCGCTGCACGCTTTCCCTGATCTCGTCGTCGCTGATCGGCTCGGGTGTGGGCGCCGGCCGCGTCTTGTCCTCGAGCGCGGCCAGCTGCTGCTTGCGAAAGACGTCGTGTGCCTGCGGGGCTGTGGTGTAGTGGCCGTGAATATCGATGATCACGGTCTAACCCCTGCTCCTGGCGTCCGCGGTTTCCTCGTAGTCCACGTAGCGCAGTCCCAGTCGCTCCAATTCGCCACGCATGTCGTTCATGTCGAGAAAGAGTTCACCAGCCTGGTAACGCTCGCGGCTACGGGCCTCCTTGGCCTCGCGGTCCTTCGAAGCCGCCAACACGCCGGCCGCCTGCTCGCGGGGCACGATGACAACCCCGTCGTCATCGCCGATGACCACATCACCGGGTTCGACCGCGGCGCCGGCACATGAGACGGGCACGTTCACCGATCCGAGCCGCTTCTTCACCGTCCCCTGCGCCGACACGCATTTGGACCACACCGGGAACTTCATCGCGGTGAGCTCGGCGATGTCGCGGCAACCCGCATCGATCACCAGCCCGCGGACCCCGCGCGCGGCCACTGCGGTGGCCAGCAGCTCACCGAAATAGCCGTATTCCGAAGGTGATTCGGGGACAACGACCAGTACATCGCCGTCCTGGCACTGTTCGACGGCGACGTGAAGCATCCAGTTGTCGTCCGGCGGCACGATCACGGTGACCGCGGTCCCGCAGACTCGGGCGCCGGTGTAGATCGGCGTGATGTGGGGCGCGACCAGGCCGGTTCGGCCCTGCGCCTCGTGAATGGTGGCCACCCCGTACTCGCCCAGGCCGTCGCGGACGGCAGGGTCGGCTCGGCGCGGATTGCGCACGACTATCGACATCGTCAGGATTCCTTTCCGAGCCATGGCATGAGCGAAATATGGATGGCGTCCCGTTCGTCGGTGTCACCGGCCAGCACCCTGATCGCGTGGTCCACCTGGTCGAGGCCGAACTTGTGGGTGGACAGCCGTTCCAATGGAAAGCGGCCCGAGGCCAACTGCTGCAGGGCCAGCTCGCAGGCCCGGTAGCTGTGGCCGCGCGCGCTCTTGATCGTGATCGCCTTCTCGGTCAGCAATTTGATCGGGAAGTCCGGGAACGCCGCGAGTTCGCCCTGGATCAGCAGCGTGCCCTCACGGCGCTTGAGCACGTCGATACCCAGCAGCACAGGCGCGACCCCGGCCCTCGACGTGCAGTCGAGAACGAAGTCGACGCCTTTGCCGCCGGTCAGCTCGAGGACCCGGGTGCGCGGATCGATCTGTTCGATGTCGATCACGTCGTCAGCCCCGAGTGCGAGCGCCAGATCGAGCCGAGCCTTGTCGCGGGTGGTGCCGGTGATGATGATCTTCGATGCCCCGGCCTGTTTACAGGCCACTATCTGGGAAAGGCCCTGTTGACCGGGACCTTCGATCAGGACGGTGTCGGCGTAGCCGACCCCCGCCGCCAGCAGGGCCCACTCAATGCCGTTGGACAGCGGGGTGACGAGTCCGGCAAGCTCGGCGGTCACCCCGTCGGGCACCTTGTGCAGCACTGCGTTCCACGGCAGATACATGTACTCGGAGAATCCGCCCCACAGAGTGCCGAAGTTCTCCGACGACGTGTACCCGTAGCGTCTTGCGTCGGCATTGGTCCGCCAGTCGGTGGCTTCGCAGTGTCGGTACTCACCGATGCGGCACCATTCGCAGTTGAAACACCCGACGTAATGCTCGACGAAGACGCGGTCGCCTTCCTGCACGCCGTGCAAGCGCTTGAACTTCTCCCCTGCTACCGCGATGGTGCCGACGTTCTCGTGCCCCATGATCACCGGGTCGTCGAACGGCGGCTTCGCGTACATCTTCACGTCTGTGCCGCAGATGCCTGCCACCTCGACCTTCAACAGGGCGGCATCGTCGGACAACACGGGCATCGGCAGTTCCCGCAGTTCGGTGGTGCTCGGCGCGGTCCGCACGGCGGCCAGGACATGCTCGGCCAATTGTCACCCCTATTTCTTATGGCATTATGGTCATGCCAATCTACCATCGCAGCATCTGAGGCCACCAGAGACGGAAGTGACGATGTCTGATCCGGACCGCGTGTTGACGACAGTGACCAGAACCCAGGGCGCAAACCAGGCGCTGAAGGACGGCACGGTAGTGCCCGCCGGGTTTTCTCTGCAGTTCGAAGAGATCCCGGTCCTGGTCAAGGGCTTCCGCCGGATGGTGCGGCAGTTGGAGTTCGACGTGAGCGAGATGGCGCTGACCACTTATCTCACGGCGCGCGAACACGGCGTGGCCTTCACCGCGCTGCCGATCTTCTTGGTGCGCGGCTTCCATCACGGCGCCATTCGCTACAACACCCGATCGGCGATTCGACAGCCGAAGGATCTCGAGGGTCGCCGGGTCGGGGTGAACCGCGGATATACCGTGACCACCGGGGTCTGGGCCCGCGGCATCCTCGCCTCGGAGTACGGCGTCGACCTCGACAAGGTCACGTGGGTGCTCTCCGGTGACGAACATGTCGCGTCGTACGTGCCGCCTGCCAACGTGGAGCCGGCGGGCCCGGACGCCGACCTCGCCGACCTGTTGGTCCGCGGCGAACTCGACGCCGTGATCGGCGTCGAGGTGGACCACCCCGACGTCGCACCGCTGATCCCTGACCCCGACGAGGCGGCGGTCGCCGCGCTCCGGCGACAGTCGTTCTACCCGATCAATCATCTGATCGTGGTGAAAGACGAAGTGCTGAAGAGGTATCCGGAGGTCGCGTCGTCGGTGATCGATGCCTTCACCGAAGCCAAAGAGCGATACGTCGCACGCCTCCGTGACGGAGACGTGACCACCGCCGGCGACAAGATGTACGCCCGGGTGCTCGAAATCACCGGCACCGACCCGCTCCCCTACGGCGTCGAGCCCAACCGCGCGATGCTCGAGCAGCTCATGGAATTCGCGCTCGCACAGCGCATCCTGACGCGCCCGATCGACGTCGACGAACTGTTCGCCGTCTGAGACTCAGCTATCTCTGCAGGTGATTCCGGCGCAGCACTGAAGCACGCAGGTCGCCGGTGCGTTCAAGCATGCCTGGTTATCAGCTGTGCTCGACGGACTATCTCGCCGGCGCCTTCGCCGGTCGCCCATTGCCGAGTTTCGGTGTCCACCACCCGTGTGATCGACGCGGTGGCCTAGACGCCGAGGGCCTGCGGCACGATCAGGCTTCGCAGCGCCACCGCCCCGTCGGCGGCCGCGTCGGCGGAGATCGTCGAACCCTGCGTGAGGGCCTTGCGCACGGCCATGTAGTCACCGGGCGAATTCACGGCGTCAACCGCGAGAAGCATCTCATCGCGGTAATACAACACCGCGAACGCCTCTTCCTCGAGGTCCCCGCGAACCACGAATCGATCGTGCCCGTTTGACAGACCGGCGATCTGAAGTTTGAGGTCGTACTGATCGGACCAGAACCACGGCACCGCGTCGTTCGGCTCACGCCGTCCGAGCAGCGTCGCGGCGGCGGTCTTGGCCTGGCTGATCGCGTTCTGCACAGACTCGAGCCGCACCCTGCCCTGGCCGGTCAACGGATTGGGCTGAACGGTGCAGTCACCCGCGGCCACCACGGTCGGATTGCTGGTGCGGGCGTAGCGGTCGACCACGATGCCGCCTTCGATGTCGAGATCGAGCTGCCGGGCCAGTTGCATGCGTGGCACCACCCCGATACCCACGATGACGAGGTTCGCGGGAATCCGACTGCCATCGGAGAGTCCGACGTACTGCACGCGGTTGCCTTCGCCCGCCAGTGATGTCACCTGAACGCCGAGACGGACGTCGACGCCGCGGCGCGCATGTGCGGCGCGGTAGAACTCGGATACCACCGGCGCCACCGCGCGGCCGATCAGGCGATCGGCGGCCTCGACGACGGTCACCGCCTTGCCCTGAGCGCGCGCGACCGCGGCGGCCTCCAGACCGATGAACCCGCCGCCGACCACCACGACGGATTCCGCGGCGGACTGCAATTCGCGCAGGAGTGTCGCGTCAGCCGCGGTGCGCAGATATGTCACGCCATCCAGGTCCGCGCCGGGTATTTCGAGACGACGCGGGCGGGCGCCGACGGTCAGTGCGAGGCGATCAAAGGTCAGCGTCTGACCGCTGACGGTCCGAGCCGACCCCGATGGTCCACCGTGGTCCAGCTCGATGGTGTCGATCCGTTCGGCGGTGACGAGCGTGATGTCCTTGTCGGCCAGGAACTCCGGCGTCCGGAGCCACAGCTGCTCGAGCTCGGCGCCGCCCTGCAGGTAGGACTTCGACAGCGGGGGACGCTGATAGGGTGCGTGCGGTTCCTCGCCGATCAGGGTGATGGGCGCCGTGTCACCCGCGTCTCGCAGAGAAACCGCCAGCTGCAGACCCGCCTGACTGGCGCCGACGACCAAGGTGCCGGCGTCCACGGTCACTGCTCCTCCGGAATATGCACCGTGAGCCCGTCGAGCTCCTCTGAGACCTTGATCTGGCAGGACAACCGACTGGTGTCCCGGCGGTCGGCGACCCCGAGGTCAAGCAGATCATCCTCCATGTCCCCTGCGCCGCCCACGCTGGCCGAGAATTCATTGTCGACATAGACGTGGCAGGTGGCACAGCTGCAGTTGCCGCCGCATTCGCCGATGATGCCGGGGATTCCGTTGCGCACAGCCACGGCCATGACCGACTCGCCGGCCTGGGCGTCCACGACCCGCGCGGCACCGTCGAGGGTGATGAAGACAACCTTCGGCATACAGCCTCCGCAACCTAGTCTCGTTGGTCTAACCATTCTACCTTAACCGAGCGCCAGGCGTTTCCTCAAGCCCTACCTCGCAGCCTTATGGTGTTACCATAAGGCCACTACTTAGTTGTTGCGAGCCCTAGGACCGGACAGATGCGTATCGCGATCGCTTCCGACCACAACGCAGTTTCGATGAAGTCCCGCCTGTCCGCCTGGCTGACCGAACAGGGCCATCAGGTCGAGGACCGCGGAGTCGATACACCGGGCCAGATCGTGGACTACCCGCCGCTGTGCGCCGACGTCGGCTCGCGCGTGGTCGACGGACCGGCTGATTTCGGCGTCATTCTCGGCGGCAGCGGCTGTGGTGAGGGGATCGCCGCCAATAAGATCCACGGTGTGCGCGCCGCGCTCTGCCACTGCGTCTTCACCGCCGAGATCGCCCGCGCACACAACGACGCCAACGTCCTGGTCATGGGGTCCAAGGTGGTCGCGCCGGATCTCGCCGAGCGCATCCTCACCGTATGGCTGGCCACTGCGTTCAAGGGCGGCCGACACCAGCAGCGGGTCGAGCAGATCTCGGCACTGGAACGAGGTGAATCGCTGGTATGACCCGCGTCCTGGTGCTGTTGCGGCACGGCGAGAGCACCGCCAACGCCGAAGACAAGTTCGGCGGCTGGCTCGACTTCGGGCTGACGAACCGCGGTAAAGATCAGGCTGCCGCTGCAGGCAGGCTGATCCGCGATACGGGGCTTGCTATCGGCTCCGTGCATACCTCGCTACTGAGCCGCGCCATCGACACTGCCGATATGGTTGCCGACGAGTCGAACTCACCGACGCGGGAGACTCGGCGCAGCTGGCGCCTGAACGAGCGTCACTACGGCACGCTCCAGGGGCGCACACGTTCCGCCGTGAGCCGGGAGTTCGGCACCGAGCTCGTCGCCGACTGGCGCCGCTCCTATCACCTGACCCCACCTGCCATCGGATGGGATCACCCGTCCCATCCCCGCCATGACCCCCGCTACGCCGCGCTGCCTGCACAGGAACTCCCCACCGCGGAATCGCTCGCCGCTGTCCGGCGCCGCCTGGTCCCCTACTGGCAGGATGCCATCGCGGCCGACCTCACTGCGGGGCTCGTCACGCTCGTGGTGGCGCACGGAAACTCGCTTCGGGCACTGTGCATGCACCTGGACGGCCTGACGCCGGAGCGGGTGCGCACCCTCAACATCCCCACCGGGATGCCACTGCGCTACGACCTCGATGACACGCTAACGCCGTCGGTACGCGGTGGTGTTTACCTGGACCCCGCCGGTACGGCCGACGGCCTGACCCGGCTGGCCGCGGGCGATCGCCGCTGACTC
Source organism: Mycobacterium sp. URHB0021 (assembly GCF_054057895.1). NCBI lineage: Bacteria > Bacillati > Actinomycetota > Actinomycetes > Mycobacteriales > Mycobacteriaceae > Mycobacterium > Mycobacterium sp. URHB0021. The sequence continues at coordinate 5,576,551 of NZ_JBSRZT010000002.1, forward strand.
GTCATCGTCGAAGAGGTGGGCGACGCGTTCCGTCGTCCGCTGCGCCCAGCGCGTGGTGGTGACCGCGCCGACGGCGATGACCGTGAGCCCGAACCCGACGATGACCCATAGTGCGGGTCGGCTTGCCGCGGTCAATTCCGTGGCCACCGGGCGTGACACGTGCGAACTGAGTATGGAGCCGACGATGGCGACACCGAGGCTGGTGCCGATCTGGCGGCTGGTCGTGGCCACTGCGGCAGCAACGCCCGCATGGCTGCGCGGCATCCCCGACACGGTGGTGTTGGTGGTCGGTGCGTTGACCACCCCCTGTCCGATGCCGAACGCGACATATCCAACCAGCACATAGGTCAGCGGTGTGTCGGCGTCGAGTCGCAACAAGATCACGGCGCCGAGGCAGACCATGGAGCCGGCCAACAGCAGCGATGGCCGCGGCCCGTATGCGCCGACCATGCGTCCCGACATGGGCGAGCAGATGAGCACCGCGAGCCCGATGGGCAGCGTGCACAGTCCGGCCTGCAGGGGCGAGAGCCCGCGCACGATCTGCAGATAGAGGGTGTTGAGGAAAAGGAAGCCGCCGAACGCGCCGAACGCGCTGATAGCCGCCAATGTCGCTCCGGTGAACGGAACGCTCCGGAAGAACCGTAGCTCGATCAGCGGATCGGTGCGCCGCGACTCGTGGTACAGCAGCACCCCCAGCGCCGCGACGGCAACGCCGAACAGCGAAATCGTCTGCGCCGAAAGCCAGCCCGCATGCGGCGCTTCGATGATCGCGTAGACGCAACTGGCCAGCAGCACCACCATGGCAACCTGGCCGACGGGGTCGATTCGACGTGGGCGCGGCGAGCGCGATTCGCCGATGAAAGCCGCGGCGGCGATCAGAACGATGGCCACAATCGGGACGTTGACCCAGAAGATCGCCCGCCACCCGACAGTTTGGACGAGCACTCCCCCGACCACCGGCCCCAGAGCGATCCCCAGGCCGGAGACGGCACCCCAGATGCCGATGGCGCGGGCGCGTTCTCGTGGCTCGATGAAGACGTTGGTGATGATCGACATCGCTACGGGGTTCAGCATCGAACCGCCGAGTGCCTGCAACATCCGGAAAGCGATCAGCCAGCCCACCGAAGGCGCCGCGCTACAAAGCAACGATCCGAGCCCGAAGACGGCAAGGCCGGTCTGGAACGTCCGGCGACGACCGATGCGATCGGCGGTCGAGCCTGAGAGCAACAGGAAGCTCGCCAGCACGACGATGTATGCATCGATGGTCCACTGCAGATCCGAGATCGAGGCGCCGAAATCGTCGCTGATCGACGGTAGCGCGACGTTGATGACGGTCGTGTCCATGCTGACGATGAACAGGCTCATGCAGCAGATCCCGAGCACCAGGAACCGTCGGCGACGGCTCAACGGCGGGGATGTCATGGGGGCGATGTTAGCGCCGAAAGCACCGTAATTGCCAGACCATTATGCCAATAAAAGCTTCGCTGAAGACAACGGCGTTGGTCTGACGCTTAGACTTTCGTCGAGCGGAAGGAACGCTGAAATGGCTGGAAACACCTCGGTGCCCGGTGCCACCGTCGCGTCACGCTTGCTCGCGCTGCTCGGCGCCTTCGATGAGCGACATCGCAGCCTCACGTTGTCGGAGATCGCGCGCCGCGCTGCCGTGCCGGTGCCGACCGCTCACCGGCTGGTCCGCGAATTGGTCGGCGGCGGAGCCCTACAACGTTGGGACGACGATCGTTACGTCATCGGCCCGATGGTCTGGGAGGCCGGCCTGTTGGCCCCCATGCAGGGCGGTCTGCGCCAAGTGGCCGAACCGTTTCTCCATGACGTCTACGCCGCAACGGTGGCCACCGTGCACCTGGCCGTGCGTGATGGCGACGAGGTGTTGTACCTGCACCGGGTGCGGGGCCGGTGCTCCGCGCCCATCGTCAGCACGGCGGGCAGCCGCCTTCCGATGCACTGCACAGGGGTCGGCAAAGTGCTACTCGCGCACGCGCCCGACGATGTCCGCAGCCGCCTGCTCGCCACACTCGAGAGAGTCACGCCGTACACGATCACCCGGCCGGCCACGCTGCGGGCGCAGCTGGACCGGGTCCGCCGCGATGGCGTGGCGACGACGAGCGAGGAGATGACCTTGGGGTCGTGTTCGCTGGCCGTGCCGGTGGTGCAGTCCTCTGACGGCGCGGTCGTGGCGGCGATCGGCGTGGTGGTCGGCTCCCTCAAGCATGACCGGCAGCGACTGGTCGGTGCGCTGCAGGTCGCGGCACGCGGCGTCGGACGGCTCCTGTGATACCCGGAATCCGTTATCTGATCGCGGCGACGAAGAGTGGGAGAAACGGCCGATGGTTGGGCTGCCCGCCGCGCCGGAACGGCATGCTGTCACGCGACGCCGAATACCAGTCCTCGCGGGACATCCCGGTGAGATCGAGCCGACGTCCGCACAGGGCCGCGACGGTGTGCAGCAGAAGCGTGCCAGCGCGACCGTTTCCCTCGCGGAAGGGATGGATGTGGTTGTAGTCGGCATAGAGCCGGGCGAACCGGTACGCCAGTCCGGCCGCGTCCAGTCCGCCACCGTTGAGGGCCAGCGCCCGAGCGGATTCCATGAGCAGTGCCGTCGACCGTGCAAGCGATGACTGCCATGCGAAAACGGAGTCGCCGCGCCGCAGTTCGCACCGCCGGTAGTTGCCCGCCCACAGGTAGACATCGGCGAAGACGTGCCGGTGGATGGCACGGATGTCGACGTCGTTGACCGCGACGGCGCCGTCGGCGATCCGGGCGTGCCAGGCAGCGATGCGTCCGGCGGTGGCGACGAACTCGAGATCCGACAGCGCTGCTTGGGAATCCACTCCGAAGTTGTTGCGCAGCAGCGTCGTTCCGGGTATCAGGTATTGGCCTCTGCGGCGCAGGAGATGCCGGTGGTCGCGGCGCGGTGAGGGCCCGCCGGCCGGGTACCGCGCCCGGTAGGCGGCGAGATATTCGTCGAACGTGGTGTGCCCGGACACCAGCTCGGCGAGCGCGGCGACATCCGTGTCGGTGGGCGCCCACCCTTCCAGCCGTTCGGCGGCGATGGTCTGGTCGATGGCGAGCCGAATCGAGTCCGGCAGCTCCTGATTCGTCACCCGAACGACGATGTCGAGGCGAGGTACGCCAGTTTGCGTCGGATACCGCCCACTTCCCGCGCCACGGTGCGTATCGCGGCGCGCTCGGCAGGAGCCAACGCGGACAACGACACTCGCTCGGAGATGGGTTCGCCCGTCATCCACGCCCCAGCGCGCGTCCGCCACCGAATCCGCGTCAGCGACAGGAAACAGTCGCGCAGCGTGGAGGCGTCATCGATGTCGAGTACCTGCGCCGTGCCGGCGTCGCTGAGACGGTCGGGCGTCGAGAGGGCGGTCGAGCCTGCCGACAACGCGGCCCACCGGGCGATCTTCACGATCGGGTCGACGGCCGCCAGCTTGAGGTCGACCCGATCGTCCTGCGTCGCCAAGAGCCGCAACCGAGACGGGATGGCGGCGCGCACCGCCGTGGCATCCTGCAACATCGCGCGGCGCGCAGCGGGATGATGCCGCGCCGCGCCGACGGTGAGTGTCCGCAATTCGTCCTCGCCGTGCGTCAGGCCATGCACACCGGTCGCATCCGCCAGCACGCCGGTCATCACCACTCCACGGTCTTCGGCCGGCTCGTCACACCATCGCTCGATCCGTTCGGCCCAGTTGGCCCGCCTACGGCAGAACCGGCCGCGGCTGGCCAGCACCCCGTTGGTATCGGGCCGCAGCTCGCAACGCTCGAGGAGGGCGTGGACCTCTGCCGCCGAAGCGAGCAGCGTCGTCTTCCCGTCATCGTCGACACCATCGTCGACCGCAACGAGCGTCTCCACATCCGAACCCGGACTGGCCTCGCCCCGCGCGACGCTGCCCGACACGAACCACGTCCACCCCGGTCTCTGCGCGCCCGCGATCAACCGTGCTGCGGTTGCGACGGACCGTTGCATCACCTCTGACCAAGCCGCCGCCACAGTGAGCGTCGGTATGTGGGCAGCCAGCTCGGCGGCCACGGCTTCTCTGGCCCGCAGCAGGGCGGCGCTCAGTTGCTCCTCGTCAATCGCGGTATCGATCGCTCCGATGGTCGCGGCAATCCGTCGTTCGGAGTCCATCGGGCTGGGCACGTCGTCGATTCTCACCGATCGGCGGGTTGGTCACACAGTTGTGACAGACGGGAAACCTCCGCAACAAAAACCGTCGCTAATTTCTATCGCACGACAGATATTGGTCACCCCTAGGAGATTCCTCTATGACCGCGACCTTCGACCCGGCGATTTCCTCGCCCGAGGACGCCGACTCGCTGGCCGAACTCGGCTACACCCAGGAACTGCACCGTGGCATCGGCGCCTATGCGGCGTTCGCGTCCGGGTTCTCGTTCGTTTCGATCCTCACCACGGTGTTCGCCCTGTTCGCGCTCGGCTTCGGCCTCGGCGGTCCGGCGTTCTTCTTCACCTGGCCCATCGTCTTCGTCTGCCAGTTCTGCGTATGCCTGGTCTTCGCGGAGCTGTCCGGCAAGTTCCCCGTCGCAGGCGCGATCTATCAGTGGTCGCGGCGGCTGGCCGGAAACGCGGTCGGCTGGTTTGCGGGCTGGTTCATGCTGATCGGCTACATCGTCAGCATCTCGGCGCTGGCGATCGCGATGCAGAGCGTGCTGCCATCGATCTGGACCGGCTTCCAACTGGTCGGTGACAACCCGGCGCTCACCTCGGTCAGCGGCGCCACCAATGGCATCATCCTAGGAACGATCACGATCGTGCTGTGCACCATCATCAGCAGTGTCGGGGTGTCGTTCATGGGCAAGATCACCGTGACCGGTGTGACGATCGAGATCATCGGCGCAGTGCTGATCGTAGCGGCGATGTTCCTCACGGCGGAACGCGGGCCCGCGCAGGCCGTCCTGGACACCGGTGGCCACGGGTCCGGGCTCGGATACGCTCCCGCATTCCTCGCGTCGATGTTGATGGCGGCCTACGTGATGTACGGATTCGACAGCGCTGCAGAACTTTCTGAAGAGACCAGGGATCCCCGGAAGACCGCACCCAGAGCGATCATCACCGCGCTGCTGGTGTCGTTCGTCGGAGGCGGTCTGATGATCCTCGGTGCGCTGATGTCGGCGCCCTCGCTCCACGATCCGCTGCTGTCCACCGAGGGCATTGCCTGGGTGATCACCAGCCAGCTCGACAGCTGGCTCGGCAAGACGCTGCTGAGCACCGTCGCGGTGGCGATCTTCTCGGCCACGCTGGCCATCCAGGCTTCGGCGTCACGGGTGATGTTCTCGATGGCCCGGGACAACCGGTTACCGCTCGGGAAGGTTCTGTCAAAGGTCAACAAGCGCACCGGAACTCCACTCATCACCGGCAGCACGGTAAGCGCCCTGGCGATCCTGGTTCTGCTCGTCAACCTCGGCCAGGCAGGAGTGTTCGCGGCAATCACCAGTGTTTCGGTGGTGATCGTCTACCTCGCGTATCTGATGGTGACCGTGCCCGCGCTGCTGCACCGACTCCGCGGCACCAGTCTCAGCTACGGACGACCGGTACTCGATCTCGGCAGGTGGGGCATCCCGGTGAACCTGATCGCGGTGGTCATGGGCGCGATATTGTGTGTCAACATCGCGTGGCCGCGTCAGGAGGTCTACGACCCCGACGGCTCCTCGGCGGCGCTGCAGTACTTCGCCGTGACCTTCGTGGCGATCACACTGGTGGCCGGCTGTTTCGCCTACCGCGTGGTCAAGGACCGCGACGGTGCGCCCGATCCCGTCGACGCCCTGGTCCGCGGGAAGAAGTAGTCTGGCCCGAATGTGGGCACGTGTCACGTTGAAATCGGACATCACGTGGCACGGGCCCACAGTGGTCGGCCGATGAACTGGGCTTTGCTTTTTGGCGCCGGCGTGTTGGGCGGACTTGCCGGAAGCATCGCGGGACTCGCGTCGGTTGCCACCTACCCGGCCCTGCTGCTGGTTGGGCTTCCGCCCTTGTTGGCCAACGTCACCAACACCGTGGCTTTGGTGTTCAGCGGCATCGGGTCGGTGTGGGGTTCACGGCCTGAACTCGAGGGTCAGGGCGCATGGCTCAAACGGATCGCACCCGTCGCGCTGCTCGGGGGCGCGGCCGGTGCCGCGCTGCTGCTATCCACGCCCGCAGAGGGTTTCGAGAAGATCGTGCCGATACTGATCGGCCTGGCCTCGGTCGCGATCGTCATTCCGCATCGTGCAAGCCGGCCGGCGCGGGTCAGCAGCCACCAACGCCACCGTGTCACCGTGGCACTGGAGGCCGCGGCGATCTTTCTGATCTGCATCTACGGCGGGTATTTCGGCGCCGCGGCGGGCGTGTTGCTCTTGGCATTGCTGCTTCGGGCCGGCGGGGCCGGGCTCGCGCACGCCAACGCGGGCAAGAACGTCATTCTGGCCGTCGCCAACACTACGGCCGCCGTCATCTTCGTTGTCATCGCGCCGGTGGACTGGCCGGCCGTCGTCGCCGTCGGGCTCGGGTGTCTACTCGGATCCCGGCTCGGCCCCGTCGTCGTCCGGCATGCGCCTGCATGGCCCTTACGCGTGGGCATCGGCGTCGCCGGTCTGGCGCTGGCGGTGAAACTGGGAATCGACGCCTATCCCTAGCCGATGCCAAAAGGACTGTCGCCGTGGGCAACACGCGTGCCAATGTCGATCAGATTCTGCGCATTCGAATGCAGCCGCCCGCCTCCGCCACGGACACTGGATGTCGGGGCGGTCGTCAAAATAGGGGCGGGTCATCGTCGGCTGCGGGTCGCGGCTGGGCTGGGAAACAGGCGTTGCCGCAATCATTTCCGGGATTCTCGGACAGTTCCTTGTTGCGGGCGCGTTCGGCGGTGATGTAGTCGGCGCGGTGTTGGGCGCGGGTGCGGGTGCGTCGGGGCATTTTCCGGCCGCGGCCGGGGTCGATCCGGATCGTGGTTGGCCAGTCGGGGATCGACCGGTGCCGTCGGTTTACACAGGGTGGGGAACAGTAGCCGGCTGCCGGGATGGGTGGTGTAGGTGCGCCCATCCGGAGCGGTCCACTCGACGGTGCCGTCGGGCAACTGGCGCTCCCGCCAGCCGTCGTGGCCGCCCCAGAAGGTTTTGAGGAGATGGTTTTTCCGGCAGAGGCATTTCACATTGGAGGCACACGTCGGCCCCCACGGATACGGGATGGTGTGGTCCAAATCGCAGTTGTAGGCCGGTTCGTCACAGCCCGGGAACCGACACGTCAGATCCCGGCAACGGATGAAATCGGCCAACGCCGGTGAGGGCGTATACCGGGGTTCGGGTGGCGCGTCACCGGGATGGATCACCCGCCGAATGGTTGCAATGGGCCCGACTTTGGCCGCCAACAGCGGGGCGGGCAACACCCCACTCCCCACAATCAGCCCCGGATTGGTGTGGGCAGTGCCGGTCGGGGCGTCGGGGGCCAGCGCCTGGGCCAGGGTCTGCTCCCGCAGCGGGATCGCCTGCTGTTCCTGCGGCGGTTCTTGCCCGTCCAACGCGACCGGGGTGTCATCGGCCAGGCTGTCGGCCCCGGCGATGACATGCACCACCAACGATGCCGACGGGGTGGGCTGGTCGGCGGCGGGGCAGTCGGGGCTGCCGCACAGGCACGCAAGAGCGGTGGTGTGCCCGCGGCCCAGGGCTCCCATCGCGTCGGCGCGACGCTGCTTGGCGGTGCGCGGATCACCGGCGCATACCGTGGCGGCCATCGCGTCGAGGCGGGCACCGAGGGCGGCGGCGTCGTGGCCGAGCAACACCCCCTCCACCCCGGCCGTGCCGTCGGCGTCGGGGGTGATGTCGAGGTGGCGGCCCCGGATGCTGGTTTCCACCCGCCGCAACGCGTAGGGGTCGTGGCGCTGCACGAGTTCGTCGATGGCCAGCTCGGTTTTGGCGACCGACAGCGGCCCCCACACCACCACCACCCCGGCCAGCTCGGCATCCACCTTCGCGCGGGCATTGGGGTCGGTGATCAACCCGGTGCGGTAGACGATGGTGGTGATCAGCCGAGACGAGACCAACCCAGCCGCAAACACTTCGGCCACTCGGGGCAGTCGTTCGCGTAACGCCTGGGCCAGGATCAGCTGATGCGACGCCACTCCCAACGAGACGTGCAATGCGGCGGCGATCTGGGCGCACACCGCGTCCCAGTTGTCCAGACACCACTGCTCGCGTTCGGCGGAGCCTACCGCGGCCAGCCGGGTCTCGAGCAGGTCAGCGATCGCGGCCAGCTTTCGGGCACAGGCCGCGTTCTCCACCCGACCCCACTCCCCAGCACCACCGGCACCTTGAGCGGCCGCAACCAAATCGTCGAACATACGTACGAATCTAGGCGGGCTCTCCGACCAAATCGCCCAGGTGCAAAAACCCGACTTCTGGGCTGTGGATGAAACCGCAACTGTGCACAACCCCGAGACGGAAGGCGCCTCTTGTCACCCTCACCGGCTACGGTCGCCCCTGCACTGGACCAGCCTTCGTGGTCGGCGATTGGCGCGCAACGGGGTCGCTCAGTCGAGTATGCGTCGCGCCACGTTCGTGGTGACCAGGTCCAACAGTTCGTCGGCACGCCCGGCCAGAATCGTCCGGATCGCGTACAACGAGAAGCCTTTGGCCTGTTCCACAGTGATCGCGGGCGGTATCGACAGCTCTTGACGGGCCGTCACGACGTCAACGAGGGCGGGGCCGTCGAACGCGAACGCGTCCATCAGCGCCTTTTGCAGATCCGCGGGTTGCTCGACGCGTCGGCCGAATATCCCCATCGCTTGTGCGACGTCGGCGAAGTTCGGGTTGACCAGGTCGGTGCCGAAGTTGACGATGCCGGCCGCCTTCATCTCCAACTCGACGAAGTTCAGCGACGAGTTGTTGAAGACGATCACTTTGACCGGTAGCCGGTTCTGGGTCAGGGTGACCAGTTCGCCGAACAGCATCGTCAGGCCACCGTCACCGGCCAGTGCGACGACCTGCCGCTCACGTGAGATCGTCTGCGCACCGATCGCAAGCGGCAGGGCACACGCCATGGTGCCGTGGTTGAACGATCCGATCAGCCGGCGCCGACCGTTCATGCGCAGGTACCGCGCCGCCCAAACCACCGGTGACCCCACGTCGACCGTAAAAACGGCGTCGTCCGCCGCCGCCTGATTGACAAGTCCGGCAACGTATTCCGGCCTGATCGGGGTGCGGTCGCGGTCGTTGACGGCGAGCTCGTCGAGCGTTTTACGGGTCTTCGCATAGTGCCGCAGCGAACGGTCCAGATGGCCGCGGCCGACTTTCTGGCGCAGCATCGGCTGCAACGCGGCCAGCGTGTCCTTCACGGTGCCGACGAGGCCGAGATCGACGGCGGTGCGGCGGCCGAGATTGCGACCCCGGATGTCGACCTGAATCACCTTGGCGTTGTCCGGATAGAACTGTTGATACGGGAAGTCCGTGCCCAGCATGAGCAGCGCGTCGGCTTCCTTGATCGCCTTGTAGCCCGAGGCGAAGCCGAGCAGTCCGGTCATCCCGACGTCGAACGGGTTGTCGTACTCGATGAACTCCTTGCCGCGCAGCGCGTGCACGATGGGCGCGTTGAGCGTCGAGGCCAGCTCGATCAGGGCGGCATGCGAACCGGCCGCGCCCGCTCCCCCCAGCACGGTGACCGCCTGTGCGGCGTTGAGGATTTCGGCCGCCTGCCTCAGCGACGCGTCGTCGGGCCGCACCACGGAGCGAGTCGCCACCACCGGGCGCGATGGGAATCCGGACCCGTCGGCACGCTGCAGGAAGATCTCACCGGGCACCACGATCACGGCGACGCCGTTCTCCTCCACGGCGGCACGCATTGCCATTTCCAGGATCCGCGGCGCCATCTCGGGGGTGCTGACGAGCTCGCAGTAGACACTGCAATCGCGGAACAGATCCTGCGGATGCGTTTCCTGGAAGTATTCGGAGCCGATCTCCGCGCGGGGAATGTGCGCCGCGATCGCCAACACCGGAACCCGGCTGCGCTGCGCGTCGAAGAGGCCGTTGATCAGATGCAGATTGCCCGGACCACAACTGCCGGCGCAGACCGCGAGCCGGCCGCTGAGCGCGGCATCCGCTGCGGCCGCGAAGGCAGCGGTCTCCTCGTGGCGGACGTGCTCCCACGCGATGTCGCCGGAGCGCCGCAGCGCATCGGTGAACCCGTTGAGGCTGTCGCCGGGCAGACCGTAGACGCGACGAACGCCGCTGATCCGCAAGGCTGAAATGACATGATCGGCAACGGTCGTCACGCGCAAAAGCCTAGCGCCGGCCTACTTGGGGGGCGAAGCGCTGCCCGGCGTCCAGGCGGATGCACTGACCGTTGAGCATCGGATTCTCCACGATTGCGCCAGCGAGCTTGGCGTACTCGTCGGCGCGGCCCTGCCGCTTCGGGAACGCGGCGTCCGACCTGGCCAATCTGACCCTCGAACGCCGCAATCGACGCCGTGTTGATGATGACGCCTCGCTCCTCGGCCTCGTCGTCGACGGGTTCGTTCTTGCTCATCTGCCACGCGGCCAGTCGGCTGATGTTGAAGGTGCCGATGAGGTTGAGGTCGACGCTGGCATGGAACGAGTCCAGGCTGTGCGGACCGTCCTTCTTGATGGTGCGCTCGCCGATGCCGCCACCCGCGGTCGTCACCGCGATGTGCGGCCCGCCGAGCCCGTCCACCGCATTCTGGAGTACCTGCTCGGTGTCCGCGAAGTCGGTCACATCGATCTCGTGGAACGTGCCGCCGATGGCGTCGGCAACTTCCTTGCCCTTCGACTGTGGGCGATCCAGCACCGCGACGTTGGCGCCGCGTTTCGCAAGCGACTCCGCGGTCGCCTTCCCGAAGCCCGACGCGCCGCCGACGATGATGGCCTTCTTGCCCTCGATCTCCATCTAGCTCCGTTTCCAAATCGTGGGTGAACTGTAAAGCAACCTAGCCGACGTGATCTTTTCGATGAGGCGTTCGGGTGTACCGGGCAGTACCTTGGCGATCATGACCGAACCCCTCCAGCGCTCCCGGGCGTGGGGCGGCATCGCGGCGGCCGCCGTCGCATTGGGAGTTACCCAGCTCCTCGCCGTCGCGTTCGGACCCCAGGCCGATGCCCGGACCGCAGTCGGGTCGGCGGTCATCGATCTGACACCCGGGGCTGTCAAAGAGTGGGCGATCCAGCTCTTCGGCATGGCGGACAAGCTGTTCCTGTCGCTGCTCGTTCTCGCTGTGATCGCGATGGTCGCCGCGGTGACGGCCACCTGGGAGACGCGCCGGAGGCCGATCGGCAGTGTCGCGATCGTCCTCGCCGGCGTCGCCGGTTGCGCGGCGGTGCTGTCCCGGGAAGGGGCCACGGCGGTCGACATCGTTCCGACGGTCGTGGGCACCGTATGCGGAGTGGCGGCGCTGAGGCTGCTCACATCGGGTCGGCTCACGGACGAACCGGAGGTCAATGACAGCGGCGGTCACGCACGGGATACCCCCGATCCGGGGCGCCGGCTGTCCCTGGTGACGCTGGGCCTCCTCGGCGCGGGCGCCGTCTCGGGCGTAGCCGGGGTCGTGCTGTCGCGTCTTCTGACATCGGTGGCCGGCGATCGGGACTCGTTCGCGCTTCCGCGCGTCGACATCGCCGCCCCGCCGGTACCGCCGACGGTGCAACCCACGGGCATTGCGCTGCCGAGCTTCGTCACCAGCAACGCCGACTTCTACCGGATTGACACCGCACTCAGCGTGCCGCAGTTGAGCCGATCGGACTGGCAGCTCAGGATCCACGGCATGGTCGATCGTGAAATCACCTACCGATTCGCGGATCTGGACCGATTCGAGGTCGTCGAGAAACTGGTGACGCTGACATGTGTGTCCAATCCAGTTGGCGGCGAGCTCATCTCGAATGCGGCGTGGACGGGATATCGGGTGCGCGACCTGCTTGCGGAAGCCGGTGTCAAGGGTGACGCCGACATGGTGCTGTCGATGTCGATCGACGGGTTCACCGCAGGCACACCCGTCGAGGCGCTCACCGACAACCGGGACGCACTGTTGGCGGTCGGGATGAACGGCGAGCCGCTGCCCACCGAGCACGGATACCCGGCGCGGCTCGTGGTGCCCGGCCTGTACGGCTATGTATCGGCGACCAAATGGCTGATCGACCTCGAGGTGACCCGATTCGACCAGGCCCAGGCGTACTGGACGGAACTCGGCTGGTCACCGCGAGGCCCGATCAAAACCGAGTCGCGCGTCGACGTGCCGCGCAGCGGTCAGGAGGTGGCGCGCGGACCCGTGACGTTCGGCGGCGTCGCCTGGGCGCAGAACCGCGGGGTGCGCGCGGTCGAGGTCCGGATCGACGGGCCGGGCGGGCAGGGTGACTGGCAGCCGGCTCAGCTCGGCGCCGCCTATTCCAACGACACCTGGCGGTTGTGGAGCTTCCCGTGGCAGGCCACCGACTCCGGGCCGCACACCATCGCGGTGCGTGCCACCGACAACAGTGGTGCGGTCCAGACCGAAGATCTCGCCGATCCGGTTCCCGACGGCGCCTCCGGTTGGCACACAGTCTCCTTCGCCGTCCACTAACATCCGTGACCGTGCGTGTCTGCCGGCGACACGCCGCAGATTTCACGAGTTCACGCACGCTCGTGCGCGAAGAAATGAGTTGCATCGGCAGCCGAACCGGCCAGTTTGGCCTCCCCTGTCCGAGCGACCCCCTCAGCAGTGGCGGTCATTGTTGTGCGATTCGCTGCCGGCTGCCCGAAAGGCCCACGATTCCATCCGGGTCTCGGACGTCCGGTCGGCACTCAGCGCGATCGCCAACGCACGAGGTACCGCGCCTGGATCTGTCCGACGGGCAGATCCGTGCCTTGTTTGTCGGGCGAGCTCGACGAGCGAGTGGCCGCGGCGTCGTACGACGGGGGCCGTCCCGAGCGGGCCGCGACGCTGCAGGCCGAGGCAAGGGTGCTGGCCGAACTCCTCGGAGATGTCTGAGGTCCGTGCGAGGCTGGTGCAGTGCAGCTCGTTGACGTCGCGACCGCATCTGCCGATGTCGGTGCCTCGTCTGCCCGGCTCGCCAAGATCGCGCGCATCGCTGACCTGTTGAAGGCAGCGAGCGACGAGGCTGATCCGAAGTTGGTGCACGTCGTGGTGGCGTGGTTGTCCGGCGAGCTACCACAACGGCAGATCGGGGTCGGATGGGCCGCGCTGCGCTCCCTGCCGTCGCCGGCTGCTCAACCGTCGCTGAGTGTCAGCGAGGTCGACGCACGGTTCACGGAGATCGGCAGGGTCGCCGGTAAGGGATCACAGGCGCGACGCGCCGAGCTGGTCGCTGGTCTGTTCGCCGCGTCAACCGAACAGGAACAGGCGTTCCTTCGCCGGCTGCTCGGCGGGGAGCTGCGCCAAGGCGCCCTGGTCGGGGTGATGGCCGACGCGGTGGCCAAGGCCGCAGGCATCCCGGCCGCGGGGGTGCGGCGCGCGGCCATGCTCGCAGGCGACTTGCCTGCGGTGGCGGCCGCGGCCCTCACAGGTGGCCAGGCCGCGTTGGAGCAGTTCACGCTGCGGGTCGGCCGGCCGGTGGGCCCCATGCTTGCGCAGACGGCGACGGGAGTCGGCGATGCGCTCGAACGTCTCGGCGGCACAGCAATTTTCGAGGCCAAACTGGATGGCGCGCGCGTCCAGATTCACCGGTTCGGCGATGCGGTGTCGATCTACACGCGCAGCCTGGACGACGTCACCGAGCGCCTGCCCGAGGTCGTCGAGGCGACGCTCGCATTGCCCGTCGGTGACCTGATCGCGGACGCAGAGGTGATCGCTCTGCGCCCGGACGGCCGTCCGCACCGATTTCAGGTCACCGCCTCACGGTTCGGGCGCTCGGTCGACATCGCGGCGGCGCGCCTATCCCAGCCACTGTCGGTGTTCGTGTTCGACCTGCTGCATCTCGACGGCGTCGACCTGCTCGACCAACCGACGGGCGAGCGGGTGGCGACCATGGATGCGATCGTGCCGAAAGCGCACCGGGTGGACCGGCTGATCACGTCCGACGCGGCCGCGGCCCAGCAGTTCCTGGATGTGACGCTCGGCGCCGGTCACGAAGGGGTGATGGCCAAGTCATTGGCCGCACCATATGAGGCAGGCCGCCGCGGCGCTGGCTGGCTGAAGGTCAAACCGGTGCACACCCTCGATCTCGTCGTGCTGGCCGTGGAGTGGGGATCCGGCAGACGCACCGGCAAATTGTCGAACATCCATCTCGGCGCGCGAGACCCGGTGACCGGCGAATTGATCATGCTGGGAAAGACGTTCAAAGGGATGACGGACGCGATGCTCGACTGGCAGACAGCACGATTCACCGAATTGGCCGACGGCCCGACTGATGGTTGGGTGGTCAAAGTGAGACCGGAGCAGGTGGTGGAGATCGCGTTCGACGGCGTGCAGGGTTCCTCGCGATACCCTGGCGGCATGGCACTGCGCTTTGCGCGTGTGCTGCGATATCGCGACGACAAAAGCCCTGCTGAGGCGGACACTATAGATACCGTCCGGGCCCTGTATGAGCGCGGCGGCTGAAAGGAAACACCCAGTTTCACCGCCACGCTTATTTGGGCAGTGAAAGGATCACCGAAGGTACCTGACACAGTCGAGCCGACAAGGGAGAGACCGTGGCTACACCCACTGCCGCACCATCGGACCGTATCGAAGAGCGGGACGGCGACCTCACCTACATCCGCACCGAGAAGGATCTACCGCCGGTAGCCGTTATCGACCGATCGCCGATCACCACCAAACACAAGATCATTTTCGGCGTCATCGCACTGATCGGCGCGATCGCCTGGGCGATCATCGCGTTCTTCCGCGGCGAGACCGTCAACGCCGTCTGGTTCGTCATCGCCGCCATCTGCACCTATGTGATCGGGTTCCGGTTCTACGCCCGGCTCATCGAGATGAAGATCGTGCAGCCACGCGATGACAATGCCACGCCCGCGGAGCTTTTCGAGAATGCCACCGACTACATGCCGACCGACCGCAGGGTGTTGTTCGGGCACCACTTCGCGGCGATCGCCGGAGCGGGTCCGCTGGTCGGCCCGGTGCTCGCGATGCAGATGGGCTATCTGCCGGGAACGATCTGGATCATCATCGGCGCGGTGTTCGCCGGTTGCGTACAGGACTACCTGGTGTTGGCGATTTCCACGCGCCGGCGCGGACGCTCTCTCGGCCAGATGGCCCGTGACGAGCTCGGCGCCATCGGCGGCGTAGCGGCCATCGTCGGGGTGCTCGTCATCATGGTGATCCTGCTCGCGGTGCTGGCGCTGGTGGTGGTCGGCGCCCTCGCCGAGAGCCCGTGGGGCGTCTTCTCGATCGCGATGACCATTCCCATCGCGGTCTTCATGGGCCTGTATCTCAGGTTCCTACGCCCCGGACGGGTGTCCGAGGTGTCGCTGATCGGCGTCGTACTACTGCTGCTCGCGGTGATCTCGGGTGGGTGGGTCGCCGAAACGTCGTGGGGCGCTGACTGGTTCACCCTGTCGAAGGTGGCGTTGTCGTGGTGCATCATCATCTACGGCTTCGCCGCGTCGGTGTTGCCGGTGTGGCTCCTGCTCGCCCCGCGCGACTACCTGTCGACCTTCATGAAAGTCGGCACCATCGCCCTGCTGGCGCTCGGCATCCTGCTGGCCCGTCCGATCATGGAGGCGCCCGCCATCTCTTCGTTCGCCGGCAGCGGCACGGGCCCTGTCTTCGCCGGCTCATTGTTCCCGTTCCTGTTCATCACCATCGCCTGTGGCGCGCTGTCGGGTTTCCATTCGTTGATCTCCTCGGGTACCACGCCCAAGCTGCTCGAGAAGGAAAGCCAGATGCGGCTGATCGGCTACGGCGGCATGCTCACCGAGTCGTTCGTCGGCATCATGGCGCTGATCACCGCCGCGATCCTCAACCAGCATCTGTACTTCGCCATCAACGCTCCTGCCGCCCAGACCGGAACGACGGCACAGACCGCGGCCGACTACGTCAACGGGCTAGGGCTGTCCGGTGCGCCGATCACCCCCGAACAGATCACCCAAGCCGCAGAGGATGTCGGCGAGGAGTCGATCGTGTCGCGAACCGGTGGCGCGCCAACGTTGGCGATCGGAATCTCGGAGGTACTGCATCAGGTCTTCGGCGGCGAGAGCCTCAAGGCCTTCTGGTACCACTTCGCGATCATGTTCGAGGCGTTGTTCATCCTGACGACGGTCGACGCCGGCACCCGCGTTGCGCGCTTCATGCTGTCGGACGGGCTGAGCAACTTCGGCGGGCCACTACGAAAGCTGAAGGATCCGAGCTGGCGGGTTGGCGCGTGGATCTGCAGCGTGATCGTGGTCGCAGCCTGGGGCAGCATCCTGCTGATGGGTGTCACCGATCCGCTCGGCGGCATCAATACGCTGTTTCCGCTGTTTGGCATCGCCAACCAGTTGCTGGCAGCCATCGCGCTCACGGTCGTGACGGTCGTGGTGATCAAACGCGGATTGCTGAAATGGGCGTGGATTCCGGCAGTTCCGCTGTTGTGGGATCTCACGGTGACGATGACGGCGTCGTGGCAGAAGATCTTCTCCGGGGATCCGAAGGTAGGTTACTGGACCCAGCACTACCAATACGTCGCGGCCAAGGAAGCCGGCAAGACGTCGTTTCAGGCCGCCAAGGACCCCGGTCAGCTCGATGCGGTCATCCGTAACACCTTCATCCAGGGCACCCTGTCGATCGTGTTCGCAATCCTCGTCGTCATCGTGTTCGTCGCCGGAGTGATCGTCGCGCTGCGCGCGATAAAGGGCACCGGCAGTCCATTGACCGAAGACGAGCCGGTGCCGTCGCGATTGTTCGCGCCGTCCGGATTGATACCGACTCACGCCGAGAAGGAGGTGCAGAAGCAATGGGACGCGCTACCGAAATCGCACGCCAGATCGGTTGGTACTGGGGCACATTGATGGGTGATAACCACTACGAGCGTTACGTCGAACATCGCAGCATGGCGCACCCCGACGAGCCGGTGATCTCTGAGCGCGAATACTGGCGGATGCGCCACGCCGCTACGGAGTCAAATCCCAACCCTCGCTGCTGCTGAGCGGGCAGCGCTCCGGTACGAGCTCAGCGGCAGCCGACCGGACCGTCCGGACCTACCGCGCGAGAAGTGAATCGCTCTCAGCCGGCACGTCGCATGTTGGGGGTGAGCCGGTGCAGGCAGAGTTCGGGCTGGAGAGCGTCCTCAAAAGCCTGGTTTGCACATGATCTTTGCTTGCCATCTGCCGGTCTGGGTCAATGCGTCAGCGAGGGCATCGAGAACGCCGGCGCAGGCGCAGAAATCGCGGGCGCAGGCGCCGAGACCGCCGGAGCTGGAGCCGAGATCGCTGGAGCAGGCGCCTCCAGCACCGGAGCAGGCGCAGGTGCAGCGGGAGCGGGTGCCGGAACAGCCATCACCGGAGCAGGTGCGGCCGGAGCCGGAGCCGATATCGCCGGCCCAGGCTCGGGTGTCGCTGCCGGCCCTGAGGCGTTGTCCGGCGGCTCCTCCCCCGTTACGGGTGTGGCCGGACCTGGCGCATTATGCGGAGACTCAGGTTCCGGCTTGCTGCCATGCGGTGTTGCGGCCCCAGTCGGCGGTGGCCCGCTCGTCGGCGGCTGGGTGGGCTCGGCCGGCTTGGTCGGTCCGGTCGGCTTGGTCGGTTTAGTTGGTTCGGTCGGCTCGGAGGTTTTGGTCGGCGGTGTCGTGTTCCGTCCAGTGGGCCCCACCAGGATCGGGTATGGATCGGTCTCAACCGGCAGTGGCCAGTCGTCGTCTGGCGTGGGCACAGCCGTACATCCGCGGTCCGCATCTCTTGGATGGGCCGTCCTACACGGCGGCGCGCACTGCCCGTTCGAGTCAGCCGGCACGCCGTCTTGACACATCGGCGCCGCCTGCGCCGGCGAAGATTCACCGGTACCAAGCCCCGACGCGAAAAGGCCCAAGACAGCCAAGCTGCCGATTGCTGCAGCTATGCGTCGAAAGCGTCGACGGTTCCGATCGAACGCTCGATGCTCAATGCCTTTGCTTGCCAACATTTTTCGCGCCACACATCCACCATACGGGTTACCGCCCATGACCTGGCCGCCGTGATTTTGCATATTCCCGACCGGCAGGCAACCGCAGTTGTCCTATAGCCCAGCGGCTGTCGGTTCTCACGTGAAAGCGTTCCTCCACGCGGTTGTCGGGCGACGAAAGGGTGACTTGGACCCCGCAGGCACATGGCCGTGAGGCAGGTCACTACGGCCGTCTGCGCGCAAAGCCGTCAACGCCACCACGCGCCATAAGCGATGCCGCGCCAAACTGGCGAAGCAACCATGAGGGGCGAATTTCGCGCCGCCACAAGGGATAGCGGCAAATTCGGATCCGCGCTCGTTGTCGGTCGACCGCAGTATCGTTTACGAACTTCGCAGCGAACATATTCGATGTCCAGCGCTTTGATAGTGACCGCATAGCTCGCTCTTAGACTGCCTACATAACCTCGCCTGTGGGTCGGGGCGTCAATCGACGCGGGAAAGGCTTGGTTATGAAACTCAATCGACTGATCGCCGGAGCGGCGATCGGGTGGACTCTCGGCGCGGCCGGCATCGGCCTGACGTCGGGCGTCGCCAACGCGGCACCTCCCTGCAGCCCCGGACCAGGTGCGCAATGTGGCCCTGGCGGCCCCGGCGGCGGACCGGGGGGCCCAGGAGGACCGGGCGGACCTCAGCAGCAACGTGGGCCTGGTGGCCCAGGGGACAACCGTGGACCTGGCGGGCCGGGCGACAACCGCGGACCCGGCGGTCCCGGTGGGCCGGGCGACAACCGCGGACCCGGCGGTCCCGGTGCGACGGGCGACAACCGCGGACCCTGGGGTCCCGGTGGGCCTGGCGACAACCGCGGACCCGGCGGTCCCGGTGGGCCGGGCGGGCCTGGCGGACCGGGCGACAACCGCGGACCCGGCGGGCCGGGTGGACCCGGTGACAATCGCGGACCCGGTGGACCGGGCGACAACCACGGACCCGGCGACAACCGCGGACCTGACGGGCACGACTGGAGGCCACCGTGGAACCCGCAGGACAACGACTGGCGCGGCCGGTTCCACGGCGCGCCGTGGGGTGACGGGCCCGCGCCCTGGGGCTTTGGCGCCCCGCCTGCGCCACCGTGGGACGGCCCGCTGCCCGCCGCGTGGGGGCCGCCGCCGCCACCCATCAACTACTGGGGCTTTCAGGAACAGCCGGTGTGGGACCCCGGCTACAACCAGTGGGGCTTCTACTTCTTCGGAATCTGGATTCCACTTCCGATCTGATCCCAGCTGACTACCCCTGCAGGACGGCCGCCTCGCACAAACAGAGGCGGTCGTCCGCATCTCGACAAGAGGTCAATGTACCGCGGCGAGTAGTGGATCGGCAGGTGCTTCAGTCCCCCGACGAAGGTAGTCGCCGGTCTCCAGCCTCGGCAGCAATTCGCTGAGGAAGCTGTTCACGTCCATGCGGACCAGCGCCGCGCCGAGACAGCAATGCACGCCATATCCGAATGCGATGTGCTTGTAGCGATCTCGAGACTATCAAACGGAATGGGTCGCCGTCTTCGTCCCTGACCCAGCGGCTCATCTCTCCGATGGCCAACGGCATCAGACCCGGATCGGCGCGGAGTCGTCGAAGCTCCTTGAGGGTTTCGATCAGCGCCAGCATCCCGCCTGAGATAGTCGCGCTCGTGGTGTCATGCCCGGCGGCGGTGATAATCGCGTAATAGCTGATGGTGTCGATGTCGGACAATGGTTCGCCGTCGATCCGGGCATTGGCGATCGCCGACGCCTGATCCTCGGTCGTGGGTGAGCTTGAGCATCAGCGGAAAGTCGGACTCCGGCACTCCGAGCAGACCGCGGCCGATCCCCAACGTGAACCGGCCACCGGACAACCGGTGCATGGTCGTCGCCCATGATCCGGTGATCAACGGATGTCGGGTGTTGTGATTGGTTGCGGCCGTGGCGATCTGCATGCGAGTGGTGACCGCGCAGGCGGCCCCGACGAGCGACGACGCCTCCTTCAGGTTCCAGCGTTCGGAGATGAAGGCGGTGCCGAAGCCCATCTCCTCACCGCGCCGGGCTTCGTCCATCAGCGTGTCCGGTCCCTCGCCGCCCGCGCCGGCCAGAAGGTAGTAGCGAATTCGTCCAACACGCGAGCATTCACTGCCAAACTCCTTGCTTGTGGCCACAGTTCCAGACTTCGGTGATCCGGCCGGAGCCCACCCGAAAGATTTCCATGCTGCCGACGTTCGCCTTGGTGCCATCGGCGACTGATACACGATCGCGACGTGCTCAACGTCATCACCTGCGACCACAAGATTCAGATCGAACCGCAGTCTGTCAAACATATTCCAGTGGTCCGCAATTCGCTGGACGGCCTGCCGGTAAGTGAGCGTCGTCGCCTCGCCCAGGTCATGCCGGATCACGGTGTCACCCATCAATTCGTCTGCCAGCGCGACATTCCGCTCGTTCCAGACCACCAGGTTGTAGAGCTCCACCACTTCCTTGGCCGACCGAGTCACCCGAACACCTCCAGGGCGCCGATCTCGTCGACGGCCGCCACTGCGCGCTCAGCGAGCTTCAGACAGAGCCGACGGGAGCGCTCCGGCATCGCGTCCCAACCGATCAACGTGATGAACGGAAGCACCATCAGATAGGCCACGGCGAATCGATAGTGCCGCCATGCCTGGTCGAATGAATAGTCGGCGACGCCCAGTGCGCTCATCTGTCGGAGATACTCACGGATCAATTCCTCGTCATTGCCGCGACGCATCTGAATGGGAAGCCGCTGACTCACCAGATAACCGACGTCGAGCTCGCCGTCGTCGAATGGGCGTACCTCCCACGGGAGTGGGTAGGCGGCCGAACGCTGGAACATGATGACATGTCCGGCTTCCCGAGTGACCACCGGGATAAGCTGCACGCCTGTCGAGCCGGCGCCGATGACACCGACCGCTTACCGGACAAGCCGACGTTCTCCTTCGGCCAGCGGCTGGTGTACAACGAAGTTCCGGCGAAGGTGTCCATTCCGGGGATGTCGGGTTCGAGTGGTACCGACAGGATGCCCGATGCCGCGACAACGAATCGGGCGACGAACGACCCGCCGCCCTCGGTCTCGACGACCCACTCCGCCGCGAATGCGTCGAAGGTCATCGCGACGACGTTGGTGTCGAAGGTGGTGTCGAAGCGCGCCCCGGGGTGACGATTGCGTCGATTCGCACGGTGTTGGACGTCGTCACAAGCAAGCACCTCACGTTGTGCCGGAAATACTGTAGCTATTACAGTAACTACTCTGAGCTACTGGCCGTTTCGCGACAATGGCGGTGCCGCCTCCCGGAGCGTCAAACGATGTCGACTCCGACGGAAGGGACGGTGCTCGTCGAGGAAGATGGGTGCGGAAATAGAAACTGTAAGCTGTTCTATTACGCTTCTAAAGCGCCGCTAGGAGGCAACTCGCGTGAAGGTCTGGTCGGCCGAATCTCCCGCGAGGGTGGAGTCCGCGCCCTTCTGCACTTCGGTGGGGAACTCGTGGCATATCGCGACGAGGCGGGCGCCGTGCACCTGCGGTCGGGCCACTGCCGCCACCTCGGCGCGTCCCTGGTACCCGAATCGGCCTGCACCAACGGATCTGGTATGACCCGATGGCACGGCATCGGACCGATGGGCGGCACGGACCTCGACGCGGTCCTGCGCAATCTCGGCGTCTCGACCATCGTGGCCGTCGGCGTCTCGGTCAACCTGGCCATCACCGGCAACCTCCATCATCGACAACATGCTGTCGCTGCTCGCGACGATCACGACCACCGATGACCTGCCGAACACAAGGGAGTAGCCGACACGTGACCGACACCGAAAACGAGATCCGCCAATTCGCGAGAGTCGAGCCGGTTGACGCACCGCCGGAATGGCCCGATTCATGACGGCGATGCCGCGGCTGCAGGACATCGCGGTGTCCACTGACCCCGACCCGGCACTGTGGACCGACACCGCCGAAGTCATCGAAGACGTGTGCGCGACTCGAAACACATCAGGCGCCAGCCGGTGTCGCACCGGCCGGGCGCGCCCGCCACCTCCCCGGACTCGGCCACCCCCTTGATGCCGCCCTGGCAGGTCACCGAGTGCGGCCCCGACGCCGTCACGGTGCGGGGCCACTTCAGTCGCTTCCACGTCGGCGGCAACGTCGCGGTCCACGGCGGGGTGATACCGCTGTTTTATGACTGGCACTTCGGCATGGTCGTGTCCGCGGCGGGGCGGCCCGACAGCAGGACCGCCTACTTGCACGTGGACTACCGCAAAATCACTCCGACAGACGAGCCGCTGGTCTCGCGGTCGTGGATTGATTCCGTCGACGGCCGGAAAGCGTTTCTCAAGGCGAGCATGACCGACGTCCACGGCAACGTACTATCCGAGGCCAGCGGTCTGATGATCAAGCTGCTCCCCCACCAGCCTTGAGAGGCACGATGTCCAACTCCGCGACACACTTCACCGTCCCCGGCCGCCGCCGACACCGTCGGGGCCGTGATCGGCGATCGGGAATTCATCATCCAGGGCGACCGCCGCTACACATACCGCCAGGTCATCGAGCGGTCCAACCGCCTCGCGGCATACCTTCATTCCCGCGGATTGGGCGCTAAGACCGAGCGGGCCGGCCTGGCCGGTCACGAGGTGGGCCAGGACCTGCTCGGGATCTATGCCCACAACGGACCCGAGTACGTCGAAGCCATGCTGGGCGCATGGCGGGCCCGGGTGGCACCGTTCAACGTCAACTACCGCTACGTCAAGAGTGAGTTGCACTACCTGCTCGCCGACTCGGGCGCGACCGCGCTGATGTACCACGCGAGGTTCGCGCCGCGCGTCAACGATGTGCTTCGGCAACTTCCCAAGTTGCGCGTGCTGATCCAGATCGCCGACGAATCCGGCAATGACCTGGTGCACGGTGCCGTGGACTACGAATCGATCGTCGGGTCGGGCGTGCCCGTACTGCCGCCCGATCAGCCGTCCCCCGATGACCTCTACGTGCTCTACACCGGCGGCACGACGGGCATGCCGAAGGGGGTGCTGTGGCGCCAGCACGACATCTTCATGACGGCGTTCGGCGGCCGGAGTCTCTACACCGGCGAGCTGGCCGGCTCCTACGAGGACATCGCCGAACGCGTTGCCGAGGCTCCGGAGTCCAGGCTGATGATCCTGCCCCCGCTGATGCACGGCGCGGCCCAGTGGGCGGTCATGACGGCCATGACCACCGGGCAGTCCGTGGTGTTCTCCACCGTCACCGACCGGTTCGACGCCGACGAGGCGGTCGGCACGATCGAGCGGGAAAAGGTCATGGCGGTGACCGTGGTCGGCGATGCGATGGCGCGCCCGCTGGCCGACGCCATCGAACGCGGCACCGCCGACCTGTCCTCGCTGGCGGTGGTGGCCAACGGCGGAGCGCTGCTGACTCCGACGGCCAAACAGCGCCTCGTCGACGCCAAACCCGGCCTGATCGTCGTCGACGGCGTGGGCTCCTCGGAAACCGGCGTGCAGATGACCCACATGTCGGCGTCGGGGGCGGTGGCGACGGGGAAGTTCACCGCGGGCCCGGACACCTTCGTGGCGGCCGAGGACCTCGGCGCGATCCTGGAACCCGGCCACGACGGCATGGGTTGGCTTGCGCAACGCGGGTACGTGCCGCTCGGTTACAAGGGCGATGCGACCAAGACCGCAGCCACTTTCCCCGTCATCGACGGCGTCCGGTACTCGGTGCCCGGCGATCGCGCGCGACACCTCGAGGACGGCTCCATCGAATTGCTCGGCCGGGACTCGGTGACCATCAATTCCGGCGGCGAGAAAATCTTCGCCGAAGAGGTCGAGACGGCCGTCGGATCGCATCCCGCCGTCGCGGATGTGGTGGTGTCGGGCAGGCCGAGTGAGCGCTGGGGGCAGGAAGTCGTGGCGATCGTCGCGCTCGTCGACGGCGCGAGCGCCGATGCCCAGGAACTCATCGACCACGCCTCCGGTTCCATCGCCCGGTACAAGCTGCCGAAGGCGATTGTGTTCCGCCCGGTGATCGAGCGCAGCCCGGCGGGCAAGGCAGACTACCGGTGGGCCCGCGAGCAGGCCATCAGCGAAAGCGCTTGAGCCGGCGCCGTGTCCGGTTGCGCGCCATCCGCATCCCGAGACCTGCACCTGCCGGGAACTGAATCGATCCGCCGAATGGCGGGGCCGCGCGTCCGGTGACGCTGAACGCCGGGGCCATCCTCGCCGACTGGGGCGCGGACGTCATCACGGTCGAGCATCCGGGCGCGGCGACACCCAACGCGGCTTCATCAACATGGGCGGCTTCCAGCTCGACCCGAATCGGCACCCGCTGATCGAGCATCCCAACCGCGGGAAGCGCAGCGTCGGCATCGATGTGTCCAGTCCCGGCGCCAAGAGGTTCTCTACGAGATCGCCAAGACCGCGGATGTCTTCCTGACGAACTACATGCCGGCGCAGCGCCAGAAGAACAGGTTCGACGTCGAACACAACCGCGCGGTCAACCCGATGGTCATCTACGCCCGCGGCAGCGAGGGGGCAGAGCGTGACACCGGAGGGTTCGACGGCACCGCGTTCTGGACCCGCAGTGGCGTCGGCCACGCGTTGACGCCCGCGGAGCTGGGTGGTGCCCTCTCGCAAGGCATCCCGGCGTTCGGCGACTCCATCGGCGGGATGAACGTCGCAGGTGGCATCTCGGCCGCGTTGTTCCACCGTGAGCGCACCGGTGAAGCCGTGGAACTCGACGTCTCGTTTGTTGAGCACGGCCGGGTGGGCGGCGGGTGCCAGCGTCACTCAAGGCATGGAGACGGGCGAGACGATGCGATCGCTCATGCCGGATTCCGCGGGACCCACGGTGAATCCTTTCCTCGGGAACTACCTGACGTCGGACAGCGGCACCATCAACCTGTGCATGGTGAGCCCGACCGGCATTCGCGATGCTTTCGAGCATCTGGGCTTGGCCGAGTTGGTCGACGATCCGCGCTTCTCCGACGTTCATCCGCTCATCGAAAACGCCGAGGCGGCAGCCAGAACCATCGCCGATGCGATTCGTAGCAAACCGTTCGACTACTGGCGACAGCATCTGAAGATCATGAAGGGCCAATGGGCGCCGTTCTAGAGCCTTGTGGATCTCGGCACCGACGAACAGGCGATCGCCCACGACATGATCGTGGAAGGGGACGCCGGTGACGGCGGCGCGCCGAGCACACCGAGCTCGTGCTGATGGAACTGGGCATGGACTGGGACCGCATCGAGGAACTCAAGAACAACGGTGCCATCGCCTAGCCGCCTTCCCCCCATCGCCGAGCGCGCGTGTCCGCGGCCGACACGCCGCGATTTTTCCTGAGTTGGCGCACGCTCGACAGATTTGCGGATAAGGCACCAATCCGATGTGCCGTGCGCGATCATGTGGAATTGACGTCGCAGGAGATTCGGAGGATGGTCAGTCCGGTCAGCGAGGCCACCAATCGGTGTCTGTCGTGCGGTCACGACCTCCGCGCGCAGGCGCGATTCTGCGATGCCTGTGGGTCAGCGGTCAGTTCGGCACCCGCGCCAGGCGAACACAAGCAGGTGACCGTCCTGTTCGCCGATGTCGTCGAGTCGATGAAGCTTGCGGCGGCGATCGACCCGGAGCGACTCCGCGAGATCATGAACGAACTCTTCAACAGGGCATCCGCCGTCGTGCAGCGCTACCAGGGCACGGTCGACAAATTCACCGGCGACGGCTTGATGGCCACGTTCGGCGCGCCGGTCGCACTGGAGGACCATGCGCTGCGGGCATGCATCTCGGCGCTCGAGATTCAATCGATCACCGAAGACCTTGCCACTGAACTCCTTCACCTGGACGGCATTGCCCTCAGGATTCGGATCGGCCTGAACTCCGGCGAGGTGGTCGCCGGCGAAATCGGCTCGGGCTCAAGGCGATACACAGTGATCGGCCACCCCGTCGGAATGGCACAACGGATGGAGGCGGCGGCCCCTGCCGGTGCCGTCCTGTGCTCATTGTCCACCGCCCGCCTCATCCAGGATGTCACCAGACTCGGACCGGTCGAAGACGTTGTCATCAAGGGAGCAGCCTTGCCCGTGCCCGCACGCCAGCTCGTCGCCGTGGAATCCGACCGGATGGTGTTGGGTCGCAACGAGGGGATGATGCTTGGCCGTGAGACCGAATTGAGTTGGCTGGGCAGAATGTTCGACGCCAAGCGCGGCTGCCTGGTGGGCATAGTCGGTGACCCCGGACTGGGCAAGAGTCGGCTGATCAGCGAGTTCACCGCGATCGCCGCGCATCAGGGCGCGGATGTCGTCGTCGCCCGCTGCGAATCCCACACGTCCACACTCGCATTCCGCGCGTTGTCGCGTCTGCTCCGCGCCATGTTCGGCGCGGAGGGGCTGAGCGACGCCGACGCCAGGGAATACACGTTGGGCCAGCTCAGGGGTTTGCTCACCGAACACTCTCCGGACGCACAAATACTGTTCGAGGCCATGGGGATCGCAGGAGCCGGCGCGGACCCACCACAGGTCAGCATCGACGGCCGACGCCGACGACTTGTCGAGATGATGGCCCAAACTGTCCTGGCGCACCCCAACCGAACCGTTTTTGTTCTCGATGACGCCCAATGGATCGACGCACCCAGCGATCACGTCCTTTCCGAATTCGCCGCCACGCTCAACGTGACGACATCGATACTCGTCACGGCCTACCGACCAGAGTTCCACGGTGCGTTGTATCGCCATCCACATCAGACGATCACCCTGCGGCCACTGATGGAATCGACCGCCGTGCGTTTGGTCGGCCAACTCCTCGGAAGCGACCCCTCGCTGGTATCCCTGACAGATCGAATCGTGATGGCGGTCTCGGGCAACCCGTTCTTCGCGGAGGAGATCGTGCGCGATCTGGCCGGAAGCAGCGTGCTCACGGGGAGCCGCGGTCACTACCGCCTGGCGACCGACGTTTCGGACATCGCGGTCCCCGCCACCGTCCAAGCGGTGGTCGCGGCCCGCATCGATCGGCTGCCCACTGAAGCAAAGTCGATCCTGAACGCCGCGGCGGTGATCGGTACCCACTTCGACGTGGACATTCTGCACACTCTCCTTCCGGAAGCCATGCCCTATCAGATGGCCGACTTGGTCTCGTCAGAACTGATCGATCAGACGGAATTCGTACCACGACAACGGTATTGCTTTCGCCACCCGCTGGTGCGCACCGTAGCCTACGAATCGCAGCTGAGTGCCGCGCGCATGCAGGCCCACAGCCGGCTGGCCGTCGCCATCGAGGGGCGTGATCCCGGCGCCGCCGACGAAAACGCGGGGTTGATCGCCACCCACCTCGAAGCGGCGGGCAACCTGGCCGAGGCGTACCACTGGCACATGCGCGCGGCCGAATGGCTCGCCGTCCGCGACCTTTCCGCCGCGCGCGCGCGTTGGGAGAGCGCGCAACGCATTTCCGACGAGTTGCCAGATGACCATTTCACCGTCGCCCACATGCGTGTAGCGCCGAGGACAATGCTCATATCCAAGTCGGTCTTCGTCGGTCATGATGTCGACGTCGACGAGCGGTTCGACGAGTTTCGTGAGCTGACGAAGCTCGCGGGCGATCCGACATCTCTCGCGATCGGCATGGCCGGTCGCATCGTCTCCTTCGCCACAAACGACAACCGCATCCCCGAGGCCGCAGCATTGGCCGAGGAACTCGAGGAGATGGCCGGCGGTATCGACTGTGATACCGCAACAATGGGCGTCATCCTTTTCTCCGTTGCGTATGCACGGTTTGCCAATTGCGACTTCGACGCCGCGCTGCGGATGATCGATCGGATCGTGGGGCTGCTGCGGGATGTGCCCACCATGGAGTTGGCGCTGGCCAATTCGGTTCGCGGCGCTATCGAAATGTGCACGGGTGAGCCTGAGCGCGGCCGTGGTCATCTGCGGGAGAGCTATCGGCAGGCACAGGGGCTCCCACCCGCCAGCCAGGCCGTGGTGTGGGCATTTCGGGGCATGTTGGCGGCGATGGGTTTGTATCAGCCTGACGATCTGGTGCGCGAGATGCACGACTCGGTGCGCCGAGCCGAGTCCTTCGGTGACATGTTCGGCATCGTCTCCGCACAGTGGACGTACGGCGTGGTGATGCTCCGGTCGAAGGCCGCGTCATATCACGAGGGGATCGATGTGCTCCACCGCGCCCGGACAGCCATCCAGAAGCACAATCTGTTCACCACAGCCCTAGCGGCCGTCTCTGCCGATCTGGCGATCGACGCCGCCCGTAACGGTCAGCGCGACAACGCTATCGGCGAGCTTCGCGAATGCTTCTCACTGCACACCAAACAGGGATTTCGAGTTCTGGCGGGCCGCGCGGGTGAGGTCCTCGTCGAGCTTCTCTTGGACCGAGGCTCCGACAACGATCTCGCCGAAGCGCACCGTATCGTCGATCAACCGCACGCCCGGCATCCCGGCATTCCCGCAATGGACCTGTGGTGGTTGAGATCCCGCGCGTTGTTGGCCAAGGCGGAAGGCGACTCGGACGGCCATGTCGAACTGGCCGAGCAGTACCTCGCACTCTGTGAAGGGCTCGATGCACGAGGTCGCCTCGGCGAGGCGCGTCAGATGGTCGCCACATTGTCCGCTCGACCGCCGGAAGTCTGACGATGGCCACGATTCTGGCCTACACGTCACCGGCACTGGGCCACCTGCTGCCGATGAGCGCCCTCTTGTCAGAGCTGTCCCGCCGCGGCCACCACATCCATGCGCGGACATTGTCGACCGGGATGCAGGTCGCGCAATCACTCGGCTTCACTGCCGATGTGATCGACCCCGCGATCGAGGAGATCGGGCAGGATGACTGGAAAGCGTCCAATCCTCTCGGCGCGCTGAAATTGTCGGTCTCGGTGTTCAGCCGACGCGCAGCCCACGAGGTCGCCGACCTTTTCGATGCCGTCTCGCGGATTCGGCCCGACGCATTACTGGTCGACGTGAATTGCTGGGGCGCCCTGTCGGCCGCCGAGGCCGGATCCATCCCATGGGCATGCTTCTCCCCGTACACGCCGCCGCTGAGCGCAGCCGGAGTGCCCCCGTTCGGGCTCGGCCTCAAACCGTTGGGCGGTGCGGTCGGCCGCATCCGCGACGCCGCGGCGCGAACCGTTGTGGTGGGTTCGCTCGAGCGGATAATGGTCCCGCCGATCAATCGGATCCGCACCGACGTGGGTGCCCCACCGGTCGGTTCGATCGACGAGTTCCTGCGCCGCGCTCCACTCATGCTGGTCGCCAGCGGCAAGCCGTTTCAGTATCCGCAAGGCTGGGGCGATGCCGTGCAGATGATCGGGCCCTGCGTGCTCGAGTTCGACCAGAACAGCGTCCCCGACTGGCTCGCGTCGATCGACCGCCCGATCGTGCTCGTCACGACGTCATCAGAACGGCAGGCCGACGAAGCGCTGGTGCTGACCACGATCGAGGCGCTGGCCGATGATCCCGTTCACATCGTGGCGACGGTGCCGACCGCGAAATCCGACGAAGTGACCACGTCCGGCAATACGACGGTGTGCCGTTTCGTTCCCCATGGAGCCGTGCTGGACCGCGCGGTGTGCGCGGTGACTCACGGCGGGATGGGAGCAACACAGAAGGCGCTCGCTCACGGCGTGCCGGTATGTGTCGTGCCA
Organism: Mycobacterium sp. URHB0021; assembly: GCF_054057895.1. Lineage (NCBI taxonomy): Bacteria > Bacillati > Actinomycetota > Actinomycetes > Mycobacteriales > Mycobacteriaceae > Mycobacterium > Mycobacterium sp. URHB0021. The sequence continues at coordinate 5,606,233 of NZ_JBSRZT010000002.1, forward strand.
TTCGGGCGCGACCAATTCGAGGTCGCACGACGTGCGGAGGTAGCCGGATGTGGCACGAGGCTGCCGGCGAGGAGACTGTCGGCGAAGCGGTTGCGCGCGAAAGTGCGCGACGCGATGACGATGACCGACGGCGCAGCCAGGGTGGCGGAGGGTTTCGCGGCGACCGGCGGAACCGACCATGGCGCCGACGTCTTCGAGAAGCGCGTTCTCGGCATCACCTGACGCCGTAGCCCAGTCGCGTGATGCGATCACTCTGCGTTGACGGCGACGGCAGCGACCCGATCGACCCGGACGGGCACACCCGTACGACATCGCGGCCAGGGACTCGACGTCCTTCGGGTCACTCGACGTCAGCTGGTTCACGTTGGCGCCGCCCGCGCGGTTCGCCACCCTCCAACCGCCCGTGCCTTTGTGCCCCCAGCCGTGCGGTATCGCGATCGCCCCAATGATGTCCTGGGTTGCGTACACCGGCACGGTGATCCGGCCGAACGGAGAGGTCACCTGCACCATGTCGCCGTCGGCGATATGCAGCTCGGAAGCGTCGTCGACATGCATGAGTGCGCGATGGGTCCGCTCCCCCCGCATCAGCAACGGCGCATTGTGCATCCCCGAATTCTCCGACCGCGGCTCCAGCATTCCGATCATCCGCATCGGATAATCCGTAGGCGCATGCGTCGTGACAGCTTGACGATCTCGGCCTCGATGTCGTCGTGCTTCAGTCGGGCGCGGCCATGGCGGTAGGCAACCACCTCGTCCAGCACGCCCGTCGGAAGGTGAGGTGCGAGCACGATGCCATGCGGATGGCGCTGCGTCAGCCTTCGGAAGGTCAGCCCGCCGCGACGCAGACCGAACCGGTTGCCGCCCTCCGACATCCGAATCATCATGTCGACTACGCCACGCGGTGTGAAGCGGCGCCCGAGTATGTCCGTGATCGTACGAGCGAATCCCAATACCGCGAATGCCCTTGTTCGGGAAGACATCCGTTGCATCAGCGCACTGATGACGTCCCATTCCGTGCGCACCTGTCCGACCGGTGTCACCACCGCCTCGGTGGCCTGCCGGAAGGGTGTCGCCTGGAATGTCTGAAACGTCACCGCGAAATCGTCGCGCTCGTACATCGTGGTGACGGGCAGCACGTAATCGCAATGTGCGGTCGTCTCGTTCACGTACAGGTCCAGCTCGACCATCAGGTCCAGACCCGCAACTGCGACCTCGAGTTCCTCACCGTTGGGAACGGACAGCACTGGGTTGCCCGCGCTCGTGAACAACGCCCTGATCTGTCGGTCGCCGGGGACCGAGATCTCCTTCGCCATCAGGGCAGCACGCTCGGCGGCCGTGACGCACGCGAATCCCCCGATGCGGGAACGGTTCCTCTCATGGGACCGGCACGCACCGGCGCCCATCGCCTTCATCACCCATCTCTGGCGGGGCAAGGTCGGCAGGATCTACGAGATGCCGTATTCGGCGATGAGGCCTCCTCAACTATGGCACCGGAGCAGGAGGTATGCACATACTGTGCATGTATCGGTAGTGGCTTCCGCAATGACCGTTCGGCGTCACTGGGCCGCCAGCAGCGCGCTGCGCGCCCACGAACGAGCCTGCCTGGCGTTGGCCATAATTCATCCCTCTGTGGGCGCGCTAGGGGGAAATCGCTGCTGCCGTCGACGTCGATGTTCGCTCCGGTCCGGCCGTGCATGCCTGCGCAGCAGTTGCCGCCGGCGCCGGTGATCACCGCGGCCGACAACTCCCGGTCGCCGTCGAGCTGATGACCCCGACACCCTCAGCTTTCTGTCGACCGATTCGCTGGAGATGCTTACTATAGGCCTTACAGTAGAAGAGTGGAACAGTGGTGGGCGCCATCGACCGGATGGTCACCGGTAAGGTTGACGGTAACGACCGAGCGGCGACACGATGGCGAAGGCGCAGTTCAGGGGTGTGGCTGCCGGTAGATTTAAGACCACCGACCTTACCCGGGGCTGCGTGCGCAGCGATGAATGTGATGGAGGTGCCCTCAGTGGCAAAGCAAGCAACCGCTGAGAAGCGTCAGCGGCGCGAGCGCGGGTCCATCAATCCCGACGACATCATCAAGGGCGCCTTCGAACTCGCCGAGCAGGTCGGGATCGACAACCTCAGCATGCCGCTCCTCGGCAAGCACCTGGGTGTGGGCGTCACCAGCATCTACTGGTATTTCCGCAAAAAGGACGACCTCCTCAATGCGATGACGGATCGCGCTCTGCGCCAGTACGTCTTCGCGACGCCCTACGTCGAGGCAACGGATTGGCGCGAGACGTTGCGCAACCACGCGCGGACGATGCGAAAGACGTTCATGGGCAACCCGATTCTGTGTGACCTGATCCTAATCCGGTCGGCGCTGAGTCCCCGGACGGCCCGGCTCGGCGTCCAGGAAGTGGAGAAGGCCATCACCGGCCTGGTCGAGGCGGGTCTCTCCCCCGAAGCTGCGTTCGACACCTACTCGGCGGTGTCGGTGCACGTGCGCGGATCGGTGGTGCTCCAGCGATTGCGGGAGAAGAACCTCGCCAGCGACGAGAGGCCGAGCGACATCGAGGAAACGATGTCGATCGATGCCGGAAGCACCCCGTTGCTCGCTTTGGTCACCGAGAAGGGCCATCATATCGGCGCCGCCGACGAGAAGAACTTCGAATTCGGTCTGGAATGCATCCTCGATCGCGCCGGCAGGCTGATCGACGGTCGCACAACGGCCCCGCAACCGGCCCGCAAGGCGACCAAGGCCGCCGGCTCACGCGCGAAGAACAAGGCCGTCGCCCGCTAAACCTCGACGACGACCGCGCCGCCCTGGCCGCCGCCGGCGCACATGGCAGCGACACCGATGCCGCCTCCGCGCCGCTGCAGTTCATAGACGAGCGTGGTCACCATTCGTGCACCCGAGGCGGCGATGGGATGACCGAGGCTGCCGCCGCTTCCGGAAAAGTCCACCCTTTCCTCGTCCAGACCGTACTCACGGCATGCGGCGATCGGCAACGATGCGAACGCCTCTGATCTCCCACAGCGTGACGTCGGATGGCTTGAGGCCCGCGCGGTCGAGGACCTTGCCGATCACCTTGACGGCGCCCAGCCCGGTGTCGCGGGGCGCGACACCCGCGGCGGCCCACGCCTTCACGGTCGCCATCACCGAGAGCCGCTGCGCCTCAGCGTATTGACGTTCGACACGGGCGACTCCCGCGGCGGCGTCGTTGGTGCCGCTGCTGTTGCCTGCCGTGATGGAGAACCCCTCGATCTCCGGGTGCGGGACCCTTGAGCCCGGCCAACTTCTCGACGGTGGTGTCCCGGCGTGGATGCTCGTCGACGCTGAAGTCCACCTCCGATCCGTCGAACTGCTGGGCCTTCAGCGGAACGATCTCCCGGAGGAAGTTGCCCTCGTCCATGGCTGCGATAGCGCGCGGGTGCGACCGCGCCGCCCACGCGTCCATCTCCTCGCGGGTGATGCCAACGGCCTGCACGGTGTTCCAACCGACGGTGATCGACATGTCCTTCGTCGGCGCATCCGGCGTCTCGACAGCGACTGCACACCGCCGGCGATGAGCACACGTTCCATGCCCGACCCGATCTGGGCGGCGGCGTTCCCGATCGCGGTCAGGCTGCCCGCGCAATGCCGGTTGACCGACTGACCGGGAACATGCTGCAAACCGGTGGCATCGGCCGCGTAGCGCGCCAGATCGCGGCCGCCGTAATGCGATTCGGCGAAGATGATGTCGTCGATGTCCTCCGGCAGCAGCACCGTGGTGATCAGCGTCTCGGAGGGGTATTGACCAGGCCCCCTTGAACGACCGGCCGATGGCTGTCCTTGCGGCACCGACAATGGCGGGTGTGGGCATGTTCTCGACCTCGGTTCGATGTAGGCGACGTTACAAAAGTAGCAGCTACTGTATTGCCGCCAGTTGGTGACCGCCGTCACTCCGGCTCGGGCACGCGGAAGTGCTCGTCGCACGAAGTTGAACTCGCCGGGCATGAACTGCAGGTTCGTCCCATAGGCGTGGAACACATAGCTGGCCACTTCCTCGCCCTGGTAGGCCTGGCCCTGCTCGACGAGGCGGAACGCCTCCTTGGCGAAGACGACTCCGTCGGCGGGCATCTTGGCGGCCTTCCCCGCCCAGTACCAGGCACGTGCGGCCACCGACGCCGGCGCGCAGGTGTCGGTGAAGGCGCCGAGATGTTCGACGGCGCCGGCCTCGATGATGTCGCCGGTCAGCAGTAGTCGCCTGGCCAGCACCGGTCCCGACCGATGGAAGAACAGCTGCAGGCTAGCTGTACTGACCTGAGAGGTTAGGTACGCGGCTGGCGGGTGGTTGACCCTTGAGTGCTGTGTGGCCGCGGTGGTGATTGTAGGTGTGGAGCCATCGCGGGAACTCGTCGCAGCGGTCGGCGTCGCTGCGGTAGAGCCGGGCGTAGGCCCATTCGTCGGCCAAGGTCCGGTGGAATCGTTCGACCTTGCCGTTGGTTTGCGGCCGATAGGGGCGGGTACGGCGGTGCCTTATGTCACTCAAAGCGTCGCGGAATTTATGTGAACGATAACAGGATCCGTTGTCAGTCAATATGGTTCGGACCGTAAAGCCGCACTCGGTGAACCAGGCGTTCGCGCGCAGCCAGAATGCTGCGGCGGTCTCTTTGCGTTCATCTGCGAGCAGTTCGGAGTAGGCCAGCCGCGAGTGTGCGTCGATGGCGGTGTGCAGGTAGTGGGAGCCGCGCAGTGGGTCGCCGTTACGGCTGCGCTTACCGGAGCTCCTATCGGCCCAGGCGTTGCGTTTACCGGCGGCGCGGCCCAGCATCCGCCAGCCCCCGCCGGCGGGAATCTTGCCGAGTTTCTTCACATCGACGTGGACCAGGTCCCCGCAGCGGGCGGCCTCCATGCGTCGGATCACCCGCCCGGTCGGACGGTCCAGCCAACGCAATTTGGCCAGCCGGTACCGGGTCAGCACCCGATGCACCGTCGAGGGATGCAGTCCCAGCAGATAGCCGATGCGGGCAGGTCCCCACCGGCGGATAACCCGCACCTTGATGATTCGTCGCTCGGTGCGTGTCGGGGTCTGGTTGGGGCTGCGATGTGGGCGCGATGACCGATCAACCATCCCGGCCCGGCCCTGGGCACGGTAGCGGCGCGCCCAGCGGGCCGCGGTAGTCGCGGACACCTGAAACCGTTCCGCAGCTCGGCGCAACGGCCAGCCGTCCTCCACGACACAACGAGCCAGACGCAGCCGACCAGTTTCCGACAATGGGGCATTACGGTGGGACACGAAGACCTCCGGTGAATGAGTGCGTTCCTAAGCAGCTCGCACTTCACTCGGAGGTCTTCGTCTTGTCACCCCGCCACGCCGTCACCAACGTCCGTGGTCAGTACAGCTAGCCAGCGCCGAACCGAGGAACCGCGTGGCGGGCATACCGATCCTGGTGTCGCGCCCCATCATCGAGATGTCCGTCATCAGCGCCATCTCGAATCCGCCGCCGAGCGCGTAGCCGCCGATCTCCCCCACCGTCACCTTAGGGAAGCCCATCAGGTTGTGATGGAAGGCGAACGACTTGCGGTCCACGGTGAGACGATCAAACCGAAGGCTTCGGGCCCGCGAGGACGGCGAGAAGCCGATGGTGATCTTCCCGGACAGCCGGATCACCTACGCCGAACTCGACGCCGCGACCCATGGTCTCGCCGCGGCGTTCATAGATGCGAGCGTGAGAAAGACACCCGGGTCGGCCTCATCATGCCCTGCTGTGTGCAACGGGTACAGATCGCCATGGCGCTGACCCGCATCGGTGCCGTGCTGGTGCCGTTGAGCACATTGCTTCAGGCACCCGAACTGGTCGCCCAACTGCGCGTGGCCTCGGTGCGGTACCTCGTGGCCGTCGAGGAGTTCCGCAGTTATCTCTACCTCGACGACCCCGAACCGGAACTGACGAACCTCCCTGCACGGCAATCTATCTGGACCACTGATGAATTGGCGCCATTGAATGGGGGCGCCGTCCTGGACGCGACGGCCGGTACGGTCACCGCCAGCGACACCCTGGCGATAATGTTCACTCGGGAAGGTGCCGACGGTATGGCTGCTGTTGGACTCCGACGGCCCGATTCCCCGCGGCCCCACCGGCAAGGTCGACGTCCGCCGGCTACGGGCCCTGCTCGTCGATCAGAAGCAAGATCGCCCGATCTAGCCGACCACGCCGCGTTCCGTCAGGTGTTCGATCAACGGCTTCGCACCCGCGGCGAGATGTTCGGACATCGCTGTCCGGGCAAGATCCTCATCACGCTTCTCGAGTGCCGCCAGCAGCCGCCGGTGGTGGCGGTTGGATTTGCTCGCCAGCCTTCGATGACCGGGAACACCGATTCCGGTGCGTAGCGGGTTATCTGCGACATCAGCTGCGCGAGTTTCGGCGAATCGGCGGCCACGTTGATGGCGCGGTGGAATTCGTGGTTGAGCCGGACCGCACGCTCTTCATCATCGGCGGCGTAGGCGGCCTCCAGTTCGGTCTGGATCTTCTCGAGCTGGCGCAGTTGCTTGTCGTCGACGTTGGCCGCCGCCCTGGCCGCGAGTTCACCACCGATGTATGCCTGGACGTTGGACACATCGGTGATATCGCGACAGGTGACGGGAACGACCACGAAACCGCGCCTCGGCTGTTGGGAGAGCAGGCCTTCGGCGCTGAGCACGAACAGCGCCTCGCGCACCGGAGTGACGCTGATACCCAGTTCGACCGCCAGCTGCTCCAGGCGGATGTACTGCCCGGCGGGATACATGCCGTCGAAGATTCGCTTACGCACGTACCGCGCGACGTCCTCGGCGAGCTGCGGTCGCGGCACGAACTCCGGAGCGGTCACGATCAGATCCGATAGTCGGCGAGCAGTCGCTTGCTGATGATGTTCTTCTGGATCTCGCTGGTGCCCTCGCCGATCAGCAGGAAGGGCGCGTCACGCATCAGCCGTTCGATCTCGTATTCCTTCGAGTAGCCGTATCCGCCGTGGATCCGGAAGCTCTGCTGGGTGACCTCCGAACAGAACTCGCTCGCCAGGTACTTGGCCATTCCCGCGGCGACGTCGTTGCGTTCGCCCGAGTCCTTCAGCCGCGCTGCATTGACCATCATCAGGTGGGCCGCTTCGACCTTGGTCGCCATCTCGGCGAGCTGGAAGGCGATCGCCTGGTGTTCGGCGATGGGCCTGCCGAAGGTCTGGCGCTGCTGGGCATAGCGGATCGCGAGCTCGAAGGCGCGGATACCCACACCGCATGCCCGGGCCGATACGTTGACGCGGCCGACCTCGATGCCGTCCATCATCTGAAAGAATCCCTGGCCGGGGGTCCCGCCGAGAATGTCGTCGGCGTTGGCGGCATAGCCGTCGAAAATCAGCTCGGTAGTGTCGATCCCCTTGTATCCGAGCTTGTCGATCTTTCCCGGGATGGTCAGCCCCGGCACGACTTCGCCGAAGCCGACCGGCTTTTCGACCAGGAACGCAGTCAAATTGCGGTGCGGCTTTTCCGCTCCTTCGTCGGTACGCACCAACGCGGCGACCAACGTCGAGCTGCCCCCGTTGGTCAGCCACATCTTCTGGCCGTCGATCGTGTAGGTACCGTCCGAATTCCGCTTGCCGCGGGTGCGGATCGCGGCGACATCGGAACCGAGTTCCGGCTCGGACATCGAGAATGCGCCCCGTGTCTCGCCGGTCGCCATCCGCGTGAGGTAGTGCCGCTTCTGCGCGTCGGTGCCGTGCTGGAGGATCATGTAGGCGACGATGAAGTGGGTGTTGATGATTCCGGAGACGCTCATCCAGCCGCGGGCGAGTTCCTCGACACACAAGGCGTAGGTGAGCAGGGACTCGCCCAGGCCGCCGAACTCCTCGGGGATCATCAGACCGAACAGACCCATCTCGCGCATCTGATCGACGATCGCCTGCGGATAGGTGTCGGCGTGCTCGAGCTCCTGGGCGACAGGGATGATTTCCTTGTCTACGAACTGCCTTACCGTCGAGACGATCTCGGTCTGGAATTCGGTGAGCCCCAGTGTCTGCGCGAGCTTGGTCACGGGCCGACCCTTTCGAATACCGCGGCCAGTCCCTGCCCACCGCCGATGCACATCGTCTCGAGTCCGAAGCGCGCGCCTCGCCGGTTGAGCTCCCGCGCCAGCGTGGCGAAGATTCGACCGCCGGTGGGACCGCCGGGATGGCCCAGCGATATGCCCGACCCGTGGACGTTGGTTCGGTCCCGGTCGGCCGCGGTGAACTTCCATTCCTGCATCGCGGCCAGGGCCTGAGCGGCGAATGCTTCATTGAGTTCGATAAGGTCGATATCCTCCAGCCGCAACCCCGCCTTGGGCGAGAGCGACCTCTGTGGCCGGCACCGGGCCGATACCCATGACGTTCGGCGCCACGCCGGCCGAACCCCACGACACCAACTTCGCAAACGGGGTGAGCGCGAGTTCGTCGGCCTTTTCCTGGGTCGTCACGATGCACATCGACGCGGCGTCGTTCTGCCCGCTGGCGTTGCCTGTGGTGACGGTAGCCTCCGGATCATCGTCCACAAGAACGGGTTTGAGCTTGGCCAGCGTCTCCACGGACGTGTCGGCCCGCGGGTGCTCGTCGGTGTCGATCAGCTCCTCACCCTGACGGGTGCGCACGGTGACGGGGATGATTTCCTCGGCGAGGATCCCGTCCTTCTGGGCCGCGACCGCACGCTGATGCGACGATACGGCCAGTTCGTCCTGCTCCTGGCGCGAGATGCCGTACTCACGATGCAGGTTTTCTGCAGCCTCCAGCATGCCGCCCGGCACCGGATAGTGCAGGCCTCCGGCCGTGGTGCGGCCCCGGGCCAGGCCGTCATGCACCTTCACTCCGGAACGTGCACCCACCTGCACCGCGCCGGGGTCGATTCCGGTTCGGTCGACCAGCCCCTTCAGCGCGGCGACGCCGAGGTCCACCGCGGTCAGCGATTTCAACACGCCGCCGTATCGGCCGATCGGCGTGCGGACGGGCTCGCAGACGACAGCTTGGCGGGTCGTCATATGTGCCTCCCCCCAGTGACTTCGAGAACGGTTCCGGTCATGTATGACGACAGATCGCTGGCCAGGAACAATGCCACCTTGGCCACCTCATCGGGGTCCCCGGCGCGGCCCATCGGCACCTCTGCGAGCTTCTGATCCCAGATCCGCTGGGGCATGGCCTCGGTCATCGCGGACCTGATCAGCCCCGGTTGGATCGCGTTGACCCGCACACCGAGGTGGGCGAGTTCCTTGGCGGCAGCCTTCGTCATGCCGACGATGCCGGCCTTGGCCGCCGAATAGTTGGTCTGCCCGCCGAGCCCGACCTTGCCGGAGATCGAGGACATGTTCACGATGGCGCCGCTGTTTTTCTCGCGCATGACCGCCGCGGCCGTCTTGGTGCCGTTCCAGGTGCCCTTCAGGTGTACGGCGATGACCTGATCGAACTGGTCCTCGGTCATCTTGCGCAGTGTGGCGTCGCGGGTGATCCCGGCGTTGTTGACCATGACGTCCAAACCGCCGAACCGGGATACCGCGGCGGCCACCAGCGCTTGGACCTCGTCTCCGGACGTCACGTCACAGCGGACCGCCAACGCCGTTGCGTCGCCGCCGAGTTGCCTCGCGGCGGCCTCCGTGGCGGCGAGGTCCAGATCGCCGAGGACCACACGCGCGCCCTCGGCGACGAATCGTTCGGCGATGGCGAATCCCAGTCCTTGTGCGCCGCCCGTGACGACGGCGGTCTGACCGGCCAGTAGTGACACCTGATCACCCATCCTCGGTTTGTTGTCGGCCGAGGGGGCCAACAATCGAGCATCATATTTCATATATCCTCGACCCCCCGGCCGTGAGGCACCCCTGCCAAGGAGGAGCATCTGCCGATGAGCACAGCCGAAGTTAGCGACGACGACTTCCAGGAAATCTTGGCCCAGACTCGTCATTTCGTCCGCACCGCCGTCGTTCCGCGCGAACAAGAGATACTGGCCGGCGACAGAGTGCCTGACGATCTGCGAGACCAGGCGAAGAAGATGGGGCTGTTCGGTTACGCGATTCCCCAGCAGTGGGGTGGCCTGGGACTGGACCTGGCGCAGGACGTCGAGATGGCGATGGAGCTGGGCTACACCTCGCTCGCGCTGCGCTCGATGTTCGGCACCAACAACGGCATCGCGGGACAAGTGCTCGTCGGATTCGGCACCGATGAACAGAAGGCCCGCTGGCTCGAACGAATGGCGACCGGCGACGTCGTCGCTTCGTTCGCGCTGACCGAGCCGGGCGCCGGCTCGAATCCGTCCGGACTGCGAACGAAGGCCGTGCGCGACGGAACCACAGACGAGACATGGATCATCAACGGCCAGAAGCGATTCATCACCAACGCGCCCGTCGCCGATCTGTTCGTCGTCTTTGCGCGCACCAGGCCCGCCGACGACAAGGGGGCGGGCGTCGCCGTCTTTCTGGTGCCCGCCGACACTGCGGGCGTCGAGGTGGGGCCCAAGGATGCCAAGATGGGTCAGGAAGGCGCCTGGACCTCGGATGTGAACTTCACCGACGTGCGCGTCTCGGATTCAGCGCTGGTCGGCGGCAGTGAGGACATCGGCTACCGGGCGGCGATGACCTCTTTGGCCCGGGGGCGGGTCCACATCGCCGCCCTGGCCGTCGGGGCCGCTCAGCGAGCGCTCGACGAGTCCGTCGCCTACGCCGCCATCGCCACGCAAGGCGGCACACCCATCGGCAGCTTCCAATTGGTGCAGGCGATGCTCGCCGACCAGCAGACCGGGGTACTCGCCGGGCGGGCGCTGGTGCGCGATACCGCGCGACAGTGGATCACCGACCATGACCGCAGGATCGCACCGTCGGCGGCCAAGCTCTACTGCACCGAAATGGCCGGCAAGGTGGCCGATCTCGCGGTTCAGATTCACGGTGGCAGCGGTTACATGCGCGAGGTGCCCGTCGAACGGATCTACCGCGACGTCCGGCTGTTGCGGCTATACGAGGGCACCAGCGAGATCCAACGTCTGATCATCGGCTCGAATCTCGTCAAAGCCGCGCAGCGGGAGCAAAAATGAGCGGTCGGCTCACCCGCGAGGTCGCCTTCATTACCGGAGCGGCACGGGGACAGGGGCGCGCACACGCCATCCGAATGGCGGAGGAAGGCGCGGGCATCCTGGCCGTCGAGCTATCTCCATGCGTGTCCTACTATCCCGCGACCTCCGACGACCTCGCCGTGACCGTCAAGCTGGTCCAGGGCACCGGTCGCCGAGTGATCGCCGCGGAGGTCGACATCCTCGACATCCACGGGCTCCGTCAAGCCGTCGATGAGGCGTCACCGTTCTCGGACGGCTCGACATCATCGTGACCAACGCGGGGATCGCGGCGCCGCAGGTCTGGAATGCCATCTCGCCCAAGGACTTTGGCAACGTCATGGACATCAACGTGACTGGAACCTGGAACACGGTGATGGCCGGCGCCCAGAAGATCATCGATGGCGGGCGCGGCGGATCGATCACCTGGGTGGCCGAGCCCCGAACGGATCGCCGACACGGTGTGCTGGCTGGCCAGCGACGAAAACGAAACGTCACTGCCGCGCGGATATCGGTGGATCAGGGCTCGACGCAGTACTGAGCGTCAGTGCCGAATCGACGCCATCGCCGTCAGCACCGAATCGACGCCATCGCCGTCAGCACCGAATCGACGGCACCGCCGTCAGGCGATGAACCGCACGATCGACTCGGCCACCGCCGCCGGCTTGTCGGAACCCTCGATCTCCACCGTCGTCGTCAGCGTCACCTGAACCGCACCCTCGAGCCGATCGACCTTGGCGATCTCAGCGCGCGCCCGGATCTTGGCACCCACCCGCACCGGGGTGATGAACCGCACCTTGTTGTAGCCGTAGTTGATGGCCATCGTGATGTTGTCGACGGTGTACAGCCGCTGGGTGAAGTGCGGCAGCAAAGACAACGTCAGGAGGCCGTGTGCGATGGCGCCGCCGAAGGGGCCAGATGCCGCCCGTTTCGGGTCGACGTGGATCCACTGATGGTCATCGGTGGCGTCGGCAAACACATTGACGCGATCCTGGGTGACCTCCAACCAGTCGGTGGGACCCAGCTGGGCGCCCTGCGCCGCCACGAACTCCTCGAGCCCGCCGAACTTCTTCACGACCTGTCTCCTTAGCCCTGCCCGCTCTAAAACACGACCGTCTGATTGCCGTATCGGATGATGCGATCCTCACAGTGCCACAGCACCGCTCGCGACAGAACTAGGCGTTCAACGTCGGACCCGAGAGGGACCAGATCCTCGACGGTGTGGCGATGATCGACCCGCGCCACGTCCTGTTCGATGATCGGTCCGTCGTCGAGAACCTCCGACACATAGTGCGGTGGCTGGACGAGTTTTACGCCGCGTTCCTTGGCCCGCCGATAGGGCGCTCCGCCAATGAACGCGGGCATAAAAGAATGATGGATATTGATCAGCGGACAGTTAACCTCGGCCAGGAATTCCGGAGTGAGGATCTGCATGTAACGCGCCAGTGCCACTACGTCGACGTTTCCACGCAGCAAATCCATTTTCCGCCGCTCGGCGGCGACGCGAATATTCTTCATCGAGGGCACATGCAAAAAAGGCACCCCGAATGGGCAGACCTGATCGGCTAGATCGGGGTGGTTCGAAATGACCATCATCACCGACATGTCGAGTTCTCCTCGGCGATTGCGCCACAGGAGATCTAGCAGGCAGTGGTCCTCTTGGACACCATGATCGCCACGCGCTTAGGTTTCGACGCCTCGGCGAGCCGGAAGTCCAAGTCGAATTGCGAAGCCACCTGCTCGCGGAAATCATTATTTAACGCATCACGGACCGCCGTTAATCCCGGCAAATGAAAGATTGTGCGCTGCATGAATGTGCCACCGGACTGCGTCGTGGAGTGCTGGTCGAGGGAGATGATGTTTGCTCCGGCGTCAGCGAGGAAACTACTGACGGCGGCCACCAGGCCCGGCCGGTCGGCACAACGCAGCAGGAGACGACCCACATCGCTTGGTGGTAACCGCCTGCCTCCCGCACCCGGGTACTCGCCCCCCACCTGAATCAACGTTCCATCCCCATACCATCACCGTCGGCAAATTATTGCTACTCATCGGTCCGACTGCGCTCGATGCGATGACCACACACGATCGACGCACATAGCCGTTCTATTGACGGCGGTCGCCATATTTGGCAAAGGCCGCGCCCAAGGTCGCGCAATCGATACTTTCATTGGAGCACCGCCGAACCTTGCTTAGCCGCGAAACGCGCGCTATTAGGGAGTCGGCGAAAATTTCTTCTGCGTCGAAGGATAACGCCAGACTCGAGTCTGACAGTGACTGCCACATTCGCCATAAGACGGATCGATCGCATTTGACCAGTAGCGATTATCAACTACGTGATAGCCAAACTGGCCTCGGGCTAGTTCGTCGCGAGTGAACCGGTGATGATTCGAATCGATCGTTAAGACAAGATTTCGCGGCTAGCTGGAATCGGGGGTACTTGGGGCGAGATACTGAACGTCGGGTATTTGCATACCGGCCGGATGCAGGTACACCGCCAGTGCCGAAAAGGCGACGTTGGCCGGCTGCCCGACGGATCGGACACCTATGCACTCTCCCACGCTGGAGGCCGCACACAGCACGCACTTGGGCACTGACCGGACCATCAGCTTCTGGGACCCCGACGCCGAATGTGAACTGGTTATCGGACAACCGTCAGTCGAACGTGACCTGTGGGTCGAGTACGTCGCGGGCGCGCGCCTCAGCTACCGAAAGCATGGGGTGGAGAGCGCGCTCGACACGGCGGAAATCTTCGACTGCGACAACACTGCGCTGTTCTTCGCCGCCATCGACAGGGCAGGGCGAGTGATCGGCGGTGTTCGGGCCAAAGGGCCCTACCGCAACGCTGACGACTCGCACGCTGTCGAAGAGTGGCGTGGCCAACCCGGGCAGGATGCCGTCCGCAAGATGATCGACGATCGAGTGCCCTTCGGGGTAGTGGAGATGAAGACTGCGTGGGTCGCGGACGACCCGAATCGCAACCGCGAGCTGACCACCACGCTGGCGCGGTCCGCATATCCGGCGATGGCGCTTCTCGATTGTCAATTCCTCATGGCGACGGCGGCGACACATGTTTTGGACAGCTGGCGTTCATCAGGCGGCATCGTCGCTTCGAAGATTCCCGCAACGCCTTACCCGGATGCGCGGTACCGGACGAAGATCATGTGGTGGGATCGCAGGACATTCGTAAGCCATGCGGAGCCGCGCCAAGCGGCCAAGATCGTCGCGGAGATGAAACAGCTGACACACATCATGAATGGATACGCCCAGAGCGAGAGCGGTTCGTGAATTCGGAGAACCCCGATGACTGGCACGCAATACTGCTCAACACCGATAATGCGGACGACCACCGCGTACTCACCGAGTTGCAAGCCGACCCACGCATCGAATTCATCGACGGTTGGGCTCAGCGGGATGCCAACAGACGAGGGCTGACGCACAGGCTGGCCGCGGCCGCGAACCGCGCGCCGTCCGGAGGGGACGCACCGCCGTGGTCACTGGAGATCGGTGATGATTCGCTGACGATCCATCTCGTCACCAAGCGCCGATGGACGTGGGCATGCGGGCAGGCGCCGTCGCCGTGGGTGCTGCTGCACCGACTGTCGCCGCCCTATCCAACGTCGCTCGGCGAGTTGCAGACTCGCTTCCGTGCACTGGCGAGTACCGCACCCGGGGAGTCTCAGGCTGGTACCGAGGCTCTTCGACGCTCCGCCGGCATCGGTGCGCAGCCGCCGCCGCAGTTTCTCCCGCAATGGTCACCGGATACGATGATCATTCGATTTCGGAGGCAAAGTGCCAGCCAGTCTTGATTTAGTCGTCACCGCAGTCGCCACCAAATTGATGGGCGTCAACGCGGCGACGGCGACTGATGTCTCTCGGCAGGTCCTGGCGGACCTGATCGAGTACTTCGCCGTCGACGTGAGCTTCCTCAGGCACAACGACCACGAGATCCGAGCGACCAGGCTGATCGCCGAATGGCCGCTGCGTCCCGATATCCCCGATCCCGATCCGCTCGGCGTGATCTACTTCGCCGACGCGGACCCGGTGTTCGCGCTCTGCGAGCACGCCAAGGAACCTCGTGTGTTTCGGCCGGAACCCGCCACAGACGACTATCAACAGCGCATCGAGGAGAGTACGGCGGTGCCCGCCACGTCGCTCGCCGCCGTACCGCTGGTGTCGGGTGACGTCACGACTGGAACACTCGGTTTCGTCAAGTTCGGGGACAGGACCTGGCTGCCCGAGGA
Source organism: Mycobacterium sp. URHB0021 (assembly GCF_054057895.1). Taxonomy (NCBI): domain Bacteria; kingdom Bacillati; phylum Actinomycetota; class Actinomycetes; order Mycobacteriales; family Mycobacteriaceae; genus Mycobacterium; species Mycobacterium sp. URHB0021. The sequence continues at coordinate 5,621,540 of NZ_JBSRZT010000002.1, forward strand.
ACTCAACGCACTCAAGGCCATCGCCACCCTCTTCGCGCAGGTGCAGGCGCGTGTGGGCGCCGAGGAGCAGCTTCGTCACCTCGCCGAGCATGACGATCTGACCGGGCTGTACAACCGCCGTGCGCTGCTGGCGCACCTCGACTCGCGACTGGCCGCGGGGCAGCCGGGCCCCGTCGCCCTGTTGTTCTTCGACCTCGACCGGCTCAAGGCGATCAACGACTATCTCGGCCACACCGCGGGCGACTGGTTCATCCGGGTCCTCGCCGAACGATTGCGGGAAACCGACGAAGGGCCCAGCCTGATCGCACGGCTCGGCGGCGACGAATTCGTCGTTGTGCCCGCAGCGCCGGTAGATGCCGCGAATGCTGAGGCCTTGGCGATCCGGCTGCAGTCCACGCTGTCGGAACGGGTTGCGATCGACGGCGAAATGCTGACCCGCACTGTGAGCATCGGCATAGCGCTCGGCCTCCCGGGCCGCGACACCACCTCCGACCTCCTGCGCCGAGCCGATCAAGCCGTGTTGACGGCCAAGGGTGCAGGCGGAAACAAGGTCGCGGTGTTCTCCGACGACATGTCGCTGAAGAGCGAGTTCCGAAACGACATCGAGCTCCACCTGCAGAGCGTCATCGAAAACGGCTCCCTCGTGCTGCATTACCTGCCTGAGGTGAACATGCGCACGGGCGAGATTCTGGCCGCCGAGGCGCTCGTCCGCTGGCAGCACCCGACACGTGGCCTGCTTTCCCCCGACTCATTCATCGGTGTTGCCGAATCCATAAACCTTGCAGGGGAATTGGGACGGTGGGTGATGCGTGCGGCATGCGCCGAGTTCGCGCGGTGGCATTCCCACGGGGTAGGTCTGGACGCGGTGCTGCGCATCAACGTGTCGCCCGTTCAGCTTGTCACCGACGGCTTCGTCGACACCGTGGCCGGCATCATCGAAGAGTTCGGGCTCGACGGCGGTTCGGTCTGCCTGGAAATCACCGAAAGTGTTGTCGTCCAAGACATCGAGACTACTCGGATAACGCTGGCCGGACTCAAAGAGGTCGGCGTTCAGGTCGCGATCGACGATTTTGGAACCGGCTACAGCGTGCTGTCCCACCTGAAGTCGCTGCCGGTCGATACGCTCAAGATCGACAAAGGCTTCGTCCGCGACTTGGGCTCCAACGCAGGCGATTTGGCGATCGTGAGGGCGATCATCGCGCTCGCAGAAGCGTTCGGCCTACAACTCGTCGCCGAGGGGGTCGAGACTGAAGCGGCGGCCTTGACCCTACTACGGCACGGATGTCAGCGTGCGCAGGGCTTCCTGCTCTCGCGGCCGATCGTGGGCACCGAGATGGAGGCACTATTGGCCAAGGGCCGGATATCCGTTGACTTTTCCGCAGCGCAGCGTCTGTAGCTGACTGCGCGTCTCATGCAGATTGATGTGGAGTGCACGATTCATCGACCGGCACGCTGGAACAGGCTCCTCAGCGAGTGCGTCCGACGTCAACAACTCGACGCGACCGAACCGGCTGGCTTCCCGACCGACCAGGCACACCCGTAGCGGGCTTGCGTCCACAAGTTGCTGCCGCACCGCGCCGTTGACATGCGGCCCGCCCGTGGCCACGACCACGCCGTGCCTGGCGCGGACCGACAGCGGTCCGTCGGATGTGTTGAAGACCGCCCCGATCACGCGACCCTCCTCGAAAACGATGCGCTGCAGCGTGCTGTCCGGATGCGCCTTGATGCCCCGCAGTTGCGCCTGAGTGGAGAGCCAGCTGGCCACCGATCCACCGATGTCATCGGGATCCGGTGTCATCGAACCGATCTCGGCGATCTCGAGTTCGTCGCCATCGCTGGCGGACACCGTGGTCGAATGCCAATCCGACACCCGGGTGTAGAAGTACCCGGACGGTGAGGCGAGGCAACGCGCTGTCCAGTCGCGCAGCCGGGAACCGAAGAACGGCTTGACCGGCCCACCAACGTCGACCGGCACTCGCTCATCTACCACCCTGATCGGCACATCGACGTCCCACTCGGTGCGTGTCAGCGGACCGAGGTCTGATGACAGCGCCGCGAAGTACTCGTTCGTCTCATCGTCGTCAACCTGGACGCCCAACCACGGACGCAGCGGATCGCTTCTGGACCGCACCACGACGGATGCTTGGCTGTCGGCAACGGCCTCGCCCGCGTCAGCAACGAACACCTCGCCGCCGGCGTCCACCACCGATATCGCGCTGGCCAGTCCTGCTACTCCGGAACCCGTGCACACGACGTCGACTTCGTCGTCCCACTTCGCCGATTCGTCCCACTTAAACGTTTCGTCCCACATCACCGTTAATTACCTCGGTATTGCTGGTTGATCGTGCCGAGTTGCCAGGGGGTGCGGCTCCGAGCCATGGGCCGGGAACCGCTGACGGTGCCGAGCACTTTGCCTGCTCAGTTTTGAGCAGGTGCCGACGGACACGGGCGGTGGATGAGGAGGCGTACTCCCGCCGCTCACGTGAAGTTGCCACAGCCCGCGCAGGGATTCGAGGGGGTTTGCCAACGCGGACTATGGCAACGGCATGAAAGTACCACCGACTGATACCCGGTGATAGTGGACTCCTGGTCACTTTAGCGGCCCTGACCTCGCAAGAAGCGGCGTTTGACCCCGCTTCGGGCGTCGGACCAAGAGTCATCACCACCAGTACCTTACATACTTTTCGGCTGTTTTGCAGCCTAAAAGATGACTTAGAGTATCTAGCATCTTCTTTGCCCAGGGAACTGGACGTCTCTCGCGTCAGGAAGGCCGGTCGACCCCCCGATGGTCTCGAGTTCGACACGTCCGTGTTTGCACCCTGCCACTTGCGGCACACGGGTGAAAGAATCAGGTATTGATTAATTTACGGGAGACCCGAATACCGCCCGAACGGCATTCCCGTGGAGATTTCGAGGTCCAGCAGTGACCGAACAACTCGATAGACGAGCGGACGCGACACGGCTACAGATTCTGCGGGCCGCATCGCACCAGTTTGCGCACAAGCCGTACAGCCTGGTCAGCCTCGACGACATACTCGCCGACGCGGAAGTCACCAAAGGCGCGATGTACTTCCATTTCCGGTCGAAGCATGCGCTGGCGTCGGCCATCGTCGAGCACCGAACCGCCGCGGCCCGCCATGCGGTCGATCAGCTACTCGCCCGGCGACTGTCAGGCCTGGAGACTCTGATCGACATCCTGTATCTGGTCGCGACCGAAGACATCGGCGACGAGACCGCACGGGCGGGATTCAACCTGCTCGAATCGATCGGCCGCACCGATGGCCTCCAGTCGAGCGTGCTGGGGAAATGGGTGACGGCTTTCGGGCAGATCCTGCGCAAAGGTGTGAAGGAGGGCGACATCGCCGACGGGGCTGACCCCGACGGCATCGCCAGGCTGCTCGTCGCCATGTACATGGGACTTCGGCAAACGAGCGATCTCACTCGGCCCGACCAGTTCTTTCGCGACTTGGAAATAATGTGGAGCCTTCTATTTCCAGGCTTCGTGAAGCACGACCGCATCGATTATCTAATTCAGTTCATCAAGCGACGCACAGCTGTGGCAATCAAAAAAGCAGCGCCACTGGTGCCATGATTTATGATGCCGTCCAGGCCATCACCACCTGGTGGGGCGACGGAGTTCCCGCGGAGGTATTCGGCCGATGGCGCGTCAGGCCCGTTCCGAGGCCACCCGACGGAAGATCATCGCGTCAGCAGTAGACCTCTTCAATGAGATGGGTTATCGGGCTACCGGATTGGGTGACATCATCGAGCGTGCGGAAATGACCAAAGGCGCGCTCTATTACCACTTTGAATCCAAGGAATCGTTAGCCACCGCGGTCATCGTGGAAAGCAGCGCCACACTCACGCAGGCCTTCAAAACCATCGCCGAGGCGTCGTCCGCGCCCGCGCTGGAAAACCTGATCCACGGGGTGTTCGTCGTCGCAGACCTCATGCGCACCGACAGCATCGTACGGGGCGGACTGCAACTCCTACGGACGCTGGGTGAGTTCAATGACGTGGCCGCCAGCACATACGCTCGCTGGATCGCGGAGATGACTGCACGTGCTTCCAATGCGATCGAAGAGGGTGATCTGCGGAACGAGATCGATCCGAGTGCCCTGGGTGAAACCGTCCTCGTCGCGATGCTCGGCGCTGAACTCCTGTCGAACGCGATGTCCTCCGGAGCGGACGTTCTGGAACGCGTGGCCCGAACATGGGAGGTTCTGCTGCCGGCCATCGTGACCGACGATTCGCTTGCCTACTTCCGCGAGTTCCTCAAGCGCGAGTCCATGCGGCGCGCCGCGACGACACCGGCCGAGTGATATCGGGGTCTACAGTTCCTCGACCCACAACTGTTCGGTCAGGTCCTGGAATGTCGCCAGCGCCACCGGATCGTCGCCACGCAGCAGGGCCGACCGGCTCATCCCGGCACGGACGATGGAACCGTCGTGATGCAGCAGCTCGACGATCGGATTCGCATGTGACCGAACGACAGACACCGCGGGCTGTTCGACAGGGAGGGGTGTGAAAGATCTGCTGGTACTCGAGCGAAGTGACCGCGGCGGCGCTGTAACCGAGCATCTCGGCGAAAGCGGCGTTGGCCAACAGGATGATGCCGTCCTCCGCGACCGCCAGGACGGGGACCGGAAAACGCTCCAGCACCACCAGTGCGGGAAGTTCTTTGAGGAGCGCAATCGGTGTTTGCCTCTCCTGGCCGTCTCGTCGCCGCTCCACGCTCACAATTATCGCCGGTAGGCGATACCCCGTCATCCGGATGTCAACCACGATCTTCCGCTCATTGCCTTAGCCGAAGGCCAGTAGTTCGGCCAGCCCATCGGCAGCTTTCAGGTCGTGCAGCACCGCGAGTTCGGCTCGTCCGCGCTTCACCTCGCGCGTTACGCCGGCCTGATGCGGTCCTAGGTTCGGATCGGAACATCACGCTGGTGTGACGCTCCAGTGCGCGCGCGCCGGTTCCACCTGTCAGCTCGGCGGATCGTAGGGTGTGGACGTGAGCTCGCGTGGATGGATCCTCTTCCTCGCGATGAGCATCATCTGGGGCATTCCCTATCTGATGATCAAGATCGCGGTCGACGGTGTCTCGGTTCCCGTACTCGTGCTCGTTCGGACCGCCGTCGGCGCCGCGGTGCTGTTGCCCCTGGCCTTCTCGCATCGGACAGTCACGATCATTCGTAACCACTGGAAAGCGCTGCTCGGCTTCGCCTTCTTCGAGATCATCGCGGCGTGGTGGCTGCTCTCGGACGCCGAGCGCCACCTGACGAGTTCGATGACCGGTCTGCTCATCGCCGCGTCGCCCATCATCGCCGCCGTCCTGGACCGCTTCACCGGCGGCGAGCGATTGGGCGCCAAACGCATCATCGGCCTGGCCGTCGGCATCTCGGGCGTGGCGGTGCTGGCCGGTCCGCACATCGGCGGCAGCGCGTGGCCGATCATCGAGGTGCTGTTGGTGGCGACGTGCTACGCCATCGCCCCGCTGATCGCCGCGCGCCATCTCGCCGATGTGCCCGCGCTTCCCATGACGGCGGTCTGCCTGGGCTTCGCGGCGCTGGTGTACGCGGCTCCGGCGGCAGCCACATGGCCCGACCAGATGCCGTCCACACGGGTACTCGTGGCGCTGGGTGGGTTGGCGGTGATCTGCACCGCGCTGGCCTTTCTCGTGTTCTTCGCTCTGATCCGTGAAGTCGGCGCGGCACGTGCGCTCGTCTTCACCTACATCAATCCCGCGGTGGCACTGGCGGCCGGCGTCATCGTCCTCCATGAGCCGTTGACGGCATGGAACATCGCCGCCCTGACACTCATCCTCGCCGGCTGCGTCCTCGCGACCCGGCGGCGCCCTGACGAACGAGCCGTCGAGAGCTCAACGGTGTCAACCCAAATAGCTCCGCGGTGATTATTTTGGAGCCGACTTCGTCCTGATACTTCTTCGTCATGTGGTCGATGGCCTGGAATTGCATCTGGGCGAGGTCCTCGCGCGCGTCGCCGGCACGTGTGGCGGCGTCCACGGTCGGCTGCGCCTGTCCGTGGAAGTGCGGCATGACCTCGGCGGCGAAGAGTTCCGCTGACCGCTTCGTCGCGGCCGGGTTCGCCCATTCGTGTCCCATCTGCAGCATGCAGCCGAACAAGCCGGACTGATCCCGCAACCGCTGCATCTGGTCGCGCGCCATTTCTGGCGTCCCGATGACACCGGCACCCGCGTCGTTGATGACGTTGATCATCTCGTCGACCTGATCGCCCGGCATGGTCATCTGCGGGAACGCCGCGACCTTCTGGAAATAGCAGAACCACGGCTGGATTCCGAATCGCACGTCGGCGCGCGCCTGCTCCTCGGTCTCAGCGATGTGCATCGGTCCGACGAGGGTCCAGTTGGCGCGGTCGGCCTGCGTGCCGAACGCGGCGGCCCCTTCTTCGACGATGTCCCAGTGGTAGGCGAGAGCATCGCAGCCGTCGGCGACCAACGTGGCCCCGATCGACAGCAGGCCTATCCCGTGCTTTCCGGCGAGTCGCGCACCGGTCGGAGAGGCGACGGCGGCCACGGCAAGGGGAATCCCGTCGGCGGAGTACGGCGCAAGTTGAAGTCGGGCATCGAACAGTTAGTGCGTGGCGGTTTCGGCCGTCACCGTCTCCCCCGCCAACAGGCGTACGACGATATCCAGGTTGGTGTCCAGAAGCTCGCGGGTATCGGTTGGCGTCAGGCCGATCATTGCGGAGTCGGTGGGCAGCGAGCCGGGACCCATTCCGCCGATGGCGCGGCCATGGGTGAGGTGATCGAGCAACATCAGGCGGTCGGCCACCCACAGCGGGTTGTGGTACGCGAGCGAGATGACTCCGGTGCCGAAGCGAATTCTCTTCGCACGTTCGGCGGCCGCGGCGATGAAGATCTCCGGCGAACTGATGATCTCGCTGCCGGCGGAATGGTGCTCGCCGTACCAGACCTCATCGAAACCCAGAGCGTCGAGGTGCTGGGCGAACTCGAGATCACGCTGCAGAGCGAGCGTCGGATTGGTGCCGGCACGGTGAAACGGTGCAATGAAGTATCCGAACCTCAGCTTGGCCATGGGCGCCTCCTCGCGCTGGAATGTGCGACCCTAACCAGCCGGGCCGCCGTCGGCTACGAATGAATGCTATGGAGACGACCAGCCGAAGCGGCAATGGTGTGCTGGTGCTGCCAGGAGGCAAACCTCGGAGTGAGGCGACATCGCGTCGATGGCACCTGGCCAACCAGCGGATGGCGGTATTCGCCGAAGCGCTCCGACGTCGACTCGACAACGATGCGGAGGTACGGCGAGTTCAGTACCGCCTGCGGGGGTGGAATGGCGATCGACTGAGCGCGCTGCGCGACGCCGAGGTCGAGCTGACGCGAATGCATCGCGATATTCCGGCCGCGCGGATCATCGTCGTCGGTCACTCGATGGGAGGGCGAGTGGCGGCCCACCTGGCCGCCGGTGGAGGTGTCGGGGGCATCATCGCGCTGGCACCCTGGTGGCCGCGGGACGACGCCGATCTGGTGCCGACCGGCTGTCGAATGTTGGTCATGCACGGCACGGCCGACACATGGACCGATCCCCGCTCATCGTCGGCGCAGACACGACGTGCGGCCCTGCGTGGAGTCGATGCGCAATGGGTCCCGGTGCCCGGCGCGGGCCATTACATGATCCGGCGGTGGTCGCACTGGCACCGCCGTCCCGCGGCGTACATCGCCGACCACTTCGCCCGCACTCACCGCGACACGTAGGTCAGCCCAACCGGACGCGTTCCCGTCGATGACCATCAACTCCTTATGGAGTGACGACATTCACTGCAGCAGAGCCGGCCCAGCACTGGCGGCATCCGTTGCGTTGTCCAGCACTGGCGAAGGATCGGGAGAGCGACATGTGCCGCAAGCCGGAGTGCGGACTCGGCCTCAGGGCACAGCGTCGTCAACAATTCGGTCAATCGCTCGCAGCGCTCGCCCGCCCGGTGGTCGAGTAATCGTCGACCCGCCTCGGTGACTGCGACCAACGCGACCCGTCCGTCCTGGGGATCGCTGAGCCTGGCCACGAACCCTGCCGCTCGAGACGCTGAATCAACTGTGTCATCGCCGGTTGGCTTATCCCTTCCGCCGCGGTGAGTGCCGTAAGCCGCGCGGGACCTTCCCGAGTCAGTCGGTTGACGAGAAGCGAAGCCGTAGTACTGAGGCCGTTGCGAGTCGCCAGATAGCAGACCGTCAGATCCGTCGCCACATCGATGACTTCTCCGACGGGGTCGGCCGAGCCGTTGAAGTGGGCCGCTGGCATCGCTCGTCGGCGGCTTCACCTGGGATCAACTGAGGCTTCGCGGTGAATGGCCATTCACAACGGCCGGGGCGCACGTGAGGCGCGTCTGACACGTTATGTACGAGTGCAATGGACATCCGCGACACTGTCGTGCCGGCATGGCTTCCTGCTCGGCACCAAAGGGGTTTGCCCGTCGTTGCCCTGCCCGGTTCCGCGTGATTCTCACAATGTTGTCCGAATACGTCTGTCGCTGAACGCATCACGCGGATGCTTCTGTGCGGTTCGTCACCCTCTGAGCTGCACCGCAGTGTATTTCACACCGTATTCAGGAATACAGCAGCGCAGTGTCGCGTTGAGGAAAACCGTAGGCGCAGCCGATTTAGGAGCAAATTGCCATGACTCGAATCGTTTCTCAATTGTGTGCAGCCGTAGGGGGTTGCGCTGTGGTTGCGGCCGCAGCGATTGGTGCGGTGGCCGTCTTCGACGGTCATGACTCGAACGTCGTTGCGGCACCTACCGGAAATACGAACTCCGCCGGAGCGACTGAAAAGCCCACCAAGGCGCCATCGACACCGGTGGTGTCCATGGCCGTGCCGGCCATCAAGGGGCCCGCGCCGCTTCCCCCGGAAGAGCAGGGACTGCCCGGCTAGTTTGTGATGTCCGGGGACATCGAGGCGGCCCTGAACGCGGCTCGATCCCGGATCGGTCACCCACTGATGACTCCGCCGAGAGCCGTTATACGTGGCGGCGCTGCCGATTTTGTAGCTGGATGCCTCCAGGTTTGTCAGCGAGATACCGGACGATACGTCGGGCCAGCGGTGTGGCGGCGAGGCGGATAGCGCGCAACGGACCTCGGGGAGGTATGCCGTACCCGATGGCGAAAAGTCCGTCGCCGGTATGGGTGGCGAAACCGCCGCGCGGATAGCCGTGCACGTCGAGCGCGCCCAGATGGCCTACCACGCCACGGAGGTCTGTGCTGAAACCGGTGGCGGCGATGACGACGTCGGGGCTCAGCGACTTCTTGTCGGCGAGTAACACGCGGTCGGACCGGATAGCCCTGACCGCGGCGACCACCTCGACTCGCCCCGCACGCACAGCAGCGATGAGTTCGTCTGCGAGCGTAGGGATCCGGCCCCGCTGTTCTACGGTTGCCTTCAGACCGATGGGCGGTTGTCCGAAGCCGTATGCCGTGAGATCACCCACCATGAACCGGTTGACGCGCGAGATCAACGGGTCGATCGCGCTCGCGGGCAACCAGGCGGACAGTTCCATGAACAGATCCGACGGAATCGGTCCGATCGCCCGCCGGACGAGGTGCGGGGGCGTGCGTACTGCCAGCCAAATCCGATTGGCGCCGGCGGCGGCGAGCTGTACGGCGATGTCGGCAGCCGAATTGCCGCCTCCCACCACAAGAACATCACGACCGCAATAGGGCCACGCGTTCGAGAAATCATCCGAATGTATGAGGGTGCCTGCAAAGGTGGCGATTCCCGGCCAAAGAGGAACGGCCGGCGTGCGGTAGCCGCCGGTCGCGAGCACGACCGTCCGAGCCCGCAGGTCCCCGAGCGTCGTTTCGAGTTGCCAGCCGTCATCAGCGCGATCGATGCGATCAACGTCGCAACCGAACCGCAGTTTGATGTTCTGCCGTTGTACGTAGGAGTCGAAATAGCGGACCATGTCCTCCTTGCTGGGCCACCGCCCCGCGGACAGCGGGATGCGCTGGCCCGGCAGGTGTGACAGGTAGGCGCTCGTGTTCAGCCTGAAATTGTCGTAACGCCGGCGCCACGACATCGCGGGCGCGGCTGCGCGGTCGACAACGAGCGCCCGGACGCCATGACGATGGTCGAGTTCACGCGCCACTGCAAGGCCGGCGGGTCCCGCTCCGATGACGATCACGTCGGACCATCCGACAGCTCCTGCGATCATCGGCGTCTCCCTGGCCTCCTGGCGGTGCTCGCCCGGGTGCGAGCCCCTACGCGGGGACGGCCGACGATGACCTTGCCTACCTGTACACGAGCCGACGCGCCGCGGCTCCAGTGCGTTCAACGCCGCACCGACGCTGAATCTGCTCTGCCCGGAAGATGACCTTGATCACGGCGCCGGCTCACCGACCACGGTATGTCTGGTACCTGACGCTGCAACTCGTCGAAAGCCGCGCTGATCTCGCGGCGTGCCAGACCTGCGCCGAAGCAGAAGTGAATGCCGCCGCCGCCGAAAGCGAAGTAAGGGTTCGGCTGCCGTTGGACGTCGAAAGTCCACGGGTCACGACGCGTGCGGCCCCGTCCCACCGCGACTGCATTCCTCGGCAATCTCGACGGAAAAGCGCTGCCGCAGTGCCGAGTACAGCGTCGGCGATGTGGAACACCACGTCGAGAGCGTTGACGAAGTCGTGCTCTCCGCGGGCGCTGGCCGTCGGGGCTCCGCAGCTGTTGCCCGCTTACTTCGCCGAATCGGGCGCAGCAACTCGCTGACACCAAAGCGCTGTCCACCTTGCGGGGACCAGCACTGGCCCTGATGCCGATCTCGTCGACGACGGTTCCTGCCGCGCATACATTCGCGCAACGTCAGGCCCGTACTTTCACCCCGTCGGCACGTGCCGCACGGGTGTCGACCTGCGCGCCGTCGTCGACCCCGGACTGCGGCTGAGGGGGATCGAAGGACTGCGCGTCGTGGACGCGTCCGTGATGCCGATTATTGTCTGCGCGATTCGAACGCCACCGTCCTGGCGACCGCCGAGCGCACAGCGGCACCGATTACCGGCACGAAGGACGAGGACAGGTTCACGCTTTGACTCCTTGACGACGCTCGACCGTCGGCACGATCCACTGCCCCTGCGGAGCGGTTTTGAGTACTTCGGAAATCCCGGCATCGTTGAACGCGGCGACAATGTCGGTCACGCCCTCGGTGAAGTGTGCCCATCCATCCATGTGCGCTGGAATGACTGTTGATGCCTTCAGCACCTCGGCCGCCGCCGCGGCCCTGGCACTCGTGAGAGTCAGGGGACGACCGTTCTGCCTCGCCGCGAGACGAGCGGCGCCGACGAACAGAACGGCAACATCGATCGGACCGCACCGATCGGCGATCTCGGCGACCGCACCGAGTGATGCGTTGTCGCCGCTGAGATACGTCGTGGGGATGCCATCGCCGGCCAACACGAAACCCGTCACCTCACACGTGACATGACCACTGCCATCTCGGTCTCCATCGGCAGGGCCATGTACCGCGGGTACCGCTTGCACCGTGACGGCTCCGGCATCGCCCCGTTTGGGCAATTCCAGCCTTTCCCATACCGCCAGGCCCTTGGCCGGCGGGCCGAGCCGCTGGGCCGCGCCGGGATGCGTCACAACCAGAGGCGCCGACAGCGCGAATCGGCGCCCCGCCTCGTCCAGGTTGTCCAGGTGCTCGTCATGGCTGATCAACACAGCGTCGACCGCGCCGAGAGCCGACACCGGAATAGCAGGGCCGGCCGTCTTGGTGAGGTGACCATGCGGACCTGACGCATCGAACGTGGGATCAATGACGAAGCGTCTGCCCGCGACATCAACCACGGTCGTCGGGCCGCCGAGCACACTCACGCCAAATCGGTGCCGATCCTCGTCCACACTGCTCACACAGGGCCGAACGCGGCTACGACCGGAACCATTCCACCGGCGGCAACGCACCGGCGCCTCGCGTAGCAACTCGCCCATCCGGTGCCGAGATGTCGTCGATGCGAGTTACTGTCAAAGCACTCCGTGAAACTTCGCTGGGCGGTTGTCAAATCCCCAGCATGCAAATAGCGGTAAGGCGCTATCTGTGAGGAAGAAGAATTGAACGATGAAACTCGGCCAACTCCTGTTCGGTGCGACCGCGATTGCCCCCGGCATGGCGTTGACTAGTGCGGCGTCGGCCCTCGCCGGACCTGAACAGGCATGTGTGCGGGCAGACGGGTCACCATGCCCACCGATGCCACCGGGGAGGCGTTCAGGAGCTGCACTGCCGGGGCCCGCTGCCCGACATCAACGCCGCGTGCATGCAGAACCCCATGGTCTGCAGCTGGTTGATCGGCTGAAGGAAGCCCACTCCAATGCCCTGGCCGCCGCATATGCTGAATGCGGCCATCTCGAAGCACCAACCGGCGCGACCAGGTCGCAGCGGTGTCCTAATGAATCGACGTGCGGTGAACTCCGCCGGCGGGTCATCGCTCCGCATGATGCACCGACTGCCTGCTCCGGCTGCTCCACGACAGCACCAGTTATTGACGCCTGCTACAATTTCGCTTTGTGGCTAACGCAGCATTCGTTTGCTGACTCTTCTCCTGTCCACATCTACCTCGATCGGGCGGTCATCCATTGATCTTGTCACGACGACAGGCCGGCAATCCCGACCAGTACTACTGGTTGGCCGCCTTACTCACGACGCGAGAAGCCCACACGAAGGTTCGGCTACTGATCGCCGCGGCGATCGGCGGCCTCGGCTTGGCGCCGCTGGTGGTTATCGCCGAAGCCGGTCCCCACTCCCTGCGAAACAGCTTTCTCGCCGTGTCCGTCACGCTGTGCTGTCTGGCGATGGCGTCGCTGTGGCTGAGGCGGTCGTGGCCGACCAGGCTTGAATCACAAGGATGCGTGGCGCTTGGCGCGGTCTGTATCGCGACGGCATGCCTTATCGAGGCCAACCCCGTCATTGCGGTGCTTGGCGCCACCGCCTTCGCGATCCTGACGGCTTACTGCGCGTTCTTCCACACTGTTCGGCTGCTCGTCTTCGTGTGGGCGGTGGGTGCGGTGACCCTCGTAGTCCTTGCTCTGCGGATCAGTGACAGCAGCTTCGCCTTGGCTGTCGCCGGACCGGGGTTCGTTGCGCTGGTCAGCGTTTTCTGTGCGTTCGTCGCCCGAATGACAATCCGGCTGACGGCCGGCGACCGCCGGCACGACGAATTCGATGAGCTCACCGGCCTGCTCAACGCCGACGCGTTCTACAACGGTGTATCGACACTTATCGGCGCGCGCGAGCGCCACGGCGACCAGTACCTGATGGTGGCGATTGTCACCATCGATGGCTACCCGACGCTGAACAACTCCGATCGCGATCGGGTTCGGGTAGCGGCGGGACAGCAACTCCGTAAGTGTCTCCGGGGCGCCGCCCTTCTTGCGCACGTCGGCGAGGCCGAATATTTGATCGCCGAACTGTTCACGACGTCGGATCCGTCGCCATTCATCAATCGAATCCAAGGCAGACTCGGCGAGCCGCCGGCCCGGTTGATGGCCAGCATCGGCGCCGCCAACGTCGCGCTGCGCCCACTCGCGTCGCATCCGCCGCACGAGGTGCTGGATGAAATCCTCGGCTTTGCGACCGACGCAATGAATGAGGCGCAAGAGGCCGGCGGCAACCAGGTCCGCCTCGTTCTCAATCCCACTCTCAGCATTCTCGATGAGCCCGACAGCAGCTGGCGGGCCGACGATCTCTCGGCATAATGCGACGTCCACTGATACCGGCGTTCACGAAGCCGCACGGCGAAGCATCGTCGCGGGTGACGCGCGATAGCGCTCTTTGCGCAAGGCCACGAAGCGGCTCAGGTTGTTGAACCCCACCGATCGGCCACCGAGGCGGCCACCGATCTGATGTCATCAGGTTCTCGTGGGCCCGGCGCAGTCCGACCTCGCACAGATGCGGCCAGGGCCTTTCCCGCGACTCGTAGCCGCGCTGCGCCTGCGTGATTTCACGACGGTCGGTTGATGTGGGCTGAAGATCCGCGGCGACGGCAGTAGGCTTCGACTCGGCTCCTCGGAGGCATCCCGATGGTTCGACATGGCCGACTCGGCGTTTGGCTCGTGGTACTGATCGCCAACCTGATGCTGGCGATCGCCGCTGCAGCCGCGACCCACATTGTCCTGGATCCTCGCCAATCAGACGGGCGACAGGACGGCTTCCTGGCCTACGGCCGAATCACGGTGGCCATCTCCGGGAGCCATGTGAATACCCCGCAAACCAAGCGATGTATCGCCAACTCCGTTCAGGCGGGCATCGATGTCCGGCAAGGCACTCCGGTGGTCATCAGTCTCGACGGGCGGGCCGTCGGCGGCGGAGATCTGTCCACCGGTGAGTTCGTGCAGGAGATGACACAACGGGCTCACCTCGAATCGTCACGTGCATCTTGTGAGTACAAGTTCTCGGCGCCGGTGACGCGGCCCGGTGACGGCCAATACACCGTGGATATCGGTGAAGCGAAGATCGCCTTCTCGATGGACGATCTGCGCCAGGGCATCGATCTGGGGTTGACGTGACGCAGCGGCAGGCGACGACCATCTATCTCCTCTACGCTCGCGACGTCGCTGTTTCAACCCTGGCTAGCTCTGGCAATACAGCGACCAGACGAACAAGTGGACAACTGTGAAGGAATTCATGTCGCAAACGGCAGAGTCGGACCCCGAGGACCAGCCCCACGAGCCGGCGGAAATCACGTTTGACGAATATCTTCATCCCGCGCGCCCCCGCTCCCTTCGCTTCCGTCCTCGCGTGCGTGCGCCGTTCAGCCGACGATCCCCGACGCGGGACGGCCCCGCCACCGCCGACAATCCGGCGTACGTGTCCTGGCTGCTGAGCCAATCGATGCTGGCCGATGCCAACGAGATCAGCCAGCAATTCTCGGGACAAGGCTCGATGTGGCAAAACCCCTATGCCACGCCTAATCCACGTGGCGCCGTCGAGACGGCCTCCGTGTGGTTCACCGCCTACCCGCTTTCGCTGGTCACCCGCCCCAGCGAATCTTTTCTCAAGGCCATGGCCGACGAGGAGATGTGGAAGGCCTTCGCCGAAATCGGAATCGAGGCGATCCACACCGGCCCCGTGAAGCGTGCAGGGGGCATCACCGGCTGGGAGCAGACACCCAGCGTGGACGGACACTTCGACCGGATCAGCACACAGATCGACCCGGCGTTCGGTACCGAGGAAGAGTTTCGCTCCATGTGTGGCACCGCCAATTGGTACGGCGGGACGATCATCGACGACATCGTGCCGGGCCATACCGGTAAAGGCGCGGACTTTCGCTTGGCCGAGATGAAGTACGCCGACTACCCCGGCATCTACCACATGGTCGAGATCGACCCGCGCGACTGGGAGCATCTTCCCGAAGTGCCGGCCGGGGTCGATTCGATCAACATCGACACCGCGGCCGAGGATTGGCTCGACAAGGCCGGCTACATCATCGGCCGCCTGCAACGCGTCATCTTCTACGCCGAAGGGATCAAGGAGACCAACTGGAGTGTCACCCGCCCGGTATTGGGCCCCGATGGTGTCGAACGTCGCTGGGTCTACCTTCACTATTTCAAGGATGGCCAGCCCTCGATCAATTGGCTGGACCCATCGTTTGCCGGTATGCGACTGGTCATCGGCGACGCTTTGCATTCACTGACCGACCTCGGCACGGGCGGACTTCGTTTGGACGCCAACGGCTTTCTGGGTGCGGAGAAGACTGCCGCGGAAGACAGCACGGCGTGGTCGGAAGGTCATCCGCTATCGGAGGCGGCGAACCACGTGATCGCGAGCATGGTTCGCAAGTTGGGTGGCTTCACTTTCCAGGAGCTCAATCTCACCATCGACGACATTCGTGAAATCGGTGAAGCCGGCGCCGACTTGTCGTACGACTTCATCAATCGGCCTGCTTACCATCACGCACTGGCCACCGCCGACACCGAGTTTCTCCGACTGACTCTGCGCACCACACTGGACCTGGGGGTCGATCCGGCCTCACTCGTACATGCGCTGCAGAACCACGACGAACTGACCTACGAGCTCGTACATTGGTCAACCGGTCACCGCGACGACGTCTATACATACAAGGGCGCGGAGGTTACCGGTGAGTCACTCGGGGAAGCCATCCGTGGGGACCTGCTGGATCGACTCACTGGCGAAAACGCGCCATATAACCTGGTGTTCACCACGAACGGGATCGCCTGCACCACTGCGACAGTCATTGCGGCCACACTCGGCATCACTGACCTGAACGCCATCGGCGATATCGACCGGATCCGGCGCGCGCATCTCTTGCTGGCAATGTTCAATGCCTTGCAGCCGGGTGTATTCGCGCTGTCGGGGTGGGATCTCTGCGGGATGTTGACGCTTCCACCGGCTGACGTCGCAGAGTTGCTGCGGGGCGGGGACACTCGCTGGATTCACCGTGCCGCACATGACCTCATGGGCGTCAACCCCGCCGCAACGCAATCGACGGCGGGCATGCCGCGGGGGAAGAGTCTCTATGGCCCCATACCCGAGCAGATGGGCGACGAGACAAGTTTTCTGCGCCAACTTCAGGCGATACTTCGGGTTCGGTCGCACTACGGTATAGCGACGAGCCGCCAGATCGACATCCCCGAGGTGTCACACCGCGGCATGCTCGTCCTCGTCCACCAACTCGCCGATGAAGGCCGCTATCAACTCACCGTTTTGAACTTCGCCAACGAGGAAGTGGCCGGCACGGTGCGATCCGAGAAGCTTCCGCCACGCGGCGTGGTGTCCGACATGTTCACCGGCAAAGCGCTTGCCACGGTGGATGATCTGCACAGTTTCGCGGTCGAGTTGCCCGCCCATCACGGGATGTCGCTTCTCGTCGAAGCTCCCGTCGAAGATGACGCCTGACAGCCGCACGAGCGGATTCGTCACGCTCCGGCGAGGTGTCGGGACAAGAACTCTCCTGCCGTATCCAAGGCTCGCCGTGCGCTAGCGAGCTGCTCCACGTTGAGCTGGAAGACATGGTGCATGCCCTGCCACACTTCGAGTGTCACCGTCCCGCCGACATTTTCGACGGCGGCAGCGAAGCGCCGCGAGTCGTCGAGCAGGATTTCGTCGGAGCCGACCTGGAGCAGCAGCGGCGGCAATCCATCCGAGATGCCGAACAGCGGTGACGCGCGCGGGTCATCGGGCGAAGCGGATCCCAGATAAGCCGCGGCCGACTCGCGCAGGTACGCGGGATCGAGCAGCGGGTCTCCGATCGCATGTTCGTGCACGCTGGCACCGCTGAGGCTGAGGTCGGTCCACGGCGAGAATGCCACGACGGCAGCCACTTCGAGTCCTATCCGATGCGCGTGGATTGCGGTCGCGAGCGTAAGTCCGCCACCGGCGGAGTCGCCGGCGACGGCGACGGCGGCGTAGTCACGGCTCAGCCGTGTCAGTGTCGCCACGGCCAGGTTCAGCGCATCGGGCAGCTGCGACTCCGGCGCCAACGGATAGTCCAGTGCGAATGCCGCCACCCCCGCACGCGCCGCGAGCTGACTGACCAGACCCGCGTAGGCCGACGTGCTGCCCAGTCCATAGCCGCCACCGTGCAGAAAAAGCAGAACTCGGTCCGGCGCTGCGTCGGCGGGCCGCAGCCAGACACCCGGGCCGGGATCGGCCGCGACGCGCTGAACAGTCACATCCGCGACGATCGGGGTCGCGGCGATGAATCGGTCGTACACGGTGCGGGGCTCGCCCTGCTGGGTGGACCAGAACCGGGCGAACTCAGCCCGCAATGCTCGACCGGCTGGAATATCCTCGGGTTCGATCGGTATAGTGCGCACCACACGCTCCTCAACAATTGCGCTCATCTGGTCATTGGGGAGGTGACCTGGCCCATCAGCGTGGCGAAGGACATGTCCATCGTGGCGTAGTCGGAGACGTTGGCGACGAACCGTTCGTCATCCCGATGGTCTGCCACCACTTGCTGTCGCGTGCGGTGGTGACCGCCACGACGGGCAGAGTGAGGATCTGCGCAGCCCGCGCCAACCCCACCACGTTGTGCTTGAGCTCATTGACGTCGATGTCGTGCACGCCGGTGAACAGTCCGCCTTGGTGGGTCGTCCAGCAACACGGCGGTGTTCTCGCGGGTGAACGGAACCCGGCCCGACGAACTCATTCATCCCTCCCTGCCTCATCTGGTGGTTCTGGAACGACC
The DNA here is from genome assembly GCF_054057895.1 of Mycobacterium sp. URHB0021. Lineage (NCBI taxonomy): Bacteria > Bacillati > Actinomycetota > Actinomycetes > Mycobacteriales > Mycobacteriaceae > Mycobacterium > Mycobacterium sp. URHB0021. Next base: position 5,639,714 of record NZ_JBSRZT010000002.1, read on the forward strand.
CGATCGCGTGAGCGTGGTCGGACGGCTACTAGTAAATAGCATTTACTGTCACAAAGCATGACTACTTTCGTAACGCTCATTTGTCAAGCACCACGCGGGCCGTCGAGTCCGGATCCGGGACGACGACCGGTATCGCCGCGTACTGGTGCTCAATGGCGGTTCGAAACCGGACAAGAACCGTCGCAACTCTTGGGCACCGAGGTCACGAGAATGCCGCGTCCGCGGTTGGTCGGCAGCACCAGCCTGGCTCGACGGTCGGCCGGATCGAGGCCTGCGTTACGTGGCCCAGGGCCTCGAGGTCATCGACCATCACGCCGATGAGCAATCGACCTGCCAGCGCGCCAAGGTCTTTGCCGCCGCTCATCATCCGCGCCTCCGCTGTGTCCCGCCGCGGAGGGGCGTCGAATCCACCCACGCCGCAACAAAACTGGACAGTTGCTGTGAGCTGACGGCCGGTTGTCCGCCGAAACCACTGCCGATGGTACGGTTTCAGCATACCGTCCGGACGGTACACTATTGCTCTCTGCAGCCCGGTTCCTTCGTGCGGCTCCCTGCCCGGAATCCAGCGGCCGCCGCGGTGGTTCCCATTGGGACGACCTCGCCGAGGCTGGTCAACGTCGATCGCCCTGGCTGGGCGAACGCGTCTACGTCGCAAAGGAATACACTGTGGGGGCTTATCTAGATCTGCTGCGGATGCCCTCCGTGCTGCGGGTGACCGCCTGGCAACTCTTCGCGCGCCTACCTCAGGGGATGCTGTCCCTCTCCATCCTTCTGCACGTTCACGCCAAGTCCGGGTCCTATGCCCTGGGCGGAACGGTCGTTGCGGGCGTATGCATTGGTGAAGCAATTGCCATGCCCGTGACTGCCCGGCTCACCGGACGTTTCGGCGTCATGCCGGTATTGCTGTCCGCGAGCGCAGTCAATGCCGCCGCCATGGTGGCCCTGGCATTCGCGCCTGCGAACGTGGCGTTGCTGGCACTGTTCGGGACCCTGGCCGGAGCGTCGGTTCCACCGGTGATGCCGGTGGTTCGAGCGCTGTACCCCGAGATGGTTCCGGGCGACGTCGTCGGCGCTTTGTTCGCGCTGGATACCTCGGCGCAGGAACTCATCTGGGTAATCGGACCCGTCGCGGCGACGCTGCTTGCCACCGGTATGACGACAGAGGTGCCGCTGGTGGTGATGGCAGTGATCACTGTCTCCGGAACGGTCGGGTTCCTCACCAATCTCAAGCGGCGTCCGCCGCGGATTGTTCGCAACACCTCGTCATTCGGCCGAGTACTGCTCCAGCGGGAAGTGATTTTGGCAATGTTCGCCAGCCTTGCCCTGGTTTCGTCGTTCATGGCTCTCGAGGTCGGTGTCTTGGCAGATCTGGGTGGCAACGGGGTGGTCGCCGGCGCGGCAATCGCGCTGTCGAGTGTCGGCTCGCTGGTCGGCGGAATCGTCTTCGGGCACCGCAAGCTGGGAATGGTGGGATTACTGGGGATGCTCGCAGTCGTCACCGTGGGGACGGCGCTCACCGGGGTTGTCGACGGACGAGTACTTCAATTCTGCGCACTGTTCGCCGCCGGCGTCGGCTTCGCACCGGCGTTGTCGACGCTCTATCTCATGGTGTCCCGGGGCGTCGAGGAGCACCTGGCCACCGAGACGTTCGGCTGGCTCAACACCGGCGCGCTGGCGGGAGCCGCGATCGGAACGGCGGTTGGTGGCGCCATGACCGATGCGTTCGGTCCCACCGGCGCGTACGGCGCGGGCACCATAATCGCTCTCCTTGCCGGGATCAGCCCGCTCGTCGCACGGGCAACGGGCAAGATTGGTGCGCTCACCAACTGAGATGTCGGGGCGAGGCCCGGCCCGGCATTGAGGTCATCAGAACGGTCCCCCATTAGGCTCGACCAGCGACACACCGCAACCGCAAGCCGCCCGCGAGGCGCACCACGGGAGTCCGAATGGCACCTCCGGATCGGCGAGAGCGCATGCTGGACGCCGCCTCAACGAAACAGTTCTCTCGGGCCGCAGGCATTGACATTGAACGCCGTCTCCGCTGAGGCTGGGGTCTCCAACGGCGGGGTGCTCTACCACTTCGCGAACAAGGGCGATCTGGTCGCCGCATTGGTCGCGCGGCTCGTCAAGGATGTGAACGCCAACTTGGCTCGATACGACGACGAGCGGCCGGGTCCTACACCAGGGCCTACATCACCAACTCCTCACACGGCATCACCGGTGTCGACGGTGATGCCGTCCTGCGGCGCTGGGCGGTCATCCTGGCGGCGCGCACCGAACCCGGTATGCAGGGTCCCATCTCGGAGGCTTTCGAACATTGGATGGAGCAGAAGCCGGACCTGGACGCGTATCCGCTTCGGGCGCAGATCGCCTGGTTGGCCGCCGACGGCTTGTGGTGGAATGCCCAGTTCGTGGAGGCCTTTCGAGATCCGGTACTCGATCAGCGCATCATGACCGCCCTCCTGGCCTATGCCGACGGCAGCAACGAAGTGGTGGACCCGGACTGACGACGGGCGGTGAGCAACCGTACCGGGTTGCAACTCATTGCGCTCCGCCGCGCCGACGTCGGCTTGTGGGACGTTGCCGACGCGTACGGACTGGGACGGTTGTCCTGCACCCTTGTGCGCCCTGCGATTGACTCGAACGGCGGCGGAATCTCGCCCTGAATTGGGCACAAGTCAAAAGGCGTTTCGTCGACGGAGATTTCCCAATCGATCCCGCGATCCTTCACCCGGGGAGCCGGCGTGTTGTCGATCATGCGCATCCACCCCTCCCGGACCACCGCGCCGGGCAGCGTCCGGGCGAGGTGATCGATCCGAAAGCGGATGAAATTCGAGTTCTTCACCCCGGCCGACGTAGAGGCCGCCCTTGTCGATTTCGTCGAAGATGGTGTACCTAGAATTTTGCAATCGGAATCTGTGCGTAGAAGTTGGAGACCGTCTCCCAGATGGTGCGTTTGTCGTCGTCCGAGTACGCGCCGGTCGGTGTGTATATCTTCCACACGGGCATGGTTTTGTTGTCCCTACGTAGTTATGAATTTCTCCGGGATAAGTCACTCGCGTCACTCTGATGCGAGCCGCGGCAGCGGAAACAGCCTGCGGAAACGCTCCACGACGGGGCGGTCCCCGGTCAGGCGCAGGTTCCCGCTGGCGAGTGCCTCGTCGAGCGGGCGGTCGGTGCGCAGCAACGACAGCAAGGTGGCCTGATCGGTTTCGAGCGTCGCATCGGCGTTGACGACCTCGCCGCGAGTGACCGCGAGATCGCCGTCGGCGATGCGGACATGGAAGGGCTCGTCGCCGAGGCGCAATGCGATGGTAGCGCGGAGGTCGGCGGCGGCGGTGCGGTCGAAGAGAGCGTTGAGGGAGAGCATGACCGAATCGGTGCCGAGTGGGGCGTCGTAGGGCATCTGTGGTGAGCGACTGCCCCACTGCGCCAGACCGACCACTACCGGCGCCAGGTCGGCCCCCCACGGAGTCAGTTCATACACCCATGAGGCAGCGGGCGGGCTGAGTCGGCGGCGTTGCAGCACACCGGCTTCGGTGAGTTCGCGCAACCGCTGGGTGAGCACGTCGGGGCTGGCCCCAGGCAGGCCGGCCAGCAGGTCGGTGAAGCGCTTTGGACCGAGAAGCAGATCCCGCACCACCAACAGCGCCCATCGCTCGCCGACCAGGTCCAGAGCGTGAGCCACCGCGCAACCCTGGTCATATTTGCGTCTTCCTGCCATTGCATCGACTCTACCAGCCGAAATCTAACATTCCGACTAACTACTTGTTATTTCCAAGTAATGAGTAGTAATGTTTGAGTGGTATCACTCCACCAGTCCTCAGAAGGAGATAAGTCGATGCCCGTCTTCACAATTGACGCACCCACCGGGGTACCGCAGGACGCCAAGCACAAGATGATGCGAGAGGTCACCGAGGCGCTTCACGAAGCCTGGCCTATTCCTGACACCCGCGGCTGGCTGCGCGAGTATCCGGCCGACAACACCTCCCAAGACGGGCGCATCCAGGCCGAGCCGGTGCGGCCGGTGTGCTCATTGGAGGCGCCGGCGCTGGCGAACCTGGACGCCAAGCGCAAGCTCGTGCAGAAAATCGAATCCGCAATCGCCGCGGCCTACGACGGCATCGCCAATACCGACGAGGTGTTGGTGCTGATCAATCACTTCCCGCTGGAAAACGTCGGATGGCAAGGAAGTCTGCAATCTGACAAGCCGGAGATTGTCGCTGCGATCGCGCAGCTGAATCAGTAGGACGAGGCCATTTCGGGCGGGGTGCCACAGTGCGGTCCGCCCCGAATGGGCTGACGCGCCTACGAGTTGACGTCCGACGGATGTGTGGCCAACGGCGTGACATGGACGTTCATGTAGGCAAACAGCGGCAATCCCGAAATGATCTGGTGCAGTTCGTCATTGGAATCGACGTCGAAGATCGAATAGTTGGCGTATTCGCCGACGACGCGCCAGATGTGTGGCCACTTGCCTTCACGCTGCAGATCCTGCGAGTAGGCCTTCTCCCGGTCAACGATCTCGGCCCGTGTCTGCGGGTCCATGTCGGCCGGGAGCTTCACCTCCATGTGCACGTGGAAGAGCACATCAGCTCCGTTCTGGGTCGAGCACGAAGCCGTAGGCGACGGACTGAGAGCCGTCGGCTTCACCTTCACGTGCAGGTGCGCCGGGCGCCAGGCGTGCCGGCCGGCTGCCGCGATGAGCCTACCGCAACTGCCGTCGGTCGCAATCTGGTACGGCGCAGGGCGAATCGTGGTGATCCCGAAGACGCCGTCCTGCCCCGTGGAGAAGCTGTCCCGCAGGTTCCACTCGGGAATTCCCGGTGGGGAGTGGAAGAATAGCCGTCGTCGTCCGCGTGCCAGAGGTCGACCTTGCCCGCAACGGTGTGCCGTCGGCGTCGGTGATGCTGCCCGGCCACACCAGTGGTGCCGTGTTCACCATCGCGCGTCGGGATCGTGCCCTTGGCGCTCGATTCGGGAGAACCCGGACGGTGGTCGGTGGCCACAGCTCCATGGGCATTCCGTTCGTTAGAGGCCCTTCGTGTGATGACCGGCACGTTCGACGGTAAGCACTGAATCCATATAGCACCAGGACATGATTTGGCGCTATTAATCAAGAATGGACCGCTTCTGGAGGCACAGATGACCGCATCGACCACCGACAGCACCAGCCACATCGCCGCCGTTCTGGTCAATGCGGTCGTGGACGACGGCTATCACGTCACCGCCACGCACTGGAACTATGCCGCCATCAGCAGCCGCCGCAGCACCGTCTTCGCCAAGCTGGGGGTGCGTTCGACGTCGGACCTGGCCGCGCTGCGCCGCTGAGTCACCCCGAGCAACGATCAGGTCGAGGTACGGCCTTCGGTTGCTCCCGTTCGTCGAGCAGTTCGACGTCCATCCGTTCGGACAGCGCCGCGACGCTGAGGCCGAACGTTTCACGGACCCATATGCCGTGACCCGCAGGGTCGATGTCGAAGGTCGCGTACTCGGTGTACACCCGGCTGACACAGTGCAGCCCGGTCAGCGGATAGGTGCACTCGGGCACGAGTTTGGCGGTGCCGTCCTTGGTGAACAGGCTCATCATCACGAAGACGCGCTTGGCGCCAATGGCCAGGTCCATTGCGCCACCCACTGCCGGGATCGCGTCCGACGCACCGGTGTGCCAGTTCGCGAGGTCCCCGTGCCGGCTGACCTGGAACGCGCCGAGCACGCACACGTCGAGGTGACCGCCGCGCATCATCGCGAACGAGTCCGCGTGGTGAAAGTACGACGCCCCAAGGGTTTCGGTGACCGGTATCTTGCCCGCGTTCGTCAGATCCGGATCGATCTGGTCACCGACGGCGGCCCCACCCATGCCCAGCATCCCGTTCTCGGTGTGCAGTACCACTCCGGCGGCGGGGTCGAGGTAGTCGGCCACCGTGGTGGGCTGTCCGATACCCAGATTCACGTAGGACCCCGCGGGGATGTCACGCGCGATCATGGCGGCGAGTTCCCGCTTGTCCACGGGACCCCGGTCGAGATGCTCGACCGTCGCCAATTCCAGGGTATCGGTCATGATGCCTTCTGTTGGGTGTCGGACAGTTCGGACAGGTTCAGCACGCGGTCGACGAAGATACCGGGTGTCACCACGATTTCAGGGTCGATGTCGCCGGCGTCGACGACGCGGGCGACCTCGGCAATCGTCAGTGCCGCGGCCGTGGCCATCACGGGGCCGAAGTTGCGAGCCGTCTTGCGGTACAGCAGGTTTCCCGCTCGGTCAGCGACGTGGGCGCCGATGAGCGCGACGTCGCCGTGGATCGGGTACTCCAGCACATAGTCGCGGCCGCCGATGGTGCGGGTCTCCTTGCCCTCGGCCAGCGGGGTACCGACGCCCGTCGGGCAGAAGAACGCGCCGATGCCGGCGCCGGCCGCCCTCATCCGCTCGGCCAGGTTGCCCTGCGGCACCACCTCGAGGTCGACCTTACCCGCACGGTACAGCCCGTCGAACACGTAGGAATCCGCTTGGCGCGGAAAAGAACAGATCACCTTGGTGACCCGGCCTGCGGCCAACAGCGCCGCCAACCCGGTGTCGCCGTTGCCCGCGTTGTTGCTGACGATGGTGAGCTCGGACGCACCCTGAGCGATCAGCGCGTCGATCAGTGTGGTCGGCATGCCTGCCATGCCGAACCCCCCGACGAGTACGGTGGCGCCGTCCTCGATACCGGCGACGGCCTCCGCCGCGTCCGAGCAGATCACCGTGCGGCTCATCGCCCCTCCAGGAATTTCTCGATCATCGGATTGCTTCGAACACGGCCGCAAGTCCTTGGCCGCCGCCGATGCACATGGTCTCGAGTACGAAACGCGCCTGGCGGCGCTGGGCTTCGTACGCCGCGGTGGCGAGGATGCGGGCGCCGGTGGCACCGATCGGATGCCCCAGGGAGATGCCCGACCCATTGGGATTGAGCCTGTCGTCGCGCGGATCGACTTTCCACTCGGCGAGCACGGCGAGCACCTGCGCGGCGAACGCCTCGTTCAGTTCGATGAGGTCGACGTCGTCGAGGGTGAGGCCGACGCGGTCCAGTGCCGCAGCCGTGGCGGCGACGGGTCCGATGCCCATGACCTCCGGGTTGCATCCGGTGACCGCCCAAGACCGCAGCGCGAGCATCGGTGTGAGTCCATGGCTTTCGGCGTGTTCCCGGGTGGTGACGATGCACATGGCCGCGCCGTCGTTCTGTCCCGACGCGTTCCCGGCGGTAACCGTGGCCGCGGCGTCCACCTTCGAGCGCATCGGGCGCAGCGCCGCCAGTCGTTCGACGGTGATATCGGCTCGGGGGTGTTCGTCGCGGTCCACAACGACGTCCGGTCCCCCGCGCCTGCCCGGAACCGCGACCGAGACGAGTTCGTCGGCGAATCGGCCTTGTTCCCGGGCGGCGACGGCGCGGCGATGCGAGCGGACCGAGAGTTCGTCCTGCTCTTCGCGGCTGATGCCGTACTCGCGGCGGAGGTTCTCCGCGGTCTCGATCATCCCCCCGGCCACGCGATGAGTAGCACCGCCTGCGGTTTCGCGGGCACGGTCGAGACGGTCCAGCAGTGATATTCCGCCTTGGCGCACCCCGCTGCGAAGGCCGAGTGCATAGTGCTCGACATTCGACATCGACTCGGCGCCGCCTGCCACGACCAGGCGGGCCGCACCCGTCGCGATCTGGCCGGCGGCGTAGAGCACGGCCTGCAGCCCGGAACCACAGCGCCGATCGATCTGAAGTCCAGGCACCCCGGTACCCAGACCGGCGTCCAGCGCGGCAATCCGACCGAGGGCCGGCGCCTCGCCACTGGCATAGCCGTTGCCCAAGACCACGTCGTCGACGTCACCTTCACCGAGTCCGGTACGGGAGATCAGTTCACGCAGGGTCGCAGTGGCGAGGTCGGACGCGGTAAGGGCAGCGAGCGCGCCCCCCATTCGCCCGACGGGGGTTCGGAGCGGATTGCAGATCACGACATCTGTCATAGTTCGACCGTAGGCCGCTGCGACGATATGTTGAAATACGTAGATAAGTGCTATTGATATCTGTAACGTCCTAATAATGGAGTTACGCCACCTGCGCTATTTCCGCGCCGTGGCCGAAGAGCTGCACTTCGGCCGCGCTGCCGAGCGCCTGCACATTGCGCAGCCGCCGCTCTCCCAACAGATTCGGCAACTCGAGCGGGAAATCGGCGTCAGCCTCCTCACGCGGAGCACCCGAAAGGTCGAACTCACTCCCGCAGGCGAGGTGTACCTGGAGCGAGCCATTGGGGTCCTCGATGCGGTGGACGACGCCGGAAACCAGGCGCGGCGAATCGCGACCGGAGTGGAGGGACACCTGGCCATCGGCTGCGTCGGATCGGCGACCTATTCGGTCCTTCCCCAACTGGTGCGCGCGCTGCGCGACGAAGTGCCACATCTCGAGGTCAGTATTCGAGGCGAGATGCTCGCCCCGGCCCAACTCGTTGCATTGTTAGCCGGTGACATCGACATCGCCCTGCTGAGACCGCCCGTCGAAAACCCTGCTGTCCGATGCGAGGTGTTGCGTCGGGATCGCTTGATCGCCGCTCTTCCGGCCGATCATCCGCTGACAAACCACAACCAGTTGCGCATCGGCGACCTGCGGGATGAGGACTTCATCGTCCATTCGGGACAGGGACGCTCGGTCATGAGCGGAGTGCTCGCCGCGGCATGCGCTGCTGCCGGGTTCTCTCCGCGTATTCGCCACGAAGCCGCAGAGACGTCGACCCTCGTGACACTCGTCGCGGCCGGCTTGGGCGTCGCAGTCGTCCCCGCGCCGACAGCCGATCTCGACGTCGCGGGAGTCACCTACCGATTACTGGAACCCTCGTCATTCGGCGTCGACCTGATTGCCGCTCACCTCGTGGATGCGAAATCGCCGACAATCACGCGGGTGCTCGGCGTATTGCGGAGCATTGCCGGTTAGGCAGCGATGCCCGGCGGCTACACCACCTCGGTGCCGTCCATTTTCCCGGAGCTCGAAGATGCAGCGAGATTCCGCTGTGCTCGGCGAACTCCACGCCGGCCGCAGGTGCTTGTTTTGATTGTGGTCGGGAGTCATTCGTTCCTCCGCGGGCTGACTTTGCTATGGCCGCTCACCGCTGTAGCCGATCATCGACGTTTTATGTTCTCCTACCGTTGAAGTCGCGTGCTACTCGCTCATGCGGTGTGAATGTTCGAACTTCGCCGAGGCGCTTAGGTAGACGATTGCCACAGTCGTGCCGAACGACCGCCTTGCGTCCTCATCGGGGCGACCGCGAACAAGGCCGTGCCACCTGTCCGGGTAAGGCCCACGTCGATGTGGGGATAGCGGTGCGGAATCTCCTCGAGAGCGTCGGTCAGCGTCATGTCGCCTGTGATGAAGAGCCGCGTGGGGAGACCTTGTCGCTGCGATAGGCGCTTATGACATCGGGATCGGGGTCGATTCCGAGGCCTGGCGCCTGGGGTACGGAGATTCGACCTGCGTGGGGGCTGAGTGCGTCGATCCCGTAGATCGCTGCCTCCAGATCGAAACGGCGCCACTCAATCATCGAGTCAGAGGTTCCCAGCGCTGCCGTGGTCTGGATCGCTGCGAGCAGTCCGGGGCCTTCGTAGAAGGAGTGCGTCATCACCGGGATGTTGTGGACGGCGGCGAGGGGAAAAATTCTGCGTAACTCGCTGATTCCGCCCATTTTGGCCGGGCTCGGCTGAATGAAATCGACCGCTTTCGTGGCGAGCATGTGTTCGAATTCGATGAGCGTGGAGGCGTTCTCGCCAGACGAGATGGGGATGCCGGCGGTCCGCCGCAGCTCGGCAAGACCGGCGAAATTCTCCGGCGGCCACAGCGGCTCTTCGAGGAACTTCAGGTTGACGGCCCTGAGCTCTGCGGCAAGGTTCTGCGCTTCGGTCAGCGTCCATGGACAGCCGACATCCGCGATCAGTTCGACGTCGGGGCCTGCTTCCTCGCGAGCTGCGCGGATCGCCGGCAGGTCAACCTCATGTAGTTTGATCGCGCGAAATCCAGCATCAATGGCCTGGCGGACTTGGGCGCGCACGATTGAGGGATCGGAATAGCAAGCCAGACTTGCATAACAGGGCATGTCGGAGACGCCGCCGCCGAGAAGTTGCGAGACGGGAGCCGTGGCGAGCTTGCCTGCGATGTCCCACAGCGCGGTATCTATAGCGGAGAGTCCGTAGGTCAGGGCGCCGCCGCGGCCGTAAGGGTGCAGCTTCTTTTGCACCGCCAGCATCAACGGCTCGATGCGAGTGACGTCCTGGCCGATGCACAGTGGCGCGATCAACTCGTCGACGGCGAGTTTGGCCGAGGCGACAGCGCCGAACCCGAACGCTTCGCCCCAACCTTCCACGCCGGTATTGGTTGTCACTTTGACGATTAGCGACTCTTCGGCGGTGAGCCTGTCGCCCCACAGGTAGGCGTCGGCGTGGCCGCCGGTCTTGAAGGGGATTCGCAGCGGAATCGTCTCGATGGTCGCGACAAGAATTCTTTGGTTGGCGGTTTCGGACATGCCGCCTCCTTCCGTTTCAGCCGCGCAGGCCTCGCTGCCAACGGCACCACGCATAGCTGGCCGACCACCCACCAGAGCCGCCCGCTGCGATGACGGCATTGTCGCAGTGACGATCTGACGCGTTACAGCACCTTGGTGCCGTACATCTCGCCAAGCGGATCGGCGATCAGTTCGATGCGGGCACCGTCCGGGTCCCGAAGATACAGCGAGACGCCGCTGTGCTCGGCGAACTCCACGCCGGCCGCAGTGAGCTTGTCGCGCAACCGCTTCCAGCGCGACGGCTCCACGCTGATCGCGAGGTGGTGCAGTCCACCGAGGACCTCCTGGTACGGACCCTGATCGAGACCGGGAAAGTCGAAGAACGCCAGCAGGTTGCCGTTGCCGATGTCGAAAAAGAAGTGCGACGAGCCGGGATAGTCTCGGTTCTCGATCAGTTCGGTCAGCGGAAACTCGAGGAGATCCTGGTAGAACCGCACGGTCTGCTCGACGTCACTGCTCACCAGGGCGGTGTGATGCAACCCCCGCGCAGACGAGGGCGAGCGCTCATCGGCGGGACGCAGATATTGCTCGCGGATGCGCTGCCGTTGCGCCTCGAACCGCTCGGAACGCTCGTGCTCGGACATCGTCGTCATGGCAGAAACTCTATCGACTCGAGCAACGCGGCGGCGTACTCCGGCCCCCTTTCGTGACATCTTCCAGGATGCACTTCGTGATGGCCGCCCTTCAGTGCTGGTGTACCGCGCAGGCGCAATACATGTTTCGACACGTGTAGCAGGCGGGCATCGCGGTGCAGCGAGGGCAGACGTCGCAGCTTACCGGCTCGGTGTGTCGAACGGCATTCACCGACGTGTACCGCTCCCCGCAGTGATAGCACGGCGGACGGGCGCTGTTGCCGTCCTGCTCGGTGACCGCTGCGCGGTTCATCACGCCCGGACCACCATCAGGACGGCCATGCCCAAGAGCACCAGGCCGCCGAACAGATCCGAGCGGATCCGCACTTTGCTGGCCGCGAGTCTGCCCAATGTCAGCCCCACCGCGGACATGATCAAGGTGGCACAACCGCACACCGCGGCCACGGTCACCGCCGAGGCGCCCACCACACCGAGGCTCGCGCCCGCGACCAAATTGTCGAGGCTCAACGGCAGCGGCATCCCCAGAATCGCCAGGGGATGGTCCAGGTCACCGGCCTCCTCCGTGCGCATGGCATGCACCACCAGGTAGAGCGCGTAGGCCCCCAGCGCGGCGGCCCCGGCGTACTCCGCCACCGGCCCGACGAATCGGCTGAAGAAGTTGCCTGCCCAGACACCAATCAACGGTGCCAGGGCGTCACACGCACTGAACACGATGGCGGCCTGGACGATCCGACGCCACCGCGGCTTCGTCGTCCCCAGTCCGATGGACGACTGGAAGTTGTCCAGGCTGAGCACGAACGCGATCGGGATGAGGGCGAAGAGCGAGTTCACGCTTGTACCTCCGACGTCGACGCGGTCGCCCGCGATACGGTGCGGCCCGGATGCGGCCGAGGAATCAGTACGCCCCGCGGCCGCGTCGGGTCGTTGGCCGCCGCCACCGCCGCCGCGACCAGACCGTGGTCGGCGGAGAGGTGGCAGACGGGGTCGGTGCGGGCGGCGTCGCCGGTCAGCGCGAAGGCCTGACAACGACATCCGCCGAAGTCGATTTCCCTACGGTCGCAACTGCGGCACGGGTCCGGCATCCACTCCTGGCCGCGGAATCGCTTGAACAATGGCGACTCGGTCCAGATCCACTCCAGGGCGTGCTCGCGCACGCTGGCGCGCGGCAGGTCGAGGCCGCGGACCAGCTCCTGAGCGACCGGGCACGGCAGCGCGTCGCCGTTGGGCGCCACGGTGAGCTGGCGGCGGGCCCAGCCGTCCATGCAGGGCTTGGGGTACTGGCTGTAGTAGTCGGGGATGACGTAGATGATCTCCATCCGGTCCCCGAGCCGCTCCCGGGTCGCCAGGACGACCGACTGCGCCCGCTCCAGCTGGTCTCTGCTCGGGAGCAACTCGGCTCGGTTGGACCCCGCCCAGCCGTAGTACTGCGTGTTGGCGAGCTCGATACGGTCGGCCCCCAGATCCTGCGCCATGTCGAGGATGCCGCCGATACGGTCGATGTTCTGCCGGTGCAGGACGACATTCAGGGTGAGCGGCCAGCCCAGCTGTTTCACCAGCCGCGCCGCCACCAGCTTGCGTTCGAACGACGCAGTGCCGGCGATCCGGTCGGACAGCGCCGGCGAGTCGGCCTGAATGCTGATCTGTACGTGGTCGAGGCCCGCGTCGCGCAACTGCTCGGCACGACGGTCGGAGAAGCCCAGCCCGCTGGTGATCAGATTGGTGTACAGGCCAAGCTGATTGGCGCACCGCGCCAGCTCAACGATGTCGTGGCGCTGCATCGGCTCGCCGCCGGAGAGGTGCACCTGCAGCACGCCCAGCTCGGCGGCCTCGGCAAGAACCCGCTGCCACTCCTCGGTCGTCAACTCGTCGCGGTACTCGTCGAGCGCGAGCGGATTGGAGCAGTAGGGACAGTGCAGCGGACAGGCGTAGGTGAGCTCGGCGAGCAGTGCGAAGGGCCTATCCATGGTTTACCTCCATGCGATGCTTGGCCACCAGATCGGCCAGGAAGCGGTGGACGTCGCCGTCGGCGACCTGGTCGTACCGACTCTGCAGCTCGGAGTGGATCTCGGCAACGGTGCGCCTGCCGTCGCACAGCTCGACGATCGCGGCGCCGGTGTCGTTGATGACCCAGACCGTCTCCGGTGACAGCAGCGCGTGTTGCCCGCGCGCGGCGTCGAACCTGAGCCGTACGTGCGGCGCCAACCGGGGCCGAGCGGAGTCATCAATGATTGCCATAGGCCTGGTCAATGGCATCGAGCATGCTCCACAGCACGTCGCACTTGAAGGACAGCGCCGCGAGCGCCGCTGCCTGTGTCTCCGGGGTGGTGCAGTGCGTTCGCACCACCTCGAGACCGTGTTCGGAGTCGCGGGGCGCCTGGGTGAGTCGAGACCGGAAGTAGGCGAGCTCTCCAGGGTCGATCCAGGTGTAGTGGCGTTCGAATGCGGCGAGCCGGTCAGCCATCAGATCGGGGGCGAACAGCTCGGTCAGGGAGGATGCCACCGCCTCGACCCACGGCCGGGTCCGCGCGAAGGTGACGTAGGCATCCACGGCGAAGCGCACACCCGGGAGCAGATGTCGTTCGTCCTCGATCTCGTCTCGGGTGAGGCCGACGGCCTCGCCGAGGCGCAGCCACGACTCGATCCCGCCGGATCCTTCGGTCGTGCCGTCGTGGTCGATGATGCGCTGGACCCAGCGGCGGCGTATCTCTCGGTCCGGGCAGCTGCTGAGGATCGCCCCGTCCTTACGGGGGATGTTCGCCTGGTAGTAGAAACGATTGCCCACCCAGCCCCGGATCTCGTCCCGGCTCGATCCGCCGTCATTCATCCGCCGATGGAACGGATGCTGGTGGTGGTAGTGCTTGGCGTGGGCGCGCAGCGCTTTCTCGAAGTCGCCGGGCGCCAATGCTGTTGTCTTTATCGCTCCTCGCGTGCGCGGGGTCATCATCGCTCCTCAGATTGCTAGCTCCAGCCCGTCCGCGGCAACCTGCATGCCGTGTCGGTCGAGGACCCGCCGTTCCGGCGAGTCCTCGAGCAGGATCGGGTTGGTGTTGTTGATGTGGATGTAGACCTTGTGGTCGATGGGCAACGGTGAGAGCAGCTCGAGGCTGCCGCCGGGGCCGTCGATCGGCACATGCCCCATGCCGCGCGAGGTCTTGTCGGCCAGGCCGAGGCGTGGCAATTCGTCGTCTCGCCAACAGGTCCCGTCGATCAGCAACCCGGAGCAGCCGGCCAATTGCTCGAGGATGTCGGGCGTGAGCTGCTGTACGCACGGCAGGTAGACCAGGCTTCGGCCAGTGCCGGCGTCGGTGATGCGGTAGCCCACGACTCGGCCGTGCGTCGATGGGCTGGGGAACCGCATCCGCTTATCGGTGGGGACGTCGAATGCGCAATAGGACAACCCATTCGACCCATTGCCGAGCGGCACCTCGGCGCCTGGTAGCACCGGTTGCCACTTGACCGGGCAATAGGCCTCGAGCGTCTTCAGCACCCCCGACCCCGTGGTCAGGGTCTCGTGCACCGATTCGGTCGCATGCACCTCCAGACCGCGACCCTCCCGCATCAGCAGCAGGCCGAGAGTGTGGTCGAGCTCGGCGTCGGTGAGGAGCACGGCCTGCAGCCGAACCACCCGGCCCTCGTCGGGATGCAGGTCGGGGAAGGACTCGATCTGCGACTGAATGTCCGGTGATGCGTTGAACAAGAACCACGTCTGCCGGTCAGCGCTGACCGCGATCGACGATTGGGAGCGCGGCACGCAGGGCCGTGAACCGGTTCGCACCGCACGACACGGGGGGCAGGTGCAGTTCCACTGCGGAAACCCTCCACCGGCAGCCGATCCCAGCACTCGCACCCACACGGTGATCAGTCCTCCACCGGGTCGTCGGTGAGGCGCCGGGCAAGCATCGGCCCGGCGCCCCGCCGCGATCGACTAGCGCCAGATGTCCGCGTAGGCGGTCACCTCGGCGGACACCCGGATCTCCGTGACCGTGGGGGACTCCCACTTCTGCAGAGTGCTGTCGGCGATCTGTCGTTCCATAGTGTTTCCTCTTTCTGTCGGTTTTTCTGGACGGGGTGGCGGATGGGGATCAGTCGGGCAGAGCAAAGGCGATCAACGCGCTGCCGTGCCCCGCGCCGAGCATCCCCGGGAGTATGCCCTCGAGCCAGCCACCCCAGCCGACCGGCACGACGACGTACTGCTTGCCGTCGACGCTGTAGGTCGAGCAGCTGCCGTGATGCCCACTGCCGCAGTTGAATTCCCACAACTTCTCGCCGGTGTTGGCATTGAGTGCGGCGAACTCACCGGTCGGGGTGCCGGCGAACACCAGGTCGCCCGCGGTGGCGAGCACCGACGCGGCCATCGGGTAGTCGAGACGCCAGCGCCACTTCTCCTCACCGTGAGAGTCGAAGGCACTGACCGAACCGGCCATGTCATCGATGTCCACCTGAACGGCAGCGCCCCAGTACGGAATGCTCTCCTTGAATTCGCGGCGACGACGGGTGGCGGTGGCGCCCACGTCGGCGACGGGGACGTAGAACATGTCGGTCTTCGGGCTGTAGGCCGCGTGCGTCCACTCCTTGGCGCCGGCCGGGCCGGGATAGAAGTGGACGGGCTCGCCCTCCTTGTCCGGGTACTTGCGCGGGGTCACCTTGCCGTCGCGGGTGATGACGCCCCAGTCGATCCGATCCACGAAGGGAGTGACGTGCTGCAGCTCACCGTTGGTGCGGTCCACCACGAAGAAGTAGCCGTTCTTGTCGAAGTGACCGAGCAGCTTCTTGCCGTCCCGCTCGAAGAGGATCATCTCCATCGTGGAGTCGTAGTCCCACAAGTCGTGCGGGGTGAACTGGTAGTGCCACTTGATCTCGCCGGTGTCGACGTCGAGCGCGACGACGCAGTCGGTGTAGAGGTTGTCGCCCTCGCGCACAGCGCCGTCGAAGTCGGGCGCCGGGTTGCCGGTGCCCGCGTAGTACAGATTCGTCTCGGGGTCGTAGGTCCCGGTGACCCAGTGGTTCGCGCCGCCGCGCTGCCAGGCCTCACCGTCGGCGGGCCAGGTCTCGGAACCCTTCTCACCCGGCTTGGGCACGGTGTAGGTGCGCCACATGTGCTCACCGGTCTTCAGGTCCCAACAGTCGATGTGGCCACGCACGCCGAACTCGCCGCCGGAGCTGCCCGTGATGAGCGTGTTCTTGACCACCAACGGAGCGAGTGTGGCGCTCTCCCCCGCACGCACGTCACCAATGGTCTTCTCCCAGACCATCTTTCCACTCGTGGCGTCCAGCGCAAGCAAGTGGGCGTTTGGCGTCACGAAGTAGACGTTGCCTCCTGCCACGGCGCAACCGCGGTTGACGTTCCCACAGCAGAGCGAGACATCGAAGGGCGTTGCGTGCTTGTAGCGCCAGAGCTGCTGGCCGTTCCTCGCGTCGAGCGCCCAGAACCAGCCGTCCCAGCCGGTGACGTACATGACGCCGTCCACGACGAGCGGGCACGCCTCGAACGCATAGGTCGAAGCGCCCGCCATGTGACCGGAGGCGCCGGCCTGGAACATCCAGGCCGGGCCGATGCGCTTGACGTTTTCGGTGTTGATCTGGTCCAGCAGGCTGTACCGCTGGCCGTCGTAGGCGCCGTAGTAGGTCAGCCAGTTGTGTGACTCTGAACGTGCATTGAGCAGGCGTTCGTAGTCGACGTTGGTCGTCACCGCGGGCGCGGATCCGGGGATGGGGCTCAGCGCTGACTGGTCGATCGCCTCGCCGGCGTCCACGTATTCGATGGTCATATTCGTTCCTTCCTACGGACGCGGCTGAGCGGGACGGTCGAGACGGGCCTCCGGCGGCACTTCGCCGAGCACGACGATGGCGGCGGTCAGTCCCCGGCCTTCGTCGTTGCCCCCTGGCGAGCTGTACCAGTAGTAGCCTGGGCCGTCGAGGTGCAGGTTCGCCTTGCCCTTCGAGTGGTTGAGCAGCCAGAGAAACTTCCTGTCACCATTGCTCGGAAACAACGCCGCGTGCGTGTTCTTGTCGTCGTTGATAACCGTGAGCTCGATGAAACCGCCGTGCGGCATGACCAGAATCGCGGGATCCCAACAGAGTTCGTCTTCTCTGATCCGGATCGTCGCCTCCATCGTGCCGTCGGGCCTTTCGGTGGCCTCAGCGATGGATCCAGTGCACAAAACCCGACCAAGGGCTCCGTGGTTCTGTATGTCCAAGCCGAGCTCGCGCAGTAAGTCGGGCCGTTCTTTAGCCGTCGTCATGGGACCTCACCTCCTTGTCAATGGAACTTCCTGTTGGTGTGCGAAAACCGTTCATGCGCGGTTTCTCATTGACCGCGTTCACTGTCAGTCCGTGCGCGAACCTCGGTGCGCATCTCCTCTCGGTATTGCCGAACATCGGCCGGAATTCTGTGCAGAGCATCGCGAAATGCCCTGGCTTACCGGTCAATTCGCTATTTTCAGCGGCCAGTTCGACCGCGACACCGTGTACTGTATGCCGATTGAACCTCCGCGTGTAGGCATGACCGTTGAACCGTCACACCGTGCCGTTCGCACGTCGCGAGGTGCCGCTCGTACTGAGATCTCGGTCATACCTGGGAGTTGTCATCGTCGAGATCCCGTGAGCCTCGGGCACAGTGAGTCCTTGCCAAGTGGACCGAACGGCCAAACGGGTCGCCGACGCTGAGACGCGATCAGGACCGGTCGAACATGTCGAGGTTCATGACCTTGACCCACGCGGACACGAAATCGGCGACGAACTTGTCCTCACCGTCCTGGCTGGCGTAGACCTCCGAGAGTGCGCGCAGCCCGGAGGTGGCCCTGAAAGCGAGGTCGACGCGACTGGCGGTCCACTTGACCTCGCCGGTGCGCCGGTCGAGGCCCTCGTAGGTCGTCGGCCTCCCGGCGTTCCCTGTCCTCGGTACCCATTCGGTGCCCGTGTCGAGGAGATTGATGAAGAAGTCGGTCGTCAGAGCGCCGGGTGCCGACGTGTACGGGCCCGCTGGGGATTGGTCGTGGTTGGCGCCCAGCACACGCAGCCCACCGACCAGCGCTGTCATTTCGGCGGCGCTCAGGGTCAGCTGGCTCGCGCGGTCGACGAGCTGCAGGTCCGGCGGCAGCCGATTGCCATTGCCGACGTAGTTGCGGAATGCGTCCGCGGTCGGCTCGAGCGCGGCGAACCACTCGACGTCCGTCCATTCCTGGGTGGCGTCGGTACGTCCCGGCCGGAACGGTACCTCGATGTCGTGACCGGCCCTGGCGGCCGCCTGTTCGATCGCGGCACATCCACCGAGCACGATCAGATCTGCCATCGAGATCTTCTTGTCCCCCGGCTGGGAGTCGTTGAATTGCTTCCCGATCTCTTCCAGCGTTTCCAGCGCGGGCACGAGCGTCTCGGGCTCGTTGACCGGCCAACTCCGCTGCGGTTCGAGACGGATGCGCGCCCCATTCGCCCCACCGCGCTTGTCGCTGTTTCGGAACGTCGAAGCCGAGGCCCACGCCGTGAGGACGAGTTGGGAAACCGACAGGCCCGAGTCGAGGAGCCGGCTCTTGAGCATCACGATGTCGTCGGCATCGACAAGCGCGTGATCGACTTGTGGCACCGGGTCCTGCCAGATCAGGCGTTCGGACGGGACCAGTGGCCCGAGGTAGCGCTGGATCGGGCCCATATCGATGTGCGTGAGTTTGAACCAGGCTCGCGCGAACGCGTCCGCCAGCTGGTCCGGATTCGTCAGGAAGCGCCGGGCGATCGCCTCGTAGATCGGGTCCTCCTGCAACGCGAGATCCGTGGTGAGCATCGTGGGGGCATGGGTCTTGGATGGGTCGTGGGCATCCGGCACGAGGCCGGCCCCGGCGCCGTCGCTCGGGACCCACTGCCATAACCCGGCGGGGCTGAGCGCCACATTCCACGTGTACGCGAACAGCGTCTCGAGGAAGCTGTTGTCCCACGTGGTCGGTGTCGGCGTCCAGATCCCTTCGAGTCCACTGCCGATGGTGTCGGCAGCGTTGCCGGTACCGAACCCGTTCGCCCAACCCAGGCCTTGCGCCTCCAGCGGTGCGCCTTCGGGTTCGGGCCCGAGCCAGGCGCCCGGGTCGGCCACTCCGTGGGACTTGCCGAACGTGTGCCCGCCCGCGATCAGCGCGACGGTCTCTTCGTCGTTCATCCCCATCCGGCGGAACGTCCGACGGATGTCGCGCGCCGCGGCGACCGGGTCGGGTACCGTGGCCGGACCCTGCGGATTCACGTAGATGAGCCCCATCTCGGTGGCCGCCAGGGGGTCGTCCAGATCCCGGACGCCGCTGTGTCGTTCGTCGGCGCACCAGGTGTTTTCCGGGCCCCAGTAGGTCTCGTCGGCGTCCCACGCGTCTGGGCGGCCACCAGCGAATCCGAACGTCGTGAAGCCCATCGATTCCAGCGCACGGTTGCCGGCGAAGACCATCAGGTCGGACCAGGAGATCTTGCGTCCGTACTTCTTTTTCACCGGCCACAGGAGTCGGCGCGCCTTGTCCAGGTTCCGGTTGTCCGGCCAGCTGTTCAACGGCGCGAAGCGCTGCATCCCCGCGCTCGGACCGCCCCGACCGTCACCGAGGCGATAGGTGCCGGCGCAGTGCCAGGCCATCCGCAGCACGAGCGGTCCGTAATGGCCGAAGTCGGCGGGCCACCAGTCCTGCGTGGTCGTCAGGACCTCGTCCACGTCGCGGGCCAGTTGGTCGAGATCCAGGGACGAGAATTCCTTGGCGTAGTCGAAGTCCTCACCCCACGGACCGGCGGCGCGGCCGGAACGAGCCAGGATCTTCAGGTTGAGCCGGCCGGGCCACCGGTCGAGTTGGCCGACGCTTGCCATCGGGCACTCGCGACGCCTGACCGATCGGCCTGTGCCTACGGTCTGGTCGTACGTCCTGTGGACGTAAGCGTCAGGGTTCCCCGGCATGGCACTCCTTCCGGCCGCTCTCGAACCTCAGATGCCCAGCACCCGGCGCACCGCGCGCGCGTTCCGCCGGGACACCGGCACAATCGTGTTCGCGTCGTCGTCCATGACCACAACCAACTCGCCCCTGTCCCGCCGTTCGACCTCCCGAACACGGCTCAGGTTCACAACGTAGCGGCGGTGCACCCGCAGGAAACCGGCGTTGGCCAGTTCGCCGTCCAGATGGTCGAGGCCGGGCGAGGCCGCCCGCAGCCTGCCCTGGTCCGTGGACAGCCATACCTCGTTGCCGTCGGACTCGGCCAACGTGACCTCTGGCAACCGCAGTAACACCATCCGGCTGTCGCGGACGCCGACCACCCGGCGGGGTTGTCCCTGAAAGTGCGCGCCTGCTTCCGTCTCCGGCAACAACGGCTCGCCGTCGGGGGCACCAAAAGAGATCAGGTGTCCGACCAGATTGCCGTACTGGAAGAACGGACGAATTCTGATCGGCGACGGTTCGTCAGCCAGGTGGGTGAAGATCTGCGTCGCCCCGATCCAATCGGGGTTGTGGCTCGCCTGCTTGCTGGCGTACCGGGCGGCCTCGACAAACGCGGGCAGCCGGGGATTCCAGCGCACCGCCGGGTTGACTGCCGGAGCGTTGCCGGGCACGCCGAGGAGCACGCTCGCCGTGTCATCGGCGATCACCACCTTGCCGGACGTGTCGACAGCGACCAGCGGCTCGGGGGACCGTACCCGGGCGTGGTTGTACGCGGCGAGCAATTCGGCGCCACTGTCGCGGGCGCGCATGCGCAATCTGCTCTGGGTGTAGGCGGCGGCGTTGGCCAGCCACCCGCGGGCGTTCGCCGGCAGGTCACTGCGCCAACACGAGATGTTCAGGACCGCGATCGGCTCCTTGCTCACCACGTCGCGCACCGCGACGGCCACGCACGTCCACTCGTGGAAGGCCCGGCACCAGTGTTCTCCACGCCGGATCACCACCGGGTGCTGCGTTCCGAGTGCAGTGCCCATGCCGTTCGTGCCCACCGCACGCTCCGACCAGCAGAACCACGGCGCGAGGCCGGCCTCGGCGGCGATGGAACAGGTCGCCTTGTCGCCCCACTCGGCCAAGACTCTGCCGGTGGCGTCGGCGACTGTCACAATCCCTCCGCATTTCGCCACCTCGTGCACCATGGCGGCGGCGCGAAACCCCAGCTCCGCGAATACGACATCGTGTTCGAGCGGATGGGCGACCTCCGAGACCGCCGCCGGCGCCTCGGACAGGTACGGGTCGACGCGGTATTCATCACGACATCGATGCCAGGAGATCGCCACTTCTGGCCGTACGCCCCGGATGTCATCCTCGCCCTGCACGAAGCGTTCCCACGCGCCGTACACCGCGGCCTCGTTCGCGTTGCGGGACACTGGCTCGAGTCGCTGGACACCTGACATTGAAGACCGCCCTTGGTCTGCTCGACTCGGTGGACGGCACCCCGGGCGCCCGAATGTGGGACTCCGCGCCTACCTCCACCGATCACGAGCCATTATCGTGACGCTTCTCACATATCTACACGGCCGCAAGCATTTTCGGCAAGGCGCCTCAACGACGGCTCCGGCCCGACCGGAGAGCCCCAGGGTTGCCAACTCGGCCGCCGGCAACGCTAGCCGGCCAGGTCGGCGACATCCTCGGCTGCTCTGAGGACGCGGAGTACGTTCTCACCGGCGAGTTTGGCCAGGTCAGCGCCGGACCATCCCCGCTCCGCGAGGGCGGCGAACAGCCGCGGATATCCAGAGACGTCCTCCAGGCCCTCGGGCATCGCCTCGGACCCCATGTAGTCGCCCCCGATGCCGACATGATCGACGCCGGCGACCTCACGCACATGCTCGATGTGCAGCACGACTTCGGGCAACGTGGCAACCGGGGGTGGCGATTGCTCGGCGAGCTCCGCCATCAATTCGTCGTACGCCAGATCGCTCTTCTGAATCCTGCGGCGTCGAGCCTCGGCCCTCGCCTCCGCGTGCCACCGGGCCACCGGGGGTGAGACGAACGCAGGTAGGAACGTCACCATGCACACACCGCCGTTCTCCGCCAGAGCCGCCAACACGTCGTCGGGCACGTTGCGCGGGTGGTCGCACACCGCGCGGGCGGAGGAATGGCTGAAGATCGCCGGGGCGGCGGTCACGCGCAGTGCGTGCAGCATGACGTCGGCAGACACATGCGAGAGATCGACGAGCATGCCGATCCGGTTCATCTCACGCACGACGTCTTCGCCGAACGCCGACAATCCGTGTAGCACCGGGACGTCGGTCGCCGAGTCGGCCCAGGACACGTTCTTGTTGTGGGTCAGGGTCAAATAGCGCACGCCCAACGCACGCATCATGCGCAGAACCGCCAGTGAACCGTCGATGCAGTGGCCGCCCTCCATCCCCAACAGCGAGGCGATCCGGTCGCCGGACGCCTCGACCTCGTCGGCCGTCGTCGCCAGCACCAGCCGGTCGGAGTAGCGGGCCACCAGCCGCCGCACGAAATCGATCTGTTCCAGCGTGGCGGTCACTGCCGCGGGACCGACGAAGAGCTCCGGGGACACGTAGACCGACCAGAACTGCCCGGCCACCCCGCCGGCCTCCAGTCGCTTCAAGTCGGTGTGCAGATCCGGCACCACCGCGGTCAGGTCGACGGCGCCCAGGTCGGCGTCGTACTGCTGGCGCATCGCCCAGGCGAGATCGTTGTGGCCGTCGATCAGCATCACCATCGTGTCTCCTCCGATCACTCCCCTGCCGGGCCGGCGCCGTCAGTTGGTGTGAAAATCTCAACGCCGTCACCATCCTGTGGCGCGTTGGGGTAAAGCTGATCCATGCCGCCCGACCGTATGCACGCGCCGCTGAATGGTCCAGTGCCGGCGAGTGGGCCGATCCGTCAACTTTTCACCATGCGCCGTGCGCACGGAAGGTGGCCGATCGGAATTCGTGCGGCGATCAGCACGGCGACGCCCGTCATCGTGGGGTGCGTCGCCGGCGACGTTGCGGCCGGATTGATCGCCACTCTGGGCGCCTTCACTTCGCGTTATGGTGGCGGTCGGCCGTATCTCAACCGTGCCTTTCAGTTGGCGGTCATCGCGGTGTCCCTCGCGGCGGCGGTGGCGCTGGGAGTCTGGGCGGCGCAGGTGCCGTGGCTCGGCGTGCTCACCGTCTCCGCCATCGGCGTGGCTGCCGTGTTGCTGTGCAATGCGCTAGCGGTCGGGCCGCCCGGCGCTTACATCTTTGTCGTCGCGTGCGCCGCGGGAATCGGGGTATCGGCTGCGCACCTGACCCCCTGGCGGATCGGCCTGCTCGTGTTGGCCGGCGGTGCTGTTGCCTGGGTGGTGCACATGGCGGGGGCGTTGATCGACTTTCGGCGGCCGGAAAAGGCCGCCGTCTCCGCAGCTGGTGAGGCGGTCGCGGCGTTCATCGAGGCGGCTGGCACCCGCGACGAAGGCGTGGCCCGGCACGACGCGGCGACGGCGCTGCATCAGTCGTGGAATGTGCTGGTCAACTTCCAGCCCCTCAATCCGCGACCGAGCAGCGTCTTGCACCGGCTGCGAGGCGCCAACCACGCCGTGCATGTGCTGTTCGCTGACGCGATGAGGGCCGCCGCCAATCATCGGTCCATGCCTGACACGGCGGCACAGACCGCCCGCCGGCTCGCAGCGCTGCGCATATCACCCGATGCGGTCGCCACCCGTGACATCGACCGGATTCCGCTGGGCCGTCCCCGCACGATAAGCGTGCTGCGGCAAGCCATCAGCCCTGGCTCACACACCCTGCACGTGATGCTTCGCGTCGCCATCGGGGTGCCTGTCGCCGGAGCAACCGCATCGATGCTGGGTCTCGGGCACGCTTACTGGGCAATGGCCGCGGCGGTGTTGGTGCTGCATCAGGGCGCCGACTGGATCCGCACACTGCAACGTGGCATCGAGCGGATGCTGGGCACCTGGGTCGGGCTGGGACTGGCCGCTGGGATTCTCGTGCTGCACCCGCAGGGACTGTGGCTGGCGGTGGTACTGGCCCTGCTGAACTTCGCCATCGAGATGCTGGTGGTCCGCAACTACGCCTTGGCGGCGGTGTTCATCACCGCGACGGCGTTGACGATCTCGTCCGGTTCCCGCCAGGTCGATGTCGGTGACCTGCTGCTCGACCGCGGTGTCGACACACTGATCGGATGCGTGGTCGGACTTGGGGTCTACCTCGTCATGGCGCGCCATCAGGAAGCCACCCGCCTCGCCGACGCAGTGCCAACGGCCTCGACGCCGTCGCTGCGACGTCTGCGCATCTTGCGGTTGAGGACGCCATGTCGTTGCCCGCCCGAGCCGCGCGTCGTGATCTGCAAGTCGCCACCATCGCCGTGTCGGAGGCCTACGACGCCGCCGTGAGCGGATCGGCGCGGCAACGGAGCTCGGCCGAGCAATTATGGCCGGCAGTGGCTGCAACCGAGCAGCTCGCGTATCGAACCCTCGCGGCCTGTTGGGCAATGGAACACCCCAGCGACGATCCGGCCATGGCGCCACGCGCGCCATCGTTTGGAACCGATGGTGCTGATCGCTATATCGCAGCTCTCGGCGAACTGGCCGCCGCTATCCGCACCGGATCGCAGCCACCAGCGCTCGAGGACCTGCCCCCCTTCGTCGCCGCCGAAGTCACCACATTGCGTGAGTCGTTGACAGAAGTGCGCTGACGGCGTCATCTCGCTGAACGCCTTGTGCACATGTCCGGCCGGCGACTCCCACGGAAACTGTTCTGGTCAGCACGTCTCGGCCAAGCTCGGCGTTGTTCGTCGGCTGTCGGCACTTCTTCGCCGGCCTGGTGGGGGCCTTCTGCCCGACATCGTGGGTTTCGACGGTGCGCTCCGCCCAGGACTCGCAATTTCCGCTTGGAATTTACGCTGGCACTCGGTCTACCAGGCTGCGGTAGACAGCCACAATCTTGTCGGTGTGGAGGGATTGTCGTGCAGTGTCCCGTTGTGTGGTGACAATGTCGGTCATCTTCCTCAATTTTTTACGGTCATCGGCAAGCACACGGATAGCGGCGGCCAGGGACGCAGGCGACGAGTCGGCGCTGAGAAGTCCG
This sequence comes from Mycobacterium sp. URHB0021, assembly GCF_054057895.1. NCBI lineage: Bacteria > Bacillati > Actinomycetota > Actinomycetes > Mycobacteriales > Mycobacteriaceae > Mycobacterium > Mycobacterium sp. URHB0021. Next base: position 5,664,863 of record NZ_JBSRZT010000002.1, read on the forward strand.
CCGCCTTCTGGAACCGATTCGCTCAGGGCGGGATCACAGTAGATGGTGGGTAGGGACATAGACGCCGCTTCGAGCAGCACCAAACCCTGCGTGTCGAAATCGCAGGATGTGAACAGTAGAGCGTCGCTTGATCTCATTGCGATGAGGCATCGTTCGCGATCGACCCTGCCGTGCAAGCGAACTCGCTCGGAAAGCCCGGCGGATTCGATCGTCTTGCGAAGGGAAGCCTCCAGATGACCCTCACCGTAGATGTCGAGCGTAGCGTGCTCAATCAGTGCGACAGCCTGTACTGCTGCAAGTACTCGCTTCTCCGATGACAGGCGTCCACACCAGATGAGTCGAAGCGGCTCGCCGTCAGGCGGCGTGACCACGTCGACTGCTCTAGCCCGATCGATGTCGTCATCGTCAACACCGTTGGAAATAACGGATATCGGCCGATTCACCCCTCGCCGAGCCAACGAAAGGGCGAAGTGACTCGTCGGTGTGATCTCATGGTCCACAGCTTGCGCATGCGCCACCATGAGACGCCAAGCCAGACGTGAGGCTGCGCTTTCTTTCACGCGAACGAGGTCGAATTCCGTACGGAGATGGCGCTTCTGCATCAAGGCGAACAACAGTGCCAGCGGAAGCGGAGTAGCAGTGGCTTGCTCGAAGTAGACGTCGAAACGGGTGTGTTTTGTTTGAACGACCGGAAGACCGTGCCGGCGGGCGGCTTCCACGCCCGCAATCGCTACACCTAGATCGCCCTGGGTGTGCACGAGGTCGATGGGCTCGCGGACGCTGAAGGCCTCATTGATGATCGCGCGGTTCGTTTTGGACGGCCATACGAACATGAAGTCGTCGTGCCTGCCCAGTTTGCGCATGAGCGGAGCCATCACAGGCACCGGTCTCAACTCGACCACGCAAGGATCAGGATCGACCGTCTGGGGCAGCGGTGCCGTGAACACTGTGACCTGGTGCCCGCGCTGCTCCAACGCGCGACGTTGACTGGCCACCGACACCTGCGTACCCCCGAGGCTGTCGGGGTGAAGATCGGTGAAAATTGCGACATGCATCCAGAACCTCTCCAAATGTTCATTCGGGCGGCCTTGCCCGTTGGCGTCGACCTGCGACTACCCTCTGCTCTGCCTCTCGGGCAGGAAGTCACGTAGTCCCGCCGCCCATGCGACACCCAAACTCATGGATAGCACGGCTTAACTCGCGTGACGACGAGCACCGCTAGCGCCGGTTCGCCCGCCAGATCAGAAGCCTGTGACGAGACACACGTTTGTGCATCGGTATCAGGCAAGTCCACATCGCAGTTTTTCTGGTGTGACGATTCTGGATTTCGACGACGAACAAGCCGGCTTGATCGACACGATGTACGCGACGCCGGACATCGCGGAGCAGCGCCGGTTTGTGCTCGAGCTTCTGGACCCGAAGCGGGGTGAGCGTGTCCTCGACATCGGATCCGGACCCGGCTACCTGGTTTCGGAGATGGGCGCGGCGGTCGGCCGGGACGGCGCGGTGCACGGCTTGGACGCCAGCGTCGCCATGAACGCGATCGCCGCGCACCGCTGCGCCGACAAACCGTGGGTGCAGATCGACGAGGGTGATGTACTCGAGCTGCCGTACGCCGACAACACCTTCGACGCCGCGGTCTCGACCCAGGTCTATGAATACGTGGCGGATTTGCCGCGGGCGCTGGACGAACTGCACCGCGTGTTACGCCCGGGCGGGCGTGCTCTGATCCTCGACACCGACTGGGACTCGCTGGTGTGGCACACCGGCGACCGGGAGTTGAATCGACGCATCACGGCGGCGTGGGACGACCACCTGGTGCATCCGCACCTGCCCAGGGTGCTCGCCAGACTGATGCGGGCCGCCGGCTTCACCGTGACCGCGCAGCGGGTGCACGTGCTGTTCAACACCGAACTCACCGAGGACTCGTTCAGTGCGTTCGACATGCGCGCGGTCGCGAAATACGTGCCCGGCCACCACGACCTGACCGAGGCGGATGCTGCCGCCTGGGTGGCCGACCTGCAGGACCGCAGCGATGCGGGCGAGTTCTTCTACAGCCTGAACCGCTATATCGTCATCGCGACCGCCTAGCCACCGCCGCCGCCGTGGCACCATCCCCGGTGCTGAAGTTGCGAACTTTCGCACGAGACGTGCGGCGATTCGACATCTGCTGACGGGGTAACTCACCTACATGAATCTGCATCGCATTTTAGGCGGCGTCGAAGAGGTGTCGGCTCTTGATGCGCCGGCGGCGGCCAGCGCCCGCGTTGCCGGACGGCTCACCGAGCGCAGCGGCCTGGCCGGAGCACTACGTGGGTCGTGGCTCGGACACCCGGTTCACCCGCTGTTGGTCACGCTGCCGATCGGCACGTGGATGGCCTCGGCGGTCTTCGACTTCGTATTCAAGGACAGCACGACTGCCCGCCGATTGGTGGCGCTCGGACTCGCGGCGACGCCGGTAACGGCGCTCGCCGGATGGGCCGATTACCCGCTGCTCGACCGGCGGCAGCAGCGGGTCGGATTGGTGCATGCATCATCCAACGTGGTGGGCGTGGCCATGTTTTCCTTGGCCTACCGCGCCTACCGGAAACAGCGGCGCCGGGCAGCGCGCGTCTATTCCCTGCTCGGGGTCGTAGCGGTCACCGTCGGCGGGGCGCTCGGGGGTCACCTGTCCTACGCACAGGGCGCCGGCATGTTCCGATGGCGGCCGCTACGGGCGGCCACACATCGCAGTCCGTTTCAGTATCTGCGCGCCGCGTGAGCCATTCTGCGCAACTGCGTGTGTTTCCAAAACGCGGTCGGGTCGACGATCGGTGTAAGTAGGCCAGGCCTCGGGTATAGCGGCGCGATGCTCTCACCACGGCGACGCTCTCTGCCCCCCTTCATTACTTCCGCAGGCATTTCGTCAGGCCCGTGCCTTCTCGTCCCGGCGATGGGATCACGGTGAGCGCCCATCCCAAACCGGTACCCGAGGACCTGCGCCGGTTGGCCGCCGCACACGGGGTGGCCACCTTCTTTCGTAACGAGCGACGGGAGCCGGTGGAGATCGACGCCGATGTCGTCATTCGGGTGCTCGGCCTACTCGATGTCGATGCCGGCACGGAAGCCGACCGACGCCGCGAACTGACGAGATTGGTCGAGCGCGACCGCGCAGGCGTACTGGCGGCCACGGTGGCCGTGCGCCTCGATGGACGCCCCCAGCCGCTGCCGGGTGTGGCTTTTCTGGTCGCCGAGGACGGCGCGCGAATCGACGTGCGCGACGAACTGCCCGGCGACCTGACACCGGGTTGGTATCGGATGCACACCCGCGACGGCCAGGAGGGAACCCTGGTCGCAGCGCCGCCGAAAGTGCCTGCGGCGCCGGCCACCTGGGGCTGGATGTTGCAGCTCTACGCGTTGCGCTCGGCTCGTTCGTGGGGCATCGGCGATTTGGGTGATCTCCAGGAGTTCATGAGATGGTCCGCCGCCGAACACGGTGCCGGCGCGGTGCTGCTCAACCCCCTTCACGCGCCTGGCCCCACGCATCCGGTGCAACCTTCCCCCTACACCCCGTCGAGTCGACGGTTCGCCAACCCGCTCGCAGTGCGGATCGAGGACATCGACGCCTACCGTCGAGCCGACCCGGACACCCGCGCCGAGGTCGACGCGCTACGGGTCTCGGCCGGCACCGAGCGCATTGACCACGACCTGGTGTGGGCGGCCAAGCGGGCCGCGCTCGAGCTGCTCTGGCGCGCCGAGGGCCGGCCGAATCCGCTCGACGCACCGCCCTCGTCCGACGGGCTGCGTGACTGGGCTACCTACTGCGCGCTGGCCGAGCGCCACGGCGGCCGGTGGAGCCGATGGCCCGCGGCACTGCGCGATGTCACCGGGCCGGGCGTGACGGCGGCACGCCAAGAGCTGGCGCCCAGGGTGGCGTTTCACGCCTGGGTGCAACACCGGTGCGCCGAGCAGCTGACCGCCGTGCGGGACACGGCCCGAGACGCCGGCATGGCCCTCGGCGTGTTGCATGACCTTGCGGTGGGAGTGGACGCGGACGGCGCCGACGCCTGGGCGCTGGCCGACGTGCTCGCCACCGGCGTGAGCATCGGCGCGCCGCCGGACAACTTCACCCCGCGCGGGCAGGACTGGGGCCTGCCACCGTGGCGACCGGATCGCCTGGCCGCCACCGGATACGCCGCGCTGCGCGACATGCTGCGGGCCGTGCTGGCCCATGCGGACGGTCTGCGGATCGACCACGTCGCCGGCTTGTGGCGGCTGTGGTGGATTCCGCCGGGCGACGACCCGGACCGTGGCACCTATGTGTACTACGACGCCGAGACCATGATCGCGGTCCTGGCCCTGGAAGCCCACCGGGCGCGGGCCACCGTGGTTGGGGAGGACCTGGGCACCGTCGAACCGGAGGTCACCGAAGCACTGGCCGACAACGGGATGCTCGGATGCGCGGTGTCCTGGTTCACCCGCGACCAATCCGCACCCGGCGAACCGCTGCTGTCGCCGGCAGAGTGGCCGTCGCGGGCGGCCGCCAGCCTTTCCACGCACGACCTGCCCACCGCGGCGGGCTATCTGCGCGGTGAACACGTGCGGGTGCGCGCCGACCTCGGTCTCCTCGACGATGTCCCGGCGGAACAAGCCTCCGCCGAAAAGGAACGTGCCGAATGGCTGGCGCTGCTGCGCTCCGAAGGACTGCTGCCCCCCGCGGACAGCACGTCCGGCAACGGACCGGACGAGGGGGCCATCATCGCCGCAATGCACCGGCTGCTCGCGTCGACCCCAAGCCGGCTCAAGCTCATCTCTCCCTACGACGTGCTCGCCGAGCCTCGACAACCCAATCTGCCCGGAACGGTCGACGAATACCCCAATTGGCGTCTCCCGTTGCCGCAAACCCTCGAGCAACTGCGCACCGACCCGAGAATCACCGCGATCACCGACGCCTTCCGGCCACCCAGTGCCAACTGAGATGTCTTTCCCGAGAACGGCTCGCGACGGTCCTGCGGTGCACCATGCTCACCCGTCTGCGGGTTCCGTACTCCAAGCTCGTTCGACGCTCCTGGCGTGACACCGAGACCGCGCCACGTCATCCACACCGCAACACCGGACGGCAGCGCGAAGTCGACAGCCGCATGCGGCAGGCAAAGCGCTCAACCGCGTGAACTGCGGGCCTCGGGTACCCTCACGCCGATCACGATGACCGGGATGAGAACATCAACAAATGGGACGACAACTCGGACCGAACCGTCTCCTCGAGCGTCAGCCCAATTGTGTTTTGCCGTGATCGCTGCGGGTACAGACGGATCGCGAGCGAGCGCCAGACCTCCCGTTCCGCGCTAGGTGGGTCGGCGGTCGGTGGCGGAACAGCAACGCCCAGGTGGGCCGACCGCTGACCCACCGTCTCGCGAACCACACCTCCGCAACACCGGTGTTGCTGTCAACTCGTGAAATGCGCTGCTGTCGAAAGTTTCCGCCGAAGAATCGTGGGGTCTACGCCAAAAGCTGATCCCGACGGCGACTACCTCACGGTCCGCGCCGCCAACCGGTACCGCACCCACCGCGTCGAACAATGCACGGCGGCAGACATGTCTGGGCGCCGAGCTACCGACTGCTGTCGGGGCAGTCGTTATTCGCGCAGCGCCTCTCGACGGACACGCGGATGGGCGTTGTGGACTGGGCGAGTTCTGTAATGACCGTGAAGTTGGTGTCGCCGCACGCTCATCGCTTAGTTGTGTCGGAGATCCCGACGGACCCGGTGGCTTCCAGCTGAGCCCGGAAGTGGTCCATGGCGGTGGTCAGCGTGCTCATCACCTGATGTGCGGTCTCGAGCTGCTCGTCGGTGAAGGGGGTAAGGGCGGCCCGGTTGGCGGCACCGACGTGACTGAAGAACGAGCGGGCAACATCAATGCCATGAGGTTGGTACCTCAAGATCGCCTTGCGGCGGTCGACGGGGTCGCTGTCGCGGCGGATGTGTCCGGCCGCGATCATGCGCCGAACCAAATAGGTGACGCCGGCGTTGGTCAGCCCCATCCGCTGGCGAAGCCCACCGGCGGTGAGCGGAGCGCCCGACGTTTCGCCAACCATGATGTGTAGCAGCGCGTGGAACTCAGTGGCGCTGAGGTCGTGCAGGTCGGCGAAGAACCGGCCGATTCGATCGGCCTGCGCGTTGAGCGCCTGCAGGTCCGCCGACAGCAGCGACTCAAGTTTCGCTCGCTCACCGACCTGTGCGGCTACCGCACGTCCGCTCATGAGCAGTGTTCCTCGCGTGATTTCGACGACTATCTTTTCGAAGCTTAACTTAGTGAAATAAAATGATGTTGTACTGCTCACCGCCGAAAGGAGAGACGATGCGCGGTGAACGCTTTGACGTGTCCGACAGGTTGGACGCAGTGGCCAACGCAATCAGCGCGCTGAACAATGTTGTGGCGGCTGAGGAATCTCTCGACGTGGTCCTGCACCAGGTAGCTCGTAATGCGGTGGCGGCCGTGGCCGATGCGGATGCGGTGTCGATCACCGTACTGCACGACCCACCGGTGCGCACGGTGGCTCACACTGATGATGACGTGCTCGCCTTGGACCAGCAGCAGTACCTGTCCCGGCGGGGACCGTGTCTGGAGGCGGCAGAGTATCGCCGACCGGTCCGCGTAGCGATGCGAACAGACCGACAGCGGTGGCCGGAGTTCGTCACGGCCGCCCGCGCCGCCGGCATTCACGCCACTCTGTCGATCCCGTTGATCATCGCGTCGTCGGCGCCGGGGGGGCAAGACGAGTTGGTCGGTTCTTTGAACGCATACAGCCGCTCCACGGCGGCGTTCGATGTGGTCGACGAGAAAGTGATGAGTCTTTACACCAGTGCGGCCAACCAGGCCATTACAGAGGCCCGCCGCTGGCAGAGGCTTCGTGAAACCGTCGGCCAACTGGAGCAGGCGTTGGTGTCGCGAGCGGACATCGACCAAGCCAAGGGAGTGCTGCGTTCCTTGTACGGCGGCACCGCCGACGACGCTTTCGCACTGCTGGTCGAACAGTCGCAGCGGGAAAACGTGAAGCTTCGAGACATCGCACATCGAATTCTCGCCGAGCTGCCCCGACGTAGTACCCGTGGCTGAGAACACCACAGGCGATAAACGCTCTGCCCCACAGGACATTCCGGCCTCGCCCAGCCGACGTTTTGGCGCCGCCTCGCGTGGGAACGACGTCACCAGAACGGAGGAAGTGACCGGTCACTTGATCCGTTCAGGCCCCGCCGGTTGAGAGCCAGCCGGCGGGGCCGACCCTGTAGGCGAGCTGGATCGGAAGCTCTGCGTGAATGCACAACTGCAGAGAGTGCAGTGTTGAATGAGGACGATCAGTTCAGCGTTTAGAAAATTCCGTGACCTTTGATGCATTAACGGAGCGTGCCGAACGCGCGGAGTCGGAGCTATTTCACCGGTTAATCTCCACTGCGCCGGATGCGGTCAGGTCGCGATTCGGCATTGCGACCGCCCGTTTCAGCGGAGGCGTCGTCACGTCGGTACGCGACGACGCCACCAACTACTGGAGCAACGCACTGGCATTTGGCATCGATGAACCTGTTACCGCAGCGCTAGTTGACCAAGTCATCGACTTCTTCATCGCAGAAAATAACCCCGGGGTGTTGATCCAAATCGCGCCGACCCTCTTGCCCGCTGACTGGGCCGAGATATGTGACCGGCATGCGCTGCGGTCGGGCGGCGGCCCGCTACCAACACATCTGCTCAGTCGAGGACTTTCGTCAAACCGCGTCGACGGACTTGCACGTCGGCCGGGCGACCAACGCCGTGGAATGGACACGGTTCACCATGCGTGGATTCGGGATGCCCGAGGAAGACTTCAGCGACATGCTGGGACCTGGTTACGACAGCGACGAGGTCCAGCTGTTCGCCGCCTGGGACGGCGACCAGATGGTGGCGGCCGCCAGCTCGTTCATCTGGCAGGACGTCGCTGTGTTCAATAGCGGCGTCACACTATCCAGCTATCGCAACCGCGGTGCCCAATCTGCGCTGATTGCAAGCCGTGCCGCGGCCGCTGCCGACGCCGGTTGCCGCTGGCTGGTCACCCAGACCGCAAAGCCCGATCCCGGCACGCAAAATCCCTCGACCAACAATGTGATCCGAGCGGGCCTGGCCTCGCTCTATGCCCGACCCGTGTGGAAATGGAACAAACCCGAAGCAACCATCGATTGACTCATAACGTCGAAGGACGGATATCGTCGTCGGCTTATTTCGACAATTCATGTTCACCCACCGGGTGAGGACGTGCGGCCGTACACCGGTGCTCGGGTCGCCCGAGGTCATCCCATCACGTCCGCTGCCGAGTTCCCGCCAGTCACATCCTCTTGAAACCACTCGCCGACGTCGGCAACCCCGACGGTATCTATGTCACCGTCAACGCATCAATTCAGCGATGCCGACCGACGGCAAGCGGATCCTCTATACAACTCGCGTCAGTTCACGCATGGTCGCGTATACCACCCAACGTCGACCGATGCTCGATGACCGCCACCCAACGCGTCCTGTGGACCGCAACTAACGCATTCGTGCGGCGACACCCGGCCCGGGCGCGCCCGGGCCGGTTGTGCGCTGCCGGTGGGTCAGCGGCTACGCATCGAGTGGCGGGTACCGACGCGAGTCCAGATGAGCAGGACGATGACTGCTCCGATGATGGAGCCGATGATGCCCGCCGGTTGCAGAAAACCCTGCGACGCGTCTTTATGGAAGATCAAGAACCCGAGGAAGCCGCCCACGAACGATCCGACGACGCCCAAGACGATGGTCATCAGTATCGACATGTGTTGCTTGCCTGGAACCAGCAGGCGCGCAAGCGCTCCCGCGATGAGTCCCACAAGGATTACGGTGACGATGAGTCCGAGCATGGCGTGCGCCTTCCAGTTTTCGCGCCCGTGGACGCGGTATTCCGGCCGGTCGGGCGGTTGCCCGACGTTGTCACTAGTTCACACTCCTTACGGGCGTGCTGGTACACCCTTATGGAGGTAATTCAGCCCGCCGCCGCTCGTGGCTGACTATGACCAGCTACGCGCCCGCTGCAGCTCGACTCCCACCCCCAGAACGAGCGCCGCATCAAGGTAGATCGCGGTGACCAACCGCCGGTCGTGTCGCGCAGCGCGCCCTGACCACAGGGCTCGCGACCGCGCCGATCTCGCCGATCAGGTTTCACATGCCGAACGCGGTGCCGCGGTTCGCCTGGTGGACGAGGTCCGCGGTGAGCGCCTGCAACATAAGTTGAACCGCGTTCAGAAACAGCCCGGTCGCGAAGAGCAGGACCGCCATGACACCCATGGTCGGTTCCCCCGTCGTCTGCAGAAACAGGCCGTATAGGGCTCGGGCCGCGGGTCGGGCTGGGCTTCGGGGTCGGGGTCGGGGTCGGGTGGGGATTCGAGCTTGACCGCGGTGCGCAATTGCGACACCGAGGCGACACGGGCGAACTCCGCATAATGCTCATCAGAGCCATCGGAGCCATCGGCGGCGCCGCCGGCGATCACCCCGACCTGATCCAACGACAGCCGACCCTCCCGCATCCCCTGCCCGCAGCGCGGAAACCGGTGCGCCACAGCGGCGATCGTGGCGGCGTTGCCCGACGAGGCGCCCAGCTTCCAGGCCACCAACGCCGCGATCGACCGCGCCCCCGTCGACCCGCACAACCCGTCGTGATCCAACTCCGCGACGATCGCCACAATGCGCCCATCAATGGCATTGCGCTGCCCCGCCAACTCCGACAACTCCCCGAACAACACCTCAACACGCTCGCCAGCCCGCACCACCGGCACCTCAAGCGACGCGGTCGAAGACATAACCCCATCATCGCAGCCAGGTCCGACAAATTCGGGCCACTCCAACCCGGCCGGGATCAGATGCCAACAGGCCCAACCCGATCGGACGCCATCAGCCGGCTTCGCGATGCCGGCGTGCTGGAGAATCTCGGGCACGCGAACACGCTACGACGATCCACCAGGTGATCACGCTCGGCAAGCTGCGGCACAGCAACATCTCCCGGATATGGAGGGCATCGCCGCCTGATGTGGTCACCGCCTGGCACGGCCATGCCGGACGCATGACCCAGGCCGTCCACGGGCGACCGACCGACGACCGCGGGACCGCAGCCGCGAACGGCTTCTCGCCAGAGTTAGCACACAAAGCCTCAAGCGGCCCGATCCGGCTGACAAGCAAAACCCGCTCCGACGCTGCCAGAACGGATTCAAGGGTGGAGCTAAGGGGATTCGACACATGGCGTACAACCTTGATGCCGAAGAATGCGCGACCTATACACCGTTGTGGATCCCGCACAGCCCATGCGCATAGGGAACGCGATACGAAATGGGGAGGGTTGCAGATTAGGCACTCCTCGCCGCTGGGATGTCACCACGCCGACGAGCACGTCTACCCAGTATGAGATAGACCTCTGCCGCTCCGTTTTCGTTATTGAGTCTGGGGTCCAATCGAACTCGCAGTGCTTGGACAGCCAGACAATCAGCTTCCTCGTCGCGGTGTTTGACCACACTCGATCAATTGCGAAAGCTGCACATCGAGCCGGCCAGTCAGCCAGCCGGGGGCATGTCGACATCATCGATGTCGACATTGACGCCATCATCAACGTAGCCGTCCAACTGATCTCGTCGATCCCGATGCCAAAGTGGTACCGGCGGACAGCGAACAGAATTTGACGCAGTGGTTTTCCGAACGCTGGCTCGATGCGTTCTACATGGCCCGACACTCCCGGGGACTAGACCGGCAGCGCAAGCCGGGTCGGCTTATTGTGGCTGCGCAGCGTTACCGTGTCGCCCAAAGACCAATACGTCCTTTCGCTTGCGGTGGCATTCGATACCGCGTCCGAGGACGCCACCAGCAGGCCGCGGGTTGACTTGGCCAGTTCGCTCAGCCGGGCCGCTTCGTTGACCGGTTCACCGATCACGGTGTACTCGAAACGTTCCTTGGCGCCGACGTTGCGGGACACCACCTGACCCGCGCCCACACCGATGCCGGCCGGACACTCGGGCACCTCGTCGGTCAACCGCCGTGCGATCGCGCGAGCCGCCGCCAGCGCTTCATTTTCGGGGTGCTCGAGCGCGACGGGCGCACCGAACACCGCGAGCGCGGCGTCGCCCTCGAAATTGTTGACCAAACCCCGGTGGCGGTCCACCTCCTCGACGATCACGGCGAAGAACCGGTTCAGCACGTCGACCACCTCAACGTCGGTGCGGCCGCTGACCAACTGCGTGGAGCCGATGATGTCCGCGAATACCACTGCCGCATGGAGTTCTTTGCCTCCCAGGTTCGGTTGCTCCTGCTCAACCACAGCGGCCACCTCACGACCGACGTGGCGGCCGAACAGGTCGCGAACCCGTTCCCTTTCCCTCAATCCATCGACCATCGCGTTGAAACCGCGCTGCAGCTCACCCAGTTCGGTGCCGTCGAACACCACCAGATTGCAGTCCAAGTCACCCTGCTCAACGTGCTTCAGCGCGGTCCGCACGCCCCGCACGGGCGTGGCCGTGAGCCAGGACAGAAGCCATATCAGCAGGAAGCCGATCACGAGTGCAATGACGGCCAAAATCATGACGGGGTAGGCGAATTGCGCCCCGGTCAGGTCTTGTAACGACAGCGCGAACACACCCGTCAGCAGAATGCCGATCACCGGGACGCCGGTGCTGAGCAGCCACACGATCATGGCCCGGCCGATGATTCCCGCGGTGAGCCGGCGCGGCGGTGGACCGGCCTCTAGCGCCTGCGCGGCAACCGGGCGCAACGCGAACTCGGTGAGCAGGTAGCACGCGGTGGCCACCACGACACCCGGGACGTCGACCGACAACAGGAACCGGGGAATGAATGCGGTGTCCTGCAACCCGTACAGCGTCGTCAAGAGGGCCGAGCCGATTCCCCACAGGACCAGGTGGATCGTCGCCACCCGCCGCGGGGCCAGGAAGGTGTTGCGCTGATCCTCGCACGTCGGTGTCCGCCCCTCGATCGACCACCTCAGCGCGTTGACCGTTCGCCGCGTGATCCAGACCGTCCCCAGCGCCAGGCCCAGGGCCGTGAACGACGGGGCCACCGCGAACGTGATCCACGCCGGGGCGTCGGCGAAGACGCTCGGGACCGGGAAGGCGACGGTCACCAGCAGCAGGGCTACACCGATGCCCAGCAGGTTCGCCATCACGATGAACAGGCCCATGATGATCTGAATGCGGACGCGCCGGCGCGACTGGCTTTCGGAGGCCTTGCCGAGCAGCCAGGCTCCTCCCGGCTCCGTTCCCCCCCACGGAGTCCGTTCACGCCACCGGGCCGAAATCATTTCCCGCCACGCGGCCCAGCTGCGGTGCCGCTGGAATGGGATCTCGAAGAGCGACGCGAACCACAGTGCGAACGCGACGGCCAGCGGCACGGCGATCGCGAGCGTGACGAGGAAGGTCGGCATTCCCGCGCCGACACCGAGGCGTCGCACCACATGATGATGGACGGTCAGCACGATCAGCGCGTGGGTCAGGTACAGGCTGTACGAGCAACCGCCAAGACGCTGCACCGCCCCCGTCTCCAGCAGGCGCCCGAAGGGCCTCGGCCGACCGACTGCCACGGCCACGAGCAGCAGTGCCGTCGCGGGCCCCAGCAGGAGATCGACCCACACGAAGTTGCCGACGGTCCACACCGATCCGCGTGCGGCGATTAGCACCAGGACCGGGACGACCGCGACCAGCGCCGCCCAGTGCCATGCAAGCCGCCGCGCGCGGTCGGAGGCGACCAGGATGCCCGCGGCGACGATGCCCGCCGTGAACAGGGGGGCGAACTGCGGCGTCAGCCGCATGAGCATCTGGACGTGTGACTCGTGCGGCGCTGCCACGGCGATCGCCACCACGATCGCCGTCATCGCCGCGAGGACGACGACGGCGCCCCACCGTCGCCGGACGAGGAGGAGCAGAGGGAACAGGAGATAGAGCTGTGCCTCCACGGCGATCGACCAGAAGGCGCCGTTGGGGCTCGGCGAGTCGAATACGTCTTGGACCAGGAACCCGAAGACGACGACGGACTTCGCCGTAGGCGCGTCGTTGTTCGGTTGGGCGACGACCCACCAGGCAACCGCCAGGCTAAGCGCGAGGGCGGCCCAGTACGGCGGCAGGATCCGCCACGAGCGTCTGCGCGCAAACTCACGGACGCTCCGCAGCTGCCACTCCGAGCGGGCGGCGGCAACGGACAGCGAGAACCCGGATATCACGATGAAGATGACCACGGCGAAGTGCCCGTACATGAGCCAGCCGAGCCACCACGGGCCCGTATTCCTCGGGTAGCCGGGGAAGGAGAGCAACCAGCAGTGGTGCAGGACGACGAACAGCGCGGCGAGGCCGCGAATGCCGTCGAGCCCGCGCAGCCGAGCGGCGGGGCGCGCGTTCACTCCACCGCCCACGAGCGGCGCCCGTCGTCTTGCCGTTCGTCGATTGCCACGCCCCCAACGCGCCGTCGCTCTATGCCCTCCGCGAATCTGACCCCCCGGAGACTCCACAGCGTAGGCGTCGCGTCTCCCGTGGATGCGGGTTTCCCTATCATCGAGCTTGCTAAATCTGCACAGTGGTGGATAGCAGCTGCGGCAAGATCTTGCGATGACAACTGATCCGAAGTCCATCTACCGTTTGTATTGATCGTTTCGGCAATGACTAAATGTGTATCGGCCTCCTGGTGCGACCGAGTCTCAGATATTTGCTGACACCGTGATAGTTCAGCGGAGACCACGCGTATGACCAACGGTGACTGGCCCGGCCCCCCGAAACGGCACGTTGGCCCCAACGAGGTGTTTTTCGGACATCAAAGCCTGCGTCGGCCGGGCGCAACGGACACACGACCTGGAAACGCCACGCTTTTCGACCCGCCCCTCAACATCCACTGCACATGCCTCGACGGGCCTGCGACCGTGCGCCTGTCGACAAGGTCGAGCGGTAGCCGCCAACACCGTTCGTCGCGGCGTTTCAGTGCGGGTTCCTTCGTTCGCGCAACTAGGCACCTGTCATGCGCAACCGCGGCACCATTCGAGGCGGAGCCGCGCCTGCTGGCTGCGGTGCGGTGGTCGATCCGCGAGCACGGCGGCGAGCCGCCGAGTTGCCAAGTCGACGAATCGCTCGACGAGTGGCTGAACCACGTTGGCGCTCAGCAACTCCCGGATCAAAGCCCAGAAGCTTCGGCTGGTCCCACGCTGCTTGATTTGCGACTTTGCCGTCAGGTGAACGACTTTCAGTTTGTGGGCAATCGCCAACTCAGCCTCTACGGGTCGCGTGCGCAGGCGACGACCGTTGGTGATCATCACCCAGCCGCGGTCGCCGACGTTCTCATCGACGACGTGTTTGATGTCGCCGATGGCTATCACTGATCGCTCAGCGCCTACGCCGCCGCGAGTCGATACTTTCGGTGTAATCGAGCGCCTGCTGAACATGATGCAGGCTCAGTCCGTAGTCGGCGGCGAGGTCCTCGGGCGGCACGCCGCCCCTGGCCATTCCGGCGATCATGACCGGTGACACTCGACTGCCAACAAACGTAAGTTGACCGCTCAAGCGCGCCGGGTTGATGACGATGTCCGGAAGTCACTGTCCAGCGGGCACTGGGCGAAGAGCTGGTCACCCTCGTCGTCGTGGTCAAGGATCGCGACATCGGCCGGCCACTTGCATCGCCGAGTAGACGTTGCCCGGTACGCACCACGATCTCTTCGCCGGGTAGTCCAACGTCTTCCCCGCTGATTGTGAGGCGCGTTCATGGACGTCTAGAAACGTCTTCAGGTACGCCAATGGGTGATCGCGTCTCTATGTGCGGCGCAGCGACTCGATCGCCGCCCGCCTGCGTGCCCGCCGCCGCGACGTCGGGGTTAGCCCGCAAGCCACCGGGTCGGCCTGCAGCTCAGTGTTGCGCCGTGCGTTGAGCATCTCGGCGACGTCCTCATCGGTCATGCGCCAGTGCGGCCGATCTTTCGTGCGGTCACACGGCGTCCGCGGATTTCCTTCCGCAGCCACCGCACCGACGGCGCATTACTCGCAGCGACGACCTCGGGGAGCGAGCAGGTGGTGATCATCAGGCCACCGCCTCAGCGTCCGCGGTGGCGGCGGCCTCGACGGCGGCGACGAGCACGCGGGCAGAATAACCCCCAATGTGACGGCGACTGTTGACGTGGCCTGCCAGCGTGGCGTCTATGCCGTTTACCTGCGGTTTCTAAGTGGAGCTAAGGGGACTCGAACCCCTGACCCCCACACTGCCAGTGTGACTGTTGATGTGCTGGTCTGTGACGGGCCGTCTACTGCGTGTCGATCCATCCAGGTCAGCCGTTGCTCATCGTGAAGCTTCGTCTAGTGCGGGTTAGCCCGTGATCGAGAGTGTTAGGACACCAGTAGGACACGCCGAACACGCGTTCGGTGGTCCGTCGGTACCTGCTGACATCCTGTGCGGGTGTCAATTTCTCGGGTTCGAATTTCCGGCAGGGTCGAGACCAATTCCTCCCCCATCGCGTGCGGCGGTGAGGCTGCGTGAAACGCGACTCGAACAAGGGGCGGCTGCCCGAAGAACGACAGTTCGGCACCGTGCTGTGGGGCACGTGTCTCGTCGTGCTGCTGTTCCTCTACGTCTTCGTCATGCTGACCGTGTGCAAGGCAAAGCTCTCGCCGCACGACATCACGTCCAGCTGGTTCGAAGCGTGGGGCACCTGGGCAGGCGGGTTGGCCACAGCCGCCGCGTTCCTCATCGCCGCTTTCAGCATCGCCGTCGCCAGCGGACGGCGCGCGCGGACCGTCAGGAGGCAGCCCGCGTCAGGGAAAACAACGACATGGCGCAGGCCCGATTGCTGGTCATCTATAAAGTGGACGTGCCGGGCGGCATTCAATCGTTGGCAACGTTCCGAATCGAGAACCGTAGTAAAGACGTGTTTTTTGACGTGTCGGTTCCGTTCGTGGATTCACCATATGGGGCTGACGGTGGCATCGAGCGGCGGACACCCGACCTTGTCGAGGCTCAGAACAGACTCCACGAGTTCATCCCGACCGCTGAATTGCTGATGCCATATCGCAGTTCCACTGACCATGAAGCTTGGTTCACCCTCGTCACGATGCACACCTCCGACTGGCGCGGAGTCAAGTTCGCGGTCGAGTACACAGACTCAGGCGGTCGGCGATGGCGTCAATCTCTCGGCGGCAGCATCCAGCCGATTTACACGACTGAGGCCATTCCAGTCCGCGAAGCCGACAGGTTTCAGCCTCGGCAGCAGATACGGCGGCTGTCGGCGGTTGAAGCCTGGCGGCACGGTGGTCGGTTCGCAGAGGGCGTCATACCGCCCGAGTCTGATGAGGACTTCCTCGAAGCTCTCGAAGTGCGCACCGTCGTCACGTGGAGACGAATTGAACTCGTCGGCGACCCGGTCGCCACGTCGAGTGCAGAGACTCCCGGCGAGGTCGAAGTGACGGTGAAGTTCGCTCCGAGTGGACCTCCCTTTTGGAAGGATCACTTTTCTAACAAGCTGGATGAGTTCGGGTTTCGCTTCACGCAGGGAAATTCGGGTGGACAAGGTGAGACACAGACCCTCCGGTGTCCGGAGGATATGGCCGCGCGTGTCAACGAGCTGCTTACCGAGGCGATTGAGTATGCGAACGATGCGTTCGAGGGACATGAGCTTGCGGCCGCACGACGAGCGATTGCGGCTAGAAATGCCGGTCGGAATCAGTGAAGCAGCCCAAGCCAGTTGGCAATTGCGCCCCAAAGGTTGTGCATCGAAATGTCTGTGATCAGCAATGTGACCGCAGCGACGCCGAGCGACGCTATCGCTACCCACACCGCAGCCCAAGCCAACCGAATGGACTTGAGCGAAGATGTCAGCGACGCCGCAGCAGTCAGGATGCCGCGGTAGTCGTTGTCCGCGGCCCGAAGCGTTTCCAGCATTCGCATCTGTTCAGTCAGCAGACGTTCGTTCAGGTTGATCGGTTCACGTGACGCGTGGCCATGCTCCTTATATTCGGCGACGAGATATGGCGAGTCTTCGAAGAAGAACTGTGCGCGATCTCGCTGCCAGCCGCGCGCGTTGTACGCGCGGATATCTCGGTCAATGCTGCTCATATCGACGCTGAGGGTTAGCAGGCTGGCTCGCAGACGTTCCAACTGGCCGTGTTGGCGAGCAGCGTCTCGCATCGATGCGTAACGCGCGTCGCACACTTCCAGCATTTCGCTGATCGACAGTCGCAGGAAGTAGTCCTCGATCGCCTCTTGGGCGTAGTGCGCGATTGAACTGTCATGCTGACCAAGTCCATGAGATTCGAGCGTGTTCGAGAGGCCGTCGAGGATTTCGGTGCGATTACCCCAAAGGGCCCAGGTGCGGCGATCTTCCATGCCTGAATCGGATCGTATATGTCGTTCTCCGATGGTCATTGCCGGGAACGTGGTCGATCTCTGAACGTAGACCGTATGCGGCAACCCAAGGGCGCGGACAGCTCCGTCAACTCCTCTTGGTGGACGCGTATCGGGGTAAGCGCTTATCTCGTTGAACAGTACGATGTCGAGCAAAGGCTGCGGCTGTCCATTTGTTGCAAAGAACCCTGGCCATTTTGCGGAGAACCATTTTCGTGCAGCAGCGTGTAGGCGACCCCGTTCCTCTTGCACTCTCCGAAAAGCCACAAAATCGGGGTCCAGAGGGCGCGGCCACTCTCCACCCCTCTCACCCCAATACATTTCAGGCTGGTAATCACGGTGCCAAGCCTCGTCGAGTTGGGATATCGCGGCGTCATTCAGGTCGAATTTCGCCATGACTGCCGTGATGCCCTGGCTGATCTGCAGGGCTTTGAGTTCGACCCTGTCGAACTCCGTGGGCATCTTGCGGCGGACGGCGTCGCCGACGGTGACATTGCTGCCTCGACGCACGACCTCACCGAGATTCCACCAGGACCAGCGGTCTCCCGACCGAGCCTCATCGGGCGTGGGCATGTAGTGACGCCCATACATTCGCAATTGTTTTGTGTCCCAGCGGTTTCGCCTTATCGCTCGGTCCAGCTTCTCCTTAGCACTTGGTGGAAAGAGCTCGACGACGAACAGCGATGGGATTCCGACGTGATCAGTGGGTGGAACCGTGCACTCATCCCCATCACCCCACCGGAAGCCCGCTAACGCCCTTCGGTGGCTGCGGTACTGCATGTTCAGGTTGATGAGATAATCGAGCGGCGTCAGGAATCGATCAGGCGCTAGCTTGGCGGCTCGCGTACGGCGAAGCCAGAAGAGCACATTCTCAATGCGTTCGAAAATGATGCGGTCGCACTCGTCCCGGGCGGGCTTGCGGCTCGACCGGGCGGCAGCGGATTGTTGCGACGCTTCGCCAGCTGTGCTCTCCTCTGGCGAGTCACCCGCGTCGGTCATGGTGATGATGTTAGAAACGCGCGCCGACAACCTTGAGGCAGACGCGCGGGCTATCGCGTATCGATTTCGTCCGCCAGGCTGAGTGCTGCCTGGCCGCCGCCCGTCGGTAAACCCGAGCTCTACAGACGCCGCACTGATACGACCCACCACGACTACAGCGCGGCGGCTTGAAACGCTGTCCGATACCGCTCCGCCCGCGCCTGCGCTAACGCGGGTAGGTTCGAGCGCCATGTCGAATTGGACCGAACTGAAGATGCGGTAAAGATCCGCCTAGGCACCCAGCCGCCAAGTTCGGGGTCCGCCATGCCGGAGAATCACATCTACGTCGGACGACTGCACTACAACTTGAGGCAGCGGTCCAACGCCCCGCCTGCACACAACCCGCCAAGCGCGGCTAGAGAGGACGACGATGTCTCAGAACCTCGAAAGACTGAAGCGCCTGCTCGCTCAGATCTTTCAACTGGACCAGGCGGATCTGGACTTCGGCTTCTACCGAATCATGAATACCAAGCGCGACGAGATCCTTGGGTTCCTCGACGGGGGTCTGCTCCCCCAGGTCCGCGACGCTTTCGAGGCTTACGAGGTTGAGAATCGCGCTGTTGTCGCCGGAGAGCTCGACGACGCAATACAGAAGGCAAAGGACCTCGGCGTCGATCCCGAGACAACCCAAAAGGTCAAGGACCTCCGCGCGAGGCTCGTCCAGGTCCCGGACGTCAGTGCCCTCGAAGCTGAGGTCTACTCGCACCTCTACACGTTCTTTCGCCGGTATTACCAAGATGGCGACTTCATCTCCCTTCGCCGTTACAAGGAAGGTGTCTACGCCATCCCCTACGAGGGCGAGGAGGTGAAACTGCACTGGGCTAACGGCGACCAGTACTACATCAAGTCGAGCGAGTACCTCCGTGACTACGCCTTCAACCTGCCCTCCGGCAGGCGTGTCCACTTCAAACTCGTAGAGGCGGACACCGAAAAAGACAATAACCGGGCGGCGAACGGTAAAGAGCGTCGGTTCATCCTGCCGCAGGATGAGGCACTAGCTGAGGAGAATGGCGAACTTGTCATTAAATTTGAGTACCGTCCGCATACCGATAAACAGGCCGATCTAAATGCCGCGACTGTCCAACGCTTGTTGCAGCAGGTAGAGGAATTTCAAGAATGGATTCGGGAGTTGGCTCTACACCGGCCCACCGAGAAAAATCCTGACCGAACGCTCGTTGAGAAACACTTATACGACTACACTGCGCGGAATACGTTTGACTACTTCATCCACAAAGAACTTGAGCCAATTTTTACGGCGCGAGCTGGACTTTTATATCAAGAACGAAGTCATGCACCTCGATGATGTCGAGGGTGGAACAGCACCCCGCGTGGAACAATACCTATCGAAAATCAAAGCTATCCGCCGAATCGCACATAAGCTCATCGACTTCCTGGCGCAGATCGAGAACTTTCAAGGAAAGCTCTGGCTGAAGAAAAAGTTTGTTGTGCAGGCGCGTTTCTGCGTCACTCTTGACCGACTCTTTGCCATCGAGGATGACCCGACTCGTAACTCGATCATTGAAGAGGTGATTGCGAATGAGGCTCAGCGCGAGGAGTGGAAATTCCTATATGCCATTGATGAGACAGTCGAGGACCTGGTCACAAAGGGTTACAGCGAGCCTCTAACAATCGAATTTCTCGAGCAACACGCAACACTGGTCGTAGATACCCGTCACTTTTCCGATGACTTCAGAGCGCGCCTTACCGCGGCAATCCCAAACCTCGACGACGAGACCGACGGCGTTCTAATCGAAAGTGAAAACTTTCAAGCGTTATCTCTACTGGCAGCACGCTACGGAAACGAAGTAAACACTATCTACATTGATCCGCCTTACAACACCGGTAACGATGACTTCCTGTACAAAGACGACTATCAACACTCAAGTTGGCTTGCGATGTTCACGCAAACCCTAGCTTCCGCCCGACCACTGATGAGCATCGGCTCGGCATTCTTTGCGAGTTGCGATGACAATGAGATGCCTCGATTGCGTGCAGTCCTCGATGGAGAGTTTGGTCAAGCGAATCTCGAATCACAAATTATTGTGCAATCAAATAAGCGCGGTCAGACATACAAGTCGATCGCAAAAACTCACGAATATCTTTTAGCTTACGACAGCGACGACAGCACAGTACTTGGTGGCCTTCCTCGCGATCTTGAAGAGGGCGTTGAAGACCAGTACGGGCGTTATGAGCTTTGGGAGCTCAGGAACCGTAATCCTAGATTTGGCAGGTTCAACCGGCCAAACCTGTACTTCCCCATCTATGCGTCGTCAGCACAATACGAAAAGCTCGGCTACTCGTTGGTCTCCGTAGAGGAGACCTCGGAATATCAAATTCCTGTCTATCCTCAGAACAGTGCCGGAGAAGATTCATGCTGGCGATGGTCAGTTGGAAAAGTGCAAACAGCGAGCCAGCAGGGCGATCGAGTTGTCATAGCTAAGCAAACCCGCGCTGGCGCGTGGCGGATCTTTGAGAAGTCGCGGAAAGCGAACAAGGCACCAAAGTCGATTTGGACGAGTAACGAGGTAATCAATGAAAAGGGAACTGTCGAACTAGGTGCGCTAGGGCTCAAGGAATTTGGTTTCCCAAAGCCTCTGGGACTGCTAGAAAATGTCGTGAGAATCGGCATGTCAGAGGGTGACACTGCACTCGACTATTTCGCCGGTACCGGCACAACGGGCCACGCGATCATAAAGGTTAATCGCGAGGATGACGGAGAGCGAAAGTTCATTCTCATTGAGATGGGAAATTACTTCGAGTCCGTCCTTGTGCCGCGGATTAAAAAGGCAACGTACACGCCGGACTGGAAAGATGGAAAGCCTCTGCGCTTACCCACCCAGGAAGAGGTTGAGCGTAGCCCGAAAATCATTAAGGTGCTCAAGCTCGAATCTTACGAAGATACGCTCAACAATCTGCTGTTGAAACGCACTGATTCGCAGCAAGCTCTCCTCGACCAAGAGTCGAACTTTCGGGAGGATTACGCGCTCCGGTACATGCTCGATGTCGAGAGCCGGGGAAGTTCCTCTCTTTTGAACGTTGAATGGTTCTCAGACCCGTTCAATTACCAACTTGACATTGCCACTGGGAGTGCGGGAGCGACAAGTCCGACGGTGATCGACCTCGTTGAGACTTTCAACTACCTGCTAGGACTTCGTGTGAAGTCGATCAGGGAAGTTCGGGGCGTGCGAGTCGTGGCCGGGACCAACGCGCAGGGCGGAAGCGTACTCGTCCTGTGGCGCAATACGAAGGAGATAAGCAGCGATGCCCTCGACGAATGGTTCCGCCAGGAGGGCTACAACAGCGCAAATCAAGACTATGACGTAATTTTCGTCAATGGTGACAACTCCCTAGAGAATCTCCGGCGATCCGACCAGACGTGGAAGGTTCGGTTGACTGAGGACGAATGCCGTCGGCTCATGTTCGAGACGGTCTAGGAGGCATGGGGATGCCTAGAGGACCACGCAAGAGTGTCAGCCGAAGGACGCGCGCCAACGAGCAGCGGCCTCTGCGATTCGAACAGAGGCTGGTGCTACACCAGTGGCTCCTCGGACTCTTCGGCGCGGGAAGCTTCGAGCAACTCGTCGCCAACCTCAGCGCCCCGGAGTACGAGGGTTTCGACGAGAACAACGTCAGCCGGTTTCATCACAACCTGACGTTACTTTTCGATAGTTCAGACTTGCCGCACGATCTCCTGCTCGCTTACGACCAGAACATCGTGCGGCATTGGAAGCGGATCACCGAGAGGCGCAACCAAAGCGGCTCAGTCCTATACCCGAAGTACTTCCAGTATCTGGCGCTGCTTTTCGCAGAGATCTATCTGGACCGCTATTTTCGCGACCAGGACGCGCTGCTCGCCCAGCTCAATGCTCATGTGCACGCGTTCAACCAAGGTGACTACGCGATTGCGGGATCGCCCGTAGGCCCGGTGCCCGAGGCAAGCAAGATAGAACCCTATACAGCGCAGGAGCTAAACAAGGTGGCCTTTTGGATGGCCACCGGCAGCGGCAAGACACTTCTGATGCACATCAACATCCTGCAATATCAGCACTACCGGAGCTTGCACGGCAGCAGACAGGTGGACCGGATAATTTTGCTGACGCCCAACGAAGGACTGTCTCACCAGCATCTCGAAGAGTTCCAGCGTTCTGGCATCGACGCCGAAGTTTTTTCGAAGTCAGGCCGTGGTCTCTTCACGGGCCATGCTGTGGAGATCTTGGACATCCACAAGCTAAGGGAAGAAATGGGCGAGAAGACCGTCGCGGTTGACGCCTTTGAAGGAAACAACCTAGTGCTTGTAGACGAGGGGCATCGGGGAACGAGCGGTACCGAGACCGGGGTCTGGATTCAGAAGCGAAACCAGCTTAGTGAGCATGGATTCGCATTCGAGTACTCCGCTACTTTTGGCCAGGCGATGAAAGCCAGCGGAAACCGCACGTTAGAGCAGACCTACGCTAAGAGCATCCTATTCGACTACTCGTACAAGTATTTCTACAGAGACGGTTACGGCAAGGATTACCGCATTCTTAACTTGGGCGACGACTCAGATGAGAACGTGCGTCATCAATACTTGACCGCGTGCCTCTTGTCGTTCTACCAACAGGTGAAGCTTTACCGCGAGCAGACCAGTGCTTTTCGGCCCTTCCTACTCGAACACCCACTTTGGATTCTGGTGGGCGGCAGCGTTAACGCAGTCCGCACACAGAATCGGCGGAAGGTCTCCGATGTCGTGGACATTCTGCTGTTCTTGGCCGCCTTCGTGCGAGAACGCGGTGAGAGCGTGTCATCTTTGGAGCGTTTGATCTCAGGAAGATCGGGGCTACTAGACGCAAAAGGCCGAGATTTGTTCGAGGGTACGTTCCGTTATCTCACCACTCTCGGACTCGAACCCAATCAAATCTTCGACGACATCCTAAAAGAACTCTTCAATGCCCCGGCTACAGCTGCGTTACACGTTGAGAATCTGAAAGGCACGGACGGCGAAGTCGCGCTGCGGATGGGCGACAACGATGCTTTCGGACTGATCAACGTTGGCGACGCCACAGCGTTGTGCAAGCTGTGCAGCGAGCAAGCGGA
Organism: Mycobacterium sp. URHB0021; assembly: GCF_054057895.1. Taxonomy (NCBI): domain Bacteria; kingdom Bacillati; phylum Actinomycetota; class Actinomycetes; order Mycobacteriales; family Mycobacteriaceae; genus Mycobacterium; species Mycobacterium sp. URHB0021. Next base: position 5,688,346 of record NZ_JBSRZT010000002.1, read on the forward strand.
GCTTGTGGTCAGCGAAAGGGAGTTCTCTGGATCGCTTTTTCGAGAGTTAAATGACTCCGATTCACCGATCAATGTTCTGGTGGGCTCGAAAAAATTCGTAGAGGGATGGTCCAGCTGGCGGGTCAGCACCATGGGCCTGATGAACGTCGGACGAAACGAAGGACCACAGATCATTCAGCTGTTTGGACGCGGTGTGCGCCTCAAGGGCAAAGACTTTTCGCTTAAGCGCAGCCGAAGGCTTATAGCAGAGAATGCCCCGCGGAACATCGAAACTCTAGAGACGCTCAACATTTTCGGCATCCGCGCGGATTATATCCGGCAGTTCAAGGAGTACCTGGAGGATGAGGGACTACCGGCAAACGAGGACCGAATCGAGGTCGTTCTGCCGGTTATCAAGAACCTTGGAACCAAGAAACTGAAGACTATTCGCCTCCGAGATGGCATCGACTTCAAGGCTGACGGTCCTAGGCCGGCTCTGGCAGAACCTCCCGATCATCTGATCCAACATCCCGTCGTTCTTGATTGGTACCCAAAGCTGCAGGCGATGGTCAGCAGCGTTGGCGGAAGCAGCGCGCAAGTAGCAGAACGTGACCGGGGTTTCTTCGAGGCCGATCATTTGGCGTTCATGGATTTTGATGCCATCTACTCCGAACTGCAGCAATTCAAGGATGAACGAGGTTGGTACAACCTCACGCTGCCGCGCGGCAACTTGCCAACTCTCCTTTCCCGAAAAGACTCGTACGTATTGCGCATCCCCAGGGAAGAGATGCACTTTCGTTCGTTCAATCAAGTCCGGCGTTGGCAGGAGGTGGCGACCTCCTTACTGAAGAAATACCTCGACCGCTACTACAAGTACCGGAGACAGGAATACGAGGGCGCTCACTTGCAGTACCTAGAGATGTCCGGAGATGACCCCAACTTCATCAACGAGTACCGACTGCTGATTGAACAGTCGCGCGAGGATATCGTCCAAAAACTGGAAGAAATCAAGGGGCTTGTCGAGACGGGCAACTTGCGGAATGTTGAATTCCAGTCTCTGTATGCAATCGCGTTCGGACGTCATCTGTATGAGCCACTAGTCTACGTCGGAAACAATCTCATCGAAGTTACGCCCGTCGTATTGCAGAACGGCGGAGAACGCGACTTCGTTCTAGATCTACAAACCTTCTGTAAAGAAAGAAAAGACTTTCTCGAAGGCAAAGAGCTTTACATGCTCCGCAATATGAGTCGCGGACGGGGTATCGGTTTCTTCGAAGCAGGCAACTTCTATCCCGACTTCATCCTGTGGCTGCTCGACGGCAGCGGACGCCAGTTTGTGACCTTTATCGATCCGAAGGGTTTACGGAACCTGGACGGACCTGATGATCCAAAAATTCGATTCCACATCACCATCAAAGAAATACAACAGAGGCTAGGCGACCCAGCAGTCATTCTCAATTCCTTCATCATCTCTAACACCCGCGTCCCTGAAGTGGCATGGTGGAACGACGGCATGACGAAACAGCACTTTGAGGCGCGAAATGTCCTCTTTCAACAAGAGGACCGGGCCAGCTACATCGAGAAGCTACTTAACAAAATCGTGGGAGACGCTGAGTAACACCGGCTCCGTGGGTGTAAATTTCGCCGAGGTTGACGTACTCGCGGTGGAGGTCCTCGATGACGTCAGCCTCGGTCAAAGATTGGCGGACCATTCGGTGGGCTCCCTTGTAGCAATCGTGCTGTAGGACGTCGCACGGCCCGGTGTTGATACAAGCCGATCAGCGGCACCAGTCCACCGTGGATCACTCCGCTAGTGTGGTGACAATCCGCCGCCGTGTCAATTGCTGACCGAGGCCGTCGCGGCTGCTTCCATTGCCTATGCTGTCGAGCGGCTTTGCTAACGATCGAGTCAACCGCGTCCGGTGTCCTAGCTTTGTCCTATCACCGCCGAGTTGGCTACCGCCGCCACCCGGAGAGCGGGTCGTACCGGTCGCCGAGCCGCCGCGCCCACGGGTTGCCCGTCGGCGCCAACGGTCGCACCTCAGCCTCGGCCTCGGCGTCGTCCGGCTCGACCTCGGCGACCGGCAGCGGGTCGGCCTCGGCGACGGCCAGAGGCTCGGCCTTCGTGACCCGCGGCTCGACCTCGGCCACGGTGACCGGCTCAGCGTCCAGCCCGCCGATGTTCGACCACGGTTCGGCGCCGTCGTCTTCGAACTCGACGCGGTCGAACGAAACATGTTGCGCTGCAGCATCATCGCCGACCGGCAACGCCGTCTGCATGCGCTCAGCGATCACCGCGTAACCTGCGCCGTTGGGTAGCGACCGCAGCAGGTCATCGGTGCCGCCCATCGAGGCAATCCGCTCGATCAGTCGCGCGGCCTCATTGGCGAACCCGGCAGTGTCGGTGACCGTCGCGCCCACCGCCACACGGGCCGGGGCGTCGAGGCCATAGAGCTTGGCCAGGCTGTCGAGCGTCCGCAGCACAATTCGGGCGGCGTCGGTGTCGCCCGCCGTCGCGGCGGGCCAGAAGCTCGACAGCACGCCCTCAAGGCGCGCCGAGTGCACCGCCCGCAGTTCGTCAATCGACTCGGCTTCACGGCGCGCGAGCAGGCGCGACACCGCGTGCCGTGCGCCGCTCTCGTCGCTGTAGTCGAGCGCGAGGGCGATCTGGACATAGGTCTGCCCTTGCACCCGTAGCTCGACCGCACGCATGGCGCGCTGGCGCTCGTCGGGCTGGCGCACGGCGTTGTTGGTCATGGTCGGTTCTCCGTTTCTCGGTCGGACGGCCATTGGCCGGACAGCGGGTTAGTCACAGCACCAACGGCACTCGGGCACGGTTCGCACCCGCCAGGCGCACGTCGTCGGCGTCGCCGAGGCCGACGTAGTTGCGCCCCTTGACCTTGATCACGTAGGTGCGGCCCTCAAACCACAGCGCGATCAGGCGCTCACTCTTGCGGTCGTCTGAACCGGGCAGCCGCCGCCGGATCACGGCCCACGGGTGCAGTTTCTCGCGGCCCGCGTCGGCGAGCGCCGCCAACAGCGCGGCGTCAATCTGGTCGTCGGTGGTCTCGTCATGGCTGATCATCGCGGTATCTCCTCGTTTCGTTCGGCCCGGCGACGGTCGCCGGTTGGTGTGCTGTGGGTCGGTGTCGCCGCCCGCCGCCGAGGCTTTGGCGGGCTAATCGGCGTCGGTTAGGCCATCGCCGCCGCCTCTCCGAGGTGGCACTCCAAGGCCGGGGTGGCACCTTGGGGGTGGCACCCCAAAACCACAGGTCAGGCAGGGGTGGCAGGGGTGGCACGGGGTGGCACCCTGTCGCACGCGAACGCGGCCTCTCAACCGACGTCAGATAGTTAGCTAGAGAAGTGAAAAGGGCGAACCCGTATAGAGAGATACGGGAGTATGAGAACCCGTTCGTAGCGTGCCACCCGTGCCACCCGTGCCACCCCTCGCTGACCTGCACATATGCCAGCCGGCCAGGGTGCCACTCCCGTGCCATGTGTGCCACCCCTCCGGTCGTCATCACGCCGCCTTGGTCCGGTACTCGACAACCGTCTGACCGGCGCGTTCGGTGCGGCGCTGCGTGATGGTGCCGTTACCCATAAGTGCGAGCACCGCGTCTTCGAAGTTCGGGCGCAGCTTGGCGGTGATCGAGCGGCGAATGGCGCTCTGTGACACCCAATCGGTTTGCTCGCCGACGTAGCGCGTAATGCGACCCATGACCTGGTGCAGCGCGGCGGCGTTGCGCGCGTCGTCGGCGGCGGCGAGGCGGTGGCCGTCGAGTTTTCCCTGTCGCGCGGCGTCGCGCTCGGCAGCCGAACCAGACTCGGCGTCCACGACTCGGGCCACGGCTGCCGAGACCGCCATCAGCCGCTCGGCTCGCTGCCAGTCCTCGGGACCGACGTAGGGCAGGTTGTGCAGCACCGCCAGGGCGGCGGCGAGCTTGAGTTGCGCCAGCAGGCGGTGACCGGCCAGGGGATCGGCGCTGCGCCCGAACGGGTCGAGGTCTTTGGCGGCGTCGGCGTCAATGATCTGCTGGGCGATGCTCGACCCGACGCCGATGCGCACCAAGGTCTGAGCGGCGGGGTCATACGGGTCGGCGTCGTCGTCCTCGCCGACGTCGAACCGCATCGGGTCGATGCCGAAGTCGGGCACCTCGGCGGTTAGCGGGTCAACGGCCTTGGCCTCGGCGCTGCGGCGCGGTCGGGCCGTGCCGGGCCTGACGGGCGACCACAGGAACCGCTGCGGCACGCCGTCGCGCTGCGACTGCTCGTTGAGCAGTACCGCGCCGTTGTCGGGTTGCACGCCCGCCGATAGGCACAACCGATAGGTGTGCATCGGCAAGATGACGCGACGGTCCTTGTCCGCGTTGGCGAATCCAAGTTCCTCACCCATGTACGCCTTGAGCAATTCGGGCACCAGCGTCGAACCCTGACGCGCGGTCAGGGCGTCGAGCGTGGCGATATCGCGGCAGCCGAACAGGGCGCGGTCGGTATGCCAGCGCAGCGCCACCTGGCCGCTGCCGAGCCTGTCGCGCTCGGCGTGCGCGTAGGTCCGATTAATCCCCTCCCCCGTGCCGATGGGCAGCATCGGCAACCCCGGCACCGTGCGGCTGCCGCCCACCGATAGCCGCACCGCTGCGGCGGCTGTCTTGTCCGTGGTGCCCTTGCCGCCGCCACTGCTGCCCACGACGGCCAGCAGCAGGTTCAGCGACACCTCGCCGCCGATGGTCGGCGGCAGTACCACCTGTGGCGGCACGGCCAGCACGGCGCGCATGGCGACGCCGAACAGCACGCCGTACCGTTCAGCGCCCCGCGCCTCGGCGAATCGGGCGATATGGGCCAGCACACCGCTCGACCTCAAAACGTCGGCGTTGTCGGCCATCACGCGCCGCAAGTCGGCTAGCGCGTCAGCTGCCTCGGTCGCGCTGTCCGGCACGTTGGCGGCGTTGCGCGCCCGGTACTGGTCCGCCGCGCACTGGTCTTTGTCATCACGCGCCTGCGCGGCCTTGGCCCGCTTATATGAGGCGGGTTCGTTCGGATAGGGACTGCCGTTGTGCGCGGTAGTCTGAGACCTGGCGGTCACTGGCTGGGCTGCCTTTCATCTCGGTAAGTCGCCCCGTCGGACTGGTTAATCTGGCGGGGCGCTCGCATGTCTGGGCGTCGGGCGTCAGTCCCGTGCGCGGCAGCCTCATTGGCTCTATCGGGTGCGGCCCGACGGCCACCTGGTGTCCCGCTCGGGCCGCTGGGGCAACTGCAGTCCCGTAACCTCGATCAGGTCGTGCACCGCGTCGGCGGTCTCGTAAGTCAGGGTCCCAATCGCCTGCGCCCCGGCCTCCAATCGCGCAACGATCGTCGGGTCGAGGACGTGATGCTTAGCCGTCCAATCGAGCAGGCTTAACAGCGGGGTCTCGCCTACATCGTTGATCCGCATCAGGATCTCTTCGGCGTCCGAGACCGCATCATCTCTGTCGGTAATAGTCACGGTGTTTCCTCCTTAGTTCTGCTGCCGGGCGTCTCCGCGCGCCCGATCAGTCCTCGCCGCCGAGCATCTTGAGCAGCGCCAGGGCGGGCACCCGGACCCGGCGCGCGCCGAGCTTGATCGTGGGTAGCCGACCCTCACGGGCCATCGTGTAGCCGTAGCCCCGGCTCACGCCGAGGTACTGAGCGGCCTGCTCGATGCTGAGAGTCGGTGGACCACCGCGCAATTCGTCCAATGTGGTTAAGTTCGGGGCGGTTGCGGTTATCTCCATGCCTTTGAGTATTGAACCGTAGTGAAGATTCGTCTAGGGTTAGAATTTATGGCGACCAAACCTAGTTATTCACCGCGCCGAGCGGGCGAGGTGGTCGGGGTCGAGGTCAACGCTGACGACCCGCGGCCAGTGACGATTACGTGCCACGATCACGCGCACACCTATGAGGTCGCGTGGCGCGAAACTGCCGACGGTCCGGTCATCACCGACCTGCGCGTGACCTCGCTCGACGACGTGCCGATCACCTCGAACAGCCTCAAGCGAATCAACACCGACAGGCTCGCACGGACGGCGGCGATGCACGACAACCCTCAGTCGGCAGACGCCGCGAAGAAATTACGTCAAACACTCGACGCCGCGACCGGCACGACTAAGGGCCACGATTGGATCGAGCGGTTTCGGTTCACCGACGGCGTCATCGACGCGATGGCCAAGCACGCCCCGACGGGAACCGCGCTAGCCAAACCGCGCCGAGCGGGTCGGCCCGCGTTGCCGCGCCAGTTCCTCGCACAGGTCGCGGCATGGGCGCGCGAGGAAAGCGTGCAGGGCGGCGGCGTGTATCGCCGCGTCGCCGACCGGGCGACCACGGCCCTCGGTCACGACGTGTCCGACGAAACGGTCAAGGGGTGGATCAAGCGATGCAAGGACGCCGACCCGCCGCTACTCGCCCGCGACGAACTACGCCAGCCCCGCAAACCCCGACGCGATCAGGAGACTGACCGGTGAGCACCGACGACAGCCAGGCCCGCCAGCGTGGCGAGCGCACCGATAGCTCGATCAAGCGCCTACCCGGCGGTAAGGGATGGCGCGCTCGCCCGACGCTGGGTACCGATCCTGTGATCGGCAAGCAAGTCCGGCCTACCAAGGTGTTTCGCACCAAGGGCGAGGCCGCGCAGTGGGTCACCGAGCAGCGCCAGCAGTGGGGCGCGGCGACGTGGGCACCCAAGTCGAGCCAGACGTTCGATGAGGTCGCCGACCACTGGCTCAAGCTGCGCGAGGCTGACCCGTCCATCGGGCCGAATACGGTTCGGGCCGACCGCGAGTCACTGGCCTACGCCCGCCGCGCGTTCGGGGCGGTGCCGGTCCAGAAGCTCACGCCCGCCGCGCTCGCCGACTGGTCGGCCACGCTGACCGGCAAGGGCGGCAAGGCGCTGGCACCGGCCACCAAGCGCCGCGCGATTGTCCGGCTCAAGTCGGTGATGATGCACGCCAAACGGATGCGCTGGCTGACCTATGACCCCTCGGCTGACCTCGCCGCGCCTGAGCAAAAGGCCGTCACCGCGACCGCCGCCGACGACATTTGGACGCCCGAGCAGATGGGAAAGTTCCTCGATCACGTCGCCGCCCACCGCCTGGCCGGGTGCTACGCGCTCACGCTGCTCGGGCTGCGCCGCGAGGAGGTCGGCGGTCTGCGATGGTCGGACCTCGACCTTGAGACCGGGGCGCTGCGCATCCGACAGGCCCGCGTGGACGTCAACGGGCGCGACATGATCGTGCCCACCAAGACCGACCGCAGCGCCCGCGATCTGCCGGTGCCTCAGCGCGAGCTGGCAATGATCAAGGCCATGCGCTCGGCGCACCTGCGCGAGCGCCTAGCCGTGGGCCGACCACTGGCCGACGCCGACCTGTTGCTCTCACGGGCCGACGGCACGCCGCTGCCGGTGCGCGACTACAGCCGTGAGTTCGCCGCCCAGCGCAAGGCGGCTGGCCTCAAGGCGATCACGCTCGGAAAGCTGCGGCACTCCAATATCTCTCGGATGCGCGCGGCGGGCGTCGCCGCCGACGTCGTGGCCGCGTGGCACGGCCACACCGAGAGGATGACTCAGGCCGTCTACGGGCGCGTGACCGACGACCGGCTGACCGCCGCGTCGGCGGTGTTCTCGGCAGCCGTAGGACAGAGTTAGGACAATCGGGCGGGATAGGACGCCGCCCCGCAAACAAAAAACCCGCCCCGGCCAATGGTCGGAGCGGGTTTCTATTTGTGGAGCTAAGGGGATTCGAACCCCTGACCCCCACACTGCCAGTGTGGTGCGCTACCAGCTGCGCCATAGCCCCGTGAAGTCGTGCTCATCGAAGTTACACCACCTGCGGTTGGCCTTCAAAACCGCTGCTCACGGTACTTCTCCGCCAGCCTCCGGACCCAGCGCACGGGCGGGGGTGTGCTCGGCGGGGGTGTGGCCTCGGGTTTCCGGGGCGAATATCCACCCCGCAGCGGCCAGCAGCAGAACGACACCGCTGACGACGAATGCCCAGTCGAACGACAGGTGCTGCGCGATCTGACCCACGACCAGCGAGCCGATGATGGATCCCAGGTCGGCCATCATTTGGAAGGTCGCGACGGCCGTACCGCCCCGAGCCTTGTTCCCGACGATGTCGGCCACCGCGGCCTGCTGTGGAGCGACGAAGACGCCGGTCGCCGCCCCCGTGACATACGCCGCCGCCAGGAACACCGGAAGCGACGACGTGTAGCCCACCAGGATTGTCGCGACCGCCGACACCGTGAGTCCGATGATGAGCAGCTTACGGCGTCCGATGCGGTCCGACAGGTAGCCGCTGGGGATGACCGCGGAGACGTTCCCGATGGCGAACGTCGCCAGCGCCAACCCTGCGATGCCGGCGCCGCGGTCGAGCACCTCGACGACGAACAACGGCACCAGCGCGATCCGCAGCCCGAACGCGGCCCACCCCGTCGCGAAGTTCGAGAACAGGGCCGCGCGGTAGGCCCGGTGACGAAATACCGCGCGCACCGAGACAGCGGGTTGGGTGTTCAGTTCGGGTGCCGCCACCGCCGAATGACGCAAACTCACGAACACCACGGCCGCCGCGATCAACAGCGCGGCGCCGTAGATCAGGAAGGGCGCCGCCAATCCCAGGCCCACGGTCAGGCTCCCGAGTACCGGGCCGCCGACCGAGCCGACCAGAAAACCCGAGGAGAACATGCCGGCGACACGACCCCGCGCACCCGGTGGTGAGATGCGGATCATCAGGCCCAGTGACGACACGGTGAACATCGCCGATCCCAGCCCACCGAGTGAACGAAACAGCAGCAGTTGCCAATACGTTGCCGCGAACGCGCACGCCCCGGTCGACAACGCCACGATCAGCAGTCCGCTGATGTAGACGCGCCGCTCCCCCATGTGCTGAACCAGCACGCCGGCGGGCGGCGCGGCGCACAACCGCATGATCGCGAAGGCGGTGATGACGAAGGTCGCCGCGCTGATGCTGACACCGAAGTGGCGCGCATACTGCGGCAGGACCGGCGCCACCACGCCGTAGCCCAGCGCGACCACCACGTTCGCCGCGATCAGCAGCCAAACTTCGCGTGGCAGCCGCTCCTTGGATTCTCTAGTGGCGCTGGAGTTCTCTCGCTCCTGACAGTCGCCCTCCGCGGAGGGCGGACTCACGCTATGACCTTATTCACCACTTCGCGCGCGGCGTCCTGAACCTCGGCCAGGTGATCCGGGCCACGGAACGACTCGGCGTAGATCTTGTAGACGTCTTCGGTGCCCGAGGGGCGCGCCGCGAACCACGCGTTCTCGGTGGTCACCTTGAGGCCACCCAACGGTGCGCCGTTGCCGGGCGCCGTCGTCAGCTTGGCGGTGATCGGCTCCCCGGCCAGCTCGGTCGCGTTGACCTCTTCGGGCGAGAGCTTGGCCAGCCTCGCCTTCTGTTCGCGGTTGGCCGGCGCATCGATTCGGGAGTACGTTGGCGCACCGTACTTTTCGGCCAGCGCATCGTAGCGCTGCGACGGTGAGGTGCCGGTGACCGCCAGAATCTCCGACGCCAGCAGCGCCAGGATGATGCCGTCCTTGTCGGTGGTCCACGTCGACCCGTCGCGGCGCAGGAATGACGCGCCCGCGCTCTCCTCGCCACCGAAACCGATGGTGCCACTGATCAATCCGTCGACGAACCACTTGAAGCCGACGGGTACCTCGAGCAGCTTGCGTCCCAGTCCCGCGACCACCCGGTCGATGATCGACGAACTCACCGCGGTCTTGCCCACCGCGATCGAACCGGGCCACTCCGGGCGGTGCGCATAAAGGTAGTCGATGGCCACCGCCAGGTAATGGTTCGGGTTGAGCAGCCCACCGTCGGGTGTGACGATGCCGTGCCGATCGGAGTCGGCGTCGTTACCCGTGGCGATCTGATAGAGGTCGCGGTTGGCGATCAGCGAGGCCATCGCATTGGGCGAACTGCAGTCCATCCGGATCTTGCCGTCGGTGTCCAGCGTCATGAACCGCCACGTCGCGTCCACGAGCGGGTTGACCACCGTCAGGTTCAGGTCGTGCCGCTCGGCGATCGCGCCCCAGTAGTCGACGCTGGCCCCGCCGAGCGGGTCGGCGCCGATTCGGATGCCCTCGGCACGGATGGCGTGCAGGTCGACGACGTTGGGCAGATCCGCGATGTAGGCGTCCATGTAGTCGTGGCGCTGCGCCCGCTGCAAGGCGCGTGCCAGTGGCACTCGCTTCACCGCCTTGAGCCCGTCGCGCAGAATTTCATTGGCCCGTTTGGCGATCACCGAGGTGGCATCGGTGTCGGCCGGGCCGCCGTTGGGCGGGTTGTACTTGAAGCCGCCGTCGCGCGGCGGGTTGTGGGACGGGGTGACGACGATGCCGTCGGCGAGATCACCCTCGCGGCCGCGGTTGAACGCCAGAATCGCGTGGCTGACGGCGGGCGTCGGGGTGTAGCGGTCGGCCGAATCGATCATGGCGACAACATCGTTGGCGGCCAGCACCTCGAGCGCCGATACCCACGCCGGCTCGGACAGCGCGTGGGTGTCGCGCCCGATGAACAGCGGACCGGTGGTGCCCTGCCCGGCCCGGTACTCCACGATCGCCTGAGTGGTCGCGACGATGTGCGCCTCGTTGAACGCCGCATCGAGACTGGACCCCCGATGTCCGGAGGTGCCGAACATCACCTGCTGGTCCACGTTGTCCGGGTCTGGTTGGACGGTGTAGTACGCCGTCACTACCTGGGCTACGTCGATGAGGTCTTCGGGTTGCGCCGGTTGACCGGCGCGGGGGTTGGCGGCCATGGTGCCGATTCTGCTCCACCGACATTCGCGCCGTACGCCGGTCTCCAAGCTTGATGGCGATACTTTGACTCATGTTCAGTTTCGACGGCCGAGAACTGGCCGCGGTGTTCGCCGGCGGTGCGCTCGGCACCCTGGCCCGGGCGGCTCTGGAGGAGTTCGCCGGATCCGACCCCGGCCGCTGGCCGTGGCCCACCTTCACCGTCAACATCGTGGGCGCTTTCCTGCTCGGCTACTTCGTCACCCGCCTACTCGAGCGTTTGCCGGTGTCGAGCTATCGGCGTCCGCTGCTCGGCACCGGGCTGTGCGGCGGGCTGACGACGTTTTCCACCATGCAGGTCGAGACGATCACGATGATCGAGCACCATCACTACGGTCTGGCCGCCGGCTACACCGCCGCCAGCATCGCCGCCGGCCTGGTCGCGCTCTACACATCGACGGCGCTCGTGCGGCGAGTGCGGATCCGCCGATGACGGTAGCCGTATGGGCAGGCGTGATCGTGCTGGGCGGCGTCGGGGCGGTGCTGCGCTTCCTGGTCGACCGCGCGGTGTCGTCACGCATCGTCGCGTCCTTCCCGTTCGGCACGCTCGCGGTCAACCTGAGCGGCGCGCTGGTGCTGGGCGCCATCTCGGGACTCGCCCTCAGCCCCCACCTCGCCCTGCTGGCCGGCACCGCCCTGGTTGGTTCCTACACGACCTTCTCGACGTGGATGCTGGAAACCCAGCGGCTGAGCGAAGAGCGCCAGATTTGGCCGGCGGTCGCCAATGTCGTCGTCAGCGTCGCACTCGGACTGGCGGCAGCGGCGTTCGGCCTGTGGCTGGGCGGCCGCGCATGACCGCCGACCACCTGAAGCTGACGGCGTACTTCGCGGAACGATCGCGTGCCCACGGCCGCTTTCTCGCCGACGCGCTGATGAGCCGCTATGCCGCCGATGCGGTCGCGACCAGCATCGTGCTGCGCGGGACGGCGAGCTACGGCCCGCACCACGCCCTGCGCAGCGACCGAACGCTCAGCCTTTCGGAGGATCCACCGAACACGGTCATCGCACTCGACACCGCCGAGAAGATGGCGTCCCTCGCCGACGAAGTCGCGGCGATGACACCCCGCGGACTGGTCGCGCTCGAACGCGTCCGGCTCGTCCAAGCGTCGACACCGGCGGCTCCAGCCACGGCCAAGCTCACCGTGTACCTGGGAAGGCAGGATCGGATAGCCGGCCAACCGGCTCACGTGGTGGCCTGCGATCTGCTCTACCGACATGGATTCGCCGGCGCCGCAGCGTTTCTCGGCGTCGACGGCACCACGCTGGGAGCGCGCCGACGCGCGCGATTCTTCAGTCGCAACATCGATGTTCCGATGATGGTCATCGCCATCGGCGTCGGCACACAGGTGGACTCCGCCGTGGCCGAACTCCGGGCACAGCTGCCCGCGGCCCTGATCACGATCGAGCGCACACAACTGTGCAAGCGTGACGGCCGGATCCTGGCGCCCCCGGCTGCCCTGCCTGCCACCGACGCCGCGGGGCGGGGGCTGTGGCAGAAGCTGATGATCTACACGTCCGAAGCCACGCTGCATGACAGTGTCCCAGTTCACCGCGCCATCGTCCGGCGGCTGTTCGATTCGCAAGCCGCCCAAGGCGTGACCGTCCTGCGAGGAGTCTGGGGATTTTACGGCGATCATAAACCTCACGGCGACAAGCTGATTCAGGTGAGCCGCCGGGTTCCAGTGACCACGATCGTCATCGATACCCCGGAGCGGATCGCCGGGATTTTCGGCGTCGTCGACCAACTGACCGGCCGGCACGGCTTGGTGACGAGCGAACTGGTACCCGCGCTGGTCTCGATCGACGATGGCAGGCGCCTCGGCACGCTGTCACCGGCCGACTACCGCTACTGATCGCGCTACTGATCGCCGGGGCGTCGGGGTAAGGCGTAGAGGGTGATTCGTCGGTTCGCCAGCTCCCGCTTCGCCGAGGAAATACAGCCGGCGAGTTCACAGACCCGGCGGGCAACCGCATTACGGTGATCCGGGTCGAACACGATGCGTCGGCAGTGGGGCTCGGCCGAAATGCAAACCATCTTGCGACACCGTCGGTTTGGCCCACCTTGCGACGAGCCTACGTGCGCGAACGGGGCCCGCTTCGGCTCCTCACGCTGGTCTGGCAGGTTTCGCCCGCGCCCCGACCGGAAAACCTGTCGAGCATGAAGGTACTTCTGGAACGCGAATTGAAGTTCGAGGTCGACGAGCGCTTCACTCTCCCCCGCCTCGATGACATCCTCCCGGATACCCAAGTCGTTCCGACGACCGTCGAGCTCAGCAGCGCCTATTACGACACCGCCGACGGCGACCTGCAGTCCCACGGGATGACGCTGCGGCGCCGCGACGGCGAGGACGACAACGGCTGGCAGCTGAAGGTCCCCGGCGCCGATGGGCGCACCGAGATCCATACCGCGCTGTCGGACACCCCGCCCGCGGAATTGGTCGAGTTGCTCACCGGCATCACGTTGGGCAAGCCGCTGACGAACGTCGCGACGATCCGCACTGTGCGCGACCGGCACCGCGTCGTCGGACCGACGCAGGACCGGCTGGTGACCGAGGTGGACGACGATCACGTCCGCGCGTCGATGGATGATCGGCTCCTCGCCTGGCGAGAGATCGAAATCGAATTCGGCGACGAAACACCGGCGATCGCGCGCCGCCTCGTCAAACGGCTTTCCGACGCCGGCGCTCGGCCGTCCCGTCATCCCAACAAGCTCGCCAGGGTCCGCCCCGCCCCGATGTCGACGACTGCCGTCGACACCCCGGCCGGCCGGGGCTTGGTCGACTACATGACCACGCAGATCGATGCGGTCTTCGCCGGAGATCTTGCGCTGCGCAGGGGCAGCGACCCCATTCACGACACGCGGGTGGCCATCCGCCGCCTGCGCAGCACCGTCCGCGTGTTCGGCAAGCTGCTGGACCCGACCGCGGTCGGTGATATCGACGCCGAACTCAAGTGGTTCGCCGGGTTGCTGGGCGAGGTCCGCGATTGTCACGTCCAGCGCCGCCGGTTCCGGCAGGCACTCACCGAGTGGCCGGCCGAACTCGTGCTCGGGCCGGTGGCCAACCGCATCACCACCGATCTGCGGTCCATCGAGTTGCCTGCCCGCCGATTGGTCGCCGAGGCCATGACGTCCCAGCGATACCTCGACCTGCTCGCCGCCCTGCAGCAGTGGCGTCTTACTCCCCCGATGATCGATTCGCCGACCGCCTCCGCGCTCGAAAAGCGGGCCCGCCGCGCGGAGCGCAAGGCCGACGAGCGGCTCGCCGAAGCGCTCGACACCCACGCCGACGACGCCGCCTTCCTGCACCGTGCACGCAAGGCGGCCAAGCGGGCCCGATACGCGGCCGAACTCCGTCAGCCCCTGGAGAAGAAGGCCAAGAAGACGGTCAAGAGCTACAAGAAGATCCAGACGGTTCTCGGCGACCATCAAGACAGCGTGGTGGCCTCCGCGACGTTGATGCGGTTGGCCAGGACGGCCGGAACCACCGACGGGGAGAACGGGTTCACCTACGGTCTGCTCTACGCCAGAGAACAGCAGTTGGCCCAGGAGGCACGCCGCAAGGTCCGCGGTCTCGGATAACTAGCGCAACGCGGGCATCCAGTGATCGGCGAGCGCCGACACCCATTCGGCGGCCACCCGGGCGTCCTCGGGCGGGGCGTCGACGATGACCAGTTCATCGACTCCGAGATCGGACAATGCACCGACGTCGCGGATGTGCAGATCGCGCAGGGCGAGAGCCAACCGCAGTTCGCCCGGATCACGGCCTCGGTCAGTGCATCGCGCGCGGAGGAATTCGACGCGTTCGGCCGCGAAGCGCACGTCGTCAAGATTGAACCCGTACCAACCGTCGCCCCACCCTGCCACGCGGCGCAACGCCGCATCGCTGTTACCCCCGAGGACGACCGGGACACTGCGCCGCTGATGAGGCTTCGGGTTGACCCGCACCGAGTCGAAGTTCACGAACTGACCGTTGAACGACGCGACGTCGTCGCGCCACAGCGTCCGCATCGCCGCGACATACTCCTCGGTGCGCTGGGCCCGCCGCTCGAAGGGGATGCCGAGTGCGTCGAATTCCTCGCGCGACCAGCCGATGCCGACGCCGAGCGTGAACCGGCCGCCGGACAGCGAGTGCAGGCTCGCCGCCTGCTTGGCGACCAGCACCGGATTGTGCTCCGGCAGCAGCAGCACCCCGGTCGCGATGCCGATCGCCGAAGTGGACGCGGCGGCGAAGCTCAACCCGATCATCGGATCGATCCAGTCGGCGGTGGCCGGGACGGCGATCTGCCCGTCATCGGCATACGGATAGCGAGACGTCGATCGGTCCACCATCACGACGTGCTCGCCGGACCACAGCGTGGCGAATCCGCACCGCTCGGCGGCGGAGGCGACCGCGTCGATCACCGCCCGCCTGGCGCCTGCGCCGATGCCCAACGCGTGCAAACCCAGCCGCATCGAGCGATCGTCTCACGTGGCGAGCAACGAGATGCCCGCGATAAGCAGCCCGATCACCTTGACGGCTTCCAGGCCGATATATGCCCAGTGCGCGTGCGATCGTGGACCGCCGTCACCCGCCAGGACGGCATCGGATCGCCGGGCCAACCGCGGGCGCACCAGCAGCACTTGCGCGAGCAGGGTCACGGCGGCGACGGCGGCGGCAACGCCGATTGTGATGCCCGGTGGTCGAATCGCGAATGACGCGGCGACGACCACCGCGAGCGCGAGTTCGCAGCCGTTGAGCACACGAAACACCAGGCGGCCGATGCCGAGCCCGATCTGAAGGGTGACGCCGGGGGCACGGAACTTCAGTGGGGCCTCGACGAAGGAGATCGCCAGCACCATGCCCAGCCACAGAAAAATCGCGGCGGCGGCGACAGCCGGGGCTGCTTCCACGGCCATCAGCCTACGACAGCAGCTTGGCCAGAACCGCGGCGTGGCTGCCGTCGAGGTCACGGGTCGCGGTGACCAGCGTGACGGGGCCGTCGTCCACCATGGCGCGCAATTCTGCCAGCGCCGCCGCCGCTTCCCCCTCGTCGAGTTCGGTGGTATAGCGTGCGGCGAACTCGTCGAATCGCTCGGGCTGATGTGAATACCAGTGCCGCAGGTCCGTGGATGGGGCGACCTTCGGTAGCCAGCGACCTACCCGCGGATCACCCCTGCGGAAGCCCCGCGGCCACAGTCGATCCACCAGCACCCGCTCACCGCCCTGAGGCTCCGGGTCGGTATAGACGCGCGCGAGCGTGATGCGCGCACGGGTGCTCATACGGTGCAATCGTAGAAGAATGGACATCGATCGGGTCGCCGAACTTCAACGCTGGCAGGATGCCGGCGCCGTCTGGCAGGTGCTTGCGCGGACAGATCGTGGCATCACCGTGGCGCTGCTGCGCTGCGACGGCGGCGAGGAGATGGACAGGTTCACCTCCGACGATCCGCGGCTACTCGACTTCATCGGCGACCGGTCCGACAACAGCGACTGAAGGGTGATCGTGAACTCCACCGTGGAACTAGGCAAGCTGACGTTCGTCCCGGTTGCCGGTGCCCCCGATCTGGTGGGCGAGCCTGTGCGGCGTCTGCTCGCAGACGGCGCCCCGGACGGACTGTGGGTCAGTGACATCGATCCCGGGCTGGCCGATACGGCGGCGTTCTGCCAGCAGTACGGCATCGGCCTGGACGTTTCGGCCAACTGCGTGGTCGTCGAGGCGAGGCGGGCTGAGCGAACCTGGTACGCCGCGTGCCTTGTTCTCGCCACCACACGTGCCGATATCAACGGGGTGGTCCGCAAACACCTTGACGCCCGCAAAATCTCATTCGCCGCAATGGAGGCCGCCGTATCGCACACCGAAATGGAATACGGTGGGATCACGCCGATCGGCCTGCCGCAAGGCTGGCCGATTCTGATCGACCGCCAGGTGATCGATCAGCCGCGGGTCATCATCGGAAGCGGGGTCCGCGGCTCGA
The DNA here is from genome assembly GCF_054057895.1 of Mycobacterium sp. URHB0021. Lineage (NCBI taxonomy): Bacteria > Bacillati > Actinomycetota > Actinomycetes > Mycobacteriales > Mycobacteriaceae > Mycobacterium > Mycobacterium sp. URHB0021. Next base: position 5,705,103 of record NZ_JBSRZT010000002.1, read on the forward strand.
AGCTGTTGGCCGAAACCGCACTCCTGGCTACGCTGACCGGCGCCGAGGTCATGGACCTCACGAAACCCGGCTGACCGGCGACTCGTCGTGCTATTGCAACGGCCCGCCACCCAGCGCGTACGCCGCCTTATGGCGGACCGACGCCCCAGTGCCCGTCCGGCCGTAATCGACATCGACTATTTCGGGCTTGCCGTCTAGGTAGGTAAGGAGTCCCGGCGGCGCATACGCCACACTGTCCCGGTACCGCTGTACCGCAGTTGATGCCACGCTTTCGCGACTTCCTGTGCCGACGCCGAGCGGCCGCGGGCAGGAAGGAATCAATCGATAGAAGCCCTTGCGGGACTCGTGGATGTCGGCCAGCGGATCGGGGTCGACATACGTGCGTGAACGCACGGTCGCATCGTCGGCGCATGACGAGCCGTCCGCACCAGACTGGCGCATGAACGCCTCAGGGTCGAACGCCAGACCGCAACGCTGCGCCCGATCCACCATCCACAACAGCGGTATATCGCTCACCCCGTGATCGGGGTATCCGCCACCGACGTCACAATGCACGCCCGGAAACCACACCTGCTCTACCCGCGGCCCCGTGCGCGACGCGGATTCTTGAGTCCACAGCGACGGGCGGAAGGGGCCGCGCTTCTCATCGATCGCCAACGCCTGAAACGCCGAGTCGACGATCGCGCTCAAGCTGGCGTCGTGAAACTGCCACCGCCGGTTGAGCAGATTCACCAAACGTACACCCTCGAAAGGAATACCCAACGCGCCCACGGTATCCCACACCCCGATGAATCGAATGCGCGTTTCATGCGAGTACGACTGCCTGAACAAGGTCGATTCGACGCTGCGCGGATGCGTGGTACTTCGTCGGCTGCGGTACAAGGCGTACGCCTCGTCGACGCGGTCGATCTCGGACGGCCGCAGAATGCCACAGTTGCGGACGAAACCGGCGGTGCTGCGGGCAGTGAACGCGCCGCGGCTGAAGCCGAAGAAGAACAGCTCATCGCCCGGTTCGAAATTGCGCACAAGAAACCGGTAGGCGTCGCAGATGTCACGCGACAAGCCGGCGCCGAAGGCGCCGCCACGGATGCGCTCGCGCCTGCTGGTGCCGACCCCGCGATGGTAGAAGGTCCGCTGTTCGCGACCCCGACCATCCTCGGGTGCGACTGCCAGCGCAACCTTGGTCACGTTGGTCGATGACAACTTGCCTGCACTGCGCTGATCCGGTGTGTTCCATGTGCCATCGCAGCAGACCACTAGACGCTTCGACATCGCTTCCCCCTTGGCGACAAGTTTCGCCCGATTGCCTGACGACGTCTTGAGTAGTGGCCTACTCGAATTCGGTGCTGCGGTACTCGGCACTCAGCTTGGGCCGGGAAGACGCAGCATCAGCCGCGCTCCACCAATCGGACTGGTCTCCAACGATGCGGTTCCGCCATGCAACTCGGCCTGCTGGGCCACCAACGCCAGGCCCAGCCCGGATCCCGAACGCGATGCGGTCGAACCCCGGGAGAAGCGCTCGAAGACCGCCGCGCGTTCGCCCTCCGGCACGCCGGAGCCGTTGTCGTCGACGGTGATCTCCACGCCGAAAGCGGAACTGACTGCGCTCAAACGTATCTCCGTGGCGCCCCCGTGCTTGACCGCGTTGGCGATGGCGTTGTCGATGACCAGCCGCAGCCCGGCCGGCTGACCGACCATGAGCACCGTGGGCGAGGGCAGCAGAGCCACATGGACCTGGGGGTAGCTGCGCAACGCGTCGTGCGCGGCGCGGTCGAGCAACTCGGTGATATCGACGGGAACGAAGTCATCTGCGGTGCTCAGTTCTCCCTGCGCCAACCGTTCCAGCGCCGTCAGCGTTGCCTCGATCCTGCTCTGGGTGCGCATGACGTCGCCGAGCAACTCCTTGCGCTGCTCGTCCGGCAGCTCCAGGGTGGACAGCACCTCGAGGTTGGTGCGCATGGCGGTCAGCGGGGTCCGCAGTTCATGGGAGGCAACGGCGGCGAAGTCGCGGGCGGATTCCAGCGCTGCCCTGGTGCGTTGTTGCTCGGTACCGATGCGCGCCAACATGCCCTCGACCGCCTCGGCGATCTCCATCGCCTCCCACACGCCGCGCACTTGAACGTCGTCGGGGTTGGACTGGGCATTGATGACGCGGGCCTGCCGAGCCAACAGGCGAAACGGATCGACCATCAGCAACGAGATGACCCAGCCGACCACCACGGTGGCGCCGATGACGCCGGCGCAGATCAGCAGGACGCGCCGATGCAGGGCGTCGATCTGGCGCTGGGTATCGGCCAGAGGCGCGCCGAGAGCGACGGCGGCGGTGCCGGCGCTGAACGTCCGGACCCGGTACTCGACGCCGTCGATCGTGGTGTTCGCGTAGCCGTTCTCCAATTTAGGCAGGACGATGTCGTTGGGCACCGATACAGTCGTGGCGCCGATGCGGGCGGTGCGCACGAGTGCGCCTCGCGGGGCGGGTTGCTTCGATATCGGGTTCAGGGCGTCGTCGAGCATGGTGCTGACGGCGCCGAGACTGCTCAACGAATCGAGCCGACGGTCGAGCTGGCTGTACTGGTCGTTGGTGATGCCGACCCACACCCAGATGCCCAAGGTGACGACCAGAGCTATTACCCCCAGCGCCGCCACGATGACGATGGTGCGCAACGAGAGGATGCGCAGCGGCAACCGCCGATAAAAATGGTTCTCGAGCTCCACCATTGACCCAGCAGACGAAGTTTGACATCACAATACGGTGCTGACGCGGTGTGGGCGTCGCCGCACACTAACTGCCGGACCGCAGAACCAGGTCGATGAAGGCCTCGGCCGCCGCATCGACCGCGTCGGTGTCCTCCGTGGCCACCAGGTCGAGCAGGAGGCCGCGGGCGACGGCCAGTCCCAGCCGCATCAGCGCCGGGTCGAGTTTTGCGCTTTGTGCTTCGAGCCAGCCGTCGACGGCGCCGGGGTGCATCCGCGCGAATGGCTGCTCACCCTGGACCCCACGCGCGTAACACTCGAAGAACAGCCGCTCGAACGGGCGCAGCTCGGTCCGGCGAAGGTCCGCCCACATCTCGGCGATCGCGGCCGCAGGTTCGGTGGGCAACTCGCGCAACCGCGTCATCTGCCGGTGCTCGACCTGTTCGACGATCGCCAGCAAAAGCTCGTCGCGCGAGCCGAAGTGGTGGAGCAGCATGCGATGGCTGGTGCCGACCGCCGCGGCGATATCGCGCAGCGACCGATCGCCGATGCCGCCAGTCCCGACCTCCTGCACCACCGCCTCCAGCAGCGCCCGGCGCCGCGGGAGATCAGGTGGTCGGGCCATCGAGGTGGCGCACCTGCTCACTGCGGGCCTTGAGACCTGCGGCCTCGAGTTCGAGGTAACGCCGGGTCATGCGTCGCATGGTCATACCGACCACGGCACCCACGGGGCCGCGCTGGTCGATCTGCTGACGAACCAGGCTCGCGCCGTCCCGACCCGGGGTGACGTCGTGGCGGGCCAGCGTCAAGCCGCCCGGTGACCGCTGTTCCCAGGTCCATCCCGCACCGTCGGTGAGTTCGGTGACCGTCCAGATCAATCTCGGCATGTGCGGTTGTTTTATCGCAAAACGCTTGCCGATGCCGAGGCCGGGCCCGTCCAGAGCAACGAGGCGAGTCACTGAATCCGTCCATTCGGGCCAGCGCTCGACGTCGCTGAAGATGCCCCACACCACCGTGGCCGGTGCGTCGATCTCGACGCCACTCTTGGTAATCATGTACCAAATGGTACGCAATCGCGGGGGGTTCGAAAGACCGTTGCGATCCGCGGATTGTCACCGGCACGTTAATTCTGAACGCCGAACTGCGGTCCGGCAGATATCTCACAGAGGGGTTCCAGTGACCGTTACGGTAACCGGTCCACCATGCTGCAATGAACGGGAATCAAAATCCGAAAAACCGTGTGAAGCCGATCGCCGCGATTGCCGGTGCTGCAGCGGTGATCGTGGCAGGCGCCCTGACGGTCGCTTTTGACGGCGGCGGCTCGGAACACACCAATGTGCTTGCGGGATCAGGTGATGCGCCGTCCAATACAACGTACAGGCAACCCAGTGTCGCGGCGATGAGCATGGGCGCGACGGCGTCGGCGCCGGAGACACCTGCAACGACACCGGAGATCGCCTATGCGAAACCGGTCATCAAGGCGGGTGGGTGATGAACATCGGACTGGGCGTGCGTTGCGTCCTCGCGGCAGGGGCGGTTGTTGTACTGGGATTGACGGGAAGCGCTGTGGCCGAAGCCAATTCGGGGGTGAACGTGACCGGCCAGAAATACAGCGACGCGCAATCCGCTTTGAGCGGCGCCGGCATGACACCCGTCGTGGAGTCGACTGTCGGCGACCAGAAAGCCTGGCCCGACTGTCTGGTCACGCGGACGCAGAAGCGGATGGTCGAACCGCCCGAAAATAGCGGTGGTAGCGCGACGACCGAGATGTTGGTGTCCCTCAATTGCGATGCGGGGGTGGCGACGGCCGATGTGCCCGGCAATTCGGTGGCCAGCCCCGAAGGACGGGCCGCCGTAGCGGCGGCGGCGTCCAAGAACAGCGGAGGTCCGGCCAGCTGAGACGCGGAATAGCCGCGGTGCCTTGCGGATCCGTCGAAGATATTGCCGATAGCCGCAGGGGGGACGTCGTAGGTCGAGCGGACACGACGTCAACCGGTGCGACGGCGGCGACGGCCGTCATGACATCGACAGCGGTCGCTGCGCGCGTGCCGGTCGCCGTCAATGCGGCCGTTTCCGACGCCGCCGATCGCGAGTGCGCCGCAAGGCTCTCCGGGGTACACCGGCCGGCCCGGCGGCAGCGAATTCGTGACGAGCTACCTCATCGACTCCCGCCAGGACCGAACCGCCGCCAATCCGACCCCAGCACCGTGATCTGTGTAATCCAAGCCACCGCGGGTGCATCGCTCACACAGTCGGCCAGGGGATGACGCCGACGGAACTCATGTGGCGGCGTCCTTGGCGGCCCGCGCGGCCGTCTCGAGCGCGGCCAGGTGCTCATCGACCGAGCGAAAACCTCTGCCCATCGTGTTGATCGACACATGAGTGGCGCCGGCGCCGGCCCACGCTCTGATGCCGTCGATGATCGCCTCGCCGTTCCCCTGCCAGGGCACGCGCCCGTCGATGCCGATGTCGTTCGGGTCGCGGCCGACCTCCGTGGCGGCCTGACGGACCTGTTCGAAGGCGGCGTCGAAGTTCGGCCCCGGACCGATCTGCGGAAACCATCCGTCCGCCAGCCGGCCCACGCGACGATAGGCGGGCGGTGACTGCGCGCCGATCCACACCGGAATCGGACGCTGTACGGGCAGCGGCGCGATGCCGGCGCCGGTGATGCGATGAAAGCGCCCGTCGAACGTCACGCTGCGCTGTGTCCACAGTGCACGCAGGACCTCGATCTGTTCGTCCATCCGCGCGCCGCGATTACCGAAGTCGGTTCCTAAAGCCTCGTATTCCACTGCGTTCCAACCTAATCCGACACCCACCCGCAACCGTCCGCCGCTGAGCAGATCCACCTCGGCGGCCTGCTTGGCCACTAGCACCGCCTGTCGCTGCGGCAGGATGATCACCCCGGTCACCAACTCCAGGGACGTGGTGATCGCCGCCAGATATCCAAACAGCACGAACGGCTCGTCGAAGGTGGTGCTCAGGTCATAGGGCCCGTTCCACCCCTGGTGTACCTGCGGATCGGCACCGACGACATGGTCATACGCCAGCACATGGCTGAAGCCGAGTTCTTCCACGCGTGCTGCGTAGGCGCGCACCGCACCCACGTCGCCGCCGAGCTCGGTCTGGGGAAATACCACTCCGACTTTCATGGCTTCCAGAGTGCCCTCGAATTCCGCTGACGGCGACGTCGGCGGCGAGCGGCTAACGGCCCCAGGAGTTCCACGACGTCACGGTTTCAGGGGGGCCGCTTCGCCGGTTGGAAGTCGGTGCCGACGGTGTTCGGCGACTGCCTTCTCGTCGGACAGGTGCAAGGTGGTCCACACCGAACCGAGACCGTGTGACCGCAACGCCAGCAGAAAACTCCATCCGGGCGGGAATGATCGAGGCCCACCGGATGCCGCGGCGACCAGTGGGCCCATGTCCAGACGCTGCACGGGCCAGATAGTCCGCGCCCGCACGGCGATAGACGTCGGCGGTCGCGGTGCGCTTTTCGGCGTCAGTGATCACCACCCAACGCCAGTTCTGGCTGTTGCCCACTGTCGGCGCCCGCATGGCCAGCCCGATCCACTCGAGGATGACCTCGCGCCCGACCGGTCGCGACAAGTCCAGTCGTTTACGCACCGAGCGAGCTGGAAGGGGACCTTCGCGTCATGGGTCAGGGTGGTTCGAGACGTCCCTCACCCGCCGATCTCACCCGCGATCCCGCGCTCGATGGCCGCGCGTGTCGGCGCGGGCAACGCGATCAGGCCCTCGAGTTCCCGGTGCGCCAGCTCGTAGGCCCTTTGCCTTTCCTGCGAGGTGGCACCGTCATCCGACGCCACCCTCAGCAGTGACTGCGCGCGTGCCAGTCGCTGCTGCTGTTCTGCCGAGAAGTCGGTGCGACGCCTGCGCACCGCCTCCGCTTCGGCCGCATCGAAAGCGGTGGCATATTCCTCGACGGCGCCGAGGTACTGCGCGGCCGAGTCGCGATCGTCGAGCAGGTCTTCGGCCCTCGCAGGTCGCAGCAGGTCAGCCCGTCGCTTCGCCTTGTGAAACCGCGTGGTGAGCGGATCGCGCATATCGGTGATGAGCGGGAAGTCGAGCAGCTTGGCCGGGTCCAGCTCGTATTCCAGCCAGCGGGCGTCCGTTCGGGCGTGCTCCTCGACTACCCGCGTGATGGTCTGCCACTGGGCGGCGGGGCTGCTCCAGGCCGGCGCTGGTCCGGACAGAGTTTCCGGCCGCGGCGCGGGCGCAACCGACTCGTCCTGTCGTTCGTTGCGCTGTTTGGTGGCTGCCGAGAAGCCCTTGATCGCCGCGTAGAGGACACCGGCCAGCGGCACGATGACGATGAGAAGCTCGATCAGACGGAACAACAGGCCCACACCGCCAGGATGCCAGGGCGGCGCCTCAGCAGACCGTGCAGAGCTCCATCTGGATGTTGTCGGGGCCGCGGAACACCACCCGTCGCGAAGCCATACGGTTCGTCACCGGTTCTGTGCCGTCGGTCGGTTGACCAACATCCCGTGTATGCCTGTCGGATCCGTTCGTCGATCGACTTCACCGAACTCCCGTGACACCAACATAATAGGCACGCATTGACACTGCCCATCCCTTCGACTAGACACAGTGAAATCGGACAGATCGTTCTAATATGTCTGATGACGTCGGGCATCACCATCCCCGACCCCGTGCTGCCGAACCCGGTTCAGGAGGGGAACCTGATCTTCACCGACCCGCCGCGGCCTCGTCAGCTGCACAGGTTGATCAACACGGGGTTCACCCGGCGGCAGGTGGCCATCCTGGAGCTGAAGGTGCGGGAGATCGTCCACAGAGTTCTCGCCGACGTCCGGCCCGGATCAATCCACGAATTCGCCGACGAACTCGCGGCGCCATTGCCCACGCGGATGATCGCCGAACTTCTCGGCGCCCCACCCGACGACCCCGAACAGTTCCCCCGGTGCGGTGGAGGAGATGTTGCGCTGGACCAGCCCGGTGACGCATATGGCTAGGGAGGCGACGGTCGAAACCGTCATCCGGGGCAGGCACATCCGCGCGGGCGACATGGTGGTGATGCTGTATGGCTCCGGGAACCGAGACGAGGAAACATTCGGTTCCGACGCAGATCATTCATGATCTCTCGCGATCCGCATCCGCTTACCGCATTCGGCTGCGGAGAGCACTCGTGCATCGAGGCACAGCTGGCTCGTCTCGAAGCCCGCATCTTCTTCGAAGTACTGCTGGGTCAATACCCCGAACTCGAACTGGTCGGCGACGTCGACCGGATGCGGGCCACCATGGTGCCCTGTGTCAAGCGGATGCCGGTGAGAATCGGAACGGGGTACTGAGCGGTGCATCCGTGACTGCCGAAACGACCGCGACCGACACACGCGAGCTCATCATCGACTCGGCGTTCGTGTGCTTCCGTGAACGTGGTTTGAACAAGACGACCGTCGTCGACATCGCCAGGGCTGCCGACGTCTCGCGGAGCACCGTGTATGAGTACTTTCGCGACAAGGCCGAGATCGTCGAAGCCTGCGCCGAAAGCGCGTCGCAGCGGTTCTACCGCGAGATGGCCAGAGCGGTGAGCCGGGGCGAGTCCCTCGAGGAGAAACTGACGCGCGCGGCGGTGTTCGTCACGAGAGCCCGGCGATTCGTCGAGCCCGAAATGTACTTCGACGCAGGGGAAGTGAGTCTGCTGCTCACCAAGAACGCCGCGGTGCTGCTGCGCGAGTGCGGGGAGTTCCTGGCACCCTATCTCACCGCGGCGAAGCTCACCGGCGAGGTGCGTAAGGAACTGGACGTTGCAGCGGCCGGTGAGTGGTTCGCACGCATGCTCTTCTCGCTCTTCAGCACGCCGTCGTCAACCTTCGATATGGACGATGACGAAGTGGTGGCGGAATTCGTTCGTTCTCATGCAGTGCGGGGATTTACGAACAGTCGTGCCGGCCGGTCATGCTGAACCGTCGCATCGGGAGATCGGATCTCGCAATGGGCGTATTGAGAACTCCTGACGAGCGTTTCGCGAACCTGCCCGGCTATCCGTTCGCGCCCAACTACGTCAAGGTCGAGACGAGGGGCATCCCCGCCCTCAGGATGCCTATCTGGATGCGGGCCCGGCGGATGCGCCCACTGTTGTACTCGTCCACGGGCAACCCACGTGGTCATTTCGGTACCGCGACGTAATCCACGCCCTCACCGGCTGCGGGCTACGGGTCATCGCACCCGACCTCATCGGTTTCGGTCGCTCGGACAAGCTGACCGAGGCCACGGATTACACCTTTGTTCGCCACATCGACTGGCTGCGCGGGCTCATCACCGGCCTGGATCTGGACCAGGTCACCCTCGTGGCTCAGGACTGGGGAGGTCCGATCGGGTTGAGTGTTCTCGCCCGCGACCCTGACCGGTTCGCCAGAGTCGTCACCACCAACACCATCCTGCACACGTGCGATCCGGCACTGGCCGGTGCCCTCACGTGGGCACACCACGGCGTCGCCGATGACCGAATGACGTTGCAGGGAACCCTACTCGACTGCGTGTCGTTCTACCGTCGGTCCCCCGGACATCGTGCCCAGTTATTTTCTTGAACGCGGTGGCGGGCCCGTTCCCCGCCGACGTTCTCGCCGCCTACGACGCTCCGTTTCCCGATAAGCCGTTCAAAGCCGGCCTACGCCAACTCACCGCACTGATACCGCTTACCCGCAATGATCTCGGCGCTGAGATCGGACGGACCACGATGGCCGCGCTGGAACAGTGGCAGCGGCCGTTCTTGACGGCCTACTCCGACGGGGATCCGGCGACACGGGGGTGGGACAAGGTATTTCAAGATAGGGTTCCCGGCGCTCGAGGCCGCAAAACACACGACCATCGCCGGCGCCGGTCACTTCGTCCAAGAACAGAATGGCCCGGAGCTGGGGCGCGTCATCACCGAATTCATCACAGGCACAAGCTGATCGACCGACGAGGAGCGCGCCCCAGGAGTCAGACCGACAACAGGCGCTGGAAGAACTCGCGGTAGCGCTTCAGCGCGACACGTAAGTCCTCTGTAGAAGCGTTTTCGCCCTTGGCCCATTGCGCTTCCAGCCGCGAGCGCGCATCGGAGAAACCGGTGGTGAGCTGCTCCACCACCTCCGACACCAATCTGTCAGCCCTCTGCACGCACTCTTTGGGGCTGTCGACGAATGCGGCCTGGACATCATCCCACCGCGAACGCAGCCCGGACAGGTCGGTGTCACCGAAAAGAGAAGGAGAGGTCGATGGGTCGCTCGCAGGCTCGGGCACCGCTTGTGATGGCCGGCCTTTAGCCGTCGGCGTCGGCGGCACGTCGCCCGTAGTCACCGGTTCCCTTTCGGCCGACGGTGGCACATCACCCGCGGACAGCGGCTCGCGTGCGGCCGGTGGAGCGTCGGCGGAGGGATCGATTCGTGCAGCCGCCGCTTCGGTCGTCCCCATGTTCGATTCCGGCCGGGCCATCGGTGCTTCACCACCTTCCGGTGTCGCAGCGGTGCGGATCTGATCGTCGTGGGTGGTCATGCCCGTGCCTCCTTCGGCGTTTCCCTGTCGGTGTCGTGATCGGCCTCGAGCAATTTCTCGAAGAGTGCCCGGTAATGCACGAAGGCCTCACGCTGCGCCTCCGTGCCGATGTCTCCTTTTTCCTGAGCCAGATGAATGACATGGGCCGCTCGATAGTGCTCGACCACGTTCGGGTGATCGACCGAGATATCGGCCGCCCGCTGTTCGAAATCGTCGATCGGATAACCCCGCTCGCGCATCACCTGGGTGACCAGGCGATCCGCGTCGCCCACCGCCCTCGACGGATCGTCGACGAAGGCCGTTTGCACCGCGCGCCAATGTTCGGCGTACTTGCTTCGCGATTCCGGCGCCAGCGCGACGACATCGAGCTTCTGGCGATTTCGTTCGCGCGCGATGAGTTCCTTCTCCGCGGCGCCCTGATCACCTGCATAACCTACGGTCCGGTCGTACTCCGGACCGAAGTGACTCTTCAGCCGTTCGGTTCGCTTGCGCCGACCCGCCGAGCGCGCGAAGATCACCGCCAGTGCCACGACGACCACCACGACGATGGCAATAACTACCCAACTCCAAGCAGGCATTTCTCCAGACCTCCTCGTCCTCCAGGAGGGTGTAACCCGTGGGCGGTCTGCAGAAACGTCAATTTTTGGCCACATGGCACTTGCACGTCGGATTAGTAACGGCTACAACCGTTTCAGTCAGAACTGGAATTGATCCTAATGATCAGAGGTCTCCCAGATCGTCGGGCACGTCGACGGCGTACTGCTCGAGCACGTCAAGGGGCACGACGTCGAGAGTTCGCTCGTGGGTGGAAGCCAGCACTACCGGTGCCGCGCATCCTTCGCTGTGCGCGCGAAGCCAGTTCGCGGCCGTCACGCACCAGCGGTCGCCGGGTGTGAGACCGGGGAACCGAAACTGAGGCATCGGCGTGGACAGATCGTTGCCGATCGAGCGCTGGTGCTCCAGGAACTCTGCTGTGACGACAGCACAGATGGAATGCAGTCCAACGTCTTCGGGTCCGGTCGAACAGCAACCATCACGGTAGAAACCGGTCAGCGGTTCGGTGCCGCAGGGTTCCAGGGCGCCTCCCACGACGTTGCGATCAGCCATTGGTACATCATCGCTCCTTCGGCGGCGGTCCCGCCGCCGAACTCGCGCCTGCCCCCCGAGTGGCCCATGAATTGGTTGCCGGAATGGCCCTTACCCATGAGCCATTACGGGCCTAGCGTCGCCTTATGAGAAGACCGATCGTCTCCGCCGGATGGGCGCTGGCGGCAGAAGCGGTTACTTTCACGAGTCTGTATCTCGCGGCCGGCGCGCTGATGCCATTGCTGGTGCTCTATCAGGAGCAATGGCAGCTTCCGGCGACGCTGCTCACGCTGACGTTCGCCGTTTTCGCGGTCGGGTTCCTGGCCGCGGTGCTGACCGTCGGATCACTGTCCGATCATGTCGGCAGGCGTCCGGTTCTGATAGGCGCTCTGATCATTCAACTGGTCTCGAATGTGCTGCTACTGTTTGCCCCCGATATCGGTTGGGTGATCGCCGGACGCATCGTGCAAGGCGTCGCCATCGGCATCGCAACGACGGCTTTCACCGCAGCGCTTGTCGAACTGGCTCCGCCGAACCGCAAGAGGCTGGGCGCGATCCTCGGCAGCGTCAGCCTGACCGGCGGTCTGGCGGTCGGCTCCCTGCTCGCCGGTCTCGCGATTCAGCTCACGGACATCGCGAATGCCGTCGTCTTCAGCGTCCTCATCATCGTCACAATGCTCGGCATCGGGGTCGTCGTGCTGTCACCGGAGACCGTGACCCGCGCACCGGGGGCGATCCGTTCGCTGGTTCCCCGGTTGGCCGTACCACCGCCTGCCCGAAGCGAATTCGCCGCAGCCGTGCCCGCGATCTGCGCGATCTGGATGCTCTCGGGCCTCTCCGGTGCGCTCGCCCCCAGCATGATTCGCGGCGTCTTCGAGCTGAACAGCGGCCTGCTGAACGGGCTGTGCGGGTTCGTCGCTCCGGCGGCGTCAACAGTCATCGGGCTCGCGTTCGCCCGGCTCGCACCCAGACGTGCGATGACCATCGGCATCTGGGCATCCATCGTCGGGGCCATCGGCATCATCGGCGGTGCGTCGGGGGCGGGCCCGACGATCATGATCATCGGACAGATGATCGCCGGAGCCGGCTTCGGTGCGTCATTCGCTGCCGCCCTCCGCCTTGTCCTCCCGCTCGCGGCGGTGCATCAGCGCGCCAGGATCGCCGCCGCGATCTACCTTGTCTCCTATTCCGCTTTCGGAGTGCCCGTCGTGATCGCCGGCCACCTGACGGCCACCATCGGCCTGGTGCCGACGGTGTCCTGGTACAGCGCCTCGAGCGTGCTGTTGTCACTCGTCAGCCTCGGAGCACAGCTACGACTGATGCGCCGCCGGCCGAAGTCTCTACCGGCGCGCCGGTTCGGCGACCCACGCGCCCTGCCGCAGGACGCCCGCCGCCGCCAGATCCGCGTCGAGGACCACCAGGTTGGCGGGTGCGCCTGGGACGAGCCCCTCGCTGGGCAGTCCCAGCGCCCGGGCGGGATTGAGTGAGGACTGACGCACGGCAGCCATCAGAGCCTCGTCGCGGGCAACCCCGCTGTGCATCACGACGAACCGGAATTGACGGTCCATGGGCGCGGTACTGCCCGCGATGGTGTTCGTCCCCGCGACCCGCGCCACCCCGCCGACGACGTCCACCGTCATCGGCCCAAGGGGATAGATCCCGTCAGCCATGCCGGTGGCCGCCATGGCGTCGGTGATCAACGAGACCCGGTCGGGTCCGGCCGAGCGCACGACGTGCCGGTAGATCGCCGGGTCGACATGCACACCGTCGGTGATGACTTCGACGGTGACCCGGGCGTCTTCTAGCAGCGCGATGACGGGACCAGGCTCGCGACGGTCGATCGGACGCATGGCGTTGAACAGGTGAGTGCCCACGGTCGCGCCCGCTGCGATCGCCGCCCGCGTCTGCTCGTAGGTCGCCTCGGTGTGGCCGACGGCCGCCACCGCCCCCGCATCGACGATCTGCCGGATCGCCTCGAGCGCACCGTTGCGTTCCGGTGCGAGGGTGACCATCCGGACCGCCCCGGCACCCGCGGCGAGAACGTGGCCGACTTCACCGGCGTCCGGGTCGCGCATCAGCGACGGCCGGTGCGCGCCGCAGCGCCGGATCGACAGCCATGGACCTTCCAGATGGATTCCGTCGATCACACCCGCGCGCACGTCATCGGCCAATCCCCTGACCTGGCGTAGCAATTCGGCCGGATCCGCGGTGACCAAGGAGGCGACGAGTGTGGTGGTGCCGTGGCGCCGGTGAAACGCCACGGCGGTGGCCGTTGCATTGTGGTCTGCGGCCGAGAAGTTGGCGCCGCCACCGCCGTGCACGTGGGTGTCGACGAAGCCCGGCACCACGGTCACCGCACCGAGGTCGCGGTCCGCGACCCGGGGAGAGCCACCGGCGCCGACGGCACCGATCATGCCTTCGGTCACCTCAATCCACCCCGGCCGCAACAGCTCTCGCCCCGTGATGAGGGTATCGGCGGTCAGCAGCACTCAGATGCCCTGCCATTCCGGCTTGCTGCGATAGGTCTCGCGGTAATAATCGACGAGCTGCAGACGGCGAGCCGCAGCCTCGTCGAGCAACACCGTCACGTGCGGGTGATGCTGAAGGATGGTCGCCGGCCACAATGCGCTGACGGCGCCCTCGACCAGATAATGCACGGCTTCGGCCTTGCTGCGCCCGGCCGCCACCAGGATCAGGTGCCGGGCCTCCATGATGGTCCCCAAACCCTGGGTCAAGCAGTGCGTCGGCACCGATTCGACGTCACTTCCGAAGAAGCGCGCGTTGTCGATCCGCGTCTGCCGGGTCAGCGTCTTGATGCGGGTCCGGGAGGCCAGCGAGGAGCCCGGCTCGTTGAACGCGACGTGGCCGTCCGTGCCGATCCCGAGGATTTGCAGGTCGATGCCACCGGCTTCGCGGATCGCCTCCTCGTAGGCGGCACATGCGGCCGGGATGTCGGCGGCCAGGCCATCGGGGCCCCGAACCGCGCCGGGGGCGAAGTCGACCCGTGACACCAGCACCTCGTCGATGACGTTTCGGTAGCGCTGCGGGTGGTCGGCGGGCAGGCCGACGTACTCGTCCAGGGTGAAACCCCTGGCCTGCCGGAACGACATCAGTCCGGCATCGTAGCGGGCCGCCAGTTCGTCGTAGATCGCCAGCGGCGACGATCCGGTGGCCAGTCCCAGGACCGCCGTCGGTTTGCGGTCGAGCAAGGCGCTGATCGCGTCGGCCGCGACGCCGCCGATCTCGTTGGCGCCCTCCAGAATGACGACTTCCATCGCGTTATTTGCTGGCAGTGAACAGGGGTGCGCCGACGGCGATATCCCCGCCGACGGTGACCGCGTCGGATGGCACGACATTGCCGGATTCCCGCTCGTCCATGACCACAACGGGGACGATCGGATTCAGTCCCTTGGCCTCGACGGACGGAACGTCGTAGGTGATCACGACCTGCCCCGCCGTGACGTCGTCGCCCTGGCTGACGTGGGTGGTGAAGCCTTCGCCGTTCAATCCGACGGTGTCCAGGCCCAAATGGACCAGGACCCCGACATTGTCGGATGTCAGGACGATGTACGCGTGCGGCATCACCTTCAACACTTTGCCGCTGACCGGCGCGACCGCCTCGATCACCCCGCCCGGCGGATCGATTGCGGCGCCGTAGCCGACCATGCCCTGCGAGAACACGGGATCGGGGACGTCGGAAAGCGGAACTGCACGCCCTGCGACCGGGGCGAGGACCTGCGTCGTGATCACTGTCGTGACTCCTTTGCTTATGGGCACCAACAATACGAGCGTGACCGAAAAACGGTCTCGTCTTCGAGGTTTCCTCTAGGCTTCCGCTGAGCTTCGATGGTGGCCGGCGGGTGCGGCAAGGGAGGGCCTTGGAAAATGAGCGACACGACGAAACGTGAAGTCGGGCAGGGAAAATCGGGCCTGCGAATTCCCGGATTCGCCCAGTTGCAGCGGCTCGGCAAGAGCCTCATGCTGCCGATTGCAGTGCTGCCGGCCGCCGGGATCCTGCTCCGCCTGGGCCAAGACGATCTGCTGGGCAGAATCCAGGCACCGGTTATCGGGCCTTTCTTCAAGGCGATGAGCGCCGCGGGCGACGCGCTGTTCACCAACCTTCCTCTGCTGTTCGCCGTCGGCGTCGCCATCGGATTCGCCAAGAAGGCGGACGGATCGACCGCACTGGCGGCCGTCGTCGGCTATCTCGTGGTGCAAGCCGTGTTCAAGACGATGTCGCCGGTGGTTCTGGCCGGCGAGGTCGACAAGGCGGGTGAGCAGGCCCAGATCAACTACAGCGTGTTGGCGGGAATCGTGGTCGGTCTGGTCACGGCGTGGCTGTTCGATCGCTACCACACCATTCAGTTGCCGTCCTACCTCGGATTCTTCGGAGGCAGGCGCTTCGTCCCGATCGCAGTGTCGGTCGTGTGCCTGTTCCTCGCCTTCGCGATGAGCTACTTCTATCCGATCTTCGATGCCGGACTGACCGGCCTCGGCAAGTTCATCGGCGGGTCGGGGGCCCTCGGTGCATTCGTGTACGGCTTCGCCAACCGCATGCTGATTCCGCTGGGCCTGCACCACATCCCCAACTCGTACATCTGGTTTCTGTACGGCGACTACCAGACCCCGGACGGCCGCGTCGTCACCGGGGAACTCACCCGGTTCGCCGCGGGCGATCCCACGGCGGGCATTCTGACCTCCGGCTTTTATCCGATTCTGATGTTCGGGCTGCCCGCGGCGGCGTTGGCGATGATCCATGTGGCGAACAAGAAGCAGAGGAGAGTCGCGGTAGGCATCCTGTCGGCCGCGGCGCTGACCGCGTTTCTCACGGGGGTGACCGAGCCGCTCGAATTCGCGTTCATGTTCGTGGCGTTCCCGCTCTACGTCATTCACGCGGTACTGACGGGGTTGTCGCTGGCCATCGCATACCTGCTCGATATCCACCTGGGCTTCTCGTTCTCGGCGGGGCTGGCCGACCTCATCCTGTACGGCACGGCGCCCGCCGCGAAGAACATCCCATTGTTGATCGGGATGGGGGTCGTGTTCTTCGTCCTCTACTACGTGCTGTTCCGGTTTGCGATCACCAGATGGAACTTGAGGACACCGGGACGGGAGCCGGAAACCGAATTCGAGGCAGAAGAGCAGGCCAACCTGGGTGAGGGCGGCGGCGCCGACACCATCATTTCCGGGCAGGCAGCCGGCGGATCCGGTTCGGCGACCGGGACATTGACCGCACCCGCGCCGACCGACAGCAAGGCCGAACAGATCATCGCAGCGTTCGGTGGCCGGGAGAACCTCGTGAACGTCGACGCCTGCATCACGCGCCTGCGCATGGAGGTCGCCGACAAGGACAAGGTGGATCAGACCCGCCTGAAGAGTCTCGGGGCCGCGGGTGTCGTGGAGGTGGGCAACAACGTTCAGGCGGTGTTCGGGACGGATGCCGAGGCGCTGAAGAACGACATCATCGAGATCCTCTAGTCGCTTCCCGTCCGTCATCCCGACGGGAAATCTCGTCAACCACTTCACGCCGGTCCCGGCGGGGGCGATCGACAAGTGCGGCGGCTAATTCTCGGGTAGGAACACCGCCGCAACGGCCCCGGCGACGATGGCAAGCACCAGGATCGTCACCGCGACGGCCGTCCAGCCACCTCCGTCGAAGGCCACCCCGCCGAACCAGCCGACCACACTGGACCCCCCGTAATAGAACAAGTTGTACAGCGACGAGGCCTGTGCCTTGCCGGTAGGAGCCGACTGGCCCGTCCAGCCCGACGCGATGGAGTGGGCGCCGAAGAATCCGGCCGTGGCGACCACCAGGCCGAGGAGAACCGCGATCACGTTGTCACTCAGCGTGACCGCGATTCCGGCGACCATGACCGCGACCGACACCAACAGCACCCGCTTCCGACCGAATCGAGTGGCTTTCGCACCGGCCAGCGACGAGGTCCAAGTCCCGGCGAGGTAGGCCAGGAACACCAGGCTGACGGCGAACGGCGAAAGGAAGAACGGCGCCGCGGTCAACCGGAATCCGAGGAAGTTGTAGAGCGCCACGAAGCTGCCCATCAGCAGAAACGCCTGCGCGAAGAGCGCGAGTTGCCTGCGGGATCGCAGGTTGGCGACCAAGCGGTCGGCCAGGCTGTCCCCTGGGCGGCCGCCCGAGCGCCTCGAGGGAGTGAAGCCACGGGGCTGCGGGGCGAGCTTGACGAAGGCGAGCGCGGCCAGTCCGCAGATCAGCGCGACGGTGAAGACCCCGATTCGCCATCCGGCGACCTCCGCGACGGGACTGGAGACCAGCCGTCCCAGCAGACCACCGATGGTGGTTCCGGCGACGAACGTGCCGGCTGCGCGTGTCGCGTGTGAGGGGTCGATCTCCTCGGTGAGGTACGCGACGGCGATGGCGGGCACGCCGCCGACGACCAGACCTTCGAGAAACCGTCCGGCCAGCAGCAATTGATAGGTGGGCGCGAACGGGACCAGTAGCCCGACCGCAGTTGCGACGGTCACCGACATCGATATCGCCCGCACCCGGCCGATGCGGTCGGCCAGGGTGGACCACGGGATGACGCCGATGGCCAGGCCTACGGTGGAAGCCGAGATCATCAGCGCTGCGTCTGCAGCGCCGACGTGCAGGTCCGCGGAGATCAGCGGGAGCACTGCCTGCGGTGAGTAGAGCTGAGCGAACGTCGCGACACCCGCGCAGAACAACGCGGCAAGCAGCCGACCGTACGCGGCAGATCCGCGAGCGTGTCCGGCCCAGGTCCGGGGAGTCGAATCCTCGATCGTCACCGGTGAAACGGTAGGAGGCGGCGTTTAATGTGTCTAATGCATAGCTCTAAGCAAGTCCATACATTTGGCACATCATCGCTGTTCGGCCGGCCGGGGTCGGTCCGAGGACGATTTGAGAAATGTGACGAAGCGATCTGCCGGCGGCGATTGTGCTCGATCCGGGTCCCACACCAAGCCCACCTCGCGCTTGGCCCCGACGTTGGAGAGCGGTACGTGGACCACGTCGGACCGTCCGCCGTCTCCGGGAACCGGGACGACAGCGACGCCGAATCCAGCACCGACAAGCCCCTCCACCGCGGGAATCTCGCTGGCCTCGAAGACGATGTCAGGATCGAGGTTGTCCTCCGCCCACAGGACGTCGGTGAGGTGCCGCAATCCGGACTGGCTGCCGAGCACGATGAACGACTCCCCCGCCGCGGCGGACAATCGCACTCGGGCGCGCGCCGCCAGGCGGTGCCCGCGGGGCACAGCCAGGCACAGTCGTTCGACATACAGCCGGTGCCAGGCCAAGCCGGGCGCCTCCGGACGCGGCGCGGTGATCGCAATATCGGACTGCCCATTGAGCACACGGTGGGTGATTTCGTGAGCGGGACCCTGGAACAAGTCGAATCTGACACCGGGATCCGACTGACGAAAGCGTCGAAGTTGCTCCGGCACGTACCAACTCGCAAGCGAATGAAGGAATCCCAACCGGACCCGTCCGGTACTGGGGTCGCGCAACGCCGCGATGCGCTCACTGGCGGACTGCATCTCGGCGATGCTGCGTCGTGCATGCTCGAGCATGATCTCGCCGTACGCGTTCAACCGGAGTCGCCGGTTCACCCGATCGAACAGCGGCGTGCCGGCTTGGGCCTCGAATCGAGCCAAGGCCCGCGACAGCGTCGGCTGGCTGACCGCCAGTTCATCGGCCGCCTCGGTGACATGTTCGGTCTCGGCGAGAACGACGAACCACTTCAGTTCCTCGAGATGCACTGCTCGACGATAACGAAACGGCATGAAGTCGGTGGCCGACATGCTGTCACCGCATCGGCGGTCGGTTCGTCGCCGGTGCGACGCCGATCGCGCTCGACGGCGCACTGCCGTTGAGCACCTATGGCGGACAACTGTGCGCCGGACGCATGCACGGCTACTGGCGTTGCAGGAAGCGTGCCTTCAACTGCGCGGTCAGGCCGGCGACCGTCAGATGGTCCGGCGGCCCGAAGTGGCGGTCGATGCGGCAGGAGGTGGGCCGATCGCGGGATGCATGCTGCTGACGTGCTGACAGGAAACGATGCAATTGTTGTATGTCGGTAGGGGCAAGAGAGAGGAAGCATCCATGTCCACCTGGCTCATCACCGGCTGCTCGACCGGACTCGGCCGCGCGCTGGCCGACGCCGTCATAGGCGCCGGCCACAACGCCGTCGTGACCGCGCGGGATATCCGCAAAGTCGCCGACCTGGCCGACAGCGCACCGGATCGCGTGCTTGCGGTCGCCCTCGATGTGACCGACTTCGAGCAGGTTCGCTCGGGGGTCAGTCAAGCTCAGGAACGTTTCGGCGGAGTCGATGTGCTGGTCAACAATGCCGGTTACGGTTACCGCGCGGCGGTCGAAGAAGGCGACGACGCCGATGTCCGCGTGCTGTTCGAGACGCACTTCTTCGGCACCGTCGCGATGATCAAGGCGGTCCTACCCGGCATGCGCGCCCGTCGGTCGGGTGCGATCGTCAACATCTCATCGATCGGCGCCCAGCTGACCCCGGTTGGGTCGGGTTACTACGCCGCGGCGAAGGCCGCCATGGAAGGCGTCAGCGGAGCACTGCGCGGTGAGCTTGCTCCGCTGGGCATTTCGGTCACCATCGTTGAACCCGGCGCATTCCGAACCGATTTCGCGGGGCGCTCGCTCGCGCAGTCGTCCACAGTCATCGACGACTATGCGGCGACGGCGGGGCAACGTCGCAAAGAGAACGACACCATGCACGGCACCCAGGCCGGCGACCCGGGCAAGGCCGGTGCGGCGATCATCGCCGCCGTCGGATCAACGGACCCACCGGCATTCCTGCTCCTCGGGCCCGACGCGTTGGCCGCCTACCGCCACATCGCGGACGAGCGCACGAAGGAGATCGCGAGGTGGGAGGAACTCTCGGCCAGTACCGACTTCGACTCCTAACTGCGCGGTTGGCTTCGCATGGTCTCCAGATAGTCGAGCGCGGCAGCGCCCTCGTCGGCGAAGAAGACGAGTTCGGCGAGTGGCACCGGCAAGAACCCGTCCTCCTCCATCCGCTGAAGCTGGATCGCCAAGCCGTCGTAGAAGCCCGCGGCATTCAGCAGGACCACCGGCTTGTCGTGCCGACGGTGCTTCCTCAACTCGAGAATCTCGGTGGCCTCATCCAGCGTGCCCAGCCCACCGACCATCACGACCACGGCGTCCGCTCCGGCCAGCAGCAGCGCCTTCCGTTCGGCGAGATCCTTGGCGATCACCATCTCGTCGGCGTCCTCGCGGGCGAAGGTCCGCAGGAACTCGACCGAGACGCCGACGAGCCGGCCACCGGACTCCCGCACTCCGTCGGCGACGACTTTCATCAGACCTGTATCGGAGCCACCCCATACCAGCGTGTGGCCGCCCCCGCCGATGAGCTCGGCGAACTCGCGGGCCGGCCGCGTGTAGCGCTCGTCGAGATCAGCGGCGGAGAGAAAGACACAGATTCTCATGGACAGCCTCGAATTCTCTTCGCACGAAAGGTCATCGCACCAACCTAAAGAATGCCCGAAGATCCTCGACGAACAGCTCGGGTTGTTCGAACGCCGCGAAGTGTCCGCCCCGAGGCATCCTCGACCAGCGGGCGATGTTGTAGTGTTCCTCGCACCACCGGTATGGAAAGCGAAAGATGTCTTTGGGATATGACGCGATACCCGTCGGCAAGTCGACGCGGGCCACGGCCCTAAGGAAGTCGGCGCTCTCCCAGTACAACCGGGCCGACGACGCGGCCGAGCGGTTGACCCAGTACATCATCACGTTGTCGAGCAGTTCGTCGCGCGTGAGCACGTTCTCGGGATCGGCCGTCGCAGTCCATCCAGCTTCTGAATTTCTCGATGATCCAAGCCATTTGGCCGACCGGAGAATCCACCAGTCCGTAGCCCAGCGTCTGTGGCCGCGTGGCCTGCTGTTTGAAGTAACCCGATTCGAGACCGTCGTAGTGCGCCAGTTGGGTCAGTACCCGCCGCTCGTCGTCGGTCGGTTGGTTGGTACGGTTCGAAGGAGGCGTGCTGACCGGCATGGTGGTGTGGATCGCCACGCACCGTCCGCGATTTCGGCCGATCTGGTTGGTCACTGCCGCGCCGCCCCAGCCGCCGCCCTGGGCGCCGTAGCGGTGATAGCCGAGGCTGACCATCAGGGTGTTCCACGCCTGGGCGATCTTGCCGACCACCCAACCTATTTTGGCGGGCTTGCCGGAGAAGCCATAACCGGGAAGCGACGGGCAGACCACATGAAAGGCGTCCTTCGCTCGCCCGCCGAACCCGGTCGGGTTGGTAAGGGGCTCGATCACCTTCTGGAACTCGACGGTCGACCCGGGCCAGCTGTGGGTGAGCAGCAGTGGGAAGGCGTCGGGATGGCGGGATCGGTGGTGGATTAAGTGGATGTCGAGCCCGTCGATGTCGACGAGGAACTGCTCGAACCGGTTCAGGGCGGCTTCCCGCGCACGCCAGTCGTAGCCGTTCAGCCAATAGGCGGCCAGGTCGCGGGTGTATGCCAAGGGCATACCCTGGCTCCAGTCGTCAACGGGCTCGTTGTCGGGCCAGCGTGTCCGGGACAACCGCAGGCGTAGATCCGCGAGATCGTCGTCGCCGACGTCGATCCGAAACGGCCGGAGCTTGCTCATCGAGAACCGTTGTCGGAGCGCGATTCGTCGACCACCGTGATGATGCCGGCAGGCTCGCTGAGGGCGTTGACGGTCTGTGCCGCCGCGAAGTCGATGTGAACGCGCGGGGCGGGCGGAAGGTCACCGTCGAAATAGGTGCCGGGCCCGTAGAAGTAGCCGTACCGCAGGATGACGCCGTTCACCGCGAGCACGGCGTCCTCGAGCCAAGCGACCGCGTCGGCCTCCGGGCCGGGACGCATTGTCCACGCGACGCTTTGGGCCACGATCTTCGTCTGGGGGAGGTTCTCCAGCGCTTCGAGCAGATTGCGGGTGCCCTCGCGCCTGATGCGCGCATTGACCAGGGACACCTCCGGCAGGTCGTCCAGAGCGTCGGGGAGGTCCGTCAGTTCGTGCAGAAGCAGGTCGGGCGAGAACCAGCGAACGGATCTGCTGAGACCCTGGCGGTCGAAGACATTGCAGACGATCGGTTGCGCGCCCATCGCGGCCAGTCCGCTGGCCTTCTCGTCGGACCGGGTCATGGCCCCGACCGTGTGGCCGGCGTCGATCAGCAGTGGCACGAGCCGTCTGCCGATGGCACCGGAGGCGCCGGCAAGGAAGATGCGCATGCCTGTCCCTGCGGCGCCGACGCCGTTGGTCGAGCCTTCGGGGACATGCGCCGTGGTTGTAAGGCGTGAAATAGTCATCGCGCTTTCTTTCTGTGAGTTGGTCTATCGCCGCCGCTGCGTCAGTGGTTACCGAGCAGGTAGGGCATGTTTCCGTAGGGATAGAAGCTGACGACCGGGGCGGTGCCGGTGATCTCCACGTTGCCCGGTGACTGACAGGTCTTTCCCGTGACGGTCGAAATGCAGTTCTTGTGGAAGGGGATCGGAGCCGCCGCCGCCGCCGGTGCGGTCATGATCGCTGCCGCGGCAGCGACCGCCGCGAGCAGCGGTGTCAGGTATGTCGGGTTGACTCGCATGGTGATACTCCTTGGTTCGACGGTCCGAGAACTGGACTGATTTCGAGCTGATACTTCGACGCTACGCGCGGAGTGGCATAGAATTCTGGTCCATTCTCAAGGTAAATCGATGGGCAACTTTTGCTGGCCACGATTTGGAGCGCATGCTGGCGGAAGGCTTGCGGGACGAGTGAGACGGCCCCGAAAGGCGTTCAGGACCAAAAGCATTCGTCGATGGAAAGCGACCGTAACGTTACGGCGCCGTTCTTCTCATACTTTCGCCGCACCGTTACATTCGGCGCGGCGGTCAGTCGCGTGCGTGTCGTCCGTCGTCGGACGGCCGCTCTCGGAAGGCGATGGTGAGTTGGACGCGTGAATTCACATCGAGTTTTCGGAAGACCGACCGCAGATGCGTGTTGATCGTGTTGGGCGAAACCCCCAACTCGACTGCGGCGGAACGGTTTGTGTGCCCCGTGCTGATCAGCGCGACGACGCGCAATTCGGTCGGCGTCAGTGCCGCCCACCCCGTCGGCGGCCGCTGCGCGGGATGACTTATCCGGACGCCACGGATACCGCGGCTGCGGAGACGTTCCGCCACCGAGCGACTGCTCGAGACCGCGCCGACCCGTCGATAGATCTCCGCTGCCTCCACGAGCGCCGCGATACCCGCGTCTTTCCGGTTTTGCTCGAGCAGCATCGACCCCAGGTCATTCAGCGCGTCGGCGAGCACGAGGGGCCGCGGCGAGTCCCGGAGCAGGCGCACCGCCTCGGCGAGCACCCCGGGATCATCGGCCAACGCGCCGCGGATGTGGAGCGCTGTCCCATCAAGTGTCGGAACGCCCGGATTGCGTTGGGCCACAAGGTCGGCGATGTGGGCCGCGTCGAGAGCGAACTGCCGATCGCCGGCCTCGAGTCCGATGCGAGCCAGCACTCGCATCCACGGCGGCAACCACGGCCAGGATTCGTGAGACCCCTGCGCGGTGTCGAGCAGTGGTCGCAGAATCGCCAAACTGGCGTCGAAGTCACCGACTTTGGCCGTCACCCAGCCCCGGATCAGATCCAGGCGGGGCGCGCGAAGCTCCTCTGAGGACTCCGCGTCGCCTTCGACGGGTTTGACCAACTCCGCCGCTCGGCCCAGATCGCCGCGGTAGATCGCCACCGCAGCAAGCACCATCCGAGCGTTGAGCCGGTATGCGTGGTTTCCGGTCTCGTCGGCAAGCGTCAACAGCGTGCGCGCTCCCGCTTCGGCGGCATCGAAACGGGCGAGATTGTGGTCCTGCCACATCTGGGCGTAGAGCATCGACGGCAGCAGGCGGTCGACGGCATCCTGGGCGTCGCGGATCTTGGCCAGCATGGCCTCTGCGTCGTCGTAGCGGTCCAGATGCTGAAGTGTCCGGATCTCTTCCGCCTGATGCGCCCAGGCCGACAGTCGGCGGAGATCGGAGAAATGCTCGAGCGCGAGCTGATGACGGCCCTCATTGCGGGCGGCCTCGATCAGCGCGATGACGGCAAGCCGCTGCGATTGGGTGTCCGCGAGTCGCAGGCCCTCGGCGAGCGCGGCCTGAGCCAATGCCTCGGCCCGCGCCGCCGGTTCGGTGCCTGCTGCGGCCAGCGCCTGCATTGCGGCCAGTTGAGCGCGCAGCGCCGGAGAGACACCGCCCTGTGCCAGCGCACCGTCGGCGCGCCGTTGGACCTGCACGTAGTCACCGGTGCACCACAGCGCCCGGCAGGCCTGCAGTTCGATGCGGGCGATGGCCTCCGGCTCGACAGCGACCGACAGGAGTCGATCAGCGATCGCCAGTGCCTCACCCTCCCGCTGAACGTTGACCAACGTCTCGGCGGTACGTTCTCCGGCCAGCAGCCATAGTGGATGGGTGTCCGACGTCAGCGCGAAAGCCTGTTGGGCCAGTTCGGCTGCCTGATCCGGCATCGAAGCCAGGCATTCGCGCGCCGCCTGTTCCAGAGCGAGAACGGCTTCCTCGTCGTCTCGGGTGGCACTCGCGCCAAAGTGCGTCGCGGCGGCCAGCGCCGACCTGCCGTCACCGACGACGTATCGTGCGCAGAGGCGGTGCAGCGCCCGCCGATCGGTGGGAGCGATGTCGGCGTACACGGCATCACGGACCAAGTCGTGGAGGAAAAACAACTCCCCGTCCGCGCTGCCCAGGAGGCCGTTGTCGACGCCTTCGCGGGCCAGCATCCCCATCTGTGCTTCCGAAACGCCCCCTAGCAGACGTCCGGCGTCGGCGATGCCGAGCGCACGTCCCCATACGGCGGCGAGCCGGATCAGGGCGGCTGCCTGTTCCGACAGCCCGACGAGGCGCCCGCGCACACCGACCGACAACTCGGCGTGGAGGTCGCCAAGGCCCTGGCCCCGTTCGTGTCGCCGGGCGAGTCCGTCGATCACCTGAACGGCCCAGAACGGGTTGCCGCCAACCCCGCCGAGCAGCTTGCGGGTCTGCGGCGAGGGCTGTGCGCCCAGCCGATCGGTCGCAAGATCGTCGATGTCGTCGAGCGTCAACGGACCGAGGGCGATGCGTGTGAGCGTGGTGGCCCCGTCGGTGCCCGCGATCATCTCTTCCAGGGGATCGCTGGGGGCCCACCTGCTGGAGACCGCCCACACTACGGGAGATCCCGCGAGCCGGGCCGGCAGCACCCGTAGCGCAAACCTGGTCAGCCGGTCGGCCCATTGCACATCGTCGATGGCAATCAGCACCGGCGCGTGTACGGCCAACTCCTCCAGCAGGGCACTGATCCGATCGACGAGCCAGAGCGGCTTGTCGTACAGCGGCGCGAGGCTGGCGAATGCCTCGCCCGGTAGCAATGGTTGAGGGCCGGACCGAAGCGAAACGAGAAGTGGCGCACCCGGGGCGATCTGGTCGCCTTGTTCGGCCTTGCCGCTGCCGACGCTGAACCCGGCGCGGGAGGCCTGTTCGACAATGGCACGTAGCACCGCCGACTTGCCGATCCCCGGCTCGCCGTTGATCACCACGAGAGCGCCCTGCCCGGTTCGGGATACGCGGCGCAACGCATCGAGCGCGCGGGACATCGCCTCGCTGCGTCCTCTGAGAGCGACCTGCGCCATCAGTCGTCCATCCCGTCATGCCCCGAA
Source organism: Mycobacterium sp. URHB0021 (assembly GCF_054057895.1). Taxonomy (NCBI): domain Bacteria; kingdom Bacillati; phylum Actinomycetota; class Actinomycetes; order Mycobacteriales; family Mycobacteriaceae; genus Mycobacterium; species Mycobacterium sp. URHB0021. The sequence goes on from NZ_JBSRZT010000002.1 coordinate 5,731,081, forward strand.
GTCGACACCCCGGACGCCGCACACCGGGCGGGCGCCCATTCAGATCGTGCGAACGGGTGACATCCGGGCCCACCTCCCGGGTCGATCCGTCCGCAAGCAATCCGTCTCACCCGAGCCGCCTGACTGCGACCTCGGTCGGCAGCACCGTCCCTTCAGGGCAACCGCGTGATGTCTTGATGAACGCAGACAAGCGTGAAAGTGATTCCCCCGTCGCCGTCATATACCGGCTGGCGGGTAATGCGAACGAACGACCTTGATGTCTGTGAGTCTTCACAGGCACTCGGTGACGGATGCAGGCTCACAGCGACATCCCAAACGTCTGTCACGAGGGGTCTGATTACAGGGTCGGGCCCAGCGTGGGCGACCACATCCGCGGCACCGCGATGGCGCGCCGTCAGTGTAAATACCCTCCGGACAGCGTGTTCCGGCTAACTCCGTCACGTGTGGCCCCAAAGATAGTCAATTCGTGTGATGGGCAAGCAATCGCGATGGTGGTTTAGTCATCGCTGCTTGTGACGTTACTCGCAAGTAAGTTCCGCCGTGTTCGTGATCACATCCAGTCCAAGGGGTTCCACATGCAAGCAGCCGTTCGTCCTCGATATGCGGCAGGCGTCGCGCTCGTCGGGGCGAGTCTCGTCGCCACGGCGACCATCGCGCCGATACCGGACATCCACCTGCCCGCCGTACACCTGCCGGCGATCCACATGGCGGACGTCGACCTAGCCGCCGTGGTGAACCCGCTCGAGGTGTACGCCAAGGTGTTCCAGGACGCCCTTGCCAACGCCAGCGCGATAGGCACCAACGGAAGTCTGGGAGAGTTCCTGCAGGACGTCATCACAAATCAGACCAACAACTTCGATGCGCTCGCCGGTGCGCTTCAGACGACCGGCGGGGAAATCGCCAGCGCGCTGAACACTCAGGCGCCGCCGCTGCTGCAGGCTGCGGTGAACCAACTGCTTAGCGGCAACGTCTCGGGTGCGGTGAATAGTTTGCTGACGGTCCCCGTGGGCGCAGCCCTGCCCGCCATCGGCCTGCTTCCCGAGTTGTCGGCGTTTCTCACCGCGCCGTTGCAAAACATGATCAACGCCATCAATACCTTCAACGTCGATCCGATCACCGGCGCGCTGCTCGTCAGCGGCTTCATCGCACCGCTGATCAGTACGCCGGCAGCCGCCGTGGTCGCGATCCAGAACGTCATCAACGCCGCCGGCGCGGGCGACCCGCTCGGGGTGTTGAGCGCCATTGCGACGGCTCCGGCCACGATCGCGGACGGCTTCCTCAACGGCGGCTACGGGCCCGACCTAGGCCCACTGGTCACGCCAGGTATCCCCGTCTTTGCCGGCGGTCTGCTCAGTGCGGCCGGCATCGTCGAAGGGCCCAACGGATTGTTCGTCAACACCGGTGGACCGATTGCGGCGCTACAGCAGATACTGCACAACATCGCCAAGGCGATCACACCGCCGACGGTAGCTGCGGCAGCACCTCCACCGCAGACCCAGGTCGCCAGCCTTCCCAAGACGGCGGCCACGACGGTCAACCTGGCGACCGGCAGCACCGCGGCGAGCGTTCCCGCGACGGCGGCGCCCGCCATAGACACCGCAGCCGGGACTGACACGACGAAGCCGTCCCCTCAGACGCCCGACGCGACCGACGGCACTGGTGCCGACACGCCGAAGGACTCCACGGACGCCACGAAGGACACTTCCGACGCCACCACCGGTACTGAATCCGACAGCACCACAAAGGATTCGACGAAGCCGGAGTCAACCGATGCCTCGGACGGCGCCGTGAAGAGCGGAACCGACACCAAGTCGGGCACCGACACCAAGTCCGGCACCGACACCAAGTCCGGCAACAAGTCGGAGCCGCAGAATTCCGCGGGCTCGGCTTCGAACACCGGCAAGGCGGGTGGCTCAACAGGATCCACCGCAGGCCACGAAGGCTCGCCGGAGCAGGCGGGCGCATCGAAGCCCTCCGACTCCGGCACGTCGGGTGCGGGCGCCGAGAAGGGCGAGAACCACGCCTCGAAGGCAAGCGGTTCCGCGTCGAAGGGCAAGTAGTCCTCGACAGTTTCGAAACGACCGGTAGGCCTCCTCCATCCGCGTGACGGAGGAGGCCTACCGCCGTTTACCTCTAGCCGAAGAGTTGATCGAGTGCTCGGTGTTCGAGTTCGATCCATCGATGCACTTGCGCCCGAACATCGTCCACTTCGTCCGAGCCCAAGTGCCTGGCTCCGTCCGGAGTGATTCGGCAGAGGTCCATCGGGCCGCCGACGCTGGGTGATGACGCGTCCAGTGCGTCGAGCACGCGAAGCGCTGCGACCACTCCATAGTCGATGTCGCGTTCGGTCATCCGAAAATGCGCGAGCAACGCATGTGCCTGCTGAGCCATCGGCGCGCCGCTGCCGACAGCCTGGAATCCGGTCTCCTCGTGATGTCCGATGAGCCCGTTCGGATCGAGGTCGACAATGAAGGGGACGTCGCCGGCATAACCCCGCAAGCACATAGGTGGCGGGGGTGCCTGCAGAGTCCTGGCCCGGCACGTTCGGGATGAAGTTCTCGTAATGATGTTTGAGCACGGGCAGCACCCTCGATTGAAGAGCGTGTCCGATGTTTTTCGCCTCGACGACGGCGTCGGCTTCGTCGTTGAAGATGTGTTCGATGTCGTAGAGCACCGCGCGTGATCCACTGCCACCCCACGCGGCGTGGTCTCCCAACGGGTGAAGCTTCTGCGCGGGATACGTCAGTCCCCTGCCGGCATCTGTTATCTGCGAGTCTGACGCCAGCACAATGTCGTTCGCACAACGCAGCGCCAGGACGACGGTCACGGCCTCAGTGCACCCGTTCGATGTCAGGCATCCGCCAGATTTTGTCGAAGAACCGCTTCTGCGGACCGTAGAAGCGGCAGAGGACCTCGAAGCGACTTCCCCTGCGCGTAGGGATCCAGTTCGTTTCGTTTCCGGCTGGGGGCTGGGGCGCGAAATACAGATCGACTGAACCGTCGCCTTCGACGTGCAGACCCGGTGTGTTCGATGATGGACTGGCTCAGGGCATCTCGCGGATGAGGGTGTGCGTGGTGCGGTCGTAGGCCGTCGTCGACCAGTACAGCGTGACCCGGACGTCGGGTGGTACGGGCAGTCGGTAGGTCGCCGCTCCGTCCAACGGGTTGCCGTCCTTGTCGTTGATGGTCATGAGGTAGTACTGGCCGGCGCCCATTTTCTTGGCGCTGGAGAATGCCGACGAATAGGTGACGCCCCGGTCGTCCACCGGGTAACTGTCGGGATCGTTGAAGCCGGCCTCGGATGCTTCGACCAATTCGCGGGAACCCGCGGTTGGCCGATCGCCCGGTTCGGTGGTCGTCGCGCGGGACAATCTCCTTCACAACCTGTCGAGTCGAACATCGACACAGCAAGTGGGAGGCGATGACGATGAGCAGCACCGAGCGGGAAGAGAATGCCTACACCCTAGGGGTTCAGGCCGGACTCTGGGGGTACCCGCTGGCCCATCGAGTGGAGGCGTTTCCTCGTACCCTTGCGATAAAAGGGGTCGGGCACAACTCGTTTCAGAAATTCAACAGGCTCAAGACTGCCGACGACCGATTCGTCGTCACCCCCAACAACCTGACCATCGACGGATACGCAGTTCTCGATCTCGCGGACGGTCCTGTCGTCATCCACGTCCCCGAACTCAGCGACGACCGCTGGTTCATTGTGCAGATCGGTGACGCGTTCGACGACGTCGTCCTCAATATCGGCGGCTCCCGCCCGCATGTTCCGGGCGCGTATCTCATCACCGGTCCCGATTTTCGGGGCGCCGTTCCCGGCGACATGATGCAGGTCGGGTTTCCTACCAATATCGGGTTTGTCGGTCTGCGTATCGCGGTGCACGGGACCGGCGACCTCCCTGGTGCGGTGCAGGCTCAGGAAGGCTTCGCGATCAGACCGCTGCCCGAGTATCTGCGGGACGGCATCGCGGGCGCGGAGGTCGACTACAGTCCGATCGCCTTCTCGCCACTCACCGCCTCCGACGATCTCATTCACTTCGACCGACTCGGGTCGGCGATGAAGTACATGCTGTCGGCTCATTCCGACGTCAACGACACATTCGTGCGGACGCTCGCGACGATCGGGCTCAGCGTCCGCAAGGGTTTCGACTGGCAGTCGCTCGACGAGTCGACCCTGGCTGGCTTGCGCCGCGCCGCGCCTGTGATCGAGGAGATCGCCGACGAGCGCTGGCGCACAATGAGCGACACGGTGAATGGATGGCGCGGCTCAATGGCATCGGGACGGTGCAGCTACGACTGGGCGCTCAACGCCGCCAACACCAAGAACCAGGTAGGTACCGAAGTCGCCGACCAGGTCGTCTACGTCAACACCGCCGTCGACTCCGACAATCAGCCACTGGACGGAACCAACACCTACATCCTGCATTTCGAGCCCGGCCAGACACCACCCGTCGCGGGCATGTGGAACATCGCAATGTATGACGGCTCAATGTTGTTCACTGCCAACGAGATCGACCGCTTCTCCATCGGCAGCACCACAGACAGCCTCACCGAGAATCCCGACGGGTCCTTGACCATCTACCTCCAGCACGCGAGGCCACCCCAGGATCTGCTGTGCAACTGGCTGCCCGCGCCCGCCGGGAGCTTCAACCTCACCATGCGGTACTACACCCCCCTGGCACCAGTGTTGGACGAGACTTACAAACTCCCCGCCGTGCGTCAGGAACCAACGCGCGAGTGAAAATGAGCTGTCGCACCTGAAGCCGGGCGGGAGAGGGTCAATCGCCGAAGTGGTTTCCCGTGGTCTTCGTCGGTGCGGCGTCCGTGCGCGCACCCCCGATGAAATCGACGGTGGCGGTGATGGCGGGACGATGTCGAAGAATGCGGTAATGCGCCAAGCGGCCGAGTCCGCGGGTGGTGACCAACTGCGCCCCTGGCCACGCTTCGACGATCCGCTCACTCGCCGTGTAGGGGCTGTCGGGGTCGTCGGGGTCATGGACCACCAACAGCGGCGGGTTATCGGTGCGGGCGGCGGCCACCGCGGGGATGTCGGTGTCGAGCAGCGGTACGCCGAGGCGGCGATCGAGGCGGCGATGCAAGCCGGTACGGATACGCGGCCCGAAACCGTGCCGTTCGGCGAAAGCGTCGAGGTATAAGGAGAACTCGCCCATCGGCGCCAGGAAGACCATGCGTTCGACTTCTGAACCCTGCGCCACAGCCAGCGCGGCCGCCTTGGCGCCCAGGGAGTGGGCCACGATCGCACGCGCCGGACCATGGGCTTCCACGAAGGCCTGCACCGCTCGGGCGCATTCGACGATCGTCGTGCGCCCGGGCGCGAGATCGCCCGGGTCAGACCCGTTGTGGCTGGGCAGGTCGAATGCGATAACGCGGTGTCCCGCCGCGACGAGCGGTTTGACGAAGATTCCCAGATGCGCCTGGCAACCACCCCAGCCGTGCACCAGGTACACCGGTGGCCCGTCGCCCCAGTATTCACCCGTCGTTCGGTGTCCGTCCCAGACGGCCGCGACCGGTGTGCCCGCCGAGATACCGGGCGGCATCCGCAAGCTCGCGTTCATCACCGGCGGTGTGCACCACAACTCGAGGGCCAACTTCGCCCCCACCCCGGGCGCACAGAGTTCCAGCAGTCCGAAGCCCGTCGCACCCACGGAGCAATTGGCGCCTCGACGCCGGAGCCGTCGAGGACCGAATCAGATTCGACAGCCTCAGCCATCCGCGTGCCCCTTCGAAGTCGCCAAGCACACCTACACCGCGGCCACCACCGCCCCTGGCGGCCGAGAGCTCAACGCTCTCCGCCACCCAAACACACCCGCCAGCCCTTCGACAAGACGCAGCCTTTTGTCAAGAACGGTGAATCCCGCCGTCCTTCTCCACGCTGATCAATGCCTTTCTCCGAGACGGCAGGCAAAGTCATCGTGGAGAACACGGCGAAAAGCGCCAAGGCAAGCAGCCCTGACCCCTGGCCGCTCAGTGGTCGGACGACGGCGACGCCGCTTCCACCTGGGCGACGTCGGTCAGGCCGCTGATTTCGAGGACCGGCATGAGTATCGGATTGGCGATCAGGCGAATGTGACCGGCCCGCGCGAACAAGGCGTTGATGGCGCCGCTGTCCAGATACTCCACCCTGCGGAGATCGACGGTCACCGTTCCGCCGTCGGTCGACGCTTTCGTCAACGCGTCCGCAAGGGCCTGGCTGAAGGCATCGATATTGCTCAGGTCGAGTTCGCCGGCCGCTTGAAGTACGAGCGTGCCGTCGTCTCGTCGGTCGATACCGAGGCGTAGGGGCGTGGCCATCAGGCGATCCTTGAGTGCATGTGAACGGTGGTGCCGGTGGCAAGTGGCTGGATCGTGACATCGTGCATCAGGGCCCGCATCAGGGCAATGCCGCGTCCGCGGTGGGCGGAGGCGACCGGCTCGGGCGGCTTCCACGATCCCGCGTCCGTGACCGTGATGTGTAACCGGTCGGCCACCGCGGAGACGAGCAGGACGATGGTGCCGCCGGTGCTGTTGCGGTGACCATGCTCGATGGCGTTGGCTAGCGCCTCACCGGCGGCAATGAGCACGTTGATGGACTGATCGGGGTCGACCCCGGCCCGGCCCAACCATCCGCGAAGCGCGGCGCGGGTCGATGCGAGCTCACTTACGTCGGCGGCGAGCTCGACCTCCAGCGGGACCGGCTGGCGGTACAGCAGGAGAGCGACGTCGTCCTGGTAGCCGCCGCTGGGCGCGAGCCCGGACATGATCTCGTTGGCCAGATCGTCCAGCGCGGTCGAACGGTTGTCCTGGACCAGGTCGGCGGCTCGGGCAATCCCTGCGTCGAGTGGTTCGCGACGACGCTCGACGAGGCCGTCGGTGTAGAGCAACAATGTTGCCCGCGGCGGCATGACGTCACGGGCTTCGGGACGGGACTGGTCGTACGGCAGTCCAAGCGGCGTGGCCCGCGCATCCTCGAGCAGCCGCATGGTGCGATCGGCCTGCACCAGGATGGGCGGTGGATGTCCGGCGCTGGAGTACACCAACTCGCCGGTGTCGGGACTGAGCACGGCACAGAAGGCGGTGGTGCAGCGCGCACCCGGCAGCCGCGCAGCGAACCGGTCCAGGGCCGTCAGCGCGGCGGCCGGGCTGGGGTGTTCGAGAAGCAATGCGCGGCAAGCACTTCGGAGCTGCCCCATGATCGTCGCGGCTTCGAGCCCATGGCCGACGCAGTCGCCGACGATCAACGCGATGCGGCCGTCGTCCAGATCCACGACGTCGTACCAGTCGCCGCCGACCTGAAGCGGGCGGGTCGCCGGTTGGTACCGCACCGCGAATCCGCTCGACACGGCCGGTCCGAGGATCGCGTTCTGTAACGCCAACGCCGTTTCCCGCTGCTGGTCGTGCTGGTGCACCCGATGCAGGCCCTGGCCGAGGCGGCCGGCCAGCACCGTGAGTAGCGTGCGGTCTTCCGCACTGAAAGGCCGATGCTCGGCCAGCTCGATCGACATCACCAGCACGCCCGCCGGATGCTGCATGGCGATGCCCGCGGTTCCAGCTTCGGCGGTGTCCGGGTTGAGCAATTCACCGTCGCGCAGAGCGCCGATCTTCTCGCGTGTGACGGGGGTCAGGTCTGCCCAACGCGCGGGCTGGCCGACGCACACGAGGTCGGGCGCACCGGAAATGGCGCCCTCCGCGGGCAGGGTGACGGCCACGACCCGGCGCGCGTTCCACACACCACGCAGTTCACCGGCGGCGGCGCGCACAGCGTCGTCGACTGTGTCGGACTGGGCCAGCTGCTGATTCAGTGAGGCCAGTGCGGACTCGCGCTGCACGGTGTAGTGCTCAGCGGTGACATCGCGGAAGGTGCCCACCATGACGCGCCGGCCGGTGTCGGGTTCCTCGACGTGGTTGAACGCGGCGGTGACCCATAGCCGGTGTCCGTCGCGATGGGTGACGGGAACCGTGAAGGTGCCGTGCGGTTGGCTCATCAGGTCGGCGAATGCGGCCGCCACCTGCCGGTGGGCGTCGGGCTCGGTGTCCGCTGAGGGCCACCAGGGGTGGAACGGTTGGTAGGGCAGCCCGTCGGCGCCGTACCCGAGGATGTCGGTGAAGGCGGCGTTGATCTCGATGACTGCACCCTGCTCGTCGCAGACGAAGAAGGCTTCCTGCAGCGACTGAACGAGCGCGGTGCGAAAGTGCGCATGGTGATTGCGCAGGCGCGCGAGTTCGACGCTGGCGCGCACGCGCGCGAGCAGTTCGGCAGCGGCGAACGGTTTGACGAGATAGTCGTCGGCACCGGCCCGCAGACCTTCGATGGACGCTTCCTGGCCGGCGCGGGCCGACAGCAGGAGCACCGGCACCGCGGCGGTGTGCGGATCGGCGCGCAACGTCGCCACCAGGGAGAGCCCGTCCAGTCGGGGCATCATCACGTCGCTGACCACGATGTCGGGAACATCAGCGCGAACGGCCGTCAGTGCTTCTTCGCCGTCGCTGACGGCCGTGACGCGGTAACCGGCGCTGCGCAACAGGCGCGTCAGGTATTCGCGCATATCGGTGTTGTCGTCGGCGATGAGGACGCGGGCCGGGGCGCCGGAGACGCCGGAGTCGGACGTCAGGGCGGTCTCGGTCGACGCAACAGGCAGCGCCGTGCTGTCGCCGGGCACCCACCGCAGAGCTTCCTGCACAAATGGCTCCGCCAGACCCGAGGCTGCCACGGCGCGTCCCGTCGAAGCGACCGCGTCGGCGGGTAGGTGCGTGACGCCGAACGGCAGTCGAACGGTGAACGAGGTGCCGGCACCCTCGGTGCTGTCAGCGCTGATGCCGCCGCCGTGCAGCACCACCAATTCCTTGACGAGTGCCAACCCGATACCGCTGCCCTCGTTGGACCGCGCGCGTGCGGTCTCGATGCGGTGGAACCGTTCGAACAACCGCGGCATCTCCTCGGCGGGCACACCGATTCCGGTATCCGCGACGGTCACGACCGCCTCGTTGTCCTCGCGATGCACCTTGACAGAGATGGACCCGTCGAAGGTGAACTTCAGCGCATTGGACAGCAGGTTGAGGATCACCTTCTCCCACATGTCACGGTCGATGTAGATCGGTTCGTCCATCGGCGGGCAGTCGACGCCGAACTTGAGGCCGGCCCGGTCGACGGCCGAGCGGAATACGCTGGCCAGCTCGGCGGTGACGGCCGCGAGGTCCACCGGCTCGTAGCGCGCCTGGGTGCGGCCTGCCTCGATACGAGAGAAGTCCAGCAGCGTGTTGACCAGTTTGGTGAGTCGTAAACCATTGCGCCACACGACATCGAGCTCTTCCCGGGTCTGCTCGTCCAAACCGGTGCTTCGGCCACGCAGTTCGGCCACCGGGTCGAGGATCAAGGTCAACGGTGTGCGGAACTCATGGCTGATATTGGAGAAGAATGTGGTCTTGGCGCGGTCCAGCTCGGCCAGCTCTTCGGCCCGGGTCTGCTGGGCGCGGTAGCTGCGGGCACTGCTGATTCCCGCCGCGATGTGTGTCGCGACCAACGTTACGAAGCCGCGATAGCCCTCATCCAGCGGGCGGTAACGGTTCAATCCCGCCACCAGGAACCCGCTGGGCGCATCACCGGGTTGCAGCAGCGGCACGACGAGTGCCTGCGCGGGAGGTTCGGGCCAGTCACCGGTGGGCAGCTCCGGGAACGTCGCACCGTCGAGTGCGATCAGCACCGATTCACCGCGAGCCGACTCTTGCACCGACCAGACGGCGGCACCGTCGGACGACAGGTACGCCGGGGCGATCGGATGTCCGGCGGCCACCCCGCTCGCACCCGCGAGTCGCGCGTCGCCGTTGTCGTCGAACAGGTAGGTCAGGGTGAACGGTAGGTCGCGCCGATTCTGGTCGAGCTGGCGATCCGAGAAGGCCAGCATCTCTTCCTCGGTGCGCACCACGCTGGGATCGGATCCCAGATCACGCAGCGTCGCCATCCGGCGTTCGCCGATCACCTGCTGGGTGTCCTCACTGACCACGCACAGCATGCCGACGACCTGCCCGCCGTCATCACGCAGCGGACTGTAGGAGAACGTGTGATACGACTCCTCCGGATATCCGGACCGCTCCAGGAAGAGCAGTAGCCCGACATCCCAGGTGGCCTGCTCCGACGACAGGACCCTGTCGATCCGTGGACCGATGTCGTTCCAGATCTCCGCCCACACTTCAGTGGCCGGCCTGCCCAGGGCCCACGGGTACTTGCGGCCCAGGGTGTCGCGGCGATAGGCGGCGTTGCAGAAGAAAGTGAGCTCCGGACCCCACGCCATCCACATCGGGAAGCGGGACGAGAGCACCACGCTCAACGCCGTTTGCAGGCTCTGCGGCCATCCCGACGGCCGTCCGAGCTCAGTGGCCGCCCAATCAACCTGGGCAAGATCACGACCAACCTCGGCGTCTGCGCTGAACACCGCGGCGAGTAAGCCGCCTTCAGCGTCCTCGGCGCTCACCCGCGGTCCCGTGTCACTGCTGTCCGTCGGTTCCGTCGAGCGCGTCCGTCAGCGTTTCATAGGGCCGAAGCACACCGTCGAGCTTGGTCACCTCGATCGGACGGACCACCTCGGCACTGGTGGCGACCAGGCGGACGGCGACACCGTCGGAGCGGCCGCGTTCATAACAACCGAGGACAGCGTTCAGGCCGGCGCTGCCGAAGTACGTCACGTCGGCCAGTTCGATGACAAGGATGCGCGTCGGATGGTTCGAGGCAGCCTCGAGGGCCGCGTCAAGATGGGAGATGAACGTGTAGACGGTCCCGGAGTCGACCTCGCCCCCGGCCGACACCACGACCGCGGTGTCACGAACATCCTGCTTGATCTCCAACTCCGTCACGCGCACGCACTCCGTCACTATCGGGTCGACAAGCCGCCGAACTCCCCGTTCGCCGGTCGGCGCGTACCACCCATCGCTGTCGTCAGCACCAGATTAATCAAAAAGACGTGCCCGGATGGGGCTGATGTTGCGGTTTGAAACCACCGCTAGCGGTCGCGACGGGCCGGCACCCGCTCGTGGACGGTGAGCAGCAGGTGATCGAACTCGCGGCGCAAGCTGTCTGGTTGGTGGTTGATCGTCTCAAGCTCGGCGATCACCTGTGAGGCCAGTGCCCGCAGTTTGGTGTTCGTCTGCTGAGATCGCCAGAGCAGGATCTCGAACGCGGCATCGGCAGTGATGCGGTAGACCAGCATGAGCGCGCCCTTGGCCTGCTCGATGGCCGCGCGCGCCTCGAACAGTTCGGGCAGGGAGTCGTCCAGAGCTTCCCTTCGCGCCTGATCGAACGTGTCAGTCAGGTCGATGTAATAACCCTCGCTCCCCACCACGGCGCCGTCGCTCGCGATCATCCGGTCGGCGAGGACGATGACGTTGTGCACGCCACCGGTGGTGTCGATGAAGCGGTGCCGGCTGGAGAACGCCTCCCCGGAGTGCAGCAGATGGTCGAGCTGATCCTGGACGTGCTGGCGATCTTCGGGGTGCTTGTGGGAGAGCAGCAATTCGGTGGTGGGCACGATGGTGCCCGGTTCGTAGCCGTGCATGCGCGTGACCTCGTCCGACCATTCCCACCGCTGGCCCACGAACCAGAATCGGAAGCTGCCCACCTTGAGATGCGGGACCGCGGCGACGTCTTCGGGCACCTGACTGTGCGCAGGCTCCGGCTCCAACATTGGGCGATTATTTCATCCCCCCGTTTGTCACGCGCTTTATTTACGCGTGTTGCTCGGGCACCGTGCAGGTGGCGCACGGTCTTATGGTGGGTGGATGCGCTCCGATCGCCAATCCCGCGGCGAACAGCGCGACGGTGTCGAGTTGACCAATCTCGACCAGCCACTTGGTCCCGATGCGGCGGCGACGAAACGTGACCTCGTCGACTATCTGGATGCCGTCGCCGACCGGATGCTGCCGGGTCTCGCGGGTCGCCCGCTCACCGTATTGCGAGCATTGCGCGGGCGTGCTCCGTTCATGCAGAAGAACGTCCCGAAGTACACCCCGGACTGGATTCGGACGGTGCCGATCTGGGCCGAGGCATCGAAGCGCGAAGTGCATTACGCGCTCTGCGAGGACCGACGAACGCTGCTCTGGTTCGCAAATCAACGCGCCATCGAGTACCACCCGACCCTTGGTCTGGCGCCCGATATCTACCGACCCACCCATCTCGTGCTGGATCTCGACCCACCGACCGATGACGACTTCACCGTCGTGGTCGCCGCGGCACACCTCGTCCGCCGCGCGCTCGCGGACTCCGGCCTGGCCGGCGCGGTCAAGACCAGCGGAGCGAAGGGTGTGCACGTTTTCGTGCCGGTCGATGACGCCGCCCCGGTCGAGGATGTCGCCGGTGCCACACGCGCGATCGCTGCGCGGGCCGAAGCACTCGATCCGGGCCTCGCGACAACGTCTTTCGTCGTGGCGGACCGCGGCGGCAGGGTTTTCGTGGACTCGACCCGGGCCGGAGGAGCGACCGTCGCCGCCGCGTACAGCCCGCGACTGCGGGCGGGAACGCCGGTGTCCTTCCCGTTGGCCTGGTCCGACCTCGACAGCATCACACCGAGTGACTTCACGGTGCGCACCGCGATCGACGCCCTTGCCGGCGCCGACCCGTGGGTTGACGAGATGCCCGCTCCGCAGCGGCTGCCGAGCGACCTGATCGAATACGGCAGAACCATTCCGGTCGCACGTGTGGCCGCGATGCACGAGGGCAAGCGCCGCGCCCGCGCCCGGCGGGAGGCCGCGAACTGAGCGGTCCTGGCACCCGAGAATGGGTACTGGGACCGGCCCAGCCCTTGCCGAATACCATGCGCCGCCCGCCACACCGGCTCGCACAGCGGCCCGCAGTCGATGGCAGAGGTGGGACACTCGGCACGTGGATGTGCGGCGCAAGAACAACGTCAAGGTGGTCGGGGCAATGGACGGTCCGACGGTGATGCTGGCCCACGGCTTCGGGTGTGACCAGAACCTCTGGCGTTTCGTGACCGAGCGGCTGGCGCCGAATTTTCGGGTGGTGTTGTTCGACCATGTCGGGTCCGGGGCGTCGGATCCGTCTGCCTGGGATGCGGCGCGCTACGGGTCGCTAACGGGATATGCGTCCGATGTGCTCGACATCGTTCGAGAATTGGACTTGCAGGACGTGATTTTCGTCGGTCACTCCGTGGCGGCCATGATGGGTGTGCTTGCCGTCGCGGCGGATCCGAGCCCGTTCGCCGGACTGGTTCTGCTCACCCCGTCGCCGCGCTACATCGACGACGACGACTACCGGGGCGGGTTTTCGCGCGCCGACATCGACGAACTCCTCGGATCGCTGGAGAGCAACTATCTTGGCTGGTCCCAGGACATGGCGCCGGCCATCATGGGCGCACCGGAACGGCCCGAACTCGGTGACGAGTTGACCGACAGCTTCTGCCGGACAGACCCGGCCTGCGCGGCGGTCTTCGCCCGCACCACGTTCTTCTCCGACAACCGCGCAGATCTGGGCCGCGTGTCCGTGCCCACACTGGTCATCGAATGCGCGCGGGACACTCTGGCGCCACGGGAGGTCGGCGCCTACGTCCATCACCACATCCCGGGCAGCCGGCTCGTCACCCTCGATGCCGGCGGCCATTGTCCCCATCTCAGTGCCCCGGATGCCACCGCAAACGCGATCGCGGCTTTCGCCGGTCGACGATGACGCCGCCTCAAGACCCGCCCGACGAAGACATCGAGGACCTCTACGAGAACGCGCCGAGCGGGCACATCTCGATTCGGCCCGACGGTCGCATCGCATCGATGAACACCACGCTGTCGCACTGGTTGAAGCTTGAGCGGACTGCCTTGTGCGGCAAGGAATTTGTGGAGCTACTCAGCGTCGGCAGCCGCATTCACTACGAAACCCACTTCTCACCGCTTTTGCAGATGAACGGGCACCTCGCAGGCATCGCGGTCGAGATCGTCGCGTCCGACGGGGCACGTCTGCCGATGTTCTTGTCGGCCAATGTCAAAGCCGATTCCAGCGGGCACCCGGTGCTAGTGCGAATCACCCTCCAGGACGCCCGCGACCGCCGCTCCTATGAAAAAGAACTCCTCGAGGCGCGGCGCCGCGCGGACCACGAGCGTGCCCGGGTGCAGGAACTGGCGGCGACTCTGCAGCGCTCGCTGATCCCGCCGTCGCTGTCGCCCCCGGAGGGGCTGGACGCGTGCGCCCATTACCATCCGGCGTCTGCCGATGACGTCGGCGGCGACTTCTACGACCTGTTTCCGCTCGCTCGCGACGCGTGGGGCTTCTTCCTCGGCGACGTGTCGGGTAAAGGCGCGGGCGCCGCTGCGATCACCTCGTTGACCAGGTACACGCTGCGCGCGGCGGCGGTGTACGACGACGACCCGGTGAGCGTGCTACACAACCTCGACACCGTGCTCAATCATGAGTTCCACGGCGACGATCCCCGGTTCTGCACCGTCATCTTCGGGCTGCTGAGGTACGCCGCCGACGGAGCCGGCGGATTCGACGTCGAACTGGCCGCCGGCGGCCATCCGCCCGCACTGCTGATCGGCGCAAACGGAGAGGTGCGCTACCTGGAAACGCCTGGCGGCCAAGCGATAGGACTTCTGTCGACAGCCCAGTTCACTTCCGCGCGTGTACGTCTGGTGCCCGGCGATACGCTGGTTCTCTACACCGACGGCTTGACGGAGGCCCGGACAGCTGCAGGCTCACGGTATTACGAAGACGCATTGCTCGAATTCGCCGCCGATCACGGTCCGACATCACCCGCGGCCATCGTCGACGCGATCCGCGCTCTGCTCGACAGTTTCGGCAGCGGTGTCGAGGACGATGTGGCAATCATGGCACTCGGCGTGCCGGCGTCAGCACATGTTGACAGCCTCGGAAAGGACACCGCCTAGGCTAGGCGAACGACGTCGCCTCACGCGCCGCAGAAGTCGCCGCAGAGTCCGCCGGTGGGGTATCGGCATTCGAGGCATCGGTGAACGGGTCCTCACCGGAGAGCACCGAGGCCGCCTTTGCGCTGTCGAAGTCGTTCTCCCACTTGCCGATCACGATTGCCGCCAGGGCGTTGCCGAGAACATTGATGAAAACCCGGCCCTCGTTGAGCAGTCGATCGATGCCGACGATCAGGGCGAGTGCGGCCAGAGGAACGTGACCGACCGCGGTGATGGTGGAGGCCAGCACGATGAATGCGCCACCGGCGATGCCCGCCGTGCCCTTGCTGGTCAGCATCATGATGCCGACCATCACCAATTGTTGTTGCCACGACAGGTCGATACCGACGGCTTGGGCCAGGAACAGCGACGCCATCGTCAGATAGATCGCCGAGCCGTCGAGGTTGAACGAGAATCCGGCGGGAATCACCAGTCCGACAACGGGTTTGCCGACGCCGAGGTGTTCGAGCTTGCGGAGCAGCTGCGCCAGCACGGCCTCGCTGGAGCAGGTGCTCAGGGCGATCAGCAGCTCGTCCTTGAGGTAGCGCATCAGCGCGAACACGCTCATTCCGCAGAGGCGGGACACGATGCCCAGGATGACGATCACATAGACCACACAGCAGCCGGTGAAGAGGAGGATGAGGTAGCCCAGGTTCTGCAGACTGGAAGCGCCGTACTTGGCGACGACCGAGGCCAGCGCGCCGAACGTGCCGATCGGCGCGAGCCGCATCACCCAGGCGACGATCTTGAAGACGACCCCGGACAGGGCCTGGATGGCGCGGGTGATCGGCGCGCTGCTCTCGCCGGTGACGTTGAGCGCGCACCCGATCAGGAGCGACACCACCAGCGCAGAGAGGATGGCGTGTCCGGTGATCGCGCCGAACAGAGAGTCGGGAATGAGACTGGTGATGAACTCGACCACCCCGATGTTCTGGTGGGCGTCGACCCCCGGGATCTTGCTGGCGTCAAGGGCCGACACGTCGATGTTCATACCGGCGCCGGGCTTGAAGATGTTACCCACCACGAGGCCGATCAGCATCGACAGCAACGACAACACGATGAAATAGCCGATCGCCTTGACGCCGATACGACCTGCCTTTCGCAGGCTGTCCATGGACGCGATGCCGACGGTGACGACGCAGAACACGACGGGAACGACGATCATCTCGACCAGCCCGATGAACCAGTCGTTCAACGGGCTCAAGGCGGCACCGAACTTCGGAGCGACGAGGCCGACGGCGATGCCCAGCACACCGCCGATGAGTACCTGGAACCACAGTTCGCGAATCAGCCGGCCGAATCGAGACCGCCGAGGGCGGGCTCCGGCAGCTGGGGCCGGTACGGGTGCAGACATGGGACGGGCTCCTTTGCGCATCGCTCAGGTTGGGTCGGCCTATCGGGGTGTGCTGTCGGCGCGCGGTTCAGTGAAGCGCGCGCAACACCTTGTAGAACGCGCTCTTGGCCTCGAACCCGATTCCCGAGATCTCGGTCAGCCCCACCCGCGAGTCCGTGACGACGGCGTCGTCGGCGAAACCACCGGTGGGCTGGAATTCGCCGGGGTAGGACTCGTTGCCACCGAGCTTGAGGGCGGCGGCGATGTGCAACGAGAACTGATGGCCGCCATGAGGAATGCATCGCCGCGACGACCAGCCGTGCTGATGCAGCATCTCCTGCACCCGCAAATATTCGGTGAGGCCGTAGCTCAGTGCCGGGTCGACCTGGATGTAGTCACGGTCGGGGCGCATCCCGCCGTAGCGGATCAAGTTCCGCGCGTCCTGTACGGAGAACAGGTTCTCCCCTGTCGCGATGGGTCCGGCGTACTGCTCGGACAGCACCGCGTTCAGCCGGTAGTCCAGTGGGTCCCCCACCTCCTCGTACCAGAACAGCCCGTACGGCTCGATGGCGCGACCGTACTGGAGCGCGGTGTCGAGGTCGAAGCGCCCGTTGACGTCGACGGCGAGGCGCGAGCCGTCGCCGTCGAGTACCTCGAGCACGGCCTCGATCCGGCGCAGGTCCTCGG
Organism: Mycobacterium sp. URHB0021; assembly: GCF_054057895.1. Lineage (NCBI taxonomy): Bacteria > Bacillati > Actinomycetota > Actinomycetes > Mycobacteriales > Mycobacteriaceae > Mycobacterium > Mycobacterium sp. URHB0021. The sequence goes on from NZ_JBSRZT010000002.1 coordinate 5,748,014, forward strand.
CCAGGTCTGCGCCGCCGATCTTCATCTTGACCACGCGGTACCCCATGTCGAGGAAGCCGCGCATCTCGTCCTGCAGATCACCGAGCGACTTCCCCGGCGCGTAGTAGCCGCCGGCGGCGTAGACGAACACCGAGTCATCGGGCCGGCCGTCGCCGTGCCGCTCGGACAGATAACGGTAAAGGGGCTGACCGGCGATCTTGGCGGCAAGGTCGAAGAGCGCCATGTCCATCACGCCGACCGCAACGGAGCGTTCGCCGTGCCCACCGGGCTTTTCGTTGTTCATCATGATCGGCCACGCCAGCGTTGGATCCAACTCACCGGCATCGTTGAGCAGGCTCTCGGGCTCGGCGTCCAGAAGCCGTGGGATCGCGCGGCGGCGCAGGATCTCGCCGGCGCTGTAGCGGCCATTGGAATTGAATCCGTAGCCGACGATGGGCTGGCCGTCACGCATCACATTTGACACCACGGCGACGATGGAGCAGTCCATCGAACTGAAGTCGATCCAGGCGTTGCGGATCGACGAGCTGATGGGCACGACACCGTCGTGGACTGCGGTGATCTTCAATTTCTTCTCTCTCGTAATTTATAAGATATGAGATGTTAGATCTGATGCTAGGCTTTGTGTGACCGCCGGCACAAGCGGGCAGGGAGGCACCATGACAACGCCGCAGATCACGAACGTGTTCTCCTCCAAGAGTGACGTCGCGTATTTCGAGCTGCGCCGCCTCATCCTCACCGGTGCCCTGCCCGCCGGCTCCCGGCTGCAACAGTCCGAACTCGCTGACCAGATGGGAATGAGCATCACGCCGCTGCGGGAGGCCATCCGCAGGCTCAGCAGTGAAGGCCTGATCGATCTGGACACGCACCGCGATGCCCGCGTCGCCACGATCAGCGCACGGGAAGCCAAGCAGCTCTTCGAGGTCCGACTGTCACTGGATCCGGCCGGAGTCGGGCTGGCCGCCGCGCACCGCACCACCGACGACATCGCCGCGATGCGCGCCGCCGTCGCGCGGCTGCTACCGGTGACCCGCCAGTGGGGCGAAGACGCGCTCGTCGCGCATCGCGAATTCCACCGCGCCGTCTACGTCGCCTCGCACAACGATGTGTTGATCAGGATGCTCGACGACTTGTGGGACAAGTCCGACCGCTACCGTCGGCTGGGGTTGGAGCTTCCGCCCGGCGACGAGCCCCGCACCATCGATCTCAACGAGCACCACGAGATCCTGGACCTGGTCGTCGCCCAGGACGCCGGAGCCGCCGCGGCATTGACGCGTCGGCACATCGAGAAGAGCCTGACCGCCTCGGCCATCGACGCGCTGGAGGATCGCGATCGGCGCGGGACGCAGACCGCCTGACACTCGGATGTGATCAGCCGCTACTGCGCCAGCAGGTTGACGAGTCTGGCGAACACGTTGGGCAGTGCATGCGCGACGGGGGACGGCATCCTGCTGAACTGCGTCTGCCCGGGCGCCATCGTCACCGCCAGCTTCACCGAGAACCTCAAGGACATTCTGGCTGCCGACGGCCTGGATGCGACCAATCCGGTCGACGTATGACCGGGATCGACAACAACTTTGATCAGCCGTGCGGCCTCGGACGGCCGGGCTGCCGGAGGAGATCGCGTCCATCACGACCTATCTGGCCTCGCGGCGAAACGGCTACGTCACCGGCGCCACGGTCAATGTCGATGGCGGATCAGATTTCGTCTAGGTCGCGAAGCTGCCCTCGAGGCGACTGCGCGAACCCGGGTGGACGAGGCGCGCAACGCTGACCAGTCCCTGCGACGACCAGGTGCGGCGCCGGATCAACAGGCATGGTTCGCGAGCCGATATGTTGAGCAGCCGGCATTCTTCGCCGCTGCCGCGGACCGCCTCGACGATGTGCTCGCCGCGGACCAGTGGCGACACCGCACTGAGGTAGCTGTTCGGCGTCATCTTCGTGAAGTCCTGGTCGAGATAGCCGGGAGCCGCCACCGGATTGACCACCCGGTCTTCCAGCTGGATGGGGACGTCATCCTCGTAGTGCAAGAGCATTGAGTGAAAGACGCTGCCACTGAAGGAATCCCGCAGGACCGGCGCTACCTTGCCGGCGTCCTCGCGGGACAGATGGAGCACCGCGGTGCGGTGGCGGTGGCCGCGTTTGGCGATCTCGTCGGCGATGTTCTTCACCTCGAATAGCGGTGACGCAGACTTGATCGGCGCGACGAAGGTGCCCAGGCCCATCACCCGCTTCACGACACCCATGTTCGCCAGTTCGCGCAGCGCGCGGTTGATGGTCATCCGGGACAGCCCGAGTGCGCTGACGAGTTGGCTCTCCGACGGCAGCTGGTCTCCCTCCGCCCAACGGCCGGAGTCGATCTGGGCGGCGACGAGCTTCTTGACCCGCTCGTAGGCAGGCAATGTGTCGGGCGCGTGCCGAAAAAGGTCGGCGAGCTCAGATTGTCCGACGCCGACCATCGTCCCCACCTCCGCTACAGCGGCCTGCTGTTGACACGCCTGTATAGACAGGACTATACAGACATAAAGTGACGCAGCACACATGCGTCCGCACCATCGCGTCTCTTACGAAGGACGAGCGTCCATGACGGACCAACCCACTACCGATTCAGCCCTGGCCATCGAGCGTCGCACGATCGATGTGATTCCCGATGACGAGCGTCATGGGACGCCGCGTAACCAGTTCACGCTGTGGTTCGGCGCCAACATGCAGATCACCGCCATCGTGGACGGCGCCCTGGCAGTGGTGTTCGGCGCCGATGCGATCTGGGCGATCGTCGGACTCCTCATCGGCAATGTGCTGGGCGGCATTGTGATGGCATTGCACTCCGCTCAGGGGCCGCGCCTCGGACTGCCGCAGATGATCTCCAGCCGTGCACAATTCGGGGTGTACGGCGCGGTGGTGCCGCTTCTGCTTGTCGTCCTGATGTACCTGGGCTTCGCCGCGACCGGCACCGTGCTGGCCGGTCAGGCGATCGGCCAGATCTTGCACGTCGACAATCCGGCGGTGGGGATCATTGTCTTCGGCCTATTGACCGCCGTCGTCGCGGTGACCGGATACCGGCTGATCCACACCGTCGGACGAATCGCCTCCGTCGTCGGCGTCCTCGGATTCACCTACCTGGCCATCCGGCTGTTCGCTCAGTATGACGTCGCATCCGTCGTCGGCGTGAAATCGTTCGACTTCGTCACCTTCCTGCTGGCGATCTCACTTGGGGCGGGCTGGCAGCTGACCTTCGGGCCATACGTCGCCGATTACTCGCGATACCTGCCGCGCAATACCAGCGACCGCGCCACCTTCTGGTCGACGCTGGCCGGCAGCGTCATCGGCTCATCGTGGTCGATGACGTTCGGCGCGCTGGTGGCCGCTGTCGCCGGCGACGCCTTTCTCGATGATCAGGTCGGATTCATCGGCCACCTGGCCGGTCCTGCCTTGGTGTCATTGCTCGTCTATCTGGTGATCGTGGTCGGAAAGCTGACGGTCAACTGCTTGAACGCCTATGGCGGTTTCATGTCGATCCTCACCACGGTGACCGCGTTCAACCGCCAGACGCGCATCTCGTCGGCCGCTCGCGCCGCCTACATCGTCGGATTCACCGCCGTCTCCGTGCTGATCGCGCTCGCCGCCAGCGCCGACTTTCTGACCAACTTCAAAAACTTCGTGCTGACCCTGTTGATGGTCTTCACGCCATGGAGCGCAATCAATCTCACCGATTACTACGTGATCTCCCGGGAACGCGTCGACATCCCCGCGCTCTACGATCCCGAGGGCCGGTACGGACGCTGGAACGTCACCGCACTGGCCTGCTACGTGATCGGCATCGTGGCCCAGATTCCGTTTCTGGCCCAGACGATGTACACCGGGCCGATCACCGGAATGCTCGGCGGAGCCGACATCTCCTGGATCGTGGGATTGGTCGTCACTGCCGCGCTCTATTACCCGCTGGCCCGGCGCACGAGCAACCCGCCGGACTCGATGATCTACCCCGGCGCCGGTGTGACGATGCGGGCTTGACCGCACTCGTGCTTTCCGGGGCTGCCAACATGTGATGACGCTTTCAGGAAGCCTACGAAAGGTCATCACATTGACTGTCACCGTCGTCGACGCGGGACCCAACCAGATCAGCCGATCGGTTGAGGTCACCGCGCCGGCAGCCGAGCTCTTCGCTCTCGCGTCAGACCCCCGTCGTCATCAAGAGTTGGACGGCTCTGGCACCGTCCGAGGCAATATCAAATGCGCCGGACAGCTGGTCCCCGGCTCGAAGTTCTCCACGAGGATGCGGATGCTGGGGCTCCCCTACCGCATCACCAGCACGGTGACGGCGGTCAAACTTGACGAACTCTTCGAATGGCGCCATCCGGTGGGCCATCGCTGGCGCTGGGAGTTCACCGCCCTGACGCCCACCCTCACCCGGGTCACGGAAACCTTCGATTTCCGCGACGCCGGGCCGATCAAGAACCAGCTGAAGTACTACCAGCGAACGGGGTTCGCCAAGAGAAACGCAGCGGGCATCGAGGCCACACTGACCAAGTTGCACGCCCGCTACAACCACTGACCTGGCGGGTATCAGCCCGCCAGGCAGAGGGGCTCAGCGTTCCGTGCGACCGTGCCGTGCGGGGTCGTACACCAAGGCCAGAATGCCGAGCGCCAGAGCGCCCACAAGCAGCCCGAAGTCGCGCAACGCCACGTCGTAGAAGCCGGAATACGTCAGCAGATTGACGATGATTCCGGCCAGCCATGCGGCGACAACGTAGGCGGCATACCGCGGCTTGACGGCGACTGCCAGGCCGGCAACGATCTCGACGACACCCACCACAAGCATCGTCTGATACGCGGTCAGCGGGCTGATGTCGACGATCCACGGCGCCAGGTAACTCTCCCAGTCCGCTAGCAGGTTAGTGAATTTATCGATACCGAACACGATCGGCAACACCGCGAAACCGATCCGCAGGAGCAGGAACGCCCCGTAGGCGGGGTCGCTGCGGGCTCGTTGCAGCGCGCCACCCGAGTTCGGCTCGGTCGACCGGGGCAGGTGTGAGGTTGCCATTGGGGTTTCCTTTCTAACGGTAAAGGCCTTCTATTTTAGAAAACAACCGCGCGCTTCTTTTGTCAATAGTTATTAGTGTTAGAGTCGGGCCATGGGCACCACGCGAGCCGCCGAAGCGGCGCGGTTGACGGCGCTGAGCAGCCTTGATGATCCGCTCCGGCGTCGGCTCTACGAGTACGTGGCGAACCGCGACGAGCCGACCTCGCGGGATCAAGCCGCGGAGGATGCGGACATCAGCCGGACGCTGGCGGCCTATCACCTCGACAAACTGGCCGACGCGAAGTTGCTGGCGGTCAGCTACATGCGGCCGACGGGCCGCGGCGGCCCCGGTGCCGGGCGGCCGGCCAAGTTTTACACCCGGGCTGAACAGGAGATGTCCGTCAGTGTGCCGCCGCGCGATTACGAGCTACTCGCCAGACTGCTCGTCTCGTCGATGGAGCAGGATGCGACCGGAGCCGTGCGCGCGGCAGTCAACACCGCAGCGCGCGAGGCAGGCCGGCGGGCGGGGGGCCGTGAAAGTCCTGGCGGCATCATGGCGGCCCTGCGGGATGCCGGGTACCTGCCGCAGATAGACGAGGATGGTTGCATCATCCTGCGCAACTGCCCGTTTCATGCGGTGGCACGCGATCATGTCGACGTGGTCTGCGGGCTCAACCTGGGACTGATCGAAGGCGTTATCGCCGGCGCAGGGCAGGACGCGCGAGCCGAACTGGCCCCGCGGCCGGGCCGCTGCTGCGTGGTCGTACACGGGGGTGCCGAACACTAGATGCGTACTCATGCACGGGAGGTGTTTTCCCTATTCAACTTGAAGCGTCATGTCGGCACTAGGAACAGACAGTGACGACGTCACCTGACTCAATCAGCGCCGTCGGCGCCGGAGATGGTGTTCCTGCACGGCGGTGGCCGAGGTGGGTGCAGGCGATCACCGTCAACCTGCGCGGCCATGGCGAATCCGACTGGTCCGACGACGGCGATCGCGTCACCAGCTTCGCCGGCGTCGTGCTGGAAGTGCTGCGTCACCGCCTTCTGGCAGGGGAACCGCGTTGCGGATACCCACGTTCATGAATGACCGCATGACGTCGGGATCCAGTCACTGGACGAGGTCGCTCCTCTCCCGCTTCACGCTGATCGATTTCATCGATGTCGGCGGCGCCGGGCACATGGTCGCCGGCGATCGCAACGACGTCTGCGCCGGGGCCGTCGCGGACTTTCTCGACAGCCACGCCGAAGATCAGTGATCGGTCCAGATATCGTCGCAGATAGGAGAATTCGTGCACGCCAAACGCATCACAGCCAACCTTCGAGTAGCTCAAATCGATTCGGCGAAGAGCTTCTACACCGACTACCTCGGACTGAGCACCGAAGAATTCAACATGGGATGGGTGGCCCGCTACACCTCTCCTGACACCGGCGTGAACGTTCAACTGGTCACCCGCGATACGAGTGCGGCCGAAGACGCGGTCATCTCCGTTCACACGGATGACGTCGACGGCGCCTACGACGAAGCTCAGCGGCTGGGCTACGAGATCGTGCACCCGATCACGACGGAGCCGTGGGGTGTGCGCCGGTTCTTCGTCCGGGCCCCCGACGGCAATGTGATCAATGTTGTGCGCCATCGGGATTGAGGTATTCCTGCCAGCCTCACTAATCCTTGTCGCGCGGCGGCGGCCGGTTGATGACCACGGGGAACTGACCGGGGAAGCCCTCGCGCTCCTGCGCGACGGCCAGCACGCCGGACCGCACGGCGGACCAGCCGACCACCAGCGCCGGGATGATCAGCACCAGGGAGGCCACCGCCCACGTGCCGATGGGCGGATCTAGTGCCATCAGCACCAGCACCCCCAGACGGAAAGCGAGGGTGATGTAGCTGGTGCACGGGGTGCCCGGCAGCCGGAAGGACGGACGCTCCAGCACGCCCCGCTTCGAACCGTTCTCCGTCAGAAGCATTGGCGGATCAGTCCTCGACGAAAGTGACTGTCTCGTCGAGCGGTGCCCGACCCGTGCGGATGTGACCCACTGTGCGGTCCACGTATCCGATCGACATGCCGCAGAAGAGAATCAGTTCATCCGGGGGCGACAGAGCGTCTGCAACGGTGGTGCGAACCTGCGACCACGCCATCTGCGGACAGCTGTGCAGCCCTTCCGCGCGAACCAACAGCATGACGGTCTGCAGGTAATGCCGACGCCGGCCCACTGGGGCATCCCCAGGTCGCGGTCGATGTAGCAGAACAGGGCGACGGGCGCGCCGAAGCAGTCCCAGTTGCCGATGGCCGCTCGCTGGCGCGCCTCCCAATCCTCGCGGCCAATGCCGAGGGCGCTGTCGCGTTCCCGGCCGAAGGCGGATCGGCGCTCGCTGTAGGGCGATTTCAAAGCCTGCGGGTACATCACGAACTCCCGTTCGTCCCAGGGTTCGCCGGCCGCCACGCGCTCTACCGCGAGCTTCTTCGCCTGGCCAGCGGCGCCCCGGTCATCACATAGATGTGCCAGGGCTGCAGGTTGGATCCGGACGGCGCCCACGCCGCGGCGGACAGCACGCGCTGCAACACCTCCTTCGAAACGGGCTCGTCGGTGAATCCGCGCACTGGGCGTCTGCTCGTGACTGGAGCCCGGCGGCACATTTGAGCGGATCAGCAATCGCGGCGCTCGAATCCACGGGTTGCGACACGGTCACGGAAGCATTGCTATCCAGGTATCATTGGTCACTCTGCCACGTTGATCACTAACGTCACATCAGCCCAATGCCGACGTCGTTGCGACGTCCCGCCCCTGGAAGGTGTGATATGTCGCCGCGTCGCGGAATCGGTTCCGTATCGATGGCGTCGGCGGCCGCGCTCGGACTCGTCATTGCCGCCGGCATTGCGCCGCCGCCGGCGATCGCCGAGCCTTGCACAGGTGGCGCAGCGGCGGCCACCCCGCCGGCGGCCACTAACGCGGGAGCGACCCCGGAATTACCCGGCGCGTCCGACGGCCGACCGACAGGACACCGGCCGCCGGGTGCGAATGAGCACGCACCCAAACCCAAACTGGGACTTCTACCTGCGATTCTCAGCGCACTCACGCCGCGCTCGACCACGCCACGCTCGGCGCAGGTGCAGCAGCAAGCAGCGGTCGCACCGTCGCCCACTCCCCCGGCGGCTGATCAACAGTCGCCGAACGTCACTCAGCCCGTCCCGGCCGCAGCCGCGCCGCCCGCACCGGCAGCACCACCGGGAACGTCGATCGTCGGCTGGGTGACCGGACCGGACAGCCCCAACGACACCATCGGACGTTTCGCCATCACCGGCACCGACCTCGGGGTCATGTGGGACAACGGCAATCCCGCCTCTCATCAGGTGCTGATGGCCTTCGGGGACACCTACGGTTACTGCAGCGTCCACGGTCAGCAATGGCGGTACAACACGTTGTTCCGCACTCAGGACGGTGCGTTGGCCAAGACGATCAGCGTCCCCAACGGCGTTGTCTCCAACCAATACTCAGGTTCGCCGCTGTGGGCCCCGGGCCTTTCCAAGCAGATCATCAACAGCACCAAATGGGCGCCGACGGAGACGGGAATCATCCCGACAGCCGGCGTGGCCGCCGGCAGCGCCCAGTACATCAACTTCATGTCCATCAAGAACTGGGACAACAACGGCTCATGGACGACGAACTTCTCGGCGATCGCGGTGTCCCCCGACAACGGTGAGCACTGGGGCGTCTACCCGGGTTCCGTGCGGGCGCCACGACCGGACAGCGTCCCGGGCGCCACGTACGTTCCCGGAAACGAAAACTTTCAACAGGGAGCGTTCCTCAAACCTGGGCCCGGCGACCCTTACCTCTACTCGTTCGGAACGCCGTCCGGACGCGGAGGGTCGGCCTACGTGGCACGCATTTCCCCAGCATCGGTGCCAGACCTCAGGACATACGAGTACTGGAACTCCGACAGCGCATCGTGGGTGCCGGGCAATCCCGCGGCCGCCACGCTGGTCATCCCCGGACCGGTGGGCGAATTGTCGGTGCAGTTCAATACCTACCTCAAGCAATACCTGCTGCTGTACTGCAATGCCCCCAACGACGTGGTGATGAGGACTGCATCGGCGCCCCAAGGGCCATGGGGCCCAGAACAATTGCTCGTCACATCGGCGGAGATACCCGGCGGCATCTGCGCGCCGTTCCTGCATCCCTGGGCGACGGGTAAGGAACTGTACTTCAACCTGTCTCTGTGGTCGGCATACAACGTGATGTTGATGCACACGGTTCTGCCATAGGGGCTGCCATGGGCCGCTGGGTTTCAAAATCACGACCGTAATCAGCCGGTAGGCGTTACTGTCGTCTTGCCCTCGCAACCGATTGCTGGGAGACGACATGAGCGGCTACAAAACCGTGGTGGTCGGCACCGACGGGTCGGACTCGTCGCTGCGTGCGGTCGACCGAGCGGGCGCGGTCGCCGCGCAAGTAGGTGCCAAGCTGATCGTCGCCAGCGCACACATACCCGCCGTCGAAAAGGGTGGCTGGTCACGACCGCCGTCGCACGATCACGTGTCCGACCCCCGCGCCGCCGACAGCCTCCGCGGCGAGGGCTACATGTTGCATGGGAGCGCTCCCGTCTATGCGATCCTGCGAGAGGCGCACGACCGGGCGAAGGCCGCCGGTGCTCATGACGTCGAGGAGCGGGCGGTCGAAGGTGCACCGGTCCACGCGCTGGTGAAGCTGGTCGAGCAGGTCAACGCCGACCTGCTCGTGGTCGGCGATGTGGGACTGGACTCGGTCGCCGGCCGGTTACTGGGCTCGGTGCCCGCCGACGTCGCCCGCAAGGCCAGAATCGACATCCTGATCGTCCACACCGCCGAGTAAGGCCGGCGTCAGTCCCTCGTGACGTCTGCACCGGAGCGGTACTTCTGCCACGGCCAGCGTCCGGTGATCTCGAGTTCGAGTGAGAAGCTCAGGAACGTGCGGATCGCGACGATGCCCGCGAGTACGGCGACACTTTGTGCGTCCGGCGTGACAGCCACCGTTCGGATGATGTCGGCGGCGACCAGGAACTCGAGACCGAGGAGGATCGTCCGCCCGAGCTGCTCGCGAAAAAGTCGGTACGTGCCAGTCGATTTGCGGATCACGTGACCGACCGCGATGCCGGCGGCCACCACCGCTCCGATCGCGATGATCGCCACACCTGCGCCGTCGATCACCTTGCCGACGGTCTCGATGGTCTCGATGAACCCCACGACTGGAGGCTAACCGCCGGACAGTTCGCCGACACGGTTGCGGCGAACGTGTGCGTGTCGCCGGGCCGGCGCGCCGACACGAACCCGCCGCCGCCGCTGTCGACGACGACGAACGCCGGCCTGCCATTCGTCGCGGAGTCCCGCAACATTCCGAAGTCTTGAGGCGCCAGTCCGTGGAACCCACTGCGACGTCACAGAAGTCGTCGGGACTTCGCAGCGCCCGGGTCACCTCCGCCTGCACCGACATGAACCCGGACGGATCACCGGGCCGCCTCGACGTAGGTCCGGTGTAACCGGGGTCCCAGAATCGCGTCACGCGGACCAACCGCCAGGCCCGACGCTCCAATTCCCATGTCAGCGCGGTGGTCTTACGGCCATGGAGCACCGATCGGCCAGTCGCGGGATCGACGGTTCGGGCGGCGAGCAGCACTCCGTGGCAGATGGCGGCCACGAGGAGTGCTCGGGTGAAAGCCTCGGAGACGAGGCGTTGCAACGCCTCGCTCTCGATATAGCTGCGCATCCACCGCGCCCGGTGGCCGCCGGGGAGCAGCAGCCCATCGACACCGTCGAGGTCGGTATCGGCCCAGGCAGCGGGTTGCCGGTATTCCGGCGACGCCAGCATCTGCCGGTAGGCGTCGCGTGCATCGCGATTCGCGCGCAGTACCCGACCGACGATGACCATCCGGCTCAGACCAGGCAACGGTGACCAGATGTCCAGGCCACGACCGGTGGGCATGATGTCGTCGGCAGTCGCCCGGCCGCCGCTTTCGGTGCTGAACACGACGGCGTGCCCGCGCGCGACCAGCACCTGCCAGCTGACCGCGACCTCGCTCGGGTCGAAATCGGTGTCCGGAATGGGCTTCAGGACGGTGGCCACGAGCGTCAGCATGTCATGCGAGATGCCGTCCCGGCCCGTCCGACGCCGGCGGGATACATCGGCCAGCCAACGCGTTGAGACGCGCCTACCGATTGTGCACGGCGATCGCCCGGCCCGGCGGTTCGGGCTGCGGAGTGAAAGCGACTCGCACGCAGGTGATTCCGGCTGCTGAATGACAGCGGTGGTGTGCAGCCCGGGCGGATCCGGCTGCGGGTCGAACACGGAGGCGGTTCCCGGGGCCCACGCGAGCCCGCTCAGGGCAATGCCGCCCGACAGCAGTGCCCCGGCCTGCTATCGATCCCAACATCACCGCAGCCGCAATGGCCCGACCCGTCGTATGGATGGACGGATGACGCACCGTCGGCAGCTACCATTCGCCTATGCCACTGGGCGACGGCCAGCTATTCGCGCAGTACACCGTGCTGCGGTGCCTCGGCTCAGGGGCGATGGGCGAGGTGTACCTCGTTCAGCACCCGAGGTTGCCGCGCCGTGACGCCCTGAAGGTGCTGCCGGCCGAGTTCACGACCGATGACGAATACCGCGCGCGTTTCGATCGTGAAGCGGACACCGCGGCGACTCTGTGGCATCCCCACATCGTCGGCGTGCACGACCGCGGTGAGTTCGAAGGTCAGCTGTGGATCACCATGGACTATGTCGAGGGAACCGACGTGGCCCGCCTGCAAGAGGACCGGTACTCCAGGGGGATGCCGCCCGACGAGGTCGTCCGGATCGTGACGGCGGTCGCCGACGCCCTGGACTACGCCCACCAACGTCAGCTATTGCACCGTGACGTCAAACCGGCCAACATACTGCTGTCACAGCCAGAGAGCGGCAAAGAGCGAATTCTCCTCGGCGACTTCGGTATTGCCCGCAGGATCGATGACGCCAACAGGCTGACCAGCACCAGTATGACGGTGGGAACCGTTGCCTACGCCGCACCAGAACAGCTGATGGGTGAACCACTCGACGGGCGGGCCGACCAGTACGCCCTGGCGGCATCGACTTATCACCTGCTGACCGGCACCACCCTGTTTCAGCACCCCAATCAGGCCGCCGTCATCAGCCAGCACCTCACTGCGCCGCCGCCGCCGATCGCCCGCCGACGACCGGAACTGTCAGGGCTCGACCCGGTGCTGGCCAAGGCGCTCGCCAAGTCTCCCGACGACCGCTACGCGTCGTGCACGGATTTTGCGGAGGCTCTCGCGCGCAGCCTCGGCCCGATAGTCGGCGAACCTGGTGCCGACGAGGCGACGGAGGCCGCACGTCCGGCTTCGGCTCGTCATCGCCAGCCCAGTGCCAGACCCACAGCGCGGTCGAAGCCGCGGATACGAGCCGCTGCCCTCATTCCCGTTGTTGCGATCGGGTTGATTGTGATTGGTGGGCTGGCGGCAGCCTGGTTTGTCATGGATGGCCATCGACAGGCACCTGTCGCGAAACCGGCGAGCGCGAAGCCGCCTGCGACCGGCGGTGCGCCGGCGATTCCGGTCGTCCTGATCGGCGCCGACTGTGCAACCCTGGGCGCGGCGGGCCAATCGACAAGCGGTGCGCCCGCGTTCTGCCAACGGCTGCCAAGCACCGGGGACATGATGTGGTCGTTATACAACAGCGACGTGCCTGCTCCGACCGTCGCCGCCGGGCCTACCGACGACGTATACGCACCGGGTATCGAGCAGCAGGTCCAGGTCTGCGTGCAGGAGACCGGTCAGACCCGGGTGCAGTGCCGCGAGGACATCCGGCGAGGCAATCTGGTCGGGCCCGCCTGAGCGGGCGACGGTCTCGGGTGCGAGGGGTCCGGACATACCACACAGTCGGCTGTGGTCGACTTTGACGAGGTGATTCACATCAATGCGAGCAATCACGGAGAACCATCGTAATGACCGACAACCAGATCAGTACTCACACAGAGCTTTTCGACCTCAGCGGCAAATATGCGCTGGTCACTGGTGGCACCCGCGGCATCGGCATGATGATGGCGCGCGGGTTGCTGCAGGCCGGTGCCCGCGTGGTCATCAGCTCACGCAAGGCCGACGCGTGCTCAACCGCCGAAAAGCAACTGTCAGAATTCGGCGATGTCAAAGCGATTCCGGCTGATCTCTCTCGACACGAGGAATGCCTTCGGCTCGCCGATCTGGTCGCCGGCGACTCGGAAAATCTGCATGTGCTCGTCAACAATGCCGGCGCAACGTGGGGCGAACCGCTGGCGAGCTTCCCGGACCCGGCATGGGACAAGGTGCTCGACCTCAACCTCAAGTCGCCGTTCTGGCTCGTGCAGGCGTTATTGCCGGCGCTCGACCGAGCAGCCACAGCAGATGACCCCGCCCGGATCATCAACGTAGGCAGCATCGACGGAATCCATGTCCCTGCGCTCCCCGTGTACTCCTATGGCAGCAGCAAGGCCGCGATACACCAGCTGACCCGCATGCTTGCCCGCGAACTCGGGCCCCGGCACATCACGGTCAATGCCGTCGCGCCGGGCCCGTTTCGTTCAAAGATGATGGCGGCGACGCTCGATGCGTTCGAGGAGACCATCGTGGCCTCGGCACCGCTGCGCCGAATCGGGCGCGACGACGACATGGCCGGCATTGCGGTGTTTCTGGCCAGTCGGGCGGGCTCATACCTCACCGGCGCGATCGTTCCCGTCGACGGCGGCATCGCGACCACGGCGTAGCACCGTCATCGGACGAAAATTGGGATCGGTAGCCACCGCCGCTGGATGTACTTACCGCCATGACGAGGCCGACCCGGCGCCGCACCATGAAAAGGAACCCAGCAATGAACATCGTCCCTGCCCGCATTCAGGAGCACGTCAACCGCGTCGACCGCACCCGCAGCCTCGCGATCGGGATCTCCGCCGGCCTGACCGCGCTGTGGAGCGTCTACCGGCTGTGCTGGCTGCTCTACACGGCAACGACGTTCTCCAGCGTGGGCTGGTCGCCGGTCTCGCTGGTCTTCCCGTTCGTGCTCTGGGGCGCGGTCGGTGTGGTCACGGCGTTCGTGTCCGTCGCCTTCCTGATGCGCTACTCCAAGCAGCCCTGAATTTGAGGGGTACAGAAGGGGCCGCAGATATCTGCGGCCCCTTCTGTCATCGGCGCGGTAGCACTTCCGTGATGGATGCGCTCCTATGCTTACGCATTGTCTGCTTTCCGGAGTTGTCCGCCGCTAGCCGATAGAGGGGAAACGGGTGGATCTAGACGTCGAAGGTGTGGCCCAGTTGGTCTCGACCGGGCGTCTGCCCGGCCGGAACGACGTCGAGTCGCTGGTTCAAGCCGCGCATCAGCGCTACCGGGCGGATACCGGCGGAACCGTGGCCGATTACATTCCCGTGCTCGCGCAGGTGGACCCGGACTTGTTCGGCGTATGCGTTGCCGAAACGGACGGCGGACTCCACCTCGCCGGCGACACCACCGTCGAATTCTCGATCCAGTCGATATCGAAGGCGTTCGTCTACGCGCTCGTGTGCGAGGCGTTCGGCCACGGTGTCGTGCGGGATCGGATCGGCGTAAACAACACCGGTCTGGCCTTCAATTCCGTTGTTGCGATTGAAATCAACGACGGGCACCCGATGAACCCGATGGTGAACGCCGGTGCGATCGCGGCCACCGCACTGATGCCCGGAGACACCGTCGACGAGCAGTGGCGAAACATCCGCCTCGGTCTGTCCCGCTTCGCCGGACGCCCGTTGGAACTCGACGACGTCGTGTACCGATCGGAGTCGGGGACCAACCAGCGCAACCGTGCGATCGCCCGACTGCTGGAGAGCTACGCGCGCATCGACCTCGATCCGCTCGCTGTGGTTGACGTCTACACGAAGCAGTGCGCGTTGCGGGTGACCGTCGCTGATCTCGCGGTCATGGGTGCCACGCTCGCCGACGGAGGAGTGAATCCGCAGACCGGTGAGCAGGTGGTGTCGGCCCTGGTCTGCCGGGACACCCTGGCGATCCTCGCCGCCAACGGCTTCTATCAGCGGTCCGGCGAATGGTTGTTCGAGATCGGTCTGCCCGGTAAGTCAGGGGTATCCGGAGGCATCGTCACCGTGGCGCCGGGTAAGGCCGGTATCGGTGTCTTCTCACCCCGGCTGGACTCGGCGGGGACCAGCGTTCGGGGCCAACGCGCCACCGCCTACCTGTCCCGGGTCCTCGGGCTCAACATCTTCGCATCCGACGTGAACGCACCCCGATGACCTCGCCCATGTTTCTCGATGGCGAACTTGCCCTCCTTCGCCAGATGTGTCAGCGCGCGGATTTTCGGGACGAACACCCCGACGAGGCCGATGCGTCGGCCGGACGGCCTCTCACCAATAGCTGATGGCACCCTCGAACAGGTTCGCCAACAACGCTTTATCGCTGTCGATGGGCGCATTCTTCAGGAGCCGTTGTTGAGGCCAGGCGCCGTTGGCGAGGATGGTGCAATCCGCCTCGCCATAGCCCACAGCCGACAGCCCGTTGGGCATGCCCACTGCGTGCATCAGCCGGATGAGATCCTCGGCCAGTACGGTGCCCGCGTCCTCGGGGCCGACGTCGCCGACGTCCGCGCCGAGGTGCCGGGCGGCTTCGACGTGGCGTTGCGGATCGGTGGCAGCAGTGTGGCGGAAAACGGACGGCGCGTTGAGGATTACCGCCATGCCGTGGGGCACCAGGGGTTCGGACCCCGGGTAGCCGCTGGGGTGGAACTCGCGCACCTGCCCGGCCACCGCGTACGCCATGGCATGCGGCATGTGCACTCCCGCGTTGCCGAACGCAATGCCGGCGAGGGTCGCGGCCCACATCGTCTGCTCACGCGCTTCGCGGTCGGAGGCGTCGCTGACGGCGCGTTCCAGATATCGACCGAGCAACCGCATGGCCTCCGTGCTCCCCAGGTCGCTCCACGGATTGGCGCCCTGGCTCATCGGCCGGGCACTCGGCCGATCGGGCGCTGACCGGCGGACGAAGGGTCGCGCGGTGAAGGATTCCAACGCGTGCGACAGCACGTCGAGCCCACTGCACGCGAGGACCTCGGCGGGTAGGGTGTCGGTGCAATCAGGATCGACAAGTGCTTCGCTCGGACGCAATGCGGCAGAGGCGATTCCGGTCTTGGCCGACATCGACAGCAGATCAAAAATGGCGATACCGGTCACTTCGCTGCCGGTTCCGGAAGTCGTCGGGCAGGCGATGTGCGGTTTCAAGGGCCCGGGCACCGGCGTTCCGTCGCCGACAGGCGGGTTGACGTACGACAAGAACTCCGCCGGATGGGTGGCATAAAGATTGGCCGCCTTGGCCGAATCGATCACCGAGCCGCCGCCCACGGAGACGTAACCGTCCGGGGCCACCTCCGTCGCGAATGCTGCTGCTCGAGTGAAGGATTCGTCCGTAGGCTCGACATGGACTTCGGTATAGGGAATGACATCGATGCCCGCTGCCCGCAGCGAGCGCTGCGCCGTGTCGAAGACCGACAGCCGGGCCACATCGGGATCGGAGAACAACGCCACCCGGTTCATCCCGAGAGCCCGAGCGCGGTCCCCTAGTTCCTCGAGGCAACCTCGACCGAAGGTGATCCTGGATGCGTCGACGGTGAATGCCGTGTCGAGTCCATCACCGGCCGGCTGATAATGACAGCAACTCATCGAGCCTCCCCATTGCATGCAGGTGAGCCATTGACCACGCTACGGCAGCGCGGGGAACGCCGGGACACCGGCGGGAATGTGAGCGGTATCGACATGGAAAGTGACGACGCGATGGCTTCGACGGACACCGGGCTGCAAAACATGCTCGACGAGTTCCACCTGCGCACACTCGTTCACGCCTACTGTCGAGCCGTCGACCGCGGTGACCTCGCGCAGTTGCGGAACCTGTATCACCACGACGCGGTCGACACCCACGGCGGCTTCTCGGCGGGTAGTGCCGACGACTTCCTCAACCAACTCGCCGTCTCGCGCCCCTACATCCGGTCGATGCTGCATCACATCACCGCGGTCAACTTCGCCGTCAGCGGATACACCTCCGAGGGCGAGATCTACACGATCGCGACTCACACCGTTGTCACAGGCGATGGAGAAGTCGACGTCGTGGTCGGCGGCCGGTATCTCGACAAGTACGAGAAGCGCAACGGCGCTTGGAAATTCGTGGATCGGGCGATCGTCACCGACTGCGCCTATGTGAACGACCCGTCGACGCTGGACCTGAGCCACTCGATCACGCGAGACACTCCCCGAGGGGCTCTCGACGCGAACGATCCGTCATACCGGTTCTTCTCACTGCTGAACTCGCAGCAGACTTAGCCTCATGCGCGCTGTGGTCTTCGAGGAGTTCGGTGGTCCGGTGGACGTCCGGTCGGTCGCCGATCCGGTGCCGTCGCCCGCGGGTGTCGTCGTGGAGGTGCACGCGACCGGTCTGTGTCGCAGCGACTGGCACGCCTGGGCCGGGCATGACGACGGGGTGGCGCTCCCCCACGTGCCGGGGCACGAGTTGGTCGGCGTGGTGGCCGCGGTCGGCAACGACGTCCGCCGCTGGACGGTCGGCGACCGGGTCACCACCCCCTTCGTGTGCGGCTGCGGTAGATGCCACTGGTGCCTCGCCGGTCAGGCCCAGGTATGTCCGGACCAGACCCAGCCGGGCTTCACGCACTGGGGCTCCTTCGCGGAGTACGTGGCGCTGCACGCTGCCGACATCAACCTGGTCGCGGTCTCCGACGCAGTTGGCGATGCCGCGGCGGCGGCACTGGGCTGCCGGTTCGCCACCGCCTACCGCGCGCTGAGCGCTCGGGCAGCTGTGAAACCCAGCGAGTGGGTCACCGTCATCGGGGTCGGCGGTGTCGGCCTCAGCGCCGTACAGATCGCCGTGGCGTTCGGCGCCAGGGTGATCGCGGTGGACCGCACCCCAGCCGCGCTGGACCTGGCCCGCAGCCTGGGTGCCGAGCACACTGTGCTTGCCGAGAGTCTCGATGTCGCCGCGCGGGTGCACGACCTCACCGGCGGAGGCAGCCATATCGCGGTCGATGCGGTGGGCTCACCGGCCACCTGCGCCGACGCCATTTACAGCCTGCGGCGGCGCGGACGCCACGTGCAGGTCGGGCTACTGCCCAGCGCGGGCGGGCACCCTGCCGTTCCGATGGACCGGGTGATCGCTTGGGAACTCGATGTGCTCGGCAGTCACGGCATGGCCGCCGTGGATTATCCCCCCATGATGGGTCTCGTCGAAGCGGACGCACTGCGTCCGCAGGCGCTGGTCGAGCGCGTGGTCGGACTGGCCCAGGGTGCGCGACTCCTGCCGTCGTTCGACACGGCCGGTCCCGTCGGCGTCACGCTCATCGACCCCCGGCTGCCTGAATCGGGATGAGCAACCACGCGCCGGCGTGGCCGACCTCTCGGGTTCGGCTGCCCTATCTGGGCAGCGGCACCTCGACGGGGCCCTGCATTTCGATTTCGCTGCTCACCGTGGTGACCCGCCACCTCCCGAAGATGGCCAGGTCGCGCAGCTTCCGCGTTGAGCGCCCTTGGTGCCTGCGGGCCCAGTTCCGAAGTCCGATCCGCGCCAGGCGATTGGCCTCGCTGTACCACAACCACTCGTACAGATCCTTGCCGTGCAGCCACCGCGCAACTGCCTCGGATTCGACGTCCTCCAGATATGGCCGTACCCACGTGACCACCACCCACGCTCGTGACGCTGATTCGGAGTCCAGGACGGTGAATGTGAAGTCGATCGGATCATCGCCGGCATTCATCGTGGTTCGCCGATGCGGCGGTAGCCGACCTCCGCCATTGCTTTCGGCGAGACCGCGAACATGAACCGAGACATTGTGGCAGGACCCTGGACCGCCGACCTCGAAGCGGACCCGGTATTCAGTCGTGTCGCCGAGCCTGATGGTGGGCCCCGCGGAGAATGCGATCACGCCCCCGGCCCAGAACCACCGTGACATCACGAGTCGACTGCCCATCACCAGGAGACGGCGAGCGGCCAGTACCAACGTCAGAGCCGCGACGCTTATCGCGAAGGCGCTTACCAGGAGCTGCACGGGCACAGCCTGACAGACAGCCGTACCGTAATCGGCTACTCACCCAAGATGTGGTCGGCAAGTGGAAGAGTAACGACTCAATTCCACTTCCAACGTATAGCGCACCAAGGGGCTTGCGGCAAGGCCCGGGGTGTGGCGCAAAATTGCGGACCGCGGCCAGGACTGACGGAATGGGAGTAGCGAATTGCGTGATTCAGGTCAGTCGCTTCATGAGGAGCATGTGTCCACCCAGGGGTACGACGAGGAATTGCAGTCCGAGCGGGACTACTTGGCCGGGCTCTACACGCGGCTCGACGCCGAGCGCGCGGGAGTGAAGGGTAGGTACAACGCGGTACTGGGGGGTCCGGTCGATCTCCAGAACGGCGGGACACTCGTCGAGCGCGACGCGGAGGTGCGCGCGCTGGCCGCGAGGATGAAGCGGTTGGACGTAGCGGACAGCGGGTTGTGTTTCGGTCGGTTGGATTCGTTCGCCGGCGACCGATCGTATGTCGGTCGGATCGGCATACTCGACGAGGAGAACGATCACGAACCGCTGTTGCTCGATTGGCGGGCACCGGCGGCGCGCGCGTTCTACATCGCCACCGGGGCGAGTCCGGAGGGTATGCGCCTACGTCGCCAGTTCCGCACCCGAGGGCGCCAGGTGGTCGATTTCACCGACGAAATCCTCGGCCGCCCTGATGATCCAGAGCACGACGACGCCGCCTATCGGGGCGACACCGCCCTGCTGGCGGCGATCAACGCACCGCGCGGCGACGGGATGCGCGACATCGTGGCGACCATCCAGGCCGAACAGGACCAGATAATCCGGCTTGATCACCGGGGAGTACTGGTGATCGAAGGTGGCCCGGGCACCGGCAAGACGGTGGTGGCGCTGCACCGCGTCGCGTACCTGCTGTACACCCAGCGCGACCGCATGCAACGCCATGGCGCTCTGGTGGTCGGGCCCAACCCGGAGTTCCTCGACCACATCGGCCACGTTCTGCCGTCACTGGGCGAGACCGACGTCGTGTTCATGACCACCGGCGACCTCGCACCCGGTCTGCGCGTGACCGCGGAGGACACCCCGGAGGTGGCGCGGTTGAAGGGCTCACTGAAGATCCTCGACGTGCTTGCCGCGGCGGTCGCCGACCGGCAGCGGGTGCCGGTGGAACCGCTGCCGATCAAGCTGACGGACGTCACGGTGCGGATCGATGCCGAGACCGCCGAATGGGCCAGGGATGAGGCGCGCAAGAGCGGGCAGCCGCACAACGACGCCCGCGCGGTGTTCATCGACGTCATCACCTGGGTGCTGACGGAACGCGGAATAGCCCGGATTGGGCGGGGATGGCTGACCAGGGAGGACCGCGGCGTCTGGGAACGGCTGCGGGCAGACCTGATCGACGAGCTCGGCGACAACGAGGCCTTCGGCGCGGCGCTCGACGAGCTCTGGCCGACTCTGACACCGGAAAGGCTGTTGGCCGATCTGTACACCTCGCCCGAACGGCTGCGAGCGGCCGGCGCCGACCAGTCGCTGTGGCGGGCCGACGGCGAATCCTGGACGGTGTCGGACGTGCCGTTGCTCGACGAATTGGTCGACCTGCTGGGCCGCGACAAGGCAGCCGATCGAGCCGCAGAACTCGAGCGCAAGGCCGAAGCCGAATACGCAGCAGGCGTGCTGGATCTCATGGTCGACCGCGAGGACCTGATGGACGACGAGGACCAGCTGCTGGCCCGGGACATGCTCTACGGCGAGGATCTGGCGGAACGCTTCACCGAACGCGACAACCGTGAACTCGCCGAGCGCGCCGCCGCAGACCGGGGCTGGACCTACGGCCACGTCGTGGTCGACGAGGCCCAGGAACTGTCCGAGATGGACTGGCGAGTGTTGATGCGGCGCTGCCCGAGCCGATCCTTCACGGTGGTCGGCGATCTGGCCCAACGGCGTTCCGCGGCCGGAGCGACGTCGTGGGACACGATCCTGGCGCCCTACGTGCCGAACCGTTGGGTTTATCGGGCGCTGACGGTGAACTACCGCACACCGGCGGAAATCATGACGGTCGCCGCGGCGCTGCTTGCCGAGTTCGCCCCCGGCGTTATACCACCGGAATCGGTCCGGTCCTGCGGTGTCCAACCCTGGGCCAGACAGGTCACCGAGGACGAACTATTCACGGCCATGGACGAATTCGTGCGCGACGAGGCCGGCCGCGAAGGCACCGCCGTGGTAATCGGCCCACCGGGGGTGCCCGGCGCGGTGACACCGTCGCACACCAAGGGGCTGGAGTTCGACGCCGTTCTGGTGGTGGAGCCGGAACGGATCCTCGCCGACGGTCCGCGTGGTGCGGCCGAACTGTACGTGGCCCTCACCCGCGCCACCCAACGACTCGGGGTCCTGCACCTGGGACCGTTGCCGCAGGCGCTGACCGGGCTCGTCGAGACCGAGAGGCCGCGCTGAAGCAAACCGTCCTGCTGCTATGAGCTGACCTCGATCACCACCTTGCCCTTGGCGTGTCCGGCCTCCACTGCCGCGATCGCGTCCGCTGCATCGTCGAGAGGACGGATGTCCTCCACGTGGGGATCGAGCTTGCCGTCGGCGACCAGTTGCCCCACGATCTCGAGCACTCGGGAGCTGCGATCACGCTCGATCATATGCCCGCCCAGCTCCGGCGTCGTCTCGAAATCGCCTGCGCTGATAAGTTTCTCGCGGTTCGCAACCAGATCCGCCACCGCCCTCAGTCCGTCACCACCCGCCAGGTCGAAGATCGCGTCCACCCCGTCGGGCAGGAGTTGACGGATCCGGTCGGCGACTCCGTCTCCGTACGGCACCAACGTGGCGCCCAGCGATTCGACGAGTTCACGCTTGTCCTCGCTCGCGGTCCCGATGACGTTGATGTTGAGGTCGCGCGCGATCTGGGCGGCGGCGACTCCGACTCCCCCGCCGACCCCGTTGATCAACAGCGTCTGGCCTTCGTTCAACTTCAACTGGGTCACGCCGTCGTAGGCGGTCGCCGCGGCCACGCCCAGGGTGGCGGCATCGGCGAAACTGACCTGCGGCGGCTTCTTCGCGGCGGCATTTGCCGGCACCAGCGTGTATTCGGCGTAGCCGCCGGAACCGGGGGCAACGGTGCCGAAGACCTCGTCGTTGACCACGAAGCCGTCGACGTCTTTGCCGACCTCACGAACCACGCCCGAGACCTCGGAGCCCAACACGGCGGGCAGATCGCCGGGTGCGGCCGCCCCCATCATCCCGGAGCGGATCTTCCAGTCGACCGGGTTGACGCCGGCGACGCGAACCTCGACGAGTAGCTCACCCGCCAGCGGTGTCGGCATTTCCACGTCGCGAAACTCCTGAACATCCGGCCCACCATTGCTGTTGTATCCGAAGGCTTTGACCATCTCGCCCGTCTACCCCGGCATCAGGCGCCGATAAACGCGCTCGTGCCGCCACTCTGGCAGGTCAGTGCTGGGTCGCCAGCCGCTCCAACCGCCAGGCGCCCTGCCCGAAAAGGTGCAAGTGGTGTTGGTGATGTTGTTCGATCGAGCTGTGGTGACCCACGCTGACCACGATGGTGTCCGGCAGCTCGGTCCGTAGCAGCTCGTACAACGCGAACTCCAGGCCTTCATCGAGCGCGGAGGTGGCTTCGTCGAGAAATACCGCCTGCGGTCTGGTCAGCAGCACCCGGGCGAACGCGATGCGCTGCTGCTCGCCCGGTGAAAGCACTTTCGCCCAGTCCCGCCCCTCGTCGAGCCGGTCTCGCAGATGAGCCAACGACACCCCGGCGAGGACCTCGCGCAGCCGCTCGTCTGCGATGTCGCCCGATCCGGCCGGGTAGGCCACCACCGTGCGCAGATCGCCCAGCGGCAGGTATGGCAGTTGAGATACGAACATCGTCGCGTGGTCTTCGGCCGGCCGGGACCAGAGACCTGTCGCCGACGGCCACAACTCTGCGAGGCTGCGCAACAGAGTGGTCTTGCCGCTACCCGACGCGCCGGTGATGACCATGGACTCACCGCGCTCCAGCCGGAGATCGAGCGAATCGATCAGCCGGTCCCCCGACGGTGCGCGCACCTGCACCCCGGTCAACTCGACGGAGCCGTCGAGGCTGCGCTCGGTGGCCAACACCGGCAGTTCGCGCGCTCTCTCATTGGCCTCCACGAGTCCGTCGAGTCGAATGATCGCGGCGTTGTAGCTCGCGAACTGGCTGTATGCGTTCCGGAAGAACGACAGGCCCGATTCGATCTTCCCGAACGCGCCGGCGGACTGCGTCACGTCGCCCAACCTGATGAAGCCCGCGAACAGCCGCGGCGCCTGGAGAAGAAACGGCAATGGCAGAATCGTCTCGGTCACCGTGTAGTTCCAGCCGATCAACCGCAGCGTTCGGCGGACGTAGCTCCGATAGTTGGAGATGACGGCCGAAAACCTCGTGTCGAGTTGTTCACGTTCGGCCTTTTCGCCGCGGTAGAACCCGACCGCCTCCGCGGCATCGCGTAGTCGCACCAGCCCGTAGCGAAACGCGGCATTTGTCTGCTCGTTGCGAAAACTCAATCGGATCAACGGGTGCCCGATCCGAAATGCGATCAGCGATGCGGTCAGTACGTAACCGATGACGATCCAGAACAGTGCCTTTGGGATTACCACCCCAAACACTGTGAGCGGCCCGGCAAGTCGCCACAGGATCACTGTGAACGATGCCACGGACGCCACCGAGTTGACCGCCCCGAAGAGCAACATGCTCTGCGAGTAGTACGTCGGCACGTTGGGGCCGGTGCCGACGCCGGTGGTGAACATGTCGATGTCCTGCTGAATACGCTGATCGGGGTTGTCAACAGTGGGTTCGGTGAATCGACCGCGGTAGTAGGCGCGGCCCGCCAGCCAGTCTCCAGTCATGCGGTCGGTCAACCAGATTCGCCACCGGATGATGAAACGCTGGGTCAAATAGGTGTCGAACAGGATCCGGCCGATATGGATGACGGCCAGGATGCAGAAGATTCCGATCGCGACCCAGAAGCCGTGTATGCCGGAATTGCCCTGCGCCGCGTTGTGCGCACCCGCACCTTGAAACGCCGCCTGAAGAGCCGAGTAAAGGTCGTTGTTGTAGTAGCTGAGCAACACTGTGATGCGCACTTCGAGGATCACCGACAGCAGCAAGACCGCCAGCATGGACCACACCCGCAGACTTGCTGTGCCGGTGAAGTATTCGCCGGTGACGCGCCAGAACCGTTTCGCCCACGTGGTGTAGCGGATGAGCAGGACGGCCGCCACCAACACACACGCGGCGCTGAGCGCCCAGGCTTCCAGGGTCCACCACGTCGATGCGGCGAGCTGGTTTCCCCAGTCGATCGAGGGTCTGAACTTCTCCAATCGGACCACCTCCGGTGCGGTGGCGCGCGGGCACCACGAACGGACTCGCGAAGGTATCGCTCGCTGGGGACCGAGGGTCCGTTCGCCGGCGATTTCGCTACAGGTGGCAGTATCGACCCTTGATCTGAACATTAAGGAAATTGTTCGCACGGCCTGGGGCAGCGGCGATCTCGGCTGCACAGGGGCGGGCGGCCGCTGCTACGGTTCCGCTGAACATCCTCTGTCAACAGATTGCCGTCAACGGGAGGCGCCGCTGTGCCGCCGCTACTTCGTGACTTGCTTCGCCCCTACCGGCGGATCCTGGCAATCATTCTGGCAGCCACGCTGGTGCAGATGGTGATGGGCCTGGCGGTGCCATGGCCGCTCAAGGTCATTCTGGACAACGTCGTCGGAGACCATCCGCCCCCGCAATGGATCGCCTGGTTGTTCCCGATGGTGGGCGGATCCACCAAGTACCACATCGCCGCGGCCGCGGGCGTCGCGACGGTGGCGATCGCGGCGGTCAGCGGCGTCGCGTTCTATGTCGCCAGCTTCTCGACCGAGAAGCTTGGACAAAACATCGGAAACGATCTGCGGGTGCGGATCTATCACCACCTCCAGGAACTGTCCCTCGCCTATTACGACACCAATCGGGTCGGCACCATCCTCAGCACCCTCACGACCGATGTTCAGACGATCCAGAGCTTTGCCTCCACCTCTACCCTCAACATTCTCACCGACGCCCTGACGCTCGTCGCAATGGTGGTCGTGATGTTCGTGTTGCGTTGGGATTTCGCCCTGATTGCGGTGGCGGTGGCGCCGCTGCTGATCTGGTTTCTGGTGCGCGTCAACAAGGCCATGAAGACGGCCGTCCAGGAGGTCCGCACCAAACAATCCGATCTGCTCGCCACGCTGCAGGAGGGCCTCCAATCGATCGAGGTCGTGCAGGCCTACTCCCGGGAGGACTACGAAGAAGGCCGGGTCCGCACGGTCAGCAAAGACACGGTGACGGCGTGGCTCAAGGCCCGCCGATTGTCGGCGTTGCTGTCGCCGACAGTCAGCGTCGCGGTCGCGGTGTGCACCGGTCTGGTTCTCTGGCGCGGTGCGCTGCTCATCCTGGCCGGCACGATGACGGCGGGGGCGCTGACCGTGTTTCTGGCCTACATGGCCAGGTTCTTCCAGCCGGTTCGCTCGCTGTCCCAGATGACCAACACCCTGGCCCAGGTATCGGTCGGATTTCAGCGTGTGGTCACGGTGTGCGATGCCGACGTCGTGATCCCCGAACGGCCCATGCCTCTGGATCCGCCGTCCTTCAAAGGCGAGATCGCCTTCGAGCAGGTCTCTTTCGGCTACGACCCCGCTGTCCCCGTGTTGCGCGACATCTCCTTTTCGATCGGTCAGGGGCAGATGGTCGGGATCGTCGGGCCCACAGGCAGTGGCAAATCCACCCTGGTCAGCCTCATCCCGCGGTTCCGAGACGTCGTCGGCGGCCGGATCACGATCGACGGGGTCGACATCAGCGACTACAAGCTTCACGGGCTCCGCACCCAGATCGGCTTCGTGCTGCAGTCCACGGTGCTGCTACGCGGAACGATCCGGGACAACATCGCCTTCGGTCGCCCCGACGCCACCGACGAGGAAGTCATCGGCGCCGCCAGACTCGCCAACGCCGACGAGTTCATCGACCGCATGCCCGACGGCTATGACAGTCTGGTCGGCGACCGCGGCACAACGCTTTCCGGCGGTCAACGCCAACGCATCGGGATTGCTCGCGCGATCATTCGCGACAACCCCATTCTGATTCTCGACGAGCCGACAGCGGCGCTGGATGCCGAGTCCGAGCACCTAGTGATCGAAGCCCTGGAGAGGCTGATGGCAGGCCGCACAGTCATCACGATCGCCCACCGTCTCAGCACCCTGCGCGACACAGACAAAATCATCGTGATCAAGGACGGCGGAGTGGCCGAGGAGGGCACGCACGCGGAACTGCTGGTGCTCGACGGTGTCTACGCCCAGATGCACCGTCTGCAGTTCGAGCAGCCGGCTTGAGTTGCGCGCGGGCGAAGGATCGGCGCACAACAGGGCAACTGGGTGAACAGGTTTCCAACTGCGGGTTAACAGCTGACCCAACTGCGCGCGTGTAGGTTGTCGTTCACGTAAAGCCCTTGGCGTACACGTGATTACAACTGCTAGCATCCCGACTTGTCGAATGCCGTTTGGAGATCGCTCCACACACCAAATTAAGGAGACAAGCGATGCTGTTGATGCGAGATCACGGCGTTGAGGACTACGAGGCGCTGCCCCACATGGACACCACCGACGTGGGCGACCTGCACGACGACGATCGCGCCTGCCTGGAGGAGATCGGTCAGTACCTCGTGACGACCGACGCCTGGCAGCGTTTCGGTATCTGGTTGCTGCACAAGCACTTCGAGCCTGCACCGGGCGAGGTGTTCGTCGAGCACAGTCTGCGCTCGCCGAGAAGGACCGAGACCACCCCGATCGAGCGGTCGACGTTCAGCCAGGAAGCGCTGAGCACCACGGCGATCCGCTTCGGCGATTCGGTCAGCGACGATGTCGATGTGATCGGCATGGAATTCGCACAGCCCGACGACTTCGGCGGCACCTCTCCGTTGAGCGACGACGACGAGGCCGTGTTGGCCGGCCTGGCCGAGCGGTTACGCGGACACGACAAGATCGAACGCTTCGGTGTCCGGTTGATCCGCAACCCGCTGAGCCTCGCCGCGCACGAAATGCTGCACGAGACATGCGACAGCTCAACGCGCACCATGCATTGCACCGTCGGCGAGCGCGACGCGATGCTCGCCGACCAGGCCACCATTCAGACGGCGTGGCGGTGGCGGGTGGTGCAAGGCGGCAGCGAAGCAGTGGTGATGCAGGACTGCACCGCCGGCTGCGTTCGAGTCGGCGAGGGGCACGACCTCGCCCACACCGCCTCCGGAACAGACGACTTCGACAACCCCACCGAAGGCGGCCCGAACCAACCCTTCTGATCAACGGCTGCCTATTTCAGGCTGCGCACCAGCGCCTTTGATACATGCATCGCCGCCCCCATCGAACAGGTGGGGGCGGCGATGGCGTTTATCCCTAGCCGAGGCTCGGTCGCTTGCACCGATTGACGACCGCGATGACCATCACCAATATGCCGAGCGCCGCCACCGGTACCGCCCACATCCGTCGCACCGAGAGCTTGGAGTGACAGCTGCCGACCGCGTCGCTGCCCGGACCGCCCCCCGCCTGGGGGAACATTCTCGAGAAGTCGTCGACCTGACGAGCCGACTCGAGATTCGTCGTGAGGGCCGTGCCGCACGGGATGGGCACACCAGCCATGCTGACATCAGCTTCGACGGGATAGTTCAATCCCACGATCCCCGCGATGAGAATCATGGTCCCCACGATGGTGAGGATCCTGAGTCTGTCCATGCAGCATTCTTTCGGGTATCACTGCTTCGGGACGAGACTAGGGGCGCGTGTCAGGTGGGCGCGAGGTCACCGCTGTCGACGAACACCAGAGTGCCGTCTGTGAGAGTGACCGCCCACCGGCGAGCCGGATCGGCGAAGTGGTCCGGGCCGATGTCGACTGGCTGACCCACGTCGTCCCCGAAGTCCTCGACGATCACTCCGGTTTTCTCACGATCAGTACCCGGATAGACACGCACCGATCTACCGACGGCGATGTCGCCGTCCGCCGGTTGATCCGGCTGCGCGCCCCGCGACCGTTTCATTAGCCCAGTAGAGCACATCTGAACCGAATAGGAACGACTTAGCTGAATTGACACTCTGCGAGAATTGTCCAACACACGAACAACGTCCACCGAACGGTCCACAAGTCGGTCACCGGTTCCGCGCACTGTTTTGTAATGCCCGCCCAGCGAGACGAACTCGCCCGCGCTTCGCGCAACCCAGTGTGCATGTTTGCGGTCGAGCCGATAGCGTCGCGCCATTGCCGTGGCGGCGCTCTTGTTTCGCGCCACAGATCGCATCGATCACCCGTGTGCGGGAGCGTTGGCAATCGATCACGACCACCGCCGCCGGGAGCGCTGCGCCCAGTATTCGTCAGGGTCTTCGCGCAAAGTCGACACCTCATCCATCACCTGCGGCGGCAGTGCCAAACCGGCGCCCGCGAGATGCGACTCCACCTGAGCGACCGTGGCCGCGCCCGATAGCACCCGAGATGCCCACTGCTGGTGGACGGCTGCGGCGATCGCGAGCTGATCCAGGCCGACACCCAGCTGGTCCGCCAGCTGCGCCGCCCGCCGGACTCCGGCGCTATCCGCACTGCCCGGTGCCAGACGCCCGTTGGCAAAGCACTCCTTGACCACGACCGCCATCCCGGCGCCACGAGCTTCCGAAAGCGCGTCGGCGGCTGATGGTTCCAACAGGTTCCACGTCGATTGAACCGAAGAGAACACCGGCGCACCCCCGACCTGGATGTCGATGGCAGCACGGATGACATTCGCTTGCCGTGGCCCCGACGTGGACAGCCCGAGCCTGATTCCGTCGTCGCGGAGGTCGCCAAGGGCTCGCTGGAGTTGGACGTCGCTCAGCACCGGACTCTCTTCGGTCACCGAGTGCACCTGATACAGGGTGAGGCGATCCCCCAGAAAGGCCCGGGTTTCGCCGAGTTGCGTTTTGAAGGCCTGGAGCGTGTGGTCCTTGACTTCGTGCACGTCGGCCTCGAGGTGCCAGTCGCCGACGTAGCGATAGCCCCACTTGGACGCCACCTCGACATCGGTGACGTCGGGCCGGGAGTCGAGCCAGGCGGCGGCAAACTCTTCGGCCCGACCATACGAGCGCGCGACATCGATGTAGCGAATTCCGCCGGCGTAGGACTCATCGAGGACCTCAGCCGTTCTGGATCGCATCTCGGCGACCGACCGGGCTGATCCGAGGTCTCGATCGCGGCCGGCGGTGAGATACGCGGGCCGCCCGAGAGCGGCCAGTCCGATGCCCATTCGGTCGGCTGGTGGTGTCGTCATGCGCCCGTGTACCCCTTCCGGCGGAAAGCCGACCAGTGGATCGACTGACGCACCTCTCACGTCGTTCAGCAGAAACTGTCCTCTTCCGGAGATTGTCAACTTGTGCTGATGTCGTCAGCATGAGATGACACTGTTCGAAAGCATGCACCGCCTATCCTGTGACGACGATGTCGCCGTAGACATCTTTTGCGACGGGTGAACGCGCTCTGGTCCGCAACGTGCCAGTCTGGCGTCATCGCATCAAAGATGTTGCGCGAGTGTATTTACTGAGCAACGAGGTGAGACAGTGTTAGCCCAGCACCGTCTGAATGTCGTCTCGATGAAATCAGCACTGATCGCTATCGGTGTCGGGGCGGCGGTGACCGTGGGATCACTAGGTGTATTGGCCCAGCAATCACCCGGCGCGCCGAGCAGTCCGATGGCGCAAGCGCCGCACGAGATGAGTCTGGGGAACACGAAGACTCCGTCTGCGCCGCGGTCGAGACCTGCGACGCCCAGCGCCAGGCCGCCGGTCAGGGCGCTTCCGGCGCCGGGCACCATACCCGGCCTGTGACGGCTTTGCCGGTGCTTGCCTTCAGAGACGAGAGCATGCGGTCTCGGCGATGTGCAGATCGTCCAACTGATCGTCGGGATGTGGCGGGGTGTGCACGCGAAAAGCCAACCCGGCGGCGATCAGGCAAGCGATCGCCCCGGCCCCGAGGGCCGCACGCCCGCCGAACTGTTGGCAGATCCATC
Source organism: Mycobacterium sp. URHB0021 (assembly GCF_054057895.1). Taxonomy (NCBI): domain Bacteria; kingdom Bacillati; phylum Actinomycetota; class Actinomycetes; order Mycobacteriales; family Mycobacteriaceae; genus Mycobacterium; species Mycobacterium sp. URHB0021. The sequence continues at coordinate 5,778,174 of NZ_JBSRZT010000002.1, forward strand.
CCATCACGATGCTGCCCACCGGGGTGGTGCCCAGATAGAAGAAGCTGTACAGGGCCATGATCCGCGCCCGGTACGGAGGCGATGAGTGCAATTGCAGTGTTGTGGAAGTCAGCGTGACGAACACGAAGGCCGCCACACCCGTGAGCGCCAATGCGATGACGGCTGCGGTGACGGTCGTGGTCATCGCGGTGAGGATCATGGCCACGCCGAAGGCGAGACTGGCCACCGCCAGATAGATCCGTTTGGGGTGGGCTATCCGCCCGACCAGAAGCGATCCGAGCACCGATCCAACGCTCAGCGCAGCTGTCAACAGGCCATAGGCACCGCCGGCGGCGCCGAGGTCATCCTCTGTGAAGACCGGCAATACCACCGTGAAGTTGAAGGCGAACAGGCCGATCAACGCCATCATCGCCAGTGGCAACCACAGCTGATGGCGTCCGCGCGCATAGCGCAGTCCTTCCCCGACGCCGCCGGAGGCGCGGCCCGCCGCCGACCCCGTCGGCGAGGTGATCGTCAGCAGCGCGGCGATGACCGCCAGATAGGACAGCGCGTTGACCGCGAAACACGGCGTGGTGCCGACCGTGGCGATCAAGATGCCGGCGATGGCGGGGCCGATCACTTTGGCGCCGTTCATGATCACGCCGTTGAGGCTGACTGCGCTGGCCAGGTCGGCGGCCGGCACCAGCTGGCCGACGAACGCCTGTCGAGCCGGACCGTCGACCACCGTTACCAATCCGCTGGCCACGTTGATGCACATGATGACCACAATGCTCGCCACCCCGGTGAATACGGCGAACCACAGGGCGCCGGCGAACACCGCCGATGCGACCTGAGTGATCAGCAGTAATGTGCGCAGGTCGAATCGGTCGGCGAACGCACCTCCCCAAGGCCCGAGCAACAGCGCCGGTAACGAGCCCGCCGCAAGGACCATTCCCAGCGAGGCGGCAGATCCGGTCTGCTGGAATACCAACCACCCGAGAGCGGTTTGCTGCAGGAATGTTCCACTGGCCGAGGGCAACTGCCCGAAGAAGAAGCGACGAAAGTCACGGTGGCTGAACGCGCGAAACGGGTTGGTCTTCTGTCCGGGCGCCAGCTGTCGCCGGCGCCGCCGGACCATGTTCAGCACATACATCCCAGCCCGCCGGAGTGTCTGCGACCGGACAGATCAAGGGCGACAGGGGAAGTGTCGTAGCCGCCGTACACGCCGACCGGCGACCAATCGGGCATGGCAGGCGGAGGGGGCGGCGCCAGTTCGGCGAACTCCTGCACCCCGTATACCGCCTCGCCGCCTACCACGGTCAGGACGGACTCGATCTGTCGGATCTCCCGATCGGAGACGGTGAAGTAATCGGCGGACAGTACCGCGAGATCGGCGAGTTGTCCGACGCTGATCTGGCCTTTGCGGCCCTCGCTGTTCGAGAACCAGTTCGGATACTCGGTCCACATGCGAAGGGCGGTTTCGCGGTCCAGCAGATTGGATTGCGGATAGAGACCCAATCCACCGACCGTGCGCCCGGTGGCGAGCCACGACAGACCGACCCAGGGATCATAGGAAGCCACCCGCGTCGCGTCCGTTCCCGCCGAGGTTTTCACACCGGCCGCAAGCATCTGACGGATCGGCGGCGTCCGCCCGGCCGCCTCGGCGCCGTACCGCTGCACGAAATACTCGCCCTGGTATGCCATCCGGTGCTGTACCGCGATCCCGCCGCCGAGTGCCGCGATGCGCTCGATCGAGCGGTCGCTGACGGTTTCGGCGTGGTCGAAGAACCAGTTGAGCCCGGTGATCGGGATCTCCCGATCGACCTTCTCGAACACATCGAGCGCACGGCTGATGGTTTCGTCATAGGTTGCGTGCAACCGCCACGGCCAGCGGTTCTCCGCCAGGACGCGAACCACCGCCTCCAACTCGCCTTCCATCGTTCTCGGCATGTCCGGCCTGGGCTGGCGGAAGTCTTCGAAGTCTGCGGCCGAGAAGACCAGCATCTCCCCCGCGCCGTTCAGGCGGAAGAAGTCGTCGCCCTGCCCGAATCGGGTTCCCTCCGTCCACCCGAGGAAGTCATCACGTTCGCGACCGGGTCGCTGAGTGAACAGGTTGTAGGCGAACCGCAGCGTCAACTGGCCCTCGTCGTGCAGCTTCTGGATGACCGCATAGTCGTCCGGATAGTTCTGGAAACCGCCGCCGGCGTCGATGACGCTCGTCACGCCCAGTCGATTGAGCTCACGCATGAAATGGCGCGTGGAGTTGACCTGGTAGTCGAAGGGCAGCGTGGGTCCCTTCGCGAGTGTCGAGTACAGGATTCCGGCATTCGGCGACGCGATCAGTAGACCAGTCGGCTGGCCATTTCTGTCGCGCGCAATGCGGCCACCGGGAGGATCGAGAGTGTCCCTGGTGTAGCCGACCGCGCGCAGCGCGGCAGCGTTGAGCAACGCTCGGTCGTAGAGGTGCAAGATGAACACCGGCGTGTCCGGAGCGGCGGCGTTGATCTCGTCGAGGGTGGGCAAACGCTTCTCGACGAACTGATGCTCGGTAAAACCGCCCACCACCCGCACCCATTGTGGCGCCGGTGTCCGTGCGGCTTGTTCCTTGAGTTTGCGCATCGCCTCCGCGAGGCTCGGCACGCCGTCCCAGCGCAACTCCATGTTGTAGTTGAGGCCACCGCGGATGACGTGCGTGTGGTTGTCGGCCAGCCCGGGAATCACTCGTCTTCCGCCACAGTCGACCACCCGCGTGTGGGGGCCGGCGCTTGGCGTGATATCTGCCTTCGCACCTACGGCGGCGAAGCGGCCGTCAGAGATCGCCACCGCGGTGGCCTCCGGGACACCGGGATCCAGTGTGGTGAACCTGCCGTTTGTCAGGATCAGGTCAGGTGTTTTGAGTTCGGCCATGGCGGCCTCCGTTCGAGATGGGAAAGGTTCAGTCGTCGGCCCAGCGGTGCGACCTGTTCGCCGCACCACTGGGCCGGTAGAGGTGGGTCATCCGCCCCACATGTGTCTGACGAAAAGGGGAATCTGCTCGCCGACGAGAATGGCCAGCAGACCGACCAGCGCAATCAGCGGCGGTGCAGGCGATTTGACGCTGAGGAGGCCATAGATCAGCCCGACGAGCAGACCCACCGCGCCTGAGACCAGGAATGCGATCATCTGCCTGCCTTTCTTCGGAGACGGTTTAGGCGTCTCGCGGGGCCAGTCCGCACAGCGCCGCCAAAAGAACGTCAATGTTCGGGGCCGCTGCAGCATGGAACGTCTCGGTTCGGCCGACCCGCGAACCCTGCGCCGCAGGCTCATACCGCTTGGACGGCCGGCCCTGCTTCGGAGGCGTGCTCGCCGAGCATGGTCTTGGCGTAAGTGATGCCGATTCCGTAACTGCCGCCGAACTGCTTTGCGACGTTCATCACCGCGTCATAGGTCTCCACGCGAGCCCAGTCCCGCTGCAACTCGAGGAGATACTGAATCGACGTCATCGGGCGGGCGCCGGCCTGAATCATGCGCTCGACGGCACGATCGTGTGCCTCGCTCGACACGTCACCGCAGGCGTCGGAGATGAAGTAGACCTCGAATCCCTGGTCCAATGCCGACAGTGCCGGACCGACGATACATACTCCAGTCCATAGTCCCGCCAGGACCAGCCGCTTCTTGCCGATCTGGTTGATGCGGTTGGTGATTCGGCCGTCCTCCCAGGTGTTCATCGTGGTGCGGTCGATGATCTCCTTGTTGGGGAAGGTGTCGGTGATTTCGGTGAAGATGGGGCCGGAGAACGACTCCGCGGCGACGGTGGTCAGGATGGTATCGACACCGAACACCTGTGCGGCGTGGCTGACAAGCGACACATTGGTTCGCAGCAGCGCAGCATCGATCGACTTGGTCGCGAATGCCATCTGGCTCTGATGGTCGATCAGCAGCAAGACATGGTCGTGAGGGCTGATGAGCAGGCTGCCCGGAGTCGGCGTGGCGTCGACGGTCATAGTTGTCCTCCTTGTATGGTCTCGACCGGCAATGCGGTCCGAGTGCGCCAATCGGCGTGACCGCCACAGTGACAGGACGCACCGTGTCGCGCGTTCATCCATCGCAATGGATGTGCACAACGAAAAGATCACTGCGCCAGCGCCGCCAGACTTTTGTCAGATGTCCACGGTCGTCACGACATGGACGACCGCGCACCGCGACCGCGGTAATTGTTGTCTGCCGCACAGACGGTCACGGTGTGCATAGCGCCGAAATGACGGCGGCCACCGACTTTGTTCGACTACACAGATTGCGAAGGGACCAGCAGCATGACTGCACTTAGGCACAAGCGCGCCACAGTCAACGGCGTCACGCTCCACTATGTGGTGGCCGGCAGCGGCCCGGTGGTTCTGTGCATGCACGGATGGCCGCAGAACCACCGCGAATTCCTACCGGTGATCGACGGTCTGGCCGACCGTTACACATTCATCGCGCCCGACCTGCGGGGGTACGCCGACAGCGAGAAAACCGTTGACGGCTACGACCCTCTGACGATCGCGGCGGACATGCTGGCGCTGCTCGACGTCGAGAATGTCGACAGATTCCACATCCTCAGCCATGACCTTGGGGGGCCGCCGTCCGTCGCACTGGCCTATAAGGCCTCGGACCGCGCCATTTCGCTCGCCACGGTCGAGACCCCGTTCTTCGGGCTGGACTACCCGGGCTACACCGACCCGCAGGTGGCCTACTGGCATCTGGCCATGCACATGCATGTGGACATCGCGCAGCATCTGATCGAAGGCCGCGAAGATCATTACATTCGGCACTTCTTCCGCGATTTCGCCTTCAACCCGGCAGCGATGCCGGAAAGCGAAGTGCAGCAGTACATCATGCAACTACGCCAGCCGGGAAACCTCCGTGGAAGCCTCAACCACTACGGCGTCATACCGCAGATGGCGGCGCAGGCCGCTGAGCTCACGAAGACCACCCTCTCAGTGCCGATGCTGGCGTGGGCCGGCCGGGCTTCGTTCGGTGATCATTGTTTTGCCAGCGCCAAAGCGATCGCAGCCTCGGCCGAAGGCGGTGTGATCGAGGAATGCGGCCACTGGGTCTTCGAGGAGCAGCCCGAGTTCATCCGTCGAGACCTTGCCCGATTCTGGGCCAACCACAACTGAGTAGATGCAAAACGGATTGTCCCGGTAGGCCGCTGCCTATCGGGACTCTTCTGTCGATATCTCGTCTTTCCAACTGAATCACTCTGGGGCAAAGATTTTTTGGCCGATATCGTTGCCACGTACATCCTTGTGGCCGAGTGAACGCGGATCCGTCCGCGCGTCGGCATCCTGAGTCCATGATTGATGTGCGCGCAATCACCACGGTGTCCGCCATCTGGCTCTCCACCCTGTCAGTCGTATTGACTGCTCCCGCGACAGGCACCGACGACGCCCCGGTACCGTCCCAATTAATCAGTGTGGCAACGCCATCATCAACCGGCGGTCTGGACCGTGTCGAGGACTCGACCGCCGATCCGGCAGTGTCGGCGGAGGCCGTGGCGGCGGGTCATGACAAGTGTAAGAGGCCCAAGGGAAACAGGCGGCTATTGCCCTGGTGCACCGACCCCGCCGGCGGATGGTTGGGTAGCACGACCCATCGGGTGTACGAGGACACCGAAATTCCCACGGGCATCTGCGAGATGACCAGCATTCATCCGTCGTCTCGCTGCATGTCGGAACACCCCGTCCCTACGGCTGGATGACCACTCGGCCGGCTGTGTGATTCGCGACCGCTTGGTAGGCGGCCGGGCCGTCGGGCAGCGAGTACCTGGCGGTGATCGGAAGCGGCCGGAAGTTTCCCGTCTCGAAGAGACCGGTCAACCGGTCGAGTCGACGGGCGGACTCCACCGCACCGAGGTTGCGGCTGTCGGATCCGAGGATCTGCGTTTCGTTGTGGTACAGATCGATGAGGTCGATCTCTGCTGTGCGGTTTCCGACGGCATTGATGACCACAAGCCGACCACCATGGGCGAGCGAATGGAGCGCCGTCGGGGTGGTCACCCCGCCCACCGCGTCATAGACCACGTCCACACCGCGGCCGCCGGTGAGGCTGCGCAGTTCACCCGCGGTGTCGACGCCCGGATCGAGCCGGACGAACGCATCGATACTGGCCGCCGCTGGGGTGTCATCCCCCGGCGCGTGGCGGTCGACACCGATCGTCCTCGCTCCGATCATTCGGGCGATCTGCGCCACCGCTCCGCCAACGCCGCCGGACACTCCGAAGATCGCGATGGTGTCGGTTTTTTCGAGCCGCGCAGTCTCCACCGCACCCAGCCAGCCGACCACAAAGTTGACGCCGACCGCCGATGCCTCATCGAAGCTGAGGCGGGATGGCTTGCGGACCAGCGCATCCACGGGCAGCAACATCAGTTCCGCATGGGAGCCGTCGCGGGTGAAGCCGACATCTCCGCCTGTTCCCCACACCGGCACACCACGCCAGTCCGGGGGTCCGTCTATGACGACGCCGGCGAAGTCACGGCCGGGCACGCGCGGCAGTACGGTCCCGCGCATGTTGCCGGCAACGTTCTTCACATCGGAAGGGTTCACCGAGGCGGCGTGCACCCGAATCACGGCTTCGGCCGCGGCGGGGACGGGATCGGGTAGTTCGACGACCTTGAGCACGCCGGGATCACCGAAGGTGTCAAATCGAAGCGCCAGCATTGCAACTCCTTCTGGTGACGGTGGCCCAGGTGCGGGTTTTGCAATTCGTCGCAGCGACGAACCGCACAGGACTAGCCCTTGCGATTCTCGGAGTCGATCATCCAAGCCAGCTTTTCCAGCGAGTCGATGATCTGATGCAACAAATCGGAGGTGCTCGGGTCTTCGGCATCCACCGCGTCGTGAACCGATCGGATTGTCGCCACTGCCGCATGGATGCGGTTGGTGATGAGGTCCACCACCGTGGCACTGTTCTGCTCCCCGGCAGGGTAATTCGGCAGGGTCGTGGTCGCCGCGATCGTCTCGGATCGCCCGTCGGGCACCGCGCACAGGGCACGCATCCGCTCTGCAATGGTGTCGCTGGCCTCACGTGCCACATCGACGAGCTCATCCAATTGCAAATGCACGTCACGGAAGTTGGCGCCCACGACGTTCCAGTGGCCCTGCTTGCCTTGCAGATGAAGCTCGATCAGATCGGCCAGCACCCGCTGCAAGTCAGTGCCGAGCTGCACGGAAGCGGTGAAGGCGCGAACCTCGCCCTCGGGCAGCCGACTGGTGTGGCCGTTCGTCACGATTGATGGAGATGTCACGATTCGACTCCGTCTGTCATTGCGGTCCCGTGGCCTATGAGTTTTGAATGAGTTCGACGACCGTCCCGTCACCGTCGCGCATGTAAGCGAAGCGGGAGCCGGCAAGCCGCCCCTGGACACCTGTCTGGGGCCTACCGGCAAGCCTCCACCCACGTTGTGCGCAGACGTCTGAAACAGCGTCGAGATCATCGACGTTGACCGCGACGTGAAATGATCCGACGTCGCACGGCCTGGGGCACACGTGGGCTCGATTGGTGGGGCGCAGATATTGCAGAAGCTCGATGCGATGCCCGCCGCCGGTGAGCTGAGCCAACAGCAGGTGCGCGTCGGCCACGCCAGTGATCTGCTCGGCGAACTCCCCTGACAGCTCCATCCTCTCCTGCACCTCGAAGCCGAGAACATCCCGCCAGAAGGCGATCGATGCTTCCAGGTCGCGAACCGTGATGCCGGTATGCGCCACCGCTTTTATTACAGCCACCGTCTCACTGTCTTGCGGCAGAAGGGTTTCGGCGTCCATCTGCCGACACCGACGTACATCTTGTGAAAGCCGCATGGCCACAGCCTCTTTGAATGATCGAAAAGATGCGTGCGTTGTGTACCGCGGGGAGCCAATCGGGGCCAAGCTTGGGAGGCGAGTGCCAGACCGTAGTGGGCGGCCGACAAATTCGCATCGGCCGGTGGCTAGCCACGAGCGGATGTCCGCAGTACCGTCACGTCTGATGGACCCGCTGGAAAGCGGCGCTGCGGTACGGCTGATCGGCCGTCGTGCAGAACGCCGAACGCTGGACCAATTGGCCGCGGCGATCCGCCTGGGAAAGAGCCAGGCGTTGGTGGTGTGTGGTGAGGCGGGTGTGGGCAAGACCGCCTTGTTGGAGTATTTGGCCACCGAGGCCTCGGACTGCCGGATCGCGCGGGTCGCTGGTGTCCAGTCGGAGATGGAGTTGGCGTTTGCGGGGTTGCATCAGTTGTGTGCGCCGATGCTGGATCGGCTGGATCGGGTGCCGGGGCCCCAGCGTGATGCGTTGCAGACCGCGTTCGGGCTCACCGGCGGGTCGGCGCCCGATCAGTTCCTGATCGGTTTGGCGGTGCTGAGTCTGTTGTCCGAGGTCGCCGATGAACGACCACTGTTGTGTTTGATCGATGATCAGCAGTGGGTGGACCGCGCCTCGGCCCAGGCGCTGGCCTTTGTCGCCCGCCGACTGCAGACCGAATCGGTGGCCATGGTGTTCGCGGTGCGCCGGCCCGGTGCGGAACTGGACGGCCTGGCGCAGTTGGTGGTCTCGGGTTTGCCGGTCGCCGATGCCCGAGAGCTACTGGCCTCGGCGCTGCGCGGACCACTGGATCACCGGGTACGCGATCAGATCGTGGCAGAGACCCGCGGCAACCCGTTGGCGCTGCTGGAGATCCCGCGCGGGCTGACCCCCGCCGAGATGGCCGGCGGCTACGGATTTCCCGATGTGGCGCGGGCGCCCGCCGACATGGAAGAGACCTTCGGCAAACGCATTGCGGAGTTGCCCGAGACGACGCGGCGATTGCTGGTGCTGGCCGCCGCCGATGCCACCGGCGATCCGGGGTTGGTCTGGCGGGCCGCGGCACTCCTGGGCATCCCCGCCGATGCCGCCGCCCCGGCCACCCAGGCCGGGCTGGCCGAGTTCGGCACCCGGATCCGATTTCGCCACCCCTTGGTGCGCTCGGCGACCTACCGCTCGGCCACACCGGCCGAACAGCAACACGCCCACGGTGCCCTGGCCCAGGTCATCGATCCCGCCACCGATGCCGAGCGCCGCGCCTGGCACCGCGCGCACGCCGTCACCGGACCCGACGACGACGTGGCCACCGAGCTGGAACACTCCGCCGGCCAGGCCCAGGCCCGCGGCGGCCTGGCCGCGGCTGCAGCCTTCCTCGAACGCGCCACCATGCTCACCCTCGACCCCACCCAGCGCGCCACCCGAGCCCTCGCCGCCGCCACCGCCAAGGTAGAGGCCGGCGCCCTGGACGCTGCGTTGGACCTGCTGGCTACGGCAGAAATGGGATCGCTCAACGACTTACAGCAAGCTCGTGCCGACCTGGTGCGCGCACAACTCGCGTTCGTCACAAACCGGAGCAGCGATGCCCCGCCATTGTTGCTGAAGGCCGCCCAACGCCTCGCCACCGTCGACGCGGATCTCTCCCGCTCGACCTATCTCGAATCCCTTTCGGCCGCAGTCATTGTCGAGGGCCTGGCCGTCGGCGGCACCGTGGTCGAGGTGGCATCCGCCCTCGCTGCAGCACCGCCACCGACGCGCGCCCCGAGACCGCCCGATTTCCTGCTCGAGGCCATGCCCGCATGGCGCCGCAACGGATATGCGGCGGCAGTCCCGTTATTCCGCCGCGCGTTGGCCGACTTCGGAACCGGCATGTCGCCCCACGAGGAATGCCGTTCGCTGTGGTTGGCGTGCTTGGCGGCGATTGTGGTGTGGGATGACGACAGTTGGGACACACTGTCCGACCGGCATGTCCGCCTCGCCCGCAGCCATGGCGCACTCAGTGAGCTGCCTCTTGCCCTGACGTCGCGGGCGCTCATGCTGGTGTTCATCGGTGACCTCGCTGCCGCGGCGTCGCTGATCGAGGAACTCGACGCTGCGACTGAGGCCACCGGGTTGCGTCTGGCCCCCTTTGCAGCCATGGTCCTGACGGCCTTGTCCGGCGACCGGGCCAAGGCATCAGCCCTCATCGAGACCACCTCGGCAGCGGCGGCTCAGAGAGGTGAGGGCATCAGTGTGATCGCCGATTGGGCACGGGCTGCGCTGAACAACGGGGCGGGCAATTATGAAGCGGCCATGGTGGCGGCGAAACACTCCGTGAACCAGAAGGACACCTTGGGCCCGCCGCCTTGGGCTCTGGTCGAATTGATTGAGGCTGCGACGCGTAGCGGCAGGACGGAGACTGCCACCGGTGCGGTTCATCTGCTGACCGAACAAGCCGTCGCCACCGGCACCGACTGGGCGCTGGGCGTTGAAGCCCGGGCACGCGCGCTGCTGAGCGAGGGGGATACCGCCGACGATCTCTATCGTCAGGCGATCGAGCATCTGAGCCGAACCCGCGTCCGCGCCGAACTCGCCCGCGCACACCTGCTCTACGGGGAGTGGCTGCGCCGCGAACGTCGACGGGTAGGTGCGCGGCAGCAGCTGCGCACCGCCCGCGAATTGTTCGAGGCGATGGGTATGTCGGGATTCGCGCAGCGAGCGCGGCGTGAGTTACTGGCCACCGGCGAGACTGCCCGCAAGCGCACCGTCGCGACGGGTGCCCAGGAGTTGACCGCTCAGGAGACACTCATCGCCCGCATGGCGCGCGACGGGCTGTCGAACCCCGAGATCGGTACTCGACTGTTCATCAGTCCCAAAACCGTTCAGTACCACCTGAGCAAGGTCTTCATGAAGCTCGATATCACCTCGCGAAGCCAACTGGGCCACGTCCTCGATCAGTAGGCTCACGTGCCGGGGCTAGGGAACGAGCACGAGTTTGGCCGACGCACCTCGTTTTTGTGCTCGCCAGGCGTCATCCACCTCGTCCAGCGCCAACGGGATGACATCGACGCTGATGTCGCCACGGGCCGCGTGTTCGGTCAGCCGACGATATGCGTCGTGCCGCACCTGCTCGGACGCCGTGAAGTACCTGAAGCCCATGATGTGGAGCTCAGCGGCGCGCAGCATGACTCCGGGTAAGTCAATCGTGGTGCCTGCGGAGTCGCCGATCTGTATGTGGCGCGCACCGGGGGACGCCGCTGTCAACGCGGCGAGGGCGGGCGGGCCCCACAGGGGGTCGATGATCACATCGATGCCGTGCCGGCCGGCGGCTTCTCGCAGCCTGGCGGGCAAGTCGTCGGCACCGGTGACCACCGTGGCGTCAGCGCCGCGTTGTCGTGCGCGTCGTAGCCGGTCCGCGCTGCGATCGGCGGCGATGACATGCGCGGCGCCTTGCGCCTTGGCTGCCTGCACCGCAATTGAACCCAGTGCCCCGGCTGCGCCCAGAACCAGTACCGACTCGCCCGGCTGCAGGCGGGCACGCCAACTCAGCGCCAACCAGGCAGCCAGCCCGGTGTTGCCGAGCGCTGCCGCGGCGAGGTCGTCGATCTCGTCCGCCACATCGAGCAGGGAATCCTCGGCAACCAGGGTCCGCTGCGCCCATGACCCGAACGGCGCCACGGGATTGTCGAAGAACACCCTGCGCCCCTGCGGCGTACGGCCGACACCGTCGGAACCGACGACGAAGGGGATGGCGGGGCTGGGCGCCAGCGCACCCGAGCCCTTCAAGATATCGATGTGGTGCACACCGGCGGCCAGCACCTCGATGACGGTTTGACCTCGAGCCGGTTCGGGATCTGCGAAGTCGCCGAGCTGGGGTGGTGCTCCAAAAGTATTCAGTACTGCAGCCTTCAACGTGGATGCTCCATGTGTTGTGCGTTCGTGGTGGGCGGGGCCGAATGCCGCGTTACCCGAGAAGATTTCGGCGGTAGGCGGTCGGCGTGGTGGCCAGATGTCTGCGCATCACCGTGGCCAGATGTTGGGAACTGGCGAACCCGCACTGATGGGCGATGTCGGTGATGCTGAGGTGAGGCTTCGACAGCAATTCACACGCCTGCTCGAACCGGCGCCGCATCAACCACCTAAAAGGCGGCTCACCGGTGCCGTCCCGAAACAGGTTGGCGAGGTGCGTTGTCGACAGACCGACGGCTGTGGCCACTTCTTTGAGACCAACATCCTCGCCCAGCCGTGCTTCGAGGTATTCCATTGCCCGCCGCAGCCGCCAATCCCGGTAACTGGGACCGCTATTGGGTGTCAGAGTTCTCGAGCCGGAGACATTGGAGTGCTCCCGTAGCAGACGAATCGCCAATTCCTGGCCCAGGCAGTCGACCACCAGGCGAGAGCATCGGTCGGGCTGTGACATCTCGCGCACGATCTGTCGGCAGAGGTTCTCCACCTGAGGATCACGCGAGCACATCGGATCGATCAGCGAGACCCGTCCGCTGACATCGACGGCGTCGCAGTCGGCTGCCAAGCCCTCGATGATCGTGTGTGGCACGTACACGTGCAGATACGTGAAGGGCTGTTCGGAGGCGAATATTTCGCGCGGCTTCTCCCCCGCCACCACGAGGTTCATGTAGAACGGCGGATGCGGACGGGCCCATTTCTGCCGACCGTCGCCGAAGTAGGTGTGGTGGTTCTGGCCTGCAATCGCCATCGAGATCACGTCGGTGCTCTCGTCGGCGTGCCCCTCCAGGTCATACACCGACGACTCCTGGAACTGCCAGATCGCCGCGGTGATCGCCTCGACCTGCGAGGTGATGGTTCGCTGCGGTGCGAAACCCCACCAGCGGGCCACATTCTCGGGCGTCATGATCGGGGCGGCATTCATCACAGCGTCCCTATCCAGAAGGTGCACCACGGGGTGTCACCCTCGAACCGCACGGTCAGCTCGTGCGATGTCGCCTGATGGGACAAGAGTGTGCAGCCGATGCCCCCCATATCCGCGCTCCTTTCCGTCGACTTGTGCCAGTCATCGACAAAGTCCATCGATGAAGCACAGGGTGCGTCCGGATGGCTGGTGTTCGCATCGGGGGGTGCCTAGTCTGCGCGCCCAGCATGTGGCTAGTCAGTGCGGCGCGGCTGCGTCAATCGGTTCGACGTTCACCCGTGAGGGCTTGATGAAGCTGGCTCCGTGAGTTGATGTCCAGCTTGGTGAACACCTTGGTCAGGTGGTACTGGACTGTCTTGGGGCTGATGAAGAGGCGGGCGCCGATGTCGGAGTTGGTCAGGCCGCCGGCGGCCATCCGCGTTACTTGTTCCTCCTGCGGGGTGAGCTGTGGGCGACTGGCTGCCACGGACCGTTTCCGGGCGGTCTCGCCGGTGGCCGACAGTTCGCGCCGGGCTCGCGCGGCGAAGCCTGCCATTCCCATCTCGTCGAACATCTCGTGCGCGCTACGCAGCTGCGCCCGCGCGTCGATGCGGCGGCGCTCCCGCCGCAGCCATTCCCCGTAGAGCAAATGAGCACGCGCGAGTTCGGTCCGCATGCGGGTCCGGCCGGACAACTCGATCGCCTGGCGATAAAGGCGCTCCGCCTCAGGACCTTTGGCAAGCAGTGCCGCCGAACGCGCCTCGACGCCGAGCGCCCAATCGGTGCCCGCGGCGGTGGTGGTTTCCGCGAGCTTGGTGAGAGCTTGGGTGGCGATGGTCATGGCGCCGCAACGCGCGGCGGCTTCGACGAGCTCCACTGCGGCCCTGACCGGCGTGGCGAGGTCGCGTTGGTCGGCGGCGCGCTGGGCCAGGACCAGCGCCGCCGCATGGTCACCAATGCCGTTGTTGACCAGTGCTCCCGCGTACTCGGCGACAGTCAGCCAGGATCCCTCACCACGATCCATGACATCGCTGGTGTTGGCTTCGATCAACGCCGACAGCCCTGCCTGATCGCCGCGGAATCCGAGAAGGGCCATGACCGCGGACGTGGCGAATCTGTCACCAGTGGCGCGCGTTACGGACTGCGCCTCATGAAGCACGGCTTCCGCGGCAACGAGATCTCCGGTGTACAAGAGATTCCTCGCACGTGCGCTGAGCGCCAACGGCAACTGTGTCATCGCGCCGGCCGCCCGGGCACGGTCAACGTGCCGTGCCGTGATCACGTCGAGGCTTTCGTCGTCCCAGATGTGCGTGGCGGCGACGGCAACCATAAACCTCGGCTCGTCCGGCGTCGACCCGTCACTGGCGGCGCCGACGGCACGGCGCAGAAGGGGCAGCCCGGCGGCATAACCGTCGATGAAATGCGCAACGAAACCGTCGAGGACAAGGTCGGAGAGACGGGCGCTGCGCGGCGACGGCGCCGATCGCGCCGCGCGCGCCACGTCCAGCAGCCCAGCGCCCGACGCTAACCGGCCTGCAAGAAAAGCCGCCTCCATCGCATCCAGGTAGGTGGCGCGTGACAACGCTGTGTCGACCGTCTGCAGCCGTCTTGCGGCGTTGACCAGCAGGGGCGGCGCATCGTTACCCCGGCCGGTGACAAACGCGAGCCGCGCGCGGATCAAGACGGTGCGGGCGTGCTGCAAGTCGCTGAGCGGTTCGCCATCGGCCACCGCGAGCAGGTCTGCGGCCGCGGCGAAAGCACCAGCATCGAGATTGGCTGAAGCTGCCGCCAGTGACCGCTCCGCCCGCAGACCGGGATCCATCGTCAGCATCGTTGACCGCTCGAGAAACGCCGCCGCCGCCGCCAAACCGCCACGTGCGCGGGCGCGGCCCGCCGAGCGCTCCAACTCCGCAGCGACGTCATCGTCCGGTCCCACTGCCGCCTGGGCCCGATGCCACGCACGCCGGTCGGGGTCGGTCTGCGGGTCGGTCACGTCGGCCAGTGCTCGGTGCACCGACTGTCTATCCCGAACCGACGTCGACCGGTAAACCGCCGAACGCGCCAGCGGGTGGCGAAACCGCACCCGTGCACCGAACTCCATTACCCCCGCTTCGGCCGCCGGTGCGGCGGCGTCGGCGCCGATACCCAACGTTGCCGCCGCCCGCCACAACAGTGCCGGATCGCCCAGCGGCTCGGCAGCCGCCACCAGCAGCAGCCGGCGGGTCTGGTCCGGTAAGGCTTGCACCTCGCGTCTGAAGCTCTCCTCCACCGCCACCGTCAATGGCACAGCTGCAGGCAAACCGAACCCACCGGCCAGTTCGTGCAGGCCCATACCGCGCGGCAACTCGACCAGCGCCAGGGGGTTTCCGCCCGTCTCTGCGACGAACTGCTCGAGAAGCTGCTCATCGAGTGGCGCAGTCAGCACCGAGTCCAACAACGCCCGCGCATCGGCCGCACGCAAACCCTTGACCTGCATCCCTGTCAGGGAGCTGAGGTCCGCAAGCACAACCCGCGTCGCCAAGACCATGCCGACAGGCTCGGCGCCAAGTCGGCGCGCGACAAATGAAAGAGCTTGTGCAGAAGCGTGATCCAGCCACTGCAAATCATCGACCAAGCAGACCAGGGGCTGATCACCGGCCACTTCGGAAAACAGGGTCAATACGGCCAGCCCGGTCAGAAAGCGCTCTGGTGTCGGCCCTGAGCGGATGCCGAATGCGACGCTCAATGCATCACGCTGAGGTCCCGGAAGACGGTCCAGATGATGCAGCACGGGTACGCATAACTGGTGCAGTGCCGCATACGGAAGTTCCATCTCGGACTCGACACCGGTGGCGCGGAACAGGCGACAGCCCTCGGCCCTCTCGGCTGCATAGTCCATCAACACCGACTTGCCGACGCCCGGCTCGCCATGAAGCACCACCACCCGACTCTGGCCAGCGCGCACATCCCGCAGCACTTCATCGAGCACGCGGCGCTCAGAAAAGCGGTCGATCAACTCCATCGCATGCCGATGGTGACATCTTCGCCGCCGGGCCACCATAGAGATGAGGCCTCGAGATCAGTCGCCCGAAGGGCGACGATCACCTCCGAGGGCTTGAGAAAGCTGGCTGCGTGAGCTGATCCCGAGCTTGGTGAAGACCTTGCCCAGGTGATACTCGACGGTCTTGGGGCTGATGAATAGGCGCGCGCCGACGTCGGGGTTGGTCAGGCCCTCGGCGGCCATCCTCGCTATCTGCTCTTCCTGGGATGTCAGCTGCGGGCCGATTGCCGCCGCAGTGCGTTTACGGGCGGTCCCCCCTGTGGCCAACAGCTCGCGCCGAGCCCGCTCGGCGAAGGCGGCCATTCCCATCGCGTCGAACATGTCGTAGGCGATGCGCAGTTGCGCACGAGAGTCGGTACGGCGGCGCTCGCGGCGCAACCATTCGCCGTAGAGCAGATGGGCACGGGCAAGGTCTGCATGCATGAGCTGCTCGCGGACCCGCTCATCGAGCGGGGCGGTCAATACCGCATCCAGCAGCGTCCGCGCATCAACTTTGCGCAGGCCCCGGATTCGCAACTCCGGCAGCCGTGCCATGTCGGGTGTGGGGAAACGGCTGGCCACGATCAAGCCCACCGATTCGGCGCCGAGCCTCCGGCCCACAAACGAAGGGGCGTGTGCCGAGGTCTCGTCGATCCACTGCATGTCATCCACCAGACAGACCAGCGGCTGATCCTCCGCCATTTCGGAGAACAGACTCAACACGGCCAACCCGATCAGAAAGCGATCCGGCGCGGGCCCCGCGCTCATTCCGAAGGCGATGCACAACGCATCACACTGAGGCGCGGGAGGCGGTCGAGATGATCCAGCATGGGTAGGCACAACTGATGCAGTGCCGCGTAGGCAAGCTCCATCTCGGACTCGACACCGGTGGCGCGGAACAGGCGAAAGCCCTCGGCCTGCACGGCCACGTACTCCATCAACGCCGACTTGCCAATGCCCGCCTCGCCGTGAAGAACCAGCACCCGACTCTGACCCACCCGCACATCCCGCAGCACTCCATCGAGCACGCTGCGCTCGGGAAGGCGGTCGATCAACTCCATCGCTTCACATGGATACACCTTCGCGAGTTACGCAGGCGGGTCTTCGGGGATAAGCACCTGCCGCGTCCGTAGGTACTCGTCGACAGCCTGCGGCGGAATCAATTCAACAAGGGCGCCGGGAAGTCGTCGTGGCGGCGGCGCCCCGACGCGACCTGAACCCATAGCCAGTCTTCTGAGAGCGATTCGGGACGGCTGTGCGCCTGATGGCGAACATTAAGGGAATCCAGGACATTCGCGGCGCATTTCACGGCTGCCTCCGATGGCGTCGCAGAACGGTTGAGCGCCTGGGCCCGGTCAAGGCCGTGGATGACAGCTTCGACCACTCTGGTAGCGATGAATTCGTCGATTTGAATCGTGCCGATCACTGTCCACCCCACGAACGTCGGTTCGGCGAGGCGCGCCTTCGCGGGCGCATTCGAGAAGTTGGTCAAGCAGGAATCCAGCATCTCGGCGCTTGTCATGTCGGCGGCGACGTCGGCGGCAGTCCGGTACGCCAGTGGAGCCAGCAGACCCTTCGGCTGGTCGTAGAACGAGACCCGGTCCAGTGCCGGCGGCGGCGCCGACGGTTTCGAGAGCAGCGTGTCGATCATGTTCATCGCATAGCCGAGATGACCGGCCAGTTCCAGCACTGTCCAGTGGGGTGCCGGGTCAACAGGGGCGAGCAGTGTCGGCGTCGACCATTCGTCAGCGCCCAATGACTTCAGTACCTGTGCGAAAGAATCGAGTTCATCGGCGAGCGCGGACACCAACTCGATGTACTTGTTCACGTAGCTCCTCACGCTTGTCACTCACATCCTGGCCGGCTGCCTGCGACTTCTACGCTGTCACCGCCGACAGGCCGATTTGTTCAGCCAGCGGAACGACTGTCTATGCGGGTGAAGTGATCCGGGATGACGTGATGATCGTTGCTCGAATGGAGAACACCCCCCGGCAACCCGGAAGCGTTGGCCGGCTCCGGCTTTCAGTCGTGCACACCTCTCATGGGCTGGGTAAGCAAACACTTTGCGGGACAGAAGTAGCGAAGCAAATGCGATGTGATCCTCCCCACGGTCAGGTGCACTGTTGTTCAGCGCAGCTTTCGACCAAGAGACCTGTCGCGCAATCGTTGGAGGGTCACTGCAAGCTTGCATTCAGTCCCGGGTCGCTCGGCCGCAAAACCTCCACGACCGGCGAAACCACGTTCCTCGACGTCGCCGTGGCACACCGCGTGTCACCGGATGTCTTCACCGCGGCCGGTGTCGCGGCGGCGGGCGCGGCCGGCGTGGCCATCGCCCTGGGGTGCTGGCCGCTCGGTGCTTCAGGTAGTGATCGCCGCGCTCGGTCAGCCCGTACGCGCTCGCGGCGTAAGCGTCAGCGGAGTTGCTCGGCGCCACCCGTGAACCGGATCTTCCACCGCACCAAGCCCGCGTAGAGCACCGATAGAACACCGAGCATGGCGATGTCGAAAAGCCATACCGACGCGGTGTGTTTCCAATGGGAATCGCTCGGGATCACCGCGACCATATTGGTGAGATCAGCCGTCGATGCCGTGGCAGCCAGCCCCCATCGTGCCGGGGTGAGCCAGGAGACCGGATCCAGTGCCCGGTCGGTCACGGGGATGAATGCGCCCGCGAGCACCAGCTGCGACATCACCGCCACCACCACCAGTGGCAGGACCTGATTGCCGCTCTGCGCCAGCGCCGACACGAACAGGCCGACGATCGAGGCCGCCACGCACGTTACGGCAATACCGACGAACAGCTCGAACGTGGGACTCCCCAGCAGCGTTGCGGCCTGTGGCGCACCCTTACCGATCGCGGGCGCTGTCACAATCAGCACCATGACCGCGGACTGCACCACGGCCGCCATGCCGAACACCACGATCTTGGCCGCAAGATATGCCGACGCCGACAGCCCGGCCGCCTGCTCGCGACGGAAAATCGGGCGCTCGCCGACCAACTCGCGGACCGTCAGCGCCGTCCCCATGAACACCGCACCCAGGTTCATGAAGACCAGAATCTGTTTCGCCTCGTTCGGCGCGGCGCCGTTGAGCTCCGCCTTGCCGAAGCCGGCGTCGCCGGCCACCGCCAGAGTCAGCAGGCCGAGAACGAACGGCAACAAAGCCAAGAAGACGGAGTACCCGCGGTCGGCGACGATCAGCCGCAACTGGCGGCGGCCGACCGCCGAGAATTGGCGCCAGAGACCGATCGGCACGGGTCTACCCGAGGACTTCTCAGGTGTGGCATGGGCCGGCGCCTCGACAACCTGCGGGCCGCGTTCGAGAAAGCGCCGTTGGGCGGCATCGGGGTCCGCATCAACGGCGGTGTAGATGTCTGCCCAATCGGTCGTGCCCATCGCCGACCCGATGTCGCGGGGCGGCCCACAGAACGCCGGCTTGCCGCCGGGGGCAAGCAACAACACCTGATCGCAGATGTCCAGGCACGACAGCGAATGCGTCGCCACCACGACGACACGACCCGCATCGGCGAGCCGGCGCAGCATCGTCATCACCTGCAGGTCAAGCGCGGGGTCGAGACCCGTCGTGGGCTCATCGAGAACCAGCAGCGACGGACCGGTCAACAGTTCCAGCGCGACCGACGCACGTTTGCGCTGTCCGCCGGACAGCTTCTCCACGCGCGTCTCCGCGTGCGGCGTCAACTGGAGTTCCTCGAGCACCTGGGCGATCACCCGCTGCCGGTCTGCCGTGCTGGTGTCCAGCGGCATCCGCAACTCGGCGGCGTAGCCCAAGGCCTGGTTCAGGGTGAGCTGACGATGCACGAGGTCGTCCTGCGGCACCATGCCGATCCGGCTGCGTAACGACGCATAGTCGGCGTGGACATCGTGGCCTTCGAACGACACCGCGCCGCGGTCCGGCCGCACACCTCCCACGATCGCGTTCAGCAGGGTGGGCTTGCCCTCATCCGACGGCCCGATCACGGCCGTCAACGTGGCCGGTTCGGCGGAGAACGTAATGCGGTCGAGCAGCCCGCGATTGCCCTTGACCGCGAAACTGATGTCGCGCACCTCGAGTCCACCGGTGTCGGCCGCGGGCGCAGTGCGACGATCCAGCACGTCCTCGGCGTAGAGCAGGTCGACATTGCCGATCGTGACGACATCCCCCTCACGCAGCACCGCGTCCTTGACCCGCCTGCCGTTGACGAACGTGCCAGTGGTGTTGACGGCGTCCTGTATCCGCGCACCGCCGGCCGTCGGTACCAGGATGGCATGGTGCCGCGAGGCCAGCACGTCGGTGATCACGATGTCGTTGTCCGCAGCGTTACCAATGGTGGTCGATCCCCGCGGAATCTTGCGGCCGCCATGATCTTTCGGCGGCGTCGTTCGCCGATCATCGGCAGGCGGGCCGTCCGCGCCACGGAGCTCGAACGTCAGAAGGGGACCGGCGGGGTTACCGACGTTGATGGTCGTCCCGTCGCGGACGTCCGTGGACGACACCCGCCGATTTCCGACGAACATCCCGTTCAAGCTTTCGTTGTCGATCGCGATCCAGCCGCCGTCGACGTAACGCAGCAGCACGTGAGCCCGGGACACCGCCGGATGCGGCAGACGCACGTCGGCCCGCACATCGCGGCCGATCACCACGTCATCGCCCGGCGTGAACGTGCGCTGCCACCCATCGAACCAAACGGTGACGTCGGGCGGCAGCGGCCGGCTCATCCGGACAATCTATCGGCGGCGACTAAGACCACGCGGTAAGAATGGCCCAGATCGACGTGGTGAAGACGATGCCCCCGACGATCAGGGAGACGCGTAGAGGCGTCGCAGCGGGCGTTGAAACAGATACGACAGCAGCCAGACGGCCAGTCCCGCCATCGAAATTCGCAGCCCACGCTCCAGTAGCGTCCAGCCGGCAAGGTTCCACAAATCGATGGAGTGCTCGCCGGCGGCGCGGGCATACACCTTTACCGGAATGCCCGAAAACGCTTGGTGCATCATGGCGCTCGGGCCATTGGTCAGTTGGATTGAAGGCCGCCGCCGCCATCCGCGGAGTGGTCAGCGGTGCGGGCAGCAAGACATCGCGAGCCGCCACGCCCGCATTGGTAAGTACGCCCAGCACGGAGCCGGGGATCACCGCTGCGGCCCAGGGCATCACGCGGCGCGGGACGGTGGCAGCGAACAGTGTCAACGCCATTTCGGCGACGATGAACCAACTCAGCGTGGCGTAACCCCACACGAGCGCCAACAGAAGTCCGTACGGACTGGTGACGAGACGGGCGACCACCGACCAGACGCGCGATTGACGCTCGTGTGTCAGATGAATTGCCCCCAGAAACGGACTCGTCGTTTCCGTTCATCCGAGGAGATGCGCCAACGGGAGCACGAGCAATAGCGAGTCGATCCGGTCGAGCAGACCTCCGAAAGCCGGCAGCCAGGTACCGGCGTCCTTGACGTGAGCCTGCCGCTTCACCATCGACTCGAGGAGGTCGCCGAGCAGGCCACCGAACGCGACCGCGATGAGCAGACTGATCGAAATCGTGCCGAGCAACGTGAGCACGAGGAACGCCCCGATGAAGGCACCGACCAACCCGCCGATCGTCTTGTTCGGGCTCAAGGGAGACAACGGCGTACGCGCCCAACGGAAGCGACGCAACCCTTTCCCCACACCAGGCTGCGACATCGGCGGCAGAGGCGGTGAAGCCACCAGGAAGGTGTCCGGCCACAACATGACCAGGTGCGCCGGCAACCAGCAGATCCACACCGAACCGAACGCGGTGAACGTGGTGCGCTTGATCCCATGTTCGAGGTCACCGCTGAGCAGCGCCGGCGGCGCGCAGGCCAATACGACGATCGGTGCGCGACCCAACAGCGACGGACGCAGCCATGCCGCCACCGGATACAGCGCACCCAACGCCAGTAGCAAGCCGACGTCGACTCGGCGCAGTCTCACCAGACGCGCGTACTCCGTCACCGCCACCACGGCGAGGGCAGCGGCCAACCCGGCCGGGGTGAAATCCTCGAGGACCTGCGCGACATTCAATTCGTCGATTCCTTCGCTGCCGCGTTCGCCGAGGACAAGGTCAGCGCGCACATCACCCTCGCGGAGGTCGAAATCGCCTGCGGGCGTGGTCATGCCGTCATCGGCGAGCTAGTGCAACCGACCACCTAGCATCCCTACCGGGAGCCGCTGTGGACTACGTCGGCGGACGGCAATCCGATGCGCTGGATGCCTATCGCCGTTTGAAGACCACGCTCGCCGAGGACCTCGGCATCGACCCCAGCCCAAAGCTCCGTACCCTGCACGAGCGGATCCTGCGCCAAGAGGCACTGGATATCGCATGCAGCGCGCGCTCCACCCCGGCGGCCACGGTCCTCACCATGAACAGACGCGATGAGGTGAGCGCGCAGTCCGTCGTCGCGTGCTTGCGCGCACGATCGGGACGGACCTATCCCGTGACCGCGGCGACCACCCGCATCGGCCGGCCTTGCTCAACCGAACCCCGGCCATCGCAGGCCTGGGGTGCACGGCAATGGCGATCACCGGTGGCTATATCGGCTTGTTCCACAGCGCCAGGCTCCTCATCCTCAACTTCACGTTGGCCATGGCGATCGCGATCGTGGCGACGACTCGGGTGGCGAATGAGACGGACATCATGACCGCCGCCGAGGCGTTCTCGCTGATCTGGTTACTCAACGTCGCGGTTCCTCTCGAGATACGAGGCACCTCCCGCGCCATGGGTGAGTACGCGATACGTTCCGACGAGGATCCGTTGACCGGCCTGCTCAACCGGCGCGGGTTCATTGACGCCATCCACGGCCGGCTCGCCGATCCGCTGCCGACAGCCACTCATTTGACGGTGCTGATGGTCGATCTCGACAACTTCAAACTCGTGAACGACACCCACGGGCATGCGGCCGGTGACCGCATGCTGCGGGGGCGTGGCCCAGTTGTTGCGGCAACACATCCCCCCGGCCGCGGCCATCTGCCGCGCCGGCGGTGAGGAGTTCCTGATCGCCCTGCCGGCCGCGTCAGCAGACCCGTCGGCGATCGCGACCCGGCTGTGTCATGCGATCGCCAAGGTCGCGCACTCGGTGACCGCCAGCATCGGCACTGCGAGTGCCGAGCTGCACAACGTCACCGGATCACATACTGCAGCGCTTATCGAACAGCTCATCACCGCAGCCGACTCGGCGATGTATGTTGCGAAACGCAACGGCGGCAATCAAGTTCAGCACTCGTACTAATCGAAGAATCAGCGAGCGAGATCCCACTGCCCGAAATCGGGCGCAAGGACGTCGTCCACGTCGACGTGAATGCCGCCGATGAGCGGACCCGGAGTGGAAGCGGTGTTCACCGCCGCCTGATACAGCACCGCTGACGGTTCGCGCTCGCCGTGAGACCATGCCGACGTCTGCCAGGCCCATCGGTGTCCAGCAGTGGTCGAATGTCCGATGACGTCGTCTTGGGCCGCCCAAGCGCACACCTGAGCGCTGCCGTAGACGCCGCTGCGATCGACGCCGAGAACTGAATTGATTCCTCGAAACCACTCAGCAGCAATACTTTTCCACGTATTGCTGTCGATATCCTCGTCGATGCTGAAGAAGATCGGCGCCGAATCCGCTCCCCCGGCCGCGGCGTGTAACCCCAGAGCCGTCTGAGCATCTGCCACGCCGCCGTCGTAGCCGCGCGTGTAATCCGACGGTGTCGGCCAGCCGGGTTTGCCGTACTGATAGTTGCTGACGACCTGAAGACCCGTTGCCCGCATCGCATCCGCATACTCGCGGGTGACGGGCTTGAAATCGAAGTTGGCGCCCGGCCGCGACTCGGCTACGTAGACGATGGCTCCGGCGTAGCCCGCCGCTTTGATCTGATCCGGCGGGACCAGGTGCTCGGTGAAGTCGATGAGCCTGATGCCGTCAGCCAGAGCCTTCTGCGAGCCGGCTACCGCGGCGCCTGTTTCCAGGCCCAGGAAAGCCGTTGTCAACAAGGCATATTGGAGAACTTCGCGCCTGGACGCAGATCGCGGCACGCCAAATCCCTCCGGCATCGACCAATCGCGCATCGACGGATCGTAACAAGACCCGTGGGCTTGCGCTTTCCCGCAAGGACTGCCCGTCAGCTCTGTGGTCCACGCACTCCTGGCCTGATCGGCGACTATCCAGAACTGGCTGCCAACGGGCGAATCTCGCGGTACTGTTCCATCGCCCAAGTTGGATCCAACACCGCAGTGACCAGCTTCTTTGACGGCTGTGCAACTGCGACGCCTCCTGACCATCGGAAGGTTCGGCAATGAAAAAGTCAGGGCTCCGCGCAGCCTTCGCAATCTCCGCCCTCGTGCTTGGACTGGTGGCGTGCGCGCCTCCCGAGAAGAACGACGAGGGAAGCAATACCGAGTCCGGGGTGAAGGCCAATGAGGCCACGTCGGCGGCCGACTTCGGCGGGATGGACGGCCTGGTCAAGGCCGCCAAAGCCGAGGGCGCGCTCAATGTGATTGCGCTGCCGCCGGATTGGGCGAACTACAAGGAGATCATCGACACCTTCTCCACGAAATACGGCATCAAGGTGACCTCCGCCCAGCCCGACGCCAACAGCCAGGACGAGATCAACGCCGCCAACCAGCAGAAGGGCAAGAGCACCGCGCCCGACGTCTTCGACCTCGGCCAGGCGATCGCGTTGGCCAACACCGCGCTGTTCGCGCCGTACAAGGTGGCGACATTCAGTGACATCCCGGCGCAGTTCAAGGATCCGAACGGCACCTGGGTCAACGACTACGGCGGCTACATGTCTGTGGGCTATGACTCGGCCAAAGTCCCGGAGATCACCAGCCTCAACGACCTGCTCAAGCCCGAGTTCAAGGGCAAGATCGCCCTCAACGGCGACCCCACCACCGCCAGCGCCGCCGCCAACGGGGTACTGATGACCGCCATCGCCAACGGCGGGTCGGTGGACGACATCGCTGCGGGCGTCGACTTCTTCAAACGGCTCAAAGACGCAGGGAATTTCGTGCCCGTCGACCCGACGCCCGCGACCATCGAATCCGGCCAGACACCCGTCGTCATCGACTGGGATTACCTGAACTCGGGCGAGACCAAGAAGCTTCCGACTTGGAAGGTGTTCGTTCCTGCCGATGCGCTCGTGGGAGGCTACTACTTCCAGGCGATCAACAAGGACGGCCCGCACCCTGCCGCCGCTCGGCTCTGGCAGGAGTTTCTCTACAGCGACGAGGGTCAGAACCTGTTCCTGAGGGGCCTCGCCCGGCCGGTGCGCGCGGACGCGATGGAGAAGGCGGGCACCGTCGACAAGACCCTGCTCGCCGCGCTGCCCGCCGTCCAGGGCACCCCCGTAGTCCCGACCGACGATCAGAGCAAGAAGATGGCGGACTACCTCGGGGCCAACTGGTCCAAAGTCATCGGCTAGGCGATCCGGACGCCCTGACGGGTCAGTTCCGTCTGAACTGCGGAGATGCCCACGTCCTCCAGCGGCCGGTCGGCCCGGACGGACACTGCGGCCGCCACCCCCGCACCCTGGCCGGTGACGGCGCAGCACGACATGTTCCGCGTCGCCGCGTGGGCGATTCGATCCCCTCCGGTGGCGCGGCCGGCCACGATCAGATGGCGGACCGCTCGCGGCAGCAGCGACCGGTACGGGATCTGCAGGTAGCGACCCGTCGTCGGCAGCACCAGCACGCCGTATCCGTCGATGAACTCGGGGTAGATGCCGATGCTGTCCTCGAAACGGCCCTGACCGCGCACGTCGGCCTCGGTCAGGTTGTAGAAAGCGTCGATCTTGCGCGTGTCACGGATGCCGATGGTCATGCCGAAGTTTCTGAGGCGTGCGGTCTCACAACCCGGTGTGTAGCGGCGCAACGCCTCGATCGCCAGCATCACCTGCCTGCGACCCTCGATCTCGAAGCGGGTGAGACTGTCCGGGTCGGTGCCGTCGCATCCGGCGAGGTGGACCAGGTTCATGTAGGTCAGCTCGCCGGTGTCGTGCGTTGCGCCCCAGGTGCCGCCGATCGTATTCAGGTGGTCCGGGAGCACGCCGTCCGCGATGGCCTTGGCGAACGGCTTGCCGAGGTACGGCGAGTAGAGGTCGGCGTCCTTCTCGTCGGTCTCGGCCGCGAACTCGCCTGCCGCCCAGTCGCGGTACGTCTGCGGGTCCTTGGCCACCCCCTTCAGGAACGCCCTCTTGTCCACGCCGGCGAGGTGGAACATCACCGAGGCCGCCATCATCTCCTCTACCGGTGTCTTGTGCACGGGCCGCCCCCGCCCGCGTCGCCACGTCGGCGTCGCCGGTCGCATCGACGACGCGACCGGCCAGGATCGCCTCCCGACCCGCCTTGGACTCGGTGATGACGCCGACGATCGTGTCGCCCTCCATCAGCGGTGCGACGAACTGGCGGTGCAGCATCGCGTGGATGCCGGCCTCCTCCACCAGACGATCGGCAACCAACTTGAAGCCTTCGGAGTCGAGTTCGTAGGACAGCGACTGGCTCTCGGGCACTGCTGCGCCCATCTCCTTGGCGCGTTGTTCGAATTCCCGTCCGATCCCACCGGCCTCGACCGTCTGCTCGCGGCGGTACCACGCGAAGCCCTCGACGCCGACCGTCGTGATGTTTCCCCCGAAGCAGCCGAAGCGTTCGACGAGGGCCACCTGCACGCCCGCCCGCGCCGCTGCCAGTGCGGCCGCGAGGCCACCGGGACCCGACCCGACGACCAGCACGTCGGTCTCGTGGATGACGTCGATCTCGCGACTGGGTTCGGTCACCGTGGCTGGGTGCGCTGGCATGCCGCGGATCCTAGCTTTCGCGGATGCAACATCAGATTGACGGCGGGGGCATCGCTTCCACCGCGTGCTGGCTGACAGCAGTGCCGGACAGTCCCATGAGTCCGCCGACCAGAGCCAAGATCAGCTCATACGGCAACGGATTTCGTTGCAGTTTCATCGGAAACCTTCGGATGAGGCAGCCGAACCGATTCGGAAATTGACGCAAAGGCACAGTTCATCGCCCAGAAATGAGATTTCTCTAAACTTCATCGCCACCCACGGATTCCGTAGTACTTTGATCACAGTTCAAGTCGCTTCCCAGGCGCAGCTACCAATTGGCGCCCAGTTGCGATCGGGTGGTCTTCAGCCGAGCAGGACCGTCGCACATATGCCCCATGTACGGAGAACAGCGACAAGGGAGTGGCGATGGCGGCCACCGGCACCATTCGTATCTACCGTCCGGATCCCGCGACTGTGAACGACGACGAACAGTGCGGCCGTGCCCGCTTCACCGTGTGCCGCCTCTCGGCCACCCGGTTCTCAGTGACGGTGA
The DNA here is from genome assembly GCF_054057895.1 of Mycobacterium sp. URHB0021. Taxonomy (NCBI): domain Bacteria; kingdom Bacillati; phylum Actinomycetota; class Actinomycetes; order Mycobacteriales; family Mycobacteriaceae; genus Mycobacterium; species Mycobacterium sp. URHB0021. The sequence continues at coordinate 5,805,126 of NZ_JBSRZT010000002.1, forward strand.
GCGGCGAAATCGATGCCACCAATGGCCGCGCCATGGGCCGGTACATCGAACGGCACACCGGAACCTCCAAGCAACTCATCGTCGATCTGCGGCCCGTCGACTTCTTCGGCGGCCTGGGCTTCACTGCGCTGTATTACGTCAGCGTCCACTGCGCCCGCAACGATGTGGACTGGATGATCGTCGGCAGTCCCGGCGTGCGTCGTCTTCTGAACCTCTGCGACCCGCAGAACGAGTTGCCGCTCGTCGACGACTTAGGCACCGCCCTTGCCCGGCTTGACCATTTAGCCCGTTATCAGCACCTCACGTATCGACTGGGGTGACGGCACCGTCTGCAGCACTCGGCAGCCGCGCCTTGCCGGGGCGGTGTCATGCCGGTCACGCCACACTTTTCTCGCCACACCATGACCCCGCCGCGGATCCGGGCGCGCTGCCGCAGACCAAGAAGGTCGAGTCCGGGAGGGTCGTCTCCTCTGTCGGCGGGAACACGGGCGGCTCCGGCGGCAACAGCGGGAAGACGCGGGCGCCTGTCACGCCGGTCAAGAAGGCGATGATCTGCGCGGGGACGTTCGTCGCCACGTACAGGCCGTCGAAAAGGATCTGGACCGGCACAAGCAGGAAGCTCGGCAACCCCGCGGTGATGTCGTTTCCGAACGTGTAGACGTAGTAGGGCAGCGTGGCAAAGATTGTGCGCAGGCTCAGTGCCACCCCGGTGGCGAAATCGGGATAGCCGTTCCTGGCGATCGCGTCGTTGAGCGCCTGCTTCAGATCGACCGGATCGACATCGCTTCCGCCGAGTGTCATCAGGGGCACGCCGTCGGAGCCGGCCTTCGGTGTGCCACCGAACAGACTCACCACCGTGGGCGTGGTATCGACGATCTGGTACTGAAGGTTGATGTAGCCGTTCCCGAAATCCGGCCCGTCGGCGATGACGAAAGTCGATGTCTCGTCGGGTGATTGGAATCCATGGCCAAAGCCCTGCGCGGGCATGTGACCGTGGTCCGTTACCACGATCACCGTCCAGTCTTCGCCCGTAGCCTTCTCGCGCGCTGTCACCGCATCCATGATGTTGCCGAGATTCTCGTCGACGTTGCGAATGGCCTCGGCGTACTGCGGCGACGCACCACCGTACATGTGCCCGTTCTCATCGACCCCGACGAAGTAGGAGAAGAGGAAGTTCGGGGTCGGGCCGTTGATGCCCCTGATCGCCTCGACGGTTCTGTCGCCGACCTCGTCGTCGGTGTCCAACCAGTTGGTGTCACCCTCGATCTGCGGGATGAACACATTGCGGTCCACGGGGATCGAGCCTGCGCCGGCGATGGCGTTGATCACGTCCCAGTCAGCAACGGTCATGGTCTCGATGCTCCGATCGAGCGTCTCGAGCTGGTTGAAAACCGTCGACCACCGGTCGTACGTCCATGGGGTGAAGACGTTGTTGATCACGCCAGTTTTTTCGCCCCACTCACCGGTCAGGATGGCCGTCCACGACGGGTTGGAGATCGTGGTATGCCCGACGATGCTCGCCGCGGCGGTGGTGCCGGTGTCCATCAGTGCGAAGAAGTTGTCGTTCTCGTCGTCGGCCAGGATTCTGCTCAGGTGCGTGCCGTCCACGCCGATCACCAGCACGTGTTGTTGTGTCGGGCCCATGGGCGGATCAGGTTGCGGCGACGGGTCCACGAGCAAAGACGCGGTTTGTTGAAATGCCCGGTTCGCGCTCCGGGGCAGGAATATTCGCTCCAGCTCATCGCGCACCGCGGAGAGTAACGCCGCCAGAATCGGTAGCTGGGTCGGCGCACCCCAACCCGGGCCCAGCAGCGGCTGAAATACCGCAGCCGCCAGGTCCGAGACGAAACTGATCAGAGTCGTGGGCCGTGGCACCGGCGGCGCCGGTACCGTAGCCGTCGACGTGGTGGCGGTCGAGGTGAGTACGGCAGCCGAGGACTGCGCGGAGGAATACGTCACGGGGCGGTCGACATCGGGGGTGCGGCTGAATGTCCGTAACTGTTGCGCGCCAGATTGATTGGGCTGTGAGTCAGCCATGGCCACCGTCGCGTCGACGTCATCGGAGGTGTCTGGAACCGTGAAGGTGCGCGCGCTCGGTCTCGATACCTCCTGACCGGACAGATCGCGGTTCTTCGAAGCCTGGACCGGGTCGTCGTCCTGCTCACTGTCCTGAGCTACGGGTGGCGTGTCCTTCTCGGCCTCGCCGGGTTGAATGTCTTCGTCGACTGGTCCGCTGTCGTGTTCCTCGGCGCCATCGCCGTCCTCGGCGTCTTCGACAGCGTCAGTGGTGTCGTTGGACGGGGCGACGCTGTCCTCAGTTGGCCCATCCGTCGGGTCCGACGGCGACTCTGGATCCTGCGCTGAGGAGTCGGTGCCATCGGATGCACCGGTCGAAGTCGCATCACCACTCGCCGATGACGCATTCGGCGACGGAGGCGTCGAGGCGGACCCGGACGCGGACGTCGACGAGGACTTGCTCGACGACGAAGAGTGGCCCGTCGACGACGAGGACGCCGCCGAAGATTCGCCCGCTGACGACGTGCCGGTGGCAGACGACGAACCGCCGGTCGACGACCCCGATGGCTCGGCATACGCGATGCCCGGCGTCGTGGCGATGGCCACTCCCACGCCCAGGGTCACCGCCAATGCTCCGACGCGACCGATGTGCCTCGCATATCCCATGACGGTTTCCTCTTGATCGGGAGTGGCCGAGCGATCAGAAATGTCGCCGGCGGGGGCCGAGTGGGCGAGCGTCCGAGAGCAATCGCTGCCTCTGATGTAGTCGCATAGACCTCGTCACAACTTCGCGTGAATCTCGCTGCGCTGCAAATTACGCCCTTCATCCGCGTCGTTTGGAGATTTCACAGGATTGCTGGTCTACCACGTTGGCGATGGCCCGACTGCGACGATCCCCTAACGGTTCATGTTCCCTACGGTCACGAACGCTATCGACGATGCCAATCCCGCGATGCCGGTGGTTGGATCGGGCAAGCGGCCTACATCGACGGCCCGGAGGTTGCCACATGGGGTTGCTGGGGACTGCACACCTGATTTCACTGCTGATCGGGCTCGTCGCGGTTGCCGCGTTGGGTGGATTCGCCGCAGCAACGGTTGCGCAGAGGAGCAAGCGACGTGCGCGGGGACACTTCGTCGCGGGCCTCGTCTGCGGACTGCTGGTGGGCGTGGTCGTGCGCAGGAGGTACCGCGGCGTCAAGGCGTTCGCAAGCATGGCCCGGCGCGTCGAGCCTCCTCCACGGATCACCGCCGGGATGTCCGGCGGTGCACGTCGTGTGGCCGCTGGCGCGCTGGCGGTTGCGGTATCACATGCTCGGCGGGCCTTGTCGCCGCAATGGGTCCGCCAACTTCGCAGGTAGCCAAACGGGCGAATGGCTCAGATCAATGTGCTGATCCGCTCCTGCACTCCCAGCAGCGATTTGCCGAAAATTTCGTAGCCGACGGTGGCATTGAGTCCGGCATGCCGCGCGGCCGTGTTGGCGTCCCGCCAGTACTGCTGCATCCGGTTGGACTCCGCGAAGCTCCCCGCGCCATGCACGTTGACGAGGATGTTGAGCGCGGCCAGCACCTGCTGGACGGCATATCCGCATTGCGCGCGGATACGGGCGCTGCCATCGAAACCGAGTGCGGTGCCGTCGGCGACAGCGCCGTCGAGTTCATCGGCGGCCTGATAGCCATGCAGCCGCGCGGTCTGCAGCTTCAAGGCCGCCTCCGCTACCTGGATCTGCACACCGACGGAGTCGCTCTGCCGAGCGAAAAACGTGTGCTGCAGCGCTTTGGTCGGCGCCTTCTCGATCACCAGAGCAAGTGCGCCGCGACCCATTCCTAGGATCGGGCCAAGCAGGTTCAGCGCCCCCAGTGCCCCGAACGAGATTTCCACACCCTCGGTCACAGTGGTCAGCGACAAGATCCGGTGCTCCGGTATGAACAAATTCTCGGCCGCCCAGCTGTGGCTGCCGGTGCCGCGCATCCCGGCGGTCTGCCAGGTGTCCTCGATCCGCATCTCCGAGGCCGGCACCACACACAGGTACGGCGCGGCATGTCCCGAATCGTCCGTGAGCAGCACCCCGATCCCGGCCCAGTCCGCGTGCGGCGCGCCGGATGCGAACGGCCAACGGCCCGTCACCTGGATGCCACCGTCCACCCGATGACCATGAACCGGCGAGATTCCGCCCGCCAACCGTGCGTCGGCGCCCGCGCCGAACACTTCTTGTTGTAGACCTTCGGGTGCGCGACCGACGATCCACGCGGCGTCCGCGGCAATGGCAACAAGCCACGCCGCGGAGCCGTCGGCCTCGCCTAGCGCCTCGGTGACGGACAACCGGGTGCGTGCTCCGGCCGCGAAGCCGCCGAACCGCGTCGGAGCGCCAAGGCGGAACAATCCGGCATCCGTCATGGCGGCGATCACCTCATCCGCCGTCTGGCGGTTGTCCTCACCGAAGCCCGCGTGCTGGCGCAGCAGCGGTTGCAAGGAGATTGCGCGCTCGACCAGGGTCGTATCCACCACACTGTTTCGTTGGTCGAGCACCGTCATCGCTGTCTCCGTTCCTCGTGGTCGAACCTGCTGCTTGTCACGACGACTTTGACGGCGAATGTGGGTCAACCGACGTCCGTGAGCTGCATCACGATCTCCAGCGGGTCCCGGGTTTACCAGGCTGAGGTCCTGGGGACGACATACGCATGGCGAAGAGGCCGAGGCGGTGGACCGTCAAACGACATCTGTCGGCCGCCGACGAGCGCTTCGGACTGCGACTCGGCGCGGGTTTGGTCGTCACACCCGTCGCTGCGGTCGCGTTCGCGGTGCTCCTTGCGCTGGTCCGCGGCGGCTGGCCGCCGCTGCGCAATCTCGACGTCGGCACCGCGGAGGCGTTCAACCGGATCGGCACGGGTCACCCCGAACTCGTGAAGTCCGCCGAGATCGTCAGCGACGTCCTCGACCCGAACGTGTTCCGGGTCGTCCTCACGGTGATTGCGTTGGTGTACCTCATCCACGGCGAGCGGCACCATGCGACGTGGCTTGTGGTCACGGTTTTCGGTGGCGCCGCGCTCGGCTTCGCGTTGAAGGAGATCGTCGGCAGGGTCCGCCCGGTGCTTCGGGATCCGGTTTCTACCGCGCCCGGGCTGTCGTTTCCGTCGGGTCATGCGCTCGGGGCGTCGATCGGCTGCTGCCTGCTTCTGCTGATCATCCTCCGCTTCCTGCCGCGCGCCGGCCGGGTCGCCGCCGTCATTGCGGCCGTCTTGATCGTCAGCACCGTCGCGCTCGCGCGGGTGGTGCTCGGCGTCCATTTCGTCAGTGATGTCCTGGGCGGTATTACGCTCGGCATCGGTTGGGTGGCCTTGACGACATGGGCCTACGTCGCCTGGCGTCGCGAGACCGGACAGCCAGTCGAACGGCCGGCCGAGGTGGGCACCCCCGAGCGGCCCGCCGCCCTGCGCTGACCTGCCCATTTCGGCGTCTCACCGCAGGAGGGTCAATTGAGGGCGACGTGGGTATTCCACTGCATGTCCTCAGAGGGTTTCGGTGGCATCGTCCGGGATGTCCGATGGCTGCTCCTTCCGGCCGCTTGCCTTCTGGCTCTGATGGTGGCGCTGGGCTTCGTCCTCACCGACGTACTCCCGCCCACGGCGCTCGGGAAGTGGGACGCCGAAGTGCCCAAACGGCTCGTGGAATACCGTCAGCAAGAGGGCATTTCGGAGAGCAAGCTCATCACGACGCTGTCCGAGACGCCGACCATAATCACCTTCACCGCGCTCGCTGCGGCGGCGTTCCGCTGGAAGTTCGGCCGGTGGCGCGAGTCCCTGTTGGTCGTTTACGCGGTCGTCGGCGAGACGGCCGTATTCGTGGCGACGACACTGTGCATCGACCGCCCGCGGCCGAATGTCCAGCATCTGGACGACGCGCCGCCGACCTCGTCGTTCCCCTCGGGCCATACCGCCGCCGCGGTGTGCTTCTACGGCTCGATCGTCGCAATCATCCTCTGGCACACACGATATCGGTGGACCAAAGTGGTCGCTGTCGTCATCGGTGCGGCCGTGCCGCTGCTGATCGGCGGCAGCCGGGTGTACCGCGGCATGCACTACCCGACCGACGTGCTCGCCGGGATGCTGCTCGGCGGGATCTGGCTGGCCGTCGTCATCTTCTACGTCCGCACCCATGATGCCGGTGGCCGGCGGGACGCCGCGGTAGACGCCGATCGGCGGTTGGTAGGCCGGTGACGATGCGCGCGGCAGTTGTCGTCAACCGCGCCAAGGCGGACGTCGCACACCTCCGCGAGCAGGTGGAAAGGACGCTGGCCGCCGCGGGCTGGTCGACGTCGCTGTGGTTGGAGACAACGCCGGAGGATCCTGGCCCCGGAATGGCGCAGGCCGCGGTCGACGCGGATGTCCAACTCGTCCTGATCTGCGGTGGAGACGGAATGCTGCTGGCCTGCCTGCACGCCCTGGTCGGTTCGGGCCTACCGGTCGCGCTCATCCCGCTCGGCACCGGAAACCTGCTGGCGCGGAATCTGGGCGTGTCCACGAAACTCGATGAGGCACTGTCGGTGGCTGTCGATGGTGTGGATCGGCGGATCGACTGCGGTCGGGTCGACGGTCAGCCTTTCGCTGTCATGGCCGGCATCGGCTTCGATGCCGCGATGATGGCCGAAGCGACAGAAGGCATGAAACGATTCGCCGGGTGGTCGGCTTATGTGGCCGGTGGCCTCCGGCACCTGCGCGACCCGATGATGAGAGTGCGGCTGCGCATCGACGACGGCCCGCCCATCCGGCGGCGGGCCCGCACGGTGCTGATCGGCAACGTCGGGAGGCTGCAGGGCGGCGTTGAGCTGCTGCTCGACGCAAAGGCCGACGATGGCCTGCTCGATGTGGTGGTCGTGGCGCCTCGGACCTTCCGGGACTGGATCCTATTGGGGTGGAGGGTAATTCGCCGTCATCGCACACGACATCCGCATCTCGAACGCTTTCGCGGCCGGTCCGTCCTGGTCGATGCCGACCGCATCGCGCCCCGGCAGATGGACGGCGAGGTCATCGACGACGGGCGGAATCTCAACGCGTGTGTCGAGCCGGGCGCGTTGGTGATCCGCGCACCGCAGCGGGCGGCGACGGCGGCGTGATGGAGCAGGGAGGCTGCGATGGGCACCTCGCGCCGCGTACCTGAGACGGTCACCATCTCCGGTGACGAGCTCTCCGCAGACGACGCCGTCACGACCCTGCGGCGATACGGACGCTTGAGACTGGTCAAGAACTCGTTCATCCGCTTCAGGTACGCCGATGGCTTCACCAACGCGCGCGCCTTGGCGCTGCAGTTCTGCCTGTCGTTCATCCCGCTCGTCATTGCGGTGGTCGGACTTTCGAGCGCGCTGCATCAAGAGAAGGTCGCGCAGATCATCATTCAGACCCTTGGCGGCGTGCTACCGGGCAAGAACAGTGGCGACATGGTCGAGCAGGCTGCGCAGCGCACCCACGACCAGGGCGTGACCGGCGGCCAGCTCGCATTGTGGCTGGGTCTGCTCGCCGCGATCGTCGCGCTGACAACGGCGATGGGGCAGATCGAGAGGGGCGCCAACCGTATCTACGGCATCGAAAGAGACCGGCCGACCCTGCGGAAGTACGGTCAGGCACTGCTGATGGCGTTGACCGCCGGCTTGTTGTTGCAGCTCGGATTTCTCGTCATCATCGCCGGCGATGCACTCGGCGAGTCACTGGCCGCGGCGTACGGCTGGGGTCAGACCTTCGAGACAGTATGGACGATCGGCTGTTGGCCGGTCGGTGTCGTGCTGGCCTGGATGTCGTTCACCGTCATCCTCGAACACGCACCGTGTCGGTGTCAGCCGGGATTCTCCTGGCTGGCGTTCGGATCCGCTGTGTCGCTCGCGCTGTGGCTCCTGTTGACCGGACTGCTCGCGCTCTATGTGGTCAAGAGCGCATGCTTCGGCGGCACCTACGGACCGCTGACCGGCATCTTCGCCCTGCTGCTTTGGGCGAACCTGTCCTCGGTCGCGTTGTTTCTCGGCGTCGCATTCGCCGCTCAGCTCGAAGCCGTCCGTGCGGGTTCACCGGAGCCGATATCAGCCGATCCGCTGACGATGCGTCGGCCACCGTCAGGCGGTGAGCAGTCGGGGGCGGGTGAGGCTGTCCGCAGCGCTGCGCAGTGCGGCGAGGATGGTGTCGCGTTCGTCGGCGGACCCGGTGGGGTGGACGATCGAGACGCCGATGGCGAATGACGGTTCGCCCGAGGCGCCGGGGATGGGGATGGCCAGGCCCAGGACAGTCGGGTGGACTTCCCCTTCGTCGACGGCGTATCGCGTTCGCGGGCGCGTTCCAGCTTCTGCTGCAGTTCGGCCAGGGTGGAGGTGGATTTCTTGGTGATTCCAACGAGATTGGTTGTATCAGGCGACCACAGCGAGATCGCCCTCGATGGGATCGGTGCGCTGTCCAACCCGGTGCGTGCGCGGTGACAGCGCACGAGCCCGCCGTCGCGGGCAGTCTGTTCGATCTGTCAGGAAGGTTGGCACTGATCACCGGGTCGAGTAGGGGGATCGGACTGGCCATCGCCGCGGGTCTCGCCGGAGCCGGCGCCCAAGTCGTACTCAACGGCGTGGACGGGCCACGACTCGAGCGCACTCGCGACACTTTGGGTGAGCGGTTCGGCGCCGACACGGTACATACCGCACAGTTCGACGTCACCGACGCCGACCAGGTTCACTCCGCCGTCACCGACATCGAAAGCCGTATCGGGCCCATCGAAGTGCTGGTGAACAACGCCGGACTGCAGCACCGCGAACCGTTACTCGAAGTGAGCCTGGACAACTGGAACCGGGTGCTGCAGGTGGATCTGACCAGTGCGTTTCTCGTCGGTCGAGAAGTCGCACGGCACCAACTGGCCCGCGGCTCGGGCAAGATCATCAACATCTGTTCGGTACAGACCGATCTCGCCCGGCCGTCCATAGCCGCCTATACCGCTGCAAAGGGCGGGTTACGCAACCTCACCCGAGCGATGACAGCCGAATGGGCCGCGGGTGGATTGCAGATCAACGGCCTCGCACCCGGCTACATCCACACAGAGATGACGCAGGCGCTGGTGGATGACTCGGCGTTCAACAGTTGGATACTCGGCCGCACTCCCGCAGCCCGGTGGGGCACCGTCGACGACCTGGTGGGTCCGGCGATCTTCCTCGCGTCACCCGCGTCCTCGTTTATGAACGGCCAGGTGCTGTTCATTGACGGCGGCATGACTGCTGTTGTCTGACAACGCTATTCCCCGACAGGAACCGGCATGACCGACGCTTCAGCCCAACAGCCGTCCTGGTGATCATGGGTGTCGGGGGCTGCGGCGTCGCGGCGCGCCCGGCAGAGACCGTCCCGCCGGCTCGGGCTGCGCGCCGAACCGTTCTTCTCGGCGTTTGCCTTGCGGCAGTGCTGACAGTATCTGGACGACAGGGCCTCCCAGGTTGCGGTGAGCGGTGGTTCTTCATGACCGGGCACCGTCGCGCCCCGGTGACCACAACCCGATGCCCACAGCCGCGACGGCGACGATGCCGGCCAACACGTATAGCGACGAGTGCATGGCATTCAGGAACGCCGTTCGGCTGACGTCGGCGAGGTCGGCACCCTGCGGGCCAAGTCGGTGCGAAACCTCGATCGATTTGGCCAGCGAGTCCGACACGGGGCCGCGCAGCGGCTCGGGGAAGGACAAGAGTGTCGGCGTCAGGTTCCGTGCATACTGAGCGGCCAGCATCGACCCGGCGACGGCGAAGCCCAGTGCCGCTCCCAATTCGCGGGCGGTGTCGTTGACCGCGGACGCGACACCCTGCTTCTCGTCGGGCGTCGCACCCATGATCGCGGTGGTCGCCGGGGCGGTGCACAACCCGATTCCGGTGCTGAGCACCAGCAGCGGCCAGGCCAGTTCGACGTAGGACGAGTGCAGGCCGAGGCGCTGCAGACATAGGAAGCCGACCGCCATCGTCGACAAGCCGAGGAAAACCACGAGCCGCAGGCCAAGTTTCGGCAGATACCAGAACGAAACACCGGACAACAGGATCAACGCTACGACCAACGGCGTCAATGCCAACGCGGTCTGCAGGGGCGAGTAACCCAAGACCAGCTGGCAGTACTGCATGAGCAGGAAGAAGAATCCGAATGTGGCGAGGAAGAGCACCATGATCGTGGCCGCACCCGTGGTGAACTCGGCGTTGGCGAACAGCCGGACTTCGAGCAGCGGATGGCGCCGACGGCATTCGACCAAGCCGAACACCGCCGCCAGGCCGAGTCCGGCCGCGATGCCGCCGTAGACCACAGGATCGCTCCAGCCCCGGCTGGGCGCCTCGATCACGCCGAAGACGAAGACGAGGACCGAGGTTCCGATCAGGGCGGCGCCGAGCCAGTCCACCGGTGGCGCGTCGACGTCCCGGGACTCCGACACGGTGAGCGCGAGGACGAACAGCAGCGCGCCCCCGCCCGCCAGCGCCCAGAACAGCGACTGCCATGGCCCCAGCTTGAGCAGCAGACCGGATCCCAGCATTCCGAGCACCGCTCCCGAGCCGGCCACCCCCGCCCAGATCCCAACGGCTTTGGCGCGCTGCGCCTTCGGATATACCGCGGTCAACAGCGACAGAGTGGCAGGCATGACGAACGCTGCACCGACGCCCGCGACGGCGCGTGACGCGATGATCTCCAGTGGGGTGTGCAGGATTACCGGAATCAACGAGGCGACCGCGAAAATGCCCAAGCCGATCAGCAGTGCGCAGCGTCGGCCATAGCGGTCGCCGATCGCGCCGGCCGGCAGCAGCAGGCATGCGAGCACCAGGGTGTAACTGTCCACCACCCAGGTCAGCTGCGTCTGGGTGGCCGAGGTGGCGACGGCGATGTCGCCGAGCACGGTGTTCAACGCGACCATGGACGACATCACCAGCGCCACGCCCATGCATGCCACCGTCAAGGTCCATATCCGGCGCCTCCTCGGAGCAGTCGTCGCCGTGGATTCGACACTGCTCATGCCGAGACTGGGACTCCGCGCCGCCGCAGTGCTGAGTAAGACCTCATGCTCGGTCACCAGAACGGTGGTCTCGGGCAACGTGGCTTTCACCGGCGGCGATGCGTCGTCACTGATATCCGGTGCTGCGGGGGACATCGTTGGTGATTCCGACACGTCACTGTCTCCTCGGCTTGTGGGCGGTCGCGATGCGAGCAACATACGGCCGGAGGCCACGCCGGGACCTGAGTAAGCGACTACCTGACTTTGGCCAGGTGTTTACACACGGTTCGCGGATGAACGGAACAGTCCGAAAGCCGCGAAATGCTGGGTGTTGTTGCCGTCGCGCACTGCGGATTCGTCACTGCATGCGCGGCTATCCGGCGCATGTACATCACCGGAGAGCGGCAGCCCCCGTTGCCGACAATCGAGCGGCGGCCAAGGGATGGACACCCCACCTTTCGCGGCGAAGGATCGAGACAGCCGACGTGATCACCACATCGACGACCGAGGACCAGATGGTGGCCCGGTGACAGCGCGCGAGCTCAGGAGGCATCATGCCCACGACTGATCCGACGTTTTACCGCAGCCCGGGCCACGCAGTCGCGGCCGCCCCCGAGCGACTCGCCTATGTGGCCGCGTTCGATCCCACGAGCCGGCAGAAGGACGCGCTCGCCGTGGTTGACTGCGACCCTGACTCCACAACGTTCGGCGCCGTGGTCGGCTGGACCGAGCTACCGACGTCCGGTTCCGAGCTTCATCATTTCGGCTGGAGTGCATGCTCGAGCGCGCTCTGCCACCAGGGTCACGGCCGTCATGAGGCGCTGGAGCGGCGATATCTGCTCGTTCCGGGTCTGCGCTCGTCCACGACCTACGTCCTGGACACCAAGCCGGACCCACGCCATCCGGTGGTGACCCACACGATCGAGGCCGACGAACTGGCGGCGAAGGCCGGATACTCGCGCCCGCACACGGTGCACTGCGGACCCGACGGCATCTTCATGTCGGCGTTGGGAGGCGTCAACGGCGCTGACGGTCCCGGCGGCATCGCTCTGATCGACCACGACACGTTCGAGGTCATCGGACAGTGGGAGCACGACCGCGGAAAGCAATACCTGGCCTATGACGTCTGGTGGCACCTTGATTACGACACCGTGATCACATCGGAGTGGGCGACACCGTCGATGATCGAGAACGGGCTCGATCCCGCGGACTTGCTCGGACGCAAGTTCGGACATCACATCGACTTCTGGAGCATGTCCGAGCGGACGCTGACCCAGCGCGTCGACCTTGGCGACCAGCATCAGATGGTGCTGGAGTTGCGCCCGGCCCACGACCCGTCCAAAGCATGGGGTTTCGTCGACACAGTCATCAGCGCAGAAGACCTGTCGGCGTCGGTGTGGCTGTGGCACACCGATGGCGATCAGTGGTCCGTCGACGAGGTGATCACGATCCCGGCCGAGCCCGCCGACACCGACGACCTCCCGCCACTGTTCAAGCCCTTCGGCGCGGCACCCCCGCTGGTCACCGATATCGATCTGTCAGTAGATGATCACTGGTTGTACGTATCATGTTGGGGCACTGGTGAACTCAAGCAGTACGATGTCAGCGACCCCTTCCATCCGCGCGAAACGGCATCAGTTCGCCTCGGCGGGATAGTGCGTCGCGAACCCCACCCGTCGGCGCCCGATGCGCCGCTGGCCGGTGGACCGCAGATGGTGGAGATCAGCCGAGACGGTCGACGCGTTTACGTCACCAACTCTCTGTACTCGGCGTGGGACGATGCGGTCTACCCCGACGGTGTCGGGGCGTGGATGGCGAAGCTCGACGCCGACGTCGCTACTGGCGGTCTCGTTCCCGATAGCAAATTCTTCCTGCACGACAACGACTTTCGCGGTCTGCGCGTGCACCAGACCCGGCTCCAGGGCGGCGACGCGTCGAGCGACTCTTACTGCTACACCAGCTGACCGTCCACTGACGCTCCCAGTCCACTTTGAGGCGGATGCCTCACGTGCCGCCACGGCCACCCGGTGCACGATTCCTGCGGGGGTTGTAGACCCCGCACTCGACGCCACGGGAGTCAGTGATGTTCACAATCGAGGAGCTGGCCACAATTCCGCTGTTCTCCGCGCTCGAGGAGAAAGAACTGGAGTATCTCGCCGGCGAAGTGGAGGACATCCATCTCACGCCCGGGGAGTACGTGGCACACGAGGGCGAAGGTCGCGCTTTGGCGATCGTGGTCGAGGGCAAGACCGAGCTGACGAAACTGGCGAACGGCGTCGAGCAGGTGATCGGCGTCCGGCTTCCTGGTGAGCTGGGAGGCGAGATCCCGATGACGCTCGGTACGCCGTTACCCGCCAGCATGCGGGCGGTCGAGCCGTCGCGCGTGCTGAAGCTGACGACCGAGGTGTTCCATACGCTCGCGGCCATGGCGCCCGAGGTCTCCGCAGCGGTCGGGGCCGCCGCTGTGGAGCGCATGCAAATGCTCAGAAACGTCACCGCGCAGCCGCTCGAGCCCGCGATGTTCGTCATCGGTCCGCGCCTGGACTCGCGCGTACACGAGTGTGACGGTTTCCTGCACCGCAACCAGATTTCCTACGAACATCTGGACCCAGACGACCCCGCCGCCGTTGCAGGCACCGGAGACGGGACCGCCGTGGCCGCCCCCTATCCGGTGGTGGTGCTGCCCGACGGCACCCGGCTGACTGCCCCGACGATGCGTGACGTCGCCACGGTCGCTGGACTTACGGTTGCACCACGCAGAAGCCGCTACGACGTGGTGATCGTGGGCGGCGGGCCGGCGGGTTTGACGGCGGCGGTCAACGGCGCATCCGAGGGTCTGCAGATGGGGCTTATCGAGTCCTTCGCCCCCGGCGGACAGGCCGGCACCTCGACTCGGATCGAGAACTACACGGGGTTTCCGTTCGGCGTGTCCGGAGACGAGCTCGCGAGTCGGGCACTGCAACAGGCGAAGCGGCTGGGCGCCGAAATCGTCGTGACCCGACGAGTCGAGGCCATCGACCCTGCCGAGATGACGGTCAGGCTGGATGGCGGCGACGTTCTCCGGACGAGGTCGATCGTTCTCGCGACAGGCGTCCAGTGGCGGCGCCTCGAAATCGATACGGCGGATCGATTCGTCGGCTCCGGTATCTACTACGGTGCGGCTCGCAGCGACGCCGGACTGACCCAGCGCAACGACGTGTATCTGATCGGAGCGGGTAACTCGGCCGGACAGGCCGCCATCTTCTTCTCCAGCCACGCCCGATCGGTGACGCTAATCGTTCGCGGCGAGTCGCTTGCCGAGAGCATGTCGAACTACCTCATCGAGCAGATTGCAACGAAAGCGAACATCCGCGTGGAAACCCGATCCGAGGTCGTCGCAGTGCACGGAGATGAACAACTCGAGGCGATCGAGGTCATCGACCGAACGACCGGCACGACTTCTCGACGGGATGCGACGGCGCTCTTCGTCCTCATCGGCGCCGAGGCGGCGACCGACTGGCTCCCCTCGGAGATCGCACGCGATGAGCACGGCTTCGTCTTGACGGGAACCGACGCGACGAAGGCCGGGCAATGGAACGCCGATCGCGAGCCGTTCGCTCTCGAAACGAGCGCCCCAGGAATCTTCGCCGTCGGCGATATCCGCTCGGGATCGGTGAAGCGCGTCGCGGCATCCGTCGGTGAAGGCGGCGTGGCGATCGCCCTCGTGCATCGCTACCTCCAACTTCCGACGTCGAGGGCACAAGCGGATGCGCCTACTCCAACCGTCACCGACGCCTCAGACCGCAGACGCTTCGAAATCGCAATCGACGGGGCGGTCCTTGGCTTCACCGAGTATCGGCGCCGACCCGGAGTCATCTCCTTCATCCATACCGAGATCAACCCGTCGCGCAACGGTGAAGGCCTGGGAACGTTGCTCGTCAAAGCCGCACTGGACACCGCGCGGGCAGAGGGGCTGGCGGTGCTGCCCTACTGCCCGTTCGTCCAGGGCTTCATCAACCGTCATCGCGACTACCTCGACCTGGTGCCGGCCGAGCGGCGCGCAAAGTTCGCGCTGGCTGACGGCTGACATCTCTGCGCCCTTCGTCGTCTCAGCGGTGGTCAACGGTTATGGTGAACGCCGGTATCCATCATGGGCGCAAGGGCTTTCGACGTGATTGGGTTCAGCCACACGTGGTGGTCAACTCCCGCCGGCTCAACGATCGCCGAGCTTCCCCCGGCGGGTTGCGACGCCGTGACGCGGGCGACGGCAGGACCGCCCAGTCCCAGAACCGCCGAGCTCATTCCGCCGGCGATCACGGTGGCGACCAATCCGAACTTCATCATCAGTCTTCTTTCTTTCTGGGCTTGTGAGCCCATTACACTCTGGACCTTAATGGGCTGTCAAGCCCATTTGCGATACCCTGTGTTCATGACGGTTGGCGAACGAGAGCTGACACCGAAGGGCCGCGCAACGCGTGCGCGGATCGTCGAGGCGGCGGCGGCGTTGATATACCGGCATGGAGTTCATGACACGAACAATGAGATGGTCCGCGATGCCACCGGCATCTCGGGTTCACAACTCAGCCACTACTTCCCTGACAAGGAAAGCCTCGTCCGGGCCGTCCTTCGGTGGCGCGCCGATTCGATGATGGGGTTGCAGGACCATCCGCGCCAGGGACCGCTGGACAGTTTCGCAGCACTCCACGCGTGGGCCGACGGCTACTTGATGAGACCGGAGACAGTCGTCGAAGGGGGATGCAGTTTCGGTTCACTGGCGAGTGAAGTCATGAAGTCCGGTCTGGATGTACGCCTGGAGGTCGTCGAGGGGTTCGCTCGATGGAAGGAACAGTTCCGCACCGGCCTGCTCGCCATGGGCGAGCGTGGCGACCTGCGAAGTGATGCCGACCCCGAGCAACTCGCGCACGTGCTGATGGCCGCATTCCAGGGTGGCCTACTCCTCACCCAGGCCGCCCGCGATATCACTCCGCTTCGTGATGCGTTGTACGCGGCGATCGCGTACGTCGAATCGCACGCGACCGGCAAGGCGCTGCCTGACTAGGACGGCCGGACAAATCCGAGATCGTCGCCAATCACCGTGTTGGGACCGATCGGCAATTTCTCGGCTTCATTGCCGCCGACCTTCACGAAGTCGATCCGTTCGTTCCACACCTTGCGGAGCAGGTCCTCGAACGCCATCGTGGTGAGCTGCTCGAGCGAGCGTGATCAGGCCGGGCAGAGACGCGCACCGGGTGATGGCGATGGCGGACAACCGCACCTAGGGGCTCAATCTTGCCGCGGGCCAGACCATCCAGCCGCTACCTTTCTCACTGGTGGGTGACGGCGCCGGGTCGATATTCAAGATCTTCACCACCACCGCCTCGGCGCTCGACATGGGGATGGGGATCAACGCTCAACTCCACGTCCCGCAGAAGTTCGAGGGGACGGGCCTGGGCAGCAGCAACACCCCCGGCTGTCCACCGCAGACGTGCTGTGTGAAGAACGCCGGCGGCTACCGCAGCTCCATGAGTGTCACCGACGCGCTCGCGCAGTCGCCAAATACCGCGTTCGCCAATCTGATCGGCAGGTCGGTGTCCCGCGCGCGGTCGATATGGCGGTCAAGTTGGGTTTGCGGTCATACGCCGAGCCCGGAACGGCCCGCGCCTACGACCCCGACAACCACGCGGACTACATCAAGCGGCAGAACATCGGTTCCTTCACACTCGGCCCGTTCGAGATCAACGCGCTCGAGTTGTCGAATGTCGCCGCGACCCTGGCCTCTGACGGGATGTGGTGCCCGCCCAGCCCGATCGACATGATCTTCGACCGCAGGCCCACGAGGTGGCCGTCACCTCGCACGCTGTGAGCAGGTGGTGCCCGAGGGGCTGCCAACACGCTGTCCAAGGCGCTGGGCGAGAACACCATCAGCGGGACCGCCGCCGGTTCGGCCGGTTCGGCGGGGTGGAGCTTGCCCATGTCGGGCAAGACGGGCACCACTGAGTCTCATCGATCGTCGGGATTCCTGGGCTTCACCAATCACTACGCCGCCGCGAACTAGATCTTCGACGACTCCCCCAAACCGTCCGGGCTGTGTTCGTATCCATCGCGAAAATGCAGCAGCGGCAACTTGTTCGGCGGCACCGAACCGGCGCGCACGTGGTTCCTGGCGATGAGGCCGATCGCAGGAGACTTCGGTCCGGTGGCGCTGCCGCCGACGGATCCGCGCTATGTCACCGGCGGTTCCGGCAGCGAGGTGCCCAGCGTCACCGGCCTGAAACTCGATGCGGCGCGTAAACGCTTGATATATTCCGGCTTTCCGGTTCCCGACCAACCCACGCCGATCAACAGCTACCTCACGAAAGGTGCCGTGGTGGGGACGACCCCGAAAGGTCGAACCATCCCCGGTTCGATCGTGACGATCAACACGAGTAACGGCATCAAGCCGGCGCCCGTGTACTACCCGCCGCCTCCTCGGCCAGATGCGCCGCCCCCTCCCGACGCGCCGCCACCGCCGCCGGCGTTCAACGTCATCGAGATCCCGGACTACCGCCGATCACTCTGCCGATGGGTGCACCACCAGCGGAACCACCGCTGGCGCCGGCACCGCCACCGGCAGCACCGCCGGTGCCACCGCCCTAGGCTCGGCGGTGTACGTCAGAGCTCACGACATCAGTAGAAATAGAGGTTGGAACCGGGAAGTTCTTGGTGAACCCTGGCCCTGCCGCCCGGCGTGAGGTCGAGTCCGTACTTCGCCATTTCATTGGTCCGCACGCTGACGAGATTGAAGTACCCGGTGTAGGCGAACCGGCCCGGCGGATTGGCGGGGTCCGTGACCGGGACGGGCACCGGGGTAATCGTGAACTCTTCAGCATGTTCGCCGTTACTCGGCGCACATGTATAGAGGTATTTGTGCCCTTGCGGCGTGACTTGCGTAGCGCTGGCGTGCAGGGGGCGGTTGTAGGCCTGATTGGTGATTGACTTTCCGGTCCCGAGGTCGTTGAACATCCACAGGTCCGTCTTGTCGTTGTCGTCCTTCAAGGGCTGATGGTAGACCTCGAAATTCGCCGGAGCGGGTATGCCCGGCGGAATCGACTCGGTATTGCTCGCATGCAGACAGGCACTGGTGTCGTGCTTGAGGATGTAGACCGAGTTGGAGGGACCAGGCAGACCTGTCGCGATGTATCCGGCCGATTCGGCCAGCCGGAGTTGCTGGCGCACAGAATCGATCTCCGCCGCGGCACTGGGGACGCCGAACCCGACGACTAGTGCCTGCATCTGGTCGATCAGGGGTTTCAGGACCGTCTGCTGATGCTCGCGGCTGAACAAGGTCTCCCGGTACGTCCGAATCTGGTCGAACAATTGTTTGCGACGAGTGTCGTCGTTACGCACGAGTTGGGCGATGATCCCGTCGCGGCCGAGCTTGAACGGCCTGTCGGGCTGGAGCGTCTGGTCGATTCCCCACGGGATCATCTTGAACTTGATGTTGCCCACCCCTGGCGCGGCGACGGCGGTCACGTCGTTGTAGATGTAGGTGTTGTTGGTGTTGTCCGCATAGCCGTCCCAGTGCTTGAGGAAGAACTCCATCGCGTAGACCTTGAGGAATTGATCCATGTCCAGTACCTGATCCGCGCCGGCCAGACCGTTCGCCTCGATGTGACGGATCGCGAATTTCAGGTCGGCTTTGTCCTCGAATTTGGACAGCGACTCCACCCCGATGAACTTCAGCCGCTCCTCGAGGAAATCGTCGTGATGCTCGAGCTCATAGAGATTGCCCTTCATGTTGCCGCTGAAGTTGCGCTCTATGTAGCGCTTCATGACCGGCTCGGCGTTGACGAAGATGCCGGGGCTGTTGACGCCGGGGATCCCCTGACCGACCGGAGTTCCGTTGACGAATACCCGGGCGTAGTTGCAGCGTGAACTGGGCAACCCCGCCATTCCCAGCAGTCGGTAGCCCAGTGTCTGCTTGATATAGGACCTGTCTTGAATGGAGTTGTTGAGCGTCACGTAACGCGAGCCGATCAGGGCGTCGATGCCGGGCACGTTGGCGTCGCCGAACTTGCCGAAGTCGAGATGCAGGCACGGCTTGTCGCTGTTGATGGAGCCGCAAAACGACTTCTTCTTGACGCCGACGCCGGTGAACTTCGTCTTGGCGGGAAACTTCGTTCCCGAGATCTCGACCTCGCTCGCCTTGCGCCACGTGAACCTGGCGTCTCCGGTCCATTCGAAGTTGCAGCGGCCGCCCTTTGGCTCCTCCATTCGCACCGCATCCCACTCGGCCTGCGGCATCGTGATCTTGATCGTGACCACGTTGTCCAGGGCATAAAAGGAATCGAGTGCTCGTTGCTGCTGATCGGTCATTGTCATATCTCCCGTACATCGCGGCCTTCCAACAGCATGCGGCGCGACATCGCGTTAAACACGAGTACCGCGCTACTTGTTTTGGTTAATCGTCATTGCGCTGAATCGGAGCCACACTTCAGATGCAGGGAGATGAATCGACGGCGCGGGCGTAGGTCTCGCTTCACGACCTGAAAGGCGACGTAAAGAAGTCCCGCCCATGCCTGTACGAGTAGCGCCCACCGACCGGATCCGCGCTCGAGACGGCCGGACGTTTAGGTAGCCTGGGCGGGTGTCAGTTGGTGGGCGCCCGGACAAAGACGAGTTCCGCCGCCAAGGCAAGAGCGTGCTCCGCAAGATCGGCCGACAGATTACCAAGGACTACGTGCTGCGTGCTGCACCCCCTTCTGTCCGGTCCCTCGGCGGTCACCACGCTGACCGCCAACCTGGTCCGTAATCTCTGGACGCATTCGGTCATCATGTGCGGGCACTTCCCCGAAGGCGTGCAGACCTACGAGAAGAAGTCGATCGACAGTGAAACCCGTGGCGCGTGGTACCTACGGCAGATGCTGGGTTCGGCCAACATCAGCGGAACTCCGTTGCTGCACTTCATGACCGGCAATCTGTCCTTCCAGATCGAACACCATCTGTTTCCGGACCTACCAAGTAACCGCTACCAGGAGATCGCGCCGAAGATCCAGGAACTCTTCGAGCGCTACAGCCTGACCTACGTGAGCGGCCCGATGGTCGAGCAAGTTGGCTCCACATGGAAGAAAGTATTCCGGCTATCCCTTCCCAACGACGCCCTGCGCAAAGTGCCAGCGGCGGCCAAACCGGCGAGCCTTACCGGGCTCATCTTCCGCCCGGCAGGGGCCCCGGTCGACGCCACCGCGGCTTAGACCTGTCTATGTCGTCCGGCACGGAATGGGCGGCCAGGTTCGGATAGCGGATACCGTGGTGGTTAGCCGGAAACCTGCTCACGAAATCATCGATGCTCCTGTCGGATCGAGGTATCCAGAGAGCGCGGTGCCGCACCAACCTCACGACATTGCGATCACATCGGTCGCCCGCCGGGCCCACTTGGCTCA
This sequence comes from Mycobacterium sp. URHB0021, assembly GCF_054057895.1. Taxonomy (NCBI): domain Bacteria; kingdom Bacillati; phylum Actinomycetota; class Actinomycetes; order Mycobacteriales; family Mycobacteriaceae; genus Mycobacterium; species Mycobacterium sp. URHB0021. The sequence goes on from NZ_JBSRZT010000002.1 coordinate 5,825,514, forward strand.
AACGCACCCGCGCCGGCAACGTCTTCGATAGATGGGCCGTGTGCTTCAAACTACCTCCCTAAGGGTGTGACTACACAGCCCCTAGGGGTGTTGAATGGCGGTCAGCTCGCGCGAGCGCTCGACGGGATCCCGTCCAGGCGCATGGCAGCGCGACTCGGAGAGGCTAACGGCCATGATCAACCTTGGAATGATCAAGACGAGCTCCCCCATGGACGATCACTTCGCCAAGCCGACCACCTCCGCCGTCTGCGCGCATCAGGAGAGCTTCACGGTGCGCGAACATTGCAGCGAAGGAGTCGTAGTGTTGGCGGTTGGTGGAGCGGTCGACTTGCTCAGCGCTCCTCAGTTGGCGGAGGCAATCTGTGCCGCGCTGGGGAAGGCGCCGGCCGGATTTATCGTTGACCTCACGGACGTGGAGTTCCTCTCCGTCGTCGGAATCAGTGTTCTGGTAGCGGCGCGGGAAGCGGCTGATGCGATGTCAGTACGCTTCGGGACAGTCGCAGAAGGGGCCGCTACGAGCAGGCCGATCAGGCTGCTCGGAATTGACACTGTCCTGGCGCTGTATCCCACACTCGCGGACGCGTTGCGCGATCTTCGTTGAGGGCGTCGCCTGCTGATCCGGGGGCGTTCCGTTGGGTCCCGACTGGTCCGTCAACCGCCGGCGGAATAGATGCGCGCGTCCCAGCCGGCCAACTCGAGTGATGTCGATGAGCGCTCGCGCGAAGAGCATGATGTTGACGTCGACGCGGCAGGGGCATCCGGCAGATTGCCGAGGAGCAGATCGGCCATGATCCATTCTGGGCCGATTTCGACGGTCCGAGGATGGCGTCCGCAGTTGGCGATCACGAGGAGTTTTCTGTTCGGGGTGTTCCTGGTGTACGCCCAGATCTGCGGGTCATGCTCCATCACGGGCGTAAAGCCGCCGTGCACCAGGATGGGCAGCGCGTGGCGGAGGCGAATAAGAGCTTGATAGTGCGTGAAAACCGTTTCCGCTGTGTTGATTTGGGCTGCGGCGTTCAGCCAGGTATGGTTGGGATTGACCGGCAGCCATGGATATCCGGTGGTGAATCCAGCGTTCGGTCCCGCGTCCCATTGCATCGGTGTGCGGGCGTTGTCGCGGCTCATCTTGGCGAGACCGGCGAGCGCCGCACCTTCGTCACCCCCGGCTGCGAGCACGCTTTGGTAGTAGCTTAACGCCTCAATATCCTTGTGGTCCTGCAGATTCCGGAACGGATAGTTCGTCATTCCAAGTTCCTCGCCCTGGTAAACGAACGGGGTGCCACGCATACCATGCAGCACAGTCGCAAGTGCCTTCGCCGACGCCGCCCAGTAGTCGGGGTGGTCGTCGCCGAACCGGGACACGACGCGAGGCTGGTCGTGGTTGTTCCAATACAGGCTGTTCCAACCGGTTTCCGCCAACGCCGCTTGCCACCGATGGATCGCCTTCTTCAGGACTACCAGGTCGAGGCCGAGGTAGTCGAATTTGCCCCCTGGGCCCTGGTCGACGGACACGTGCTCGAACTGAAAGACCATGTTCAGCTCACCTCGAGCCGGATCGGTGTAGAGCCGCGCTTGTTCAGTTGTGACACCCGGCATTTCGCCGACCGTGAGGAACTCGCCGTCGCGGCCGCCGAACACCACGCGCGTCATCTCGGCGAGATAGTCGTGCACGTGCGGCCCATCGACGAACTTGTCCATGGCACTGACGAACCGCTGTCCCGGGATCGCCGGTGCGTCTGAAAGCCCCTCGGCTTTGGAGATGAAGTTGATGACGTCCATCCGGAAGCCGTCGACGCCGCGGTCGAGCCACCAGCCCATGAGGTCGTGGACGGCCGTCCGCAATTCCGGGTTCTCCCAGTTCAGGTCGGGTTGCTTACGGTCGAACAGATGCAGGTAGTACTGGCCGGTGTTCTGTTCCCAGGCCCACGCCGATCCCCCGAAGAACGAGCCCCAGTTGTTGGGCTCGGCGCCGTCACGGGCGTCGCGCCAGATGTACCAACCGCGCTTCAAGTTGTCGCGGGATGAACGCGACTCGACGAACCACGGGTGCTCGTCCGAGGAGTGGTTGACCACGAGGTCCATCACCAGCTTCATCCCGAGGTCGTGCACCTTGGCGAGCAGCGCGTCGAAATCGGCGAGGGTGCCGAACAGCGGATCGATATCGCGGTAGTCACTGATGTCGTATCCGTTGTCGGCCTGGGGTGAACGGTAGATCGGTGACAACCAGATCACGTCGACCCCGAGCGACTGTAAATAGTCAAGCCGTCCGGTGATGCCGCCCAGATCACCGAACCCGTCGCCGTTTGAGTCGGCGAAGCTGCGCGGATAGATCTGATAGACGACAGCAGACTTCCACCAGGCAGCGTCGGGTTGGTCGCCCAGGTTCACTGTCGATTGCCGATGACGTCGCGGTAGACCTTGACGTACTTGTCGATCATGGTGGTGACCGTGAAGCGTTCGGCGGCCAGTTCGGCGATCTCGCGCCGGTCGAGCTCGGCTGCTGCAGCGACCGCGGCCACCGCCGAATCGATGCCGTCGACGAGAAAGCCGGTGACGCCGTTCGCGATCAGCTCGCCCATCGAGCCTCTCCAGTTGGCGATAACCGGTGTGCCACAGGCCATCGCTTCGACAACGCTGTAGCCGAACGGCTCGTCGAAGTCGATCAGGTGGAGCAGCGCGTGCGCACCGCCCAGCACCTCGGCGCGCGTAGAGGCGTCGACAGGTCCGAGGTAGCGCACCTGCTCGCCGTCGATGTGCGGCGCGACCTCGTCGCGGAAGTACTCGTCGTCCTGGATGATCCCGGCGATGTCGAGTCGGCGGCCACATCGGCGGGCGACCTCGATCGCCTGCGCGGTGCCTTTGTCGGCGTGGACCCGTCCGAAGAACAGCAGGTGTTCGCCGGGCCGTGGATGGATCGCGAACTCGTCGATATCGATCCCGTGGTGGATGGTGGCGGCGTAATTCAGATTCGGGTGGCGATCGGCGTCACTGATCGAGACATAAGTAGTGGTGCTGTCGTAGCGCTCGTAGACAGGAATGATCCGGTCGGACGAGAACCCGTGGATCGTGGTGACCACCGGCACCCTGACGAGATCGCTGTACGTGAGCGGCAGGAAGTCGAACCCGTTGTGGATGATGTCGAACTCGCCGGCGCGCTCAAACGCCGACGCGATGTGCAGGCACTCGGCAACCTTGGCGTCGATCCTGGCGTCCTCAGACCAGCCGCGCTGCGCGGTTGCATGCAGGCTCGCCGTGGTGATGGAGTCTGCGGTGGCGAACAGCGTGACGTGATGGCCGGCCGCCGCCAAACCCTCGGTGAGCAACGAGGCGAACTGCTCCCACGGCCCGTAGTGGCGAGGCGGTGTCCTCCATGCGATCGGCGCCAGCACGGCGACTCGGATCGGGCCGTCAACGTCGCCTTGGATGGGAATGTGCCCAGGCTACCCGGACAACGAATCCCCCCGAGCTAGCTGCAGAAACTGCCGGGAGCCGGCCGGATACAGAAGAGGCCCCGTCGGCGGCCTATCGCCAAGCTGTGGCGACGCGGGTGTTGACCTGAAATGCGATGCGGGCAGGACTTCTCAGTCTTGGCCCGCACCTGTCCGGTGGAGTTGCCGGGAATCGAACTCGGCGCGGACATAAGCTTGACCAGCGTAAACGTTGACCTTGACTACACGAAACGACGGGACGTTACGCGAGATGACCTGCGGATAGGCGAAAGCTATTGATGGCATCAACAGCGCTTTGGCCAACCACCCCGTGCGAATCGTCAACGCACGCAGTCGACGCACAGTGGCCGCTCGACCCGTCGTCGCGCGAGATCGGTCGATGAGTTCATGCCGTCTGCTCAGTCTCCATATGCAGGAGCCAGACGAGGAGGTATCGCGATGGGCAGGCTGATCGTGTCGGCAAACATGACGGCGGACATGGTGATTGATCCCCTGGAGGGGTGGTTTCAGCCAGACCTGGCGATGGCCGACGGCCTCGCCCAACTGAGTGCGGCCGACGCCATCATCCTCGGTCGAGAAACCTACGAAAAGCTCGCCGACTTCTGGCCGAAATCGGACGACGAATGGGCGAAACTGATCAATCCGATGCCCAAACACGTTGCCTCGCGCACCCTGAAGGAGCCGTTGAGATGGAACGCTCAACTGCTCGGCGCTGATCTCGCCGACGACGTCGCGGCCCTGAAGAAGCGCTATTCCGGCGACGTGATTCTCTACGGAATCGGAGAACTGGCGAACTACCTTGCGCATCAGAACCTCGTCGCCGAGGCGAGGTTCTGGATACATCCCTACATCTGGGGCGACGGCGTGAGGCCGTTCCATGCAGGCGAACTCCCCCTTCGACTGCGCCTGATCTCGGCGACGACATACGCATCCGGCATGGTGAGGCTGGCATACCAGCCGACGGCCGGATAGACCGTCAGAGGCACAGCTGCGGATGCCGAAATGAGAAGCAGGTCAGGCTTTATGGGCCTGACCTGCTTCTTTCCGGTGGAGCTGCCGGGAATCGAACCCGGGTCCTACGGCATTCCCTCGAGGCTTCTCCGTGCGCAGTCCGCTATGTCTCTACTCGGATCTCCTGATCACGCGAACAAGTCAGGATGACGATCCCAGTCGCTGTTTGGTGTCCCGATATGTCCCGCGACCGGACGTATCGGTTTGTCCCTCTAGCTGATGCCAGGGTCCGGGCCGAGGGCGCTCCCGGTCTGACAGACTCACCGTCGCTTAGGCAGCGAGGGCGAAGTCGCGCTGATTGGAATCGGCGCTTAATTGGATGCAACGACGCTTACGGTGGTCTCTTGCCTGCACCGGCACGCTTCCCTTGATTCGATGCGCGAAGTCGAAACCGTTCAGCCCCTCGCATCCCTACCGACTTTCGGCAGGATTCCATGGTACTCGATGTGCAACGAATCGCCGCACCAATTTCATCCCGACCGGTCTGGTTTCCCCAGTTCAAATGACGTAGTTGAGGTGCTCGACGATCCGCTCGCCCACGTCCCGGTCGCCGCCGTAAGCGATGGCGTCTGCGTGTCGGCCCGGCGTCGTACGTCCACCCGCCAACCGGCTGAAGAGCACTCCGTCGAGCCGGATCGTCGCCGTCGGCTCATCGCCGCCGAAATCGTCGACAACCTTCGCGCGACCCTGCACATCAACGTGGATGGTGCGGGCGAGTGGGCCGGTCAACTCGATGGCGACCCGCGAGCCGTCGGGCGCTCCACCGAGCTTGCCGACGACGAACCCCATGCTGGCCGCCATCTCATCGAGCGCAAGGGGCGATGAGGCACCCGCGAAGTTCGCGTCGGGCTGCCCGATGGCGTCACGAATATCGATTTCGTGCATCCAGCAGTCGAAGACGCGCACACGCATGAACCGGCCGTAGGTGTCGGGCCCGGCCGGTGTCGCCGTGATCTGGTTCCACGCGTCGTCGTCCATGCCCGACAACGCTTTTCGTCGCTGTGCAGTCGTCGTGCGGAACCGCTCCAGCAGATCTGCGGGCCCGACACCGCGTAACTTGCGCACCCAGCGTTCGTTGAGCACGCCGATATCGTTGCGCACATGCTTGAGCGTCGAGATGTCCACGTCGGCCTCGGGTGTCGCGGCACCCTGCAACATCGACTCGGTGCCGATCAGATGTGACGTCACGTCGTGAACGTCCCATCCCGGCAGCGAGGTGTGCGTTTGCCAGTGCTGCTCCCCCAGCCCGTCGAGCAGCGTGTCGATGTCATCCCAGACGGCGAACAAGCCGTCCAGAGTCGCGGTCTTGTCGAGATTCGTCACCGGACGTGAGGGGCCACTCATGGCGCGAACGTAGCGCTCGCGGCCGACTAGCGTGCCCGAAATTGAATTCGAAAGTGGCGGTCAAGCCCACATCGTTCTTGCCATGATGCCCTATCCCAGCGGGTGCTCGATGCTCGAGCCGTGATGGGAACACTTCCGTCCGGCAAATATTCCGTTCCCGTTAATTCGAGGCGATCATCGCGACAGCCGCTAATGCCAGCACCATCCCGAGCGCCTGCCAGCGCGTCACCCGCTCCCGCAGCAACACAATCGCCAGCAACACCGTCGCCGCTGGATACAGCGACATCAGCACACCGGCCAGTGAAAGCAACGAAGCCTGCAACGCCAGCAACGCGGCAATATTTGCCGCTGTGTCCAGCATCGCCGCCGTGACGGCAAGGCGCAGCGGCGGGCCGGTCGGTGGACGCAGGTTGTCGCTAACCGCCGCCACCATCACCACCACCACGGTCGCCGATGCGCGCGCGAAAACCAGCGGCCAGAGCCTGGCCTCAACGGGCGCCTGGTGGATCAGCACGAAATTCAGTCCGAACGCGACACCAGAACCGAGGGTCAGCCAGGCGACCTTGGCCGTGAAGGTGTGCGGTGTGACATCCTCGTCGGTCGCTTCGCGGCTGACCAGCACTACCGCGACCAGCGCCAGCACGATCCCGACGCCGGCGACAACGCCCGGTCGCTCTCCCAGCACAATGCCGGCACCGACAGGAATGCCGGCGACCAGGATGGCGGTCAGCGGTGACACCACCGAGATCGGACCGGCGCCGAGGGCGGCGTAGAACCACCAGACGCCGAAGGCCTGCGAAATGCCGCACAGGACACCCCAAAGCACCGCCCCCTTGGTGATGTCGCCGCCGACGGGCGTGGCCACGACTGTCAACAGCACCAGCGCGATCGGATAGGACACCAGCACCACGCGCAGGGCCGCGACCCGCCGCGATGCCAGGCCGCCGACGAAATCACTGACGCCGTAGCCCAGTGCGGACGCCAGGGCCAGGGCAACGCCGATCAGGCCATGCCCTTGGCACGCCGGCCCAGTTCGCGGGTCACCTCGCGCTGTGCGTCCCGGCGGGCCATGTCCTGCCGCTTGTCGTGGGCCTGCTTGCCGCGGGCCAGGGCGAGCTCGACCTTGACCTTGCCCTCGGTGAAGTAGAGCGACAGGGGGACCAGGGTGAGGTTGCCGTCGCGGATCTTGCCGACCAGGTTGTCGATCTGCTTGCGGTGCAGCAACAGCTTTCGGTTGCGCCGCGGCGCGTGGTTTGTCCAGCTGCCGTGGTGATATTCCGGTATGTGCAGATTGCGCAGCCAGATCTCGCCGTCGTCAACCGTCGCGAACGCGTCTGCCAGCGATGCCTGCCCGTCCCGCAGGCTTTTCACCTCGGTTCCTACCAATGCCACGCCGGCCTCGAACGTTTCGAGGATCGAATAGTTGTGCCGCGCTTTGCGGTTGGTCGCGACGACCTTGTTGTTGCTCGACCGCGTCGGGTCCGCTTTCTTGGCCACGGCTAACGACGCACGTAGAGGCGCAGGGTGGCATAGGCGGTGACACCGGCCATTGCCACACCGACTATCAACAGGAACGGTGAGATGTAGAGGATGTCTGCGTAATCGATCCTGGCAATCAGATTGGCTCGGTAGAACTGATCCAGGGCGTTCTCCAGGAACAGTGCCCGCACCAGGATCAGCCCGAAGATCGAGATGAGTACACCGACGAAGGCGGCCAGCATCGCCTCCACCAGGAACGGCAGCTGCGTGTACCAACGGCTCGCGCCGACGAGACGCATGATGCCGATCTCGGTACGGCGGGTATACGCCGCCACTTGAACCATGTTGGCTATCAACAGGACTGCGCCGATCGCCTGCACCAATGCGACCGCGAACGCCGCGTTGGACAGGCCGTCGAGCACCGCAAAGAGCCGGTCGATCAAGTCCTTCTGATTGAGCACGTTGAGCACGCCGGGCCGGCCGACCATCGCCTCGTCGAAATCCTTGTGCTGCTCTGGATTGTCCAACTTGACGATGAACGACGCAGGGAATGCGTCCTTACCCGCCACATCCTTGTACTGCGGGAACTTCTTGATCGCATCGTTGTAGGCGTCGTCGCGGTTCAGGAACCGCACGGAGCGCACGTCGTCGCGGCCTTCGATCTGCGCCCGCAGACCTTTGCACGGGTCCGCGTCGCAGGTGGGATCGTTGGCCGACACGTCGTTGGTCAGGAAGACCTGGCTCTCCACGCGATCGAGATAGATGTTCCGCGACTGGTCGGCCAACCGCACGACCAGCAGGCCGCCGCCGAACAGCCCGATCGAGATGGCGGTGGTCAGGATCATCGCAATCGTCATCGTGACGTTGCGGCGAAGGCCGGTCAGGACCTCATTGACGAGGAAGCTGAAGCGCACTTAGCGATCCATTCCATAGACGCCGCGCTGTTCGTCGCGAATCAGCCTGCCGAGTTCCAGCTCGACGACGCGCTGGCGCATCGAGTCGACGATGTGATGGTCGTGGGTGGCCATCAGCACCGTCGTCCCGGTGCGGTTGATGCGTTCGAGCAGATCCATGATGTCCTTGCTGGTCTCGGGGTCGAGGTTGCCGGTCGGCTCGTCGGCCAACAACACCAGCGGCCGGTTCACGAACGCGCGGGCGATGGCGACTCGCTGTTGCTCACCGCCGGACAGTTCGCCGGGCAGCCGGTTGGCCTTGCCGGACAGGCCTACCATCTCCAGCACGTCCGGCACCACCCGGTTGATCACGTCCCCGCGCTTGCCGATGACCTCGAGTGCGAACGCGACGTTGTCGAAGACGGTCTTCTGCTGCAGCAGCCGGAAGTCCTGGAACACGCAGCCGATGACCTGGCGCAGCCCGGGGATATGGCGGCCGGAAAGCTTGTTGACGTGAAACTTCGACACCCGGATATCGCCCTGGCTCGGTGAGTCCTCGGCGAGCAGCAGCCTCATGAACGTCGACTTGCCCGACCCGGACGGGCCGATGAGGAAGACGAACTCACCCTTGTCGATCTTGACCGAGACGTTGTCGAGCGCGGGGCGTGCCGACGACTTGTACTGCTTGGACACATGGTCAAGGGTGATCATCACGGCACGCCAGTGTAGCGGGGACGGCCGAGCTACCGCGGCAACGCGGGCGCCGGCGCCGCCGGTCCCGAGCCGGGAGCGGGCGACGTGGCCGGTATCGGCGACGGCGTCGCAGGAGCGGTCTGCGGCAGCAACGGGCCAGGACCATCAGGGTCGGTGACCGCGGTCGACGGCGTCGTGTCCGTGGTATCCGTCGGCGAAGTCGGGCTGGTGATCTCGGTGGGTGACGTCGTCTCGGTCGGGCTCGTCGTGGTCGGGCTGGTCGTTGTGGTGGTCGCGATCGGATATTCCGGCTCCTTGGGCCGCACATTGGTCCTTGGCACCCACGTGTAGTTGGGATCCGGCACGAAGCCGGGCGGCACGATCGCCGGCGCCGGCGCCGCGGGTTTCGGCTCGAACGTCTGCTGCACCCAGAACAGCGCGATGAACGCGACGATCAGCACAGCCGTCGACACCCGCATGCGGCCCAGCCTGGCCTTCAGCCACGAAGTCACCGTTTTTGCTCCGGGGAGGCGCGGGTCTCTGTTTCTTGGGTGTCTTCAGGATTCTCGTGAACCTCCGACGGATGCGGGATTGCCGCGACCATCGGAGTCTGTCCGTCCGACGGCGCGGTGATGCCCGCGCGGCGCAACGCGCGGATGACCAGTACCCGCAGCCGCCGTCCGACCTCGAACTGCTTACCGGGCAGTGTGCGCGCGACCATCCGCAAGGTCACGGTTTCCAGCTCGATGCTCTCCACGCCCATCAACTGCGGCGCGTCGAGCAGCAGGTCGTGCAGCGCTGGATCGTCCATCGCGTTGTCCGTCACTTCGTGCAGGAGGTCGTTGACGACGTTGAGATCAGCCGACGTCGGCACCGGGATGTCGATGACCGCGCGGGCCCAGTCCTTCGACAGATTGACCGACTTCACGATCTGACCGTTCGGGATGGTGAACATCTCACCCTCGGAGGAGCGGAGCTTGGTGACTCGTAGCGTCACATCCTCGACCGTGCCCTCGGCCGGGGCGGCGATTCCGGCTACCGTCAGGGCTACCAGGTCACCGAAGCCGTACTGCTTCTCAGTGATGATGAAGAACCCGGCGAGCAGATCCTGCACGATGCGCTGCGCACCGAACCCGAGCGCCGCGCCCAGCACCGCTGCGGGCGCCACCAGCGACCCCACCGGAATCGCCAGGATGTCGGTGATCTCCACCGCCACCACGACGAACAGCAGAGCGACCGACACCCAGGAGATCACCGAGGCGACGGCCTGCCGGTGCTTGGTGCTCTCCGAGCGCACCAGCTCTTCGCTTTCCTGATATTGGACGTCGATGCGGCGCACAATCCGCTGCGCGCCCCAGTTGATGAAGCGGGCGGCCAGCAGGCCACCGATCAGCAGCAGGCCGATTCGGACGCCTCTTTCCAGAATCCACACGCCAATGTCGCCGGCCCAAAAACCGTGCCAACGATCGGCCATCGAAAATGCAAGTACGGTGCTATTCGTCATCTTTCCTATTGCGCCACCGGATTCCGGCCTCCAAGAAGCCGTCGATATCTCCGTCGAGCACAGCCGCCGGATTCCCGACTTCGTACTCGGTGCGCAGGTCCTTCACCATTTGGTACGGGTGCAACACGTAGGAACGCATCTGGTTACCCCACGAGCTGCCACCGTCACCCTTCAGGGCATCCATCTCGGCACGCTCTTCTAAACGCTTGCGCTCCAACAATTTTGCCTGTAGAACGCGCATCGCAGACACCTTGTTCTGCAGCTGGGACTTCTCGTTCTGGCAGGTAACCACGATACCGGTAGGGATGTGGGTGAGTCGAACTGCCGAGTCGGTGGTGTTGACCGACTGACCGCCGGGACCGCTGGAGCGGTACACGTCGACACGCACGTCGGTCTCCGGAATCTCGATGTGGTCGGTGGTCTCGGTGACCGGCAGAACCTCGACTTCGGCGAATGACGTCTGGCGGCGGCCCTGGTTGTCGAACGGGCTGATCCGGACCAGCCGGTGCGTACCCTGCTCCACCGACAATGTCCCGTAGGCGAACGGCGTGTGCACAGCGAACGTCGCGCTCTTGATGCCGGCCTCTTCGGCGTAGGACGTATCGAACACCTCGACCGGATACTTGTGCTGCTCCGCCCAGCGGATGTACATCCTCATCAACATCTCGGCCCAGTCCGCGGCATCCACGCCGCCCGCGCCCGAGCGGATGTTGACCAGCGCCTCGCGCTCGTCGTACTCCCCCGACAGCAACGTGCGCACTTCCATCGCCTCGATGTCCTCGCGCAGCTTCTTCAGCTCGGTGTCGGCCTCGGCGAGTTCATCGGCTGCACCCTCTTCGGTGGCCAGCTCGTAAAGGACCGGCAGATCGTCGAGGCGCTGCCGTAGCTCCTCGACGCGGCGCAGCTCACCCTGGGTGTGCGACAGCTCGCTGGTGACCTTCTGGGCGCGGTTTTGGTCGTCCCACAGGTTCGGGTCGGAGGCCTCGGTCTCCAGCTTCTCGATGCGGCCGCGCAGCCCCTCGACGTCGAGCACCCGCTCCACCGTGGTCAGGGTGGAGTCGAGGGCGGCGAGATCGGCTTGACGGTCGGGTTCCACGGGAGTTCAGGTTACTCACCCTTTCCCCCGGTCGTTCCGGTCCTGCCCCACCGCGCCGCGCCAGTTCGCCGTCACTGGGCGCGACGGACAGGGCGCACGTTTAGCATCGGTATGGCAACCAGCCCGGCGGCGACGCGACAGCCCCTTGCGCGTAGCCGGGCTCGCAACAGAAGGCTTTGCGTATGCGCCCATACCATGTGGCGATCGTCGGCTCAGGCCCTTCGGGTTACTTTGCCGCGGCGTCCCTGCTGAAGTTCGCCGATGCGACCGATGACGCCGACGTGCGCGTCGACATGCTGGAGATGCTGCCCACCCCGTGGGGGCTGGTGCGTTCCGGCGTCGCGCCGGACCACCCGAAGATCAAGTCGATCAGCGCCCAGTTCGAGAAGACGGCGAACGATCCGCGGTTCCGGTTCTTCGGCAACATCGTGGTCGGCGACCACGTCGCGGCCGGCGAGCTGGCCGAGCGCTATGACGCGGTGATCTACGCCGTCGGGGCGCAGTCCGACCGATCGCTGGGCATTCCTGGCGAGGATCTGCCGGGCAGCGTCGCCGCGGTCGATTTCGTGGGCTGGTACAACGCTCACCCGCACTTCCAGGAGATGGCCCCGGACATCTCCAGCGGCCGTGCGGTCGTCGTGGGCAACGGCAACGTCGCGCTGGATGTGGCCCGCATCCTGGTCACCGATCCCGACGTGCTGGGCTTGACCGATATCGCCGACCATGCCCTGGAGTCCCTCCATGCCCGTGGTGTCGAGGAGGTGCTCATCGTCGGCAGACGGGGGCCGCTGCAGGCCCCGTTCACCACGCTCGAGTTGCGCGAACTCGGCGACCTCGAGGGTCTGGCCGATGTGGACGTGGTCGTCGATCCGGCCGATTTCGCCGACATCTCCCACGAGGATCTGGAGGCGGCGGGCAAAACGGTCCGCAACAACATCAAGGTGTTGCGTGGTTACGCCGACCGTGAGCCGCGAGGGGCCAAGCGCCGCATCGTGTTCCGGTTCCGGACGTCGCCCGTCGAGATCAAGGGCCACGGCAAGGTGGAATCGATCGTGCTCGGCCGCAACGAACTGGTCGACGACAACGGACGCATCGTCGCCAAGGACACCGGCGAGCGCGAAGAGGTGCCTGCGCAGTTGATCGTGCGTGCCGTCGGGTACCGGGGTGTGCCCACGCCCGGCCTGCCGTTCGACGAGCGCAGCGGCACGATTCCGCACACCGACGGCCGCATCGACGGCAGCCGCAATGAATACGTGGTCGGCTGGATCAAACGGGGCCCCACCGGCGTAATCGGGACCAACAAGAAAGACTCGCAGCAGACCGTCGACACCCTGACCGAAGACCTGCGCGGCGCCGAACCGCCAGACGTCGGAGCGGACCGTTCGGAGAAGTTGGTCGAATGGCTACTGTCGCGGCAGCCGAAACTGGTCACCGACGACCACTGGAAGCTGATCGACGAGCACGAGCGGGCGACGGGAGAAGGCTCGGGCCGGCCGCGGGTCAAGCTGACCAGCGTTGCCGAACTGCTGCGCATCGGCCACGGCTAGTAGACCTGCGGAGGCGGCGGTCCCGGTGGCGGCGTTTGCTCCTGCGGGGCGAACCTCCAGTTGTCGGGGTTGTTCGGTGCGTAGATCACCGGGAACAACTGCCCCATTGACGGCCATTGGTCGACGTCTACTTCGAGCCGCTGATAGACCACGTGTTCGTTGGTCGTCGGACCGTTGATGACTCCGGTGATCGTGCTGTACTGCACACCGGTGACCCCGTCCGGCCGCGGACTGACGCCGGTCACCAAGAGCGTCCCTGGCACCCAGTTGCTGCCGGTCCCGCGACGGCGCATGATCCTCGGCGCTGCCAGAAGGACGATTGCCCCCACGAGCAAAAGCACCATCGCGAATTCCCACACCCCGTCATGGTAGGACTGCAGCCATGAGCTCCGTCGCAGATGATGTCGCCCTGGCGTTGCGGATGGCCGATCAGGCCGATGCGTTGACCATGGAGCGGTTCGGCGCTCTGGATCTGCGGATCGAAACCAAACCCGACCTGACCCCGGTCACAGACGCGGACAGATCGGCCGAGGAGGTTCTGCGGGCGTCGCTGGCGACGCATCGCCGCGATGATGCGGTGCTCGGCGAAGAGTATGGTGGGACAACCACGTTCAGCGGTCGGCAGTGGGTCGTCGATCCCATCGACGGCACCAAGAACTTCGTTCGCGGCGTGCCCGTCTGGGCGACATTGATCGCGCTCCTGCTCGACGGTGTCCCCACGGTCGGCGTGGTGAGTGCGCCGGCACTGGGACGCAGATGGTGGGCCGGGGCCGGCGGGGGCGCGTTCACGTCGTTCGGCGGGGCGACCCGACGCATCACTGTCTCCGGCGTCGACGACCTCGGTTCAGCGAGCCTGTCGTACTCCGACCTGACCACCGGCTGGGACGATCTGCGGGCGCGTTTCCTCGAGTTGACCGACACAGTATGGCGGGTTCGCGGCTATGGAGACTTCTGGTCGTACTGCCTCGTCGCCGAGGGCGCGGCCGATATCGCCGTCGAGCCGGAGGTCAAGCTGTGGGATCTGGCGCCGCTCGACATTCTTGTCCGCGAGGCGGGTGGCGCGTTCTCCGGTCTGGATGGCAGCACCGGCCCCCACACGGGAAGCGCCGTCGCGACCAACGGATTGCTCCACAAGGCGGTGCTGACCAGGCTGGGCCACCGTCGCGCGAACTGATTGAGGGCATGTTCTCAGGGACTACACGGCCCATCCGGCGCTGCGGCGAGGACCTTTGAGCGCATGTTGCTCATCTCACGACGAATGGTGGCGCTGGCCGCGTGCTGTATCACCCCGGTCGCCGTCGCGCCGATGGCGACGGCGGCGCCGTCCGCCAACATCGACGGGCCCGCCGACACCGTCATCGATGAGTTGCAGACCCAGGGTTACAACGTGGAAATCAACTGGGTGAACGGTTTCGACACCAAACCACTGTCGCTGTGCCGGGTGACCGGCATCGACGACCCCGGCGATGCGCCGCCTGCCACGGCGATGTTCACCACGGTGTACGTCGACGTCGTGTGTCCCAACCACGACGGCGGCTGAGCGAGCGCACGGGATTCATATCGTCAGTTCGACGGCCTATCACAGCAAGCATGGCATCGACTCGTCCTGCTGACCACACGCACGCGCGCTCCGCCGACGACGACGCGGTCGACCTGCCGCGTGCCACCTACGAGATGACGCCGTACACATCGAACTCGTTTCCGCAATCGCCGCCGGGACAGCTGGCGGCGATCACCTACTTGTTCGGCCTGGCCCCACCCGAAGTGCCTTCGGCTCGCGGCCTTGAATGGGCTGTGCCGCAAGGGGAACCTGATTCCGTACGCGGCGGCGCGTCAGCAGGCTCGGGTGGTCGGCATCGATCTGTCGCAGGTGCAGATTGCTGCACGACGAACTCGAGACTTCAATACTCCGTGCTATTTCTACGAGATGCCGGGCCGTGCAGGAAACACTGGCCGAGATGGAGCTGATCTCCCTCGCAAACGCGATTAGCGACTGAACCGGACGTGGTCGGCAGAACCTGACGACAGCAGGGTCGATGGAGAACGGAGCGCGAGTGCAGCAGCTGAGCTGGCCCGCTTCGCGCAGAGTGGCCCGAGACTCCGGTGCAGATCGAGATGCTGCTGATCTATGACCCGGCTACCGCGCCCGGCGGCCGTGAATCTGGTTGGCGCAACGCTTGTGAGTTGAGTAACAAAAGCGCCGATCTTACTCGGGAGTCAGTTCGGGTACCTTACTCTGGAGTCAGCTGCGTGATTGCGCACTTCCGACGTCTAGCGAGGCAGCTGACAATGACGAACACCTTGCCGCCCAAAAAGCGCACCGGGCACGAAAGCGCCGTGGGCAAGCAGAAGCACCAGCGGACGGCGATCGACGTCGGGTTGGCGCTGATCACCCCCATCGTCGGTCAGGAGTTCCTGGACCGTTATCACCTGCGCGATCCGCTCAACCGCGGCCTGAAATACGGCATCAAGCAAGCGTTTTCCGCCGCCGGCGCGTCGACGCGTCAGTTCAAGCGGATCCAAGGCGTAGGAAAGGCGCCGACCCGGCTCAAGGCGAGCGGCGGGGACTACTTCGATCTGACCCCCGACGAGGACCAGAAGATGATCGTCGAGACCGTCGAGGAGTTTGCCGATGAGATCCTGCGACCGGCGGCCCGCGATGCCGACGACGCGGCCGGCTATCCGCCCGGGCTGATCACCAAGGCGGCCGAACTCGGTATCACCGCGATCAACATCCCCGAGGATTTCGACGGCATCGCCGCCCAGCGCTCGACGGTGACCAACGCGCTGGTCGCCGAGGCGCTTTCCTACGGCGATATGGGCCTGGCGCTACCGATTCTGGCGCCCGGCGGCGTCGCGTCGGCCCTGACCCACTGGGGCAGTGCCGATCAACAGGCCACCTACCTCAAGGAGTTCGCCGGCGACCACGTCCCCCAGGCGTGCGTGGCGATCGCCGAGCCCCAGGCGCTGTTCGACCCGACCGCGCTGAAGACCACCGCGGTGCGCACCCCTAGCGGATACCGGCTGTCCGGCGTCAAATCCCTCGTGCCCGCCGCCTCGGACGCCGAACTCTTCGTCGTGGGCGCCCAACTGAACGGCAAGCCTGCGTTGTTCATCGTCGAATCGTCCACGCAGGGCCTGTCCGTCAAGTCCGACCCGAGTATGGGGATTCGCCCCGCCGCGCTGGGACGCATCGAACTGGACAATGTCACGGTTCCGCTGGGCGCCCGCCTCGGCGAGGACGAAGCGCCACCGGCAGAGAAGGACAGGATCTACTCCGAGGCGATCGCGCTGGCCCGGCTCGGCTGGGCGGCGCTGGCGGTCGGCACCTCTCATGCGGTGCTCGACTACGTCGTGCCCTACGTCAAGGAGCGACAGGCGTTCGGCGAGCCAATTGCCCGTCGCCAGGCGGTGGCGTTCATGTGCGCCAACATCGCCATCGAACTCGACGGCCTGCGCCTGATCACCTGGCGCGGTGCGGCCCGCGCTGACCAGGGCCTGTCGTTTGCCCGCGAGGCCGCACTGGCCAAACGGCTCGGCACCGACAAGGGCATGCAGATCGGCCTGGACGGTGTGCAGCTGCTCGGCGGCCACGGCTACACCAAGGAACACCCTGTCGAACGCTGGTACCGCGATCTGCGCGCGATCGGCGTCGCCGAGGGCGTCGTCGTCATCTGAGGATCATCGAGGTCCTCACGAACCGAACGGAAAGACCTGTCATGGCAATCAATCTGGAAATGCCCAAGAAGCTGCAGACGGTCATCGAGAAGGGTCACCAGGGCGCCGCCGAGATGCTACGACCGATCTCGCGCAAGTACGACCTGAAAGAGCATGCCTACCCGGTCGAACTCGACACGCTCGCAAGCCTTTTCGAAGGCATCTCGGACGCCAAGACCATCTCGTTCGCGGGCGCCGAGGCTTTCCGTGATGCCGAGGGCAAGAGCGAGAACCACAACGGCGCCAACATGTCGGCGATCCTCAACGTGATCGAGGTCAGCTGGGGAGACGTCGCACTGATGCTGTCAGTGCCGTTTCAGGGCCTGGGCAACGCCGCGATATCCGGGGTGGCGACCGACGAGCAGTTGGAGCGCCTGGGCAAGGTGTGGGCTGCCATGGCGATCACCGAACCCGGCTTCGGCTCCGACTCGGCTGCGGTGTCGACGACCGCGGTGCTCGACGGCGACGAGTATGTGATCAACGGCGAGAAGATCTTCGTCACCGCAGGCTCGCGAGCCAGCCACATCGTGGTGTGGGCGACATTGGACAAGTCACTCGGTCGCGCGGCGATCAAGTCGTTCATCGTCCCGCGCGAACATCCCGGGGTGACGGTCGAGCGGCTGGAGCACAAGCTCGGCATCAAGGCGTCCGACACCGCCGTCATCCGCTTCGACAATGCCCGTATCCCCAAGGACAACCTGCTCGGCAGCCCGGAGGTCCACGTGGAGAAGGGTTTTGCCGGGGTGATGGAGACGTTCGACAACACTCGGCCGGTAGTGGCCGCGATGGCCGTCGGAATCGCCCGCGCCGCCCTGGAGGAGCTGCGCAAGATCCTGACCGACGCCGGCGTCGACATCTCCTACGACAAGCCGGCCCATGCGCAGAGCGCGGCGGCCGCCGAGTTCCTGCGGATGGAGGCCGACTGGGAGGCCGGTTACCTGCTGACGGTGCGCTCGGCATGGCAGGCCGACAACAACATCCCCAACTCCAAGGAAGCCTCGATGGGCAAAGCCAAGTCCGCCAGGGTGGCCAGCGACATCACTTTGAAGGCTGTCGAAATGGCGGGCACCACAGGGTATTCCGAGGCAACACTGCTGGAGAAATGGGCGCGCGATTCGAAGATCCTGGATATCTTCGAGGGGACCCAGCAGATTCAGCAACTGGTGGTCGCCCGCCGTCTACTCGGCCTGTCGTCATCCGAACTGAAGTAAGCGCGCCCGCGCTGCCATCAGAAGCCGTCCTTCACCACGACGCGCGTGCGACCCGTGACACCGCCGCCGATGATCGTACGCAGCGTCTCCGGCGCTTCGAGAATCGACACGTCGCTGGTGATCTCGCCGAGGTGCCGCGGTTTCAGCTCGCCCTCAAGCCGACTCCAGACATCGCGGCGGGCGTCGATCGGCAACAGAACCGATTCCATACCGGCGAGCGTCACTCCCCGCAGAATGAACGGCATCACCGTCGTCGGTAGATCCACCGAACGAGCAAGGCCTGAAATGGCTGCCACGCCGCCATAATTCAGCGTGCTCAGCGCGTACGCCAGCGTGTCACCGCCCACACTGTCGACGACTGCTGCCCACGTGGACTTGCCGAGCGGCCGGACCTTCTCGCCCTCGGCGGGCACCCGGCCGATCACCTCGTACGCGCCGAGCCCCATCAGGTAGTCGTGGGCTTCTGTCTTTCCCGTCGAGGCGATCACCTCGTAGCCGAGGCCGGCGAGCAGGTCCACGCTGACGCTACCCACGCCACCCGTGGCACCGGTGACCAACACCGGCCCGTCGGAGGGGGTCACCCCGTGCGCCCGGATCGCGTCGACGCTCATGGCCGCGGTGAAACCCGCGGTGCCGATCGCGGCGGCCTCCGCCGTGGTCAAACCGTCGAGCTTGACCAGATAGTCGGCCGGGTAGCGCGCGCTGTCGGCGTATCCGCCGTGGCGGCCGGTGCCGATGTCGTAGCCGTGGGCGATCACACGGTCCCCGACCGCGAAGCCGGGAGCGGAACTGGCGGTGACGGTACCCGCGACGTCGATTCCGGGTATCAGCGGGTATGACCGGGCGACACCGCCTTTCGGTGTGATCGCGAGCGCGTCCTTGTAGTTGACACCCGAGTACTCGACGGCGATCCGCACGTCACCGTCGGGCAGGAACGTGTCGTCCAGCACCTCGTGGCCGAGCGTGATCGACCCTTCTGCATCCTGATGAGCGACCAATGCGTTGAGAGCAGCCATGGCTCACATTGTTCACCAAACGCAAAGATCCCCGGCACTCGCATGCCGGGGATCCTTGCGTCGTCGTGGTGTCAGAGAAGGTGCGCGATGAGGTCAGGCTTCATCGCCTGCAGCTCGCGGCCCCAGTAGGCCCAGTTGTGCGTGCCGTTGTCCGGGAAGTCGAACGTGCCGTTCGTACCGCCGGCGGCAAGGTAGTTGTCACGGAACGTCTCGTTGGTCCGGATCGTCAGGCCTTCCAGGAAGGTGGCCGGAAGGTCACCGCCACCCAACTCGTTCGGCTTGCCGTTACCGCAGTAGACCCAGATTCGCGAGCCATTGGCGACGAGCTGAGGGATCTGCACCATCGGGTCGTTGTACTTCCAGGCCGGGTCCGTCTCAGCGGGGCCCCACATGTCGTCGGACTTGTAACCGCCCGCGTCACCCATGGACAGGTTGATCAGGAACGGCCACTGCCCCTCGGACGGGTTCAGGAAGCCCGACAGCGAGCCCGCGTAGGGGAACAGGGCGGGGTGGTGGGCCGCCAGGACGAGCGATGAGCCGCCCGCCATCGACAGGCCGACCGCGGCCATGCCGCTGGCCTTCACGTTCTTGTTCGCCGCCAGCCAGTTGGGCAGCTCGGAGGTCAGGAACGTCTCCCAGTTGTAGGTCAAGCAGCCGGCCTTGCCGCAGGCAGGCTTGTACCAGTTGGAGTAGAAGCTCGACTGCCCGCCGACCGGCATCACGATCGACAGCCCCGAGTCCAGATACCACTCGAACGCCTGGGTATTGATGTCCCAGCCGTTGAAGTCGTCCTGCGCACGCAGGCCGTCGAGCAGATAGACGGCCGGCGAGCCGTTACCACCGCTCTGGAACTGGACCTTGATGTCCCGGCCCATCGACGGCGACGGCACCATCAGGTACTCGACCGGCAGGCCGGGCCGGGAGAAGGCCCCGGCTGTGGCTGACCCGCCTGTGAGACCGATCACGCCAGGTAAAACAGCCGCTGCTATCGCAGCGACCGCGAACCGACGCGCCCAGGGGCCACGAATCTTGTCAATGAGCCTCATACCGCAATTCCATCCATCTTCCGGTTACCGCGTAACACGCTTTCCCGCGACCGCACAGGCCGCCACCGCCACCGCGGCAGTTTCTTCACCGCGATGTCGCGCCCGCTCAACGACGCCCGGACGGCGGCTGAGCAGACCGAGAAAATTTCAGTTGTGCGACAGCAGTAAAGCATGTGACCACCGCGTGAGGAACACCGACCGGCCCACGCTGCGGAATTCCCGTCGACACCAGAAGTAACGTCAGCCTCGGGCGGCGCCATCAATCGGGCCCGGTGCCATTGCCTTGATTCGCCTGCGCTGCCGCTCATGGCAAAGGACCGTGCAGGCGGCGGCGGCCGGTTGTCCGGCGATGACTGGACCCGGCCCGGTTATGTGATTCTCGCCAACGAAGGCATCAAGGACCTCGAGATCGACCGCCTGTGCAAACGCCTCGGCGTGACGAAGGGCAGCTTCTACTTGGCATTTCACCGATATGGCCGGTTATCGGGCAGCCCTGGTCGACTCCTTGGGGGACGCTCCGCGACCAGGATCGACGCCACTTCGGCGAACTGACCGCCAGCCCACCGCGGGAGCGACTCTCGCAAATGATGACGTCTCTACAGGGTTCGACGGGGACGACGCCGCCCTGCGGGCCAACGCCACCTTCGCCGCCGGGATCGGGTTTCTCACCGCTCGAGATGTGACAATTCGCGCTGAGACTGCTGTCAGATCGCCTGACCCGCCGTTTCCGCGATCTGGCCGCAGGCTCGGCGGGCCGCCGCCGGTGCACCGATACTGGCCATGGAACTCACGCCCACCGCAATGGTGTGATCGGCACGCCGACGAGAGGAAGCCCTCATGGCCAGCGACACTGAAGACATCCGCGATCGCGTTACCGGCTTCTTTCAAAAACACGTCGCGAACCCGCTGATGCGGCGGGTGCCCATCCAAACGCTGTTGGAAACGACAGGACGGAAGTCGGGTGAGCCGCGCCGCACACCGCTGGGCGGCAGTCGCATCGGCGACCAGTTCTGGTTCGTCTCGGAGTTCGGCGAAAAATCGCAGTACGTGAAGAACATCCAGGCCAATGCGCAGGTGCGCGTACGTTTGCGCGGGCGCTGGCTCAACGGCACCGCCCACCTGGTGCCCGAAGACGACCCGCGCGCACGACTGCGCTCGCTGCCCCAGTTCAACAGCATGGGCGTGCGGACATTCGGCACGAACCTGCTCACGATCCGGGTCGACCTTTCGCACTGACGGGGCGCAACGCATTGACGTGTGCCGCGAAGTAAAAGTAATGTCAGTTTTAGTTCAGCTGCCGCCCGCCGATGCCGTCGATGGAGCGAACCATGGAATCCTTTGTTCATTTGCGCAAAGGCTGGACACCACGGCGTTTGCAGGCGGATCTGGACGGCCTGAAGGACGACGACCTCGGGCGCGGCGGGTTCACCGGTCGCACGGCCAATATCTACCGCAGACACGATTCCAGCGCCTACCGCTCCGCCGGTCCGCTGCGGCCCGTCGACGTGTTGTCGAGCGAGCTCAAGCCATCGGATGCTGCCGACGCGCGCGGCGCCCTGCTGCCGCTGTTCTCCAATGCGGACTGCCAGGTGACTTCGGACAGCGTTCATCTGCCGCCGACGGTGCATCTGTTCATGCAGGCCGCCGGCGTCTACGTGATGAACTTCATTCCCAAGCCCGCGGATGGCGTCCCCGGCACCGAACGAACACCGTGGTACCACCGCAACGTCGACTATGACAAGATCGCGTTCTTTCACGGCGGGTCGCTGTACGGCATCCCAATGCCAGTGGGCCTCATTTCGGATGCGCCGCAAGGCGTCCACCACGGTGCGCCTGAAAGCACGGGAGCGGGCCCGACGCAAATTCGACGACTACGACAAGGTCGACTGGTCGATGATCGCCATCCACACCCGCCGCCCGCTTGTCCCGTCCGCGGAGGTACTGAGGAACGATCTGCGACAGCACTGATGAGCGCTTGCGCGAAGAAGCGACAGCACTGATGAGCGCTTGCGCGAAGAAGCGACAGCACTGATGAGCGCTTGCGTGAAGACCGCCCCCGTCGAGTTCGAGTACGACCGCATCCCGTATCTCGTTGCCTATCAGAACACTTCGACGACACGCGACGTCTACGGCGGCGTTGCCGAGCTGGTAGTGCTGGAGAGCTATCTGCTCAGGCCGAAGGCCAAACCGTCAGAAACCGTGCTGGTGTTCATGCACCCGATCGGCGGCGGCGCCTACCTACCGATGAACAATGCGTTGGCCCGTGCCGGCCACCATGTCATCTATTGCAACAGCCGGTTTCGCGGCACCGACTCCGCGCTGCTGATGGAAAAGGTCGTAGAGGACCTCGGCGAGTGCATCAAGGACGCCAAGAACCGGCTGGGTTACTCCAAGGTCGTACTGGCCGGCTGGAGTGGGGGCGGTTCGCTGTCGGTCTTCTATCAGCAGCAGGCACAGAATCCGACGCTGACCGCGAGCCCGTCCGGCGACGGACCTGACCTGACGAAGCTTGGACTGCTGCCCGCCGATGGCATCATGCTGCTGGCCGCTCATGTCAGCCGGCACCGCACGATGACCGAGTGGCTGGACGCCTCGATCGTCGACGAGAACGACCCGTCCAAGCGCGATCCCGAGTTGGATCTATATAACCCGGACAATCCGAACCAGCCACCGTACACCGCCGAGTTCCTGGACCGTTACCGAGCGGCGCAGATCGCACGGAACCGGCGAATCACCAAGTGGGTCAAAGAGAAACTGGCGAAACTGTCCGAAGAAGGTCGCGCCGACGACGAGTTCGCATTCGTCGTACACGGCACCATGGCCGATCCCCGTTGGCTCGATCCCTCGGTCGACCCCAATGAGCGCACCCCGGGAACCTGTTACCTGGGTGATCCTCAGGTGGTGAACAACAGCCCAGTCGGACTCGCCCGGTTCTGCACCCTCCGCAGCTGGCTGTCTCAGTGGAGCTACGACGACGCCAACGGCGACGCCGTGCGGTGCGGACCCGATATCGCGGTGCCGACACTGGTGATCGGCAACCGCGCCGACGACGCCTGCACACCCAGCCACACCCACCGGCTGTACGAGGCGATCGGGCATTCCGACAAGGAGATGCACGAGATCCCCGGCGCCAACCACTATTACGCGGGCACCGACCAACCGGACAAGCTCCGCGCGGCGGTCACTGTCGTCACCGACTGGTTGCATCGGCACGGATTTGCACAATGACAACAGGCCCTCTGGACGGCATCCGTGTGATCGAGGTCGGCACGCTGATCTCGGGGCCCTTCGCGGGACGGCTGCTCGGCGACATGGGTGCTGAGGTCATCAAGATCGAGCCGCCGGGTGCGCCCGACCCGTTACGGACCTGGGGGCAGGCCGAACTCAACGGTCACCATTTCTTCTGGACGGTGCACGCCCGCAACAAGAAAGCCGTCACGCTCAACCTGCGTGAGGCCCGCGGACGCGACATCTTCCTCGACCTCGTCGAGCGCTCGGACATCATCGTCGAGAACTTCCGGCCGGGCACACTCGAGAAGTGGAAGCTCGGCTACGACGTTCTGCACGCACGCAATCGGGGCATCATCCTCGTGAGGGTGTCCGGATACGGCCAGACCGGACCCGAGGCCCACAAGGCCGGCTACGCGTCGGTGGCCGAGGCGGCCAGTGGCCTGAGGTACATGAACGGCTTCCCGGGCGGCCCGCCGCCGCGGCTCGCGTTGTCGCTCGGTGACAGCCTCGCCGGCATGTTCGCCGCACAGGGCGCCATGGCCGCCCTCTACCGGCGCACGGTCACCGGCGAAGGCCAGGTCGTCGATGCCGCACTGACCGAATCCTGCTTGGCCGTCCAGGAATCCACCATCCCCGACTACGACGTGGGCGGTGTGGTGCGCGGACCCTCGGGCACCAGGCTGGAGGGCATCGCGCCGTCGAACATCTATCCGACGGTCGATGGCAACTGGGTGGTGATCGCCGCCAACCAGGACACCGTTTTTCGCAGGCTGTGCGCGGCGATGGGCCGGGATGAACTGGCGACCGACGAGCGATTCGCCAACCACGTGGCCCGTGGACGCAATCAGGACGAGCTCGACAAGATCATCGGCGACTGGGCCGCCGTTCGCCGGCCCGCCGACATCATCTCCATCCTCGGCGCGGCCGGGGTGATCAGCGGGCCGATCAACACCGTGGCCGAAGTGGTCACGGACCCACAGCTGCTGGCCCGCGGAATGATCGCCGAGCACTTCGACGAGCGAGTAGGCCGAACGGTGCTGGGGCCCGGTGTGATACCGGTGCTTTCGGAGACGCCGGGGACCATTCGCAGCGCCGGTCCAGCCCGGCCGGGACAACACAACGACGAGGTCTACCGCGGGCTGCTCGGCAAGTCCGACGCCGAGCTGGACTCTTTGCGTGCCGAGGGTGTGCTGTGACCGATCTGCCGGAACATGTCGATATCCGGGACGTCTCGCTGCGCGACGGGCTGCAGATCGAAGATCCAATTCCGTTGGCCTCGAAGCTGAAACTTCTCGCCGCGGTGGCCGCCACCGGCGTCCGCGAGATGGAGGCCACGGCCTTCGTGTCGCCGTCAAAGGTGCCTGCGCTGGCCGACGCCGCGCAGCTCGCGGGCGAGCTGGACGGATTCCGCTCCTCTCACGGCATCGAGTTCTCCGCCCTGGTGGCCAGCCCCAACGGTGCCAAGCGGGCGATCGCCTCGGGGCTGCGGTCGATCGAGTACGTGGTGTCGGCCGCCGACGGCCACAGCCGGTCCAACGTGGGCCGCACGACGGCAGAGTCCACGGCGCTCATCCCCGAGATCGTCGCGATCGCCCACGACAGTGGCGCCACCGTCGAGGTGATCGTCGCCACGGCGTGGGACTGCCCGTTCGATGGGCCGACGCCGCACCAGCGGGTCGTCGACGTGATCGCCGCGGCACTCGGCAACGACGCCGACCGGCTCGCGATCGCCGATACCATCGGGACGACTACGCCACGACGGGTGCGGGATCTGGTCGAACGGATCCGGCCGCTGATCACCGACACGCCACTCGGTGCGCACTTCCACAACACGCGCGGTACCGGACTCGCCAGCGCCTACGCCGCGGTGACAGCAGGCATCACCCGGCTCGACGCCTCGGTCGGCGGGCTCGGCGGCTGCCCCTTCGCGCCCGGCGCAAGCGGAAACATCGCCACCGAAGATCTTGTCTATCTCTTGCGAGACAGCGGAATCCACGTGCATGTCGATCTGCAGACCGCGATCGCAGGTGCCCGCGTCGCGCAGGAGCTGGTCGGCCATGACCTGCCAAGTTCGCTGCTGCGGGCCGGTGACCGAATTCTCGGCGAGTAACCACATGGCCGCGGACGCGAGGAGTAGAAACGGCTCTGCGCACGCGAGGAGCAAAAACGGCTCTGCGCACGCGAGGAGCAAAAACGGTTCTGCCGATACGCTGAGCGCCAAGGGCCGCCAGACCCGTCTGGCAATCGAGCAGGCGGCCCGCAAGCTCTTCGCCGAACGCGGGTTTCACGGAACAACGCTGTCCGACATCACCTCGGCAGCCGGAAAGTCGCCTGCGGTGTTCTATCGGTATTTCGCCGACAAAGAGGATCTGCTGGCCGCGCTCGCCGAGTCATTCCTGCACGACATCGTGGCGCCGTCGGGCCTGAGCGTGCACTTGCCGGACTCACCGGACGACGAAGCCTTCTTCACCTCCGTGGTGACCGGCTACTGGAACATGTTCAAGCAGAACATCGGCATCATGATCGCGGTCACCCAGCTGGCCGCCACCCAAACCCGGTTCGCCGCCGTGCAGAATGAATTCCGCCGGTTCGGCATGGACATCGTGGCGGCATCCGTGCGTCGCGCCCAGGAGCAGGGGTACGGTGCTGATCTCGATCCCCCGCTGACCGCGGCCGCCATCGCCCTGCTGTTCGAGAATTTCACCACCGTCTTCGTCGGCGCGTCCGGTCTCGGAGTCCAGGTCAGCGACGAGGACGCCATCATCACGCTGTCGAGGATTTGGAAGAAGACCCTCTACGGGTTTTGACGATTTCGGTCGAACGAAGGAGAACCCACTGTGGATTTCAACCTCCCAGCACATCTTCCCGGCTTACTCGCCGAGATGGACGCGTTCATCGAGGCCGAAATCAAACCGCTGGAACGCGACCACATTCAGTATTTCGACCAGCGCCGCGAGTATGCGCGCACCGACTGGGACAACGGTGGCACGCCGCGGCGAGCCTGGGAGGACCTGCTCGGCGAGATGCGCAGGCGTGCCGACAAGGCAGGCTGGCTGCGATACGGCCTGCCGGCTCAGTTCGGCGGCAGGGACGGCACCAACATCGATATGGCGGTCATCCGGGAACATCTGGCACACAAGGGTCTCGGGCTGCACAATGACCTGCAGGACGAGTCATCGATCGTGGGCAACTTCCCGCAGGTCATCATGATGGACCGGTTCGGCACCGATACGCAGAAGGCCGAATGGACCGAGGCGCTGATCACCGGTGAACGCTCGATGGCGTTCGGGTTGACCGAGCCGAACCACGGCTCCGATGCCACCTGGTTGGAGACTCGCGCGGTGTCCGACGGCGACGGGTGGATCATCAACGGCGGCAAGCGGTTCAACACCGGCGTGCACCGGGCTACGCACGACCTCGTTTTCGCCCGAACGTCCGGTGATCCTGGCCAGCCGCGGGGCATCACCGCGTTCCTCGTGCCGACCGACACCCTCGGATTCTCCGTGCCTTACTACTGGTGGACGTTCAACATGCCGACCGATCACGGCGAGGTCGAGCTCAACGATGTTCAAGTGCCCGGGGATGCTGTGCTCGGTGAGGTGGGTCGTGGGCTGGAGGTGGGTCAGACCTTTCTGCACGAGAACAGGATTCGGCAGGCGGCGAGCAGCCTCGGCGCCGCTCAGTACTGCATCGACCGTGCCGTCGCGTACGCCAACGACCGGAATGTGTTCGGCAAACCGCTGGCGGTGAACCAGGCCGTGCAGTGGCCGTTGGTGGAACTGCAGACCGAGGCACAGATGGTGCGCCTGCTGGTCTATTACGCCGCCAGCCACCTCGACCGCGGTCACCATATGGAGGTCTCTGACGAGGTGTCGATGGCCAACTATCGCGCGAACCGATTGGTGTGCGAGGCCGCCGACCGCGCGATGCAAGTGTTCGGCGGGGTCGGATACAGCCGTCACGAGCCGTTCGAACACATCTACCGTCATCACCGCCGCTACCGGATCCCCGAGGGCGCCGAGGAGATCCAGATTCGCCGGGTGGCCCAGCGGCTCTTCGGATTCGGCCGGAAGTGAAGGACGAACCCGCCACGGTGCTGCGCCCGCACCTCGGCGAGGATGTCATCGTGGAGAATCTGACCGCGTTGACCGGCGGCGCCAGTCGCACCACGTGGGCTTTCGATGCGATCACCAGTACCGGGCGGCGGTCATTGATCTTGCGCACCGGCCCCCTGACGACGTACACGCCGGCATGGAATTGGAGGCGGCGGTCCAGCGGCGCGCGGCGGCCGCGGGCACTCCAGTCCCCCACGTCCTTACTGCCGACAGTTCTCCTGCGGTGCTGGGCAATCCGTTTCTGATCTGCGAAGCGATCGGCGGTGAGACACTCGGCAGGCGGATCCACCGGAGCCTCGATGAGGTGGGGCGCCTCGCTTGCTGGAACAATGTGCGCAGGCGCTCGCCGCGATCCATCGCGCCGACCCCGGCGGCGTCGGCCTCACCGAGACGGACCAGCTCGCGGAATGGCGCGGGCGGCTGGACGAGATGGGCGACACCACGGCCACATTCGAGTGGGCGTTCCGCTGGCTGTCCGCTCACCGGCCGGCGCCGGGACCGCCAAGGTTGGTCCACGGCGACTTCCGGATGGGCAACCTGATCGTCGACGAATCCGGTCTGGCCGCGGTGCTGGATTGGGAGCTTGTGCACATCGGCGATCCGTACGAGGACCTGGCCTGGTTCTGCATTCGGGCCTGGCGGTTCGGTGCCCCCGAGCGGCTCGGCGCAGGCGGGCTGGGCGGCGTGGAAGCGTTCCTTTCGGCGTACGAAGCGGCCGCGGCGACAGACATCGACCGCACGGCGTTTCGCTGGTGGTTGACCCTGGCCACTCTGCGCTGGGGAGTCATCTGCCGTTTTCAGGCGGAGCGGCACCTGTCCGGGCAGACCCCGTCGGTGGAGCTCGCCGCGATCGGCAGGCGAGTGGCCGAAACCGAGTGGGATGTGCTCGATCTGCTGGAGGGAGGCGGTCCGAGGTGAACTGGCTGTACGGACGGCCCACCGCGGCCGAACTGGTCGCGGCGGTGGCCGACTTCCTTGACAACGAGGTGCGCGCGGCCACCCACCCCGAAGCGCAGGTCGATTTCCACGCCCGGGTCGCCGCCAACATGCTGCGCATGGTCGAACGTGAGCTGCTCGACGAGCCAGAGACCGAGGTCCGCAGCGCCTTGGCCAGCGTCGGCTTCAGCCAGGAGTCGCAGCTGGCCGCCGCGATCCGGGCCGGCGAGTTGGACCACCGCGCCGAAGCCCTGCTGCCCGTCCTGCGCACCCTGGTGCGTCGAAGGCTCGCGGTCGCCCATCCCGGCTACGACAAGCGGTCATGACGACGATTTCTGCACCAGCATCGTGGATCCCGCGCGCATTCACAGCTCTCATGCAGAAGTCGCGTCAGACCCGGCGGGCCCGCACAAGCCAGGCGGGCTCATCCACCAGCGTGCCCACGGGCAGCCCGATCGCCTCGGTGTGCATCTCCTGCACCACTCCGCGGTATCTGGCGGAGTCCAGCGCCTCCAACACCCAGCCGTCGCCGAACGCCCCCCGGACGTCGGACTCGCTGACCTCGGGTCCGAACCCGCGACCGGCGTCGGAAAGGGCCAGGACGTGCACGAACCCGCCCGGGCGCGACGCCATGTGCAGACTGCGCACATATTTCGCCCGGTCGGCGTCGTCGAAGATGTGAAAGAGGGCGCTGTCGATGATCGTCTGGTAGACGTCGGTGGCGTCGAGGTTCATGGCGTCGGCGATTTCAAAGCGGGCATCGACACGCCGTTGCCCGGCGTTTGCGCGCGCCTGCTCGATGGCCGCCGGAGCGAAGTCGACACCCAACACGTCGTAGCCGAGCCCGGTCAGCATAATCGTGTGTTCACCGGTGCCGCAACCAATGTCGAGCACCTTGTCCTGAAGCTTGCCGGCCCGTTCCAGCTCAACGATCGCCGGCTGCGGCTCACCGATGACCCACGGTGCGGTGCGGGATCGGTAGAGGTCGTCGAACCGGGTAACCGCGGGTGTGGTGTCCATCAACTCGATGGTTCCACCTCAAGCGGGGTTGAGGTCAACCCCGTTGTTGACATGGCGGCGGCCTGGTACACCATCGGCAGGGAGGAGGGGCCGATGCCCGTCACGGATTCCAGTGCCATCGCCGATGTCGCCGACCGCCTGTTCCAGGCGATCGAGCAGAGCGACATCGCGATGGTCGGGCAATTGTGGAACGAAGACCTCGTCGTCTCGAAGGTCGCCGATCATGACCCCGACAAGGAGCGCGCGCTGCGCGTGGTCATGTGGTTCGTCAACACGACCACCGACCGTCGGTACGAGATCCTTGACCGCCGGTTGTTCGACGGCGGAGCGTCCAGCAGCACATCCTGCACGCGAAGGGCCGCAACGGCGGGTTCGATCGCCCTGCGCGTCTGCATCGTGATCAAGCTCCGCGCCAACGGCCTGATCAGCCGGTTCGACGAATACTTCATCCGGCGGGGATCGCCCCCCTGGTGACCGCAAGCCCACGAAAGGTGATATATGAGTAGCGTGGAGGACCTTCTGGCCGACCCCGCGTCGGTTGGTGTCTGGACGGCGGTGCCAGAACAATCGACGATCGGCTTCAAATGCGGATCGTTGTGGGGCATCGCGCCCGTGAAGGGTCGTTTCGGCGAGTTCACTGGCGACGGCCAAATCACGGGTGCCCAAACGGTATTCGGCAGAATCGACATCAAGGCGACGACAGTCGACACCAAGAACCGCAAGCGGGATGACCACCTCAGGTCCGCGGACTTCTTCGACGTCGAGAAGTTTCCCGAGATCAGCGTCGTCGTCACCGGCGCCGACGCCGGGGCAGACACCGTCGACCTGCGAGCCCAGCTCACCGTGAAGGCCACCACCGCGCCGGTGCCCCTGCGCGCAAACGTCAGGGTGCTCGATGACGGCCGCGTACGGGTGACAGCGCAAGCCACCATCGACCGCAAGGATTTCGGCGTGGACGGCAACCTGCTGGGAATGGTCGTCGACACGACCACGATTTCGGCTGACGTCGTATTCCGGCGCAGCTAGCATCTGGCGCATGGCTCAGGCATCCCCGCTGGCATCTCGTCCGTTGCGGATCCTGGTCTACAGCGACAACCCGCGGACCCGCGAGCAGGTGCAACTCGCCTTGGGCAAACGGGTCCACCCCGATCTTCCCGAGCTGACCTACGTCGAGGTCGCCACCGGGGCAATGGTGATCACACAGATGGACGAAGGCGGATTCGACCTCGTCATTCTCGACGGCGAGGCCACGCCCGTCGGCGGCATGGGAATCGCCAAGCAGCTCAAGGACGAGATCACCGATTGCCCACCGATCCTGGTGCTCACCGGGCGTGCGGACGACGCGTGGCTGGCCAGCTGGTCGCGCGCGGAGGCCGCGGTCCCTCACCCGATCGACCCGATCCGATTGGGTGACGCCGTGGTCGCGCTGCTGCGCGCCCCGGTTCAGTAGCGCCTGATCGCGCCTGACCTGAAACTGACTGTCACCCTTGCTTTTTCGTGGCATGACGGCATAGCGACACGGTGCTAGTAGCGATACTAACCAAAATATGTGGCATGCAACCAAATCCTCGCTAGGCTGTGGGTTAGCTCACATCGACAGCCCACGAGGGAGCGGTTGAACGGCATGAACCTGTACACGCCAATCCTGGTGATCGGCGCGATAGCCGCTGCCTTCGCGGTCGGCTCGGTCGCCATCGCGGTGCTGATCGGGCCGCGGCGGTACAACCACTCCAAGCTCGAGGCCTACGAGTGTGGCATCGAACCGATGGAGCTGTCCGATCCCGCCAAGCAGGCCACCGGACAAAGATTTCCGATCAGGTATTACCTGACAGCGATGCTGTTCATCGTCTTCGACATCGAGATCGTCTTCCTCTACCCGTGGGCGGTCGCGTTCGACAGTCTCGGCCTGTTCGCGCTGGTAGAGATGTTGCTTTTCATGATCGTTGTGTTCGTTGCGTACGCCTACGTATGGCGGCGGGGAGGCCTGAGTTGGGACTAGAAGAACGGCTGCCGGGCGGGATCCTGCTGTCCACGGTCGAGAAGGTGGCCGGCTACGTGCGGAAGGGTTCGCTGTGGCCGGCGACCTTCGGGCTGGCCTGTTGCGCCATCGAGATGATGGCGACGGCAGGCCCACGGTTCGACATTGCGCGCTTCGGCATGGAGCGTTTCTCGGCGACCCCGCGGCAGGCCGACCTGATGATCGTCGCCGGTCGGGTCAGCCAGAAGATGGCGCCGGTGCTGCGCCAGATCTATGACCAGATGGCCGAACCCAAATGGGTGCTGGCGATGGGAGTGTGTGCTTCCTCCGGCGGGATGTTCAATAACTACGCCGTGGTCCAGGGCGTCGACCACGTGGTGCCGGTGGACATCTACCTGCCCGGGTGCCCGCCACGGCCGGAGATGCTACTGCACGCGATCCTCAAGCTGCACGACAAGATTCAGCAAATGCCGCTCGGCGTCAACCGCGAGGAAGCGATCCGCGAGGCGGAAGCGGCCGCGCTGGCCATCCCCCCGACGATCGAGCTGAAGGGGTTGCTGCGTTGACAGGCCCCTCGGGCGAAGACCAGCCTGCCGTCACGGATTCCGACGTCGCACGCACCGGAGCCGGCAACGACGCTCCCGAGATCATCGGTGTGCGCCGCGGCATGTTCGGCGCCAAAGGCAGCGGTGACACGTCGGGTTATGGTCGCCTGGTTCGACCCGTGGCGTTGCCGGGAAGCTCACCGCGGCCGTACGGCGGCTACTTTGACGAGGTCGTCGACGCACTGGCCGACGCGCTCGGCGATGCCAGCTACGCCGGCTCGATCGAGCGAGTGGTGGTCTACCGGGACGAGCTGACGCTGGAAGTGGCCCGCGAGCAACTGCCTGCGGTGGCGCAGATGCTCCGCGACCACCAGGGTCTGCGATTCGAACTATGTCTCGGGGTCAGCGGGGTGCACTATCCGAACGACGCCGGGCGCGAACTGCACGCCGTCTACCCGCTGATGTCGATCACCCATAACCGACGCATCCGCCTCGAGGTCGCCGCGCCCGACGCCGACCCGCACATCCCGTCGCTGTTCGGCGTCTACCCCACCACGGACTGGCACGAACGGGAGACCTACGACTTCTTCGGCATCGTCTTCGACGGTCACCCCGCACTGACTCGCATCGAAATGCCCGATGACTGGGTGGGTCACCCGCAACGCAAGGACTACCCGTTGGGCGGCATACCGGTGGAGTACCACGGCGCCGAGATTGCACCGCCCGACGAGCGGAGGGCCTACAGCTGATGAACACCCCCATGACTCCGCCCGAGGACGGCGGCGGTACGGACACGGTCGTGGTCGTCGGAGGCCAGGACTGGCAAGCGGTGGTGGCGGCGGCCCACGAGCACGCGGGCGAGCGAATCGTGGTCAACATGGGACCACAGCATCCGTCCACCCACGGTGTGCTCCGGCTCATCCTCGAGATCGAGGGCGAGACCATCATCGAGGCCCGCTGCGGAATCGGCTATCTGCACACCGGCATCGAGAAGAACCTCGAATACCGCAACTGGACGCAGGGCGTCACATTCGTGACCCGAATGGATTACCTATCACCGTTTTTCAACGAGACGGCGTACTGCCTGGGTGTGGAGAAGCTGCTGGACGTCACCGACGCGATTCCGGAGCGCGCCAGCGTCATCCGCGTGATGCTGATGGAACTCAACCGCATCTCCAGCCACCTGGTGGCGCTGGCTACCGGCGGCATGGAACTGGGCGCGATGAGCGCGATGTTCTTCGGATTCCGCGAACGCGAACTCATCCTGTCGGTCTTCGAGACCATCACCGGGCTGCGGATGAACCACGCCTACATCCGGCCCGGCGGCGTGGCGGTCGACCTACCCGACGAGGCCGTGCCGCAGATCCGCGAACTGCTCGAGTTGCTGCCGAAACGGTTGCGCGACTTGGAGAACCTGCTCAACGAGAACTACATCTGGAAGGCACGCACTCAGGGCATCGGCTATCTGGACCTCACCGGATGCATGGCGCTGGGCATCACCGGCCCGGTGCTGCGCTCCACCGGTCTGCCGCACGATCTCCGGCGCGCACAGCCGTACTGCGGTTATGAGACCTACGACTTCGACGTCATCACCGACGATGGTTGCGACTCCTACGGCCGCTACCTCATTCGCGTCAAGGAGATGCACGAGTCGATCAAGATCGTCGAGCAGTGCGTGGAGAGGCTCAAGCCCGGGCCGGTGATGATCGAGGACAAGAAACTGGCCTGGCCCGCCGATCTCAAAGTCGGTCCCGACGGACTGGGCAACTCCCCCGAACACATCGCCAAGATCATGGGCCACTCGATGGAGGGGCTGATCCACCACTTCAAGCTCGTGACCGAAGGTATCCGGGTGCCGGCCGGACAGGTGTATACAGCGGTGGAGTCACCGCGCGGCGAACTAGGCGTGCACATGGTGTCCGACGGCGGCACCCGGCCCTACCGGGTGCACTACCGAGACCCGTCGTTCAACAACCTGCAGGCCGTGGCGGCGATGTGCGAGGGCGGCATGGTCGCCGACGCGATCGCGGCGGTGGCGTCGATCGACCCGGTGATGGGCGGGGTGGACAGGTGATGAGCGCTTGCGCGAAGAACAGACGGTCATGAGCGTATTTCTCGAACTCGGGCAGCGCCCCGATGAACCCGGGCCGCCGATCAACGGGCTCAAGACGTACCCCGCCGATGTCGCGACCCGGCTGACGGCCGAGGCGCAGCAGATCATCGCACGCTACCCCAGCGCCAGGTCGGCGCTGCTGCCGCTGCTGCATCTGGTGCAGTCGGAGGACGGCTGTCTCACGCCGGCGGGTATCGCGTTCTGCGCCGCCCGGCTCGGCCTCACCGACGCCGAGGTCACCGCGGTCGCCACGTTCTATTCGATGTACCGGCGCTCACCGACCGGCGAGTACCTGGTTGGTGTGTGCACGAACACGCTGTGCGCGATCATGGGCGGCGACGCCATTCTCGAAGCGCTGCAAGATCATCTGGCCATCGACGCCGGCCAGACCACCGATGACGGCCGGGTCACCCTGGAGCATGTCGAGTGCAACGCGGCATGCGACTATGCCCCGGTCGTGATGGTGAATTGGGAGTTCTTCGACAACCAGACTCCGTCGTCGGCCTGCGAGCTGGTGGACGGACTCCGCGGCGCGGGTGACCCTCCGCTACCGACCCGCGGCGGGGCCCTGTGCACCTTCCGGGAGACGTCGAGGACCCTTGCCGGACTTCCCGGTTCGGGTTCACCCGGCGGGCAACCCGGCGCCGCCACCCTCGCCGGCTTACAGATCGCCAGGGACCGCGGGATGAGCGCACCGGACGCACCGGACGCATCTGGGCATGCCGCGCGGAGCCAGCCGGAGCGCACTGAAGCCGCCGCCGTCGAGACCACCAAGGACGAGCCGGCGCCTGCGCCGTCGGCGACAGTCCCGGCCGAGCCCTCGACACCGGAAACCGATCCCACTGCAACGGATTCGACATCATGACCCCCCTCACTCCCGTGCTCAGCCGGTTCTGGGACGAGCCCGAGCCATGGTCCATCGAGACCTATCGCCGCCACGACGGTTATCGCGCGCTGGAAGGTACGCTGCGTATGGATCCCGACAACGTCATCGCGACAGTGAAGGACTCCGGGCTGCGGGGCCGTGGCGGTGCCGGATTCCCGACGGGGACCAAGTGGTCGTTCATCCCACAGGACGACACCGGCGCCGGGGCCAAACCCCATTACCTGGTGATCAATGCCGACGAGTCCGAACCCGGCACGTGTAAAGACATTCCGCTGATGCTGACCACGCCTCACTTCCTGGTGGAGGGGGCGATCATCGCCGCATACGCGATCCGGGCGCACCACGCGTTCATCTATGTCCGCGGCGAGGTACTACCGGTCCTGCGCCGACTGCAGGCCGCGGTCACGGAAGCCTATGACGCCGGTTATCTGGGTGCCGACATCCGCGGCTCCGGCTTCGATCTCGATTTGATCGTCCACGCCGGGGCGGGCGCGTACATCTGCGGCGAGGAGACCGCGCTGTTGGACTCCCTCGAGGGCCGCCGCGGCCAGCCCCGGCTGCGGCCGCCGTTCCCCGCCGTGGCCGGGCTCTACGCCTGCCCGACGGTGGTCAATAACGTGGAGTCCATCGCGAGCGTTCCCCCGATTCTGCTCAACGGCGTCGACTGGTTCCGGTCGATGGGCTCGGAGAAGTCGCCGGGCTTCACCCTGTACTCGCTGTCCGGGCACGTCACAACGCCCGGACAGTACGAGGCCCCGCTGGGGATCACGCTGCGCGAGCTGTTGGATTACGCGGGTGGCGTGCGGGCGGGCCACACCCTGAAATTCTGGACTCCCGGCGGGTCCTCGACTCCCCTGCTGACCGGCGAACACCTCGACGTCCCACTCGATTACGAGGGCATGGCGGGAGTCGGATCGATGCTCGGCACCAAGGCGCTACAGATCTTCGACGACACCACCTGCGTGGTGCGCGCGGTGCGCCGATGGACGCAGTTCTACGCACACGAGTCGTGTGGAAAGTGCACGCCGTGTCGCGAGGGCACGTACTGGCTCGGGCAAATCTACGAGCGCCTGGAGACGGGCACGGGTACCGATGCCGACATCGACAAGCTGCTCGACATCTCCGACACCATCTTCGGAAAGTCGTTCTGCGCGTTGGGTGATGGTGCGGCCAGCCCGATCCTGTCGTCGATCAAGTTCTTCCGTGACGAGTATCTCGCGCACCTCGGCGAGGGTTGCCCGTTCGATCCGCACGCTTCCACGCTGATGGCCGCCGAAGAGGCGGGCGTGTGACTTTGACCGCGAGGTGGGAAGGTTGGGGGTGTAGATGACACAGACCGCTGATGCCAGCACCGAAGCGAACCCGGTGGAGATGGTGAACCTGACCATCGACGACGTCGAAGTCAGTGTGCCCAAAGGCACCTTGGTGATTCGGGCGGCCGAGTTGATCGGCGTCCAGATTCCCCGCTTCTGCGACCATCCGCTGCTCGATCCGGTCGGTGCATGCAGGCAGTGCCTGGTGGAGGTGGAGGGGCAACGCAAGCCGATGGCGTCGTGCACCACGACGGTCACACCGGACATGGTGGTGCGGACCCAGCACACCTCGGAGGCTGCGGACAAGGCCCAGCACGGCGTGATGGAACTGCTGCTGATCAACCATCCGCTGGACTGCCCGGTCTGCGACAAGGGCGGCGAGTGCCCCCTGCAGAACCAGGCGATGTCCAACGGCCGCGTCGAGACCCGCTTTGAGGACGTCAAGCGGACGTTCCCCAAGCCGATCAACGTCTCCTCACAGGTGCTGCTGGACCGGGAGCGCTGCGTGCTGTGTGCCCGCTGCACCCGGTTTTCCGATCAGATCGCCGGCGACCCCTTCATCGATCTGCTCGAACGCGGTGCGCTGCAACAGGTCGGCATCGCCCCCGGCGAGCCGTTCCAGTCGTACTTCTCCGGCAACACCGTGCAGATCTGCCCGGTGGGTGCGCTCACCGGCGCCGCGTACCGGTTCCGCGCCCGCCCGTTCGATCTGGTGTCCAGCCCCAGTGTGTGCGAGCACTGCTCGTCGGGATGCTCTCAACGTACCGATCACCGCCGGGGAAAGGTGCTGCGCCGCTTGGCCGGCGACGATCCTCAGGTCAACGAGGAATGGAACTGCGACAAAGGCCGGTGGGCGTTCGCCTACCCGACGATCGGCGATCGCATCACCACACCGCTCCTGCGCGACGACGACGGCAAACTGCGGCCCGCGTCGTGGTCGGAAGCGCTCGGCGTAGCGTCGGCCGGGCTTGCCGCGGCGACGGGCAGCGCCGCAGTACTGGTGGGTGGTCGTGCCACCGTCGAGGACGCCTACGCCTACTCGAAGTTCGCCCGGATGGTGCTGGCCACCAATGACATCGACTTTCGCGCCCGGCCACACAGCGCCGAAGAGGCCGACTTTCTCGCCGCACACGTCGCCGGCCGGTCGATGTCGGTCACCTACGCCGATCTGGACAGCACGCCGGCTGTTCTGCTGGTCGGGCTCGAACCGGAAGAGGAATCGCCGATCGTCTTCCTGCGGCTGCGCAAGGCGGCCCGCAAGCACTCCCTGCAGGTGCTGTCGGTCGCGCCCTTCGCCACGCGGGCATTGGGCAAGATGGCCGGCACGCTCATCCGCTGTGCGCCCGGCGCCGAAGCCACCGCGCTGGATGACCTCACCGACAACGAACTGCTCGCATTGCCCGGCGCGATGATCCTCGTCGGCGAACGCCTGGCCACGTCGCCCGGGGCCTTCTCCGCGGCAATCAGATTGGCCGCTGCGACCGGCGCCCGGCTGGCTTGGGTCCCGCGTCGCGCCGGTGAGCGTGGCGCGCTGGAGGCCGGCGCCCTCCCCGGATTGCTGCCCGGCGGCCGGCCCGTCAACGATCCCGCCGCCCGCGAGCAGACCGCCGGCGCCTGGAACATCTCGACGCTGCCCGCCACGGTCGGCCGAGACACGAGCGGCATTCTGAGTGCGGCGCGCGGCGGCGAACTCGGCGCGCTGCTGATCGGCGGCGTCGAGCTCGCCGATCTGCCCGACCCCGAGGCCGCGCTGGCCGCCGTCGAAGCCGCGCCGTTCGTAGTCAGCCTGGAATTGCGGGAAAGCGCGGTCACCGCGCTGGCCGACGTCGTCTTTCCCGTCGCACCGGTAGTGGAGAAGGCCGGTTCATTCATGAACTGGGAGGGACGGATTCGGCCATTCGAGTCGTCACTGCACACCAACGCCAATCCGGACCGGCGCGTATTGAACATTTTGGCCGACCAGATCGGCGTCGACCTCAACCTGCCGACCGCACTCGCTGCGGGTGAAGAACTGGCCCGGCTCGGGCTGTGGTCAGGGGCGCGACCGGACGCACTGCAGGTTTCTCCGCCGCGCCCACCGCGACTCGAGCCGGGTCAGGCCGTGCTCGCCGGCTGGCGGATGCTGCTCGACCTCGGCCGATTGCAGGATGGCGAACCGTATCTGGCAGGCACTGCCCGCCCATCTGTCGCCCGGCTCTCGGCGGGCACTGCCGCCGAAATAGGCGCGGTTGAAGGTGATCTGGTCACCGTCGGGACCGATCGCGGTGCGGTCACGCTGCCGCTGGCAGTCACCGAGATGGAAGACCGGGTGGTGTGGCTGCCGCTGAACTCGGCCGGATCCACCGTGCACCTGCAGCTCGGGGTGGCCACCGGCGCCGTCGTGTCGATCGGACGGTCGGACTCGTGACGTATCCGGACCCGACGCTGTTCGGCCACGACCCGTGGTGGCTGATCCTGGCGAAGTCGCTCGGCATCTTCGTGTTCCTGTTGCTGACGGTGCTGACCGCGATCCTGATCGAGCGCAAGATCCTCGGACGCATGCAGATGCGCTTCGGCCCCAACCGGGTCGGCCCCCTCGGCCTGCTGCAGTCACTGGCCGACGGCGTCAAACTCGCGCTGAAAGAAGGTCTGATCCCCGCCGGTGTGGACAAGTGGGTGTACCTGATGGCGCCGGTCATCTCGGTCATTCCGGCGTTCATGGCGTTCGCCGTCATCCCGCTGGGCGGGGAGGTGTCGGTGTTCGGGCACCGCACCGCGCTACAGCTGACCGATCTGCCCGTCGCGGTGCTTTACATCCTCGCCGTCACCTCAATCGGGGTGTACGGCATCGTCTTGGCCGGCTGGGCCTCCGGCTCCACCTATCCGCTGCTGGGCGGCCTGCGCTCCAGCGCGCAGGTGATCTCCTACGAGATCGCGATGGCGCTGTCCTTCGCAGCCGTCTTCATCTATGCGGGCACCATGTCCACGTCGGGCATCGTGGCGGCCCAACAGGGCACCTGGTATGTCTTCCTGCTGTTGCCGTCGTTCCTCGTGTACGTGACGGCGATGGTGGGCGAAACCAACCGGGCGCCTTTCGATCTGCCGGAGGCCGAGGGTGAACTCGTCGGCGGATTCCACACCGAGTACTCCTCGCTGAAGTTCGCGATGTTCATGCTGGCCGAGTACGTCAACATGACCACCGTCTCGGCGTTGGCGACCACACTGTTCCTCGGCGGCTGGCACGCCCCATGGCCGATCAACATGTGGGACGGCGCCAACACGGGATGGTGGCCGCTGCTGTGGTTCATCGCCAAGGTATGGCTGTTCCTGTTCCTGTTCATGTGGCTGCGGGCGACCCTCCCCCGGATGCGTTACGACCAGTTCATGGCACTGGGCTGGAAAATCCTGATCCCGGTGTCGTTGGCCTGGATCATGATCGTCGCCATCACCCACAGCCTGCGCACCCACGGCTACGAGGCATGGGCCACCGGTTTGATCACGGTGGGCATCGTGGTGGCCCTCATCCTGCTGTTCGTGCTGTGGAGAACTCTGCGGGCCAGAAGCATTCGCAAGATCCCGCAACAAGTCGTGGCACCCGCCGCCGGGGCCTTCCCGGTTCCGCCGCTGCCCAGGAAGGAGCGAGCTGATGCCTAAGTTCCTCGATGCCATCGCCGGATTCGCAGTGACCCTCGGCACCATGTTCAAGAAGCCCATCACCGAGGAGTATCCGGAGAAGCCCGGACCTGTGGCCAAGCGCTACCACGGCCGACACCAATTGAACCGATATCCGGATGGGCTGGAGAAGTGCATCGGTTGCGAACTGTGCGCATGGGCCTGCCCCGCTGATGCCATTTACGTCGAGGGTGCCGATAACGCCGAGGGCGAACGATTTTCACCCGGGGAGCGCTACGGGCGGGTCTACCAGATCAACTATCTGCGCTGCATCGGCTGCGGCCTGTGCATCGAAGCCTGCCCCACCCGCGCACTGACGATGACCAACGAGTACGAGATGGCCGACGACAATCGCGCCGACCTCATCTGGGGCAAGGACAAACTCCTCGCGCCGATGCAGCCTGGGATGGAGTCGCCGCCCCATCCGATGGCGCCGGGCAGCACCGACGAGGACTACTACTTGGGGAAAATCAAACCCATCACCCAGGATGTGCAGTGAGGGTCGACGTCGTCGCTGCTCTCACCGCCGATACCGCCGGGCATACCACCACGACGGAGGCCGTGCTGTTCTGGGTGCTCGGTGCCGTCGCCGTGGTGGGCGCGATCGGCGTGGTGTCCGCACCGAAGGCGGTCTACTCGGCGATGTTCCTGGCCAGCACGATGATCGCGCTGGCGGTACTTTACATCGCCCAGGACGCCCTGTTCCTGGGTGTCGTGCAGGTGGTCGTGTACACCGGCGCGGTGATGATGCTCTTTCTGTTCGTGCTGATGCTGATCGGCGTCGATCTGTCTGAGTCGTTTGTGGAAACCATTCGTGGACAACGCATCGCGGCGTTGGCAGCCGGAGTGGGTTTCGGCGTTCTGCTCATCGCGGGCATCGGCAACGTGTCCGTGGCCGGATTCACCGGCCTGGCGCAGGCCAATGCGGGCGGCAACGTGGAGGGGCTCGCCGCGCTGATCTTCACGAAGTATCTGTGGGCGTTCGAGTTGACCGGGGCGCTGCTGATCACCGCTGCGCTCGGCGCGATGGTGCTGGCGCACCGTGAGCGCTTCGAACATCGCAAGACGCAGCGAGAGCTCGCCGAGGAACGGTTCCGGCCAGGCGGCCATGCCACGACGCTGCCCAATCCCGGCGTGTACGCGCGGCACAACGCCGTCGACACACCGGCACGGCTGCCCGACGGCACGGGCTCCGAACTGTCGATCAGCCCGATCCTGCAGAAACAGACGATCGAGGTGCCGACCAACGGAAAACAGGGTGATCGATGAATCCCGACAATTACCTGTACCTGTCGGCACTGTTGTTCACCATCGGCGCCGCCGGGGTGTTGTTGCGCCGCAACGCCATCATCATGTTCATGTGTGTCGAGCTGATGCTCAATGCGGCCAATCTGGCGTTCGTAGCGTTCTCGCGCATGCATGGACATCTGGACGGCCAGGTCGTCGCGTTCTTCACGATGGTGGTCGCCGCCTGCGAGGTGGTGATCGGACTGGCCATCATCATGACCATTTTCCGGACCCGCCGCTCGGCCTCGGTCGACGATGCCAGCTTGCTGAAACACTGAGGACAGCATGACAACTCTGTTGTGGCTGGTGATCGCCCTTCCCCTCGCGGGTGCGGTGATCCTGCTGCTCGTCGGCCGGCGGACGGACCGCTGGGGCCACCTGCTGGGCTGCGCCGCCGCGATCGCGTCGTTCGCTCTCGGAGCCGTGCTGTTCGCGGACATGCTGGGCCGCGACGCCGAGCACCGCGGGGTGCACGAGACCCTGTTCTCCTGGGTGCCGGTCGGCGCCCTGCACGTCGACTTCGGTCTGCAGCTCGATCAACTGTCGGTCTGTTTCGTGCTGCTGATCACCGGCGTCGGGTCGCTGATCCACATCTACTCGATCGGGTACATGGCCGAAGACCCCGACCGCATGCGGTTTTTCGCGTATCTGAACCTGTTCCTGGCGGCGATGTTGCTGTTGGTGCTTGCCGACAATTACCTCGGGCTCTACGTCGGCTGGGAAGGCGTCGGTCTGGCGTCCTACCTGCTGATCGGGTTCTGGTCGCACAAGCCGTCGGCGGCCACCGCGGCCAAGAAGGCGTTCGTGGTCAACCGCGTCGGAGACCTCGGCCTGGCCATCGCGTTGATGGTGATGTTCACCTACATCGGCTCAATCTCCTTCGAAGGGGTCTTCGCCGCCGCGCCGCAACTCGGGCAGGGCGTACTGACGGCCATCGGTCTGCTGCTGTTGCTCGCCGCGTGCGGTAAGTCGGCTCAGGTGCCGCTGCAGTCGTGGCTGGGGGACGCGATGGAAGGCCCGACCCCGGTGTCGGCGCTCATCCACGCCGCCACCATGGTCACCGCCGGTGTTTATCTGATCGTGCGGTCCGGCCCCGTGTTCGACCTGGCACCGGCCGCACAAGCCGGCGTCGTGATCGTCGGCGCGGTGACCCTGCTGTTCGGGGCGATCGTCGGGTGCGCCAAGGACGACATCAAGAAGGCGCTCGCCGCCAGCACGATGTCGCAGATCGGATACATGGTGCTCGCGGCGGGACTGGGGCCGGCCGGCTACGCGTTCGCGATCATGCACCTGCTCACCCACGGCTTCTTCAAGGCCGGGTTGTTCCTGGGCGCCGGATCGGTCATGCACGCCATGAACGACGAGGTGAACATGCGCCGCTACGGCGGACTGCGCAGGGCGCTGCCCATCACCTTCGCCACGTTCGGGCTGGGCTATCTCGCGATCATCGGTATCCCCCCACTGGCCGGGTTCTTCTCCAAGGACGGGATCATCGAGGCCGCGCTCGGCGCGGGAGGGGCCAAAGGCTTCGTACTCGGCGGAGCGGCGATACTCGGCGCCGGCATCACCGCGTTCTACATGACGCGGGTGATGCTGATGACGTTTTTCGGTGAAAAGCGCTGGGAGGCAGGGGCGAGCGAAGTGACGGAAGATCGAGCGAGTGTTCATCCGCACGAGTCGCCTGCGGTCATGACCTTGCCGATGATCCTGCTCGCGGTCGGGTCGGTGGTCTCCGGCGGCGCCCTGGCGATCGGCGGCACCCTGCAGCACTGGCTCGCACCCGTCGTCGGCGGCCATGAGGCCGCGCACGCCACGCCCGCCTGGGTGGTCACCACGGTGGTACTGGTAGTGGTCGCCGTCGGCATCGGCATCGCCTACCGCATGTACGCCACACGGGCCGTGCCGGCAGAGGTGCCTGCCGGTTCCGTGCTGACTGTGGCGGCCCGCCGGGACCTCTACGGCGATGCGTTCAACGAGCGAGTGTTCATGGAGCCGGGCCGGCTCGTCACGGAGGGTCTGGTGGAGATCGACGACGACGCCGTCGACGGTGCGGCCAACGGACTGGCCCGACTGGTCGGACGTTTCTCGGATGGCTTGGGGCAGTTGCAGACCGGGTTCGCCCGCTCCTACGCGCTGTCCATGTTGGGCGGTGCGGCCCTGGTGGTCGCCGCGATCCTGGCGGTGCGACTGTGGTGAGCACCATTCCTTGGCTGACACTGCTGTGGGCCATTCCGACCGTCGGCGCCGCCGTGGTCATCCTGCTGCCCGCGGCGCTGCGCACGGTGGCGAAGTGGCTGGCGCTGGCGATCTCGATCGCGGTGCTCGCGGTGACTCTCGTAGTCGCGGTGGGCTTCCGTCCCGGCGGCGAGCAGTACCAGTTTGTCGAATCACATACGTGGATA
Source organism: Mycobacterium sp. URHB0021 (assembly GCF_054057895.1). Classification (NCBI taxonomy): domain Bacteria; kingdom Bacillati; phylum Actinomycetota; class Actinomycetes; order Mycobacteriales; family Mycobacteriaceae; genus Mycobacterium; species Mycobacterium sp. URHB0021. The sequence goes on from NZ_JBSRZT010000002.1 coordinate 5,868,997, forward strand.
CCCTCCTTCGGCACCGGGTACATCCTGGGTGTCGACGGTATCGCCCTCGCCCTGGTGGTGCTCACCGCGGTGTTGATGCCGCTGCTGATCATCGCCGGCTGGAACGACGCCAGTGACCAGATCGGCTGGGGCGGCCGTTCGGTGCACACCTACTTCGCGCTGACACTGGCCGTCGAAGGCATGGTGCTGATGTCGCTGGTCTCGCTGGACATCCTGCTGTTCTACGTCTTCTTCGAGGCCATGCTCATCCCGATGTACTTCCTCATCGGCGGCTTCGGCGGCAACCGCGGCGAATCCTCCAGAGCGGCAGTGAAGTTCCTGCTGTACAACCTTTTCGGCGGCCTGATCATGCTTGCCGCGGTGATCGGCCTCTACGTGGTGACCGCACAGAGTCATGCGTTCGCTGCGGGCACCTTCGACTTCCGCGAGATCGTCACCGCGGTGTCGAGCGGCCAGTTCGCGCTCAGCCCGGTCGTGATGAACCTGCTCTTCGGTGGATTCATGTTCGCGTTCGCGGTAAAGGCGCCGTTGTGGCCGTTGCACCGCTGGCTCCCCGATGCCGCGGTGGAGGCCACACCGGCGAGCGGCGTGTTGATGATGGCCGTCATGGACAAGGTCGGCACCTTCGGCATGCTGCGTTACTGCCTGCAGCTTTTCCCCGACGCGTCAATGTATTTCCGTCCGTTGATCATCACGCTCGCGGTGATCGGGATCCTCTACGGTGCCATCGTGGCGATCGGGCAGGTCGACATGATGCGGTTGATCGCCTACACGTCGATATCACACTTCGGCTTCATCATCCTCGGCATCTTCGCGATGACCAGCCAGGGTCAGTCGGGCTCCACGCTCTACATGGTCAACCACGGGATCTCGACGGCTGCGCTGTTCCTGATCGCCGGGTTCCTGGTGTCACGCAGGGGTACCCGCCTGATCAATGCCTACGGTGGCGTTCAGAAGGTGGCACCGCTGCTCGCCGGGACCTTCCTGGTCGCCGGCCTGGCAACGCTGTCCCTGCCAGGCCTCGCTCCGTTCATCAGTGAATTCCTGGTCCTCATCGGCACTTTCACCCGCTACCCCGCCCTGGCCGTATTCGCGTCGGCGGCGCTCGTGCTTTCGGCGATCTACATCCTGTGGATGTACCAGCGGATGATGACCGGCCCGGTCCGAGAGGGCAACGACCGCCTCCGCGACCTGGTGCCCCGGGAACTGGCCGTGATCGCCCCGCTGATCGCCCTGCTGCTGGTGCTCGGCGTCTACCCGAAGCCGGCGCTCGACATCATCAACCCGGCCGTCAGCCATACCTTGACCATCATCGACCAGCCTGACCCGGCTCCCAAGATCGCGGAAGGCCCGGCACGATGACGCAAGCTCTCGGGATGATCGCTCCCGCCGTGGAATACGGTCTGCTCTCCCCGATGCTGATCGTGTTCGGTGTCGCGGTCGTCGGCGTGCTGCTCGAGGCCTTCCTCCCCCGCGAGCGCCGGTATTCCGCCCAACTGGTGCTCGGCCTCGTCGGCCTCGTCGCTGCATTCGTCGCCGTCGTCGTGCTCGCCCGGGATCTGCATGGCGGTCCGGGTCGCCAGGCCGTGCTCGGCGCGGTCGCCATCGATGCTCCGGGATTGTTCATCCAGGGCACCGTTCTGTTGGTCGGAATCCTCGGCATTCTGCTGATCGCCGAGCGTCGCATCGCCGCGCGCTCGAGAGCCGATGGCGGCGCCGGCGGCCTCGACGCGTTCACCCCGCAGGCGTCCGCGGTCGCAGGCAGCGTCGCCGAACAACTGGCCACCAAAGCCGGGATCATGCAGACCGAGGTGTTCCCGCTGACGATGTTCGCCATCGGCGGCATGCTGTTGTTCCCCACCGCCGACGACCTGCTGACCATGTTCATCGCTCTGGAGGTACTGTCGCTGCCGCTGTACCTGCTGTGCGGCCTGGCCCGCAGACGGCGGCTGCTGTCGCAGGAAGCATCGCTCAAATATTTTCTGCTCGGCGCGTTTTCATCCGCGTTCTTCCTCTACGGTGCCGCGATGCTGTACGGCTACGCCGGCACGCTGGACCTCGCCGGCATCGCCGACAAGGCGGCGTCCGGATCCGGCAAGACCCCACTGGCGCTGATCGGCATCGCGCTGCTGCTGGTGGGGGTGTTGTTCAAGGTCGGGGCCGCGCCGTTCCACTCGTGGATCCCGGACGTCTACCAGGGTGCGCCGACACCGATCACGGCGTTCATGGCCGCCGCCACGAAGATCGCTGCGTTCGGTGCGATGTTGCGCATCTTCTACGTTGCACTTCCTGCGCTGCGCGACGATTGGCGACCCGTGCTGTGGGCGGTGGCGATCCTGACGATGGCGGTCGGGACGGTGACCGCGGTGACCCAGAGCGACGTCAAGCGGATGCTGGCGTATTCCGCTGTTGCGCACACCGGATTCATTCTGACCGGTGTCATCGCCGCTAACGACGCGGGCCTGTCATCGACACTGTTCTACCTGTTCGCTTACGGTTTCAGCACGGTTGGTGCATTCGCGGTCGTGAACCTGGTACGCGACACCGACGGTGAAGAGGACACCGCGTTGTCGCGGTGGGCCGGACTCGGGCGGCGCTACCCTGTTGTCGGCATTGTCTTTTCGCTTTTCCTGCTCGCGTTCGCCGGTATACCGCTGACGAGCGGGTTTGTCAGCAAGTTCGCGGTGTTCAAGGCCGCGGGCCAGGGTGGCGCCATCCCGCTGGTCGTGGTCGGCGTGATCGCCAGCGCTGTTGCCGCATACTTTTACGTCCGGGTCATCGTGTTGATGTTCTTCACCGAACCGCCGGATGATGCGCCGGAGGTCGTGGTGCCCAGCGTCCTGACCACCGCCGTCGTCACGATCACCGCCGCCATCACGTTCGCCCTCGGCGCGCTGCCGCAGCCCCTGCTGGATCTGGTGGACACCGCAAACCACTTCCTGCGCTAGCTTGCCTGCATGACCGAACCCGCTGGTCCGCACCGCCGGTTACGGCGCGGTCAGCGTATTGACGCTCAATCGCCCCGAGGCCCGAAACGCGTTGAGTCGCGACCTGATCAAGGCCGCCTATACGGCCTTGACCGAGGCCGACGCCGACGAGTCGGTCCGCGCGGTCGTGCTGACCGGTGCCGGTCCGGCATTCTGTGCCGGTGTCGACCTCCGGAGGCCCAGCGCGACGGGCTGAAGTTCTTCGAGGAGTTTCGCTCGCAGAGTTGCATCGCGGCGGTCGCCGCCATGCGCACCCCGATCAACGGCGCAACGTTCACCGGTGGCCTGGAGATGGCGCTCGGCTGCGACTTCCTGACGCCTCGGAGCGGGCGGTATTCGCCGATAACCACAGTCGCGTCGGCATCCTGCCCGGCGGCGGCATGACCGCCCGGCTGCCCCGGCTGGTCGGTCTCGCGATGGCCCGCCGGCTGTCCATGACGGGTGAGGTGGTCGATGCCGCCCGCGTCGAGCCTATCGGACTGGTCACCGAAGTCGTCGCTCACGCTCGACTGCTGGAACGGGCGTTGGAGTTGGCCGGTCAGATCGGCGAGGTTCCCGCCGCGAAAATGGCCGCGCTGAAGGGGATCTTCACGACGGGGGCGGCACCGATGATCGACCCGGCCCTGGCCGCCGAGGCGGAGATCGCGTTCGCACAGCATCGCGACTTCGACGGCCTTGGCGATTAGTTCCGTGAGGTGTCGGTGCGCAACAAGCGCCGGATCGACGGCTGAACACCTCCGCGAGCGTGCGCGAACTTGTCATTTTCGACGGCGTGTCGGGCGCGGACACGCACTGTCGCGGTTAAGGGGTCCGCCGCCTGAGAATGAACTCGACCGTCCGGCGGCCACCGAACTGCGGACGCGGCGTCGTGATCATGTCCACCTGATTGCGAGCCTGTTCGGCCACGGGTGTGTCGGGGTCCAGGACCGACAGATACACATCGTGCGCGGCAAGCGAGGCGATGGCCCGCTCGAAGCAATCGTCGTCGATGATCTCGGCGTGGGTGACCTCCGGCCCGTCCTCGAACAGCCACCGCGGTGGGTCGGCAAGCGAATCATAGGCCACGGCAACGGCATTGGAGAACTCGATGTGGTCTCGCTGGTTGGGCTCACCGGGTGCCCACTCGTCGCCGCTGTAGGTGGTGATGACCAGGTCGGGCGCCAGCGTGACGATGGTCTGTGCGATCCTCTCGCGCAGCTCCGGTGTGTTGCGAATGTTGCTGTCCGGGAAGTCCCAGAAATCGACGTGGTGCACGCCGACGATGGCGGCCGACCGACGTTGTTCGCCCTCGCGCAGCGGGCCGGCCCGGTCGGCTGACATTCCCTCGATGCCGACCTCACCCCGGCATGCCAAGGCATAGTGCACCGTCTTGCCCTCGGCCGTCCACTTGGCCACCGCTGCTGCACAACCGTATTCACAGTCGTCGGGATGCGGCATCAATATCAAGGCCGAGCGCCACTGGGTGGGAAACGGTTCGAGCCACGGCGAAACCATGGCCCGATCATCCTCCGCTGCGGAGCCCTGGACTGCGGATTTTGGCTGTCGACCAACCTCAGAGTGCGGCGATGACGGCGCCGAGCCGTCCCTCCAGGTCGCCTTTGCCGCCGTCGTAGAAGGGTCCGCAGCCGTCGCTCAGCACGGCCCGCAGCCGAGCCATCCCGCGGACGCCGACGGGCTGACGGGAGCGCAACCGCGAGGTGATCGTTTCGATCAGCGCCTCGACTGCGGCGATGTTGTGCCGGTGTATCGGGATCCGAGGATGTGGAGTCGGGATATCGGAGCGGAGCAGTTCCAGGCTGAAGCCGAGAGAATCCGCGATTGCGTTGCGCTCCGACGCGGAAGTGATTCGCGCGGCATGGAGAGCCAGTGCACTTCCCGCCGGAGCGGGTGCTCCTACCGCGAGCAGACGGTCGAGTCGGCCGGGCGTCAACCAGGCCTTGAGGCGGGCACGGACAGAGACGAGAGGAATCTCCCACTCGGTCCAGGAGACGTCGCCTGCCGTACTGCCCACATCTTCGCGGGCAGGTGGATTACCGGTCATACATACTTAATCGAATTATCGACCGCCAAGACTGCCCGAGACTGCCAATGTATGACTGACTTCACAGCCGACCGGGTTTCCTACGCCACCACGCCGTGGATGACGATGTCACTGGTCTGGTCGACCCAGTCCTGCCCAAGGGGTTTGTCCGGTTGCAGGAGGACCCGTAGCAGTGTGGCGCCGCCGATGACCTCGACCAGCCGATCGGGGTCCACACCGGTCTGCACCTCCCCACGCGCGACGGCGTCGGCGAGACGCGCGCGCACGGCGGCGAAGACGTCGACGAAACGGGCCATCACCCGCGCGTTGAGTTCGGCGTCGGCAGCCATATCGGCGATCAGCCCGGGCAGCGCCGCGCGCACGAGCGGGCTGGTGAACACGTCTCGGGCGGCGCCGATCATCGCGCGGATGTCGGCGGCGATATCGCCGGGCGGCGTCTCGATCGCCGTCGGCGCGGCGGGGAACGCCGCCTCGTGCACCAGTTCGGCCTTGCTCGACCACCTTCGGTAAAGCGCTGTCTTGGTGGTGCCCGCCCGCTCGGCCACTGATGCCATGGTGAGGTTCGAATAGCCGATTTCGACAAGCAGATCCACCGTGGCGCGCAATATGGCAGCGTCGATACGCGGATCGCGGGGCCGCCCGGCGCCCGGAATCTTGTCATCCGTGAACGAGTCTGCTTTCATAACGCTACCCACCGTATCGTAATTGTCGGCCGAAGGAAGGGTTCCCATGCCCAGTGAACCGGCTGTCGAAGATGTCAGCCGTCTCCAACATTCGAGCCGCGACGTCAGCACGCTGCCGGATGTGATGTCGCGATGGCTGGCGACGGTGATGCCCGGCGGGGTCACGCCCGAGATCGCGGTCGAGAGCGGCGTCGACGCCAACGGCATGTCCTCCGAGACGATCATCCTGACCGGCCGGTGGGACGAGGACGGACAACGCCGGGAGGAGAAATGGGTGGCCAGAGTGGCGCCCACCGCGCAGGACGTTCCCGTGTTCTCGTCGTACCGGATGGATCACCAGTTCGACGTGATCCGGCTGGTGGGTGAGAAGACCGGCGTCCCGGTGCCGCGGGTGCGCTGGCTCGATGCGGCAGGCTCGGTGCTCGGCACACCGTTCTTCCTGATGGACTACGTCGAGGGCCGAGTACCACCGGACGTGATGCCCTATACGTTCGGCAGCAACTGGTTCGCCGACGCCCCGGCCGAGAACCGGCGCGAACTGCAGGACAGCACCGTCGAGGTGATCGCCAAGCTGCACTCGATCCCGCAGGCAGGCGAGGTATTCGGATTTCTGGCCGACGATTCGGACCCGAATGCGCTGCGGCGCAACCTCAACTGGCTGCAATCCTGGTATCAGTTCGCAGTTCCCGACATCGGCCGCTCGAAACTGCTCGACCGCGCCCTGAACTGGCTCGAAGAGAATTTCCCCACCGACGTGGCGGCCACAGATCCCGTCCTGATCTGGGGCGACTCCCGTGTCGGCAACGTGCTCTACTCTGGCTTCCAGCCGGTGGCGGTGCTCGACTGGGAAATGGCCACCCTCGGGCCGCGCGAGATGGACGCGGCATGGATGATATTCGCGCACATGGTGTTTCAGGAGCTGGCCGGCCTTGCCGGCCTACCCGGCCTCCCCGACTTCATGCGTGAAGAAGATGTGAAAGCGACCTATGCCGAGCTCACCGGTGTCGAACTCGGCGAATTGCACTGGTTCTATGTGTATTCGGGCGTGATCTGGGCCTGCGTGTTCATGCGCACCAGCGCCCGGCGGGTGCGGTTCGGCGAGATCGAGAAGCCCGACGACGTCGAATCGCTGTTTTACCACGGCGCACTGCTCAAGCGGCTCATGGAAGAGGCCTGATGCTCGGACCAACCGACGAATTCCCGATCCACCAGATCCCCCAGCCGATCGCGTGGCCGGGATCATCGGACCGCAACTTCTACGACAGGTCCTACTTCAATGCGCACGACCGCACCGGCAACGTTTTCCTGATCACGGGGATCGGCTACTACCCCAACCTGGGGGTCAAGGACGCGTTCGTCCTCATCCGGCGCGGGCAGACTCAGACGGCGGTGCATCTGAGTGACGCCGTCGACCAGGACCGGCTCAACCAGCACGTGCTGGGCTACCGCGTCGAGGTGTCCGAACCGTTGCACAAGCTGCGCATCATCCTCGAGGAGACCGAGGGCGTCGCAGTCGACCTGACCTGGAACGGGCTCTTCGACGTCATCCAGGAGCAACGCCATCAGCTGCGCAGCGGTACGCGAATCACATTGGACGCGCAGCGCTTTGCTCAGGTCGGATCCTGGAGTGGCGCTATCGTGGTCGACGGCGAGGAGATCGAGGTCGACCCGGCGGTGTGGATCGGCAGTCGCGACCGCTCCTGGGGTATCAGGCCGATCGGTGAACCCGAGCCTGTCGGCCGGCCCGCGCATCCGCCGTTCGAGGGCATGTGGTGGCTGTACGTGCCGATGGCCTTCGACGACTATGCGATCTGCCTGATCATCCAGGAAGAGCCCGACGGGTTCCGCAGTCTCAACGACTGCACGAGGATCTGGCACGACGGCCGCTTCGAGCAGCTGGGCTGGCCCCGGGTGCAGATTCACTACAACTCCGGCACCCGAATCCCCCACGGCGCCACCATCGAGGCCACCACCCCGGACGGAGCGGCGGTGGTATTCGAGGTCGAGTCCAAGCTCCCGGTACCGATCCACGTCGGCGGCGGATACGGCGGTGATTCGGACTGGTTGCACGGCATGTGGAAGGGCGAGAAGTTCACCGAGCGCCTCACCTACGACATGACCGATCCGGCCATCGTGGGCCGGGCCGGCTTCGGCGTCATCGATCATGTCGGCCGCGCGGTCTGCCGCGAGGACGGCAAGTCCGTCGAGGGCTGGGGCCTGTTCGAGCACGGCGCGCTCGGCCGGCATGATCCGTCGGGATTCGCCGACTGGTTGACCGTCGCCCCCTGACCACTCCCCAACCGGCGCTCCGCCACCGATTCCTTGGTCGGCTGCCCTCCGGCGAGCGCACCGCGAGAACCCATGTAGGCCAGCACCTTCGCAACTCCCCGCGCGGCCATGTCCGTCCCGCCGTCCAGGAGCCGTTCCCATCACCCAGGCACCACGCCGCATTAGGGACGTCCGCGAGGAGATGGCGCCGGAAGATGAACCGCTCGTGCGGATGGACCTGATTCAGTGAGCAGGTCGGCGGCAGCGCTTTTCGGAGCGAAATGGCAATCGGTTCGACTTTGGCAATGGGAAACATGTATGACGGGGTGCGTTGCAGCATGACCACGTGGGCGGCCTTGTCGGCCAGCGATGGAATCATGCTGGCGACCGTCGCTCCGCTGCCGATCACCACCAGTCGCGTGAACTGCTCGATGCCGGGAAACTCCGGGGCATGTGGCTCGTCGTGGCTGTAGTAGCCGGTGCCGAAGAATGCGAAGCGGCTGCGGAAGGCCTTGGCCGTGCCGTCCTGCTCGGCCTGCACGGTCCATGTGTCGGTCGCCGAAGCCCAATCGGCGCTACGGCGTAGGTGTCGAACTGGATGTGCCGGTCGATGCCGCGATGGTCTCCGGCCGTGTCCAGGGCTGCCAGGAAAGGACAGCGTGACGATATCGCTGTCCGATCGGATTCCCGGGTAGCGGAACAAGTCCCCGGTCCGACCCATGCGTTCCCTCGCTCCAAATCGTGTAACTGAGGTGGGGAGGCTTCTCGCGGATGCGGTAGGCCGCTCCGATGCCGGAGAACCCGGCACCGACAATCAGGACATCGCAATCCTCGGGTTCATCGGCGGGCACAACACTTCCTGGGCAGACGGTGACGCCCTGCCTGACGCCCGACCGAATACCATCGATTCATCGATTCGATCGAACCGATGGTCGATGGCGTCCAGCACGTAGTTGTGCCGCACGTTCCACGGCCTGTGGGTACCCGACTTCGGCAGCACATGCCCGGCGCGCTGCACGTAGCCCGCATTGATGTTCCAGGCCGGCTTCTCCGGCATCGGCTTGTCGCCCAGATGCGGGTAGGCGTGCGTGTACCCGCGAGAACTCATATACGCCAGCAACTTCGCCACCGCCCGCGCCGTCAGGTCCGCGCGTAACGTCCATGATGCATTGATGTAGCCGACACACCAGGCCATGTTCGGCACGTCCTCCAGCATGTGCTCCTTGTAGACGAAACGGTCCTGAGGTTTGATCTCCGCGCCGCCGATACTGACCATGACGCCACCCAGCGCCTGCAACTGAAGGCCGGTCGCCGTGACGATCATGTCGGCGTCGATGCGCTGCCCGGACTTCAGCACGATGCCGGTGCCGTCGACATGGTCGATTCGATCGGTGACGACGTCGGCGCGGCCATCACCGACAGTCGCGTAGAGGTCATTGTCGAGGATCAGGCACAGCCGCTGATCCCACGGGTCGTATTTCGGATTGAAATGCACGTCAACGGGATAGCCCTGCGGCAACTCCTGTTTCGCGAGGCGGCGGATGAGCCGCCTGCTGAACCGCGGCGCCTTGCGCGCCACGACGTACGTCAACACCGTGAATGCCGTGTTGTACCACCGCACGACTCGGTTGGCTGTCTTGAGCGGCAGCACCTTCCGGATGGCCTGTACCACCGGATGGATCCGCGGCATGGACAACATGTACGTCGGCGAGCGCTGCAGCATAGTGACGTGCCAGGCTTTCTCGGTCAGCGACGGAATCATGCTGACCGCGGTCGCCCCGCTACCGATGACCACCACGCGCTTGCCGGTGTAGTCCAGCGACTCCGGCCAGTGCTGCGGATGAACGACGGTCCCGGTGAACTGCTCGATTCCCGGAAAGTCCGGCGTGTACGGCTCGTCGTAGTTGTAATAGCCGGTCCCGAAGAACACGAACCGCCCGCGGTAGGTCTTGGGCCGCCCGTCGTGTTCGGTTTGCACCGTCCAGGTGTCGGTTGCCGACTCCCAGTCGGCGGAGAGGACGCGCGTGTTGAACCGGATGTGCTCCTCGATGCCGTGCTTGCGGGCCGTCTGGGTGAGATAGTCGCGGATGTCGCGGCCGTCGGCAACGTTCTCCGGCCGAGTCCACGGCTCGTACGGATAGCTGAGGGTGAAGATGTCACTGTCGGAGCGGATACCCGGATAGCGGAAAAGGTCCCAGGTCCCGCCGACCCGTTGGCGGCGCTCGAGCACCGTGTAGGACAAGTTCGGATTCTTCTCACGGATACGGTACGCCGCGCCGATGCCGGAAATTCCCGCACCGATGATCAGGACGTCGGCGAATTCGGCCTCATCGGTACTTGTCTGCTCTTCGCGCAAGCGCTCATCGGTACTTGTCTGCTCTTCGCGCAAGCGCTCATCGGTACTTGTCTGCTCTTCGCGCAAGCGCTCATCGGTCACCCGCATACCTCCGTTGGTCCCGCCGAGTACCACCATAGGGCGCACCGATTGCGCGCGTCGGCAATCTGTGGCAACGGGTCGTGAGAACCTAGGTGGGTGACCATCCCAGCCAAAGCCGACGTCGTCGTCGTGGGTGCGGGGTTCGCGGGCCTGTCGGCCGCCCGTGACCTGGTGCGGCTCGGGCACGATGTCCTCGTCCTCGAAGGCCGCGACCGCGTCGGCGGCCGGTCGTCCACCACGACGATTGCGGGCTATCCCGTGGACCTGGGCGCAACCTTCATCGGCCCGACGCAGGACGCGGTGATCGCGCTGGCCGCCGAACTGGGTTGCGAAACCGTACCCACCTACGGGCGGGGCAAGAACCTGATCCGGTGGCGGGGCCGGGTGCGCGCCTATCGCAGCACGATTCCGCGGCTGTCCATGCTCGAATTGGTCGATGTCTCGCGCATTCAGTGGCGATTCGACCGGGTCAGCCGACGGGTGCCGGTCGAACAGCCGTGGACGTCACCGATCGCCGACATCCTCGACTCCAAGACCCTCGACCAATGGTTGCGCTACGTGCACGCGGGCGCGTCGACCCGTGATCTGATGGCGATCATGGCCCGGGTGACATGGGGATGCGAGCCCGAGGCGGTGTCGATGTTGCACGCCGTGCGTTACGTCAAGGCCGCGGGCGGGCTTGGCCGCATGCTCGACGTCGAGGGAGGCGCGCAGCAGGACCGCTTTCCCGGTGGCACGCAGCAGATTGCGTTGCGGATGGCCGAGGAGCTGTCGCCCCGCGTCATCTTGCAGGCCATCGTGCGCCGCATCGAACGGCGCGACGGGGCCGGCGTGAACATCGGCACCGATCGTGGCGACGTGAGCGCCAACGCCGTCATCGTGGCGATCCCGCCCGCACACCGCGGCGACATCGAGTTCGATCCGGCGCTGCCACCGGAATACGGCAAGCTGTGCCGGCATTGGCCACAGGGTTCGCTCAGTAAGGCCTATGCCGCCTACGAGACCCCGTTCTGGCGGGCCAACGGCTGCTCGGGCGAAGCCCTTTCGGACGAAGGTCCGGTATTCATCACCTTCGACGTCAGCCCCGGTGACGACGGCCCTGGCATCCTGCTCGGCTTCACCGATTCGCGAATGTTCGATCCGCTGCAGCCCGAACAGCGGCGCGAACGAGCGCTGTCCGGCTTCCAGGCGTTGTTCGGCGACGCGGCTTCGAGCCCGATCGACTACGTCGACCACTGCTGGGGATGTGAGGAATTCGCACCCGGAGGCCCGACTGCCGCGGTTCCGCCGGGCTCGTGGACCACATACGGTCCTTGGCTGCGCAAACCGGTCGACAGCATCTTCTGGGCGGGCACCGAAACCGCGGACAAATGGACGGGTTTCCTCGACGGCGCCGTCCGGTCCGGTCAGCGGGCGGCAGAGGAAGCACACGGAATGCTGTCGGGCTAGGGGCCTGCTGAGCAATCACGCCCGGCGGACGGCATTCGCCGTGCGGTGACCGCCACCGAGAGGTCACCATCTGCTACGGATTGTTGAGGTCGACATCGAATAGTTTCGCGATCCGCTCGAGTCGGTAGCACAGAGACCGACGCCGCATATGGAGAGCTTGGCCGCCTCGGCCTTGTTGCCCCCACAGGAGACAAGCGCCTCCAGCGTGTGCGAAAGTTGGCCGCTCTTCGAAGAATCGGCCCACTCCAGGAAGCCGATCTGGTCATCCACGATCCAGGAACGGCAATACCTTCTCGCCGAAGTGGTGTTGATCTGTATGGCCCTCGCGGCATGGGCACGATCCAAGAAGTGGTCTCCACCCCGAGGTCGTCGGGCCCTTCATCCCCTTCGGATACCGCAGTCGGCCGGGAAGCGATGGCGGGCAGCACTTCCCAGGGACCGTCTCGCTTCGGGCGACCACCTTCATGAATGTGCTCGAGGACGTCCTGAAGCTCAAGCGCACGGGGTTCCGCAACATCGCCCTGTACAACTGGCACATCGAAAACGCCGGCTTCGTCTACGAGCCGGCGTATCTGGTCTCCGAGCAGAAGCCGGAACTGAAGATCGTCGTGATCGAAGACGTCTTCCCCGAGTTCACCCCGGAGCGACAGCAGGCGATCGGGCCCGAGGAGTTCCCGGGGCTGGCACTCGAACATGCCGCCGTGATCGAGACGTCGCTGTGGATGCACTTCGACCCGTCGGCGGTGCGCGGCGACCGAATGGCGACCGACGCTGCCGAACGGGTGGTCAACCACGATGTCGTTCCCATCGACACCCGCATGTCGACGTCGAGCGGCTCATTGTCGTCACCGGTGAGCGCCACCGCCGAGAAGGGGCGCCTGATCACTGATTGGCTGGTCGAACGGCTGATCGGCATTCTCGAGGAGGAATTTCCCGCCTTCGGGGTCGTGAAGAGCAACAGCGATGGCCAACGGGAAAACGCAGGGGCGTGACCGTCAGGAGCTGACGCGCTGCTCTCGGCGCACCGAGTCGATCAGCCACCGCAGCTGCTGGTTGACTTCCTCGGGCCGCTCGAGGATGGCGCAATGCCCGCCGGACAGTTCCACGAATGCCGCGAGATTGGGTGCCGCGGCGGCGATTCGGCGTGAGGAGACCATCGGCAACAATCGATCCTTCTCGCTGCCGATGACCAGCGTCGGCACCGTGAGGTTCTTCAGCCCGATGTGACGCGGCCCGAGGGAATCGACCAGCGAGCGCGCCCAGCCGCCCCGGCCGGCAGCGGGTGTCGCGGTGAACAATTCGTAGACGAACTCCGCGACAGCGGGATCGGCGTCGCGACCCACGGCCATCGTCGATAACAATCGCCGGCTGGGGCGGTCCGCGGCACGCAGCAGCGGTGCCGCGCCGAACGCCTTGAGAAGTGTTCCGGCCGCGAGCACCCTGGCGTCGGCCAATGGCGGTGGCACCGGCACGAGCTTCACGTTCCGCAGTAGGTCACCGGTGGTGGTGTTGATCAGTGCCACGGCATCGGCCCGCTGCCCCACGCTTTCGGGGTGACGTTCGGACCACGAGGTGATGGCGATGCCGCCCATCGAGTGCCCCGCGATCACCGCCCGTTCACCGGGGGCGAGTGTGGCCTCGAGCACCGCGTCCAGGTCGGCGGCCAGGTTGTCGATGCCATAGCCGCCACGTCGCGGCGGCACACCGCTTCGGCCGTGCCCCCGGTGATCGAAGGCGATGACCCGGTGGTCCCTGGCCAGAGCCGCGATCTGGTACGCCCACACCCGGAGGGCACAGGTGATGCCGTGTGCCAGCACGACCGGGTAGCCGTTCGGGGGCCCGAAGACCTCGGTGTGCAGACGCACACCATCCCTGGAGCGAACGGGAATCACGCGACCGGAGGGCAGCGCCTCGGCCGCGGCGAATCTTCTCGCCTGCCGGCCACCCGCCTGGCCACGTCCCATGCGTGCTCCAATCGACTACGGCAACGCCGCCGTTGACAACAGGGTAATGCCGGATCATCCGCAGACCCGCCACCACCCGCCGTGGCACGCAGCCCGATCAGGCAGCCTCGATCAGGCGGTAGGGATGATGCAATGCCACCGTGCGCGACGTCCGCAGTCCGGCGGCGGACAGTAGCGACTCGAAATGGCGTTCGTCACGTTCCTGGCCGGTGAAGGCGAACATCATCGCGATGTCCATCAGCGAGGCTTCCAAAGTCACTGTGTCGGCCATCATTTCGACGATGGTCAGCCGGGCGCCGGGATTCATGGCACACCGGACGTTGGACAGGATGCGCCGACACGCAGCCCCACAACTCGTGCCACAGCACCCACGGTGAGGGCCCAACGCGACCCCCACGTCGATCAGCACCGCACGCCGCGGGGCGGCACCGGAGCATGTTAAATGGTGCGGGACGACGAGAGGAAGGCCGTGATGCGCGCAATACAGATAGCCCGGCTCGATGGCCCCCAAGCCGCCGAAGTCGTCGAGATCGACGAGCCTGCCGGTGACGGCGCGGTCATGATCGACGTGCACGCCGCCGGCGTGGCGTTCCCCGACGCACTGCAGTCCCGGGGGCTCTATCAGTACAAGCCGGAGATGCCCTACACGCCCGGTGCGGAGCTCGCGGGTGTGGTGCGCAGCGCGCCGGCCGGGTCGCACCTCGCGGCGGGCGATCGCGTCTGCGGTTTGACGATGTTGTGCGGGGCCATGGCTGAAGTCGTTGCACTGCAACCGGAACGGGCGTTCAAGCTGCCGGATTCGGTGTCCTTCGAGGCCGGTGCGGGACTGATGTTCAACGATCTCACCATGCATCACGCGTTGCGGACGCGTGGCCGTTTGACCGAGGGTGAGACCGTACTGGTACACGGCGCGGCAGGAGGCATCGGCACGTCAACCCTGCGGTTGGCTCCGGCGTGGGGCGCCGCACGGACCATCGCGGTCGTCAGCAGCGAGGACAAGATCGCCGTCGCCGGCGCCGCAGGTGCCACCGATGTGGTGTTGGCCGAAGGATTCAAGGACGCGGTCAAGGAGCTCACAGGTGGTCGCGGAGTGGACATCGTCGTCGACCCTGTCGGCGGGGATCGGTTCACCGACTCACTGCGCTCGCTGGCGCCCGGCGGCCGTCTGCTCGTCATCGGCTTCACCGGAGGAGAGATCCCGACTGTCAAGGTGAACCGGTTGCTGTTGAACAACGTCGATGTCGTCGGCGTCGGCTGGGGCGCCTGGTCGCTCACCCATCCCGGATATCTGCTCGCGCAATGGGCGGAGTTGGAGCCGCTATTGGCATCGGGCAAGGTGTCGGCTCCTGAGCCGATCGTCTACCCGCTCGAGCGTGCGGGGGACGCGATAGCTTCGCTGGAGGACCGCAGCGCCAAGGGTAAGGTCGTCGTCACGCTGCGTTAGGGGCGTGTATCAGACCGCATCTACTGCGGCGGAGCGCATTTCACGAACCAGCCGCTCGGTCGCCACAGCGACCAGCTCGGCGGCCTGGCTGATCGAGCGCTCCCGATCCGGCTCCAGCTCACTGAGCGAGTAGACGCCTGAGAGTCCGGCGGCACGCACCTCGGCGGGATCCAACGTCGACACACCGGTGACGGCGAACACCGGCACGCCGTACTCGCCCGCCCGCCGGCTGATTCCGACCGCTGCCTTGCCGCGTAGCGACTGATGATCGAGTGAGCCCTCGCCGGTGATGACCGCATATGCACCATGCAGATGACCGTCGAGTTGGGTGCGGTCGAGTATCACATCGATACCGGGCCGCATCTGCGCGCCGAGCACGGCGAGCGCGGCGAAGCCGACACCCCCAGCGGCTCCGGCGCCCGGGGCGTTCCGACAGTCGATTTTCGTCTGTCTCCCGACGACGTCGGCCCAGACACGAAGTGCCCGATCCAGCTCCATCACCTGACCGGAGCTCGCACCCTTCTGCGGCGCATACACATACGCCGCGCCAGCAGGACCGTACAGCGGGTTGTCCACGTCGACGGCGATTGTCAGTGTGGCAGAGGCGAGTTCGGCATGTAGCCCGGTGAGGTCGAGTTCGGCGGCGGCGCCGATGTTCTGTCCCGACGGGCTCAGTCGGGCGCCGTCCCGGTCGCGCACCGTCGCACCCAGTGCCGTCAGAAAACCGGCACCCCCATCCGTGCTCGCACTGCCCCCCACACCGATGATGATGTCGCGGCATCCGTGGTCGAGCGCCTGCGCGACCACGGCACCGAGGCCGTGACTGGAAGCCGTCATCGGCGCCGGCTCACCGCCGGGTAGCCGCTGCAGGCCACAGATTTCAGCCATCTCGACAACTGCGGTCTTGCCGCTGCGGGCATATGCGGTCGCAACCACCTGTCCCATGGGCCCCGTGGCATAGACGGGAACCCTGGTGAAGCCCGCGGCCAAAACCGTTTCCAGCGTCCCCTCGCCGCCGTCGGCTACCGGGCACTGCACGGTCGTGAGCGTCGGGTCACCCCGCCGCACACCCACCGACATCGCCTCAGCGGCCTGTGCGGCCGTCAGCGATCCTTTGAATTTGTCGGGTGCGACGACCACGCGACCGCCCATCAGATCCTCCCGCCACCGGTTCGACCAGGGGTATTCCGTACTACGGAATATGAATTTCGTCGATTGTCACCGTGTCACAGTTGCCCGGATACCGTCAAGGACCGTTCGGGAGCCACCACGTGAGGGCATGGCTGTGCTCGGACCCGGGTTGGGAATAGTCCTTTGCTGTGTCTTGATTCGGCGCCGAGTTCGTAATTCGGCCGGTCCGGACGGCTACTCCGATGCCGCCGCGCACCCTTGACAACGGCCGGTGCGCTGCGTTGAATATTCTGTATATCGATATTTTAATTCCACACTGCGGAATACAAGCGTGCCTCTTGCACCAGCACAGAAAGGACACCGGCGATGAACGCCGCCTACACCGTCAACTGTTCGATCCTGCTCACCGAGCTACCGCTGCTCGACCGACCGCGTGCGGCGCGAAACGCCGGATTCGAGGCCGTCGAGTACTGGTGGCCCTTCCAGTCCCCGACGCCGCCCGACGCCGAGATCACCGCCTTCATCAGCGCGATCCAGGACGCGGGCGTCCAGCTGACCGGCCTCAACTTCGCCGCCGGTGACATGCCTGCCGGCGATCGCGGAATTCTGTCCGACCCCACGATGACCAAGACGTTTCAGGACAACGTCGATATCGCCGTCGGTATCGCCGAAGCGCTGGGAACGCGAGCCTTCAATGCGCTCTACGGCAATCGCTCCGACGGCCACTCTCCCGCGGCCCAGGACAACGTCGGGGCGGAGAACCTGGCGTATGCCGCCAGGGCGGCAGACCGCATCGACGCCACGGTGCTCATCGAACCGGTGAGCGGCGCACCGCGGTACCCGCTCATCACGGCCGCCGACTGCATCCGCGTGATCGACCGTGTGCACAAAGAACACGGCCCGACGAACCTGCGGCTCCTCGCCGACCTGTACCACCTGCACGTCAACGGCGACGACGTCGGTGCGGTGATCCGCGACCACGGCAGCCGGATCGGCCACGTCCAGATCGCCGATGCGCCCGGCCGGGGTGAGCCTGGCACTGGCGAGATTCCGATGCGGGCCTACCTCGAGCAGCTCAACGAACAGGGCTACCGGGGCTACGTCGGACTGGAATACAAGCCCACCAGACCGGACACCTTCGAATGGCTTCCCCGGGCCGACCGGGGCGCGCAGTCCCAACCACAAGCAGAAACGAGGATCTCATGAGCACAATCGCTTTCATCGGGCTGGGAATAATGGGCAGCCCCATGGCAGCCCATCTGGTCAAGGCCGGTCACACGGTCATCGGCCTAGACACCTCCGCGGAACGGACAGCGCCGTTGGTCGAGGCCGGCGGTAAGGCCGCAGAATCGATCGAGCAGGCCGTCAAGGACGCCGACGTGGTGGCGATCATGGTCCCGGACTCACCCCAGGTGCAGAGTGTTCTCCTGGGCGACAACGGCGTTTTCGCCTACGCGCAGCCGGGCACCCTGGTGATCGACTTCTCTTCGATCCGGCCCGACGTCACCGTGGAGTTCGCCCGGATCGGTGCGGAACGCGGGCTGCGGATCCTCGATGCGCCGGTGTCCGGCGGTGAGCCCGGCGCCAAGAACGCCACGTTGTCGATCATGGTCGGCGGCTCCGCGGAGGACTTCGCTGCGGCCAAGCCGATCCTCGATACGGTGGGCAAGACCATCGTTCACGTCGGCTCCAACGGCGCCGGCCAGACCGTCAAGGCTGCCAACCAGCTGATCGTGGCGGGCAATATCGAGCTACTCGCCGAGGCGTTGATCTTCCTGAAGGCCTACGACGTCGACATCAACGCCGCAGTCGAGGTGCTCGGCGGCGGATTGGCCGGTTCGGCTGTTCTCAACCAGAAGGCCGAGAAGATGTTGCAGCGCAACTTCGAGCCCGGCTTCCGAATCGCACTTCACCACAAGGATCTGGGAATCGTCACCGCCGCCGCGCGCGAGGCCGGTGTCGCGACACCGTTGGGCGCGGTTGTGGCACAACTGATGGCCTCCGCACTGGCCAATGGCGAGGGCGGACTCGATCACTCGGCTCTCCTCTTGGGTGTCGAGCGGCTCTCCGGCAAGGGAAGCGAAGGAACGAAATGACCCGGATGCGCACGGTCGACGCGGCCGTCAAGATTCTCGAGATCGAAGGGGCGACAACCGCCTTCGGACTGCCCGGGGCTGCCATCAACCCGTTCTATTCGGCGATGCGGGCCCACGGCGGCATCAAGCATGTCCTCGCCCGGCATGTCGAAGCCGCCAGCCATATGGCCGAGGGCTTCACCAGGGCTGCGCCGGGCAACATCGGCGTGTGCATCGGCACGTCCGGTCCGGCAGGTACCGACATGATCACCGGGTTGTACTCGGCGTCGGCGGATTCCATCCCGATCCTCGCCATCACCGGCCAGGCGCCCGTCGCCAGGCTCCACAAAGAGGACTTTCAGGCGGTTGACATCGCCGCCATCGCAGCACCGGTCACCAAGATGGCGATGACGGTGCTCGAGCCGGGCCAGGTCCCGGGCGCGTTCGCGCAGGCGTTTCACCTGATGCGGTCCGGGCGGCCCGGTCCCGTGCTGATCGATCTGCCCATCGACGTCCAACTGGCCGAGATCGATTTCGATCCCGAGTCGTATCAGCCGCTGCCTGTGTACAAGCCGGCCGCGTCACGAGCGCAGGCCGAGAAGGCGATCGACATGCTGGTCTCCGCCGAGCGGCCACTGCTGGTCGCCGGAGGCGGCATCATCAACGCCGATGCCTCGGAGCTACTGGTCGAACTGGCCGAGATTCTCAATGTGCCGGTGGTGCCGACGCTGATGGGGTGGGGCACCATCCCCGACGATCATCGCCTGGCAGCAGGAATGGTCGGCCTGCAGACCGCACACCGCTACGGCAACGCGACGATGCTCGAGTCCGACTTCGTTTTCGGAATCGGAAACCGATGGGCCAACCGTCACACCGGCGGGCTCGACACCTACCGCAGGGGGCGGCGTTTCGTTCACGTCGACATCGAGCCCACTCAGATCGGCCGGGTGTTCGCTCCCGAATTCGGCATCGTGTCCGACGCGAAGGCGGCGCTCGAGCAGTTCATCGCTGTCGCCAAGGAGCGGCGCGCCGCAGGCACGCTGCCGGACTGGAACAGCTGGGTCCAGGACTGCCAGGAACGCAAGCGCACGATGCATCGCAAGACCCACTTCGAGGACGTTCCCATCAAGCCTCAACGCGTCTATGAAGAGATGAACCGGGTCTTCGGCCGCGATGTTCGCTACGTGACCGCGATCGGGTTGTCACAGATCGCCGGCGGCCAGTTCCTTCAGGTGTACCAGCCGCGCAACTGGATCAACTGCGGCCAGGCCGGGCCCCTGGGGTGGACGGTGCCCGCCGCGCTCGGCGTGGTCTCCGCCGATCCCGACGCCACCGTGGTCGGCCTCTCGGGCGACTATGACTTCCAGTTCCTCATCGAGGAGCTTGCGGTCGGCGCCCAGTTCAACCTCCCCTATGTGCATGTGGTGGTGAACAATTCCTATCTCGGGTTGATCCGCCAGGCGCAAAGAGCGTTCGACATGGATTACTTCGTGTCGCTGGCCTTCGACAACATCAACGCCCAGGAGTCCGGGGACGACACCATGCCGAAGGGCTACGGCGTCGACCACCTCCGCGTTGTCGAGGGGTTGGGCTGCAAGGCGATTCAGGTCACGGAGCCGCAGGGGATCGGTCCCGCTCTGGAGCGGGCCCGCGAACTGGCCCACGAGCACAAGGTTCCCGTGGTGGTCGAGATCTTCTTGGAGCGGGTCACCAACATCGCGATGGGTACCGAGATCGACAACGTCGTCGAATTCAACGATCTCGCCGAGACGCTCGCCGATGCACCGACGGCCGAGGCGTTGCTTCTACTCGATTAACGGGTCGATCCCAGCTGGCTAGCCCGCGGTATCGCTGTCGAACTCCGACGCGATATCGCGGGCTACTCGTTTGAGCAGCGGCGTCGCCTTGGTCGCCGACTTCAAGGTGAGTCGCGACGCCGGACCCGAGATAGAGATTGCGGTCAAGGTGGGTGCGTCGGGCACTGGCACGGCAAAGCAACGCACGCCGATCTCCTGCTCGCCTTCGTCCACGGCATAGCCGCGTGACCTGCTCAACTCGATATCCCGCAGCAGGGCCTCCGCAGTCGTGTAGGTGTTCTCACTGGCGGCGGGCATTCCCGCGCGCTTCAGAAGCGCGAGCACGGTGTCGTTGGGAAGCTGCATCAGCAGCGCCTTGCCGACCCCGGTGGAATGCAGGTGGACCCGGCGGCCGACCTCCGTGAACATCCGCATGGCGTGCGGCGACGGCACCTGGGCGACGTACACCGCCATGTCACTGTCGAGGACGGCCATATTGGCACTCTCACCCGTCCGCTCGACGAGTTCGGTCAGGTGCGGACGCGACCACGCGCCGATCAGCCGCGCCGCATTCTCGCCCAACCGAATCAGCTTGGGCCCCAATGCATATTGCCGATTCTGCAGCTGCCGCACATACCCCATCGCCAACAGTGTCCTGACCAGGCGATGAATGGTCGGCTGCGGCAGCTCGGCCCGAGCGGCCAGTTCTCCCAGGGCCATGCTGCCGCCCGAACTCGCCATGATCTCCAGCAACTCGAAAGCCCGCTCAACGGATTGAACACCGGACTTGAGCGGCGAGTCTTCCGCCACCGCTGGACCTCCCAAATCTCGATCGAGCCAGAACGATTCGGCCGTTGGCTCCCGCTGAACGACAAGCCTATTCCGTATGGCGAAATGTTTCGAGGGCGCCCCGGGCAACACCGTCCAGCGGTGGGCCGGCATGGGTCCGGGAACGGTGATTGGATCCTGGCGACTGTATGCTATTAGCGCGGGAAACGGCCCCGCTCCGAACGTGACCAGGAGGCGAGTCATGATGCACGCATCAACTCCCGCCGACGCTGACGGTGTGCGTGCGACCGCCGCGCGGACGACGGGGTCACCCGTGGAGCGTCCGGCGCCGCTGCGTCAAGCAGTCTTCGAGGCCCTCGTCGAGATGATCATCACCCGTGAACTGCAACCGGGTCAGCATCTCATCGAGAAGGATCTGGCGGCTGCGCTGGGTGTGAGCCGTCAGCCCGTTCGCGAGGCGCTGCAGCGTATGCACACCCAGGGCTGGGTGGACCTGCGTCCAGCGCTCGGCGCGTTCGTCCACATTCCCACCGAGTCAGAGGCAGATCAGCTTCTCGCCGCGCGCAGCATCCTCGAGACGGAGTCCGCCAAGCTGGCCGCCGAGCAGGCGACCCCGGAGCAGATCGCTCATCTATGGGAGCTCCAGCGCATCGGTGAGGAGGCGCTGGCGGTGGACGACCAGGAGGTCCTCGTTTCCGCCAACGCCTCGTTGCACAGCTACATCGTCGCGATGTCAGGCAACAAGGTCCTTGCCGATCTCAGGGGCTCGGTCGAGCACCGGGTGCGGTGGTATTACCTGCCGATCGCCCAGGTCCGTTCGAAGAACGCCTGGGAGGAGCACGCCGAGTTGATCGAGGCGATAGCGAGCCGTGACGGCGGCCGCGCCGGTGCGCTGATGCGCATACACACCGAGCGCACCAGGGGCATCTATCAGGAGCAGAGACGGCAGGAAGCGGCCGGGAGGATCGGCTGAAACCGATCCTCCCGGCCGCTCGCGACTGCCGTTAGTCGGCCGCCAGGGTCGGCGACAGCGACTTGTCGGTGGTGACGGCGCTCGTCCTGGTCGCCGGCTCCCCGCGGCCAGGCTGCCGGAACAAGGCTGCGATCCCGGCCGACACCAGAGCACTCGCCGCAGCGAGCCAGTACGCACCGGTGTAACCCCAGGCGTCGATGACGCTGGCGCCTACGCCGATTCCCACCACCGAACCCAACAGCTTGGAGCTGTAGATGAGGCCGTAGGTGCTGGCGTTGTTGTTCTCCCCGAAGTAATCCGGGGTGAGGGAGGCGAACATCGGGTAGAACGCCCCGCCGCCGAAGCCGACGAGGAATGCGAAGCAGAGGAACCCGAACTCGTTGTGCGCCTTGCCGGTGTAGAGGAGCCCCACCAAGGACACCGCCGATACCAGCAGGACGATCAGCAGGGTCAGCTTGCGCCCGAGCCGGTCCGATATGTAACCCGTCACCGTCCGACCCGTGCCGTTGATGATGGAGAGCACACCGGCGGACGACGCCGCGATCAGCGGACCGAAGCCGAGGTCCTTGGCGAACGGCACCATGTAGCTGATGCCGAACAGCGAGACGCCGGCGCTGATGCCCAGCGACAGCCACA
Organism: Mycobacterium sp. URHB0021; assembly: GCF_054057895.1. Classification (NCBI taxonomy): domain Bacteria; kingdom Bacillati; phylum Actinomycetota; class Actinomycetes; order Mycobacteriales; family Mycobacteriaceae; genus Mycobacterium; species Mycobacterium sp. URHB0021. The sequence goes on from NZ_JBSRZT010000002.1 coordinate 5,891,670, forward strand.
TGAGCGGCAGCATGCCGGTCTTGATGGCCTCCTTCGTCGTGAACTGCTTGACGGCGGGTGGGTTCTTCTTCAGGCTTTCCGCACCGGATTTGCTGCTCGCCCACTGCACCGGGTCGATGTCCGCGGGCCACCAGTTCTTCGGCGGGTCCCGGAAGAACCAACCACACCCGGCGACGACCACCAGCATGAACACTGCCACCAGATCCAGGACCCATGCGTAGGTCGAGGGATGCAGCGCGTAGCTGAAGATGAAGATGAACGGCACGGCACCGTAGGCGAAGCCGCCGTTGACGAAGCCGGTCTTGCCGCCCCGCCGCTCGGGATACCACTTACCGACGAGGTTGATACAGGTGGCGTAGACGAGTCCCGCGCCGATACCGCCACACACGGCGAAGCCGAGATAGGCAAGGATCAGGTTGCCCTGGGTGATGCTGGCGAATCCGAGCGCCGATAGGACTGCACCCGCCAGCATCGCGGACTTGGCCGACAGAATGCCCTTTTCACGGAGTTTTCCCGCGGGGAAGGCGATGCCCGCCTGGAAGAAGGCCCAGATGGACAGCAGCCAGAACGTCTGGGACATGCTCCAGTGATGCGCGTCTCGGATTGCCTCTTCGGCGGCGCCGTAGCCGTACTCGTAAACACTGACGGCCATCATGGCACCCCATGGCAGCCAGACCATCCACGCCCGGGACCTGCCCAGAAGCTGGTGGTCGGTCTCACCGACGCGATATACTCGGCCATTCGCGTCGGTGACCTCGCGATAAGTTGCGATAGTTGACGACATCCTTAGTATTCTCTTTCTACGAATGAGGAAGGCTCACGCGTCGATGTCCTGGCGCGCGGGTATCGCGACAGACCTCGGAGCGCTTACCTGGCTTCACATGGGTGCCAGCCCGTGTGAAGGTTTGTGTGACGGGCGCATAGCCGTAGCGCGCGTCGCGTGAAGTGGGTGCATGGCGATAGCGATCAGTATCAGCTTCACCGGTGCTCCGAGGTCTATCGCATAAACGTGTGATCCTTTCGCCGGCGGGCCAGCGGCCCGAAACGGTTTGGTAGCCCGACCATGTCGGGTTCTGTCACTCAGACGACGCCGGTATTCCTGAACAGCTCGAGTTGCTCAGGGGTATAGCCGAGTTCTGCGCAGATCTCGTCGGTGTGTTCCCCGAGCAGTGGCGCGGCGACGATGTCCACAGGGGAGTCTGACAGCCGCAGCGGAGAGCCGACCGTCTTGAACGGACCGCGCACGGGATGGTCGACGGTGACGATCGCGCCCAGTTCGGTGAGCGTCTCGTCCTCGATCAGTTCCTTGGTGCTGAGCACCGGACCGCATGGGATGCTGACGGCATTGAGGGCCTCCAGCGCCTCCCACTTGGTGTGCTTCTCGGACCAGTCCTCGATGAGCGCGAACACCTTGTCCAGCTTCGGAAGTCGGTCCTCGGGCCGGATCCAGTCGGGATGCTCGGACAGGTCCGGCCTGCCGATCAGGCGCGCCAGCGCACCCCAGCCCTGCGGCTGCACGATCACATAGATGTAGTCGTTGGGCCCGCCGCCCTTGGTCCGGACCGCCCATCCGGGTTGGCCGCCACCCGACGCGTTCCCGGACCGGGGCACCTCATCGCTGAAGTGCTCATTCGGGTATTCGTGGAGCGGACCGCTGGCGAGCCGTTGCTGGTCCCGGAGCTTGACCCGACACAGGTTCAAGACCGCCTCTTGCATGGCGACCTCCACCCGCTGCCCGCGACCCGTATTGGTCCGCTGGTAGAGCGCGGCCAGAATCCCTGAGACGAGGTGGATTCCGGTACCCGAGTCGCCGATCTGGGCCCCCGTAGCCGTCGGAGGGCCGTCCTCGAAACCCGTGGTCGCCATGGATCCGCCCATCGCCTGGGCGATGACTTCATAGGCCTTGTAGTCGAAGTACTTGCCGGGACCGAAACCCTTGATGGAGGCATAGATCAGCCGGGGATTGATGTCGCGCAACCGGTCCCAGTTGAAGCCGAACCGATCCACGACGCCGGGTCCGAAATTCTCGACGAGTATGTCGACGCCGGCGACCAGATCGGTGAAGATCTGCTTTCCCGCTTGACTCTTCATGTTCACGGTGATGCTGCGCTTGTTGCAGTTGAGCATCGTGAAGTACAGGCTGTCGGCACCCGGGATGTCGCGAAGTTGATTCCGGGTGACGTCTCCGGTGCCCGGCGCCTCCAGCTTGATGACGTCCGCGCCGAGCCACGCGAGCAGCTGCGTGGCCGAGGGACCCGACTGGACGTGCGTCATGTCGAGGACTCGAACGCCCTCCAATGCCTTACCCACGGCGGTCCGCCGGGATGACGGTCGTCAGAAGCGAACAGGGACGCGGACGATCGCAACAGCGACTCGGCTCTGAGGGATCCGAATCCACGACCGTGGGGATCTGAACCATGATTCAATTTCCTTAACTCGCAGGCGGTCGCTCCGTGGTGGAGGCTCCCGTTAACGCGCCCTGGACTGTGGGCCGGAGAAGCTTGTCACAACATTGCATACCGTATGAGATAGACAACAGTGTGGTCCACGCAACAGGGGTTGTCCAGCATTCGACAAGTACTCACAGACTTCTCTCTCAGGGTGTCCAGGAAGCCCCCAAAATCTCCTCCGCGTCACGGGCACCGGGCGCCTCGGCGGCGGTCGGCGGACTGACCGCCACGGCCTTCTGCGCGGCGCAAATCGGACCCTCGATCGACACGTGAGATGACGCAGATTTGCTTTGCGAACGAACCCGGTGTCGCAGTTTCCGGGGCGCTACGATCCCGTCCCCGCTCGTTTCAACTGTAGACGAAATCGCTGTGCTACAGACGGTTTCGTCCGTGCTTCCCGCCGATTCCCAGACGCGCTGCAGCGTCCCTTGTGGTGATGTTATCCGTCGCGTGATTGCTGGACTCGGCGATGGACCACTCCTCGACGACTGGTTCCGCCGGCCGAGCAGATGCCCATCGCCCGGCCGGAAATCGCCACGACCAAAGGCTTGTCAAGAGTCTTCAGGATATTGGCAGGAAACTGGGGGCTTGCGCTCAGATTGTATGGAGTATACGTTTCACTGTGATGTCGGTTACTTCCTGACGAGATGAGTGGCCGACTTCACAAGCGCCAGATCGTATGCAGTATTCGATAGCAGCGACGTGCTGTGCCGGGTCCGGCAAGCGGTCACTGATCACCGGGTGGTTCGACCCCGACGTGAAGGCGTCGAAATCCGCGACATCAAGCGATCACATATAAGGGGACCTGTCTTGAAAAAGGCACTCGAAGGCGTGCGCGTCCTAGACATGACACACGTTCAGTCGGGCCCGTCGTGCACCCAGATTTTGGCCTGGCTGGGCGCAGACGTGGTGAAGTTGGAGGCTCCCGCGGGCGACGTCACACGCAAGCAGCTGCGCGATGTACCCGGCGCAGACAGCCTCTACTTCACGATGCTCAACTGCAACAAGCGGAGCATCACGCTGAACATGAAGTCGGCCGAAGGCAAGCGGATCTTTGCGGATCTGGTGCCGCGATTCGACATCCTCGCCGAGAACTTCGGCCCCGGCGCGATCGAGCGCATGGGCTTCGGATGGGACGAGCTGCAGCGCATCAATCCCCGGCTGATCTTCGCCTCGATCAAGGGCTTTGGCGACGGCCCCTATACCTACTACAAGGCCTACGAAGTGATCGCGCAGGCGATGGGCGGGTCGATGAGCACAACCGGTTTCGAAGAGGGGCCGCCCATGGCCACCGGTGCACAGATCGGCGACTCGGGCACCGGCATTCACACCGTGGCAGGCATCCTCGCCGCCCTCTACCAGCGTGAACACACCGGCCGCGGGCAACGCGTGACCGTCGCCATGCAACATGCGGTGCTCAACCTGTGCCGGGTCAAGCTGCGCGACCACCAACGACTGCAGCGCGGTCCGCTGGGCGAATACCCGAACGACGAGTTCGGCGACAGCGTGCCACGGTCGGGCAACGCCTCCGGCGGCGGGCAGCCGGGGTGGGCCGTCAAATGCGCGCCGGGGGGACCGAACGACTACATCTACGTGGTTGTGCAGCCGGTGGGCTGGGAGCCGATCGCCAGTCTGATCGGCCGTCCCGAGTTGGCGATCGACCCCGAGTGGAGCACCCCGCAAGCGCGGCTGGACAAATTGTACAAGATGTTCCAGCTGATCGAGGAATGGACCATGGGCCTCGGAAAATGGCAGGCGCTAGACACGCTCACAGCCCACAACATCCCCTGCGGCCCCATCCTTTCGACCAAGGAGATCATCGACGACGAATCGCTGGCCGCCAACGAGATGGTGGTCCGGGTGGACCACCCGGAGCGCGGCGAGTTCACCACCGTCGGCTGCCCCATCAAGCTGTCCGACTCCCCCGTCGAAGTCCACCGCTCCCCTCTGCTGGGCGAACACAACGAGGACGTCTATGGCCACGAACTCGGCCTCGGTGAGAACCTGCCGGCACTGAAGGCGAAGGGAGTCATCTGACGATTCCGCCCCGAAAAAAGAAGACAGTCGGCAGTATACAAACACAAAAGGAGATTCGACCAGCATGAATGCACCAGCTCAGTCGGCATACCGCGAGGTAGTCGACGATAACGGCCGGGTGTATCGGATCGGCGAGACCGACCGAGACATCCTGGGACGGTCACGCGTCTGGATGGTATGGCTCCCATGGATCGCGATGATGGCCATCAGCTCGTCCGAATACGCGTTCACCTCGGCCGAGGACACGTTGTCGGAGGCACACGGGTGGCACGGCGCCCACATCTTCTGGCTGCTCGGCGTATGGGTGCTCTTTCAGGCCGCGGTGGCCTTCCCCGCGGGTCGACTGCGGGAGAGCGGCAGGCTGTCGGCGCGGTCGGCGATGATGATCGGCGCCGTGGGCGCATTGCTCGGCTACATCTCGCTGGCGTACGCCCCGCACGTGCTTCTCGCGTACCTGGGCTTCGGCTTCTTCGGCGGCGGTGCAGCCGGCTTCGTCTACGCGACCTGCATCAACATGGTGGGTAAGTGGTACCCCGAGCGCAAGGGCGGCAAGACCGGTTTCGTCAACGGTGGCTTCGCGTACGGGTCGGTTCCCTTCATTTTCCTGTTCACCAGCTACATGGATCTGGAGAACTATCAGGGCCTCCTGTTCGCGGTCGGCATCTTCCTGGCCGCACTGGTCGCGATCAGTGGCTTCTTCTTCAAGGATCCGCCCAAGAACTGGTGGCCCCCGCACGTCGACCCGCTTCGCGTCAACGACGACCCGAAGATTCGTCGTGCGTTGAAGAAGAACCCGCCGGCGGTCAAGCAGTACACCCCGATGGAAGCCATCAAGACCGGCATCCTGCCGTTGATGTGGTTCGTTCTGCTCTGCACTGCCGGCATCAACATCTTCGGCATCGCGATGCAGGTACCGTTCGGCAAGGAGATGGGCTTCGCCGGCGGAATCGTGGCGTTGGCGATGAGCCTCAAGGCCATCATCAACGGCACCGGCCGCGGCGTGATCGGCTGGATCTCCGACCGGTTCGGCCGACGGGACACGCTCATCATCGTCTGTGTGGTGCTCGGCCTGGCCCAGTTCGCGGTGTACTTCTCCGGGTCGCTCGGCAGCATGCCGTTGTTCCTATTGGCATCGATGGTCTCCGGATTCGGCGGCGGTGCGATCTTCCCGCTGTTCGCGGCGATGACCGCCGACTACTTCGGAGAGAACAACAACGCCACCAACTACGGCCTGGTGTACAGCTCCAAGCTGGTGTCCGGCCTGGTCGGCGCCGGGCTGGGGGCGGTCGTGGTCGACACGTGGGGCTACGGCGCCGCGTTCATGATCGCCGGTTCGGTCGGCATCGTCTGTGCCTTCCTGTCGATCCTGCTGAAGCAGCCCAAGCTGAAGCAGCCCGCGCCGGTGGAGCAGACCAAACCGGCCAAGCAGACGCCGGTCGAGGACAGGGAGCTGGCGCTCGACTAGCGGTTCACCGGACACCCCGGGCGAGGAGACCCTATCTACCCTTCTCGCCCGGGGTGTCTGCTTTTCCCATGTCGGGGTATGCCATGCAAATGCCGCGCCCGGTTGTTTTCAGCTTCGGCTGCAACATACCGACCAATCGCCGGTTTATTGCATACGAAAGCCTGTACCCTGAACCCCGCAGCACGCCACCGGTCGAAGGACGGTCATGTCACTCCCCACCCCAAGCCCGCCCAAGCGCGGTCAGGCTGCGCAACATCGTGCCCTGGCCGACGGAGCCGCGCGGCGCGTCCAGCGTCCGGCCCCTCTGCGCCAAGCCGTCTACGACGCGATCGTCGAGCTGATCGTGCACGGGACGCTGCAGCGAGGCCAACATCTGGTCGAGAACGAACTAGCCGAGTACCTGGGAGTCAGCAGGCAACCGGTGCGCGAAGCGTTGCAGCGCCTGCAGACCGACGGCTGGGTCGACCTGCGTCCCGCGCAGGGCGCGTTCGTACACATGCCGTCCGAGGACGAAGTCGACCAATTGCTCGGTGTCCGAACGGTTCTCGAGACCTATTCGGCTCAGCTAGCCGCGCAACACGCCACTCCGGAGGACGTCAACGGCCTGTGGGAACTACAGCAGGACGGCCTCAACGCGCTGGCCACCAACGACTCCGAAGCGTTGGTGGCGGCGAACGCCGCCCTGCACGCGCGGATCAACCTGCTGGCCGGAAACACCGTGCTGGCCAGGCACATCGGGCTGGTGGAACGCCGTTGGCGGTGGTACTACCTCCCGATTGCACAGCCGCGGGGCCACGACGCGTGGACCGAGCACGCGGAACTCATCAAGGCGATCGCCGCCGGGGATGCCGACGAAGCGGGCAAGATCATGTACCGGCATGCCGACCGGACCCGCGAGGTCTACCACCAACAGCGCACGGCGAAGTCAGCCGCCGAGTAGCGAAACCCGTTTCGCCCCGACGGTCAACACGACAGCACCTCGCCGGACAGGATCCGGTCGATTCCCGAGTAGACGTTCATCGATGTTCCGCGCAGAAAGCCGATCAACGTCAGTCCCATCTCCCTGGCCAGGTCGACTGCAAGTGAAGATGGCGCGGACACCGCGGCCAGCGCGGGGATTCCGGCCATCACCGCCTTCTGTACCAACTCGAAGGAAGCCCGGCCGCTGACCATCAGCGTCGCTCCGGTCAGCGGTAGACGACCCTCGTCCAACGCCCAGCCGATCACCTTGTCCACTGCGTTGTGCCGGCCGACATCTTCGCGTACGCACCACAAGTTTCCTCTGTCGTCGAACAACGCGGCGCCGTGCAGTCCGCCCGTGCGGTCGAAAACCCGCTGTGCCGCCCGGAGTTTCTCCGGCAAGGTCGCGATCGTCTCCGCGCTCAGCCGCAACGGATCGCGATCCACACGCCACCTGCTGATGGTGCGCACCGCATCGAGGCTGGCCTTTCCGCACAAACCGCATGACGACGTCGTGTAGAAATTGCGCTCCAGCGACACGTCCGGCAGCGCCACGCCGTCAGCCAGAAGCACGTCGAGCACGTTGTACGTGTTGCCGCCGTCGGCGGTCGCGCCTGCGCAGTACCGAATCGCGGTGATATCGGAGTCGGCCGCCACCACGCCTTCACTGATGAGAAAGCCTCGGGCAAGGTCGAAGTCGTTGCCCGGTGTCCGCATCGTCACCGTCAGTGGGCGCCCGCCCACCCGGATCTCCAAAGGTTCCTCTGCCGCAAGAGTGTCGGGACGCGCGGTCGCGATGCCGTCGACCATGCGCACGACTCGATAACGGTTGGTCACCCGCCCCATCGGCTTCTCCGTTCTGGCGAATCAGCGCGTCCGATGCCTGGACAAGTGATCCACGTCATAGTTATAGTTTCAGCATACTGTATGCAATCGGTCTGGAGGCGCTCATGCCCACTTCCACCAACGGCGCCATGGTCGCCGAAATCCGGGATCTGCACGGGCGTACCTACCGGGTCGGCGAACAACCGCAAGACATCATGGGCCGCGCCCGGGGATGGATGGTCTGGCTGCCCTGGGTCGCGATGGCGGGGATCAGCGTGCTGCAGTACGGCTACAGCATCGCCGCCATCGCACTGCACGCCACGGCCGGATGGAGTGCGACGGGGGCCTTCTGGGTGCTCGCGCTGTGGGTGATGTTTCAAGCCGGCGCGGCCGCGCTCACCGCGACATTGCGCCACCGTTCGGTTGTCGCACCGTCGCGCGCCATGCTGCTGGGCGCCTTCCTGTGCTGCGCCGGCCCGCTGACGCTTGCTTTCACCGACGGATTCTGGCCGGCAGTGCTCGGCTATTCGGTGATGTGCGGCAGCGGTGCCGGGATCGTCTACGCCACCTGTACTTCCACGGTGGCGAGATGGTTTCCCGAGGCACGTGGCTCCCGGATCGGCTACGTCAGCGGGGCATTCGGCTATGGGGCGGTGCCGTTCATCGTGTTCTTCGCTGCCGGTCTGAGTCCCGCGAATCACGCCGACATCTTCACTGTGGTGGGCCTTTGCATCGTGGCTGTCGTGGCCTTCGCCGGCTTCTTCTTCAAGGATCCCCCGCAGGGCTGGTGGCCCCACGATGTCAATCCCAAACTCTGGGCCGTCGACAAGCGCCTGAACCGCAGCCTGCAGCGTAACGCTCCGGCGGTACGGCAGTATGCGCCGGGGCAGGCCGTCCGGACGGCCGCATTCGTGGTGATGTACTGCATCATGGTCTTCGCCGCCGCCGGCTTCCTGCTGGCCGTCGCCTACGTGCCCATCGTGGCGATCGCCAACGGACTGAGCACAGTGGTCGCCGCAACGGCGCTCGGCCTGCTCGCCGTCGTCAGCGGCGCCGGCCGCGCCGTCGCCAGTCACGTCTCCGATCGATTCGGCCGCCGTGAAACATTCAGTGCGGCACTGCTGCTCGCCGGCTGCGCACACCTCGGACTGGTGTACTCCGCGTCGATCCAGCAGGCCGCGCCTTTCGTCGCGTTCTCCGCGCTGAGCGGATTGGCCGGCGGCGCTTTCTACCCTCTGCTGGCCAGCCTGGTCGCCGACTATTTCGGCGAGCGCAACGCGGTGCGGAACTTCGGTCTCGTCTACAGCGCGAAGGCGTTCGGCGGCCTCATCGGGATCGGGTTGCCCGCATTCCTGGTGTCCTCGCCCGCATTGATGGACGTGTTCGTCGCCGCCGGGCTGATCAGCCTCTGCGCCGCCGTCACCACACGCCTGCTGCACCGGCCCGGACACCTGGTAACCCGGTTGGCGCGGTAGCCGCGTCAGCGCCACGTCCGGCAGAATATCGACCACTAGAGCCGCGTCCGCTCGTGTGACCGACGCCACACCGGGCGAATCGACCGCGCGGTGTCGGAGCACCGTTGCTACATAGCGGGGCCTGTTCATCGAGACCGAGGAGCGCAATGACGTCAACATCCCGAGCACCGGCCGGCAACGGAATTGTGACCCGCGACGAACTCGTCAGGCGCGCGCACGAGTTACAGCCACTACTGCGTGACTACTCCGCAAAAGCCGACTCGCAGCGCGACCTGCCCGACGCAGTCGTCACCGCACTTATCGACGCCGGGATGTTCCGGATGGTCGTCCCGAAGCGGCTCGGCGGTTACGAAGCCGATTTGCACACCGTCACCGAGGTGGCCGAAATTCTCGGCGCCGGTGACGCATCGGCGGCATGGGTTGTCTGTCTCGGCGCCGTCGCCACGTCGCTTGCGGGGCGGGTGTCGGCGCGGGCGCAGGACGAGATCTTCGGTTCCGACCCCGATGCGCGAATCGCGGGCGGCAGTGTTCCAGGGACGGCCGTACGCGTCGAGGGCGGCGTGCGAATCACCGGGCGCTGGTCGTACGCCTCGGGCTCGCTCCATGCGACGTGGGCCTCCATCGCTGCTGTCGTGATCAACGAGGGTGGTGAGGTGACCGAAGCGCTGATGGGTTTCGCACACGCTCCCGAGCTCAGCATCGAGGACACCTGGCACACCGTCGGAATGCGCGGGACCGGCAGCAACACCTGGGTCGCCGACGACATCTTCATCCCCGACCACCGGCTCCTGTCACTGGCCGCGATGACCGATGACACCTGGCCCGCACCAACGGACGAAGCTATTTTCGACATCCCGTTCGTACCGGTTGCAGTGGCGATGCTGCTGCCTTCTCTGCTCGGGTGTGGACGCGCGGCACTGGACCTCGTCATCGAGAAGGCTCCCCAGAAAGCAAAGCAGCACACGGTCTTCAGCAGACAGAGCGATTCAGTGGGCGTTCAGATCAAGCTCGCCGAGGCAGCATTGAAGCTCGAGACAGCACGCCTGCACACCTTCGACATCGTCGACAGGCTCGACGCCCTGGCGTCCGGCGCAGATCTGAGCTATGGCGACCGTGCCCGAATGCGGGGTCAGGCAGGCTACGCGGCCCAGCAAGTGCTTATGGCGATCCATGAGCTGGTGAACATTCACGGCGCGGGCGGCCTCGCCGAATCCAGTCGCTTGCAACAGCTCTGGCGGGACGCGAACACCGCAGCGCGCCACGCGGCTATCGACGCGCTGGTCGGCAACGAGGTGTACGGCAAGTCGTTGCTGAGCGTCGAGGAGCGAATCTCCGAAATGGTATGACGGACCTCGGCGTGGCGCCGGCCCGCGCCGTCAGCGCAGAAGAGCCGCGGCGTCGGCCGCCACCGGATCGAGATTCGTTGCGCCAGTGGCAATGAGCTCGAACAACCGCTGCTTCATCCGCGGATCCCAGAACTTACCGATGTGATCGGCGACAGCGGCCGCCGCCCGGTCGGTGTTCAGATGACCGAAATGGGCCGCGATGTCGTTGGCCATCCTGATCTCGGCCGGCGTCTCCTGCGTCATATCAGTCCGCCAGTCCGGCGGCCAGCACACCGGCTATCGCCCGCTGATCGTCCTCACGGACCACGGGATGAGCCAAGGCGACCTGAACGGCCGTCACCTTGTACTCGGGGCAGTTCGTCGCCCAGTCGGAGTTCTCCGTCGTCACCACGTTCGCGCCCGTCACCGGGTAGTGGAACGTGGTGTACACGACGCCGGTCGGCATCCGGTCGGAGATCTTCGCGCGCAGTTTCGTCGCGCCGACGCGGCTGGCGAGTGTCACCTCGTCCCCGTCGTTGATACCCCGATCCTCGGCGTCGTGGGGATGGATCTCCAGCAGATCCTCCTGATGCCAGGCAATGTTGGCGGTACGGCGGGTCTGGGCACCGACGTTGTACTGGCTCAGGATCCGGCCGGTGGTCAGGATCAACGGGAAACGTCGCGTACTGCGCTCTTCGGTGGGCACGAAAGGCGTCGCCATGAAGCGGCCCATGCCCCGCGTGAACGAGTCCACGTGCATGATCGGCGTGCCGTCGGGAGAATCCGCGTCACAGGGCCATTGAATACTGCCCAACTGGTCCAGCCTGTCAAACGACACTCCGGCGAATGTCGGTGTCAACATGGCGATTTCGTCCATGATCTGGCTGGGATCGTCGTAGTGCATCGGATAACCCATGGCCGTGGCGATCTGACAGACGATGTCCCACTCGTGCCTGCCGCTCTTCGGCTTCATCACCGCTCGCACCCGGTTGATCCGGCGTTCCGCATTGGTGAACGTGCCGTCCTTCTCCAGGAACGATGCGCCCGGCAGGAAGACGTGCGCGAACTTGGCGGTCTCGTTGATGAACAGGTCCTGGACCACCACCAACTCCATCGCGGCCAGCGCGGCCGTGACATGCCCGACATTCGGATCGGACTGCGCGATGTCCTCACCGTGGACGAACAGGGCCCGGAAGGTGCCGTCGATCGCGGCGTCGAACATGTTCGGGATGCGTAAGCCGGGTTCGGGCAGAAGTGCGGTCCCCCAAAGGTTCTCGAATGTCTGACGCACCGTGTCGTCCGACACGTGCCGGTAGCCGGGGAGCTCGTGCGGGAACGATCCCATGTCGCAGGAGCCCTGCACGTTGTTCTGGCCCCGCAGCGGGTTCACGCCGACCCCGTCCCGGCCGATGTTGCCGCACGCCATGGCCAGGTTGGCCATACCCATCACCATCGTCGAACCCTGGCTGTGCTCGGTCACGCCCAGGCCGTAGTAGATGGCCCCATTCGGTGCCTGCGCATAGAGGCGGGCGGCGGCGCGCACATCCGCGGCCGGCACGCCGGTGATGGTCTCGACCGCTTCGGGGCTGTTCTCGGGGCGTGCGATGAACGCTGCCCACTCATCGAATCCCTCGCACCTGTCGGCCACGAACCCGCGATCCACGAGGTCCTCGGTCACCACCACATGCGCCATCGCGTTGACGACCGCGACGTTCGTGCCGGGCTTCAGCTGCAGGTGGTGATCGGCCTCGATGTGTGGTGAGCGCACCAGGTCGATGCGACGCGGGTCGACCACGATGAGGTTCGCGCCCTGGCGAAGCCGCTGCTTCATCCTGGATGCGAAAACCGGGTGTCCGTCAGTGGGATTGGCCCCGATCACCATGATGACGTCGGCCTGAGCCACCGACTGAAAATCCTGGGTGCCTGCCGACTCTCCGAACGTCTGCTTCAAGCCATATCCCGTGGGCGAGTGGCAGACTCGCGCGCAGGTGTCCACGTTGTTGTTGCCGAACGCGGCGCGGACCATCTTCTGCACGACGTAGACCTCTTCGTTCGTGCACCGCGACGAGGTGATCGCGCCGATGGCACCCGAGCCGTGTCGTTGCCGGATCTCGAGCATCCGGCGCGCCACGGTACCGATGGCCTCGTCCCACTCGACCTCGCGCCAGGGGTCGGTGATGCTCTCACGAACCATCGGGCGCAGTACGCGGTCGGGATGGGTCGCGTAGCCGAAGGCGAATCGGCCCTTGACGCACGAGTGGCCTTCGTTCGCGCCGCCGTCCTTGTACGGCACCATGCGGACAAGCTCGTCACCACGAAGTTCGGCCTTGAAGGAGCACCCCACGCCACAGTAGGCGCACGTGGTGATCACCGATCGGGACGGCATACCGAGTTCGATCACCGAGCGTTCCTGCAGCGTGGCCGTCGGACATGCCTGCACACATGCGCCGCAGGAGACACACTCCGAATCCATGAACGTCTCGCCGGCGCCCGGTGACACCTTCGAATCGAAGCCCCGGCCCTCGATGGTCAGCGCGAACGTGCCCTGGACCTCGTCGCAGGCACGCACACACCTGGAGCAGACAATGCATTTCGACGGGTCGAAGTCGAAATACGGGTTGCTCTGGTCGGTGACCGCGTCGAGGTGGTTCTCCCCGTCGTAGCCGTACCTCACCTGACGCAGGCCCACCGCTCCTGCCATGTCCTGCAATTCGCAGTCGCCGTTGGCCGAGCAGGTGAGGCAGTCGAGCGGATGGTCGGAGATGTATAGCTCCATGACATTCTCGCGGAGCTTGGCGACTTTGGGTGTCTGGGTCCGGACGACCATGCCGTCGGCCACCGGCGTCGTGCACGAGGCCGGTGTTCCGCGGCGGCCGTCGATCTCCACCAGACACAGCCGGCAGGACCCGAACGCATCGAGACGATCGGTGGCACACAGCTTGGGGATGTGTACGCCGGCCTCAGCGGCCGCCCGCAGCACCGACGTGCCCTCCGGCACCGATACCCCGAGGCCGTCGACCTCGAGGGTGACGGTGGCCGGGCCGTCCTTGGCCGGGGTGCCGAAGTCAGGTTCCTTGAGAAGCGTCATGGCTTGCCTTCCGTCCTCGTGCTGACGTGCAGGGGGATGCTCGGGTACTTCGGTTCTCCGCCAAGGAAATCGTCGGCGAAATGGGTGATCGCGCTGCGCACCGGCATCGGGGTGAGACCGCCCATCGCGCACAGCGACCCCTCGGTCATCACGTCGCACAGGTCCTCGAGCAGAGCCAGATTCTCGTCCCGGTGTTCGCCGGCGGTGATCCGGTCGATCACCTCGACGCCGCGCACCGCACCGACACGACAGGGCGTGCACTTGCCGCACGACTCCGCGGCACAGAACTCCATCGCGAATCTCGCCTGGGCGGCCATGTCCACCGTTTCGTCGAACACCACGATGCCGCCGTGGCCGACCATGGCGTTCGCCGCCACGAACGCCTCGTAGTCCATCGGCAGCTCGAATTGGGCCCTCGGCAGATACGCCCCCAGCGGACCACCCACCTGGACGGCACGCACCGGACGACCCGAGCGGGTTCCGCCGCCGTACCCGTCGACGAGTTCGCCCAGTGTCACCCCGAAGGCCGTCTCGACGATCCCGCCGTGTCGGATATTGCCGCCCAGCTGGAACACCTGGGTGCCGCGGGACCGCTCGACACCGAGTTCTTGATAGGCCTGCGCGCCCTCGGCGAGCACGGTCGGCACGGTCGCCAGCGTCAGCACGTTGTTCACCACGGTCGGGCGGCCGAACAGACCATGGATCGCGGGAATCGGCGGCTTGGCGCGGACCATGCCGCGTTTGCCCTCGAGGCTTTCCAGCATCGAGGTCTCCTCGCCGCAGATGTAGGCGCCGCCGCCAACCCGGACGTGCAGATCGAAGTTCAGCGACGAGCCCAGTACGCCGTCTCCGAGCCATCCCCTCTGGTAAGCGATCTCGATGGCGGTGCGCATGGTGGCCACGGCGTCCGGGTACTCGGATCTGATGTAGATGTAACCCTCGGTGGCACCGACCGCATACGCCGCGATCGTCATGCCCTCGATGAGCATGAACGGGTCACCCTCCATGACCATGCGGTCGGCGAAGGTCCCGCTGTCGCCTTCGTCGGCGTTGCAGCAGACGAACTTCAGCTCGTCGACGCAGTCGTGCACCGTCTTCCACTTGATTCCTGCCGGGAACCCTGCACCGCCGCGTCCCCGCAGGCCTGATGAGGTGACCTCGGCGACCACCTCTTCGGGCGAGATCTCCAGCGCTCGAACCAATCCGACGAGGCCACCGTGCCGCAGATAATCGTCGGGCGACGTCGGATCGGTGACACCCATTCTGGCGAAGGTGACACGATTCTGGCTCGCCAGCCATGGCATCTCGTCGACGACGCCTATCCGCGCCGGGTGGGCGGCACCGTCGAGCAGACCGGCGTCGATGAGACCCTCGACGTCCGAGGGGGCGACCGGACCGTAGCCGATCCGACCGTCCGGTGTCTCTACTTCGATCAGCGGCTCCAGCCACAGCATCCCGCGAGAACCGTTGCGCACCAATTTGATCAGATGCCCACGTCGCAGCGCGGCGCGCTCGAGGGCATCGGCCACGTCATCTGCGCCGACTGATCGGGCTGCCGAGTCCCGCGGTACATACACGGTGACCGGTGCCGCCATGGCCGCGCTCATCGCGCCACCGCCTCGTCGAGGATGGCGGCCAACCGCGCCTCGTCCAGCCGGCCCGCAAGCCGTCCGTTCACCTGCGCTGCCGGGCCCAGCGCGCAGTTGCCGAGGCAGAAGACCTGCTCCACCGTCAGTGAACCGTCGGGGCTGGTCTCCCCCAGCGACATACCGCATCTGTCCCGCACATGACCCACCAGCCGTTCGGCGCCGACCGACTGGCAGGCCTCACCGCGACAGATTCGAACGGTGGTGCGGCCGGCGGGGGCGGCCCGGAAATCGTGATAGAAGGTCACCACGCCGTGGACGTCGGCGCGCGACAGGTTGAGTTCCTCCGCCAGGACTGGAACCGCCTCCGGCGGAACATATCCCAGGGCCTCCTGAACCGCGTGCAGGATGGGAAGCAGGGCGCCGCGCTGTCCCCGATGGGCGACGGCGATCTCTCGGACTCGGGTTTCGCTCATGAGCTTCCTTCCTGACACTTGATGAACCGCCGGGAAAACGGGCGGAGCCGCTCCAGGTCGTGATCGACCTGGAGCGGCTCCCACCGTGGCGGGCCGGTCTAGACGACGATCTTCTTCGCGTGCCATTCAGCGATCGTGTCCGCGTCGTAGCCCAGTTCGTTGAGGACCTCGTCGGTGTGCTCGCCGAGCAGTGGCGCGCCCTTGATGTCGGGCTGAAACGACGAGAACTTGATCGGGCTGCCGACGGTCAGGAAGGTTCCGCGTCCCTTCTGGTCGACCTCGACGATGCTTCCGCTCTTGCGCAGAGACGGGTCTTGAGCGAGGTCTTTCATCGACATGACCGGCGCGCACGGCACCTCCCACTCGCGCAGGATGTCGACCGCCTCCCACTTCGTCTTGTCCGCCAGCCACTTCTCGATCTCGCCAAAGATGTCGAAGATCTTGTCCTGGCGGGCGCGCGCAGTGCTGTAGGCCGGGTCCTCGACCCACTCCGGCCGGCCGATGGCCTCGGCCGTGCGCTTCCAGTTCTGCTCCTGGATGGTGAAGTAGATGTACGCGTTCGGGTCCGTCTCCCAGCCCTTGCACTTGACCACCCAGCCGGGCTGACCACCGCCGCCGGCGTTGCCGCCACGCGGAACGGCCTCGCCGAACTCACCATTGGGCCACTGCGGGTACTCCTCGAGGTAGCCGACCGCTTCCAGGCGCTGCTGGTCGCGCAGCTTGACCCGGCACAAGTTGAGCACGGCGTCCTGCATCGCTGCCGACACCTTCTGGCCCTTACCGGTCTTGTCACGCTGAATCAGGGCCGTCAAGATTCCGATCAGCAGGTGCATGCCGGTGTTGCTGTCACCGAGGGCGGCGCCGGAGACGGTCGGCGGGCCATCCCAGAACCCGGTGGTCGAGGCGCCACCGCCCGCGCACTGCGCGACGTTCTCGTAGACCTTGAGGTCGTTCCACGACGAGTCGTCGTTGAATCCCTTGACAGAGCCGAAGATCAGGCGCGGGTTCCACTCCTGCAGCTTGTCCCATGACAGTCCCATGCGGTCCATGGCGCCGGGCGCGAAGTTCTCGACGAGCACGTCGGCCCCGCGGACCAGCTTCTCCATCACCTCGAGCCCCTCGGGGGACTTCGTGTTGATTGCCAGCGAACGCTTGTTGCTGTTCAGCATGGTGAAGTACAGAGCGTCCACATCGGGGATGTCCCGCAGCTGATTACGCGTCACGTCACCCCCGCTCGTGCGCTCGACCTTGAGGACGTCGGCTCCGAACCAGGCGAGCATCTGGGTGCACGCCGGGCCCGCCTGGACGCCGGTGAAGTCAATCACCTTGATCCCGGAGAGCGGCAGATCAGTCATGACACGTTTCCTTTCTGAGTTTGTCGATCGTGTCGATATGGATGGTCAGTGCTTGGCAGTGATGCCCTTGGGGTTGAGGTGCGCGATGTTGCCGCTCTCCGTGCCGTCGGAGGGATCGATCACGCAGTCGATGAGCGCAGGCCGACCCGAGGCCAGGGCCTCCCGCAGCGCCGCGCCGACCTCGTCGGGTGTCGTTGCCTGATATCCCTTGCCGCCGAACGCCTTGATCATGTACTCGTGGCGCGCCCGCAGCGCCGTCGGCGCCGGATCGGACGTCGTGGAGGCGTCATCACCGCGGTACACACCGCTGTTGTTGAGGATGACGGTGACGATGGGCAGGTTGTACCGGCAGATCGCCTCCAGTTCCATGCCACTGAAACCGAATGCGCTGTCACCCTCGATCGCGACGACCGGGTCGCCGGTCTCGACGGCCGCGGCGATCGCGTAGCCCATGCCGATGCCCATCACCCCCCACGTCCCGCTGTCCAGCCGGTGCCGGGGCACCTGCATGCCAATGGTGTTGCGAGCCAGGTCGAGTGCGTTCGCGCCCTCGTTGACGACGTACACCTGCGGATTGTCCTTCAGCACATCGCGGACGGCCTGCAGCGCGCCGAGGAATTTCATCGGGTGGGCCGTCAATGCCGCCTCCAGGCGTCCCGCCATCTTCGTGACGTTCTGCTCCGACTTGGCTGCGAGCTCCTCGCGCCACTCCGCCTGAACTGTGATCTGACCGGGCTTGGCGCGCTCCAGTAGAGCCTCCATCACCGACTGGATGTCGCCCACGAGCGGCGCCGCGATCGGCTGATTGCTGTCCATCTCGGCAGCGGCGATGTCGACCTGAATGAACTTGGCGTCCCGGATTCCATTGCGGCGCATCGCCATGTCCGAGCAACCAGTTCAGGCGCGCACCGATGAGCATCACCACATCGGCCTTCTTCAGGGCAAGCGACCGGGCGGTGGCCGCCGACTGTGGATGATCGTCGGGCAGCAGGCCCTTGGCCATCGACATCGGCACGTACGGCGCCCCCGTGGTCTCGACAAACTCGGCGATCTGCTCGTCGGCCTGCGCGTAGGCGGCGCCCTTGCCGAGCACGATCAGCGGTCGTTTCGCGTTGGCCAGCAGGTCGATCGCCGAATCGACAGCCTCGGTTTCGGGTAGCTGACGTGGCGCGGGATTGACGACCCGCCATAACGTGGCGGCGCCCTTCTGGGCGTCGAGCACCTCACCGAGCACCGCGGCCGGAATGTCGAGGTACACCCCGCCGGGACGGCCGGAGACCGCGGTTCGGATCGCACGGGCGATTCCTCGGCCGACGTCCTCGGCCCTTGATACTCGGTAGGCGGCCTTGGCGAACATCCTGGCGGCTGCCAGCTGATCCATCTCCTCGTAGTCACCGCGCTGGAGGTCGACGAGATGCCGCTCGCTGGAACCGGAGATCTGCACCATCGGAAAGCAGTTCGTGGTGGCATTCGCCAGCGCCACAAGCCCGTTGAGGAAGCCGGGCGCCGACACCGTCAGACAGATGCCGGGCTTCTTGGTGAGGAACCCGGCCGCGGCCGCGGCGTGGCCGGCGTCGCTTTCGTGCCGGAAACCGATGTAGCGGATGCCGGACGCCTGCGCCAGGCGGGCCAGGTCGGTGATCGGAATCCCCACGACCCCGTAGATGGTGTGCACGTCGTTCAGCTTGAGCGCGTCCACAACCAGATGGATCCCATCGGTGAGTGCGCCCTGCTCCTCGGTACGCTCTTCCTCCGTATCCGGCAGGGAAGCAATGGTCATGATGTGGGTCCTCCTGGCTGTTCGCGCTTTTCCCTTGTTGCAGTGAGCTTCCCGCGTGGTGCTGCGGGCGTCCAAGTCCTGTCTGCGATCGCCTGATAATCACCGGTTATCACGGGCTGCCGGGGCCTTCGAGGCGAGAAAACTGACTTGTCGACCGGTGGCCTCGAATGCCTTGGCCGCGTTACGCGACTTGGACGAGGTCCTTTCCTGGTAGTTCGAAGAAGTCGTTGAACGGTGTCGCGGCCGCGACGTTCAGGAACGCCCTGGCCGCGACCGAGCCGGGTGCCCCGGCATGGATCGCCATCGAGATCTGGGCGGTGGTGTCCGGTTCGACAAGGCGGATCGCCCGCGCCGCACCGGTCACCGGCATCGCACGCAACCACGTGTGGGGTACCACGCTCGCCCATGCGCCCGTCGCCACATGCGCGTAAAGCGAGGCGACCGAGTCAGTTTCGATTTGCGGTGTGGCAACAGAGCCACTGCTCGCGAACGCCTTGTCGATGAACTGGCGAAACCTCATGTCCGGCGTCAGCAACGCCAGCGGCAGCTGAGCCGCCTCGGCCCACGTGATCGCGCGGACCAGCGGGACGAGCTGCTCGCCCGACACCAGCAGTACATACTGCTCTTTGTAAAGTGGCATCACCTCGAGCCCGGACTGGTCGTCCGGCCCGAAGTGCGCAATCGCGGCGTCCAGCTCGAAGTCCCGCAATTGACGGAGGAGCTCCGTGGACGAGAGCCGGGAGCTGACCTTGACCCCCGCCAGTGGGTGCAGCGCGCAGAATGCGGCGACCGGAAGTGCCGTCATCGTCGAGACGGTGGGACCCGTTCCCAGCCGGAGTGTCGCGGATATGCCGGACCGCATCGCGGCCGCCTCGGCCTTGAGCCCGTCATGCTCGGCCAGCACCCGTTTGGCCCAGACGACGAGGCGCTCGCCCTCCGGTGTCAGGCCCTCGAAGTTCTGGCCCCGGTTGATGAGCGTGATGTTCAGCTCGCGCTCGAGCTTGGCAATGGACGTCGAAAGCGCCGGCTGGGACACGTAGCAGGTCTCCGCAGCGCGTGCGAAGTGGCGTTCCCTAGCCACTGCCACGAAGTACTCCAGCTGGCGCAGTAGCACAGAACGTCCTCCCGGCTAAATTGTATGCAGTATTCGGTATTGCATATGCTAGAGGCAGGCTGGGAAGATGTCCAGCGAACGATCGAATGACGAAGGAGTCTGATGTGGGTGATGGGACCAGCACGATGACCGATACCGCCTCCCGGATGGTCGGGGTGACCGACGAGTGGCTGGCCGCGGCGGTCGTCAGGGAATCCGGCGAGGCGATCGTGGTGACCGATCCGGCCGGCATCATCCGGCTGTGGAACGACGGCGCCACCCGCATCTTCGGCTTTCCGGCCGAAGAGGCGATGGGACAGAACCTGGATTTGATCATCCCGGAAAAGTTGCGGGACCGGCACTGGAAGGGCTACTTCCAGACGATGGCCACCGGGCACACCCGCTACGGCGAATCACTGTTGAGCGTCCCGGCCACCCACCGCGACGGGCACCGGCTTTCGATCGAGTTCAGTGTGGCGTTACTGCGCGACGGCGTCGGCCAGATCGTCGGGATCTCGGCGATCATGCGTGAGGTCACCGAGCGCCGTAACGCCGAGCGCGCATTGCGCGCCAAGCTGGCCGAGTTCGAGAACCGGTCAGGATCCGACTGACCGGTTCTCGCCCCACGCTCCCTCACCGTTCGACGCGAAAGACCCGCACTGAGTCGGTGTAACCGGGGACGCCGCTGCGGCTTCCGGACACCACGACGACCAGGTTGCCCGGATGGCAGATTCCCATGGCGATCAGCGCCCGGCTGACTTCGGCCGGCATGGTCTCCGCCGTGGTCGCCGGCGCGAGCACGGCGGATTCGATACCCCAGGTGAATGCCAGCCGCGCGCGGACCGATTCGTCATGCGCGAAGGCAATCAGCGGAAGCGGAGAACGCTGGCGCGCCAGACGCTGCGCCGTATTGCCGGTGCGGGTGAAGCAGCACAGCGCGACCGCCCCGATCAGCCTGCCCAGCTCGCACGCGGCCGCCGCGACCGCTTCGCTGGTCCCCGCGTCCTCGTCTTCCAGGGCGATCCGCCCCGGGCCCGCTTCCCGTTGGTGCAGTGAGCTTTCTGCCGTGGCGACTATGCGTCCCATCGTCGCCACGGTGTGCGCCGGGTAGGCGCCCACGCTCGTCTCGGCGGACAGCATCACCGCGTCCGACCCATCGAAAACCGCGTTGGCCACATCCGAGACCTCGGCCCTGGTCGGCCGCAGGTCGCTGACCATCGAGTCGAGCATGTGGGTCGCCACGATGACCGGCTTGGCGGCCTGCAGGCACAGGTTGATCGCCCGCTTCTGCACCAGCGGAACCTGTTCCAGCGGCATCTCGACACCAAGGTCACCACGGGCCACCATCAGCCCGTCGAACGCGTCGACGATCGCAGGAAGATCCGAAACCGCCTCAGGCTTCTCCAATTTCGCCATTACCGGCACTCGATTGCCGACCTCGTCCATGACGGCGTGGGCCAGCTTCACTTCCTCGGGAGCCCGGACGAAGGACATCGCGACCATGTCGACACCAAGTTCGAGGGCGAACTTCAGATCTTCGATGTCCTTCTCGGACAACGGCGGAACGCTGACCGCAACACCAGGCAGCGAGATGCCCTTGTTGTCGCTGACCGGTCCCCCGTGCACGACCACGCAGCGCACATCGTCGCCATCCACGTCGAGCACCCGTAGTTCGATCTTGCCGTCGTTGACCAGCAGCCGATCGTCCGCTCGCACGTCGGATGCCAGTCCGCCGTATGTCGTCGAGACCTTGTCATGATCGCCCGGGTACGCCGCCGTGGTGATCGTGATGTGCTCGCCCTCCGCCCACACCACCGGTCCGGAGGCGAACCGGCCCAGCCTGATCTTCGGGCCCTGCAGGTCGGCGAGCACACCGACCGCTCGGCCGCGTTCGGCGGCGATCTGACGCACCGCGTCGTACACGGCCGAATGCTGGTCGTGTGTACCGTGACTGAAGTTGAGCCGGGCCACGTCCATTCCGGCGTCGATGAGTTCGGCCAGCTGCGGTGCAGTCGCGGTGGCGGGTCCAAGCGTGCAGACAATCTTTGCGCGTCGATTCACGATGTTCCTCTCTCAGCCCAGAGCGGGCTGAGTTTCCCTCTCCGAGGGGGTGGCGCCGTTCCGTGCCCCGGGCACCGACGTGCGTGCGAGGAGGTCGGTGGCGGCATGGACGGTGCGTAGCGTGGGAGCCGCTGCGCCGGTCAGATCGGCAAGCTCCACCACCGCGGTGACGATGGCATCGAGTTCGAGCTGCTTGCCTGCTTCCAGGTCTTGGAGCATGGACGTCTTGTGGTGTCCAACGTTCTCGGCCCCCCGCAACCGCTTTTCGATCGAGATGTCGGGAGCGCTGCCCACGCGCGTGGCGATATCGAGCGTCTCCTCCATCAGCTGGATGACGATCTGGCGCGTGTGTGGGTTCTGGCAGATCTCGACCATCGTGGCCCTGGTGAGGGCGCTGATCGGGTTGAACGCCACGTTGCCCATCAGCTTGATCCAGATGTCGCGACGCAGGTCGGCCTCGACCGGAGCCTTCAAACCGCCCGCAATCATGGCTTCGCTCAAAGCTTTACAACGTTCGGAGATCTCCCCCGACGGCTCGCCGATGGAGAAGCGGGTGCCCTCGAGATGCCGGATCACTCCCGGTGCCTCGATTGTGGTGGCGGGATAGACCACGCAACCGATGGCCCGCTGCGGTGACAGCACGGCGCTCGTGGCACCTCCGGGATCCACCGCCTCGATCCGGCGCCCGCGGTAGGGACCGGGCAGTTCGTGGAAGTACCACCACGGGATCCCGTTCTGCGCGGGCAGCACCGCCGTGTGCTCGCCCAGCAGCGGTTCAATCAAGGCCGCGCTGGACGGATAGCTGTGCGCCTTCAGGCCGATGAAAACGTAATCGACAGGCCCGATCTCGGCGGGATTGTCGGTGGCATTGGGATAGGCCACGAAGTCGCCGCGCGGACTGAGCACCCGCACACCGTTCTCGCGCATCGCCCGCAGGTGGTCGTTGCGAGCGATCAAATGGACTTCGGCACCACCGCGGTGCAGTGCGGCACCCCAGTAGGCGCCGATGGCTCCGGCACCGACGACTGCGATTTTCACGAGCGCTCCTCGAGGTCTGAATACTGTATGTACTGGCGTTGCAGCGTGGCCTGGTTCAACGCGGTCGGCCGGGATGAGACTGTTGCATACAGTATGCGATCTGCCTTAGTGTGGCAATGGTCTCACGGCCAATGCTGCCGTGGAGGCGTGACTGACCGGATACCAATCCCCATCCCAATCCCAACCGCCTAAGGCGTTCTGCCCGGCCACAGCCAGGAAGAGGACTATGACGCTGATCGGAGTGCCGCGAGAGTCGGCGACAGGCGAACGCCGTGTCGCACTGGTCCCCAAGGTTGTCGAGCGACTACACGCCTCAGGCTTCACGGTCGTGGTCGAGACCGGGGCCGGGGCCGGGGCGTTGATGCCCGACGAACAATACGTTCAGGCGGGCGCCACCATCGGCGATCCCTGGCCGGCCGACGTCGTGGTGAAGGTGAACCCGCCGACCGCCGATGAGATCGGCCTGTTGAAACCGGAATCGATGATCATCGGATTCCTGGCGCCTCGAACCCATCCCGAGGTCGCCGATGGATTGCGCTTGGCCGGGGTCACCGGTTTCGCACTGGAGGCCGTGCCGCGGATCTCGCGCGCGCAGACCATGGACGCGTTGTCCTCGCAGGCCAATGTCTCCGGCTACAAGGCGGTGCTACTTGCGGCGTCGGTGGCCACGCGGTTCTTCCCGATGCTGACGACCGCGGCGGGCACGGTCAAGCCGGCCAGTGTGCTGGTCCTCGGTGTCGGCGTGGCCGGCCTGCAGGCACTGGCCACCGCCAAACGGCTCGGCGCCAAGACCACCGGTTATGACGTACGTCCGGAGGTGGCCGACCAGGTCCGCTCGGTCGGTGCACAGTGGCTGAACCTCGGCGGCAGTGCCATTGCCGCCGCTGGTGGCGGCGGTTACGCCCGCGAACTCACCGACGAGGAGCGCGCCCAGCAGCAGCAGGCGCTGGAGGATGCGATCACCAAGTTCGACGTGGTGATCACCACCGCATTGGTGCCGGGACGTCCGGCGCCCCGGTTGGTGACCGCCGCAGCGGTCGAGGGGATGACGGCAGGCAGCGTCGTGGTGGACTTGGCCGGTGAGACCGGCGGCAACTGCGAGCTGACCGAGCCTGGTCAGACCGTGATCAAGCACGGGGTGACGATCGCGTCGCCGCTGAACCTGCCGGCCACCATGCCCGAGCACGCCAGCGAGCTGTACTCCAAGAACATCACCGCCCTGCTCGATCTGATCGTCAAAGACGGCGTGGTCGCACCGGATTTCGCCGACGAAGTGATCGCCGCGTCCTGCGTGACGCGCAATCTCGAGGGAGACGCGTAGATGTATGACCAGCTGTTGGCCAACTTGGCGATCCTGGTGTTGTCCGGGTTCGTCGGGTTCGCTGTCATCTCGAAGGTGCCCAACACCTTGCACACACCGCTGATGTCGGGCACCAACGCCATTCACGGCGTCGTCGTGCTCGGTGCGCTGCTCGTGCTGGGCAAGGTCGAGCATCCATCGCTGGCGATCCAGATCATCCTGTTCGTGGCGTTGGTCTTCGGCACGCTCAACGTCGTCGGCGGCTTCGTGGTCACCGACCGGATGCTGGGCATGTTCAAGGGCAAGAAGAAGGTGCCGAACGCCGACAAGGCCTCGGCTGAGCTCGCGGCCGCTGCCGCGGTGACGAATGGGCACGCGCGATGAACTATCTCGTTACGGTGTTGTACATCATCGCTTTTGCGATGTTCATCTACGGTCTGATGGGTTTGACCGGCCCGCGAACCGCGGTGCGTGGCAACTGGATCGCCGCCGCAGGTATGGCCCTGGCGGTGATCGCCACGCTGGTCTATATCCGGCACACCGAGAACTGGGGCCTGATCATCGCCGGCCTGCTGCTCGGCGTGGTGCTGGGTGTCCCGCCTGCGCGGATGACGAAGATGACGGCGATGCCGCAGCTGGTGGCGCTGTTCAACGGCGTCGGCGGCGGCACGGTCGCGCTCATCGCGCTGTCGGAATTCATTGACACCAAGGGATTCTCGGCGTTCCAGCACGGCGAGACACCCACGGTGCACATCGTGGTCGCCTCGCTGTTCGCCGCGGTCATCGGATCGATCTCGTTCTGGGGCTCGATCATCGCCTTCGGCAAGCTGCAGGAGATCCTGCCCGGCAAGCCCATCGGAGTCGGCAAGGCCCAGCAGCCGCTGAACCTGCTGCTGCTGGTGCTCGCCGTCGCCAGCGCCATCGTGATCGGCCTGGCCGCCCATCCCGGCAGCGGCGGTGCGTCGCTGTGGTGGATGATCGGCCTGCTGGCCGCCGCGGCGATCCTGGGCTTGATGGTGGTGCTGCCCATCGGTGGCGCCGACATGCCGGTGGTGATCTCCCTGCTCAACGCGCTGACCGGATTGTCGGCGGCAGCAGCCGGATTGGCGCTCAACAACACCGCGATGATCGTGGCAGGCATGATCGTCGGCGCCTCAGGTTCGATCCTGACCAACCTGATGGCCAAGGCGATGAACCGCTCCATTCCCGCGATCGTGGCCGGCGGCTTCGGCGGCGGCGGTACGGCCGCATCGAGCGATGACGATGGCGACAAGGTGGTCAGGGCGACCTCGGCGGCCGACGCCGCGATTCAGATGGCCTACGCCAACCAGGTCATCGTGGTGCCCGGCTACGGGCTGGCGGTGGCGCAGGCTCAGCACGCCGTGAAGGACTTGGCGAGCATGCTCGAACAGCGTGGGGTGCCGGTGAAGTACGCGATTCACCCGGTGGCCGGCCGGATGCCCGGGCACATGAACGTGCTGCTGGCCGAGGCCGACGTCGAGTACGACGCCATGAAAGAGATGGACGACATCAACGACGACTTCTCCCGCACCGACGTCACGATCGTCATCGGCGCCAACGATGTCACCAACCCCGCGGCGCGCAACGACCCCAGCTCACCGATCCACGGCATGCCGATCCTCAACGTGGACCAGTCCAAGTCGGTGATCGTGCTCAAGCGCTCGATGAACTCCGGCTTTGCCGGCATCGAGAACCCCTTGTTCTACGCCGCCGGCACCACAATGCTGTTCGGCGACGCCAAGAAGTCCGTCTCACAGGTTGCCGAGGAACTCAAGGTGCTCTGACCGGCCGGCGCCGACGTACCCTATCAGCCCTCTGCCGAGCAACTGAGCTCGAGCAGAGGGCTGATAGGTCTCGGCTATCGACCGGTAAGCGAGGGGTCTTTGACGCCTGTACACGGACGAGTGACTATGATGGGCGAACGCACTAGCACCGAAATATTCGGGTGTTAGCCAACATTCGGCCCCGCTCATTCGAATAGGACAGTCCGCGACCAATGACTGCAAGTGACACCACCGGCGTTGAGAATCCCAAAGTCAAGCCGCCGAGAAAGTCGGCAGCCGGGATCCCGGCGGTGGTGCACGCGCTGGAGTACTCACTCGAGCAGACCTCGCTTCGGCGAACCGCGATCAATCTGCTGAACATCAACCAGGCGAACGGGATCGACTGCCCGGGCTGCGCCTGGCCCGAGCCTGAGGCAGGCAAGCGTCACGCCAACGAGTATTGCGAGAACGGCGCCAAGCACATCAACGACGAGGCGACCACCCGTCGGGTCACGCGCGAATTCTTCCGCGAGCACTCTGTCTCCGAGCTGGCGGGCAAGTCGGACATGTGGCTCAACGAGCAGGGCCGGTTGACCGAACCGATGGTCAAACGGCCCGCCTCCGACCACTACGAACCGATCACCTGGGACGATGCGCTCGACCTGCTCGCTTCCGAAATGCACGGTCTCGATTCGCCGGACGAGGCACTGTTCTACACCTCGGGACGCCTCAGCAACGAAGCGGCGTTCCTGCTGCAGCTGCTCGTCCGGGCCTTCGGCACCAACAACCTTCCCGACTGCAGCAATATGTGTCACGAATCCAGCGGTTCCGGGTTGAACGAGACCCTCGGCGTCGGCAAGGGCAGTGTCAGTCTCGACGACTTGCACGAGGCGGATCTCGTGTTTGCCGTCGGGATCAATCCCGGAAGCAACATGCCCCGCATGCTGTCGGCTCTGGAGGAGACCAAACGCAACGGCGGGTACGTCATCGCCGTCAACCCGCTGCCCGAGTCGGGACTGATCCGGTTCAAGAATCCACAGAAGGTCAGTGGAATTCTGGGCAGGGGAACAACAATCGCCGACCAGTTCCTGCACATCAAGCCGTGTGGGGACCTGGCGCTGTTTCAAGCGATCAATGCCCGGCTGCTCGAAGCCGAGGACGCCAACCCCGGCAGCGTGCTGGACCTCGAGTTCATCGACACCCACACCACCGGCTTCGCGGAGTTCGTCGACCACACGCGGGGCGTCTCGTGGCCGGATGTCCTCGAGGCCACCGGACTTTCGCGGGGCGACATCGAGAATGTCGTCGACCGCGTGCTGGCAAGCAAGAAGATCGTCGTCTGCTGGGCGATGGGCGTCACCCAGCAGAAGTACGGCGTGGCCACCGTCCGCGAGATCGTGAACTTCCTGATGCTGCAGGGTAATTTGGGCCGTCCGGGCACCGGCGTGTGCCCGGTCCGTGGGCACAGCAACGTCCAGGGCGATCGGACGATGGGCATCTGGGAGAAGATGCCGCAATCGTTCCTCGACGCGCTGGAGCGGGAATTCGGCTTCACTCCCCCGCGGGCACATGGGCTGGACGCGGTTGACTCGATTCGCGCCATGCGTGACGGGCGGGCGAAGTTGTTCATCGGTTTTGCAGGCAATTTCGTGCGCGCGACACCCGACAGCGATCTCACCGAGCGCGCCATGCGCAACTGCCGCCTGACGGCACATATCTCCACGAAGCTCAACCGCTCACATACGGTGTGCGGTGAGATCGCCCTCATTCTGCCCACACTGGGCCGCACCGACCGTGACGTTCAGGCCGGTGGTGAGCAGTTCGTCACGGTCGAAGACTCGATGAGCATCGTGCACCAGTCCCACGGCCGGCTCACCCCTGCTTCTGAACATCTGCGCAGCGAGGTCGCGATCATCTGTGGGCTCGCGCGCCGGGTCCTCCGCGACACTGCGGCCATCGCCTGGGACGAGTTCGAGTCCGACTACGACGTGATCCGCGAGGCGATTTCGCGGGTGGTGCCTGATTTCGAGGACCTCAACGAACGGATCCGCAAGCCGGGCGGCTTCCGGCTGCCCAACGCGGTCAACGAGTACCGCTTCAACACGCCGTCGGGCAAGGCGGTGTTCACCTGCAACACCTTCAACCGGATCCAAGTACCCGCCGGGCATCTCGTGCTCCAGACCATGCGGTCGCATGACCAGTGGAACACCATCCCCTACGCGCCCAACGACCGCTATCGCGGGATCAAGAACGCACGGCGGATCGTGTTGGTCAATCCCGCCGACATGGAGGAGCTGGGCCTGGTCAATCAGCAACTCGTCGACCTGGTCAGCACCTGGGAGGACGGCATCGAGCGCCGCGCAGCGGACTTCCGGGTGATCGCGTATCCCGCCGCACGGGGTTCGGCCGCGTCGTACTACCCGGAGACCAATGTGCTGGTGCCGCTGGACAGCGTTGCCGAGATCAGTAACACGCCCACGTCCAAGGGCGTGTTCGTCCGGTTCGAGCCGGCAGTCGAACGGCCGTCGATGTCGGATGCCGACGACGAACGCGTCTCGCTGGTCGACAGCCGCTGAGGGGGTCAGCGGCGCGTGTCGTCGACCTGAGACCGTCGGCGACTATCGACGCGCGAGTCGTCTGCTGCGCAGCGCAGTTGTCCGGCCGCTGCCCTGTCCCGAGTTGTGCATCTGCCAATACATGCCGGCGTAGTGTTCGGCAATCGGTGATTCGGCCTGCTCTGACGGGACGACGTCACCGGCGTTCTGTCGCCAGCCGCACAGTGCGGCTTCCAACTGATTCGCCACTGCCCCAGCACCGTCGGTCGGCGTGGCGAGAAGATTGCGGGTTTCACCCGGGTCACGGACGAGATCGTAGAGTTCGCGGTCGGGCTGTGGTACGCCGACTTGCGGCGCCATCACGCGCACCGACGATCCGGTCTGGAACTCCAACGACACCGCCGGCGAGGGCCGATGGTGGTAGGTCTCGAGGTAGCTGTAGTCCTTGGTTCGGATCGCGCGGGCTCTGTCGAACGAATCGAGATAGGACTTGGAACTGAAGATCTCGCCTCTGACCGGCGATATTTCGAGGCTCGACGTCAACAGGTTGTGCGCGTGGGACTTTCCGTCGATGTTACCGGGCTCGTCGATACCGACCAGGCCGAGCAGTGTCGGTAGCAGATCCACCCCGCTGAACAGCTCGTCGTAGACCCTCGGAGTCACACCGGAGCCTCGCGGTGGCCGCACGATGAGGGCGATCCCGGTACCAGCGTCATAGAGGGTGGACATCGCACCGGGAAACGCCGGCCCGTGATCGGTCAGGAACACCACCCACGTGTTGGCGTCCAGTCCGGTGTCGGCGAGAACGTCGAGCAGCTGACCCACGGCCGCGTCGGCGATCGTGATCGCACCGTAGAACTCCGCGAACTCGCGGCGAAGTTCGTCGCTGTCGGACCAGCAGACGGGCAACGTCACGTCGTCGAACTCGGCGGGCTTGTACCGTTCCCGGGGATAGGGTCGATGCGTTTCGAAGAATCCCGCCGTCAGTAGGAATGGCTCGACGTCGGCCGCCCGCTGACGCAGCCAGTCCCCGGCGTGCTCGACGACGTATTCGCAATACGCGTTGGTCACGTCGTACTCGTGATAGCCCAGCCGGGACGGAAGGGCCGTTTCGTGCTGCATACCGAAAAGCGCCGAGTACCAACCCGCGCCGGACATGATCTTGGGCAAGGTGCGGACCCCCGACCGGTACTCCCAGCCTTGGTGAACCGGCCGGATCAATCCGTGGCTGTGCGGGTAGCGCCCGCTGAACATCGACCCCAGCGCCGGTGAGCAGAGCGGCGCCGTGGCATGCGCCCGGGTGAGGAGGATTCCTTCGGCGGCCATCGCGTCGAGCCGCGGACTACGCACGCCATCACGCCCGTATGCGCCCAGGAACCGCCCCAGGTCGTGGCACTGAACAATCAGCACGTTGTCGCGTCGCAGATTGGGCATGGCCCCTCCTCATGCTGATTGCATACTGTATGCACTCAGTCTGACGGATGCAGGCACCGCTGTCCAGCGTTCAGACCGATCTGTTTACCGCCCGAAAGTCCGTCACAGATACGGGTCCGTCCAGGCAGCGATGATCCGGGCCGCCCGCGCCGCCTGGTTCTTACCGGTGAGGAGATGGTCGGCGCCTTCGAGCGAGACGAAGCTACGCGGGTGCCGGGCGGCACGGAAGATGTCGCTGGCGTTGGCGATGCCGACGGTGTTGTCGGTCGGCGAATGCATGACGAGCAGCGCTCGACGCAGGGTGCGAATCCGCTCACGGAGATCGGCGGCGCGGACGTCGTCGATGAAGTGCCGCTTGAGGGTCAGCCCCTTTCCGCCGATCAGGAATGGAGCCTCTCCTTCGGCCTCGATGCGATGGACGAGGGCGTCGTAGTTGTGCTCGACGTGAGCGGGCTGGAACGGGGCGCCGATGCTGGCGACGGCAGCCACGGTCGGGCAGTCGTGGGCGGCGGCGATGACGGCGGCGCCGCCGAAGGAATGCCCTACGAGCAACCGCACCTCGTGGCCCGAGTCGTTCATGAACTGCACCGCGCGCACGGTGTCGTCGACCTTGTGGGAGAACGATCCGTCACCCCAGTCCCCCTCGGAGTCACCGAGGCCGAGATTGTCGAAGCGCAGCATGCCGATGCCGTCGGCGGCGAGCTGCTTGCAGATCCGGCTCGCGGCCGGGCTGTCCTTGCCGAGCGTGAATCCGTGCGCGAAGACGCCCCAGCCACGGACCTCGTGCTCCGGGGGATCGATCAGGCCCGCCAGGCTCGGGCCCGTGCTGCTGCGGAAGCTGACGCGCTCGGCCACGCTATCTCGCTGTGGGTGACCGATTGGCGGTGGCCACGAACTCCTGTTCGGGGCGCCCGGTGCTGCCGTAGCGGAGCTGGATCTTGACCTTGCCGGTGGTGGCCAAGGTGGCCAGGTAGCGCTGAGCCGTCGCCCTGGAAACGCCGATCGCGGCAGAGACCTCGGCGGCCGACATCGGCTCTCCGGACATCTGAAGAGCCTCCAGCACAAGCTGTTTGGTGGGCGACGTGGCGGCCGTCGACGGCTGCTGGACCGCCACGCGGGGACGGAGCGCATCCAGGGCGGTGTCCACGTCGTTCGGGCCGAGATTGGGACCCGCCAGAATGCGGCGGTAGCGGCCGTAGCCCGCCAGCCTGGCCGCGAGCTCGGCGGGCGCGAAGGGTTTGACCAGGTAGCTCAACGCCCCCGCCGCCATGGCGGCGCGGATGGTGTCGGCCTCCGTGGCCGCGCTCAGAGCCATTGCGTCACAACGCAGCTCACGGATGAAGTCGACACCCGACCCGTCGGGCAGATAGACGTCGACCAGCGCAAGGTCGACGACGTCAGCCTTGCGCGCGCCGGCGAGGGTGTTCACCGTGGCCGTCACCGAGAAGCCCGGCAGCGCGTTGACGATGCCGGCGTGCATGTTCGCGACCCGGAAGTCGTCGTCGACCACCAGCACCGTCAGTTCTGTGCCGCCCATTGCGCTTCCTCCTCGACCATCACGCCCGGCAACCGGGCGATGAACTCTGCGCCGCACAGCTCGGCGGTCGGGTCACCCGGACTGGACAACCAGACGTCCCCATCGAGCGCGCGGCTGATCTGTCGCGACAATGCCATTCCGATTCCCCGGCCACCGGGAATCGCGGATTGCGGCTTCGTCGACTTGCCTTCGGTGAACACGTGCTCGACGAAGTCGGGCTTGACCCCGTCTCCGCTGTCGGCCACCGTGATGTGCAACGTCGAGCCGTCCTCCAGCAGTTCGACTTCCACGACCTTGGTGTCGTGGTGGCCGGTACGCGCCGCATCGATTGCGTTGTCGAGCAGGTTGCCCAATACCGTGGTGACGTCGACGGGCAGCGCCAGCCGGCCCGACACCCAGGTGTTCTCGCCGATGATCAGCGTCACTCCCGCTTCGCGGGCAGAAGCGGCCTTCGCTGCCAGGAAGGCCTGCAAGAAGGCATCCTGAACGGTCTCGATCCCCGGAAGCGCCGACCCCAGCGGACCCGAACCGAGCAGCTCCTCCAGGTACTTGGCGGCCTCCTCGACGTGACCGCTGTGCAGCAGTCCATTCAGCAGGTGCAACCGATTGGCGAACTCGTGGCGCTGAGCGCGCAGTGCTGTGCTCATCAACTGGACGGCGTCGAGTTGGCGCGTCAGTGACTCGACATCGGTGCGGTCGCGCACCACGAGCACCGTCCCCAGGTCGCGTCCGTCGCGGGACACCCGCCGTGCCGATACCACCACGATCCGGTCGCCGACGGTGGCGATGGTGGGTGACGATTCCGCGGACTTGAAAACCTCGAGCACCCGCGGCGTCAATCCGACCTCCCCGACCGGCCGACCCGGCTCGGTGCCGATCTCCAGAAGACGGCACGCCTCGTCGTTGACAAACGTTGTCCGCCAGGATGTGTCGGCGGCCAGCACGCCTTCACCGATGCCGTGCAATACGGCGGCCTGGCCGCGCACCATTTCGGCCAGTTCGGCCGGCTGCAGTCCGAGGGTGAGCGCCCGCCACCGCCGAGCCAGCAGCATTGAGCCGACGATGCCGATCAGCAGCGCCAACCCCACGAGCACGGCCGCCGTTCGCACATCCGTCCAGAGTTGCCGGTGCACGGCCGACGTCGAGACACCGACGCTGATCTCGCCGATCACGCGGTTCGAATCGAGCTGGAACACAGGCACCTTCGCGCGCACCGACGGTCCGAGGGTGCCGGACTGGCGCAGCACCACCGCGTGTCCCGCCAACGCCTCGGCGGGATCGGTGCTGACGTGCCGGCCCAGTGCCGACCGGTCTGGGTGAGCCAGCCTGATGCCCTGGTTGTTGGTGATCACCACGAACAACACGTCGGTGCTCTTCTGGACCTCCGAGGCGATGTACTGCAACTGGCCGGCAGCCAATTCATTCGTCAGCGCGGCACTTGGCGTCAAGGGGGCAGCGTCATAGCGCGCGACATCGGCACGGACCGCGGGTGCCGCGGCCACCACCTGGGCGATGTCCAATGCGCGGGTACCGACTTCGGCGGCGATCCGCTGATGACTGAGGAAGGCAAGCAACCCCCCTGCGAGCCCGAGCGTGAGCGCCACCACCGCGATTTGCAGCAGCAGCACCTGGGTGGCGAGCCGCACATCGACGCGGGCCTTCCATGCCATGCGCCAAGCGTACGAGGGTTGCTGAGCAGAATGCGCAAAACGTCGAAATCGCAGACTTCCACCCCTAGTGCGCACAAGCGAGGAACCACTGCCCCACACGCATAGCTTTGGTCGGCAACCCGCCATGAGGAGCGAAGATGACCAGGCCACTGAGCAAGACGCATCGCAACTCGGACGCGCATGTGCGGTCCGATATCCAAGACGCGCCACCCACGTCGATGAAGCGGGTGGCCCTGGCCAGCTATGTCGGGTCGGCCATCGAGTACTACGACTTCTACATCTACGGCACCGCCGCCGCGCTGGTGTTTCCGAAGGTGTTCTTTCCGCATCTGGGCACCAGCATGGCCACCGTCGCATCCATGGCCACCTTCGCGGCCGCCTTCTTCTCGCGTCCGGTGGGCGCCGCCTTCTTCGGGCACTTCGGTGACCGTCTGGGCCGCAAGACAACCCTCATTGCGACCCTGTCGATCATGGGCCTGTCGACCCTGGCGGTGGGCCTGGTACCCGGTGCGGTCACCATCGGGCTCGCCGCGCCGTTGATTCTGCTCGCATTGCGTCTGGTGCAGGGCTTCGCCGTCGGCGGCGAATGGGCCGGATCCGCGCTCCTGGCCGCCGAATATGCACCGGCGGAGGCCCGCGGCCGCTACGGCATGTTCACCCAAATGGGTGTGGGTAGCGGGCTGGTGATGAGCAGCCTGCTCTTCCTCGTCGTCAACTCGACGATCGGGGAAGCCAGCCCGGTCTTCATGGATTGGGGCTGGCGGTTGCCGTTCCTGTTCAGTGCGGTGTTGATCATCATCGCCCTGTACGTGCGGCGCAGCGTCGCCGAGACGCCCGTGTTCGCCGAGCAGAAAGCGCGTGCCACCACCCCCGCTTCGCCGGTTTCCGCGCTGCTGGGCTCTCAGCGGCGCGAGGTGCTTCTCGCCGCAGGCGGTATGGTCGGCTTCTTCACTTTGGGCTTCATGGCCAACACCTACCTGACCAGTTACGCCCATACCCATCTGGGATATTCGCCGCAGACGATCTTGTCCGTCGGCGTCATGGGCGGTGTGGTGGCGCTACTGTTCACGGCATTGTCGGCCGTCCTGTCCGACATCTTCGGACGCCGGCGGATCATCATGACGGGGTTCGCCGCCGGCGTGCCATGGTCCTTCGCCGTGATCCCGTTGCTCGATACGGGCCGGCCGGCGCTGTTCGCGGTGGCGATCGCCGGCACCTATGCGGTTGCGGGGATGTCGTACGGCCCGATGGCGTCGTTCATCCCGGAGATCTTCGCCACCCAGTACCGCTACAGCGGCGCCGGTCTCGCCCTCAATCTGGCGGGTTTGCTCGGCGGCGCCGTCCCACCATTGGTCGCCGCGCCGCTGATGGCGGCCCGGGGCACCCTGGCTCTCGGCGTCTTGATGGCGCTGATGGTGCTCACCAGCCTGGTGTGCACGTGGCGGCTGCCGGAAACCAAGGGCACCACATTGCGTCGACGCGGCTGAGCGCCCGCGCATCGAGACTGCGGCCAGCGTCCGGTTTTCCGCCGGTTGACGATTTGGCTGCAGTCTCGCTGCGCGTCTGACACCGCAACCGCGCCAGCACCCCCCGAGCACAATGCGCAAAAGCCTCATATCGCTCACTTCGCCAACTAGTGCGCACAAGCGAGCCATGCCGATCCGCGAACCGTAAATTCGGCCATATCAGATAAACGAAACGGGCGGAAATTCGAAACAGGAAAAATCGCCGACCATCTAAGGAGTTCAGGAAAATGGTCGCACTCGGACCCATTCACTCGTGGAAGCCGGCAAATGGCCCGGTTACCACCTGGACGGCTTCGACCGCGAGTCGCGCCCTCATGCGGCAGGCGGATCGAGACGACCTGTCACCCAGCTTCCAGCAGGCCCAGCATCTGCGCGCCGCTTTCTACGGTGCGGCGCTCGGCCGTCGACTACCTCGGCTCATGGTGGTGTCGTGGGACATCCCGGGCGTGTGTGACATCGTGGCGATGACCGAAGCGATCAATGCGCACGTGCGTCGTCATGACACCTACCACAGCGCGTTCGAGTTCGAGAACGGCAATATTTCTCGGCGCACAATTACCAACCCCGCAGAAATCGAATTCGTCCCGGTTTCGTACGGCGAAATGGATCAGGAACAGATTCAGACGCATACACTGACGACGACACCGGGCACCCTCGAATGGGACTGCTTCACATACGGCGTCATTCAAAAGGCCGACCATTTCACGTTCTACGCCAGCGTCGACCATCTGCACATCGATGGGATGTCCGCCGGCCTGATCTTCCTCGACATCCACATGATGTACCAGGACCTCTCACATGGACGGCCCACCATGCTTCCGGAAGTCGGCGGTTACCGCGGTTACACCGCCCGGCAGCGCGAGAACGTCGCCGCCATGACCCTGTCGTCGCCGGAGATCGAGGACTGGGTCGAATTCGCCCAGGACACCGACGGTGACTGGCCGAGCTTTCCACTGCCGCTGGGTGACACCTGGGCCAGCAGCAAGGGCGACTTCGTGACGGTGGAACTTCTGAACGAGGACGACACCGAGGCCTTCGACACTGCCTGCCGCGATGCCGGTGCACGGTTTTCCGGAGGAGTCCTGGCCTGCGCAGCGCTGGCCGAGCATCGAATCACCGGCGGGGACACTTACCACGCATTCACACCGTCGGATACCCGCACTGATGTTGCCGACACCATGAGCCTGGGCTGGTTCGCCAGTCTCTTCCCGGTCACCGTGCCGATCGGCGACGGCACGTTCTCCGAGATCGCCCATGCCGCACAGCAGTCGTTCGACGCCGGCAGGTATCTGGCGAACGTACCGTTCGAACGGGTGCTGGAACTGGCCCCGGTCGATCAGCTCGGCATCAAGCTGCCCAGCAAGCCCGGAATGATGGTGTCGTACATGGATTTCCGCAAGGTGCCCATCGCGGCATTGTGGGAGCAGACAAATTACGGCATTTACGGGGACAACCTGTCGCACGGCGGGATCAACATGTGGATCAACCGCCACGCGTCGCGGACCACTGTCACCGTCTCTTTTCCGGATACCGAGGAGGCGCGTCATTCCGTTCACCGCTACATCGCAGCCTTGAGTCACGCGTTCGCAGCCGTTGCCAAGATCACCGCTGACTGGATCGAAGAGCTTGCCCACCATGCCAATTCGAGCGACCAGTGCGCCGTGTGCGTTGGGAAGCGGTAATCACAATGAAGGGAAATGCGGAAATGACAAATGTATTGGATCTGGTCGACCAGACAGTTTTTCTCGGTGAGCAGGCCACCGGAGCCACGAGCGCGATTCAGTGCATGTGGATCTACGACCGGGCGATCGACATGGACGGTTTGCGGCGCTTCCACCGCCATCTGGCGCAGGGGCGACTCTCCCGTCGCATCGAGAAGTCGCCGTTGCCTTTCGGCCGCCATCGCTGGGTCGCACCGGGCGGCCGCCACGACATCGAGGTCGCGTCGCCGCGCCCGCGTGGTGAGTTCGACGCCTGGCTCGAGGAGCAGGCCAACACGCCCCTGGATCCCGAACGCGGCCCCGGGTGGCACCTGGCGGTCCTACCGTTCACGGACGGCGGGTCTGGCCTCAGTTTGGTCATCACGCATTGCCTCACCGATGGTGTCGGCCTGTGCCTGGCGCTGGCCGACGCGGCTGCCGGGCAGGACGATCCGATTACCTGGCCGCCCGCGGCATCACGCCGGCGGTGGCGCGCACTGCGTGAGGACGCTCGTCAGACCGCAAGCGATCTGCCCGCGGTCGGCCGCGCGGCCCGCGCCGCGGCGCGGATGGCCCGCAAGGGACGCGGTAATGGCAGCCCATCGGCGCGGGCATCGAAGGCGGCCGCAGCCACGGACGAACAGATCGTGCTGCCGACAGCGACGTTGTTCTTCGACATGAAGGAGTGGGACTCGCGCGCGAATTCGCTCGGTGGGACCAGCAACGGGCTGCTCGCGGGACTGGCCGCCGACGTGGCCCACCGCATGGGGCGGATCGCCGCGGGCGACGGCACAGTTGCCCTGTCGATCCCCGTCAGTGAGCGCACCGACGGCGATACCCGTGCGAACGCAGTGACGAATGTGGACGTCATCGTGGATCCGACACGGGCCAGCACGGAACTCGGGGATGTCCGTGCCGCCATCAAGCAGGCTCTGATCCGTCACCGTGATGTTCCCGACGAGCGGTGGGCGCTGCTGCCGATCGTCCCGCTGCTGCCCAAATGGGTGGTCCGAAGGATGGTCAACGTGGCCACCGGCAATAACACAAGCGTCATCTCGTCCAACGTCGGTGACATCGACCCCACGGTGAACCGGCCGGACGGCGCCGACGCCGACTACTTCACCGTGCGGTCGCTCTACCCGGGCGTCACCAAGGCCACTATGCACCGTGTGGGCGGCGTACTGGCACTCCTCTCGGGCAGAATCAACGGCCGCGTGTTCGTCTCGGCCCTGTCGTATCAGCCCGACCAGCCGAACTCGGTCGAGCTTCTGCGCGAGACGCTGTCGGACACATTCGACCAATTCGCACTCGCCCCGATGCCGAATGTTCGCGTGACCACAATGCGCAAAAGCGCGTGAATCGCTTTGTTCGCGACTAGTGCACACAAGCGCGCCATGCTCGCCGCCGAGCCGTAACTTCGAATGGGAAGCAACCATACCTCGACAGCAACAAAGGATTTCGCCGTGTTGAAGCAGGCCACTCCACCCAAGAGCTCACGACGCTTAGACGGCTTCTCGCTACTGGGACGCATCGTCGTGCGCGCCCCGTGGCTCGTCATCGCCACCTGGATCGCCGTGGTGGCGGTGCTGGCCGTGGCCTTCCCCGCGCTGACGAAGGTCGTGGAAGGCCAGACGGTACAGCCGCTGCCGGCACAGGCGATGGCCGCCACGGAGCAGATGGCCAAGGATTTCAACGAGTCTGCCCAGAACATCCTCGTCGTGGTGCTCACAGACGAGCACGGTCTCAGCCCCGCCGATAACGACGCCTACCGCGCGCTTGCGAGCAAGCTGCGCAGCGACACCAACGACGTGTCCGCGGTGCAGGACGTCGCCAGCAACCCGGCGCTGCGCCAGCTGATGGTCAGCGCCGACAACAAGGCGTCCTATATGGCGGTCACGCTCAAGGCGCCGGCTGGTTCCCCCGACTCTTCGCAGGCGTACCAGCGGATTACCCAGACCGTCAAGCAATCCACCGCCGGCTCCGCGGTCACCGCACACGTGACCGGACAGGCGGCGGTAGTCGGGGACATGTCCATCGTCACCGCCCGCGACATGCATATGATCGAAATCGCCACTGCCGTACTGGTGCTGGTCATCCTGCTCCTGATCTACCGACGACCAGTCACCGTATTGCTTCCGTTGATCACCATCGGCTTCACGGTCGCATCGGCTCAAGGGGTTGTGTCCGCGCTGACCCAGATCGGTCTCGAAGTGTCGGCCATGACGATCGTGTTGATGACCGCGATGATCGTCGGTGCCGGGACGGACTATGCGGTCTTTCTCATCAGCCGATATCACGAGTACATCCGCTCCGGCATCGACTCCGATGTGGCCGTGCAGAAGGCATTGACATCGATCGGCAAGGTGATCGCCGCATCGGCGGCCACCGTGGCCGTCACGTTCCTGGGCATGGTCTTCACGCGGCTGCCCGCCTTCACGAGTGTCGGCCCTGCGCTGGCGGTTTCGATCGCCGTCGCGTTCCTGGCCGCGATCACGCTGCTGCCCGCGATTCTCGTGCTGGCCGGCCGGCGCGGATGGGTCGCTCCCCGTGGGTCGCAGCCCGGCCGCTTCTGGCAGCGCTCGGCGATTCACATCGTCCGGCGCCCAAAGGCGCATCTACTGGTCAGCTTGACGCTGCTGATCGCGCTCGCGAGCTGCGCATTGTTGTTGCACCCGACGTACAACGACCGCATGCAGTTGCCCGCATCATCGGAGAGCAGCCTCGGGTTCAACGCCATGGCAGACCACTTCTCGACGAGCACGCTGCTGCCGGAGTACATCTACATCCACTCACCACACGACCTGAGGACGTCGCAGGCACTGGCCGACATGGAGCAGATGGCGCAGCGCGTGGCTCAGCTGCCCGACGTCGCCACGGTGCGCGGTGTCACCCGGCCGACCGGCCAGCCGCTGGACCAGACCAAGGTCAGCTATCAGGCCGGCGAGGTCGGTTCGAAGCTGCAGAACGCATCGTCGACGATCAGCGGGAAGAAAGGCGATCTCGATGCGCTCAGCG
Source organism: Mycobacterium sp. URHB0021 (assembly GCF_054057895.1). Taxonomy (NCBI): domain Bacteria; kingdom Bacillati; phylum Actinomycetota; class Actinomycetes; order Mycobacteriales; family Mycobacteriaceae; genus Mycobacterium; species Mycobacterium sp. URHB0021. The sequence continues at coordinate 5,931,205 of NZ_JBSRZT010000002.1, forward strand.
GTGGCGCACGGCAGTTGGCGAACAGCCTGGCGGGTGTGCGTGACCAGGTCGATCAGGCCGGCCGGTCGATGACGGCGATGTCGGGAACGCTGAACCAGGCACGTCAGCAGCTGAGCACCGTTGCCGCCTCCTATGCGAACAACGGCCAGTCCGCGGTCGACGGTGTGGTCACTGCTGCCGCCCCGATGCTGACCGCGTTGAACGACAGCGCCGAGTGCAGCGCCGATCCTACATGCAGCGCCGGACGCGCCGAGCTGCAGCAACTGGCCACGCCCGGCAACGGCCAGACCGGCGCATCCGACCGGAGTCTGGCGGATACCGTGCAACGGGTCAGCGCAATGCTGCAGTCGGCCGGCGTCACCGATCCAGCCGTCGCACAACACAAGGTCACCCAGATGGAACAGGGCGCCAACGCCCTCGCCGACGGCAGCAAGCAGCTGGCGGACGGCGTTTCGGTCCTGGTCGATCAGACCAAGCAGATGGGCGCCGGGATGAACCAGGCGGCGGGCGTGCTGATGTCCATCAAACGTGACGCCACGCAACCGTCGATGTCCGGGATGTACGTCCCGCCCCAACTCCTGACGACCAACGACTTCAAGAACGCCGCGAAGCTGTTCATCTCGCCGGACGGACATTCGACGCGCTACATGGTCGAGACGAAGTTCGATCCGTTCAGCACGGCCGCCATGGACCAGGTTCAGACGATCCTGAATACCGCGCGCGGCGCACAGCCCAACACGGCGCTGGCCGATGCGACGATCTCGATGGTCGGTACCACTCCGATGTACAGTGCCATGCGCAGCTATTACAACGACGACCTGCGACTGATCGTCATCGTGACGCTGGTTGTGGTCTTTCTCATCCTGGTAGCCCTTCTCCGCGCGATCGTGGCGCCCTTGTACCTCATTGCGTCGGTGGTGATCTCGTACCTGTCGGCCCTTGGGCTCGGCGTCGCGTTCTTCCAATTCATCTGCCATCAGCAGATCTACTGGAACGTGCCGGCGACGGCATTCATCGTCTTGGTCGCCGTCGGGGCCGACTACAACCTGCTGTTGATCACCCGCATCCGCGAGGAGTCCCGCAACGGCATCCGCTCCGGGATCATCCGCGCCGTGCATTCGACGGGCGGCGTGATCACCTCGGCCGGAATCATCTTCGCCGCCTCGATGTTCGGTCTGCTGTTCGGCAGCCTCTCCACGATGGTGCAGACCGGATTCATCATCGGCGCCGGACTGCTGATCGACACGTTCGTGGTGCGCACCATCACCGTGCCTGCGCTGGCCACGCTCGTCGGGAAGGCGAACTGGTGGCCGGCCAAGCCCCGCAAGCACTCTTAGAGCGGGAATTTGGCGAGAAGTGAACATCACCGCCTTCGTCGCGTTGGCGGCTGGCGCCCTGACGTATTCGCTCCTGCTGAACCCGGTCTCGTACGAACCGAGTGGGCCGTTCCGCTACACGACGGCATCGGTACCTGCATTCGTGGTCGCCGGATTGGTGCACTGCCTGCTGACCCGACTTGTGTGCAGCGGCTTGGAATGGGTGGATACGAATGGCGGACCGCTCCCCTGCCGCGGGTCTAGACCGAACGGCCGGCGCGGGCCCACAACGGCTGCTGCGGCAGTCAGTTGGCGCGGACCAGTTTGATGGCGGCGGCCTCGATGGCGTCCTCTGAGAGCAGCACCTCCAGAGCGGCGTCACCGAGCGGGATGAAGCTGTCGAGGCTGGCTACGCGGCCGACCGTGCCGGTGAATCCGTGCCCGAGCAGGGCTGCGAGGACGCCCTCCCCGACCCCTCCGGTTTCTCGGGTCTCGTCGACGATGAGTGCCTTGCCGGTAGCGGTGGCTTCTCGGATGATGTCGTCGACCGGCAGCGGCGCCAGCCACCGCAGGTCGACGGTTCGGGTGCTGATGCCCAGGCGGTCGAGTCGCTGTGCCACCCGCAGACTCATCCTCAAGCCGTTGCCGAATGTCAGCAGCGTCAGATCGGTACCGTCGTCATAGGTGCGGGCCCGGCCAATCGGCGCCTGCGGTCCGGCCTCGATGTGTGGGTAGTGCGCCAACCATCCTTCGTCGCCGTCGGCGTACAGGTCTCGTGTGTGGTACAGCGCGATGGGTTCGAGAAACAAGCAGACGGCGCCGCCCGCTGAGGCAGCTTCGACGCAGCTTCGCATCATGGCTGCAGCGTCGTCGGGGCGCGCCGGTGAGGCGATCACGACGCCAGGGATGTCGCGAAGCGCCGCTACCGAGTTGTCGTTGTGAAAATGCCCGCCGAAGCCCTTCTGATAGGCGTAGCCGGCGATGCGCACCACCATCGGATTGCGGTACTGCCGATCGGCGAAGAACTGCAACGTCGCCCCCTCGCCCCGGATTTGGTCAGCAGCGTTGTGCACGTACGCCAGATACTGGATCTCGGGTATCGGCAATAGACCAGACACGCCCGCGCCCAGCGCAAGACCCAAAATCGCTTGCTCGTCCAGCAGCGTGTCGAATACCCGCGCCGGGCCGGCCTTCGCCTGCAGACCGCGGGTGACCCCGTATACGCCCCCTTTTCGAGCGACGTCCTCCCCGAACAGCAGCGCCTCCGGGTGGCTGGCCAGCACCTCCTGCAATGCGCGGTTGATGGCCAGTGCCACGGTGAGTGCCGGATCGTCGCCGCGAACGCCGGTCCCCGGTGAAATCACCGGCCGGGTAGAGGCTGCTACCGCCTCTTCCAAGCCGACGCGCAGTGGTTCCATCACCTCCCAGGCACTGCCGAGTTGCGGCATCTCAGCAACCTCCGCGGCTATTTCGAGAACCTCCGACCGCTTGGCTTCGTAGCGCTCGAGCACCTCCGTCGACGTCAAGACGCCACTCCCGATCAGCGCTTTGGCGGTGCACAACACAGGATCACGCTCATAGTCGGCGGCGATCTCGTCCGGCTGGCGGTAGGCCTGCTCATAGTCCGAGCCCGCATGCCCCATGAGTCGCACCGTGCTCAGATGGAGAAATGCGGGTCGGCGCTGCGTTCGCACCCATTCGGCAGCGGCGGCGGTAGTGGCGAAGACATCGGCAAGGTCGGAACCGTCGGCCCGGAAGTACTCGAGACCGTCGCGGTTCGCATAGGTCCGCACAACCCATCCACAAGGAGTCTTCACACTGATCCCGATGCCGTTGTCCTCGCAGACGAACAACAGCGGCATCGGCAGGCCCTGATAAGCACAATGCATCGCGGTGTTGATGGCACCCACCGCGGTGGAGTGATTCACCGACGCATCACCAAAGCTGCAGACCGCCAGAGCGTCGCTGGGCCAAAGACATTTGATGTGCATCTTCTTGGCGCGCGCGATCGAAAAGCCACCCCGACCGCGCGCGGCAGGTGCGACGCGATGGTCGAGGTCTGCGGGATGATGCCGAGGTCGTGCCTGCCGAACACCTTGTGCCGACCACCCGAAATTGGTTCGGCAGTCGCGGCGACCAAACCGAGCAGCACATCGCGCAAGGGATCGCTGCCGCCCACTTGCGCTGCGCGGGCGAGGAAAAAACCGCCGGACCGGTAGTGCAGCAATGCTGGATCGGTCGGCCGCAGTGCCGCGGCGACCGCTGCGTTGCCCTCATGACCCGACGAGCCGATGGTGTAGTAGCCCTTGCCCTGCGAGCGCAGCCGGCGCGCTGCGAGATCGAGATGGCGGCTGCCGAGTTGCGCATCGAACAGGTCCGACCAAGCCTGCGAAGTCAGCGTGCTGTTCGAAACCGGCTGTGCATCAACGTCGGGCAACGCCGAGATGGTTGCCGTGAAATGGTCGTCAATCAACTCCGCCATCGCGTCTCTTTCAACTATCGGCGGTCAGCGGAATGCGGGGGCGCCCGTGAGGGCCTGGCCGATCATCAAGGTATGCATCTCGCTGGTGCCTTCATAGGTCAGCACGGATTCCAGATTGTTGGCGTGCCGCATGACCGGATACTCCGAGGTGATGCCGCTGGCGCCCAGGATGGTGCGGGCAGTGCGCGCAATGGTCAATGCTTCCCGTACGTTGTTGAGCTTGCCGAGGCTGACCTGCGGACCGGCCAGCCCCGCGGTGTCCTTGCGTCGGCCGAGGTATAGCGCCAGTAGGTAGCCCTTGACGTACTCAAGAGTCATGTCGGCGAGTTTCTGCTGAGTGAGCTGAAATTCCCCGATGGGGCGATCGAACTGCCTGCGGACGGAGGCGTATTCCAGCGCGGTGTCGAGGCAGTCGCGCGCGGCGCCGATGGCGCCGAACACGATGCCGAACCGGGCCTCGTTGAGACAGCTGAGCGGTGCGCGGAGGCTACTCGCTCCCGGCAGTCGCGCGCTGGAGGGCACCCGAACGTCGCCCAGCACCAGCTCGCTCGTGACGGAAGCGCGCAGCGACATCTTCGCCTTGATTGTGTGCGCGGTGAAGCCCGGCGTGTCCGTGGGGACAGCAAATCCCCGTATACCTTCATCGGTACGGGCCCACACAATGGCGATATCCGCGACGGATCCGTTGGTGATCCACATCTTGGTGCCATTGATGATCCAGTCGGTGCCGACTTGTACAGCACGGGTGCGCATCCCGGCCGGATCGGAGCCGAAGTCGGGCTCCGTGAGCCCGAAGCAGCCGATCTTTCGACCGGCGGCCATTTCGGGCAGCCACTGCCTCTTGTGTTCTTCGCTACCGAACGCATGGAGGGCGAACATCGCCAGCGATCCCTGCACGCTGACCAGCGAGCGGATACCGGAATCGCCTGCCTCTAGCTCGAGGCACGCCAGACCGTAGGCCACGGCGGAGGTCCCCGCGCAGCCATATCCTTTCAAGTGCATCCCGAGCAGGCCCAACTCGCCGAATTCGACCGCCAGTTCGCGCACCGGCAACTCGCCGTTCTCATACCAGGTGGCGATGTCGGGGGCGATGCGCCCCTTGACAAGCGCGCGCACGGACTCGCGGACCTGGCGTTCTTCGTCGTCAAGCATGTCGTCGACGGCGATCAGCGCATCGGGGCTGACAGGCGGGTTGAGGACCTGGGAATGTGTCACGGCGTCTCCTGAGTGGTGACTGCGGCGCCGGCTCAGCAGCAGCCCTGGGCGTGTGCACCGACGACGACGGCGGGCCGCTCGGCTTCCTGGACGCCGACCGGGCCACGCCAGTTCACCGAGCGGCTCGGCGGCGGGGTCTGTTCACTGCGGGTGTGTACCAGCGGAACACCGTCGACGAGCACGGTGGCGATTCCCGGAAGATCGCCCAGTGCAAAGCATTCCAGCCCGTCACGCGCCATCGATCCAGTGATCGGACCCAGCACCAGCAGATCGGCCGGCATGCCCTCAACCAGTACGCCGGTGCACATTCCGTGCGCTTTGGCCGTCTGTCCAGTTGCCGCGGCGACGGCAACCAGCGGGTCGACGCCGCACACCGATGACAGGAAGCAGATGTTGCGCAGCATCCCGCGGGGGATGACGCCGGTTCCCCCCGGAGTGTCGGTGCCGAGGGTCAGGCGATCCAGCTGGGCACGGGCTGTCAATTCTTCGACGACGAGTTTGGTCGCCCGGTAGTTGTTCGAGCTGCACACCTCGAGCTTCGCCGACGGAAGTTCGGCCACGATCGCGACGATCTCCTCATCCGGCGCGGGGATGGGGCCACCGGAGATGTGCCCCACGATGTCGGGCTTCACGCTGGTAACCACTTCCCGCCCGGCCACTCGGCTGGAGCCCGATCGCGACACGCCGCCGGAATGCATCTTGACCGTCATTCCGCGTTCGTGCGCCCAACGGACATAACGCTGAGCCTCGCCGTCGCCCAACCGGTTCCAGTCGTAGAAGATGAACTTCACCTGATCAATGCCCTCGCGTTGAGCCCGATCGAAATGCTCTTCGGTCATGCCTGGGACCAGAAGCACCGTTCCAGCGTTGACCTTCACCCCGGAAGGCCGCATCCGGCCGGTTGTGTGCTTGGACGTGATGGCGATGCTCAACACCAGTTCCGGGCTCAGCGCGTCGAATGCCAGGCCCGGAATGTGCAGTTCTCCTGCGGACACCATCGACGTGGTGCCGCCATGCAAGTAATTGTGGATCCAACCGATGGAATCTTGAGCGGGCGTCCACTCCCCGAAGGTGGGGTGCACGTGCCCGTCGACTAGTCCGGGCATCACTGTCAAGCCGCCGGCCGACAGCACGAGGTCCGGTGCGGCGTGGCTTGTTCCAATGCCGGCGACGACACCGTCCTCGATGACGAGACATGTGTCTCGCAGCGGAGCGATCGCGCTGTCGCCGTGCACGAGCATACCGATGTCTTCCACCAGCAGCGTGGTCACTCGCGTCTCCTCGATTCAGCTTGGAAACCCGATCCGGTCCGGATCGGGTGATGGAACTAGTTGGGCGCCTCAGCGGCGTCCAGCACGGCCCGCACAATGCCCTGGTATCCCGTACAGCGGCAGATGTTGCCCGACAGCGCTTCTCGCACTACGTCCTCGGTGAGTGGCTTCTCGGCATCGGTGTCGCGCAACAACTCGACCGCGGTGACAAGGAATCCCGGCGTGCAGAATCCGCATTGCAAGCCGTGTCTCTCGGAGAGTGCGCGGCGCAGCCGGGCTGTCTCCTCGAACTGATCCAGTCCTTCTACGGTGTCGACCCGCAACCCGTGGGCTTGGACGGCGAGCGTCAGGCAGGCGCGCGCACTTCGCCCCTCGATGAACACCGTGCAGGCACCACAGACTCCGTGCTCACACCCCAGATGCGTTCCCGTGAGGCCGAGTTCGTCGCGCAGGAAATCAGCCAGTGTCAGCCGTGGCGGTACAGATCGTCGAAATTCGCGGCCATTGACGGTGACGGCCACCGCCACCGCCTGCGGAGTATCAGCAGCCGTCACGCGTCCTCCTGATCGTAGGTGAGGCGGCGTTCGGCCGCGGTCAACGCCTCAGCGAGCGCAATTGCGCAGAGCCGCCGCGCGTAGTCGGCGTCCTCGGCCGCCGGATCGGTACGAGCCGCCCAATCGTGAGCGAGGTCGGCCCACAGGCCAGGCGATGGTTCTGCACCGGTCGCATCGTCTCCGACGAACAGCAGGGGTCGATCCGCGGCCGAGAGCACCGCTGCCCGAATAGATGCCACTGTGCCGTCGGGGTGCAGCGTCAGCGTGCATCCGGCGCCGGCCAGTCCATAGTCCCCGTGCTGATGTGCATATTCGACGAATCCCCAGCCTTGATCGGCCCGATGCGCCGGAATCGAGATCCAGGTGATCATTTCGTGGTGTTCGAGCGCACTGGTGTAGAACGAGACGAACATGTCTTCTGCGGGGACCTGCCTGCGACCGGTCTTTGCCGAATCGACGTGCACGGTGGCACCGAGTACGAGCGTCGCCAGCGGCATCTCGGCGGCGGGATCGGCATGTGCCACTGAGCCGCCGACGGTACCCCGGTTGCGGATGCCGACATGGCCGATATAGCGCGCCGCATCGGCCATCAGCGGCGCTCGCGCAGCGATCAACGGGTCGACCTCCACCGTCCGGTGTGTGATCAAGGCACCGAGAACGAGATCATCCGTGTCGTCGAAGATTCGGCGCAATTCCGCCAACTCCCCGATGTCGACCAGTGTCGACGGCCGCGCCAGCCGCAGGTTCATAAGTGTCAGAAGAGACTGCCCACCGGCTAAAATCTTCGCGTCCGGATACTCGGCAAGCAGGTCGAGTGCCTCGGCGACGGAATTCGGCCGAAAGTACGAGAATTCCGCCGGTTTCACGATGCCTCCGCATCCAGAGCCCGGCACAGCAGACCGCTTGAGATCGGCGTGCTGTCAACGTGGATTGCGCCGTCCAAGGCATCATCAACCGCGCTGGCAACCGCAGCATAAACCGCGATGGTGCCGCTTTCGCCCGCGCCTCGGACGCCGAGCGGGTTGGACGGGGTGTCGACATACAGGTGTTCGACGGTCACCTGCGGGACGTCGGTGGTCAGAGGCAGATGGTAGGCGGCAAACGTGGTGGACTGCGGCTCACCGCGGTCTGAGTAACTCCACCTTTCGAACAGAGCCCCCCCGAGGCCTTGCGCGACCCCGCCGATGATCTGGCCTTCGACGACCCGCGGGTTGATCTCTCGCCCACCCTCGTGAGAAACGGCATAGCGCAACACCTTCACCAATCCGGTGCGGCGATGCACGCCGAGAACGACCGCATGCACACCCATCGTCCAGGTCACCGTGGATACCCGGAACACGGTGCTCACCTCGAGCGCGCCACCTTCATCGTCGCCGCCTGTCCTTTGAGCCGCGGACAGGTCGTCCCAGCCGATGGAGCGGCCAAGGGTGTGGAAAGCCCCGTCGGCATACCAGATCTCGGTCGAACCGAGCAAGGCGTGGGCGCGTACGCAAGCGAGGTCAATCAGCTCGATCGCGGCCTGATGGACGGCTGATCCGGCCAGTATCGCCGATCGGCTGGCGAAGGTGCCGACGCCGTCGGGCAACCGCTCGGTATCGGCGGCCACGTAGTGCACCCGGTTCATCGGTACGGCGAGCGCGTCAGCGGCGACCTGCGCGAAGGTTGTCTCATGGCCCTGCCCTGCCGACGCGGCACCGGCAGTAAGCTCGAACTCTCCGTTCGACAGCAGCCGCAGTCTCGCGGTCTCGTGCGGACCCCGGCCGGTCGCCTCCAGATACGACGACAGGCCATAGCCGATTCGATAGTCGGGATAAGCTGCAGCACAACGGTCTGCCGCGGCGGGCGGTAGCGAGGTCAGCACCGAGTCGAGACAGGCCCGATAGTCGCCGCCGTCGTACACGATGGGCACCCCGTCGCGATACGGGATCGGCCGCGAATAGGGCAGATCGTCGGAACTCAGTAGATTCCGGCGGCGGATCTCGACGCTCGAGAGACCAAGCCGGCGCGCTGCCGCGTCCAGGCTGCGCTCGAGCGCAAAGGTCGCCTCCGGTCGGCCAGCGCCGCGGTATTGGGCGACCAGGGTCTTGTTGGTCAGCACCGCGCGGCCCTCGATATGCACGGCAGGTATTCGGTAGGGGCCCAGCAGATGGATGGCGGTGTTGGCGACGATTCCCGCGACCCAGAGACTTCCGGCACCGATATCGACGACGAAATCGTCGGCCCACGCCAGGATGCAGCCGTCGTCATCGACTGCAAGTCGGGTTCGGTGCACCTGGTCGCGCCCCTGAGCGCTGGCGATCAGGTGCTCTTGACGGTCTTCCAGCCAGATCAACTTGTAGCCGGTGTGCCGAGACAGCACCGGCATCACGATCTCTTCGGCGTAGACATTGGCTTTGGTCCCGAACCCGCCGCCGACATCAGGCACCGAAACCTTGATGTCCTCCCTGGACCAGCCTGTCACCTCGCATATGGCGTTGCGGACCATATGCGGCACCTGGGTGGACGTCGACAGTTCCACCCGCTGTCGGCGGGCGTCGAATTGCACTGCCACACCACGGCACTCGAGTGGCACCGCGCCGTGCCGGTTCATCCGGTAGGTGCCCTCGACGACGCGGTGCGTGGCGAAAACTGCGTCGGGTTCACCGAAGGAGAACTCGATCCGGGCAGCCTCGTTACTGTCGAGGTGGTCGAACAGCACCGGCGCGGACGGATCGAGGGCAGTCAGCGGATCGGTTACCGGCGACAGCGGCTCATAGTCGATCACGATGGCTTCCAGCGCGTCTTCGGCGCGGTACCGGTCCTCGGCGATGAGAACCGCGATGGGTTGGCCGACGTAGTACACCCGGTCGGTGGCCAGAATCGGCAGTCTTTGTTCAGCGAGCATGCACGACGTCGCCGCGGTGAATGCCGGCTCCGGCCTGGTCAGCTCGGGAATCGGGGTGTTGGCCAGGCCGAGGTCTTCCGCGAAGAAAACACCGAGCACGCCAGGCATTTGATCGGCGAGCGAAGTGTCTACACGGACGATTCGCGCGTGCGCCTGATTAGATCGCACGAACGCCACGTGGTAGGCACCTGCAGCGTGATCGGCCAGGAAGCGACCCTGTCCGCCGAGCATGCGGTCGTCTTCGCGACGCCGCACCGAGGTACCGATATACGCCGGTCCTGAGGTCAGGGGAGTCAATGGATTCGCTTCTCCCACTGCCACAGGGCGACCGAGATCGCGAACGAGATGGTGATCAGCAACATGATGGTGGCGACCATCGAGGGGTACTCACCATGACTGTAGGACTGCAGAACCACGCGTCCGAGGCCACGGCGGGTCGCGAAGAACTCCGACAGCACGACACCGACGACGGCGAGGCTGACGGCCAACCGGATACCGGTGAGAAGTGGCCGCCTGATCGCGGGAAAGATGATGTGCACCAGCATCTGCCAGGGGTTGGCCCGTACCGACCTGGCCAATTTCCAATACACCCGTGGAATCTCCTGGACGCCGGTGGACACGTTGATCAGCACGGGGAAAAGCGCGAACAATACGCCCATGACGACCTTGGATCCGGTGAGAGTGAAGATGGGCAACAACACCGGGTAGAGGACGATCTTGGGGATGCCGTTGAGGATGATGATCAACGGTTCGAAGATCAGCCGCAGCCGCTGCGAAAGCCCCAACAGCAGGCCGATGCCGCCACCGACTGCCGTGCCGATGACGAAGGCCAACAACACCGACTGGGCGGTGACGCGCACATCGAACAGATACGCCGGATCGGAAAGGTTTCGGAACAGGATCGTCAGCGTCTGCCCGGGGGACGGGATGACGAACGTCAAGCCCGACAGGATCTGCCATCCGACGGCGACCAGCACAGCCAGTAGGGCGGCCCCGACGAACTGGTTGCCGAGCACCGAGCGAACGCGCTGAGGCCGGGGCAGGGCCTCGGTGGCTTCGGTCAGCGTTGTGGTCACAGGTTCCTCCCCCGCAACAGCACCCGCTCCACGATGGCGAGCAGGACTGTCAGAACGAGAGACAACACCAGCACCATGACGATGTAGGCGAACATCTCGTTGTTGTTGAAGATCTCGTAGAGATAGCGGATCCGGTAGCCCAGACCGGCCTGGGCGGTGGTGAACTCCATGGCGATCGCACCGATGAGGGCGTAGACGACCGCGAGCCGCAGTCCGGCCACGATATACGGGCCGGCGGCGGGTATCGCGATCGCGAACAGAGTCTGTCGCGGTGAGGCGTTCAACGAACGGGCCAGTTTCATGTAGACCGGCGGCATCGCGTTGAGACCGACAGCGGTGTTGAGGGCCATCGGGATCGCCGCCATGATCGTGGCCAGGATCACGACAGACATCGCGTTGATGCCGACCAGCACGATCATCACGGGATAGAAGAGCACCAGAGGGACGGCGTAGAAGGACACCAGGTATGGCTCGAAGATCCTGCCCACCAACGGGGCTTTCCAGAACAGGAGGCCTGCGGCGAAACCCAGCAGACCGCCGAGGATGATCGCCATGGCGACCTCGACGCCCGTTCGACCCGCGTCCGCCCAGAACTGTCCCTCGGTGAGAAGCATTGCGAGCGTGGGGAAAATCGTCGAAGGGGCGGGCAGTACGCTTTCGCTCCACCATCCCGCCCGCACGCCGATCTCGCAGAACGCGATGAACAGCACGATGAGACCGACGGTGGACACCACGCTGAGCGTGAGGTTGCCCATCCGTCGCCGGGGCGGTTCTGGCGGTTGCTCGGGTCCTGGCATGAACTCGGTAGGCAGATCGTCGGCCGCAAGGTAGGAGGTCGTCACGCCGTGACCTTCTTGTGGGATTCCTGTTGCTGGAACCCACGCATGGATTCGGCCTGCAGCGAACTCCAGATCCGGTTGTGTAGTTCATTGAAGCGCGGTGTCGACACCACGCTCGCATCGCGATCGCCGGGCAGATCGATATCGATGACGTCGATGATCGTGCCTGGACGGTACGACATCACCCACACCTGCTGCGACAGCAGGATGGCCTCGGAGATGTCGTGTGTGACGAACACGATGGTCTGATGCGTCCTGGCCCAGATCTGACGGACCTCTGCGCCGAGGAACAACCGAGTCTGTTGATCCAGCGCGGCAAACGGCTCGTCCATCAGGACCACCTCAGGCTGCACGGCCAGCGTCCGCGCCAAAGCAACTCGCTGCCGCATACCGCCGGAAAGCTGCGACGGATAGGACTTTCCGAATCCAGTGAGCCCGACCAGGTCGATCGCCTCCTTGGCGCGCTTACGCCGAGTGTCCTTGGCGGTGCCGAGCATCTCCATCGCGAAGGCAACGTTCTCCTCGACGGTGCGCCACGGCAGCGTCGAATCCTCCTGGAAAACCACGCCGATCTTCGGATCCGGTCCGGCGACCGGCTCACCTGCAACGCTGACCGAACCGCTCGTGGCCTTCTGCAGGCCCGAAATGACAGCCAGCAGAGTCGATTTACCACAGCCGCTCGGGCCGACGATGGAGACGAAGCTGGTGTGCGGAACACGCTGGGTGATGTCTTTGACTGCGGTCACCTTCCCCGCCGGCGCATCGAAGACGACGGACACGTTCTCGATCTGGATGCCTTGGGGGTCCACGGGTATGCCTCTCCGATCTGTGGTTCGGCGCGGCCAGCCTGTCGGCTCAGAAGCTCGCGCGTGCGTTGTCTGGCAGGTACTGCTGGTCCATCACCTTCGCCCAGTCGACCGGCGCGGTGATCTGGCCCGCAGCCACCATCAGGTCGGAGAGATTCTTCAGGCCGGTCGGGTCGACCTTCAGGGAGTACCCCTTGGCGAGGTCGGGGCTGTTCTTGAACGCCGCCTTCATCACGTCCGGGGTCACGCCGACCAGCGGAGCCAACTCCGTCGCGGCCTGGTCGGGGTTCCCTACCACCCACTGGTTGAGCCGACCAACCACCTTGAAGAACGACCGCAGATTGTCCGGGTTGGCCTTCGCGTAATCGGCATTCACCGCCACCAGATCGGCAGGCAGATCGCCGAGTAGATCGCGTGAGTTGACCAGGATCTGGGCGTTGTCGGACGCCTGCTTGTCGGCGATGAACGGCTGCATCGCCCAGCCCGCGGTTATCTGGTTGGCTTTGGCGGCTGTCCAGTTATCGCCCATCGCTCCGACGGCCTGCGCTTTCACTCCGGGCAGTTTCTTTTCGAGCCCCTTGACGAGCAACTCGGTCGACGAGCCGGCGGAGCTGAAGCCCAACGTCGCGCCGTCGACCTTGCGCCCCGGCGGACAGATCCAGGAGAAATCGTTCACCTGGAACCAGGGCGCGATCACTTTCAAGTTCGAGTTCGGTTGCTGCGCAGCCAGAATCACCGAGGTGTTGCCTGCAATCGCCAAGTCAGCGTCACCGCTGGTCACCACCCGTAACGTGTTACCGCCACCGCCACCGGAGTACAGGTCGACCTTGATGCCCTCGTCGTCGAACCACTTCTTGTTGATGCCGGCCTGCAGGATCGCCATGAAGGGCAGGCTGTCGACGCCGGTCGCGGAGATGCTGAGGGTTTTCGTTCCGCCGTTGCCACCGCCCTCGCCGCCGGATTGCGGAGCGGCCGATTCGTCGGCACAGGCGGTAGCACCGGCTACCAACCCGAGAACCGTGAACACCGTCATCAGGTATTTCGCAAGACGCGACATCATAGACCTCTCGACGATAACTGCATATTGGATCCAACTATACGAAGTGGTGTGATATGCGTCAACTTTTAGCCGGAATGTGTGCTTCGACGCCTCGACCGACCCGTCATCAGCGCGGCAAGCTCGAGCCCGGCCGCGATGCCGAGCATCGCCGCCGCCGCGATCAGCGGCGACCCGGTTCGTCCCGGCGCCGATGCGCCGGGACTTCCCGGCGAGACCGCGAGCTGGACGCCGTCCCGCGCGTCCGGGTGTGGCTTCGGGCCGACCGGCACGCCGTCAGCGGGCGTGAGCGCCCTCTTCAGGACTGGCGGAGCGCCAGGAACCGCACTGCCCGGAGCCGGGAACCCGGGAGTTTCGGCTGTCCTCGTCTCGCCGTCGGTCATTGCCGTGGTCCGTCGACGATCTCGGCGAACGTGCGGATGGTGTCTTCCCTGCTGTGACCGGGCCGGACGAACGGCACGATCGAGACCTGGTCGATGCCAAGCGATTCGATTTCCTTGACTCGCTGCGCACATTCATCCGGGGTGCCTGCGAGCGCGAACAGGTCGACCAGCTCGTCCGGCACCAGGTCGGCATGCGAGGCCTCGGTGTCCATGTGCTCGTAGTAGTTGTAGCTGTCCCGGATTCGATCGATGGCCTTCTCCAGGGCCGGCTCGACCTTCGCCGGCAAGGGCCGGATCGCAACACGGGATACGTGGGCGCGGACCAGGTCACGCGCCTCGACGCGATTGTCGCTGATGGCGGTCGGCGTCCACAGCACGATGTGCAGGTCTTGCAACGTCCGACCGCTTTCGCGCGCACCGGCTTCGATCGTCTCCAGCGCCGCCTCGATGAATCTCGGCGCCGTTCCGACCAGAACGATCACGCCATCCGCGATGCGACCCGACATCCGCAGGATCTTCGGCGCAGAAGCGGCGATGTAGATCGGGATGTCCAGCGCATCGGTCAGGTAGTTGAGGTGGTATTCGGCTCCGCTGCTGGCCTCGACGACCTTCTCTCCGCGGAACAGAGTGCGCAACTCCGTTACCGACCGCTCGAGCTCAGCGAGCTTCTGCGGCTTGAGGCCCATCGTTCGTAGTGACGAGTCCCCGGTTCCGATACCGAGGGCGACCCGCCCATTCGTGAACTCCGCCAAGGTTGCCCAGGTCGATGCGAGCAGTGACGGGTGACGTGTGACGGCGTTCGTCACGCCGGTGCCGAAGATGATCCGCGTGGTCCCCACGGCCGCCGCGCCCATCACAGTGGTCGATTCGCGCCAGATGTTCTGGGAGTCACCAAGCCAGACATTGTCGTAACCCAGCGCCTCACAGAGGTGGACGTACCCGCGCATCTGGGCCACCGGCTCGGTGGGAAACAGACCAACGCCCTTGCTCAGCATGCCCGTGGACCTCCATACACGTGGTTGGATAGAATATCCAATCGTAAGCCGATGATCCGGGTGGCACAACCGCACCGGTCGAGACGAAGGATCCAGTTCCGTGCAGCTCGTCAACGAATTCGTGGTCGATGCGCCGTTGAACGTCGCCTGGGAAATACTCACCGATATCCCCAAAGTCGCCGAGTGCATTCCGGGCGCTCAACTCGAGCGCAGCGACGGCGATGATCATCACGCGAGCGTGGCCGTCAAGGTGGGGCCGATCGGCTTGACGTTGAGCGGGACAGCGACCGTCGTCAGCCGCGACGATGCCGGACATCAGATGGTGGTGCGCGGCCTGGCCCGCGACCGCAAGGGCAACGGCTCCGCGTCAGCGACGATCACCATGGTGGCCGAGGAAAACGGCGGCCGCTCGGCGGTCACCGTGACCACCGATCTCGAGCTCGGCGGACGGATCGCGCAGTTCGGCAGCGGCGTCATCTCTCAGGTGAGTAACCGAATCCTTGCGCAGTTCGCCAACCGGCTGAACCAGCTCATCACCGCGCCGCACGACAGCCTCGACACCGACGTGAGTCACCTGTCGTCGGCGGCGCCCGCAGCGACACCGACGGTGATCGGTGAGCGAGCGGTACTGGCACTCACCGTGCTGGCCGGAATTGCGCTCGGGCTCGCCCTCGGACGAACGGCCGAGCGTCTAGCCTGAGTCAATTGGCAACAGACGCAACCATCTCCAGCTCGACGCACGCTCCCCCGGGCAATGATGCCACGCCGACGGCGGTGCGCGCGTGGGCACCACACTCGTCGCCGAAGACCTCGAGCAACAGACGCGAGGCACCGTCGATGACCACAGGATGCGCATCGAATTCTTCGGCCGCCCGCACGTACCCACGCAGGTGCACCAACGCACTCACGTTGTCGACGCCGACCGATGCATCGATTGCTCCGATCAAGTTGAGAGCCGCGAGGTGAGCCTGGGCTTGCGCCTGTTCGACGGATATGTCAGTGCCGACCACGCCGGCCAAACCCGGCCGGCCCGGCTGGCGCGCGGTTGCGCCGGAAACCCATAACTGGTTGCCGCACAGACGGCTCGGAAAGTAGGCGCCTTTCGGAATGGCGGCCGCCGGCACACTGAGCCCGAGGCGGGCCAACCGCCGGCTCGGGATCACGTGACCGACCCCGCCTGCTCCGCGGTGAGAGCCTGGGTCAGGTGATCGATGGCGTGCGAGCGATGCGCTTGGTGCAAGGCCAGCACCTTTTGCACATCGCGCTGGGCCATCGCGTCGGTCAACATGACGTGCTCGCTGTTCACCTTGCTCAAATCCATCAGGTGCGCGTACAGGGGGCGGTATGCGTCGGCAGTGTTGTAGAGCTGGGTGACGATGCGTTTCGTGCGCGCCATCCGACTTTCCTGGAATGTCAGGAAGTGAAACTGCCGGTTGGCCAGCCCAACGGCAACAAGATCGTCGGCTGCGGCGGCTGTGTCCATTTCCGCCATCTGCACTCGCATCTGCTCGATGATTTCGTCGGTGACATGGGGCATGGCATCGCGAATCAGCACGTCTTCCAAGATTGCCCGCAGGCGAAAGACCTCTTGCAGTTCTTCCAGACCGAGTTCCGCCACTCGGTAGCCGCTGTGCGGCACATAGGTGACGTACTCTTCGGCCTCGAGTGTTTTCAGCGCCTCCCGGATCGGAATCCGCGAGACCCCGTACAGCTCAACCACGTTCTCCTGCACGATCCAGCTGCCCGGCGGGAATCTGCCGCTGGTGATGTCGCGACGCAATGCCTCAGCAACGGCTTGGTTCGCTGTCTTCGGACGGACGAAGTCCGACCGCTGCCCGTTGGCCGGATCGGCAGCTCGGACGCGTTGGGTGCGCGGTGGCATCGACTCTCGCTTTCGCAGGATATTGGATATTCTATGCGATCCTGCTTTGCCGGCACCAGCAGCCGATGACACCGCGACGCCGTCAGCCGACGAGGGGCTGTTCAGGTCCCCTTCCACAATTGCGCAGCGGCCGATCAAAGCGGGGGATGCGTCAATTCAGGCGGTTAGAGAACCTCGCGCTCGTTGCGTGTTAGTTGTCATGAGCTTCGCAAAAGAGAAGCTCGGCTTCCACAAATCGATGGCATCCACCACGGGCGTCGAAATTAGACCTCAGACAGCGGAATTGGCGCCTGCGCGCTGACAATCGGCTACCACACGCCAGCTGTCAACCCACCCCTTGTCGATGTCGGTTGACCTATCCGCGCCCTGCTCGTGTTTCCGCGGTGACGGCGGCGGACATGCTCGCGCCGTCAGCTCGCCCACGCTGTCCGACCGGCATCTCGCCACCCCAGCGCCGGAGCGCCTCGGCCTGATGCGGATCGGACGCTTTCCCGCCGCTCGCCAACGCCACCAAGGCGCGCGCCATGCTGCCGAGTCCCACGCCAGTGTCCTTGACAGCGCAGACGATTTCGTCGAAAGCTTCTCGTTCCGAACAGCCCCGCCAGCCGACCAATACCCCGACCGCCACATCGATGACCCGGCGCGACAGCAGGTCAACGCCTGCATTGGATTCGGTCATATTGTCGCCCCTTTCACGTCACTTTCAGATCATGACGCCGTTATACCCGCCATTGGTTACTGCAACCAGCAACGCAGCCGGAAATACACGCGCAAGAAACAGCGGTCGATGCCAATTCCGATGCAGCGGGGTTCTTCGTCGCACGCCGATGAGTGTGGGACTGTGCGTGATCCGCTGCCTATCCGGCGCCCTTGCATCCAATCGTCATCCGAATCGCCTCGTCGTGTTCGCATACCAGGCACCGGTTGCCTTCACCGGCCGGACCCCGCGCCGCGTCCCAAGGCCAGCAACCGCGGTCGTCGACCCATACGAGTTGCAGGGCGCGAACCTGCGGGCCTCAAAGCACCACAGCGAACTCAGATGCGCGTGTCGGGGTGCTGGACTTCGACGACCCCGAGGAGGGCGGCGCCAGGACCGTCCCGTCATTGACGATCATGTGGGCGATGGCGTTGAGGTCCTCGGACCACCGAATCCACGCGCACCAGACGTCCCGGTATGTCAGCATTGGTCGGTGGGTCCACGCCGCATCGCTGGATTGATCGGCGCGGCGACATTGGCGATGTGCACGATGCAGAGTGCGCCGATGCCGTCCGCGCACGGCGACGCGTGTCCCGACGCCGAGGTGGTGTTTGCCCGCGGCACCACCGAGGAACCTGGCCCTGGCCCGACCGGCGATGCGTTCATCGACTCCCTGCGCTCTCGAGTCGGCGGGAAGACGGTCGGCGTATACGCGGTCGACTACCCCGCCACCACCGACTTCCCCACGGCCGTCGATGGCATTGCGGACGCACGCGCGCATATCCTTGCCACGGCGGCAACCTGTCCTCACACCAAGGTGGTGCTCGGCGGATTCTCCCAAGGCGCGGCGGTCATGGGTTTCGTCACCGCCAGCGTTGTGCCCGACGGGGTTGCCGCGTCGGACGTGCCGGCCCCGATGCCGCCCGACGTGGCCGACCACGTTGCGGCGGTCGCCCTCTTCGGGAAACCGTCGACACGCTTCATGAACGCGATCAACGACCCGCCGGTCGTCGTCGGTCCGCAGTATGTGGACAAGACCATCGACTTGTGCGTCGACAACGACCTGGTTTGCGATCCTCACGGGTCGAGTTTTTCGGCACACGACCAATACGACGAGACCGGCATGGTCGATCAGGGAGCGGCTTTCGTCACGAGTCGACTCCAGGCCAGTTGGGACGCGGATGCCGCGGCCCCACTCCTGGCTGGTAGGGCACCGGCTCCCTGGGCGCTCCCTGCGCCAGGTGCGGCCCCAGCACCTCATCTGCCGTCGGCACCCCTGACGCCTCCTGGCCCTGCAGTTCCGGTTGCACCGGCATCGCCCGTCGAGCCGCTGGCTTGACCCCGGGGTAATGCGGCGAGATTTCGGCTCCGGAATAGCGTCATTCTCTGAAGCAGCCGACGGAAGTGAACCAGTGCGCCCTGACCGTGTAGTCGCCGTTCGGCTGAGACGAGGGAACCTGCTCGTGCTCACCACGATCTTGTTCGCACTTGTCGCGTGTTCAGGGTCGGCACCATCGCCGACCGCGACGACGGTGGCGGCCTCGACCCCGAGGACGGTGCCCACCGGGCCGGCCGGCGCAGCCATGTCGGACAAGCCGACGGTGGCCGCCGAAGCAAACATGCCCGCCGGCGCGCGGCCCCGACTGGCGCCGGACCCAGTGCAGCTGGTCGACGACCTCGTCGCCGACGAGCAGGCTTTGCGCGACCCGTCAACGGCGGAGGACGCGCTGGTGGCGGCCGCGCGCCGGCAGCAGGCGGCCTACCGCGCTATCGGGCACCACCCGGAATGGGATGCCGTCACGCGGCCCCGCGTGCCGGCGTCGTTGCTCAAGGTCTATGACTGCAATGTCGACGCCCGACGCCAGCTCACCGCGATGTCGCAGGCCAAGGACATGTTGCCGGCATGGCGCATCGTGCCGCCCGTTCCGGCGCAGAAGTTGCTCGGCTACTACCACGAGGCGGAGTCGGCGTCCGGCGTCGATTGGAATTACCTGGCCGCGATCAACCTGATCGAGACCGGCTTCGGCAGCATCGACGGGTTGAGCACCGCCGGCGCGCAAGGGCCCATGCAGTTCCTGCCGTCGACGTTCGCCGCCTACGGCGAAGGCGGCGACGTCCACTCGCCCCGCGATGCCATCATGGCCGCCGGTCGCTACTTGGCAGCCAACGGCTTTGTCGACGATCGTGATCACGCTATCTACCGGTACAACCACGCAAACGAATACGTCCAGGCGGTCAACGACTACGCGGCGGTGATTGCCGCCGATCCCGCCGCATTCGCCGGTTACTACCGCTGGGAGGTCTACTACATGACGACCTCCGGTGACGTGCTGCTCCCAATCGGTTACGACGCGACGTCACCGATCCCGGTCGCCGACTACCTGGCAACCCACCCGCAATAAATCGTCGGGGCCGCGCGATGGTGTCGTCGCTGCAAGGCTGCGTCAGACAACGATCTCCGGCTGGTAGATGTCGATCCACATCGCCAGGTCGAGGACCCGCTCCATCTTGTTCCTGGCGCCCGAAGGCAGCGTGTGCGAATCGAGTTCCGTCAGCTGCTCCAGGGCGGCCCGGTCGATCAGGCCGAACAATGCGTCGTTGTCCGAACCGAGCAGATCCTTGGCCTGCCGCTGGATTTCAGCTCCGTACTGCGGATCGGAGGTGGAGGGGTAGGGGCTCTTGACCCGTTGCACCACAGACTCGGGCAGCACATCGCGGGCGGCCCCACGCAGTAGGCTCTTCTCGCGTCCGTCGAACGTCTTCAGTGACCACGGTGTGTTGTACACGTAATCCACCAACCGGTGATCGCAGAACGGCACCCGCACCTCGAGCCCGACCGCCATGCTCATCCGGTCCTTGCGGTCCAGCAGGATCCGCACGAACCGCGTCAAGTGCAGATAACTCATCACCCGCATCCGATGGGTGAAGTCGTCCTCTCCGTCGACCCTGGCGACCTCGCCGACCGCCTCGGCGTACCTGTCGCGCTTGTAGGTCTCCACGTCCACCGCCGAACGGACCGGCTGCGTGTACATCTGGGCGGTGGTGTCGAAGAGCGACTCTTCCCTGATGGCGATCCACGGGAAATCGTCAGTCTGTTGAACTATGGGGTCGTGGAACTGCCGGTACCCACCGAAGATCTCGTCGGCTGACTCCCCCGACAGCGCCACGGTGGACTGCGCGCGAATTGCCTTGAACAACAGGTACAGCGAGACATCCAGATCGCCGAAGCTCAGCGGGAGGTCCCGCGCGGTGATCACCCTGCGCCGGACGTCCGGATCGGCCAGCTCGTCGTGGTCGAGCACGATATCGGTGTGGTCGGAGCCGACGTGCTCGGCCACGTCGTGGACATACGGGGTGTCCATGGTCGGGCGGAGCTCGTCGGGCGTGAAGTTGTCGGCCTGGCCGGCGAAGTCAACGGAGAAGCTGCGCACCGGAATGCTCAGTTCACGGGCGGACAGGGCGGTGATGGCGCTGGAGTCCAGGCCGCCTGACAGCAACACACATTCGGGCACATCGGACACCAGCTGCCGGCGCACGATGTCGTCGAGCAATTCCCGCACCCGCCCCACGGTGGTGTCCTGGTCGTCGGTGTGCAGCCGCGACTCCAGCCGCCAATACGTCCGTTCCCTGATGCCCCGTTCGTCAACCGTGACGATCGTGCCCGGTTCCACTTCGCGCATGCCCTTCCAGACGGCGAGCCTAGGGGTCTTGATCGGGACAATGATCTCGCGCAGACCCTCCACATCGACCACTCGCTTGGCCAGCGCGTTGGCCAAGATCGCCTTGGGTTCCGAACCGAACAACACGCCATCCGGCGTGGGATAGAAGTAGAACGGCTTGATGCCCATCCGGTCGCGGATCATCACCAGCTTCTCTTCGCGTGAATCCCAGATCGCAAACGCGAACATCCCGTTGAGGCGGTCGGCGAGCGCCTCCCCCCACTGCAGGTAACCCCGCAGCACCACCTCGGTGTCACTGGACGTCTGGAACCGTTCCCCTTTGGCGATCAGCTCGTCGCGCAATTCGGTGAAGTTGTAGGCCTCGCCGCTGTACACCATCACCACATCGCCGCGCGGCGTCGACACCGACATCGGTTGGGCACCACCCGGCAGATCGATCACCGCCAACCGGCGATGGCCAAGCGCCGCATGCCCTTTCACCCACACGCCCGACGCGTCGGGGCCTCGACACGCCATCGTCAGCGTCATCGCGTCGATCACGTCGCGTTCGCGTGCCAGGTCCCGCGCGAAATCCACCCACCCAGTAATGCCGCACATGTCGTTACCTCCAGTGTTTCCAGGATGTAACTTCATTGTTAGTCTATACAACGAACGAATGCGCTGTGGGCATCGTCACAGACATCGAACGACCAGCAGCACTGTCTATTTCGGCGACACCCACAGCGATTACTGGGTAATTGCACTGGTAATTACCAGGTTTCGCCCCCATCAAACGATATGACCGCATATTCACAGCGACCGCAGAGGCCGCCCCATTGGGCGGACTCTCGGGCCCAACCGTTGGCGGCCCGTACACAATGTCGGCATTGGGAGCCCGGTCACAGAGCGGTCCGGAAGGCAATCCGCGCCATCCACGAGGATGGCGTTAGGATGGTGAGCGGATGGGATGGAGTGCCTATGGCGGAGATCGACAAGAGCGAGAAAATCACCATCAACGTGGGCCCGGTCGACCTCGGCCACATCGATCTTCTCGTCAGTGAGGGCTTCTACGCCAACCGCACCGACTTCATCCGTACCGCGATCCGACGTCAGATCGAAACCCGGGCGGAAGCGGTGAACAACACGGTGGCGCGCCGAGCTCTGACCCTCGGCACACAACATCTGAGCCGCCGTGACCTCGAGGAACTTCGCGCCGCCGGGCAAACGGTCGACCTGCATGTTCTCGGGTTGGCCACTATCGCCAACGACGTAAGTGCCGACCTCGCGGTCGCGACGATCTCGTCGGTCGAGGTGCTCGGCGCATTCCGGGCGCCGAAAACTGTGAAAGCCGCCCTCGCCAACCGCACCACCAACTGAGCATCAAAGACGCCGACCGACCGGCCGACGACCACATCACCCCGAAGGGCTCCCATGAACGACGAACTCCGCAGCACCGGCATGGCCGAAGCGCTGAGACTGACCCGCGCAGGCCGGCTGACAGAGGCCTTTGCGGTTCTGCAGCGTTCGCTCGACGCCGCGTGTCCGACCAGTCCCGTCGGCACCGCCCCTGGAATCCCGGCGCGACTCGCAGGGCGCCGACACCTGCCGCCAGCGGCATGGCGCACCATGCGCCGGCCCGGACTGATGCTCGACAAACTTCGGCTGCCGCTCGCCCCTAACCCTGCCGCGGCCGAAGCGGCCGCGGCAGCCGGCGGTGAGATCCGCCACTTGACCCACACCGAGCCGGCGGGAACCAGAGACTTCGACCTCTACATCCCGACCGGCTACACCGGTGCGCCGGTACCCCTGATCGTCATGCTGCACGGCGGCAAGCAGGACGCCACCGATTTCGCCGCAGGCACCCGGATGAATGACCTCGCCGAGCAGCACATGTTCCTGGTCGCATACCCGCAGCAGTCCGCAGCGGCCAACAACGGCGGCTACTGGAACTGGTTTTCGCCCGCCGACCAACAGGCGGGGGCCGGTGAGCCGGCGATCATCGCCGGCATTACCCGTCAGATCATGGCCGACCACGCGATCGACCCCGCCAGGGTCTATGTCGCCGGGCTCTCCGCCGGCGGCGCCATGGCGGCGGTGATGGCCGCGACCTACCCGGAGCTCTACGCGGGGGTCGGAGTGCACTCCGGAATCGCCTACTGCGCTGCGCGTAACGTCGCCTCGGCGTTCGTCGCCATGCGGTCAGGCGGTTCACCGGCCCCCGGCGGCCACGTGCCGTTGATCGTGTTCCACGGCGACCGCGACAACATCGTGGCACCGGTGAACGCCAGGAACCTCGTTGCCGCCCGGGTGGCGGCATCCGACACCCCGGTATCTGAAACGACGAATCTCGACGCGCGGGCCGCCGGTCACGCCTGCACCCGCGCTGTGTACGCCGACGTCGACGGCACGGTCCTTGCCGAGTCGTGGACCGTCCACGGCGGCGGGCACGCGTGGTCGGGAGGGAACCCGGTTGGGTCCTACACCGACCCGATGGGCCCCGACGCGTCAGCCGAGATGGCGCGGTTCCTGCTCGCACAGCGCCTGAAACCCTAGCGGCCCACTAGCGGGGGGTTGCCCGAAACTCAGCCGTCGGTGGCTTCATCCTCGGGTCCGCCGCGCTGCCAGGTCACCACCAGCTCACGTTTTGCCCCGAACCGCTCTAAGTGGCGGGCCAGTACGTCTTCGACGTGGGCCAGCGAGTCGGGGTCCTCGGCGGCAGCCTTGAGTACCAACTGGTTGTCCTCCGGCCGGACGGTAGCGGTGCCGTAGGAGAACACCAGCCGTCCCCCCTGCCGCTCACCGCCAAGCGTCTCGACGGTGTTTTTTCGCCCGAGATGGGCGAGCAGTTGCTTCGCGTAGCGTTCAGGCGCGTCAGTGACGACGACTGCGGTTGATTCGAGCACAGAACCTCCTGGACCCTTCCAACGCGGGGTGCATATCCGAAGACTGTCCGCTCGGTGGTCGCTCGCGCAAGATACTCACCCTCCGCTTCCGTTCAGCGGGATCCCGATACCGCGTGGACGTCAAGCGCTCAAGTGCAGGCCGGAAGACAACACGCTGCGACGGTTTCTCGCTCTCCGGAAGGCATCGGTCGATTTTTGTCTGCATCGATGCCCTGCTGGACACTGAGACTTGATGATCTACGACGAACCCAAGATCGATTGTCACAACCACCTTCTCGACCCCGCACATTTCGGATATGCGCCGGACGCCTGGTATCATCCAGTCGCCAACGAGCAGGGCACGGCGCCTCAACTGACCGATCTGTTCGACGCCTACGGTTCCCGACATGCACTGGTAGTCGGACCCAATTCGGGCTACCACACCGACAACCGCTGCCTTCTGGATTTCCTCGCGCGGGGAAACGGCCGGTTCAAGGGCGTCGCTGTCGTCGACAACGACGTCAGCCGTTCCCAACTGGAGCGGCTGCGCGCCCTCGGCATAGTCGGCACCACAATGCAGGCGGCCCTGCTTGGCGTCGACCACTTCCGTGACACCGCATCACTGCTGCGCAATCTCGCCGCTCTGGACATGTTCGTCGACCTGCAGGTCGACAGGGACCAACTGATCGAGATGGCCCCGATTCTGGCGCCGTCCGGGGTGCGTATCCTGGTCGATCACTGCGGGCGACCCGCTCCCGCAGCTGGACTACGCCAACCGGGTTTTTCCCGGTTGCTCGACCTTGCATCGAGCGGACGGTACTTCGTCAAGATCTCCGGCTTGGTGAAATGCTCCGCGGAGCGCTACCCGTGGGAGGATTCTTGGCCGTTCGTGCAGGCACTTCTCGAGGCGTTCACGCCCGACCGGTGCGTATGGGGGTCGGACTGGCCGTTCCTGCGTGCCCCTGAGCGGATCGACTACGGACTTGTCCTCGCCCTTGTCGAGCGACTGATCCCCGCCCCCGCCGACCGCCGGAAGGTGTTGTGGCACACGCCGATGCGGCTTTTCGGCTTCGACGGGTCGCCCCCACATCAGGATCGCTGAACAAATCGACAGAGTAGGAATGTGCCGAGCGCACCGTTGGTGAAGCGGAAGTTCACCGCCGCCGCGTCCTCGACCGCAAAGCCTCGAGTTGCGTTGGACGTAAGCGCCGTTACGGTGTCGATGTCGCCTATCAGCGACAGCAGATCGTTCACCCCATGCGTCAGGTTGAGCAGGATGGGCCCGCCTCCGGGCTCGCGTCACCGTCGGCCGAGACGCCGTCTGGCTTGTCCTTGGTGAACATCTCAGCCCGCGACGAGTACAGCGCTACACGGTATTTCTGGGCCAGTTCCGTCCCGGCGGCCCAGGGTCCACGATCGACGCGACCAACCGATTCACCGGCGTCGAGCTCCGCGATGTGCCGCCTACCGATCAGGCCGGCGCCGGCCACCGAGATCGGAACCTCGCTCATCCGGACACCCTCCAGCTCTCGTCGCCGGTCATGGGCTGGCACCAGTCGACTCCCGAACCACCAGTTGGGTCGGGATCACGATCGGGGAGTCCGGTCGGCTGACGATCCGACCCCGCACCAAGTCGACCAGCGTTCGGCCGGCGTGCTCGACATCGCTATGGACGGTGGTCAGCGACGGCTGGCAAAAATCGGCCCCGAAGATATCGTCGTGGCCAACCACGCTGATCGTGCCCGGGACGTCCACTTTTCGCCGCCGTAACCGCTGAAGAATCCCGATGGCAAGCAAGTCGTTGAACGCCACCAGCGCGGTGGCGCCGCTGCCGAGTCCAACATCGGCCGCCGCGTAACCCTGGTCGAGCGTCGGCATGAAGGGGCCGAGGCGGACGATCTCCACACCCAAGCGCGCGGCGTTCTCGGAAAGCGTGCGCCAACGTTCGGTGTTGGTCCATAGGGTCGGCGGCCCGGACAAATACGCGATCGAACGATGGCCGAGAGCGGCCAGATGCTCAGCGATCTGCCGGCTACCGTCGCGTGAATCCGTTGTCACGCTGGAGAATCCCGAAACCTCGCGGTTGAACAGCACAACATCGGCCCTGTCCCCCACCGCGCGAAGCTCATCGTCCGGAAGAAGGCTGGAGGCGAGCACGATGCCGTCCACTCGTTCGTTGAGCCGCTCGAAATGGGCAAGCTCAACCTCCGGTCCATCGGCGATGTCGCCAACGACCAATGATGAACCTGCCGCGCGGGCCTGGGACTCCACCCCCCGGATCAGCGCGGCGTTATACGGATTACCGATGCCACTGACCATGAGGGCCAGCAAGGAGTCGCGCACCGGTGTCCGGGCCGCGGTATATCCAAGGCGCCGGGCAACTTCCTGGATGCGCTCCCGCATGGGTCGGCTGACGCGGTCGGGATTTGACAGCGCCCGCGACACCGTGGAAACGGCGACGTCGGCTTCCTTCGCCACATCCTGAAGGGTCACCGTCCGCCCTTTGCCTGCCTCAGTAGGACCGCTCATTGCCCCCCTTCAGCGCACCGATCTAATTGCCAGATTTTGCCATACTGCAGCAATTATGGCAAAGTCTTGCCGTAGTTGCCGCCGCCGGCGCGCCGCCGAGTGGGCGGACATGCTCTCGGTCCGTAGAAAGCGAGTATCGCCGTGAATCCGACCGCCGCTGCAGTGCCAGAGCGGGCCCGCGTCGCGTGGCTGATCTGGACGGTAGGCGCGGCCGCCTACGTCCTGACGGTGATGCAGCGGACCACTCTCGCCGCTGCGGGCTTGGATGCCGCCGACCGGTTCGGGCTCAGCCCGGGCACCCTGGCCGCTTTCGTGTTCATCCAGGTGGCGGTGTTCTCTCGCTAGCGCAGATCCCGGCTGGATTGATGGTCGACCGTTTCGGGCCACGGGCGATGCTCGTCGCCAACGCGGCTCTGCTCGCCTGCGGGCAGATACTTCTGGCGCACGCGACAACCATGCCCGTCACCGCCGCGGCGCGAGTCTTGGTCGGAACCGGCGATGCAGTCGTCTTCGCGGCAACCTTGGCGCTCATCCCGCGATGGTTTTCTGCACGACGGGTGCCGTTGATGACCCAACTGACCACGATCGTCGGTCAACTGGGGCAGCTTCTGTCGGCCGTCCCGTTCGTCGCATTGCTCCACCACAGCGGATGGTCGACCGCATTCACCAGCGTCGCCGCCGCCAGTGCGCTGATGGGCGTATTGGCGTTCGCTGTCGTGCGCAACGGTCCGCCCGGATCGTGGGTGCCGACTCCTATCGCATCGGCCCGCGACGTCGGCGTCGCACTCAAAGAGGTGTGGGCACGCCCAGGAACACGTCTGGGTTTCTTCGGTCACATGGCCACACAGTTCCCGATGATGGTGTTCTCGCTGTTGTGGGGATTGCCCTATCTGGTTTCCGCCCAGCTTCTTTCGGAATCAACCGCCAGCTTGCTCATCATGGCGTTCGTGCTGAGTTCGGTAGTCATCGGACCCGTGATCGGTGTGCTCACCGCGCGCCACACCCTGCACAGATCGTGGTTGATCCTCGGCGTCGTCGCGGCCGACGTCGCGATATGGACACTGATACTGGCGCTCCCCGGGCCTGCTCCGCTGTGGCTGCTGGTGGTACTCGTCGTCATTTTGGCCGCGGGTGGCCCTGGCTCGGTGGTGGGTCTAGACATCGCGCGGACCGCGAATCCGCGTCTGAATATCGGTGTCGCGCAGTCCATCGCAAACCTGGGTGGGTTCTCGGCCACGCTATTCGTGCTGGCGGCCATGGGCGCCGTCATGACAGCGGCGGGCGGCTTCACCCCCGAAGCGTTCAGGATGGCCTGGCTCGTCATGTATCCGGTGTGGGCGTTGGCAATCGTGGGCATCGTCGTCACTCGGCGCAAGGCGCGCCGACTCGACGCCGAAGCCGGCATCGTGCCTCGCCCGCTGCGGCAGCTGCTGGCCCAAGCGGCGGGCCGGTGACCGGTCGGCGGCCCGGCACCGCACCAGGCTCTCAGGTGAAGACGTAGGTTCCCGGCCCGGGGCCGAGCACGGGGTACGTTGCGGATCCCATCGGCGGCGGGTTTGTCATCGCGCCCGCGTGTTCGGTCGACCACTGCGCCCAGTCGACCCACCACGATTTAGGCGTTTTCTGCGCGGAAGACATCCAGTCGTCGGCCTCGGCGGGGTTGTTGTCGGCGGCCAGATACCACGACTTCGGGCCGGGCGGGTTGACGATTCCAGCGATATGCCCGCCATTGCTGAGAATGAATCGCGTTGTTCCTGAGAAGAGTTGGGTGGTCTTGTACGCCGACTGCCACGGCACGATGTGATCGTTCTTCGCGCTGACCACGTAGGCGTTCGATTTGATCGACGAGAGGTCGATGATCTGACCCGCAATCTCTAGTTGCCCTTGGGCAAGCAGATTCCGGACGTAGAAATTGCGGAGGTAGAACGCGTGCATCGAACCCGGCATTGCGGTGCTGTCGTCATTCCACGCGAGGATGTCGAACACCGGCGGGTCTTGTCCGAGCAGCCAATTCGACACGACATAGTTGAAAATCAGGTCGTTGGCCCGCATGACGTCGAACGTTCCGGCCATCGACTTGCCCGCGAGCGTGCCGCCCGCCTTAGCCATCTCCTTCTCGAGACGATTGACCGCCGCTTCGTCGGTGAAGACCCCCAGCATCCCCGGCTCGGAGTAATCGAGCATCGTGTTCAGCAAGGTCAAGTTGCCGACCCGATCGTCGCCAGACTGAGTCAGGTAGGCCGCCGTGATCGCGGTCAGCGCCCCGCCGAGGCAGAGTCCGACGATGTCGATCTTGGGTGAACCAGTCACATCTGAGATGACGTCCAGCGCCTGCCGGGGCCCAGAAACGAGGTAGTCCTCCATCGAGGTGGTCGCCATCTCGCTCGTCGGATTTCGATAGCTGATAGCGAAGACCGTTCTGTTGTGCCGGATCGCCCACTCGATGAAGCTGCGCTCCGGTGCCAAGTCCATGATGTAGTACTTGTTGATCCATGGCGGACTGCACAACAGTGGAGTGCCATGCACCATGTCCGTCTGGGGCTCGTACTGCAGCAACTCCATCAGCTCGTTGCGGAAGATCACCTTCGCCGGCGTTATCGCGAGATTCTCGCCGACAGTGAACGCGCTGCGGTCTACCTGCCGCGGCCGCCCCTTGTTCTGAACGACATCCAGCACGAGGTTGCGGGCGCCCCGGAGCACACTGACACCTGCGGTGTCGAACGCACGCTTCATCGCGGTCGGGTTCGACAGCAGAAAGTTCGTGGGCGCGACCGCGTCGAGCAACAGGCTGAGCCCGAGGGACGCCTTCGCGGCCTGCTTGGCATCGACGCCCGAGGACCCGACGAGCGACCGCGCGAAGTCGCATTGCGCCGTGTACGCGAGGCGGAGCGCATGAAAAAACGGATTGTCCGTCCACGCGGGATCGGTGAACCGGCGATCGCTCGGCGGCTTGCCGCCACCCATCGGCTTCTTGACCCACGAGGTCAGCACCGTCGCCGGTATCTGCGCAAGATCCGTTGACAACCTGATCGAGGCCTTCATGAGGTCGGCGGGATTCCTGGCGGCGCCACCGAAGACCGCCTTGAGTGCATCCCCGATGCCTGCGGTGTCCGGACCGATCACATCCCACTCGGGCGCGACGATCTCCGCTGCGTTCTGACCGATTTCAAATGATGAACGTGGAGCCACGCGCTCAATGATGGTCAGATTGTCGCCACCCGGCGCGGGTCCTCCCACTGGCCGGAAGAACACCTCGCGGAGGACAGCACGCATCGCTTGGGGCCCACGCTTTTCCCACTGCCCGGGAACGGTATTTGCAGATCACCGGCGCCGGAGCATCGTCAAACCTGTGAAAACAGCGGTTGTTCACCGAAGGCTGGCAGATCAGCTATGGCAAGCCGATCAAACGGCGGTCCCGATACCGCCGCTCACCGATCAACACCCGGATCTGTCCATCGAGGACGCTTATGCGATCCAGTCGGTGAACATCGACCGACGGGTCCAAAACGGCGAGCGGATCTGTGGCCGCAAAATCGGACTGACGTCGCAGCCGATGCAGGAACTGCTGGGTGTCGATGAACCTGACTACGGTGTGCTTCTGGACGGAATGTTCGTCGAGGACGGCGACGAAATCGATTTGGGTCGCCTCGTCCAGCCTCGGGTCGAGGCCGAGATGGCCTTCATCATGGAGCGTGACCTCGAAGGGCCCGGCGCGAACACGGCGTCCGCGTTGCGGGCGATCGCCGGAGCACTACCTGCAGTGGAGATCGTCGACTCGCGGGTGGCGGACTGGAAGATCAAATTGGTGGACACCGTCGCCGACAACGCCTCATCTGGACTCATCGTGATGGGTGGACGACTCCGCCGCGTCGACGAACTCGACCTGCGACTCGTCGGCGTCGCCGTTTCGCGTGGCGGTGAGCTCATCGACACCGGCGCGGGCGCCGCGGCTCTTGGCAATCCAGCACGCTGTGTGGCGTGGCTCGCGAACAAACTTGCGCAGTTCGGCGCGAAGCTGAACGCCGGTGACGTGGTCCTGCCGGGGGCGGTTCACAAGATGGTGCCGGTGCAGCCGTCAGACGTCTTTCGCGCGGAGTTCGCGCACCTCGGCGCGGTCACGGTGCGTTTCTCGCAACAATCGAGGAGTGTCGCATGATCGACGCTGCAGAAATCGCCAAGCAACTGATTCTGGCCGAGCAGGAACGTCGGGCGATTGCTCCGTTCACACATCTGAACCCGAAGCTGGATACCGAGATGGCGTACGCCGCTCAGCGCATCGTCGTGCAAGCGCGTTTGGACAACGGGGAGCGCATCATTGGAGCCAAACTGGGCCTCACAAGCCGGGTCAAGCAGAAGACCATGGGCGTCGACTCACCGCTGTTCGGCACGGTGACCGACCGCATGATTGCACCCTTCGGCGAACCGATAACGCTGGACGAGTTGATTCATCCGCGAGTAGAGCCGGAGATCGCGTTCGTGCTGGCCCGGGACGTCGCGGCGCCGGCGACGGTGTCCAGTGTGCTGGCGGCGACCGAGGTGGTCTGCGGGGCGGTTGACGTCCTCGACTCCCGTTACGAGGACTACCGTTTCACGCTGCCGGACGTGATCGCCGACAACACGAGTGCCGGTCGATTCCTGCTGGGCCCAAACCAACTGGCGCCGAGCGCCATTGATGACATTCGGCTGCTGGGATGCGTTCTGCGTCTGAACGGTGCGGTTGCCGCGACGGCAGCCGGAGCGGCGGTGATGGGCCATCCCGCCGCGTCGGTAGCGTGGCTTGCGAATCAGCTGGGCGAGCGCGGCGAAGTCCTCAAGGCCGGATGGATCATCTTCTCTGGCGGCCTGACCGCCCCGATACCACTCACCGCGGACAACGTGATCAGCGCCGAGTTCGACGGTCTCGGCGCTATCGAGGTGTTCGGCGAGTAGCGAGTACGGCTATCCCTCGCGCTGCGACATCTCGTAAAGGCCGTTGATCGCCATCGAATAACCCTGCACGCCAAACCCGACGATGATCCCTCGCGCAAGCGGTGAGATCACCGAGTGATGCCGGAACTCCTCCCTCGCATGAACGTTCGATATGTGCAGTTCGACCACGGGTAGCGTGGCCGCCTCGATAGCGTCGCGAATCGCATAGGAGTAGTGGGTGTGCGCACCAGGGTTGTACACCGCGCCGATCGAGCCGCCCGCCTTGACGACCATGCCGGTCTCGTGGATCCAATCCACCAGCTGGCCTTCATGGTTCGACTGCAAGAAGATCAGATCCAAGCCGAGCTTTTCGGCATCCTGCTGGCACTTATCCTCGACGTCGGCGAGTGTGGTGGACCCGTACACCTCCGGCTTACGGGTGCCGAGCAGATTCAGGTTGGGGCCGTTCATCACAGTGACGGACGTCATCGCAACTCCTGTCCGCGTTCGCGAGGGACACTACCTTGGCGAGGACCTATTTCGACACGAGTGCCTTCGCCTCGGTCCGCATGCGCTCGTACTCGTCCTTGGGGACGGGGACCGCGTTCTTCCTGCCGAGATCGTTCATGTGAATCCTCGAGGTTTCGCGCGAGAAGAACGCCGCGATTGCGGCGATTGCCGCCAACGCGATCGTGAAGGTGCCGACCACCAGAATCACCCGGCCTTCAGCAGCATCGGCGGCCGCCCGGCAGGTTTCACCCGACGGCAGGACCGTGTCCGGCATGAACTTCTTCTCCTCCACGCACGCGCCCGGCGTCGGGCCGGCGAGCACCGCGTAGATCGCCGGCAGGAACGCGGTGATCAAGGTGCCGATGTTCTGCGACACGGCGAACCCCGTGACCCGCGTCTTGGTGGGGAATTGTTCGGGATAGAACGACGGGAAGACGGCGTTGTACCCCTGGTAAACGATCCCCCACATCAGGACGGCCAGAACGAATGCCAGCGGGAGGTTCCCGTGGCTCACTGCGTACAGATACGGGTAACCGAGAACGCCCGCCCCAAGACAGCCGGCGATGATGACTGGGCGTCGGCCGATCCGATCGGAGAGGTTGCCCACGAACGGGATCAGGATCACCGCGACGATATTCCCGGCCACTGTGATCCAGAGGTAGTCGGACGCCCTCAACCCGACTCCGTACGCCGCGTTGGTGGCAAAGGTCGCCCCGAAGACGGTCACCGTGGTCGGAACGACGTTCATCAGCGCCATGCAGACGACCCGAAGCATGTCGGCGCCATTCTCCTTGACCGCCATCACGATCGGCGCCTTGGGCACCTCGCCGTGGACCTCCTCCTCCTGGAACGCCGGCGTCTCGTCGACGCGTCGACGGATGATGTATCCGGCAAGGACGACCAAGGCGCTGAGCAGGAAGGGGATCCGCCAACCCCAGCTATTGAAGGCGTCTTCCGGCAGTATCGCGGCCAACGGCAGGAAGACCGCGGCGGCGAGGATTTGTCCCGCTTGCACGCCTTGAAGAGTGAAGCTGCTGAAATAACCCCGCCTACCGAACGGTGAGTGCTCCATGATCATCGAACCGGCCCCGGCGAGTTCGCCACCGACCGCAAAGCCCTGGATCAATCGAAGAGCGACAAGCATAATCGGTGCCCAGATCCCGATCGCCGCATACGACGGGAGCAGCCCGACGCACAACGTGGAGAACCCCATCAGCATCATGCACAGAACGAGGACGTTCTTTCTGCCGTGCTTATCGCCCCAGTGCCCGAGAATGACCGCACCGAGTGGCCGCGCAACATAGCCGACGCCGAACGTGGCCAAAGCGATGACAATACCTATCTGCGGGTTGCTCTCCGGGAAGAAGAGGGTCGGAAACACGAGCGCTGCGGCCTGGGCGTAGATGAAGAAGTCGTAGTACTCGAGGGCACTGCCGATCCAGCCACTTGCGGCGGCCTTCTTCGGCGTCTTGGCGTACTCGGTGGGTTCGTGCGAACCCGCCGGCCCAACGATTTGATCTGCCATTACTGATCCCCTCGTGAAGGTACGGAACGCTCCGACAGCGGCTGTATTGGTAGTTGACCCGCGCGTGCCGCCGCGGTCAACGACCAGCTGACGATTTCCGCTGGGCGGATACGGCCATCGCCACGTCCAGATTCGACCCGTCGAGCGCGGTGACCCTACTCCGGGCCCGTCCCGCCGCTCGCATTGTGGATGCGCGCCGTCACTTCGACCATGAACCGCGCGTTTTCGCCCGGCCTGCCGAATGCGGTGGCCTCTACTGCCGATCGAGCGGGGCGGTGAGCACCGAAGGACCGCTTCCACACCTCGTTCAGTGCCGGGCGATCGCGCTGGAGATGCGTGGTGAAGATACCGACACGGACCACGTCACCCAGTTCGCCGCCGGCCGCCCGCAAGATGGCCGTCAAGTTGGTGAAGAGCTGCTCGGCCTCCGCCTCAGCGGTGTCGGGGAGCTGCCCTGTCGCCGGATCGACCCCGAAAAGAGCGGACACGAAAACCCACCCATCCACCTCGACTGCCTGTGGAACAGGGCCCGTATGCACAGGAGCTTCGGTGGTCTCGATCGTTCGCATGTCAGGGCTCCTCCCGGCGGCATCTCAAAGCGTCTGACTGCCCGCTGACGGGTCCAACGCTCGCATGCATCCTCCCGGCGGCGACTTGTTGTTCCGCCGAGCGGAAAAAGTGGCCGGCGGCTTCTTCTACGGGGACCGATGGGCGACTCTGATCGTGGGGATTGTGTGTCCAATGCCCGCGGAGGTCGCGAGTGAGCCTTTATCAGTTGCAACAGTGCGTCTACGACTACCTGCGCACCCTGGAGGCTGTCGAACCGGGCAGCCCGGTGCCTCCTCTCTCGACGAGTGGCTATGACCTGAATGACGAGGAAGAACGCGCTCTCAAGGCGGGAGACGTGGGCGCGATGTATTCGATGGGCATTCACCCGGTGATCATCAACGGTTACTGCCGTGCCATGGGCTATCGCCGGGCGGACTACCGGGAACTGCTGCAGACCCAGAACAACGAGCCGAAAAGGAAGACGAGATGGCAGACATCGTGATGGCGTATGGCGCGTCGCACGCCCCCATGATGACAGCGGACCCAGATTCGGCTCAGAGTGCTCAAGCCGAGAACTTCTTCGGCGCGTTAGACGCCGTCCGTGAGAAGGCGGCCGCCGCCGGCGTACAGGCAGTCGTGATGATGAGCGGCGAGCACTTTTCGAACTTCTTCTACGACAACCTCCCTCAGATCGTGATCGGCCTCGGTGAAGCGCACGTGGGGCCGCGGGAGAAGTGGCTGCAGGTTCCCGAAGTACTGGTGCCGGGTGAGCCGGGCCTGGCCGCACATCTGCTCGCTGAAACGGTCGCAGCGGGGTTTCAGCCCGCGCTGTCGCACAAGATGATCGCCGATCACGGCTTCATGACGGTCTACTACAAGCTCGATCCACAGATGCGCCTCCCGATGGTCCCGATCGTGATGAACTGCACCCAGCCACCCCTGATGACACTGCGCCACGCATACGACTTCGGCGCCGCGGTCGGTGATGCGATTCGCAGCTACTCCGGCTTGGAGCGGGTCGCCCTGTGCGCGGCCGGCGGCCTGTCCCATTTCGTCGGCGAGCCACGTGTCGGTGACATTGACGAGGAGTTCGACAGGTGGTTCCTGAAGCAGCTCGAAAGCGACGCTCCGGCTGACCTTCTCGACATGCCGAACGATGAACTGATGCAGGCGGGCAACGGCACAGGCGAGGTTCGGTCCTGGGTGGCACTGGCGGGAGCAATGCGCGGTCATGCGGCCAGAGCCCTGGTATATGAACCGATCTACGAGTGGATCAACGGTATGGGCGTCGTTACCTATGACCCGGACCCGGTCGGGTCGCCCGCGTGATCTCTGGCAGAACGACGCTCATTGCCCACATCGGTTATCCGACCGAAGCGTTCAAGGCACCGATGATCTACAACCCCTTCTTCGAGAAGGCGGGCATTGACGCGGTGGTCATGCCAATGGGGGTGCAGGCCGGCGACTACCCGGACTTCCTGCCTGAGTTGTTCAAGGTGACCAACCTCCGTGGTGCGCTGGTGACGATGCCGCACAAGAAGACCACGATCGAGCTGGCCGATGAGGTGAGCTCGACGGCGCGAATTGCGGGCGCGGCCAATGCCCTGTTGAAACGAGAGGACGGAAGCCTGCTCGCCGACATGTTCGACGGCGAGGGTTTCGTGAGGGGCGTAAGTCGCAAGGGACGCAAGCTGAACGACGCCAGCGCACTGGTCATCGGTTCCGGCGGAGTGGGATCGGCGATCGCGGCGTCGCTGGCCGCCGCGGGGGTGACGCGGATGGGTCTGGTCGATGCAATGGCTGAGGCGGCTGAATCGCTCGGCAGTCGACTGTGCGCGCACTACCCAAAGCTTGACGTGAAGACCGGATCAGCCGATCCCACGGGCTACGACCTCGTCGTGAACGCGACGCCCCTCGGGATGAACGAGGGCGATCCACTACCGATCGATGTGAGCCTGGTCGCCCCGACCACGTTCGTCGGCGAGGTCGTGATGAAAACGGCCGTCACACCGTTTCTGCGGGCGGCGCAGGAACGCGGCTGTGAAACTCAGGTTGGCACCGACATGCTCTTCGAGCAGATCCCGGCGTACCTGGAATTCTTCGGATTCGGCACCGCGACCCCCGACGAGCTACGCGACCTGGCGCAGATCCAGTACTGACGGCTGACCTCGGGCCGGCTCACCGTTGCACTCGGTACCGCCTGCAGCAGCTCGCGCGGATCCGGACGGGCTCATACGATTGCAGGCGAGAAAATGATCAACGCCGCCGGTGTCGTCGATGGCGGAATCATGGGGTCCGGCAGGTGCGGAAGTCATCGCCCGCAGTGGCTGCGATGTCGTGTTACGTGAGGTGAACGAGGCCGCGGTCGAGACCTCGGTCGGAAGACGCTGCGGGGGTTCTTGACGTATCACCAAGTCACGCGCGGCACTTCCCACTCAGTAGCGAACGGCTTTACCTTCCCTTGCGGAGGGCAAATAGTGGTGATCACCGCAGGGGCGCGATGAGGTGCGATGGAGGACCCGTTCATGTCGACACCACTTGGTCATGATGATGATCGCGGCATCCGACGAGCAATTGCCACCGTTTGTCTGTCGGGGATGCTGGAAGCCAAACTCGACGCGGTAGCAGGGGCCGGCTTCGACGGAGTAGAGATCTTCGAGAACGATCTCATCGCATCGTTGTCGACACCGGCGGAAGTGCGCAAGCGTTGTGCTGACCTCGGGCTCTCGATCGACCTCTACCAACCATTCCGGGATTTCGACACGGTGCTGCCCGACCGGCTCACCGCAAACCTGCGCAGGGCCGACCACAAGTTCGCAGTGATGGAGGAGCTCGGAACCGACATGATGTTGGTCTGCTCCTCGGTATCCGGGGACGCCGTCGACGATCCGGCGCGGATTTCCGACCAGCTCCACGAGCTGGCCGAGCGCGCCAGCCGGCGAGGGATGAAGATCGCGTACGAGGCACTCGCGTGGGGCAGGCACGTCAACAGGTGGAATCAGTCCTGGAACATCGTGCGCCGTGGTGATCACCCGGCACTCGGGTTGTGCCTTGACAGCTTCCACGTGCTGTCGCGCACTCCCGAACCCGAAGCGATCTCGGCCATTTCGGAGATTCCCGGTGACAGGATCTTTTTCCTGCAGTTGGCCGATGCACCGTTGATGAGCATGGACGTGCTGCAGTGGAGTCGTCACCATCGGCTCTTCCCCGGCCAGGGCGAATTCGATCTCCCCCGCTTCGTCGACCACATTCTGACGGCGGGCTACGCAGGCCCGCTGTCACTCGAGGTCTTCAACGACGTCTTCCGCCAATCGGCGCCCGTACACACCGCCGTCGACGCGTTGCGCTCCCTTCTCGTGCTCGAGGAAGCTGTCGCGCGTCGATCGCCGCCAAAGGCCGTGGCCTTCGGGCTCACCTGCCCGCCACCAGTACCGAAACTGTCCGGCCACGCCTTCGTCGGACTCTCCGCAGACGCCGGTTCGGTCACCGGGTTGGCGGGCGCACTGACCAGCTTCGGCTTCACGAAGACGGGCGCAGACCGGTCGAGCAACACCCAACTATGGCAGCAAGGGGATGCGCGCATTCTGCTCAACCAATCCACCGACATCGCAACGGACGTCGCCGAAATCGCGTCGCTGGGATTCGATTCCGATTCGAAGGACCAACTCGCCGCCCGCGCAACGGCCTTTTTCGCTCCGGCATCGCCACTCGACGACTCGGGGATGGCGGTTACCGCACCGGATGGCACCACTTTGTGGTTCTGCGATCCGGGCGGCCAACAAACGTGGACGTCCGAGTACGCCCCAACCGGGGAGGGCATCGACGCCGGGACGGGGATGACGCGCATCGATCACGTCGCCCTCACCCAGCCGTTCGACTACTTCGACGAAGCAGCACTGTTCTATCGGGCTGTGCTCGGCCTGGCTCCGGGAAGCGACACGGAGTTCGCGGCCCCGTTTGGGCTCGTTCGTGGGCGAGCGGTCAGTGACCCGTCGGGACGCGTCCGGATAGCGCTGCAGCGGACGCTTCTCCGTCGCGGTGAGTGGGCCCCGGCGGTGCGGGAACCCCAGCACGTTGCCTTCGCGACGACGGACCTCTTCGCCACCGCGCGCGCCTTGCGGGAACGTGGTGCACGACTGCTAACCGTGTCGAACAACTACTACGAAGACCTCGACGCCCGCTTCGCGCTCGATCCGGCGCTCATCGAGGCCATGCGGGAGTACGGCATTCTCTACGATCGAGAGCACGGCGGCGAGTTCTACCACCTCTATACGCCCGTTTACGGTTCACGCGTGTTCTTTGAGGTGGTCCAGAGGGTCGGCTCGTATGCCTCGTACGGAGCGGCGAATTCGGCCGTGCGCATGGCGGCGCAGCGTCGCGAAAGAGAGAACCGGCTTACCTCACCAATGCCCGACATCTAGCGTAGAGACGCACGCCGGCCTGGTGACCACCTAACCTCCACCTACGCGGTCGTTGACGCCAGTTCGACTATGTCGCCCAGCGGTCCAGGCCCGCGGCCCGCGAGATGATTTGGAGCAAGAGTGGCACGTTTGGTCCCGCCGACCCTCGGGCCGCGAGTAACGCTGGCCTTGCCGCGGGGTGCGTCGATGGCGTATCGAGACAGTCTCGGCCTCCCGGCGGGCGCGCCGTTGATGCTCTTGCACGGCGTTGGTATTACGGCCGATCTCAATTGGAGTCCAGCCTATGCCGAACTGTGCCAACGCTTCCGCGTCGTCGCGCCAGATCTACCGGGCCACGGTCGCGGCATCCGGCCATGGCCGACGTTCAGCCTCGAAAAGTGCGCTGACCACATCGTGGTGCTGGCCGATTGGCTCGGGATCGACAGGTTCATTGCGTGTGGATACTCGATGGGAAGCCTGGTCGCACAGCTGATTTGGCGGAGGCACCCCGACCGGGTGAGCGCGCTCGTTCTCGGGGCCACGTCCCGCAACTTTATGGGATCTCCGACTGAGCGCCTGATCTCCTCGCTCTCACCGGCATTCGCCGTCGCCGCCAAATCCAACCCGCTTCTGCGCTTACTCCACGCCGATGCCTTCGGCACCGGCTATCTCAACGACATCGATGACGAGAGCCGGAGGTACGTGCGCGCCGAAATGAGTCTGACCAGTATGTCGACAGTGACCGCGGCACTCGTCGCAGTCGCGGCCTTCACCTCACACACGTGGATCGGCGATGTCGACGTCCCAGTGTCGGTCCTCGTCACGACGAGGGACTCCGTTGTGCCGCCAGGTCGGCAGATGAAACTGGCCGAGGCGATTCCGCACGCCACCGTCGTCACCGTCGAAGGCGATCACGACGTGTTCGTCGCGTCACCGAGGCTGTTCACCGAGAAAATCCTGGAAGCATGTCAGGCGGTGACCGCTGCCCGACCGTGGCAATCTCCCGACTCGCCTTGGCCCTCTGCGTAACTCAACGGTCAGTCACGCTCGCCGAAGCGCCACCCGCTCGACGGTCCTCCAATATTGCCGCGGCGCTCCTATCCCGGAAACACGAGTCCGCGCGGATGTAGAGGGGCATGAACGATGCAGTTCCACCTGATCCACATCGAGGCGAAGGTATGCGAGCGGTGCCCTATGTGAACACCGTGGTGAACCCTTCATTGAGCTCGCGTGCGTGGTAGAAGATCCCCTTGGCGAGCTGGTCCACGGTCCAGTTGATCGTCGGGAAGTCCTTGTGGACCCGGTAGCCCAGGCCGGCGAACACCTCGTTGCGGTTGCCGGACGGATCGAAGAAATAGATCGTCGTACCCCGCGTAATGCCGTGCCGGGTCGGCCCGATGTCGATGGGCACGTCGTCCATGGAGAAGATGTCGCCGGCACGCAGGATCGCGCCCCAGTCCTCCAAATGGAAGGCAAAGTGGTGCAGCTTCGCGTTCGGGCCCTTGATCACAGCCAGGTCGTGCGGGGAGTCCCCGCACGTCATCCACGTGCCGATCACGTCCGGGTGCTCCATGCTCTCGACCACCCGCTCCGCGGGCCGGAAGTCCATGCACTCCATGAAAAAGCGCTCGACCAGGCCCGGATCCTCCGCGGCGATCAGGGCGTGATCGATCCAGTGGCCGCCAACCCCCCGCATGTCCCTCGGCCACGCCTCGGGGTTGATCGACCCGGTGTCGGTGCCGGTGAACTCCATGTCGGAGTAGAGCTCGACGGTATGGTCGGAGGGCAGGGTGATGCGCACGCCGTCGCCGACGGTCATGTTCTCGCCACGGCTGAACCGTCCCGTCGAAGCGCCGAACTGCGCACAGCGCTTCTCGAACTCGGCGAGGTCGTCCTCGGACGAGCACTTGTAGCCGAGCTTGACCAGCCCGACCCCGCCCTCCTCGAGCACCAGGGAGTGGTGGTCCCACTCGTCCCAACACTTCAGGTGCAGCCTGCCGGGCTCCTCGTGCACGACCGACATGCCCAGCGTGTTCGAGTAGTGGTCGCGGGCTTCCTCGAGGTCCGTTACCCGGATATGCACGTACCCCAGTCGCATGACGCTCATGTGATTGTTTCCCTTCTGTGGTTTTTCGTCGCCGGGTTGGACGCCGACCCGCCGGGTGGCGGCGGCGCCGAGTTCGAGAGCGCGAACCCCAGTACCTTGCGGAGCCGGTCGCCCTCCTGCAGCTCGATGGCGATGTCGGTGATAGGCACCGCACGGCAGCTCAGACAGATGCCCTCGACGCGCTGGTCATCGCTGAGCACGCTCTCCGCGACCGGACGCTCGTAGCGGACCTCGCCGAGCACGAGTTGGACCTTGCAGACTCCGCACCCGCCGCGCTTGCAGCCGACCCGGTACCGGAGTCCCGCCCGGCTCAGGGCGGCGAGCACGGTCTCCGCTTCTGCGGCAGTGACCTGCAGCCCGTCGGGCAGGATCGTTACCTCGGGCATGTGGTCCCGGCCCTCCCCCGGTCGTCGGGTAGTTGTCACCATTGCGCGCGAGATCATCACCGGCCGGTGTTCGTGAACACCGCGCTTCTGACTCGTCTCCCATTTCAGCGGCAATTGACTTGCACCGTTCCCAGACCGTCGAACTCGGCGGACACGACCGCACCGGGACGCAGCTCCGTCGATGCGGTCAACCCCCCCGACAGCACGATCGAGCCGGCCTCGAGGCGCTCGCCGTGGGCGGCCAGCGCGTTCGCCAGCCACGCCACCGCGGCGGCGGGATGGCCCATCACAGCGCCGCCGGCCGCAGTCTCGAACCCGCCGCGGTATCTGAACAGGCAGCCCAGGACGTGCAGGCCGACGAGTTCGTCCGGCCGTCGACCTTGCGCACCGAGCACGACCCGCGCAGCGCCCGCGTTGTCTGCGACGGAGTCGGGTAACCGGAAAGGCTGCTTGTACCGCGAGTCCATTACCTCGATGGCGGGGATCACCGCATCGATAGCCGCCAGCACGCCCGCGGGCGGCGTCGACGGCTCGATCCGCTTGCCGATCAGGAAGGCGATCTCGGGCTCCGCGCGAGGATGGATGAGCTCGTCGAGGCACACCGGTTCGCCGTATGGCACAACCATGCTCGATGTCAGCCGGCCGTATACCGGCTCGTTGATGCCGAGGGCGAGGCGCTTGACCCTGCTGGTGAAGCCCAGCTTCGCGCCGATGAGGTTCTCGCCGGCCTGCAGTCGGTGCTCGACGAGGAGCGCCTGAGCCTTGTACGCGGTGTCCGCGTCGATGAAAGGGTTCACGCTGCTGAACGGGGCGATGGGCGTGCGGTCACGTTGCGCAGCGATCAAGGCGTCGGCGATCGCCCTCGGGTCGGTCACGCTGCCGCACCTTCCGCGCCGAACCCCACGGTCACGGTCCCGAGGTGCGCGAACTCCACCTCGTAAACGTCGTTAGGGCGGACCGGCACCAGGCGGTGTAGGGGTCCCGACAGCACGATGTCGCCGCCCCGCAACCCGCGCTGGGGCGGGAGCAGCCTGTTGGCCAGCCAGGCGAGGCATCGGACCGGATTGCCGAGTGCTGCCGCACCCGCCGCGCTCTCCACCGGCGATCCGTTGCGGTGCAGCAACATCCCGGCCAGGCGCAGGTCGACGGCGGTGGCCGGCATCATGCGGCTACCGAGGACGACTTTGCCCGCCGAGGCATTGTCGGCGACGGTATCGGCGAGTTGCACCCGCCAGTCCGCGATGCGGCTGTCGACGATCTCGATCACGGGCAGTACTCCGGCGATTGCGGTGAGCGCATCGGCGGTGGTGGCCCCCGGGCCCGCGAGGTCGTGTCCCATCACGAAGGCGATCTCGACCACGACACGTGGCTGCAGGAGCGACCCGGCGGGGACTTCGTCCCCGTTCTCGACGAACATGTCATCGATCAGCATGCCGAAGTCAGGCTGGCTGACGCCGAGAATCTCCTGCCGCGGCTGCGAGGTCCGCCCGAGTCTGAAGCCCCTGATCGCCCGTCCAGCCTCGACCCGCCGCCGAACGTTGTATGCCTGGATCGCGTAGGCGTCGGCGAGGGTGAGGTCCGCTCGCGTCGCCGTAATGGGGTCGATCGGCGTGCGGTCGACCTCTGCCCGCCACAGTAAGTCGGCAAGCTCGACGACGGTGGCGCGGTCCTGGTCACTCATCGGCGCCCATCCGGTCGACGGGCGATTGCGCGCACACGTTGCACCGCAACCGGTTCCGGAATTCCCGCGGCGTTAACGGCTGCACCTCCACTTCCCCGCCGAGTCAAGCGTGGTACCTGATTAGCGGACCGGTGGGTAGTGGGAAAGACCCTGGATCTTCGCCGCCGGCCCGCACTGCGTTCGCGCCGCGAGACGGGCGGAGGCGGACCTCAGCGACAGCAATGCCGGCCGGCGCATGCCCCGGTGATGGCGCGAGCGTTTTCGATCCGGTCATACCGTTAGCATCCGCCGAATCCACCGAATGAGGGCCGCCGTTCCTGCTGAACGGAACCCGATCGACCATGTTCACACGTTCAGTGACGACGTCGCGGATAGGCGACGTCACCGCCGATCCGGAAATCAGAGTCACTGTATTCACCGTCGCCCAACCGGGTCGCGCAGGCCCGCCGGAAGGATGTCAGCGTTGCTCGACGCAGTGTCAGGTCTGACAGCGATTGTCGCCTCGCACTGGGCTTTCTGATCGGTCCGTGGTCATACGGGCGTCGTTTTCCAGGCACCGAGTTATGGTGGGCCCACTCAGAGGGCGCCACTCCCACGCCGACCTGGCGTCGCTGAGCTCAGGGAGGCAGACATGTCCGGGACGATGCGTGATCCCGCCGCGGGGGTCAATCCGTTCGGCGAACTGGCCAAGTTCGCGTTGGCGGCCACCGAGCGCAACATGGCCATGGCTCGGAACTGGTCGAACGCGCTGCTGACGACGCTCAAGGAGCAATCTGAGGATGCACGGGCGAACCTGACTACCCTGAGCGCTGCGCTGGAGGCGATGGAGCGGACGCTGACCAGCCAGGAGGAGACGAACCGCGCCTTGCGGCAGAGCCTGGAGGGCTATCGGCAACTCCTCGACAGCTACGCGGCGACGCAGGAGCGCACCGCCCGGCTGGTGCAGACCGCCGTCGACGACCTCAAGGCGGCCGGCGAGGGCCAGATGGAGGCGGCGAGGGCACTGCTGACGCCACCGACGGGCGCGACGGCAACCGAGCCGTTCATGCAGATGATGCAGGCATGGACCGACGCCTTCGCCCGCTTCAGCGGCATCGGAACAGAAGATCCCCGTTCGTCCTGATCGTCGCCGAGCTACCGACGGATTCGACGAGTTGTTCCGCCCAGTGGTGATCGCTGGTCCGATTGGATGCACTCCCGGTAGCTTCGCGCCATGTCGCCTAGTTGGCAGGGCGTGTCTGATAGATCGCGAGCGAGGTGTCCGCCGCTTTCCGGGAGCCTCGCCGATCACCCCGACCAGCGACGGCGACACCTGCGATGCCGCGGCGGCTGAATGGTGCCTTGACAATGGCCGACATCCAGGACCAACGCTGCATCACGCTGGCCGGTGCAACCCGCGCGCTGACCGCGGCGCTGCACCATGCGGCCTCGATTGATGTCCCGGTCTGCGTCGCGGTTGTCGATTGCGGGAGCAATCTGGTCAGCTTCGGACGAATGGACGGGGCGCCATTGTTGTCGGCGCAACTTGCGCAGGACAAGGGCTACTCGGTGATCGCCTTCAACGGCCTGGCGACCCGGGAGTGGTGGGATGCGATCAAAGACGAGCCGGCGCTCGTACACGGCATAGTGAAAACTGCCCGGCTGACCGTGTTCGGCGGTGGCGTCGCGATCACCGAGGGGGAGATGGTGGTGGGAGCGGTCGGAGTATCCGGAGGCAGCGCTGAGCAAGATCACGAAATCGCCGAAGTGGGCGCCGCCGCCGTTGGCGGATGATCAAAAC
Organism: Mycobacterium sp. URHB0021; assembly: GCF_054057895.1. NCBI lineage: Bacteria > Bacillati > Actinomycetota > Actinomycetes > Mycobacteriales > Mycobacteriaceae > Mycobacterium > Mycobacterium sp. URHB0021. The sequence goes on from NZ_JBSRZT010000002.1 coordinate 5,975,578, forward strand.
GGTGGGGCGCCCGCCCTGGGGCCCGGCATAGGCTCGCCGCCCGCACACATCCCACTCACCGGGCCGCGCATATTGCCGACAACCTCACACCCCGGCTTCCGGATTTCGGCGGCGACCGCATCCTACCGGTCAGGGTTGTGATGCATAGTCTCGTAACCCTTGTCGGTGCGCTTGTTGAGCAAGACGTATGTAGGCATCCGAGGCTCATCGCGAACTTCATGGTGCTTCGGACAGTTCAAACCTGGCCCGATGCATTCGTAAACCGTCGCGTCGATGGTGGGGGCCGATGAGATTGATGGACTGCGTGCTGCCATCGGCTCCCCCTCGCGGTCCCGCAATCCGGTGATCGGTACGCCCCGGTTCTTGGCCAGCGGAACTTCGGCGTCGGTCCATTGATGGGGGCAGGCACGCCTGCCAAGGTTGTGGCACAGCCCACAGCCGTAAGCGGAGGAACCGATGACCGAGACCCTGGACCACGCTGCGTCCGTCCTAGCTGATGCCGTGATCGAAAACAGCGATGCGGGCGTGTACCGCGCGAACCGCCGGATCTTCACCGACGAGGAAATCTTCGAGTTGGAGATGAAGCACATCTTCGAGGGCAACTGGGTCTATCTCGCCCATGAGACGCAGATTCCCAACCCCGGCGACTACTTCACCACCTACATCGGGCGGCAGCCGGTGGTAATCACCCGCGACCGCAAGGGTGAGTTGCACTGCCTGATCAACGCCTGCTCCCACCGTGGCGCCATGCTGTGCCGACGTAAGACCGACAATCGCCCAACGCTGACGTGTCCGTTCCACGGCTGGACATTCCGCAACGACGGTTCCCTGCTCAAGGTCAAGGATCCCGACGACGCCGGCTACCCGCACGCCTTCAACACCGACGGCTCGCACGACCTCACCAAGGTCCGTTTCGACAGCTACCGCGGGTTCCTGTTCGGCAGCATCAATGACGATGTCCTTCCGCTCACCGAGCACCTCGGCGACGCCACCAAGGTGATCGACCTGCTCGTGGACCAGTCACCGGATGGTATGGAGGTGCTGCGCGGGTCGTCGACCTATACCTACGACGGAAACTGGAAGGTGCAGGCGGAGAACGGTGCCGACGGCTACCACGTCTCCGCGGTGCACTGGAACTACGCCGCCACCACCTCCCGACGCGGAATCGGCGAATCCGCCAACGTCACGAAGGTGCTGGACGCCGGGGGGTGGGGCAAGTCAGGCGGAGGGTACTGGTCCTTCCCCCACGGGCATCTGTGCCTGTGGACGTATGCGGCCAACCCGCAGGACCGGCCGCTGTGGGACCGCGTGGACGAGCTCAAGGCGATGTTCGGTGAGGCCAAGGGTGAGTTCATGGTGACCGGCTCGCGCAACCTGTGCCTGTATCCGAACGTCTACCTGATGGACCAGTTCAGCACGCAGATCCGGCATTTCCGACCCATTGCACCAGACAAGACCGAGGTCACCATCTACTGCATTGCCCCCAAGGGCGAAAGCGCTGAAGCTCGCGCCAACCGGATCCGCCAGTACGAGGACTTCTTCAACGCCTCGGGCATGGCCACCCCTGACGACCTCGAGGAATTCCGGTCTTGTCAGCTGACCTTCCGGGGAACCAAGGCGAAGTGGAACGACATGAGCCGCGGCGCTAAGCACTGGCTCGACGGACCCAACGACCTCGCCAAGGCACTCGGCATGGACGGGGTGATCTCGTCAGGAGTGAAGAACGAAGACGAGGGCCTCTTCCCGATCCAGCACCACTACTGGCTAGAGACCATGCGCGCCGGTATGCCCGCCGGAAACCATTCCGCCTAGGAGGATTCAATGACTGCGACGCTACCCACGACCAGCACCACGATCAGCCAACAGGCGATCGAACAGTTTCTGTACCGCGAGGCCCGATATCTCGATGACCGCGAGTTCGAGAAGTGGCTGGAGTGTTACGCCGACGACGTCGAGTACTGGATGCCGTGCTGGCGCGATGACGAACTGCTCTCGGAGGACCCGCAGACGGAGATCTCGCTCATCTATTACCCCAACAAGGGCGGCCTGACAGACCGGGTGTTCCGGATCAGAACCGAACGCTCCAGTGCGACCTCGCTTCCCGAGCCGCGCACCAGCCACAACATCACCAATGTGGAGGTCATCGAGCGGCGCGGTGATCTGGTCGATGTCCGGTTCAACTGGCACACCATGTATTTCCGGTACAACACCGTCGATCCGTACTACGGCACGTCGTTCTACACCATCGACTTCTCCGGGGATTCGCCGCTGATCCGCCGCAAGACCGTGGTGCTGAAGAACGACTACATCCATCACGTCGTCGACATTTACCACGTCTAAAGACCTCAGCGAGGAACCCGCATGACGGAGTATCAAGTCGCGCTCGGCTTCGAGGATGGCGTCACTCGATTCATCAGCTGCAAAGATGACCAGACCGTCGCCGACGCGTCATACCGGGCGAGGATCAACATCCCGCTGGATTGCCGCGACGGGGCCTGCGGAACATGCAAGGCGTTCTGCGAGTCCGGCGAGTTCAACCCCGGCACATATATCGAGGACGCGCTGTCGGAGAACGAGTTCGAACAGGGCTATGCGCTGCCCTGCGTGATGAAGCCGAAGTCAGATCTGGTGTTGAAGATCGCCAGTACGTCGGAGGTGGCCAAGACCACGGCCGCGACGTATGTCAGTGAGATCGCCGAGTTCAACCGGCTTTCGCCCACAACAGTCTCGTTCAGCGTCGAAATCCCGAACCGTGACGAGTTGACCTTCTTGCCCGGGCAGTACGTCAACATCGCGGTCCCTGGCACCCACGAGACCCGGTCCTATTCATTCAGCAGCGCGCCGGACGACAAGACGCTGAGTTTTCTGGTGAAGCTGACCCCGGGCGGGGTGATGTCGACGTACCTCGATGAGCGGGCAACTGTGGGCGACGAGCTGACGTTCACCGGGCCCAACGGGAGTTTCTTCCTGCGAGAGGGCCAGGGGCCGGCATTGCTGCTCGCCGGCGGCACCGGACTGGCTCCGATCCTGTCCATACTGCGGAAGATGCGCTCCAGCACCAGCCGGCAGCTGCACCTCATCTACGGCGTCAACACCGACGAGGACGCGGTCGAGTTGGACACCCTTGAGCAGCTGGCTGGTGAGCTTGGGAACCTGACTTGGGATTATTGTGTCGCCGACCAGGCCAGCTCGGCGGTGCACAAGGGCTTCGTCACCGCCCTCATGACGCCCGAACACCTTTGCGGTGGAGAAGCATCCGTCTACCTGTGCGGTCCGCCGCCGATGGTCGAGGCGGTCCGTAAGCACATCGACGCTGGGGGTGTACAACCGGTCGGCTTCTACTACGAGCGCTTCGCGCTGTCGGGCACCGGCGCCGCTGCACGCGCCGAAGTGACCCCCGAGCCGGAGGTAATCGCCGAAGCCGAAGCGCCCACCGTCGCCGCCCCGCCGGTCCGCGAGCGCGCACCGGGAGCCGTTGAAGTCGCGGCCGTCCTCACCGGTCCGGAAGGCCGGTCGGTGGCCGGACAGACGATATGGCCAAGCAAGGAAGTTCCGCCCCTCGTCGGTGTCGCCGTGGCCGCTTCGCCCAGCGATGAGGCCGCAATGGCCCGCGCGATCGCGGGTCAGCCGGTTGCGCGCGCAGCAAGCGATGTGCCGGTGATGCCGCTGGACCCCGATGGCAAGCTCATCGAATCGTGTGAGGCGAGAGCGGTTGCGGGGCAACAGGTGCTGGGCCGCTCCGATATGGCGCCGTTGGTCGAGCCCCACTACGTGATCGGCGAGGAGCATCCGTCGGTGCTCAGCTCGGACGCCGTCTTCGACGCCAGGGAGGCCCTCGAGCTGGGCGCTTTGGAGCTGACTATCGGCAGGATGACCTCGCGCCAGTTGATCGGGTACCGACTGGTGGCCGAGGCAACGGTGCCGTGGGTGGAGGGTGACCGGTTCGTCGACGCCGCCGCCTTCACCGACGCCAACGCGGTTTTCCACGACTACCTGTTCAACATGACCGGCAACGTGCATCTGCTGCAGGCTTACAACAACCTCGGTGTCAAGGGCCGTATGCAGGAGGTGCTGCGCCACGCGACGTGGTGCGATCCGCGTGTCGCGACGGACCACCTCGATATTGTGTCGGCGTTCGAGGCCGGTGACCGGGACACCGCACGACGGCTGATATCCGAGCACGCCGATCGGTCGAAGCTGACGATGCGCCGAGCCTTGGCTGAGAGCCGCGCCCGCGTGCTGCCGAAGTGGTTCAGCCGCGGCAGGTTTGAAGGCAAGCGGGTCGTGGTCACCGGCGCGGCGCAGGGCATCGGGCAGGCGGTGGCCAGGCGGATTGCGGCTGAGGGAGGAGATGTAGCTCTCGTCGACCGGTCCGAACTGGTGATTGGGGAAGTCGCGGCGCTTGAAGCCGCGGGGTGCTACGCCATCGCGGTCACCGCGGATTTGGAGAGCTGGGAAGGTGCCGCAACGGCGGCCGCACAGGCACGAGATGAACTGGGCGGCATCGACGTGCTGATCAACAATGTGGGCGGCAGCATCTGGTTTCGCCCCTACGAAGAGTACGGCCCCGAGGAGATCGAGGCCGAGGTGCGCCGCTCGTTGTTCCCCACGCTGTGGTGCTGCCGCGCCGTGCTGCCGTACATGATCAAGGCAGGGGCGGGCACCATCGTCAACGTCTCGTCCAATGCCACTCGGGGCATCAACCGGGTGCCATACGCGGCGGCGAAGGGCGGCGTCAACGCCATCACGACGGCGCTGGCGATGGAGGCAGCCCCGCACGGCATCCGAGTCGTCGCGACGGCGCCCGGCGGAACCGAAGCTCCGGAACGCCGGATTGCGCGCGGGCCCGAACGGCAGCAGGCTCGAGACCGGGAGTGGTACCAGCAGATTGTGGACCAGGTCATCGACTCATCGCTGCTCAAGCGGTACGGGACACTGGACGAGCAGTCCGCGGCGATCACCTTCCTCGCCTCCGACGAGGCCTCCTACATCACCGGGACTGTGCTCCCTGTAGCTGGGGGTGACCTCGGGTAAGTCGTCGGCTGATATGTAGGTCAGTTTGTCAAGGAGCAGGGTGCAGCGGCGGCCGCGACCGTCGTCGTGGCCGCCGCTTCGTTGACCAGAGGAGCTTCGCTGTGGGACGAGCGTGTCGTGTCGACGCGCGTCAGTCTGTCTAAAATGCGCGGGTTGATTACCGCAGGACGGGACCTTCGAGTCGGAGTTGGCCAGCGGGTCTCGAGTAGAGAGTAATCGGTTGTGTCACAGTCTGATTGCTCATAGCCGAATCGGGTTCTCGGGCGATCGCCACGTTGGCGATCACCGATCGTCTCTGGCGCGCATCGAAACTCACCCAGCGGGTGTGCAGGCGCCGGTCGAACTCCTGCACACTTAGTCCGCGGAACGCCAAAAGGTCGCCAAACAACTCATCGATTTCGACCGCGAGTTCGCCATTTGCTCAGCGCCCTCCCGACGGAGTCCCATGGCGATGGAGGACATGGCGTCGACCCGGAGGGTTCCAGCAGTACTTCATCACGTAACGCCGCTTCACCGTGGGCGCCGCGACCAAGTACGAGCCGCCGATGACCACTGCCGACGCGATGCGCCAGCACCCCGCGGAGGGCTTCCCTTCGGGATGCGCTTCCGCTCCGCCCAGGCGGTTCGGTTGGCCGACAGCAAACCGGCTTAGTGCGCGAAGTCTTTGGTTCTCACGGTATTACGACAAATGGGCGAACTCGTCGGGAGCCGCTGAAATCGCAAGAACGTACTTTCTCTCCAGCAACACGGCCGGCCACGCAGACTCGGTCTAGTGCGGCAGCCGGGCAACTACCAAGATGGAGGCGTGATCAAGACTGCTGCCCTTTTGCCCGCTGACCTGAACCGCCTGACCCGTGAGACCGACATGCTCCTGGCCACTATCGAGAGCCTCACCGACGAGGAGTTCGCCGCTCCTTCGAAGTGTGAAGTGTGGTCCCGCGCCCACGTAGTTGCCCACCTGGCATTAGGCGCTGACGCCATGGGAAACATGATTACGTGGGGCACGACCGGCGTCGAGACCCCGCCCTACGTGTCCCGGGATGCCCGCAACGCTGACATCGTGAACCTGGCCAAGAAGTCGCCCCCAGAGATCAAGGCTGCTCTGCGCACCGCCATCAAGAACTTTGCCGACAAGGCGGCGACCTTGAAGGACGGGCTCAAGGCGGAGACCGTCAAGACCCCTGGCGGCGCCAGTATCACCCCGTACGCCGTGCCCGCCTTGCGAATATCGGAGGTCATCATCCACCACGCCGACCTCGACACCGTGTGGGGGCTCGGCGAGGCCGACATGGACGCCCTGGAGGACACCCTGGAGATCATCGTGGAGCGGGTCTCGGCCAACGATGACTTCCCTGGCGTCACCATTGACACCGACGAGGGCGAGCACTACGTCATCGGCGACGGCGCCACCGCAATCAAGGGTGGCCGCGACGCGGTCATCGGGTGGCTGGCTCGGGGACTGACCGACGGTCTCCGGCACGACGGCGAGCTGCCCGAACGCCCGGCCCGCTCCATCGGCTGAGCTCGACACCGGCCCCGGTCCGCCCCGGGGAATGTCCCGTGACCCGGTGATCAGGAATCCACCTCGGCCGCACCGTTCGGCGTGCAACACGAGGGCCGTCAGCGGGGATTTCACTCACCGACTGTCAGATTTGCTACGGGAAGATGCGTCGATGGCACCGGCAAGCCTCTGCGGACTTCACGGAGTCCTAGCCAAGACCAACACGACCGGCCAATCCGAGTAGTGCCGAGCCGTCCAATTGCAGGTTCGTCCTCGTACCCTGATCGACGTGCATGACCGCTCAGCTGGCGGCGAATCCGTTCATCGTCGTCATGTAGGCGGCTGGTTTCCGGGTGAAGACGGTCTTGCCGTTATGCACGGAGCAGAGCACGTCCGCCTGGCATTGAACAGCTTCCTTGTCAGTTGAGCAATTGAGAACGATGCAGTTGGCGGGTTTACCCTCGTCGATGCCGTAACGATCGGAGATGCCCAAATTCTTCGCCCCATTACTGGTGATGAATTCGAGCGCCTGACTGAGATGCCTGTCCGATAGCATGTGACCGATGTGCAGACCAACGTCGAGGATGCGCAACATATTGCCGTCACCCAGTGGATAGAAGGGATCGGCGATGGAGTCCTGGCCGAATGCGACATTGAGGCCGGATTCTATGAGTCGTTTGATCGGAGCGACCCCACGAGGCATCGGCACCATTCCCCAGCCCTGCAGCTGAAGATTCTCGTTGGGGCAAATCGCGAATTTGAGTTCTCCGGCTAGGAGTTTCGGGGTGAGCTTCGCCATGTAAGAGTTGTTGTAGTACGCCATCGCGACTGCATGACTGGCCGTCACCGGAACGTCGAGTTGGCGTTTCGATGCGAAAGCGGCCACCACTTCGACGAACCTGGACTGCTCGTCGTCGATCTCGTCACAGTGCACATCCACAGGAACACCGTACTTTTGGGCGAGGTCGAAGATCAACCTCAGCGAGGCCACACCGTTTTCGGGCGTATCCTCATTGTGCGGAATGCCGCCTATAACGTCGGCTCCCATCTTGAGCGCCTGCTCGAGAAGCTGAGGCCCGTCGCGAAACGACAGGACGGTGTTCTGCGGGAAGGCGACAATCTGGATCTCGATCCAATCCTTGACGTCCTCGCGCAGCTGAAGGATAGCTTTCAGCGCCGTCAGGTCTGGATCGGTGACGTCGACGTGTGACCGGATGAAGCCGGTGCCATTGGCTGCCTCGGATCGGGCCGCAGCCAGGGCGTTCTGGTAGATCTCGCCAAACTCATTGATGCCATGTTGCTTTCGTTCGGCCCAGATCTCGATGGCCTCGAACAATGTCCCGGACGCATTGGGCCGGGGCCTGCCGACCGTGTTCGCGTAGTCGAGGTGCACATGCGCATCGACGAAGGGTTCGACGACGAGTCGGCCGCCGGCGTCGAACAGATCGGCATCCGAACTGCCGCCATCGCGGTTGTCGGAGTCTGTCGGGCTTGCGACGATGGAACCGAAGTTCTCGTTTTCTATGTGGATGTCCCAAGTTCCCTCTCGGCCTCTGAGAGCCGCATTCGTGATGATCACAGTGCTACCTCCTCGTCCCGCACCGCCCGCTTCATTGTCCGCTGAGGTGTCCCCCGCCGTACTCGCTACCTGCGTCACGGACTCGTCTTCCTCTCTTCGATCCACGGGTTTACCGTCCTCCGCTGCGCCCGGGATGACAACATGTCGCGCGCCTTCCTAGCTCGCGAATACAATCCGTCGGTCAGCGGGATCGCCGAGGCGCGTACAGCCAGCCTTCCAGCAGACGCGCCAGTTGCGGCTGGACGACCCAGGTCATCAACGCCGACACCGAGAACGTAATCAACGCCACCCGCGGAACGAGTGCGATGGACGACGAAACCATCTGGTACAGAACCAGGTTCAGCATCAACTGGATCACGAGGATCACGGCCGAGGTGACCACGAACATCTTCCACCGCGGAGGTGCGGGCGCCGTGCGGCCGGGCACTTCGAACCAGGTCTCGAGCCCCGTCATCCGCCGCTCATGCGAGGTCGACATCACCTGCTCGCCGCGCGTCAGCAGGTCGGACCTCGTCTGTGAGTGTTCCCATCGGGCTAGTTCGTCGGCCGAGGCGAACCCGTACACAACATGCCACAACTCACCGACGTGCCCCGGCCGCAGCAGTCCCGCCCCGAGAAATCCGTCGAACCCCCGATGCGCGCGGGTCAAGTCCGAGGCCCACGTCTCGAACTCGACCTCTCTGCCGGGCACCACGCGACGGTCAATGAGGACAGTGACGGGCCCCCCGGCGCCATCGGTCTCGCCGGCCCCGCTCATGCCCGGCCGCCGACGATCAACTGAGATCGGCTGACCAGTGCCGCTTTTCGAGCGAATCCCTGATGTGCAACAGGAACTTCGACGCAGTGCTCCCATCGAACGCACGGTGGTCGTAGACCATCCCGATGATCCCGACCGGGTGAATCGCAATGGCGTCACCGACCGCGACGGGGCGGCGCTTCACGCCGTCGGTGCACAGGATCGCGACGTTCGGTTGGTTGATGATCGGCGACGACGCGTAGCTGGCGAAGGGTCCGGGGTTCGTGATGGTGAACGTGGAGCCCTGCATCTCCTTGTTGGGCAGTTCCTTCGCTCGCGCCGCTGCTGCTTTCGTGGCGATCTGGCTGGCGATTCCACGGATGTTGAGGCTGTCGGCGTCCTTCACCACCGGCACCACCAGTCCTTGCTCATCCAGATCCACGGCGACGCCCAGGTTGACGTAGGGGTGCAGCGTCATCGTCTTGGCTTCGAGGTCGATCGAGGAGTTCACCGTCGGGAACGCGCGCAGCGCGTCACAGACCGCCCGGGAGATGAACGGCAAGTAGCTCAAAGACGCGCCGGTCTCCTTCTTGAAGCGAGTCTTGTACTCGTTACGCACCCGTTCGACATTGTCGAAATCCACCTCCACAGATGTCCACACCGATGCGGCGAGCGTCTGCGACGCCTTGAGCGTGTCCGCGAGAATCAGACGCATTCTGCTGAGCGGCACCACTTCGTCCCGGCCGTCGGTGCCGGCCCTCGACGCACGGGGCGCAGCCGCGGTCGGTGCAGTGACCGCTGCCGGTGCGGCGGCTACCGCCGGGCCGGCGGCGATCGCGTTCGTGATGTCCTCCCGCCGGATACGACCACCGACACCCGTTCCGGCAACCGTTGTGACGTCGATGCCGTGCTCGGCGGCTAGCCTGCGCACCAATGGCGACAACAGCCGTCCGCCTGCGCCATCGCGGCTGACCGGCGCCGCGCCGGTCTGCGCATTGACGGCACTCGGACTCTCGACGGCGGCCGGTCCAGTGCCGTTCCCGGCCGGTCCGCCGACCCGTGCGCCTGCCGACCCGATGCGTGCCAGAACGGTACCCACGGGCACCGTCTCGCCGGCGCTGACGAGGATGTCCAGCATCTTCCCGTCGTACGGGCTCGGGATCTCCGAATCCACCTTGTCAGTGGACACGTCGAACAGTGGATCGTCGAATGCGACGTCGTCTCCGACGACCTTGAACCAGGTGCCGATCGTGCCCTCCGTGACCGACTCACCCAGTTTCGGCATCGTAATCTCGAAAACTTCACCCGTGGCGGACGGCGAAAAGTCGGCGTTCTCGGTCGTCGGACCCTCCGATCCGCCGACCGACGGCGCGGACGGATCGTTGAGTGATCGTCCGCCGGCCGCAGCCACCCCGTGTGCAGCCGATGGGAGGCGGTTCGGCACCGTGGCGCCCTTCCCGCCGATCCGCATGATCGCGGCGCCGACCGAGACGGTGTCGCCCTCTTGGGCCAGAACCTCAAGCACAACACCGTCGTACGAGCTCGGGACCTCCGTGTCGACCTTGTCGGTCGATACTTCGAACAGCGGGTCGTCGAACTCGACCTCGTCGCCCACGTTCTTGAAGAAGGTGCCGATCACACCCTCGGTCACCGACTCACCCAACTTCGGCAGGGTCACAACCCATGTCTCGTCGGACATTTCAATCGCCTCCAGAGCTGTATCAGCCGTGTAACGATCGGCCGGAGAATGTAATCATCGTCTCGCCGATTGCCTCGGAGAGGCTTGGATGAGCGTGGATGAGCGAGCCGACGTCAGACGGCAAGGCCTCCCAGTTGACCGCCAGATACCCTTCGTGGAGCAGCTCACTCGCCCACGGCCCGACCAAATGCAAGCCGAGTAACGGGCCGCCGCGCGCTGCAACGACCTTCACCAGCCCTTCGGTGTCGCCGACGATCATCGCGCGCCCGTTCCCGGCGAACGAGTGCTTATGCACTTCGACGTCGTGCCCGGCATCTCGCGCCTCGGCCTCGGTCATCCCCACCCAGGCCACTTCCGGATGCGTGTAGACGACCCAGGGAACCTTGCTGTAGTCCACCGGAGCGGGATCCTCACCGAGCACGGATTGGACCGCGACGACGGCCTCGGCATAGGCGACGTGCGCGAGCCCCGGTGTGGGTACGCAGTCGCCGATGGCGTAGACGCCGGGGCGCGTGGTCTGCATCGTCGAGGTGTCGACCGAGATGAACCCACTGTCGGATACTTCGACGCCGGCCGCCTCGAAACCCATCCCCTCGCTGACCGGACGGCGACCGATGGCGACGAGCAGCTGGTCGACCTCGATCTTCTCGGAGCCCTTCGGAGTCTCGAACGGGACGAGGACCCCGTTACTGGTCGTCTCAACGGCACCGACACGGGCTTCCGCGTGAATGTCTGTGCCGCGCTTGGCAAGAGCTTTTGCCAGGACGTCCGCCGTCTCGCGGTCCGGACCAATCGGGAGCACGCCGTGCGGAAGCGCCTCCAACAGGGTTGTCTGAACCCCGAAGTCGGTGTAGACCGACGCGAACTCGGCACCGATGACGCCACCGCCGATCACCGCAATCCGTTCAGGAAGCTTTTTGGACTCGCTGTTCGTCGCTTGATCGGAGGTGACGATGCGCTCGCCGTCGACCTTGAGCCCCGGCAACGACCGCGGTTCCGACCCGGAGCAGATGATCACGGCTTCACCGCTCAGCGTCTGGCCGTCTACCGCGACCGCACCTTGCGGCGTCAGCGTACCGAACCCGTTGACAACCGCGATCTTTCGCCGTTTGAGCAGGCCCGACAGGCCCTTGTGAAGGGAGGACACGATGCCGCTCTTCCGCTTGTTGACCGCCCGCCAGTCCGCCGCCGGGTCGGCCCCCGCCCCGAGGCCGATTCCGAAGTCGTTCGCGTGGTGAACGGTTCGGAATACCTCCGCGGCCTGCAGCAGCGCCTTGGCCGGTATGCAGCCGCGATGCAGGCAGGTGCCGCCGACCGTCTGCTTCTCGACCAACGCCACTTTCTGGCCTGCGGACGCGGCGTAGAGCGCGGCCGCGTAACCGCCTGGGCCGCCGCCAAGTACGACGATGTCGAAATCGGTCACGCCCTCGCCACCTCTCGCAGCGTTTCCGCGATCTCCGCGGGCTGCGGGATCATGGCGTCCTCCAGGGGAGGGCTGGTCGGAACGGGCGTGTTCTTCGCCGCGATGCGCGTCACTGGCCAATCCAAATGCCAGAAGCATCTCTCCTGCACCTCGGCCGCGATCTCTGCGCCGTACCCCATCCTGCGGGCGGCTTCATGCAGGACGACCGCCCGTGCGGTCTTCTTGACCGAAGCGACGATCGTTTCGATGTCCAGAGGTACCAACGTCCGGATGTCGATGACCTCGACGGAGATCCCTTCCTTGTCCAACTCGTCCGCGACCTCGACGCCCTGTGACACGCCGGCCGAATACGTGATCAGTGTGACGTCGCGGCCCTCGCGAACCACATTGGCCTCGCCTAACGGGATCGGGTCGAGGCTGATCGGTCCGTCAGTGCGCAACCGCCGGTAGAGGTACTTGTTCTCCAGATACAGCACTGGGTTGTTGTCTCTGATCGAGCTGATCAGCAGACCGGCCGCGTCTTCGACCGAACCGGGCATGACGATCTTCAGTCCGGGCACATGCGCAAAATACGATTCAACACTCTGGGAGTGCGTGGGGCCGGCCCGCAGGCGCGCACCGAACGGCGCTCGCATTGTCACCGGCATCGCGTCACCCGTGCGGTAATGGTGTCTCGCCAGCACGTTGATGATGGGGTCGAACGCACACGAGATGAAGTCGGCGAACTGGTACTCGACAATCGGTCGCAACCCGACGAGCGCGGCGCCCGCCGCCAGACCGGTAAATCCGGTTTCGGCGATCGGAGCGTCGACTACCCGCCGCGGCCCGAACTTCTCGAGGAAGCCCTTCGTGACCTTGAACGCGCCGCCGAACTGGCCGACGTCTTCACCGATCAGAAAGACGTCAGGGTCGGCCTCCATCTCCGACATCATCGCCGCACCGATGGCCTCGAGATAGGTGACTCCGCCTCCGTCGGTTTTAGTCGGCATAGACACCCTCCTCGACGGTGCTTCCGTCAGGCATCGGGTCGGCAAGCGCCTTACGACGCGCGTCGATCGCATGCTGGCGAGCCTTTTCCCGGGTCTCCTCCGCGGTGGCGTCGCTGAGCACACCACTGTCCAGCAGCCGTCGCTCGAAAAGCTCGACGGGGTCTTTCTTCCGCCACTCCTCGAACATCTCGCGCGGCACGTAGTCTGCGGGATCGTGCTCCGCGTGGCCGTGCATACGCATCGTCACGGCCTCGATCAACGTGGGGCCCCCGCCCTGCCGGGCCCGCGTCACGGCTTGATCAACCGCGTCGTAGACCGCGACCGCGTCCGTGCCGTCCGCCTTCACACCGGGAAATCCGTAAGCCGCGGCCTTACCCGCGAAGTCCTGCGACGCAGTCTGCATGCTGACAGGGGTGGAATAGGCGAACTGATTGTTCTCGATCACGAAGATGCAAGGCAACGTCAGCGCCCCTGCCATGTTCAGCGCCTCGTGGAAGTCGGCGCGGGAGGTGGAGCCGTCACCGCAGAACGCCAGGCAGACCCGACCGTCGCCCCGGTATTTGGCCGCAAATGCCATCCCGGTCGCGACCGGAAAGTTGGCTGGAATGTGGCTGGGCAGGTTGTAGATACCCAGATCGAGACGACCGTAATGCAAGGTGCCGTCCCGGCCACCCGTCGGCGAGGTGGCCTTGCCCATGAAGCTGGCCATCACCTGCCACGGTTCCATCCCACGGCACAGGTGTGCGCCGAGGTCGCGATGGATGGGTGCCATGTAGTCGCCGTCGCTCAGGGCCGCCGTGGACCCGACCGAGATCGCTTCGTGCCAGTGGCCCGTATACAACGAACCGAGCAGATCACCGCTCTTGTACATCGCGACCATTCGGTCTTCGACCGCCCTGGTCAAAACCATCATCTCGTAGATATGGATCAGGAGCTTAGGGTCGCGGGCGGCCAGCGCGTCATCCGCTGACTGCGGCTTGGATTCGGTTGAGGTGGCCATCGATCCGTCCGGCTCTCAGCTCGAAAAGAACTCAAGCAGGCTGCGGTTGAAGTCGGCGTTTCGCTCGATCATCGACCAGTGTCCGCAGTGCGAATAGACGGACAGATCGGCGTTGTCGATGAGCTCCATCAACCGGAGCGACGTCTGGACCGGTATGACCTGGTCCTCGCGTCCATGAACGATGAGTGTTCGGTGCGGCAGTCGTCGAATGTCTTCATCAGGGGTGCACATCGCCTCCACCCACCGCTGGCGCGGCGCCGGAAACATCGACGAGAACGATTCCTGGAATCCCGGCTGGATGCTGCCTTCGTAGCGCACCTGGGCGAGTTCGTCGTTCACCAGCTCGCGCGAATAGGCGAACACGTCGAGCACCTTGCGCATGTTTTCGAAGGAGGCTTCGTATCCCCACACGCGCTCGAGGCCCTCGGTGATCGGGAAGGGCACCCCCATGCTGCCCATCAACACCAGTTTGTCGACACGGTCGGGATGCTGGGTGGCGATCCATAGCGCGATTGACCCGCCGAAACTGTTCCCGACCAGGCTGGCCTTCTCGATTCCGAGCGTGTCCATCAGACCGACGACCTGATCCGCCCATGTCTGCAGTGAGTAATCGATATCCTTGGGCCGCTCCGAGTAACCGAACCCGACCATGTCGGGTGCGATGACGCGGAATTTGGTTGCCAAGGCGGGCATTACGAGGCGCCAGTTCGCATACGACGTCACGCCCGGGCCTGAACCGTGGATCAGCAGCACGGTTTTATCGCCGGAACCATCCTCGAGATAGTTCGTCTCGATTCCGTTTGCGATTGCAGTGGCGCCGATCTCCGGCTTCGTCGTAGCTGTCATGTTGCTCTCCGTCTACAGTTGCGTTGTTCTGCAGTGTTTCTCGACCGCCCGCACAGGCGGGTCAGTCGTAATACCGAAAGACGAGCTCGGCTACACAGCACGGCTTCGGCGAATCTTCGATCTCATACTTCAGGCGGTAAATGGCTTCTGCCCCGCCCTCCAGCTCGTTCACCTCTGTCAACTCAACATGCATCCGGCTCCGTGAGCCCACTTTCAGCGGCGCCGGGAATCTCACTTTGTTGAGTCCGTAGTTCAGGATCACGTTGAATCCGTTGACGACGCATACCGACCAGAGCAGCCCCGTCGCGGTCCCCAAGGTCAGGAAACCGTGCTGAACTGTCGTTCCGAATGGACCCTTCGCGGCGCGTTCGGGATCGATGTGAATGTACTGCTCGTCACCCGTCAGCTTGGCGAAGGTGTCGACATTCTCCTGTGTGGTCTCGACCCAGTCGCTGACCCCGAGCACCGTGCCGACGCGCTCACGCAGCCCGGCAAGTCCCTCGAGGACGAGCGGCTGCCGCGTCTCACCTGGTGCGGCATCAACACTCATTGATTTGATCCTTCGTCAGCCCGTCTGCGTGAACGCGCTCCGCCTGCGCTGTCGCGAGTCAAACACCCGCAGTAGTCGAGTCGCCAGCGCCAAAGGGCCTCTTTCCACCCAGCGAGAGGGCGGCCTGGATGGCGCTCGGGCCCGACTTCGCGGCACGATCTCCGGCCGCCCGACTCCGAAGCGCCGAGACTAGGCGACGACGAGGATGACGGCGACCATTGTCCACGCGGCCAAGCCGAGGACCAGCAGTCGGTGGCCCGGGAACCGGCGAACGAAACGCGCGTTGACCAAGCCAAGCGGGGATCATCCCATCGGCGTTGCGCGCGAACACCAGGCTGAACTGAGTCGCCGACAGGCGACCGCCTCCTGCATGTCCCACCGCCGCCCCGCGTCGACAGCGCCCAGCGCCCGCGCCTTCCTGGCTCGCCCCTTTCCGAACGTGACAGTAGGTGGGGTCACCGCCAACCGCCCTTCGGTGTGTCGGGGCGACCCGACATCTGGGTGCCGCACGCGGTCGACGTCCGACGGACCGCAGGCCATTTCTCCGCCGGTTGTGACTCGATCGTTAATTTCTGGGCGGAGGGAACGGAATAAGTGACATCATGATGAATGGCGACGGCGTGTGAGATGGGTCACATTTCATGATTGCAAGGGGGGCGTGTGGCGGGTAACTCGACCGAACCCGGTCAGTCTGTGACCAGCAGAGTCTCCGCAATTCTGCTCGCCTTCACCGACTGCGATGAGCGTTCGTTGACCGAAATTGCCAGGCTCGCCGGGCTGCCCGTCTCCACCGCGCACCGCCTCGCCATCGAGTTGGCTACCCGGGACCTGCTCGAGCGGGACGATGACGGTCACTACCATGTCGGATCGCCGCTTCGTCGAATCGGCACGGCCGAATGGCGGGCGCCGACCCTGGTCGAACGCGCATCGTGCGTCCTCGAGGACCTGACGCGGGCCATTCACCGTCCGGCGCGTCTGGGCGTGCTGTCAGGCAGCGAGGTCAAATACGTCGAGAAGAGACCGAATTGTCCAGTCACCAGTTTCGACGTCAATGCGACGTTGCCCGCACACGCGACAGCACTCGGCAAGGTGCTGTTGGCATTCTCCCCGGCACGCATCACCGACGGCCTGCTCGCGAAGGGGCTCACGCAGTTCACCCGTTACACGATCGTGGCCCCCGAGAAGTTCCGGCATAACCTCGCCACCATTCGGCAGGCGCACATCGCGGTGTCGTCGGGTGAACTCGAAATCGGAAACCACGGTGTCGCGATGCCGGTGTTCGCCGACGGAAAAGTGCTCGCAGCGATAGAAGTTCAGGTGGGCGATCCGCAGATCGATCTCGCCAGAGTCTCCCCCGCCCTGGCGGTGGCATGCGGCAGCCTGTCACGTGAACTCAGCACAGTCACAAAGGGACGCGCAGCGGTCGACCAGCTTGCTGCGGTCCATCCCCCGCAGAATGGCGGCTTCACGCCCATGGTTCGCACGGCCTCGAGCCGCTGATCTTTCACTACGTCGTCGATGGTTGCCGCGCGCCGTTCTCGGATGAAAGCGTGCCGGCCGCCGCCGAACCCTGAACACCGATCTCGTCGATCGCCTGATCGAGCGTTATCGTGCGGTGCGCTCGGTTCTTCGTGAACCAGAGCGAGCGGCCCCACGAGTAGAGGGTGCCGAACCGGTTGCCCCAGCCAATCAGATACAAGACGTGAATGAACGTGCAGTCGGGTTCGACCTGGATGCGGCCGGCTCGATCGGTCTCGGCACCGGTCGACGAGGCGAGTATTTTCGCGAGCGGGGACGCCTGGACACCTGCGGCCCACACTTTGGTCCTGGCTTCGATGCGCTCTTCACCATCGTCGTTCCGTACGGTGATGCCGTCGGCGTCTATCTCGGTGGCCTTCGTGGCGCACCGCACTTCGACACCCATCCGTTCGAGCGTCCGCGTGGTGTATCGCTGAAGGCGCTCGTCGAACGGACCTAGAACCGCTGGACCGGCCTCGATGAGCACAATCCTCGCCTGACGCGTATCGATCTCACGGTAATCGCCGGGCAGGACACCATGCGCGAGCTCGGCAATCTGGCCGACGACCTCGACACCTGTCGGTCCCGCCCCCACCACGACAAACGAAAGAAAAGCGTCGCGTTCCGCCCGGTCAGTTGCCAGCTCGGCCATTTCGAACGAACCCAAGATGTGATTCCGGAGGTGCCGAGCATCCTCCAGCGTCTTCATTCCGGGCGCGAATTCGGCCCACTCGTCGTGCCCGAAATACGCATGGGTTGCACCGGCCGCGACCACCAGGGTGTCGTACGGAAGCGTTATTCGCGCTCCGTCCGGCGCAAGTGCCGAAACGCTTCGCGTTTGCAGGTCGAGGTCCACGACTTGGCCGAGCACCACCTTGGTGTTCTTTTGTTTCTGCACGACGCGGCGCAATGCCGGCGCTATCAAGCCCTCGGGCAGGATGCCGGTCGCAACCTGATAGAGCAACGGCTGGAAAAGGTGATGGCTTGTCCGGTCGATTATCGTCACGTCGACATCGGATTTCGCCAGAACTCTGCTGACGTTCACGCCACCGAAGCCACCGCCGACCACGACGACCTTGGGACGCGTGCGTATTGCCGGGCTGGCATCCAGGCGACGCCTCCTCGAGAGCGCTTCTACGTCGTGCGCGGTGCGGCGAAGAACCTCAACTACTTCAGACGATCCTTCAGAGCGCCGAGGTATGCCTGCGACGTTTCACGCATGAGGTCGGCCTGCGTTGACACCAGCGTTTCGACCCAGTCGGAATTGAGCTCCTTTGCGGTGTCTTCCTCCAGCTTGAGCACACCGTTGAGCATCTTCTCGTAAGCCTCCAGCCATACGAGGCCGTTTTCCTTGCTCAACGCGAGCACCCGATCACTCGTCTTCTTGATGCGCTCCGCTGCGGCCTCGACATCCGGGGTGAAGTTCGGTGTCTGAGTCATTCGCGTCCTCCTTGGGTGGTTTCCGTTGTCCGTAACTCTTGACGGCACAGGGGCAGCGTTGCGAACTGCGTGAGCCGGCAGAGCGTGGGTGTTGACAAGGGCTCAAGCGGAGTCTGGCATCCCCCATGAGGGGGCGATAGGTCTTGGCGACGAAGTTCCACCCAGCAAGAAGGCCGTGCCCCGGACGGGCTCGCACGACCACCATGGACTTCGAAGCGAGGGATGTGAAGGGAATTGGATGCGCACACACGAGTCCAACGACGGCCCACCGGCCGGTCCAGACAGCACCCGTCCCACGGCGATCGATGTGCACAACCATGCGATGCCACTGCCGCTGCTCGAGTGGCTCGAGCGCGCCGGACTGTCGGACCTGTCGAGGATCTCCGACGGCATAGTCCTGCTCGATCCGTCGGTGAGCGGTGTCGGTAAGAACACGCCGCTCCCCCTCGCCCGCTCCCAGTACGACCCTCACACCCGGCTGGCCGAGATGGACGACATCGCGGTGTGGGCGCATACGGTGTCCATGCCACCATTCCTGTACTGCTCCAGTTCCGAAGACGGAAAGCTTGTCACCACAACCATCTCGCGGGGCAACGACGAACTCGCCGGTTACGTCGCCGAGGGAGCCGGCCGGCTGTACGGCCTCGGGTCGGTCCCACTCGGCATCCCTGAGGCCGCGGATGAGGCCCGCCGCTGCCTCGACGACCTCGGATTTCCCGGCGTCGCCATCGGCACTCGCGGTGGCGGCAGGGAGCTCGATGACCCAGTGAACGAGGATCTTTGGGCGCTGCTGGCCGAGCGAAACGCGTTCATCTTCGTCCACCCCAGTGGGGTTCCTGACGCACACCGGCAGCGCGATTTCTATCTCCCCCAGCTCGTCGGCTACCCGGCGGAGACGGCGATCAGCATCGCCCGCATGATCTATGGCCGAGTGTTCGAACGTTTCGACCTGTCCATGTGTCTGGCGCACGGTGGCGGCTGCCTGCCATGGCTGCGTGGTCGACTCGACCTGGGCTGGAAGCGCAAGGACGTCGCTCACACCACTGAGATCCCACCGAGCGAATTCTGTAAGCGGCTGTACTACGACACCGCGGTATTCGACCCAACGCTGCTATCTCACCTCGTATCGGACATGGGCGTCGATCGGGTCCTCCTCGGCACCGACCACCCGTTCGAGTTAGGCGACACCGATCCAGTCGCGACTGTGTTGTCACTCGGTCTTGATGCAGACGATGCCGAGAAAATCCTCTGGCGCACAGCGGATTCCCTGCTCGGCTCGCCCATGTCAGCGCAGCAGCCTACGGTCCGCTCCGCCGAACATCGGCGGTGACGGCGATGGACGGTTTGTTGTTCGCTGTCTGCAATTCGGGTCGACGACACTGGCGATGGAGGCGTGCTCGCCTTCTTCCTCGGTGTTGAGCAATAAGGTCCCCGTGGTCGGATCTCTCACACATACCTGCGGGCGATGCCCTCCGGCGCGGCCCTGATCATCGGGATCGTGGCGTAGCGCCAGGCACGACGCCAGCACACCGAGGTGATGCGCGCTTCGCTCCGGTTCAGCCTGTTCCTGGCGCTCGCCGCCGGCATCGGCATGACGATCATCGGCGATATGCAAGGCAAGGTGGACGACCGAGGTCAGCCCATGAAGATGGCTGCGACGGAGGCCGTCTGGGACTCCTTGCTACATACGATCGGTCCGTCCCGCCGCCGTTAATGCCACGTCGTCGTCAATGCAGGCTAGGCTTCTCAGTGAGCACTCTCAGGCAATGGGAGCGAATACGAGGCACCCCCACCTCCACATGCGAACCTCGTCTCCAACAGATGAGGACTGGCCGTGGCAGGAAATTCCACCGATGCTGGACGATCTGTCACCAGCAAGGTGACCGCGATCTTGATGGTATTCACCGACGATGGCGTACACACGCTGACCGAGATTGCCAGCTCAGCACATCTACCTACATCGACCGCGCACCGTCTGGCCTCAGAACTGGTCGCCTGGCGTCTCCTCGAGCGAACCGAGGAGCGCCACTACCGAATCGGTTTGCCGTTGCGAATAATCGCCAGCGAGTACGCGCAGTCCGAAGTCTTCTCGTACGCACAGACCGTGACGCGGGCCCTGCCGATGCTCGATGACCTGTCACGAGCCACCCGCAGCGAGGTGCGGCTGGGCGTACTGCGTGGCTCACAAGTCCTCACGTTGCGGCCGCAATCACCGGACGCCACCGGAAGCACGCGCGCCGCGAAACTCCTCCACGGTCTCCTACCGGCTCACGCGGCGGCGGCGGGCAAAGCACTGCTCGCCTTCTCTCCACCAGGGATAGTCAACCGCGTCATCGCCGATGGGTTGCCCGCGTTCACCCGGCACACCATCACCTCACCCGATGTCCTGCGCCAGCGTCTTTCGGTCATCCGGCTCACGCAGGTCGCGACGTCACGCAACGAACTCGAGTGCGGCAAAGCGGCCATTGCGATGCCGATCTTCTACGGCGGAGGCCGCGTCGCCGCCGCCATCGAACTCGCCGTCCGAGATCTGGGCAGCGAATCCAAGCCGGCCGCAGACGCGCTATCCGTTGCGTGTCACAGTCTCTCGCGCCAACTGGCCACCGAGTTTCACGCAACGGGACACCGAGACGGCCACCCGGCCCGCAGGCGAGAGGGTCAAGGGTAGATCTGGCAGTCCTGGACCAGTCGGCGATCCTTGGCTGAGCGCGGTTGCGGCCTCAGGCCGGACCAGACGATGGATTGCCTCGCGCGCCACCGTCGACGTCGAAAGCCCGCGACTGACCGCGAGCCGCTCCAACTCCTCGTGCTGCTCGGGGGGAATAAGCAACACCTGCAGGGTCTTGGTGAATTCCGACATGTCTTTCCCGTCTACGTGCGCGCACGCAGCATCAGTCTGATCATGGTCGAGCCTCGACGGCGATGATCGAACTTGCATCCGTCGCTCTACCGTTGGCGATTCGCGAGCGAACCCAGATGTACGGGGCGAGTCGAGCGCGCCAGCTGCCGATGCCTCAGCCCCTTCCCTCTTGTGTTCCGCTCTCCGGAACACTTCGCTCGCTTAGAACCGCCGCTAACTGGGAACCTCTGTGTAACAGATGAGGAGTGCCGCATGGCGGGAAACTCGACCGATCCCGGACGGTCGGTGACCAACAAGGTCACTGCGATTTTGATGGTGTTCGCCGATGGTGACGTGCACACGTTGACCGAGATCGCCGCTTCCGCGGCGCTGCCGACGTCGACCGCGCATCGCCTCGCCTCGGAATTGGTCGCCTGGCGTCTTCTCGAACGCACCGAGGAACGCAGTTATCGGATCGGCTTGCCTTTACGAATGATCGCCAGCAAATACTCCGAGTCGGGCGTCTGCTCGACTACGCAGATCGTGATGCGGGCGCTGCCGGTGTTGCACGAAGTGTCAAGGGCCACCCGCAGCGAGGTGCGGCTGGGCATTCTGCGTGACTCAGAGGTGCTGACATTGCAGCCGCGGACCAACCGGTTCTCCGAACGCGTGCACGCCGAGGGCCTTCTGCACGCTGTCGTACCCGCACATGCCGCCGCCTCGGGTAAGGCGCTGCTCGCCTTCTCTCCACCAGGCGTCGTTGACCATGTCATCGCGGCGGGATTGCCCGCGCTCACCCGCCATACCATCACCTCGCCCGACGTCCTGCGGCGGAAACTCTCGGTCATCAGGCTCACGCAGGTCGCTACCTCGCGCAATGAACTGGAATGCGGCAAAGCGGCCATTGCGATGCCGATCTTCTACGGCGGAGGCCGCGTCGCCGCCGCCATCGAACTCGCCGTCCGGGATCTGGGCAGCGAATTGAAGCCGGCCGCAGGCGCGCTATCCGTTGCGTGTCGTAGTCTCTCGCGCCAACTGGCGACTGAGTTTCACGCAACGGGACACCACCCGGCCCGCAGTTGGAAACCCGCGCTGGACTAGCGCCGCCCGACCGAGGTGAACGCGACTCAACTCCGAACATGTTCTCGTCCGGCAATTTTCCCGATTCAGGAGCCGTGCTGAGCACACGTCCGCACGCGTGCGGCGATCGGCGTTCAGTGCTCGGACAGTGCGGCGCTCCCACGAAAGGGCCGAGGTGTCCAGCGTCGACCAACTCACGCGATATGTACTCGGCTGGAGTCGACAGCAAGTCGGCAAGCGCCCACATGTACCCCCGCTCAGACCACCGCGACACTGCGCCGTCTCGGCCAACACGGCAAGGCACCGGCAGCGATCGATGCCCATATTTCGATTGGCGCCCAAGCGAACTGGCCGGCGATCAACGTGGGCAGACTGGCCGGCACGCGACAACCCTCGGGGAATATAGACGAACAGCGGCTTTCCGGCGGCAATCGGAACAGATGCTCTTCGAGCCGCCGGAAGTGCCGGTGCACGTTCGATGGAATCACTTCAGCAGGTCGCGCGCGGCCTTCGTGTAGGCGTTCGTCACCTCGGTGATAACCGCGGCCTGCGACTTAGCGAGGGCCGAAACCCAGTCCACCTTGGTGGAGTCGGCGACCTTCTGGCCGAAATCCAGCACGCTGTTCACCGTCTGCTCGTACGTATCGAGCGAGATGGTCCCGGTTTGCTTTGCCGCGGCGAAAACCTTCTCATTCAGTTCGCGAATCCGCTCGGTGGCCGCCTCGAAATCAATGTCGAGGGGTTTGATGGTTGATTCTGTGGCTGTGGTCATTGTCGTTCCTCCTGTTCGTACCATGGCCCTCTGCAGGCCGGCTGCTAGCTACGTTAGCACGAAACCTGCTAACACAGCTATTTGTGATCCGGCTCACGAATACCGCACTCGGGAAAACTTTCGGCGGCGACCAGGGCCGGCGGGCCCGCTCTTATCACGAGATGCATTGCGTGCGTTTCATTCTCGCTATTCGGCGCCGTGGTTCCCCGATGTCTTGCGTACCCGGTTTGCGTCGATGAAACTTCGGTGGATCTCCGCCATCGCCCGACGTTGGGCCGGCGTGAGTTCGGGTGCCGCCGCGATCGCATCCGCGAGATCGGAGTGGGTTTGATCATCGGTTGAGGTCGCCGGCTCGACATAACCCGCGCGCCGGTAGAGCTCTTCGACCGACAGATCCAGCGATGCGGCCAGTGCCTCGACCACCGCCTCAGAGGGTGCCCTCAATCCCCGTTCGATCTGGGAGAGATACGGGTTGGAAATTCCGACAGACTTGGCCAGCTGACGCAGTGGCAACGCCGCGAGCTCGCGCTGTTCGCGGATGATCGCCCCCAGCAGACTCTGTGGTCTGTCTTGATCCACGTCGTGAGACTAGCTCATGTCCCAATTCGGCTATTGCGCTCCAGCGCACCCGCACGTTCGCCGCTAGAACCAGCCCTTGCGCTTCGCCCAGACCAGCAGTGTCGTCGACATGGCCAGCATGATGGCCAGTGTGATAGCGAGCAGGATCCAATGCGTCTCACCGTTGACGATCAGGTTCATGCCCAGCACCGAGGACAGTGCCGTGATCGGCAGCGTGACTGCGGCGATCACCGCGAGCCGTTCGGCCGCGATGGTCATCTTCGTGTTCGTCCGCGCCTGATAGAACTCGATCGTTCCATGCAGGTATGCCTTTTGCGTTTCCGCCATCACCGACAGATGGTGGAACTGATCGACAGCGTCCAGGAGCAGCGATTGCCCGTGGCCCGGGCCGCAGGCCGTGATGGTCACCATCCGGCTGTACACCTCGCGGCTCAGCGCGGACATGGTGCTGACCGTGAGCAGACCGTGCCGCGCCCGGAACATCTCATCGAGAAACGATTCCGGATCGCCGAAGTGATCGCCGGTGACGCGTTGCTCGAGCGCCCAGACATCCTTGGTCAACTCCGCGGTGTACGCGCGAAGGCGCCCGGTCAATGCCGTGAGCAACGCATAGGATAGCTCGAATGCCTTGTCCGGCTTGAGCTTGCCGCTTGAGAGTCGCGAAAGTACCGTGTCCACCTCGACCATTGCCGCAGCCGGGTCGACCGCTGGGTTGAGCGGGCCGTGGACGGTGACAAGGTACCGGTCGCCGATGAACTGGTCGAGCTCGACATAGTGCACATGGCCGCCGGCGCCGGGCTGCGGTGCGTGCAGCACCAGGAACAGATGGTCGTCGTAGCGATGGATCTTGGGCACCTGATTCCGATTTGCCGAGTCCCGGACCGCGAGCGGGTGGAACCCGAAAACCGTGCTCAACGTGTGCTCGGCCAGCTCGTCCCACACCGGTACGTCGACCCAGACCAACCCGTCCGTCCGCGCGAGCAGCGTGCGTAGGTCCGCGACGTCATACAAATCGACTCCCGCAGGAGTGACGAAACGGACATGCATGCTGGCCTCCTGGATGCGCCCTTGCACCCGGGTTCGTATTAGCACGTCTCAGTCCGGATACCTCCACGATTGGCGATGCGATCCACTGGATGAACGTGCGGCTCAGATATCGCGACTCGCGAGAACGCGGGACACACTCAGCGCAGCGGTGTGGACGGCTGGGGCGACCCGTCGGATGTCGACCTTCCCGGCCCACCCCGACGCCGAAATCGCAGCGACAGGAACGTTTTCGGCATCAAGAATGGCGCTCGCGACACACACGACCCCGGCGGCGGATTCCTCGTGTTCATACGCGATCCCGTTGACTGCCGCCCGCCGAAGCTGTTGCCTCAGGACATCAGCGTTCCGGATTGTCCGGGGTCCCACGGCCACGAGTCCGGCGGCGATCGCTCGGTCGATCACATCCGGATCCGAAACGGACAGCAGCGCTTTCCCCACGCCCGTTGCGTGAGCGGGTAGCCGGCCGCCCACCTTCGACGGCAGACGCGGAGCGTCTTCACGGTGCAGTATCTCGACGTAGACCACCTCGGTGCCGTCCAACACCGCAAGGTGAATCGTCTGGCGCGTTGCTTCCCGCAGATCAGCCATGAAAGGCAGCGCCACCTGGCGCACTGAACGCCGCCGAGAGGCGCGCTCTCCCCACTCGAACATCTGCAACCCCAGCCCGACTTTCTGGGCTTTGCGCTCGAGGAAGCCCTCTTCGTGCATCTCCTTGACCAGTCGGGACACCGTCGATTTCGGCAGTTCGGTACGGCGGGCGATTTCGTTGACGCCCAGATACACGTCTCGGGCACGGAACGCGTTGAGCACGGCCGCGAGTCGGCGAACCACCGACGTCGACGAGTCGTCGTCCTGTAATGAGGTGTTCCGCACAGTGGAACTCACCCGTTGAGTATGTCGACGGGATGCGACATAGATCAAGCGACCGTCAGGCCGCCGCCGTTGCTATTTGTCATCGCCCGGGCCTACCGGGTGTAACTCAGCTGGAATCGACGCGACCGCTGGCACGGCATGGCTACGAGGGCTTCCAGCACCTCGACCGGCGGCTGCACGCGCAGCCGTTCACGGTCCTCCGCCGACAACCTCGCCAGTTCGGCATCCCACGCGCTCAGTACGTCCTTGGCAGCCACGCTGTTGAACCGGCTGATCGACAGCCTGAACCATCCGTACAGCGCCAAACACAAGGCGACCAGGACAGCAATCGACATGACCACGGCCGCGATATCGGTGAGCATCGGAACCTTCCAGGCCGGACGATAAATTCTCTCTGCGTTCCATATCAGCAACCCGTGAGTAGCGAATTTTATTGCTGTCGGTTCCATCACGGCGTCGGCCGACTGTGTCCTCGGTCATGTCCACTGACTCGCTTCGAGTGGTCGGCAACGAGCAGATCAGGCTACGAGGGCCTGGTAGACGAGCTGGCGCAGGTGTTGGCGGATGGGATGGGTACTGGAGGGCAGCAGTTGGGTGAAGAACAGCGTCGTCAGCTCCTCGGCCGGGTCGACCCAGAAGGCGGTACTGGCCGCCCCGCCCCACGCGAACTCGCCCGGACTCGACAACGTCTTGGCCTTCACCGCATCCTTCAACACCGAGAAGCCGAGCCCGAACCCGAAGCCGTTGAACGGCATCTCCGCGAACAGCGGCCGCCCATAGGCCTCCAGATCCACGTCACCGGGAAGGTGGTTGCTCGTCATCAGCGCCACGCTGCGGGGGCTCAGCAACCTCACTCCGTCCAATTCGCCTCGGCGCAATAGGAGTTGGGTGAACCGGTGGTAGTCCGGCGCGGTGGACACCAAGCCGCCGCCGCCCGACAGGCACGCCGGACGGCCGTGGCCGACCGCGCCGAACGCGTCGTGCCGGATCGCCTTTCGTGTGCGTGGCTGCGGCACGTACAGCGCAGCGAGATCCTCGCCGTCGGCACCG
The DNA here is from genome assembly GCF_054057895.1 of Mycobacterium sp. URHB0021. Taxonomy (NCBI): domain Bacteria; kingdom Bacillati; phylum Actinomycetota; class Actinomycetes; order Mycobacteriales; family Mycobacteriaceae; genus Mycobacterium; species Mycobacterium sp. URHB0021. The sequence continues at coordinate 6,002,133 of NZ_JBSRZT010000002.1, forward strand.
AACGATGTGTCGTCCATGCCGAGCGGCGAGAAGATCCGCTGCAGGAAGAACTCATCGAGCGGTTGCCCGGACACCACTTCGACCAACCTGCCGAGCACATCCGACGAGACCGAGTAGTTCCATTCGCTGCCCGGCTGGAATACCAGTGGCAACTGCGCCCATCGCTCGACGCAATCCGCCAGATCAAGGCCTGCGGGCGTGCCCCATTCGAACCCGGCGGCGCGGTACATCTCATCGACAGCATGTGCGTGGTGGAACCCGTAGGTCAGTCCCGAGGTATGGGTGAGCAGGTGCCACAATCGGATCGGCTCGACCGCCGGCTCGGTGAGCGGGTTGAGGGCGGGGCCTTTGACGTAAACCCGTGGTTCGGCGAATTCGGGTAACCACCGGGCTATTGGATCGGTGAGGTCGAAGGCGCCCTCTTCGAAGAGCATCATCGCCGCGACCGAGGTGATCGGCTTGGTCATCGAGAAAAGGCGCCACAGGGTGTCGACCTCGACCGGTCGCCCGGCCTCGACGTCGGCGTGCCCACACCGCGACAGGTGGACGACCTTGCCGCGGCGGGTGACCGCGATCAGCCAGCCGGGCAGCTGACCTTCCTCGACGTACCGGGCAAAGTGTCGGTCGATCCGCTCGAGCCGGCCGGCGTCGAACCCGACTTCCGCCGCTTCCGTGTCCACCTTCAACTCCATGGCCATGGGGGCATCATCGACGTGCCGTCAGCGCGCCGTCAACGCGGCTGCCCCGCAGGAGCCGACCGGCCCGGTGAGTTTTCCCGCGAACCGTCTCCCGATCAGCGGGAAAGAACCCGCATGGGCGTCGACACCAAGACACCATGGACCCACGGAGCCAATGACTATTACCCCTCAGGAGTCACGATGGCGGTGCGGAAGTCCATCAACATCGCCGGATCAGGGCCCACGATCGAGGCATCCATCCATGAGGCGATAGACCGCGCGTACACCACGCTTGAGGGGTTCACTCGGTTCGAGGTCACCAAGATCAGCGGCGATTTCACCGACTCGGGCCCGGTGTTCGACGTGGAGCTCACCATCTGGTTCACGCTCCTCGAACGGATGCACGAGTGAACCGAACATGGTGACGACCGCGCCGGAATTGCGTGGCCAAACCCAACCCGACGGCATCGGGTTGGCCACGATGCCCGTCGGGATAAACCACATCGAAAGCGTCAACGTCTACATCATCGAAGACGGCGACGACGTGACCCTGGTGGACTGCGGCATGTGGCATCCCGGCGAGCCCGACGACGGGCTGTCCGTACTGCGTCACGCGCTCCACACCCGAGGCTACGTGGTCGACGACATCGCACGCATCATCGTCACCCACGCGCATATCGACCATTACGGTATGGCCGGCAGACTCATGGAACTGACCGGCGCGGAACTGCTCATGCACGCCATGACAGACCTGGACTGCGAAAAGTACCGGCATCCTGAGACCGCCCAGGCGCGAAAGCGCGATACCTACAGTGACCACGGTGTGCGCAAGAACGAGGTGGCCGCCTTCGCCGACACCCTCGTCGCCTGGCTGCCGTACCTCCATTCCGTCGTCGAAGCCTCCACCCGACTGAACGGGGGTGAGGTCCTCTCTATCGGCACTAGACAGTGGGAAGTCCTCCACACTCCAGGCCACTCACTCGGCCATATCTGCCTGTGGTCACCGACTGACAAGCTGCTCTTCTCGGGCGACCACTTGCTCCCGGCCGTCACTCCGCCTGTCACATTTGAGCGCGGATTCGACAAGGATCCTCTCCGCAGCTATCTGGCATCCCTGAAGCTCGTCGCCGAGCGCGGCCCGATGCTGGTGATGCCGGGACACGGCCGCGCGTTCGCCGACGGCAGACGCCGAGTCGACGCCATAATGCGCAACAAGCAACGGCGGCTCGACGCCATCCATGCGATGATCCGCAGCCACCCTTGCACCGTCCGAGAGATCGCCGAAGTTCAGGTCGCCAAGGCCCTCTTGAAGTTTCAATGGAATCTGGCGATGGCTGAGACGCTCGCACATCTGGCCTACCTGCGGTGGCAGGGACTGATTGAACGACGAACTCGCGAGGACGGAGTGTACGAGTGGTACTCGACCGATGAGCCGTCGGACTGAGTCGGCGCAGTCGGCCGGTGTCATCGGCGCGGCGACGGCCGCTGGGTGGCGCGCACTGTTCTCCGGGGCCGACCTGTTCCACACGCTTGAACCGTCACGCTCTGCACGGGCGGTCAGTACCCACAATCTTGCCCAGCGGGAACCATGGCTCGGGAAGGTTTCTGTCGATGAGAATGACCTCTACAGGGTGAGCATGGACAAGGGGCCAGTATGACGGCGACGACTGCGGTTGAGGACACCGGCGTATCGCGATCGGAGGTGCGTCGGGGAGACAAGCTCCGCGGGCGCGTTGCCTTCGTGACGGGTGGTACCCGGGGAATCGGTGCGGCGATCAGTAAGAGCCTGGCCAGTCAGGGCGCAACGGTAGCTGCTGGGTATGGCAGGAACACTGAGCAGGCGCAGAAGTTCCTCGCCGAGTTGTCGGCAGCCGGTAACGGCACCGAGGTCAGCGTCCATCAGGGCGATGTCGGCTGCGGGGACGACTGCCGGCGAACAATCCAGGAGGTCATCGACCAGCACGGCCGCCTGGACATCCTGATCAACAACGCCGGCATCACGATTGACAAGACGGTGGCCAAGATGACCGAAGACGAATGGAACAAGGTCATCGGAGTCAATCTGTCCGGGGCGTTCTTCCTTGCCCAGGCCGCGTTGGCGCACATGCTCGAGCGCGGCAGCGGCCGAATCGTCATGGTCTCCTCTGTGATCGGTGAGACAGGTGCGATAGGTCAGGCGAACTATGCGGCTTCCAAGGCCGGGCTGTTCGGCCTGACGAAGACACTGGCACGCGAAGCCTGTTTCCAGATGGGGCGCGCGGGCAAGCTGGCGGACAACGGTATCGGCGTCACGGTCAACGCAGTCACTCCGGGGTTCGTGGCGACGGAGATGGTCGAGTCCATCCCCGAGAAGATCCTCGACCGAATCAAGGGCGGCATTCCCATGAGCCGGCTCGCCCAACCGTGGGAGGTCGCACGAGTCGTGCATTTCCTGGCTGCGGATGCCTCGAGCTACATCACCGGACAGGTTTGGGGGGTGAACGGCGGTCTTGACATGTGAGATATTTCGGTTGCCTCTCTGTCGCCTCGCGTTACTTCACACTCCGATACTTCGCAGCGAACAGGTGATCGCAAATGCATTCCTATGAAATCAACAAGCATGGCAAAATCGTCTTTCCGTCGAATTGTTTTCCTGATCTCGACTTCTCCACTTTCGAAAGCCTGGAGCAGCTAGATGCGGTAGTCCGGCGCGACTTCGACGCCAAGGCGCCCACAGGGACGGACATCCTTGAGCGGATCAAGACCGGCGCCTACAACAGCAAGTTCGAGCTGATGCGCGATATGGCGCTGAACCTGTTCTGGGCCAATCGTTTCAAAATAACGATGTACGACGTCCAGCCCACCCGGTGGTCCGATGTGCCGCGTAGCCGCGACGACGTCTTCGTACCGATCCTGACGCCGTGGGAGGATCGTGAAACGAAGGTGACCGCGGTGATATCCGCCTATCCCGGTCTTGCGGCGCAGTGGGACGCCGAGGTCGAGGACAGCATCTTCGAGATCCTCTTCGATGTGTTCGGCCATCGTCGGAACCACGCGACGAAGCTGTCGGCCGTCGTACCCACGGTTGCCGATCTGCTCTCTGATCCCAGTAATCAAACTCTGCGGCTTTCTGAATACGACCCCGATTTCCGCCGGTACAGCTACACCGAGATCGTCGACTGCAATGAGGATGTGGCCGAGCTGGAGGCGCTACGCCGCTGGTCGATGGTCCTGCACAACCAGTACCCATGGGATCGTGACAAGGCCACTCTGGTCCCTGTCGAAGAGTTGCACGACGACGACTACGTGGTGGTGTTTCATCCGCGAGACAGCGAGGTCCAACATTTCCTGTCCCGCATCGCTTCGGCGCCCGCCCCGAAGAAGGCCCACCCGGCGTCCCCCCCGGTTTGCGAGCCGATTCGCCCGTACCCGGCGATCGACGTGCGCCATGACCTGGCGGTACAACTCCGCATCATGGCCATCGCCGCAGCGCACGGCGATCTGGTGTGCACCAACGAGGACCTCATCCGCAACAGCGCCTACAACTGGTCCCCCATGTCCGCCGACGACATCGTCGCCAAGACGGGTATCGAACAGCGTCGTTACACGTCGGAGACCCTCGAGGACCTCTCGTTGCGAGCCGCCCGCTCGGCGCTGGCGCACGCTGAGGTGGGTCCAGCCCAGATCGGGGCAGTAATCGTGTGCACCTGCACCAGCTCTCGGCTGCTGCCGTCGGTTGCGACCTGGCTTTCCGGCGCGTTGGGCATCCAGCAGACGCACTGTTCGTTCGACCTCGTCGCCGCGTGTGCCGGCCTCAGCTACGGGCTGGCCGAGGCCGCGAGAGTGCTGCAATTGGTGCAGCGGCCGGTCCTTGTGGTCTGCGCGGAAAAGTTCTCCGACAAGATCGGGAACGTTCGGCCGTCCCGGATGATCTTCGGCGACGGCGCCTCCGCCATTGTCCTCGGCGTCGCACCCGACGGCGCACCGCCGGATATCGAATACATGCAGACGTATGCCAGCGGTCCGGTGAGCCAGGTCAATTCGATCTTGTGGCCCAACCCCGCGTTCGCCAACAATGTCACCGTCTTCGGCCCCGAGGTGAAAGCCCTCGCCGGGCGCTATCTCAGGCAGATGCTTGACGACATCAGGGCCCTGCCCGACCCGGATGGAGTCGCAGAATCGCTTCTGGCCAGCATCGACTTGATCGTCCCGCACCAGGCGAACAAGACCATGGTGATCGACCTCGCGACGGCCGCCGGTCTGTCCGCAGATCAGCTGTATTTCAACATCGAACGGGTGGGCAACGCCTCATCGGCGAGCATTCCGCTGGCGATCGACGACGCGGTCCGCGACGGTGTGATCACCGCGCCCAGCCGGGTCTTCGCCCCGGGGTTCGGCGCTGGCGCGGTTGCCGGCTATGCGATTCTGCGAATTGATCCTGCCGTCGTCGCGCCCGCCGATCAGGCGGAGCCGATTCGCGAGTCGGCCACCGATGCTGAAGCGCTCCCCATAACCACCGGGTCCGACGCGGCCCTTGCGTTCGGATAAGCCAATGTCTCGCGCCGAGGAGTTGACAATCACGTTCCCCCGCCGTATCGCGGTGGTTAATCGGGGTGAGGCTGCGGTCCGCCTGATTCGTGCGGTGCGTGAATTGAATGCCGAGTATGGCTGCGGTATATCGACGATCGCTTTGTATACCGAGGCGGAGCGTCGGGCGATGTTTGTCCGTCAGGCTGACGAAGGCGTGATGTTGCGCAGCGTATCGGCGGGCATTGCTTATCTCGATCACGGCGCGCTGGAGCGCGTTCTGGTGGAGTCCAGGGCCGATGCGGTGTGGGTGGGTTGGGGTTTTGTTGCTGAAGACATTGCGTTCGCAGAGCTGTGTGTGCGGTTGAATCTTACGTTTATCGGGCCGGGTCCTGCGGCGATGCGGACGTTGGGCGATAAGGTCGAGGCCAAGTTGTTGGCTGAGAAGGTGGGTGTTCCGCTGGCTCCGTGGAGCGGTGGCCCGGTCGGGACCTGTGAGGAGGCCCGCCGGCATGCCGAGGGCATCGGTTATCCGCTGATCGTCAAGGCCCGTAGTGGTGGCGGCGGGCGCGGCATCCGTAAGGTGTTCTCCCCTGAGGAACTCGAAGTGGCGCTGGAGCGCACGCAGGGTGAGGCTGAGCGCTCGTTCGGCGACCCGGTGGTGTTCCTCGAGCGCCTGGTCACCGATGCCCGCCATGTCGAGGTTCAGGTCATCGCCGACAACTACGGCAATGTGTGGGCTCCTGGAGTGCGTGACTGCTCTATTCAACGCCGGAACCAGAAGGTGATCGAGGAGTCGGCCTCTCCGCTGTTGACCAGGGAGCAGGCCGATCAGCTGCGTAGGGTGTCGGCTGAACTGGTCCGCACTGCTGGATACCGTGGTGCTGGCACGGTGGAATATCTGTACCAGCCGGATCAGAAATCCTTCACGTTCCTCGAGGTCAATACCCGGTTGCAGGTTGAGCATCCGATCACCGAAGTGACCACGGGTATTGATCTGGTCAAGCTGCAGATCTTCGTCGCTGGCGGCGGTTCGCTGGTCGGGGAGTGTCCGGCTGAGTTCGGCCATGCGGTGGAGGCCCGGCTCAACGCCGAGGATGCTGATAACGGGTTTGCGCCGGCCCCGGGCACGGTGCGGCTGTTGAAGTTCCCGCTCGGTTCGGGTATTCGGGTGGATACGGGCGTTGCGCAAGGTGATGTGATTCCCCCTGATTATGACTCGATGGTGGCCAAGATCATCGCCTGGGGTCGCGACCGGAACGAAGCGATGGCGCGGCTGCGCACCGCCCTGCGCGAGACCACTGTGGTCATCGACGGCGGCACGACCAACAAGTCGTTCCTGGTTGAGCTCCTCGACCGCGATGAGGTCATTTCTGCCTCGGCCGACACCGGCTGGCTGGACCGCACCGGTGCTGGGACGGCGAGCGGGCCGACGCCGGTGGCCGACATCGCGCTCATCGCGGCCGCGGTCGAGGCCTATGAAGCCGAGGAGAGCCGCGAACGTGGCGGTTTCTTGGCCTCGGCACGGGGTGGTCGACCGCGGGCCAGCCATGCCATCGGCCAGAAGGTTGAGCTCAACTATCAGGGTCAGGCCTACCAGTTGACCGTCGGACAGATCGGTCCCCACGCCTACCGGGTGGCCGGTGACGGCGGCGGTCTTGTCGTGGAGGTCGAACGGCTCGGCGAATTCGAGAGTCGCCTCAGTCTTGGCGATCAGCGTTTCCACCTTGTCGCGGTCGCGGGCCCGACCGGGTTCCTGGTTGAGGTGGACGGCGTGAGCCACCGGATCAGCCAGGACGAGGCGGGTCTGGTGCGTGCCGGGTCTCCGGCGGTGGTGGTGGCCATGCCGGTGGCGGTGGGCGATGACGTTGAGGCCGGTGCCACGCTGGTGGTCTTGGAGAGCATGAAGATGGAAACCGCGCTGCGGGCACCGGCCGCGGGACGCGTTCGTGAGATCTTGGCTACGGTCAACAATCAGGTCGATGCGGGTGCGGCATTGCTGCGCTTCGATCAGGCCGGTGAGAGCGCGGCGGCTCAGGCCGCGCCCCGGGTTCGGTTCCGTAGCCAGCCCAGAATCGAGGACACCAACCCGCGTGCTGAGGCTCTGGCGCGGCTGGGGGAACTGCGCGCGTCGATCCTGGGCTATGACATGAGCGGGGACCGCGCCCGCCTGCTGCTCGCCGAGTATCAGGCCCTTCGTGGCAGCCTGCCCTTCGATGACCCGGAATTGGTCCAGGCCGAACTCGGACTGCTGGACACCTTCGCCGATATCTGCGAGATTTCGCGCAACCGGCCCACTCTGGACGAAGAGGACACCGACGAGCGCGTCCACAGCCCCCGCGAGCACTTCCATTCGTTCCTGCATTCGCTCGACGCCGACGTGGAGGGGCTGCCAGAGTCGTTTCGGATCAAGATCGTGCGCGCGTTGGGTGATTACGACGTCGAGGCGCTGGACCCCGGACCGGAGTTGGAAGACGCGGTCTACCGGCTGTTCCTGGCGTTGCAGCGGATGGAGAACCAGGTTGCGGTGATCACCGCGCTGCTGGGGCGCTGGCTTAGCGCCGACGACGTCTCACCGGCTTCGACCAGTGCGGTCGGTGAGGTGCTGGAGCGCCTGATCATCGCGACGCAGGTGCGCTATCCGGTTATCGGCGACGTCGCCCGTAATCTGCGGTTCCGTTTGTTCGACGAGCCGCAGATCCGCACGGCGCGCGAGCAGATTCACGACGGCGTGCGCGACGCCCTGCAGTATCTCGCCGACAATCCGGACGCGCCGGACTACGCGGGGCGCATCGATGCCCTGGTCGCGACGCCGGCGCTGTTGATCGATCTTCTGGCGCAACGCATTTCTGATCCCGGCCCGCTGCTGGAGGTCGTCACGCGTCAGTACTACGAGATCCGCGCGCTCGAAAACGTCCAGGTCGTCGAACAGGCCGGTGGCCAGTTCGTCACCGGCAGTTACGAATTGGCCGGACAGCGGCTGCATCTGGTTTCCACTGTGACCGATCGCGAGCGGTTGTCGGCAACGCTGCGCGCCGTCGACGCGATCGCCGGACCCAAGGGGGACAACCTGGTTGCCGACATCTATCTGTCCTGGCCGAACGCGCCCACCGACAGCGACCGACTCTCCGCTGAGTTACGCGATGTTCTTGCCGAGCATCCCAGCGCGACCGGTTGGCGCCGGGTGAGCGTGACGGTGGTCGGCCGCGACCTGCATCAGGTGACATTCCGCCCGGCCCCAGAAGGTGGCATGGCCGAGGACCCGACGATCCGCGACATGCATCCGCTCACCGGGCAACGCCTGGATTTGTGGCGGCTGAAGAACTTCAACGGCACTCGGTTGCCCGCCGCGGCAGGCACCTACCTCTTCCACGTGACGGCCAAGGAGAATCCGTCCGATGAGCGCCTCATCGCGCTGGCCGAGGTTCGTGACGTGACCCCCCATCGAGACGAAGCCGGCCAGATAATCGGGATCCCGGCCATCGAGCGCACCCTGGCCGCGTGTCTGGACGGCATACGCCGGGTGCAGGCCCAGCGCGGCAGCAAGCGGCTCGACAACAACCGCGTCGCGCTTTACGTATGGCCGGTGCTCGACATCCCCGCAAACCGTTTCCCCGCGATCGCCCAACGCCTGGCACCGCTGGCGGTCAACGCCGGACTGGAAGACATCACCATCCTGGCCAGCATCAACGACGATGAGACGTCACAGCCGCGGCGAGTGGCGATCCGCTTCTCCTCCAGCCCCGGCGCCGGGATCGTCGCGAATGTGACCGCGCCGCCGACCGATCCGTTGCGCCCGCTCGACGGATACGCGCAGAAGGTGCAGCGTTCCCAGGCTCGCGGCGTGGTCTACCCCTACGAACTGCTCCCCGGTCTCACCGGCCCCGAAGGCCGGTTCGTCGAATATGACCTCGACGAATCGGGTGAATTTGGACCGGTGGACCGTCCATACGGACGCAACACCGCCGGGCTCATCGTCGGCACGGTGTCGCGACCAACGCCGCGCCACCCCGAGGGAATGACACGCGTCGCGTTGTTCGGTGACCCGACCAAAGCGCTGGGCACGGTGGCCGAAGCCGAATGCGCCCGGGTGGTTGCCGCGCTCGATCTCGCCGAGAAGCTGTCGGTGCCCGTCGAGTGGTTCGCCTTGTCCTCCGGCGCCACCATTTCGATGGACAGCGGCACCGAGAACATGGACTGGGTATCGCGTGCGCTGCGGCGAATCATCACCTTCACCCAGAACGGCGGTGAGATCAACGTCATCGTCGCCGGAATCAACGTCGGCGCGCAGCCGTATTGGAATGCCGAAGCCACGATGCCGATGCACACCAAAGGCATTCTGGTGATGACACCCGACAGCGCGATGGTCCTCACCGGCAAGCAATCCCTCGATTACTCCGGCGGGGTCTCGGCCGAGGACAACTTCGGCATCGGCGGCTATGACCGCGTGATGGGACCCAACGGGCAGGCCCAGTACTGGGCGCCGAACCTTCAGGCCGCCTGCGACATACTGTTCGCCCACTACGACCACGCCTATGTCGCTGCCGGAGAACGCTTCCCACGCCGCGCCGACACATCCGACCCGGTCGACCGCGACGTCCGCGCCTTCCCGCACGACCATCCCTGCAGCGACTTCACCACCGTCGGCGACATCTTCTCGGCCAGCACCAACAAAGACCGCAAGAAACCGTTCGACATTCGCACGGTCATGCGTGCGGTCATCGACCAAGACCATCCAGCACTGGAGCGGTGGGCCGACATGGCCGACGCCGACACCTCCGTGGTGTTCGACGCCCACATCGCCGGCATTCCGGTGTCCGTCATCGGCATCGAGTCGCGAGTCATCCCGCGCAAGGGTTGGGTCCCCGCCGACGGGCCCGACCAATGGACTTCAGGCACCCTGTTCCCGCAATCCTCAAAAAAGACCGCGCGCGCGATCAACGCCGCAAGCAAAAGCCGACCCCTCGTAGTGCTGGCAAACCTGTCAGGCTTCGACGGTTCACCCGAGTCGCTGCGCAACATCCAACTCGAGTACGGCGCCGAAATCGGCCGGGCCATCGTCAACTTCGACGGACCGATCGTGTTCGTCGTGGTCTCGCGCTATCACGGCGGCGCGTTCGTGGTGTTCTCCCAAGCGCTCAACGAGAACATGGAAGTACTCGCCATCGAGGGATCGTTCTCCTCAGTCATCGGTGGCGCACCCGCAGCCGCAGTGGTGTTCACCCGAGACGTGAACAAACGTACCGCCGCAGACCCAGCAGTGCGCGACCTCGAAGCCCAGCTCGCCGCATGCACGGACGACGCCACAAGCGCCCGCCTGCAAGTAAAGCTCGCCGCCACCCGCACCACGGTACGCTCGGACAAGCTCGGCGAGGTAGCAGCAGAATTTGAAGCCGTCCACAACGTGGAACGGGCCCGCCAGGTCGGTTCAGTCCACTCAATCATTCCGGCGGCAGAACTACGCCCCAGCATCATCGCCGCCCTCGAGCGCGGGATAACCCGAACACTGAACGCATTAACCACCGACCCCATTTAAGGGTTGAAGACCGACGCCTTCACACGCTGGCCGTCAATGCCTCGCGATCCGCCGCAGCCCGCACACCGTGCGGAAGCGCTGCGCTCCCGAATCGTGGCACGAGCTCGACGAAACCGTGGATCTGATGCTCCTGCTCGCCAAGCTCGAAGCCAGTGTGAAGGCGCGGCGCTCCGGGCGCGAGGACACCGACGGAGAGATGCCCCGCCGAGAAGGTCCGCCGAAGAGATAGGTAATCCAGCGCCGGGCGCGACTCGCTCAACCCGGCGGCATACATCAGTCCGCGTTGGGTGATCACGAATGTTTCCGAGATGATCGTGGCGCGTGATCAGATCGGCCTCCACCGCCGAGCTGCCGTCAGCCGAAGACTGCGAACAACCCCGCCGCCACCGCGAAGCTCACCACCGACAGCACCGTCTCCAGCACCGTCCACGTTTGCAGCGTCTGCTTCACCGACAGGTTGAAGAATTTCGAGATGATCCAGAAGCCGCCGTCATTGACGTGACTGAGGATGATCGAACCGGCCGCGATCGCCATCGCGATCAGGGCCACCGCCATCTGGGAGTAATCGCCCCCGGTGACCAGTGGAGCCACGATGCCACCGGTGGTGACGATGGCGACGGTCGCCGAGCCCTGTGCGATGCGCAGCCCACAGCTGATGATGTAGGCCAAGACGATCACCGGCAGACCAGCCGCGGACATCGTGTCGGCCAGGGCGGTGCCAATTCCGGTGGCGGAGATGACCTTGCCGAAGAACGCACCGGCACCGACGACCAACAACAGCATGCCGACGGGACGCAAGGACTCGCCGGTGAGGACGCTGAGCTCCTGCACGCTCGCGCCGCGACGGACACCGAGCACATAGAAGGCGACCAGCACGGCGATGAGCAGCGCAACTGCGGGTGTACCGAGGAAGGTGAGCACCGAGAGCAACGGTCCCTCATCGAGGAGCTGGGTGCCGAACGTCGCCCCGAGTATCAGAACCAGGGGTATGGCGATGATCGCCGCGATGAGACCAACCGACGGTGGACTGGTCTTGACAGCCTGGTCCGTCTTGGCCGCCGTCTCCTTCACGGTGCCGACGCCCCCGCCGGTGGGCGTCCCACCTGCGCCGTCGGCGTCCCGGTTCTCCTCGACGATGAACTCGGGCGGCACCTCGACCATCATCCGCCTGCCGATGTAAGTGCCCCACAGGATTCCCGCAGCAATGAAACCTGGTATACCGCAAACGAATCCCATCAGAATCAGCCACCCCAGGCTGATCTCCAGCAGGCCCCCGAGGGCAACCGGTCCAGGGTGCGGCGGCAGGAACGCATGGGTCATCGAAAGGCCCGCAACCATCGGCATCGCGTAGAGCACCAGCGACTTGCCGCCGCGCTTGGCGGCCACATAGACCAGCGGCGCCAGCACGAAGATTCCGATGTCGAAGAATACCGGGATGCCGAAGATCAGACCGAGCAGGCCCATCGCGACCGGCGCGCCGCGTTCGCCGAATATCCCGAGCAGCTTGGTCATCAAGACGTCGGCGCCGCCCGACCGTTCGAGGATGGCGCCCAGGACGGTTCCGAGTCCGATGATCACCGCGATGTGTCCGAGGATGGACCCGAAACCGGTCTCCAGTATCGAATCGCCGCTCTTGATCGCGGTGCCGACGATGTCCTTCACGGGTAATCCGGCGGCCAGCGCAAGTCCGAGGCCGGTGAGGAGCAGCGCGATGAACGGTTCCAGCTTGACCTTGATGATGGCGAACAGCAGGATCGCGATCGCGAGTCCGCAGAGAATCAGCAGTCCTGGCGTCGACGTTCTGAGCCAGTCGATCGTGGAACTCATAGCAGGGCCTTTCGGTGGTGTGGACTAGCTCAGTAATTGCACGAACACGGCAGCGCGAGAGGCGATATCGGTCCAGTCGCCGGATCCGACGGCCTGTGGTGGAACGACGTCGGTTCCCGCCGTGACCGCGACGGCGCCGTGTGCGAGGAATTCGGCGGCATTGCCTGCATTGACCCCGCCGGAGGGGATCAGCGACACCTCGGGAAACGGCCCCCGTAGGTCCTTGAAGTACCGTGGACTGAAGGCGCCGGCCGGAAAGATCTTCACCGCAGCGGCGCCCAGATCGAGCGCGACGAGGATCTCGGTGGGCGTGAGGGCACCCATGATCACCGGAATATTGCTGTCTGAAGCGGCTTTCGCGACCTCTGGCCGGACCCCGGGCGTGACGAGGAATTGCGCGCCCGCAGCGATGGCTGCCTTGGCCTGATCCGCGGTGCACACGGTGCCCATCCCCAGCACCGCATCCGAGGACGCGGCGGCGTTCAGGTAGTCGAGGACGCCCGGTGTGGTGAACGTCAGCTCGACAGCGCGAATGCCGGCCCGCGCAAGAGTATTCGACAGTGCCACGGGATCGGGGATCTCCGTGGCGCGAACAACGGCCAGTGCCCGGTCTTGCAGGATGGTCGCCATGGCGGCCGAGACAGACGTACTCATATGGTCTGATTCCTTGACGGGTTCATCCGCAGTGTGCGGCCGGCGAGTCGTCCGGTGGGCTCGCCGTTGTCGATCGCGCACTCGCCGTTCACCAGGACATGGCTGATTCCGCGCGCCTGCTGCTTCGGGTTCTCGAACGTGGCGGTGTCGGTGACGACCGCGGGGTCGAAGAGCACGAGATCCGCGGCATAGCCGACCCGCACGATCCCGCGGTCGGCGAGCCGAAGCCGTTCTGCGGCACGCCCGGTCAGATGGTTGACGCAGTCTTCCAGGCTCAACAGGCCGACCTCACGGACGTAATGGCCCAGATACCGCGGAAAGGTGCCCCATGCCCTCGGATGCGGTCTGGCACCGACCAGAATGGCGTCGCTGCCACCCATGTGTTTGGGGTGCACCATGATTGCGCGGACATTCTCTTCGTGCCCGACATGCTGCAGGATGGTGGTGGCCAACTGGTCACGCCCGAGCAGCTCGAAGAAGACCTCGACCGGGGGAACATTACGGCCTGCGGCGATCGCCTGGATCGTGCTTCCGACATATTCGTCAAGCTCGCTGTTGGCCACGCCGCTGATCTGGATGGTGTCCCATTCGACGGTCACGCCGTGACACCCGTCGGAGCCGTTTACGTTGACGTCTTCGGTGATTCGCGTGCGGACGTCGGGATCCTGGATGCGCTCCAGCGCCGCATCCGGTCCGCCGGACATCGCCCAGCTCGGCAGCAGAGCGGACAGTGTGGTCGAGCCGGGCAGATAGGGGTACGTATCGAGCGTGATATCGCATCCGTCGGAGATGCCGGCGTCGACCATCTCCAGAAACTCTTGTGCGCGTCCGCGGTTGACGCTGAAGTTCATCGTCGCGTGGGTCAGGTGCAGGGGGCAGCCGGTGCCGCGCGCGAGTTCGATCATCTCCGCGTATGCCTCCAGCGCACCCGCTCCGTACGACCGGGTGTGCGGGGCGTAGAAGCCGCCGATCTCGGCGACGACCTCGCACAGCGCCGCGAGCTCTGCGGTGTCCGCGTACATGCCGGGCGTGTAGGTCAATCCGCTGGACATGCCGACGGCACCCTCGCGGAGGGCCTGCGCGAGAAGTTCTTGCATGTGCCGGATCTCGGCGGGCGTGGCGGGGCGTTGATCGGCACCGACCGCGAGAAGTCGCAGTGTGCCTTGGGGCACCAGGTACGCGGCATTGGGCGTGATTCCCTCATCGAGCCGATCGAGATACTCTGCGACACTCCGCCACGAGAAGTCCAGGTCCGTCGGATTGCCGTTCCAGCCGGCGATCTGGCGGCGGACCACGGCCAGCGCGGCGTCGTCGATCGGCGCGTAGGCGATTCCGTCCTGGCCGATGACCTCGGTGGTCACGCCTTGACTGATCTTCGGGAAGTGGCCGGGGTCGGTGAGCAGCCGCAAATCGGAATGGGCGTGCAGATCGATGAATCCCGGCGACAACACGACGCCCGGACTCGGTTCGATGATTCGGTCCGCTCCCGCGATTGTTCGGGGGCCGACGATATCCGCGATCCGGCCGTCGTGTACCACGACGTCCGCCCGGTATCGGTCCGATCCGGTGCCGTCGATCACATCGACGTCTCGGATAAGCAAGTCGGTCATGAGTTTTCGCGCCGCCTAGAAGCTAGAAGAACGTGTGAATGAGGTCGACGATGCGGGGTTGTACCGCATCGGCGTTGTCGATCATCGGGATCAACCGCCACTTGTCGAATGCCGTGCATGGATGTGACAGCCCCAACCGGACGACGGTGCCGACGGGAATGTCATCGGCGCCGCGCGCGGGTAGACGAAGAAACGCGTGCTGGTCGTTGAGCGCAGTGATCTCGGCGGAGTGATCGAGTGTTGCGCTACCGGCACCCGCTATGCGCTGAGGTATCGGCAGCCCTTCGTCGAACGGTAGGTCACGCTTGCCGGCGTCGAGCAGGGCCAGTTCCGCTTCGGGTCGAGAAACGGTGCGTGCCCACCCGTGCATCGCCGACCGCAGCGGGCGGTCGGTCCGGCCGGGACTCAGTGGCGAGATGCCGGCGTAGAAACCGTCGTCATGAATCGCGTACGCACCCGACCGAAGCACGACCGACGTGGGCAAACCGTGCTCGCCCCGTTCGTCGGCCAGATGCGCCAACTGCTCGATCACGAGGTCCGGGTAGGCGCTGCCACCGGCGGTGATCAAAGCCGCAGTGCCGTAACGTCCGTCGTCGGCGAGCTGGCGGTGCAACCGGCCGAGTTGGTCAAGATAGCCTCGGACGGTGTCGAGGCCGGCGGGCCTGCGATCGTGGCTGAGTGCCCCCTCGTAACCGCCGACGCCCGCCAACGTGAGCCGCGCCGAGTGGTGCACCGCCGCGGCGACGGCCCGTGCCGACTCGAGCGTCCGCGCCCCGGTGCGTCCGTGCGGAGCACCGAGTTCCACCAGTACCTTGACGGGCCGTTCACTCGGCCGTGGGGCGAGTAGGTGATCCATCAGCTCGACGGTCTGGACGCTGTCCACCCAGCTGAAGAAGTCGAACGAAGGATCGCGGTCCAACTCCGCGGCCAGCCAGGTCAATGCAGAGGGGTCCACGATCGAATTGGCGAGCATGATCCGGTCGACTCCGAACGACCGGGCCAGCTGCACCTGCCATGGTGTGGCCAACGTGATGCCCCAGGCGCCGGCATTCAGTTGCTTTGCCCACACCTGCGGTGCCATCGTCGTCTTCCCGTGTGGGGCCAGCAGTACGCCCGCCGAGTCCGCCCAGTCCGCCATCACCGTCACGTTCGATTCCACCGCGGCGCGATCCACCGTCAGCAGGGGCGTGGACATCTGATCCAGGGACGGCCCGGTGCGCAGGAATTCGCGAACCGTGCTGCCCCACGCCGCCGCGGGAAGCCCCTTGTGTTGCGGGCCCAGGACGAGGTCCTCGAGCGCGGCAACGGCTACGTGGTCGATCACGGCCGGCTCCTCCCGCAGGCGTTGCGTAATTTGCAACGTTTGTTGCGCCTTATGTGCGATGGCAGTTATTCTGCATCAGAGAATCTGTGACCGCAAGCACTTGAGGAGCCCGATGTGACTTCGCCGACAGCGCTGCGCCCCCGGGCGGTCACGATTGGGGAAGGGCTCGCGGTGCTGGTGGCAGAGCCGGGACCACTAGAGGATTCCGAGTCTTTCGAGCGCACCGCCGGCGGCGCGGAGGCCAACGTCGCGACGGTTCTCGCCCAGTTGGACATCGCGGCCGGATGGATCTCCCGGGTGGGCGATGACGGATTCGGCCGTTATCTGGTCCGGCATCTCGACGAGCGGGGCGTCGATGTGTCCACCGTGGTCACCGACCCCGTGCGGCCCACCGGCCTCTACGTCAAGGAACGCGGCGGCGGTTCGGGTGCAGCCGGCGACTTGGCCGTGGGCGAGAGTCGCATGCTCTACTTCCGCAGTGGATCCGCGGCGAGCGCGTTCTCGCCGGCCGACCTCGCAACGCCGACGGCTGTGCGGTGGCTCGACGGATCGGCACTGGTACACGTCACCGGAATCACCCCCGCACTGTCACGATCGGCAACACAGCTGACCGACTCGCTGGTCTCGATGCCCAGGCGCGGTCGCCTAGTCAGCTTCGATCTGAACTACCGGCCTGCGCTGTGGGCTGGCAGGGCGGTGGAAGCAGCCGAGGTGCTGGGGCGGGCTACCCGCGGTAGCGACATCGTTTTCATGGGTGCCGACGAGTCACTCGCCGTCTTCGGCACCCACGACCCCACGGCACTGCGGGCGCTGTTCCCCCAACCCGAGCACCTGATCGTCAAGAACGACGCGCACACCGTAACCGGTTTCCACGGAGCGGAGCGAGTCGATGTGCCTGCCTTACATCTGACTGTCGTCGAGAAGATCGGCGCAGGTGATGCCTTTGCCGGCGGCTTCCTGGCCGGACTTCTGCACGGGCTTGGGCACGAGGAACGAATTCGGCTCGGTCATCTCTGCGCCGCAGCGGCATTGACGGGTCATGGCGACATCGCCCACCTGCCACCGCTGCACCGGCTCGAGGAACTACTCGCGGTCGGCGTGGCCGAATGGACGCGCCTGGAGGTCGCGAGCGAGCTTGCGAAGCGAATCGCATGAGCCAGTCGCTGTCTCGCGCACTCACGATCCTGGGCGCCCTCGGTGAAGGCCCGAAGTCGCTGGAACAGCTTGCGGCACAACTCGACGTGCACAAGTCAACGGTGTTGCGGTTACTTCGCACGATGGAGTCCGAGCGCTTCGTCCGGCATGACGCCGATCACCGTTATCTGCTGGCTTCGCGGTTGTTCGAGCTGTCTAACCGAGCGCTCGAGCAGCGCGATGTGCGGACCCTGGCGCGCCCACACCTGAGCGCGCTGAACGCCGGCACCGGCCAAACCATCCACCTCGCGGTCTACGAGACACCCGAGGCCGTCTACATCGACAAGTTGGACGCGACCCAGAGCGTGCGGATGTACTCGCGGGTGGGCCGTCCCGCTCCTCTGCACTGCACCGCCGTCGGCAAGGTTCTGGTAGCCGGCCGGCCCCGGTCGGAGTGGCGGCGGATCGCCGAACAGATCGTGTACACCAAGTTCACCGAGCGCACCATCGACTCTCCCGAACGCTATCTCGCCGAGGTGGAACTGGTTGCCGCGCAGGGCTACGCCGAGGACCATGAGGAACACGAGAGCTTCGTGAACTGTATTGCGGTGCCGATCCGTGACGGCACCGGCACCGTGGCCGCCGCGGTATCGATGTCGGTGCCCGACATGCTCCTCAACCACGAACAGGTACTGGCCACCCTGCCGCAGGTTCGCGCTGCCGCGGAGGCGATTTCCGACGAACTCGGCTGGGACCCCCACCGGGACAATCTGTCAGAAATATGACATGACCGACAAGACGGCCGCCATCCCCGACCCCGGCGCAGCGACCTTCGACGATGTGGTGATGCTCCGTGTCCACCTCACCAAGCGCGACGACTTCGCGGCCATCAACGACGCCTACGACGCGTTCGCGATCACCGCCATGGCGTAGCCGCGACATAGACCCCGAGCGCCTTCGGGCAGCGTCGGATCAGGCCGTCCCAGCGCTTTCAGCATCACACAGGTTCACATGACTAAATGGTGCTGTGACGTCGACGTTGTACTTGACTCCCAACGCGAGTGGCAACTCTCCAACCCGTCATTCGTATCGCCTCAGCAACAAGGCATGGGAACGCGTTGGTTTGGCGTTTCTGTTGCTGGCCACGGCTGTTATCTATCTGTGGGACATCACGATCAATGGGATGGGCAACCAGTTCTACGCCGGTGCGGCACAGGCCGGTTCGACGAACTGGGAGGCACTGCTGTTCGGCTCGCTTGATTCCCACAACTTCATCACCGTCGACAAGCCGCCCGTTTCGCAGTGGGTGATGGCGATGTCGGGGCAGATCTTCGGCTTCAGCAGCGCCAGCATGCTCATACCCGAGGCGCTGATGGGTGTGGCGTCCGTCGCATTGCTGTATGCAGCGGTGCGGCGCATCAGCGGACCGAACGCCGCGCTGTTGGCGGGTGCGGTCCTGGCCCTCACCCCTGTGGCGGCGTTGATGTTTCGCTACAACAACCCCGATGCAGTAATGCTGCTGCTGATGACCGCAAGCGCCTACTGCACCGTGCGGGCACTGGACCGCGGCAGCGCCAAGTGGATCGCGCTCGCGGGCGTCGCTCTGGGTTTCGCGTTCCTGGCCAAGATGCTCGAGGGTCTGATGGTGGTGCCGGCAATCGGTCTGGCCTACCTGATCGCAGCGCCGATTCGATGGCGCCGACGCCTGCTTCACCTGGCCGGCGCCGCGGCGGCCTTCGTTGTCTCCGCGGGGTGGTTCGTTCTGCTCACCCTGCTCTGGCCCGCCTCGTCACGGCCCTACATTGCCGGCTCGACCGACAACAACTTCATGAATCTCGTGCTGGGCTACAACGGATTCGGCCGCGTATTGGGACACAATCACCGGCTTCTGGCTTCTGATCACGTGATCGGCACGTCGGCCGGCGCCGAGGTTCGTCTCAACTCTCCATTCGGCACGCACAACCAGGTGCAGGGCGCACCGCGGTTGTTCTCGGGCGAGTTCGGCTTCGAGATCGGTTGGCTGCTGCCGGCGGCATTGCTGGCCGTGGTGCTGGTGATCGTCTCACGGGGCCGCTCTCCGCGGACCGATCCGGTGCGAGCCGGCGCGGTGCTGTTCGGCGGCTGGCTCCTGGTCGATGGACTGGTGCTCAGCTTCATGCACACTCAGATCCCGCCGTATTACTGCATGTCGTTGGCCGCGGCAATGGCGGGCACGTTTTCGATCGGCGTCCATCAGACGTGGCAGAGCCGCGCATCCAAATGCGGCCGGACAGGGCTTGCGGCAATGCTGTTGGTGACGGGCGTCTGGAGCTGGTGGATACTTGGCCGCAATCAGGGCTGGTTGCCGCCGCTGCGCTGGATCGTTCTGTTCGTGACTGTCGCAGCGTCGGTCACGCTGCTGGTCTGCTTGTCCTCGCAGGCTCGTCAGCGGTGGGCTGCCCTGGCGCTGATGATGGGACTGGTGGGCGGGCTCGCGGGTTCGGCCGCCTACGCGCTTGCCACCATCGGCCAGCCGCACAATGGACCGCTGGCAATCGTGGGACCCGAAGCTGCGGCTCGATCGGGCAACGAGGCCATGGCGTCCTGGCTGTCCGTCGACAACCCTCAACTGGACGCCTTGTTGCGTACCACCCACACCGAATGGTCGGCGGCGGTCCTTCGCTCGTCCCCCGCTGCCGGCCTGGAGTTATCCACCAACACCGCCGTCATGGCCATCGGCGGATTCCTGGGCACCGACCCAGCGCCGAGTTTGCAGCAGTTCCAGGACTACGTCGCTCAACACCGGATTGCGTACTACATCGTCGCGAAGAACGGACCCGGCCCCCGGAAAGCCGGGAGTCAACAGCATGCCGACATCACCGAGTGGGTCAAGGCTCACTTCGCACCGGCCAAGGCCGGATCCGTTGTCGTCTACGACCTCAGGGTGCCGGCAAAGCCATAATGGGTCATCGGGCCACCTCGTGACAGACGACTCGTAGTTCGCACTCTGAGCCCACGTTTTGGCCGCGAGAGACCTCACCGCCGAGGGACCGCCCGCGGGTCTGCTGGCGAGGCCGACGCCGAGCCGGGTCATGGTTCTGGGACCAGCTGTCCGCGTCCGCATCTGCCTTCCCAGTGAAAGACATTCCGGATGGGCGGCGTTCGTCCGCCAGACGCGCCGTCACCGAGGCTCAGTCTCCGCGCCCATCTCGAAACGGGCCTCCTCAGTCAATTCTGCGAATTTGCTGAAAGGCGACTGTGACGCATGATGTCGCAGCGTAAAAATAGTGCCGATATTGGGGCATGGCTGTCGTTCTGCTGCGAAGATCCCAAGTCCCCGAGAGGATATTGGCAACTGCAAGGAGGAGCACCATGACCGTCAGCCGTACGCTGGCCGCAGCCTTAATCGCCGCCGGATTATCACCGGGATTTGCTAGCCCGGCATGGGCTGACAATTTGAGCGGGACCTTTTCGTTGAACCTCAGCGGCGCCTCTGGAGGCCATACCTCCTGGATCGCTACTTCGACGTGCCCGCCGGCGGCCGGGTGTGTGGCGCACATCGTCAGTTCAACCGGGTGGAGCGGCGAGGCGCAGCTTGCGGGTGATCGTTCGACCATGACGGTCAATCGGCCAGACGGCCAGAGCTGCCCCGACGGCACGCGCCACTCGGAAGTACAGACGTGGTCGTGGGATGCGACGACGCTGGCCGGCCAAGTCAGCGGCGTTTCGACGGATCCCGCCGCCTGCCCGCAGAGTGCCCCCGATTCCTTCGCCTTGACGAAGCTGTAAATGATGTCGGTCCGTTCGCACCGGCGTCACGGGCGCATTCACGTCTCGCTTCCGGCGCAACACCGAAGGCTCCCCTGTTCAGCGCTTCTGCGACCACGTAGCCCCAGCGCGCCTGGTGCCAGGTGCGGCTATTCGTCACGCACCGAGCGCCGGCATGCGCAGTGCGTCTTTAACATCGACCGGTGACCCGGATACTGCTGCGCGGTGCGCAGGTAATCACCATGGCGCCCGGCCGCCCCGACAGCGAACGTATCGACGTGCTGATCGAGGACGACGTCATCACCGAGACGGGCAGCGGCCTCGAGTCGGCGGGCGCTGACGTCGTCGACCTGCGCGGCCGCATCGTCATGCCCGGCTTGATCAATGCACACCTGCACACCTGGCAAACAGCTCTGCGATCGATCGGCGCCGAGTGGACACTGTCGCAGTACTTCACTCATGTGCGCGGCCGCATCGCGCCGCACTACCGCCCGGACGACGTCCACATCAGCAACCTGGTGGGTGCGCTCAATCAAATTAACTGCGGCACAACCACTCTCGGCGACTGGTGTCACAACAATGCCACGCCCGAACACAGTGACGCCGCGGTGGCGGCGCTGCAGGGTGCGGGCATCCGCGCTGTCTTCCTGCACGGCTCACCGGAGCGCGCCCCCGCCGTCACCCACCCACTCGACGAAGTCGACCGCCTCATCGGCATCACGTCAGCGAACACGTCCCTGGTGACGGTGGGAATGGCCATTCTCGGTCCGCAACTGTCGGCTCCCGAGGTCGCGGTGGCGGACTTCCGCGCCGCGGCAGAGCGCGGCATCGTGGCGTCGATGCACCAAAGCGGCGGTGCGCCTGCCGCCGCGTGGGACGCCGTCCGCCGGACTGGGCTCTTCGGACCCACCACCAACATCGTGCACGGTGCTGGACTCACCGAGCACTGGATCAAGCTCCTGATCGATGCGGGTGCCTCATTCACCATCACACCCGAGAACGAACTCGGGCACGGCCACGGACAACCGATCACCGCACTGCTTCTGCGTTACGGAACGGCGCCGTCGCTGGGCATCGACACCGAAACAGCCATCGGCGGAGAGCTTCTCACGGCGGCGCGCGTTGCACTGGCCCACCAGCGGGGGCTCGACCACGAGTGCATTCGCCATATCACCGGCGCCGCGGCCACCGCACCGACGGTGACCTGCAAACAGGCGCTGTCCTGGGCGACCGTCGACGGAGCCCGCGCGCTCGGTTTGGACGACCGGGTCGGCCGGATCGAACCCGGGATGCAGGCGGACGTGGTGGCCGTCGACGCCCGCGCCCTGAACCTCTGGCCCGCACATGATCCGGTTGCCACGGCACTGCACGCCGGCGTCGGCAACATCGAGGCGGTGATCGTCGCCGGGAGGTGGCGCAAACGCGAGCACCGCCTCATCGGTGTAGATCTCGACGACCTCAAGAGCCGCCTACTCGAGTCCGGCGACCGGCTTCGTCACCAACTCAATCGACAATGATCGGACCGTGATCAGTTCACCCGTTGTATCGCAAGGTACTGACTACTCGCACGCACCGATCTGGAGTGTTCAGGGGCGCTTCGATCCCGCCCTGGCCGAACGCGACAACGCGGCGACCTTCGTCTCGTGAGAGACCCTCACAACCTCAATAGCCTGGATTCTGGCTACTTTCAACTCCGGAAACGACAGCGTCCAGTCGCCCGACGAATACGGCGTTATCAAATATGGCGGTTGCCAGTAGTATCCATTTACCTGTGGTCGGCTGTCCCGAAATATCTTCAGCTCCTTTGGAAGAGCCCCGTCGCCATGCTAGAGGTGCTAAGTGCACGAAGCTGTGCCCGCTGGACTTTGCCGGTCGCCGACCTCGGCAGCTCGGCGACGTATTCGATGAACCTCGGATACGCGAAGCGGGAGAATTTCTGTTTCGCGTGCGAAACAATAGCTTCGCTCAGCTCTGCATCTCCGGTGTGCCCCGGCGCCAGTTCGACCCACGCTTTGATGGACTGACCGCGAAGTTCATCGGGCAGGCCGGTCACTGATACGTCCTTTACCGGCTCGAGCTCGCGAATGACAGCTTCGAGCTCGTAAGGACCAACGCGGTAACCGGAGGTCTTGATGACGTCATCGGTTCTGCCCAGAAACCAGAAGTAGCCGTCGTTGTCGGCATAGGCCTGATCTTTGGTGTGATACCAACCGCCGCCGAATGTGGCAGCCGACGCCTCCGGCATATTCCAGTAGCCCAAGGGATACTGTGGGTTTGACCGCGCTCGCAGACAGATCTCCCCAGTCTGCCCCAACGCCACTTCCTGTTCATCATCGTCCAACAGGCGAACGTCCCACCCCGGTAGTGGGCGGCCCATGGAGCCCGGTTTCACTGGAACTCCCGGAAAGTTTCCAAGCAGTGGATAGGACTCGGTGGAGCCGTAGTAATCCAGCACAATCACGCCGAATTGTGTTCGGAACCAGTCGATCAGGTCCGGGGTCAGGGGCTCGTTCGAGGAGCACACCGTCCGCAGGGACAGCGGGAACCGAGCGCCGGCGTCGGGAACCTCTTCACGCATCTTACGTAAGAATGTCGGATTGACCAGCGCGCTGGTGACCTCATTGCGGCTCATGCTCTCCAGAAGCGCCGCAGGTTCAAAGCCACCGGCGGGCCGGAACACCAGTTGTGTCGCTCCGAGCCGCAACGGTCCCATCAGCTTCGCCATGGACCAAGCCCAGTCCCCGGCCCCATAGAAGACATCGTCCGCGCCGATCTGGTGACAACAATTGAACTCATTGTGGCCCAACAGTGTTCGGTGGGCATGCACGATTCCCTTGGCCCTTCCGGTGGTGCCCGACGTGTAGAAGATGAGTGCGGGATCGTCGGCCCCGGTCTGGATGTCATCGAACACCGCGGGTCGTTCGGCGATGGCCGGACCGTCAATGTCGATGAAGGTTCCGTCGTAGTCTTCGAACAATTCCCTGGTGGAGCGTTCGGCAATGACCACCGAGACACCACTGTCTTTGAGCCGGTGGCGGATTGGCTCGGGGGCCCATAGCAGCGACATCGTGACCAGGATGGCTCCGGTCCGCAGCACACCGAGGTAAGCGGCCGGGGTGTCGGCCCGTTGGGGCAGGAGTACCGCCACCCTGTGGCCCTTCTGAATCCCGGCTTCCTGAAGGGCGGTGGAGATCTGTCTCGAGCGATCCTGGATTTCGCCCCACTCAACCTCGCGCCGACCCTCTACGGCGGAGTCCACGATCAGGGCGCGCTTGTTGCGCGGGTGTCGGTCGACGATGTCAACGGCCATGTTGTAGAACTCCGGCACATCCCACCTGTGGGCGGCGACCATCGCCGGGTAGCAATCTTCGCCAAGCGAACTGGGGGTAGGCACGTTAACCCTCAACGGGTCCGGCCGGCCAGGAATCGGGTCATTTCGCGTTGCGGTTCACCGGTGCCGTAGGCCTCGCGGTGGACGCGCTTGGCTTCGATAATTGCGTCGCTGAGGGTGTCCTCCTCGAGACGGCGCAGCCGGTTCTTGGTCAAACGCACAGCGCCAGGGGGCAGGGTGCTCAGCCTGGCAGCCAGATCCTTCGCGTAGTCCAGCACGGCACCGTCGTCCGCCACGTAGTTCAACAGGCCCAGACGCTGGGCCTCGGCCGCATCCACCAGTTCGCCGGTGAGGGCGAACTGCGAGGTCTTGGATCTACCCAGGATGCTCCACATCGCCCAGATTCCGGTGATGCTCGGGATGCCGGAGAGCACCTCGGGTTGGCCCATCCGGACTTTCGAGTCGCCTACGCGTAGGTCGGCCAGCACCGCGAACTGAAATCCCGAGCCGGCCGCGATGCCGTTGACGGCGGCGATGGTGATTTGATCGAGATCGCGTATCGCGCGATAGAGCCGGTCGAAGCCGTCGATCCAGGCCTCCGCGGCGGCGTGATCGTCGGGGCTCATCGACGCCGTTTCGGCCAAGTCCTGCCCTGCGCAGAAGCCCTCGCCACTGCCGGTGATGACGACGGTACGGATATCCGGGTTCGCCTTCAGGTCGTCCAGATGGCCGATGATCTCGTCGCGCATCGACTCGGTCCACGCATTGAGTTTCTCGGGGCGGTTCAGGGTGATTACGGCTGTGGCATCGTACTTTTCGAACAACACGTGCTGGGACATGTTTTGATCACACCTCGGTGAGAGCCCACCCGTCCAACATCAAAAACCACTCATCTTGATACCAAACTGATATGGTGCGGAGTGGACATTCACCACCTCAAGTACTTCGTGGCGGTCAGCGAGGAGCTGCATTTCGGCCGGGCAGCGCAGCGCCTGCACATGGCTCAGCCGCCACTGTCTCAGCGAATAAAGGACCTTGAAACCGAACTCGGCGTCCGACTGTTTCATCGGCGGCGAACGGGCGTCGAACTATCCGAGGCCGGGGCGCTGTTGCTCGAGCACGCGCGAAAGGTGCTCGACGGTGTGGCGGATGCACAGGAGTCCATGCGTCGGATCCGGCCAGGCGCCTCGGGGGTGCTGCAGGCGGCGGTGCCTCCGGATACCAACCCACGGGCGCTTCAGGTCATAGTCGAAATCTTTGCATCGGCGGCCCCGGACGTGCTGTTGAACCTGCACGAGCTCACCACGGTTGAGCAGATGGAGCGGTTGCGCGACGGCGAACTCGACGTCGCGGTCGTCCGACACCCGCTGGACAGCGTGGGCTTCGAGTCGGGCCCTGTCGCGTCGAAAGCATTAGGGGTAACGCTGAATTCGTCCCACCCGTTGGCGTCCCAGACGTCGGTCCGGCTACGGGACCTTCAAGGCGATCCACTGATCATCTTCCCGCGCCAGATGGCCCCGCCGCTGTACGACCATTTCCTCCAGACCTGCCGCGACACCGGCTATCTGCCTGCGGCCATCGTGCATGCACGCAACCCGCACTTCACCCACGGCCTGATCCTGGCGGGCAGAGGCGTGCATTTCAACGAAGAGCCGTGGACCGAGTTGCCGGCCGGAATCGTGTGGCGGCCATTGCACGGCGGACCGCTGGCTTGGCGGACATCGGCCCTCTGGCTGAAGAGCAGGCACTCGGCGGAGACCGATGCGTTCGCAGCGGCGGTGTCAGCAGGACTGCGGGCGGGCGGACACCGGTAACCGGTTGGACCACATCGATTAGAAGACCGTGGACTCGCGGCGCAGCTCGCCGGATTCGAACCGGTCGAGCGACAATTCGGTGAAGTCGCGATGGTTGTCATATCCGAGCATCCATCGCGCGACGTGATCGCCGATTACCGGCGCCTGCATGAACCCGTGGCCGGAGAAGCCCACCACATTCCACCAGCCGTCGATCTCGCACGGGCCGACGATGGCGTGGTCGTCTGGTGTCATCTCACGAAGACCGCACCAACCCGAGTTGATTCTCGCGTTCTCCATCCACGGAATGCGGTGCACGAGGGCATCGATGACACCCTCGGCGAGTTCCCAGCGCACGACCGCCTCGTCACTGGGCGGCGTATCTCTGTCGTTGCCGCCCACGATGCCCCCGCTGGTTTCCGGATGCACGTAGGCGCCGGAGGCCAGATCCACGATCAACGGCATCGCCGCCCGGAGTTGCGGCATCGGTTGGATGCCGAACGCCTGCCGTGGGTGCGGCTCGACGGGCAGGTCGAGTCCCACCAGCCGACCGACCTGTGGCGCCCACGGGCCCGCGCAGTTGACGACCGTCCCAGCCTCGACGCGGTCTCCGGTGCTGGTGCGCACAGCACGTACGGCGCCGTTCGGGTCACGTTCGACCTCGACGGCGCGGGTGTTCTGGTTGATCGAAGCGCCCCGCAACCGGGCTTGCCGGGCGAACGCCGCGGTGGCGTCGGTGGGTGACCCCGACCCATCGTTAGGTGTGTACGCGGCGCCGTGCAGATCGGCGGTTTCGATACCTTCCACCACGTCGGCGATCTGGTCGTTTTCCAAGAGAGCCACGTTGATCGACAGGTCCTGCTGCATCGCGGTGTCGCGCTCGAATTGTTGGCGCTGGGCCGCGGTGCCCAGGAGGAACAGGTATCCGTGCTGTCGGAACAGGAACGGCTCTCCGACGAGATCCGCGAAATTCTCAAAGTAATGGACCGCTTCGTGACAGATATCGGCGTTGAGGCGGCTGGAGAACTGTTGGCGGATTCCGCCGGTGGCCTTGGCGGTCGACCCCTCACCGATCAGGCCTTCTTCTAGGACCGTGACATCCGCGCGCCCGTACTTGGTCAGGTGGAATGCGAGTGAGCAGCCGACCACGCCGCCGCCGATGATGACGACAGGTCCTTTCACCGCTGCCGATGCGTTCATCGGCCCTCCGGCGCTTCCGAAGCGG
The DNA here is from genome assembly GCF_054057895.1 of Mycobacterium sp. URHB0021. Lineage (NCBI taxonomy): Bacteria > Bacillati > Actinomycetota > Actinomycetes > Mycobacteriales > Mycobacteriaceae > Mycobacterium > Mycobacterium sp. URHB0021. The sequence goes on from NZ_JBSRZT010000002.1 coordinate 6,029,497, forward strand.
TCGACCACGGATCGTCGGCGGTGACACCCGATTGCAGCCAGTTGATCAAACTGGTGGCGTCCCATACCGGGAGTCCTGTGGCCCGTCGGACTGCGCCGGCGTATGGCGGCAGGTTCGTGCACTCGAACACGAACGCACCGATCGTATTGTCCTGCCGTACAGCGCGAGACGCGGCATCGACGACCTCAGTGCAGGCACGGTGGACGTCCAACTCGGTGATTTTACCGATGATCATCGGGTAGAAGTGCTCGGTGCCCTCCAGACCGAAGATCCTCACCCTCGCGAGCTGGCGTTCATCGACACCGACGGCACGCAGATGCTCACTCGTGAGGGTGCCGCCATTGACGGTCAGCACTGCCACGCTCTGGTCGGGTCGAAGTGTTTGCAGCACAAGAGGTATCTGCAGGAGGCTGGATGTGGCGACCGGGACGTCGAGATGCTCGGCGAGCTCGCGCTGGTAGATGGCGAGGAATCCGCAGCACGTTGCAACGGCGCCGACGCCGAGCGCCACGAGTCGACGGCCGGTCGTCAACGCGTTGCCAAGCAATCCGACGGCTTTGTCCTCGACGACGCGGGTCGTCTCCGCTTCGGCGATGACGTCGTAGGCGACCGGATATGGGAATGTTCTTGCATTGCCGACGTCACCTGCCGGCCGCGGCAAGGTGTTCTCGAGCATCATCACACCGACATCCAGGTTCGTGATCCTGGCGCCTGCGGCCAGCTTCTGCATGCGCTTCCTTTCTCAGAGCTCGAGCTCGCGTTGTCGGGTCTCGCGCAACAGTGCCAGTGCGATCAGCGACAGCACAGCGCCGACGAGTACGTAGATGGAGACCGCGCGCGACGTTCCGGTGGTCTGGACCAGCCAGGCCGCCACGATCGCCGCGGGGGCGCCCGCAACCACGCTCGACATCTGATAGGAGATCGAACTGCCGGAGTAACGCAGGCGTGCCGGGAACTGTTCGGCGTAAACACTTCCGTTGAGCGCGGCCGTGGGTGCGTGTCCGACGCCGAGTCCGAGGACGACTGCCAAACAGATCAGCCATTGCGATCCGGTGTCGAGTAGGGCAAAGAACGGGAATGCCCATATTGCCAGCATGAGTGTGCCGAGCGCATAGACCGGGCGACGCCCGATCTTGTCGGACAGCCGGGCCCAGACAGGGATCATCACCAACTCCACCGCGGCACCGAGAAGCACGCCGGTCAGAGCCCACGACTTCGGGAGACCGAGGTGCTCGGTGACGTAGACGAGCACGTACACCGTCAGCAGGTAGTAGGCGATGGTCGCACCCGCTTGGACGAAGATCAACAGCCCGACGGACCGCCAATGCCCTGCAAGAACCTCCTTGATCGGCATCCGCTGCTTCTTGTCGGTCTCCTCAACCGCGCGGAACTGCGGAGTCTCATCGAGCTTGCTCCGTACCCACATACCGACGACCACCAGCAGGGCACTGAGCAGGAACGGCACGCGCCAGCCCCAACTCAGGAACTCGGCTTCCGGAAGGAGGGCGAACAGCGCCACCATGCCCGCGGACCCGAGTTGTCCGGCAGGTACGCCCATCTGCATCGACGAGCCGTACAGGCCGCGGCGATTTTGGGGCGCGCACTCCACCACTAAGGTTGCTGCGCCGCCCCACTCACCGCCAAGGCCGATGCCTTGAACGGCACGCAGGACTACCAGCAGGATGGGCGCGAGCACCCCGATCGTCGCTGCGGTGGGCAGGCAACCGATGAGAAATGAGCCGCCACCCATCACCATCAGCGTCATGATCAGCGTCTTCTTGCGTCCGATCCGGTCACCGAGGTGGCCGAAAACAAAGCCGCCCAGCGGGCGGAACAGGAACGACACTCCGAAGCTCGCCAACGAGGCCAGCGTGGCGCCTCCCGTGCCCATCCCGTTGAAGAACAGGGTCGGAAAGACGAGCGCAGCGGCGCTGCCGTAGAGGAAGTAGTCGTACCACTCGAGCGATGTACCGACGAAGCCGGCTACCGCTGCCTTTCTTGCCAGGCCGCGGTCCTCGGTTAGCGCCAACGAGCCCGTTCTATTACCGCCGGCATTGTTCGGGGATGTGATGTGCGCCATGACGTCTCCCTTTTCAGTATACGAACTAGTATTCTAAGCTGTATGCGGAGCGTCAAGGCCTGTAGACGAACTTTTCGAAATGAGGGCAACCTATGAATCCCCCACATATCGCGGTCGACCTCGGTTACGCCCCGACGCGCAGCACTCCCCCGAGGCCTCAGTGAGAGGTGGCGACCTCCTCGTTGAAGCACTGATCCGTTCCGGTGTCGAACATCTCTTCGGCGTCCCGGGCGACACGGGGGTCGTTTTCTACGATGCGTTGTCGCGACGGTCTGACCAGATCCGGCATGTGCTCGCGCGCGATGAACGTCACGCGGCCGCCATGGCCGATGCCTACGCACGTGTTCGTGGCCAGGTCGGCGTGGTCGAGGTCTCGTCGGGCGGTGGCACCACCTACGTCGTCGGCGGCCTTGGAGAGGCATACGCGTCGGGGACGCCGCTGCTGGTGGTCACCAGCGACATCCATCGCAACTCGCGAGGGACGGGCGCTCTCACCGAGATCGATCAGCGGGCCCTGTTCAGTGCCGTGACCAAACAGGTCTTCCATCCTGAATCGGCGAGTGAGATTCCCACCGCCGTTCGCGATGCACTCGACGTCGCCACCTCGGGCCGCCCCGGACCCGTGGCGGTCGTCGTTCCCGAGGACGTCCTCGACGAGGAGGTCTCGGCCGACTTCGACGTGGCCACCGGCTCGGTCGCCGTACCACGGATGCGCCCGACGGCGCGCAAGGACGACGTCCAGCGGTCTGCGGACCTCCTCGCGGCGGCGCGAAGGCCGGCGTTCCTGGTGGGGTCGGGTGTGCACTACTCGCGCGCTTATGACGATCTCGCCACCATTTCGGAACACCTCGGGGCGGGCGTCGCGACGTCCATCCACGGTAAGGGTGTCATCCCCGATGCGAATCCGTGGGCGCTCGGCGTGACGGGCAACAATGGTGGCGCCAAGCTGGCAATCGAGTACCTCCGCGCAGCCGATGTGGTGGTCGTGGTCGGATCTCGGGCCAACGCCACCGATACGGATTCCTACACCGCGCCTCCGCGGACGGCCCAGATTATCGGCGTCGACGTCGAACCCGCCCGGATCGCCCGCAACTATCCGAACGCGCTCACCCTCGCCGGCGACGCGCGGACCGTGCTGCAGCAGCTGCTCGCGGCACTGCCCGCACGGGGCACCGAGGCCGTCGAGCAGCGTCGGGCCGACGTCGCCCGTCGGCGCGAGCCGCAACCTGAGATCCTGCGTCCTGACCCAGGCCCCGGCAAGCTCCATGTCGATGACGTGCTCGACACCCTTGCCCACACGCTTGCGGCGGTCGAGCCGATCGTGGTTGCCGACCCGGGCGCGCCGACGCCGGCGGTGGCGGACCGCTACCCAGTCCGACGAGCCGGCCGCAGCATCGTGATCCCGCGCGGTCATGGCCCGATGGGTTTCGCGCTGCCCGCCGCGGTGGGTGTCAGCCTCGCGCAGCCCGGGCGCACAGTCCTTGCCTTGACCGCCGATGGCAGCTTCGCGATGAGCTGTGGCGAGCTCGAGACCATCGCCCGTTTTCAGCTGCCTGTGATCGCGGTCCAGCTCACCAACCACAGCCTGGGCTGGATCAAGATGCTGCAACACCTCTACCAGGGTGAGCGATACTTCGGGGTCGACCCTGGACCCATCGACGCGGTCGGCGTGGCGCGGGCCTGCGGCCTGCGGGCAGAGCGGCCCCGCTCACTCGCCGAATTGCGGGCATACGTTTCGCAAGCGCTTACCGACGGCCTTCCGCTGTATCTTGACGTGGAGGTACCGCACATGATCGAGGTCGTGCCGCAGGTGCCGGCTTGGCATCGTGCCCTGCAAGGCGACCGAACCAGACCCATCTACTGATCTCGTGAGGTGAGCAGCGTGAGCGCGGATGCTGTCGGGGCCTCACCCGCCACAAGACCTGACGTCTACGACCAGATTCGGTGGGACATCGTGCACGGCGTGCTGCGACCCAACGAAGCCTTGGTCGAGACTGACCTTGCCGAACGGCTGGGGGTATCCCGCACTCCGGTACGCGAGTCACTGCTGAGACTGGCTGCCAATGGTTTGATCATCAGTCGGCGTCGACGCTGGTACGTCTACGAGCACACAGCCGACGAGATCAAGGAGATCTACGAGGTCCGCGCGGCCAACGAAGGCTACGCGGCACGGCTGTGCTGCGAACGAGCCAGCGACGAACAGCTCCAAGCGATCGCCTTGGCGCACACGGCCGTCGACCGGGCGTCCGCCGAGGAACGGGTCAGCGCCAACGACGCGTTCCATGACCAGATCAACTCCGCGTGCGGAAACCAGCGGCTCATCAAACTGATCACAGAGAACCGGCTGTTTCACTTCAACTTGCGACTCGCTGCCGCCTACACACCCGAAGAGCTGGACCGCTCATCCCAGCAGCACACCGAACTCATCGCGGCGGTGCTGGCCCGCGACGGGGACCGAGCCGAAGCCGTCGTGCGTACGCACGTTTTGGAAGCCGCGGTCATGGCGCGCCGAGTGGCCCGCTAACTGGTCTCAAACTGGGGACGCGCACGTGCGGTATCCGCGAACGTCACGACGCCCATCGCGACCTCGCAAGCACACGGGACCGATAACTGCGAGTAGGCGCCAACGTTGTTGGCGCTCCGGGTAATCGGTTGCTATCGTCTTCGGCCGCCACCCTCCTGTGGTGATGCCCCTCGCAAATCCCTTGGCGGGGTAGTGTCGTCAGCCCTCCGTGGTGCCGCCGTCGGGATTAGCAGCGTCGCCATCATCGGCGCCGCTGACCGCCTCAGGAGCCCGGCGGCCAGAGATCATGATGATGGGAAAATTGTCGATGCGGCAGGCGTCTCTGTCGACGAGACTGAGGCGGCTGGCGAGGACACGGGCGTCTTCCAGATCGATGGAGCGCCCGGCGATCCAGGTGTGGAAGATCGCGAGGTTGAGGCCACGCAGGAAGCGCGGCATCGGGTAGAGGGAGACGAACTTTTCGGCATCTTCGAAGGTCGTACTGCGATCCGCGTCGGTGACCAGCAGCGGGCCTCCCGGCTTGAGAACCCGAACGCATTCGGCGAGGCCCACATCGCGCGACGGCCAGTGTTTGATCGAGCCATAACTGATCACACCGTCGAAGGTGCGGTCAGTGAAGGGTAGCTGCATCGCGTCACCCAGTTGGAAGCGGACACGATCGGTGTAAGCGCGCATGCGTTTGCTGGCGCGCTCGATCTGTGGGGCGGACAGGTCGAGCCCGACGATATGTACATCAGGGCGCTGATCTGCGATGTACTTCGTGAACAGAGCGCCGCCCGACCCTACGTCCAAGATGTGGGCCCCCGACGGCAGGTGTGCGAGAAAGCGCTCGTCGATGACGGCTCGTGATCCGTAGACGGCCGGTGCCACCAGCGTCTCGTACATCCAGGAGTGAAGGCGCGTGTAGGTCGCGGTGATGTCGTTGAATGGGGCCACTGGCATGGCAGTCACTCCTTAGTGGTGGACTTACTACGTGGTGGACACCGATCTAGGTTGCTTTGCTATCTAAGTACGCTGGTCTTCGTTTACTCGGCCGGGCTCATCGTATCGGGCGACGTCGGCGCCGATTGTATCCCGCCACAGGTCGTCAAAGTGCCGGTTGCAGGAAATCCACTCCACTGTTGAATTCCGTTGTCGTCCAGCATGATTCACTCAACACGTGGTCTGAGCACACCGGTGCGGCCGAGGGATGACGCATTCCACCCTGCCGGAAGGCAACACCAGGTGGCGTCGTTTGCTGTTTGCGGCGGCCGCCGTCAGTCCCCCAACCATATCGGCCTAGCCGAACGGTCAACGGGTACGGGGCGGGGCGAGATCCATGGGTATCCACCGCTGCGCGAGCAGGGACTCCATCGCATCGCCTGAGATCGGGCGAGACAGCAGAAATCCCTGCGCCCGATAACACCCATGCCTCATCAGCGTGACCGCAGCGACCTCGGTCTCGACCCCTTCCGCCACCAGCTGAAGGCCGAACGCTTCGGCCAATGCAATAATGGCCCGGACGATGGCGAGATCACCTGTGTTGGAGCCCAACTCACGTACGAATCCCCTGTCGATTTTCAGCGAGTCGACCGGTAACGACTTGAGGTGCGACAAGACGCTGTAACCGGTGCCGAAGTCGTCGAGGGCGATCTGCACGCCGACCTCTTTGAGCCCGGACAGCGTCATCCGTGTCGTCTCGATGTCCTGGACCACGACACTCTCGGTGAACTCCAGGCACACCGATGCACTGTCGATGCCGAACTCGTCGATGATGCCCGCAACGGAGCCGACGAAGCCATCGGCGACCAATTGCACCGGTGACACATTGAGGCGAAGCACGGCGTCCCGCCCCACGCCACGTGAACGCCATTTGTTGAACTCGGCGCATGCCGTCCGCATCACCCAGCGGCCCAACTCGCCCGCCAGATTGATCGACTCGGCAACTCCGATGAACGAGTTCGGCGGCAGCAGTCCACGCGTGGGATGAAGCCAACGGACCAGCGCTTCGGCCGCCACGACCTCCCCGGTCCGCATATCTATCTCAGGCAGGTACTGCAACATCAACGCCCCGCTGTCGACGACACCCTGCAAGTGCAGCTCAATGTCGTTGCGCAACTCGCTCTTCAACGACATCTCTTCCGAAAAAACGGTTATCGTGTTGCCCCCTGAGCCCTTTCCCGACAGAACGGCCTGATCCGCGTGGCGCAGGAGATCCCAGGCGACATCGCGCCCCGGAGAGCCTGAGGCCACGCCGATACTGACAGTGCGCATGAGCATCTCGCCCCCGACGGAAATCCCCTCCCGCAGAAGCGCCTGCATTTTCACTGCAAGCAATTGCGCCGCGGCGGCATCCATCGGCGATGACGGGACCACCACGAACTCAGCGCCGCCCAGTCGCGCGATCAAGTTGGGCGCCCCCGCGCCCTCCCGAAGCCGTTCAGCGAAGACCTTGATAAATCGGTCGCCCGCGGAGTGGCCGAGGTAATCGTTGATCGTCTTGAGCCGGTCTAGGTCGAAGAACACCACCGACACGGGTCCCGGTTGCCCGGCCTTCAGTCGGTCGTCAAGGTGCGCAAGGAGAAATCGGCGATTATGCAGCCCGGTCAAACCATCGTGATCGGCGAGATAGCGCAGCTCAGCCTCGGCCACGATGCGTGCCTGAACTTGGGCCAACAGCGACGCGATCACCTGCAGCGCATTGAGTTCCTCGGTGCGCCACTCTCGGTCGCCGAACTTCACAAACCCAAGCGTTCCCGTCGTGACATCGCCGGAGAGCAGCGGCACCGACGCCAGCGAGGTGGCAGGCACACCGCTACCCTCAGCGATGGTGCGCTGGTAATCCTTGGTGGCCGGCTCCGGACGCAACACGATGGGTTCCTTGGCGTTCTCGGCATAGGCGAACACGGGATCAGCGTCGGCGAAGTAAATGATGCCGAGCGGGTCAGGGTCCGGAATTACCGGTCGCAGCGGCCATTCCGCCACTAACATGGTTGCGCCAATGCTGTGATCGTTGTGTCGCAGAAAGCTGACATCGACCTCGAAATGCGTCACCAGTTCGGCCAGCACCTGCTGACTGACCGCAGCCACGTTGGCCGCGTTCGCCGACATCAACCGAGTGGCGACCGTGGTGACCAGGAGATCCAGGCTGCGTGTCACTTACCCACGGTATCCGCTTCAGAGGGGTTTTCCATGATAAACGCGTTCCGTTTTGGCTAGCACGTTTGCTGCGATGGACAACGCGCGACGCGATCGCCGCCTGCTCGAGGCCGCCTCACCGACCGACCAAACGCCGAGATCGCCTACCGCTTCTGCACGAGGGCCGCAAAAGGACATGCCGAGACATGCCAGCGGTGAAACCCCACGGTGCAGCTGCGCTTCGGACCGGAAGCCCTGCCCACGACCGGTAACTAGCGATGCTTCGTATCGGCGCTACACCCTTGTTCGTCGCTCAACGGGCGACCTGAGTTGCCGCCTCGCCGCCCCAACCCCAGTCAATGAGCGTTGCCGCAGTCGAAGGAGCGGCCGTGGTCGTACGTCATCGTGAGCCACAAAAGATGGCAGCAGACCTGCCCCCGATCTGCGGGGAGCCCATCGTGACGGCATCGATGGCGGTGGCTTTCGCAGTGCCGTTGATTGACGCGGCGACGAGTTTGCGGTCGGACGCCGGGTTGGTGATCGGCGACAGCGACACTGTTGCCACTTGCCGGACATGAAATTGCGGCCGTCACCATCGCGCTCTCGGCGTATGGACTTTGCACCTCTGCTGCAAGGTCCCGTGTAGCGACCACAGCCGTCGACGAAACGCTCTGCTTCCGCTCCCTCGGTGACGTCGAGGTCACGTACGGCTGCAGTGCATTTCGACTTCGTCGGTCAGTGCATAAACGCAGGAGACGGGCTTGTCCATCCCGTCCGGTCGGAGATGCGACCGACCTGGTTTCGCCGTTCCTCTCAGCGGAACAGTCCTTTGAAGTGCTCCGCGATGAGGGCTAAACATGGGCGGCATGGCACCTTCTCATGTCTCGATGCTCGAGCCACATACCCCCCCGTTCCTGACCACTGAGCCCCACGTCATCGTGCGTGGCGAGGGCGTAACCGTTTGGGACAGTGCCGGTCACGAATATCTGGACGCGATGTCCGGGGTGCTGTGCACCAACCTCGGATATTCGCAGCCACGCCTTGTCGAGGCGGCTGCTCGGCAGATGAAGAAGCTGCCGTTCTACGTCTCCATGACCCACCGCACGAACGATGTCGCGCTGGCACTCGCCGAGGATCTCGTCAGGGTCTCTCCCATCCCGATGGGACGTGCCTTCTTCGCGAGTTCGGGCGCCGAGGCGGTCGACAGCTCGATCAAGATGAGCTGGTACTACCATCGGTGTCTCGGACGTGAACGCCGGGTGAAGATCATTTCGCATGAGCTGGGCTATCACGGGATGACGGTCGCAGGCGCTTCGGCGACAGGCATTGATATGTTCTACGACGGATTCCAGCTTCCTTTACCACAATTCGTCAAGGTGCCATGCCCGACCGGGAATGTTGATGCCTTGATCTCCCGGCTGGAGCAGGTTATCGAGACCGAGGGCCCTGACACGATCGCGGCGTTCATCGGTGAACCGATCCTCGGTGCGGGCGGCGTTATCGTCCCGACACCTGGCTATTACGAGCGGGTGCGAGAAGTGCTGTCCCGCCACGATATTCTGTTTATCGCCGATGAGGTGATCACCGGCTTCGGCCGGACGGGGTCGATGTTCGGCACCGAGGAGTTCGGCCTGAAACCGGATATGATCACCTTGGCAAAGGGCTTGTCGTCCGCATACGCGCCGATATCAGCCGTGCTTGTCGGGCAACGGGTTCATGACACCATTACCGAAGGGTCGCGGACCATCGGCGACTTCCACCATGGCTCCACCTATGCAGGACATCCCATGTCTGCCGCCGTGGCGCGTGAGTCGTTGGCCATCCTCCTCGAGGAGGACATTCCCGGACACGTGCGGCGTACCGCGCCGATCTTCAACGGCGAGTTGGCGAAACTGCGCGGCAAAGAGCGGGTTCTCGAAGTGCGCGGGCACGGATTTATGGCGGCGGTGCAATTCGCGGCTGCCAATGAGCAGCGCGGCGGTGTCGGTGCCTTCGGCGAAGCGCTCGTGGAGGCCGCGCAACGTCGCGGTGTCTTGGTGCGTGCCGTCGCTGACACGGTCATGATGGCGCCGCCGCTGATTAGCACGGAGACCGAGATCCTGGAGATGACGAACCGAATGGTCGACGCCTACCAGGAGGCGCTGGCGGGGACTTAGTCCCCGTTTACCCTGCAACCGTGACGGCTCGCCTGAAAGCGCTGGCCCTCAAGTCGCCACGACGAAGCCGACGACTATCGGGGTGACATCGGGATGCTCGCGCCGGCCAGCAACGGGTTGGACCGCATAAGGTCCAAACCGCAACGCTTGGCTCACCTTGCAGCTTCTGCACCGTGTCGATGCCCTCAGTGACGAATCGTCGACGAGGTGGCGTCACTTCAAGCGTCACTTGACATTGCGCTGTTGCAGGCACACGAATCAACTTGCGACCGACGATTTGGGGTCGTCGGTTCATCTCGATTGCCCATTGTCATGAGGCGCTTTGCAACAGAATTATCGGCGCTTCAGCGGCGGTGGTCGGCTCCTGTGCACACAATGCGGCTGCTATGCAACCGATTACCTGCCGATTCAGGAGCATCCCGAGATGGCCAACACCATCGAACATGATGGTCTCCACCTGGGCCTGCGCAGGCACCGCGCGCATCCCGGGCACGATGAAGTCGAGCGCGGCGGTCACTGACAGCCACCGCACTCCGTCAGGCATTGGCGCGGAGGCGACCTGGCGCAACACCGGCGAACCCGGTCGCAGCGCCCGGACGATCTCGACAAACGGCAGCATTCCCGCCCACGGCGACCCGCCGAACGGCGACCCCAAGGTGATGACTGTGCCAACGCGGCCGCTCAGCCGACGGTCACCGATGGCCTGCGCGATGACCACACCGCCCAGACTGTGTCCGACCAGGTGCACCTTGTCTGCACCGGTTCTACCCAGAATTCTTTCGACCTCGGCGACCAGCCGCTCCGCCAGCTGCTCCACCGACGTGCCGAGCGGCGGGTAGCTCATCGCTTCGACTGTCAGGCCTCGGGCGCTTAGGGTGTGGGCGACCAGGGACCAGCTTGACTTTGTGCCGGCGAACCCGTGGACGAGCAACACGGGACGCGTCGTGGATACGGTGGAAGACTCCACCGGAGTCGAAGGTCTGCTTGTGTCGTCGAAGCCACCGCCGACTAGGCGCAGCGGTGTCATCGCGGCTGCCGACAACAACATCGCGGCCTCGCTCGCCTGCACCATCGCGGCACGCCCCATCGTCCGAACTGCCGCACGGGCACCGCCCAGCACGCGCCGGGGTGTCGTCAGGCCGCTGCGCGAGGCGCGGACCCGCTCCTCTCGTTGCCTTCCCGTCGGCTGCATTTGCAACATGTCCCGCCCTTGCCGTGTGACGCCTATCACTTTGAGAATGGCGGTCGGCGGACCGGATGTCGTCCATGCCAGCCGCAATCTCGTATACGGGTCCGCACCTATTGCTCACTACCTGTTAGCGGGCAGCCGCGCAGAAATAGGTTGCCGCGATGGATCTCGTTAGGCCCGACAGCACAGCGGACAACATCTACTACAGGGAGGGATGTGTTGGCCGCAATTAGCCCAGGCTTTGGCAGGCCGCCGTCGTCGCAGTGGACCGACAGTAGGCAGCAGCGCCATTACTTTGACGGCATCGCATATGACCCGAGCAGACGCCTTCTCAGGCGGACGAGTGCAGCTTCGCCCGGCAACAGCGAAGACGTCAAACGGCACCTACCGGCCGGCCACGACGGCGCCCGGTCCCGGGCACGGCTTAGTACCGAGGTAATCACATTGGCATCTCGAAGTGCGCAGGGGTGTAGCCACCGCTGAACAAGCGCGCAAATCATGGGATCGTTCGGGCCGTGTCGGTGACGGGCATCGGTAGTGGCTCGACAGGAGGTACGTAAGACATGACAACTGAATGGGTTCCCGCCCAGCTCTCTCGCGACTCGGAGGGCCGCCGCATCTTCGATACCGCCCTCGGCATACTAATCGGCCTTCGTCGGTGCTCTTCGGAGGCAGCGTTTCACGATCTGCTCGGCGCCGCGCAACGCCACGGGTGCCCGGCATTCCAAATGGCTTGGGCCCTCGTCAATCTCGCTGATGGCGGCGCTCAAGCCGTTCAAACCTTCAGCGCCGCACAATCGGCAGTACGTCACGAATGGGGTCAGCTGTTCGCGTTATCCGTCGCGCCGACCGGCTCAGCGCCGGTCAGACCCCCGTCGGTGAGGTCTTGACTGAGCGACTCACCGCCGACATCCCGATGTGCGAGTTGCTGTCGCCGGGTGAGGAGATCGCCCGTGACCGCTACGACCGCGGCGGCGAGCAGCGACGGCAACGTGGCATCCGAGAACGTCTACCTAGTACCTGCGCACGCTGGACTTCATCCCCGCCAAGGGAAACGTGGCGTTCCTCGATCCACCAGGAACGGGCAAGACGCGTTTGAATAAGCGCTTCGCCAACCACGCCGAAATCACCCACTGAAGGGAGACAGCTATCGCCTCAAAGACAGAGACCTGGCCGCGTTCCAGCGGCCAAAACCAACGACTAACCAACCCGGGCGGGTCAAAGTTCAACCGGACCCCCGGGTCACTCTTCAACCGGAGTTGACCCCACCACCACGGTCGTTGCGCGGCGTTTCGTTCACAAATCCGTTCACAACGACAGCAACCATGGCACCAGTCCTCAGTCGCGGCGATAATGAGGTGCGGCGACCGCTCGGCACCCAGTCGAGCACCCACCGACGGAGGCTGGACATGGAAGAGAACCGGCCCGCAGGCGATCTCGGAGCCGAGAGCCCGAAAATCCCCCCGGGAGACGACTATGAGTACGACGAAGCACACGACATGCCGGCCGGGCCGCTGGCTGCAGCTCGTGCGCCACATCGTGTCGATTCGCCAGAGGTGAACCTTGGCGCCGGCGGGGACTATGGATACGACGAGGCCCACGATTTCGGCGCCTCCTGAACAACCAATTCGCCAAAGCGGTAGAGGATTGCACCCGCGGCGGTCACAGCCGCGCCCGGCGTTTGGTTGACACTGGGCACGCACTGCGCGATCGCGTGCCCACCACCACGATGATCCGCCGCACCGCACGGTGCTCCCCCGCATCCTCACCGACGACGAGACCCCGCGAAGAAGACCGCTAAAAACGCCGGGCCAGAAAGGCCGCGGCGACGAAATCGCTACGCGGGCAGATCCACCCGCAACGCGGAGTGCTCATCGAGGATCCGGCGCAGTGCGGCATCCATCGGACGAGCCGACGCGAGATCACGGCCGAACCCACTATCCACCACGACCACCTCGCCGTCGCGCAGTTCGGCGGTGTCGACCTGATCGACGAAGGGATCGAACAATCCCGGCGGCGTGGCCAGGTAATACAACGCCCGGTGCAACTCGTTCAACCCAGCGGCATACATCAGTCCATGCTGGGTGATCACGAAGAGTTCCGAACTGATCCTGGCGTTCGGGGTCTCAGCTTTGCCCCATGCCATCGCGGCGCGCCGCGTTTGGGCCAGTCGGTCCGGGACGTCGTCAGTCAGCGTCAGCCACCGCTGAACGAGTGCGCCACCCATTTGCGGATATGCGCCGATCGCAGGTCGGAAGTACCGCTGGAAGATCTCACCGAAAAAGTCGTACCGCTGCTCGCTCATCGCGGCTCCCCAGGTTTCAGCCGAACACCTCATTGTGCGCCCCAAACTCCCATCTGACTACCCGTCTGGCCGGGACAGCGGCCTGGCCTTGTCGGGCGGGTCGGCAGCGAAGGACTTGCTCCCAGCGCGCCCCGCCGGTGATCGACAACCTTCCCGAGAAGCCCGTCGCCCTGCGCTCGAGTTGAACGTGTGGCCGCCGGGCGACGTCTTCCACACCGACGCGTTTGCGCCGTGGTGCTAACTCCGCCTGCCGGTTACCGGACCATGAAAATGGCCGGCAGCGCAATCAATAGGACCATCAAGCAAACGAAAGCGGCGATTTCCATCTGCTCCCCCAGTGTCTGGCCACGGATCGAGACTTTCGGAAGACGGGGTTTCTTGACCTATGACACGACGGCAAGTGGCCCAAAGTTCAACCGCGGCGCTGGCAGGACTACCGAGGTGTTCTTGTCGTGGGCCGAGGCGTTCGTCCGCAACGCCTGCAATGTGCTTGCCGGCGGCGACAACATGCCGTGGAAGCCCCCGTGCGTGAGGCGGCGGTTTAACAGCTCCACGCGGCCTGCGCGCGGGCACCGGGTCGAGTGGCGGGCGCAGTGTGGTTCAACTGGTTACATAGGACAAGCGACGTCAAAGGGTCGCGGAAAGCTCTCCCGCCTGACAGCGAAGTTAAGGAGGACATGGTGCAGTACTTCGTCCAGTTCGATATTCACCAGCCAGTCGACATGAGCCGAGAAGAACTCTTCACGATCTGGCTCGAGGAAGCCCGCGCGGCACAGAGTGCGGTCGATGCCGGGGCAGTAACCAACCTGTGGAAAGTCGTCGGCCAGCGCAGCGTCTTCGCCGTGCTCGACGTGCCGGACCACACATCGCTTGACCAGGCGCTCGAGTCGCTACCGATCATCCAGAAGCTCGGCAGCTCGGTGGACACACGCGCTTACGCGATCCGGCCTTACAGCGAATGGGCCGAAGAGCTGCGCGTCGCGGTTGAGGGCGAGTAACGCTGGAATCTATTTCGTCGAGTCGAGCTAAGGGTGTGTGAAGTCGCGACACAAGTGACACGTGAATCGGGTCACGGGCAACACCTGGAACGGCAGTCGATGAGTCGCGTCATGGGCGACAGTCGTGGTCCAGTCGAAAGCCCGTGTGGTTGTGTTGGCCCTCGTCAGTAGGAAACCTCACCATCACTGCCGCGGCACAAACATGCAGACTGTCCCGACAGCACATCCACCGCCTACTCGAACGCTTCCGACAGGCCGCCGGCTTGTACTGGCGGCCGTTCGGCATGGTCAAGGACACTTTCTTTAGTAGCGGGGACGGTATTCGAACCTGCGACCTCTGGGTTATGAGCTAACCAGTCGCCGTCTCACGCCGCCTCCCGCTCAACGTGTAGGTCACGACGAATTGCGTCCAAGTCATCACGTCACGTTCCATGCCAGCGCGGCAGTGCGCCGCGTTTCGTTCCCGAATCCGTGCCCACGCTTGGTGCCGGCGCTGGGCCCCTTCGCCGTAATCGAGGCGACGCGCGACTGCTGGATGAAGTGCTTTTCTTATTCCAAGCGGTGCAGCACGCCACCTTTCTCTGCGAGCATCCAGAGGACCTCGCACCGCTGGTCAGGTTCCTGGCGGCTCATGATCGCCACGAAGCCTCGACAAAGGTCGTGGCAGCACTTCATCCGGGCAAGGCAGCGGAAGCGAACGCTTCTATGTTTGCCGAACCCGCTCCCCATCAGCGTCAGCGTGGCATCGTGACTAGCGGTATCGACACGTTTTGTCGTGGATGGAGCAGCAAATGATTGCACACAGCCGCGGGAAATCACCCCGTAAGATCGCGGGGGCCCTCGTCGCCGGCGCCGTGACAAGCGGACTAGTCGCAAGCGCCGGATTAGGGTCAGCCCCACCAGCGAACGCGACCTGTGCGTCCTTCTTCGGTATCGGCAACAGCCTCGACTGCACCAGCACCTTGTTCAGTGTCGCCATCGGTATCGGCGACGGAGCGGTCGCCCACGCCGACGGGTTGTTCGGCGCGGCTTTCGTCGTCGGCACGAACTCCACCGCAGCCACAAGCGCGGGGTCTATCTTGAACTTGGCCACCAGCCTCTTCGGCGACAACAACACCGTCACGGCACCAGGCGGCCTATTGAACTTTGCGACAAACATCGGCGGCAACAACAACACCGTCACAACAGAGGGCAGCGTGGCGAACACCGCCACCAATATTCTGGGCAGTGGGAACATCGTCACGACACAGGGCGGCTACGGAAACTGGGCCCGAAACGTACTCGGCGACAACACCATCATCACGGTGTCAGGCGGTTATGCAAACTGGGCCCGAAACCTGTTCGGCAGCGGCAACCGCCTCACAATTCAAGCCGGCGCCGTAAACACGGCCCGAAACCTCTTCGGCAGCAACAACACCATCGAGATCCAAGGCGGCTTCGGGAGCTTTGCTCGAAACCTGTTCGGCGATACAAACCTAATCACGACACAGATCGGTTATTCAAACTTGGCCACCAATTTCTTGGGCAGCAACAACACCGTCACGTCGATAGGCGGATTTTACAATGGGGCGAGGAACATTGTCGGCAACGGCAACCAGCTGTTCGTAGGTGGCCTCGGCAGCAACCTGAACTTGAGCCTCAACCTGTTCAGCGGCGGCAATAACCTGTCCGCAACAGGCAACCTGAACGCGGCCTTCAACGGCGGCGGAGGCGACAACACCATCAGCGCCGGCGGGCCTGGCAACCTGAACGCCGGGTTCAACATCTTCGGCAGAACCAATACAGTCGCGGCAGGCCCCGGTCCGCTGGCGCTTGCCGGTTCTGTCTTTCAGGACGGTCTAAACGTCACGCAGACAAATCCCGGCATCGCGATCAACAACAACCCCTTCGGTGGGGCGGCCGCGACGAGCGGCCAAAGCAGTACCGTGCCCACCGCGAACGCAACCCTCAACAGCGCCCAGACCCCGAAGGCCGCTTCGGCGGGTCGGCCGGCCGCGACGAGCGGCCAAGGCAGTACCGTTCGCACCGCGAAGGCGGCGCTCAACAGCCCGCAGACCCCGAAGGCCGCTTCCCCGGGTGGGCCGGTCACCAAGCCGGTCGGCCATCGGATCACGACGTCGATCAAGAAGTTCAGAGATGCCGTCAGCAGAGTCGCCGGCGGGCATAACGGGCGGGCGCCAAAGCCGGGCGCGGACAGGACGAGCAAAAAGGATAAGTAGACGACGTCGGGAGCCGCTTGAGCTAGTGGCCCGAAGTCACCGACCCTACGAATCGGCCGGCTAACGCAAGCCTCACTCCCGGTGCGCGACTTAACCGCAGTCAGCGGTGCTCAAGGAGTGCGTTAGGGCGGTTCGCCCCGGCACGACTCCGGCATGCGGATGGGTTGCCACCGGCGTAGCGGCGCAGCATCGCTTGCTGCCGATGCGGGGCGAGCGCGATCGTCGGGCGTCGACCGGCCGTGTGCAAGGTTACCCGGCGACCGAATGGTCTTGCCTCACAAACCACATCGCCGAAGCGGTCAGGGAGTCTGCGGAACCCCACAGCGTTGGCGGAAGTCGACCGAGGGTTGCCGGATGGTCTGAAGCTCGTCCCGAACTTGGGGATTGGCGTCTAGATAGGTCTGTACCTGAGCCCTGATCTGATCCCTCGGTTGGCCTTTGAGGCTGGTGAAGAAGTCGTTCACGTTGGGGTGCAGGGTTAGGTAGTTCGACGTGTCGAACGTGACGCCTGACACCACGAGCGCCATTTCGGCGGCCGTACACGGTGGTGGAACTGGCGGTGGCGGGTCGGCCGTCGCGGCGGCGGCACCGAAAAGCATCGCGCCGGATATTGCGCCAGTACCGATCGCACAGATTGCCGCGCGGCGCGCGGGACGTGCTGGGGACAACATGGCTGGCTCCTTCAACATGTGATCAAACTGCCGTAACCGGTGACGGTTGGCGACAAAAACAAGCTAAGCAGAATTACCGCGACTTTTTGTGCAAAACAGCAGTAACCTGCGATGAAGACCTCGACCGCGGGAAGGATATAGCAATGCGGATTAGGCCCATTTTTCTCCCCGCGATGCTCGTAGCGTCCGCCGCTCTGGTTTCCACTCTTGCCGCCGCGCCACCGGCTGCAGCGGACTGCATTTCAGCCAGTGGGCCCGACCCCGTGACCCTTTGCTCGCAGGGTGAATCCCGGCAGAGCAACACGTCACCTGTCCCTAGGGCTACTCCTTATATCCCTGTTGACTGTGATCAGGACTGGCTGTGCGACCAGGGCCTCGGCATCGCTCTCAGTGACTGAGCGAGTACTGGCGCCAGTTCGAGCCTTCGTACAAGAACTCCGTCGGAGGCGTCACTATCGGCGGTCATTCGAGAACTTCGAGAATCTTGCTGAACGAATCTCGAAGCGCCACTATTACTACATCGTCGCGCCTGCATCGAGAAGGCAGACGCCGAAGGGTAGCCGCCCGCCAGATCGATGCTACGGCACCGGATTCGGCCGCTAGAGTCGGCTCCACCCGGCGAACGGATCGTCACCGTCGTCGGACGGCGTCAAGTATCCGAGTCCGCGTTCAGCACCCGGCGACCCGCTCGGGATCGCTTTGGAGAAACTGGATTGTTTTATAGAGCCCGGTGAGCAACTGGGCTCAGATGTCGGCCGGACACATAAAAAATAACGGAAAGAAGGCCAAAAGTTCGCTCCACTATGCAAAATACTCTCGCACTGTTTCGCGAATGGACAACTCGCTGCTTTCCTAATAAACGCCGGTGACCTTGACCGCGTCGGTGTAGCGGTGCGCTGCATGAGGTTGGAGAAGCGGCGACTACTTGCCGGGCGAGCAGTTGCAGTTTCATGTTGGTCCCTTGAGATCGCCGCTTGAGCAACTCGAAGGCGACTTGTGGACCCAGAGCCTAGATAGGCATCAACATGCCCTTGGCCTGCTCGATCCTTGCCCGGCGATCGGCGACGATTGTGACGGCAGGGGTTAGCTCGTTCTGCCGTTTCTTGGTCCGACGGTGGAACGTCGATGCCGTAGCCGCCGATACCCGGTCTCCCTGCTGTCGACCGGATGCAGAGCCTCGACGATCCTTTCGTTTCGTCGCTATCGCTGAATGGTGCGGCGGCGAACCGAATTACCGATTTCTGGGTGTTCCGAGTCCGCTCTGGCAAGCCGCGACGGCGGTCGACCTCATTGACGGTTTGCTTGGGGAGTTCGGGGACGACCCGAACCGGCGCCCAAACTCAGGTACGCCGGATACGAACGCCGAGGCTGGTAGGTCAGCGGACGCTTCGCCCCGAAGGGGCTAGCCTTGCCGAAGGCAGAGAGGTGACTGTGGGCGAGTTGGGACTGTTCGGCCTTTGGTGAAGCGTCCACTCTGACCACCATGTACCGCCAGACGGTCGCGATGCCGCCGGCCGAGCAGCAACGAATACGCGATCTCTTGCGGAAGTACACGACTGCCGTCGAAGGACCCGAATGGGAGAAACAGGACTCCGGTGGCACCAGCGACAGCGCACGAGCCGCGCTTACTCAGATGTACCGCGTTGTCAGTCGCCAAGATCCCGACGCGGCATCCGACACCGTCAACGGGGAGTTCATGGGCCTTCAAACACTCGCTGGAGGTTTTCGACGCGGTCGACGCGGGGAAGTAGCGTTGCTGCTCGAACTGCGGCGACGCGACGCACCATCACCCCCCACAGCAGACGCCACGAAGCCTGGGACGACTGGGATGGCGACGTAGACCCGCACGGCGACCGGTCCGAGCACGGCCAGCATCATCCTCGACGAAGCGCATTACCCTACTCCGAAAATCGAACCTTCCGGCCGCCGAGATCTCCGACAATCGCGAACATACGAGCCATGAGCCGATGTGATGGTTTCCGGGCGTGGAAGGGTGCAGCGCAGGCGGCCCTCTAATTACACCGCTTTTGAGCTCTGAGAGGTTACGGCGGTGGCACCGGCGTCCCTATCGGGGCACGAGCGTGCGCGCTTAGAAGTATGGCTCTTCCTCGTCCCAGTTTGGTTGCCGCCGCGGTTTTCGCGCTGCCCGGCGATGTGTCGTGCGTGGCGTTGCTGGAAGCGGCAAGGAAGAGGCGTCTGCAAGCTGACGCCCAAAACTGCTCGGGGCCAAGGGGACTTGAACCCTTTACCGCTGCGGCCGTTAACCGACCAGACGCCGCAGGTGCCGGGAGCTAACGCGGTTTGCACGGCACTGCTTGCCGAGAACGGCTCACCGCGCATCACATGAGACAGGAGGGCCAAGCGAAATAGAACACCTTCCTTACGCGTTATATCTCCACCCCGACCTGCGAATGGCAGATCCACCAACGGCCTCCGCTGCCGCATTGAAGGGGCCAGCTGACGCGCTCTCCTGGTAGATGAACATCTGCGCCGATCCGCGGCTGAGCTAGAATGCGTTCCGAAAGAACAGCTTCCGCAGCGCCGTCACCGCCGAAGTATGCATGGTGGAAACCGGCGACAATGCATTTCGAATGATCATTGATCCCAAGACCGACGCCACCGGACGCGAGTACCGGCCAGAGTTAAGGCGCCTGCCGCGTCAGCCCGATGGTCCGCACTGAGGAGACCGAGTAATGACCACCGCCGAAAGTACGAGCGTGTTCGACGCCGCCCTGCCGACATTGAACTACGACGTCGCCACCCCGCCCGCGCAGGTATATCCGCAACTTCTGGCGGCCCGACAACAAGCACCTATCGCAGTGGGCCCCTTTGGGCCAGAAGTGCTTTCATACGACCTCGTACGGTCGGTGCTCTGTGACAGCCGCTTCAAGACCCCGCGCGGCCTGCACCTCGCCGTCCAAGGCGTCACCTCGGGACCGCTCTGGGACAAGGTCGTCAGTTCGCTGTTGGCCATGGAGGGCCACCAACACCAGCGCATCCGTAGTCTCGTGTCCAAGGCATTCACCCCCCGCGCGGTCGAGCGCCTCAACGCAACGATCGTCGGTATCATCGATACCATCGTCGAGCCCCTCAGTCATCAGGGCCACTGCGACGTCGTCACAGACATTGCCCGTCCCTACCCCGTACCCATCATCAGTGCACTGCTCGGCGTACCCGCCGCAGATTGGGAGCGGTTCGCGCGGTGGGCCGACGACATCGCTGAAGGCTTCGGCTACACCTTCACCCCCGACCTGCAGCGAGACGTCATGCGCGCGTGGGGCGAACTCGACGACTATGTCGACGACATGGTGGACCAACGCCGCCACACTCTCGCCGACGACCTGCTCTCCGACCTCATCCGCGCCGAGCACGACGATGGCCGTCTTGACGCCGAGGAACTTCGTATGCTCGCTGGCGGCCTCCTGCTCGCCGGGACCGAGACCACCCGCAACCAGGTCGCCGCGTCCATCGACGTCCTGCTCGATCACCCTGACCAATGGAAGCTGCTCAGCGAGAACCCCGACCTCGCTTTGGCCGCAGTCAATGAGACGATGCGCCACTCCCCGACCTCGAGCACCGCCCTGCGCATCGCCGCCGAGGACGTCGAGCTCGCCGGCGTTGTCATCCCAACCGGCACCGTCATCCTCGCGAATACCGCCGCGGCCAACCGTGATCCCGCGATCTACGAAGACGCCAACCGCTTGGATATCACCCGCCAGGGACTGCCACCACTCCTCACATTCGGCGCAGGCGTCCACTACTGCCTGGGCGCCAACCTGGCACGAGTGGAAATCGCCGAAGCCCTCAAGACAGTCACCCACCGGATCTCGAATCCCCGCCGCAACGGTCCGGCGCCGTGGAAACCGCTAGTCGGCCTGGGCGGGCCGATAAGCCTCCCCATTGCTTTCGACATATGAATCGTGTGCCGGGCCATCTCGACGGACACCGAATCTGCGTGTTGACCTTGTTGAGGGTGGTGCGGCCGCGTTGGACTATGGCGATGATTTCTTCATCGGTGGTTCCCCCCACGAAGGTCTGGGGCTGATGTTCCAGTGCGGGGCCCAAAATGGTGATCGCAACGGTGAGTTCGGCAATCTGGTGAACACGCTGCGGCGTAAGCGCTAGTCTCGGTGAGTTCTTGAATCGGCGCTCGGTGAGGTTCACCCTAGCGATGAGCTAACTGGTGCACCGATTTTCCGGCGCCGGGGCGTCACCGGCCCGCAGCGGTGTCGCCGCATACTTGCCTTCGTGCGCAAGGACGGGTCGCCGGTCACTGGCGAGTTCCGGGTGCCGGTCCTCCATTCCCCTGCGCCGATCCGCGGTCTTGCGTAGTTCGGTGACGTACTCGCGGTTGCCGTGATAGGTCGCGCGCCAGGTCTGCGGCATCGTCTCCGGCGGCGGCGGAAGGGACCGGGCCGCCCGGCCGCCGATTCCGAACGGGACGGGAATCTTTGTTGTCGCAGCACCGCATTCGGGGCACGTCGGCAGTGCCGCGGTGAACGACTGGATCACCTCGAAGTCATGCCCGTCGCCGCAGCGCAGCAGATAGATGGCCACCGCGCTACCAGAGCTCCATTGACCGGCTGAACACTCCGGCGAGGTCGTCCTCGGTGACTGCCTTCGGGCTGGTCGCCAGCAGGCGTTGCTGCTTCATCGTGCCCTCCACCAGGTCGGCGATGTCGCTGTGGTGATATCCGACGGCGGCAACGCCATTAGGTATGTCGATGTCGCGCATCAGACTGATCATCACCGACGGCAGGTACTCGGCGGCATCGTCGGGCCGGTCGGCATCTGGGGCCAGCAATTCAGCGGCGCGGACGTGCCGGTCCGGCGCGGCGTCGAACGTGAACCGGAAGGCCTCGGGTGCGGTGAGT
Source organism: Mycobacterium sp. URHB0021 (assembly GCF_054057895.1). Classification (NCBI taxonomy): domain Bacteria; kingdom Bacillati; phylum Actinomycetota; class Actinomycetes; order Mycobacteriales; family Mycobacteriaceae; genus Mycobacterium; species Mycobacterium sp. URHB0021. The sequence goes on from NZ_JBSRZT010000002.1 coordinate 6,051,630, forward strand.
GCAACCGACATGCCGTGCGGCACCAGCGGCTCCTGGCCTGGATAGTCTTTGGGGTGAAAGTCCTTGACCCGGCCTGCAATCGGGTAGCCGTTCGCGTGGGGGATGTGTACCCCCGCATTGCCGAAGCCCATGCCGGCGAAGGTCGCGGCGACCGCCATGTCGGTGCGTGCCTGCAGGTCGTCCCCCTCTCGCACGGCGGTGCGGAAAGCGCCGGCCAGTAACCGGAGCGCCTTCTCCGACCACATGTCGGAGATCGGATTAGAGCCGCAGTAGGGCACCCGCTGCTCGGGGCGCTTGTGTTCAAAGCTCGTATACCAGCGCGCGGTGTAGCTCTCCAATGCGTGGCACAGGATGTCCATGCCTGCCGACGCGGTCACGCCGGCGGGCTGGGACACCGTCAGTTGCGGATCAATCACCGCCAGCGTTGGCCGCAGCCGGGGGTGGCTGATACCCGTCTTCACATGCAGTGACAGCACGTCCAGCACGCACACAGTCGTGCTCTCCGCGCCGGTACCCGTGGTGGTCGGCACCGCGACGAGCGGGCAGAGGGGATTGACCGGCGATGCGCCGTTGCCCACCGGGACGTTGATGTAGTCCATCAACTCGCCGGGGTTCGTCAGCATCAGGTTGATCGCCTTGGCGGTGTCGATGCTGGAGCCGCCGCCGACGGCGACGAACGCGTCCCACGGCCCGGAGTCCCGGGCGTGGGTGACCGCGGCCGCCAGACTCGTGTCGGTCGGTTCGACGTGGACCTCGTCGAATACTTGCGCCTCGATGCCAAACTTGGTCATCTGGTCAGCAATTCGCGCCGGGTTGCCGGTGGCCGCGACGCCGGGGTCGGTGATGACCAGCACCCGGCGGGCGCCGTACTGGCTCAGGTCATATCCGATCTCATCGCTGGCGCCGGGACCGAACTTGAGCTGTGGTGCCCCGTAGGTGAAAATCGCTTCCGGATTCGCCGGCACGTTTGTGGCCATCTCAGCTCCTCACGCGTAGTACCCGTCGGGAGCCCGCCGCATGGACCGCAGTTGCTCCGCGTCGTGGCCGAAAACGACCATTGCATCTGATTTCTCCGCGATACCACGGATCTTCTCCACCGACGAGTACCAGGCCGACAAGTCATTGACGATTGCGGCGGGAGTCGCGGGCGGCCCGTAGGAATCGCCCATGTAGATTGCGTCCGAGGTGAAGATGATGGTGCCGGTTTCGGGCAGGTCCACCTTCATCGCCATTGTTCCCGGCGTGTGCCCGGGTGCCTCGATGAGGCTCACCCCGGGCAAGAATTCTACGTCGCCGGAAACGGTTTCGAAGTCTATGCCGTCGTAGTCGGACTTCAGGTGCGCGCCGTTGAACGCACCGTCGTACCCGAACGCCCAGTCCTTCTCCTTTTCGTTGACCACCAATCGCGGCCCTGCACCCACGAACGGGCGGATGTTGCCGGCGTGATCGAAGTGCAGATGGGACAGCACGACGTAGTCCAGGTCACCCGGGGCGAGATCCAGTTGGCGCAGCCGGGAATCCAAATACTGCTCCTCGGAAACCTGGTCGTACGGGAAGAACTCCTGCAGCCCAGTTGGTACCCAGCGGGTCTCCCAGTCCCGAGGGATGCTGGTATCCCAAAGCAACGTGCCCTCCGGTGTCTCCACCACCACCGCGTGACTGGTGCATGGGTACCACTCGACCGGTCGATCCTTCTCCGCCCGCGGACGGATGCTTCTACCGGGTTTGAGCAGCAGCCAGGTCAGGTCGCAGCTCATCGCGCCGCAGTCGAGCACATGCACCTTGGTCGCTGTCGCCATCGAGGCACTCCCTGTCGAGATCGAGGTGAGGCCCCGGTCACATCGCCTCACAGGTCGGATGCTACACCGCGGTCCACGCGGAGCGACGGCGTTTACGGCCGCGCGACCGACCAAAATTGGTGGTGCAGAGCATTTTTGGCGACGCAACCAGTCAGCAAACCGCACCCGCCGACCACCACGCTGGCGTCGGCACGGCCAAAATGGGACGCGACTCGATATCGGCGGTCGGCGCCAACACCATGGTTCCCTGGGTGGTGATCAGGAGCCTCACCAAAGTGTGGCGTTGTCGCGGACCAACACGATCGAGCGACGTCGATCATCTCAGCGGCTCGTAGCCGTGGATGATTTTGACCTCGGGCGACCATTCCCCAGCGCTCATCGGCGAAGTAGAAGACATACCAGCCCACCCGCTGTGAAGTGCCGCCCGCCAGTGCCTATTCGACCCGCGTTCCGTCAAACTCGTCGCCCGCCATCATGATCAACACTGTATTGAACAGCGGCCGCAAGGAACGCGGTTCGAAGTGTGGGGAAGATCCGGGCCGCGCTAGCTGCTTAACGTCAGGGTTGTATCCCGGCATCCCGCTATCAGTGAGGCCTAGAAACAACCGCTCAACGGCCCCTCTGAGCGAATGCCCATCAGCGGCATGGGTAACCAACGATGCAAAAGCGATGCGAACTGGAGGCGCGTGCAAGTTTGCTCATCGTACTCAGCGCCGGTTGCTGCAGGGATTGAAGGGGACCGACTTCCGCCCGTTGCACCTAGTGCAGCCTCCCCGGAGGACCGTTTCGCCTCACTTGCCCGATATCGCTCGGCTTCTGTTGAACTCGAGTAGGTTGCCCGCGATCTCGGCGCGCGCGGCCAACACGGACGTCGGCGCAGAGGACGTGGAGAACCTGGATACACGCAAACGAGACCAACGACAGCCAACCGTCACGCCGGCGACCCAAGCAGCGATCGACGGCACAACCACAAGCTGCCTCTGCCTCATCTCTGCCGTCGCCATCCATCGTCAGGTCCCAAGGCGCCGAGCCGACTTGCGTCCTACAGAGGGGTATACCACGACATTCGTCATGGTGACCCATTCCTAGCGGCAGGAGGAGAGGGACGAACGGCAGTCGGCGCAGATAGTCCCCACGGTGCGCAATCGATGCAGAACCGATGCCGCCTGTTCAATATGGGGTCGACCGGCCACCCGTGAAGGATCTGGGAGACCTCATCGATTCGGGCACCGTGGCCGCGGACTACTACATGGTCGCCATCCTGGGTCGCGACGAGCTTGAGGACAGTGTCGCCAATTGGTCATACTTGTGACCATGACTGAAATTTGTTCGCTGGCCGACGCGAAGGCCCATCTCTCGGAGTTGGTGGCTCGGGTGGGTGGGCAACATGAGCGGATCACGGTCACTGTCCATGGACGTCCGACTGCGGTGCTTCTTGCCGTGGAGGATCTGGAATCGCTTGAGGAAACGATTGCGGTGTTGTCTGATACGGCTGCGTTACGGGCGCTGCGCGAGGCTGACGCGGAATTGGCTCGCGGCGAAGCAGAAAACGAGGACGCGCTTGCCGCGGCCATGCGAGCACGTCAAATCGGGCCATGACCCGACATCCATACGAGTTACTCGTTGCGCCGGCTGTGAGAAGGCAGCTGGCGGAGGTACTTTCGGACGCGGTGGCGTTGGCGGCATATCAGTTCATCACCGGCCCGCTGCTGGAGCACCCGCACCGTGCCGGCCGGCGGCTACGGCCACCGTTGGCTGACCGCCACCATGCTCGCCGCGGCACCTACCGTGTGAGCTACCAAGTCGACGACCAGCATCGGCGGGTCACCGTCGTAGGGGTGTTCAGCCGTGCCGATGCCTACCCGGTGCGATGAGAATCGATCGGTTTGCGATGAGCACCCCCCAGATTTTGTCCGACCGCTACGAACTCGGCGAAATCCTGGGGTTCGGCGGCATGTCAGAGGTTCGCCTTGCCCGTGACAACCGGCTGCACCGCGACGTGGCGATCAAGGTGCTGCGCGCGGACCTGGCCCGAGACCCCACCTTCTATCTGCGGTTTCGCCGCGAGGCGCAGAACGCCGCGGCACTAAGCCACCCAGCCATCGTCGCGGTATACGACACCGGCGAAGCCGAGACCGCCACCGGCACGCTGCCCTACATCGTCATGGAATACATCGACGGCGCCACACTGCGAGACATCGTGGCCCACGACGGCCCGATGGAACCCGCCCACGCCATCGAGGTCATCGCCGATGCCTGTCAGGCGCTGAACTTCAGCCACAACCACGCCATCATCCACCGCGATATCAAACCGGCCAACATCATGATCGACAAAACCGGCGCGGTGAAAGTGATGGACTTCGGTATCGCCCGCGCCCTGACCGACAGCACCAACAGACTGACCCAAACCGCCACTGTCATCGGCACTGCCCAGTACATCTCACCCGAGCAGGCCAGCGGTGAGACCGTCGACGCCCGCTCCGATATCTACTCGCTGGGCTGCGTCCTCTACGAAATCCTCACCGGCGAGCCACCTTTCGTCGGGGACACCCCCGTTGCCGTCGCCTACCAGCATGTGCGCCAAGATCCGGTGCCGCCCTCCAACCGCCGCGACGGCCTCTCCCCTGAGCTGGACGCGGTAGTGCTTAAAGCCCTGGCAAAAAACCCCGAAAATCGCTACCAAAGCGCCGCGGACATGCACGCTGACCTGATCCGCGTACACAGCGGCCAAACACCCGAAGCTCCCAAAGTGTTTACCGACGCCGACCGTAACGCCCTGGACGCCCCGCGCGGTCGCTCGCACCGCTTCGGCAGCTACCCCGACTCCCGGCCAGGCGGATCGCTCCGACCGTGGCTGATCACGATTGCCGTGCTCGCGGTCCTCGGCGTTGCGGTCGCTATCGGGGTGAACGCCGTCGGCCACGGGAGCCATCCGGTGCGGGTGCCCGATGTCCACGGCCAGACGCAACAGGACGCCATCGCGACGCTACAGAGCCACGGATTCAAGATCCGCGGCCCCGTACAACGCCCCGACCCCTCGGTGCCGATCGGCTACGTCATCAGCACCGAACCGGGCGCTGATACCGCCCTTGCCGGCGGCGACGAAATCACCGTCACCGTGTCCTCCGGACCCGACCAGCGTCAGGTGCCGAACTGTGCGAATCTGCCCGTCAACGATTGCGTGCGCATACTCGCCGACGCCGGATTCAATCACCCCAAGCCATTGCCGACTGCCTCGGCGACAACACCGCAGAATCTGGTGACCGCTACCGATCCGCCAGCCGGCCAGACCTCGGCCGTCACCAACACCGTCACCATCCATGTGAGCAGCGGCCCCGAAGCACGGCGCGTACCCGACGTGTCCGGGCAGACCGTCGCTCAGGCCACCGCGAACCTCAAGACCGCGGGCTTCCAGATCATCCTCACCGGACCCGTCAACAGTAACCTTCCCGCTGGGCAAGTCGTGTCGATCGATCCCCCTGCCGGGACCAACCTTTCCGTCCAATCGGCGATCACCCTGAAGGTGTCGCTGGCCAACCAAATGCCGATGCCGAACCTGATCGGCATGACCTATGTCGAAGTCGTGCCCTTCCTACAAGGCCTCGGACATATAGGAGCCCTACTCAACGGCGGCGACATCCCAGGCCCCGACGGAAATAAAAATCGAGTCGTCAAACAAGACCCGCCGCCGGGCACCAACGTCAACCGCGACGGCACCATCACGCTCAGCTACGGCTCCTAGACCGCGTGGCATCCTGAATGATGTCCGACCACCTCCGTCGCAGATCTCGTGTAGCCGGTCAACCCACGAATTCACTTTGCCCACGTCTCAAACCGACTGTCACTCCGATCACGGAGAAGTGAGTGACTTGGGCCCCGACCAATACGCCTACCGTAAAAGTAATTGGTGGTGCCGTCGACGGATCGACCGCCGACTGGTTGAGCAAACCGTTGGGCCCGGTCAACTCGAGCCCTTGTTCCTTCGCCTGCGGCAGCACTGCTCAGCCCGCTGCGATGATCCAATCCCCCATCGCCACGGAAACGAGTGCTTCCGGCATGGCAGTCATTCCCGCCACGCTCACGCTCGGCGGGGGCTGTCAGATAAACGGTGGATCTGATCTTGGCATTGGTTAGTTGCCAGTCGGAGTGATCCGGCCGTTGAAGGTGATCGCGAACGCATTTAGTGCGGGCTTCCACCTCATTGCCCATCGTGCCTTACCGCGGCCGGTGGGGTCTAGGGATCGGGTCACCAGGTAGAGACACTTCATCGCGGCCTGTTCGGTCGGGAAGTGCCCGCGGGCCCGAATCGCCCGCCGATAGCGAGCATTCAGTGATTCGATCGCATTGGTGCTGCAGATGACACGGCGGATCTCGACGTCGTAGTCCAGGAACGGCACGAACTCGCTCCAGGCGTTCTCCCATAGTTGGGTGATCGCCGGATACTGAGCACCCCATTTCTCGGTGAACTCGGTGAAGCGTTCCTTGGCCGCCGCCTCAGTAGCTGCGGTGTACACCGGGCGGATGTCCCTGGCGATGTGGTCCCAATACTTGCGCGACGCATAACGAAACGTATTGCGCAGCAGATGAATCACGCACGTCTGGACCACCGCCCGCGACCACACCGTATTGATCGCGTCGGGCAGCCCTTTGAGGCCGTCACAGACCACGATGCACACATCGACAGTGCCGCGGTTCTTGATCTCAGTGAGCACTGAGAGCCAGAACTTCGCACCCTCGCCACCGTCGCCGGCCCACAGCCCGAGGATGTCGCGCTCCCCGGCGCAGGTCACCCCGATCGCGACGTAGATGGGCCGGTTGGTGACCTGGCCATCGCGGACCTTGACGAAGATTGCGTCGATGAACACCACCGGATACACCGATTCCAACGGCCGGTTGCACCATTCGGCCAACTCCTCAATCACCTTGTCGGTAATCCGGGAGATGGTGTCCTTGGAGACGGTGGCCCCATAGACGTCATCAAAGTGCGCCGCGATCTCCCCGGTGGTCAGACCCTTGGCCGTCAGCGACAACACGATCTCATCGATGCCGGTCAACCTGCGTTGCCGCTTCTTGACGATCACCGGATCGAAGGTGCTGTTGGTGTCCCGCGGCACGTCGAGCTCAACCTGGCCGATCTCGGTGAACACCGTCTTCGATCGAGTGCCATTGCGGGAGTTTCCGCTGCCGCGCCCCGCGGAGTCATGCTTGTCGTAGCCGAGGTGCTCGGTCATCTCGGCACCTAGCGCGGTCTCGAGGACATTCTTGGTCAGTTGACTGAGCAGGCCGTTCGGACCTACCAGTTCCACACCTTGTTCTTTGGCCTGCGCGAGCAACTGCTCGGCGAGCTGCTTGTGATCCACATCGATCGCCACGGATTTCAGTGTTTCGGACATCATCAGTCCTTCCCGCCAAGCTCACGCCCGGCGTGTCAGACCAAGACCAGATCAACCGCTATTCAGACAGTCCCGCTCGGCGTGGCAGACCAAGATCAAATCCGCCGATGTTCTGACAGTGCCCAGTCTGGCGCTCTGCCCGACGTCACTTCGTCGGGTTTGTCCGGCAGGTGGCAGGGTAGTTCGTGCACCGATGGGATTGAACGACGCACTGCTGGTGCTGGCCTCGAGCGGAGAACCGCCCGGGTTGTTGCCTGCGCGCCAGCAGATGGCGGTGTCACTGGGCTGGCACATCGTGCTGGCGTGTTTCGGGGTGGCCTTTCCGACGATGATCTTCGTGGTGCACCGGCGCGGCATCGTGCGCGCCGACACGGTGGCCCTCGACTTGGCGCGACGGTGGGGGAAGGTGTCTGCGGTGCTGTTCGCGATCGGCGCGGTCTCGGGAACCGTGCTCAGCTTCGAGATGGGCCTGTTGTGGCCCGGCCTGATGGGCCGCTTCGGCGACGTCCTCGGCCTTCCGTTCGCGTTCGAAGGGTTGTCCTTCTTTGTCGAGGCCATCTTTCTGGGGATCTACCTCTACGGCTGGGACCGTATGCCGCCGCGCCGCCATTTGGCGATGCTGATTCCGATGGGAGTCTCCGGCGTCGTCGGCACCTTCTGCGTCATATCTGTCAACGCGTGGATGAACATTCCCACTGGTTTTCGGATCCGCGATGGCGAGGTGGTCGACATCAACCCGTGGCGGGCGATGTTCAACGACGGTGTGTGGTTGCAGTTTCTGCACATGTGGGTGGCGGCGTTCATGCTCGTCGGCCTGGTCGTCGCGGGGGTTTATGCGTTCGGGATGCTGCGCGGGCGCGTCGACGCCCACCACCGCCTCGGGTTCACCGTGCCGTTCGCGTTCGCGTCCGTCGCGGCCGTCGCACAGCCGTTCATCGGCCACGTCCTCGGAATGCGGATCCACGACTCGCAACCGGCGAAACTGGCCGCGTTCGAACTCGCCCAGACCACCGAGGGCCCTGCGCCGTTGCGGCTCGGTGGCGTGTTGGTCGACGGCGAGGTCCGTTGGGCGCTGACCATCCCACGACTGGGCTCGGTCATCGCCCGTAATTCCTGGGATGCCCCGGTGCCCGGACTGGACGGTGTGCCGCCATCGGAATGGCCGCCGGTCAACGTCACCCACCTGGCCTTTCAGTCCATGGTGGGGATCGGGACGCTACTGGCGGCCATGGCGGTGGTCTACTGGCTGGCTCGTTGGCGTGGGCGTGATCTGTCCTCGAATGGCTGGTTTCTTCGTGTCGCCGTCGTAGCGGGACCCCTTGCCATCCTCGCCGTCGAATCTGGTTGGGTTGCAACCGAAGTAGGCCGCCAACCGTGGACGGTGTGGCGGGTGCTGCGCACCACCGACGCCGCGAGTATGAGCAGCGGCTTGTGGTGGAGTTACATCGCGGTGCTGATCATCTACGTCGGTATGACCGTGGGCGCGGTGGTGGTGCTGACATCAATGGCGCGTCGCTGGAGGACGGGCGAGGTCGATCTGCCGAGCCCGTACGGACCGCCGCGTACGGAGTCGGTGAGGTAGGTATGGCCACGCTGGTGGCCATGGCCATGTTTCTCGGCGTCGTCATCTACGCCGTGCTAGGCGGCGCCGACTTCGGCTCGGGCTTCTACGACCTGACCGCAGGCGACGCGCAGCGCGGCGCGCGGGTACGCACCCTGATCGATCACAGCATCGGCCCGGTATGGGAGGCCAACCATGTGTGGTTGATCTACATCCTGGTCATCTGGTGGACCGGTTTCCCGACCGCGTTCGCCGCGGCGATGTCCACGCTGTTCATCCCGATGGCGCTCGCTCTAGCCGGAATCGTGCTGCGCGGAGCGACTTTCGCTTTTCGGAAGTACGCGGCCACCCTGCCCCAAGCGCGGCTGTTCGGCGCCGTGTTCGCGGGCTCGTCGTTGATTAGCCCGTTCTTCCTCGGCACCGTCGCCGGCGCTATCGCGTCGGGCCGCGTGCCGGCGCAGGGATACGGCAACCGACTGGATTCGTGGCTCAATCCGACCTCCTTGGTCGGCGGCTGCCTGGCCGTAGCCTCGTGCGTGTTTCTCGCCGGGGTGTTCCTCACCGCCGACGCGTCCCGCTCAGGGGACACCTCGCTGGCCGACAGCCTGCGTGCGCGCACCCTCGCCATTGGCGGCGTGACCGGCCTCACCGTGTTCGCCGGGCTGTATCCCGTCAGCCACGACGCTCCGACATTGGCCGCCGGACTACGCAACCAGGCGTTTCCGGTCCTGGCCGTCGCACTCGTGGCCGGTGTAGCCACCCTTGTGCTGGTCTCCCATCGGCGCTTCGGGACGGCACGGCTCCCGGCCGCTGCGGCGGTCGCATCGGTGATCACCGGTTGGGGCGTCGGACAGTACCCATGGATGCTCGTCGACACGCTGACGATCAGCCAAGCCGCCGGCGCCGCCGCAACCCTTCAGGCGTTGTTGATCGTGGTCGCCCTGGCCGGCGTCATCGTCCTGCCCAGCCTGGGATATCTCCTGTGGCTCACTCAGACTGAACAGTGGACCCGCAGCTGAGCCCGGCCTGAGCTCGTCCCTCGGATTTGTCTGCTTTCTTTGTCTCGCAATATCGCCGCGGCTGCACCGAATTAGGCGCCTAACTACGAACACTCGCCGATTGGAGCGGGGGTGATGTCCTATAACCGGACGGTTACTTACGTGTCATCGAGCATCGATGGGCCATGTCCGCTCAGGTAAATACAACTTGAAGGGCGTCGTGCCGGTTACTGGCCAGTCGAATCAGAGTCTGCGGCGCCGCGGACAGGGACGCGTAGTCGGTGATGACATGCCTGACGATGTCCCGACCATAGGCGGCCAGAAGCGCCAATGTCTCGGTGCTGAGGCGATCGCGGTCCCACAGATGGCTGGTTCCGCGCGGCACCCGTCCGATCTGTGCGCAGCGCAGGCTCAGTCCGTTGTGGTGAAACTCCTCCCCCAGTCGTACCTCCTCGCATCCCCCCGGGTAGAACGCCAAGTCGATGATCGTGCCCTGGGGACGCACTATGCGTAAGGCGAGAGCCAAAGCCCTGGCCTGACCGCGGCATTGGAACACGACATCGGCTCCACGGTCCCCGGGCCCGTGACGCCATCGGCTTTTCAACGCGACGGCCGGGTCGACATCGTCAGGGTCGATAACCTCCAGTCCGAGGTCGGCTACGACTTGGCGGCGTGACGGCGTGGGCTCGACAAGCACTATGGATTCTGCGCCGTGCAGGCGGGCGAACAACGCGGTCAACAGGCCCACGACGCCGGCACCGGTGATCGCGATCCGGCGACCGCGCACCCCATCGGCGAGACCGCGTACATCGGTGCCGTGGATGTCGGCGGCAGCATGCAACAAAGCGTTTGCGCAGATCGGTCCCATGTGTGCGGCGTAGATGCCCAGCACCGGTTCGAGTGACTTCGGTAGTTTGACGAAACGGTCGGTCAGCGCATCGGCGCGGTAAACACTGCGGTGGCCGTAGGTCATGGCCACGACGTCGCCTGGCCGCACGGCAGGAGTCGCACTCTTCGTGACCCGGCCGACCTGCATGTAACCGAACTTGTCGATCGGATAAGCCACGTCTGGGGCGCCTGGCATGAACAGGCCCAACTCTGGATCCCACCTGCGGTGCAGGGCGGGGTTGGTGCCCTTCACCCAGCTGAGGTCCGTCCCTGTCGACAACCCACTGAACATTGTCGCTACGTCGAATTGGCCATCGTGCACATGCTGCGATAACGGTTCATCACGCAGTGTGACCATGCCGCAGCGCTCGACCACGACAGTGAAGCTGCGGTCAGCCATGGAGCCTCACAGGGCGGTTGTGGACAGCCGAACCCGCTATGGCGCAGGCTAATTGGTGGGTCCGCAATGCTTCTTCGTAGTCCACCAGAATCCCGCTTCGGGCCGCCCTGTTGCCGACCACGGCGTCGATGAACGCGCGATCTGCGGCTATCTTGGCATCATCGGGTTGCAGGCTGCGCCGCACGGGTCCTTGTGCCGTCCGCGCGATGATGCCGTCTTCATGAATCATCACCGACAGGCCGTCGGCGTGCAGTTCAAGACCCGTCTGATGCTTCCAATCCACGCAGCATGCGGCGGCGACAGTTCCCACCGCTCCGGATTGCAACTTCAGGATCGCGACGGTGGCTCCGTCGACATCGGCGTCCGGGGTGCCCGGCGGTGCGGCGTTGGCGTACGCGTTGACCTCGACGACGTCGCCGCACAGCAGCCGAATCAGATCCAGTACATGCACCGCTTGCTCGACGATCTGACCGCCCGACAGCGCCCGCGTGCTCCACCACGGCACCGGCGGCACGCGGTCGATCCATGAACCCACCGCCAGCCGAACGGGTCGGCCATCGAGAAGCTCCCGGACGAGATCGACGGCCGGCGAATAACGCCAGTGATGACCGACCGCGGTTACGACGCCGGCCTTGCGCGCTGTGTCGGCGATGTGCTCGGCGGTCGGCAGATCCAGGGCCAACGGCTTCTCGACGAACAACGCGCTGCCTGCACCGAGTACCTGTTCCTCGATGGGGCCATGGGCATGGGGCGGAACACAGACATACACCGCATCCGGTGATGTGTTGAGAAGTGCTTCCAGGTCCGAAACCACGGCGGCGCCCGTCACCTCGGCGAATGATCGTGCAGCCGTCATATTCGGGTCTGTTGCGGCGACGATCCGTACATCCCTCAGCTCGGTGAGATGGCGCGCGTGGCGCATAGCAACGCCACCGGCTCCCACGAATCCAACCTTGCAGTGATCCAAAGTCCGTTCTCCCGGGCCGGCGACGGCCTACGGATACCCCGACCCGCCGCAAATACGCCACCCTTTGGGGTGGATTTTGACGGTGACGTAAGGGGTACTTCGAGTGCCATGCGCGACAGCGACGAACAGATTCCGGTCGGGGTGGACCCCGAGGTGTGGCACTGGTTGCCACGGCGCAGCACCCGCGGGGCGTCGTGGACGCTAAAACGGGTCGTACGGGCCAAGGGCGCTAGGCGGATCAGCGTGGTGCTGCCCGCCCGTGACGAGGAGCAGACCGTCGGGGAAATCGTCGCGCAGGTGCGGCGCCGGCTCGTCGAAGACGTCAGCCTGGTCGACGAGGTCATCGTCATCGACTCCCGATCGCGTGATGCGACGGCCGCTGTGGCGGCGTCAGCCGGGGCAACCGTGTATCACCAGGACCAGATACTGCCTGACCAACCGCGAATGGGCGGCAAGGGCGATGCGTTGTGGAAGGGGCTGGCTGCCAGCACCGGCGACATCGTGCTCTTCGTCGACTCGGACCTACGCGACTTCACTACGCAGTTCATCGTCGGACTGCTCGGCCCTCTGCTGTGTGAAGCGGACGTGGTGTTCGTCAAGGCGCACTACCTGCGCCCATTGACGACCGATCAGGTCACCGTCCCCGGCGGTGGCGGTCGGGTCAGCGAACTTGTCGCCCGGCCCCTGATCAACATGTTCTGGCCGCGGTTGGCTGGCTTTGTACAGCCCCTGGCAGGCGAGTACGGGGGTTACCGAGACGTTCTGGAAAAGATTCCGTTCGCCACCGGCTACGGCGTGGAATTCGCCATGCTGATTGATCTGGTCAACCTTGTCGGATTGGACGCGCTCGCCCAGGTCGATCTGGGCACGCGCACCCATCGTCACCACGACATCGAAGCGTTGGCGCGCATGGCGGCTCAGATCTTGCAAACCGCCAGCGTGCGACTCCAGCGCGAGCACCGCGGTGTCACCGAAGCGCCGACATCGAGATGGCTCACACAGTTTCGCCACGACACGACGACACCCGTGCACCACCAGCTGATGGTCTACGACGTCGCTGTGCAGGAGAGACCGCCTCTGGCTGATGTCCGCGCCGCTGGCGACTTGCTCGCCGCCGCTCCTAGCGCCGGTTCCTGGCCGCTCGAGAACCAGCGGCCATGACTCCGACGGTCTTGATCAATGCTGGACCGTGGCTGACGGTTCCGCCGGTCGGCTACGGCGGAATCGAGAACATCATCGCAACGCTGATTCCGGAGCTACGCCGACGCGGCGTGCGCGTCATCCTGGCCACCGTCGGTCAGAGCACCATCGACGTCGACGAACAGATACACGTATTCGACGAGCCGCAGTTCGCCCACCTCACCGAGCCCTACAACGACGTCGTCGGTGTCGCAGCCGCGCACTTGCAGCGCATCGTCGCCGAGTTGCGATGCCGTTCGGATATCGACCTGGTTCACGACCATATGGAGGTCTTGGGGCCCAGCATGCTCGCGGCCATGGGCACCGATCGGCCGACAGTGCTGCATACCTTGCATTGGGACCTCACGAAACACCGCGCCTTCTACAGCGGGTTCGGCAACCACGATTGCTTTTACGTCAACGGTGTCTCCGCCGCGCAGCTGCAGCGCGCGTCCGAAACGCTTCGTCACCATAGTCTCGGGCACGTCTATCTGGCCACCCCGCTGGCACACCACGCCACACGTCGGCCTGCCCCGGCCAAAAAGGGCCATCTAGTTCTCGTCGCGCGAATCAACCGTAGAAAGGGGCAACACATCGCCGCGCGGCTGGCACAGCGGTATGGGTGGGAGCTGGTGCTGGCCGGACCGATCGGACCCTTCACCGCGCCGGAGCATCTCGACGCCGACCCGAATGCTGATCGATATGCCGATGTCCGTTATTGGCGCGCAGAAGTCGCCCCGCACATCGACGGTGACCTTGTGCGGTGGATCGGGAATGTGACCGGCATTGAGCGTGACGACCTTGTCTCGACCGCGCGCGCAACGCTGTTTCCGCTGTGCTGGGAGGAACCGGGCGGTACCGCAGTCATCGAATCACTGGCGCTTGGCACACCTGTGGTCGGCTACCGCCGTGGCTGTCTGCCCGAACTTGTCGAACCCGGCACCGGATTACTCGCCGAGGCCGGCGATGAATCCGCGTTGGCAGAGCTGATCCCAGATATCGACAGGCTCGATCCCGCCCATTGCCGCGCAGCGGCAGAACGCCGGTTCGCTCCGGGCGTCATGGCCGCGGCTTATCTCCAGCTCTACGACCAATGCATTACGGGTTCGATGTTGAGCCCACGCCCGAAGGCCTACGCATGATGCTCAATGGCACCACGCCGGGAAGATGTCACCGTGCACGACCGATTGCCCTTTTGCGATGGGCACGCCACGCACTGTGGTGTCCTCGGCGGCGGTGCGCATGAATTCCTTGGACCGGGGTGGTCCACCGGATCATCTCCTCCACCGCGGTCGGCATCAGGTCCGGGTTCTGCCCCAGTCGGGCCATTCGCCGGGGTTTTCGATGAGCGCGTGCAGTCCGCCGGAGATCGCGTCCTTGGTGGTGTCGTGTCCGGCGCTGGCGATGATCACGTAGTACGACACCGTGTCCATGTCCGTCAGTGGTTCGCCGTCGATGCGGCCGTTGGCGATCGCCGACGCCAGGTCCGCCGTCGGATGTTCGCGCCGTGACGCCGTGAGCGCCGAGAAGTAGTTGAAGAAGTCGGCGAGCACCGCGAGCATGTCCTCGGTGGTCTCGCCACGCTGGTGCTCCTCGTCGTCACCGCCGAACATCTCCTGGGTGAGCTTGTGCATGCGGCCGAAGTCCGACTCGGGCATACCCATCAACGAAAGAATCACATAGAGAGGGAAGTTCACGGTGACCTCTTCGACGAAGTCGCATTCGGGACCGACCTCGCGCATGCGGTCCACATACCGCTTGGCCAGTTCGTCGACGCGCACCTTGAGATCGCGCATGGCCTTCGGGCGGAACCAGTCCGCACCGATGGCGCGCACCTTGCGGTGGTGAGGGTCGTCCATGTGGACCAGAGTGCGCAGACCGATCCCGGCCTCCTGCTGAGCCTTGAGCAGATCATCAGCATCGGCAGGCGTGAGTATTGGGCGCGGCGCGCTGATGAACCGGTCGTTGTCACTCGATGGCCATGATGTCGGCGTGCTTGGTGATCGCCCAGAACGGCCGATACGGCGAATGGTCCACCCACGTAACCGGATTGGTTGCGCGCAGGTACCGCAGCGCCGTGTGCAGGCGCTCGTCATCGGCGTACGCCGTCGGGTCAGCCAGCACCTTGCCGGCATCATCCGCTGCGGGTGTGTTCATCTGAGCTTCCTTACTCTGGGGTCGTCAGAACTTGATGGATGTCAGGGCGGCGGTCTCAGTGACTATCGAGACTCGCGATTTTGGCTGGGGGGACTGGTAGTGATTGACCGTGCGAAATCGCCCTTGCATCACCGCTCGCAGGTTCGTCACGTCGACGCCGTGACATACGCCACATGCCGCGACGCCGATACGCTTCTCGGCCCGGGCCAGGTAGGACGTCTTCGCGTTCAACCCGCACGAATTCGCCATCGGATGTCATCTGTTGTCGTCTGTTGAGTTTGTACTGAATCGGGTTATGGGCGAGAAGTTCTCGTGCAATCCTCGGTGCGCACGATGTTGTGGTTGACGCGGAACAGGTTGTCTGGGTCGTACCGTTTCTTGATCGCGGCGAGCCGGTCGTAGCGCTGTGGCCCGTATACGGCGCGGAGGTCCAGCGGTGTGGTGCCCTGCCGGGCGCTGAGGAGGTTGGGCATCATCTCGTCCTGCGCCCATGGCGCCATCGTGTCGACCAAGGTGGTCAGCTGCTCCTCGAACAGGGGAACGAGGTCGGGGCGGCTGCAAGCCGAGGCGGAGAGCGACCAGCGCGCGTTTCGACCGGGAACCGCATTCGGTACCGCAGGCGGACGCTCCAGCCCGCCGCCGAGGGCGCGCAACTCGACGAAGGCCAACTGGCTGCCCGAATCGGGCCCGAGCACGGACAGCAGCGCGTCGGCGGCCTCGGTCGGAAAGCGTTGCAACCCTGTGGAGCGTCCGACCCACGAGATGGGCACCGGCGGAGCCAAGAACATCGAATCGGCGTCGCGATAACGCATCGCTTCGATGGTGTCCAGCATCGTCGGCGCGACCCCGCGCAACGGGGCCAGCACGCTTTCGGCCTCCACGGGCGGCCCGAGCGAGGAGAACCGCACCTGAATGACGAACCGCCCCGGCATCGGCTCCAGCACCGTCGGCAGCGGGGGCTGCCGCAGGAACGCGATGGAGGAACTCATCTGTTCTGGCAGATGGGGCACCCACTGCCGCCATGCGTGCAACACCCGCGACGCGTGCTCGCCGGCGAACACCAGGCCGCCCCCGTAGACGCACCTGACAGGAAAGAGCGTGAACTCCAGGGTGGTGACCACGCCGAAGTTGCTCTTGCCGCCGCGCAGCGCGCAGAACAGATCCGGCTCAGAACCGGCGGTGACCCAGCGCAGCTGACCGTCGGCGGTGACGATCTCGATCGCTTGTACGTGATCGGCGGCGTAGCCGTAGGTGCGGCCGAGGACCGGACTTGCGCCGCCGCCGAGGTGATAGCCGACAACGCCCACGGTGGGCGAGGAGCCGCTGAGCGCAGCGAGCCCGTACCTATCAGTGAGGCCTAGTACCTGCTGCCATCGAACGCCACCCTCAACGCGGGCAATGTGGCGTCGCGCATGGACATATCGCGTGTTCATCCGGGACATGTTGATCAACACCGACCCCTCGGCAGGGCCGACCATTTGATGCCCAGTCGCCACGACCGCTATCGGGAGATCCCGTTGAGCGGCGAACCGGACCGCGGCCTGGACATCGGCCACACCAGTCGCTCCTACCGCGACGGCGGGCCGTACCGGGGTCAGGAGGTTGAACGTGGCACATTCGGCGGCGTAACGGTCGTCGTCCGGCAGCAACACGGGGCCTGCGACTCCACTGCGAGATCGGCGGTTTCGGCACTTGTCAGCGAGATTGGTCCCGCCTCGACCCGGCTCACGTATGCATCCGGGTGCGTCTGGTGTGGTTGGGTCTGTTCATGGTGGGCTCCTGGGGAATCGAAACGGGTCGACTATGCGATCCGCACGGCGGGCAGACCATCGGTGATATTGCGTAGCACCGGGGTATAGCGGGCGTAAGTTCGTCGCGCCCCCGAATGGCAAGTCCGCGTGAATGATCGAAATTGGTGACGCAGGCGTTTGAGCCGTCAGCTAACCGCGGCCGTCCTCCCTCGGACGCTGTACCTCAGAGCCCGATCGGCTCGAGGCGGCCGAGGATTTCCTCGCGGCGTGCCTCGAACTGCTCCGGCAGCTGGAATCGGTTGCCCAGCTCCGTCGGCGACTCGTCGCAGTCCCAGCCGCCTTCGTTGTGTGTCACGGCCAGTTCGAAGAGGGCACCGCCGGGCGACCTGACGTAGACCGACTTGAAGTACTTGCGGTCTCGGAGTTCCGACATATCTGTATAGCCCGCAGCCTCGATCTCGAATTTCAGGTCATCCTGATTCTCGAGAGTGTCTGCATTCCAAGCGAAGTGGTGGATGGTTCCCGCGCCGTAGATCCACGTCCCTGGCTCATCTGTGCAATTGACAACCAGCTCGACCGCCGGCCTTGCCGGCCTCCAACGCGAACCGGTCACCTTCGGTCAAGCCCTCGCGGGCACCGAGGTGATTGGCGGCGAACTCGACGGCGGTGTCCGGCCCCGTCACGTGTACACCGACGCCGTAAATGCCGTGGATGGCGTACTCCTCTGGTATCCCGTTGCCGCTGCAACCGCGACGAGGGTCGTCGTCAACCTCGACCAGCTGGTACTCAATGCCGCACGGATGCCGGAACAACACACGGCGGCGATCGAACACGGTCGCGTCCCGGAGTCCGCGGCCCGCTCGTGCAACCGGGAGGACCAGTAGTTCAGTGAACCCGCAGGAACAGCGAGCAATACCTCACGTGCCTGGTTGGTGCCACGTCGGCCGTAGATCCCGGCCTGGCCAAAAGGGAACGTGGTGAGCACCGCGCCCGGGTCGCCGTCGGCGTTGCTGTAATACAGGTGATAGATCGGGATCGTCCCGTCAAACAGCACGGTTCGTTTGATCAGCCGCAGCCCGAGCACCTTGACGTGGAAATCAACGTCCTCCCGGGCTCCGTTCACCGACATCGTGATGTGGTGACTATCGACGATGTAAGACATTCGATCCCTCCTTATGACTGATGCTGATGTACGCGCAACCGGGTGGACAAATCAACCGCGGCATTGAGCCCTGGCGGGCAGCCCAGTACCCAGTGCTCCTGCCCACCCGCGATACTGCTGGAAAGGTTTGCGGGCGTAGAGGAATTGAATCATCTGCGGCACTTGGGACGTGATCTCATCGGCACAGATTGCGTCCTCGGGCCGTGCGTCGTGCAACGCGCCGAACAGCTCGGCGGCGGACACGAAATCGGTCGCCTGCGAAGACAACTCACCGGCTTCTTCGATGCCCGCGGCGCGGATGCTTTGCGTGTAGCCGGCCCACCGATCCACAGCTTCGGGCCGTGATGCCGATCGCGTTTGCAGATTGGCCGCGAGCGCAGCCAGATTGAGCGAGAGGTCTCCGCGACCGCCTCTGTGGTGGGGTAGCCCCAATAGGCGGCGCGCGGGCGCAGCAGGTCCTGCTCGAGGTGGACGACAGCACATCCCGGACGTAGGCCCGCATAGGGCGGATGCCATGGCCCGTTGCACCCGGCCAGCAGGACGGCGTCGGCTTCTCCCAGCACCGCTTCCACCGGTCCCGCCCCGTACAGCCGGTGTGACCGCGGAAAATTGTGATAGGCGGGATTCCAGAATTCGAAAACGGGGGCCGAAAGCGCCTCGGCGATGTTTGTCAACGCGGTGCGGTCATTGTCGGTTCGCCCACCGTGTTCGGTGATGATGATGGGGTTGGTGGCGCCCACGAGAATTTCGGCCACCCGGTCGATCTGTTCTGGTGTCGCGACAACCGGTGCGGGGGAAACCCACGCGGGGACTTCGGGGTGACCCTCGCCCATCAACAGCTGGAACGGAATCTCCCGCAACGTTGGTCCGATGGGGACGGACTCGGCGAGGAAGTGGGCCCTCGGGAGTTCATGAACCAGATCGGAGGGCGTGCGCGCACGCTTCCCATTACTCACCCACACCCGGATAAACACCTTGCGTGGATCCACCGCGCCGATCACCGTCGCTGGATCAAGCACGACCCCCAACATCGACATAAATCGCCTCCTCTGATCGAACTTCCACAAGAGTCCGTCGGTTACGGTTCATGACCTATCAGCTACCTCCCCGCACCACTCCCCCGCCGACCAATGCGGCGCGGAATTGAATGGAGCTTTACCGGTATTTGCGGTCACTGCTGCGGTGTCTCCTAGGGTGGGCACCGCAGTCGAATGGCTGACTGCGGTGGTGTCCGAAACGACCAAGAAATTGTCCACTTCAGCAGAGCGCGCCGCGACGTGGTTCGAAACCGAACGAGCAACGTCCATCGCGATTGTGCCGAGTGCCGCCAGGCGACCCCACTATCGTGATACGACCTTGACGTGCACGATCGCTCTCGGCGAGGCGCCGAAGTCGCATCTTATGTAGTTAGATCCGGTCCCCAGTTTGACGCGTGCTGCGGGGTCGTGGTTGGTTTCGGAACCTGGGTGTCAGGTCGGAGGCAGAGCCCGCCGCCATTCGTTGTGAACGTCCCAGCCGTCCACCACCTCCACCAATGCCATGATTCCAGTGGGATAAACGAGGGACACCAGCCAACGGCGCGAGCTGCCTTCACTAACGGAAAACCCCGCTTTCAGAAATCGCTTGAGCCACTTGATTTTCAGCTGATCACGCCGGAAATCGAACGCGGCAACCGCCTCGCCTGCTTGAAGCCGAGACCTGAGATCTGACATCCCCAAGGCCTTCTCGACCCACTTCGAGTACTCCTTGACTGTGCAGCGCAAATTGTCATCGGTGAGTTCGAGCGCGGCTCGCGTTGAGATCGGGTTGAGGCGGTTCTCCACCAAGTAGACCTCGGCGCGTGGTGGTGGAGACAGGGTCATATCAGGGCTTTGGTTGGTCGTCGACCGTGATGTCGAATTTGACGTTGCGGGCTCGCACACTGGTGACAGCAACGTTGACGCCGTAGGTCCGACCGCATCCGCCAGTTCGTATTGAAGCCGAACGCACAAGAGGAGCCCGTGCGGTCTCGGACGCAATGTGCGCCGAACACGAAGCGACCACCAAGACGCAACCAAGAAACGGCATCCGATTCAGATGCCATGACGACGATCTGCGTTTCGAAACGATCATCGCCAGCAAGTCTACGACGCCCGCCATTTGTCCCGTCCGACGAGCACGCCAAGCGAGGCCCGCTATGCGTTGACGTAAGCAAGCCTGCACCTATACGGCCGCCAGTACGCGCCGACGGACATTCACTTCGCCCACCATACTTTCACCAGCAAATACCCGCCGATCATGAGGCCGTTGTCTGACGTGTGTCAACGTGTGTGCCCGCGCCACAACCGGTTCCGGTCAGTCCAAGTAGCGCTGCCCTCTGCCGTGTTCGACTCAAGCTCGGTTGGCGGTCCGAATACGCCGGCACCGGCGGATATTGGTTCTCGTGTTCAACTTCATCTGCTCGACCGGCTGACCTGGACGTTCCCAATCTGTCTCACGACGACTGCACAGCAGTTTGTCTCACGAGTCGCTTCATCTCCTAAAAGATGACCGGTGCCAATGGCGACACAACACACGCTACGACCGCACCAGGGCTGAGTGGTGTCTGCGCCGGTTGTAGACCCGCTCGATCCAGTCGCCGACGGCGAGCATAGCGGCTGCCCGGCTGGGCCACAGGTATCGATCATAGAACTCGACTTTCATTGTCGCCTAGAAGGACTCGGCCGCAGCGTTATCCCAGCACACACCGGTACGGCCGACCGAGCGGGCCAAGTTGTGCCGGCGGCCGAATCGGGCCAGCTGCGCTGAGGTGTATTGACAGCCACGGTCGGCGTGCAGAATCACCTTCTGGGCCACCTCGCCGCGCATCGTGACCGCCATCGACAGCGCGGCCTCGACCAGATCGGTGCGCAGGTGCTCATCGATAGCCCAACCGATCACCCGCCGCGAACAGCCGTCACGCACCGCGCACAAATACAGCCAAGCCCTGCCCGGTATGCAGATACGTGATATCCGACGTCCATACCCGAACCAGCGCACCGCTGTCGAACCGGCGTCTGACCAGGTCGGTCGGCACCGGCGCGTCCAGGTCGACCACCGTGGTGGCCGGCGCGAAATCGCCGCGGGGCGGCGACCGTCTTACGCGACACCCGGCGCCCGTCGGCACGCAAGTCAGCCAGGACCCGTGGCGCCCCGTACACGCCGTCGGAAGCCGCGTGCGGCGCCGCCACATGGGCGTCGAGTTCGCCGCGTCGCCGCGGCAACGGACTGGGACCCCGGTCGCGACGCACCCGCCACTTGTAGAACCCCTTAGCGTGACACCTGCAGTAGATCGCACATCCGCCTGACCGTGCAGGTGGCCTTCTCCGCCTCGATCACCCGGTAGGCCTCTACCGGTTGTGCTCGGAGGCGGAGAAGGCGCGGGTTTTTCAAAAACTTCACGGTCCAAACGTAATTCGGCATTTTCCCGGCGCAGTCGCTTTAGCTCTGCGCGTTCATCAGCATCGAGCACCGCGCCAGTATCGCCAGCTGCGGCCGCTTCCCGCGCCAGGCGCACCCAACGACCCAGCAATTGTTCGCCGACAACGATCTCAGCCGAACATGGGCGGCCGGCCGGGTCAATCCCACGACGTCCTGAAGTGGTTTGGCACTCGAATGCTC
The DNA here is from genome assembly GCF_054057895.1 of Mycobacterium sp. URHB0021. NCBI lineage: Bacteria > Bacillati > Actinomycetota > Actinomycetes > Mycobacteriales > Mycobacteriaceae > Mycobacterium > Mycobacterium sp. URHB0021. Next base: position 6,073,524 of record NZ_JBSRZT010000002.1, read on the forward strand.
GGGACTCAATGCTGTGAGCAGCGGTTTCGTTTCGCGCAGCTGCGCCGAACGTGCTCATTTTCGGAGACCAAGTACGCCGTGCCTGGTCAACACGTTCGCCGGGGCTGCCCGACGTTGGGACACAGCTTGTAGGCTCCGGATGCTTGCCCACGTGCTCCACTCTGACGGGCGCTGAACCCGTATTGGTCCTGCCGGGCGAACTGCGCGTGCCGGGACAATAGGCCCACAAAGTAATGACCGGGACAATCGAACCCCAAAATGGGATTGGTCCACCACCGAAAGAGAAACCCATGACCGACACACCCGACGACCTGCCGTCGCCCGACGAGTACCTGAGGAAGATGGCCCACGTCGACCAGGAGTTCGCGGATGCCCGCCGCTACCTGTCGGCGTTGTGCACTGAAGACAATCAGGCGCTGGGTGCGCTGATGGCGGAGATCCACCGCAGCGGACGGGCCATGAATGTCTTGGCAGCGATGGCGGTACAGGCCCTCGACTTCGCCCACCTGTCCGCGGACCGCCTCGGCGGCGATATCCAGAAGTGGCTCGACGAGTCGGTGATGACCCAGGACACCGCCGAGACCGAGCGGGACCAAACCGAACTCGGCGGCGAGGGATGACCTTCAGGGCCGCACCTGACCGATAACCGCGACCGCGCATCGACACAAGGAGGATGCCGTCATGGCCATTAAGGGATGGACGTGGACGTGGGCGCGGTGTGGTCGCTACAGGTACCAGAAGGTCCTGGTTCACCCAAAACCCTGACCACATGGTGCCCAGTACGCCGTCGCTGACGGACATCCCGCCCGTCAGGTGGCTCCGTGGTATCGGAGAGGTATCGGAGGACCGTGGGTTCACGATGAACTAAAGGTCGTCACGCAGCCATTCAAGGAACCGCCGCGCGCGCTGCGACAGCCGCGACTCGTGGCCGCGTCGACCCACAACTATGACCACCCCCGCTGCAACCGCAGCCAACAATGAGCCAACTCCAGCTAACGCAACAAGAACAGTCGATGCCCCCATGACGTACGAATGCCCGATCTTTGCCCAAATAAGGCAACCTCGTGGTCATCATGTTCCGGTGTGAAGCACACTGGAGCGCCTCACCGTCTGGGCTTAAGCCTCGCCGTCGTCAACACCAGCTCGCCCATCACAGTCGAGCGCCTTAGCTGAGCGGACCGAGCGGACTCTTCTCCGGGCAGTAGGCCGCGTACCCCGGTCACCAGCAGCTTCGGCGCCTGCATATTCGTTAACCCACGCCCTTCCAATCCGAGCATCTGTCCGACCAGAGCGGGTGTGCCGTAGTTGTCACATGCAGAGTGACCGTCAGCTATGAACTGGTCCGGCGGACCTGTGATGTCTTGGCCAGCCAACGCCGCCAAGTACCGATCATCCTGGCTGTCAGCGTGCGCGACCGGCGCACCAACCATTAACACGACGCCGACTAGGGCTATCCGGCAAACATAGTCAGACGGTACGCCTACGCCGCCGCAATAGAGGAGACCCTAAGCGACGAGTACATCGACCCGCCACCAGAGGAGGGGTGATGGTCCGCTAGACCGGTTGGTGTTCAGACTGGGCACGTCGCCGTTGGGTGGGGTCGTCGTCAGTTGAAGGGGTGCGTCCTGCGGCGAAGGTAGTGACATTGGGGCTTCTAATGAGGGCCGAGCCGCCGGTGCATCTGGACGAATGTGGTGGTGAAGCCCGCTGGCTCGTAGAACCTTTGTGCCACATCGTTGTTGGCCGCCGCTGGGCGCAAGCGATGCAGTACCACCAATTGATGATCGCCCGGGTGAACCGGCTGCTAGGCAACCTTATTCAGACGATGTTCGGCGCTTAGCGCCCCGCGACGGACGACGCGCAATGCCCTCGGATGGATGACATCCAACGACCCCGAACGAACGAGACCTAACGGAACGGCCCCCGAACGGGCGAAGGACGCTATGCCCGCTGTACGTAAGGCGAAACCGGCTTTGGCCTGGCGGTATCCCAGGCGCGTCCCGGTCGAGAAAAAGATCACAAGGCCGCCGACGCCCGGCAAAGCGCCAAGGATCAGCGCCCACAGTGAAAGGGGTAGCAGAAGTTCGCCGAACACATGCCGGAAAGATGAGCCCGCACCGATCGAGGGCGCGGCAGCGGGTGCTAGGGGTGCGATCCCGGACACTCCTGACGCACGGCCCAGCGCTAACACATCGAGCGTTGCAGCGCCAGTCGCCTCGCCAATGACCGGCAGGCGCGAGGCACCGGCAAGGGGCGGCCCCAAAAGGGCGTCAGACTCATCGGCAATCGCGACACCACCGACGCACCCGCGGCCGCCGAGAGCCTTAGGTCGTGGCTGCCTACCAGTCCGCCCACGACGGGCCGCACCCCGGCGATGCCCAGCAAGAAGGAAAAAAGATCGGAGGGCAGTTGCGCTAGCACGACGACCGCACCGACAACCGAGCTGAGCATGTCGTGAACCAATGCGCCGATATCAGAAACCGACGCCCCCTGGGCGATGCCCAACAAGAAGGAATAAAGGTCGCACTGTAGCTGCGTGAGCGGGACGACCGCACCAGCAACCGAGGTCAGCATTTCCTGAACCGCCGTGCGTACCGCAGAAGGTGGCCCGACCACCTCGGCAACCGGCGCCACCGCACCAGGAACCGGGGCGACCTCGTCCGTAACCGCGTCGACCGGATCAGAGACCGGCGCCACCGCACCAGGAACCGGGGCGACCTCGTTCGCCACCGCGTCGCCCGGATCAGAAACCGTGGCACCGCGGTTCGAGCCGTCTTTTGTCCCGTCGTTGGTGTCCGTGCCGCCGGGCTCGTCCTTCGGCTTTTTCCTGGCAGTGGAATGCTGCTGGTCTGGTTGGCTGCCCGAGTCAAGCGAGCCAGCATCCTTGGTGTCCGTGCCGCCGGGCGCGTCCTTCGGCGTTTTGGCGGCGGCGGGCTGCTGGCCTGAAGCATCGGTTTTGTGATCACCGTGCGCAGCAGTACCGCTGGAACTGGGATCGGCAACAGCTACCGCGCGCCCGGCACACATCAGCAGGCCCGCTGCGAGCACGCACACACCTGCAGCGCAGCCCCAACGCAATAGACCCCCCATCATCTTTTTCCACCGAAGTTGGAGCATGATCCCTCCCTGGACGAAGCGGTCGGGGTCTTCACTGATGAGCACGAGATCGGCCCGGCGCTGGTTCACCACTCGTCGCGTCGTGCGAGCGTGGTCGACGCCAGCCCGTGGCTCGACAGCCGGACGGTCGGCCATTATCGCCAGAAGACGAGAGTTACCAGGCCTCAGGGGATCTCGGACCCGGCCACCTGAACAGCCGCGCACGTGACGACTACGGCTACGGTCCGATACCGGACCACCTGTTGGAGCTAACAAGGGGCGGGGTCCTTCGATCATGGGACTACCTACCCGCTGCATGACGTGTTCAACCAGAGGCTTGCCAAGTCGCGCAGGGCCGTGGACTTGAACCTGGACTCGCATTGATGCGGGCGGCGGGCCGCCAACGAACAACGTGCACTAGCCCACCCTTATCCCCGCGCCGGGGCGGATCTCGCCGTGCACGACGGAACGTGGACGTACGGTGTTCGATGTTCGGCCCTGGCTCGACTCATATCGGAATGGCTACCGCACCGGGGTGTTGGCTCGAGTACGCCCTGTCGACAAGGTGCGGGGACACTGCTGTGTCGTGACCTGACACGTTGTTGTCAGGCGGCGAGCCGGCTGATTGGTGGTCGTCCGCCTAGGGCGGAGTGGCCTCGTCGAGTGTTATAGCGGTGAAGGAATTGGTCAAGACCGCGTGTACGCAGGCTGTTGCTGGTCCAGGGGTAGGCCCACTTTGAGCTGCCAGGCCGAACACACCCAGCCCCAGTTGGTGCCGCGCCGGTAGACCAACGCGTTGTCGGTCACTAGCCGACACACACGCACGCCGTGGGCGGCGAACCAGACCATTGCGCGGTGCAGAAAGCCAGCGCAGGTCGGGTCCTTCTTGTCGGGGAGAACTTCGCTATCGGCCAGCCGGGTGTAGTCATCGATCGCGGTGTGGACGTAGTCGTAGCCGATCTTGAACTTCTTGTACCGGTTGGCAACTGAGACCGCAGCGGCACGGTCGTGCAGCCGCCATCCCCGCCTGAGGGGATGCCGCCGAGCATCTTGACGTCGACATGGACCATTGCCCCCGGCGTGGGGTGTTGGTACCCCCGGCGTGGGGTGTTGGTAGCGGTGGGGGCTGCGCCGCGATGAGCGCACCGCCTCGCCGGTGATCGGGTCGATCGCACTCAGAGGTGGCACCTGGTGGCGTGCCAAGGATCCGTCCCACCGTCGACGGATTCAGATCAGTTCGGCGGCGAGCACCACAGCGCTGCGCTTACGGCGTCGCCGGGCGGTGAAGACCTTCTGCTCAACCCGATGGCTCGTGACGAACGATCGCCCAGCCGGCATCCCGCCCTCGGCATACCGCTGCAGCCACTTGTACACCGTTGCTCGCGAATCAGCCACGTGCGCGGCCGGCCAACCGGCGGCGACACGCTCAACGATCAGCCGACGAGCGAACACATTGGTACGGGCGTTAGCGTGAGACACAGAAGCGATCGGGCAACGCCGCTGCCACACCGTCTCGCGGGCGGCCGCCCGCGCCCGCCGGATCGCGGCGATCGCCGCGGGTCGAAGAGATGGTCGGCGATTCGCCACGATCGGCTGGATCGTCCTGATCATCGGTGTGGTGCTGCTGATCCTGGGCCAGTCGGGTCGTCCAGTCGGCGGGCGGCGCTACTGGTACTAGCCGCAAGCCTGCTGTCACTGCCGTTGAGGCAGCCGCAGTCGCCGGGGTGACGCCGGGGTGAAGTGCGGCAGCGCGGTGTTAGCTAGCTGAGGCATGACCCGCCGCCGAGATACCGGCCCATGCACGAGCTGATGTATCTTTGACGCTCACGTCCGACGACGCGGCCGATCAACCAGTATCCGCTGTCCGTCTCGCCACTGAACGACGCGAATCTGGTGCCCGGTTTGCACGCCGGTGACCGGGTGGACACGAAACCGACCGAACAAGGTGGTGGTATCGACTCGTTGTGACGCGGCCAGCACCGGCAAGGATTCAACGGTGCCGGCTTCCTTCACGCAGCGATGCCAAACGACACCCGCGGCGAAGGCCGCAGCAGCCGGATACGGTGGCTCAGTACCGTTCGCGTCACGGTAACACTGGCTGAACCACTCGCTGTTGGGTCCGTCCGCGGGATCATCTGTCCCGTCGTGGAACCACTGGCACGGTCCGTAAAGCCGCTCAACGCGATCACCGATGGCGTTCCGGAGCTCACCGACCCCCGCGGCGACCGATCCAACTGCACGCCAACGATATTGGCTGGCCCACTGCGCGATGGCGACGTCATCGTCGAAGGAACCGGCCGATAAGAGCACATCGCCCGCCGGAACTTGCGCCAGCACGTCTCTCGCCCGGCCTGGCCGAAAAGTGACCGACTGCCGCAGGAGACCGAGTCGCCGCGCCGCCACCGCTGCCCCTTCGGCCACCTCGCGGCCGAACCCTGTGTCGACGTGCATTATTACCACCTCCGACCCCTCAACGAGACCTTCGGCGACAAGGGTTTCGAGCACTGCGGCGAGATAGCGGTAAGCGGGCGACTCCATGTTGACGACACGCGGATATGCCGGCCGGGCCAGCTGGGCGGTGGCGCCACCGTGGTTCCAGACGACCCCGTTGCTGGCGGCCGCGGCCGCGAGCGCGGGCCCCGATCCGTAAGGCCCGAACACCACGTCGGGCCCGCTAGCTTCGGCGGCCCGTATCGCGGACGCCGCAGAGGGGTGAGCGTCGATGACCTCCAGACTTACTCCGGAACGGTCGGCCCAGAGCGCAAGGGCGCTCGCCCCTGCTTTCCCGAATCTGGCCAGCGGCCCTGACAGTGGGGTAACCAGGACTGCGCGAGCTGCCACGCCCACAACTTAAGCGAGTCGAAAAACCGCCCGCCTCCCGGGGAGTACAGGGTTCAGACGGCGCCTCGATCACGTAGCCCGCACGTATTGCCGGGACGGCTGCGGCGCGCAGCTCATCGCGATGACGTGTGTCCGAATCCGCACCGACTCCGGTCCGGCGTGATGCGGAAACCGACGTAGCGGATTCCGATTCGTTTCCGGAGGGGAATCCCACACCGGCGCCGCGGGCCAGTGTCAGTCTTGGCGGTGGCGGAACTGGTGCGCGGAGGCGCGTCACTCTTTACGGACGAGTGTCTGGCGGTTTGGGGGCGCGGCAGAGGTGGTGAGCGATGACGGGTGGTTGGGATAGCTTCCGCCCGATCTCCATTTTCGCGATGCCGCTTCGCGTGCGCGAATCCATAGGCGAACCTTGAGGTTTCGCGAATCGAAAGGCGGTACGCAGTGAAAAATGCGCTTGAGTCGACATAGGCCCGGCCGTGTCGGATCAGACTCCAAGAGTGGACGATTCGATCTCGCGTCCTCTTTCAGCTAGGCCAGCGTCACGCGGTGTCGTTGGCCCAGTTGCGAAACCGGGGTGAATCGCATTTTCGGTTTCTCGCGGGTCTGGGCGGTGGCCTGTCCGTCCATCTGCAGCGCGCTGCAACCGGTCTGCCGAGCATGCCGCGCACCGTCAGCGCCTCGGGTAGCCGCATCGTGACAAAGGTCTCGCCCCCTCGCGGAGCGCCGGCTGTTTCGTAATGTGCTCGGCCCTCATCGACCAGGGAGTCCAGTAGTGCGCAGGACTCTTCGTTTTGGACGGGATCGTATCTGGCGCCAACCACGCCGAGCACGTTGGCGCAAGGTGATGGGATTCCTTCGTACACTTGCGAACTGGTAGCACGGCCAGCGGCGGCGGTGTGGTGACTCCCTGGGCGCTGATCATGGGTTCGGCGCATTTAGTGATGCGCCGGGGACGAGAGCGCGGGCGGCGGGGGGCTGTACGCGGTGAGGAATCTGTCCCGGAAGGCATCCATCGGCCAGACCGGTGCGCCGGCGTCCGGCCGCAGCCCCTTCTGCCAGCCCCAATCCGCCACGCGATCCATGACCGCCGGGTCGGCGGCGATGATGCTCACCGGCACGTCGTGGCTCACCCCTGCACCGCCGACGATGCTCGCCGGTTGATGATCGCCCAGGACTACGAGCATCAGATCCTGGTCGTGGAGCTGCTGCACGAACGAGGTCACCGCGTCGAGTGAGTAGGCGATGGACTTGGCGTAGGCGGCCTTGACCAGGTCGGGGTCCCGCCACACCTCCTCCGGTGACTCGCCCTCGGCCGGCATCGGGTCGAAGACCGAGCCGTCGCCGACCCGGCTCCAGTCGACGAGCCGGGGCAGCGGCGCCCACGGGGTATGGCTGGAGACCAGGTCGATCTCGGCCATGACGGGTGCCCGGTTCGGCCGCTCAAGCTCCAGGCGCTGGAGCGCGGCCAGGGTGTACTGATCCGGCATCGAGGCATAGCTGAACCGCGGCCCGGCATATCCCAGGTTCCGGCGGTCGTAGACCTGGTCGTAGTGGTAGTACGTCGTCGCCGCCGGCCAGTCCTCCTTGCCGGCTGGAATGTCGGCGACGGTTCTCCAGCCGGCACGACCGAACGCATCGGTGAGAGTGAGCCGGTCGACGGTGACGAGGTGGTCGTACCACCGCTGGTTGTCCACCCGCAGACCGGACTGCAGGGTGATGTGAGCGAGCCAGCTAAGGCCCCCGAATGTCGACGAGGTGAGGAAGCCGCTCCGCGATGAGAACCCGGCGTTTTGCAGCCGCCATTCCCCGGCCCCGAGCGCAGATTCAATCACGGGGAAGTCGAGCGCCGTGCGTCCGTAGCTCTCGACGAAGATCAGGAGAACGTCCTTGCCCCGCAGTCCGGTCAACAGGTCGTCATCCGCCGTGTTGCGGAAAGGATCCTGCTCGAGCGCCCGCGCGAACTCCCCCTGGCCGCGGAGGTCGTCACGGACCTGCGTGGCGTGGTTGTAGGCGAGCCGGGCCGACGCGGTGGAGGCGATTGGTCCAGCCGGCCCCAGCCGGGCACCGGACAACGTGGTGACCATCGCGATCGCGATCAGAAGGGCGAGCATCTGGATCGACGGCAGCCGGTGGGTCGCCGCGAGCCGGGTGAGGCGCACCGCGGACAGCGGCAGCAAGGCGATCAGCGCGACGGTGAGCAGCCCGGCTCCGATGTCGACGACGAGGGCACCCGCGCGGCCCATCGAGTCACCGAGCAGCCCGACCGCGGAGCCGGCATACGCCGTGTCGTAGAGGGGGTGGAACGGGCGGTCGAAGGCGAAGTGGAAGCCCATGTCGAGCAGCCGCACAATCGTCAGTGCACCGAGTCCGAGCCCGCCGAAGAGCGCGAGGATCCGTGCGACCTTTGGCAGCACCAGGACGAGGACGACGAAGAGTAGGCCCTCTACCGGGATCCGGAGGAAGGCACTCGGCGTCAGGTCCTCGACGCGGTCGGGCACGACGAGCGCAGCCCAGACCAGGAGCAGGGCCAGGGCCGAGGTCACGGTGGCGCGAGCCCGGGATGGGCTCCCGGTGAGGATGCGTCTCGAAAGGATGCCGGGAAGCAGCCGTGGTGTCCGCGCCCGATCCGGCAAGGGGAAGGTGCCAGAGCGCGGCGTGACGCATCGAGGGCCAAGAACACCGTTTGGTCGCGATGCGGCGCCGTGGCTGCGGCGGCAGATTTGGGAGAGATGCTCTGAGACCCAGAGCCCCCAGACGCTACGGCCGAACGACTCGATGAGCAGGCCCAGCGCGACGAGGAGCATCGCGGTGGTCATGGCATCGGGCAGGATGTCGGACGCCGCGACGGTCAGCACGACACCCACGATCGCGGCGACCACCCTGGCCCACTGCCGGGGCGGCAGCGGACCGCGCAGCCACGGCAGCACCCAACCGGCGGCCACGAACACATACCGGGCCAGCCCTATCGCGAGCACCCACCAGCCCGACTCACGTGCGACGTACACGCTCAGGACCAGGATCAAGAAGGCGTCCACCTCCATGTCGAAGCGGGCCCCGAACGCCGAGGCGGTGCCGGTGCGCCGAGCGACCCGGCCGTCGACACCGTCGAGTACCAGCGCCACCGTCGATATCGCCACGAGGATCGCCGCAGGCGCCTGGCGCCCGAACGAATCGACCATGAGCGCCCCGACCCCACAGGCGAGGACGGCGCGAGCCAGGGTCACCCTGTCCGCCGGCCCCAGTCTGACCTGGCGGTGACACGTCATCGCGCGAGCAAGCAGGGCGGCAAGGCCGGCTCCGCAGGCGACACCGGCCAACCAGCCGGACGCGCCGAGGCCGGTAGTCGCCGCGAGGACACCGAAGAGCGCGAGCAGGCAGACGAAGCCGGTGAGCGGGCCAGTCGGGACCCAGGTACGCACTCGACCCATCCGACGCACCGTGCCTTCGTATCGCAGGGGTACGAACAGTCATACGGTAAAGGCGACGCTTCGATTCATCCGGGCGGGAAGAGGAGGGTGCGGGTGCCGACGGAAGCGCGCGCGTTCTGGATCCGCGAACCGGGCCGGGGCGAGATTCGCACGGTCGCGCTGCCGGAGCCGGGTCCGGGCGAGGTGCTGGTGCGCACGCTGCGGTCCGGGGTGAGCCGCGGCACTGAGGGGCTAGTGTTCCGTGGCGGAGTCCCGCAGAGCCAGTACGACGTGATGCGGGCACCGTTTCAGGAGGGCGACTTCCCGGGCCCGGTGAAGTACGGCTACCTCAACGTCGGCGTCGTCGACCGCGGTCCCGACGAGCTGCGGGGGCGCACTGTCTTCTGTCTCTTCCCCCATCAGACGGCGTACGTCGTGCCAGCCGACGCCGTTGCGGTGGTCCCCGACGAGGTCCCGCCGGAGCGTGCCGTCCTCGCCGGCACGGCGGAGACTGCGGTCAACGCCTTGTGGGACGCCGCGCCGCTGGTCGGCGACCGGATCACGGTCGTGGGCGCGGGCATGGTCGGGTGCTGCGTCGCCCGGCTGGCTGGTGGGGTGCCGGGAACGCAGGTGACGCTCGTCGACGTGGACGACACGCGTGCGCACATCGCGGCCTCCCTCGGCGTCGATTTCGCCCTGCCCGAGGACGCCCTCGGCGGTCAGGACCTGGTGTTCCACGCCAGCGCGACGTCAGCCGGGCTGCAGCTGTCCCTGGCCCTGCTCGCCGCGGACGAGACGGTGGTCGACCTCAGCTGGTACGGCGACCAGTCGGTCCAGCTGTTCCTCGGTGGGGCCTTTCACTCCGGACGCCTCGGCATCCGGGCCAGCCAGGTCGGCGATGTCGCGGCGGCCCGGCGCGGACGGCGTACCACGGCTGAGCGACGCGCGCTCGCGCTGGACCTGCTTCGGGATCCGGCCTTCGACGCGCTGCTCACCGGCACATCCACGTTCGACGAGCTGCCCGACGTGATGGCCCGACTGTCCGACGGCAGGCTCCGCGCGCTCTGCCACACGCTGACCTACGACGAAGGGTAGGACCGATGTTCAGCGTCACCGTCCGCGACCACGTGATGATCGCGCACAGCCTCCGCGGCGAGGTGTTCGGGCCCGCGCAGCGCCTGCACGGAGCGACGTACATCGTGGACGCGACCTTCTCCCGGGTCGAGCTCGACTCCGACGACATCGTGGTGGATATCGGCGCGGCCACTGAGGGGCTGCGTGGCGTCCTGGCGGACCTCAACTACCGCAACCTCGACGAGGTGCCGGAGCTCGCGGGGCGCAACACAACCACCGAGGTCCTCGCGAGGCTGATCGCGGACCGGCTCGCCGGCCGTGTCGAGGGCGGCGAGCTTGGGAACTCCGCGAGTGGGCTGGCCCGGATCAAGGTGACGCTGCGCGAGTCGCACATCGCGCGGGCGAGTTACGAAAGATCGTTGTGAACGAGATGCACGTCGTGGTCCCCGACGGGATCGACGACCCACGGCGGCCGAGCGGCGGCAACGTGTACGACCGCCGGGCCTGTCGCGGGCTTGCTGCGCTTGGCTGGTCGGTCCACGAGCACGCCGTGCACGGCCGGTGGCCCCTGCCCGATGCGCCGGCCCGGGCGGCCGTTGCTGCGGCGCTGGCTCAGGTGCCTTCTGGCTCAGTGGTTCTCGTCGACGGCCTGGTCGCGTCGGTGGTGCCGGAGGTGCTCGAGCCGGAAGCCGGCCGGCTGCGCCTCGTCGTACTCTTGCACATGCCGCGGGACGAGCCGCGCGAGGTCGCAGCACTGTCGGTGGCGTCCGCGATCGTGGCCACGAGCGAGTGGACCCGACAGTGGTTGAGCGACCACTACTCGCTTCCCGGCAATCCCGTGTACGTCGTGCCGCCAGGTGTCGACGCAGCCGGAGTGGCGGCGGGTACCCCGTCTGGCGGGCGGCTGCTCTGCGTCGGAGGCGTCACCCCGCTCAAGGGCCATGATCTCCTGCTCGACGCATTGGCCACGGTCGACGACCCTGCCTGGCGATGCGTCTGCGTCGGCGCGCTCGACCTCGACGTGGAATTCGTCGGACGGCTGCGACGGCTGGCCGAAGACAGGGGCCTCGGTGATCGTGTGTGCTTCACGGGCCCGCTCACGGACGACGAGCTCGACCGCGCGTACGCAGAGGCGGACGTCCTGGTGCTGGCCTCGCGCGGAGAAACTTACGGCATGGTCGTCACCGAGGCGCTTGCCCGCGGGCTTCCGGTCATCGCCGGAGAGGTCGGTGGCGTACCCGAGGCCCTCGGCCACGCAGCCGACGGCAGCCGGCCCGGCCTGTTGGTCCCGCCCGGCGACCCGCAGACTCTCGGGCAGACATTGAGCTGGTGGCTTGGTGACCCGCGGGAGCGCGAGCGGCTCCGCGCGGCGGCCCGGTCCCGGCGACAGAGACTTTCGGACTGGGCGCAGACCTCGCGCGAGCTGTCGGCCGTGCTGTCCGAAGTCGCCGGTTGACCGGATAAACCAGCAGCCAGGTGGCCCCCGTGCCACTGTTGGGGGATACAACGAGGAGTTCGGAGGCATCGCCATCAGCCGAAGCATCTGGACCTGGGCGCGCATGTTGGGCGGCGCTGCGATCCTCGCGGTTCTGGTCTGGCGGGTGGGCGCCGGCCCCTTCGTGGACGGGCTCAGACTGACGACGGCCTGGGCGCTTGCCGCTGCTGTGGCGATCACGTCGCTGACCACGGTGTGCTGTGCGTGGCGGTGGAGCCTTGTCGCGGGCGGACTTGGCGTCGATGTATCTCTGCGGACTGCGGTGAGTGCCTACTACCGATCCCAGTTCCTCAACTCCACGCTTCCTGGCGGGGTGCTGGGCGACGTGCACCGGGGCGTGCTCCACGGGCGTGCCGTCGGCGATCTGGGGCGGGGCCTGCGGTCGGTCGCGTGGGAGCGTGTGTCGGGGCAGGCAGTGCAGGTGTTGCTGACGGTAGCCGTCGTGCTCCTGCTGCCCCTGCCGGGGGCCTCTCTTCGTCTCGTCGTCGTCTGGATGGTCGCGGCCATCGCCGGCATCGTGCTGGTCGTCGTGCTGCTACAGGGCAGGCCAGGGCACCTTCCGACCCGGATCGCGCGCGCCGTCACCAGCGACCTCCGGGGCTCGGTCCTCTCGAGGCGCGCCTGGCCGGGCATCGTGCTCACCTCCGTCGTCGCCGTGATGGGCCACATCGCGGTGTTCGTGGTCGCGGTGCAGGTGAGCGGGACGGAGCTGCCGGCGGGTCGGCTGCTTCCACTCGCAATGATCGTGCTGCTGGCCTCGGCTGTACCGGCGAACATCGCCGGCTGGGGCCCGCGCGAGGGGGCGGCCGCGTGGGTGTTCGGCGCGGTCGGGCTGAGCGCTGCTCAGGGCGTCACCGTTGCGGTGGTGTACGGCGTGCTCGCGCTCGTCGCCGCCCTGCCTGGTGCCGTCATGCTGGTGGCCGGGCGAGCGCGCCGTCGGGACGGCGCGTGCGAGCCGACTGGGGCACAGGCGGCGCGAGTCGAGGGTGTCGTACATGCCTGAACGCCCGTACACACTGCTCAGCTGCGGCATGTCGATCGACGGCTACATCGACACCGCGACCGACGAACGTCTCGTGTTGTCCAACGATGCCGACCTTGACCGGGTCGACGCCGTGCGAGCGGATAGCGACGCGATCCTCGTTGGCGCCGGAACCGTCCGCAACGACAACCCCCGGCTGCTGGTGCGGGCGTCATCGCGGCGGGCCGAGCGCGTCGCCCACGGCCTGCCGCCAACCCCGATCAAAGTGACCGTCACCAGTCGCGCTGAGCTGGACCCGTGCGCAGCCTTCTTCGTCACCGGTGACATCGAGAAGCTGGTCTACTGTCTCACCGACGCCGTGGTGGAGGCTCGGTGCCGGCTCGGGGCGGTCGCCACGGTCGTCGACGGCGGTTGGCCGATCGAAATGTGTCGGATCAGCGAGGACCTGCGCGCCCGCGGTGTCAGGCGGCTGATGGTCGAGGGGGGCGGGAAGGTCCTCACCCAGTTCCTCACGGCCGGTCTTGCGGACGAGCTGCACCTGGTCGTGGCGCCTTTCTTCGTGGGCGACTCACGGGCGAAGCGGTTCGTGGGCGATGGAAGCTACCCGTGGAACCCTGACCACCGTGCGAAACTCGCGGAGGTGCACCGGCTCGGCGACGTGGTACTCCTGCGCTACGCGCTCTCGGATCGTTTCGACCAGGACTGATGGCGGACACGATGTACCTGCTCGCGGTGATGATCGGTATTTAGGTCATGCTGCTGCCGCGGTTCGCTGACGGATTCGGCACGACCGCGCGGGCCTACACGTTCGACTGGCTCGCCGACGGCCGCGAGCAGCTCGCCCTCGGCCTGGCCGGCGGCGGTGGTGTCTGCGGACGGGAGGTCCCGCCGCTGGTCCGGATCCACGGCGTGTGCTTCACCGGCGACGTCCTCGGGAGCGAGCGGTGCGACTGCCGACTTCTGAGCTGTCATCTCGGCCGCACCAACACATCCTGGTGGTGCACGGTGACAGACAGGTCGCCGGCGGATGCCTCGGCCAGGCGTCGCGTTGCGTACGACCGAGCATGCGCCCGCAGCTCAGGTCGCTGCTCACATGCTCCGGCCAGCCAGCCAGTGAACCAGGCGGCCGCGAGAGCGGCGTGACCGGCGCCGAGCCGCCACGGGCTCGGGCGGACCAGGACTTCGAGGCCCAACTGGGTGAAGCCGTCAACCGCGGCGCCGACCGCGTCGGGACCGAGCAGCCTTCCGGCGCTTGTGGTGCGTCGCTGGTGGGCGTTGAACGCGTCTGTGACGCTTTGGTCGAACGGCTCGGCCGGCGTGATCTCGACACGGCCTGTGACGCTGAGGGCGATCAGCACCGGACAGTCCGCCCCGGCAGAGGTGACGACGAGTCGTTCGAGCTCTTCGGCTGTCATCATGTCCAGCAGCGCCGAGGCGGTGATGAGCGCTGCGCCCGCCAGCTCCACGAGCTCCATCCGCGTAATGTCGCGCCGACGCGTCACCATAGTGACCGGCGCCCCGTCGGGGGCCGTGTCGGGCGGGTTTGCGGCGGCGAGGGTGAGCAGCTCGTCGTCCCGGTCGTACATCACCCAGTGTTGGGGTCCGGGAAGCCGCACCGCGAGCCAGCGGGCCATCGACCCGGTGCCACAACCGAGGTCGTGGATGGTCGCCACGCCGTGGGTCGGCAGGTACGACCGGACCTTCTCGGCGAGCTCGCACGCCCGGGCGGCCGCGTCGGCGGGCTCCCGCAACCTCAGCCACTCGGAGCTGGCCCTGACCGGTCCCGTCCTCATGCCGCCTCCGCCAACGCCTGACCCCTCATGAGCCGCTCACCTCGCCTTCCAGCGGACCGGACGCTAGCAACACGCGTAAACATCTGTACTTATCGACACGCCCGAACCATCCTGTCCGTTCAACAGCGTTCCCACGAGATTGCGAAGTGCCGGTGGGCCTGCCGCTTGCCGGTCTGGGCATGCCGGTGGCAGCCGACGCAGCAACCGGGGCTGCAACGCTCGATGTGGTTGCTAGGTCGACTGTCCCTGTTCGGATCAAGAGTAGGTGATGTTAGGCGTCACTCGCATTGCACACAGCACGGTTTGCTAAGGCGATCTTGTCCATTCCTCGTTCCTTGCCGCGCCGCCCTGTCGTCGTCGAGGAGGAGAGTCAAGGTGGGTCCCTGCAGTGCAGCGAGGAGAACAAACCTTGACGCCCGACGGGGGACGACCAGAATCGGCAACGAGGAATGGCCTAGGTGATTGATCCTCTGACCCGCGCGAGGTCGAGGCGCCCTCGGCCCGTGGGTGTCCGCTGCGCAGCGCCGGGGGTTACCCCTGGCGCGACGTCACCTTTGCTGACCCGCGCGAGGTTGGCGTCGCGCGCCGCGCGGTGACGGGCAGCTGCCGCAATGTGAGCGTCGATCCCACGGGAGGTGGCGTCCTCACCCGCTGAACAGCCCTTGACCTCGTAGAATGAACGCAGGCAGGTGAACTCCGGTGGGGCTGGCAGATGCATTAGAGCTGGCCATCATGGTTGCCCTTGCTCTGCTGCTCGGATGGCTGCTGACGAGAAGGCTGCCGTAGGCGTTAGAGTGCTGGGCAACTTGGTGAAAGGCGTCTTTGATGGCGTGGTGTCGGCATTTCAGACCCACACCGAAATGGCAGTCCTTGATGATGCCAAAACGGCGTTCGCCAAAATTCTCAACGCGGATCCCACAGAAATTGAACGCCACCTGCGTCACCAACGCCGAGGTGTCCTCGGCCCGGTCCCCCGACTAATTCGGACATCCAAGTTTGACGGCCACGACGCCGGGAATCAAAGGTCATGCCTGAAGAGTGGGACTGCGTGGTCGTCGGGGGCGGGGCGGCCGGGTTGAGTGCCGCGCTGGTGTTGGGCCGGGCGCGTCGGCGAACGGTGGTGATCGACGCCGAAGAGCAGAGCAACCGCGCGTCACCGGTCATCGGAGGTTTCCTCGGTTATGACCGGCGCCCGCCGGCGGAGTTGTATGCCGCCGGCCGACGGGAGTTGTCGTGGTATCCGAGCGTCGACTATCGCCGCGGGCAGGTGCGACGTGGCCATCGCTGCGACAGCGGTTTCGTTCTCGAGGTGGATGACGGTGGATCGATCCGCGCCCGACGAGTGCTGCTCGCGACCGGCATGCTGTACTGTCCGCCGCAGATACCAGGACTGCCCGAATTATGGGGCACCTCGGTGTTTCAGTGCCCGTTCTGTCACGGCTGGGAGATGCGCGATAAACGGCTGGCGGTGCTTGCCGCCGGTGAGGAGGCCGTGCACGCGGCGCTGCTGCTGCGGGGGTGGAGTGACGACGTCGTGGCTCTGACCGACGGGCGATCCGATCTGTCGCACGCCGACGTCGACGCCCTGCGCTCGGCCGACGTGATCGTCGATGACCGCCGCATCGTCGAATTGATCGGTCACGACGGCGAACTGACTGACGTCGCCTTCGCCGACGGCACCCGACTGGCGCGCGACGGATTGCTCGTCGAAACTCCGCTGCGCCAGCGCGCACCGCTTGCCGAGCAGCTCGGGGCGGCATGTGCGCCCGGAGCGCTGGCAGTCGACGCGATCGGTATCGATGACATCCACCGCACCAGCGCGGGCGGCGTGTTTGCGGCCGGGGACACCTGCGCCCAGCAGCCGCACCTGGCGGGCGCGGTCGCGGCGGGTTCGCAGGCGGCGATGATCATCGTGCAGAGCCTGTTGGCCGACGAGTTCGGCCTGCCGTATCCGCCGACGTGAAGGCTAGGGCCGCAAGGCAACCCGGATACAGCCGTCGGTTTTGTTCTTGAACATGTCGTAGGCACGCGCGCCCTCTTCGAGGGGCAGGTCGTGGGTGATCAGAATCGACGGGTCGAGGTCGCCCTGTTCGACGTAGTCGAAGAACTGCGGGATGTAGCGCTGGCCGTGCTGTTGCGCGGTGCGCAGCGTGAGTCCCTTGTTCATCAGGACACCCATCGGGAATTTGTCGGTGACCCCATAGACTCCCAGCACCGAGACGACTCCGCCCTTCCGGCAGGCCAGTATCGCTTCGCGCAGCGGAGCGGCGCGGTCGGTTTCCATCCGCAGGAGTTGCTTGGCGCGGTCGTAGACTTCTTGGGCGCCGGTGCTGTGTGCCTCCATGCCGACGGCTTCGATGACCGCGTCGGGACCGCGGCCGCCCGTCGCTTCTCCCAGCACCTCCTGCACGCTGTCGACCTCGGCGTAGTTGATGACTTCGGCGCCGAGTTGCTCGGCGAGAGCGAGGCGTTCGGGAATCCTGTCGATGGATATCACCCGGCCCGCACCGTTGAGCAGGGCGCTGCGCGCGGCCATCAGCCCGACGGCGCCGGCACCCCACACCGCGACCGTGTCGCCGCCGGCGATATCGCAGAAGTCGGCCCGAACCGACATTATGCCGTGAAGAAACTCGCTGTTACACGAGGATTATGCTGCGGGCCAAGGAATCTCACCAACGACTCCCCTAACATCTCCGTGGTCTTAAGGCGAAAGGTTACGCGCGTGGGATTGGGATACACCATCACAGGAGTGGCGCAATGGACCGGACGGATCGAGCTACTCAGTGATCCGGCCGATGTCGCAATAGTTTTGTCACTCCTGCCACGTCAGCCTTACTGGGGAGCAGCGGAAGCGGGCGCGAAGCAAATGAAAGCCGCAGCCTTCGCGGCATCCTGCTTTGAAGTGGGGAAAGCCGTTGATCACGAGTCGATTGAATTCGACTGCGGCACACCGGTTCGGATCAGCGACACGACTTGTGACCTGCGACCGCCAGTTGCTTTGTATCGCCGCTTTGCGACCCCAAGTTGGCCGCGCGATGACGTCCCCGAGCGAGGTCTTCATCGGCCGAACAGTGTTGACCTGCCTGTCGTCATCCAACAGCATGATGAGATCGCCCGCTGGACCCGACGATGAAAGACAGGCCAATGGTGGAATTCAACGATGCCTTTGACGATGCGGTTTGCCGCGAGGCCCAGCAATATGACGTGAGGACCGAAATACCGGCGGGTCTGACCGAAGACGAGGCGGTCGCATCAATGATCGAGCAGTACAAGCAGCGCACCGGCATCGAACTGCCGGAGGCTGTTGCACGAGCCGACGTGCGCGCGCAGATGAACGATCGTGAAACTACCCCCTGAGCTCAGACCATCTGCACTCGGGCGCCGCGCGTCGTCACAGCAAAGTCACCGCGCGCCGCCTGCTGCGGATCGCGGGCAGGTCCGCACCGGTCGTGCCGCCCTCGTCGGTCAGGCCTAGCTGGTTATGGGCCTGAAAATCGTGTTCGTGACCTACATATGGCCGCTCTGTTGGTACCAGCAATCAACGAAGGCAGTTGCGGTGTCCACACCCCTAACCGTTCCCGACAAGCCCGTCGAGCCTGAGGCCGCTGCGCTCGAGTTGAACATTGCGGGCGCCGGGGCGTCTTCCGTACCCACGCGTCTACGCCGTGGTGCTCAGCCCGCGTGCCGGTTACCGGACCATGAAAATGTCCGGCAACGCAATCAAAGGACCATGAAGCAAATGAAAGCGGCAATTTCCATCTTTGCTCCCCTGTGTCTGCCCGCGGATCGACGCTTCCGGAAGACGCGGTTTCTTGGCCTATGACACGAGGGCAAGCGGCCCAAAGTGCCACCGTGGCGCGGGCCGGGCTACTGGGGTGTTCTGCACGCTCAAGTGCGTTCGCCGGTCTGTCGACGACGCCGCGGCGTTGGTCCATAACCGCGCCCGCAAGAGTGCTTGCCGCGTCGACAACATGCCGTGAAGCCCGGATGGGTGGCCGCTCGGGCGGAAGTTGTCCAACCAACGTATTACCGGATCATCGACAAACTCAGACGCGAAGACAAAGCACGTCGATACAGTTCGACCAAGCTGGTCAGGGTCGTCCGCTCTCTAGCCGACGCCGCGACGGTCTTTGGTGGCAGGCGGCGATTTCGTAGAGGAAAGCAAGGCGCGCCTTGGTCCGCGTCCCAGATGGGCCGATCTCCCGGCGGTGGAAACTCAGGCGGGTCTGCGGGTGAGCTTGCGCCAGACCCAACTGGAGGGCACATGCCGTCCGTGCACGACGTACTCTCGGGTGGCGTCGACCAGGACAGTGGCGTCAAGCAGGCGACGCGCGGACGGCCAGCCGACGAGCAGCAGCTCATCTGCGGGGGCCAGCTCGAAGTCGTCGTCAGGGGCGACCTCGACGTGAGCGCCGTTGTCACCCTCGCCGGCACGGGCGAGCAGCAGCGGGACCGCGTGCAGGGGCTCGTCGCGGTCGTCCGGGTTACGCAGCAGATCCCCCAGAAGGGCCCCGCCCTCGGCGAGCCACGCCTGCAGTGCCGGGGCCTCCGTTGCCGTCAGCCGCACCTTCCATACCGCTTGCAGGTGTTCGCCGCACAGCTGCGTCAGGCGGCTGACGACGGCGGCGGCCCAGGCGTCTTCGCGCCTGGGCACCTCTTGCAGGAACCGCCACATCAGGGGTGTGGACAGCTGGGCATACACCTCATGTGCGACGACGTCTGCGGGTACGAGCATCGAGTCCACCTCGACAGCTCCGAACAGCGGCGCACTGGCCGCCTTGTTCTGCCGGGCCGCGACAAACAGCGTCGGGTTGGCCCGCCGGGCCGCCGCGATCAGCGAGAGGTTAGTGGTGTCGTTGTCCGTGCCTGCGACGAAGCCAACCGCGTGTTCGATACCGGCGCGGCCCAACACGCTCGGTTCATAGCCGTAACCGACGATGGCGTCCGGGTGGTGCTCCGCCATGTCCGAGGGCTCCACCACGGTGACGTCGAGACCCTCCGCCTGCAGGTCCTCAGTGACCTCCCGCCCGAAGCGGCCGTACCCGCAGATCACCCAGTGTCCGTGTGACGGCGGTGATCCTCGGGGCGGCAACGCAGCGCCGGGACCGCTCTCCAGCCAGGTCATGAGCTGATAGGACGCGGGTGCACGCAGCGCTACGCGGAGGTGGTCGCCAAACCGGTCGAACGGGTTGACGACCGTGGGAGTACCGAAGGCGCGCATCCGCTCGGCTGTGGTCGGTGAGACCGCCCGGGTGATCACGGGGAGATCCGGCCGCAGCAGCGCCGCCGCCTGCACGACGGCGAGGTTGGCCTCGTCGTCGTCGGTCAGCGCGAGCACCCCCTCGCAAGAAGGGAGGTCCAAGCCCGCAACGGCAAGGTGCCCGGGGTCGCTAGCATCGGCGACAAGGCCGGGCACGTCCGCATGATAGGAGTCGAGGTCGAGGTCGTCGATGCGCCCGTCGTCCCGGTCGATCACTACGAAGCGCCGGCCCAGCGCGTCCAGTGAGCGGGCGAGGAGTTCGCCGGTGCGCCCGTAGCCGACGATGAGCAGGAACGGTTCCCGCATCCGCTCGACCTTGCGCGTGAAGTGCTGCAGGGCCAGCGCCTGCCGGAAGCCGCGTTCCTGCAGCAGGGCCAGAAGCGACCCGATGGCGTACGCCCAGCCCACCACCGTGAGGTAAATCGAGATCGTCAACCACATCCGCTGGTTGTAGGTGAACGGGTACGGGATCTCGCCGAAGCCGATCGTGGAGGCGGTGAAGCTCATGACATAGAAGGCGTCGAAGAAGCCCATGCGCCACGGGCGACCCTGCGCATCCTGGCCGGGGATCAGCGTGAGACCCAGGGTACTGATTGCGAAGATCACGATCAGGACGATCAGCGGCACCCGCATCCGGCGCATGACCAAAAAGATTGTGGCCGAGGCCTTCCGGGAGCTGGACATCGGCACCCGCCAGCGCGGCGACCGGCGCACCGGCTCGGTGGCGAACAACCGGTACCAGAACAGCAGCAGCGGGTTACTCACGGCTGATTCCCCTAACGGCGCTGAAACGATACGGTCTCGACCACCAACAGCACCACCGACACAATGTTCGCCATCAGCGCGCCGCCGGACAGGGAGACCACACTGGCGGTCGCCTCCCGGGTCAGGCCCTCGGCGGCGACGTAGGAGGCGAATCCCCAGACGAGCGCTGCGGCAATCAGCTGGAGGTCGGCGACCAGGCTCGTGGCAAGGTGCACGGCCCCGATCTGCGTGCGGTCACCGAACTTGAGCACGGTCGCGATGAGGTTGACGACCACCGCCGCGTAGAGCTCGTAACTGTTGTGCAACGCGGAGTCGCCGATGTCGCCGATGAAGAAGCCGAAGTTCAGCGTGGCGGCGAACAGCACAAAGAATCCGAAGACCACCTTCTCGAGGTTCATTCGCCCTCCCCTCCCCGAACGATCTTCCAGATCCCCCGCGCCAAACTTAACGAAGGCAACGTCGCTGCGGGCGTGTTCGCAAACCGCCGATACCGAGCTTGTTCAGGCACAAGTAGTCGTGCCACCATCCGAAAGGGTCCCCGGTCGAAGCCCAGCATCCTGAGGGTGAGCACTAGGCGACGGGCCAGGGATCAACCAACAACCCGCCCTCATCGCCGCCCGGCCGGCACACACTTTGCATGGTGTCCGGCCCACAGGTGCCGTCACCGTGTCCAACACACCGACACGCGGTCGTCCACACGACTATGCCGACGCAGTCGTCATCACTTACCTCGAAGGCGTACTTGTGCAGAGCTACGTCGATGCGGAAGGTGCGGTGATGCCGGGCCGAGGCGCCGACCGCAATGGCGATACGAGTGCTTACTTCAGGTGCATTGTCATGCACACAGCTACATCGCGGTTTTCGACCACCAAGCCAAAGGAGTGCTCCGCACCCGTTACGGCGGCAGTGCCGACGAGGCGTTCGCGTTGCTCAGAGCGGTCGAGCGGGAGAACGTCAAGCTTCGCGACATCGCCTCTCGCATCCGTGACCAACTTCCGCAACGCAGACCCAGCAGCCGAGGACCGTAGCGCGGTTACAAGCCAGAGTCCTGGAGGCGAGGCGGCGCCTCGACACGACATCGCCGACCCGGTCTGCCGCGGCAAATTGTCTTGCGCGTGAAATATGCTGCAGCCCAACCGCTTCAACACCCATCCGCGTTTCGTCCACCGATGAGGGGGTACCGGCATCCTCAGGACGGGGGAGGTGACCGGTAACCTCGCCCGTCCAGGCCGCGTCGGTTCTGAAAGAGCCGGCGCGGCCGCCACACAGCCGCGACGGCGCCAACTGCGTCCCGGCGGCATCGCCCAAGCCCCAGCGCGGTCAGGCTCGAACCCAGCCGCTCCCGGTCATCGGGTGTTCGCGCTTCATTTAGGAGGCTTCCGTGTGAGTCGTGAGAGAGAACGTTCCCTGCCTGGGTTGCGACGGGTGTCCGCCCAGGGGTGCGAGGCCGGTGGCGCGTCGGCAGACTTGGGTGGCGCCACGACCGCTGGAGGCCCAAAGTCGTTCACTGACCGAATTTGCCCATGCCCGGCTTCAGCTGCCCCAGTTGCGGGCAGCACCTGGCGCTGGAGAACTCAGTGTGTTCATCCTGCCGAAGCGTCTGAAAGTTTTCTCGAACAAGAGACGCTGCTGGCAAATACCGCCCTGGCGACGACATCATCAGTGAGCACCTTCTGACGGGCACTGGACAGCACACCGAACGCGCACCGAAGGTCACAAAGCCCTCTCACCATCGACGATCGGCAAGCAGTTCGCCGGTTGTGTGATCAGCGCTCATTGCGGTGAGAGACGGTGCTCACCGGCCAGCGGCTCCACCATCAGCATCCCCCGCGCAAGCACCTCAAGCCCGTAAACACCACGCGAATCGACTCTCCATTAGTCGGGGATGTCGGTGGTGCCGGTGGCTTGGTAGATGACGCGGCGGGCGATCTCGACGGCGTGGTCGGCGAAACGTTCGTAGTAGCGGCCCAGCAGGGTGACGTCGACAGCGGCGGGAACTCCGTGTGTCCATTCGCGGTCCATCAGCACCGTGAACAAATGGCGGTGCAGGTCATCCATGGCGTCGTCGTCGTTTCGCACGTCTGTCGCCTGATGTGAATCACGCTCAAGCACAACGCGTTTTGTAGTATCGCCGATTTCGACGGCAATGCGACCCATCTCGGCGAAGTATCCGTTGACGTCCTCGGGAAGCGCGTGGGCTGGATGGCGTCGACGGGCGGTTTTGGCAACGTGTAGTGCCAGAGCGGCCATGCGTTCGACGTCGGCGACATTCTTCATCGCGGCGATGACGGCGCGCAGCTCGCCGGCCACCGGTGCTTGTAGGGCCAGCAAGGTGAATGCGTCCTCTTCCAAACGCACTAAGCGCGCGGTGATCTGACCATGGTCGGTGATGACGTGTTCGGCCCGCTCCAGGTCGGCCTGCAGCAGCGCTTGCGTGGCGGACTGCATCGCCTGTCCCAGCGAGCATCCGTCAAGCTCGCCGCGTTGGAGTCGGTTCAGCGCTGACGCTGGGCGCGATCGATGTCCTGTATGTCGCAAAAGGTCCTATTAGCACGACATATCGTCTCAACGCGCTCCTTGAGGCTGGTTGGATCCGGGAGTGGGCCCACACCACGGGGACTGACGGCGAGCGAACTGGGTGTTGCGCGGCAGCACTTATCACCCCCCGTGGGCGCCAGCAGAGCATCCGACCGTTGAAAATAACGGTTCACTCCAAACGCCTTAGGTATCACTCGACCCGGGAACGGACTCGATTGGGTTGCGTCTGGCAGTCTGTTTCAAGGTGGTCGCCGGCCGCAACTGAGGTGTTGAGCAAACAGCACCTCCCGGTGCTCACCGCTTCCCGCCTATCGAAGCAGAACGACGCGGCTCCTAAGGCAGCAGGCGCTGAACCAGACCTTTGGTCACCTCTTCGGGTCGGTACTGCTCGGCCGCATAGGCGCCGATGGCCGCGATACTTCCGGTCAGCGCGGGCACCATCCACTGAAGGACCGCGAGCTGTTTCTACGCGTTGGCGACTTCTGGTGGGGTGGCGGCATTGGGAGTGGTGCCGTCGGAAGCTGGAACATCCTTATGCTGGGATACCTTCTTTCCCAGGAGCCGGCTGTAGGCCGTCACGCCCACCGCGGCGACGGTGAGGGCCGTCTTGGTGACGGCCATAGCCGGCACACCTTTTTGCGCTGCGGCCCGACCGAGGTCGTGCTTGAGCAGCCCGGCGGCACCGATCAGGTGAAGGCCGATCGCGGCCGCGTTCACCGGCGTCCAACGATCCCATCCGGCGTTGGCGACCGCACCGACGCGCGAGGAGTAACCGCCAGCGGAGGCGGCCGGATTGAGCGCGACGGCGTTGGCCAGTGTGCCGCCGAACCACGCGCCCAGGCCGAGGTCATGCATCTGGTGAAATATGGTGGCACGGGCCATGGCAACTCCTAGTGTTATACCGAAAGGGCTCAGGTGATACCCGGGGACGCTGCGGTGAAACTGCTTGACGACGTGGTATTGCAAAAATAGGACCGATTAATTCGACGAGATGATGGTCGCCCATGCCGTCGTGCCTTCCATGATGTGCACATATCCCCCAGCGCCAGGAGCGCCGCGACCATGTGCAGCCCCGACAGACGGAACGTGTTGGAGGTCATCTCGTTGAGAGGGCGGGCACCGACGGTGATCGGACACCGCGATGGCGATGCCGGGCCGTCGGTTTCTGCCTCCCCCATGCCGACTGGCTGACACACCGAAGCCGCTACTACCTAGTGGTGTGTCCTGCTTTTAGCTGACTTTTTCGAGTGTGATCCGGCCGCGTGCGACTTTGGCCAGGATGGACTCGGCGGTGGCGGTCCACACGTAGGGTTTGGGGTCGTTGTTGTGGGCGTCGATGTATTCCTGGATGGAGGCGACGAGGTCCGGCACTGAGTGGAAGACCCCGCGCCGCAACGCTTTGTCGGTCAGTTCCCGGAACCAGCGTTCGACGAGGTTGAGCCAGGACGACGATGTCGGGGTGAAGTGGAGGTGGAACCGGGGGTGTTTATCCAGCCACTGGCGGACATCGTCGTGGGTGTGGGTGGCGTAGTTGTCCAGGATCAGGTGGATCTGCAGGTCCTTGGGGACCTGCCGGTCGATGCTCTTGAGGAATTTCAACCATTCCTGATGCCGGTGCCGGGGCATGCACTGGCTGATGATCATGCCGGTCAGCACGTTCAGAGCGGCGAACAGGGTGGTGGTGCGGTGGCGCTTGTAGTCGTGGGTCATCGTCTCGCCCCGCCCCTTGACCATCGGCAGCGATGCCTGGGTGCGGTCGAGCGCCTGCACCGAGGACTTCTCATCGGCGCACAAGACGATGGCCTTCTCGGGGGGATTCAGATAGAGCCCCACGACATCGACCAGCTTCTCCTCGAAGTTCGGATCGTTGGACAGCTTGAACGTCTCGACCCGGTGCGGTTTGAGGCCCCGGGCCGACCACACCTGCTGCACAGTCGATTTCGACACCCCGGTAGCCGCGGCCATGGTCCGGCAGCTCCAATGGGTTTCGCCCTCGGGACGGTAGTTCAGTGTCAGATCCACGATCTCATCGATCTTGTCCTGGGGGATCGTCTTCTTGCGACCCCGGCCCTCGCGGACTTGGGCGAACTTGACCAGCCCCTCCTCGGCGAACCGGGCGCGCCAGCTGCTGACCGACCCCGGCGACACCGACAACGATTCCGCGATCGCCGTGTTCGCCCGACCGTCGGCCGCCATCAACAACGCCCGCGCGCGGACCACCTCGCGATGCGGCGCGGACTGCGACCGCGCCACCGACTCGAGAACCTCACGCTGCCCTGTAGACACCGACAGAGCCGGAACGGGTTGCCTCATGGCGTGAAGCCTACCAAGGAATCATCAATTAATTACAGGACACACCACTAGCAGTCCTAGTCCCATCATGCTGCGACTGCCTTCCTGCGAAGATGCTGTGCACCATACGGCCGAAGTAGTTACCGCTGACGCTGAAGCGAAACCTTGAAGAAGGGCCAAGACAAGTCGGCTCTGGACTATCGCCGATCTTTTGCAGCCGGCAAGTTCCGGCGTGCCCGGCGCAGGGCCGAGCTTCAGATGGTTGCGCGCGCCACCGGGTCGAGTGGTTCTCGGTAAAGGGACATTCGGGCGTGGCCGACAACGAATTGGCTGACGTCCTGGCGACCAGGGGCAGGCAGGAGGTTATCGATGCTTCTCGCGCACAGGTCATCGGAGGCAGCTACTCCCACACGACTTCGTCGGGTTCCTTGTCCGGGCGCAAGCCTCGCCAACTCGGATGGCGAAGGTGGTCATCGGGGGTGCGTTCGCTGTAGCGGACCTCACCAACGAGTTCCGGACGGACGAAGGAGACCCCCTTTGCGTAGTAAGTGGACACAAGCGGACGCTGCCCGTCACCCCAGCCAGCTGGGAGGCCTCGCGAGGCGCCTGATTCGACATCGATGAGGAAGCTCGATATTCGTCTCGCTGTTTCCCAACTGAATCGGCTAAACACAGCCGCGCCGAGTAAGAGTCGAAGATGACACGCTGCATTTGGGCACCACCGCAGCCATCCAGTCCGGAGACGAATCGGTCAACTCGGTTCTCAGGTGGCGTCGGGCGCAGCGGAAATGAGCAACGGACGACGGGTGGTGGTGGTAACGGCGCCTCTGGGCCTTCGCCAAGGCCATGTGCTCCATTGCCTGATGTCGCTCCTACGACAAGCTACGGAGACGCTAAATCACGCTGCGTCCCCGCGACTGTGCCACGACGACCTACTGACCGCCCCCGACCGGAGGAGCGTCGCCCGCCGGCCCGTAGGCGCCGTTCTGATTATTCGTCCCGCCTGGGCCCCGACCACCGGTATCCCCTTGCGGCGGCGCCGGAACGCTGGGGGGTTGCACACCATGGCAGTACCGCCCAACGCGCAATCGTCGGGCTCTTCAGCCGATGCGGCCGGCCCGAACGCGATCGCGGCACCCGCGACGCAGGCTGCGAGTACTGAAGTTACTGACACGATTTTCACTGACATTGTTCTCCCTCAATTGATCAGGGCATGCGGCTTACGAGGCTCGTGAGCCCCACTCATGGATTTGCGGTGCCGCTCTCTGCTCGGCGGCAGAGGTCGGACCCTGACCGGAATGGCCGCTGCGATCGCTAACCGCAATACCCTCGTAGTCGCAGCGCAAACCCAGCGAATTCAGCAAGCAAATCGAATCTCCGGCGCCAGAAGCGCCTGTCGAATGTCGATTTAGACAAACCGGCGTTGACAACCGTCGGCCGACCGGCCCCAGCGAGCACGAGGTTGTGGGGGCCTGAACCTTCGTCCTTCCTGAGAAACGGGCGTCGAGCATTTCGACACCCGCACAACGGAAACGGTGCATCTTGCCCATGGCCAGCGACGTGCCTTCGGTTACCTGGCCGGCGGTGGGGGCATCGTCGGTGTGAGGGGCGTCGCGTTCGGCAGTCAAGTTCAGAAGCAAGCGCCTCCACCGCAGTCGGGGCCGAGTGTCGGATCGTTGTCCGGCGTGTTCGCGAACGGTTGGGGTGCCAAGGGAACTGCCTGTGCGTTACTTGTCACTCCGGTGTACGACGTGGCGCTGGTGTGACTGGCGCTCCGGACGGCGATCAACTCGTCCTCGGCAGGATCGAACAGTCAAGTGCGGACTGAAAATAACGTCTGAGCCCCTGCCGCCCCGTGCCGTAATCCATGGATTCCGAACGGCGTTACAGCGAGCCTATTGGCTTTGACGCTCAACGGGCTAATGTCGGACCGTGTGTCTAAGCGCTTGAGAGCCGCGTTGTCGATGGTGTGGATAGTCGCGGCGATCGCCGCACTTGTATTCGGTCTCCCCGCACTGCTTGTGATCACCGATACTCATCTAGACGCCAACCTGATCACGCCCCGGTGATTCGGTCCTGGGCCTGCGAAAGCCCCCGAGCGACATCGCAACGTCCAAACCTCCCCAGGCCACCACTCGTCGAGGAACGGGTTCTTGCCCGCACGGCACGCGCGCCCATTTGTCGTCCGCCAGCCCTGCCGCTTTCCGGGCAGACCAAAGCCGTACCGCTCACCTGCTGTGGTTGCCTTCGGACGCGTCCATCCACGGTGCCTTCCACTAGGTCCATAGCGGGCAATCACCCGGGTAACGCGCAGCATGTTTCGGCGGTCACCCGGAGGGTACCCATGCGCGTGGTCGGGCCTGCAGCCCCTGGGAATCGTCGACCAATCCATCACCGAAGAAAGGCCCACGATGCCCACATCGGATTACTCCGCTCCTGACCGAGGCGCCAAATTCGCTTCCACAATGCGCTCACCAGTGCAGAAAGCCGCCCTAGCCGTCGGTATAGCTTTTCTGCTGGTGGGAGCGCTGGGATTTGTTCCCGGCGTCACCACGAACTACGACCAGCTGACCTTCGCCGGCCACCATTCCCACGCCGCGCTGCTGGGCATTTTCCATGTGTCGGTGCTGCACAACATCGTGCACCTGGCCTTTGGTGTAGCCGGGGTGCTAGTGGCGCGTACCTTTAACGCCGCTCGCGGATACCTCATCGGCGGCGGGGTCATCTACCTGCTGCTGTTTCTCTACGGAATGGTCATCGATCACGACAGCTCAATGAATTTCGTCCCGGTCAACGACGCCGACAACTGGTTACACCTGGGCTTGGCGGTAGCGATGATCGGCCTGGGCGTCGCGATGGGCCGTGTCCGCCGAGACGGCGTCCCGGCGGGCATGAGCTCGGCGCCCACAGCACCCGAAGCACGGTAACCCGAGGGCGCGGTTCATCGCAGCTCTGAGCTCGCCGATCTGAGTCGCGCGACGGGAGCTGCGATGAACCGCCCCCGAATGGTTAAGCCTGGCCGCACTTGTCGTGACAGGAGAGGCAAATTCCGGTCGGGTAACCCGAGCGGATTCCAGTCACCGTTGCGAATCAGCGAAGTATGGACTGGCGCTCCCATCGTCGCAGAAGTTGGGCCGCGGTGTTGTCCTTCAGCCACAATCGTGGGCGGTCGTTGAGTTCGTCGGTGATCTGCCGGAGTTGGTCGTCGCTCCAGACGCTGCGGTCGGTACCCTTCGGTAAGTCTTGGCGCACAAGCCCGTTGGAGTTCTCGTTGCTGCCGCGCTGCCAAGGTGAGTGCGGATCGGCGAAGTAGATCTTCAGCCCTGTTGCCTCCTCGATACGTTCGTGAAGAAACATTTCGTTGCCCTGGTCCCAGGTCAGGGTTCTGCGCAGCTTGAGCGGAAGTTGGGTGAACATTGCGATCAGGGCATCCCGACTTGCTGTGCAGAGTGTCCATCCGGCAGTCGAATCAGCAGTGTTAGACACATCTTTCGTTCCACTAGCGTCGCGGCCGCCGACCGGCGCGGGCGTGGGCGGTCTCGTGACGGCGCGCTGACACAACTCGGTAAACACCCTCGTAGATCGCCACAGTGCACAGATGCCACGCCGGCCGACGACGATATCGGCGCCGCAGCCAGCGACTGATCGGGGCAGGACACCACTTCTTCGCCAGCTTCTTTGCCACCGCCAATCGCAGCCCTTCATCGGCGGCGACGCGTTTCGGCCGGCGGTGACGCTGATAAGCCTGGGCGTGGGAATACCAGGGCTCTGGTAGGTCCCGTCCGGCTTCCGATTTCTGGCGATCCCGCGATACACACTTTGGAAGGTCCGGAGGATCCGCTCGGCAATCGCCTTCACCGGCTCCCCAGCAGCGAGCCCGTCGGCGATTTCGATGCGGTCGTCTTGTGTCAAGTAGCGGGAACTTATCGGTGTCGATGAAGCGCACGCTGCCAGCAATGGCGTCCAGCCCATTGGTTGAGTGTCCTGTGGACAGGATGAAGAACTTGTCGGCGGCTTGATCGAGGAAGGCGGGGAAGCCGGCCATCGACTCGTCCCCAAGGTGGAGGTAGTCGACGAGGCGACGGAACAGCTTTGGCACGACCACGACCCGCCATGATGACGAAATACGGCCCTACGCGCTTGCCAGTAGTCACTTGTACGTGACGCGCTGACGGCCGCCGTCATGAAAGTGTCAAACAGTCGATCCACTCCACAACTACGTCTCAGGCGGCGCGCTGGCGTCGAACCGCTTTGGCGATCGCACGAGCATCGATCCGCATGAGTCGCAGCTGACCGCTGAGGTCGACTCGGTAACCAATGAAGAAGAGGCCCGCTGCCGAGGGATGCTCCTGCCCCCCACTCACCAGCGGAACGCCGTTGGAATCGAGGACACCCAGGTGGCCGACCAACTCGTCGAGGCCACGGCGGTAGCCGGTCGCCGCGATTACCGCATCGGGCTGTATGCGGGCACCGTCCGCCAGCACGACATCACTTCGGTCGAAGCCGACGACCGCGGCGACAATCTCGATGCGCCCGGCCCTGAGCTCCTCGACGAACCCGTCGTCGTACGCCGGTGCTTGGTGCCGACGCGCCATCGTGGTCGCGACCCCTTCGGGCGACCGTGGGAGCCCGTACCGGTCGAGGCGGCCGAACAAGGTTCGCTGCATTAGCCATGCAACCTCGTCGGCTACGCGTAACGGGAGGTGGTTCAAGGCGAGCCCGGGGACATTGACGGTCACGCCCAGGAACTTGCGGGCAACAAGGTTCGGCACGGTCCGGCACGCGACGCGAACGCGCGCCGCACCGCCCCTGGCTAGCTGGTTCGCAACCTCGGAGCCTGTCACATTAGGCCCAACCACCAGAACGTCGCGGCCACGGTACGGCCTCGGGTTGCGGTAGGCGCTGGAATGAATCAGCTCACCCGCGTATCCGGGGCGCCCCGGCCAGTCCGGGAGGTCAGGGGCGTGGTCGTGGCCGGTCGCGATGACGACGAAGCGTGCCTGTAGCGCATCGTCACTGGTTTCCACTCGCCAGCCACCATGCGACGCACTCACCTTGTGAACCGGCGTGCCGAACCGCACATCGATCCGATGATGGTCTACGTAGTCCTGGAGGTACCGGACCCAGTCGTCACGGGCCGGATATTCTCCGTAACGACGGTGGCTCGCACGATACCCCGGCATCGTCGACATCCACGCGGGCGTGTTGAGCCGCAGTCCGTCGTAACGGGCTCGCCAGCTCGCGCCCACCCAGTCGCTTCGTTCGAGCACGATCGTTCCGACGCCTGCACGGGTCAGGGTTGCCGCGGCTGCCAGCCCGGCCGCACCCGCGCCGCAGACGATGACCTCCGCCACGGGGTCATAGTAATCGCCGACGCGATCCGCGGACCGTGCGTGATGGGCATATGGGCAGGAATCGGTTCAGTTCGGTAGCGACGCGAGATCGACTCACCGTCCGGACGGTTTGGTTCCAGGTCATCTCGAAGGCACCTACCTGTGGCACTACCTCAGTTACGTCTGCGGCGGGAATGATATTGCGGGGAAGGTTTCTGACGGCACCACGACCTTTACCCATCAGGGCAGCACGCTGACTATAAGCAGTTATGGATCACCACATACCGGTTCCCTGAACGCCGATGCATCCTTCTCGACCAGCAATGAAAACGAGACGATACGGGGCATTTTCTCCACCGGAGGCGGCCGGACCGACATCCGCGACGGCGTAGTCACTACAAACTGTGGCCATGAGACATTCGTGGCCACCAAGCAGTGAACGGCAACCCAAGATCACCAACGCGCAGCGCGTGCGCGGCGAGCTTACCGAACCGCTAGGATTGCCCGCCCCCAACTAGAAGAAGTAGGTCACTGCGGCGCTGACAACCCCGGTCGGTGTCGCCGACGATCGTCGGTCGTCGGCGCGGCGGCATGCCTGCTCGCCGCCGGACTGGCGTTTCGGGTGCGACCCCGCCCCATCGTCCAGAACCGCGCCGATACCATCACCGCCGAACGCCGACTCAACAACGACCACGTAGCCGAACGTAACCAGCCCGCACCGTTTACTGTGTGTCGCAGGCCGTTACGTAGTGACGGTGAAGAGATGCCATTCGCCGGGCACGCGTTTGAGCTAGCGAGCCCGCGGTCGTCGAATTCGAGCCCCGCCCCGATCGCGAGGACGCGCAGCGTGCTGGACACGAGCACGTCGTTCGGCCCACCAGAGCCTGTGCGCCCCGGGCTGCAAGGGTGTCGGCAGCTACGGCTGAGCGGGGCCAGTGAAGTAGAGCCGCAGTGCGGTGATCTTGCCAGCGGCCACGTCGTAAATCACCGAGTAGGGCACCGAGATTCCATCCTTACGGACGAGCTCGGCCTCAGCGACCGCGTGCGTCTCGCCCATCAACGCGTTGCGCACCTTGATCTCGCCAACTGCGTGAATACCTTCGACCCAGTTCTTCGCGGCTTCACGGCCCTGATACAGCTGGTCTGTTCCACGGACTTCGACCACCACGTCGTCGCTGTAGTGCCTCGAGTAGTCGCCCCGATCGAGCAGGTCGCGGAAATATGCATCCATCGTCTGTTGCGTATCGATGAGCGCCATGGCCCTCCTCCCCACGCAGAGATCGTACGGCGAGCGGTAGCTAGTCGCGCCTATTCGCGACGTCGCCGAGGGGCACATCGAGGTACACGTTTCTTATTCGAACGCGCCTGCCTGTGCCAGCTGCGGTCTGATGTTGTGGTTGGCTCGAAAGAAATTCGCTGGATCGTATTTGCCCTTGACGGCGGCCAGGCGCGGAAGGTTGTCGCCGAAGGCACTGTAAATGACCTCTTCGGCTTCGACGTCGAGCGCAGACAGAAGATGCGCGTTCGCAGAGAAGGGCCGAAGCACTTCTTCACCCGCGCGGGCCCAATCCCGGTGGTCGCGCGTCTCGTCCGGATCGGTCCACTGCGCCATGAACAAAATGTCCCACGGAAGATCGCGATGTGGAAAAGCGGTGGCGTCTCTGGGAATCCGACTGAAGGCGCCGCCATAATATTCGAGAACGACTGCCGAGAGTGGCGAAACCATACGGTTTGCATGGTCGACAATGGCCGCGACGGCGTCATCCGACAGCTGTCTTTGCAGGGTGGACTTCCAGTAGTTGTGAGTGCCGTCCGGGAACGAGGGCGCAAGCAGGGCTTGCATCACAGGGAACGGCATCGGTTGGATCGCATCAAGAACCGGTTTGCCAAACGAGCGGAGCGGTTGCAGCACACGTTCCCCGGCCGCGATCGCCCCGCAGTAGCAGGGAATCACCGCGACGAGCGGCGCACCATCGGGACCATGCAGGAGCGCGGCGTACGCCGTCAGTTCGTCAGGAGCGGCTGCGATGAAGTCACGAAAATGACGAATGACATCGACGGCGTCGTCTCGAGGATAGAGCAAGAGTCCGCCCAGGACGGTATGAACCTGGTGCGCTTTGAATTCGAACGAGGTGACAACGCCGAAATTCCCACCGCCGCCGCGAAGACCCCAGAAGAGGTCCTCGTTCTCGCCAGCGCTGGCGCCGAGCACTTGACCGTCTGCGATAACCGTCTGGCAGGACAACAGATTGTCGATCGACATGCCGTGCTTGCGAAGCAGCCAGCCCACGCCACCGCCCAGGGTGAGGCCCCCGATACCGGTGTTGGGCACGATGCCGCACGGGACCGCAAGGCCGAAGACGTGGGTTTCGCGATCCAGATCACCGAGGGTCGCGCCACCCTGCACGCGAACGCTCTGATTTGCCGAATCGACATGTACGGCGCGCATGCGGGAAAGGTCTATGACAAGACCATCGTCACAGAGCGCGCGACCACCGACGTTATGGCCGCCGCCGCGGATCGCCGTGAGGAGATTGTTCGCGCGCCCGAAGTTCACCGCGGCAACCACATCGGCGACGCCGGAGCAACGGGCAATCAGTCTGGGACGTTTGTCGACGCTCGCGTTCCAGATCTGCCGGGCGTCATCATAGCCGGCGCTCGCAGGCTCGAACAGCTCACCATGAAATGTGGACTTCAAGGCTTGGATATCCATCGCCCTCGCCCCCTCTCCACCGCGTCAGAGAGATTCACTCGCAAATTACCCCGTTTTAGACGCTCCGATTATGACGCGCGCCGAGCCGAAGGGGAAGATCGTGCCCAAGCCTGCCGGCATACCCCATGAGCTCAAATTCGCCGCCGAAAAGTCGCTCTCGCCACCGGCTCGCGGGGGGTCTTGGCGAGTCCCCGTTGCAGATTTCACCCGTTTTTAGAGTTGTTTTTAGAGTCGGGTTGGTTTGATCCAGATTTAGTTGATGTTGCAGGCAAACCGGGGTGTGGGTGCACTTGCAGTATGTAGAGGACTCGGCCGGCGTCATGTAGCCCAGCGCTGAGCGTCTGGACATCGACTGCTTCGATATAACGCTGCCATGGAGTCGTTCTCCGCACGGATGCAGGTCGAGTTGCTCAATACCCGCAGATGGGCCACCACCATCGAGTTGGCCGCCGCCATGGCCGATTACATCGACAACTTCTACAACGCCGAACGCCGTCACAGCTACCTCGGTAACATCAGCCCAACAGAGTTCGAAACGCTCTGGACGTCCACCTATTCGATCCCTCAAGCCGCATAACCAGGCCTCGAAACAGCGGGGGCAGATCAGGTGGACTCATTCAGCGGGAACACGCCACTTGGTGATCTCGGCTGGCATTCTCAGCAGCACACTGACGTGGTTCTTGATCTGTGCAAGGCACTCCGCGATCCTCGTCAACCGCTCGGTGTACTTCGGATATGCATCCGCGTGTTACGCGGCGTAACAGTGCTGGCGCGCGCAGTTTTACGAAGCCCCATCGTCGAGGCGCGCTACCTTCACCAGGCACGACTTCCGGTTTCAAAGCTCAGCGCGCCCGACGAGGCTGTGCCGCGCATACCGACGCGTCCAGCCCGCAACAGCGCTGCGGCGACCGCATTCACCACCCGCTGAAAGCATTGGTGCGCCGGGCGATTGGGATAGCCGGTGTAACAATGCGGTCATCATCACCGTAGCGGGGGTGATCCTAGCTCGATTCGCCAATCGAGCATGTCGGGCACGGTTACCCGCAACGAGTGCGGTCCATCCCATTTCGAGGCGATATCTGGTTCTCTACTCGAGGCCGATCGATGACGCGGGTATGTGCCGCATCGCCAGATAGTGTCCGCTGCGAAACGTCAGCCCCATTACGCCGTAACCGGTGAACCGCTGGTCAGCGCCTGGCCACAGGACCGGGTTCCGCTGGGCGGCGACGGCCGCGTCACGTGCGGTCTTGAAAATGTCCATGCCGCAATGGTCGGCCGCACGGTTCGCAGTGCCCGCGAGGAAGCGGTTCGGACTCAACGGATCCCAGCTTCGTCATCCGTCGAGAGGCGCAACTGCTGATCTCCTACGCGGACAGCCCGATCGTCGGGCCTGACGGAACGGTCGCGCGCTCGACGCCAGCGGGCTGACCCGCCAGGCGGTCAGCGACCCCATGCGGTTGTACACCCTGCTGGGCCGCGATCACACCACCCTGCTCTGTGCCGGCAACGCCGCCGGCGCGGACGACGTCGCGGGCCTGGAAACGGCCGCCGATGCTGTGCTGCAGGCCGCGCACGGGCAGATGGACGTCTACCTGGTCGCGGCACCGGACGCGGACATGGCAGGTACGTGCTGCCCCTGATCCGCGACGCCAACGGTGACTGCGCGCCCAACTACGATGTCTCTGGCACGTCCGTGTTCGTCATTCGTCCCGACGGCTACCTCGGTATCGCCGCGCGCGGCGTCGTCGACACCGACGAGCTGGTGCGCCACCTGAAGGCGACGTTCCGCTGAAAGCTGCGCGGCGTCGTCGCGAGCGGTCGCTGCGGTGGCTCCGCCGCAGCGTTGCGCAATACGGGAGAACCCCGGGGTAGGAGAAGTCACTGGTGATCGTTCTGTTTACGTTCTCGATCGATTGGGGGCGCGCGCTGTTCGATTCGGCGATATGGATCGCCAGGGCGTGGGCGATCGCCGCGGTGTGCACCCTGGTGGTGCTGGTGCTGATTGCTCGCTATACGACGTGGGGCCGGCAGTTTTGGCGCATCACCGGCGCCTTCTTCACCGGCCCGCACAGCGTCAAGGTGTGGCTTTGGCTGGCGGCACTGCTGCTGTCGGTGATCGTCGGGGTGCGCCTCAACGTGTTGTTCAGTTATCAGGGCAACGACATGATGTCGGCGGCGCAGGCCGCGTTCACCGGCATCGGCGCAGGCGACGAAGCG
This sequence comes from Mycobacterium sp. URHB0021, assembly GCF_054057895.1. Taxonomy (NCBI): domain Bacteria; kingdom Bacillati; phylum Actinomycetota; class Actinomycetes; order Mycobacteriales; family Mycobacteriaceae; genus Mycobacterium; species Mycobacterium sp. URHB0021. The sequence goes on from NZ_JBSRZT010000002.1 coordinate 6,109,330, forward strand.
GTCAAAGAGTCTGGCAAGCACGGCTTTTATACCTCGCTGGGCATCTTCTCGATCCTGGCCGCCGTGCACGTCGCCCGCGTCATGCTCGACCTGTTCATGATGCAGCGGTTCATGCTGGCCTGGCGGGTCTGGCTCACCGACCGGCTGACCGGTGATTGGTTGACCGGCCAGGCGTATTACCGCGGGCGCTTCATCGACGAGCGGATCGACAACCCTGACCAGCGCATCCAGTCCGATATCGACATCTTCACCGCCGGAGTCGGGCCGCTGCCCAACACCCCGAACAACACCACCGGAAGCACGCTGCTGTTCGGCGCGATCGACGCCGTCGTCTCGGTGATCTCGTTCACCGCGATCCTGTGGCACCTGTCCGGGAACTTGACGCTGTTCGGCGTCACCATGCCCAGGGCGATGTTCTGGATCGGTTTCGCGTACGTCATCCTCGCGTCCATCGTCGCATTCTGGATCGGCCGCCCGATCATCTGGCTGAGCTTCAACAACGAGAAGTACAACGCCGCGTTCCGCTACGCCCTGGTGCGGATGCGGGACGCCGCCGAGTCGGTCGCTTTCTACCGCGGCGAAGCCGCGGAGCGGTTGCAGCTGCATCGGCGATTCCAACCGGTGGTGTCGAACTACAAGCGCTACATCAACCGCATGATGCGTTTCTTCGGCTGGAACTTTTCAATCAGTCAGATCATCGTCCTGCCGCCGTGGCTGATCCAAGCGCCCCGGTTGTTCGCCGGGCAGATCAAGTTCGGCGACGTCACGCAGAGCGCGACGGCGTTCGGCAACATCCAGAATGGGCTTTCGTTCTTCCGTAACGCCTACGACAGCTTCGCCGGCTGGCGCGCGTCGATCATCCGCCTGCACGGCCTGGTGGTCGCGAATGAGGATGGCCGCGCGCTGCCGTCGCTGACCGTCACGCCGAGCAGGGACTGCCTGGTCGAACTCGACGACGTAGAGGTGCGCACCCCGGCCGGCGAGCAGTTGATCCGGCCGCTGGATCTGCGCCTGAACCTCGGCGACACGTTGATCATCACCGGCAGGTCGGGCGCCGGCAAGACGACGCTGCTGCGCAGCCTGGCCCAGCTGTGGCCGTACACCACCGGCACGCTGCGCTGCCCCGCCGGCACCAACGAGACGATGTTCCTCTCGCAGATGCCGTATGTACCGCTCGGTGACCTGCGTGCGGTGGTGTCCTACCCCAAGGAGCCCGGCGAGATTCCCGATGAGGAACTCTTCCGGGTGCTGAACAAGGTGGCGCTGCCGCAGTGCGCCAAGCTTCTCTCCGAAGTGGCCGACTGGGCCAAGGTGCTTTCACCCGGCGAGCAGCAGCGCATCGCCTTCGCCCGGATCATGTTGACCAAACCCAAGGTCGCATTCCTCGACGAGGCGACGTCCGCGCTCGACGAGGGCTTGGAGTTCATGCTGTACGACATGGTGCGCACCGAGCTCCCGGGCACCGTCCTGGTCAGTGTCACCCACCGCAGCACTGTCGGCCAGCATCACGTGGAGCATCTGGAACTGCTCGGCGGTGGCGAGTGGCGGCTGAGCAGGCTGGAAGGCGGCGAACTCGCCCGCGTCTAATCCCGTCTAGCCGCTTGTCAGTCTGCGCGGCAAGCACTTTCAGCACCCGAAGGTCGGCGTTCAGGCCGATCCGCGATAGCCGACGCAGTCCCCGCTGGATAGCAGTAGCTTCACCGCATGCCCTCATAGCAACCCCGCGGTGGGTGCGGCTGAACCGAGCCGGGGTGGATCACCGTCGGTTCTTAGACCCGATGGACCGCCTCTGCGACGGGCAGCTGCGCGAGATCGAGACCCGGCTTTCCCGTCGCATGGTCACCGAGTTCGGGCTCGACCGGACCGGGCTGGCGCTGGACATGACCAAACTTTGCACCTTCATCGACACCCAGGCGACGCTAGTGCCCACCCGCCGTCAGCTCGCGGATACGCTCGGGGGCGGTGGCCTGTCGATACAGCTCTGCTCGCGCTTTATTGTGGGCAGTCGCGGCCTTGTCTTCTGCGGTTAGATGCGACCCATCCAAACCTGGTTTATGCCAAAGGTGCCAGGCTGACCCATCGACCCACCGGGTGGGGCCTGCGCACACCTCGAAGGCGATCTTCATCGCCACGTCGTCGTACCAGGCCCCCTCGAAGACCTCATCCCACTGGCCGATCGCGGACAGCGTCTCGCGACTGACGACGTTGATGGCGCCGATGCTCTCACCGTTGTCCATGGTGGATTCCGGGATGCAGTCGCCGGGCTCGATGTCGTGCGCGCGGATCCGGCCGGAGTCTTCGGGTGTGAGGTAGCGGTACTGGATGAACGGCACCACCAGACCCTGGGCCGCTGCCGCCATCGCGACGGCCTGCCGTATCTGGCTGTAGGACACCAGCATGTCGGCCTCTGCGAACACGACCACATCCGCATCTACGAACCGGGCGCCGCGATTGTAGGCCTGCGACCTGTTGAACTGTGCGTCTCCCACCCGCCCGTCGTCGCTGAGCCAGACAGGCACATCGCAGCCGTCCCAATGCTCGATGACGCGCCTCAGATTGGCCGGGCGCAGTGGGTCATTACCGCGGTCTCTGAAAGGGATAACGATGGCGACATTCATGCGTCGAGATACTGCTCTCCGATTGCGGCGTAACGCTTCCGCCACAGTGACAACTGGGCATCGGTCAGATGGGCGTGCTGTGGACCAAATGAAAGATGAGCGGTCAGAAACCCTTGAAAAATCAAGCGCGGCAGCATGTTCACCATGCCCTCATCGCCGATCTTGATTCTGGGGGTGAAGCTGCGGCCCGCGATATCCCCCGGCGATGGCGTTCCGACGCGGCGCACTATTTTGCGGACCATACGCCAGTCATAGCCAATCGTGTTGATCGACAACCAGTCGCGGGTCTTGATGAGTTTAACTGGTTGGCCGACCATTTCGCGCCAGTGCTTGAACATGTAGGTGTGGCTCATCACGGCGTACTCACCGCTGAGGTGAACATCCAACAACGGCAAGGAAAGGGCTTCGAAGCCGCTCCACAACCCCGGCTCGGTGGGCGTGCATGCCCCGTTGTTGACGACTTTCGCGGTCACCACTGACGCGCGATTGCCGTTCACGGCGTCAACGAACTCCCCGAACCGGCCCGTTTCAATGAAAACGACATCATCATCCACCTTCACGAATAGGTGATCCCGGTACTTGGGGTTGTAAGCGTAGTGACGATATACGGCATTGAACCCCAGCCACGGGGCGATGCCAAAATAGTCATTCAAGACGGTGATGCGTTCACCCTCGATAGCTCGGACGTAAAGATTGTCGTCGTCATTACGCGACAGATTCCACACGTGATATTGGACATTGGGATGCTCAGTAATGATGCGCCTGACTAGCGGGAGCTGGAGTTCCATGTTCTGCTTGCGGCCGGCGAACACGAACAGGATGACGTTCATCTACGTAATCCGAACTGCCCATTGCTGAAACGGTGACCAGTGACAGTCCAGCCGATGCCGGTGCGGTCGGCGAACACACGCCAGGCGCGCTGCTCATGCACATCGGGCCAGCGCCGTGGAATCTTTGCCACCATCTCGGCGATATCGACCCTGGACCCGGTCACGGCCTGGAGCCGACTCGCTGCGACGATGCCGGTGTTCACATCAACCCTGGTGCCCGAGTCGACAATGGTCCTACAACTTTTCACCATGAACGTCTCGAAGAAGGCAGTGGGCGTGAGCGCGGTGCCCACGCCATGGATGAAGTCGACGGCGTTCTCCCGAGCCCGCCGTTCCAGGATGTCGCGGTAGGTGGCCTTGGCGACTTCGCATCGGCCTCCCACCGACGGGTCGAACCCTCAATGTCGGTGAACAAAAACGTCACCACCCCCGAAGGAGCAGCCGCCCGGTCAGCGGACACCCCCGCAGGATCTCACAACAGACACGCTCCTACCTGGCACTTCGCCGGAATCCGACCCAGGCGTGTCACCAAACACACTCAACGGCAACGCGCAACGTCCCCGCCAGCAGCATGTCGTCGTCGAACACGTATACCGACCGGTCGACGAGCCGGATCCCGTCGGCCACGGTGGTGATCCCGAGTGTGCCCACTGCCTCGGTGCCGGCTCCGATTTGTCGTCGGTGCGATCCCGACCACCGGGCGATCGACGCGGAGCGTCAGCGTGCCGGCCGCCCGCAGTCGGGCCGGGGGTGACAAGATCGACCGCCGTTGGCGTCTCGTGCCGAGGCCTGGGCCGGCGCGTGCCGAGCATCCCTTGATCACCGCGCGGGCCATCAACATCTCCACCTGGCCGTGCCGCACCGCCAAACCAAGGCCGAGAGTCAACTCGGCGTGCACCCGCCGCGCACCGTAAGTGCCCCGAGACGCCGTGTGCACGGCGCGGATCTGGTCGGTCAGCCAGGCCTGCCGAATCGCGCGCTGGAACGGTGGCATCCGTGCGCCGTCGATTGTGCAGAGTTTGGCGGTGCCAGGGACAGGTCGACGAACCATTGCGCCGATTCAAATATTGAGGAACACCTCGCCGGTCACCGGGATGAGGGTCATTGCAGGGGAAACGGCGGCTGCCACCACCACGGTTCGTCGACAACTTCGATGGATGCCACCCACTTCACCCACCAGAACCCGCGCCGCCCCGGCGCGACGAGCCGGGCCGGACCACCGTGGCCGGCCGAGAGCGGACGGCCAGAGGCCTGCGTCGCCAGCAGCAGCGTGCCGGCTTCGCGGGCGGGGAAGCGGCGGCGGTAGCCGGTCGTCGACACGACCTCGATCGACGCCCCCTGCCGCAACCCGAGCGCTGAGAGCGGCACCCCGCGCCACTCCTGCTCGGTGAACCAGCCGCCCGTGCAGTCGAGCACGGCGCGCACGGTGCTCTGCGGGAGCGCAGCGATGGCCGCTAAGTCAAACGATCTGTCCGGGGTTCGGAGACGCCAGGCCGCAGCCGAGATGTCCGGCGCCGGGTCGAACATCCACTGCGTGACGGGAACGTTCGCGATGTTCCCCGAGCCGACCTCGTGCGATCCGGTCTCGCGACGCGGCAACCCGGGTGCGATAACCCACAGCGCCGCCGATCCCGCGACGACGCTAGTGCCGAGCAGCGCTCGCCGCCGTGTCAGGTCGGTGCGGCGCAGCAATGGCCGCCACCGGCGACGGGCGCTCCGATGATGCATCACCACGTGCGCAACCAGCAGCACCACCGCCCCCACCGCCGCACCGACATGAAGCTGCATCGGGAGTAGCCCAAGGTAGGGCCGCCATCCGCCGACCGCGTGCAGCAGCCCACTGCCGATCGCCGCCAGCACAAGCACGGTGAACGTCAGGCTGATCACCTTCCGCCATCGTCCGGGCCGCCGAAGCCCCCGCCGCGCGACGCCGATCTTGGCCGGGGCAAGCAGCAGCAGCCCCAATCCGGATGCCCCATGCACGGCGACGACCCACCGCCCGGGGCCCGGGAATCCAGCCCCGAACGCCACGACGCCACTGATGGTGGCCGTGACCACAAGCGTCAGCAGCGTGACGTTGAGCGGTCGAATCCCTCGATCCATGGCGGTCCGTCCCGAAACCCGACTAACAATGACCATTGTCCCGATCCTCACGGGACGGCAAGGTCGGCAAGCTCTTTGTGACAGATGACAAAGTCGCAGGGTGTCGCAAGAGCCGGCGCGAGCTCGGGATATAGCACTCCTCGAACTGCCCGGTCCACACCGGGCGGTAGCCGACGCGGGTACACCATGGCATCAGGAACTCCTTGCTCGGATGAGACCACTGCTGCGGCACCAGCACCTCGAGCCGCATCGTGTCGAGCCTTGCTTGCGACTCCAGCGTTCGGCGTATCAGACCAGCTCGCAGCCGATGCCTTGGCCGCGGTGAGCGGGATCAGCGACCAACTCTAAAACCGGGTTGATCTGTCCCCGCTGTTTCGATCCACGGCACGGCGGCAGGGACGTACCTCATTGACGCCCACAGCAACGCTTCACTGGCTCGATCGCCGTCCGGCCAAGATCGCCGTGGAACCGGTGGTCGTGTCGAGCACCGAGAAGCGCTGCGGGCAGTCCACATGGCGAGAGGTTCCCGACACTCGAGGGGTTCCACCCAATGAAGTTCGTTCGGCTGCGGTGTGTGACTTCCAGTCCTTCGGACCGACGGCCCTGTCCGATGACGAGCTGCGCGACGGGACCGCGGCCGCCCTGCGGCGGTTGGTGATCCGTGTCGGCGAACTGCTGGCCACCGTGCCCGCATGTGGACACCCGCCGGCGGGATCGACCTGGAACCTGACGCCGACACCGCGGTACGCGAAACCATCCGCAACACCGCGGTCACCGCCGGCCCGGCGCCGGTAAGACCGAGCTGCTGGCCCTACGAGCCGACTTCCTGATGCACACCAGCCTGCCGCTATCCCAAACCGATACTGGCCATTTCGTTCAAGGTTGATGCCGCACGCAACCTGGCGCGACGCGTCAGCGAGCGCTGCGGACCCGATCTGGCGCACGCCTGGACAGCCACACCTTCCACGCCTTCGCCAAACGCGTAATCGACCGCAACCGTGTCGTGCTGACCGGCATTAACGCGCTCGACCCCGACTACACCGTGGCCGCCGCCCGCGTACAGCACCGCACGATCCGCTTCGACGACTTCCTTCCGCTGGCCCTGACAATCGTTGAACACGAGCCCACTGTGCGGGCCTCCGTGCGGCAGACCTACACCTACGTGCTTCCCGATTAGTTCCAGGACTGCACGGCCAACCATTACGCCCTCATCCGGTACCTTTTCGCCGGGGGCAGGCCCGCATCACCGCGCTAGGCGACACCAAACAACGCATCATGACCCGACTCCTACCGGCGCCTGCTAGCCAGCACCGAACGACTCGCGGGCAACAGCGCAGACACCGAAGCCGTGCTCGCCCGCGTGACCGAATACCTGCGCGACGTCTCCGCACGGATTGACTTCGGCGAGATCGACTGCAGCCGAATGGACTCGGTACACGGGATCATCGACAGCTAAATCAAGCTCGTCGGAATCGACGCGTTGCGCGGGTGGTCGCCCGAATACGGCTATGGCACCCGGGCGACCGACCTCATCAACGCCGGCCTCATCCATTACCAGTACAACCTCGACGCCGGCTGCTCACCAGCGCGGGCGCTGCGAGGACTGGCCGAGGCCGACGCCATCCGACTGCTCACAGTGCACAAGGCCAAGGGCCTGGAATTCGAACTGGTGATCTTCTTAGCCGTGGAGGAAGAGACCTTCTGGGCCCAGCTCGACGAGGAACGCGCCGTCTTCTTCGTTCGCATCTCCCGCGCCAAACACCGCTTGATACTTACCACTGCCGAAACCCCACACGCCCAACGGCTCTGCCGCAGTGGAGGCAATGGGACAGGCAGCGCACACCGCACCAGGAATTCATGTCCTACATTGCCGAGTGACGCGGCGCTGCTCATCCGCTCGGCTAGCTCCTCCTCGATCTCGGTCAGGCTGCGCCCCTTGGTCTCTGGCACGGTGCGGGCCATGTAGGCCATGGCGTCGATGGTGATCGCCGCCTGCAGCCAGAAGATGTTCGCGGTGCCCATCGCGCTCAGCAGCAGAAGGTAGTCTCGTGCGTGCGTTCTGGCTGGCACACTTTGCCGTTGAGGGGGATGAACGAAGGTGCATAGCGGGTGACAGATAGGGAAGGGTGACATGGAGATCGCTGTCGGGCTTGATCGGGGCCTGGGACTGTCCTGGGGTCAGTATCGCGAACTCGGCAGATACGCCGCTGATCTTGGCTACCAAAGCATTTGGACCAACGCTGCCATCAGCCGCGATTCACTACACGTCTGTGCGCAGTGGTCGGTGGCGACCGCCGAGGTGGTGGCGGGTGGTATCGGGACCGGCATCTCGGTGATCCCCATCGGCTACTGGTCTCCGACAGCCTTGGCATCCGCTGCGGCCACGGTCGCTGAGATTAGCGGCGGCAGATTTGTCCTGGGAATCGGCTCCGGCGCTATTCAAAGTCCGGCCTTCCGGCGCTCGCTCGGCCTGGACGACGGCCTGCGGCCTATCGGCGCCATGCGCGAGTGGCTGGTGACGCTGCGCGCCCTGCTTGCCGGCGAGACGGTGGAACACGAGGGCAAGGCCTTCGCTTTGCACGGCATCAATCTCGGCACGCCGCCGCCGCGAGTGCCAGTAGCCATAGGTGCCCTCGGCCCAAAAATGTTGTCCCTCGCCGGCGAGGCGGCGGATGGCGCCGCCCTGAACTGGTGCACGCCCGAGCAGGTGGCGGTCAGCCGCGCGACCGTGACGCAGGGTGCGCAGGCAGCCGGTCGCGATCCGAGCGAGATCACCATGATCGAGTACATCCGCATCTGTGTGGATGATGACATCGAGGCGGCCCGCCGCGCCTACACCAAGGCACTCATGGGGTACGCCCTGGCTCCCCCTGGAGCGAACAAGGTGTTGGGATACCGAGGACACTTCGCGCGGATGGGCTTCGACGCGGCGTTGACCGAACTGGAGGATCGCCGCGATCGCGGTGCCTCCGACGAGGAACTGATCGACGCGTTCCCGATAGAGTTGGCCGAACTCGTGGGGTACTTCGGGCCCGCCTCCGGCGCCGCCACCGCTTTCCGCCGTCTGGCCGAAGGCTTGGACACCGCCATCGTGCGGGTGGTGGCTGCCCGCCCGGGGACGGAATCGATTATCGCGGTGATGGAAGCGTGTCAGCCTATGAAGCTGCCGCCTGACCGTCGTCACTAGACCCGAACCGGCCGACGGGTATGTCGAGCGCATCGAGGCCGCCCGCGACGGCGCTCAGCCCGTCCTCGACGCCTAGTACCGCCCGGTCATCGAAGAACACCCAAGATCTCGTCAGCAACAGTCCAGCCGCCGGCGCATGCCGGTGAGCTCGACAGCGCCGCGGACGAACCGCTGGGCGACGGTGGCGGCGCGTCCGAGGCGATCTCCTGGGCACTGGTGCGGGTTCACTCCGCGCTGTGCGCCGATGCGCTCGGCGCGATGGGAGAGGTGGCTGCGGCTGACGACGGATTACCTCAAGAGCCGCAGACAGTTCGGTGTCACCCTGAAAGTTCCAGACGCTCACGCAGCGCGCCGTCGATATGTACGCCCCTCACTCGAACTGCGCCCAGCATGAGCATGTAGATTGCCAGGTCGATCGCCGACGGCGACCTCGACCCGTGCTCGCGGCGCGGGCCAAACTGCAATCGGGCTGCCCGGCAGGCACATCAGCCAGGAGGCCATCCAGTTGCACGGCGGTATCGGGATGACGGCCGAGTGTCCAGTGGGGCACTACGCGGCGCGGCTGACGGCCATCGAGCACACGCTCGCCTCCGGCGGGGATCGGCGGCACGTACTGGCTGGCCAACTCGGCGGCTACGAGGTCGTCACCCTCTGAGCGTGTTAGCTTTTCGATGCGGTGGCAGGTGACGAGCGGCGGCGACTGTGAGTGCGCCGAGGACTATCAGGCGTACTTGTCATTGCGGGTGGCGATGCGGCGCCAGTGGGCGCACAGCAGCGCATATCGCTCACGCCACTGAGCAGCCCGACCACCCCGCCGGGGGTGGCATCACTACGAAGCGTGACCGCGGCGGACATCCCGCGCAGAGGGAGCCGCCGCCGGCCAATTGCGCTTGCCAACTGTCTTGTCGATGGCATTGAGCGCTCCGGTGAGCCGATCATCGTGCTGACGGACGCGACCATTCGACGTTGCGACATGGACCGCGTGGCGGGGAATCAATTCAGTGCACCGTGCGGGCTGGCGAACTCTCCGGTAGCGCCGGGTACGCGTTTCTTGTGGCGCCGCCAGGGTTCACTGGATCAAAGCAGCGTTTTCGTGGATTGCGCTGAAGTCAGCCATGTCTCGATGAAATCAACGACTCGACCGGCATCCTCGAGGACGCTGTGGGCGCCGACGTACAAATCGGGTCGAATCAGAACAACGCGAGCGTCGTCAGAGTCGATCGCATAGCGCTGGGCCAGTTCACCGAGCTGGTCCGCCACCGTGTGATCCTGGTCGAAACCCTGCCCCCCGGCCGGTGCAACAAGCACGGGTTGCACCTGGTGACCGTAGCGTTCTACGGCAGCAGTCGCGGCATCCCGCGCCAGATCAACATCGGCTGGTCGGCCCGTGCGAGGCACCAGCAACAGTGTGAACCCAGGATGGCGCAGGACGTCATAGAGCCGCTTGCTTGGATCGACAGTCAACTGAGCATCGGGAGCCCGGTCGCCTGCTTGTGGTCCAGGCACACGCTCTACAGGCGGTACGACGACGGTGTCTCGATAGTTGTGCGCCAACCCCGAAATCAGACCCACTGTGCGATCCTGCCATCCCGGTTGACGGGTAATCGCGATCCGGTCGGCCATGCCTTCACCAAACGCCATCATGAGGTCATGTGTCGCTTTCGCGCCCGCGGTGATCTGAGCGCCGATCGGTCGCCGCTCGGTTTCATACGTGTCGAGCAGTGAGTCCGGTGCTACGCGACCGAAAACGGACGCCAGCTTCCATCCGAGGTTGAATGCGTCTTGCATGCATCCGTTCATTCCTTGGCCACCCGCCGGGGAGTGAACGTGTGAGGCGTCGCCACAGACCAGAACGCGCCCCTTCCGGTAATACTCTGCCTGGCAATCTCGAATCTCCCATTGTGAGGCCCATTGTGGCTCACCGATCCGCATTCCGATTCCGATGGCATCCGCGACTTCCTGAAATGATCGTCGTGGGTCATCCGACTGGGTCATCGCGCCCGCATCGCTCAGATAGACGCGCCACAAATTGCCGGGCAGCCGAGTGACCAACATGAAGACCGAGTCACCGATGAAGTAATTCACCCAGCTGTCGTCATATCGGAAGTCCGCAATCTCAACATCCATCATGGCCATGACGCCGAGTCGCTCGCCGTGAAAGGGAATCCCGACTTTGTCTCGAACTCGACTGCGAACGCCGTCGCAGCCGACGACCCAATCGAAGGCCACCATTTCCGTTCGACCGCTTCGACTATCAGCAATTGATATTTTCACCGCTTCGGCATCCTGGCTGAGGTCGGTTAATTCGCTGCCGTATTCGGGGATGACTCCGTATTGAGCGCGAAGATGCTCGCGAAGGACCTGCTCGAAATCATTTTGGTTGATTTTGTAGTAGAAGGGGTATCGTGTCGACAGCTTCCTGAAGTCCGTCCTCGGCTTTTCGTCGTCAGAGAGCCCTTCGAAGTGGTAGACGTTGCCGGGACATGGCAGCGACACCTCTTCCAAGCGGTGAGCGACGCCAATATGCTCGAACATTTCCATCGAACGCGCGTGAAGCGTGAAGGCCCGGGTCGTGTGTGACGGTCCCGGCCGCTTCTCGACAAGGCGAATAGGCACGTTCCTGCGGAGCAGTTCGTGCGCGACAATCAGACCTACTGGCCCGGCACCGATAATGGCCACGCCGTCCTCTTTATGCATGTGCTTTCGTTCTCACTTTCGTTGCCTCGGCCTCGGGCAGGCCACGAGTTGCCAGAAGTCCCGTCGGGAAACACTGAGGGGTTGCGTGGAGGGCACGCGAACGCGCTGACCTACTCGCAACCAACGCACTGCCCCCTGACCGACTTAATGGGAAGCGCCGCCACCGTTTACGCGGGCGAGCTGGCATCAATGGGGAAACCGCCGAGCCAGCAGTTGATGTGAATTGAAGTGACTGTCTCGCCCCTCCGCCGGTGAGTGACGCCGGTGAGATTAAGCGCGCCCGAGTTGTCTTGTCAACAACTGTGAATATGCTGCAAGTTGCCAATGGATCGTCAAATCCAAGGCAGCACGGCGTTATCACGGTACCCATCGTTAAACGATACGTGTGACTTAATCCGTGCAGAGACACTTTCGTCACGGCCATGGACTCACCTGAGTTATGCGCTGCAGGTCTGATCGCCGCCTCGCCTGAGCTTGGTCCCCGGCTATGGCGAAATTGAGGTGGCGGCGGTCCTTAGCATCCGAGGGCGAGACCTAGGCGCTCGGTCCAGTGACTCTGGAGTCCAGGTATACCTCCGAGCCGCGCACAGCACGAGCCCGGGGACCCGTGACTAACCCAGCGGGCAGGCGGTCCGCCGGCGACTGGCCGCGGTCAAGCGGTAGTGCGCTCAACTGGCTAAAGGGACACGATGCATGGATGCAACCAAGCCAACCTCGTGGGCTTCAGGCGTTTGGCCTTCGCGAATCACGAGACCTAGCCAGGTGATCATTGCGAGCACGCGCCGGTGATCAGCTCCCACAGCTCATCTAGGCGGTCAACGTCGGAGCTGGTCAGGTGCCGGATGAATAACCTATGCACGCCGGCAAAGTGGACGTCCATTGCAGATTGCAGTTCCTTCTCGCCAAGCGCCGTCAACCGGGTGGTCACGGCCTGCCTTCCAGACGCGCTGTTCCTTTCAACGATGCCCCGGCGTTCGAGACGAGACACGATGCGGGTAATTCCGCTCGGAGTTACCAATACTGCGCGGGCCAGATCGGTCATCCTCAAAGTGTGTTCAGGCCTGCGCCAGAGTTGGTAAAGGACGTCAAACTCGCTCAACGATAAAGTCGTTCGATTCCTCAAGTCCGCCTCCAAGGCTGGAAGCAGAGCAGCCCGCGTCTCGAGAAACCCACGCCAGGCTCGCAATTGGCGCCTACTCAAGTGGGGCACTTTAGGCCCTTCGGGAAGTCGCTCGTTCTTCGGGCCGGACTCCTTCGACACGGGGTTGCGCTGACGGTCTCTGTAAGCCTCTTGCCGGCATGCCTGTGAGCAGTACCGAGGTGGGCGGCCCCGCTGACGCACTTCGAGCGCCTTCTGGCATGACAAGCAAGTAGAGACGACCGTTCGGTGCGGTTGTGACGAAAGATCCACTCAACCACATTACGTCACGGTCGCATCCTTTCAATAGCAGCCTTACAGCCGCCCGCGAAGGCATCGAAGGTTAACGTTTCGTCACAGACGCGTGGTGCTCCGTTGTGCGTCGAATATCGTTCTTAGCGCGTAAGGGAGGCGTCATCCTAGGGCGCAGGCCCCCCATATTCGTTGACGCGGCAATCAGCTCGCGCTAGTGTGAGCGCAGTAAGCGCTTGAACTTGACAAGCCAGCAATAGACAGCTCGGGGTATTGAGGGCACAGCCTTGCTCGGACGCGTACACCCGCGGGTGCGCCAACTCCAGCTAGAGGAATTCGATGCACCGGATGATGTCCTTGATCACGGGCCGACGGGGCCGTCCGGCGACCCGCGTGACCGAGGAGCATGAGTAGCAATGGCGGCAACGGCCGACGACAAGCAACCACCACACTCACCACATGTGGTCTCCGGGGCGGGGGTAATCGAGGAACTACCCCGCATTGTCGACGACTTCGGTTTCTACAGTCCACTCGTGGTCCTGGGCCACGGCAATACGTCGCTGGCCGATCGAATCAAAACCCTACTTAGCGGTCGGGTCAGTGGCTCGTTCAACGATGCGGTCACGCACGTTCCAGCCTGGCAAGCGAACCTCGCCGTGGCATGCGCCCAAGAGGTACACGCGGACGCCGTGATTGCTATCGGGGGCGGCTCGAGCGCTGGATACGCCAAGGTCATAGCGTTGGCGCTAGGCCTTCCATGGATCGCGGTTCCTACCACCTTGAGTGGCGCTCACATGACCACGCGTTACCTTGTCACCACCGAGCTCGGCAAGGAGTCTGGTTGGTCAACGCGGGCGGCAGTCCGCGCAGTCGTTTATGATCCCAACCTCCTGGTAACGGTGCCAAGGCCAGTGCTGGCCTCGAGCGGAATGAGCGCCATCGGCGCGTGCCTCGAAGTCCTGGCCAGTGGGAGTAGCGGCAAGGCCTGTGACGCCGAACGTGGTCTGAACTTGCTGTGGAAGACACTTCCACGGTTGGTCGATGGACGGGCGCACGAAGACGACCGGATTGAATCATTTCAGGGCGCGCATCTCGCTGGCCGCGCTCTTGAAGCTACCGGCCCGGGGTCGGCTCAGCTGCTCGCTGAAGAACTGGGTGCGGTCCACGGAAGCAACCATGGCGCCCTGGTGGCATGCCTAGCGCCCAAGATCGGACGAAACGTCGCGGCTGGGCGCAACGTGGGCAGTCCTGGCAAGACACCCGATCTGATTCGCGAATTTGCGCGGAGCCTGGGCTTCGCAGTCGAACTCGACCAGGTCTGCCCAAGTCCCGATCTCGCGACGCTCACCGACCGGTGGGCGGCCCGGCCTGATCTCGCCGGGATGGTGGATGTAGAGATCTTGCGATCGCTCCTCGACGCAGATGATTGCCATTCCAGCCCACGTTGAACCGGCGCACTCGAGACTCACCTTGCACGAAAGGGGCCGCCACTGATGGCCTACGACAACGGTGGCATTGCCGTGCGGCCGCGCGGCGGGAATTTCGCGAGCCCCGATGTCCTGCGAAACCCTTTGTTGAAGTCACCGGCATGCTAGCCGCCTTTGCAGGGAGACACAGTCCGGACGAATCTTGTTCATGGGGTTCATTCAGCAACTTGGGACGAGAGCTGGATCTGCTGGGGAGAAATCGCACGATGCTGATCGCGTTGAATCGCCACGCGCCGGCGACGTAGCAGGCGCAGGAAATGCCCTCAGGGCGTATGGCGCTGGCCTGGAGGCAAATCCGACAGCATGCGCGGCGGCGCTCGCACAGCGCGCGACCGATGCGGCGCACGACCGTGACGTTGACATCCCGATCACGATCGGTGGTGGAAGCGCGATCGGACTAGGCAAGGCGGCCGCCGTGAGCACCGGCCTGCCGCTGCTTGCGGTGCCGGCCAGCTCGACACCACGCGGCAGGCCGAAGCCGCGCGCTCATACCAACTCGGATTCCAACACTGCCGTAACGGTGGTCGTAGTCGCGATCAGACACTGCCGCGGTGTGGTCAGTGATAGTCGGCGGACGCGGTGGCACCCGACCTGCCGGCGGGGGTGTTGGGAGTGCAGACTGACGGGGGGTTGGAGCTTGCAGCCAAGAAGTCGGGGACCCTGCAGAACAATCCGTTGTTCCACAGGGTCCCCCAGGCTGCCCGCCAAAGTTAGTCAGTCGCAACCGACCGGGGCCGTGCCGACCCTGCTTTCAGCGTTCCCCGCCGTGACCATCGGGGGTGTAGCTGAGCTGATAGCGACGGTAACGCTCTGCGCCGATTGCCTCCATCGCTGCTGGCACCGGATTGGGATCTTGCAGGAATGGTTCCTCCTCGTCACACGCGTGAGTCCACGTCGCGAACTCCAGCGCGATGTTGTTGACGGGATCATCGAAGTAAAGCGAGTGGCAGAAGCCGTGATCAAGATCCGACTTGATCTTGATACCGTTCTCCTCGAGGTGGTTCTTGGCCTTCTGTAGTTCACCCTCGGACGGTACCGTCATCGCGAGATGGTTGCCGGCGCCCAAGAGTGAGTTATCCGCTGGTATAACGACATCCGGGAACTCGAAGAACGCGATCGTGTCTTGTTCGCTGATGCGAAAGAAGTAGTGCCGACTGCCACCAAGATTACCCGGTACTGCGCCAGGAAAGGGGTCAGGATTGGGCAAGCTCAGTGTAACGACGACGGGGAATCCGAGGATCCCGTTGTAGAACTTAACCGTCTCGTCCATGTTGTTCGTGACGAAAGCCATGTGGTGGCATCCCGTTGTGCGTACGCGCATGCAATTCTCCTTTGTACTGATCCGTATCTCATCTGCGGGACCTGCTTCGGCTCGCCTTAACACTATATGCATGTGCTTGTTGCATCAATGACTTTAGTGACGTGTTAAACAGATGGTTGTGACGGCCAGTTCTTCGATATCCCAACATCTTAGTGCCACTAGCCTCTAGTCCGATGTCCAC
Source organism: Mycobacterium sp. URHB0021 (assembly GCF_054057895.1). Classification (NCBI taxonomy): domain Bacteria; kingdom Bacillati; phylum Actinomycetota; class Actinomycetes; order Mycobacteriales; family Mycobacteriaceae; genus Mycobacterium; species Mycobacterium sp. URHB0021. Next base: position 6,125,144 of record NZ_JBSRZT010000002.1, read on the forward strand.
GTTTCGTTGTGACGTAATGGTGGATTGTGACGAAATCCAAGACGTTGTTCTGCAGCAGGCTGAAGAAGCTCTCCATCGCTACGTTGTCACCCGCAGCGCCGACGCGTCCCATCGACCCGACCATGTCGTAGCGGCCGAGGGCATGGAGGAATTTCCGGCTCCGAAACTGGCTGCCGCGGTCGCTGTGAAGCACGCGCCCGGCGACAGTCACCGCGTCGAGCGACTGCACTGACCAACGCCGTAATGGCTAGCCGAGATTCCATCCGGGAATCAATGCTGTAGCCGACGATGCGGTTGGAGAACACATCCTTGATCGCACAGACGTAGAGCTTGCCTTCGCCGGCTTGAATTCCAGCAGTCGTTGCAACGGTCGGCATTATGACGCGTTCATTAAAGCAGCAAGACGTTCCGTTGGGGTCTGCCAATCGAGTGACTTTCGTGGCCTGGTGTTGAGTTCGTCGGCGACCGCCTCAAGATGCTCGACGGACTGATGCGACAGGTCAAGTCCCTTCGGGAAGTACTGGCGCAGCAACCCGTTCGTGTTCTCGTTGCTGCCGCGTTGCCAGGGAGACGCCGGCTCACAGAAATAGACATCCATGTTGGTCGCGACGGTGAATGCGCGATGCTCTGACATCTCGGCGCCTTGGTCCCAGGTCAGCGTGCCGCGCAGCGTTTCGGGCAGCCGGGAAACGGTCGTGATGAGGGTGTCACGAACAATCTCGGCGCTGCGGTCGCGCCCAACCAGCCCGAGCATCACAAAGCGGCTGGACCGTTCAACCAAAGTGGCGATCGCTGATCCTTGGTTGGCGCCGATGATGAGGTCGCCCTCCCAATGGCCCGGGATGGCGCGATCGCCAACCTCGGCCGGTCGCTCACTGATTGGTTTCATCGGGTCGACGAACCGGGGCCGACGCGCATCGGATCTTCTCTGCGGCTTACGGACTCCGCGACCGCGACGCAACCCGCTCACCAACTCGCGCTTGAGCTCAGCGCGGGCATGCACGTAGATCGCCTGATAGATCGTCTCGGTGCGCACCTGCATCTCCGGCCGGTCAGGGAAGTCTCTGGACAGCCGATTGCTGATCTGCTCCGGCGACCACTTCTTCTTCAGTTTGGCCTTGACGTAGGCCAGCAGCTCAGTGCTGGCAAGCACTTTCAGCGGGCGCTCGCGAATCCGGCGCTGCGCGGACAACCGATGCGCGGTGTGTGGAAGGTACCCGGACTTGGACACGGTGTTGCGCTTCAATTCTCGGCTGATCGTCGACGGCGCCCGCTGCATCGCGGCCGCGATCTTGCGGATCGAGATACCCGTCGAGTGTAGGTCCTTGAGGTGCTCGCGCTCGAGCAGGCTCAAGTAACGCGGATCAATAACCTTTTCAACCCGGTTCAAGTCGACGGTGCCGCCGATGTGGCGCTTGGGACGTGCAGGCTTCATGGTTGTGATTGTCGGCTCCGGGTAGCGCGCACAATGCGACCATCCGGGTAGACCCGGCCACGATGGATGATCGTGATGCCTTTGTCCCAGTCGGTAGCCGAACGGTTTACGGCACCGACCTTCCTGGCGGCTTCGCGCCGCGTGAGCCCCTCGGAGCGAAGCCGCAGAAACTCCTCCCGGCGCGGATTGACCTTGCGGGCCTCACTGGTGAAGATCCCGGCCTTACGCGCCCAGGCGTACGCCGTGGGGCGATGAATCCCCGTGTCGCGAGCAGCGGTCGAGATGTTTAGCCGCTCCGCTACCAGCCGTAGAAACTCGGCCTTCTCCTGTTCGGTGTACCTGCGTGGTGCACGCCGCTGCATCACCAGCCCGGCCTGTCGGACCCAGCTATATGCCGCATGGACGTTCACCCCTGCCGCATCAGCGGCCGCCCTTACACTGCCATCTCTGTCGAGCAGCTCAAAGAACTGCGCCTTCTGTTCCTTGCTGTACTTCGGTCCCGACAACATCGCCACCCTTCGTGAAGTGTTGCAACGACTACTGGAACCCAAGCGGTGCGGTGTTCAGTAATGTCAGCCAGCCACAACTGATTTGACGCATCAGCGGTGAGGTTCCGGCCCACCAGATCGTCGTGCACAGGTGGGCCGACCTTCCCGTTTTTACCCCGTTTGCGCTTCCTGAACGCACTCCACCAGCCATTGCTGGAACAGATCCGCCAGGCAGTGTGCTCGGCCATCGGCTGCCCAGCGTCGTCGGCCTCGGCGACCAGGAAGCGGTAGCCGAACTCCGGGTCGCCGCGGTGGACGTCGAACAAGGCGTTGGCGCGGTAAGCCTGCACGCCCGCCGCCCGGCGCAGCACCTCATTCTCCTGCTCCAGCAGCCGGTTTCGGCGACGCAATTCCCGCAGCTCGACCGATTCCCCAGTCGTCCTTCCGGTACGGCACCGCCGGCGATATCGGCCTGCCGTAGCCACTTGACAGCGTCACGGGGTGCACTCCGAAATCGGCGGCGATCTGCTCGATCGTCACACCGTCCTCACGGTTGCGGGCGACGCACCACGTCGTCGCGGAACTCTTTCGGATACGGCCTTGCCATGGTGACATCCTTTCAGCTCGTCCATCCTGGGCAAGCGATCTCGGGTGTCACCTATCCGTGCAGCAGACCCCACTTCAGGGTCGATGTCTGGTGAGGTGATGTGGGCGCTGATGTGTTTCCACATCTGGTCGCGGGATCCGAACTGTCCGTCGCGGAGTCGATGGGTGGTACCGGTGACGTGCCAACGATCCGTCGAAGACCATCCCGTCGTCATCAGCGCCGCGCTCGACCTCACCGGCGGGCATGTGACCGGTGCGATCGCCCAACTGGGGCTGATGCCCGATCCCCATCTGGCGCGGCAACGTTGGTTCCAGGGAACGATCGCGGGCACCGCAGCGTCCCAGGACGACGCGCACACCGTCACCGACGAACTCATCGGCCGCCGCGTGCGCTACGCCTACAGCAGCAGCGACGTCTACGACCACGTGTACCTCAACGAGAACCTGTTCACCTGGTTCTGCGTCGGAGGCACCGAACTGGGCTGCGGAGACACCGAAAGCTCTACCTACTGGAAGCTGCGCAACAACACCTGTCTGTTCGCGTGGTTGGAGAAGAACCTCGGTATCGAGGGGATGGTCCTCATCGACTTGGCGGCACATCGGACGGTCGGCATCCAGTTCGCCCTCGATCAGGTGACCGGAGAGCTGGTCAACATCACGATGGGCTCGTGCGCCCAGGAATTCGAACGCACACCCGCGATCAGCGAGGCCCGGCCCGGTCGGCCATCCACGCTCACTGAACCGCAACCCGCTCCCACAGCCGCCCAGAAACCCTCGCTCCACACCCCCTACCCCGGAGTCGTCAATGTCCAACCGCGAAGCATTACCCTCCAGCGAAGATCCTGGCGCACAGCCGCTTTCACCGTCGCCCTCTGACCGGGCGGGCCTGCGGCCCGGACACCTCGGGGCGGGGGCGATCATCTTCGTCGTCGCCGCGATGGCTCCGATGGCGGCCCTCGTGGGCGCATCACCGATCGTGTTCTCCGCCCAAGGCGCCACGGCGCTCATGGTCTACCTGTTGGGGGCACTGCTGTTCGTGGTGTTCTCGGTTGATTACGTCGCAATGAGCCGCCACATCACCAACGCCGGCGGCTTCGTCGCCTACATCGCCCAGGACCTTGGCACGCGGACCGCGACCGCCGGGGCCGCCCTCGCCATCTTGTTCTACGGCACCTTGCAGTCCGCGCTATGGTCCCAATTCTGGGTCTTCGCCTGATCTCTGATAGCCGACAAGCTCGGAGTCGAGCTTCCCTCCTGGGTGATCCTGTTCATCGCACCCGCCACGGTGACCTGTCTCGTGACATTGGGCGGCGACCTCAGCGTCAAGGTGCTGGGAATCCTGGTGGCACTGGAGATCGTCGCGTTCGTCGTGCCCGCATCGCGATCATCGTCCACGGGGGCGGAGCGTCGGGCAACTCGTTGACGGCCTTCAACCCCTCCGATCTTCTCGGACCCTCCTGCGACCTCTGGGTTTGAGCTAACCAGTCGCCGTCTCACGCCCCCTCCCGCGTCCCAAGCTTGCAGCCCACGACGAATTGCGCGTCCAAGTCATCACGTCACGTTCCACGCCATTTCGGCACCTGCGCCGCATTTCGTTCCCAAATCCCTTCCCAAGCTTGGTGCGGCACTGCGCCCTTCGCAGTAATCGAGGCGAGGCGCGACTGCTGGATAAAGTGCTGGACCCGCGCCCCAAGTCTCCGGGGGTGGATCGCTACGGCATCAACACGCTCAGCGTGTTGTTGTCGATCGCCCACGAGGCACATGCACTTAGCCGAGGCTCCCGGTCGGCTTCGGGGTGATGTTGGCGTTCCCGCGGAACAGGTTCGTCGGGTCGTACTTCGCCTTGAGATTTGCCAATCGCGCATAGTGGCTGCCGAACGCGCCACTGATTTCTTCGGCGTCGCCGTCAGCAACACCGTTCACGTACACCCCGCCAGTCGAGAACGGTCGCAGCGAACGCCACGCCTCGCGCGTCCACTCGATCTGGGTGGCGTCCTCGGCGGGGTCCTCCCAGCTGGTGAGAAGCACGCCGTCCCAGCGGGCGTCGCGGTTGGCGAATGCGGTTGCTGTGGGTGGGATGCGGTTCGCCGCGTTGCCCAGTTGTTGAAGCAGGATCGCAGTCATCGGCGACGGAACGGAGTCGAACAGCTCGATCAGCTGCGAGATCGCGCCATCGGACAGCTCGCGAACCAGAGTCGACTTCCAGTAGTAGCGGCGACCCCTGGGGAAGCTCGCGTCGAGCGCCTGCTGAAACGTGGTGTACGGCACCGGGCCGATCTCATCCAGTATGGGTGCACCGAACTCGCGCAGGGGCCGCAGCGCCTGCTCCCCCTCGTCGATGCCACCGCAATGGCACGCCGCCACGACCACCACCTTGACGCCGTCGGGGGTGGTGAGAAATCCGGCGATGGTGTTGATCTCGTCAGGGATCGTCTCCACGAACTGCCGGTAGAAACGCAGCACATCGACGGCCCGCTCCATCGGGTGCGCCACCAGGCCGGCCACCACCATCGGTCCGACGGGATGGAGCTGGAATGTAAAGGTCGTGACGACCCCGAAGTTGCCGCTGCCCCCCCGCAACGCCCAGAACAGATCAGGGTTCTCACTCTGAGAGGCTCGCAACAGCTGTCCATCCGCCGTCACAACCTCCGCTTCGAGGAGATTGGCGCAGGCCAACCCGTAGCGACCGGCCAGCCAGCCGAGACCCCCTCCCAAGGTCAGGCCGGCAATTCCGGTATCGGAGTTGGTTCCGCCGGTCGTCGCCAACCCGTCCCGTTGGGTGGCGGCGTCGAACTCCGCCCACCGCAAGCCAGGTTCGGCGTGGGCGGTGCGGGCCTCGGGATCGACCCTCAGCCCCTTCATCAGCGAGAGATCAATCATCATCCCGCCCTCACACACCGCGTTGCCTGCCGTGCTGTGATCACCGCCTCGCACCGACACAACGACGCCGGTGGCGCGGGCAAAGTTGACGGAAGTGACCACATCGGCGGCGTCCACGCAGCGGGCAATCAGGGCCGGCCTGCGATCGATCATCCCGTTGAAGATCCGTCGCGATTCGTCGTAACCCGGATCAACAGGCTCCAGAACCGGACCGCTCAACGTGCCGGCCAGCCCGCGGATGTCCTTCGCCTCAAGAGGCCGCGACATACCGTCGATACCGCGAATCTCAGACATCGACAGCCTCCTCGCTGCCACCACGCTGCGATGACCCGGGCCCGCCGGGCATGGTTTAGGCCAACTGGCCCAACTCGATGGGGAGCCGGTATAAATCGTGGCTCAGGGTTTCATGTGACAACTGACGCGCGGCACTCATTGAGACGACTTCCCCGGTCTAAGGCAGTGTGGAATCGGTTAGAGCGAACTCGGGGCGAGGCTCTGATCCGCGTTCTGCTTCACGAAAACCCGCCAAAGCCAAGTGTGCGCTTATCCGCCCTCGGTTGGAAGTGAGTGTTGAGGGGCCCCGACTAACAATGACCTTGTCCCGATCCTCACGGGACGGCAAGGTCGGCAAGCTCTTTGTGACAGATGACAAAGTCGCAGGGTGTCGCAAGAGCCGGCGCGAGCTCGGGATATAGCACTCCTCGAACTGCCCGGTCCACACCGGGCGGTAGCCGACGCGGGTACACCATGGCACCAGGAACTCCTTGCTCGGATGAGACCACTGCTGCGGCACCAGCACCTCGAGCCGCATCGTGTCGAGCCTTGCTTGCGACTCCAGCGTTCGGCGTATCAGACCAGCTCGCAGCCGATGCCTTGGCCGCGGTGAGCGGGATCAGCGACCAGCTCTAAAACCGGGTTGACTCATGCTCGGGGACTCGCCACTGGGCATGTCGCCGGCCACCTTGTACAGCACCTACGGCGGAATGGACACCGACGCCGCTAAAGAGGTCAAGGAGCTGCGCCAGGCACCGTGTTATGGCGTGCCCGGTATGCCGCCACCGCCGTCCGATTGCCGCATGCCGTGCTGCAGAACCTACGGGAACGGTTCCGCGACAGGTCGAACACCATGCCCTCGCAACCAGGATCCGCACAGACGCTCAGCCGACTCATCTCGTCGAGCCGGATGACGTCGATCATCGCCATGGCGGTTTCGACGACGATGCGGGTGGCGAAGGATTGCTTGGGGGTGACGGCATGCAGGTGCCAGTCGGCATTTCCGTGGCGCACCAGGCGGGGGCGCGCGTCGGCTTCGTCGAGAAGCCGGTTCACCATGTCCACTGCCTCGTCACGAGTGCTCGTCAGCAAGGCACGGAGCACGGGCCGCAACGCTCGGACTGCGCTCAGCTCAGCCTGATCGCCGTCGAACCGACCCGTGTACTCGAACGTCCTGTAGAAGTTCGCCAGCTGTTCGACGGTGACGAGCGTGTCCGGCTCCTCCGCTGAGTTGACGAGGGTGACCGCTGCCCGCATTCCCATCTCGGTGTCATGGGTCAACAGCATGTTAGGACGTTACCACCGGCATCAAATCGGCTGGTGCTGAACGGAATACCATCAGGCCGGCTCCACCGCGCAATCCCGGTGTGCCACTTGCGGCTCCCCGAGCCTGACCACGATGACGCCCACCAGGATCAGCACTCCCCCGGCGAGTTGAACGGGCGCGGGCGCCTCGTCCAGTAGCAGCCACGCGAAGGTCAGCGCCGAGAGCACCTCGGCAAGACCGACGAACGACGCGAGACGTGAACCGAGCCGGCGACTGGCCTCGATGCCGAGCACGTACGCCACGGCGGCCGTGACGATTCCGAGCGCGACGATCGGAACCCACCACGGCACCGTCGCACCGACGAAGGCGACATCGGTTCGCGGTGCGGCGAACGGGATGATGCCGATGAGTCCGGCGATCAGCAGCAGGATTCCACCGAAGGTCAGGCCGCCCGCCGCGAGGACCATCGGCGGCAGGCCGTTCCCCTCGTCGGCGGAGATCAGCCAGTAGACCGCGGCGCCGGTCATCGCACCAAGCGCCCAGAGCACCCCGATCGGCTCGACGTGGGCTCCCGCGACCAGATTCAGGACGAGGACGAGGCCCACCGCGGCGATCACCGCGCCAACCATGGTGAGTCTGCCGGGGCGCTGCCCGTGCCGAAACCACAACCAGCCGATCACCGCCACGGGCGCAGTGAACTCGATCAGCAGCGCGACCCCGACCTCCATGTAGTTGACCGCGTTGAAGTACGCCAGCTGGCACCCCGTGACCGCGAACGCGCCATACGCGACGATCAGCCCGAGGTTCTTCCGCACCAGCCCCCGCCTTCCGCGCAGCGAGATCACGGCCGGTAGCAGCATGACGGCGGCAGCGATCAGCAGGCGGGCGGTGACCGCGGAGCCTGCGGTCCAGCCCGCCTCGACCAGACCCTTGGCCAACGGGCCCGAGAGGCCGAACGCTGCAGAGGACGACAGCGCGAAGATCAAGCCAGATCCGAGCCGCGGCCTCACCCCCGAGCTGTCATTAGTCACCGCGGTCATGACTCATTACGGTAGGCCGCATACCGTTATGCGTCAACCAGCCTTCTGCCCCCCTTACGCACCTAGCACGTGTTCGGTGCCACCCCGGCGAATCAGCGCCTTGAACGCCGACTCATCGAGTGCGTCATCCGCGCGAATGTCGACGGCACGCCTGGTGTTGCCTTCGAGGCTGGAGTTGAAGCGGCCGGACGGGTCCGCCAACGTGGCGCCCTTGGCGAACGTCAGCTTCACGTAGTCGTTGTCGGTCTCTCCGGTGCAGATCATTCCGGCGTGCGACCACACCGGAACTCCTACACACCAGCGGTGACTCTGCGCCGATACCAATTTCTGAGGGGTTGCCGGCTACACCGCAGCGTAAGCAGCAGTATAGCTCTCGAAGATGTCATTCCAGCTTCGTCTCAACTTCGTGTCATTTTCAGAAGCGCGAGAGTTGAGCCTCGTCGTGACGCACGCGAGCGCGCGATCAACTCAACGCGGCCGACTGAATGCCACCCGAGGCTGGCGACCCCAGGCTTGGACCAGCCTCGCCCGCAGTCCGTTCCATCGGCGGCCGAGCCAGCGGCCAGCACGACTGCCCGTCGTACGGCTATGCGGCGACCGCGAACACCCGAGCACCCGAGAGGTGGCGTCGTTTCAGGTGAACAGTTCAGTTCGCGCGAGGGGATTTTCATTGCTGCCGCGCGTACGCCGCGATCCGTGACGAGCGCTCTGCAGCAACGGAAGTCGTCAACAGCCATTCACATCGGCCTCGCCTGAAGTCGACGCGGCCGCCACCTAGTGGTGTGTCCTGCTTTTAGCTGACTTTTTCGAGTGTGATCCGGCCGCGTGCGACTTTGGCCAGGATGGACTCGGCGGTGGCGGTCCACACGTAGGGTTTGGGGTCGTTGTTGTGGGCGTCGATGTATTCCTGGATGGAGGCGACGAGGTCCGGCACTGAGTGGAAGACCCCGCGCCGCAACGCTTTGTCGGTCAGTTCCCGGAACCAGCGTTCGACGAGGTTGAGCCAGGACGACGATGTCGGGGTGAAGTGGAGGTGGAACCGGGGGTGTTTATCCAGCCACTGGCGGACATCGTCGTGGGTGTGGGTGGCGTAGTTGTCCAGGATCAGGTGGATCTGCAGGTCCTTGGGGACCTGCCGGTCGATGCTCTTGAGGAATTTCAACCATTCCTGATGCCGGTGCCGGGGCATGCACTGGCTGATGATCATGCCGGTCAGCACGTTCAGAGCGGCGAACAGGGTGGTGGTGCCGTGGCGCTTGTAGTCGTGGGTCATCGTCTCGCCCCGCCCCTTGACCATCGGCAGCGATGCCTGGGTGCGGTCGAGCGCCTGCACCGAGGACTTCTCATCGGCGCACAAGACGATGGCCTTCTCGGGGGGATTCAGATAGAGCCCCACGACATCGACCAGCTTCTCCTCGAAGTTCGGATCGTTGGACAGCTTGAACGTCTCGACCCGGTGCGGTTTGAGGCCCCGGGCCGACCACACCTGCTGCACAGTCGATTTCGACACCCCGGTAGCCGCGGCCATGGTCCGGCAGCTCCAATGGGTTTCGCCCTCGGGACGGTAGTTCAGTGTCAGATCCACGATCTCATCGATCTTGTCCTGGGGGATCGTCTTCTTGCGACCCCGGCCCTCGCGGACTTGGGCGAACTTGACCAGCCCCTCCTCGGCGAACCGGGCGCGCCAGCTGCTGACCGACCCCGGCGACACCGACAACGATTCCGCGATCGCCGTGTTCGCCCGACCGTCGGCCGCCATCAACAACGCCCGCGCGCGGACCACCTCGCGATGCGGCGCGGACTGCGACCGCGCCACCGACTCGAGAACCTCACGCTGCCCTGTAGACACCGACAGAGCCGGAACGGGTTGCCTCATGGCGTGAAGCCTACCAAGGAATCATCAATTAATTACAGGACACACCACTAGAACGGCGGGGATGATGTATACGGGCACGGGTCTCGGTCTCGAGCGCGACAACCTTCCGACCTCGCAGATAGTGCCGACGCGTCCAGTAAGTTACCCGTGGTCTGCATGAAGGCCGAGGTCACGAGAGTCTGTTACGTCAGTTGCGCGGGTTGCTGTCGTTGTGTTGCAGGTGATCTGCGGGGTGATGTTGACCTGTCTCGGTAAGTCGCACACGCCTTAGCCAGCCGTTGCAATACCCCTAGCCTCGATGTTTCGTGAGGTGACTGGTCGTGGTGGATTGGGTCGGTTTTCTTCGGTGGGGTGATTTGGGCGTGGGGGTTCTCCAGGGTCCTCGGTCGAAGGAGTGATGCTGTGCATTCAGTTGAGGGCTGCGATGTTTCGTTGACCGCTGATCAGCAGCTCTGACCAGGGCCATCGCCATTCAGGCGCAGGATGCGGCGGCGTGCGGTGGTGATGATTCGTGCGGCCACGCTGAGCAGGCGCAGGTGTAGTCGTTTGGGTTCCCGGCTGCGGGCAGGGTGGTCGGGCCAGGCCAGCAGTTGTGTGCAGGTCATCAGTTCCTAGGCCAGGGCGGCCAGCTCGAGCCAGATCTCGTTCGTGCCGAACGCCTGCAGCGGCAGGTTGGTCAGGCCGGTGTCTTTGAGAGTGCGGATGCGGTCCTCGGCGCGAGCACGCATCCGGTGGCGGACCTCAAGGTCAGCAAGACGGCCACCGGTGGTGTTGGTGGCGAACAGGGTGATGCGCCAGCCATGGGCATCGGTGATGCGCAGCTGGGCACCGGGATGGGGCCATTCCCGGCGGGCGATCACCCGCATCCCGGGCGGCCGGCCGACAAAGGTCGCCGGTAGCCAGCGGGTCAGCTCGGCAACCTGGGCGCCCTGGCGGGCACGCCCGTCGGCATCCAGTGCTCGGCGCCAGACCTGACGCGGTAGCGCGGCCAAGGCGTCGAGCACCGGTTGGCGACCGTAGACACCGACCGAGTAGGACAAGCCCAGGTGGTGGATGTGCCAGAGGAACTCCTTGACCCCCGAACCAGCGTCCCCGCGCACCAGCACCCGGGGACGCACCGCTTCGGGCAACTGGGCCAACGCGGCATCGAGTACCGCGATCTGATCGGCGACGTCGCTGGCATTGGCCCGCCCGGGACGCAGCATCGCGGCCAGCGGCTCCCCGGTGCCGCCAACGCCGTGATCGACGAACGCCAGCATCGGATGAAACCCGAATCCCCGCTTGAAGTTCGGCGTCGCACCTTCCTTCTCCGAGTGCGCCCCGATCAAGGTGGCGTCCAGATCGACGACCACCTCACCAGCAGAAGCGATCGGGCACGCCGCTGCCACACCGCCTCGCGGGCGGCCGCCCGCGCCCGCCGGATCGCGGCGATCGCCGCGCCCGAGTCATCACCGAGCGCATCGACGAGCCGACTGATCGTCGGATCAGAGGCCACGACACCGAACAATTCCGGCTGAGCCCGCACCAACGCCGCATCCGCCAGACAGTCACCACCAAGGGTGATCGCGACGGCCACATCCAGCACCGTCTTACCCGGATCGTGGATCGAACGCACCGCCCGCCCGGGCTCCAACGCCGTGGACAACTCCCGAGCAAGGCTGCTGACCTGCGCAGTCTGCAACAGCAGTGACCCACCAGTCGACGAAATCAGCGACTGGCGACCCGACTCCACCCGAAACTGACCACACCGGCTACCCTTCACCTACGGAGTGCCTTCCCGCTTGCAGCGAATTGACCCTAGACAAGCCAATTTTCTCAAGCAGGACAGGCACTTCCGTGCATTACACGCCAGTCAACCCGCCACCTTCACGAAACATCGAGGCTAGTCGAGATCCTGAATCCGCGGCCAGCGGCAACCGTGCAGGTGACGCCGTTCTGCTCTGACAAGCATTTGAATGGCCCCAACGCCATCGTCTGGCCATATGCAAGGGTAGGGATCCCTTGTGCTGCATCGCCAAGGCAGCTTTACGCCCGTGCACGAAAAACCCCGTGACGTGCATCTGGACTGCCCGCGGCGGGTCGACCGTCTTGCAATACACAGAATCTGGCCGCGCGCGCACACCCGTATTGAGCTCACTGAAGTACACACCGAATCGTCCGCGACGGCTCGCGGGATGACCAAGCCGGAGCCCCGAGCGCAATTCCCACTGCCGCGGCAAGTGCCCAATACGACACCCTTTTACTTACCGGCGGCGTTGATATCCCGTAGGGCCCCGGTCCGGACGTGTCTGGTCAGTGGTCATAACTCTCCCAATCAACGAACATTGCGTCGGTGGTTTAGGTGCTTGGGCAGCCAAACTCGATGTCGCCCACACGTTCAGCGCTCATCTTGCCGCACCTAAGGCAGCGTGTGTGGTGGGGATCGTCCGGAAGGGATGGAGCCGTTAGGGGCCCGAGGTAGTCGAACCCATGTTCCTCAGCGATCGCCCTGGCTTCTCCAAGGGAACGGGTTGTATGTTCGCCCATGCTCCTTGGAGATGTCGCGAGTGGTTCGCCCAGCCGCGCCAGTAGCAGGCGCGGCAAGTCGGCTCACCGTACCTGTTCTTCTCGAGGGTATAGACGAAGCGATAGTGCGCCTGGACGGTGCAAGTCAGACACTCCGTCAGTTGCCAATTCTGGGGGTGGGTAAAGCCTTCGAGCGGCCAATCCCACCTTGTCGCTAATTTCGGGTGATGTCGGCGTCGCATCAAGTTGGCTTCGAGCGCGTCCTGAATGCGGCGCTACTCAGGCAATCCTCGATGCTGCACGGTTGGTCTGTCGGAATGCGTTCTCGCCGCAATAGCGCCTCGGCGGCTTTGGCGGTTCAGGGGCGGGGCGTTCCGCGATTTGCAACTTGCGAAGGCGACTGGGGATCGGCAATACCTCTGCGGCCGCTTCTCACTGGCGATCGGGAACAGCGAGGAGCGTGTCTGCGCCGGCGAGGGGTTTACCTTCAAGGTAGCGGACGAAGTCGACCATGTGGGCGAACGGCATCCTTCCGTGGCGCGTCGCTTTCGCTCACGCCGCCAGACCATCAGCCCGCAGCAGTCTTCGCCGTGTCTCCCCGCCGTTTGGTGGCGCGGCTCCAGTTGCCGATTATTCGTCTAAGATGTACGGGAATCACCGGATCCTTCGGCCATAACAAGCACAACGAAATACCGAGTTCGCTTGCCGTTCGGACACGTTCAGCATACAACGACACCCTGCCGAGACTTGTAGATTGCTAATCTGGGAGTTGGCCGCGGCCATTGGACTGGTTGGCGCGGAGGTGTTGTGGGTCCTCGAACGGACAATGGACAAGCCAAGTGCGCGCGGCCTTTTCACATCGGACAGTTAATGGTTGTCCTGCTGTTCTTTAAGTGGATTCATCGGTATGGCGGAGAGTAGTTTCAGATGTGGCGATCAGCTGAAAACACGGACTCCGCCCCGCATTCCGCAATGTCGTGCTTGCACTCGTCACGCTTGTGTTGATCCACGTGCCGTCGCCTCGATCGGCATGAGACGTCCTGAACCACAAAAGTGTCGCACTTGTCCGGGGTGTCGCCGGCGGATACATGCGCTCCCTGCCTCGGACGCATGAGCGGCGGGGCGACTGTCGTCGCCCCGCCGCTACTGGTGCGCCGGGATCAGATGCTGAACGCGTCGCGCATGCTGGTCGCCGTCGCCGCAGCGCCGAGCGGCGGAAGGCTGAGCTCGTCCTCGGCGGTGCGAAGCAGCGAGTAATCCGTGAAGGGATCGTCCGCCTTGGTGCCCGGGACGACCGTCGGTGCGATCACCTCGGTGAAAACTGAGTTGTTAGTGCCTGCGCCCTCGTCAAAGGTGATGAAGATGGCGGTGTTTTCCGCCTGGTACTCCTTTGTGTTGATAAGTGCCGGGATGAGGGTGGACAGGTACTTGTCTCCGGTCTGCACCTCACCGGACGTGCCGGTGCCGGCGCAGTTGTCGTGCATGTCATCGCAGGTGTCCGGAGTGATGAAGGTGAATTTCGCGCTGAGGTCCGGCGTCGTGTGGGCACCCAAGGCAAATGGGATGTCCTTCTGCTGGCACACGGCCGAGAAATTATCCTTCACGTAGTATACGGCCGGGTTGTGCCGCACCGCGTAATGGCCGTCGTTCTGCTGCTCGCAGTTGGTCTTCATCGACTCGTCGAGGCCACGCCAGTCACCGTTGAGCTGGGAGAAGATGCTGTCCACGTTGAGCGGGTGTGCCGACGGGTTCGAGTCGTCGGTGATTCCCTGGTCTGAACCGGATGTCAGTTTGATGTAGTTGGGCAGGCTGGGATGGGTGGTCCCGTGGTCGTTGTGTCCCGCACCGCATAACCCGGCGAGCTTGTTCATATAGGGGGCATCGGGAGAACCCTCCACCTGCGCCAAGGGCTTGTTCTCCATCAAGATAAACACCACGTGGTCGTATTTGGTGCTGGCGTCTTTCTGCGAGACCCCGCACGGCTTGTCCGGGGTCGGCGGGTTATGCGGGCTGGCGTTTGCGACGCCCGGCATGACAGCCAGGATGCTGATCACACTTGCAGCCGCAACAACCGCCATCCGTGCCGCCCGGCCGTGGCGGCTCTGAGATGTCTTCATTTCCAATTCCTTTCGAGGTGGGAGCCGGACGGTTCCTCGAATCCGGCCCTCTGCATTCTTGAAATGTCTTCTGTCCCGGTCGCTTCCACAGCGTAGATCGCAGTTGTCTCTTGCATTAACATTTGTCTCACCAGTCACATCAGCATCTTTTGTCTCGTTCATCACATCCGTGTTAGTGCTATTGACATGAAGCGCCAATCGCGCACAAGAGGGCTCGGGTTTCCGACGAGCGCGCACCGAAGGGGGTGATTGCAGTTCCTCGGGAAGTCTCAACGCAACGAAGCCAAACAGAAATGCCGATCACGCGAAACAATCAATCGCTCAGTGCCCTGGTCGGTTTCGACAGGGTTACGCACCTCATGTCGGTGGACCAACTCGCCGAGATCCTGCCCGAGCTAGTCGAGTCCAGGACCTAGGCTAGGGGGCTAGGCGCTGCGGCGCAGGAACCCGGCCGTGGATGCACTCGAGAGTCACCCGGTCGACAGCAGACGCCCGATGGCTGCCGCGAATTCCAGCCCAACCGGCGGCCCGCTTCGAGCGTGCCCGCCAGGTCGGACCAGGCAGACAAGACCACCCACGCTGCCCACAGAGGGGATTGTGCCCATCGCATCCACCACGGGTACCTGCGCCCGCGAATCTCGACCGTGGCGTGGCCTACTTGCGGTGGCGGCCACACCTCGGTGAGGACCTGGTTGTCCGTGCTGACGCCCTCCTCCCAAGCGACGAAGATGACTGTGTTACCCGACTTGTACTGGGGGCTGTTGATCAGCATCGGCATGAGGGTGGACAGGTACTTGCCTCCGGTCTGCATTTCACTGGACGTGCCGCCGACCTGTATTTCAATGGGCGTGCCATTACCGGAGCAGGCGGTGTGCATGTCATCGCACACGTTGGGGGTGATGACGGTCGATTTCGCGCTGAGGTCGGGCGTCACGTTCGATGGCGTGTCAAGCGTGATCATTCTTCCGGCACACGGCCGGGAAACCCTGCCGGTCAGTAGTACGTGGCCGGGTTGTGCCGCGCCAGGTAAATGCCGTCGCTCTGCTGATCGCAGTTGGTCCGCATCGACTCGTTGAGGGGCCGCCAGTCGCCGTTGAGCTGGGAAAAGATCCTGTCCGCGTTGAGCGGGTAGGCCGACGGTTCCGCATCTTCGGTAATCCCCTGCGTGGAATCGGATGTCATGCCGATGTAGTTGGGCAGGCTGGGATGCGAGGGCGCTTTATGGCTGGTTGCCTCACCGCATAATCCGGCGAGCATGTTGACGAAGGAGCATCCGGAGAACCGTTCACCTGCCCAAAGTCCTTGCTCTCCTCCAGAATCCATACCACGTGCTCAAATTGGTGTCCGCAGTCTTCTGAGCGACGCTGCAGGACTTGTCCGGAGTCGGCCCGCTACTCGGGTGTCCGTGTTTGCGACACCCGGCAAGACAGCCAGTGCAGCCTTCCCACCTGCGGCCGCAAGAGCAGCCATCCGTGCCACGTGGCGGGGGCGGTCCTGAGATGCGTTTCCCCTCCACTTCGGAAACTGCTTCGGCCCTAGGCGGTGATGCATCCGTGGTGAAGATTACACACCGGTACAGCATGAGCAGCTGACACTGTGTTCCGCGTATCGCTCAGGCTGGCAATGTTAACTTAAGTGACAGTCGTGGTCTACGTTGTGGAAACGCTTGGGACAAACAACATTTTAAGACTGCAGAGATCGGATTTCGAGGCAGCGTTTGGCTCCCATCTCGAATTCGTAATGAAACCAAAACAATCGAGGAGTATGTGTGACGAGCATATCGGCGCGGTCGTATGTGGCGGCTGGGTTGGCTACCGCGATGGCGGGACCGGCGATGATCGGTCTCATGGCAGCGCAGGGGCACATCCATCTTCCGAACTTCTCATCGGCGAGTGTCGCACTGTCAAGCGCTGAGACAGCGTTGCCGAAAGCCCAGATGGCGGTCGCGGGTTTGGTGGTCAAGACTGTGGCCGACGCTGAGAAGGTCCAGCAGATGGCGCATGGCGATTCGGCGTCTGCATCACCAGCTGCGCAGCCAGCGGCAGCCGCTGCGAGTACACCCGACGCAAAGACGGAAACTCTCAGCGTGCTAGCCAACGCTGCCCGCGCCGTGCACGCCAGCCGGGGCACTCAGCCCGCGGCGGGTGCCGCTGTGGTGCAACCGCGTTCCGCAGCAGTATCGACCGCGGCATCGACCGCGGCCGCGGGTGGCATAATCGGGATCATCGCCGCCCCAGCGCTTGTCGTCAACATTGGGTTGGATGTTCTCGGCGACGCGAACCAAGCCATGGCCGACGTGATTCTCGACATCAGTAATGCTGATTTCGCGCTGTCCACGGGGCAAACCGACTTCCCGGGGGCCATCAAAATGGGCATGGACAGCATCGAGGCGAGCCTTCGGGCAGACTTCGCCGACGCGATGGCGCGTGTGCAGGAGGATGTCGCGGCGATTCGAGACTCGCTCGGTTCTGGTAGTGCTGCTGCTGCGCAAGCACCTGCTAGCAGCGCTGTGGCTGGCACAGGGTCCTCGGCCAGCGCGGCAACGAAATCGCTGACCAAGCAAGGTGCAGTGCACGCCAATCCGGTTGTCAAGGGCGACACCACAAAAACTGACGCCCCGCACGGCCACACCACCCAACCGGGCGCCTCCCAGGGTGACACGGCGTCGGCTGACACCACCAAGGGTGAGACGACGACGGCTGATAGCGCCAAGGTTGACACTGGGAAGGCGAGTGCCCCTTCCACGTCGACGGTTTCTTCAACGTCGACGGCGTCGAATGCCGGGCACAGTACTACGGGCTTGTCGGCGGTGAAGAGCACGGCGCAGTCCGGCACGTCCGTGGCTAAACACCGCGCGGCTGGTGCGTCCTCGCATGCGGGCGGTTCCGATGCTAACAAGGGCGTCGGCGCGAGCGGTCGCGGCGGCTCCCATGCCGGTCGCGGCGCGCACGATGGCCACCACGGAAAATAAGTAAGTAACGGCTCTCCGGACCCAGCAGGCCCGCAAATGACTGGCCTGCTGGGTCTTTCGTGAGGTGTCGGGGCCGCTGTACCTGACCTGCCCGTCTTAGCCGTCAGTGGCTGAGTGGGAGGGATCGCAGAAGTACACTCTGATGCTGGTTGCTGCAGTCAGCTCGGCGTGACGCGCCACTTCCTTGCCCCGGTCCCACGTCACTGACCTGCTCAGATTTTTCGGTAATGGTGTCAGCGCAGCCGCAAGCGCGTCGCGTACCGATTCCGATCCGTACCCCGAGAGCGCTGGCCCGTTTCTTGACCGCTGTGGCTGTGCGGTAGCCGCCCTTACGCGGCAGATGTAGCAGCGCGGTGAGTCGGCTGGTCCGCTCGACGAGGGTGCCGACCGCGGAGCGGTTCAGGGCCCATCAGATCACCCTCCGTAAGACTGTTGTCGGCCCAGGAGGGCCGGGTGTGGCTAGATCGCCTTGCGCTGTGGTCGCTAACCGGGAATGTTCGCCCCGCTCTCCGGGGTGCCTTGGCTGCGAATTGAGATCCGCGATCGGTCGCTTATTACGGATGTGTCGGCGAACTGATCAAACCCCGCAAGCCGTAGCGCACCACCGAGGATGTCGAGGTGGTCACCGCCGCATGGGTTCACTGGTTCAATCACCACCGCCTCTACGAGTACCGCGGCGACATACGACTCGTCAAATGTTGCCGGATGCTCGCCAACCTGGCCCGTGGCCACGCGGATCGCACCATCGGTCAACGCATGCGCGAATACACCCGACCGCTGGTGGCCGATCGTCGATGACTTCGCCATGCGGGAACACACTCATCGGCCAGCAGGCTCTGCACGATCATCATCGCCGCCTGCGAGCCCGCGGCGATCGCGCCCGCCAGGTGCGGCTGCTCGGTGCAGACGTCACCCGCTGCGAACACCCCGTCCGCGTTCGTTCGATGAATCTGGTCGACGGCAACGGCGTCCGCCGCTACCGGTCCAGGGCCGCACGTCGCGCCCAGCTGCTCGGCGAGCCGTGACCGCTGCCGCAGCGGCGCCTCCACCAGCAGCCCGTCGCGTGCCATCCGCGTGCGGTCGGTGAAGGCAATCTCGGTCAAATGACGGCCGGAGCCATGTAATTCGACGACCCGACGATCATCAACAGTTACGTTGGCCGACCGCAGCGCGTGCTCGTCGGCAGACGTTAGATCACTACGCCCGTCGGTCAACAACACGACGTCATCGGTCCACCCCCGCAGCATCAGTGCCGAATGCACCGCCTCATCCCCCGTGGCCAGCGACGCCAACCGCTGACCGCGCATCTCCCAGCCGTGGCAGAACGGGCACTGAAATACCGATGTCCCCCACAGCTCGGCCAGCCCGGGCAGCTTGGGCGGGCAATACTGCATGCCGGTCGCCAGCAGCACCCGGTGCGCGTGGATATGCTCGCCGCTATCCACCTCGAGCAGGAAGCCATTGTCGACACGGCGGCCACCGGCAACGTTGCCTCGCCGATACTCCACGCTCGGATACGACGACAACTCCTGTGGCCCGGCGGCATACAACTCTGCCGGTGGGCCCTGGTCAGACCCCAGCAGCCCTCCGATAACCGGGGACACTCGGTTGCTCTGCGCCTCGGCGTCGATCACCAACGTTCGCCGACGCGCCCGGCCCAACACCAGCGCAGCACTCAGACCGGCCGGGCCACCTCCGACGACGCTGCACTCCCTCTCCACACCCATGGGCTACTTATTCCCCCAGGGAACAGCCAGACCTCATGTGATCATCACCATCGGCTACCAGCGGGACGGCCCGCAGCCCCACGATGAGAACCGGGACACGGCGTTGTCCTGTCCGAGACCCTCTCCATCGGGTCAAGGCCATCGCCCGAGAGAGCGCCGTGGAACCGACGACGACGCCGCTCGGTTAGCAAGGCTCCATTCGACTTATAACTAGCGACCTGATCGCTACGCGTACAACATCGGCGGCCGACGGTGCTACGCCGACTCAAGTGGACATCGCGATCAAGGACAGCTGAAGTTGCCCAAATGGCAGCGGTTACGTTCGGAGGCTTCCTCTAAATGAGGATTCCTTCGCGGATGGGACGCCATGGTGGGTGGCGAATCGCCAAGGTGGGGTCGCTGCGACTGCATTTCACGCCGGCGGCTTTGGATGCGGGAGACTCTGCACTGTCGGCGGCACGTGAAATCTGACCCCGGCGCGGCAAGGTGGTTTCTAGGGGCGGTCGCAACACTTCTCTAGATTCTGGAGGTTGTGTTGTCATCGTCGCGTCGCGTGAAGAAAGGCCCGGGCCGCCGGCCCCAATCGGCCAAGCGTCAGCGGTTTATGGAGCTACGTGCCCGGGGCTGGTCTATCTCGGCGGCGGGGCGCGAAGTCGAGGTGTCCCGTACCTCAGCAAACAACTGGGCGCGAGGTTACAAAACCTATCGGCGTGGCGAAGCCGTCGGATTCGTGCCCGCGCTTGATCGTTTGACTGTGCGCCAAATCAGCGATCGGTATTTGTCCGAACAAGAGCGGATCGACATAGCCGACCTACGCCGCTCGGGGCTCAGTATCCGGGGGATCGCCGCCGAGCTTGGCCGGGCACCATCGACCATATCGAGGGAGTTGCGCCGCAACAGCCGCCGCGACGGCACCTACCGGCCGTTTGAAGCTCACGGCTGGGCAGTCCAACGCAGAGCGCGTCGTCATCGGCGGCGGATCGACAACAACCCCGTCCTATGCGAACTGATCGCCGAGCTGCTCGCCCAACGTTGGAGCCCGCAACAGATCGCTCGGCATCTGCGGCGCAAGTACGCCGAGGATCAGTCGATGTGGTTGTGCCACGAAAGTATCTATCAAGCGGTCTACCAGCCCCAATCACGCTTGATTCGCTCGCCGCAGGTCAGGTCACCACACCGCGGCCCGTTGCGCACGGGCCGAAGTCATCGCCGCGCTCACCAGCGGCCTGGCCGGCGTCGTCCGCGGTTCGCCCATCCGATGTTGTCGATCCATCAGCGGCCATTCGATCCGGCCGACCGCGGCCAGCCAGGCCACTGGGAGGGTGACCTCATCGTCGGCAAGAATCAACGCTCGGTGATCGGCACCCTCGTCGAGCGGCAGACCCGCATGATCCGGCTGATGCACCTTCCCACTCGCGACGCCGATACCTTGCGCATCGCGATTTCCACGACCATGAGCGGGTTGCCCACCACATTGATCCGATCGATCACCTGGGATCAGGGCATCGAAATGGCAAGGCACACCGACATCACCGCAGACCTAGGCGTAGCGGTCTACTTCTGCGACTCCCGCTCACCCTGGCAGCGTGGCAGCAACGAGAACGCTAACGGTCTGCTGCGACAGTACTTCCCAAAAGGCACCAGCCTGAACACCTACACACCCGACCACCTACGGGCTGTCGAATACGAGATCAACAACAGGCCCCGCCGCGTCCTCGGAGACCGCACTCCCACTGAACTTTTCACCGCGCTGCTAACCTCACCAGACCATCAACTGTTGCGACCGCCCCTAGAACCCACCCTGCCGCCAAAGGGTCAATTTTCAGCCGCCGCCGACATGCACCACAAGGAGAGGGCAATTTAGGCAGACCCACTCACCGTCCAGCACACTGAAACTCTGCGGGACTGTCTGAATAGCGGTTGATCTGGTCTTGGTCTGACACGCCGGGCGTGAGCTTGGCGGGAAGGACTGATGATGTCCGAAACACTGAAATCCGTGGCGATCGATGTGGATCACAAGCAGCTCGCCGAGCAGTTGCTCGCGCAGGCCAAAGAACAAGGTGTGGAACTGGTAGGTCCGAACGGCCTGCTCAATCAACTGACCAAGAATGTCCTCGAGACCGCGCTAGGTGCCGAGATGACCGAGCACCTCGGCTACGACAAGCATGACTCCGCGGGGCGCGGCAGCGGAAACTCCCGCAATGGCACTCGATCGAAGACGGTGTTCACCGAGATCGGCCAGGTTGAGCTCGACGTGCCGCGGGACACCAACAGCACCTTCGATCCGGTGATCGTCAAGAAGCGGCAACGCAGGTTGACCGGCATCGATGAGATCGTGTTGTCGCTGACGGCCAAGGGTCTGACCACCGGGGAGATCGCGGCGCACTTTGATGACGTCTATGGGGCCACCGTCTCCAAGGACACCATCTCCCGGATTACCGACAAGGTGATTGAGGAGTTGGCCGAATGGTGCAACCGGCCGTTGGAATCGGTGTATCCGGTGGTGTTCATCGACGCAATCTTCGTCAAGGTCCGCGATGGCCAGGTCACCAACCGGCCCATCTACGTCGCGATCGGGGTGACCTGCGCCGGGGAGCGCGACATCCTCGGGCTGTGGGCCGGCGACGGTGGCGAGGGTGCGAAGTTCTGGCTCTCAGTGCTCACTGAGATCAAGAACCGCGGCACTGTCGATGTGTGCATCGTGGTCTGTGACGGCCTCAAAGGGCTGCCCGACGCGATCAATACGGTGTGGTCGCGGGCGGTGGTCCAGACGTGCGTGATTCATCTGCTGCGCAATACGTTTCGTTATGCGTCGCGCAAGTATTGGGACCACATCGCCAGGGACATCCGCCCGGTGTACACCGCAGCTACTGAGGCGGCGGCCAAGGAACGCTTCACCGAGTTCACCGAGAAATGGGGTGCTCAGTATCCGGCGATCACCCAACTATGGGAGAACGCCTGGAGCGAGTTCGTGCCGTTCCTGGACTACGACGTCGAGATCCGCCGTGTCATCTGCAGCACCAATGCGATCGAATCACTGAATGCTCGCTATCGGCGGGCGATTCGGGCCCGCGGGCACTTCCCGACCGAACAGGCCGCGATGAAGTGTCTCTACCTGGTGACCCGATCCCTAGACCCCACCGGCCGCGGTAAGGCACGATGGGCAATGAGGTGGAAGCCCGCACTAAATGCGTTCGCGATCACCTTCAACGGCCGGATCACTCCGACTGGCAACTAACCAATGCCAAGATCAGATCCACCGTTTATCTGACAGCCCCAACTCTGCTCGTGACCGACGTATGCCGCGGCGTTTGCAGCGACGCATACTATGGCGGTGATGAAGGTCCGCAGGGCATTGGTGATAGCGCGGCTGCAGGGGGCTTTCAATACGGTCGGTGGTCTTTGGCCGATTGTGCATATTGGCAGCTTCAAGGCGGTGCTAGTGGTGTGTCCTGTAATTAATTGATGATTCCTTGGTAGGCTTCACGCCATGAGGCAACCCGTTCCGGCTCTGTCGGTGTCTACAGGGCAGCGTGAGGTTCTCGAGTCGGTGGCGCGGTCGCAGTCCGCGCCGCATCGCGAGGTGGTCCGCGCGCGGGCGTTGTTGATGGCGGCCGACGGTCGGGCGAACACGGCGATCGCGGAATCGTTGTCGGTGTCGCCGGGGTCGGTCAGCAGCTGGCGCGCCCGGTTCGCCGAGGAGGGGCTGGTCAAGTCCGCCCAAGTCCGCGAGGGCCGGGGTCGCAAGAAGACGATCCCCCAGGACAAGATCGATGAGATCGTGGATCTGACACTGAACTACCGTCCCGAGGGCGAAACCCATTGGAGCTGCCGGACCATGGCCGCGGCTACCGGGGTGTCGAAATCGACTGTGCAGCAGGTGTGGTCGGCCCGGGGCCTCAAACCGCACCGGGTCGAGACGTTCAAGCTGTCCAACGATCCGAACTTCGAGGAGAAGCTGGTCGATGTCGTGGGGCTCTATCTGAATCCCCCCGAGAAGGCCATCGTCTTGTGCGCCGATGAGAAGTCCTCGGTGCAGGCGCTCGACCGCACCCAGGCATCGCTGCCGATGGTCAAGGGGCGGGGCGAGACGATGACCCACGACTACAAGCGCCACCGCACCACCACCCTGTTCGCCGCTCTGAACGTGCTGACCGGCATGATCATCAGCCAGTGCATGCCCCGGCACCGGCATCAGGAATGGTTGAAATTCCTCAAGAGCATCGACCGGCAGGTCCCCAAGGACCTGCAGATCCACCTGATCCTGGACAACTACGCCACCCACACCCACGACGATGTCCGCCAGTGGCTGGATAAACACCCCCGGTTCCACCTCCACTTCACCCCGACATCGTCGTCCTGGCTCAACCTCGTCGAACGCTGGTTCCGGGAACTGACCGACAAAGCGTTGCGGCGCGGGGTCTTCCACTCAGTGCCGGACCTCGTCGCCTCCATCCAGGAATACATCGACGCCCACAACAACGACCCCAAACCCTACGTGTGGACCGCCACCGCCGAGTCCATCCTGGCCAAAGTCGCACGCGGCCGGATCACACTCGAAAAAGTCAGCTAAAAGCAGGACACACCACTAGGTCCCAAAGCCGATCGCTGGCTTGTCTACACCGTCGCAGGCTTAATGGTATGCATTGGAGCGGCGCAGCTAGCCACCATCGCTGACCCAGCGAGTATCCGCCAAGCTCGCCGCATTGGCGTCGGTTCAGCGCTGACGCTGGGCGCGATCGAAGCCCTGTATGTCGCAAAAGGTTTTATTAGCAAGACATATCTTCTCGACGCGCTCCTTGAGGCTGGTTGGATCCGGGCGTGGGCCCACACCACAGACTGACGGCGAGCGAACTGGGTCTTGCGCGGCAGCACTTATCACACCCCGTGGGCGCCAGCAGAGCATCCGACCGTTGATAATGGTTCACTTCAAACGCCTTGGGTATCACTCGACCCGGGAACGGGCTCGATTTGGTGCGTCTGGCAGCCTGTTTCAAGGTGGTCGCCGGCCGCAACTGAGGTGTTGAGCAAACAGCGCCTCCCGGTGCTCACCGCTTCCCGCCTATTGAGGCAGAACGACGCGGCTCCTATGGCAGCAGGCGCTGAACCAGACCTTAGGGCAGCTGAGTGGCGTCGAACCTTCTCCGCACGATTCACGAGATGCCCACGACCCGCAGTGAGCCTCCGCCATATTTCGCGGGTTTGCATCGGGACAACGCATTCGAATAAGTGGCTGGAAGTCCGGAGTCATCGTCAAAATCGATACGCTCAAGGAGCTGGCCGCCAGTGCCGGCCTGCCGGCAGAGTTGCAGGTGGCGTCGCGCGTTCAATGGCTTCGCCCGATCGCGAGCGTCGAGGATGTCCACCGCGGCGAGATGTCGACCAGATCGGCCATTCGCCGTTCTATGGGGCCAAGTATGGCGCGGGGGTGCGACGTTGCAGGGATCGCCCGACTACGGTTAGCTATTCGTCGTCGTCCCCGTGTCGTCCTTTGCGCTGATTATTCGAGTGCCTGTCCGATCCGCGGGTACTGGTCGCGCCGTCAGGCCGATTGCTCCCGGTGTTCGCCGCCTTTACGCCGCCTCTGGGTTGAGACGCCTTATTTTCAACGTCGGTTTCGGTCTTTCCCACCTTGAACCTCTTGCCGGAGTCCGTGCTACCCGAGCTCCTCGTCGGGTAGTTTGTGTTTGTTGGCTTGGACTCTGGAGTGTTGATCTTCGGTTTTGGCGACGGAGGTGGCGGTGGGACGTCTACCGACGCCCGCACCGCCGACGGTGACGGCGGTTTGGGCGGCACCGCCGCTGACATCGACGGCTTTACCTCTACCGGCATCGCCTTGACCGAATACGTTGGCGGAGGGGGCGGAGGCGGCGGCGCGAATGTCTGCCACGACGGCGGCGCCAATTTCAGCCACGAAGGCGGCGCCAATTCGGGCCGCGACGGCGGCGCCAGAGGTGATGCTGCGAATGACGGTGGCGGCGGCAAGGTCAGCCACGACGGTGGCGCCGGCGCCAGCGGCATTGGTGCTGGCTCCGGCGGCGGCGTCAATATCAGCCACGGCGGCAAGGGTAGCCATGACGGCCACTCGACGGTCAGCGGCGGCGGAACTCCGACGGACGACGCACCACCGCCGCCCCCCCTGCTGTATGCGAATACGGGACCCATGGTTTGGGAAGGCGTGAACATTACGCTCAGCATTCCGGTGCTTCGCGACACACCTGTCGTAGAGGCGCTTCCCGTCGCGGCAGGTGCAGAAAATCCGTTCTTCACGAAGTCAACGAACTCCGACATAAAAGGACTGTGCTGTTCGGACAGCACTTTCAGCACATCCTCAGCCAGCTGTGAGGAAGCCAATACTTCTTGTTCATCCTCTTGTTCATCGTCCGAACCCAGCACAGACTCACCTGAGCCGACATTGTCCTGGTACGGCCCGATCATTGGACGCTCTGTGAAGAAGGTCGGCTGCGTCCCATCGAGGGCGGAAACTACGAGCGACGCTGTGAGGGCAAGGCCTCCCGCCATCAGGATGATATCGAAGCCGCCACGCCCGTCAGATGGCTGTGTCGCCGGCGGTGTCAGCGACCGGCCGAATGCCGAACCATACGCCTGACTAACCACCATCGCCTCCCCAGATCAGTGGGCGTCTACGAAAGTCGTGGCTCCCCCTGATTTGAGCGGTCCGGCTGATGCTGGGCCGCACGGCTCAAATCTATGGTGTCAGATTATCTCTTTGCTGAAACATCGTCAAGACGATTCGCCACGCGTTGGGACAAGTCGTCGTCACGATGGATACGTGAATTGATTCATGTACCCATGGAGGCTCGATGGAAATTTCATTGCCGCCGGAAATATCTTGTGAGTCAATGGCTTGCGCATGCACAGAGCAGTGGATGATCGAGCCCTTCCGGACCAAGGCGACACACATTGCTCAAGGCAGCTACACGGAGACAGATGACACCAGGGAACAAGGGAAATCTGACGCGAAAACTTTGCTGGACACGCTTTCACCACCCTCTGGGAACGCGCCGATATACGGCTCCGAGTAGTCATCGCGCGGTGGGGCGGAGTGATTTAAGCCCACGGATCTACGAGATCCGTTGGGGGACCTTCCAACACGTTGGGCCGATGCCCGGCAGTCACTCTTACCGCGGTGGCGTTCGAATCGTTACCGTGCGCGGCGATTGCCTCGCCCGAGAGGGCATCATCACAGGTAGATGGTCTGCTCGATCAGTCGATGGCCCAGTTCGGGGTGTATCGCAGCGCTCGGATCGGGCACCGACGAGTCGAACCATCCACGGTCCGCCTCAGGGTGCGGGCCGATGAGACCAACCCGACCGCGACCGAAAGATGCGATGACGGCGGCAGGTTCGCCGCCTGGATACGTTGCCAGTACCGTTGCCGGTGCCTTCGAAGCCAACGCGAAAGCGGCTCCGTCCTGGAAGTACATCTCCTGACGCTGCCCACCCCAATCGGTTTCGACTGTGGTGTAGTCAGCAGAGCTCACCTCGGCGTCCGGTGAGTCGATGTAGCGATACACCTCGCCGGGGAAAAGGTTGAACCCGGGGTTAGAGCCGGCCAGGTAGGCACCGAGACAAATCCCGATGTAATTCCCGCCGTTGTCCACGTAGCTCCGGATATGGTCGGCATCGGCACGTATGTGAGGCCAGGCCGCTGCCACGTCGCCGCCGCCAGGCTGCGCGTAAATCAGCATCTCACTGAGTGTTTCGGGGGTCACCTGTCGGCTTTCACCCGGTCCGATGAATTCTACGTCGAATGCCGTGGGACTACTGCCCAGTAGGCGGGCGACTGCTTCGCTACAGCCGTCACACGAGCCGGCGCCACGCCCTCGATACACCGCAGCACGTGCAGGTGACGCAGAGAGATTTCCTGCGAAGGTTCCAACACTGGCGCCCACTACCAGAGCAGTGACGGCCGAAGCGCCCGTGAGGAACTTGCGTCGGGTGATCATATTAAGCCTCTCCCGTTTCGGTGGCAGGGCGCCGAGGCGATGATGCTGCGCCCATGTGAGTGGCCATCCGACGTGCGCGACGGGTCGCCGCCGCCGTTAGCGCCTCCAGAGGGCCACGACCGGCACTGGCCTGCCATGCCACGCCGAGCACCAACGCCGCCACCACCTGCAGAATGAAACTCGTTGTAGGAATGTACGTGTCGTGAATGGAGTTGATGAACATGACGTGCAAGGTGTAGAAGGTGAGGGTCATCTTTCCGGCGGCAGCAAGCGGCATTTTGGCCAGCCCGATCACACGGTCGGCGATCGGCTGCCTCACATGGTCGGTCAGCAACATCGCAGCGAGAACCATTGTTGCGATACCGATCGTTGCCAGTAGATCGAGCGGTGTTCCGCTGTGGGGTTCGACTAGCGCCAGCCACCACCACGTTGTTCCGGGCAGGACCCCGTCGCCCCCGAAGTGCAGAACATCCATCGTTTGGCTGGCGGCGCCCGTGTCCGCGGCGCCCCAGATGTGTTGCAGACCGCCATACTGATAAAGCAATACGCTGGAAGCCACTTGCGCGAAAGCCGCCGCGAAGGAACCGGCGACGAGCATTCGGGACGCGGTGCGGGCGGACGACAGCGTAAGCCGACCGATGACCAGACCCGCGCACACGTACGCCACCCATGTAAGCGCCGGAAACTCTCCGGTCACAACCAATTGCGACAGCAGGCCCAGCGGTCTCGATACGGCATCCCCGAAGCCGGCGTTAAACGTCGATTCCGTTGGGGGTGGTAGGTGCGGCAGCAACAGGAACGTCAATGGCGGAGCTCCGGCGACAACCGCCGCCCCGGCCAGCGCAATCCCACACGTGGGGAGGAAAACCAAAGGGATGGCGAACAGGAACATCACGGCGTAATAGGGCAGAATCACCGTGGCCAATTCCGCGTCGGTGTAGCCAAGCGCGAAGCCGATGACGGCGATGACGATGGCCCGTGAGGTGAGCGACGCCACCGTCGCCATCGCCCGATCTCGACCGACCCGTGCACGGCCGGTAGTGAACGCAATGGAGACACCGGCGAGCAGTGCGAACAACGCCGACGCATTCCCTGCCGAGATGACGTACGTCCATGCCGGACCGCCGGTCGCCGGATTCGCGTCGGGTAGGACGTGAATAACCATCATCCCGATCAACGCAAGTCCACGCGCGGCGTCAACTCCCTCGAGCCGGACGGTCCTTTTGCGGGCAACGGGGGAGCTGAGCGATTTCGCTATGGCCGGAGCCGTGGTGGGCGGCGGAGCGATGACTGTGGCCGTCACGGTCGCATCACCTCATCGAGGAGATCGAGACCGAGGTCGCGTCCTCGGGCAACCGCCGGGTCCGGCTGGTAACAAGCCGGATCAAGAAGATGAGAATCAGTGAACCAATCAGCCTCTGCCTCAGGGTGAGGGCCGACCACACCGACACGGCCGCGACCGAAGCGCGTCACCGCCGCCGCCACGGTGTGATTGGGATACGTTGCCAGCACTCCGACCTCGGCACCGGCATCGAATCGAAATAGCGGGCCGTCCTGGAAGTACAGCCGCCGTCGACGTCCTCGCCAGCTCACTTCTACCACCGTGTCCTGATCTGTGTGAACGGTCGAGAGCGTCGAACCGATGTACTGCTCGCTGTCGCCCGGAAGCAGATCGAAACCTGGAGAGGATCCTGCGAGATAACCGCCCAGGCAGAATCCGAGATAGCGTCCTCCGTTTGAGACGAATTGCCGAATGGTCTTGCGGTGTGGACGCATGTGGCGGTACGCATCATCGAGGTCGGCGCCACCGGGTTGCGCGTACACAATCGCGCCGGCAAGCGATGCGGCAGAAAGCCGCCGGGCTTCGTCGGGGCCGACGAAGTCGACCCGCAAGCCGAGCGCGCTCGCGGACAGCAGTTCAGCAACAGCCTCGGGGCATCCCGGTAGAGATGCGGGGCCTCGGTAGACCAGTGCGAGCCGGCTCGGAGAACGGCGTGCAGGGGCACTTGTATGGCGGTCCCATGGCACCTTCAGACGGCCTCGCCTGGCGATGAGCTGATCGAGCGCTGTCATCTGGCGGCCTACTTCGTACCGAGGGTAAGCGCAGTGCATCGCACTCCGCCCCCGCCCTTCCGCAGTTCGGTGGTGTCGAGTTCCACGACGTGCAGCCCTCGGTCGCGCAGATCGGCGGCGAGCATCGGCGCGCCAGTGGTCATCGTCACGGTAGTGCCGTCGCTGATCAGGTTCAACGCGAAATTGGCGGCTTCCTCGACGGTCACCTTGATGAGGTCAAGGCCGAGCCCGTGCAGAGTGTTCACACTGGCCTCGTCGAGCGCCTCCGGGCAGTAAGCGATGGTGTCGGGCGCATCGATCACCGCGACCGCAAGATCAAGGTCGTACCACAGGGGGCCAGAGGTACACAGCGGAACGACTTGCACGCCGAGATGGTCCTCGAGCATGGCGTGCATTCGAAGATCCGTGCGTTGCCCGGAACCGGCGAGGAGCATCGGGCCGCAGGGCAGTGCGTCTCCTTGCCCGCTGAAAGGGTACGGGGCTTCGATGACGTCGTAACCACGCTTTTCCAGCCACGCCTTGGCGTAAGGGATCTCCGGGCGGCGCGGACCTGGCGGCTGACCAAGCACAGCGCGGTCGCCGATCACCACCGCCGTGTTAGCGGTGTACACCATGTCGGGGCACTCCGGCGCCGAGGAAAGGTACTCGACGGTACGGCCGGCTCGACGGTGAGCGGTGACGATCGATTCATGTTCGGTGGCCGCCCACGCGGCGTCCGGTTGCGAACCGACTGACATGTACGGATTGATCTCGTAATCGATACGGTAATGACGGGTGTCCGACATCAATAAATTTTGATTTATCAATTTCCCTCCCGCTCACTGAACATGGTCATCTGTCAGCACGAAACAGAGCGCTCGTCAAGGGGTGTCGACTGCTCGGCGCGGGCGGCCATAGGGTGTCCTACCGTTTTGGCACCGGTGGCCGACGTGATGCGCGGGTGCGTCTCGCCGCGGTGATCCCGTCGTTGTCGATGGAGTTGATGCCGCCGCTGGGTGACCGGCCCAGCAACTGCCGTGTCGCCGTGGTGTTGCGCAGGTATTCCGCCCCAGTGAGTTGCGACTGCGAGGTGCTCGCCCTTCATCAGCAGTGACAATGAATCCAGCGCGACATCACGATGAATAACGCTGTCATACAACACAATTGTGCGGTTGCCAACGCTTGCGCGCGCACCGATGGTGACGTTAGACATCTTCATCACGCGGTCCTCGAACAGATGTGTCTGCAGCGATGCGTCTACGCCGATCGCGGCATCGTCTCCGATGTCAACGAGGTCGAATTCCGTCATGTACGTAGTCCCAATCCATGCCCGCCGACCGACGCGCATGCCGAACCAGCGCAGCACCGGCGGAAGCATCGGTGTGCCCATCAGCAATCCCAATCCGACAGGGACGGCTGCCGTCTCGTACAGTCCGGTTACCAGTTCTGATCGACGAACGTACTTGCTCCAGAGTGGCTCTACCCTGGGCACGTAGGTACCAATGAGGTTGCGCTTCACCGCAGCGCAATAGCCGATCACTGCGGCCGCGCACCCCGCGGCGATCAGCGGCGACAGCACTGCGGGAATAGGCAGATCCCGCCCGCGTGCCAGTTCGGACAGCACCCAGAGGAACATGTAGGTGCTGATGCCGAGCAGTGAAGCGGGCAGGGTAGCTCGCACGAATTCGATTGCAAGCCGGTGCTTTATCAGTTCTCTCGACGGTCGATAGGTCTCCGATTCGGGGAAATTGCCGCTGTCCTGCCGCGCGGGCAAGTACATCGCAGGTGACCCAAGCCACGATGTCCCGGGCGGGACACCACCCGTGGGCGGAACCGTACCGACGCCGAGCAGACTATTTTCGCCGATCGACGCCCCGGCAGGCACTACTGCGGCGTTGCCGATGAATGACCGCCGACCAACCACCGTCGGCCCGACCATCAAGTACCCATGGGCGAATGTGGCAGCGCCGACACTCGCCATGTCCGCGATGAATGTTTCTTCATCGAGCTGGAGCAGGTCGGGGTCAAGATGGGCGGCGGTCGAAATCTCCGAGCCTCGACCGATTTTCGCTCCTAGCAGGCGCAGCCATGGCACTGTGTAAAGAGTGGCGTACAGGGAGTTCGTGTAGGTCAGGCTGATCTCGAGCAGCTTGTCCGCAATCCACTTCCGGACCCCGAGGCCCGAGCGGGCCGGGTACAGACCTGCAGACATTGCTGGAAGAATCAGCCGTTTGCCAGTGGCGACGATCAAACACACCGTGACGACGAAGATTGGGCCGGCGAGTAGGGTGACGAGCAATCCGGCGAGGATCCCCCAATGCAGGAGCGCCGCCCAGACGACGATGACAGATGGCGCGATCATGGCAATGACCGCGAGTTCGAGGACCGTAAGACCGACGAGAACCGCAACGAGCAGTCGTACAGACCATGATGTCGTACTCGCCCCGGTCTGTAAGACCTTTTCTACGGCGGCCGAAAGCGCCTGTACCGGGACGGCCGGTGACCCCGCCCACCGGTCACCCGATGGCACATTTTCGCCCGCCTGAAGCATCGATTGTTCGCCGAGGGCCGCACCGGCTTCGAGTGTGGAGCCCGGATCAAGCACGGCATGAGCACCGATGAAGGCGCCGGCCCCGACTGTGATCGGCTCGACGAGCACCCAACCGTCCTGCACCCGCCACGGCCGCAGAGTGGCTCCGTAACCGACGGAAGCGCCGTCACCGATGCGCAGCATCGTCGGCATGCCCAACGAGCTCGAACCCAGGTGGACGTCACGCCCGATCTTCGCCCCCAGCAACCGCAAGTAACCCGGGGCGAGTGGTGAACCGCTCAGCACAGGCAGCGGCGCGATGGCAAGTAACAGGCTGGCGGACCAGATCCGGAGATACGTCACTCCCCACAGCGGATAACGGCCAGGCCGGATTCCCGCCAAGAGGGGCCTCACGAACATCAACGGCAGAACCCACCTCACCGCAACATAGGTGATGAGGATCGCGGCCATCAGCTCTATGAGCACCAACACCGAGGCATAGCCGTCGTTGACCGTGTAAACGAAGGCGACCGGCACCGTAATCACGAAGAGCAGTAGGTAAAGCACAAGCGCCTGCGCACACCCAGCGACCGCCACGACCGGCGTTGAATGCCGCAACGGTTCCGGTCGTCCCGAGACAACGGCCGGTGTCACATTCGACAGATACGTCGCCAAGGCGCGAACACTCGGATGCTCGTATACGTCACGTAAGGCCGCTGACACGAACCCGGCCTCACGTAGCCGAGATACAGCTCGCGCTGCGAGTAGTGAGTGACCGCCGAGGTCTCGGAAGAAGTGGGCCTCCACAGAAATCGACTCAGGTGGTACGTCGAGGGTCTGCGCCCAGGCGGCCACGACACGTTCCTCGGTCTCGGTCACCGCGGCCATCACGGGTCCGGTACCCGTGAAGCGGATGCCGACGGGTGCGGGAAGTCTCTTACGGTCGACCTTCCCGCTCGGCATGGTCGGCAGGTCCGGCAGCACATCCACTGTCGCCGCGACCATGTAAGGCGGAAGTTTCTGCCGCATTCTCCCGTGGAGTCGCTGCGCCAGCTCGTTGTGGTCGATCTCCGCAGCGCACACCACATAAGCCGCCAAGGCTTCCGCGGCCGCCCCGTTCTCGGCGACGACGGCATTGACAACCGCCTCAGCGACCATCGGGTCTTCCATCAGCACCGATTCGACTTCGCCGAGATCAATGCGGTGCCCCCGGATTTTCACTTCGGCGTCGGCGCGGCCGTGATACTCGATCTCACCATTCGCATCGACGCGACCAAGGTCACCGGTGCGGTACAGCCGGCCCCCTCGGGGTGCGAGCTCATGTTCGATGAAGCGGTCGGCGGTCAGATCCGGTCTACCCACGTACCCGACGGCAACCCCAGGACCGCCAATGCAGATTTCGCCGATCTCGCCATCCGGGACTGGACGACGCTGCTCGTCCAGTAACACGACCGAGTATGTCGGCAGGGGCCGTCCGATGGTGACAGTACGGCCCGGCACCAGCTCCGCCACAGTCGCGGTGACCGTCGCCTCGGTGGGTCCATAGGTGTTGAGCATCCGCCGTCCGGGTTGTGCCCACCGGGTCACCAGCTGCGACGGGCACGCTTCTCCGCCGACGAGGACCGATCGGATCCTCGGCAACATACGCGGTAAAGTCGCCAGAAGCGTTGGTACGCAATACAGAACAGTGACGGACCGTTGCTCGAGGAAATCGGCTAGCTCAGCGCCCAGCCGACGGGAGTCAGTGGGTCCCACCACCAGTGCGGCGCCGCGAACCCATGTCGGCCAGATCTCCTCGATCGAAAAATCGAACGAAATCGTCATTCCCTGATAAACCCGGTCGTCTGCCCGGACGTCGTACACCTCGGGCACCACCGACAGGAAATTGCAGATGCTGGCGTGTGTGACCATCACTCCCTTCGGACGACCGCTCGATCCCGAGGTGTACATGATGTACGCCACGTCGTCGGGAGTGGCCGGGTCCAGATCGGGCGTTGTCACGGGGGCGTCAGCGATAGTGTCCGCCTCCGTGTCAGATTCGACCACGATGCAGGGCGCTCCCTGCGTCAACGGAGCCAATTCCGACGACGTAACCACCGCGTCGACACCGGCGTCGCTGAGGATGTAAGCGACGCGATCTTGTGGCGCAGCCGGATCGAGCGGCACCAGCGTCGCACCGGACTTCCCCACTGCCAGCAAGGACACATACGTCAACACGGACCGAGGCAGGAACACCGCAACCCGTGCACCGGCTTTCACACCTCGTCGGCGTAGGTGATGGGCCAATTGGTTCGCCCGTTTATCGAGCTCTCCATAGGTAAGAATTCCACCGTCGTGATCAATCGCTACGCGTGTCGGATCCGACGCGCAGCTATGCTCGAACAGTTGGTGCATTCGATTGTGTCGACGTGGCTCCGGGTCAACCGTCACGGCTGACGTATCCACGTCCAACACGTCGAGAGTCATATGGTCGAGGCCCCCCAAGTTATTTCGATCTCCGATCATTCCCCCGGAAGCTCAGCGCTTTGTCCTACCGAAATTCATAACCAGTGCCTTCAGATGTCCCGCTCCACCGGAGAACCCGGCGTTGAGCTCTAGGGGGCAGGTCGGTCGCTAGCGAGCAGTCACGGCGCAGAGCTAATTGTTGGAGCACCCACTCACTATCGAGTGCCGCAACAGCGTCGTACATGGGCCATTGGAACTAACTTTCGATGGGTCGGGATCTAGTACACCGCAGGTTCAGCGCATCTCCGATAGCTGCGTAGGGTGAACTGACGTGCTCCGACGTCTCGGCCTCAAGTTGTGCGTTCTGACATCACTTGGACGACATGCGCTGTCCGGTATGGCTCCGAACCCGAATCGAGACGCTGATGCGGGTTCGCGGCACGTCATAGATGTGTTTCTGATCCCGCGTTGGCAAGGTCTAGGTCGAGCGAAAAAGAACTAGTCCGGAAGCAGGCGATGCCTTTGTGTGACCGACGATGGCCATCCCACGGAGCAACACGGAGGAAAGTTGGCTTCGACCAGATTAAATTCGACCGCCAGCTGCAGCTCGTATCATCCCAGGCAAAGGCCCGCAAAGGACATGGGCCGATAGCTTAGCTAGATCCGCTCGATGCACGCGTCTGCTCTAGACGGAAGAAAATCGGAGCTGCCGATGTTTTTCGTCGAACAAATCGAAAGCTCGTTGATCCCGCAACAGAAGAGCCGTCACGGCGCCGTCACATGTCGACTTCAGGATCTCAATCTTTCGTCGGCGCTCAGTTAATAAGCGCGTCCCGAACGTTTACCTCCGACGTGCGGTCTACTCCTTTTCTCCAGTCTTGCAGACATGCGAATAGGTGGCTCGTACTCTGACCTCGTTTCGTGCACAGCGTGGTGTGTCGAGCGAGACAACGCAGCTGCCTCCGCCCGAGAACTCACTCCGAGCTTTCCGAGCACGCTGTGTACGTGGTTCTTGACAGTGTGCAGCGCGATACACAGCTGGTCGGCGATATCGCGATTCGATAATCCCGTCTCCAGCATCCCGAGGATCTGGATCTCGCGGGTGGTCAGTGGTACTTCGTCTGATTTCGTGTTCCGTTGCGCGGCGAGCGCAGAAAGCCTCTTCAAGAGAATTGCGGAAACTCTTGGAGAACAGAGGGATTCGCCACTAGCGACTCGCGACATGAGGGCCAGCAGGTCGTCCAAAGTTTCCGTCTTCAGATGGTACCCGTCAACACCCGCTTCAGCACATTTGATAATCTCCGACTCGTCGTCCTCGTCGACTGCGACGACGATCACCTTGCATTCCAGGCAGTGCTGCTTCACCAGACGAAGCATTGCCACGCTATCGCGGATGTCCATGTTGACGAGAACGATGTCCGGGATGGCGTCACGTAAAGCAGTGAACAGCGAAGGCACATCCCACGCCACCGCCGGCCTCGAACGCCCATGCCTGACAAAAACTGCAGCGAGGTTTTCGCGGTGCAGTGTGCAGTCGTCGATAATGAGACATTTTGGGTCAGGATGTGGCACTAGGCAATCCACCTTCCATTCCGTCACAGCAATGTCAGCTGATGGATTTACGTGATGTATCAGCTGCCAACCGTTGAAGGCTTGATCCCCTAGTGGTCCCCGTGGCGCCATCCCACCGATTCGCCTCGTGATGTCGACTGCTGATGCAACGGGACGAGACTCGCCGCGGTCTCCATGAACGTCGTGTTGGCGACCGACACTGGAAAGGTGTCGCGCGCTGCCCGTCGTACGCTGTACCTGAACCACTACGTCTGCTTCCACTCCATGATCCACGCGATTGATGTTGACCGTCTCAGGGCGCATTCGCGCTCGCCCACTGCCTGACAGCCGCCGACGCGCGGTGACAGGCCAATAAAGGCGCTTTCGACCATCACCGGCCGGAGTGGAGCCTTTCGGCTCCGCACCAGCACGGGCCAATGGCTTGATAGCCCCGTTAGCTTCCCCTCTGATAACTCCCCACTTGATCGTTCCCCTCCTGCTTGTGCCCATGGTAGGCATTTGCTATTTCTGCGGTCAACCGTAAAGTTCAGGGTCGTACCCAAAGATTGCCAGGGGAACTAGTCCGGAACCACCGCTTCCGTGTTCCGGATAACCTTAGAGCCTGCTGAGAGCGTTTTTTCGCTTTGTACTGGGGCCCACAGCGAAGATCCGCAGCTAAAGACTGTCGCGCGACGGTGCTGAGTGGTTGACACGGGAATCATGGAGGCGTGAGCCGCCCAACCTAACGAGTATGCATGGGTCCGAATGCGGGCGACCCGACCCAGGGTCATTGTTGCATGGTTACAACTGTTTGATCGTGATTGTCATGCCGCGAACTTTGCTAGATCGACCGTCTAACAATTTCTCAGGTGGGTTGACCGCAGACGTCGACCGACCGCCTTACTGGCCCAGCCTTAAGGTGCGTGATCCGCCTCGAAAGAATGGGACAGGCATCGATAACTTTGTGGCACAACGATTTTGAACTGTGTCAGACCGGACGGCCACAGCGCAGGTTCTGGGACGTCCTGGCGATCGAATGAAAGAACACCGGTGAGGGGGACGGCACAGGGTTCTTGGCCTTGACTGTGACGATCCCGGGGAGTGGGCTGCAAAAGAGGCGGTCGCAATTTCGGTGGAGCCCCCTGTCAGGATTGAACTGACGACCGCTCGCTTAAATCTATTTCTACGCTCTCCTGCTGATACCCGGGCGCGAGGTACTTATCGATGCAATCCCTCGTCGCTCCGATTGACGCATGTTGATGCGATCGCTTTGTCCGCTCGTGGACTTCACGCAATTCGCGTGGCGTTCAGGGTTGGGGATGTGAATGGCATCCATGACGATGCCATGGGGTGAGCGGTATTCCATACCGCAGCGGCAACGCGAAGTCGGAGTCGTAAACAGGCCTGTCCGCGGGCTTCCAATCAGTGATCCCCTCCAGATTGCCGCCGAGCTCAATCACCTTCTCGGGCGTGATGATGCCGAAGCTGGTCCACAGCAACTGCGTCGGAGTCACCGTATACATCACAGGGGCGCCCCACCTTATCGGGCTTGTGCGCTCACTACGGCGACGACGACGTTACTCGGAGACGCACAGCCGGGGACGTAAGTAGGCCGAATGCTGCCATCCGCCGATGGCGCGGCTTACCCTCAAGCCAAAACTGGAAGCAGGCACAGGCGACGCGGCCTCGATCTCGCTATGGAGAGGTGCCATCAACTGCATGACGGATAAGTCTGCGGAGGACGAGTCGGAAGAAGCTATCTGGAAGACCTTCCCGGCACTCTCGAAATGGCAGGAGCGGGTCGCCGCCGCATACCGCCCCCGGAATCAGCTAGTGAACTCGCGAGTGATGATCAGGATTGGCCGCCGATGCCCGTATCTATGGTCGCCTGGATGGGCCTCGTGGCCGCAACGGACCATTTAAGCGCCATCCGTCGACATCTCGAAGCGCGCCAACTGTTTCACTCGCACACCTCACTTTATGCAGAACAGCTCTCATTGGTGCCGCCCGGGCAGTTTGGGTTCTATCGCCGGCAGAAAGGCCCGACCGATTGCGGCGGTACCGGACAGTGGCCGCCTTCCTCCAAACGAAGCACCTGCAGTACCTCCACGGCCTACAGAATTTCGACCGAGATGATTCGGGCGGCTGCCTCAGCGACCTTCGCGACCAGCGCCATCGTGCCCGTGAGGCTCCCCCCGAATGGTGGACATCGAGATAGCGGGATGAATGGTCCCGCTGGAAGGATGTCACTATGTCCCGAGCCCGCCGGTCTTTCACGACCGAGTACAAGGTCGAGGCCGCCCATCGGGTGATCGATTCCGGCCGCACGATCGCTGAGGTCGCTCACGGGCTTGGCGTGATCGTGGGTCTGCTGGGACGGTGGGTTGCTGAGGAGCGCCGCCGTGTGGAGGCTGCCGCAGCCCGGGACGACGTGCCGTTGACGCCGGTGGAGCGCGCTGAGCTGGCGCGGCTGCGCAAGTAGGTCGCCGAGCAGGAGAAGGACATCGGGTTCCTGAAACGGCGTACTTTGCCGCCAGCCAACCGAAGTAGACCGGTTCGAGCTGATGGCCGCAGAGTGCGCGACCACCGCGATCACCCGAATGGCACCTCATTGCTCATGCAGGGGAATTTCCCGTCGTACAGCTGTTCGAAACCTCAACTTTGTGAGCCGGTGTTGTCCTTGAAGATGTTCCCGTTCTTCATGATCACCACCAGAGAGCGGTCGGGGTCGGCCAGCAGGGCCAGGTCTGCCAGGGGGTCACCGTCGACGAGAAGCAGATCTGCCAGTGCCCCCTCCTCGACGACACCAAGCCGACCCTTGTACGGGTTACGGGCACCCGACATCGCGCACAGCGCGGCGTTTTCCGAGGTGGCGAGCCGCAGAACGTCGGCCGCAGGAAACCAGCGCGACATTTTTGCCAGCATGGCGCCCTGTCGATCGGCGAGTTTCCCGTCGAACAGGATGTCGGTCCCCCACGCAATCTTGACGCCGTGCTTTTTGGCCAAGCCGAAGGCATGATCAGTCCCGGCCGTGATTTGTAAGAATTTCGCCCGCTGGTCCGGATAGGGGAACGGAATGGCGTCCTCGTCGTCGAGCAGGGGTTGCAGACACCACCACGCGTCGCGCTCGGCGATCATCTCGGCGGTCGCGTCGTCGAGCAGAAAGCCGTGCTCGATGCATCGCACCCCAGCCCGAAGCGACTGCTGCACCGCCCGAGGGGTGAACGCGTGCACCATGACGTAGGTGCCCCAGTTCTCGGCCGCCGCGACGCCCGCGCGCAGCTCGGGGTCGGTGTACTGGGTGACGTCAACGGGGTCGTAAGACGATGCCACGCCGCCGCCGGCCATCATTTTGATCTGCGTCGCGCCCAGCATGAGCTGCTCACGTACGGCGCGCAGAACCGCGTCGACGCCGTCGGCGATCGTCGATACACCCATTGACTCGATATGGCTCAGGTGGCCGCAGCTGCCGTGCGAAAGCTCATGGCGCATCCGGAAGTCGCCGTGACCGGATGTCTGCGTGATGAACGCGCCTGAGGGAAATATCCGTGGCCCTTCGATGATGCCGTCGTCAATCGCCTGCTTGAGGCCGAACACCGGCCCGCCGGCGTCGCGAACAGTAGTGAATCCGCGATGCAGCGTGCGATTCGCCTGCTGACCCGCAACCAGGTTCAGGTAACCGGTATCGGCCGTCGAAGCTGTTGTCAGCGGCAGGCTGGCCATCATGGCATGCCAGTGAGCATCGATCAGGCCCGGCATGAGCACTCGCCCGTCGCCGTCGATCTGTTGCCGGCGTTCGCCGTGGGCTACTCCGATTGGGTCAGTGGCGATGCGCTCGATGGTGGCGCCACGGACAAGAACGTCAGAGGTCGGTGACAAACTGGGCGAGCGGCCATCGAAAATCCGGACATTTCGGAACAACGTGGTGTCGTATTCGCTTGAGCGCATTGGCTGCCGTTCCTTGACCGCTGGTCGTGTGAAGTGCCGTAAGAGTAAACCCGATCGTGCGTCATACCGTCTGAAATTGACCGCCGTCGACGACGAGTTCCGAGGCAGTGATCCAGGCCGCGCGGTCCGACGCAAGGAACGCAACAGCTTCCGCGATATCGCCGGCTGTGCCGAGCCGGTTGAGCGGTACGGCCGATGCGCTGTTTGGTTCGGTTGCGCCCGACGCCCCGTTGAGAGTTAAGCGAACAGCATCACCGCCCGGCGACGTCACAGCGCCCGGCGTCACCGTGTTGACTCGGACACCACGCGGACCGGCCTCCGCGGCGAGACCGCGGGTATAGGTCGCCAACGCCGCCTTGGCTGCGGCATAGTGCAACATCACGGGTGCTGGGCTCAGGGTAGCCACCGAGGAGATGTTGACGATGGCGCCCGTACCTCTGGAGTACATGCCCGGTAGGAGCGCAGCGTTCAGGCGCACGGCGGCGAGGAAGTTGATGTTGAGATCGTTAAGCCATTCGTCGTCGTCGATATCGAGGACACCGCCCATATGCGGCGTAGATGCGCCGGCGTTGTTGACCACAATGTCTATCCGGTCAAGCAACGTTGTAGCGCTGTGCGCGAGGACCCGCGCTCCTTCGAGAGTTGACAAATCCGCACGGACATAATGCACGCCATCGGGCAGATCACTTGGGTCCGATCTTCCTGCCGTCAGCACAGTTGCCCCGCCGGCGAGAAACCGCGCCACAAGGGAGTGACCAATTCCTTTGGTACCGCCTGTGATCACCGCGGTCTTCTCGGCCAGGTCGTGGAACTCGGCGACCGGAACCTGCGGGGCCACAACTGCGGTCGTCATTGGTGTCTCCTTCGTGGACTGGGCGGAGTTGGATTCGGTGTGAGTCGGCGAGTGTTTGCCCAAGGTCGCTAGTTCCAGTAATCACGACGCCATCCTGTCGCGCATCAGTACAACCAACGTGATTCTGTATTTGTGTCACCAGTTGTGTTACGCGGTAGTTGATCAACCCGAGTCACACGGTGTCTTAGGGCCATGACATGTCTCGGTGGCCGATCACTTCGAGCGTAACGTCGTTGGTGTGAAAGAACTCTCAGAACATGAAAGATCCAAACAGTTCGAGCTGCGGCGACGCCGCGTCTGCGAGCGATACTTGCGTGGCTCCGACTCGCGCCCAGCAACATCAGCGCGAGGTCTACATCACATGGCTTTGCTGAGTAGCGATGTCGA
Source organism: Mycobacterium sp. URHB0021 (assembly GCF_054057895.1). Taxonomy (NCBI): domain Bacteria; kingdom Bacillati; phylum Actinomycetota; class Actinomycetes; order Mycobacteriales; family Mycobacteriaceae; genus Mycobacterium; species Mycobacterium sp. URHB0021. Next base: position 6,166,064 of record NZ_JBSRZT010000002.1, read on the forward strand.
GCGGACGGTGCAGTTCTACCAGGAGCTACTTGAGTTTCCGCTGACTGCGATCGCTGAGAACCGCGATTACCGTGGGTCATCTCACTTCTTCTTCGACATTGGGAACAACAATCTCCTGGCGTTCTTCGACTTCCCCGGCCTGGATCTTGGCCCCTACCAGGAAGTGCTCGGCGGGCTGCACCATGTGGCGATCAGTGTCGAGCCCGAGTGTTGGAAACATCTGCGCGACAAGCTGACCGCGGCAGGCGTCGAGCTGCACCAGCACGAGGACGTCTCGATCTACTTCCAAGATCCAGACGGAGCCCGCCTGGAACTGATCTCATACCCGCTCGGCGAAATGTAAAGGTAATCGGCAGTTGGCGAATTTCACAGGACGACTTCGGGCTGATAGATGTCGAGCCAGACGGCGAGGTCGAGGGCCTGCTCCATCCGGTGCCTCGCCGCCGGCGGCATTGTCTCGGAGTCCAGGTTCGTCAGATCCTCCAGCACTGACCGGTCGACGAGGGCGAACAGCGCGTCGTTGTCCGTTGTCAGGAGATCCTTTGTCTGCCGCTGAATTTCGGCTCCATACTTCGGGTCAGCGGTGGACGGATACGGACTCTTCACGCGCTGCACTATCGATTCGGGCAATACATCGCGCGTGGCGGCGCGCAACAGGCTCTTCTCGCGTCCATCGAAACTCTTCATCACCCAAGGCGTGTTGTACACGTATTCCACCAATCGGTGATCACAGAACGGCACCCGCACCTCCAGGCCCACCGCCATGCTCATCCGGTCCTTACGGTCGAGCAGGATCCGCACGAAGCGGGTCAGGTGCAGGTAGTTCATCACCCGCATCCGATGGGTGAAGTCGTCTTCGCCGTCGACCCTGGCTACCTCACTGACCGCCTCTGTGTAACGATCATGCAGGTAGGTCTTCAGGTCGGCCGCCGTGCGCACCTGGTGCGTATACAAGTTGGCCTCGGTGTCGAACAGAGTGCCGTCTTCCATGGCGATCCACGAGAATGCGTCGGTCCGCTGGATCAGCGGGTCATGGAACTGGCGATAGCCACCGAAGATCTCGTCGGCCGATTCCCCGGACAGCGCCACTGTGGATTGCGTGCGGATGGCCTTGAACAGCAGGTACAACGAGGCGTCCATATCCCCGAGGACCCTCACCGGCAGGTCACGCGCGGTGATCACCTTGCGGCGGATGTCAGGGTCGGCAAGATCATTGGGGTCAAGGACGATGTCGGTATGGTCGGAGCCGACGTGGTTGACCAGGTCGCGCACGTACGGGGCGTCCAGGCTCGGCCGGAACTCATCGGGCGTGAAATTGTCGGCCTGTCCGGCGAAGTCCACCGAGAAGCTGCGAACCGGTTCAGCCAATTCACGCGCTGATAAGGCAGTGATGGCGCTTGAGTCGAGCCCGCCGGACAACAGCACACATTGGGGCACATCCGCGACCAGCTGCCGGTGCACAATGTCGTCGAGCAGACCGCGCACCGTTTCCACTGTGGTGTCCTGATCGTCGGTGTGCAGCCATGATTCCAGCCGCCAATACTCCCGATCGCGGACGCCGTGCTCGTCGACCGTGACGATGGTGCCGGGCTCGACCTCGCGCATCCCCTTCCACACGGCGAGCTTCGGAGTTTTGACCGGGAGCAGCATTTCGCGCAGGCCTTCGATATCGACCACCCGCTTCGCCAGCGGGTTGGCCAGGATCGCTTTGGGTTCTGAGCCGAACAGCACCCCGTTGGGCGTGGGATAGAAGTAGAACGGTTTGACGCCCATGCGGTCGCGGATCATCACGAGCTTGCGCTTGCGCGAATCCCATATTGCGAATGCGTACATTCCGTTGAGGTGATCGACCACAGCTTCGCCCCAACACAGATATCCGCGCAGTACCACCTCCGTGTCGCTGGAGGTATCGAAGCGCTCACCGGCCGCCTCCAACTCGGTCCGCAGTTCGGTGAAGTTGTAGACCTCGCCGCTGTACACCATCACGACATCGCCACGAGGTGTTGACACAGACATCGGTTGTGCACCCCCAGGAAGGTCGATCACTGACAGCCGGCGATGCCCCAGTGCCGCATGTCGCTCCGACCACACTCCCGAGGCATCGGGACCGCGGCAGGCCATTGTCAACGTCATCGCACCGATCACGTCGCGCTCCTGAACCAGGTCGCGAGCGAAATCGACCCATCCTGTAATGCCGCACATAAATATGTCTCCCTTATCTGAGAACAAACCCTGAAATCGCGTTCAGGTATCAACCGACGCTGTAGGCCGCAACGCACGCATAGTGGCGATGTTTCTTGACTCTATTGCTCTACAAGCGCATTCGGCAGTTGCAGCGTATATCTGGGCCGGCCGCCACCACTGCCCTAGTCCATGATGACCCGCTTTTCGTTGCTGTCAGTCGCTTACTAGGGACACCAGTACGGAACCGGGGATGGACACGGGACAGACCAGTGCTGTCACGGATGCGTCCATCGAGGCGAGGAGCGGCATGATGGAAAGCGCCGGCGCTTCGACCGGTCGTATTACTTTTGGGCGCATGCAGCATGCGCCTTACCGGCGGACGATTCTGTGACAGAGCTCACCGCGCGACTTCTGTTGTCTGACAATTGACTAGAGGACAGCTGCGCGCCGCATGCTGTCTTTGCGCGACTGGGGGTCCGGCTAGGGCAACTACGGATTCGAGGCTCGGCGCACGCCTGCACGCTGGTCTTCAGAGCTTCTACCCGACAGAGCAAGGACGAAACGCGGTGAGCACGCATGCGGTCACTCGCCGGTCTCCCAGAGCGGTGTCACGCATTGGAGGTATGTTGTGGTTGCCCGATTTTCCCTGAATGACATGAGCATTCCCATCGTTGGGGCACCCATGGCTGGTGGACCCTCGACGCCGCAGCTCGCGGCGGCGGTGTCCAACGCTGGTGGACTCGGCTTCCTTGCGGGCGGCATGTTGTCCGCAACGCAGTTGGCGGAGGCCATTATTGTGACCCGAGGGCTGACGTCCGGCGCGATCGCGGTGAATTTGTTTGTGCCTCAACGTTTCCACGGCAACGCCGAGCAGTTCGGTGCGTTCGCCGAGGCTATATCCGGGACTGCGGCACACTACGGCGTCGCACCCGGCGAGCCGATGCATGACGACGACGACTGGGCCGCAAAGCTCGAGGTGGTGTGTGACCTGCGCCCAGAAGTCGTCTCGTTCACGTTCGGTTCACCCACCGCCGCTGACTGTCGACGGTTGGCTGAGGCGGGTATTTCGACGTTCGCCACCGTGACCCAGTTCGAGGAAGCGGTGATCGCGCTCGACTACGGGGTCGACGGGCTGGTCGCTCAGGGCCCAAGCGCCGGCGGGCACAGGGCGACGTTCGACCAATGTGTAATGCCTTCGATCGCCCCGCTCGAAGACCTGATAGCGGCGCTGACCGCTGGACTTGGTTGCCCCGTGGTGGCAGCCGGGGGTATTTCGACAGCAGACGATGTGAAACGGCTGACCGGGATCGGCGCGGTGGCAGCGCAGGTGGGAACGGCGCTACTACTCGCCGACGAAGCCGGAACCAACCCCGTACATCGGGCGGCACTGCGCGACCCTCAATTCGACCAGACGGTGATCACCGGAGTGTTCACCGGGCGGTACGCGCGATCCTTGCGGAACCGGTTCATCGACGAGCATGACCGAGACGCCATCATCGGCTTTCCGGCGGTGGCAAGGATTACCGGCCCGATACTGGCCGCCGCGGTGAGAAACGGTGACCCGCATGGCACCAGCTTGTGGGCGGGCACCGCGTTCAAGGACGCGAAGACGGGATTGGCCGTCGACATCGTGCGCGAATTGGCGGCTTGAGACTCGGCCCTTTCGAAAGGACAAGAATGCAGGACCAGCACATCGGCAAGGTCGCGATCATTACCGGTGCATCACGTGGTATCGGTGCAACTCTGGTGGACGCGTACTGCAAGCTCGGGTACCGAGTGATCGCCAACTCGCGCACCATTGGCGAATCGAGCAGTCCCCAAGTAGTCATTGTGACAGGTGATATCGCCAATCCGCGCACAGCGGAGCGACTCGTCGACGCGGCCTTGTCGCGATTCGGCCGGGTGGACACGCTCATCAACAACGCCGGCGTGTTCCTTGCCAAGCCGTTCACCGATTACTCATCCGAGGACTTCGCATCGATCACCTCTGTGAACACGTTCGGCTTCTTCCACGCCACCCAGTCCGCGATTTCACAAATGCTCGCACAGGGCGACGGCGGACACATCATCAACGTGACTACCACGCTCGCCGAGCAGGGCCAGACGGCGGTCCCATCGGTACTGACGGCGCTGACCAAGGGCGGCATCGTCGCCGCTACCAAATCGCTCGCGATTGAGTATGCGGCGCAAGGGATCAGGGTCAATGCGATATCGCCGGGGGTGATCGACACTCCGATGCACGCCGGCGTCGACGCCCACCGTGTGTACGCTCAGATGCATCCCCAGAACCGCATAGGAACTGTCGCTGACGTGGTCCACGGTGCGCTGTACCTCGAGTGCGCAGCCTTCGTGACGGGCGAGATACTGCACATTGATGGCGGCCAGAGCGCTGGCCACTGACTTTCGAAACAACGAGAACCCACTACTGGCACGCACGGCGCAGCGCTGCGCGCAAGGAAAGGAAATCGGTTATGTCCCTGGCATCTCCCACGTCGGATCAGGCCCAAATCTTCGCCGCGGCGCCTCATAAGCTGCTGATTGACGGCCAATGGGTCGCGGCGGCCTCCGGCCAGACGTTCGCGACCATCAACCCCGCTACCGAGGAGACGCTGGCCGACGTCGCGCATGGCAAGGTGGAGGACATCGATCGGGCGGTGCGCGCTGCCCGCCGGGCGTTCGACGACGACTCACCGTGGCGGCGGATGAACGCCTCTGACCGCGGCCGGATCATCTGGCGGATCGCAGAACTGATCGAGGAGCACGCAGACGAGCTGGCCAGGCTGGAATCGCTGGACAACGGCAAGCCCCTGGCAGTCGCCCGAGCAGCCGACGTGCCATTGGCAGCCGATCTGTTCCGCTATATGGCGGGTTGGCCGACCAAGATCCACGGCACCACGGTGCCGATATCCGCGCTCACTGCTCCCGGGGAGTATCTGGCGTACACCATGCGCGAGCCGGTCGGCGTGGTCGGCCAGATCATCCCGTGGAACTTTCCATTGCTGATGGCGGCCTGGAAGCTGGCGCCGGCGCTCGCATGCGGCTGCACCATCGTGCTCAAGCCCGCGGAGCAGACTCCGCTCTCAGCGCTGCGACTGGGTGAGCTGCTGCACCAGGCCGGTCTGCCCGACGGCGTGGTCAACATCGTCACCGGCTTCGGTGACGCCGGTGCGGCGCTGGCCGCGCACGACGATGTCGACAAAGTTGCGTTCACCGGCTCCACCGAGGTCGGCAAGCTCGTTGTGCAGGCCGCGCGGAACAACGTCAAGAAGGTTTCGCTCGAGCTGGGCGGGAAGTCGCCGAACGTGGTGTACGCCGATGCCGATCTCAGCACGGCGATCCCGGCTGCGGCGAGCAGCATCTTCTTCAACCAGGGGCAGGCCTGCAACGCAGGCTCGCGTCTGTTTATCCAGAGAGAGGCCTTCGACGACGTCGTCGCCGGCGTGGCCGAGATTGGCAAGTCGATCAAGCTCGCCGCGGGCACCGACCCCGACTCCCAGATGGGGCCGCTGATTTCCGACGAGCAGTTCACCAAAGTGCTCGGGTTCCTCGAATCCGGACGTTCGCAGGGCGCCGAGGTTGTGATCGGCGGCGGCCGCCAAGGCGACCGCGGCTACTTCGTGCAGCCGACGATTCTCACGAACACGAGGCCGGACATGAAGGTTGTGCGTGAGGAGATCTTCGGGCCCGTGGTGTGTGCCATCCCGTTCGACACCCCGGAGGACGTTGTACCGATGGCCAACGGCACCCCTTACGGATTGGCGGCGGGTGTATTCACCCGAGACATCTCGAAGGCGCATCGCACCGCCAAGCTGTTGCGCGCGGGCACCGTGTGGATCAACACCTACCATGTCTTCGATGCCGCGATGCCGTTCGGCGGCTACAAGCAGTCCGGGTGGGGCCGTGAGATGGGCCCGCAGGTGCTGGAAAACTACCTCGAGACCAAGTCGGTGGTGACAGCGCTCTAGCGTGGCGAAACATCAACTCCTCGGCGGTGTTTAGGCCGCAAGCCGCTACTGATCGCGCCACGCAGATGATGGGCCTGCGACCGACACCGCAGGTCAATGAATCACTGGCGCCGGCAGGGGCGCTCGGTGGTGTCATGAAAGGCTTCGCACGAGGTCGGTTAGTTCGTCGAGGTCGCGAACCGTAGCCGATTGCGGCACGGTCGGGATCAGGAAAGACACCTCGTCCACCCCCACCTCGGCGTAGCCGGCCAGTGTCGCCCTGTCTCGCCCGGCGCCCCAGATCATGAAGGGCACGTCGGTGCGCTTGTTGTCCGCCAACCACTGACGTACCTCACGGAGTTTCTCGGGAGCTGTCGCGGCCTGGGGTAGCCAGCCGTCGCCGAGGGGTCCGTAGCCGTTCGAGGGCGGCATGGCTCTCACCGCCGATATAGATCGCCAGGGTGTGGCCGCTGAACCGGCTTGGGCCAGGAGAAGATCGGGTCGAAATCGATGAAGCGACCGTGAACTCAGCCTCGTCCTGGGTCCAGATTTGTTTGAGCGCGGCCAGCTGCTCGTTCAACTTGTCCCCCGCGAGTCGCCGGAGTGGGGCCGTGGTTGCGCATTTCGTCGCGGTTCCAGCCCACGCCCACACCCACGTCGAGGCGACCTCCGGAAACCAGGTCGAGGCTGGCGATCTCCTTGGCGGTGTAGATCACGTCACGCTGTGGCAGCAGCAGGATCCCAGTGGTCAGCCGAAGGCTGCCGGTGATAGCGGCCGCGGTGGCCAGTGCTACGAACGGGTCCAGTGTGCGGTGATATTCGCGCGGCACCTGCCCGTCCCCGGAACCGGCTCCTTCGGCGCGACCGGAATGTGCGGTGCTCAGTGACACAAAGGGAATTGAACCCACGTTGCTCGACAGCGGCCGCGAGCGCTCCGGCGCCGATGCCCTCATCAGTGAGAACGCCGAAATACCGAACTTCACACTAATGGCCCGTCACCCGCGTCAGGTATTTCAACTTGCCCTTCGCTGTTTCGATTCCGTGACCAAGGTGTCAACTACCGCCTGCGCGTAATCAGCGGTGGGTGCGTACCCCGTGCAGGCCATCCGCAGGCGGCCTCGGTAGGTGATGATCGAGAGGACGTACTCGTCTGTCATGTGTGACTGAACGATCGGTGCCCAGATCGCCGACGGTGCGATTGGGCCGGTGTCGGTGAGGTCTTGGCGACCCAGGTTGGTGGTCAACAACTCCCACGCGAAGGCGTTGCCGAAGACCTGTTCGGCGTTATCGGCCGTCGCGTCTGCCGGTACGGCCTGTCGGATCGCCTGCGAACCAGCGATGACACCGAAGGCGGAGCGGGCGACGTCGAGGTCGGCCGACATCGCTCGGGCCTGGTCCCAGAACGACCTTCCATCGTCAGGCTGCAGACCTGTGCATGTGCCGGTGAAGTATGCGGCGCAGTCTGTGCCGGCATGCGTGAGTTCACGGATGTCGATTGGGCTGAGTGCTCGGACGAAGGCGTCACCGAGCTGCTGACCGCGAACACGGAAAGCTGCGACAAGGATGGCCGCGTGCACCGTGGTGCGTTCAGCGCGGCACCGCACAGCCAGCCGAGCCGTGTCGGCCTCGGTCATCGCCACGGTGTGCAAGAAGGGGGCACTGCCGTCGAACGGCCGCTGCGTTGTCGGCTCCGCCATTCGCTCATCGGGCTCCGGAATTACCGTCGTTGCAGTGCCTTCCAGCGAAAGGTCGATTAGATCCTCGATGGCGGGAGGAACCGGCAGATTCACCAGCTGGCGGCCGTTGAGCGCAGCAATCAGATCATCGAGAACATGAACCGCGGAGATGCCATCGGCGATCGTGTGGTCGAACGTCAGGATGACGACCGACGCCGAGGGCGTCGTGGCCAGCGTGGCGCGCAACAGCGGAGCGACGGACCGGTCAAACGGCATTGCGAGTTCCGCGGCCGCCAGCGGCTGCCAGTCAGAGCGCCCGTGGTGCACCGTCAGCGGTATGGGGGCGGTCGCCGGCGCGCGATAGAAACCGAGACGCGTCGACGGATGATCCTCGACGTGGACCGACAACAGCGGATGACGCTGCTGGACCGAGTCCAATGCGCTCCGCAGTTGCTCGTCGTCAAGGATTCCGTCGAACTCTGCAGCCAGCAGAAAGTGCGCGGGATGGCGCTCGCTGTAACGGAAGAAGAGACGTTCTAGTGAGCCGATCGGGCGGATCAGCGTACTCTGCTCGGTGAGCACTGACATGGAGCCTCCTTGGTACGTCGTGATGCGAATTCGATTGGTCCGAGCCCTAATTCGGACTAACCCAGCGATGGTGCGGTAGTGGAAACATCCCGTAGATGTTGGACGGACCTATCGCGGGCGGCAGCCTGCGCTACCTGCGCCGCCGGGCCGCGAATCAGGTCGAAATGCCCACCATCGATCGTGACCAGGTGCTTGGGTGGGCGGCCGACTCATAGGCGTGCAGCGCCACATCGGACGGCGCAAGGGAGTCCTGCCGCGCGACGATCATCAGCAGCGGCGTGGGCGTGATGCGCGGCACATACCATCCGGGCTCGTAGCCGTAGAGGTACTCGATACTTCGCACAGTTATCTCGTTGGAGAATCCAGGGTCACGCTCGATCACACCGCCGAGACCACAGAAATACTCGTACGCATCGACGGCCGGTAATGCCGCCGGCTGAGCAGGGTCCTTTGCGACGACCGGGATGACCGTCGGCGACTCATCAGCGGCATGAGCGCGGCGGTCGGCCTCGAACTCGCGGTGGGTCGCCGCTTCTAGATCGACCCGAACCAGCCCCTGGAAATTTCGGCGTCCGCTGATTACCGGAGCTTGCCCAACGACGGCTTTCACTCGCCGGTCGATAGCGCCGACGAACGCGTGGCCAGCCGAGTAGCTGAATCCCCAGACTCCAATCCGCTCTGCGTCCACATCAGGGCGATTCTGCGCATAGCTTATGGCGTGTTGGTAATCGCGGATTTGCTCCCACGGATCACTCTCGTGGCGAGGTTTTCCGGGAGCCACATCGGATTCTCCCCACCCGCGGTAGTCAAAGACCACCGAAGCGATCCCCGCCGCAGAGTAGACCCGAGCGAAATCCGGAAGGAAATGACTGACCTCGCCAGCCCAGCCGTGGGCCATCACGACGCACGGTGCTTGTCCATCGCCTCCGGCGGCGGGAAAGAACAGGCCGCGCAGCAGCACACCATCAGCGTCGAATTCGATGGTGGTCGGTTCCTCGGCGAGGGCCGGCTCTGGTGCGCCAACCGCGGTGGCCATTGAAAAGTCCTCATCTGTGTGGTCGGTTCGTGGCTACGACCACCACTTTCGTCCTCAATGGCCACCGGCGAATCCGTCGCGGCCCCAGTCACGGCCCCAGTCACACCTCGGCGAAGAGTCAGATGCGGTTAGCTCGATATCCTCCGACCGTCATGTCCGTTGGTGGCGGAAGGCAGTCCACATTTCTTGGCCGAACAGCGCCGGTTGTTCGAGGGCCGCGAAGTGACCACCCCTGTCGGTTTCGTTCCAGTAGAAGAGGTTCGGCCACGCCTGCTCTGCAAAAGACTTCGGTGGGCGGAAGGTGTCACCGCCAAAGATCGTCGCAGCCATCGGTAATTCGATTCGACCGCCCCAGACGTCTGGGTAATCACTGTCGCTATGGGCCATCTCCCAGTACCAGCGTGCCGCCGACGTGGCCGTATTGGTAAACCAAAACAGTGAGATGATGTCGAGCATTCTGTCCCGGGAGAGCGCGTCCTCAGGTTCGCCGTCGTTGTGGCTCCATGCGTGAAACTTCTCGTAGATCCACGTCGCCTGCGCAGCCGGGGAATCGGTCAATCCGTAACCGATTGTCTGTGGCCGCGTCTCTTGAATCGCCATGTAGGCGAAGCCATCGGCGCTGAATGAGCCCAGTTCGCCCAAGAAGCTCCGCTCGTCTCGCGTCAGTTGCGCCGGCAGCACCGGCGGAATCACTCGGGGCATGGTGACGTGCGCGGCGAGAAGGCCGCTGGGTCGTTGTCGCGCCAGCGCATGCGTAACAGCTGAACCCCAGTCGCCCCCGTGCGCAAACCATTTGGTGTAACCCAGCCGAGTCATCAGTGCGGTCCACGCTCGGGCAGTGCGTTCGGCGTCCCAACCTGGTCCGGCCGGTGGGTCGGACAGCCCGTACCCCGGCAAGGACGGCACCACGACATCGAAAGCGTCAGCGGGTGTGCCGCCGTACTTCGGCGGATCGACCAGCCGATCGATGGTGTCTAGATATTCGACGAATGTGCCGGGCCAACCGTGCGACAAGATGATTGGAAGGGCGTTGGGATGTGCGGAGCGCACGTGAATGAAATGAATGCCTAGTCCATCGATGCGGGTGCGGAACTGCGGCAGCGCATTGATCTGACTCTCGAAACGACGCCAGTCGTAGCCATCTCGCCAGTAGTCAACAAGCCGCTTAGCTCGATCTAGCGGAACCCCCTGGGACCAACCGCCAGCAGTTTCCCGATCCGGCCATCGGGTGGCTGCCAGCCGGCGCTCGAGGTCGTCGATAGCCGGCTGGGGCACCCGCACGACTAACGGCCTCACTGATTCCGTCGCAGCTGGCAGCACCAGGCCGGGCACGCCGCCGACAGCACCCGCGTGACGGGTGACGTCTATTTCATTCATGCGGCGAACAACAAGCGGAGGGCCAACATTTACTCCGCTGTACGTCGGAAGCGTGGAGATCGACCGAAACAGAGTTGGTTAAATCGGTTGAGTCGTTAAGGGGATATGGATGTCAGTCGTAGAACATTAATTGTCGGAGGAACGTCGGCGATCGTCGGCGCTGGCGTTGAAGCAGGAGCCACCAGGCTCGCCACAGGGGATCGGACGGGTGCGACGCTGTGCCAGCGCGCGGACCGAAGTGACCGCCTCCCATCGGCGGCCTGCACCTGCAGTACGGCTCTGATGCGTCGTCGGAGGTCGTGGTGTCGTGGCATACCGCCGCCGCGGTGAACAACCCGCGTGTCATGCTCGGCACGCCTGGCGAAGGGTTCGGCCGTACCGCCGCCGCGGACACCGTCACCTACCGCGACGCCGCATCGGGCACCGAGATCAGGGTTCACCACACCAGGTTGACCGGTCTGGCCCCTGACACCGACTACATCTACGCGGCCGTCCACGACGGCGCCCATCCCGAACTGGGCACCGCACGCACCGCGCCGCGCGGCCGCGCACCGCTACGCTTCACCGGCTTCGGCGTTCAGTCCACCCCGATGCTGGACGCCGTGGTGGCCAGCGCCTTCGGCAGCGATCACCTCGGATCGCCGTCGACAGGTGACATCACCGCGGCGATCGAGCGTGCCGCACCGTTGTTCCACCTGGTCTACGGCGACCTGTGCCACGACCGGGTCAGGACGTGGTCGGACTGGTTCGAGAACAACTCCCGATCCGCTCGCTACCGGCCGTGGATGCCCGCGGCGGGAAACCATGAGAACGAGTTGGCCAACGGCCCGATCGGCTACGCCGCCTACCAGACCTACTTCGGGTTGCCGGACCACGGTTCGAATCCCGAACTGCGCGGGCTGTGGTACGCGTTCACCGCGGGCTCGGTGCGGGTGGTCAACCTGGCCAATGACGACGTGTGCTATCAGGACGGGGGCAACTCATACGTGAGCGGCTATTGAGGCGGCGCCCAACGACGTTGACCCGAACAAGAACTCGACAGAACTCGGGCAGACCGGGCAATCGATTGGACCGTGGTGTGCATGCACCAGACCGCTGTATCGACCGCCAATCACGTCAACGGTGCAGACCTCGGCATTCGGGCGAACTGGCTGCCACTGTTCGACCGCTACAACGTCGACGTCGTGGTCTGCGGACACGAGCACCACTACGAACGCACCCACGCGATTCGGGGCACGCTTCCCACCGACACGCTGACACCGAATTCCGCTGACTCTCACGGTTATTCGCTCGACACCAGCGAGGGCACCGTCCATCTCGCCATCGGCGGCGGCGGCACCTCGTTTCCGACGAACAAGATGCTCCGCTTCACTGCGTGTTCGGCCGCCCTGCCGTAGTCGAGAAAGCGTATGTCGATCCTTTGAGGGCATCGAGTGCCTCCGTCAAGCCATGTGAGTCGGTATCAGACGACACCCAGGCGACATGGCCGTCCGGTCGGACGAGAAGCGCGGAAGGCACATCGACCCACCCCACCACCGGCAGCCGCCACTGCCGCACCGTCTTCTGCGCACCGACATAGTCGATCGTCTCGGACGCCGCAGTTGCCCGCTCCGGGAGGTTTTCGAAGTCCAGCAGGACGGTCCGCTGCGTGTGTAGCAGACTGAACATTCGGACGGTCCCCTTCTGCGTGATGACCTCTGCATCGGGAATGCGTCTGCCTATCAGAGGATTGGGCGCATCGTGGACGTAGCAGACGTTCATGCCCGACATCGCCGCGGCAAGCTGTTCGTTGGCTTGCGCGCCGCACAGCAAGGACGCCAACTGTGACCGCATGGCGGTGACGTCGTCGCCGGGTCCGAGCAAAGCGGCCTGCGCCCGCGTGTTCGCCAGGACGTCGGACGCCACTGCGTGACGCTCTTGATGGTAAGTGTCGAGTAATGCCTCCGATGCGTGCCCGTCCACCACCGACGCGAGCTTCCAACCTAGATTGACCGCATCCTGAATACCGAGATTCATCCCTTGAGCACCTGTCGGCGGATGGATATGGGCGGCGTCTCCTGCCAAAAGCACTCGCCCGCTCCGGTATTGGCGTGCCTGTCGCCGCGCGTCCCTGAACGATGACAACCAGATCGGTGTGTGTACGCCAAAGTCGCTGCCCGCGACTCGGATCAGGGCCTCGCGTAACCGGTTGAGCGTCATCGGCTCATCTGGCTGTTCGTCTCCATACTCAGCCACCATGACGCGCCACCACGACTGTCCCACCATCCCACCAAGCGGCATCGTGCTGAACACACCGGCGGGGCGACGCTGCACGATTTGCCAGCCTGGCGGCGTCTCACCGACTTCCAGGTCGCCGAGCAGGGTCACCGAGTCACCGTCGGAGCCATCGAACGGGATGTCAGACAGTCGTCGGACTACGCTGCGCGCACCATCGCAGCCGACCAGGTAGGGCAGGCGTTCGTTGACCGTGCCGTGGGGGCCCCGGAGTGCGACGGTGACGCCCTCGCTGTCCTGATCCAAGCCGACCACCTCGGTGGACCATTCGATGTTCACGCCCATCCGTTCGGTGCAGCGCTCCAGGATGGCTTCTGTCATGTATTGCAGTAGGCCGAACATGTAGGGATAGCGAGTGGGCAGCGTCGACCAGTCAACGGCGATGCCGGCGAAGTGCGGAGCGAAGATAGGGCGTCCGGCCGCCAGGAATTCCTCGACCATGCCGCGCTGATCGAACACTTCCAATGTGCGGGGATGGATGCCCGCGGTGCGAGAGCCCGGGCGGCGGCGATCAGCGCGATCCACCAGCCGCACCGACACCCCCGCGCGGCGCAGTTCGCACGCCAGCATCATTCCGGTGGGTCCGGCGCCGGCGATCATCACTTGTCTCATTGCTTGCTCGCTCCTGTGATCGATTCTGGGTGGAAGCATCTGCTGCACGGTTCACAGCCGCCTGCCGCGTGGCAGTCAACAGCCAGGCTGCCCACTGCCGCCTGCCACCGAATCGGTCACGGCACTAGTTTCGCTCCCTAGGTCTACCGAGTGCGCCGCCACCAGTGGATCGACTGGGGGCGTGACGGATTCACTTCTGAGAACACGCGGGCATCGTGGTACTACCGCCGCGAATGAGTGTGAACGCTGGGCGGCCACCGGTGTGGCATTCGAAGCAGGACTTCGACGCAAACGCGGAAAGCGCAGAAAGGACAACCATGGCAAGCCCAGCACCCTTTTACGATTACGTCGTCGTCGGCGCCGGCGCCGCCGGTTCTGTACTGGCAGCACGGCTATCCCAGCGTGGTGACGCCCGCGTGCTTGTGCTTGAAGCGGGAAGTTCGACCTCACCCCCCTACTGTTGGGACCCGACGATTTGGCCCACGCTCTCAACGACCGAATGGAACTGGGGCGAGTTCTCGACGGTCCAATCGGGAACGGGGACTAGCGTTGCGGTTCCGCGCGGACGTGGAGCCGGAGGCTCCTCACTGATCAACGGAATGATCTTCATGCGCGGGCACCACACCAACTACGACGCTTGGACCGAGGCCGGTGCCAACGGCTGGTCCTACAACGATCTGCTGCCGTACTTCAAGCGCACTGAGACCGCACGCCGCCACGATCCCGCACTGCGCGGCACCGACGGCCCGCTGGCCGTCGCACCTGCCGACCCACTGAACGAGCTACAGAGCGCAGGGCTGTCCGCTGCTATCGAGTCGGGATTCTCCCGTGCGAAGGACATCAGCGGGGGAACCGAGTTGGGCTTCGGCCCGGTCGATATGAACATCGTCAACGGCCGCCGCCAGTCCGCCGCCGACGCGTATTTGTGGTCGGCGTTGCTGCGGTCGAATGTGGAGATGGTGACTACCGCAGTCGTTCACCGCCTGGTCTTCGAAGGCAGCCGCTGCGTCGGGGTTGAGTGCCGCATCACGGACGAAGACCGCACAATAATTGTTCGAGCCGGTGAGGTGATTCTGGCGGCGGGCGCCATTGGATCACCGCAGTTGCTGATGATGTCCGGGATCGGCCCTCAATCACATCTGCGCGACGTGGACCTTCCCGTGCAAATGGACCATCCCGGTGTGGGTAGCAATCTGCAAGACCATGCATGGGTGATGGTCACGTTCCGCGCCAGGCGGCCGGTTCCGGCTGGTCGAAACAATCACGGTGAGGTGACGGGTTTGGTCCGCACCGGGCAGACCGGACCACCGGATCTGCAGTTCATCTTTTCCGACTCCAGCGCAAAGGAATTCGTCGGCTTCGACGGTGTGACCGACGGCTACGCCATTGCCGTCTGCATGGTGCAGCCGTTCAGTCGGGGTACGGTGCGCCTGTCCGCAACGGAGCACCGTCCCGTCATCGATCCGAACTACTTCGGCGACGACCGCGACATGCAGACGATGATCAAGGGTATACAGATCGCCCGTGAGATCGGCATGGCTGAGGCGCTGAACGGCTGGCGCGCCGAGGAAGTCTCACCGGGCCCTGAACTGGTGAGCGATGGGCAGCTTCGGACGTTCGTGAAGAAGAGCGCCACCTCGTACACCCACCTGGTCGGTACTTGCGCCATGGGTGACACAGCCCTGTCGGTTGTCGATGAGCAACTGCGGGTGCACGGGCTCGATGGGCTGCGTGTCGCAGACGCCTCCGTTATTCCAACGGTGCCCTCGACCAACACCGCGGCGACTGTCTACGCACTGGCCGAGCGTGCCGCCGAACTGGTGCTGGGCACCCAAGCATCCACCGAAGGGGTGTCCTGAAGGTGCCAAACATGAATGAGCTCAACGCCAAAGTCGTCGCGGAATTCAGGGCTAATGCAGGGCGCGTGGTCAATGCGATGGGCGGCCATTTCAAGGACATTCACCTGCTGCTGCTCCACACTGTTGGAAGGCATAGCGGTAACCAGTATGTGACCCCATTGCTATACGTCGAGGACGGGGACGCCTACGTGTTGGTGGGGTCTAACGGCGGAGCCGCCAAAGAGCCCGAGTGGGTGGCCAACGTCGTTGCCATGTCAGAGGTCGTCGTCGAAGTGGGTGACAAGAAAATCACAACGAAGCCGACCGTGTTGCGGAACGGGCCGGAATGGGACCGCCTGCACTGCGCGCTGGCCGAATACTGGCCCGAGGTCCTTACCTATCAGATACTGACGACCCGCACGTTTCCGCTGATCGTCTTGGAGGCGCTGCCTGACTCGGCGCGCCACTGACGTGGACGCGCCGACATGTCTGCTCGGCATAGATATCGGAACCACTGCCGTCAAGGCGATCCTCATCGACGCCGCGGGTGCTCAGCTCGCCGCCGTCCGGCAACCGGTGCCCATGTCGCGGCCCGGCCCTGGCTGCGCGGAGCAGGATCCTGACGACTGGATCCGCGGGGTCATCGCCGCGCTGACGGAATGCGCATCCCGGTACGACCTGTCGGGGCTCGTCGGCATCGGTGTCTGCTCGCAGGTGAACACGCATGTGTTCGTCGGCTCCAACAACGACGCCCTGATCCCGGCGATCACTTGGCAGGACACTCGCTGCGCGGATGACGCCGCGGATTTGGATGCGCAAGTGAGTGCCGCGCAGAAGACGGCGTGGTTCGGCGGACCGATTCCGATCGATGCTAGTCATGCCCTGGCACGGATGGTTTACGTGGCCCGTATGCATCCGGACGTGTACGGGAAGACACGACACGTGCTGTTGCCCAAGGACTATTGCGTGTTGCGCCTGACCGGTGCCGTGACGGCTGATGCCATCGCCGCCGTGGGGCTCGCCGGCCCGAACGGCTATGTCGGAGAACTGCTCGACCTTGTGCCGCGTGCGCACGAACTGCTCCCAGCGCTGCACGGCCTCCATCACATCGCGGGCCGCGTGCTCGAGGGTCTGCCGTGCGCGGGCACACCGGTGGTGGTCGGCGCCATGGATGCGTGGGCCGGAATGTTCGGCGTCGGCGTTGTCGACGACGGTGACGCGATGTACCAAAGCGGCACCAGCGAGATCCTTGGAATCGTGTCCTCCGCTGTGTTTGCGACGCCCGGCGTCATCTTGTTTCCGCCGTACGAGAACATCGTGTTGCACGCCGGGCCTACGCAATCGGGTGGTGCTGCGCTGGAATGGTTTTCGACGCTACTGGGCATGACTCCTGCCCAAGCAACCCTCCTCGCCAGCCAGGCGTCACCTTCTGACGCCGTGCCGTTGTTCCTGCCGCATCTACAAGGTGAACGAGCACCCGTCTGGGACGGGGCATCACGTGGTGCATTCGCACGAATGGACTCTCGCGCCGGCAGCCCCGAGATGACTCGCAGTGTCATGGAAGGTGTCAGCTTCTCGGCGCGGTGGGTTTTCGAGGCGCTGCAGAAATCGTCGGGCGTGTCGCTATCAGTGGCCAACATCGGTGGTGGCGGTTCTCGGGCGGACGTGTGGTGCCAAATCCGCGCCGACACACTCGGCTTCGCCTTGCGCCGCGCCGCGGTGCCCAACGCTGCGGCGCTTGGCGCCGCCATACTCGCCGGACTCGGCTGCGGTATGGTGACGACGCTGCGGGAAGCGGTGCGAGACCTGGTGACGTTCGACCGCGTCTTTGAGCCGCAGGCCGCAAACCGCGGCTACTACGACGACAAGTTCGGCCATTTTCGCGCACTCTACGAAGCTCTGCAGCCAGTCAACGCACGATATCGAACCTAGGCGCCGGTCGCCGCGTTGCTGGACGCACGAGCCGCAGCGGCCTGCCGCCTGTTCTGAGATGATCCCGGACCGGGACTGGGGGCGGTACCGGGGTCGCAACGGATTCGGTAGCCATGCATTGACCGGCACGGTGGTATTACCGACTCCGACCATCGGCAGCACGGAATACCAACGGACCGAATCAATCGCTGTAGTTGCCAGCCAATCAACGTTTTGGCGATAGCCGCTCATGGCTCTGATCATGGATCCAGCCAGGCACGGCGGCACGTCAAGGCGCAAAAGCAGAACTTAGGTAAAAATGACACTTCAAAGAGACAGCAGTCGACGGCACTGGGACGCGCCAAGCACGCGTACTGCCCTGAGGGATCGCTTGTGACGCCGCATCCCTCCGGTGGGCGAGGCCGGTGGGCCCCGCCCACACCGATCTTCTACCAGAGAAGAATTGTCCAGTCACTCATCACGGCTACCTTGCTGCTGCTGACTCTTCTCGTTCTCGGCGTCGCGGCGGTGATGTGAGCTCCGCCAGCGCCTTGTTGAGCCTGTGATCCCAGTTGTCTACACGTTGATTGGAGAATTCATATGCCACTTAAGGTCAGATTCCAAAGGAAAGCCGTTGAAGCACATTCGAGATTACAGGAACGCCGGCTCGTTGCGACATGTTGCCCCGATGGCCGTCGCGGCGCTCTTGTCGGTCGCCCCTGCGTTGTCGCCTGCGCCCGCCTCTGCGACGCCGACGGCGGGGGTAAGCGCTGCCGCGCTATCTAAACAAACCGTCGATGGCAAGGACTACATCGTCAGCGACATCACCATTGCCCCATTCGGCAGCACCGGCTGGCACACCCACCAGGGTGTGATCTTCGGCATCGTCAAGACGGGCACCCTGATGCACAACGATTCCAGATGCCGTCAGGACGGCGTCTACAACGCGGGGCAACCGATCACGGACCCCACCGGTGCGGCTCACGTACACATCGGCCGCAACCTGGGCTCCACACCGGTCGTGCTCGAGGTGCTCTACATCGACCCAGCAGGAGCGCCCACGTCAGAGGGCGTGCCGAATCCGGGCTGCGACTTCTCGTGATTCCCGGAGACCGGACGACCCGCTCGCCGACGCAACGCCGGAAATGAATTCCAGCCGATACCAAGTAGAGAGTAGTGAATTGCGCACATCAGTCTTCGTAGGTGGCAGTAGTGGCATCGGGCGTCACCTCGCCCAGCGGGCCGCCGATCGAGGTGAGAACGTCTTCGTCACCAGCCGGGACTCGCCCAAGGCGGACACTGTGGCAGTTGAGATCGGGGGCAAGACAACCGGACTCGCTATCGACTTGACACAGCCCCACACGATCGTCGACGCGCTGACGGCTGTGACCGAAGTCGATCATCTCGTCATCAGCGCTGTTCCCCAGTACTTCAACACGTTCGCGCAGTACGACATTGCGCAGGCCGTGGAGGCTATGACGGTTAAATTGGTGGGGTACACGGCGACGATTCGGGCTCTGCGCGACCGGTTCACAGTAGATGCGTCGGTGGTGTTGTTTGGCGGATTGGCGAAGGATCGCCCGTATCCGGGATCGACTGTGGTAACTACCTTCAACGGCGGTATCGCCACGATGGTCAACACGCTCGCGGGAGAGATGGCGCCGCATCGGGTCAACGCCATCCATCCCGGCGTCGTCGGTGACAGCCCGAAGTGGCTGGACGTACGAGACATCCACCCGCATATCGCGCGAACGCCTATCGGACGTCTGGTCACGATGGATGAAGTTGCCGACGCGGTCGAGTTTCTGCTCGACAACGGCGGTATGAACGGTGCGAATCTCATCGTGGATGGCGGCTTGGTGACCAATTGACGCGAGCAGGGAACGCGGCGTCGGGACGCGTAGGGCAATCCCGCAACACAAATCTTCCTCATCGCCAGTGACGAACATCGCGCTCGTACGGCACGGTCAGACCGACCTCAATCTTCAATTGCGTTGGCAAGGCACAACCGATGCACCCTTGAACGACTTCGGACATCGCCAGGCGGCACAGGCCGCCGACCGTTTAGCGGCGCACCATTGCTGGGATCGCATCATTGCCTCACCGCTACAGAGAGCACTCCAGACCGCAGCCGCAGTGGCTGCTCGTCTCGAACTGTCCGACCCTCTTGTCAACGCGGCGATCACCGAGCAACACGGCGGCGTGGCCGAAGGAATGCTCCAAACCGAGGTCCGCCGCCGGTGGCCACGGGAGGAATCGATTCCTGGTTCGGAGGCGCGGACCCAGGTCGGCGAACGCGGGGCACGAGCGCTGACCCATCTGGTCGAGCGCTACCCTGGCGAGTCACTCATCGTCGTCGCACACGGCACCCTGATTCGGTTGACATTGGGCGTTCTCGTCGGCACAGCGCAACCCCTGCTGAACAACGGGGAATTCATCGTGGCCACATTCGAGGCCAAAGAAGCGGGACGGTGGTCGCTGACTTCGGCAGCAGAGTGGTCGGCCGGGGAGTTACACCGCCGCCCAAGCGGTGGTTGACGACATCCTCAGCGCGGGTAATGGCTCGCGCATATAGACCCCGGCGCAAAGTCACGCCATGCCGATAGCACTGGGAAAGCACCGGCGGGTGCTGGATTCCGCTATACACCGCGGGCTGGCACTGTGGTGCTTCGGATCCTAGCAGCTCCTCACCGTCGACCGGTCGAGCCGGCGCTTGACGGCCGAAGAAGTCTCCGCCGCGAAAGAAGCGCGCGACAGCATCTGTCACGGATGTACTGACAGGCACCCCTGGATTAAGTGGCTGAGCAGCGCAATATCGAGGCAGTAAGCATATTTCAATGTCCCACGCGTTACTCCAAGTAGCGCGTCCTCGTCGAACGATGATCGCCGCTGACAACGGCGCAAGCCCGAGCTTCCGCCATATCAATCTCGAGCTGAAAGGTGCACGGCTGCTCCGCGGAAGACGTACAGATCAGTGATGTCCAGGCGGATGTCCTGGCGCGCCTGCGGCGAATCGAGGGGATGTGACATGGCGTGTTCTGTGGATCGATACGGTTGTGTTGCAGGCCATCTCCGGCGAACACGGCCCTAGTCCATAGAGCTGGTCTGACGGTTACGCCGTCACCCGACACCCATTTGGTAATGCCAGCGCCGACAGGCACAACAGGGCACCGTCTCCTGGTATGCCGGATCGGGTTTCGGCAGAGCAATACTCATCGAATGCTCCTCATTTCTGCGAGCGCGACATGCGGCGTCGCAGTCCAAGGCAATGGTCTTCGTCCGACCGTGTGGGCGAATCAGTGTTGTCCCTAGCCTTGCCCTGGTTGCACCTGTGGCGATCGGACGGGCGGTCGCCGTGCGCAGCATCTATGCTTCGGCATCGATCCGGATCATCATCAACTTCGATAAGGACCTCTACGAAAACGGGATCCGCCGATGCGGTAGTCACGGCACGCAGACTCGATGCGCTGTATCAGCCCGCGCTCGCGTACGCGACCCACTCCTACTGCCGCTAGCGCACCACTCAGTCGTTCTTTCGATCGCCGACGACTGATGTGCGCGCGCCGAAGTACGGTTCGGTGACCACGGTTGCGATGAAGGTCGGCGGCGATAGTGGTGTTGCCGAGATCACCTTGGTAGTAAAGTAATTGACATGCGACGCTTCGGTGATGTCTGCGGAGTCGGTCGAAATGTATCCGGGCGAGATCACGTCGACCCTCATCTCGGCGGCCCAGATAGGCTCTCGCGTAGCGGAACTCGGACAGTCACTCGCTCGCCACTACCGCCACACCGTTGCCCTCCACGGGCAGGACTTGCTGCTGCTGGCCGTGCTTAAAGGCGCCGTCATGTTCGCTAGCGACTTGGCTAGAGCGATTCCCCTGCCTACCCAACTCGACTGGATAGCGATGAGCTCCTACGGCTCCGCGATGTCGTCATCGGAGGTCGTCGACGTCCACGAAGACCCGCGTCTGGATATCACTAACCGAGACGTGCTGATCATCGAGGACATCGCCGACACCGGCCGCACACTGTCTTGGCTGATGAGCAACCTCGCCACCAGAAAGCCGCGCTCACTTCAAGCATGTGCACTGTTACGTAAACCTTGGGCCGCGTTGGACCTGGCCTATGTCGGGTTCGACATCCCCGACGAGTTCGTCGTTGGATACGGCCTCGGCTACGCCGATCGCTACCGCGACCTTCCCTTCATCGCCACGCTCAACCCGAGCATCTACCAATGGCATTAATCGGCGGTTGCATGCCTCAGCGGGCGACCTGTTCAGAAAGCCCGACCGGGGTCGGCACTATCGGAGCCACGGATGCACTGCACGGATGCACTGCTGTCTCGACCTATCTGACAATGGCTAACAAGTGCAGGTCACACCCGCGAGGAAGCGATACACGCTTCTGGGACCGGCCACACTGGTCATGTGTGAAGCGGATCCGTTCCGGCAACCGGCATGACAACCAATCGCCTCGCTTGCAACGTCGTTGGCGATCACTGAGTCCCGGCGCTACCGGCCAACTCGGTGCTGCGCGGCGGTGTAGGGGTGCCGTGCACCTGTTCGCTGTGCCTGGCGAACGCACGGGGACCAGCCACCCGGAGAGCGGCACCGATGTCAGGCGGCATGGCTTCCAGAACGTGGTCGATCATCTCGGGATCACCCTCATACATCAGCATGCCGATGACGAGGGTCACTTCGTCTGGCGTGAATTGGGCAAGCCCTGCCTCGACGGCGCGTCTGACCTCTTCGGCTCCGACGTAGCGCTCCAGCAACGGGACAGCGTGCTGCTCTTCGTCGTTGAGATGTGCATTCAGCGGCGTAATGACCTGTCGCAGCGCGTGTTCGAGCGCATCGCGGGAAGCGGCCGTGCGTTCGTCGTCCCAGACTTGCAGGGCCTGCACCACCGTGTCCAGGCATGAGGCCAATTCCTGATGTTCGGATTGCATTCGAGCCGTCAGCGTTTCCTGGCCGCAACGTTGGACCAGCAGCGGCCATAGAACGTGATCTTCACTGCTGTGGTGTTGATGCAAGAACTTGATCAGCCAGGCGATATGCCGCGCGATCGCTTCTGCTCCGCCGCTGCCTTGCTCCTCAGGTGCGATGCCGGCGACAGCGCCGGGCAGGAGACCGAACTCTCGACGCATGACCTGATGGACCATGACCATCTCTCGGCCGTCGAAAAGCTCAGCGTCGGCATCAAGTGCTGGTTGACACGAATCGTCTGCGGCACTGTGGGTATCGAGCACGCTCACCATTCGGCTCCCTTCTCTGGTCGTCCGGCGACATCGGCGTCACCGTCCACAGTCCCTGCAGCGACCCGGCGAGCGCATCCGTGATGACCCCAGTCGCGTTCCTAGCATTTCAGTCGAAGCTTGCTGACCGATCCAACGCGATAGGTCAAAGTATTGTCACACGATGCGAATCGCGAGGCGGGAGGCTTGCGGGCCTTCAATTCGCCGGGCCAACAGGAAAGCAAAACCATCACCACAGAGCATTTAGGAGATCATTCGGAATGACTGACCCCCCATGGTGTTCGGCGCCATGCTTGAAGCTCCCGTCGACCGTCCGCTCACGGCCCTCGGCTTGGCCGATGTGGCCGAGCGAGTGGGGCTCGACATTGTCAGCCTCGCCGACCATCCTTACTGGCCTCACCGGCTCGATACCTTCACCCTGCTCGCCGCTTTGGCCGCACGCACCAGCCGAGTCAGGCTGCTCTGCAATGTGGCGAATCTGCCGCTGCGGCCGTTGATCTCATTGACCCGTACCGCGCTGGCGTTGTCCCTGACCAGTCACGGGCGATTCGAACTCGGGCTCGGGACCGGCGCGCTGTGGGACGACATCGTCGCCGAGGGAGGGCCGCGACTGAGCGCGGGCCAGTCGGTGCAAGCCCTCGAGGAAGCCGTGCAGGTCATCCGAACCGTATGGAGCCCGAACCCCGAGCGCGGACGTCCACGGTGAGCATTACCGCCTACCCGGCGCCGCGCCAAGCCCAGTGCCCAGCGAAATCCCAATTCGGATCGGGGCCTACAAGCCGCGAATGCTCTCGCTCACCGGTCGAGTCGCCGACGGGTGGATAGTCAGCTCTCCCTTCTGCGGCCCGGAGGATTTGGCGACCAGTAATCAGCTGATCGATGGGGCGGCCCTCGCGGCTGGAAGATCGCCGTCTGCGGTGCGCCGCGCCTACAACATCGCGGTCGACTTCGGCACCGGCGCCACGGGCTTCCTACAAGGACCGCCCAGTACGTGCGCTGAGCAACTCGCCGAGTTGACGCTCACCCACGGCATCAGCGTCTATTTGCTCTTCCAGGCCGCGTCAGCCACTGCCCTCGCACTCTTCGCCGAAGAGGTGGCCCCTGCCGTGCGCGAGCGCGTCGAAGCCGAGAGGAACAAGAGTTGATCCCATCCCACAAAGGCCGGTTCACATGCTTCGCAGGCGTCGACGCTCGGCGTCTGTACGAAAAGTATTGAGGCTCAATACACGCCACTAGCGTTGAGTGCGTCAGATAGAGGACAGCTCCAGCCAGTCGCCCACCGTGAACCCGTCGGCGTGCGTCGCGATGGAGGCGCCGCCCCGACCGGGGTAGTGCGCGGGCAGCACGATGGCACTCATGTGCGATGCCTCGGTGAGGACCTGCTTGCGAGTCGCCGTCGCGGCGCGGTAGTCCAAGTCGAACGCGCACGGATCATCGGGCCGAATAAGCTGCAGGGGCGAGTGCGTCAGGTCGCCGACGAAGACCGAGGGCGATCCCGCGTCCAGCCACAGCACCGACGACCCCGGGGTGTGGCCCGGCGCCGGGCGCAGCCGCAGTGATTCGCTGAGCTGGCGATCCTGAGACCATGTTTCGAGCTGTCCAGCCGATTCGACCGGAATGATGCTGTCGTTGAACACAATCTGGATCCCATTCAGTCGCGCGCGCTCCTCCTCGGTGCGGGCCGGCGGCAGCTGGTCGGCGTTGTCGGGGTGGAAGTACCGGTAGTCGGCCTCAGGAACCAGATAACGCGCGTTCGGGAAGGTCGGCGCCCACTGATCACCGACCAGCATGGTGTTCCAGCCGACGTGGTCGGTGTGGATGTGGGTGTTGATCACGACGTCGACGCCGGCTGGATCGAAACCAGCGGACCGCACCGCGTCCAGAAAGCCTGTGCTCAGCTGGTGGGCTGCCGGCATCTGGGGGCGGTCGCGGTCGTTTCCGAGGCCGGTGTCGACGACCACGGTCAGTCCGTCGACCTCGACCACCCAGGTCTGTACAGCGATGCGCCACGTGTCGGTGTCAGGACGCCAGAACTCAGACACCAACAGATCGGCGTTCTCCTGCCACACGGGCGCGGGGGTATCAGGGAAGAGCGCGCGGGGCAATTCGAGTTCCAGCTCGACCACTCGGGTAACAGTGGCCCCGCCGATCCTCACACTGTTATTGCCCATGTCCGTCAGTCTTTCAAAGACACCCCCAGAAGGGCACGGCTTTGGCCGGGGATTTCAGTTTTCGTCGCCGCGCCACTAGGGGCATACGACTTCAGAAGCGGGTGTGCATTTCCCCCTCGCGACGAACGGTGTCTGATTCGAACGTCGCCGACTACATCGTCAACGAATCGATGAAGGGACGCAATGCGTTTGGGCAGCGCCGGTCGGGCCGGCCGTGTTGATATGAGCCGAGCCCGACTGCCGGCCAACGGATTGGGGCCGAAGGGCCACGGCCGAATTTACGACACTGACCGCGGTTGGTAGGTCCACCGGGGGGACGGCGGAAGCGTGCAAGTACGATTGTCGCCCGATCCGCGGGTTGATATCCGTGCTCATCCGGCGCCTGCCCAGTGCAGTAGCGCACAGTCCTGTCATAGCCGCCGCCCAGCAGTTCCGCCGGCAGGCACCTCGTGACAACCCGGTGTGATGCCGCTGGTCAAGCGTTAAGGTGCCGTTATGTTGCGCGGGCGTGCCCGTGAGTTGGGCGTGCTGAAAGACTTGCTCGGCGCCGTGCGCCGGGGTGAGAGTCAACCGCTGATCATCCTCGGGGAGCCAGGCATCGGGAAGTCCGCCCTGCTGAACTACCTTGTCGACCACGCCCAGGATTTCACCGTGCTGCGAGCAGGTGGATCCGAGTCAGAACGCGGACTCCCCTTTGCGGCCCTGCAGCAGCTCACCGCACCGTTATTGGAGTACCTGCCGCGACTGCCAGAGCCGCAACGCGAAGCGCTCAGCGTCGCGATCGGCCTGACGACGGGCCCCAGCCCGGAATGCTTCCTCGTCAGCCTAGGAGTTCTCGGGTTGTTCTCCGAGGCGTCGGGCGAACGCCCCCTGCTCTGCGTCCTCGACAACAGCCAATGGCTCGACCATGCCTCCGGCCAGGCGCTGGGCTTCGTGACTCGCCGGCTGTTGGCCGAGCCTGTCGCAATGGTCTTCACCACCTCAGAACTCACCGCCGAACTCACCGGCCTTCCTGAACTGCACGTCACCGGCCTGCGGGACGAGGATGCACGGGCCCTTCTCCAGTCGGCCCTTTCAGGGCCGCTCGACCCGCACGTGGCCACCCGGATCATCGCCGAGACAAGGGGAAATCCCCTCGCACTGTTGGAGCTGCCCAAGAGCATGACGCCGGCAGAACTCGCCGGCGGCTTCGGTGTGCCTGGCAGCGCCGGGGTAGCCACGCGGATCGAGGCCGGCTTCTGCCAGCGGTTCGACGCTCTGCCTACGCAGACACGCGAACTCGCAGTTGTGGCCGCCGCGGAGGCCACCGGTGATGCGTCGCTGGTGTGGCGGGCGGCCGAGCAACTCGGGATCGAGCATGAGGCGGTGACACCGGCGGTTACCGCCGGACTGCTCGACATCTCCACACGCGTGAACTTTCGCCACGCGCTGGCGCGGTCGGCCGCCTACCGGGGGGCCTCACCGGCTGAACGCCAGCGTGCACATCGGGCGCTTGCGCAGGCGATCGATCCCGAACTCGATCCGGCTCGGCGCGCGTGGCATCGGGCCTTCGGCAGCCCCGGGCCAGACGACGAGATCGCTGCCGAGCTCGAAGAGTCAGCGTCGGTGGCCCAGGCTCGCGGCGGACTTGCCGCCGGCGCCGCCTTCCTGGAGAAATCGGTCGCGCTCACCCAAGACGTCGCGCAGCGCGGCCGCCGTGCCGTGGCCGCAGCCGGTGCCAAACAGGACGCCGGCGACCCGGAGGCCGCCAGCGTGCTGCTGGGCATCGCGCAGGCTGCGCCGCTCGACGATCTCGACCTCGCTCGCGTCGACCTGGTCCGCGCGCGGGGGGCCTTCGCGACGAACCGTCGCCGCGACGCGACGGTGTCACTGCTGAAGGCGGCGCGCCGGCTCGGGCCGCTCGACGCAAAGCTTGCCCGGCAAACCATCCTCGACGCATTCATCGCGGCCATGTTCGCGGGCCGCCTGGCCGGTGACACCGGCCTGGTTCAGGTGGCAGAGGCGGCGCGCCAGGTGCCCCACCGCGCGACGGAGTCCACCGTATTGGACTTCCTTGTTGACGGTCTCGGCTTGCTGATCACCGAGGGCCACCGCGCCGCAGCCGCGAACGTTGAACGGGTCCTGGAAACTTTCCGGACCGTGGCCTGCGATTCGCCGTCCACGCAGGTGCGGTGGCTGTGGCTGGCCTCGCGAGTCGCGATGGAAATGTGGGACGACGCGACCCTGTACGAATTGTCTGGTCTGCAAATCGAATTGGCTCGCGAAGTCGGCGCGTTGAATGTGTTACCCGTTGCGCTTCGGAGTCGCTTCGTGGTCGAACTGACTGCGGGCCGACTCGAGGCGGCCACCATGCTGGCCGATGAGATGGAATCGCTCACGCAAATCATCAGTGGCGAGCCACAAGGCTACGGCGCCCTGGTGCTCGCGGCCTGGCGAGGCCACAGTGATGACGTCCGCACGCGTGTCGATGCCAGCCGCGCAGACCTCGAGCAGCGCGAGGAAGGCGTCGGGCTGACGGTTATCGACTGGGCATTGGCGGTGATGTACAACGGGATCGGGTCATACGCGGAGGCTGCCGATGCGGCGGCCCGGGCCTGCGGCCATCCCGAAGAAATCGGCCTCTCGATGTGGTCGGTGCCCGAACTGATCGAAGCCGACGTCCGCAATGGAGACGGCGTCCGTGCCGCCGCAGCACTCGATCGGCTGACGACGGCCGCTACAGTCAGCGGCACCGAGTGGGCGCTGGGACTGGCCGCCCGCTCACGCGCGTTGGTCAGCGGAGACTCCGAGGCCGACTCGTTGTACCGGGAGGCGATCAAACGGCTCAGCCAAACGCGTGCGCGGGTGGATCTGGCCAGGGCGCATCTCCTGTATGGGGAATGGCTACGCCGCCAGAAACGACGCCTGGATGCGCGCGAGCATCTGCGTGTCGCACATGAGATGTTCGCCGCCAACGGGTTAGACGGGTTCGCAGAACGCTGCGCGCGGGAATTGCGCGCCGCAGGTGGCGCTCCCGCGGCGACCGCGGAGCATCCGGCGCCTGAGTTGACCGCCCAAGAAGGCCAGATAGCCCGGATGGCCAGAGATGGACTGTCCAACTCCGATATCGGTGGTCGGCTGTTCATCAGCCCGCGCACCGTCGAATACCACCTGCGCAAGGTGTACAGCAAGCTGGGTATCTCGTCACGAGCCGCGTTGTCGCGAATACCGCTGAGCTAGCCGGAGTCGCCAGCATCCTGAAGGATGTGACGGACGTCTACAGACAGGTGCGCAGAAGCGCTCTTGTGCGATCAAGCATTTCGGCTGACTCGCCAAGGGGATATGCCGCCAGCTCGTCGACTCCGCCTGCACGTAGCTCGGCGATGCGGTCCAGCACCGTGGCTTCATCCCCGATCAGGGCGGCGTCTTCAGGTCCGGCGAAACCCTCACGATCCAGCACCGCCCGATAGGACGGCAACTGCCCGTGCATGGCGAACTCCTCGGCTGCCAGCGCCCGCGCGGGATCAACATCGTCGGTCACACTCACCGGCAACACCGCGACCACCCGCGCCGCTCCCGCCGGTCGACCCGCGGCCTCCGCGGCCTCACGCAACGTCGGCCCGATGTGTTCGCTCAACGTCTTGGGGCCCGTCAACAACGTCACCGTGCCCGTGGTACGCCGCCCGGCCAGCTTCAACATCTGCGGGCCCAGAGCCGCCAGGTACACCTGCGGTGCCGGTGCCCCCGGGATCTGCAATGTCGCGCGGGTGGTGACCAGTTCGCCGACCGCATCTGCGGGCTTGCCGTCCAACAGCGGAAGCAACCCGTCGAGGTACTCGCGCATCAGCCGCACCGGCTTCGCGAACGGTATCCCCCACATCTCTTCGGTGATACCGGGATGATTCACCCCCAGCCCCAGGTGCAGCCGCCCGCCGGCGACCTGGTTGACGACAAGGGCGCGCTGCGCCAGCAGTGTCGGATGCTGAACCTGTACCGGAAGCACGGCCGTTCCGACCTCGATTCCGTCGACCTGCCCCACCGCGGCGGCCATCACCGTCAGCAGATCCGGTTCCCACATCAATTGCGTGGTCCACATCCGGCGGAAACCTTGGTCGCGAGCCGCGGTGAGCTCGTCAATGTAGATGTCGACAGCCGAACGATCCGGGCGACTGTCCAACAAACCCATCAGGGTGATTTGCATCGCTATCAAACTCTTTCGTCGTGTGGGTCCCAATTGCCAGATGTTTGAACACCTCGAGTCGTCGATCGAGGGCGCGGGACAATGCCGGCGCACAGCAGCAGCCTGAGATGAGCCGCGACGATCATCCAGGCGCTGATCGACCCCCATGATTGAGCCCCAGCTCCGGGGCGATTCATCTCTGCCTCTGTCAGAGTGCAGGCCACACCGCTTTCAGTGCATCCGTGGCAACCCTAGGAATACCCTAGCGAACTCAGCTTCAAGTTCTCGTCCGCTGTTGCGATCACATCTGTGCCCAGCCGCAATATTGGTGTGGCCCAGCGATCTGCGCACCGGCCGCAACTACGCTTTCACGAATTCGCTGCGCCAGATTCTCCAGGTCTCGCCCGGAATAGACGCCAAGCCTTTCGCCGTGAGGCAACAAGCTGCGCAGAGTTGCCGCACACACCATTCGTAGAACGGCGACGACTCACCGCCGTCCACCGGAAGTTCGCACGAAACCGATGGCTCAGACAAACCCGCGCGTCGAAACAACTCGAACATTTGAGCGCCGGCGTCGGGATTTGGCAGAACGACCCCTAGGACCTGCGCCGCGAGACTCATAGCGTAATCCCATTCCGACGATTGGGGTTGCGAGAACGGGGGCGCGTGCAGAACGGAGTCATGGATGGCGAGCACTCCACCTGGTCGCACGAGCGACGCGGCGGTGCGCAGAAACTGAACTGGATCGGGCTGATGGCACAACACGAGACGGGCCGTGACGAAGTCATAGCGTCACTGGTTTCGTGTTGTGTTTCGGTGCCGACCTGAAAGGACGCATTCGCGTAGCGCCTCTCAGCCGCCCGTCGCCTCGCGATGCGCAGCACCTGGGGATCGCAGTCGATTCCGACGACTTCCCCATAGCAACCGACTTTTTCTGCTGCGAGTATGCCTACATCGCCGACGCCAGTGCCGATATCCAGCACACGCATGCCCGGACCGACACCAGCTGCATCGAGCAACCGGGCCGTGATCGGCTCGATGATCTTTGACTGCAACGCAAGCCGCTCGTACTCGACTTCTGTGCGACCGAGTGCATAGCCGTCGTCCGGCGGTGCTTCCTAAGGTCTAATGCGCGGCGCAGACCCGGTTCTGTCAATCGCCTCGCTTGTTCCATCACATGTCATAGTCATTCGGCTCCAACGAGTTCAGCAGTCGTAGCGGTCATCGGGGAGTTCCACTGCCTCATGAGTTCGACCAACCGGCCACTGTAGCTACGTTCAGCCTTCATGTAGTTGTCGCCACCGCGGCCGAATGACCAAGCCAGTGCGTTCATCTCCTCGATGTCGCGGGATGGTGCTGTCTGAAAGAACTTCATCAGCCGACCGCTGATGGCCGGCCACTTTCCGCTGGGCAATTTCAGGGCGTAGAAGCCAACTCGCTTCACCTCACCGTGTTCGGTCAGCGTGACAGAAAAGGTGAATCTCTCCGACGGTATGAACCGACTCATATCCCCGAAGACCGATCGCGACGGTGGCTCGCCGTCGGCTAGCGCAACAAGCTGAGAACACCGCAGCTGATCCAGCGGTCCGGCCACGGGAAAGTACCAATTCATGGTGTTATCGAGATAGTTGACCGCCGTGTGTCTCACCGACTCCAAACCAAGCCGGCGAAGCTTGCGGCCCGTACGACGCACGGGCTCAGGTGTATCGGCCACGCGCAGGATGTCGGAAAGGGGCCGTTCCGAACCCAGATAGATCCAGGTCTTTGATAGCCCGCGCTCACTATCGAAGTCGCAGAGTTCCACCGCTTCGGGATACCGCGCGCTCCATTGCCTGGCCAACGCCGCCATCCTGCTGTGTTCGTCGAGCAGTCCGGCCCTGATGGCCTTTCCGATTGTGTCGGTCGGGTGACGTTCATAGAAGCGGTAGTTGATCGCGTCACCTGGTCGGCTCGTAGCCCGCCACAGCACGGCGCCCTCTCGGAAACTTCCGGCATAGGCGTCAATGACCCTGTTGGCGACGGGTATCGAGTACGGCGCTCCGAGTGCGATGGCCGTGGACTCCAGATCGCGCAAGAAGATTGGGCGCGAAAACCTGGCTCGCGTTTGTCTCACTTGTCTAGCTCCGATCCCGTCGGTCGCCCATCGACATTCTTGCCGCGGAACGCTTATTGCTGACTGCACGGACATCGTCGACTCGGCGAAGATCCAACGCCCTAAAGTCGCGGAGACGCATCGTGATTCGGTCCGCCGAATCAACTGGTTCACGTCCTTCAACGCTGCGGGCACCGGGAGTTATCCAATGTGTGAGAAGCCGAACTTCCTAATCGTTTGTTGCCCAGGCCGGTTTGACGCAGCCAATCATGAACTCTCCTTCTTAACAGAATATTTCGTATACCCTAAGGTATCGCTGGAAATACTCGACGACTGCTTTCGGCGGCATGGTATGCCGGCGGGCCACGGATGTCATGCCCATATAGTCTCCATGCGATCAGCGAGATCAATCCCGTCAGTTTCGCCAACCATTACCGCACTGGGCATCCGTGACATCCCCAGTTCGCACCCTGGTGTTGATCGCAGTTACCCCTGCAATTGCCACTTCCAATGAGGCCGTCTCGAGTAACACTGGTAGACAGCATGATCCGGAGGGTCATGTATGACCGACGATAGTGTCGACCTCATCGACCACTGAAAGAAGGTCATGGCCATGCGCACCACGCCATTAACCAGATTGGGTTTTTTGACCATCGGCCGGTTCGACCCAGCTGATCCCAGACCCGGACATGAACAGACGCTGAGGCTCATCGAGCAGGCCGAGACGCTGGGTTTCGACACCGTATGGGTGCGTCAGCGGCACCTGCAGGCCGGCATTTCCTCGCCGGTCGCCGTGATGGCCGCAGCGACTCAGCGCACCACCCGAATACAGATCGGCACCGCGGTTATCCCGTTGGGCCTGGAGAACCCGGTGCGCCTGGCAGAGGATCTCGCCACCGTCGACCTTCTCTCCGGTGGTCGCATCAATGCCGGAGTGTCCGTGGGTGTGCCGCACCTCTACGAGCACTACAAAACCAAGTTGTATCCCGGTACGCACGACGTCGAGGACTTCTCCAAAGACCGGGTGGTGCGGCTATTGGACTGCCTGCGCGGTGAACCGGTCAGCGACTTCGAGGGGACGGTGGGCATCGACCAGTTCATGCACACCGTGCAACCGCAGTCGCCGGGCTTGGCCGACCGCGTGTGGTACGGCGCGATAAGCAAGTCATCGGCCAGGTGGGCTGGTGAGCGGGGGTGCAATTTCCTCCTCAGCAACCTCGTCAGTCGAGACGGCACACAGGGCAGCGATTCGGCAGGCATACAGGCGGAGTTGATCGACGAGTTCCGGTCGAAACACCCGGCACCACATCGAGCCACGGTGACGATGAGCCTGGTTGTGATCCCCACTGATTCGGCGTCGCCGGCGCAGGTTCGAAAATACCGAGCCTATGCAGACGCGCGGCTCGACCGGACCCGGGCGTCCCACGGACCCCGGCAGGTGCTGTTCTCCCCCGACCTCGTCGGAACCTGTGACGAGCTCGCCGACCAGTTGCAGGCACACGCCGGTTTCCAACGGGCCGACGACGCGGCCTTCGCGCTGCCGTTCGACTTCGAGGAAGACGACTATCTGCAGATGACCACTGATATGGCCGAAAAACTCGGACCCAAACTGGGCTGGACACCGTCCGAAGTGACCAGCTCGGCGAAGAGATAGTCCCGGGCAGCTACCCGGGTCAACCTGGTGACCGAGCACGGCAAGCGAGAGCTCCTGTGTCGCAGAAGAAGGAAGCCGGACGCTGGGGTAGGGACTGGGGTGCTCACGGATTCCCTGGTCCTCGAGCCGCCTGCAATGTGGGGCCTGCCGCGAAGTGAACACGAACCCGCGGCGTACACCGACAAGCGGGACAGGCGTTGTGCTAGTCGCCGACGACCGCCCAGTGCATCTTGTCAGCAAGTCGGCGCAGGCGGGGATCTTCTCCACCCAAAAATCGGCATCGATTTCTGCCCGCCAGGCCTTGTCAATAATGCGGGACAAGCGAAGACGTTGAGACACTATGTGGAGGTGACGATGTCAGCTGTAGCGGCGAGGTCGATAGTGGCGTTGAGCTCGACGATTCTCCTTACGGCGCTGACCGGCTGCCAGCAGTCTGTGCCTGATGCTTCGCATACCGAGCTGAAAATCGTCGGTATTGCGCAGATCGACGAACAGGGCAGTCAGGCCTCCAAGCCAGTCAGTGTCGTTCCGGCTGATCCCGGCGGGGGCGGCAATGCGGCATGCCCGCCATTGTCGATCGCCATGACGGCCGCACTCACCGGCCCGGATGCCGCCTTGGGAATCAATGTCAGAGACGGTGTCGCTTTAGCTGTGGCCCAACATAACGCGCACAACCCGAACTGCGTGGTGCAGCTGAAATCCTTTGACAGCGAGGGTGACCCACAGAAGGCGGTCGAAATCGCACCGCAAATGATCGACGACCCCGCCATCATCGGTGTGATCGGCCCAGGGAACTCGGGAGAGACCAAGGCCACCGGTGCATTGTTCGATCAGGCGGATTTGGCTGCGATCACGCCCTCGGCGACCAACGTCACCCTGGCGAACGAGGGCTGGAAGACATTTTTTCGCGGTTTGGCCAACGATGCGGTGCAGGGGCCGTCGGTCGCCAACTATCTGACGAAAGCGTTGGGTGACAAGAAGGTATGCGTCGTCGACGACAGCACCGACTACGGCCTAGGACTGGCTCAAGCGGTACGTCAAACGCTCGGAGCTGCCGACTCTGCCTGCAACGTCGAAGTGAAGAGGGGCGATAAGGACTTTTCTGCCGCGGTGGCCCAACTCTCGGCCGCGGCGCCGGACGCAATCTTCTACGGCGGGTATTACGCCGAGGCGGCACTGCTGGTTGCACAATTGAGAACGGCGAACGTAACCGCTACCTTCGCCACCGGAGACGCTGCCAACGACGTCGAATTCGTCAAACAAGCCGGTGAGTCATCGGCCGGCGCAATCCTGTCCTGCCCGTGCGCTCCATCAGCAGGCCCCTTCGCCGATGCATACAGCCGCATGTTCAGCCAGCCGCCCGGTACCTACAGTGCCGAAAGTTATGATCTCGCCACGATCATGCTCAGGGCCATCGACTCCGGCCACTTCACACGGCCGGCCATGCTCGACTTCATCCGCAACTATCAAGGCCAGGGGGTGGCGCGCCAGTACCAGTGGACCTCGGACGGCGAACTCAAGAGCAACCTCATCTGGATGTACCGGGTTCAATAGTCATGTCTTCACGTCGACTCATCGTCGACCGTCGGCCATCTTGAAGGCCGACGTTCCCTGCGCACAGCTGTATTCATTTTGTCAGCCACCCTTGCGAGGCGTGTAGAGGGCTTGCGCGGCCACCGCGCCGCCTGACGTGAGGACACTACTGTTGCACGGACACCTTCACCTGGACTGAATTTCTGGTGCCCCTCGCCAACGACGAGCTATTGCGCTGGTGTCGCGAACAACGACTCCAAATCGTCTACCTGCTCAACTTGATGTCACTGGGCTGTATGGGCAGCCGCGTGGCCCCTACCTTCCCTCGATCGGATACTGAAGAACGCCAGTGTCGCGCGTTTCGTCAGGAGCAGTCGGTGCGGTCGCTCTGCTCACCGCGGCTAATGTGCAACGACGCGACCCGTCGCGAGGAACTCGGTGATCAACGAATTGATGCGGGCCGGGTCCTCGAGCGCGGCCAGGTGGGCGACCCCTTCGAGCACGGACACGGCCGCGCCGGGAATCGCCTCGGCCATCGCCATCGTCTCCTCAACGGAAAACGTCGCGTCTTCGACGCCGGCGACCACCAGCACGGGCGTCTTGACCGTGGCCAGAAGCGCCCGTTGATCCGGCCGTCGCGGCACCACACTATGAACCGCCCACCCGCCCGACCGCAGGTCGAATCGCTGCACCGAGTCGCGCACGAATGCCACGACATCGGGCCGGGTGCGAAACGTCGTCGGCCCGAGGAACCCCTTGAGCACCGAACGGGTCAGCGGCGGCCGGATCCCGCCGAGCAGCCCGGCCATCCGCAGCATGAAGCCGTACTCGAGTTTCTGCCAGATGCCCGCAGCCGACGCCGTGCCGTTCAGCAGCACCGTACTGCCCACGCGATCGGGGTAGGTGGCTGCGAACGTGCCGCCGATCATGCCGCCCCACGAGTTGCCGATGAAATGCGCGCGCTTCACGCCGAGGCCGTCGAGAATGTCGGCGATGCAGCGGGCGCATTCTTCGAAAGTGAAAGTCTTCGTGAGCTTCTGGCTTTCACCGAAGCCGGGCGGATCGACGAGGATTACTTGATGGCCAGTGCCGAAGTGGTCGGCCTGCGCTGCCCACATGTCACCCGTCATGAGCAGGCTCGGCCAGAACAACATCGCGTCGCCGCTGCCGCCAACCTGCACTCGCACCGACCCCAGCAAGGTCTCAACCGAGTGGTCTACCAGCACGTGGTGCCCATCCTCCCTCGGGTGGACACTGGCGCCCTTGGTGCAGAAGCCTGTTCATCGCGGCGTCCTGGCATCAGGTCGGAAGTGGCTTTCCAGCTTCTGCGCGTCGCTGCGCGTTTCATCGGTGACGCCGACGGCCGCGGCAGCTTGCGCAGTGACGGCGATGGGCCACTGGGTCTCGAACATGATGATTATGCCGTCGGTTTTGATCGGCGCAACTGGGTCGGCGTTCGTTGCCAGTTCCCAGGCGGCTGCGCCGATGCCGTGTGCGCTCAGCATGTTGGTCAGTGCGACCATGCCGCGCTGGTAGCCGGGGACAGTTGCGGAGGCCTCGACGACGCCGACGAGTTCCGAGCTGACATTGCGGTGGAAGTACGGTGGGCGGAAAGTGTCCTCGTTCGCCAGCCACTCGGGAACCACAGCGGAGAAATCCACATTTCCAAGTCCTGGTGTGGCGGTGGCTGAAGTCAGCACCGTGTAGCGGGATGGGTCGGCGTGGTCGAAGGTAACGCTGCCCAGCACCTGGAAGTCTCGAAGATTGTAAACGTAAGGGACGCTGGACCCGTGCCACGCGACCACGTCGAGCGGTGAGTGATCGTACGTCGAGCTCCATAGACTTCCTGCGAGCTTGTGGACCACCTCAACGGGTCCCGCTGTCTCCTCGTATTCGGCGACCGGCGCCCGGAAGTCGCGCGGGTTCGACATTCCGCTCTGGCCCATGAACCCGAGTTCGGGGAGAGAAAACGCCGTACCGAAGTTCTCGCACACGTAGCCGCGGACGAACCCGGACGCCTCGGGGTCGTCACCCGCCTGAATCTCGACGCGGAACTTGATCGCCCGCGGCACGATGGCGATCGAGCCCGGCTCCACACTGAGCGCGCCGAGTTCCGTGTATATCAGCAAACTGCCCAGCTCGGGGACGATCAGCATTTCACCGTCGGCATTACTGAACACCCGGTTCGTCATTGAAGTGTCGGCGGTGTAGAGGTGTATCGCTGCGCCATGTCTTAGCGCCGGGGCGCCATTGCCGCCCAAGGTCCAAAGGCCTGACACGAAATCAGTTCCGACCACCGGTGCTGGTCGGGGTGCCCAGTATCGCCGATTCGGGTCCACCGGGCTCTCACTGAATGGTGGTGCCAGCAGGGTCCCATTGTCGATGCGCGCGAACGGCGGGTGCAGCGTTGAGGGCCGGATCCGATAGAGCCACGTGCGGCGGGTGTTCTGCCGCAGCTCGGTGAAAGCAGTGCCGGACAGAAGCTCGGTGTACAACCCGTGGGGCGGCCGTTGGGGCGTATTGCGGCCAATCGGCAGTGCCCCCGGCAGCGCCTCGCTGTTGTGCTCATTGCCGAACCCGGTTGAATACTTCAGCGAAGACGCTTTGGTGCGGGCGGCTTTTCGTACAGCGTGCTCAGTCTCGATCACTGGCAGTCAACTCCATCCTTGGCGCTGCGTAGCGCTCACCGAATTTTCTGTCTTAGCGGTCTCGCAGGCGCCATTCGCCTCAGTCCGCATCTTCTCGGACACCTCGAACACGGACATCGGCTCCGGCGTCGATGCCGGGGGTCGGCCCAATCGGGCGCAGGTGCGATAGGCGATCGGGCAACGCCACACTGCCACGACTCGGCCCAGTCGGCGCATCCGTAATAGCCCTAGTCCAGACCACCAGTGACACACCAGTTTCCACCGCTGCGCCCCAGTAGGTCGGCATATGGTCCGCAAATTTGGTCATGATTTGAACGGTGACGCGTCAAAACGCGATAGGCCGAAAGGAGGTGGAATTCAGTTGCTGCTGGGTAGGACCCGTGAATGCGGGCAACTCAACGAAATGCTCGACGTGGTGCGCCGCGGTGCGAGCCGAGTACTGGTGCTGCGAGGCGTACCGGGCGTTGGTAAAACCGCACTGCTGGACTATGCCGTCACGTCCGCGCGCGGGTTCAAGGTGATCAGGGCCACCGGTTCCGAATCAGAATCGGCGCTGGCGTTCGCAGCGCTGCATCAGGTGTGTACACCGATCATCGACAAGCTGGACCGGCTGCCAGAGCCCCAACAGGACGCGCTCAGACTCACCTTCGGCATGACGACCGGCGATGTGCCCGACCGGTTATTGATCGGACTGGCGACGTCACGGCTGTTCTCGGAAGCCTCCGCCGAGCAGCCCCTGCTCTGTGTCATCGATAACGAGCACCTGCTGGACCAAGCATCAGCGCAAGCGCTTGCGTTCGTCGGCCGGCGGTTGCGCGACGACCCGGTCGCAATGATATTCGCCACCAGCGGATCCGGTCCTGAGCTAGAAGGACTGCCCGAACTGGAGCTGACGGGGCTGCGCGATGATGACGCCCGCGCCTTGTTGACGTGCGCGCTGCGAGCACCGCTCGACGAGCAAGTGCTCGAGCGCATCGTCGCCGAAACGCAAGGCGTCCCGTTGACCCTGCTGGAACTGCCCAAGGCGATGTCACCCGCCGAGCTTGCCGGCGGATTCGGTATGCCGGCCGCGTCAGGGCCGTCGACCGACATCGAGGAAGCGTTTCGTCGGCAATTCGACGCGCTTCCGTCCGAGTCGAAACTACTGTCGCTGGTGGCCGCCGCCGAGTCGACCGGCGACGCGATCACCGTGTGGCGCGCCGCCGAGCGGTTAGGTATTCACCGGCAGGCTGGTGCGGCGGCCGTCTCCGCAGGGTTACTCGAATTCGGCGCACGGGTTCGGTTTCGTCATCCTCTTGCGCGGTTGGCGGCCTACCGCACGGCAACCCTCGAGAAACGCCTGCGTGTCCATCGAGCGCTAGCCGAAGTGATTGAACCCGAATCGGACCCGGTCCGACAGGTATGGCATCGGGCCCTGGGAGTGGCAGGCCCCGACGATGCGATCGCCGACGAACTCGTAGCGTCGGCCTCCTTGGCCCAGGCGAGAGGAGGAATTGCCGCATCCGCCGCGTTTCTGGCCAAATCGGTCGAACTGACAACCGATCTGAACCGACGCGCTGAACGGGCGTTGGCAGCCGCTACGGCCAAGCAAGACGCGGGAGATCCAGACACAGCCACGGCCATGCTGCGCGTCGCGGAGACAGCAAGCCTTGACAAACTGAACCGCGCCAACGCGGAACTGATCCGAGCCAGGCTCGCCTTCGTGATGAATCGCGGCCGCGATGCGCCAGAGCTCCTGCTGAAGGCCGCCCACCGGTTCAGTCGTCTGGACCCGGCGATGACCCGCTACACGCTGCTCGACGCTTTCGTCGCGGCCCTGTTCGCCGGCCGGCTGGCCGGAGACGACGCATTGCAACGCATTGCCGGATGCGCGCGGGTTACGAAGCCCTGTGCATCACCGCCGACCCCGTTCGATCATCTGCTGGACGGGCTCGCCCTGCTGATCACCGAGGGCTCGAAGGCGGCGGCGCCAGGGTTGCAGCAGGCATTGAGCGCACTTCGCAGCGAAGACATCGCCGACTTACCTCACCTGCGCTGGCTATGGCTCGCTTCTCGGGTGGCCATGGAGTTGTGGGACGACGAGGCCTGGGATCTGCTGTCCGCGCGGCAGATCAAGCGCGCGCGCCAGATTGGTGCACTCAGCGTGCTGCCGATCGCGCTGCGCGCCCGCGTCGGTCTCGAGCTCAGCAGCGGCAAGCTCGACGCCGCCACCATGCTGCACGACGAGTCGCAAGCGTTGACACAACTCACGCGCAGTGAACCGCTGAATTACGGTGCCGTGGTGCTGACGGCCTGGCGAGGAGTCGAGGACATCGGGCCGCTGGTGAATGTCAGCGCGAACAGCGTTGAGCACCGCGGGGAAGGCAGCGGCCTGACCATCGTCGAATGGGCCGCCGCCGTGCACTACAACGCTTCGGGTCGGTACGCCGAAGCGATCCCCGTCGCCGAACGGGCCAGCAGTCGTCGCGAAGTCGGGCTGAGCCTTTGGGCCTTGGTTGAGCTCATCGAGGCGTCCGCCCGAAACGGCCAGCCGAACCGCGCCGCAGATGCGCTTCAGCGCCTCGCCGAAGCCACCCAGGCCAGCGGCACCCACTGGGCGCTCGGAATCGAGGCCCGCTCGCGGGCGCTCCTCACCGCCAGCGCACGTGCCGACACTCTTTACACCGCGGCCATCGATCACCTCAGTCGAACCCGAGCGCACACCGACCTCGGCCGCGCACACCTCGTCTACGGCGAATGGTTACGCCGCCACAGACGCCGAATCCATGCCCGCGCGCAGTTGGCGATCGCACACAAACTTTTTGTGTCGATGGGTTTCGAAGCGTTCGCCAAGCGCAGCCTGCGGGAGCTGAAAGCGACCGGTGGCAGCGCGGCCGCTGCCGGCGAAGAGTCCACAGGGGAACTGACTTCTCGGGAAGCGCAGATCGCGCGACTTGCCCGAGATGGGCTGTCCAACACCGAAATCGGCGGTCAATTGTTCATCAGCCCACGCACCGTCGAATATCACCTGCGCAAGATCTATACCAAACTCGCCATTTCGTCGAGAACCGAATTGCCACAGGTGATATGAGTGAGTCGACTCATGCAGATGTCTTGCAGCATTCGTCCACATTTCGCTTCTGCACTGCGGGACGAACATATGTGAAGGGCCAGAGTTGATCTCGCGTGGCGCTGCTATGGACGAATCTCACGGCTCTGACGGTCATACAAGCCGGCTGTATGCGGCTGCACCTCGGCCACGGCGCACCCGGCTACACATCCGGACGAAGGTTTACCTTGCCGCCGGCCTCGTCACCGTCGTCAGTGTGGTCGTCGCGATCATGTTGGGGCTCAACGGCTTGTACTCGACACACGACGGATCAATCCGATCCAGCACACCAGTCCACGCGTCGCAGGATCACGATGTCGACGACCATCTATTGCCGCTCTTGCCGCCCGGTTACGTGCCGGATACCTGCGCACCGGCCGCAGCGCCAGAAGCAGCCCTCAGGCAAGCGCCTCGTCGGCCAACCATGATGCTGGCGGACTAGTTCACCGACTGCAGTCAAATCGCCTTGGCCGCTCGGAACCCACGATTAAGGTTCCGGATCGTGCCGACGGGTCGAACTCGGTCAATCCGTTTCAGGTATGAAGTGGGTGTCCACGTTGAGCCGGTCCATGACTTCCTGTAGATGCGCAAAACGGGCCATGTCCCAAGGCGGTGGCGTGACACCGGGTTCAGGGTCGTCGCCACCTTCGGAGAAGGACGCCTCTACGCCGGCGGGGTTGAACAGGAACAGCAGTTTCGCTGTGTGCAGGCCCTCGTTGGTGAAGCGGTGCCAAGTACCGCGTGGCACGAATACGAAGTCATCGGTGCTAGCGGTGAAAGTCCATTCCCCATCGAGGAATTCGAGTTCACCGGAGATCAAGTAGAATGCTTCTTCGGGGCCAAAATGGACGTGCGCTGCTGGGCCACCGTCGGGTGGCACGGAGGCTTCGACGAATCCGAGTGCACCATTGGTCGTCTCAGCGGTCGCCTTCAGCGTGTAAACATCGCCAGACACCTACTTGGTCAGTCCGGCCCCAGCCGGGACGAAGAGCGCACCACCCTGAGTCGATGCCGGGTCTTCCGAAGTGGAACCGGCTACGACAAGGCTCAACTCACATTCCTCACAAGTATCCCGAAGCAGGCCGGCGACTCGCTCGCCGATCATGTCGCGGAAGTGGTGGTGGTGGGACCGCAACAAGCTGTGTCTTGACTATGACCGCTGCAACGTGAAATCGACATCAGTGATGTCCCCAGTCATTGTCCCCTGGGTTTCGTACACACGCGGTGCGCAGCGTTGACGGCGCTCAGTAGGACTCCCGCTCGACAGTATCGAGGTTTGCGACCGGGCTTCTCGCCTTCACTGCGCCCTGTCAGGCCGGCGATGCCAGGCACCTTGACCGAAACGCCGACAACCCCATGGCACGCACTTGAACTGACCGGCACCGTCACGGCCCGTTGAGCCGTATTGGCGTGTTCCCGCTGAATGAGTCAGGTGGACCCGAAATCGGGACGCTCTGGCGGCGCTCCCGTCTCGCTTACCGATCGCAAAGGTGACACACCGGCTAATGCAGCTTTTGGCTGGCATTGAGTCCGAACTTCATCACCGCCAGCGACGATGGGGCGGCCGCCCTTGGCCGGGTGACCGCATCGGCGGTCAAGCTCATCGACGGCGTGGACCACGCCGCCGTCATGCTCATCCAAGACGGCCAACTTTGCGCCGTCGCACCGACAGACCCACTCGTCACCCATCTCATTGAACTGGCAAGCCGCGATCTGATGGGACAAGCCAAGGCGTTCTGATGAACACTTTCGGTTGCCACCGTGCGTGCCTTCGAAATGAGGGTGTGGCCGCCATCGAAACACCAACACACCGGTACGGATCATCGCCGAGCAGATCGTCGACACATACGCCGGCGGATCGAGCAGGCGGGCCGCCGTCGAACCGATTTGTGCACAAACGCAGCCAAACCGGACCGGCGAGCAGTCAAGCGCCGCTAGGGACCTGACCTAGCGATCACAGCCTCGAATGGTCTTCTGTGCTCTGATCCAGGCGCTTTGGCATCCGCGAACGCCCCGATACTGGGCGACGAACCAGGGCGTCGTTCCCAAAACCGTTCCCAACGTTCCCAAAGTGAAATGGCCACCAGTTTGACTGGGGGCCATTTGCCTCCGTCAGGGCCACTTTCTCTAGTAGCGGGGACAAGATTCGAACCTGCGACCTCTGGGTTACGAGCTAACCGGTCGCCGTCTCACGCCGCCTCCCGCGTCCCAAGCTTGCAGCTCACGACGAACTACGCGTCCAAGTCATCGCGTCAGGTTCCATGCCATCACGGTCGTTGCGCCGCATTTCGTTCCCAAATCCGTTCCCAAGCAGCGCAGTACCCCGCAATTGCGGCACGCACGCAGGGAAATCTTCACGCACAGTGACAATCTTGACAGAGTTCGACCGAGCACGATGCGTGTGCAACGCCGCCGGTCGCTCGCTGCAGCCTGCTTGCCCAACGAGACATCGGGCAAATGGCGCGCTCGGGGAAGGGCCGATCATCCGAAGAGTTCGGCGGTCGGCCAGGTCTGGTGGTAGTCGGCGTGCTTCAGGATGGCTTCGGCGTCGTCGAGTGGTGGGTAGATCCATTCAGCGTTGATCTGTTGTTTCAACGTCTTTGCCTCGTTGCCAGTCATCTGCACTTCCCGGTCCCAGCCATTGGTGGCCACCGCACCCGCGGCCCCGAGATCCAGGCACGTGGCGTACGGGGTGGGGGCGAAGGGTGCTTGCGGAAGTCCGAGTAGGTCGGCGGCGGCGTTGTACCCGGCGAACTTGCCCAGCGGTACCGCGTGCTGGCAACTTTGCATGACGACGTGGCCGTCTTCTGCGGCCGCCGCGGCGGTATCTCCGGCCGCATACACCTCCGGTACAGATGGGACTCGCAGAAACTCGTCGACGATCAAGCGGCCCAGTGGGTCTCGCTCGCCGGGAATCTGTTCGGTCAGCGGACTGGCCAACATGCCGGCGGTCCACACAGTCGTCGACGCCGCGATCACTTCCCCGCCGGCGAGTCGTACCTGGGAGTCGGTGACCTCCTCCACCGTCGCCCCAAGCCGGACTTCGACCCCGAGTGCGTCAAGCGCGGCGATGATCTGAGGCCGCGGGCCATCGCCGAGTTGCTGACCCACCGCTTGCGAGCGGTCAACCAGCACGACCCGCGCGCGTGAACCCGAGCCGGCCAACTCGGGTAGGCGGCACCCCAGTTCGGTGGCGACCTCCAAGCCGGTGAATCCGGCGCCGATGACGACCGCGCTGAAGAGGCCTTCACGATCTGGTTGGTCTGCAAGCTTGCCCAGATGGCGCTCGAGGGCATCCGCAGCTGTGATGGTGTCAACGTCGAACAGGAACTTCGCCCCGGCCAAGTTGGGTTGCCGCGCGCGGCTACCGGTGGCCAGCACCAACCGGTCATACGGGAGCGTAATCGTCTGTCCCTCGCTGCTGACCGCCTCGACCGTGCGTGCGGATGTATCGATCCCGATCACCGTCGCGCTCACCCGCTCGACGCCGATGGGCCCAAGCACCCGATCGAGTGACACACGCATCTGCGCTGGGTCGCGCTCGTACAACCTGGGGCGGATCACCATGTCGTCGCCGTCGCTGACCAACGTCACCCGCAACTCAGAGGCGTGTACGCCGCCGTCGCGCGCAGCGCGGACGGCACTCGCGGCGCTCCACACACCGGCGAACCCACCCCCCAGAACCAGGATATTTATCATCTAGATCGAACCTCCTACTAGTACTCATTTTGGATTACAAAAAAAGATCGATTTACATGCGGCCGAA
The DNA here is from genome assembly GCF_054057895.1 of Mycobacterium sp. URHB0021. Lineage (NCBI taxonomy): Bacteria > Bacillati > Actinomycetota > Actinomycetes > Mycobacteriales > Mycobacteriaceae > Mycobacterium > Mycobacterium sp. URHB0021. The sequence goes on from NZ_JBSRZT010000002.1 coordinate 6,209,869, forward strand.
TGCGCGGCGTACGGCGCCGGCCACTTCCGGGGCGTGCGCGTCGGCTTCCGCTCGCACAGCAGCCAGCGTCTGTGCGGCTAGCGCTGCACGCCAAGCGTTTTCGGCCCTCCCCATCGCGGTCATTACCGCGCAAGGGGGCGAGTAGTCGACATCACCATGGCAAGCGGCGATCGTTCCGCACTGACGAATCTCCTTGCAGCGAAACAACCCATCCTTACCTTCGATGGCGTCCACAACGTCCAACAGTGTGATCGACTCCAGGCCGCGTGCCAGCCGGAACCCACCTTGCGCTCCCGGCTCCGATGTAAGCAAGCCCGCCTTGACCAATCGCTGCAGCTGCTTGTTCAGGTAGGGAGGCGGGTGGTCGTGGCCCGACGCCAAGGTTGCGGTCGAGACTGGTTGGTCGCCTCCGGCCCAACTAAGATTCAGCAGGGCGTGCACCGCCCACTCGACTCCCGCAGGCAATCGCATAACCTAGATACTAAGAATCCTGATTCTGGGTTGTCAAGCCACTCGCCGGTGCGTGGCCTTCCCACGGCGCACGGCGACCATCACGACGCCGCTGCTCCGGACGGGCGGCCTTCGCCGCAGCTGACGACGAACTGCGTACTGGCGTCGAGTCGTCGTTGGTGCTGCTGACCTTCACCGACGGCACGCGCGTCGAGGCCGACATCGTGATTGGAGCCGACGGCCTGCATTCAACGGTAGGCGGCGCGGTCACCGAACCCACACCGGCGACCTACTCCCGGATAGGTCCTTTCGCCTTGCTGACAGGCGGGGCGGTGGCGGAGACCATTTCGTGTTAACGTCGTTGATATAAAAGCCGCATGCCTGGCGTTAGTTAGCAATATGACCAAACCCGGATACGCTCTCGCCAGCGACGACACTGGATCGCGCGTCTGCAGACACAGGCCTCGCTGATCGCCGAACCGACGACTCTGCTCCTTCAGCGCGGCGGCATCCGGCCTGGCATGCGGGTCCTCGACCTCGGCTCACGCCGGGCGACCTCGCATTTCAGGTCGCCCAGATGGTCGGGTCCGACGGATCCGTGGTGGGCATCGAGCAGGATCCCGCTCAGATCGCCGTCGCCGTGCAGCGTCGGGACGGGTTCGGCTTCCGCAATGTCGACTTTCGCCACGGTGACGCGCGCACACTCCTCAATGAGGAACCGTTCGACGCCGCCGTCTGCCGGCTGCTGCTGGTGCACCTGCGCGGCGTTGTCGACATCCTTGCGCACCACATGCGCAACCTGCGTCCCGGCGGTGTCTTCATCGCCATCGACTACGACGTGGTTGGTGTGCGCGCGCTGCCCGAGGTCGAGCTGTATTCACGCCTGATGGAATGGTTGAAGGCCGGCTTCGAATACGCACACGCCGACCTGTTCGTCGGGATGCGCTTTCCCCTGCTCTTCGAGCAGGCGGGCTTCCGGGACGCCGGGACCCTCGGGTTACGGGCCTACTGGCCGCCGAGAAGCTCACGCGCAGTGGCGTACATGGTCGGTGTTGTGCGCGCGATGAAAGACGCGATAGTGAACTCCGGTGTCGCGACCGAGGAGGAGATCGGTCTGGACACGCTCGAGCTGCGACTGGGCGAGGCCTTCACGTCGGCGAACGCGGTGTTCTCATTGCCGACTGTGGTCGGCAGATGGGGACGGCGACCCGAGTAGGTGCTCGCGTACAGGTTTCGGTGCTCGAACAGGAATAGGGCAAGATCGAATACGAGAATTTGTCAGTAAGTTTCATCACCCGTGCGGGCATCGGATTGTGCGGACGGCCATGCGATATGCGCTCGCGGTGTCGACCAATGGCACTGTGGATGCCGACAACGCGCGCCACACAGATGCAACAATCCGATGTGCGTCAAAGTGAGTGGGTCAGGGGCGTTGCCGCGCGAGGCGGTTCGTAGCGGCGTGCGGGATGCCGATGCCTTACTCGGTGCCGAGCCCCCTAGTTCTGAGGCGCATTCGGGGTTGGGGTCGTTCGCTGTACGAGATCAGACTTGGTTGTCGTCGTGACGAGTCCAAAGGCTGGGGTCGCGATGCAAGGGTCTGTTGCGAGAGGAACTTCGCTGCGCCACCGGATAGATCGGCGGGATCGAGCATGCCGTCGAGCCGTTTCGCGGCCGGTCTCCACGCCGGCACCCTCGTGAAGACCCGCGACCGTCATTCACGAACCTTCCATGACCGTCGCGTTCCACGCGACGGAGCCATGGTTACCTGACGAGTCCAATATCGAGGTTCGTACTTCGGGTTCCCTTGTGGCGTGTCTCGTCCGGGACGCGCTTCATCCTGGCGACTGACACGCAGTCGGACGGTGTCAGATGCAAGTGTCAAATGCATAGCGCGCGAGCGCAATTAGAGGTTACCGCCGGCGGTCAGCAACCGTGGTTCGCGGCTGGGGTGGTCCTACGACGTCAGGGCAGCACGCAACGTCTGCGACGGCGACTCGCCGAACTTGCCTTCGTAGTTCTGGGCAAACCGTCCTAGATGATTGAAGCCCCAGCTGAACGCAACGTCACTGACCTTGGTGCCGTCGACACCACGCTGCAGGTCCGCACGGACTCCGTCGAGTCGCGTCTGGCGCACGTAGGTCATCGGCGACATCCCGAACTGTTCGTGGAACAGGTTCTGTAACTGGCGTGAGCTGATCCCCGCGACGACGGCGAGATCGCCCATCGTGAACTGCGACCCGGGCACCGACTCGATGTGATCGAGAACCTTCTGCACTGCTCTGGGGTTGCGGGCCTCGGCCGGCGCGTAAACCTGTGACGTCATCGAGTGCGGCTGCTGCACGAGCAGACCCGAGATCAACGATTTCTCCAGGTATTCGACGTGTGACGCAAGCCCGTTGGTCGCGACGACGTGCGGATCGTCGAGGGTCTCGATGAGGAGCTTGACGATCGACAGCCACCGAGCCCCGGCCGGACTCGTCAGATCCATCTCCAGGTCGAAGCGAATGTGTTTGTCGACGGGGCGACCCAAGATGTGCGCCAACTCGCTTTCCAGTCCGGCGCGGTCGATCTTGATGCAGACCTGCGTCGCGTCTGCCCCCCAGCGTGGAAGCACCGTGTGCTGGTGAGGCGTGAACACGGCGGCGCGCTCAGCAGTCGCGACCATCTGCTGCTCACCACACCAGGAGACCACCTCGCCCGAGACTGGCACGTTTACGTGATAGGCGCCTAGATCACCGGGATCGACGGAGACCTCGGTCCCGGGCCGAGCCAGCCCAATGGTCAGATACTTCAACCGGGCCGCGGAGAGCTCCGCGGAAGAGACCCGGTTCTGACCGCCTATCAGGTCGACGTGTGCGGGGTAGAACACGCTGTTGAGACTTGTCCGGAACTCGTCGATGTCCTCGGTGATGCAGTGCGTGCTGGCATCGCCCTGGACGGGAACCGACAGGTGGGCGCTCACATCACCTTCAACACCACCTGGGCACTAAATCTTTCGTCGTCGACCTCATTCAATGGGATACCCGCCATGAGGCCCCACGCGTTTCCGCTAGCGGACACCCGATCGCGTAAAGCGGATTTCTGGGGCCTCTCAACTCTCAATATCGTCAACTGCAGTGGCGCCGGTCGCCTGGCGGCGCCGATCATACGTATCTCACTGCATAGAGGAGAATTCCATGACTCAGATACTCGAAGCCACGACGTCGGTCGATTTGATCGGCACCGACGCGTCACGGCCGAACCGCGAGGTCGTCGCAAAGGCCAGCGCACTTATACCGCTCATCCGCGAGTACGCCGAACAGAGTTCCGCCGACCGGCAAGTGGCCCCTGAGGTAATGGCTGCGCTCGAAGCCCAGGGCCTGTTCAAGGTGTTCGTCCCACGTCGGTACGGCGGTTACGAAGAGAACCTGCGCACCGCCATGGAGACGGTCGCGGAGGTCGCCCGTGGTGATGGATCCACCGCATGGGCAGTCGCGCTGCTCAACGTGTGCACGTGGTTTGCCACCACGTTCTCACAAGAGGCCCAGGATGACGTGTTCGGGGCAAACCCGGACGCGAAGTGCTGCGGGATATTCACACCCGGAAGCAAGGCGGTGCGGGTTGACGGCGGCTACAGGGTCAGCGGCCAATGGGGCTACTCCTCGGGATCGTTCGCCGCGGACTGGGGCGTCCTCGGTCTGGCGCTCGATGTGGAGGAAGGCGAGGATCCCCGGGCGCTGGCGCTCATTCCCAAGGAGGCGTGGACCATCAAACCGACCTGGTTCGTTGCCGGTATGAAGGGCTCGGGCAGCGACACCATCGTCGTCGAGGATCACTTCGTTCCCGACCACCGAGTCCAGCGGTTCGTCGCCATGCGGGAAGCGGACTACGCCACGCCACACAGGGCAACCGAACGCAACTCCAACATGGCCTTCATGGCCGTCGCCGCGTTGATCCTGGTCGGTGCGCAGTTGGGGCTGGCCCGCCACGCGATGGAGCTGACCCTGCAGAAGCTTCCGAACAAGATGGTGGCCTACACGAAGTACAAGGCAGCCAAGAACTCACCGACACATCAACTCGGCGTGGCCGCCGCCGCCACCAAATTCAACCTGGCCGAGCTGTTGATGCAGCAGGCGACCGCCGACATCGACAACGCAGCTGCCCGCGGTGAGCTGCCCGACCTGATCACCCGTGGACGTATCCGCAACAACACCGGCATCATCGCCGAACTCGTCAAGGACGGGATAGACATCCTGATGACCACCAACGGTGCCGGATCGTTCGCCGATGCCAATGTGCTCAGCCAGATCTGGCGGGATGCCGAGATCGCAGGACGCCACGCCTACGTCACACCCGAGGTCGGCAAGGAGGTCTACGGACGCCTGCTGATCGGCGCCGACGACGCTCTCACGATGGATGTGTAGCGCCATGGCCCCGAACACACCCCCGACCTCCCATGGACCGGTCGATCCAGCAGCGTTCCGCCGGTCGATGCGCCACGTTCCCACCGCGGTCGCCATCGTGACGACGACGGTGGGAACGACACCGGTTGGCTTGACGGTCGGGTCGTTCGCGTCGGTGTCGCTCGAACCCGCGCTCGTCACGTTCTTCGTCGACAAGCAGTCGACCACCTGGCCCCTAATGCATGATTCGGCAACCTTCGCATTCAACATTCTCGGCCACGGGATGGGTGAGCGGTGCAGATCATTCGCCGGCAAGGGCGCCGACCGCTTCGCCGGCATCCAATGGAACCCCTCCGAGGACGGCGACCCGATACTCACCGAGGCATCAGTGGTATTCGAATGCACGAAGCACTCCACCCAATGCCTGGGCGACCACATCCAGATCGTCGGCGAGGTGCGCCGTCTCCAGGTCTTCCGAGAAGAGCTTCCTCTCGTATATCACCAGGGGACATTTCTCAATCTCGACCACCTGCTGAGCGCCTGACGACCCTGAACCGCCGCTGACAACATTCACGCGAAGGAAGAACGCCATGGTTTACGAATATGCTTATGTCACAGTCGACGTCGATAAAGTCGTCGAATCCGAGGCGGCGTTCGCCGACGCCAAGAAGTACCTTCTCGACGCCGACGGCGGCAAGACCGCTCAGATCGTCCGCAGCGTCGACCGACCGGGCTTGTACCTACTGCGCGTCGCGTGGGATTCCGTCGAAGATCACACCGAGCGCTTCGCGGTATCGGTCAACGGCCGACGGCTCGATGCGGCGATCGGTCACTACTTCGTCGAGACACCCCAGGTGATTCACATCGAGGACACTGCCGTATGACTACCACTCATGTCGGAGACGACGCTCACGCCCTCACCGATGAGGTGATCCGGTCCTTTCAGAACACGCCGGATGCAAGAACCAAGGCCATCCTGACGTCGCTGGTGCACCATCTGCACGACTTCGTCCGAGACATCGAACCCTCCCTCGCGGAATGGGAGACCGCGATCGGGTTCCTGACCGAAGTTGGCCGGAAATGCGACCCCGTCCGACAGGAATTCGTCCTTCTATCCGATGTTCTCGGGGTATCGATGCTGGTCGAGACAATCAACGACCAGCAGGCACCGGGGGCTACGGACAGCACCGTGCTCGGCCCATTTCACATGACCGAGTCCCCACGGCGCCAGCTCGGCGACACCATCGACGAGGTCGGAAGCCCTCACGAATTGGTGGTTGCCGGAACGGTCCGTAGCACCACCGGCCAAGCCCTCGCGCATGCCACCGTCGATGTGTGGCAGTGCAACGAGGAAGGCTTCTACGACGTCCAGCAACCCGACACCCAGCCTCCCGGAAACGGGCGCGGCCTATTCACCACCGACGCCCAGGGTCGGTTCTGGTTTCGCACGGTGAAGCCGAGCCACTATCCCATTCCCACCGACGGCCCGGTGGGCACGCTGCTCCACGCGACCCGTCGACATCCCTACCGGCCCGCCCACGTCCACTTCATCGCCAACGCCGCAGAGCATCGCCCACTGACGACGCACATCTTCGTACCCGAGAGTCCGTACCTGGACTCCGACGCGGTCTTCGCCGTCAAACAATCCTTGATCGGATACTTGAGTACCGTCGACGCCGCCGACGCACCACGATTCGGCGTCAAACCCGGAACCCTCTCAGCCACAGTGAATTTAGTCCTGGCACCCGATCAAGTTGGCGGCCTAGATGTTCGCTGACTCGTTCTCCCACACCGCGCAACCGATGCGCGTGGTGTTCGGACGAGGGCTGCAACCGCTCAGGGAACAGGTGTGGGAGCTGGGAGTGAGCCGGGCAGTGGTGATTTCCACACCAGGCCGGACAGCGTTGGCCCGTAAAGTCGCCGACACCATCGGATCCGCCGTCATCGACGTGTTGGGTGAAGCCGTCATGCATGTACCGGTAGCGGTGGTCGATCAGTCCGAGCGGCGGTGCCGCAATCTCGGTTGCGACGGCTACATCGCCGTGGGAGGTGGATCGGCGATTGGTTTGGCTAAAGCACTTGCCCTGAGAACCGGGGCACCCGTGATCGCCATCCCGACGACGTATGCCGGGTCGGAGATGACTCCCGTCTGGGGTGTCACCGAGAACCGCGTGAAGACAACGGGTCGGGACGCTGCGGTCCTGCCGCGCGCGGTCCTGTACGACCCGACACTGACCGTCGACCTCCCCGTATCGATCTCCATCGCTAGCGGCATGAACGCGATCGCTCACGCAATGGAAGGTTTGTATGCACCGGACCGATCCCCCATCGTGTCCTTGATGGCACGGGAGGGTGCGCGCGCGGTGGCCGCGGCCTTGCCGAGAATCGTTCGCAATCCCCACGATCTGGGCGCTCGTAGCGAAGCGCTCTACGGCGCCTGGCTTTGCGGCGCCGTCCTTGGTGCCACCACGATGTCCTTGCATCACAAGTTGTGCCACGTTCTAGGAGGCAGCTTCGATCTGCCTCATGCCCAGACTCACGCAATCGTGCTCCCCCACGTGATGGCCTTCAACGCGCCCTTTGCACCCGACATGGTCGAGGGACTGACCGGCGCATTCGGCGACGGTGACCCGTGGACGGCACTCTGGCGGCTTCAGCAAAGGCTTCCGATGCCGACGGCCTTGTCCGATCTTGGGCTACGCCACGGCGATCCGACCGAGGTCGCGCGACAAGTAACGGCCACGCTCTCTGACAACCCCCGCCCCATCACGCCGGCCGACGTCTACACGGTTCTCACCCAGGCGTGGGCAGGCCAGGAACCCGACCCGTCGGCCACCGCCGCCGAACCAGTCCAAGTTCTGAACGAGGAATCTTCATGACCGACTTTCCGCCGTCCGCCGCTAGCACTGACGCCGTCCTTCACAGTGTCCACATCACCTGGAAACCCGGCATCGACGACGCGCACGCCACGCGCGTAGCCAGCGCGCTCAACACCTACGCCGCCACCGTCCCCGGGCTCCTGTTCTTCCGGGCAGGAAGCGATCTCGGGCTGCGCGAGAACACAGCCGACTTTGGAATCGTGGCGTTGTTCGACAACAGCCAGAGTTATCGGGCCTATGCCGTCGACGACCCGCACGTCGCCATCATCACTGACCTCATCGAGCCTGCGACGCAAACGAGGTCCTCTACCCAGACAGCGCTCACCCCCTAGCGCACCTAGGGCGCGCCCCCGGCGCACTGTTGGGGGCGACCCCGACATCCGGGCAGCCTGCCACACCGCGGCCTCGGCCTCGTCACCGGCGCGCTGCCCATCCAGTAAACCCAACACCGCTGGGAAGGTTCGCCAGGTCATCCGGCTAATCATGAAAGGCCTTGCTGGCACGAATACTCGCGTACCAGACTCCTGCGATGGGTCACTTCTTTCCCGATCGGCGTGCTGTTGGCGGAGCTGCGCAACCGGGGGCATGACGTCGCGCTGCGTGGCTCCATCCTTCGGTGTTCGTGGCCTCAGGCACCGCGGCTGCGTTGCTCATCGGTGGTGCTGTCTGGGTCGGGCATCCAGACAGTGATCGCCTGCTGCTTGATGCGGACCTTCAGTTGTCTAGTCGTGCCCCGGGCGCCCCCATCGAGTCCGTAGGGCATGCGAGGGGACAAGGGAACGTCGATGCGCCGGCCCGACGTAGTCGACAGGAACCGGGACTGATCGGCCTCGCCCCGTACCGCGCGGCCGGCAAGCCGCGCCCAGTCGCTGAGCCGTTCGGCATGCAGCACGCCGATGTCAAAACGGCCGTCGGCTGGATCGGCCCGAGGGAGCAGGGTGATGCCGCCGAACAGGTCACCGACGTTAGCGACGAGCACACACGGCGTCGAGCCGCTAATCCAGAGCCGGTCATCGACGCACACCTCGGCGTGCACCGAGGCTTTCTTCAGGTTCTTTACACCCGTGTAGACGTAGGCGACGCGGCCGAGGCGGTCCTTCATGGTCCGCGAGGCATCCTCGATCATCAACGCATCAAGGCGACGCCGGCCATTACGCCGAACCGCTCGCCGTTGAAGGTGCCCACATCCATGCGCCTCGGCACCCGCTGCTTGCAGGGCCGAAGCTGGGCGCCGAAGAACGTTACGTCGCCACTACTGAAATCGACGCCACGACCTCGTATGGCGGCAAGACGCAAACCGATCAGTCAGTTCGCACATCGCCTGGAAGCGGCGAGTCGACATCTTCTGCACCACAGGGGATTTCAGTATTCGGTGGTGGTGCGGCACTCGAAAGAGCTGGGCAGAAGGATCGGGATGGATGCCGAACGGGAACGCGGGGTCGGCCAAACGGTGTTGCGCAACGAGTTGCGACGGCGGCCAGTTTGAGTGGCAGATCGACGAGATTGAGCGAATCGGAGGTTGTCATTGGCTGCTTGACACAAGGCGCCGTTGTAATCGGCGCAGCGCGCAGCCAAGGGCGTAACCGCGCGTCGGGCCTCGCGCGAAGGCGCTTCGAACATCGGCGTAAATGTCGCAGGCGGACGTTTGGCATCGCCGAAAAAGCCCTCGCGCATTAGTGGATGGGTCGCCGCGACGGCCGGGCCGTGCTAGCGCTAGGAGCCCTGCCGCAGCTCCGCCTCGGCCCGGTGCCAGTTCTCCTCATCAGTCCCGCCGTCTCCGGATTGGGAGATGTGATAGGCGCGCTCGGCGATGATCTCCTGCGTGATCTCCGGCGCCGCCGCCTTCCTCGACATCGCGCCGTGGGTGGTCGGCTTCCCCGTCACCACCGCTTCTATCTTCGTCTCCTTCGCCATATCGGTGCTCCTCCTCGTTGGCGATCGAGCTTGGGGCTTTGTACCCGGTCTTGCGCGGGCGACATTCATCTCGGCGCGACGCGTCGCCACATTCACGCCGACGTTCAGGACTACCAGCCAGCCACCAGTCGAAGATGGCAGCTGGCATCGGGCGTTCTGGGTGTCAGCTGTGACGACATGGATGCCCCACCACGCGACGATTAGGCGAACGGCAAGTGAGGTGAGTCACAGATGACATGGGTATGGGTACTTACCAGCGCAGGATTCATGGCCTGGGTCGTGGACTCGGCTCAGCGGCGCTGCGAACAGTGGGCCTACGAGTGTGACAAGGACTCCTGACGGTGTGGGAGATCGTCACCTCACACGGCGCGCGAGTGAGTGACGTTGCAACCGAAGACGACGCGCGGTGGCTACTTCACACGTTAGGTCTCACACAGCGCCTGGGCATCTACGAATATCAAGTATTTCCATACTCCGGGATACCCTTCACTGCCACGCTAAGGCACCGTTTGCCGCGGTGAGCGCACCATCTCTCTCACCTCCCCAATACATGCGCTTTGCCCGGCGCTACCGACGGTGCGGTAACCCTCAATTGCCCTCAGTAGTAGGTTCCCCCTTGCCGCGCTGAGCGTCCCACGCGGGCGTGATCAGTCGCTAACGAAGTACTAGACAGTCACCATCGCGAGGACCGACGCCACCGACCGCACCATGTGGCTTTGGGCTCGGTTAAGAGCACCAGGTGAAAGCTGCCGATCCGCACCTTCGACGTTGACCAGCACCGCCGATTTGCGCTGGCTCCCGGCTAAAGTTCGAAAAGGCCCTGTCTAGACGTGCACCACGGCGGCGTCCGGGCGCGCCATGATCAGCTGGCGTACCACGATGTCCCGGTGGCACGCCGCGTGATCCTGATCGAAGCACAGCAGTGCGACGACGCCGCCGTCCAGGAGCTCGGACACGTGGGCCAGTGCGTCGGTCGCCGCGGCGGTCTCGAGGACGCCGCGATACCGGGCGCGGGACTCCGGCTTGCCGGCGCGGAACCCGGCGCGATTGTCCTTCGGATTGCCCAGCGCGCGGTGGTGCACATAGCTGATTCCGACCGCCGCGAGGGCTTCGGCCAACTTGGACTTCGATAGCCCCGGCTTGCGACTCAACGGGGTCAGGCGCACGTCCACCAACACGCGCACGCCCTGTTCGAGCAGCTGGGCGACGAGATCGACGACGGTCTTCCCCTCATAGCCGATGCTCACCAGCGTCCCAATAGCGGCGACGTGCGCGGTGGTGTCAGCGGTGCCCATGGTCCCTATGGTGCAGACCCGGCCGCGGGTTCCTTCGCATCGTGTGCTGAGCTGCCACTACGGTCACTCCTACCACACCGGTGTCGTTGCGCTTTTGCTGAGTGGAATCGACTGGATCGCTGAACGCCACCCGAGTTTGCGATACCTCGTCCCTTTGGCGGCGATTCCGGTCAATTCTCACATTTTGAGTCGGTTTATCCGCTGGATTCTTTTCGTGTTGAGTGGGGTCCGGTCTTTCACCGGGGCGGCTGGATGGTTCGGCGCGGGTTCTGATCGTCGGTCAGGATCCGGCGACGCACGACGCCACATCGCGCGAGCATCCACTTTGGTGTCAGTTCATGAACATTCCACCGTCGACGTTGACGGCCTGTCCGGTGATGTACTGCGCCGCCTCAGAAGCCAGGAATAGCACCGCATTGGCGACATAGGATTCGCTCGCGGGAGGTTTCAGCGGGATGTCTTCGATCCATTTGGCGATCAACTCCCCCAGCTTGTCGTCGCCTAGCCGCCTGCCCCATTCACGGTCGTTGTATCCCCACATGTCGGTCTTGACGATCTCGGGGCAGTACGCGTTAACCCGAATGTTGTCCTTGGCGAGCTCCTTGGCGAGTGACTGGGTCAGCCCGACGACGCCGAATTTGCTTGCCGCATAAGCAGGTGTGTAGATGAAGCCCTGCCTGGCCGGGCCGCTCGCGGCGTTGAGAACACTTCCGCCCCCGGCGGCCGTGTGCAGCGGGAGAGCCTGTGGAGTGGCAGGGAACATTGCGGTCGTGTTGACGTCCAGACCCTTTTGAAGTCCGAAACACTGGTGTTCTCAGGCTCATTGATGGTGATGATTCCAGCGTTGTTGACAGGCTGTCGAGCCGGCCCCATGATTCGTTGATCACGGCGAACGCAGATACCGTCTGCTCGTCGTCGGTGACGTCCGTTTGCGAACCGTGGGCGTCGAAACCGTCCTCACGAAGTGCCTTAGCCGCCTGCTTGACGCGGTCGTCGCGATCGATCAAGAACACCGCAGCGCCTGACTCCGCGAAACCGCGCGCGATGGAGTAACCGATTCCCCGCGCAGCACCAGTCACCGCGACACTGCGTCCTTCGGAATGCCGCGATAGAGCGGGGAGCAATGGGTGCAGATGACAATTGGCCTACTTCTCCTTGGTTGAGTCGTCACGGTGGCGTGCGGGAGGTCTCGCGAGTCGGCGAGCTCGTGTCTTCGGATGTGCGCTGCACCGCCGGGCCCGTGTTCGTCCGGATCCGGCCGCACAGCGCCGCGCTGGACGCCCCTGCCGATCGCGTGTCGCGCGGGCGGCAACGGAGACCCGGCTCACCACGGCGTCGGCTGGTCGCCGAGCAGCGCCGCCTGCACTGCCGACGGGTCCCAGCCATTGCGCACCGCGTCGCGAAGCGCCACTGAGCGTTCGCGCCGCACCCCCCGACTGTCGAAGCGCCGCACGGTATAACAGCGGCCGCCGCCGCGACGCATCCATCCGCCGACGCGGCGGACTGATTCGCCGTCCCGACGGGAACCTGATATCGAAGGCGCAAGACAACGGCGCGCAGAATCCCCGATCTGGCGTTCACCGAGGCCAGACAATCGCTGAATAGCGGCGCGGTGGCAGGGTAGTACGGATGGGTGTTCCGCAACGGCGCGGCTCTCGTCGTTCTTCTTCTTCTCGCGGTTGCATGCGGCATGGACGCGTTTGGGCCGGGTGATCGCCCGCACCGCGAGGAGGCCGGACGCGTAACCGCGCCGGCTGATCGGTCGGCCGGACGGTTGCAGTCTCGGTTACAGCCGCCAACCGTGCCGCCGGCTCCGCCGGGGCTGCATAAGCTGAACTTCGGCGGCGGGCGTGACGGCTTGCTCTACGTGCCCACCACCTACCGTCCGGCCAATCCGGCGCCATTCATGGTGCTGTTGCACGGCGCCGGCGGCGACGCCCGCGGCGGCATCGACCCGCTACTGCCCTTCGCCGATGAAGCTGGACTGCTCCTGCTGGCGCCCGACAGTCGTGACACGACGTGGGACGTGATCGTGGGCTCCTTCGGGCCAGATGTCACGTTCATCGACCGGGCCCTTGCCCACGTGTTCGCCCGCTACACCGTCGACCCGACCCGCCTAGGTGTCGGCGGCTTCTCGGACGGGGGCTCGTATGCGCTCTCGGTCGGGTTGACCAACGGCGACCTCTTCACGCATGTGATCGCCTTCTCGCCGGGCTTCGCGGCGCCAGGCGAAGCGGTGGGGCAGCCGGACATCTTCATCACTCACGGAGTCTATGATCGGGTGCTGCCCATCGACCGGACCAGTCGCCGGCTGCACCTTCGATTGCAGCGCGATGGCCATCGCGTGGTCTATGAGGAATTCCCGGACGGCCACGTGGTGCCCACCGACCGCGCGAGGCGAGCACTCGACTGGTTCGTGCAATAGGCGCGCATGCGCGGGAGTGATCCCGTTGCGCAGGTCGCTCGCGCCGGGGGGTGCTCGAGTCGGTCAATACCGCCTGGGGTGGGTATCCCTTCCTGGATCCTGCCTGCGACAACGCGGACATACCCCATTCGGAGGGCGATACCCACACACCCGGCCAACCCAGTGGCCTGGCACCCACCCACACCCTCTGCGCACCTACTCCTCTGCCCTGCCTGTGCCCGCTTCCTGCACCTAGTGCCCTGCCTGCACACCCCTACTCCTGTGCCCTTACCTGCCTGCCTGTGCCCGCATCGCATTCGATTGGGTACCTGGTCAGCCCGGTCAAGACGCGGGAGACGGGGCTCATCGCGGCGGTGTTCTGATCGCGCCAGCCGTGTTGTTTTCTAGGAATGCACGTTTTGCGCGGACACCCTATTGGTTGCCCACGCAATAAGCCATCCCGCCTCGGCTACGGCGTCGATGAGATACGTCGGGCTGATCCGTCGTTCTGCCACGTACACCAGGTCGACGATGCCCAAGGTGGCGGCGCAACCCACTCCGATCCGACGGGCCTGCCGCACCTAGCCGGGTCGGCGGTGGCGGATATCTGCGTGGCCCCGATGCTCACCATCAATCCGGCAACGGTGCAGATCAGCCACCGGTCAACCTTGGGGCCCAGCACAGTCTCGAAGCTACGCATATGGGCTAACGGCCAAGGCCACCGAGAAGGTTGAACGCGCCCCGAATCCGCGGGCAGCAAGAATGGTGCAGTGGCGGGTGGGTTAGGTGTCGCAGTTGAGCGAAACCGTGATCGACTTGCTCAGCACGACAGTTTCGACCTTACGGTTGGTGTCATGCCCGGTGACGATCGTCTGGGTGATGGTCCGCGCATTTCGGACATCGATAACGGTGCAGTCGTTGAGTGGTCCACTGCCGACGCGGTCGATGACGACGTTGTAACCCTCGGACTTGAGTTCTCCGATGGTCTGTTGGGCATTCCCGGGCGTGGTCGGCTCCGCCGACGCCACAACCGACGGCGCCCACAGGACCCCGAACATCGCGATCATAGCCGCGACGCTCCCCCGCCGGTGCATGACAATCCCAACCTCTCAAGGCTGCATTTATGTGAAGCACCGAAAGCCCGACGCCGCGGCGTCATTTCCGTTGCGATAGAGACAGCCTAATCCCGGGTTGCAGACGGTGTAACCAGCGACGTCGGCCATCCGGTGCACCGTTGATCGCCGTGCCGCTGGGCGCAACGATGACGTCTCTGCTCTTCGACGTTGGGTTTAAAAAAGTCATCACCGCAACCGATTGATCGCGGTCGACTGGCTGCGACAACACCTACCGTGTGGGCCGGGGTGGCCAGGCTAACACCAGGACCGGCCCTAGCCACACGATGTTGCGATGCGGTTGCGGAAAGCTTGGATAGGCATTCCCGCGCACGCCGAGATCAGCGCCAGGCCTCCTACATCTCGAATGCCGCAACCAGACCGTGGAGCCCGCCCTCCGGCCCGCCGCCGACATCATCGACTGGTCACTGACCGGTACCCGAATCGGTGACCGCAAAAAGCCCCTCGCCGACAAGACGATCCATCGCATCGAACAAGGCATCCGCCGCTACTGGCAGCCGCTGCTGGTCCCCACCGAAGGCCGCGACGGCAAGCGTGCCACCCCGGCGAGCCCGCCCGCCCGCACGATGACCTCCAGGGCCGAAACGTGCTTTATTCCGTAGCAGGCGATTTGTAGCGTTCATGTGGCCGCCGACTCTTGGGGTGAGTACCGCGCTCAATCCTCAAACGCGTGGACGTTACCCCTGACTGCCGAGAGCTACCGACCGCCAGCTCTCGATCGGCGTCACAACTTCGAGGAGGCCTCACCCAGGGTAGATCCGCGACGCTCGGAACCCTTAATGTGCATGAGCCGCCTGCGGTCGGACGTCGACCTCGTAGTGTTTACGAATAAGGGCGTTATAGTGCTTGCTCTCAAAGACACTGAGCTCGCCGGGCTGATCGCAGCCTCCGGAATTTTGGATAGCTGATGGGATAAGCCCAGGCGCACCCTAACGCCGCGGCGCCGGGCGGTTCACCACGGTGCCGCGCCGGTATCGGTTCAGCCGAAGCGTTGCGTTCCGCGCTATACGCCCTGCCGCAGTTCCGCCTCGGCACGGTGCCAATTCTCCTGGTCTGTCCCGCCTTCTCCGGAATGCGAGATATGGTAGGCGCGTTCGGCGATCATCTCGTGCGAGAACATCGGCACCATGGCGCTCTTCGTCGCCTTGCCGGTGACCGGCTTTTTCGTCCTCGCTGGCTTGTCCCCCTGCTCCGCAGCTTTCTTCGACGGTGCGCGGCGGGTGGTCGGCTTCTCCGTCCCGGCTTCCATCTTGGTCCCCTTCGCTGCCATACCGGTGCTCCTCCTCATGTGCGATCAAGCCGAGGCGTCGATACCCTGCTCGGCCCGTGTTCATTCTTCCCCCGCGGCTCGAGTTCATCGGTCACGGTGCGTGCGTGTCGCGGCTGAGTGTCATCCGAGGCGATCGCTAGAGGCGGCTTGGAGTATCACGAGCGGCGCCCACTAGGGAGACGACCTAGCGATCACAGTCTCGAATGGTCGAATCGCTGGCATGGACGAGGAGCCAGCAACTCTCGACGTCGGAATAGGAATGAACCGCGAGCTAGTCGGACGCGGAAACGGTGCTCGATTCCGCCAAACCGTTCTCAATTGCCTCGCCGCCCACCATCCCGGGGTCACGTTGCGCGCAGTCGTGCAGAGCTGGAACGAGCGCAAGCTGAGGCTCACCCGCCGCCTCGGCTTCCAGTGCACAGGTGAGTTGGTTGTGGTCCAGGGCGACCGGCCAGTGTCCTACCGAATCGTTCGGAGGCGAACAGAGTTCGCCAAGCCGGGCGCCCTCGGACGAATATCAAGCGGCGTAGTGGATTGTGGATCTATGCGAACGCCCCTCAGATCGGTCAAAGGGTCACGGCGGACTACGCGTGCCTCGGTGTGGGGTGCACCGGGCAGTTGAACGTAGATCGGTTCGGCCAGACCTTCACTTACGTGATTGTTTGTGACGAGGTGTTCGACGTCGTACAGGAACTCAGGGCGTCGTTCCCGAAACCGTTCTCAACGTTCCCAAACCAAAATGACCACCAGTTTGCACTGGCGGCCATTTGCCCTGGTCAGAGACCACTGCTTTAGTAGCGGGGACAGGATTCGAACCTGCGACCTCTGGGTTATGAGCCCAGCGAGCTACCGAGCTGCTCCACCCCGCGTCGGTAAACGCAAGGTTACCCAACGCGGGCGCCGACTCCAAATTGCGGGTCGTGCATCCGGTTGTCGAGCCACTCCTTGAGTACATCGGCGGGCAGCGGCGGGCTGTGGACGTGGCCTTGAGTGATATTGCAGCCGTACATCCGCAGGGCATTGAGGGTGTCCACGTCCTCGACGCCCTCGGCGACCAGATCGGCACCGAGGCTGTGCGCAAGGGCCACCGTCGACCGCACGATCGCGATCGATCGTGGGTCGTTGGCCAGCCGTGCGACAAAGACCCGGTCGAGCTTGAGTTCGTCGACGGACAAGTCCTGGAGCCGCGCCAACGATGACCAACCGGTTCCGTAATCATCGATCGAGAGCCGGATTCCGAGTTGTCGCAATGCGGCGACGGTGTTGCGGGCGCGGTGCGAATCCGTCGTCAGCGTGCTCTCGGTGATCTCGAGGATCAGCGTCTCGACAGGAATCTGATGGGTGCGCAACAGCCGTGTGATGGTGCCCACCAGGTCGAGATCGAGCAGGTTCGTTGTGCTGAGGTTCACAGCGAGGGTCAGCGCGATACCGTCGTCGCGCCACGCCCGGATCTGCGCCAGCGCGATGTCCAGCACCCGTGTTGTCACCGGCCGCATCAGCCCCGCTCGCTCAGCGGCCGGTAGGAACTGGTCGGGCAGCAGCAGTCCGCGAGTCGGGTGATTCCACCGCACAAGCGCCTCGACACTGTGGACCTGCTCGTCGGCGGCGCTGATCTTGGGCTGGTAGTGACAGATCAGCTGGTCGGTGTGCAGGGCGGTCCGCAACGCCTTGACCAGTCGGTCACCGCTGTTCGTGGGCAGGTCGACGGCCTGGTGGTAGACAGCGATCCTGCCGACCGACGTGCGCGGGTGCACGATGGTGGCCTCGGCCCTGCTCAGCAGTTGTTCCGGCTGCGCGCAATGGTCCGGGCACAGCGCGATCGCGACGCGAACGTCGGCCCGCACGGTGATGTGGTCGAGGGCGAAAGGTTCACGAAGCGCCTCGACCAGACAACCCGCGTGAGCCCTGGCAGTGGTCAGGTCCAGCGGTCCCGTCAGCAGGACAGCGAATTCGTCTGCGCCCGTGCGAACGAGCAAGTCTCCCTGACGGACTGAATTCGACAACCGGTTCGCGATGCGACGTAGCAACTCGTCGCCGATACCACGGCCGAGCGAGTCGTTGATCTCGCCGAATTGGTCGACGTCCAACAGCAGCAGGCCGAGCCGTGACCGGGGCAGCTCGCTGCCTTCGGGCGCGCGCTCGAACGCTGCTGCCGTCAGCGCGGTCGCCAGTGCCCGGCGGTTGGCCAGCCCGGTCAGCTCGTCTGTCATGGCCTGCTGGTGGCCTTGTGCCATGGCGCTGACGTCGCGGAACGTCACCGCGAAACGGACGGCGACCGCGATCAGGGTCACGGCGGCGAGCGCCACCGACAGGCGATCCCCGAAGGCGGAGACCGACACCCCGAGCGCCAGGACGGCACATATCACCGGGGCCGCGAAGGACCCGAGCCCCGGTTTCGCGCGCAATACCGCAGTCGCCGACGGGCTCCAGCTGGCCAACGCCAACAACAGGTACGCCGCGGGCCAGCCCGCGTCGATCCAGGTGCCCTCCACATAGGCACCCTCGGCGGTCCGGAACAGGTAGAAAGCGTCGGCGACCGCCCACACGACGAATCCCGCCACCAGCAATCCCCACCGCAGGTCGGTGCGCCAGCCGAGGAGGGCGAGCACACCGCCTGCGAGGGCAAGCATCACGAGATCGCCCGCCGCATAGGCCAATCCGACGTAGACGGTCGCCGGTGACCCGACAGCAACGGCCCTGATCGGGCCGAATGTGAGCGCGGCGGATATTGCCGCGACCGTGCATCCGACGACGAGGCCATCGAGCACGATCGCGGTCGGCACCCTCCGCAGGTTTGTCCGCACCAGCAGCAGTAGTCCGGCGTAACCGAGCGGGTAGAACGCGAGATAGAGCGGATCGGCCAGCGAGGGCGACGCACCCTCGGGTACCCACAGCG
This sequence comes from Mycobacterium sp. URHB0021, assembly GCF_054057895.1. Classification (NCBI taxonomy): domain Bacteria; kingdom Bacillati; phylum Actinomycetota; class Actinomycetes; order Mycobacteriales; family Mycobacteriaceae; genus Mycobacterium; species Mycobacterium sp. URHB0021. The sequence continues at coordinate 6,228,492 of NZ_JBSRZT010000002.1, forward strand.
CATACACGACGTCGCCAAAGCCCGAGATGGCCATCCCCGCCCCGATCAGGGCCCACGCCCACCGTTCGTAGGGGACTCGCCACGCCCGGGCAAGGACGACCGCCGCCGTCGCCAACATCAACGTGTCATACAACCAACTGTCAAGCAGCACACTGCGACCCGGATGGTCGCGGAGGAATGTCGAAATCGTGAACACGACCAGACCGATCGCCAGCACAGCCAGTGCCCACCGGACCGCCGACGGCAGTCGCTGCCCGCGCGGTGTAGACGTGGGCTGGTCCTGGGCTACCGGCATGTCGTCGGTGGGTGGCCGATCGGGGGGTGCCGAGCGTCCCGGCATCTCGCACGGATTGGGCAGGCCCGGCACGAAGCTCCGGACACATCCACCGCCGCTGCGCTTCGCCGCGTACATCGCGAGATCGGCCTGCCTGAGCAGGTCGTCGACGGTCGTCAGGCTCGGATCGTCAGTGGCCAGGGTCAGTCCGATGCTGGGCCGCACCGTTACCGCGACCCCGTCCAGAACGATGGGCGAGCCGAAAACATCGAGGATCCGGTCGGCTGCGGCCAGCGCCTGGTCCACCGAGGCCTCCACGAGCACTGCGAACTCGTCGCCGCCGAGCCTGGCCACCGACTCCGACGCACTCAGACAGTTCGACAGCCGTCCGGCGACCCGGACGAGCAATTCATCGCCCGCGGGATGGCCGAGGTCGTCGTTCACGGTCTTGAAGTTGTCGAGATCCAGGCATAGCACCGCCAGCGGGCCCGCCTCACGCCGGCGCACCGCGCGTTCGAGTCGGTCCAGGAACTCCGTCCGGTTGGGCAGGCCCGTCAGCTGGTCGTGGTATGCCAGTTCGGCGACATCGGACAGCAGGTGCCGGTTCTCGTCGAGCACGACGAACTGGCGTACCAGCGTGATGGTGACCAGAAGAAAAGCCAGAATGAGCAATACGAAACCGATCTGGGGGAGCACCCGACCGAACCAGATACCGACCGCGAAGACCAGCGGCAGATACGGCAGCCACAGGCGCACGCGCGGTGCTATCGGCAGCGACTGGCCGCGGGGTTCGCGGACACCCGACAGCGCCGCGAGCGCCACCAACCCGAAGGCGACGAAGCGCGCCAGATCGATGATGTGGTCGGCGCGGGCCCCGTCCACCATCGCCAGGTAGGTCAGGGCGAAGTCGGCGACGGCCATCAGCCCTACGCCCGTGGCCAGGAACACCAGGCTCGGGCGGCGGGCCGGCACCGCGCCGGCGAACACCAGGGTCGCGACCGCGAAGGCCGCGGCGTCGACGATCAAGTAGGTCAGCGAAACGGCGATGGTCAGGCTCGAATGGTTGCCCGCGTGGAAAACGCGCTCGAGCAGAGCCACCCAGGCCAGGATGATCACCGAGATGGTCACGATCAGGCCGTCGAGGACCTGGCGGATTCGCGCCTTTCGGCTGATGGCGGTGGGCAACCACAACCACAGCAACGCCACCACCGCGCAGACCGGAAAGAGCAGAAACGCGACGTCCGCGGTCGACGGGCCGGGAAACGGATCGATTCCCAACCAGGTCTCGAAGTAGCTCCAGACGGCCGCGCCGAGCGCCCACACCAACAGACCCGCGGTGAGAACGAGCCAGCCGCGGCGCTCGCGGGCCCCGGACGATCGAGCCGCCCATCCGGTGCATCCGGCGGCGATGAGCGCACCCATCAGCGAAGCCACATCGCCGACGAGGTGCGTGGCGAACGCACCGCCCCAGCTTTGCCCGATCCACACCGCAGCGACGATTGCCAGCACCGGGATAATCGCGCCAACCGCAATCTGGCCACGAGTCGGCTGCCGTCGAGGCATCCCTGCCGGACGTGTCGTCCGTACGTCGCTCACCGCCATACCGCCGCCGTTCCAGCGAGACCTTTCCTATCCACTTTGGACCACGCACACCCGTCGTGTGGCCGAAAAAGGCGATCATGCCTGCTGGCAACCGCAGGCGGCAACGGGCGACGTGGCCGACGGACGGCGAAGGCCGTCGGCAGGTGCCGTCAGTAGCTGCGCGGGCCGAGGCAATCGAGCCACGGCGGGGCGCAGGTTACTCGGCGCTGTTGACTACTTGGCGCTGCGGAACTTGTTCATCGCGTCGTCCAGACGCTGCAGCGCCTGCCCGTAGTCGGCGAAGTCACCGCTCTGCTGGGCTTGGCGCACACCGTTCAACGCGGTCTCCACCTCTTGCAGTGCGGCGGCTTTGGCCGTCGACAACTGCACCGGCCCGCCTGGTCCCGGGGGCACGGCAGCCGGCGTCGGCACCTCCGGTATTGCCTGATTCGCCGGCGGCTGGGCCGCCGGTGGCTGACCGTCGGATGGCGCGGCGGCCGGCGGGCCGTTCGGCAGATCCGTCGGCGCCGGACCCGTCGCCGTGGCATCTGCCCCGGGACCGAATATCTCTTTGAGCGCATCACGCACGGTCGGGCCGTATCCAACCTTGTCGTTGTACATCATCGCCACGCGGATCAGGCGTGGATACGACGATGCCGCGTCGCTGGCGCCCGGCGAGGCGTACACCGGCTCGACGTAGAGCAGACCACCATCGGCGAGCGGAAGAGTCAGCAGGTTGCCCCACCGGATCCGGTTCTGATTGTCACGGCCGATGACGCCGAGGTCCTGGCTGACCGCCGTATCGGTGGTGATCGCGTTGTTGGCCAGCTTCGGACCGTTGACCTGGCCCGGGATGGTCAGCACCGTGATCTTGCCGTAGGTGTCGGGATCCGAGCTCGCGCTGATATAGGCAGCCAGGAAGTCACGACGGAACCGGTTCATCGCGCTCGTCAGCTGGAAGGACGCCGAATTGTCTTCGTTGGCAAGATCTGTGGCGACGATGTAGTACGGCGGCTGGTAGCTGCTCGCGGTGGGGTTCGGATCCAGCGGAACATCCCAGAAATCTGAGGTGGAGAAGAACGTCACCGGATCGTCGACGTGGTATTCGGCCAGCAACGAGCGCTGTACCTTGAACAGGTCCTCGGGGTAGCGCAGATGCTGCTGCAATTCCGGCGTGATGTCGCTCTTGGGTTTGACCGTGCCCGGGAACACCTTCATCCACGCCTGTAGCACGGGATCCTGCTCGTCCTGGGCGTACAGCGTCACGGTGCCGTCGTATGCGTCGACGGTCGCCTTGACGGAGTTGCGGATATAGGAGACTTGCTTGTCGGGCGCCAGCCGGTTGACGGCCACCTCGTTGGAATCGGCCGTGGCGCTCGACAACGTCGTCAAGTCCGAATACGGGTAATTGTCCAGCGTGGTGTAGCCATCGACGATCCACACCATCCGCTTGTTGACGATCGCCGGATACACGCTGGTGTCGGCGGTCAGCCACGGGGCGACGGCCTCTACCCGCTCGGTTGGGTCGCGATTGAACAAGATCTTGCTGTTCGACCCGATCACGTTGGAGAACAAGAAATTCCGCTCAGCGAACTTGGCGGCGAACACCGAGCGGGTCAGCCAGTTACCGATCGGGACACCGCCGGCCCCGCCGTAGGTGTAGTTCTTGGTCTCGGTGTTGGTCTCGTAGTCGTATTCGCGGTCGGCACCGTTCTTGCCGACGATCGCATAGTCCGCCGCCGCGCCGGCGATCACGGGGCCGAAGTAGACCCGCGGCTGATCCAACGGCGCGGGACCCGGCGAGATTACGCTGCCGTTTGCGCCCACCACGCTGGCCAGGAACTCGGGGTATCCGCCGTTCTGGTTGGGGTCGTTGGCAATACCACGCACCGTGTTGGCGGGTGAGGCGATGAAGCCGTTGCCGTGGGTGTAGACGGTGTGCCGGTTGATCCAGTCACGCTGGTTGTCGATCAGCCGGTCCGGGTTCAGCTCGCGCGCAGCCACCACGTAGTCACGGAGGTTGCCGTCGGGACCGTTGTAACGGTCGATCGCCAGCTGGTCCGGGAAGAAGTAGAAGTTCTTTCCCTGCTGGAACTGAGTGAACGCCGGGCCGACGATGGTCGGGTCGAGAAGCCGGATGTTGGACGTGGTCGCGCGGTCGGAGGCCACCTGCTGTGCGGTAGCCGGGGCGTTACCCGGATAGTTGCGGTACGTGACGTCCTTTTCCGTCAACCCGTAGGCCTGCCTGGTCGCGGCGATACTTCGGCTGATGTATTCGCTTTCCTTCTGCGCCGCGTTGGGTTTGACGCTGATCTGCTCGACGATCAACGGCCAGCCGGCACCGACGATCAGCGACGACAGCAGCAGCAAGACCACGCCGATCGCCGGGATCCGCAGGTCACGCAACACAATCGCGGAAAAAACCGCGATGGCGCAGATCACCGCGATGGCCATCAGGATGAGCTTGGCCGGCAACACGGCGTTGATGTCGGTGTAGCCCGCCCCGGTGAACGGTTTGCCCCCGCGGGTGTGGCTGAGCAGCTCGTAGCGATCCAGCCAGTACGCGAACGCCTTCAACAGCATCATCGTGCCGACCAGCGTGATCAGCTGGATGCGGGCTGCGCGGCTCAGCGCCCCGCTGCGCCCGGACAGCCGGATGCCACCGAACAGGTAGTGGCCCAGCAGGTTTGCGATGAACGCCAGGAACGCCGCCACGAACAGGTAGCTCAGCACCAGCCGGTAGAAGGGCAGGTCGAACGCGTAGAAGCCGAGGTCTTTACCGAACTGCGGGTCGGTGATTCCGAAGCTGCCGCCGTGCAGGAACAGCTGCACGCGCACCCAGTAGCTCTGCGCAACGACGCCTGCGAAGAAACCGATGACACCGGGAACGCCGATGCCGACCAGGCGCAGCCGCGACATCACCGCGGTGCGGTAGCGGGCGACCGGGTCATTGGGACCGTTGGTGGGGACGAACACCGGCCGGCTGCGATATGCCAGCGCCAGACCGGCGAACACGATCGCGGAGATGAACAGCCAGACGGCCAGGAACACCACGAGGCGGGTGGCCAGCTTGGTGGTGAACACCGAACGGTAGCCGAGTTCGCCGAACCACAGCCAGTCGACGTAGGCGTCGACGAGGCGTGGCCCGATCAGCAACAGCAGCACGACGGCCAGGGCGACTGCAATCAGTACCCGGCTACGACGTGTCAGCTTCGGCATTCTCGCCGCGGGCCGCATACCCACTCGTTAACTCCAGTCTCGCGGTTCTCCAACGTCGTGTTGACGTGAGACAACTCTACGCATCGCCCGTGCGGGGTCGGCTCAACAACGGGGAGGTTCGCCACCGGCGGAAATCGCGTGCAGGGCGTCCACCGCCGCGCCCAGGGTATCCACCTTGACCAGTTCCAGGCCGTCCTCGTGCGCGTCTTTGGCCTCGTCACAGTTGTCGGTGGGCACCAGGAACACGGTGGCACCCGCCTCTTTCGCGGCCATCATCTTGTGGGCGATGCCGCCGATCGAGCCGACCTTTCCGTCGCTGGAGATGGTCCCCGTGCCTGCGACGAACTTGCCGTCGTTGAGGTCGCCGGTGGTGAGCTTGTCGACGACCGCGAGGCTGAACATCAGCCCGGCCGACGGCCCGCCGATGTTGGCCAGGTTGAACTGGATGGAGAACGGTGCCCACGGCGCATCGAGGACGGCCACCCCCAGATATCCGTAGTCGCGGTCCGGGTTGGTGCCCAGCGTGACGGTCGCGATCCCCGCCGGTGCGTTTTTCCTCCGGTAATCGATCACCAGTGAATCACCGGGTTTGGTGGTCTTCAGCAGGCCGGTGAATTCGTCGAGGTTGGCCACCGGTTTGCCGTTGACGGCGTCGATCGCGTCGCCCGGCTTCAGCTTTCCCGCCGAGGGGCCCGAATCGCTGACCGTCTCCACGGTGACCGCCGACGGGTACTTCAGGTAGCCGAGCGCCGCGTACTCGGCGCTGTCCTCCGATTGCTTGAAGTCGGTCGTGTTGGCCTTGTCGATCTCGTCTTTCGACTTGTCGGGCGGATAAACCAGATCCCGGGGAACCAGCTGCTCACGACCCGACGCCCACAGCACCAGCGACTGGCCCAGGGTCAGCGCGTCGCGCTGGGACACCGTGGTCATGTTGAGGTGTCCCGAGGTCGGATGCAGATCGGCGCCCTCGATGTCGACGACCTGCTTGCCGTCCACCTCACCGAGGGTGTTGAACGTCGGACCGGGGCCCAGGGACACGTACGGCACCGTCACCAATGACAGCAGCACACCGAAGGCCAGGATGGGCACCAGGGCAACCATCAGCGTCAGAATCCGCCTGTTCACGCCGCCAACAGTAAATGTTGGCGATGGGGTTCACTCACAGCGTGACCCGCTTGCCCGCGGTGCGGGCAACCTGTGAGTACCGTTGGGGGTATGGCTGACCTGCCTTTCGGCTTCTCCTCCGGGGACGACCCCGAGCACGACAAGGGCAAAAAGGACCCCGATTCGGGCTCTGACCCGTTCGGCACGGGCGGCGCCGGTTTCGACATGTCCGAGCTGGGTCAGATCTTCACCAAGCTCGGGGAGATGTTCAGCGGCGCGGGCAACGTGATGGGCGGCGGCCAGCAGTCCGGGCCAGTGAACTACGACCTCGCCCGCCAGCTGGCGTCGAGCGCGATCGGGTTCGTCGCTCCGGTTCCTGAGAAGACGAGCGCCGCGATCGCGGATGCCGTGCGGCTTGCCGAGACCTGGTTGGACGGCGCCACCCCACTGCCCGCGGGCACCACCAAGGCGGTGGCATGGACGCCCACCGACTGGATCGACAACACTTTGGACACCTGGAAACGGCTGTGCGATCCGGTGGCCGAACAGATCTCGACAGCGTGGGCTTCGGCACTGCCCGAGGAAGCCAGGAGCATGGCCGGGCCGTTGCTGTCGATGATGTCGCAGATGGGCGGCATGGCCTTCGGTTCTCAGCTCGGTCAGGCGCTCGGCAAGTTGTCACGAGAAGTATTGACCTCCACCGATATTGGGCTACCACTGGGTCCGAAGGGGGTCGCCGCGCTGATGCCGGAGGCCGTCGAGTCGCTGGCCGAGGGCCTCGAACAGCCCCGCAGCGAGATCATGACCTTCCTGGCGGCCCGCGAAGCCGCCCACCACCGGCTGTTCAGCCACGTGCCCTGGCTGGCCAGCCAGCTACTCAACGCCGTCGAAAGCTTCGCCAACGGCATGAAGATCGACATGACCGGCATCGAGGAGTTCGCGCGCGGGTTCAATCCGGCGTCGCTGGCCGATCCCTCGGAGATGGAGCAGCTGCTCAATCAGGGCATTTTCGAACCCAAGGCCACCCCGGAGCAGACTGCAGCACTGGACCGGCTGGAGACACTGCTGGCGCTCATCGACGGCTGGGTGCAGACCGTTGTCGCCGACGCACTGGGAGAGCGCCTCCCGGGCGCCGCAGCGCTGAGCGAGACGCTCCGCAGGCGGCGCGCTACTGGCGGGCCCGCCGAGCAGACGTTCGCGACGCTGGTCGGCCTTGAGCTGCGGCCGCGCAAGTTGCGTGAGGCCGCGGTGCTGTGGGAGCGGCTGACGCAGGCCGTCGGCGCCGACGCGCGCGACGCGGTCTGGCAGCACCCGGACCTGCTGCCCCGCTCCGAGGACCTCGATGAGCCCGCCGGCTTCATCGACCGAATGGTCGGCGGCGACACCAGCGGCATGGACGACGCGATCGATCGAGCGATCGCCGATCTGCAAAAGGGCGACGAAGAAGGCGGGGGCGCTACCGACGGCCCCACCGGCGACTCCAAGGAATGACCCGACCTCGCGGTTGAACCATTTCCGTCGCAAGCGCCGTTTCTCTCAATCGCGGTGAACCGATCCCGTTCCGCTCGAGAGGAGAAGGCAATTTCGCAGAGCCAATCTGACGGCGACCACAACACCGACCTGCATCAGCAAATGATGGCCATGGCGCGGGGGTACATGGTCAGCCAGACCATCCGCACCACTATCGAACTGTCGATACCCGACCACCTCGCCGAGGGGCCGCTGACCGCTGCCGAGGTCGCCGAACGGGAAAGCAGCGCGCCCGCCACCACCTACCGACTGATGCGTGCCTGCGTCACGCTCGGACTGGTCACCGCCGATTCCGACGGCCGGTTCCACGGCACACCTCTGCTGGATACGTTGCGAAGCGATGCGCCCCGCTCGATCCGCAACTGGGTGATGGCCATGACCAATTCCGCACACTGGCTGACTTGGAACAGTTTTGGAGAGTCGGTGCGGAGCGGACACAGCCAGGCGCGGAACGCGCTCGGGATGAGCTTTTTCGACTATCTGGAGCAGCATCCGGCGCAGGCCGCAGAGTTCTCTGCCGGGATGTCGGCGGGCACCGCGATGTGGGGTCAAAATCTCGCCGACGCCATCGACACCACCGGAATCCGACGGGCCGTCGACGTCGGCGGGGCCAACGGCGCACTCCTGTCCCGGCTTCAGGAAGCCAACGCCGAGTTACAGGGCGTGGTGTTCGACCGGCCCAACATCGCGGAGAGCGCCAAAGCGATGATCGCAGAGAGCGCTTACGCGTCGAGGACCGACGTCGTCGGTGGCGATTTCTTCGAGTCGGTGCCATCTGGTGATCTCTATCTGCTCAAGTTCATCCTTCACGATTGGGATGACGAGAGCTGCGTCAAGATCCTGCGCAAGTGCCGCGAGGCGATGGCACCCGACGGCCGGATCGCCATTATCGAGTTGATCATCGGTGACGACAACAACCCGGGCACCGCGGCGATGATGGACCTCAACATGCTCGCGTGCGTCAATGGCCGCGAACGGTCGCTGGAGGAGTTCGACGTGCTGCTGGAGCGGGCCGGTCTGCGGCGGACCGGGGTGCGGACGACGGGCGCGCCCCAGAGCGTGATCGAGGCCATCGCCGCCTGAGGCCTGTGGATAACCTGGCCGCGCTCATCGGGATCGATGGCACAGTCGTCGAATGACGCGCTACGCGCTCGATCCGGCGACGCCCGTATTGCTACGGCCCGATGGCGCAGTCCAGGTCGGTTGGGACCCGCGCCGTGCGGTACTGGTGCAGCCGCCGCCGGGGTTGACCGCCACCACGCTGGCCGACCTGCTGCGCACCATACAGTCGGGAGCCACGCTGGCAGACCTCAAGGCGGCGGCGGGCCTTCGCGGACTGGCCGGCGACTCCGCGATCACCGCGCTGATTTCCTCGCTGGTCGACAGCGGTCTGGTCCGGATCGTCGGGCACAGGCGTGGCCGCTCCGCGTCCATCCGCATCCATGGCCGTGGGCCGCTGTCGGATCTGCTGGCCAGTGCACTGCGTTGTTCGGGTGCCCGGATCACCCAGAGCAGCCAGACCCACGCGGGCGCCTCCGCTCAGCACACGGATCTGGTCGTGCTGTCGGACAATCTGGTGGCCGACCCGCGGGTGGTGCGCGAGGTACACGGCGCGGGCATCCCGCACCTGCCGGTCCGGGTTCGCGACGGATCGGGCCTGGTTGGCCCACTGGTCATTCCGGGCGTGACGAGCTGCCTGGGCTGCGCGGACCTGCACCGCAGTGACCGAGACGCGGCGTGGCCGGCGGTCGCGGCGCAACTGCGCCACTCGGTCGGTACCGCCGACCGTGCCACCCTGCTGGCGACCGCTGCACTGGCGCTCAACCAGGTCGACCGGGTGATCCATGCGGTATCCGGCACCGGCGCCGACCGGCACCAGCAGGCGCCGGCCACGCTGGACACCACGCTCGAATTCGACGTCGATGTCGGTGCCGTGGTCGCGCGCCGCTGGTCACGACATCCCAGATGCCCGCAGTGCAACCGGTGACATCGATCGTGTCCAAGACGTTGGAGCGCGGTCAGGAACGTCATGGATGATGGTCTGGTGACGGACATCAAACGGGGCCGGGCCGCTCGTAACGCGAAGCTGGCGAGCCTGCCCGTCGGCATGGCGGGTCGGGCCGCGCTGGGCTTCGGCAAGCGGCTGACCGGCAAGTCCAAGGACGAGGTCAGCGCCGAGCTGATGGACAAGGCCGCCCAGCAACTGTTCACCGTCCTCGGTGAGCTCAAGGGCGGCGCGATGAAGGTCGGCCAGGCGCTCTCGGTCATGGAGGCGGCCATCCCAGAGCAGTACGGCAAGCCCTACCGCGAGGCACTGACCAAGCTGCAGCGGGAGGCTCCGCCGATGCCCGCGGCAAGGGTTCATCGGGTACTCGACGCGCAGCTGGGCACCAAGTGGCGCGAGCGGTTCACCGAGTTCGACGACACCCCGGTCGCGTCGGCCAGCATCGGGCAGGTGCACAAGGCCGTGTGGTCGGATGGTCGCGAGGTCGCGGTCAAGATCCAGTACCCGGGCGCCGACGAGGCGCTCCGCGCCGACCTGAAAACGATGCAGCGCATGGTGAGCGTGGCCAAGCAGCTGGCCCCTGGCGCCGATGTGCAGGGCGTGGTGGACGAGCTCATCGAGCGCACCGAGATGGAGCTGGACTACCGGCTGGAGGCCGACAATCAACGGGCCTTCGCCAAGGCCTACGAGAACCACGCGCATTTCGTGGTGCCCCACATCGTGGCCAGTGCACCCAAGGTGGTGGTCCAGGAGTGGATCGAGGGCATTCCGATGTCCCACATCATCCGTGACGGCACCCAGGAACAGCGCGATCTGATGGGTACCCGGCTGTTCGAACTGACTTACGACGCGCCGCGGCGGCTCGAGATGATGCACGGCGACGCACATCCCGGGAACTTCATGCTGCTGCGCGACGACAAAATGGGTGTCATTGATTTCGGTGCAGTGGCACCGATGCCCGGCGGCATCCCGGTCGAAATCGGCCAGGCGACGCGCTATGCGCTCAACGACGACTATGACAACCTGCTGACGACCATGCAGAAAATCGGGTTCATCCAAAAGGGTGAGCAGGTGTCGAAGCGCGATATGGACGACATGATGCGCCAGTACGTCGAACCCCTCCAGGTCGAGGTCTTCCACTACACGCGGAAATGGCTGCAGAAGATGACCGCGGTCAACATGGACAGGTCGGTGGCGCAGATCAAGGCCGCGCGACAGATGGACATTCCCGCCAAGCTGGCGATACCGATGCGGGTCATCGCGTCGAATGTCGCGATCTCGTGTCAGCTCGACGCGCACATCCCGACCAAAAGACTTGCCACGGAACTGATCCCGGGCTTCGCTGACGAAGCGGCCTGACGGACGCAGCACCCTGCCGGGGAATGCCCGGCAGCGCTTACGCGGCTGCCGGATTTTCCTCGGTGTTCTTGCGCGGCCGTCCCCGCGGGCGCTTGCGCGCGATGATCATGCCTCTTTCGATGATCTCGCCGCCCCAGACGCCCCACGGTTCTTGGCGTTCCAGCGCTGCGGCCAGGCACTGGCGCCGGATCGGGCAATCCGTACACAGCGCCTTGGCGCGTTCGAGGTCGACGGGGTTCTCGGCGAACCACAGGTCCGGATCGCCGATGTGACACGGCACCGCCAGCCTTTGACGACATGTCCTCGATGGGACGCTCTTCGCCGGAGCGCTCATCGCAACTGACATGGCTCGTACCTCTGCTTCCTGGTCGTTGTTCGTCGTCCATCTGTCTTCTGATGGATCCCTGACCAGGTCTTCGGTGTCCGAATGACTTAAGGCCACGGATCCTTGACTGCGGTTCCGTGGCCTTTGGGCTAAATCGGGGCTCTCTAGATAGTGCCCCGATCCACGGACGGTCCAGTCGCGGTGGTGGTGCGGCGCTTGGGCTGCGGCGGAATGGCGGCGGCGGCACCCGCGGCGGCGTGCACCATGAAGGCGGGATGCGCCGCGGCGGCGGCGGTGTGCGGGGTCCGCGACATGCCGGCAACGCCTACGCCGGTGAACGCATTGATGCTCAACATGATCTCGGGCCCCTCCTCTCCCATGACAAACACACAGCTGGTGTGATCTTGAGGCTAAGCCTAACAGGCTGCACTGACAAACGATTTTCTGACCTGCGGTTTTGGCGCGATTTTTACGATGATTGGCGGCCCTTGACCATGGCCAGCACATCGGGGCCGAACTGTTCGAGCTTGCGTGCACCGATGCCGGGAATGGCGACCAGCCCGGCGTCGTCGACTGGCAATGTCTCGGCAATCGCGATCAACGTGTTGTCGGTGAACACGACGTAGGCCGGCACGCTCATTTCCTTCGACGTGCGCAACCGCCAGTCCTTGAGCTCGGCGAGCAGCCCCTCGTCGATGTCGGACGGACACGTCTCGCAGCGACGCAACATGATCGAGGCGGGCGTGGTCAGCGTGTCGTTGCAGACGCGGCAGCGCGGCGTGGCACCCCGCGCTCGGCGCGGCCGGTTCGGGGCGTCCCCACGCTGCGAGTGCGGGGCGATGCCGTTGAGAAACCGCGACGGCCGCCGGGTCTGGCGGCCCCCCGGAGCACGGGCCAAGGCCCAGCTGAGGGCCAAATGTACTCGTGCCCTTGTGATTCCGACATAAAACAGCCGACGCTCCTCTTCGACCGGCTCGCTGTCGGGGCCGTGCGCCAGCGCGTGTGAGATCGGCAGCGTGTTGTCGGCCAGTCCCACCAGGAACACCGCATCCCATTCCAGGCCCTTGGCTGCGTGCAAGGAGGCCAACGTGACGCCCTGCACGACGGGGGGATGTCGCGCGTCGGCGCGCTGGCGCAATTCCGCGACCAGGGCGCGAAGGTCCAGCGACGGCCGCGCCGCCACTTCTTCGTCGACGAGTTCGGCGAGCGCCACGAGTGCCTCCCACCGCTCACGGGCCCGGGTACCCGCGGGTGGATCGGCCGTCAGTCCCAGCGGCTCGAGCAGCGCGCGGACGACCTCGGGTACGACGGCGGCTTCCTCGGCGGCACCGCGTTCGGCCGCCCTCTGCAAAGCGAGCAGCGCCTGACGAATCTCCTGACGGCTGAAGAAGCCCTCCCCGCCGCGCACTTGAAAGGCGACGCCGGCTTCGGTCAGCGCTTCCTCGTAGACCTCGGACTGGGCGTTGATCCGGTACAGCACCGCGATCTCCGATGCCGCGGTGCCGGACTCGATCAGGTTCTTGATCTTCTTGGCCACCGCGGTCGCCTCGGCCACCTCGTCAGCGTGCTCGGCGAAGGTCGGTTCGGGACCGGCGTCACGCTGGCCGACCAGATGCAGCTTGCTGCCCGCCATCCGGCCCCTGGCGGCAGCGATGACGCGGTTCGCAAGCGAGACCACCTGGGGCGTGGAACGGTAGTCACGCTCGAGGCGCACCACCGCCGCGTCGGGAAACCGGCGCGAGAAGTCGAGCAGGTATCGCGGGGTGGCGCCGGTGAACGAGTAGATGGTCTGGTTGGCGTCACCGACCACGGTGAGGTCGTCACGGTTTCCCAGCCACGCGTCGAGCACCCGCTGCTGCAGGGGGGTGACGTCCTGGTATTCGTCGACGACAAAGCAGCGGTAGCGGTCGCGGAACTCCTGTGCGACGGCAGCGTCGTTCTCGATCGCGGCGGCCGTGTGCAGCAGCAGGTCGTCGAAGTCCAGCAGGGCCGTACCGTCCGTGCGGGCCTTGAGTTTCTCGTATCCGGCGTAGACCGCCACGATCTTGGCGGCGTCGAACGGAATGTCACGGCCGATCTGCGCCACGGCCCCGGCATAACCCTCCGGACTGATCAAAGACGCCTTGGCCCATTCGATTTCACCGGCGAGGTCCCGCACGTCATCGGTGCTCGTCGACAGGCCGGCGCGGTTGGCGGCCTGTGCAACGACCGAGAACTTGGTGTCGAGCAACTGCCACCCGGTGTCGCCGACCACACGCGGCCAGAAGTACTGCAGCTGGCGGCGGGCCGCCGCGTGGAACGTCATGGCCTGCACGGATTCCGCGGACACCCCGGCTCCTCCCTCGCCGAGGGCGCGGAGTCGGCCGCGCATTTCCCCCGCTGCCCGCGCCGTGAACGTCACCGCCAGCACCTGGCCCGCGGCGACATGCCCGGAGGCGACGAGATGGGCGATGCGGCGGGTGATGGTGCGGGTCTTTCCGGTGCCCGCACCGGCCAGTACACACACCGGTCCGCGGGCCGCCAGGACGGCTTCGCGCTGCTCGTCGTCGAGATCGTCGAGAAGTCGCGACGAACCAAGGGCCCCTACCGGCATGCGCTCCATCATGTCAGCGCGGGCCGACAAATCCGGGGCGCGGCCGCGGGCATGTTGGCGCCGTCCGTTATGTTGAACGGCCTATGAGTGCTGCGAAGTCTTCCGGCGTGACGATGTACACCACCTCGTGGTGCGGCTACTGCTTCCGCCTGAAGAAGGTTCTCAAGGCCGAAGGCATCCCGTTCGCCGAGGTAGACATCGAAACCGACCCCGCTGCGGCCGAGTTCGTGGCATCGGTCAACGGTGGCAACCAAACCGTGCCGACGCTGAAGTTCGCCGACGGCACCACCCTGACCAACCCGAGTGGGGCCCAGGTGAAGGCGAAGCTCGCCGGCTGATCAGTCCAGTGCCGCCCACGATTCGATGATCTCGCGGGCGATCGAAATCGATCCGGGCAGCAGCAGCCGCGACGGGGAATCGGTGCTCCAGTCGCCGTCGGCGAGCGCGTCGCGGACCTCGGCCCGAGTGAACCAGCCGGCTTCGGCGATTTCGCCGTCGTTGAACGAGAACTCCTGCTCCGGGTCGCCGATGGCGTGGAAACCGACCATCAGTGAGCGCGGGAAGGGCCACGGCTGGCTGCCGAGGTAGGTGACATTCGACACGGTAAGCCCGACCTCCTCGGCGATCTCGCGAACGACGCACCCCTCGAACGATTCACCCGCCTCGACGAAGCCGGCCAGCAGCGAGAACAGGCGCTCGGGCCACACCGTCTGGCGGGCGAGCACGGCGCGGTCGTGGCCGTCGTGCACCAGGCAGATCACGGCCGGGTCGATTCGGGGAAACTCCTCGTGTCCGTTGGTCGCGTTGACCCTCGACCAGCCGCCCTTGATGGGCTTCGTCGGCGCGCCGTCGACCGCGCTGAATCGCGCGCTGTCATGCCAGTTCAGCAGAGCCGTCGCGGTCGCGACCAGCTGCGCGCTGACGTCGTCGAAGATCTGACCGGCCCGGCGCAGGTCGAGCACCTCGGTTTCGATGTGCGGATCGTCGGGGCCTTCCAGCGCGGCGCGAATCGCCCACACATGTCGCCCATCGGCGAGCCGACCCAGGAAGACGGCGTGCTCGGGCGGTTTGTCGCCCATCTTGGCGGCCTTGCCGAGTACGACCTGGCCCCCCGCGATCAGAACCTGACTGCGCCGGTCCACCCGCAGCACCAAGGCGTCTGGCCAGCCGGTGATAGCGGCGTCGACGTCGGTGCGCAGCGCGTCGGCGCGGTCGGCACCGACCCGGGACAGCAGCGGGACCTTGCGGAGCTGAAATCCTGATGTCATCGGTCGGCATCCGCGCTGCGCACGTACAGCAGCCGGTCGCCGAGTTCCACCGCGTCGACCTGGGGGTCGTCTGTCCTGAGCAGCTTTCCGTTGCGGACCACGCCGAGCACGATGTCGTTGAGGTGGCGCGGCGAACCACCCACCTCCTTGGGGGTGACTTCCCGTTCGGCGATGGCGAATCCGGCGTCCGGGGTCAGAAGATCTTCCATGACCTCGACAACGCTCGGGGTCTGCACCGCTATGCCCAGCATGCGGCCGGCGGTCTCGGAGGTCACCACGGTCGAGTCGGCGCCGGACTGGCCCAGCAAATGCTGATTCTCGGCCTCCCGGACCGCGGCGATGATCTTCGCCTTGGGTGCAAGTTCGCGGGCGGTCAGCGTGACCAGCACGGCGGTGTCGTCACGGTTGGTCGCCACGATGATCGCCTTGGCGTGCTGCGCGCTGGCCAGCCGCAACACCTCGGAGTCGGTCGCGCTACCGCGGACGGTGACCAGCCCGGCACTCTTGGCGCGCTCGAGTGCGACCGGGTTCTCGTCGACGACGACGATGTCGGCCGGCGCCACCTCGTCGCCGACCATCGCCGCTGCCGCGGCCCTCCCCTTGGTGCCGTAACCGACGACCACGATGTGGTTGCGCACTCTTCTCCTCCATCGCTGGATTTGGTAGACCTGCCGCGACTGCGTCGTGAGCGTCTCGACCGTCGTACCGATCAGCACGATCAGGAAGGCGATGCGCAGCGGCGTGATCACCAAGACGTTGACGAGGCGAGCCTCGGGACTGAACGGGGTGATGTCGCCGTATCCGGTCGTCGACAGCGACACCGTCGCGTAATACAGGCAGTCCAGGAACGACAGCTGGTTGTCCTGGACGTCGCGGTAGCCATCGCGGTCCAGGTAGACGATCAGCACGGCGGCGAACAGCGCCGCCGTGGCGTAGATGACCCGGGTGGTGATACGCCGGGCAGGGCTGACCTCTTCGCTGGGAATCTGCACCCGGTCGGTGATCGCGTGAATGGGACGATCGGCCAGCGACTCGTCGAACCTGCTGAGCCGACGTCGCAGTCTTCCCTTAGCCACGAGGGCCTGTCATCGCATCGCGCCGCCGCACCCGCACAATGTAATCATGACCTCTTCCCCACCCGAACTGCAGCAGACTGTCCGCGCCACGCGGGTGTACCGCTTGGTGGCCATGCTGCTGGGTGTCGGGACCCTGCATTTCGTGGCGCCCAAGCCGTTCGACGGCATCGTCCCGGCCGAGTTGCCGGGCAGCGCGCGCTTCTACACCTACGCCTCGGGAGTGGCCGAGCTGGGAACGGCGGGCCTCCTGCTGGCGCCGCGCACCCGTCGTCTGGGTGCGCTGGCCGCGATCGCGTTGTTCGCGTCGGTGTTCCCGGCCAACGTCAACATGTGCCGTCTGTGGAAGAACAAGCCGTTGATCATGCGCCTAGGCGCCTTCGCCCGGTTACCGCTGCAGATCCCGATGGTCAGCGAGGCCTACAAGATCTACCGCACCTCGTAGGCCGCGCGCTTCAGTCGCTCGTTTCTACGAGCGCGTCGGCCGTTCTGCGCGCGGATTCGACAGCCGCACTTCGGGACTTGCTGCCGTCGGGCATGCCACAGTGCTCCACGCACGTCGGCTCCGCTCGGGGGCGGTCACCGTCGAGCAGGTCGGCTATCCGCTCGACCAGCGCGGTGAGCTTATGTTCGTCGGCTTGCTTCACTTCGGGTTGTGCCCCGAGAGACGTCGGCACTCAAGGCGGGCATCGCACAGCCCCCCGGCGGGGTCGGCGCTGTGGTGGGCGCTGAGGTAGTCGTCGAGAAGACTCTCGCGCTGTGCGCGACGTTGCGGGCGTGTCCCGGATTCGGTCTGGGCGAGGAAGGGCTCGCCAACGCATGCGTCGATGACCGCCTCCAGCAGGGCCTCCTGGTTCGGGGAAGTTCGAATACAACGCGCCTGATGTCACGCCCGCCGCCGCCGCGAGCGCGTCCACGCCAACTCCGTTGAACCCACAGGTTTTCAGTGATCGTGCCTGGCGTCGATGAGCGCTTTTCGCGCCTTGGCCTTCTGATCCGGCGGGTATCTCACTCTGCCTTCCATTCGCACTGTTGCCTACATCGTCAGTGTAGGATAGCGTCCGATATATAACGATCGATATTTTAATATTCGAGAGGCGGCCCCATGACAAGCCAGCAAGCAGTGGAGTTCGCGAACTTCTACGCCGATCTGAGCGCCCGGTCGGGGAACCCCGAGTTCGACCTGTCCACTGTCCGAGACGTCGTCGAGACGATGCACCTGGCGACGAAGGAGCCAGAAGACGTCAGCTACGCCGAAGTGGACGCCGGCGGCGTGGAAGCGCTGTGGTGTATCCCGGCCGGAAGCGACCCCGATCGCGCGCTTCTCCACAACCACATGGGCGGCAGCGTCGTCACTTCCATGCATTCAGAACGCAAAGCCGCCGCGCACATCGCCAAAGCGGCCGGCATTCGCTCGCTGGTGCTGAACTTCCGACGTTCGCCGGAGCACAAGTTCCCGGCCCAGCTCGAAGATGTCAACAGCGCCTATGCCTGGCTCCTCGCCCAGGGCTACCGAGCCGAGAACATCGCCAGCGTCGGGAATTCGATCGGCGGCAATTTCGCGGTAGGCCTTGCCCTGCGGTTACGCGATCAGGGCGCGCCGCTGCCCGGGGCCATCCTGGCCATCTCTGCTCTGTTCGACGCCACGCTGACCAACGAAACCATCGACGGCAACGCCGAACTGGACAAGCTCCTGTCGCGCCCCCTGCTCGAATTCTTCCGGTCGTGCTGGCTGGACGGCACCGGCGTGGAATGGAGCGACCCGCGGGTGAACCTTCTCGAAGCCGACCTCGCCGGTCTGCCGCCGATCGCGGTATACCACGGCACCGACGAGCTGCTCGCCGGCGAGGCGGTGGAATTTGCCAGTCGTGCCGGCGCTGCAGGCAATGACATCGTCGTGCGATCCGTTCCCGCAGGCCAACATTCATTCATCATCGGCGCCGGCCGAGTACCCGAAGTCGACCAGGCAATTGGCGAGATGGGTGGCTGGCTGCGTTCAAAACTCGGTCTGCAGCCAGTCGAGGCCTAGTCGGATGGACAGCATCCCTCAACGAAATTCGTCGACCAACTCAGTGCTCAGGTGCGGACGGGCTACGACTTCGTGGTCTGCGGGTCGGGCTCCTCGGGATCGGTGGGGGCCCGTCGACTCGCCGAGGACCCAGATGTCAGCGTGTTGCTGCTGGAGGCCGGCGGGGACGACGACGTGCCCGCCATCATGAAGGCCGACCAGTGGCCGCTCAATCCCGGCACCGAACGGGATTGGAACTTTCGGGCCGAGCCCAGGCCGCACGTCAACGGCCGATCGATGCCGTTGTCGATGGGGAAGGTGCTCAGCGGGGGTTCGAGCATCAATGTGATGTTGTGGGCGCACGGACACCGCAGCGATTGGGACTTCTTCGCCGCCCAAGCCGGTGACGCCCGGTGGAACTATGAGTCGGTGCTGCGGATCTATCACCGCATCGAGGACTGGCATGGCGCGCCGAATCCCGAATACCGCGGTTCCGGTGGCCTCCTCTTCGTCCAACCAGCACCCGACGCACACCCGATCGCACCCGCCATGATCGACGGCGCCTGCTCGGCGGGCATCCCCGCGTTCGACAACCCGAACGGCAGAATGATGGAGGGCTCAGGTGGCAGCTCGATAGCCGATATCCGGGCCCGCGGCGGCTACCGTCAATGCGTCTACCGCTCTTATGTTTTCCCTTTTGGAGCGGCCGAACCTGACCGTTCTCACCGGCGCGCTGGTGCGCGGTTGACCCTCGACGGCAGCAAGGCCACCGGGGTGGAGTTCGCGCACAACGGAACGCTGCACCGGGTCGGTGCCGCCAATGAGGTGGTGCTCTCGCTGGTGCGATCAACACACCCAAGGTGCTCATGCAATCGGGTATCGGTGACCAGGCCGAAGTTCAGCGGCATGGCATCCTCGTGGTCCAGCATCTGTCCGGTGTGGGCCGAAACCTGCAAGACCATGTCGGCTTCGACTGCGTGTGGGAGTACGAACGTCCTATGCCGGCGCGCCACACCGCGGTCGAGGCGCGTTTTTCTGGACCAGCGGCCCCGGGATGGACTGCCCCGACATACAGACGTGTCAGGCCGAGTTTTCCAAGTCATCCAGCGCCGAGAACACCAGCCGCTTCAATCCGCCGGCGGCGGGATGGAACCTCTTCGGTGGTCTCATTCAGCCGAAAAGCCGCGGCGAAATCCGGTTGACCGGTCCCCACCCCACTCGATCTCGGCGAGATCCACGCCAACACGTTGTCCCACCCCGACGACGTCAAGGCCGCGATCGCGCGCGTCGAACTGTATCGGGAGGTCGGTAACTCGGCCGCGCTGCGGCCGTTCACCAAGCGCCAAGTCATGCCGGGCAATTTGAAGGGGCGGAGTTGGAGAGGTTCATCCGTGACGCTGCCTCGAGCTACTGGCATCAGACCGGCACCGCCGAAATGGGCCGTGCCGCGATGTCGGTGGTGGACGGCGACCTCAAGGTGTACGGAATAGACCGACTCCGCTCGATCATGCCCCGCGTGACCACCGGCAATACCCAGGCGCCGTGCGTGGTCATCGGAGAGCGGGCGGCCGAGATCCTCATCGCCGAGCACAATCTCGCCCCTGCCGAGCCCGACGAATCCTAGGCCGCTGGCTGCTCGAGCAACGCGAGCAGGTCATCGGCGCCGGGCAGCGACTCGGGCATCACCGTCCGGCCGGACCGCACATAGTGGAACGCCGCCCGCACCGATTCCACCGGGCAGTCCCGCAACGCCGCCCATGCCAGCCGGTATACCGCCAGCTGAACAGCCGCATGCTGCTCGGCTTCCGGCGTATCCGGCGGTTCACCCGTCTTCCAGTCCAGGACGGTGGCACCGCCGTCGTCATCGGCGAAGATCGCGTCGATGCGACCCCGTACCACGCGGCCGCCGATGACCATGTCGAACGGCACCTCCACGTCGACGGGTGTACGGGCAGCCCACGGGGACAACGCGAACGCCGCCTGAAGCTCGGCCAGTTCGTCGCCGTCCCCGGCGTCGCGGTCGACGGCTCCCGGTAGATCATCGAGGTCGAACAGCCGATCGGCGCGGTAGAACCGTTGCACCCAATCGTGGAAGGCGGTGCCCAGCAAGGCGTGGGGATCCGGCCGCGCCGGGAGCCGCCTGCCCAGCCGCTGCGCAGCCGCTCCCGGGTCACGGCGAAGTTGCACCATCGTGCTCACGGAAAACTGGAGCGGCAACGGCGGGACGGGACGCTCGGCGACACGCTCGCGTTCGGCCAGCAGGGCGTCGACGTCGGCGGCCCACCCTTCGACGTCGGCGACGCCGTCTTCGATACCGCCCGACATCGCCTGAGCCACCAGCACAGCGCCCCGGTCGATGTCGCTTCGGCGGGAAGCCGACGGGTCGGCGGGCCAGACTGCCTCCACTGCTTTGTCCCGCAACGGGTTCGGCTCACCGGCAGCGGGTAGCGGCGCCCACTGCTCGATGACGCCGCACGCATCGCCACCGGTCGCTGATTCCTCGATGATGTCCTTGAGTTCGCAGAGGAACTCGGACGGTCCGCGCGCCTTCAGCTCGGCGGCACCCCAATGATGTCCGGATAGCAGTAGCGTGCCCTCGGCGCGGGTGATCGCCACGTAAAGCAGTCGGCGCTCCTCATCGACACGGCGCTGGTCGAGGCTGCTCTTGTGGTCGAAAATTTTGTCCGACAGTTGCTTTCGATCGTTCACGTCGGAGGTGTCGAGAATCGGGACACCGTGATCGGCGGCGGTCGCCCGGTCGCCGCGCAGCAGCGGGGGCAGATCTCCGGCGTCGGTGAGCCAGGTTCGTGTCGACGCGGTGGAGGGAAACACCCGCGCACTCAGGTGGGGCACCGCCACCACCTGCCACTCCAGACCCTTGGCCGCGTGCACCGTGAGGATCTGGACACGATCACTGGCGATCGGCACGTCGGCGGGCGCCAAACCGTTCTCCACCTGTTCGGCCGCGTCGAGAAACGCCAGCAGTCCTTCGACGGTCGCCGACGGGCGGCCGGCGAAATCGGCCACCACGTCGGCGAAGGCGTCGAGATGTTCGGTGCCGGTCCATCCCGCCGAAACCGGCTGGGCCGCCCGCGCTTCGGCATCGACCCCAAGCATCCGCCGCACCTCCGCCACCAGATCGGGCAGTGGGTAGGTGAGGTGCGTACGCAGGGCGGTCAATTCGCGTCCGAGCCCGACGATTCTGCGGTGCCCGGCGGCGGAGTACGCCTCCGGAGTGCCGAGGTCACAGATTGCGTCGGCCAGGCAGGCGGCGTCGGCATCGGGTGCGGCCTGCGCGGCGATCCGCTCGGTGGCCGAAGTGTCGTCGGTCCTGCCGGGTCGGTCGAGTTCGACGGCGCGGCGCCACAACGCGGCGATGTCCTTACCGCCCAACCGCCAGCGCGGCCCGGCCAGCACCCGCATCGCCGCCGCGCCTGCGGTCGGGTCGACGACCAATCGCAGCGTGGCGACCACATCGGCGACCTCCGGGATGGCGAGTAGACCGGCGAGTCCGACCACCTCGACCGGAACTCCGCGCGCGGTGAGCGCATCAGCCATCGGCGCCGCGTCGGCGTTGCGGCGCACCAGTACGGCTGCGGTGGGCGCGGACTGGCCGTTGTCTCGGGCTTTGTGGTAGATCTGCGCCAGATGGTCTGCGACCCAATCCCGTTCGACCGCCACGTCCGGCAGCAGTGCGCAGTGGATGCCGCCCGGCCCGGCGTCCGGCCGGGGGCGCAGCGCACGCACCGCGACCGACCGCCGCCGGGCCTCCGCGGAGACAGCGTTGGCGATGTGCAGGGCCTGCGGCGGATTGCGCCAACTGGTACGCAGCTCCAAGGTCGGCGCAGGCGTCCCGTCGGAGTGCGGGAAGTCGGTGGTGAAGCGCGGCAGGTTGGTGGCCGATGCACCGCGCCAGCCGTAGATCGACTGAATGGGATCACCCACCGCCGTCAGGGCCAGGCCATCGTCAGCCCCACCGCCGAACAGCGAAGACAACGCGACGCGTTGCGCGTGGCCGGTGTCCTGATACTCGTCGAGCAGCACCACCCGATAGCGCTGCCGCAGTTGTTCACCCACTTGAGGAAACCCCACGGCCAGTCGCGCCGCCGAGGCCATCTGCATGCCGAAGTCCATCACCTTCTCTTCACGCATGCGGTGGTGCACGGCATCGATGAGCGGGACCAGCAAGGTGCGTTCGGTCTGAGTGGCCAGCATGCGCAGCAGCCACTGGCTGGGCCCGCGGTCGCGCTGATAGGGACCGGCCGGCAGGTTGTGCACGAGACGCTCCAGTTCGACGTGCGTGTCGCGCAACTGATCGGTGTCGACGAGGTGCTCCGCCAGCTGGCCCGCCAGACGAAGGACCATGGCCGTCACGGCGGCCGGTGTCTTCTCGGTGTCGAGATGCTCAGGATGCTCACACACGACGCGGAAAGCCAGCTGCCACAACTCAGTTTCACTGAGTAGCCGGGTACCGGGCTCGACCGGCAGCAGCAGGCCGTGCTCGCGCAACAGAGTGCCCGCGAAGGCGTGGTAAGTGCTCACCGTCGCCGGATCGTCGACGACACCGGTGGGGCTGCCGTCGGTCACCAGTCCCGCTCCCGCGAGCCGCGCCAGCCGGGTGCGGACGCGCCGCAGCAGCTGCCCGGCCGCCTTCCGCGTGAATGTCAGTCCGAGCACCTGGCCTGGCGATGCATAGCCGTTGGCGACCAGCCAGACCACGCGGGCGGCCATGGTCTCGGTCTTGCCCGCGCCGGCACCCGCGATCACCACCAGCGGTCCCGGCGGTGCGGCGATCACCGCCGCCTGCTCCTCCGTCGGCGCGAACAGGCCCAGTGCGGCGGAGAGTTCGGCCGGACTGTAACGCGCCATCATGACCGCCCACCCGTTTTCTCCTGGGCCGGGCACATCGGCCGCACCGGGCAGTGCGTGCAACCGTCGTTGATCCTTGCGACGAACTCCGGGCCCTGGGTCGCGGCTGCGGCCTGCTGCACCCGGGTCAGCCACTCGCTGCGGGCGCCCGCGGTCAGCGCGTCCTGTTCCCGCTCGGTCGCGCCACCGGCACCGGTCTTGCCGAGGTACACCAGGCGGCCTCCGCCGGGACCATCGCCCTGCGCCAGTAGACCTTCCGCGATCGCCACCTGGTACAGCGCCAACTGCGCGTGGCGTTGGGCGTCGTCCTTGCTGACGGGGCTCTTACCGGTCTTCACGTCGACCACGACCAGCCGCCCCTCGGTGTCGCGTTCCAGCCGGTCCAGACGCCCGCGCACCCGAACACCCGGGCCGTCCTGCGCGCCGATCACGCCGTCGACGTCGATCTCGGTGCCCACCTCGGTGAGCTCGTGCCGGCTCCGAGCCCGCCACTGCGCGAACGTCGACAACATCGACCGGTGCCGCACCAACTCGTTGTCCGAATACCACCGAGAATCGAAGGGCAAATTCTCCCAGACCTTTTCGAGTTCGTTGAGCATCTGATTCTCGGATTTGCCTGATTCGGCGACCAGGGCGTGCAGCAGCGACCCGACCGCCGATCGCACGTCGCGGCCGTCGGTGCCCCCGTGGCGCTCCAGCAGCCAGCGCAGCGGGCAATCGGTCAACGTCTGCAGCGTCGAGGGCGACAACGTGACGACGTGATCGTCGCCGCACCAGAGGGGTTCGTCACTGGACAGTGGCGTCAGGCCGTACCACTGCTCCGGAGCAGCGCCGGATACCCCGCCTGCGGCGAGGCGTGCCAATTGAGCTGCCGCGCAGGCACGCGACTCGTCGTCGACCGAGCCCGGCGGTGCACACACCACCGCCCGAAGCCGCCCGACCAGTGCCTGCGGTGCCAGCACCCGCGGCGCCTGGATGGGCACGACGGGATCCGGCCCCTCGTCGGTCTGCAGCGCTGCCAACTCGTGGCAAAACGATGACGGGAGCATCGACTCGTCACCGCAGTCGCTGTCGACCGCGGTGATCAGCAGTCGGTTTCGGGCCCGGCCCATCGCGGCGATGAGCAGCCGCCGCTCTTCGGCGAGCAGCGGCGCCCGTGAGGACAAGACCTGAGCGCCCGGTTCCACGATGCCGTCCATGACGTCGACGAGCTGTTGGGTGCCCAGTACGCCGCCACGCGGAACAGTGTTGGGCCACAGGCCTTCCTGCAGTCCGGCGATCACGACGAACTCCCACTCTCGCCCAAGCGCCGAATGCGCGCTCAGAAGCGTGACCGCGTCGGTATCGGCGCGATGGTCATGCGGCGTCGCGGACAGCGTGAGCGCCGTGACGTGGTCGACCAGGCCGCGGAGCGATGCCCCCGCGGTGCGGGCGACATACTGCTCGGCGACGTCGAACAGTGCGGTGACGGCATCGAGCTCGCGATCGGCCTGGGCGCCGGCGGAGCCGCCGCGCTCGCTCGCCGTCAGCCAGCGCCGTTGCAGGCCGGACCGCTGCCAGGCCTGCCACAGCGTGTAGCGCGGATCATCACCGGCAGCAGCACTGCGGCGCGCCGCGGACAGCACCGCGCGCACCCGGCGCAGCGGCCCCGCATATGCCGGGGCCAGCCGATCGGTTCCGTGATCGAGCGCCTCGACCAGCAGTTCGGCGAACTCGCGCGGAGACTTCCCGGAATCGGCGCGGCGCAAAGCCCGCCGCAGCTGACGAAGGGATACCGGGTCGACCCGGCCGATCGGCCCGGTCAACAGGGCGAGCGCCTTCCCGCCGTCGAGACCCTGTTCGGTGACGTCGAGTACCGTCAGCAGCGCGCCGCACCGCCGGCTGATCGGAGAGCACCGCGCCGGGTGACGGCGAGTCGACGGGTACGCCCGCGGACATCAGGACACGGCCCAGCGACGAGCCCACGCGTGGGACGGACCGCACGATCACCGCCATCTGAGACCACGGCACCTCATCGACGAGATGCGCACGCCGTAGCGCATCGGCGATCAAAGCCGACTCCGCATGCGGCGACGCGGCGATCCGCACCGCAAGCGAGCCCGCCTCCACGCCGGCACCGGTCAACGCGCGGACTTGGTCGCTGCCCGGCAGCCGGCGTGCGATGCCCGCGATGGCATCAGCGATGCCCGGGGCGCACCGATGGGACCGCGTCAAGGTGATCGCCGGCACGTCCCCCCGCAGAAGCGCGGGATCGGCCCCCCGGTAACCGAACACGGACTGTTTGGGATCACCGGCGATGACGGTGAGCCCGGCGCCTGCCGACAGCACCTCCACTAGCCGCGCGGCCTGCGGATCAAGATGCTGCGCGTCGTCGACGAGGAGAAGTTCGATGCGTTCCCGTTCGGCGGCAAGCAGATCGGGGTCCATCGCGAACGCTTCGAGGGCGGCGCCGACGAGTTCGGCAGCGCCCAGTGCGGGCACCGTGGCCTGCGGCGCGGCCATCCCTACGGCCGAACGCAGCAGCATGATCTGCTCGTAGGCCTGGGCGAACTGTCCTGCGGCCAGCCATTCACGTCGACCTGCGATGCGCCCGATGCGTTGCAGCGCAACGGGATCGACACCGCGTTCGGTGCAGCGGGCCAGCAGACCCCTCAGTTCGGTCGCGAAACCGACCGTGCTCAACGCGGGCCGCAGCTCGGCCGGCCACGCCACCGGAGAATCGTCGCCGTCCTCGACGTCGCCGGCCAGCAATTCGCGGATGATGCCGTCCTGCTCGGCACTGGTGATCAACCGTGGTGGCGGGTCCCCATTGCGCTGCGCAGCCAGTCGTAATACCGCGAACGCATAGGAATGCAGCGTGCGGACCACCGGTTCCCGTACGACGGCGCGGCTGCCCGCCGACAGCAGAGCGGAGGTGATAGCCGCGCGTGCGTGCGTGCTGAGCCGGGCCGAACCCGTCAGCAGTAGAACCGATTCCGGGTCGATGCCGGCACCGATGTGTTTGGTCGCGGTCTCAATCAGCAGGCTGCTCTTGCCGGTTCCCGGCCCGCCGAGAACACGGACCGCACCCCGCATACCGGGATCGGTGAGCGCAGTCGTGGAGAGATCGGTGTGCGGTGCGGACATGTCAGCATGAGACCACGGGGGTCCGACATTCGGTGCCCACCGGCTGCTGGCAGCATCTAACCGTGACCGTCGACACGCAGGGATTGCACGTGCACCGCTACGGGCCCGCCGGGCCCGCCGGGATTTTGGCCGTTCATGGCGTGACCGGACACGGACAGCGATGGCAGACGCTGGCGACCCGGTACCTGCCCGAGGTCGCCGTCGTCGCGCCGGACCTCATCGGACACGGGCGGTCGTCGTGGGCGGCCCCGTGGACCATCGATGCGAACGTGGCGGCGCTGGCCGACCTGGCCGACGCCGAGGCCGACGGCCCGGTCGTGGTGGTCGGGCACTCCTTCGGCGGGGCGCTCGCGCTGAATCTGGCCGCCGCGCGACCGGATCTGGTCGCCTCGCTGGTGTTGCTCGATCCGGCGGTCGGTCTGGACGGCGAATGGATGCGTGACATCGCCGACGACATGTTCGCCTCGCCCGACTACACCGATCGCGACGAGGCGCGCGCCGAGAAGATCAACGGGTCATGGGCAGAGGTCGACGCCGAAGAAATCGAGCGAGAACTCGACGAGCATCTCATCGAACTGCCCGACGGCCGGTCCGGCTGGCGGATCAGCATTCCGGCCATGCTGTCGTACTGGAGCGAGCTGGCCAGGCCGATCGCGTTGCCACCCACCGGCACTCCGACCACGCTCGTTCGGGCCACCCGCACCGATCCGCCATACGCACGCGATGAGCTGATCGCCGCGCTGCACGACCGCCTGGGCGACGACTTCACAGTCCTGGAGTGGGACTGCGATCACATGGTCCCCCAGGCCCGACCCGCCGACACCGCGGAATTGATCCGCACGCAGCTGACCCGGGAATAGCGATGGCCGTTATCACCGACGAGCAGGTCGAGGCGGTGCGTGCACTGGTCGCCTCGATACCCGCCGGGCGGGTCTCGACATACGGTGACATCGCCGATGCGGCAGGGCTTTCCAGTCCGCGGATCGTCGGCTGGATCATGCGCACGGACTCGTCGGACCTGCCATGGCATCGCGTCATCCGGGCCTCCGGCCGCCCGGCCCCCCACCTGACCACCAAACAATTGGAGCTGCTGCGCGCCGAAGGGGTCCTCGCCACCGACGGCCGGATCCGGCTGTCGCAAGTGCGCCACGAGTTCTGAGCGACGAGACAAACGCCAGGGTCGTCGAGCAGGCGGATTTACGACCCGGAATATTGTTTCGGCGCAGGCTCGCCCGCTACAGCACCAGACGGACGAGTGCCGCCGTGCGAGCCAGACCTGGAAACGCGGCCGAGGTCGACCGCGGATGCAATGCATGCACGGCCAGCCGGAACATCAAGGCGCGCAGCAACATCTGCGGCCACTCGGGCAGTGGACTCCAGCGTTCGATGAGTCCGTCGTCGGCCTCGCCCCACGAGAGGGCATCGACGACCACAACGCCGGCCGCCCATGTCGCGGGCCGCCAATAGGGAGTGATGTCGGTGATGCCTGGTGCCGCAGTGCCAGCGAAGAGCACGGTGCCGTAAAGATCGCCGTGCACCAGCTGGCTCGGGCTCTTGGTCGGCCTGCGCAACGACGCCAGCTGGTTGATCAATTCGATCGAACGCTGTCCGTCCGCCGAGCCGGGCGATACCCGGGCACCCGGCGGCAATGAGTGCAGCGGCCGTTCCTCCCATGCCGCGCGGTCGGCGGCGATGAAGACGTCCACATCTGCCCACGGCGCGACCGGCGGCTGGGTCAGGAACCGCGGCCGCTCCAGCTTGGCTGTCGCCTCGTGCAGGCGCACCGCGGCCGAAACCACCTCGTCGTGGCGTGGTTCGGGGGTGCCCGCGACGTAGGTGTCGGCGCGCCAGCCGGCCACCACGTAGCGTCCATCGGTCGACCGCACCGGCCGTGCCAGCCGCACGCCGTCCACGAACAACGTCTCTCGGACCTTGGCCGACCACGCCGCACGCGCATGATCGGCGATCATCGAAAGGACGACTTCGCCGCAGCGCCAGCCGCCTTCCCAGCTCGAGCCGAGCGCCACCGGCCGCACACCGCTCAATCCGAAAGCCGCCAGCACATGATCAGGCGGTCGTTCGGCAGTCACCACCTCAGCCTAAGCGGCCATGGAGCAAACGGGCCGTTAGTACATCACCATGTCGGGCTCGAGTTGTTTCGCCCATGCCACGATTCCGCCCTGTAGATGCACCGCATCGGAGAAGCCGGCCTTCTTCACCACGGCCAGCGCTTCGGCCGAGCGCACGCCGGTCTTGCAGTACAGCACCGGTGTTCGGTCGTGCGGCAGCTTTGCCAGACCGTCGCCGGCCTCGATCGTCGACTTCGGGATCAGCTCGGCCCCCTCGATGTGGTTGATGTCCCACTCGACCTCCTCGCGCACGTCGATCAGTGCCAGCGGCTTCCCGGAATCCATCAGCTCGCGCAGTTCGCGCGGGGTGACGGTGGCGTCCGCCGCGGCCTCGGCCGCCGCCTCGGAGACCACACCGCAGAACGCGTCGTAGTCGATGAGCTCGGTGATCTTGGGCGTGGCCGGATCCTTGCGAATCCTGATCGTGCGGTAGCTCATGTCGAGCGCGTCGTAGACCATCAGCCGGCCCAGCAGCGGCTCGCCGATACCGGTGATCAGCTTGATCGCCTCGGTGCCCATCACCGAGGCGATGGAGGCGCACAGGATGCCGAGCACGCCGCCCTCGGCGCACGACGGCACCATCCCCGGTGGGGGCGGTTCGGGGTACAGGTCGCGATAGTTCAACCCGAGTCCGTCCGGGGCGTCCTCCCAGAACACCGACACCTGACCTTCGAAACGATAGATCGAACCCCAGATATACGGCTTGCCCGCCAAGACGGCGGCGTCGTTGACGAGGTAGCGCGTCGCGAAGTTGTCGGTGCCGTCGAGGATCAGGTCGTACTCCCTGAACAGGTCGACGGCGTTGTCGGGCTCGAGCCGGAACTCGTGCAGCCGCACCTCGACCAGCGGGTTGATCTCCAGGACGGAATCCCGCGCGCTGCGCGCCTTCGGCCGGCCGATGTCGGACTGGCCGTGAATGATCTGACGCTGCAGGTTGGACTCGTCGACCTCGTCGAATTCGACGATCCCGATGGTCCCCACCCCGGCCGCGGCCAGGTACAGCAGCGCCGGCGAGCCCAGCCCGCCCGCACCGATGACCAGCACCCGCGCATTCTTCATCCGCTTCTGCCCGATCATCCCGACATCCGGGATGATGAGGTGACGGCTGTAGCGCGTGACCTCGTCACGTGTTAGTTCGGCCGCCGGTTCTACCAGCGGCGGCAACGGTGTCGACACCGTGTCTCCTTGATCGCCTTGATTCCACGACTACTGACCATCACAGCAGGTACCGCTATCAACAGCAATGAGGCCACGCTACTTCCCTCGGCTGCGCTCAGGCGATGGGATAGGGCCAGGGGTTGAATCGGCAGGTCTTGCCGTCGGGCTTGACCGAGTCCGGGTCGAAGCGCGCCGCGTCGTTGTTGTTGGTCGAGAAGGTCTGCTGCATCATCACGGGCGCGAGATCGCCGTTGACGGCGCACGGTTCGTGGTGCGGATAGCCGATGGCGTGGCCGACCTCGTGGTTGATCACGTACTGGCGGTAGGAGCCGACGTCGCCCTGGAACGGCACGGCACCGCGCACCCATCGGGCTTCGTTGATGAACACCCGCGGCTGGCTTTCGGCGTATGCCGGGTTGTAGCACGACGCCTCGAGCTGGATGTCGTAGCCGCAGCCCTCGCGCACCGTCATCGGAGATGTCAGTGACACGCGGAAGTCGGGGTCGCCGCTGTCGACACGCGTGAACGCGAACTGCGGATTGTGGGTCCAGCTCTTGGGGTTGGCCAGCGTTTCGCTGACCATCCGGGCGAATCCGTCGTCGCCCCCGAACGCGGTATTGTCCACGCCGTCCTCGACCTCGACGGTGTAGGTGAACGTTTTGGCGGTGCCCTCGCCCACCTTCGGCGTCGTGCCGGGCACGACGTGCCACGTCTTGGCGCCCGCCTCGGGGAACACACCGCCGTCGGGGAGGATCCCGGTCGGCAGGTTGGCGTCGAACTGGGTGAGCCCCTTGGGTGGTGCACCGATGATCGCGGTGCTCGCCATGCCGATGGTCGGCGGTCCCTGCACGGGGCCCTCGGCCTCCTTGGCCGCGGGCGCGCTGGCCCCGGTGACGGTCTGGTAGACGACGACGGCGGTGACCGCGACCAGTATCGGCAGCGCATATGCGCGCCAGCCGTAGGTGGAGATGAACCGTCCCAGCCAACTCTGCTTGCGCCATTGCCGGCGCTCGTCGCGGTTGGATCTGACGCGACCTGAGTCTTCGGTCAAGGGGTCGCGCTGCGCACGCAGCGGCTCTCGCCACTCGTTGCGCAGAGCGGGTGCGCGACTACCCCCGCGACGCCCCGAGTCGTAGGTCACCGAATCAGAATGGCACAGAGGCAAGGACTTGCACTTGGCGGCGCGCCACCTCTGCACCGAGTCGGCGACCTGTCCCGCATAACCCGCCGACGGTAGTAGTGTCGTGGCGAAACGCAGTCAACAACCGGCGCCGAGCCGGCAATCGCAATTTGAGGACTTAATGAGCGATCTCGCCAACGCCGCCGAGAAGAGAGGCGCGCAGCCGGGCCCCGGCGACAGGCTGCCGCGCGCCGCCTCCGGCGGGAACCGGCGTGGCAACCGACTGCCGCGCGACGAGCGTCGCGGACAGTTACTCGCCGCTGCCAGCGAGGTTTTCGTCGACCGCGGCTACCACGCCGCCGGCATGGACGAAATCGCCGATCGGGCGGGCGTAAGCAAACCCGTTCTCTACCAACACTTTACGTCCAAGCTTGAGCTCTACCTGGCGGTGCTGGCGCAACACGTCGAGAACCTGGTGTCCGGCGTGCGGCAAGCGCTGCGGACCACGACCGACAACCGGCAGCGGGTGCGTGCCGCCGTGGCGGCGTTCTTCGACTTCATCGAGCACGACGGTCAGGGTTACCGGCTGATCTTCGAGAACGATTACGTGACCGAGCCTCAGGTGGCGGTTCAGGTGAGAGTCGCCACCGAAGCGTGCACCGATGCGGTGTTTGACCTGATCAGCCACGATTCCGGGCTGGAGCCGCATCGGGCGCGGATGATCGCGGTCGGGCTGGTGAGCATCAGCGTGGACTCAGCGCGCTACTGGCTCAACAACGAACGGCCGGTCTCCAAAGAGGACGCCGTGGAGGGCACCGTGCAGTTCATCTGGGGCGGCCTGTCGCACGTGCCGCTCACCCGGTCTTGATCGCTTCCGATCCCACTGCTCCCACCGCTCCGACACCGAAGCCGACCCGTCGCACGTCGGCGGCGCCGATCTCGACGTAGGTGATCTTCGCGGTCTGCACCAGGAAGCGTCGACCTTTCTCGTCGGTCAGGCTCAGCACGCCCGAGTCGCTGCTCAGCGCGTCACCGATCATTTTCTCCACCTCGGTGGGTGTCTGCGCGCTGTTGAAACTCAACTCGCGTGGGCTGTCTGCGATACCGATCTTGACCTCCACGCTGAACCCTTTCCGTTCGAATGCACTTCGGTAAGAAGGCTAGTGGACGACACCGGCGCGGCGCCCCGTCGGGCCCTTCGCGGGTAGCGAAACGGTCAGACCCGTCCGAGTTGCGGCCGTCGGGTATCGGACCGCCGGCGATTGCGTCTCGGCGCCGACGTCGAACCGAGTCTGGACCGTAACCAAGACCGTCGCGCGTCAACCTCATTCGTCACTTCTGTCTCGATAACATCGGGCGCGTAATGACCGAAAACTCAGGGATAGCCGCATGAACAGGCCTTTTACCGCGCACTCACCGTATTCGCTGACTCCGACCGAGCAGATCCGCAGCACCCGCGGCGACAGCCCGGGCGCCGCCGACGACCTGCACTACGACACCGCTGACACGACGTACGACGACTTCGAAGACTTCGTCGAGTCTGATGACGATGGCGCGTACGACGATTACCAGGACCTCGAGGACCTCGAGGACTACGACGACTATCAGCCGATCGATCGTCGGTGGATGTGGGTCGCCGGTGTGGCCGGCGCGATCCTGCTCGTCGCGGTGATCTGCACCGTGGTCATCCTCGGGGGCGGCGACAGTGGATCGGTGTCGTCGACCACCGCTCCCCCGCTCACCACCCCCCAGCCGGCGGCGACCACGTCTGCACCGCCGGCGGCTCCGACCCCGTCGCCATCCGCGACCCTACCGCCCGAAACGGTGACCACCGTGACGCCGACTCCGAGCGCCACGGCAAGCGCACCGCCGGTCGCACCGCCGATCGCCGCACCACCCACTGACGCGATGGCGCCGCGCACGGTCACGTACCGGGTGTTCGGCAACCGGCCGCTGCTCGACCTGGTGACCGTCATCTACACCGACCAGCAGGGTGCGCTGCAGACCGAGCTGAACGTGGCGCTGCCGTGGACGAAGACCGTGGTACTGGACCCGGGGGTGGAACTCACCTCGGTCACGGCGACCAGCCTGACCGGTCAACTCAACTGCAGCATCACCGACGCCAGCGGCGCGCTGATCACCCAGCAGAACAGCAACTCGATGATCACCGCCTGCACCAAGTAGGGATCAGGCCAGACCCAGTTCCTGCATCCGCGCGCTGTGGGTGCGCTGAAGGCGATCGAAGAACTCGGTCATCTGCGTCAGGCCCTCGCCGCCGGTCATCACCAGGTCGACCAACTCGTCGTGGTCGGCGAGCACGTACTGGGCCTGGGTGATGGCTTCACCGAGCAGCCGCCGCGACCACAGCGCCAGACGGTGCCGCTGCCTTTCGCTGGCCGTGACGGCCGCCTGAACCTCGGCCACCACGAACTGCGAGTGCCCGGTCTCCGAAAGCACCGCACGCACCACGTCGGCGACCTCGTCGGGCATCGAATCGGCGATCTCCAGATAGAAGTCGGCCGCCATGGCATCACCGACGTAGGTTTTCACCAGCGCCTCCAGCCAGGTGCTCGGAGTGGTCAGCCGGTGGTAATTCTCCAGTGCCGAAGCGTATTTCGTCATCGCGGGCACCACGTCGACTCCCCTGCGCTCCATGGCGTCGCGGAGTACTTCGTAGTGGTTCATCTCCGCGGCGGCCATGCTGGCCATGTTGATTCGCCCGCGGAGATTCGGCGCCATCCGCGCCTCGTCGGTGAGCCGGTAAAACGCCGCCACCTCGCCGTAGGCCAGCAGGGCGAACAATTCGTTCACACCGGGATGGCCGATCGACATGCCTGATGACACCGAATTGGTCAGATGCTCGGCGGGAACCGACGGCGCCGGATTCGAGGCATTCATGGCCCAACTGTAGACGCCGACGGGCGCGTCGACCGCCGGGCAAACCCCGCCCGCTATGATGAACCTAGGCAGTGGCCTCGAAGTGACCGAAACGGCCACCTCATCAGACTCAGCCGCTACCGAGAAATGTGTGTGCACGCAGTTGGCCCGCCGCCTCACGGACTGGGCCCCGCGGAGCTTTTTTCGTCAAACTCGTGCGCGCGTAGACGACGCGAGAATTGACCATGAAAGGCCACGTTTACTCAGCATGACTGCACTCCATCTATCCTTTGCCAAACTTGGAGTTCGCGACGAAATCGTGCGCGCACTCGCCGAAGACGGCAAGGAACATCCGTTTGCCATCCAAGAACTGACACTTCCGCTTGCCCTCGCCGGCGAAGACCTCATCGGACAGGCCCGCACCGGCATGGGAAAGACGCTGGCATTCGGCGTGCCCATGCTGCAGCGGATCACCACCGACACCGAGCGGCCGCTCAGCGGAATCCCGCGGGCGCTGGTCGTCGTGCCGACCCGCGAACTGTGCCTGCAGGTGTTCGGCGATCTGGCCACCGCGGCCAAGTACCTCACCGCCGGCGATCGCAAGCTGACCGTCACCTCGATCTATGGCGGTCGGCCCTACGAGCCGCAGATCGAAGCGCTCCAGAAGGGTGTCGACGTCGTGGTCGGTACGCCGGGGCGCCTGCTCGACCTGGCCCAACAGGGCCACCTGCAGCTGGGCGGGCTGTCGATGCTCGTGCTCGACGAGGCCGACGAGATGCTCGACCTCGGCTTCCTGCCCGACATCGAACGGATTCTGAAGCAGATCCCGGTCGAGCGGCAGGCCATGCTGTTCTCGGCGACCATGCCGGACCCGATCATCACGCTGGCCCGCACCTTTATGAACCAGCCGACCCATATCCGGGCGGAGGCCCCGCATTCGGCGGCCACCCACGACACCACCGAGCAGTTCGCCTACCGGGCGCACGCGCTGGACAAAGTAGAACTCGTCACCCGCATTCTGCAGGCCGACGGCCGCGGCGCGACCATGATCTTCACCCGCACCAAGCGCACCGCGCAGAAGGTCGCCGACGAATTGGCAGAGCGCGGCTTCAAGGTCGGCGCCGTGCACGGTGACCTGGGCCAGGGTGCCAGGGAAAAGGCCCTCAAGGCCTTCCGCACCGGTGATGTCGACGTGCTGGTCGCCACCGACGTTGCCGCCCGCGGCATCGACATCGACGACATCACCCACGTCATCAACTACCAGATCCCCGAGGACGAGCAGGCCTACGTGCACCGCATCGGCCGCACGGGCCGCGCGGGCAAGACCGGCATCGCGGTCACCCTCGTCGACTGGGACGAGCTTCCCCGCTGGACGATGATCGACAAGACGCTCGGGTTGGGCTGCCCCGACCCCGCCGAGACATATTCCAGTTCTCCGCATCTGTACGAGGAGCTGAGCATCCCCACGGAGGCCACCGGCAAGGTTGGCCCGGCACGGGCCAGCAGTGGACCCGCCAGGAAGGAGTCCAAGCGGGTCACCACTGGCGAGGGCGAAAAGCCCGCCCGCCGCAACACCAGGGCCCGTAGGCGCACCCGTGGCGGTCAGTCGGCCGACGGACATGTCGATGCCGCCGAGCAGACCACGCCCGCTGCGCAGGACGGAACCGAATCCGGCGCATCCGAGTCGTCGGATTCACCCCGTCGTCGCCGACGCCGTCGCCCGCGCAAGGCCGCGGCGACCACCGCCAGCTAGGTGAGGGTCGCCACCACGCAATGGTGAAACCCGAACGCCGCACCCGGGCTGACGTGGTGGCGGCGCTGGCCATCGTCGTGGTCGTCGCTGTCGTCGCGGCGCTGATCTGGTGGACCAGCGACGCCAGAGCGACCATCAGCAGACCGGCCGCAATGCCAGTGCCCACCTTGACGCCCGCCAAATCCGTGCCCACGTCGCTGCGGCAGTTGTGGAGCGCGCCCAGCCCGCGGACCGGCGCGCCCGTCGTCGTCGCGGGTGCCGTGGTGACCGGCAATGGTCATGACGTCGAGGGCAGGGATCCGGTGAGCGGCGCGACCTTGTGGAGCTACTCCAGGGACCTCGATCTGTGCGGTGTGACGTACGTGTACAACTACGTGGTCGCGGTCTACCCCGACGACCGTGGTTGCGGTCAGGTCAGCACGATCGACGCCAAGACGGGAATGCGCGGGGCGAGCCGCAGTAGCTACGCCGACCCCGAAGTCAAGCTCTCCTCCGATGGCACGACGGTACTGTCGGCCGGCGACACCCGGATGGAGATGTGGCGCTCGGACATGGTCCGGATGCTGTCCTACGGCGCGCTCGACGCGCGAATCAAACCGGGCGTGCCCACCTTTCCGATCTGCCGGCTGGTGTCGGCGGCGGCGAGTTCTGCCGCTGTGTCGGTGCTCGAGTCGTGCCCGAAGCAACCCGACCTGCGCCTGACGCTGCTGCGTCCGGCCGACGAGGAAGACCAGCCCGACCAGAAGTCGGTGCCGCAGCCCGGTGTCACCCCCGAGTCGGGCGCCCGGGTGGTTGCCGTCTCGGAGACCACCACCGCCGTGTACGTGCCCACCCCCAAGCCGACCGTCAACGTCGTCGACGAGACAGGCACCACGGTGGCCAGCACGCTGGTGGCCACCCCTCCTTCGCCCAACGCCACGATGTCGCGAGCCGGGGACCTGATCACCTGGTGGACCGGCGACAGCCTCATGGTGTTTTCCGACAACGGTCTTCGCTACCGATACACCGTCGCCGCGGCGGGCGGGAACATTCCGGTGGGTCCCGCGGTGATGATGGCCGGGCGGCTGCTCGTCCCCGTCACCGGCGGCTA
The DNA here is from genome assembly GCF_054057895.1 of Mycobacterium sp. URHB0021. NCBI lineage: Bacteria > Bacillati > Actinomycetota > Actinomycetes > Mycobacteriales > Mycobacteriaceae > Mycobacterium > Mycobacterium sp. URHB0021. The sequence goes on from NZ_JBSRZT010000002.1 coordinate 6,264,953, forward strand.
CGACGTTTTCGATCCGGCCAGCGGCCGTGGTGAAAGCCATATTCCGGTGCAGCGGCCGCCCGGCACGGCGGCTGTGGTTCCGGCGGTGGCAGGGTCGACGCTGTTGGAACAGCGCGGCGACGAACTCGTGGCGTTGGGCTAAACCTCCGGCGCGAAAGTGGCCAGTGCCTTGCCGTTCTTCCAATGCTCGAGCAGCGCCTCGGCCAATTCGCGGTAGGCGTGGGCGCCCTTGTTCTTCCGGCCGGCGAGCACCGACGCGCCCGACGCGCTGGCTTCGGCGAAACGCACCGTCCGCGGAATCGCCGGCGCGAGCACCGGCAGGTCGTAGCGGTCGGCGACGTCGAGCAGCACGTCGCGGCTGTGGGTGGTGCGGGAGTCGTACAGCGTGGGCAGCGCGCCCAGCAACTTCAGGTCCGAATTGGTGATCTGCTGCACGTCGGTGATGGTGCGGAGAAACTGCCCGACGCCGCGATGGGCCAACGTCTCACACTGCAGCGGCACGATGACGTCGTCGGCGGCGGTCAGGCCGTTGAGCGTGAGCACGCCGAGCGACGGTGGACAGTCGATGATCACCACATCGAAGGTGCCACCGACCTTGGCGAGCGCACGCTTGAGCGCGTACTCACGGCCGGCCCGCATCAACAGCATCGCCTCGGCACCGGCCAGGTCGATGTTGGCCGGCAGCAGCGCCATTCCCTCCGAGGTATCGACAAGCGCCACATCCGGTTCGACCTCACCGAGTAACACCTCGTGAATCGACACCACCAGCTTGTCGGGATCCTGTCCGAGCGAGAACGTCAGACATCCCTGCGGGTCGAGATCGACGAGCAGCACCCGTCGACCCATCTCCTCCATCGCCGCACCCAACGACGCAACCGTCGTCGTCTTGGCAACCCCACCCTTTTGATTGGCGACCGCAAGTACCCGCGTCACGGTGTTCATCGTTGCACGCGCGCGAACATCGCGACGGTACGTGCGGCAGAATCACTGACTGTGGGCGTTTTGCGGCACCGGCTGATTCTGCTTCGTCATGGTGAGACCGAGTGGTCGAAATCCGGCAGGCACACCGGCCGCACCGAACTCGATCTCACCGAAACCGGGCGAGAGCAGGCCAAGCTCGCCGCCGACGCGTTGGCAGTCCTGGAATTCGACAACCTCCTCGTGGTGTCGAGCCCGCGACGACGCGCGCAGGTGACGGCGGAACTGGCGGGGTTGCGTGTCGACGAGGTGTCTCCCCTGTTGGCCGAATGGGACTACGGCGACTACGAAGGCCTCACCACGGCACAGATCCGCGAGCAAGTGCCCGATTGGCTGGTATGGACGCACGGCTGCCCGGGCGGAGAGAACCTGCAACAGGTCAGCGACCGGGCTGACCACGCCATCGGTTACGCGCTCGAGCAGATGCAGAGCCGCGACGTGCTGTTCGTCGGACACGGGCACTTCTCCCGCGCGATGATGACGCGCTGGGCCGAGCTACCCATCACCGAGGGCATCCGATTTGCAATGGTGGCCGCGTCGATCGGCGTGTGCGGCTTCGAGCACGGGATACGCCAGGTCGTCGCGCTTGGACTCACGGGCCACCGCCACCCGTGTCTCCCCGCGTGACGCGCGAACCGGTCTTCATCCTCGCCTCCGGCGGAGGCGCGGTGGTCGCCGACGGCGTGCACACCTCATTTCCCAGACTGTCCGACGCGCGGGCGGCGCTCGCATCGCACAGTGCGCCGATCATCCTGGGCGCTCTGCCCTTTGACATCACCAAGCCGGCGGCGCTGATCCGGCCGCAGTCGGTTCAGCTCCTCGACGCCCTACCCTCGTGGCCGCAGCGACAACTGCCGTCGGTGCACATCGCCGAGACGATGCCGGACCCCGACGAGCACCGCGCGCGGGTCGTGGCCGCGGTGCAACGGCTGAGGGACCCGGCCGGCCGATTGCAGAAGGTCGTTCTGGCGAGGGCGTTGCGGCTGGTCGCGGACGGCCCGCTGGATGCGCGGACGATCGTCGAGCGACTGGTCGCCGCCGACCCCGGGGCCAACACATACCTGGTCGATCTGACCGCCGCCGGCGGCGGATACTCGGGGTCGGCGCTGATCGGTGCCAGCCCCGAACTGCTGGTCGCGCGGAAAGGCGACGAGGTGTTGTGTGGGCCGTTCGCGGGCTCCGCGCCCCGGATGGCCGATCCGGTCGCCGACGAGGCCAGTGGCACGCAGCTGGCCGCGTCGGCGAAGAATCGCCACGAGCACCAACTGGTTGTCGACGCGATCCGCGAGTCGTTGGATCCGCTGTGCACCGATATCGAGATAGATTCCGAGCCCCGTTTGAGCAAGACGGCCGCCGTATGGCACTTGTACACGTTGATTCACGCCCGGATACGGGAAAAGTCAACCACCGCGCTGGATTTGGCGCTCGCCCTGCATCCGACACCGGCCGTGGGCGGCGTGCCGGCCAATGCGGCATCGGGGCTGATCAACGACCTCGAGGGCGACCGTGGTTTCTATGCGGGTGCCGTCGGGTGGTGTGATCAGCGCGGCGACGGCCGCTGGGTGGTGTCGATCCGGTGCGCACAGTTGTCCGCAGATCGCCGCACGGCCGAGGCCCGATCTGGCGGAGGCATCGTCGCCGAATCCGATCCGGACGACGAAGTCGCCGAGACCACAACGAAATTCAACACGATCCTGACCGCATTGGATGTCGAGCCATGACTGAGATCATTCGCTGCGCCGAACCCGGCGACGAGGCGGAGCTGACCGCGATGATTCATGAGCTGGCCGAGTTCGAACATGCCGCGCAGCAGTGCACGGTGACCGAAAGCGATCTCCGGAAAGCACTTTTCGGCGAAGACCCGACCGTGTTCGGACACATGGTCGAGGTGGACGGTGAGGCCGCCGCGGGTGCGCTCTGGTTCCACACCTTCTCTACGTGGGACGGCGTGGCGGGTATCTACCTCGAGGATCTCTACGTGCGTCCGCGGTTTCGCCGTCGGGGGCTGGCCCGCAAGTTACTGGCCACCCTGGCGCGTGAATGTGTCGCGGGCGGGTACACCAGGCTGTCGTGGGCGGTGCTGGACTGGAACGTCGACGCCATCGCGCTCTATGACGCGGTCGGCGGCGTGCAGCAGAACGAGTGGATCACCTACCGGGTGTCGGGGTCGGCGCTCTTGGAGCTTGCCGAGTCCTGAGCGCCGACCCCAACCGGGGTCAGTGGGAAACGGGTAACACATCGCCGGTACCGGGCACCGCCTTCATTGCCCTCGTCAGTCATGACATCAACATGTGGTAACGGATTGAATCGCCACCACGCGGCTGAGCGGCAATGTCAGAAGTTTCCCCGCGACCTCTAGTTCCAGCAACCCGGGCGCGCTGCCAGCAAGGGTGCCGCAGTTCGAACCAGAGTTCGTGATGACGACCAGATACTCGCCCGAACTGCCGGCGAGTTTGTTCCCTTCGTGCGGCCACCACATGCTCAGTGCCGAGATCACCGTGAGGCCCAAGGCGACGAAGGTGATGCCGATCCCGATCCGCAGTCGACGGTGGGCGGTTTCCAACGAAATCGACCGAGTCCCGAAAGGCTGGGCGATGGTCGCGATGAACGTTACCGCCAGGATCGCCGTCACCAGCGCAGCCACTGCGGCCAACCCGCCAGACTTCTGTAGCCACAGTGGGTGATCCTCGCCGGAATCCCCGCGAAGCATGCCGCACAATCCGACGAATCCCAATACCGCGACCTGAACCCGCTGCCATTCGCGGGCCGACTTCTGTAGCCAGATACCGGGATCGTCCTCGACCAGCCGACTCATGCATCACCCCCTGTTTCGCTTAGATTGACGCAGGAGGTGGTCGAGCAGTTCAGTTTTCGGCAGAGGAGTGACTCAGTTCATCACCGATTCTCCGGCGCATCGGGCTCGAAAATGCTGCCGTCGTGGCGGGTGAGCGGTGCCTGCTGCAGCGCACTCAGCCGTTCGGTGAACTCCTTGAGCAGGTAGTTCTGCCGCGCCAGAGCTACTTTCGCTGCGGCGTCGGCGGTGTCGACTATCAGCTTGGCGAGTGCGTCAGCGCCGTTGCGATAGGCGTGCTCGCCCAACCAAAGCCCCGTCATCGCACCGAGCCCGTCCACCTCGACACTGACCGCTTTGTCGCGGCTCGTCACCCGCGCCGATATGGACTTGCAATGCTCATGCATCGCCGTCATCAGGTCGCGTTGCTTGATGATGTTGGCGATCACCGAATCCGCGAGCCCACTGTTCATACGGGATTCATCCAGGTGTCAGGGAGAGCGTCCGGATCGGCGCCGCTCACTTCTCTCTCCGCGTTTGCCAACTGTTCTTCGGTGCTCAAGTTCAGTCCGCGGATAACTGAGGGACTGAAGCCGCGAGCAACCAGCTCGCGCCGCCGGGCGACCTGTGCACGCGTGGCGCTTAGCTGACACAGCAAAAGTATCTCGCGCGCCAATTGCGTTGGGGACTTTGATAGCTCGCGCTCGTCCAGTTTGACGGCGATTGGCAGGCCACGTTCAGTGGCTTGGATGCGAATACCCCCGCTCGGTGAGCGCAGCCATTCGTCGGTCATGGGCGACCCTCTCGGGGCGAACGAAAATCTGTAATTCCGAACTTAATACATTCGCGCGGGTACCGCCTGGCATCACGTGCCGAACAAACCCACGCTTCAGGTCATAACGCATCGCGGAGTGAATCGATCGAAAGAGGCTTGAGGAGCGATCAGTGAGTGGTGACAAAAAAAGCGACCCCCGCTGAAACAGAAGCTGGATGGCCGAGGCTGTACCGGATCACACCTGCAGACGTGCCGCCACAGCGCTACGCAGCGCTTCTAGCGTCACTTGCCTCGTCACGAGATGAACCGTCGATGATCCAGCTTCGCCTACCGATGTGGCCGGTCCCACTCGTCCGGCGATTGGCAGAAACCGTGGCGTCCCGACCAGCGAGCGGGCATCGTCAGGATCCTTCTGAATGCTGAGTTCAGGGAACTCAAAGCGCCAGGACCGAAATCGGGGTACTCCTGAAATCAGCACAGCTGATGTCCATGACGACCCGCCCGATCGTCCCCGGGCGAGCAGTCTCAGGCAGCTGCCACAACATCGCCCAGCTCGACCGGGCGGTCGAAATCGGCCTTGATTTCGTGACGCTTTCCTCTGTCGCACGAACGGCCACTCACCCAGACGCAGAACCGTTGGGATGGCACCGCTTCCGTGACTGGTTTCGCAGTGCCGGCTACCTGTATACCCCTCGGGCGGGGTTTCCCAGCGGATCTGCCAGACACCCTCAACCGCGGCGCGCACGGAGTTGCAGGTATCCGCGGCTTCTGGCCGGGCGATATCTGACACGGGCCTATCGCGATTGGATGGGCTTCGACGTTGGCGCGGATGCGTATGGGCAGTTCATGGGCCGGTACTCCGAGCCCCTCGCGGATGCTTTCGTCCAATGGGCGAGTGTACGTTCCGGCGAGGCGCTCGATGTGGGCTGCGGCGCTGGGCCCCTGACCCAACGACGTGCCGACAGATTGGGCCCAGAGAGTGTGCGCGCAGTCGACCCTTCGGAGTCATTCGTCGCGGCGACGCGGAAACGGTGTGGACTGTGGCCGCCACTGGTCTGGGACTACGGCGGCAACGCCGGCCCGCTGAGCGTCTTCTGGTCGGCGGTCCGGGATATCGACCCGACGTCGGAAGGCGAGGGTGAGCGCGCCGGGACTCGTGAGGGGCACTTGGCCGAACTGTTCGCCGCGGCAGGATTGACGCAGATCCGCACGACGGTGCTCACAGTCGCCGTCGCCTACGAGGGCTTCGAGGAGTGGTCGCACCCCTTCACGCTCGGAGTGGGGCCAGCGGGGGGACTATGTCGCCGGACTCGGCGATACCGTCCGGGAGGCGCTCAGGCTCGATGCGCCGAACTGCTCCACGACGGCCGTTCGAGGTAGCCGTGCGCGCCTGGACAGTAGAAGGACGCCGACGCTGATTCACAAGGCATCGCTGGGAATTCGCCGACACGGTCGCATGACCGCCTCGATGAGTCGCGGACCGCGGTCTGCGGAGGCGGACTTGACTGCCGCGGCCAGACTCATGGCGCCCGTGACGCGTGTTGCCTCGACACCCATGCCAGTGGCGATATCGACCCAGTCGATATGCGGGTTGGCCAGGTCGAACATCGCTGCTCCCTCTGCGAGATAAATATGGACGGCGCCATTATCAAGGTCAAGCCACTTACTGAGCGTCCAAGAAGGTGATCACCGCTCTGACCCGGCGGTGATCATCATCGGTCTCCGGCGGGCCCATTTTCGGCAGAATGCTGGAGACATGCTCCTCGACTGTCCCCTGCGTCACCCCAAACCACATCGCGATGCCGGCGTTGGTGCGTCCCTCGGCCATGAATGTGAGCACCTGCTGTTCACACGTAGGGAGCGCCGCCAGAGGTTTCTCACGCCGCTGCACGGAGACCAGGTCCTGAACAAGCGCCGGGTCAATGACCAAGGTCCCTTCGCGATCCGCTGGAGCGTGTCGACGAAGTCTGCGACATCGGTTGTATGTGGACAAACCGTCGGCACTCCCTTCGATCCCATATCGCGATGAAGACCATCAAATCTCGCTAGCGGCAGCAGCGTTCAACCGGCACGCGACATCGACACTCGCCGAAGCTTGGATGGCGATGTCCGGGCTCGCCGAATATCGTCAGGAAATGAGACGGTCAGTAATGTCCAAGATCAAATCCTCACTCGAAACGAACGAAAATGTCTGACTCCGACCTTAATACAAGGGAGAGAATCCGGCTCTGGTGATCTGTCCGGCGAATCCCGCTTGAGCGGAGCAGCTCCAGCGGTTCATACCCGATGAAAGAGGTTGACGGCTTGATGGGTGGTGTCAACGTGGATGCGCAGGACGTATTCGACGCGGGAGTGCTTTCCCTGGGCATTCCGCTCGACGGATTGGAGGTCGAACGCGACATCGAGTACGCCGGGCTGGCCTTCAAGCGAGCAACCGAATACGACCCAGACATGTGTGATGCATGGCTCGGCCGCGCCGCCGCGGGCGAGAACACCCCCGAGGTTGTGCACCACCTGTACCGGACCAGCAAGTTACTCGGCCGCGAACAGCGTCGACTGGGGCTGCCCCCCCGTTCACTCACGGGCCGCTTCGAAACCGGTCTCTATCTGGACTACACCCTCAGCTCGATCACCGAGATCAGGTTGGCATATGCAGCTAGTCTGATCCAAGGCCAGGACTACGATGAAGCCGAGCGGATCCTTGATGACTTGGTAGCCGCAGGCGACGACGTTACCGGCGATGAGATCTGCGCATATGTCCGGGGAATCTTGCATTTCACCACCCAGCGTTGGCCTGATGTGCTTACCGCACTGGCCGATTCCGCATCGTTCGCCGATGCGTACATCTCGGCTGGTGCGCATCTCATGGTGGGCTCGGCCTGTGCGCAGATGGGGTTGTTCGGTGAGGGACTGCGCCGACTTGACCAGGCGCTCAGCGGCCCGATCCCGACCGCCCGCCGGGCAGCCGAGTTCTGCAAAGGGTTGACCTTGCGGGAGATGGGTAACGAAGACGATGCTCGTAGCATCTTCGAACGCATCTACAGCGAAGACCCAGGCTTCGAAGCCAACTACTCGGCCTTGCGTGACCTCAAGTATCGGCTCGTCGTCACCACGAAGGAAGTCATCGAATCCCGTGTCGACAAATGGGATCCAGCCAGCGCACCGACAGCGGCGAGTGTCGACGCAGTAGGTGCGGCCGAGCGAGGAGACGAGCACTTACGCGCCGCTCAAGAGCAACTCGACCGCCAGGTCGGCCTCGCAGACGTCAAGATGCAGGTGGCAAAACTGCGGTCGGCCGTGCGGTTGGCAAAACTCCGCGAAGACAAGGGATTCAGCACGGCGTCGAGAAGTCTTCATCTGGCGTTCACTGGTCCGCCGGGAACAGGTAAGACGACAATCGCGCGTATAGTGGCGCAGACCTATTGCGGTCTGGGACTTTTGGAAACGCTGAATGTCGTCGAGGCGAAACGGCAGGACTTCGTCGGTCAACACTTGGGTAGCACGGCGATCAAGACCGACGCGTTGATCGATACCGCGCTGGGCGGGGTGTTGTTCATAGATGAGGCGTATACCTTGATCCAAACGGGGTTGTCGGGCGGCGACGCATTCGGTCGTGAAGCTGTTGACACTCTGCTAGCGCGGATGGAGAACGACCGCGACCGGCTGGTGGTGATCATCGCCGGTTACGACGCCGAGATCGACCGCTTCCTCTCATCCAACGAAGGTCTTTCGTCGAGGTTCACCAAGCGAATTCGCTTTCCTTCGTACACACCAACTGAGCTCGGCGATATCGCCCGGTTGACGGCCAGGTACCGCGATTCCGAACTGACGTCTGAAGCCTATGACGCGCTCGTCGCGGTGTGCACTCGCCTCTGCGACGATAAGTCCACTGACAGGGAGGGGAACGTCCGCACCAGCATTGACCTCGCCGGCAATGGCCGCTTTGTCCGTAACGTGATCGAGGCGGCTGAGGAGGAACGGGCGTTCCGACTCACCGAGACCAACGAAGAATCTCTGAACAGCCTCGATGAGGATGCCTTGAGGCTCATCGAGTCGAGCGACGTGAATGCGGCACTGAGCAGCATTCTGCAGACACTCAACTTGGCTTGACGGGGATTCGCCAAACCACATCCGGCCGCCAGGAGTTGACGCCGTATGACCTCTTTCGAAGAAGCCGACGTGTCGGGTGATCCTGTCACGGGGCCGATTCGCGGACTGTACTACAGACCGTCGACGCCACCGGCACCGATCGGCACAAGCTTCACCGCGGCCGAACCCGATACGCCGATCTGGAAGCAGCTGTTGGACACGCCGGCCGCGAAGGAACTCGGATTGCACCGCCGTTCGAAGCCACTCGCGCGCCACCGCTGGCGTAAAACGCTGAACAACATCAGCGGTGGAACAGTTCCTGCGTCGACGTCAGAGCCGATCGACGTGTCATTTGCCGACCGGATCAGCAGGCATGGCCGCGGAGCGAAATGCATTGCAGTGATGTCGCTCAAGGGCGGGGTGGGCAAAACCACGACGACCATCGGATTGGGCGGCACCTTCGCTTCGTGGAGAGGTGACCGGGTGATCGCGGTCGACGCCAATCCGGACTTCGGGACGCTCGCCCAGCGAGGACCGAATGAAACCCCTTCGACAGTCCGCGATCTGCTCGCTGATCAACACATCGATCGTTATTCCGATATCCGCAGGCACACGTCGCAGAGCTCCAGCCGGCTCGAGCTACTCGCCTCAGAGCGCGATCCCGCTGTTTCCGAAGCATTCTCGGAATCCGACTATCGAGCTGTACACAAGATCCTGGACCGCTTCTACAACATCATCCTGACGGACTGTGGAACGGGGCTGACGCATTCGGCGATGAACGGCGTCCTCGACACCGCTGACGCACTAGTTGTGGTCGCGTCGCCTGCGGTCGACTCTGCACGCAGCGCCCTGGCGACACTCGATTGGCTGCGGCATCACGGACATGCCCGGCTGGCTTCTTCGGCATCAGTCGTTGTCAGTTCTGCTCGTCCAGGTGGAATGCCGATCAATCTGGACAAGTTGACAGGTTACTTTCAGGCGCGCGTGCGGTCAGTTGTCGTCATTCCCTACGACGGCCACCTTGCCGAGGGTGGCGAGATCTCCCTCGACCTGATCAGTCGCAAAGCGCGGCAGGCATACATGACCCTTGCCACCTCAGTGGCGGATGCGTTCGGCGACAGCGATACTGGTCTTCACTGACCACAATGGTCAGCGGCCAGGCTCGGTCGACGGCCTCTCGCCCGAGCGTCCGCGCTGAGTGCGCTGAGGCTGATTCCGCCCACGGATTGCCCCTGGCAGGCCAGGATCTCGAGCCGTATCCGATGTTGATCCATCGACGGATCTATCGGCACCGCCTCCACCAGCGGAGAATGGATCGTACTGGGCGTATCTGGCGCGCAACGCCTCTGACTTCTGTTCTGCATCGGCGGCGCGCTCGGCCGATAGTTCCCCCTCGGCTTGTGCATCTGCAGCCGCCTGCCCGGATGCGTAGTACTGCGTTGGCGACTGCTGATACTGGGCCACATAACCCTGATAGGCTGCAACAAAATCGGCATACGCCGCATACGGCTGCGCGGCAACTGATGGCGAGCGGCTTGTGCCGGTCTCGCTGAGAAGCGCTCCGACCGCGGCCAAGGCTTGCAACGCGTTGAGCACGACAACCACAGGCAGCACCCAATCTGAATTGCTCGCCGGGACCCACGTGGCCAGGGCGTCCAGCAACCCGGTGACCGCGAAGGCGACGACGATCCAGCCCCGGCCGGGTTGCCGCGGCAGAAGACCGACGGCGGCAATGACCGCTGCGAGCACGGCCAGGCGCACCAAGAACCCGGTACCCAGTGGTGAGCCGACACTTACCCCGAAGGTTGCGGCACCGAGGATAGCTACGATCCCCCACAGCAAACGACCAATCCGGCTCGGAGCGTCGGTGGGATTCTCGGCCGCCGGCGCGTACCAACTGTAGTTACCAGCCGGCACACCGTAGCCGGGGTAAGACGTGTGATTTAGATCTGCTTTCATGGCTGCTCCCTGATCGTCCACGTGATTCCCGCCCGGATGTACCTGCGAGCAAGATCCGGATCTCAATCACTCATGGTGAATGATGATCGCAAGTAACGTATTTCGTCATCGGTAGTGACCATCGTCACCGTCGCAGATCCGGAATCCGTTTCGACGTGCACCGTATCGCGATCCGCGTCCAGCAGATGCATGGTGACGTCAGGCTTCTGTGACGGTCTGGCCTGCGAGGGATTGATGACCATCGTGGTGACTCCGGTCCTGAGAGGCTGTTCGGCGACGCCGTCGAACAGCTCCACCGAGAATTCGGACGTGGCGCCGCGGCCATGATCGCCGATACGTAGGAAACTGTCGTCGCCGACTTGTCTGACCATCGCACGCCATCCGTCTGTTCGGTTGGTGTGGACCCGAATTCGCGCGCCGAGCGCCAAAGATCGCAGCACCACCTGTTGAGCCAGGTGCAACGTGCCGTACATCTCCACGCGGCCAACATTTGACCCGAACAGCGGCAGCGCCACCGCTCGGCCGTTCTCGTCAGCGCCCACCAACTGACCGCATCCGTAGGCGGGCAGTGCAAGGTCTTTGATGGCGTCTTCGTGCTTCCCGAACAGCCATTGCTTGATTGATCGTCTTGGCGACGGCACTGGCAAACTGCACACCAGTGCCGCATATTGCGAGCCCCGCAACTCATTGAGTCCTCGCAACGGAACTCGAACTCGTCCGTGCCTGCTGAATCGTGTCAGCCCGCGAAGCATTACCAGACCGGTGCGTTCGTCGCGACGCAGCGAAACACACATGGTCGTCGAGTAACTCGGTACCGCCCACAATCGAGCCAGACCTGCTGTCGTGAACAACGCCGGCTTGAGCGCGAAGGTGCGCAACTGGAACGGTCCCCGTCGGCAGACCAACCACTGCTCTTCCAGGGCGGAAAGCCCCAATCCGTCCAACAATTCATCTGTGGCCAGGCTCACTTCGCGGGCCGTGAGAATCTGGGGTCGAAGTCCGGTGTCCGAAAGCTTGTTCGCAACCCGCCTGGTGGCGATGGCCGCGGTTCGTAAGATGCCCTCCCATCCACCGCCGCGATTGCGTACCGCCTCCGGGCACAGCGTCGGGTCCAACCGAACAGTCACCAACACTGACCGGGTGGCGATTGCGGGCAGTGGTCCCAGCACGGCGTCGTAGGTCGCCGCGAGCTGACCGTGACCGCGCGATCTGGCACCCTGGCTGATGACGTCGATGGAATCGAGCGTTATGTCGAACTGACGGAGGCAGTCCGCCAGCATTCGGACCGAAATCACATCGCCTGAGACTGTTCCCGTTCGATCCATCACAGTCAGGGCATGCGGCTTCTCTTGAATGCGCATTGAAGCCGTGAGGACCTTGCCGTCCCAGTGGAACCCGATCAACGACCCGTCGCTGAGCTGGAAGTCGAACGGCTCGAAGTGTGGCGCCGTGTCGCTCCGCTGGCGTCGCGCCCACCAGAAACCAAACCGGTTCAGTAGCAGCTTCGCGGTTGTCCGGCCTCGGACGCGCACCACAAAGATCAACGCAACGCCGACGCCGGCCGCAACGCCATACCAACCGCGCTGACCGAGTACCAGCGCAATCGCCAGTCCCAGAGTCCCAAAGCATTCCAACGCCAGAAGGCCGGCGATCGGTACCACCCCCTGCGGAATGATGGCCGCGGTTGTGGAGAATCCCGGAAATGCCGGCGACGCCGAGGACGTGGAAGGTGTTAGGCGCCGGGAGCTTCCACGACGAGTCAACGCCATCGCCCTTTCGTGGTCCTGATGCATATCGTTGGTTCGGGTGAGTTCTCACACTCCCCTTTACAGTTACGCTGATCGTGACCGCGTCCATCCATCTGACGTCGATAGGGGACAGGGATGCCAGCGCAAATCACAACGCGCGCACAGGTCAACGGGTATCGGTTTCTCATCCGTCGACTGGAACATGCACTCATCCGTGGCGACTCTAGGATGATCCATGACCCGATGCGCGGTCAGATTCGCGCACTTCTGGTTGGCGTGGTCATCTCGATGCTCGTCGCGGGTGCGGCGACCATGCTTGCCTTCTTCAAGCCCGCACCGGACTTCGGCCATTCGGCAATCATGACGAGCAAGGCCAATGGCGGCCTCTTCGTGCGGATCGGTGATCATCTGCACCCTGCGCTCAACTTGGCGTCGGCACGATTGATCGCCGGAAAGGCTGATCCTCCACAGCAAGTCGACGACAAGTTCCTCAACACCGTCCCCCTCGGCCCGGCTGTCGGCATCATCGGCGCTCCGAACAGTATCGACGGCGGGGACGACATGTCGATGTCCTCGTGGACGGTGTGCGACACCACACGACGGCCCTCCGTTGACCCACAGGCCGGCGATTCCACGATCGAGACGACGGTATTGGCCAACGACCCTCCGCTCGGCAACGACATACACCCCGCATCTCCCGACCAGATGATCCTTGCGGCGAGTGGTGACATCACCTACCTCGTCTACGACGGGGTGCGCGCTCCAATCGATCCTGACGATACGGTCTTGCGGGGCGCATTGCGACTCGATGATGGCGTGGTCCGCGAGATGTCACCCGGTCTTCTGAACTCCTTCCCGATGGTCGAGCCGATTACACCGATCCAGATTCAGGGAACCGGTGAAGCCACCAGCTATCTCCCATCCATGTACCCAGTGGGTTCGATGCTGAGGACTGTTGATTCGCGTGGGAGCCACACCTACGTCGTACTGCAGAACGGATTGCAGCCTGTGTCCGAGGCGACAGCGGACATCATTCGGTACGGCAATCCGCGCTCGCCTGCCACAACGGAGCCGGTGAGTATTTCTCCTACGGTAATCAGCGCTGCCCCTATCGTGCACTCATTGCCGGTGGAGCACTACCCCGCAACGTCGCCGAATTTCGTTCGAGCGGAATCCAGTGAGGTGGTGTGCATGTTGTGGCAACGCGGCGCCGGGGCCGCTGAGGCGGATGGTCGACTTCTGATAGGTCACCGTCTTCCAATGCCGGGCGATGCCGAACCCGTGAGGTTGGCGTCTGCAGACGGTAACGGTCCCCGGCTCGACAGTGTGTACGTGAAACCCGGTACCGGAGAATACGTGCAGGCGACCGGCGATGCTCCGGGCAGCCGCGCTTCAGGTCAATTGTTCTACGTCAGTGACGTCGGCGTGCGGTACCAGATCAACGATATCCCGACGGCTTCGGCGCTCGGCGTCCGGAAACCCGGAGAGAGCGACGTTCCCCAAGTCGCCCCGTGGCCTGTGCTATCTCTCTTGCCTGCGGGGCCAAGGTTGTCGCAAGAGGCGGCGATGATCGCCCATGACGGGATGGCGGCCGATCCGGGCGGAGCCAAGATCGCCGCCCCGGCAAGCTGATATCAGATCCGCAGACCCCGGAAATATGCGTATATACCGAGAATCCAGCATGCCAAAGGGAACACCAAGCCAACGGCGATGTATTCGACGATCTCGACGCGGCGCCGAATCGTGGGCGAGAACTCCAGACCAGGAGCGATAATGCCGCAGAGGACGACTGCAACCGTCAAGGCAATCAGCGTAACTGCAGCGTTGACCTGCCAACTGTTGACGAAGGTTGCCGTCTTCGCGATGACTGCCAACGGAATCGCCAAGCCGCATGCGATCAGCGCGGCCGACTGAACTAGCCCGTGGTGGCTACGTCCACGCAGACAGAGCACCGTCGCAACAACGAACGCGAACACTGTGCCCTGCCAGTAAAAGCCGTTGTCGACATCCGCCACCAGATAACAACCGACAGCCGCGGTCAGCCCAGCGGCAGCCATGATTCCGGTCAGATATTCGGTCGCCTGCCACACTCGGTCGGTCATGCCCTCTTCATTGGGGATCACTTGCTTGCCGATCGCGTTCACACCCTCCACCGCAGTGCCGCCTTGGGTTTCGATGTCACCGAGGGGTTCGCCGGCCGTCGGAACCCGAGGTACGGGCACACTGGACAGCAGAATGGTGACCCTCGGCGCCATATAGACGACAATCACTGAAGCGGTCGTCAGGACCGCTGCAACAGACCGCGCGCTCAGACCAAACACCTCATGCGCCAAAGCGCCCGATGCGCCGAGAACGGCGACGGCAATCACCCCGCTGTACAGCGTCCGGCCCCGGCCAGTGATCAACAGCTGCACAAGGGCGAAAAGGGCGACCACGGCAAATGCCATCGGAAGTGCCTGCACCCCATGACCATCGGGCAGGATGTTTAGTACTCCGCCGAAGGTCAGCGGCATCGAAATGCCAGCCAGCAGGGCCGCAACACCGGGATCGCCGGATCGATACGGGAGGATGCATGCTGCGGCAACGCAACCGAGCGCGACCACAAGGGCAGCGATCGCAGCGCTCGAAACACCCGCCACCGAGGCAACCGTGACGTTGGGCAGCAGTACCGCCGCGGTGACCGACAGCGCGATGCCGAGCGCGAACCATCCCGCCATCCAGCCGTGTCCAGTGAACCATTCCAGGTGCCTGCCCACAGCGCCTGCCGTGCCTTCCAATTCGTCGACCAAAACCGACGATTCATTCGCGCCGATCTCGTGAACGACGAGCAGCTCACCGTCGAATACGCCGGCCTCGGCCAGTGACCGACCGGGGTCGAGTGCGACTCCGGTCAGTCTGGCGAAAGTCATTCTGCCTTCGGCGTTTTCGAACTCATGCTCACCGTCTCGCTTGATCAACTGCTGGTTTGCCAGATCGATGACGTCGTTGACGACTGCCGAGATGCTCACACGCGATGGCACCCCGACGTCGACCAGCAAACCCCCTACAAGAACGGTGATCCTGCTCAACTCGAGTTCGTCTTCGGGCTCGGCGTCAAGCCCCGGCCGGGCCGCGGGTGCCGTCATCGGATCTCGCCGATCCGCTTCGCGATTGTCACGCTGCGACAGTACCGATGCGCCGATTGGACATCCGGACGTGAGGATTGCGCTAGCGCATCTGCGCACCACACCGGGAATGTGGTCAGCGTCATATTCAGGTGATCGACTACTCGCGCCGTCGAATGAGTTTTGCCAGTTGAGCGGAGGCCGTATCGGGTCGACATTGAAGTCCACATCAACGCGGGAGGCGGCTTGGCTAGGCAGGGGTTCGCCCGGCGGCTTCGAGTAGCGCCGCCACGCATGCCCGGCGGCGAAGTCACACTGCAGTCTCCGCCTGAAGTACCGCGCATCATTCCTGGCAATCTGTTGGCAAAGCTGTTGCCGATTGTCATGTTGGTCGCCGTCGTCGGCATGGTCGCCTTGATGCTCACGGTGGGAGGCCGCGACGCCACCCGTAACCCCACCTTTCTCATCTTCCCGATGATGATGATCATGTCCATGGCAGGCATGTTCGCCAGCGGCGGCGGCAGAGGCGGCAAAGCAGCAGCCGAGTTGGACGAAGAACGCAAGGACTTCTTCAGCTACCTCGCCACCCTGCGCAATGACGCCAACGACACCGCCGAGGCGCAACGCGCCGCCCTGGAGTGGAGTCATCCGGACCCACGAACTCTGATCGAAGTAGCAGCCACACGCCGAATGTGGGAGCGTCGTCCGACCGACCACGACTTCTGCCATGTGCGGGTTGGCGTTGGCACTCACCGGCTGGCCACCCGGCTCATGGCGCCCGAGACCGGTCCGCCCGAGGACTTGGAGCCGGTGTCGACCGTCGCGTTGCGACGGTTTGTGACCGCGCATTCGGTGGTTCATGCCCTGCCAACAGCGGTGTCGTTACGCGCATTTCCAGCGATCTGGCTCAACGGGGACCGTGACCTGAGTCAGCAATTGGTTCGCTCGATGATTCTGGAGCTGTGCGCATTTCACGGCCCGGACCACCTTCAGGTCGCGGTGGTGACGTCCGATCCCGATGGCGAGAGCTGGAACTGGGTCAAATGGCTGCCACACGCACAGCACGCTTCGACACAGGACGGTTGCGGGACCATGCGCATGCTCTACCCGTCGCTGGAGCTCCTGGAAAGTTCGTTGGCCACAGATCTCGCCGAACGCGGTCGGTTCGCCCGTAATGCCCAACCGACACAGGGAGTCAAGCAGCTGGTTGTCATCATCGATGATGGGTACGTCACCGGCAGTGAACGACTTGTCACCGATGCCGGATTGGACAGTGTCACAGTCCTCGACCTCAACGGCACGCCAGCAGCCACCGCGGCGGGGCGCGGTCTTCAGCTAGTAGTCGAAGGCGATTCCATCGGGGCACGCACGGCTGCCGGCACCGAACGCTTTGCCAGCCCCGACCGCATGACACTCGTTGAGGCAGAAGCTACCGCACGGGCCTTCAGTCGTTTTCGTCCCGGCGGCGCCGCCCACATCGTGAACCTGGAATCTGAAACCCGTGCCAGCGATCCCGGCCTGATGGCATTGCTGAAGATTCCCGATGCCGCTGAGATCGTTCCTGAGACACTGTGGCGCAAGCCGAGCCCGCGCGGGCGCCTGCGAGTACCCGTGGGCTACACCCCGTCCGGCCAACCTCTCGAACTGGACATCAAGGAATCAGCTGAAAGCGGCATGGGTCCGCATGGGCTATGCATTGGCGCCACCGGCTCGGGGAAGTCGGAGTTTCTGCGCACCCTCGTGCTGGCGATGATCACTTCACACTCGCCGGAAATGTTGAACCTGGTGCTGGTGGACTTCAAGGGCGGGGCGACGTTCCTCGGACTGGAAGGTGTCCCCCACATCGCCGCGATCATCACCAACCTCGAAGACGAGCTCACGATGGTCGACCGCATGCGCGACGCGCTCGCAGGCGAAATGAACCGTCGACAGGAGCTACTGCGCGCAGCGGGCAACTTCCCAAACGTCACCGAGTACGAACGTGCACGTGCGAACGGTGCTGCGCTGGATCCTCTTCCCGCACTCTTCATTGTCGTCGACGAGTTTTCCGAGCTACTCTCGCAAAAGCCGGACTTCGCCGAGCTATTCGTCATGATCGGCAGGCTCGGCCGTTCACTGCATATTCATCTACTGCTCGCCTCCCAACGTCTCGAGGAGGGCAAACTCCGCGGCCTCGACTCGCACCTGTCGTACCGTATCGGCCTGAAGACTTTCTCTGCAGGCGAGTCACGTAGCGTGCTCGGTGTACCGGACGCGTATCACTTGCCGAGCGTTCCCGGCTCAGCATTCTTGAAATGTGACGCCGACGAACCAATCCGCTTCAACGCGTCGTACGTCTCCGGGGAATACGTCAAGCCGCGTCTCGCGCCGCGCACAGGCAGGACCTCGCAGCTGGGCGCTTTAGCACCCAAACTATTCACCGCCACGCCTGTTGAGAAGGACCCCGCACCGGTTGTGCCGGTCATCGACGCCGAAGAGATCGACGAGCCCGAAGTGTCGGCTTCACCGACAAAGACCACGCTGCTCGATGTGGTCGCCGGCCGGTTACGAGGACACGGCCGACCCGCCCATGAAGTGTGGTTACCACCGCTGGACGCCAGTCCTGCGGTCAATGCACTACTGCCGGAGGGAATCTGGCAGAATCAAGACAACCTCAACTGGGGACTGCGGCTGCCGATCGGCGTCGTCGACCGCCCCTACGATCAGCGCCGAGATGTGTTGCTGGTCGACTTGTCCGGCGCCAGCGGCAACATCGCGGTCGTCGGGGGCCCGCAATCAGGCAAATCCACCACGATGCGCACGCTGATCATGGCGGCCGCTGCTACTCACACTCCCGAACAGATACAGTTCTACTGCCTCGACTTTGGTGGAGGCACGCTGGCCAGCCTGGCGAACCTGCCCCACGTCGGCAGTGTCGCCGGGCGCATGGACGCCGACAGGATTCGTCGAACCGTGGCTGAGGTCATAGGACTGATGCGTGATCGTGAAGTACGGTTCCGGGACCTGGCAATTGAATCGATGCGCGACTTCCGTCAGCGCAAGGCCAGGTTGTCAGCGATGCCACCGGACGAGGCCGAACGAGACCCCCTCAGCCAGGACAAGTTCGGCGACGTCGTACTGGTCGTCGACGGATGGGCCTCGATCAAAAGCGATTTCGACATGCTCGAACCTGCGTTGCAGGCGATCGCTATCGGCGGCCTCTCGTATGGCATCCACCTTGCCGTCACCGCAAGCCGCTGGATGGAGATTCGCCCCGCGGTGAAAGACATGCTCGGTAGCCGTGTCGAGCTGCGAATGGGAGATCCCATTGACAGCGAAATCGGACGCAGATTCGCAGAACTCGTCCCGGTCGGACGTCCCGGCCGCGGAATGAACGCCCAGCACTTACACATCCTGGTCGGGTTACCGCGTCTCGATTCGAGTTCCGATATCGAGGATCTGCCGGCAGGAGTGGCAGACGCCTGTGAGGCGGTGCGGCAAAAATATGGTGACCGCCGCGCCGAGCCAGTCCGGATGCTGCCACACAAGATCGACCGCACCATAGTCGTCGAGGCCGCCCGTGAGGCCGGTGCTACCGGGAGCGCGAAGGTCGCGATCGGTATCGGTGAGGCAGATCTGGCACCGGTGGTAATCGATTTCGACACCCAACCCCATATGGTGGTGTTCGGTGACGCCGAATGCGGCAAGACCGGCCTCCTGCGCAACATCGCCACCGGCTTGATGGAAAACAACTCCCCGCAGGAGTGCAAGATCATTCTCGTCGACTTTCGCCGCACTCTTCTTGGAGTAGTCGACAACGACTATCTCGGCGGCTACGCCACCGCAGCACCGTCGTGCACCGAGCTGCTGACCTCGCTCGGGGAAGCGTTGAAGGAGCGTCTCCCACCGAGCGACATCACACAGCAGCAGCTCAAGGAAAGATCGTGGTGGAGCGGGCCGGATCTGTACGTGTTGATCGACGATTACGACCTGGTTTCCGGAGGCTCGCTGAGCAACCCACTCCAGCCGTTGATCGAATACCTGCCGCAGGCGCGGGACATCGGCCTGCGTGTTGTCATCGCCCGCCGAATCGGCGGGGCGGGACGCGCGTTGATGGATCCGATCATCGGGCGACTCAAAGATCTCTCGTGCAATGGCCTGGTGATGAATGGATCGAAGGAAGAAGGCTCAATCTTCGGCTACAGAGCTCAACCAATGCCAGCGGGACGCGGCATGCTCATCTCCCGGATCCTGGGAAGTGACGTAATTCAACTCAATCACATGCCCGACCAGTGACTGGCATGCGAGAAATGGCCGACCTGAACGGCTCTCAGAGAGTCTCGGCCGCCCCGGAACGAGTGCGCCTGTCAATCCTGGGCGCCCGTACTCAGGTAGACGTCTCGCTTCCGCAGGATGTGCCGATCGGCATCCTGTTGCCGGACCTGATGAGGCTGGTGCGGTCCCGCGAAACCACCGATGCAAATCTGTCGGAGGGCGCATTTCCCAAAGACGCCAACCGCACCGTCTGGTCACTGATCCGGCTGAGTGCACAAGCACCCCTGCAACTCACAAACACATTGCGCCAGGCGGAGATCGCCGACGGTGAACTGTTGCGTCTGACGTCCGAGCGCGCTCTGTCGCCGCCCACCCTCTACGACGATGTCGTGGATGCAGCTGCGCGCCTTAACAAAGCCGGCTATCCGAGTTGGAGCGCAACGGCCGCCCGGCGGATGGCTTTCGCCGGTGTGTACTTGGCGTCCGCAATGTGGGTGTATTTCCTGGTCGGTCAGGCCTTACGCCCGAATCGTCCGGCTTTGATGGGCCTCGCGGTCGTGGTGGCCTTGTCACTGGTTGGTGTGGCTGCATTGGCATACCGCTCCTATGGGCAATCGGATATCGGAGCAGTGATGGGATGGGCTGCGATCCCGATATTCTCGGGAGTCGGCTGGGCTGCGCTGTCGGGAACCGGCAGCTACGGATTGGCCGCCGGCAGCGCGGCAATGGTGGTTGTCTGCTACGCGGTGTTTCGGGCGATCGGCACTGGCCACTGGGGCTACCTCGGTGCCGGCCTCTTCTTCGCCAGCGGTTCCGGTGTATTTGCCGCGCATGCTGTTGGCGTCCCCGCGCCCGTCGTCGGCGCCGCAAGCGCAGCCGTCGCAACGCTGTGCTGCCTTGCCGTACCTCTGCTGAAAACCCGATCAGCTCGTCTCAGCCCATCAGCCGGAGAGCAGCGTGACAAAGGGCGGTCAGCTGACCCCTTCTCGCCAGACGAAAAAGACGAACCCGAACAGGCGGTTGCAGACTCACCTGCTGCGACAACGAACGTTTGGGAGCGCGTTCGGACTACAACGTTGACACGCGCAGGGATGTACGCCGGCCTGGCCAGCTCCGCTGCCGTCGGTGCTTCGATCGTCATGACGTCGTTGGCTGAAATCGAGTGGCCCAGCGTGGTGTTCGCCTCTGTGTGCGCGGCAGCATTGGGCATCTACGCCCAACGGGCGACGACGGCAGTCGAGCGGGCGGCCTTGGTCATACCCGCGTTCGCCGTCACCGTCTTGGCTTGCGCGTTGGCTCAGTCGGGTCGCCAACCCATGCCACCTGTCGCATTCGCGGTGCTCCTCGTCGCGACCGTCGCATCCGCCGTCGTCGCGGCGAAGCCGCCGACCGAACGACTAGCCAGGCGGGCCCGGACTGCTCTTGACTACATGACGTATCTCGCCACGGCCGCCGTGATTCCGTCGGCACTCTGGGCAGTGGGCGCCTACGCGCGTTTGGGTATCACGTGATGCGCTGGGCGTCGCTACTGCTCGTCATGCTGTTCACCGCAAGCGGGGCGATAGCCCCGGCCTGCGCAGTGGCGATCGAGCCTCCGCAGGTGCCGCCAGGCCCACCACCGATTGGCCCGGTAGCACCCCCGGGACCAACCGAACAGAAGGCCGTCTGCGGGGCGGGGGCGGTGTTTCCCGGTAGCCAGTTCAAGAACCAGACGATCGCCGACTCGATGCTCGATTACACCGGCGCATGGCAATTTTCGCGCGGCGCCGGACAGAAGATCGCGGTGATCGATACCGGTGTAATGCCCAATCCCCGGCTTCCAGGACTCCAGCCCGGCGGCGACTACGTCTCATCGTCAGACGGCTTGGTGGACTGCGATGCCCACGGCACACTGGTGGCCGGACTGATCGCCGCTGCTTCCAGCCCCGACGATGCATTCGCCGGAGTGGCGCCCGACGCAACCATTCTGTCGATACGACAGGCCAGCGGTGCCTATTCGGCGCAGGGAACCGGTGCGAGGCAGCATGACCCGAACGCCACCTCGCCGGGTTACGGTAATACACAGACACTGGCGCTGGCGATCGTCCACGCCGTTGACCTGGGGGCGACAGTCATCAATCTCTCCGAGGTGGCTTGCGCACCATTTGGTTCCGGCCTGGATGACGCCGCAGTCGGCCAAGCAGTCCGGTATGCATTCGAGCGAAACGTCGTCGTCGTTGCCGCCGCAGGCGATCTCGGCTCGGAGGGATTGTGCAGCGCGCAGAATGAAGTCCGAGATCCGAACCTCCCCCTAGCCGACGGCTGGCGCACGGCGCGCACAATCGCCAGCCCGGCGTGGTTCGGCGACTATGTCCTGACTGTCGGTGCCGTTACACCCGATGCCAGACCCAGTGAGTTCTCCCTCCACGGCCCATGGGTCGACGTAGCGGCACCCGGCGAGAGAGTGTCCTCGCTGAACCCCAGTGGTCTCGGGCTTGTCAACGCGTTCCCGGACGGACAGGGCGGGCTGGTACCGCTCAACGGCACTGGGTTTGCCGCTCCGTTCGTGTCCGGCGTCGTCGCCCTGATTCGGTCCCGGTTCCCGGACCTGTCGGCAGCGCAGGTGATGGACCTCGTCAAACGAACTGCTCATACACCCCAGGCGGGTCCCAACGCGGAGACCGGCTACGGCGTCATCGACCCGATCGCGGCGTTGACCTATCAGCTACCGACCGCCACCAGCATGGACGCTCCTCTCGCCGGCCAACCGATTTCCGGTCCGCCGACTCAGGATCCGAGCAGTCGCCGCATCCGCAATATCGTGCTCGGCGCAATCGGTACATGTATGGCACTGGCCGCCATCGCGGTCGCGGTGATCAAGAGGCCGGCTCAATGATGAATGCCGAGAAGGATTGAGGTACGACAGTGGCGACAAGTAAGTGGCCCGACGATGATTCGCACACCCCACGATCGGATCTGGACGACATCGACGACAGAGCGGCCAAATTGATGGCACAGATCGCTGCCCGACGGACGAAGAGGGTGGCAGCAGAGCCTGCCGAACCGGATGAGGATTTCCACACGGAGAAACAGCCCGAACTCGAGTACCCGCCTGCCAGCACCAACGAATTCGAATTCGAGGCAGTCGATCTCGAGGCCGCTGAGCCAGCCACTGACGATAGCACCGGCACTGAAGCCGACGAATCGATCACTCCTGAACCGCCTGAACCTGACAACGGCGCATTATCTGAGACCCGGGGTAGGCATCGTTCGACACGACGCATGGCAACGCCCCCCTGGCAGACACCGGGTACCTCGATGCGCCGGCCGGTACATGCTAGTCCTGATTTCGTCGAAAGGCTGACCGACGCGGATTCTCCGGATGACGATGGGGAGCCGGAGGTCAGTGACGAGCAAGCACATGGTCCCGTGCCGTCGGCACCTCCGGGATGGCCAGCCGGGATGCCGCCGCCACCCGTTGGTTGGCAAGCGCCGCAACCAGGTTGGCCGCCGATGATGCCCCCTCCCCTGCCGCCCGGCTGGCAGGGGCCACCGCCGTGGATGGCTCCGCCGGGACAGGGCTGGCCAGGTTATCCACCACGCGATGCGGCGCAACAGGCCGTCGACGACGACTCGCGACCCGCCGGGGACGTGCCGCGCCGAGGTCGCCACGCTGTTGATCAGTTGGGCGCGCGATCCTACCCACCTCCCGATGACTTCTCCGCGCGGCCGATGTTTGAAGAACCGTCGTCACTCGACGACGCTGAAATCCTCGCTCGCGATCACTACGTACCGACATCCGGTTGGCGACGTGCGATACATAGGGTCACCGGCGGTCGGCTCAATCCCGGAGTATCCCGCAAAGAGGGTGAGCTTCAGGACTTGCTCGAGCAGATTCGACAGCCCATCGTCGGCGACTTCCGGATCGCGGTGCTCTCTATCAAAGGAGGTGTCGGAAAGACCACGACCACTCTGGGGTTGGGCTCGGCGTTGGCCATGGTTCGGGCCGATCGTGTGATCGCGATCGACGCCAATCCTGACCGCGGAACCCTCGCCGAACGCGTGACGGACACGTCAACGATGTCCACTGTGCGAGACCTACTTCGCGATCCGAATATCAGGCGATACGCCGATGTGCGCCATCACACTCGATTGGCGACAAGCCGGCTCGAAGTCTTGGCGAGCGAACAGGATCCGGCGGTGGCGGAGATCTTCGGTGAAGCGGACTACCGACGCACGGTGGAAATTCTGCGCAGCTACTACAACGTGATCCTCACCGACTGCGGCACCGGAATCATGCACTCGGCCATGGCAGGTGTGCTGGATTTGGCGCACGCCATTGTGTTGGTGAGTTCACCGGCCATCGATGCCGCACGCAGTGCGTCGGCGACATTGGACTGGCTCGAGCAGCATGACCACGCCGATCTGGTCCGCGAAGCGCAAGTGGTACTCAGCGAGTCGCATCCGAGCTCGCCCACCCTGAAACTGGACAAGGTCTACGAGCACTTCGAGACACGGTGCGGATCGATCCACGTGATTCCGTTCGAGCCGCACCTCGCCGAAGGCGCCGATTTCGACTTCAGCCTACTGAGACCCGCGACGTTACAGGCCTATCTTGATCTTGCCGGTGCTGTGTCGGAGAAGTTCTCGCGACTGCGGGCACCGAATGAGCCTCGGCCTTGACACGATGGGCATCGATGTTGGGGCAGATGCTTATGGGCAGTTCATGGGGCGGTACTCGGAGCCGCTTGCGGACGCCTTCGTCGAATGGGCGGCATCGTTCGTCGCAGCGACGCGACATCGGCGCCCTGGCGCGCCGACGTCCGGCAGGGAGCCGCAGAGAAAAGCTGCCGCTCGGCGAGCAAAGCGTAGACGTCGCGTTGGCACAGCTGGTCGTGCACTTCATGGCCGATCCAGTGGCCGGATTACGGGAGATGGGACGTGTGGCACGCAGGACGGTCGCGGCGACTGTCTGGGACTACGGCGGTCAGGCGGGCCCGCTGAGCGTCTTGTGGTCGGCGGTGCGAGATGTCGACCCGACGTCGGACGGCGAAGGCGAGCGGGCCGGGACTCGTGAGGGGCATCTGGCCGAACTGTTCACTGCCGCTGGACTGACTCAGCTGCGGACGACAGCACTTACGGTCTTGGTCGGATACCGCGCTTCGACGAATGGTGGCACCCGCTCACGCTCGGGGTCGGGTCCGCCGGCGACTACGTTGCCGGACTGACCGACTCGGGCCGCGAGGCACTCCGGCCTCGATGCACCGAACTGCTTGCCGACGGCCCGTTCCAGGTTCATGTGCGCGCTTGGGCAGCCGAAGGGCGAACTGGTAAATAATCTGCACCACAGCATATTTGGACCCTGTATCCGGGTCTGCCGAAGGTCAGAGAGCTGCATGTCGATCGTCCCAGACATGTGACAAGGGCCATAATCACCGGCGGGATCGGTATGCCCATTCTGTGTCGTTTGACGTTCTAGAAATCGATCCATTGGTCATCTATACAACTTGGTGCTGTACACGCCCGCCGGATGTGCGCTTGTGCGCTACGAGCAGTCAAGGAGCATGCATAGCAAGCAACGGATAGGACGCTGTACCCCCGAACAGATTCGTAATCAGTTATGAACCAAGGAGAATCGTGCAACTTGCTACGCGCCCGTATCTGCTCGCCGGTTTCACCGCCACCAGCATTGTCGCTGCCGTCTCGGCAGTCCCGAACATCGCCACTCCCCTGCCGGGTGTGGAGTCGACTCAAGTGCGCCTGCTGGCCGCTGATTCGCAACTCAATGCCAAGATGCGTACCTTCCGTACCGCCGAAGCCAACGTTCTGGCGTCCCTCGTTGAGCACACCGCTACAGTCGTAGGCGATCTCGATGTGCGCTCTCGTGGCGCGATCGCGCACCGCGCAGCCATTCCCGGTATCGGTGCTGGTGTCGCAACATCATCTAACTGCGACCGCATTGGCACCCGTCAGGAGCCGCCACGATGGCGCTCGCAGCGTCGCGCCCGCTCCTTCAGCGGCGTCCCTCGATCGCTCCGACCTCGGCCCGCTGCTCAGGGATGTGGCCGCGTTCAATCTTGATGCAATCGGTCTGCCTTTCAGCCTGATTTCTACGCTGGCCGCGACGGGGGACATCGCGCTGATGTCGCGGGATTCTCCGCCGGTGCGCTGCCGCTCATTCAGCTCGAGAAGAATCTGCCACACCTGCTCGGCAATGTCGGACTCATGAAACGAGCTCTCAGCATCCGCCAAATCCGCCCACGCCGACACTAGGTCGTTGATCGACACGGGCTCCGGCATCCGACGTCCACGCACGTCGGCAATGAGCCGGTCTCGATGGGCGTATATCTCGCGGCCAATAGCAGCGGCGCGAGTGGGGCTTTTGAGCCACCGATCGAATGGCTCCAGCCGCTGGTCGGCCCACTTGACTTGCCCCGGGCTCACCAGATCGGATCCCGTCTCCTCGCGTACCAGATCGACCATCTCGTGAAGCTTCGGACCACGCAGTTCCGGCGCCGCGGCCGGACGCCCGGTCTCAGCAGGCTCGCGCCCACCCAGGCTCCGGTTGACCGTCGCCAACTCAGACTCCGTGCGCAACGCAAACTTTCACCCCAGCACTCTGCTCACCCACGAGTCGACCGGCATCGCCACGCTCCCATGACAACACCCGCCGACCAGGATTGGCATGCAGGTCGAAAAACACGACGTGTCCGTCGGCGAACCGATGCACACCCCCCTCATGCCCCACACTCACACCGCGCTGCAGCAAAATCAGAGCCGTACTGGAGGAGGTCGCAGATTCCGTGTGTCCACTCGCGGCGTGATCCGACCAATCGACCCGATCAAACCACGACGTCACACGCCCCGGTTCAGTACCAGCGGTCAACTGGTCCACCGGACGCGCACCCAGGACCGAGTCGTCACGGTGCCGACCTGTTGCGATATGAAGGACAGCGCAGGCCAGCCATGCCACCGACGCGGATACAATACCGCCGCAACTTGACTCAACAAGCTCACACACGCCATCGGATCGGTATGTGGGTCGCTGGCCGGGCGTACCCGCTCCACCCCAGCGGCGCTTTCAATGATCGTCGTCAGACCTGCAACATCCGCGCACTCAACGGGATCGTCGAGGTACTCCAACCCCGAGTCATCTGAGTCCACCGATGAAACACTGGGCTCGTCGACATGACACCGCCAGCGCACCAACCACAGCGACGGCGGAGTTGGGCGTGGGTCTCGGCGCTTGCACCGACCCCGCGACAACGCCGTCCAACGGGTGGGCGTGCGAGGTCGAACTCACCGAGGCCGCGCCGCCGCCTCGCGATGCACCGACAAAGGGAGGTACCACGACCCGGGTCTGCGCGTTATCGTCACGGGAACAGGCATCCTCGTCGGCCCACCGGTGCAGCGCATCACGGTATCGCCTGGGTGGGACATACCGTGCTGCGAGCCACGCCTCATCACGGCGGGCCAACCACGACTCATCATGCGCGCTAAGCCATTCGATCCCATGGCTGTCGCGCCAGTCCGTGTCCTGAGACCACAGCGCCGCGGCCATTCCTGGGTCCACATCGGCATCACTCGGCGGCCATGCCGTTCTGTTGATCGGGGGCCGAACCCCTCCCTAATCAGGAGATCGCGATGGCGTGGTGCCACCCGAGACACCGTCTCCTGCGGTGCTGTGCCGAGACAGACCGGCACCGTTAGCGCCTTCGCTCTGGGGTGATTGCCGTATCGGAGGCGCCCCACCCCGCGTTCTCACACGCGGTCCACCAGTTGTTCGCGATCCGCCATCCACTGCCGCAGCATTGCCAGTGAAGGCCTGCAGCCGACGTCGGGCGTCTCCTGAAGGCGGTGGGTCCAGGACGGCCGCGGCATTCGCAATCGTTGCCGCGGTTGTTGGGGCGCCGTGCAGTCCTGCCCGAGGGAGGCCTTCGCCGCGATCGGGACTGAGGCGTGTTTGCCCTGTAGCGGTGCCCTCAAGCGCGGGGAAGCTGGCGTCGTAGTGGTTTCCGTTCCTGTAAAACACCCTGATGCTGCGGCCGCCCTCTTGGCCCACGTGGGGTAACGCGTGGCCGACCTGGTGCACCTGCACCCCGAGGGTGTGAGCCACCAACAACGCAAAAGTGTCACCGAACGGTCCGCGCCAGCCAACCTGCTCGTTTGACCAATCACCAAGCGCGAGAAGCAAGTCTGTGTATTCATCCCATGTGAAACGATGCTGGCTGACGGAAAGCACTGCCGCACGCAATTCCGCCTCGTTGAGTTGGCTGACCATTGGCACCGCATGGCGATTCTGCAAGTACACGAACTGAGCCAGCGTGCCCCGCGGCGGATCGCCATCGACTTGGCCGTGCCCGCCGAGGCCCACCTCCGACCGCGCCTGACGACGCGCATCCCGACGGTTCATCGGCGGCAACGGTGGCTGCGCCGACTCGTCGCCATCCTGGGTCAACTGACTGACGCGCTCCTCGATGTAGCGCGCATGCAAGCCATCGCTACCCAACCAAATCGGCTGCTGCACCGAATCATTTGAATTCACGCCTAATTCATCCAGCCGGTTCACCAGGTCCGTCCGGGAAGCGCTGGCCACCCAGCTCTGCAGTGCCCCCGCAGGCTGATGGCCCCGGAAGACTGCTGCGACGTCGCCGGGTAATCCGGCGCGTCCGCGATCGAAGACGAAGTCCAACACCTGGCCATGCAGTGCTTGGCTGGCCAGGTCCAGCGCCGCTCTACCAGGCCCGTCCGCGCTCAAGGAACCGGTGCGGGCCTGCGCGACTATGGCTGCATGTGCGCGGCGGGCATCGGACCCCGGCGCCCATGCGGCCGGCCAATGCTCGGGCGGTGTGCCGACCACCACCGAGTACAACAAATCCCACCCATCCTCGGGCATCGCCACGAGCTCACCGGACCGCCAGGCCACCCTCGGGTGCTGTCCGGCGGAACCGATGTCATCGGGTCCGGTCGCTTGGCTAGTCGTTGTGTCAGCGGCATGAGATCCGTCTAGGGCGGGGATCGCCGGGCGAGGAGGCTCGTCTGCGGGCGCCTCCCCCGGCGCATCGGGGGACGGCGCACGAGAAACATCGCTGCTGGATTTAAACCAGGGTTCGGATCCCCGCAGATCGTCTAATCCGGTTTCCAAATTGCGGCTTTGTCCCCACCGCAGCGCCGCCGTGATCTGATCCAGTGAAAACCCGCCATTGAATAGGTAATGCGCCGCAGGCAATATCACTGGGCGAAACCCGTTGGCGAGTAACAATCTTTGCAAGAGAAGATGCTTATGCAGTCGGCCGTTGCCGTCCTTGAACGGGTGCAGCACGCTCAAAGTGAGCATTACCCGCGCGATCGCACGCAACCGTGCCTGTTCTGAATACGCCAAATCGAGTTCTTTGTAGTACCGCCCGAACGCCTCGTTCACCATCGCCGGCAAGCGCTCTGGTTTGAATCTGAGGGCGAGCTGCAGCTCACCGTCTTCGACCGGATACGCCACGGCGATTAGGTCGTCGCGCGCAATGAAGTCATTCTTTTGGTGGGGCTCGGCGAGTGTGACCAGCGGTCGCCCATCGAGCGTTATCTCCCTCACGTCATCCGCCAGCTCGTTCAGCGTGACCCAGTGGTAGAAGTACTGACCCGGATCCGAAGTACCGCCTACGCCGAAGGGGGAGCGACCAGCGGACTGCGATGTGTGCGTGGTGACGCGCGCATACATCCGGCTGTATTCGTCCCAGTCAAGTCTTCTTCTCAGGACATTGGGGTTGTCCAGCACCGAGCTGTACGCCGACTCCAAATCTGCCTGATAGCCGGCTAACTCATCGATGTCATAGAGTCCGCCCGGGTTGGACCGATCATTCTCCAGCGCTGCTTTGTGATCGACCGCAGTCAAATAGAGCCGCCACCACCTTCCCCGGGGCAGCACGTCGCTGAGCGGCACGGGAACTGGCGCGGGATCCCAATACCTGTTCCAGATGCTGCTCGCCGTCGTTCCCACCGGCAGCCATCGTGCCCAGCGGTCGGGTCCCTCTTCCGGCTCCGTCTCAGCGGCCAGGCGTTCCAGCCAGCTACGAACCGCTCGGCTGCGGTTGAGAATGTCCTTAGCCGTCTCGCGCGCCTCGGGAAGATCGAACGACCGTGGCGTATTCCAATTTGACGGTGCTGGTGCGCGTACGGCTTGGCCCAGCCATCCCGGGGACTGCCGCATCGGAACCAGACCGAAAGTGTCGTCCAAAGACGTCGTCAAATCGTGGTTTTGCCCCCAAGCCAACGCTGTGGCGATGTGCTCCAACGAGAACCCGCCCGAGAACATGTATGACGTCGCAGGCAGGATGACCGGGCGGAATCCGTTGGCCAGCAACAACCTCTGCAGAAGTAGGTGGACGTTGATCCAAGGGTGGCTATCGGGAAAGACTTGCATCACGTGCAGTGTGCGCACCAGTTGGGCGATGGCACGTAGTCGTGCTTGTTCAGAAGTCGCGGCGCGGATGTCATTGTGATAGCGGATGAAGACTTCATCCACTAATTTCGGCAACTCGCGTGACGAGTATGCAGGTACCAGACTGAGCCGTCCTTCGAACTCGACGGCCACGACAAGGCTGTGTTTTTCGGCTCGATGGACGTCTCTGAGTGAAGCGACAGGCATCACCACGAATCGGTCGCCGACGGATTCATTTGCCCAGTCGTCGGCCAGCGCGGTAGTACCGGTATCCAGCGCAGCGGGGTTCTCGCGGCCTCCTGTCGAGATATTGCCGTCGTGGCCAGTCGCCGCTCTATGCATCGAGAGGTACCCGCGCCATCGGATCGGCTGCGTCAGCGCTTGGAGGTTGTCGAGCACCGATCGGTAGGCCGCTTCCATTCGAGCACCAATAAATCCCTGGGGGATGTGGTTGTACGCCGAACCGGGATCGTCCTGGTTCTTGTGCTGCGCAGCGGCGTGGTCGTCGCTGTCCACATACAACCGCCACCAATGGTGCGCATCCAATACCTGACTGAGCCGAACTGGATTTCGTGGCGGCACATTTTGCGGGTCAGCCGGGGTAAGTGACTCCAGCCAGGATTGCACGCGCGCATTGTCGGCAAGGACCTGGAACCAGGAAGTGTCACGAGTACCGGCGCTCCGGGCATCGTATGAGGTCCATCCGGTGAAATCGCCACGCCCTTCGGTGACGAGCTCGTCGTCGCCGAGAACCGTGGTGCCGAGCCTGTGCAGTCGCCGGGCCAGAGCCTCTAAACGACGGCGTTTTTGGGCCGCGTCGGCGCCACTACCGAGGCGATCATTGTCAGGCGTCCATGAGTCGTCGGGATTCTCGGCCGCGTCGAGCGGCGCCTCATCCGAGCCCGCCCCATGAACTCCCCCACGTGCGCGGTCTTGGCGCCTCGGTTGCGCCATTCCGGGTGTGGTGGTTGTCGGCGGATCCAACAGCCCCGCCACACCCGATCCCGGGTGCACCGAAACATCACCCGCCGTAACCACCACCCGCGCCGGGTCACCCAGATCAACCTGAAGCAACCGCCCTCGATCATCAACCAGCACACGCAACGAACCCTCAAGCTGCGTAGGCAATCCCCCATCACCTGCCCGCAACGACGCCGCAGTTGTCCGCTCAACGAAATCAACGATCGGAACAGCAGAGCCGCGGTACTGCGTCTCCACCATCACCAGGCCGTCGTCGTGCTCCCGGCGCGACACCAGAACCATGTGCATCGGCTGTCCCGGCCGGTCCACCCACACCGGAGTCACCGCACCCCGGCGCAGGCTGGCAAGCCCACCGACACCGTCCACCCGCTCGAACCGCCCACCCAACCGCGCAGCCAGCCGGTCAACGGGCCGCATATCACCGTCGATAGACCGCGCAGCCCCCACATCATGTCGCGGTGGCGAACTCATCGCCGTCACATCCCCACCCAACAGATTCGCGATAGCGCGATCGACCCGAACCACGCAATCTGCCAGGTCTCCCTCCCACGGACCCAACGACTCAACCGCCGCCTCCACCCGCCCAACCGAGGACTCTTCAACGGAACTGGGCTCATCGTGGTGCTCGTCGGGCTCTGGACCGATGAGCTGGAGGGCCGCAGGGGTCCCGGCAAGGGGCCGACCGGCCCGAATCAGCACATCCAGCTCGCGAGCTGCCGACGGCACACCCGAGCTCCACCGATCGGCCCATTTTTCCGCCAGTTCACCCAAGCTCATCTGCTCTGGTGTTGGGCTCCGATCACGCCCGCCAATGACTTCGCTGCGTCCGGCAGGAGTAGAAGAATCCAGTTCATTGGGCGGCCGATCCGACTGAATCGGCTCCGTCGTCGCCGGTCCGTCGTGGCGCCAATGACGCTCGATGAGCGGGGTGGTCCGCGCGCCCATCGCCGCCACAATCTGAGCCGCCTGCTCATCAACACCCGAGCGAAGATCCGCCGACGTGGCACCGGTCTTCCACAACTCCCCCCACTCCGCGGCCACGTCCTCGAAAGCCACGTAACGGAACTGCGGGTGTTGGCGCACCCCCGCAACAAGCAGGTCCAGGTGTTGACCCAACC
Source organism: Mycobacterium sp. URHB0021 (assembly GCF_054057895.1). Classification (NCBI taxonomy): domain Bacteria; kingdom Bacillati; phylum Actinomycetota; class Actinomycetes; order Mycobacteriales; family Mycobacteriaceae; genus Mycobacterium; species Mycobacterium sp. URHB0021. Next base: position 6,297,161 of record NZ_JBSRZT010000002.1, read on the forward strand.
TGATGCCGGCAAGACCCGCCCGAGTCGATAAATCCATCCACCGAAGCTGAGACTGCAACGACTGCTCGGCATGCCGGACCTGCTCGGCAGTCACCCACGCCAGCCCCACCTGCTGGCGCACCTGCTCAACCACAACATCAAGCTCGTCACTGCTCAACGCCGACGCAGGCCGGATCGCGCGAACCAGCACATCCAGGTCGTGCGCAGCGTCCGCTGCGCCCGAAGTCCACCGATCCGCCCAATTCGACTGCTTGGCACCGGTTTCGGGATCGGCGTCATGGTGCTGTTCACGAAGACTCCACGAGGCGGACGGAGTTTGAAGTAGCCGCTCGAGTTCTGCGCGCCGCTGGCCCGGAGTCAAAGACTCCAGCCCAGCCTGAGGGATCTGGTCCGCCGTCGCCGGTCCGAGCGTGCCGCCAATGACGTTCGATGAGCGGGGTGGTCCGCGCGGCCATCGCCGCCACAATCTGGGCCACCTGCCGATCGACGTTCGATGGATCATCAGACCACGTGGCTCCGGTCTTCCACAGCTCCGCCCACTCCGCGGCCACGTACTCGAACAACAGGTTGCCCATGCCCGGGTGTTGGCGCACGCCTTCAAAGAGCCGGTCGAAGTGGTTGGTCAGTCTGTCGATGATCAGTCCGACCCGATGCGGCAGAGGCAGCCAGCGGACCCCGGGCGGCGACAATGTCTGCTCGGCATGCTGCACCTGCTCGGCAGTCACCCAGCCTAATACGACGTTTCGGCGTACCGCACTGATTACATCCTCGAGCATTTGACCGCTCAGCGTCGGTGCGGTCACCGGCAGCCCCGGCGCAGGCCCACCCACGTCGCGATTGAGTTCCTGAAGCTCTTCGGTGTCGCCGGCGCGGCGATCAAATCGGCCGCGAGTCCGACGTTCTTCTGGCTGGTGCCTTTCTCCGAGGATGTTGTTCAAGCCGAACTCGGCGGCGTAGTGCATCGCGTTCTTGCCAGCACGTTCGCCGAGCCTGTTCCCTATTCGGCTGGCGGCAATTCGCAACCGTGTAAAGCTCAGATCGGCGTACTCGTGGGGTGAGGACGACCAGTGTGCCAACTGCATCAAGGCCCCCGCCACCACGCCCAGAGCATCGTCGTCCATGCGGTTGGCAAGGCGGGCCTGGTTCCAGAGAGGGTTTCCGTGCGGACGAGGCGCCACCAACCCCGAGGTCAAAACCAGATCGCCGGGCGCAAAGAACTCAGCTTCGCGCGCCCCAATCGTGATGGCGCCGGCGGTGCGTCGAACCCTTACTGTCGGGTTCGGGTTCGATCCGGCGTCGCCGGCCTGGACGGACACGGCGCGGTGATACCGGGGCAGATGCACATTGATCACGTTCCGGCGGCCCGGCAGGTTCACGCCGCTCTTTTGCAGCAGCAACAACGCTCGCGCGACCAACTCGCGGCGGCCCGCGGCGGTGTCATCACTGGCCATGGAGTAGAACCGCACGCGCACCCCGGCGTACTCCTGCTCCTCCACCTCCCACGGCGAGTCCGGATTGCCGTCCGAATGCAATCCACCGTCGTGGGCTCGACGCTGCAGGAACATCGATAGCTCCGGATGGTCCGAAAGCTGCTCAGGGGTGAAAGAATTGGCGGTTATGGCGTCGTCGTCGTCAAAGCCGGTAAGCGTGACACCGCCGCGGTAGCGCAAATTCACCAGTGCCTGCCGCAAGTTCGACTGTTGCTGGCGCAGATATACAACCAACGCCTCGTCCGACAGCCGTCCATCGGGCTGACGCTCAAAACCTGTCAGGAAGTCGAGTTCCGGGTCGTGATAGCGCAGTCCGGATTGGTTCGGATGGTCACGCGAGACTCGCCGTTCCAACCCCGGCGCAATCTCGTTGTACGCCGATTCATGTGGATCCGAATCATCAGATCGGTACATCAATGACGGGACTGCGCCGTCCGCGGCCGCAAGCCGACGAGGCAGCCACTGCACCGTCGGCGGCACATAGACTCCGAGCTCCTTGAACCGCTGCCGCTCAGCATCGGTCAGCTGGATGACACCCCACTGAACAAAATCCAGAACTTCCAGCATGTCCGGAGACAATTCCGGCGGCGTGGTCGGCGTCGTGGTTTCGACATCGGTCGGGCGGTGAACATCGGGGAGCAGATGGCCACGGAATGCCTCTAGTTGAACCTCTGCGCTTCTCGTCGGTGGCACCCCCAGCTCGGCTGAGGCGGGCTCATACGTGGTATCCAGAGTCGTTGTCGCCCTGGTGATGTTCCAGCCGCCATCGCTGGGGTCAGGGCCAGGGCGGCCGCGCTGAATGTCAGCGCTCTCATCCATGGCGTGATCACCCGCGGCCAATGTCGCATCGGCGGGCGCTGCTGCACCGACAGTCCGCAGCGTGCTCTCGCTATTGCCTGCCGGCGGTACATCCAGCTCAGCTGAAACGTGAGCAGGCGTGATGGTCGGATCGGAGATGTCAGCGGGCGTCATACCAAGTGCCAGCGGGTGCGGCATGGTCGACACCGGTCGCGATGCCTCCAACACCGCCAGCGCGGCGGCCAGCGTCGATTCAATATGCGGCGTGCGTCGAACCCCGGACAGCGGAACTCCGACGAAATCATCGAGCTGAATCTCGGCGCTTCCCCGCGGCGGTGGCGCGAGCCCGGCGGACACGTCATGTGCTGTAGTGGCGGCGGTGGTCGTCGTCGCGCTGGTGATGGCAGCGGCGATGCGCGCACGGCCGGATCGGGACACCGGTTCTTGGCCGCTGGGGGGTGGCGCATAGCGAGCGCGATCAGGGCCAGCGCCCTCGAGGTCGGTGTCCCCACCGCCGGAATCCGATCGTTGATCAACGACGGGATGCTCGGCCATCGCATCCACATTCACCGAATCACTAGGATCGCCAACAGCATCCGCACGATCCTCGACGTGAGCGGAACTTGTGGACTCGGCGCGGCGGGTCGGGGGCGAGCCGGTTTCATCACGATGCCCGCTAGCTCCGCCAGTCACATCAGACGGCGCTCCGGAAGTCGAATCATTTTCACCTTCAGCAATTTTCATTGCCTTATTGGAGTTTGCCGCCTGCTCTTCTCGGGGGAGTTCGGTTGTCGGCTCGGAGGCGGGCGGCAGGCTGGCCTCGTAATGGTTGTGGCCGTTGTAGTACACGCTGATGTTGCGTGCACCCTCGGGGCCCACCGGGGAGGACTGACTGCCATTTCGGTGCACCTGCACCTGAACCTGCAGGGCGTGGGCAATCAAGACGGCAAACGTGTCTCCGTAGCGCCCTCTCCATCCCTCGCCCGACCACTCCTGCACCGCCGCAAGCAGTTCCGAGTACTCTTGCTCCGTAAACCGGTGAGCGCTGCTCTCCCTCACCGCCGTCGACAACTCTGCAGGGCGCAACTGTCCCACCGTCGGCACCACCCCGCGGTCCCGCAGATACTCGAACTGGGAACGCAAACTCAACGCGTTGCCATCATTACGCCCCTGAGCACCGAAACCCGCCTCGGCTCGCGCCCGCACTATCGCACGCACCACTGATGGCCGTGTCGACGCGTCGCCCTCTGTGGTCAGTTGCCGCATACGCTCGTCGATGTAGCGTCTCTGCAGCGCGCCTGCGGGCAGCCAGTTCTCGTCCTCGATCACATGGTCGTCCGCCAGTCCCAGCTCGGTGAGCCTGGCCCGCAACTGCGCCTCACTGGCACGGGCCAACCAGCGATCCAGTTGACGAACGTCCTGGGTACCGCGAACCGTGGCCGCGACATCGCTGGGCACCCCGTCCCGACCGCCGGCCATCAACGACCAGATCACCCGTGCCTGCAACGCCTCGACGGCGTGATCCAGCGCCTGCCTTCCGGCCCCGACTGGCTCACCGCCCCACAAACCGCCGGCACGGGCCTCCGCCACGATGGCCGCATGCGCGCTGTGCGCATCCATCGACCCCACCCACTCGGCAGGCCACTGCTCCGGCGGAGTACTGATCACCACCGAATACAACAAGCACCACCCATTGCCGAGCACCGCCAACCGCTCACCCGCCGGCCCCGCGGCCCGCACACGGCTCGGCCCGGCCACAGTAGCGTCGTCAACCGAAATGTCACCCTGAGTGGGCGCAGTCGTGTCGGTCGCGCGATCGACACCAACGCTCTTGATATCGGTTGGAGGTCCGGTGACCGGATCGGGTTCTGCGACAGGAGAAATCGCCGTCCCCTCGCCTGAAGTCTCGGAATCTTCGTTCGCCGCCCGGTGGGCGCCCCCGGTCTCGGCATGGTCTGCCGAAGTGCCGTCACCAGCCGGGGATACCGACACCGCGTTGGTTTCTGTGATTTCGGTGCGCCGATCCGGCACCGATGACGATTCGGAATGCTGGATGACCGTCCCATGCTTGGAAGTTGCTCCCTGCGAAACAGATTGATCACCAGCGCGTGGGGCTGGTACTTCAGTTTGTATTATCAGCCCGGCATGCGCGTCATCACTGTCTACAACCCGCGTCTCCGACTCCGGGATCAGCAGCGGCGCATGGACATCCACTTCCGGCAGCACCTTGCTGTCGTCCCCGTCGTGGACAGTTAGTTCGATATCGAAGGTCGCGTCGAAGGCAACATAGCCGAGCTGGAACTTGCCGTGGGCAGCGACTTTTGCGGCTTCGGAATGGGACGCACCGGAGCGCCAACGTCGACCGATACCACCTCCCGCCAGCACGACGCCTTTGAATGCGGGTGATTTGACCTGAAGGCCGAGCAGCGTCCGCCAGCCCAAGTCGAAGGTCGTACTCGTCTGAGTGGTCTGAATCCGGTTGACCTCATTGAGCACGTTGACCCATGCACCTGAATACTCGGTCAGCGCGCGGCCGAGATGGCGAACACGGGCAGTGCCCGTGATACGGAGCGACCCGAGGCGCAGCAGCTCGACCTCTTCACCTCTGGTCATAGCTGGCAGATGCTGTCGTAGCTGCATGTGGCGCAAATGTGGTTGGGCGCCGGTGAGGACCCGTGCAACGTGTTGGTATATCTCGGAAGTGGGATCGTCATTCAGCGCATCGAGGGTTCGCCGACGGAACGATTCGCCCATGATCGTGCCGACGATGGAATCATCGCTGAGCCCGCGCAACGGCAGGCCGTCGTCGCCGTAGCCAGACGGGCTCCGATCGTGGCTCCTTTGAACGATCCCGGCGCGCGGCACGCGTCGTTCATGGGCTTGCGTGCCTGTCTGCGTTTCCCGGACGATGACGTTGACTCGAGCTTCGCCGACGCCGCGGATTCGTTCTCCCGACTGACCGAGCGGTCGACTCATGTCGGCGTGGACGGTGGCCGTCCCCACCTGGGTCAGCTGCTTGCCCTTCAGCCGAAGGTAGCGACCCGAAGTTGTGTTATTGGCGCGAGTGTTTCGCGTCTCGGAGCCGCCACCGATGTCCGTGCGACCGAATAGGAGAGCCGCTGCGTCGGCCACGTAGTCACCGAGGAGTTCCGACAGATAGTTGGTCACGGCCGCGGGTATGAAAGGGATGTCCGCGAGGGACCGTTCAACCTGGCCCTGGACGTAGCCTTGCCCGGACTGTCGGGAACCACTCGATACGCCGGCGTTGTGAATGTCTACGCCACCGTAGTAGAACTCACTGCTCGCAGGAGAATCCGCGCTGGCCAACGAGTCGATGTTGGCACCGACCACGACCTTGCCGCCCTCCACCGACTTCAAGTTGATGGTCGTGGTCCTGCCGCGACTGAACCGACCCAGAGCGCGGTGGACATCCATCGTCGCGATGTAGTCGGCCAGCTCGGCTCGCACTGCGGGCCAGTCGTCCCCGAAAACGTCAATGCCTTCGGCGGCCATCGAATCCAAGATGTGGTCACCCACGGCTCCGCCGCGCGGAGCAAGGCGTCGTTGGACGCTGGATCCGGGCTCATCGTCTGCCGATGGGTCCGATGATCGATGAGGCCAGACCTTGGCGACCACTTGCGTGGCGCTCAGCTGCGGCCTTGTCGTCACGGCGCCGGTCGAGGCGTCGACGGTTGTGGTCGGATCATTTTCGGAATACGCGAAGACACCGGCGAGTCGTACCGGCGCGGGAGCGAGCGGTAGCGCCGGCCGGTCGGTGCCCGAGTACTCGTAGGTGATGTCGAAACGGATCGGCTGCCGGAACAAGTTGTGCGGCTCGGTCGTCTTCACGCGTTCCGGTGCGCGGATCTCACCGCCGCCTGCGATTGCCGCACCACGCGGGTCTCCCACCCGCGGAACGCTCGATCTCAAGCCCGGCGCACCGGGCTTGACGGACTGGGTGGTCAACACCTGGCCCGTCACGGAGACGGGCGGGATCTTGAATTGGTCTCGGACCCCACGGACTTCATCCGTCTGATTGGCGTAGGTGTGCGTCGCGGATGACTGCGATTCGGTGACGAAATCCGCTTCGAATGTCGCTGCCCGACTGACGAAGTCTGCACCGGGCTCGCGCACAGGACGCACCTTGACGGTGAGCGTGCCGTCGCCCGCTGGAACTCCGTGAGTCCATTCCGTACCCGACTCGTGGGTCAGCCGCGCAGCCAACACCTCGTGGCCGTAATGCTGCGACAGGTCAGCAATCGCCGCGTCGAGATCGCTTCCCAGTGCTGGCGCGAGGTCATCGCGCATCGCCTCCAGCAGACCTGACTGCGGATCGAGCCCCACGAGCATGTCGGACGGATGCCAGTAAGGCAGGGAGGCCCGCTCGGGAGGTTGCGGCGGATTTCTCGGCGGCTCAGGGTCTTTCCACTCCCCCCGCAGCTGCAGAATGTGCGAAGCCGCGGGTCGGAAGACGGGAGCGAAGGTGCCGTAGCTGTTCTGAGGCCTGCTGAGCAATGGGGTTCTGCTATTGCTTGCTTGGTCGCCTCCAGCGCTGACCGGTCGAACGAGGCCGGGTGGAGACAACCGCAGGCCGAGGACCTTTTCGAACCAGCCCGGGCCATTTTCACTCCCAAATGCTCTCGGGGAGAACGGATTTCTTGGCAGCGGCGCTTTGTCAACCGGGTCTGGGGCAACCTTCAGTCGCGGTCTTTCAACGAAACCTCCGGGGTGGCTTCGGGTGAAGGTCGGCGGCAACACGTGTTCGTGTATTTGTGGCGCTCGCAATTCAGAGAGCGGAATTGCGATATCGACGAAGAACAACCCAGACTCGTGAACGGTCTTGTTGGAATTAGTCATCCAGGCGTCCAAACGCACCCAGCCACTGAATACCGCCATCGGCTGATCGAACTTCGCGGTAACAGCGACCCGTTCCTGACGGCGCATTCGGTCGCCGTCGCCGTAGGTGGTCTGTGTGCGGCCGTGGCTCATTTCAGACACCGGTCTGCCGAGATTGTCGTCGCGTCGGCCGAGCACTCCCTGGCTCGAATGTTGTTTGGCTGTGCTGACAGCGGTCGCCTTACCGGCAGTGAATTCATAACTCGGGCTCGACAGCGGCTCGACCACCCGGTCGAACGTCAATTCCTCGAAGTCGGCGGTGACGAAAGCTTTGGATCCGGCCCCGGCGAAGTCGAGGTGGCTCAGCGGGCTGTGTTGGCTCATGGCGGGCAACGCACTGCTCAGAGCGTCGATGTTGTATCGCGCCAACACATTCGACCGGACGTCAGGCGTCCATCCCGAGCCGAAGACTCTGCGGCCCATTGACTCGAGCGTGCCACGGAATCCGCTGATATCCAGGTTCATGACCCGGTCCATGCTGCCCAGTCCGCGCAAACCGCTGCGCGCAGAGGTCGGCCACGTCGGTGGTTTGTCCACCGAATTGCGGTCCGGTTGCGGCCCGTCACCCCAAATCCGTTCGGGGGGCGCCCACACCTCTTCGCCCTTGTAATTGGATTTCGGCTTGGTCTGCGGGTTACCGGATTTTGGCTCGGTCTCGGGGTTACCAGACTTTGGCTTTGGCTTCGGGCCCTCCATCAACGCTCTGAACTGCGCACGCGTCTCATGTACAGCGCCCTGAACCTGGTGCCCATCACTCGGGGGCGCGTGCAATTCGAAGCGCAACCGCGCCTGACCGTTAGCAGCTTGCCCGGGGACCGGAAGCTTCATACTGATGCGACTGCGGTACTGGCGATTGTCTGTGTCGCCCTCGGTCTGAGTATCGGTACGGACCCCGTTCAGTCCGGTGACCACGGCACCGGGTTGGAGAGGACCAAGCTCGGGCGCCCCTGTCTCGAGGGCTCCGTCCTCGAGTGCTCCGTCCTCGAAGGCTCCGTCTTCGCCGTCTGCCCAAAGTTCTAGGGCTGCGTCCTCGGCGCCATCATCTTCACCGGCGTCATCCTCAACCCAGTTGTGCTGCCGGTACCGGCCAGGCGTCGGCTTCTGTTTCGCAATGCTGCGTGTGACCTGCCGGGTTCGGACAATATCGGTTTCTGTTCCGAAGTGGAACTCGGACTTCTTGGTCTCCCCGGTTACCTCCAGAATCGGCTTCTCGGGTTGCGTATCAGGCGAAGTCTCTACGCGTCCCGCCGACGGCGATTGACGCAACGCACTGGTATCCGAGGGGGTGTCGAGCGGCTCGACGAATGCATGGATCTCGATTCGGGCGCCTGGAATGCCCTGGAATTCATAGACCATGGGCTGCTTGTTCGTCATCCCGGGCAGATTGGCCTGCAGCGTCTCCACAGCCAGCCACTGCTCGACTTCGCTTCGCGCCAAATCGCTGTCGGCGCCGTATGCCTTGACAAACGCCTCCAGCATCGGCTGGCTGGCCAGAAACTCCTCGATCGTTATCCGCTGTCGTCGTGACTGACCCGCTTCCGATCCAGATGGATGAGTGCCATCAGCGTCGTCATCGCGCATCAACGACAAGTTGGTGACGTGGGTGGCACCGGTCAACGCGCGAGTTGTCGATACCCTCCGCATTGCAGGGGAATCGGAAGTCGCTACGGCAGTCGGTACGACGTCACGACTCGGAACGGCTACCCGCATGCGGTAGAGGACGTCGTCGGTGTGGCTCTGCGCTCCGTCTATACGGTAGGTAGTCGTTGTGTGGAGATCTCCCTCGAAGCGCGTTGCAGGCTCGACCGTTTTGTGCCGACTGACTTGTCGATCGGTTCGTTGGCCGGTCAACCTCGAGTCGTTGCCCCACGTTCTGAAGAAGTACGGCGTGTCGGCGATCCTGTCGCGGATTTGGGCGAGGTTGCCCCGGATGCCGAGGAAGGACGTGTCACGGCGTCCGCCAAACGAGGCGGTGGTGGTCGAAGGGTCGGCAATGCCTTCGAACTCGTATTCCTTCTCTGTGTTCTTGAACCGCAGACGAGAGTCGGTGTGGCGGCCATCCACCCTGAATTCGATCGTCAGGGTTCTGTTACTCGGCGACGGAAGAACTGCGTCGCTCTCCAGGTCGATTACGTAAATTATCGGACGTCCGCCGCGTAACAATCCCGTGATCTCCGGTCGAAGCGCATCGTCGCTGAACATCTCTTCGATCTGCGACTTGTGGTTCTCCCAAGCTGCCTCCCCGCCACTTTGCTGCCTCACGAAGGCTTCGATGTTTGCGAGAGTTCGGTTACCGGAGGCGAACTTCTCCATCACGTCCATGCCGCCCAGCACAAGCTTGTCTTCGAATCGGACGGGCAGCGACCGGGACGGGTCGGGCGCCTCACTCGCAACGGCGGGGGAAGCGTCGGCGGCCTGCTGGGAACCGGTCGGCCTGTCGACCCCAGCCTGGTGGACGCTCGAAGCAGCGTGGGTTGTCGGCGAATCCGCGGTTCCGACAGGTGCAGGCGACGTCGAACTGTTCGGCGTGGCCCCTGTGTCGTGCCTCGGCTGCGACGTCGCCTCAACACGGTTGTCCGCATTGGACGCCGGCGCGTCGGCCTTGTCCGCCGTCGTCCAACCACGCGAGGTGTCCCCACCGTTACGCAGGCTGCCATAACGAGAATCAGTCGGCGCATCGATCAGCGCCCGAGCAGTCGAACCCGACTCCGGCGCCGTCACAACAAGTTCCGGACGAGCCCTCCCGTCGCTGTCCACCACCAAAATCCGTGTGGCAAAAGCGGATTCAAGGCGATCTCCGCCGTCCCGCACCCACTGCTCAGGCGACGTCGGCCGAACGCTGGCATTTAACAACTGCTGGCCCACAGGACGCTGCGCGTCAATCCAGAACAACTGCCCATCATTGGTGTGCCGCAACGCAAAAGCATGTCCCTCACCCGACAGCCGGCTCATCAACACAAAGACTGTGCTACCGGGCCCCGCCGCGCGCGCAGCAGCCTCCGCAACCCCCCAATCACCGATACCCACCCACACCGACCCCGGCCCACCGACGTCTACCTCCGCCGCCCGCGACCACCCGCCGGCATCGACCAACCGCACCGCCGTCGCAGAATCCACCATCGCCGATTCATCAACCGTGCCACCCGCACGCACCCCACCCACACCGGAAGACACACCGGCGGGATGGAATTCATCACGCAACCCCACCAACAAATTCACGCAGTCAACATGGTTGTCGTCCGACCCAACCCGCTCGACGGCGTCCCGCAACGCAGCCAACTCCGCGCTCTTATCACCATCCACAGCCACCGACGAATCCGACAGCCCGGCAGCGCCTTCCGAACGGGGCATCGCCAGGGGGCCCGCATTCGTCGGACCGGCAGTCCGCCGTTCGGCCAGCAGGGCACCGATCTGCGTCACCTGCGCAGCAATGTCGGAGTGATCAAACGATTCATCGGCATCGGAGAGAGTGGCCCATGCCTCCACGACGTCCGAGGGACGCGCGCCATACAACTGCTTAGTTCGACGCGCCTCCTTATCAAGCCGTTTCATATGGCCTTGCAGCTCGTCGGCTATCAAACCGGACGTCGCCGGCAGATTGCGCCACCGGTCAAACGGCGCCAGCCGCTGCTCGGCGCGCGCAACCTGACCCTCGGTCACTTGCGCTACGCCAAGCGTTTGGCGGACCCAAGCAGTGACAAATTCAAGCTTGTGTCCCGTCAGCGGCGGCGCCACCACCGGCTGAGCCGCTTCTGTGGGCTCTGGCCCGCCCAGACGCCGATTCAATTGCGCCAGCTGACGATCCTCGTGTGGTGAGAACGTGCGCCCTAACAACTTGGACACCAGGTACTCAGCGACGAACTCACGCGGGCTGTGCAGGGCGTATCCACTGACCTTACGGACCAGGGCGAGCAAGGAATTTCGGAAATTGGTCTGACCAATATCGGCAAAAATTCGCGGGGAGTTGTGCAGGTGCAGCCAGTGCCCCAGCTCGTGCAGAACAGCGCCCAGGGCGTCGTCTTCCAAGCGGTGATTGACCGCGTAGGGCGTTTGCTTTGCGTAATTAAGTGGGCGGGCCTGGGTCTGCCTTGACGTCAAGACGATCTCATCAGGTGCCTCGAACCAGGCGAGTCTCTCGTCATGCCCACGTGTTGAAGGCTTTCCAGTGATCTCCAGTGACCGGTGATAACGAGGTAAGTGCACATGCAGGCGGGGCGGGAGCACGTATCCGCCTGTGCGCAGCAGCGATAAGGCCCGTACGACAAGGTCTCGGCGAGCCTGCGTGTCGTCGCCAACCATCGAATAGAACGTCACCCGAACCCCGGCGTGCTCGAGTTCGTCGAGCACCCACGGCGACTGCGGGTTGCCGTCAGAGCGAGGATTCTCCGTTGGGTTTGGGCGATCCAAGAACAGCTGTAGCTCGGGAATGTCGACGAGAAGTTCAGGCTTGGCGCTGATCAACGTCCGCAGGCCTTCGTCGTCGACACCGCTGACGGAAATCCCGCCGTTCTTGCGGATGTCCGCGAGCTCTTCATGAAGGCGGGATTGTCGTTTCCGCAACAACTCGACTACGGCCGCGTTGGAAAGCTGCCCGTCATCCCGGCGCTGAAACTTGGTGAGATATGAGATGAGCGGCGCCTCGGCAACTTTCGAGTTTCGCAGAGGCCGCCGCTCAACCACGGCGGACAGACCCGGCGCGATCTTGTGGTAGGCCGCCACCAGTCCGTCCAGCCGTGAGCGCCAGAGCCGACCCAGTCCGCTAACGACGTCCCACAGGCTCGCGATCGGCGCGTTCTCTGCGCTCGTGGTCGGCGCGTTCTCGGTGGCCGACAGCGAAACGGGCAGATGCCGCACCGTCGACGGCACAGATATGTTCAGGAGCTTGAACCTTGCGACCTCGTCGGAACTCAGCTCAATCGCACCGAGCTGGACCAGATCGAGGGTCTTTGACATTCCCTCCGGGAGCACGTGCGTTGGCGAGGTTTCCAACTGCTCCAGCAGGGCGTGCAACTCCGCTGCAGTAGCCGCCGACCGGGCCTGATCGAACAGCGGAATCTCACTGTCAACGTGCGCGGTTCCCGCTTCTAGCAGCGGCGTCGCGGCGCCGTCCGGCGCCGGCTGACCGCGAACCGGATCGGACCCTTCCGGGGAAGATCCACCCCGAAGGCGCAGCACCACACGCTGCCGATCCGCGAAACGCTGCGCCGTCAGCTCATCTGAGCGGTGCCACATATACAACACACGCAGTGCAGCCTGCGCACCCGGAGCATCGTGATGCGAGTCCAACCGATACTCATCCTCGGTCAGGACGGCCTCGCTCGGCGACACTGCCCGATGCGCCGGCGACAACCACCGATAGACAGTCTCTAGGCGCCGCCTGAACTCTTGTTCCCCCGCCTTCGCCACCGTCGGGTCGTCTGACTCCGCATCCCTCCTCACCGCCTCCCACTGAGACGGAATCCAGCTCAAATCGGGGTCTTTACCGGCAGGCCGGTCAGTCGGCCGCCCTTCATCACCGGCGTATACCGGCGATTTGGCCGAGTCTTGTTGATAAGCAGCCAGACTCGAGGCCAGATCCGCGTCTGACACCTCACCAGAATCAGACTTACCAAACATCCCCACGGGATCCGCATCCCGGGAAACCGCGACTGCTTCGGCGCCGCCAGTCGCCGACGAATGGGGTTCCGTCGAGCCCCCCGACTTCGGCACCGCCATGACGCCCTCGGCGTGGACGATCGTGAGGGCGGTTGTGGGCTCGCGGCCGGGTCCCGCAAGCGGTAGGCCGACCTTCGGTGCGCGATCGTTGAGCGTTTGCCCGACGTCGGTCTTGTCGAGCGTATCCTCATCACTAACCGGGCGTGCCGGCGACTGTGGCGACGCGGAGTTGCCGGCATCAACGATCACACGGGGCTGATCCGGCTCCGTTGTCGCTGGCGTTTCCGGTCGCGCACTCGGCGAGGGATGAGGCTCGACTTCCGACGTCTCGGCGTTCGCAACAGGAGTCGCCGCGCTTGTGCCATCCCCGCCGCCGCGGTGATGCCAGGGCTCGCGTCCTCGCAGGTCGTCCAACCCCGCTACCAGACTGCGATCTTGCCCCCACTGCAACGCAGTCGTGATCTGATCCAGCGAGAAACCACCATTGAAGAGATAGAGCAACGCGGGCAGGACGACCGGCTGAAATCCATTGGCGAGAAACAGCCTTGGCAGCAACAGATGCATGTGAAGCCGACCGTTGCCGTCCAGGAACGGGTGGAGGATGCTGATTGTGCGCATCACCCGCGCGATCGCGCGCAACTGCTCGTGCTCTGTTCGGGCCTCACCGAGTTCTTCGTAGTACCGCGCGAAAACCTCGTCCACCATACCCGGTAGCCGATCAGGGTCGAGCTGGAGTGCGAGCTTCAAGTCATCGCCGTCGGGATACGCTACGGCCAGCACGTCGGGGCGCAGGAAGACATGAGGGGTCACCCAGTTCACGCGCGTCACCAGCGGGCGCCCGTCCACGATCTCGTTCAGGTCATCGGCCAACTCCGTCAGCGTGACGGAGTGGACGGCCGTGTAGTTTCGATGTACGCGGCGGGTATCGAAGAACCCCGCCTTACCTGCGGACTGGCGAGTGTGCGCGGTGACACGCCGGTACATCCACTCGTAATCGGACCAGTCGATCTTTCGTCGCACCACGTCGGGATCATCGAGCACCGAGCGGTACGCCGATTCCATATCTGCTTGGAAACCAGCGTATTCGTCGCCGTCATACAAGCCGCCCGGATTTGACGGGTCGTATTCCAGCGCGTCCGCGTGATCACGCTCATCCAAGTACAGCCGCCACCACCGCTGAGGTGCCAGCACTTTGCTGAGGGTGAGGGGCCCGCTGCGCGGAGCGCGCGGCGTCGTGTCGACGCCCATCGTGTCCAACCACCGCTGAACTGACTCACTGAGGTCGACGACGATTGGGTGCGTCTCGTGCCGCCCGTCGACGTCGAACGTCACAGGAGTATTGGAGTTCAGGGCCGTCGTCGCAGGGTGGTCCTCGCCGAGCAGTCCCCGAGATCCACGCAACGGTAGAGAATCGAAATCATCGTCGTGGCTTCGGGTCAGGTCGCGGTCTTGGCCCCACCGCAACGCTGTCACAATGTGGTCCAACGAGAATCCGCCGGAGAACAAGTAGGTTGCTGCGGGTACGATCACCGGACGAAAACCGTTTGTCAGCAGCAGTTTCGGCAGCAGGAGGTGCGTGTTCAGCCAACCGTGACTATCCGGAAATGCCTTGAGCACCTGCAGTGTGCGCACCGCCCGTCCGATCGCACGTAGCCGCGCATGCTCTGACGTGGCTGCGGCGATGTCGGAGTCATATTGCGCGAACACCGCATTGACCAAATCCGGCAATTCCCGAGACGAGTACACAGGCGCCAAGCCGATCTGTCCGGCCCGACTCACGGCGATCACAATGCCCCGTGCAGCTACCTCCTCGAGTTCCTCATCTACGGATTCGTCCAGCACGACCGTCAAATGGCGGTCACCGATGCGCTCGTCTGCCATGTCGTGTGCCAGCTGCGTGGCACCGGCTCGCTGGAAGGTGATTTCGGGGTTCTCTTCCGCGGTCTCCAAGCCGCCCAGCACCACATCGCTCTTGGGTCCGGTCACCAGGGCACGCATCCAGCGGTACCAGGCCCATTCCATCGGCCGGCTGAGCACAGCGCGATCATCGAGCACCAGGTTGTATGCAGCTTCCATGGCCGCGTGCGAAAACCCGCCGGGTACACCTTCATAGGCTGCGCCGGGATTGTCCGGGTGTGCGGCCAGCGCAGCGAAGTGATCGTCGCTGTTCAGATACAGCCGCCACCAACTCTGAGGATCAACTACGGTGCTGAGCTCAATCGGTGCGCCCTGCGAAACATTCGCCCATTCGGTTGTTTTCGAGGCAAGCTGTTCCAGCCACGACCGAACACGCGCGTTCTCGTCACCGATCTCAGTCCAATGATCCAGCGAAGCGAGAAATTTCCGCTCTTCGGGTGATCGCGCGGGCGCATGGTCTGCTGCGATCTGATCCCAGGCCCCCGCGCGCGCCAACAGCTCGAGCTCTTCGGGCTCGTTGGTTTCGCTCTCGGGGCGATCAATCTCGTCGAATTGGGAATCGTGGTTCTCCCCAGTAGCGCGAGGGTCGCCCTTGGGGCTCAGGCCAAGCTCCTCGTCGGTGGCCAGCGCGTCTGCGAGCGTGCGGAAGGCCAAAATCCGTATCTGCTCGAAAGCTCCTCGCGCATCGGGATCTTCAAGCGCATCAAGTGGTGCCAGGTTCGACCGGCGCAGTTGGCGGAAGAGGAGGCGGTCCTCCCATTGGGTCTGAAGATCACCAAACCCGCGATCTCCGGCGTCCCAACGATCCAGTGCATCAAGGTACCGCCGAGGCGGCACATAGCGTTCCGCCAACCATGCCTCGTCATGCGCTGCCACCCACGCATCGTTACGGGATGTCAGCCAGGCGATCCCGTGAGTATCTCGCCAGTCAGGATCGCGCAACCACAACTCTGCGGCCGCCTTTGGCTGTAGGTGGCCATCAACCGCCAGCCACGCCGCAGAATTGGGATCGGCGTCCAAATCGTCAGTTGGATCGACCCGTCTT
Source organism: Mycobacterium sp. URHB0021 (assembly GCF_054057895.1). NCBI lineage: Bacteria > Bacillati > Actinomycetota > Actinomycetes > Mycobacteriales > Mycobacteriaceae > Mycobacterium > Mycobacterium sp. URHB0021. The sequence continues at coordinate 6,312,962 of NZ_JBSRZT010000002.1, forward strand.
GCTTTCCCCTTGCCGGTCGCCTCCGTTCCATCGTCGGGCTCTGCCGCCGAGAAACGTTCGCGGGCTTTGACGCTGACTTGGAGTTCGACCTCATGAGACTCGAAGGCCGCCGACTGTTTGCCTTTCGCTGTTGCCGACGGTCCAGCGCCGTCGCTGCCCGAATCCTCTGGATGTCCGCTCGGCGCCCCACCGCCAAAGCCGACAAGGGGATCACCAGTAAGAACCTGGTTGTATAGAAAGTCGACCATCGTCGGGGTCTGGTCGCGCCAATTGTGCCGCTCCAGCTGAATCGGCAGCATAGCGTAGGCTTCCCACACGTCAGCTTCAGGACGCGGCGTCTTCTTCCGCGCCAGACGCTTAAGGACATCAGCGACCATCTCCGCAGCGCGATGATCGTTCGCACCACCAAACTCGTTGAAAAGCTTCGCATCCGCCGAAGCCGCGAGACGCGTCGCTTCATCGACCGATTGACCATGCCAGAGCGCAGTCGCAATTCGATCGAGGGAGTAGGCACCGGTGAACAGCTCATTCATCAGGTTCGCGATGGTGTCGAGCTGTCGGCTCGCGCCATGCGGATCACCGGATACGGGGGTGAATCCGTACTCCATCATCAGCTTCGGCAAGACCAGGAAGACGTTCAGCCTGCCGTTGCCGTCCCCGAAGACGTGCAAAGTGTGCAGGTTGCGGACCACTCTGGCAATCGCGAGCAGCCGTTCGTGGTCCGTCCGTGCGGCCGCGATATCGGCCCGGAACGTATCGAAGATCGCGTTCACCACGCGGGGCAGCTCTCGCGCCTGGAAGTTGCTGCTGACCGTTACCGGACCGAGCGCAGGGTCCGAGTACACGCTCAGCGCCGTTGCAGCGGCCGGAGTGCCTTCGGCAGCCATCAACGGTCGCCCGGCGATGGTTTCGTTCAGCGTGTCCGCGTCGGGCACCATCCCGTCACGGAAATGGTGCCTGGTGGCCACGAATGCCGAGCCAGTCTGGAACCGACCTCGCATGTTCCAGGTGAGCTGCTGGTGCAGGTTCTCGTACCGCGTCCAGTCCAGATTGGTGAATGTGCGCCCGGAGGTCTCGAGCTGACTCTCGTATACCGAGGTCATGTTCCCTTGGAAGCCGCGCGATCTCTGCGTGTCGTACAGGCCGCCCGGATCGTTTGGGTTACTGATCTGGGCCATGGGGTGATCCACTGGATTGATGTACAGCCGCCACCAGTTGCGACGGTCCAGCACGGTGCTCAGTGGCATCGGTTGACCAGGCGGGCTCAGCCGGCCTGCCGCGGTCGTGTGGGGGGCGGGCAGCCCGTCGAGATAGTGCATCGATGGAGGAATGGGACGCCCCACGCCATCCGTGACCACCTGCTCGACGAAGACGTCGGCGCGGCGCCTGACTGCGCCACTGCCGGATTCGCCTCCGCGACCGACGGTAACCGGCTCGAAAATGACGTTTCGAACGAGCGCCGGTGCGCGCTCGCCAAGAGCCTTCCGTACCTCCCGCTCGACAGCTCTGGCGCGTTCCGCACCGCGTGCCGTCGCGTCGCCGGTGAAACCTCCATTGCCGTACCCGACAATCCGAACCCGCATCCGCCGCGGGTCGCCCTGGCCGGTGAACCCGCTAGCCAGGGCAATGATCTGATTCGCGATCCGCCGACTCTGCATATCCGACCCAGCCTCCATCCTGTCGGACTTGCGTTCAAAGAAGACCTGGATCTTCGCCGCCTGCGCCAACTCCCACAACATCGGCAGCCGATGATTTCGCTCCGGGACCCTGCGGTGAGAGACCCGGCGACTCGAGCCGTGGCGGGATTCGGGGACCAGTTGCTGTTGCCGGGAGCCGCGACGATCCGTGCCATGGCTCTGATGACTACTGCGCGACGGCTCGTCTGACGACGTCCGGACAGCCGAACCCCGTCGAGAACCATGGCGCTGATCACTGCTGCGCGACGGCCGGTCTGATGACGTGACTGCCGAACTTCGTTTAGAGCCGGGGGTGGTATTCGAGGATGAACTTCCAGCCACGGGCGCTTCGGCCTCGGCTACCCGTTGACGCACCATCTGAGCGAGCACGTCGTACTGTTGAGGCACTTCTTCCGGATGGACGAAGTCTTTGTCGTCGTCCCGCAACTCCAGCAGATACAGCGCTGCCTCGTGCTCCCCTCTCTCACGGTCCAGGTCCGCGAAGATCGTGTCGACACCGAATGCCTGCGACTGGTTGACAGTCTCTCTGGGGTGATACAGCAACACCGTGTCGAGATAGTCGCCCACCTTCAAGGTGTGCTTGCCGTGCGTCTCCCATAAGTGCGCGTACCGCACGGCATCCGCCGGCCGGACTGTTCGGCCGACAGGAAGTCGAGTCGGCGCCTCGTGAAACCACGGCGTCCTTTGGTGACGAGCGCTGTAGTCGTTGAGTGCTCCGATGTAGTTGGCACTGAAATCCTGACCAAGCTTGGCCATGCGACGAAGGAACAGTTGCTCCCACTTGGTCTTGATCTCTTCTGCATTTTCGTCCAGGAACTTCAGGACCTGCGGGGAGAGCTCAGCACGCATAGTGCGCAGGCTCTGCCGCATCGCGACGGCGCTGTAGGTCTTACCACCGTTCAGGTCCATCCGCATCGCGGAGATCGCAAGTCCGGCTCCGTGTACGGACATCAGCCACATCGCCGTTTCCAGGCGATGAAGCTCGGACCTGGTAGACGGGTTGCTGTCGGATTGACCGGCGGACCACCTCTTGTACGACCCGACGATTACGCTGGCGAAAGCGTCGCCGTCTGTATGGAAAGCCTGCTTGTACTCGGATGCAATGCGCGGGGAGATGTCGCGCATGAATGGAAGTATCGCGTCGAAGATGACCCCCTTTGTGTTGTGTGTAGCGACCGTCTCGTGATTTCCGACGTACGCGGGAACGAACTGGATGTCGAGGGCCTCAGGGTGTAGTTCCCAGCCCTCTGAACTTGGGAGAATTTCCGGCAGCGGTATCCCGCTCGCTATTCCTTCTAAGCCCACTTGCCGCGATATACCACGGAGGCGGCTCAACCTCTGCTGCAGAAAGTCCAGCGCCGCCCTGGAATTCGTTCTCGGATCATTACGCAACTCCGGAATGGGGTCGGCCACGAACTCGAGAATTTCCTTCTCGACGTCTTCTTCCTCGATGGGTGCCCATGCGATCGACTCCATCGGACGCATCGCTACGCCGCCGCTTTCGAGGATGTCGAAGCCACCGCGATCGAACACCACGGTGATCCCGTACTTCTCGTTCCTTGCCAACCACGGCACACGCTCTTCAAGCGCGTTGGCGTGCAGCGACGGATCCGGATGAAGATTCTGCAAACGGGGTGGCAGCTTCAAGTACCCGCCGTGGTACTCGGCCTCCACACCTCCGCGCCCGTACCGCCGGTCGCCGGCGGGATCGATGAGCGGATCCAGCATCGCCCGCTGATGCGAGTCCCGTGCAGACGACGACGGAACAATCGCGCGACCGTCACCATCGAGGATCACCACTGAGGCCCGCGCTAAGCTCAGGTCCGGTCGAGCCTCCGACACCCGCTTACCCTGCGCCGCATGCAAATCGAAGTACGCGACCGTATTGTCCGCGAACCGATGCGCACCTATCGCATGACCCATAGCGTCGGGATATGAAACCAGAATCAAAGCCGTGGCGCGCCCATGGGAACCGGCCACCTCGGCGAGCCGACGATCCACCTCATCCCAGGACGCCACCGGCGTCGGCTCGGCACCACCTATCAATCGGCGCACCGGTCGACCGTCGATCACCGAATCATCAAGGATCTTACCAACACCGGCCGCTCCGGCAAACCTCTCCGGATGCAAGGCCCGCATCGCCTCGCCCAGCAGAATCGTGCACGCAGCCAGGTCATCCCGAGGATCATCGGGCCGCCTCCCCACAGCGTGGGCATCGACGATCTTGTCAACGACATCGGTCAATGTCCGACGATTCGTGATCGCCGGCGGTTCGACACCGTCACCCAATATTTCACGGCGCCACAACGCGCCCCGCGACATCGGCTTCGCGGAAGCCGACTTTTCAGTGTCCGTGTGATCGGCTCCAGATGTCTTCGTTGCCGTTTCGACACGAACATCACTGACTGATGGCGCCGACTTCACATGATCCGTCTGACGCTGATCCGAAGCCAGATCAACCGCTCCCGACAGCGGCGAGGGCAAATAGGATGTCAATGCCGCCGATATCAGCTTGATCTGGTGGGCCAACTGCCCCAGCTTCACCGCGTTGACGTGATCGCCAAGCAAGTACTGCTTCCACAGATCAGCCAGAAGCCTCTGTGTACCACGCGGATTCGATTGCGACGTATCCACACGCCACACCTGGGTCACGAGGCCGGCGGCATCCGCTGTCGGCTGGCCTTCTCCCGCACGTGTGGCGGATCCGGCGTCAGGCAGTAGCCCATCGAGACCATATCCGCGTAGCTTGGCGCCGGCCTCAGCCACGGCTTGTTCCTGGGCCGCGCGCGGATCCACTGCGGGTTTCTTTCCGGTGTTGCGCTTACCGCCGCGCGACCCGGAAGCCGTGGCCGGCGCCGGTGGCAACTCTTTGTGCCGGAGAACATAGTAATCCAGGATCGCTTGCCGCACAGGTGCCAACGAGTCAATAACCGGTTCATCGCCGGTGTGAGCGATCTCCTGCATCGCAGGCGCAGGACTCAGGCGACGGTCAGCCAGCAGCGCCTCCGAAGCGACAAACGACGGATGATCGTCGATCCAGAGCAGCGGTGCCGGCCCATCCCGGAAAACGCCGCCACCCCACCGATACTTGTTGTCGCTCCGTCCCTTACTGACCGCATAAACCAAGGGCTCGACCTCGCCGTCGGCATTGAGCACATAGGTGAACGTGACTCCCTGGTCACCACCGTCGAGATGGGCGTGCAATGGGGCATGAAGGCGAATGCGACCATTACGCGCCTCCCGCACACCCTGACCGCGGGCAACGTCGCCGAGTACCTCCAATTGCTTATTGGTGAAATCCTTGTTGCCAAGACCTTTCCCGTAGCGGATTTCCTTACCGCTGAAGTGCCACGTTCGTTCATCTCCGGCGTTCAAATCCGCGATCCGAGACTGACGCTCCTGCTCAGTCTTCAGCCGCTCGGCCTGATGCTGCTCACGCACCTTCGACCACGACACCCGCGCCTGATCATGCACCGCCGCGAACGCCGGGCCCTCCAACTCCAAGTCGTGCTCGGAAATGAAGTCCGCGAAGGCGGTTTCGAAATCCCGCTCGCCATCGCCACGGACGTGAGCGCCGAACCGATAAGCCTCGATCCGCTGTGGGTCATCGATCACCGCTGCCACGATGTCGGGCCGAGCCTCGAACAGCGCCAACACATGTGGCTCGTCGACCAATGTCTTGAACACCTCTTCGAGACCGGGGCTCTCCAACAACAGCCGTAGATCCTCGGACCCACCGAGCCCGGCCAGCAGTCTCTGATCCGCTGCGGCAACCTTCGGCAACCCGCCCAGCCCAACCGACCCAGCTTCCTGGGTCGACTCGGCAGGACGGGCCGTCCCGGCCGCCACGGCGGCCGTACGGCCACCCCGCCCCCCACGCTTACGTCCGCCACCACCGCCTCGCGGCGGCCTATCCGTGGTGCTGGCCGGCGGCGTGGCCGTGGGTGTTTCACCGCTGCCTTCAGTCGTGTTGACCGGCGGCTTGGCTGCGGGCTGAGCAAGTGCTGCCTCGGCCTGCACCGCGCGGCGCAGCCCGGCCACGTCGAGGACGCCGCCCTCGGTCTGCACCCGACGCGCGGCGAGGGTGAACACTCGCTGATCGCGCAAATAGAGCGTCCGAACCTCGGCGTCGGTGAACAACAGTCGCGCGAAATCCGGCTCAGCATTGGCCAACTCGAGCAAGTTGCCATTGCTCAACACCGCGCGCCAGGGCGTGCCCGCTGCGTCGTCCGACGAAACAGTCGACAACACGGTCAGCAGTGATTGGCGGCGCATCAACGCCCGAAGATCGGCCGGCCGCAACGTGAGGGCGAACGCATGGTGCTCTGTCAGCACGGTCCACAAGTCCGGGTCACCACGACCTGACACGGTCGAGGTATTCGCCAATTCCAGCGCGATTACCTGGTTCTTGCGGAGCACATCTATCAACCACGGATGCGAAGCCAGATGCCGCAGACGCGTGCCGTCGTCACCGGCAAGGAACGTCAGCAGCGCCGGCTGAGTCCGCAACGCTCCCAACAGCTTCGGGCCACCAATAGCTATCGCACTCAGGACCGTGCGATCAGACGTTTCCAACCACTGCCGCATATTGGCGTCGACGGCCAACACGGCACCGAGCCCCACGACCCGATTCATCACCGGTGCCAGGCCCGAATTCTCGGCCACCAACTTCACCATCTCCGCCGAGGCGAAGACTTGGTCGACCAGTTCGGGATACTTTCCGACCGCAACCAACACCGCCCTGTACTGCCGGGGGGTGAGCTCGAAAGCACGCTCGGCGAACACCTCGGCCAGACGAGGCACTTTCGCCAGGTCATCAATCGGATCACCCGTACCGCCACGAGCACCGGAGAAGAACTGTAGAGACGCCAAGCTGCTGGCTACTGCAGCCAAAACACTCTCGTTCCGGTTTTGCAACCGGGACGCCAAACTCACCCGCCTGGAGCCGTCCGCGCCCGCGGTCCTGGTCAATAACGTCTTGACCGCGGCCAGGCCATCACGTGCCAGCGCCGCCGTGATCGCAGGGCTCTTTTCGGCGAGCAGTAAGGCCGTCTCGTCGCCCTGCAAGTGCATTTCCAGCTGCTGCTGGGAGTCGATCAGCGTGGGGAACGCGGGGTTGGCGATCGTCGTCTCCGCTATGGCGCGTACCCGGAGATTCTCTCGGTGGATGGCATCGCTCACGTAGTTGCGGTACAACGGCGGATGGTTCTTCAGTGCGGTGAACACATCAGGTGACACGTTCATTGTCTCGATGACAACGGCGGCATCCGGCCGGTCGAGCATTGCCACCAGTTCGGGGCTTTCAGCCAGGAAATCGCCCAGCGCAGGTGCCTTGAGCACCGCCCGCGCCAGACCCGGCCTCTTTCGTGCCGGCCCGAGGATCGACGGGTGCTGCGAAAGGAATTTGCGGGCGTCCACCAATTTGCCCCGAAGATCGGCATGGGTGTCCGTCGGGGCAACCTCATCGAGCAGCTTGGCCGCCTTTTTGACATCGGCTCTCAGCAGGTAGTCCACCTGCGTGGCCTCCCCGGGTGCCACCTCGACACCATCGTCGAGCAGGACCTGCTCCTGACCCTCCATCAGGGTGGTCAGGCGTGCCTTGCGTATTTTGATCAAATTTTCCTGGCGGTGCCCATCTGTCGCCGCCGCCTCTTCCGAGTCCCCAGGTCCAAACAGTTGAGCCGGCGAGGTCGTCTCCGGTAGCGCACTGCCGGCGATATCCACCAACAGCTTCGTATTCTGGGTCACTGACTTGGCGAAGACCCGATCACCGGCCAACGCCTCGACGAATCCCGGCGTATGCAGCAGGCGTTGCCAATGATTGGCCGTCAGCTTGACATTCGGGTTCGCGAACAATAACTTCAGGTTGTTCCCGTCACCGGCGGCAAGTTTCACGAGGGGATCGGCGAACGTCCGATAATCCTCGTTTCGTGAACTTCGGTCATATTGGTTCTCAACGAGATCCAGCAGACCCGGGTGGGCGCGTATCACCCGCGCCAACACGTGGTCATTGGCGGTCAACGCCGCAACCAACTCCGGTACCTCAGTGAGCATGTTGAAGTAGGCAACTGCCGACGGCTGCGCCAGGGAGATGGCCGACTCGTCGCTGGCCAAGACGTCGATGAGTTCCGACGTTTTCAGGATCTGTCGGGTAGGGGTTTCGAACAAGGCCGAACTAATCTGGAAACGCAGTCTGGCGCTCCACTGCAGCGCCTCGCCGATCTTGGAACCGGACGCCGCACGCTCCCAGAGCACCCGCCGGGTCTCGTCACCCGGACGACCACTGTTTGCCTCGGTCGCCAGGTTCTGGGCCAGGCCAGCGCTTCGCAGCATCGCAGGAACCAGCTGAGGCAGCACCGCCTGCACCGTGCGACGACCGATGCCTCCAGCTGAGGCGGAGTCGCCGAGATCGTCGGCGAAGACCTGATTTTCGAGCATTGAACGGGGGTCGCCGCCGTAGGAAGCACTGGTCAGCAAGTGCCGGTACTCGTGCGGTGACAGCCCAGGCAGCTGGGCCAGCACATTGACCAGATCGGCGCGAGCTGGGTCGGTCAAGGCTTTCCACGTCTGCTCGACGACTTTGGGGTGCGGATCTCCCTGACGGTGATCACCGAGCGCGGCCAGACGCAAGTTCTCGTGCGCCGCCAATGCTTGGCTCACCGCGGAGGAGAGCACACCGTCGGGCACCGGCGGAGGATCCGGATCGACCGCGTCCGCGAACCGCACCGCCAGGTCATCATCGGCCAGATTGTCGAAGTGCTGCGGATCAACCGACAACACCGTGGCCACCGCCGGGTTGCTCGCCGCCTTCTCGAACAGTCGTAGGTCACCACTGAGCTGACGGCTCAACGCCGGGCTGTCCAACAGCACGTCGACCAACGCACGATTACCGTCGAGCACGGAGACCCACTGTCCGAGTCCGGTCTTGCCGCCGCCGAGCACCCCCTCCAACACCCCGTCCACGTTCACCACCGCCCACGCCAGCACGGGATGACGACGCAAACCCTCGAACAGCCAGGCATTTTCGGCGGCGAACAAGCTGGCGTATTGCTCTCGGCTCCACACGGGACCCACCCGATACCCGCCCGGGCCGATCGTGTGATTCCACCGCATCGTGTTGAACATGTCGATCAGTCCGGGCGTGTCTCTCAGCTTCTGCACGCTCGTGTCGGGGTCGACGCTGTCGCGGATCGCCGGACCAAGCTCAGGCAGCTCACTGATGAGCGCACTCATCCATCCGTAAACCGACCGACCTTGGTTGAGCAGCGCCCCCCACTTGGGACCCAGTGCGCGCGATGCCGCCAAACCATCGTTGGTCAAGAACAACTTGCGGGCCTCAGCGTCGCTCTCCAGCCGGTCGAAAAGTCCCTTTGCGTCGGAGTGGTTGACGAAGTACGAAAGGTCGGCGTCTAGTAGCTCGTCGGACGAGAGCCCTATGGTGAGTCGATCAAAGACGTTCGGCCATTCGTTGATGACGATCGCGATGGTCTTCGCATGCTTCGCGAATGCCGCAGCGTAGTCGGGCTTCTCGCTGAGGACATCGGTCACCAGCTGGAATTGTTCACGCGGGAGGCGCTGCAAAGTCTTCAGATGAGTGAGCCCAAGCGAGACCTCTCCGCTGGCACTGGCTTGCCGAAGTTCGTTCTGAAGTGTGAGCGCCAAGCGCTGCGGCCACGGATGGGGTGTTGCGGAGGGGTTCGCGGCGGTAGGCTGCCGCTGCGACGGTCCCGCACCGGCAGTGTCCGCCCGATCCTCTGAATTTCCGCCGGGCGCGCCACCCTTCAGGCGCACATAGGGATGGCCGGTCAGAACTTGGTTGTACAGGAAGTCGCGCATCGCCGGTGTTTGACGGCGCCAATCATGTCGTTGCAATTCAGCCGGCAACGCGTCATAGGCCGCCCACACCCTCGCGACAGGACGCGGCGTCTTCTCCTGTGTCAGACGCGCAGTGACGTCCGCCACCATTTCCGCGGCACGATGGTCGTTCACATCACCAAACTCGTTGAAACGCACTGCGTTCGCGGACACGCCGCGACGCCTGGCCACCCGCCGACCCTCCCCGGCCATCGCAGCACCAGGCTGAACCGGTGCCGCCTTGGCTGCCGCCTCGAGTTCGGACAGCGGGATCAGGACTTGCCCATGAACCGTCTGTGGGGGCAACTCGACGGTGTCCCCGCCGTGGCGCATGATCAGGGTGATTTCAGTCTCAACGTTGAAAACGCCGTACGCGCGCGGGACCTTGGCACTGGCCAATACTCGTGAGTTGTCCGAGAACATCACACCGCGGGTCCATTGGCGAGATCCGCCGCCGCCCAGCAGCGCCGAAAAGTCGATCCCCAGGATCTTCAGGTGTGGGCCGATCAGCAACCGTCCACCCCCCTGGCGGGATCTCGATTGTTGCGTCTGCCTACCCTGGCTCACGTCGTTCTGCAGATACGCGTTGGCGCCAACGTGTTCAACCCCCACGAAGACGGATGGTCCGACCTTCGCGCTCGCGGTGATCAAGTACTTCTCGTGCGTCAGGAGCGTGACGCCATTCATGCGCTCGTCGTCTGTCGTCTTCGGGTAGTCTCCTGCCCATACGCGCTTTGTGAGTTTCTTTGGCCTCTGTTCCTTTCGGCCGTCCTGGATGTCCTTCCATTGAAGCTTGCGCCACCCGCCCTGCTTGCGCGTCATTTCGGTAAGGCTGTCTTCCAATACGGAATCACGCAGGGATGCTTCTATGTAAGGCGTGACGGCATTCAGTTCGTGTTGCCGAAGGCCGAACATGGCACTTATGTTTCGGATGGCTTCGTCGCGGAACTGTCGACCATCAAGAATCTTGCGAACCAGGGTCGCCGGGCTGAGTCGGCTTCCCTCAGCCAATTCAAACCAGCCGTGAACCTGTTCATCCTTGGGTAATTCACGGGTGAGGAACGTGATTTGTGCGGATGCCGTATCGCTGATCGCAGCGGCCTCGGATCGTCCGGGTGGTCGGCTCATGGCTGCCGAAACCGTGGCCGTGCCGAGGTGTGTGACGCTGCTGCCCTTCTTGCGGAAGAGCGTGTTGGAGGAGGCGGCAGAGACGTGGGTATGGGTCGTCTCTTTGCCGAGTGAGGCGTTGATCTGACCCTGAGCCGTCACGTTGACGTGGGGCACGCCGGGCAGGAGGTCTCTCTGCGCCTGGACCAGCCCCTGCGTTTCGTGCGACTGGGTGTTGGTGGTCTGTGCGTTGAAGAATTTGCCAGGGCCGCTGTAGATCTCGGTTTGTGCATCTGAATCCGACAACTGCAGGTTGTCGATGTGAGCGCGTAGCTCGACCTCACCGCCTTTCACCGATTTCAGCTTGATGACCTTGTGCCCACCTCGGCTGAAGTCGCCGAGTCGGCGCTCGATGCTGGCGTCTTGCAGGTCCTCGGTGAGTTCAGCGCGCACCGCGGGCCAATCGGCGCCGAAGACCGCCTCGCCGGTGGCGGCCATGGAGTTCAGCAGATGCGAAGCCACCGGGCCTTCGTCGGGTGTCCGTTCGTCGGTTTCGATGCTCGCTTTCGCACTGCCCGGGGCAGGCCCATCGACCGGCGGCCGTACCTCGCGAACGACCTGACCAATTTCGAGCCGCAGGGGTTGTATGTCGTGCTCATCGTGAGGAGCAGGTATCTGCTGGACTTCGGACGTCGGTTCATCGGGACGAGTGCTCGGACCGGCGACGGCATTGTCGAGGTCGTGCTGGGGGACCTTGGAGACCTTGGGTTTCGGTGTATTTCGGGGGTAAGCGAAGACTGCACCGAGCCGAACGGGTTGCGACTCTTTTCCAACCTCCTCTATCGGTTTGAGGTTGCGGTTCCAAAGCCGCTGTTTGCCCTTCGACACCAGCTTGGCGCCCCGGCTCGGTTCGTAGCTGATGTGGAAGCGGATCTGGTGTCGGAATAGCTCGTGGGGCTCGGTCACCCGCACCCTGTTGGGCTGCCGGTGGTCGGCTTCACCTGAGAGGTTCGCGTGGCGCACGTCGCTCAAGTGCGAAATGCCATGAACGCCTTCAACGGTGGGATCCGCGCTTGGACGCTGCGTCCAGTAATGGGTGACCTGGGAACTCAGCGTCACCCACGGGGTGGGAACCTGGATGCGGCCACCGAGTACATTGCGCCGGAGTAGACCGTGGGTATGCGTGAACGACGATTCGAACTCTGCGGATGTGTCGACCTCGAGACTCTCCGACGGACCAACGTGCTTGGCGTCCGGCTCGCGGTCGAACCGGATCTTGATTGTGACCTTGCCGCCGGGCACGGGGACGTCGTGGCGCAGCTGCCTGCCTGACTGGTGAGTGAGCCGACCACGAAGCACGCGCGGTCCGAAGTGGCGCGACACCCCTTCCATCGCATGCTCGAGCGCCCCGCTGGGCAACACTGCAGCGAGGTCGCGGCGGATGGCCTCCTGCACGGCGGTGTCCCGGTCGAGGCCGACGATCAGGTCGGACGCGTGCCAGCTGCTCTGCGACGCATGTGCAGGCGGCTCAGGTGGATTCGGGTTCCGTGGCGGCAGGTCCCACTGCCACTGCGGCGTAACGCGCGGAGGGGCTGGCGGTGGCTCGTGGCCGTCCTTGATGTCCTTCAGGAATCGCTGCGCGTTCCAAACATACTTCTCGGGTTTAGGCGGCGGGCGCTTGCGCAACTTGCCGTTGGCCGGCGGAAGCGAATGACTGTGAACCTCAGCTGGCTTCTCCTTGCGCAGCTTGCCGTCACGTGGCTCCAACTTGTGGCGTTGCACCGCGGCGCGACCGAAACGCGATGCCACTGCCACATTGGCCGGCCTGGCCTTGCGCAGTTTGCCCGGTCCATCCGGTGAACGACCAGTATGGCCGAATGCTTTACGCGCATTGGGATCTCTGGGCTTCGGCGGCTCGACGGGGTCGGAAGCCCGCTTGGGCGGCGGCCTGTCGATGAAGCCGGTGGGGCTCTTCTTGTCAAACGTGGGTGGCAGATGGTCGTCATGTTTGCGGGAGCCTCCAAGCTCGGACACGGGAATCCCGATCGTCACCGCCATGGGGAGGGTCTGTTGGGTTGTGGCTCGTGATCCAACCATTTCGGCCTTTATCAGCACCTGGCCGGTGAAGATGGCCATCTCCTGCTGGACCTTGGACGCCACCACGTGACGTTGCTGTTCTCCGAAGGTTTCACGATCGCGGGTGGTCCAGCGGGTGCCCACGATCGGCTCGATCAGGAACTCGACTCCGTCGATGTCGATATTGCGGCCGCCCAACGCGACCTGTGGAGTGGTCTGCTTATTGTGCTCGACTACCTTCGACGAGCCTTCGACAAATTCCGTGCTCGGGCTGGAAAGCGGCGTGATGACCCGCTGAAAGGTAAGTCGATCGAAGTCCGCTGTGAGCGAGGCTTTGGTGTGCGAACCCGGCCCCGACAGCTGAGAGCTGACCAGAGGACCGCCTTGGGTCATCGCGGCCAGGCCATCGCGTACTGCGTTCAGGTGAAGTGAAGACTTCACCGTCCTGGCGACGTTCTTCCAGTCATCACCGAACGCCCGGCGGCCCAGCGAGTCGATCGCGCCGTGAAAACCGCCGAGGTCCAGGTTGAAGACTTTGTCCATACCGGCCATACCGGCCATACCCGTCGCTTCGTCGTCACCCCAGATCCGGGCCGGGGGCGCCCACACCTTCTCGTTCAGATAGGAGGCGAGCGGCTTGCTCCACCCTTCGACCATCGCGTCGAAACGGGCTCGTGTCTCGACCACCGCGCGACCCTTGAACGACGCTCCACGCCACGCCGGCGACGGAGGCTTGGCACCGTGCATCTCAATGCGGAGCCGCACCTGTCCATGCCAGCTCTCCCCTCCCACCGGAAGCTTGGCAGTGTTGCGGGTGCGGACCCGGCGACTATCGACGTCGATCTTTGTGCGCCCGTGGATGTAATTGCCATCCATCCCGCCTTCAAAGGTGGCGGAGCTGGTAGCGTCCTGAGCACGTACACGGCCGGGGACTGGTACTTCATACGACCACGTACTGGCTTCCTGCCGTACCAGTGAGGTGTCTATCTCCGTGCCGGCATGGAATTCGGTCTTTTTCGTCTTGCCTGTCAGCCGCATGAACTGCTTCCACTGGGCCAGCCGACTCTTGGAAGCTTCGCCCTGAAGGTGCGGTTTGGACGGAGTGCTCAGCGGTTCGACAAACGCGTGCACTTCCAGCCGCGCGCCGGGAACGTTCTCGAAGTGCAAGACCAAGGGCTGCTTGTTCGTCATTCCGGGCAAATTGGCTTGCAGGCGCTCAACGGTCAGCCAGTTGTCAGTCTCGTTGAGCGCCTTGATATGTGCACTGCCATAGGCCTTCTTGAAAGCCTTCCGCATGTCGGCGCTGGTGACGAAGTTGGAGACCGACCACACGTCGGGACCCTGAGCTGCCCGCCGCTTACCTTTGCGATCGTGCAAATGGTCTTGGTCTCCGTCATCGGGCATCAGCCACAGGTTGGTGACGGTATCGGTGCCGGTGAGCGCACGCGTTTCGAGAATGCTTGGCGGCCCAGTGAGTTCGGTTGCGTCGCCATCGATGTCGTCGTTGCCGTCATCATCGACATCGCGTTTCGGAACGACCAACTCGGTTTGGAAGTCGATGTCGAGAGGTTTGATTTTGCGTGTGAGCCAGGGCACCCTCAGCTCGGCGTTGACGACGGCCTTGACCTTGCCGTGGAAGCGCACACTCGGCTCGTCGGTTTGAGCACCACTGATCTGGCGGTCTGCCAGCACCTCGTTGTGAATCGAGTCGCTCGTGTGGGACCCGAACGCGGCCTCGTTCAAGCTCGTGTTGGGATGGCTGGCGTTGACCTGACCACCCGCAGTCAGGACACCGCGATCGAGGGCCGATCTGCCTGTGGACTTGGTGTTATCGGCGGTGTGCTCGTATTCGAGCTTCGCCACATGCTCCTTGAAATGCAATTCGGATTCCGGATCCGCGCCGTCCAGAGACAGAACCACGCTCAGGCTCTTTTGGAAGCCGAGTCGGATGACATGCTTGACGGACCGACCGCCACGCAACAGGCCGCCGGCTTCCGCGCGGAGAACCGCATCGGAGTACAGTCCTTCGATCTGCTCCCTGTTGTTCCTCCACGCTTTCTCACCACCGTGCTTCAGCACCAACTGCTTGATGTGGTCGAAAGCTGCGTTATCCGAGTCGAACTTCTCGACCACATCGCTGCCACCGATATTGAGGTTGGGGCCGATACGGGCCGGCAACTGAGGGTCTGGATCACCGTTGTGGGGCGCGCCCTCACGCTCGTCGCCTGTGCCGAGCATCGAAGCGTCGTGGGCGGTCGCTTCAGCAAGCACGCGGAGAGTGTCAAGTCGAATCCGATCGAACTCTTCTGGTTCGTCGGGATCTTCGAGTGCACCGAGTGGGTCCAAATTGGTACGTGCTAGTTGGCGGAAGAGCAGACGGTCTTGCCATTGGGTCTGCAGATCGTCGTACCCGCGATCTCCGGCGTCCCATCGGTCCAGCGCATCGAGATACCGGCGAGGCGGTACGTAACGCGTCTCCAGCCACGCCGCATCATGGGCCGCCAACCACGCCTCATCGTGGGCCATCAACCAGTCAAGACCATGACTGTCTCGCCAGTCGACGTCGTGCAACCACAACTCCGCGGCCGCCTCCGGCGCCAGATGAGCGTTACGCGCCGCGTCGTCACGACCTACGCCCGAAGCGTCAGACGGATCAACCGAGTTACCTTTATTCTCAGCCGGTTCCGGATTGGATTCCGGCTCTGGTTCCGGTTCGGCCGACCGTGTCGCATTGCGGATGACCTGCGTCTCGCCGTCAGTAAGCCCGTCTTGCCCTTCCACAACCGCAGACTGGAAGCGCGCCAGATCGGTCGCAGTGTCTGACACAACCGGAGTGAATGGCCCCCGCAACTGGTCGCGGAGTGGCGGCAGACCCGAATCATCCGAATCGTCTGTCGTATAAGTCGATTCGGTATCGTCATCGCTACTCGGTCTGAATAGGCGATCGAACACATCAGGCTGGCCTGTTGAAATCTGCCCCGCCTCGAACGCCGCGCGGTCGATATCGAACTGATCGGCGCGAACCGGGCTCCGCACCAGCGGGCGCGGGTACCCAATCAATTCATTGCCAGCCCAGACGATGGTCGCCCTATCGTCGGAAGTACCGACATCGTTGAGCGCCTCACCCAGTCGATGCTGGAGGCTGCCGCCCTCGCCGGGCCCTCGCCACCTGACGGTTCCCTGGTATGGATCACCACCGACACTGAGCATCAGCCGGCCGCCGCCGCGGGCATTCGGATCGAAGGACAGCAGCTTCATTCTTCCGCCGTGAGGACCGTTCAACTCAGAAGCAAGGGACTTGAGTGCCGCATGGTTGAACCAATCGAACAGGCGACGCCGACCCAGCTGGGCCTGCAACGCAGCACGATTGGCACGATCACGCACTGCGGGCGGGATTCCTTCGGCGTTGCCAACATCTGCGGGGTGGGTTCTGATCAACGCCTCGTGTTGCGCGGTTAACAGACCGGCCCACCAATGCGCGTTAATTTGAGCGGTGTCAACGGCACGCTGCTTACTCCCTGACGGCTGCCGGATCGCCGCAATGCCAGTTCGCGGTCCGGTGTCAGCTGGCCCAGGTTCACCCGCCGTGCGGGTCGAGCCCTGCAACGCCTGCTGCGCATCAGCCAGCCGCCGCTCTGCTGCAACCAAACTCTGCCGTGCCTCATCCAGTTCTCGTTGTGCGTCACGGTGCGACGCTACGGCCGACACCAACTTCTGCTCAGCAGTGCGCTTCGCGTCTGGGGGCAAGGGATTCGATGCCGTCGCGCCTTTCACTGCGCGGTCTGCCCGATTCAGGGCACCCAAGGCTGAAATCTGCCTCGATTCGGCGCGGGTGAATCGGTCCTCCATCGCTTCAACGTGATGCTGGGCCGCGACCGCTGTCCTGAACCGCAGCGCCGCGTCGATAAGTGCTGCATGGTCCGGCAACGCGTCCGAGGTGACAGAGTCGACCGATGGATCCGTGGTGTTGGTCTCATCGGGCGGTCCCTCGTCGCCGCTCGGCTGGCCCTCGGTTGAGGGTTCGCCAGTCAGCGGCCCAACAGCATTTCGACTCAGCGAATCTGTCGGCATCGGGCTTGCATCATTGGCATCGGCTGCTCCCCTGTCCAGCGCGAACGGAACGTCCACCTCTGACGGCAGCGACATCGTTGGCTCGATGTCCGGAACAACGACCTTGGCACCGACGTCACGGATCTCGACGCGATCATCCGGGTATTTCGCCTCATACTCAGCACGGCTGAGGTAAACGTCGTCAAAGTCCACCTCGACGTCCGACCTGCGCGACTCACCGGTGCCCGAAATGCCATCCGCGAGTCGACCTTCCGCGGGCGGCGGCGCCGATCCCGTGAAAGTGCTGCGTATTTGGCGAGCGGCCATGCGTTCGGGTTCAAAGTGGATAGACTCCGCGTCTTCGTTCGAATGCGACTCCGAAGCCGTATCCGACGAATCCGAATCGTCAACACCGCGCCGGGACTCAGCGGCATCGTCGGAGTCGCGGTGGCCACCTGATTCCGGTGCGGCCCGCAATTCACGTCCGTCCTCGATCCGCACGACCACCATTCGTCGTGCCGCGGCATCTGTCTTTTCGCCGAACGACACTACGACACCCTCGGGGACCGCATGGCCACGCGTCTCCGCGTCGGGGAATTCCACAATTCCTTGGGGAAGCCGGCGCTCGTCGAGTAGCTTTGAAACCTCTTCCTGCAGCTTCTCGCGGGTGATGTCAGCACGCGTTTGGCCGGTGACCACGGCCTGAGACCGATTGAAGCGACCTCCGTTTCCGCCACCCTGCACGTGTATGACCAGACTGCGCCCGCCGTCTGATTGCCGGCGTTGCGCCTCGTCGACCAGATCAGCGGCGAATTCCCTGATCTGATCTTCCTGCCCCCGGTCCAGCGGCGCCTTTGCCTCCTCGGCGAAGCCGATGGCTGCGTCCCACGGGACCAGCTGTGTGCCGATCCGCCTGCTGGCCGGGGCAAGCAACCGCTTCAACGCGGTTGTCATATTCGGATTTTCGACGACGTAGTGAGCGATAGCCGTCCGCAGTGGATTGATCTCGTTGTCCTGCTGACCAAGCACCCTGTCGGTCAATGCATCAATGACGGCCCTGCCGAGCGGATCACGGTGCACCGCATGGGCGACGGAGACATCTCGGTCGATGTTGCGCGTCGTTTCTATGAGCTGGTCGGCGGCGGCTTGCAACATTTTTTCATCGCTGTAGAAGCCCAAGACCGGATCGTCATATAGGGGCTTTCCAGGGTTGCGAGCTTCCAGAGGCACCACCGGTAGCCGTCCGTTGCCACGCGGCGTGGGCGTGGAGCCGACGCTGGTTATTCCGAACCTACGCAGCTCGTCGCGGTGATCGTCGGGCAATGGCTCACGACTTTTGAGAACCGAATCAAGCACGAATCCGACGCGAATCTCGGTCGCATCCTTCGGATCGAGCACCATTTCCCGGAGCGGCCCGCCTTTGGGGAAGTCGGGATGATCGCTGCGGAAGTCGGATTCGAACAGCTTGTGGATCTCGCTTGCACGATGCTCGAGGGCCTCTTGAACCTCGCCACCCAGGGCTTCAGCCAGGCCTCGCATGGGTACCCGGGGCACAACCCACATGTAGTCCTTGGTTACCTTGCGATCATCGACGGTGGTGTGCTTGGTCGCGTACCCGGAGTCCATCACGTAAGCGAGCGCCATCACTCCCATCACAGCGCGCGCTGTGGGATCCAGCAGCAGGTCCAGATCCTCGTCCGCCAGCGCGGCTGCAGCGTTGCGGCCGAACTCGGAGTCTCGCTGCCCTCTCAGATGGGCCGCGACTATTGCCGCAACTTTGCGCCCGAACTGTATGCCTTTGCGCAGATCGTCTAGTCCGCTGCCCGGCCGTGAATGTTCTGCGAGGTTGACGAGGAAGGGGTGGATACCGGCGAGCGGCACATCCTCGGTGAACTGGAAATGCATCGGTGCTTCCGCCACCCGGACCGGGTAACTTGTGACCCACGTGCCTTCGAATCCGGCTTCAACCCGGTATTCATCGCCAAGCACGTCAGACAGAAGTGCTTCATGCTCGCTCGACGCCGCCTGCTGCAGCCTCCCGATCAAATCCGACCGTCGCGCCTCAACCGCCGTGAGCGAATCCTGAGTCACGTCATCGTCTAGTGTGCGGCCAGGTACGGTGACGGCCTCTGGTACCAGAATCACGTCCCAGTAACCGGCATCGTCCGGATCGACACCGGGTGGCGGGTCCGCGTAATGCTTGCCATCGTTTCCCACGAAGACCATGCGAAGGTCGGTGGACACCTTGATAAGACCGTCGACCGAAGTTGCAACATGCGCCTTCACATGTAATGAGGTGCCGTCAGCTTTTTCGAGCCCGACGC
The DNA here is from genome assembly GCF_054057895.1 of Mycobacterium sp. URHB0021. NCBI lineage: Bacteria > Bacillati > Actinomycetota > Actinomycetes > Mycobacteriales > Mycobacteriaceae > Mycobacterium > Mycobacterium sp. URHB0021. The sequence goes on from NZ_JBSRZT010000002.1 coordinate 6,332,070, forward strand.
CATAGAACTCGACTTCTTCTGCATGAGCGCCGAATTCGTGGTTCAGTGGCGCATCCAGCAGCGCCTCGTGAACCGGGACCTCCGTTGTCGACCACGCATCCGGTGACACCACGCGTCCGCGCGGATCGAGCACCACCGCCGACATCGCTACCCCAGGCGGCAAATCCTTCTCAAACCCCTCATCGTCTTTCGCACCCGCCTCAAAGACCCGCCCTCCCGAACGCTGCGGATCCACCCACCGCAACCCTTCCCCAGCAGTGGAATACAACGCCTGCACATGCCCCACCTGGCCGCCACCACGACTGAACATCACCACCGCCGACGAACCCGGCTCATCCTCAACCGCACTCATCAACGCCGACAAATCACGCACCGGCCCCCACCCACCACCAGCAAGCACCCGCCCCTGAGCACCAGCCACCCCACCACGACCCACCACAGAGTCGTCAACCGTCGAACCCCGCACCCCCTCGGGATGCAACACACCAATCAACCACCCCGCCAACAACTCACACTGCACCTCGGTCAACTCGACATGAGCATCCCCAAACAACGCCGCAACCGAATCCGAAGCCATCAACGCGTTCAACTCCGACACCGACAACGCACCGCGATGGCCAGGCCCCACCTCCACACGCAACTGAGCCCCACCAGCACGATCAAAAACCCCGTCACGCCCAGGCAGACGCGCAAGCCCGCCATCCTCGGAGGCGCCGTGCCGTTCCCCACCGCCAGACGTATCGCCGTGTCCCGCAGCGATCGGTGGATGATTGGCCATGTCGGCCCGCAGCCCCGCCCAGCTGGCGGCGAACCCTGGGTGCAGTGGCGACAGATCGCCCACTTCGCTTTCTGGGACCCACCGCAACTGCAGGCTCTCGTCATCGACGCTGGTCTGCAGCTGGTGTGGCACATCGGCGATCACCGTCGTATACGTCCAGTCGTAGCCGCCGCGAACGCGCGCCGTGTCGGTGATGTTCTGCGCGCGCACGTTGAGCTCACTGCCCTTAACGCCGGTCTCTTCCTGCAACTCACGAAGCGCTGTCTGCGTGGCGGTCTCGTGAAGGTGGCGGGCCCCGCCCGGTAGGCCCCACTGACCGCGATAGGTCTCGCCCGCTCGCTGCTGCATCAGCACAGCCCAGGAGCCGTCTGGGTTCTGCGTACGTAGGAGCACCCCGGCCCCGCCGTACCGGCCAAAACGTCGGCTACCGTCCTCGAGCGTCACCCGATCCTCGCCGTCGCCCGCGCGATAAACGTCCGTCAGTGAGTCGGGGTCAAGACCCCAATCGCCGAGTTGGTCGCGTGCCGCAGTCAGCTCCTGCTCGGTCGAAACGGTTGCCGGCCCTCCGAGGGAAAGCGCGGTCCGATGAGCGTTGAACGCGTCGAAATAGCGATCCCAGGCCTCGAGCCGACCGGCCGTGATGTCCTCTGGCCGAGCATTACCGGTCGTCGTCCGATCACTATGGACCGCAAGCTCATCGAGGTCTGCACTCCACGCTGCACGTTGCTCGTCTGGCAGTGGCGGAAGAAGCGCCATGCCATCGCTGCGAGGATGGGGGGTCGACGGCGCTGAATCAGGAACATGCGTGTGAACATCCGTGCTCAGCGGCGGAAGTGTGCCTGTTGCTCGGTCGTAAAGTGCGGCAAAGTCGGTTGCCAGGTTGTTCTTGCGTTGCACGATTGCAGACAAGAAGGATTCGACATCGTTCGAAGGCAGCCGCTGCGGACCCAGGCCCAGTTTTTCATCGTCCTCGTCCTCGTCGGACGTTGCGAGCTTGCCCGAAGCCGCAGCCCCCGTGGCATATGGACGAAACAGCTCGCGGATATCGTGATCCGGGATCGCTTGCACCTGCGTGATGAACTCCGCGAGCTCGCCGCTACGCGGATCACTCAGCTGCCTTGTGCCTTCATGGAAGTCGCGCCACAAGGTGTTGTAGACCGGGTCGAGTTCACTTTCGAACTCACCGATGACGGCGTTGGGATGAAAATCCCAATCCAATCTGTCACGGCCGAAATATCGGAACGCCTGATCCTTGTCGATCCCGACAATGGTCGAGTCCGGCATACGCAGAAATTGTTTCTGATGGGCGTCATGATTGCTGATCAGCCAGTCCAGGACATGGTGCTTTTGCAGCGTGACGAGATCCTGCGCCGACAGGTTGGCGGTGTCCAGCGGTTGCGAATCCGCAAACCACCGTTGAGCACTCACCTTGCCTTGAAGGAAGACGTAGGTCTCCGGAGCCTGGATACCCACAGCTATCTGCAGGCGGGCGGTGGCCTCCTGCACAGCGGATACGAATTCGTCACCCTGATCTGGAGCCTTGATGAGCCAGAGCTCATCTGTAGCCGGGTCCCTGAAGAGCCGGGCTCCATGGCTGCCGACCCCCTGGCCAGCGCCCTTTAGGGCGGTGGGGTTCGGACCCGGCCGTACGAATGGTGGAATCGACGACGGCGGCTGGTGCGCCGAGGGGTGTGCGCCAGATTCGTTCTGTCCCCCCGGCGGCGGCGTGGTGCCATCGTTGGGCATGTTTGGATCAAAGTGACGGTTTTCGACGAATTCGCCATAGGTGACATTCCACCGCGCACCCGGCCGGAGCGGACCCTCGTCTGCGGACCGTTCGACGGCGGTGAGTATCTCTTCGACTCCGCTGATGTTCTCCGTTCGAATGCCGCCGGCGAACACGACCTCGGCCTCATGAGTGTGGCCGCCCCCGCCGAACGTCGCATTGATATCGATGCCGCCCAGCGCGTCAATGCGGTACCGGTAGACCCGAATCCCGAGCGCCGCCGTGGGAGCGAGGATGTCAAAGTTCGGGTCGCGTGTTGTGGATATGAAGCCGGAGTTGCCCGACTGGATGTGCTCACCCAAGTCAAGATCAGTCGGGTTGGGCGGAGTGAACCCGTGTCTGAAAACCACCTCCGGTGGACGCCGGTCGAAACGGTACAACGGCTTGCGGTCTCTGCGATATTTCAGAGCACCGTCACGGTTTTCCGCACTCGGGTTCACACCGTGGATGTCAGCGGGATCGATTGGCGGGCCGATTTGTGCGCTGGGGACGCGGTCCGGTGTCGGCGCCCGAGAGCCGACTTCTCCCAAGTCGACATGACCCGCCAGATCATTGCGCCAATCATCGACATCGACGCCCTCCGCTTCCTGCACATCATGGGCAGAACGCGGACCCGGCCCCGCATTCAGGTGATCTGGCCCTTGCCCCGAAACGGAACTGGCTATGTCGTCATTACCGGCGTGGTCGACGTCGTCGCCACTCGATCCGACCGGACTGCCCGGCTCCGGTGAAGAACCACCCACACTCGGAAGCCCATCCCCGCCACTGGACTCCGGAGAAAAACTCAAGAAACTCGGATCGGCCCCACCACCCACCAACAACGGGCCCCGAGTGCTTGAACCCGACAAATCCAAGAAACTCTCATCGGGCCGAACGCCGCCGGGTTCCGGAGACAAATCCAAGAAGCTCTCGTCAGGCTGATCACCCAGTCCGGTCGCGCCGAATTCATGGTTCAGTGGCGCATCCAGCAGTGCTTCGTGAACAGGAACCTTTGTCGTCGCCCACTCATCCGGTGACACCACCCGCCCACGCGGATCAAGCACCACCGCCGACATCGCCACCCCCGGCGGAATATTCGCCAACCCCTTGGCGTCTCTTGCCGCAAGAACCTTGTGCTCGCCAAGCTGCGGATCCACCCACTGCAACCCCTGCCCAGCAGTGGAAAACAACGCCTGCACATGCCCCACCTGGCCGCCACCACGACTGAACATCACCACCGCCGACGAACCCGGCTCACCCTCAACCGCACTCATCAACGCCGACAAATCACGAACCCGACCCCACCCACCACCAGCAAGCACCCGCCCCTGAGCACCAGCCACCCCACCACGACCCACCACAGAGTCGTCAACCGTCGAACCCCGCACCCCATCGGGATGCAACACACCAATCAACCACCCCGCCAACAACTCACACTGCACCTCGGTCAAATCACCATGACCATCCCCAAACAACGCCGCAACCGAATCCGGACCCATCAACGCGTTCAACTCCGACACCGACAACGCACCGCTACGCCCAGGCCCCACCTCCCCACGCAACTGAGCCCCACCAGCACGATCAACAACCCCGTCACGCCCAGGCAGACGCGCAGGCCCGCCATCCTCGGAGGCGTCAACACTTCGACCAGGCTCAGCACCGTGATCCTCACGATTAGATGCGTCGTCGTCGGAAAGATGTTGTGTCTCTACCGAGTGCTGGTCGCTGTCTGATTCGTCAGAGTCGGGTTTGGGGCGACTCGACGCTTCGCTGTCGGCGTCGTGTGCACCATCTGATGATCTGTCATCGGTGTGGGACGGCGGGGCGCGCGATAGCGGGCCTTGCCGGATTCCCATCCGCAGTGCGGCGTCGTTTTGGGAGACGGGTACTGCATCGCGTAGCCCTTGTTGTGAGCCAGTCACGTCGACACCGGTGTGCAGCGCCGCCCGGTATTGGATTACGGCCAGCTGGACCTGCGGATTATTCGACAACCGGAACAGGTCATCATCGGGCGAAATGTAGTACTTCACACTGCCGCGGTCCCCGCTGCGCGCCGCGCGATTCTCGGCCTGAATGTCGATGTCTTTCGACACCGCCGAATGCCCGGTCACCACCACGTGCAGACCGCCCAGCGCCTTGGCCGCGTCATCGAGGGGGATGTCCACCCCGCGCGCGCCCTGCATGTTGATCACCAACACCTTGCCCGGCTTTCCGGCTTGGGCCACCACCTCCTTGAATGCCTCATCGCGATCCACGCCCTGCTTCAAAAACCACTTCGCGTCGATACTGACGTGCTCGACATTGCGCTCATTCAGCTGCGCGGAGATCTGGTTCACCAAGTCGTTGCGGTGGGCCAAAATCAACTGCGGGCGCGCGGCGTCCCCCAGAGCCTGCATCTGTTGGACATCGTCGGCGATCGTGGTCAGCTTGTCTTTCAGATTGGCGCTCACCTCAATCTCGTGGGTGGTCAACCCCGAGGTGTAATACCGCGGAACATCGGCGATCTGCGACGACAATCCCTGCTTGGCGAACAACTCGTTCTTCCCGTTAGCCGTCCCGGACGCGCCGACGACCGTCGAATACTTCTCATACAGGCCCTGTGAGGTCACCTTCTTATCGCCGTCGGAGTCATGACGCACACTGAGCCCGTGTTTGGCCTCCAGCGCCTGAGCCAACCCGCCGTTCCACCGGCTCTCCGACGACGTGCGCGGGTCATACAAAACCTGGTGGGTCATCTGATCGATGATGTACAGCTTGCCGGTCTTGTCATCGATCACGTAGTGGACGTCTTCGACATACTCCCAATGCGCCGCAGCAGCCATCCCCAGCTTGCCCAGCTGACCATCAACCTCGGCGGGCGCCAGCTTGCCGTTCGGGTTCAGCAGTGCGGTGGCTTTGGCGACCCCGGCCTCGGTCAAATGCGCTGGCCCACCGACCGTGTCGGGTTCGCGCCCGAAATCAGCCTCGGTCAGCTCCCCGCTGGCCAACTTGTCGGACAAAAACTTGCGCATCCCCTTGATCGGGTCAGCCACCGCCGGCGCCGCGTCCGCAGCGGTGCCCTCCGACAAAATGTAGTGGCCGTTGGAATACACCAGCGCCTCATCGATCTCGTCGATCTCGGCGTTAAACCCTGGCCCCACACCCGAACGCCCGCCCACCGACCCGTGCTTGAGGAACGTAAACGCCGCGTCTTGACTCGTACCCAAATACACTGTGGGTTGACCCGCTTGAGGCGCCGGCGGGGGATGATCGGAATTCAACCGGTGCACCGCATACCCCAACGGCTCCATTACCGCCCGAAAATCGGGTTCCAACTGCTCAGCCAGCACATCACGGGTGGTGTGCATGTGCACCGCCCCGCCCTCGCCGGCCTTAGCCAACTTGGCCGCGTCCAGCGCGTTACTCATCAAGAACAAATACGACTTTCCTTCCCCGGCAGCCATATTCACCACATCACCGCGCTCCATGGCACTGCCGGCCGACAGCTGCGTCCACCGTAATGTCACACCCTTGGTGCGCCGCACCGCCTCATAGAGGGCGGCTTTCATATCATCAGGCGTGCCGCCCAGCAACTGTTTCAGCCCCTCGGTACCCAGATGGGTCAACCGCTCGTGCTCGGGAATGCTCGCATCAGATCGCCCGGCAATATCGAACATCGTGCGCGCGGTGTCATGAGCCTTGTTCGCACCGGCTAGCCACGCCTCATAACGGACCGTGTCCACCGGCGCCGGGGTTTCTTTCCACCCCCCCTGTCCATCCGGGAGCAGCACCTTGGGCTGCGACAGGCGGCGGCCGTTGTCATCCTTGATCTGACGGTAGGCGATCGTGTCCCCGGTCTTGGTGTCGATCACTTTCTCGTTATCGCCAGCAAGAACATCCCCAAGCCCCGTCTTAACCACCTGCACCTCGCCCGGGTTCTCCCGGGCCCGCGACCAGGTCCCATCTAGCCCGCGGTCATGACTGGTGCCATCACCCAAGACAACATGTTGCAGCACACCGTTACTGTCAAACACCCCCCGCGCCCCACCAGGTAGCTCGACAGTCCCCCCACCAAAACTGGGCCCGACATCGATGTGACCACCCTGCCCGGCAACAAACCAGCCGTTGGCATCCCGATGCCAGGTCGTGCCATCAGCGAAGCGATCACCACTGCCCACACCACCGTCGCCATTCACTGGCGCCAATCGGTGCCGATCAGGCGCGGATTCGTCGAGATCATCGTCGCTGCCACGGTTGAGGTTGAACTTTTGGTCGACGTCGCTGTCACCGCGGGGGGTGATCTCATCGTCGTCGCTGCCGCGCTCTTCGCTGGAGATCGATCGCGACTCGACGCTGGCATCAATCGGTTCGTTGACATCAGATCCCGGCTGCTCAGACTGACTGTGCTGCGCGAGGGCTTCTCGGACAAGCCGTTGGGTCTCCTGCGGCGACAACCTGGGTCTAGTCGACTTGCCCGCAACGGCTTTGGTGTCGACTTCGACCTTCGCTTTACCGGTGGTGTCGCGTGTGAGGCTGAACCTCTTGTCGGTATCGCTGTCGCCGTTGAAAACGATCTCAGAATCCGGGCCGGACTGGCGATACTCTGCGAGGGCGTCCTGTACCAGTCGTTGGGTCTCCTGGGGTGACAACTTGCCTTTATTCGGCTTGCCCGCACCGTCTTTGGATGCCGCTGACGGCTCAGCCGATCGGAACGGATTCGTCGATTTCGGCGGGATTGATGTTGATTGCGCTTGGCTGGCCTGCGACGCTTGACTTACTTGCCGTGTACCTGAAGTGCTTTCGGATGTCGACGTCGAATTGGCCGCAGCTGAGGTTTGGCTGACCCCGACCTGCGGCGTGGCCGCCGATCCCGTGCCCGTGGAACCACGACCACTGATTCCTGCGGCTGCCGGTCGCGGCCCCGACTGCCCAGAACTGTCGGCGCGCTGACCCGATCGAGTCGACGGCTGCCCGTCGACAGCTCCTTTGGCCTGCCCTGGGTTTGCACTCGAATTGTTTGATGCACCCGAGGTACCGGTGTTTTGGGCGCCGGTGCTTTGGGTGCCCGATCCATTACTCTGCGCCGGCGCCGTAGCGCCAGTCTGCTGTCCTGTCGCTGAGCCGTTTGTCGACGAACCGGCCCCGGCGCTCTGACCGTTAGTCGCACCCGTGCCCTGCCCTGTCGCAGAACCACTTTTGGCCCCGGTCCCCGAGTTCTGACCGCTGGCCGACGCAGTACCCTGCCCACCCGTGCCCGAGTTCTGACCGCTGGCCGACGCAGTACCCTGCCCACCCGTGCCCGAGTTCTGACCGCCGGCCGACGCAGTACCCTGCCCACCCGTGCCCGAGTTCTGACCGCTGGCCGACGCATTACCCTGCCCATTCGCCGAACCACTCAGCGCCCCGGTCCCCGAGTTCTGACCATTGGCCGTACTCGTGCCCTGCCCTGTCGCAGAACCACTCTGCGCCCCGGTCCCGGAATTTTGCCCATTGGCCGACGCAGAACCCTGCCCGTTCCCGGTACCGCGCTGCGCGCCGGTCCCCGAGTTCTGACCATCGGCCGTGCCCTGCCCATTCGCCGAACCACGCTGCGCGCCAGTCCCCGAGTTCCGACCATCGGCCGTGCCCTGCCCATTCGCCGAACCACGCTGCGCCCCGGTCCCCGAGTTCTGACCATTGGCCGTGCCCTGCCCACTCGCCGAACCACGCTGCGCGCCAGTCCCCGAGTTCTGACCATTGGCGGTGGCACCGCTGCGGTCCGCTCCGGTCGAGTTGCCACCGCCGCCGTCGTCACCGACAAGTGTCTCTTCGGACGCTGACCACGTCTGCCCGCCGGTGGTGCCGTAAGGACCCCCCGAGTTGGGCGGTGGCTCGTTCCCCAGGTCTGAACCCTCCGTCGAGAAGGAATCCTTGCCCGGCCCGCCATCTATTAGAGGCTTATCGTGATCGAACCCGCCCTGCGGAGGTGGGGGCGCGTTGCCGTGATTGTTGTCCTTCAGGCCGTGGATCGCTCCAGTCATCGCGCCGGGTATTGCCCCGCCGAATACTGATAAGGCAGTGATGTCACTGCCGGTAGCCAACGCTCCGGCAATATTGCCCGGTACTCCAATGGCGTAGTGAGTCGCGGCACCTTTCACCATTTTCATTACTGTGTTCTTGGCCGGCGGGACAATATGATTTATCGGATGGTGAAGTGCGCCACCGACCGCACCACCGACAGCACCACCGATCGCGGCTTTCTTGATATTGTCCAAACTGAAGCCGGTGCCCCGCTTGTCATGCTGGTATGCCTCGACCGCGACTTCCTGAAGCACGCTTTGCCAGAGTTCTTGAAACGCCTCTTTCCCGCCATATTTGATGAGCTTGGGGATAGTTACAACGCCTTTTCCGGCATTTACAGCTTCGTCAATCCCCCGCAGAGCCTTGACAATTGTCTGGACCCACCGCAGCTCCATGACGGCCTCGAAGCCCGGTATCCAACTCAGAGAAATGCCGAAGTCGAAATATGAGGTCGCGATCGCATAAGCGATCTCGAGCGCCGTCATCACCAACGTGGCAATGATGTTCACCTTGGCGTATTCGAGTTGCTGGGCGAAGTCATGCGCCTGCGAACTCAGCGCCCTCAGTGCATCGACCTCGTGGGCGATCGAGTTGTCACCATCCAACAGGTCGTCGAACTGCGCTTTTGCGGCCGTCGCCGTGTCACCGACGAGCACCGCGAGCGTGTCGTCGCGAACCTGTTCCAGCCCGGGAAGTAGCGCTTCGAGCTTGTCGGCAGACTGCTTCCAGTCGTCGGCGAGACGATACATGGCGTCTTCATCACCATTCGGCCACTCCTGGCCGGCGATCACCGCCAACCATTGCAGCTCAGGCGGCATCTGAATGGTCACAAACCCACCACGCCGTGAATTAGGAAATTAGGGCAGAGCACACCAACTGCGCCTAAGAGTGTTTTTCCATGGTGTCGGCCGCGGTGTTCAATCCGTCGGCATAGAAGTCGAGAATGTCCGTGAGGTTTTGGAGGATGTCGGTCGTATATTTGACCTGATCCTTGTAGCCACCGGATACCTCGGCGAATTGTTTGCCCATCTTATCCGTGCCCCACGGCGTACCGTTTGAGTCCTTATTGTGCAACGCCAGATCCTTCACGACGTTCGCATCGGCGGACCGATCGCTGAGTTCTTTCGCAACTTGTCGCAAGCCGCCCGGGGTCACTGCTACTTCTTTAGCCATCAGACATTCCTTACGTTGGGATACGCCGAATTCTCCTCGTCGTCTTCGACTCGAGGCTCACTCGGCGGGGTGGTGGGCGGATTGAAAAACGACATAACCTCAGAGAAATCGGGCATTTCGCCGGCAATGTCGGTCATCGACCGCATCGTCTGTCGGCGCTGAGTCATCGGTTCGAGCAGGGCGGCCGACTGGCGGCCGACCTCTTGTGCTGCTTTTCGAACCGCACTGACGATGTGACCGCCGAGGTCGGCCAGCTCATTGTCATCGAGATAGGTTTCTTCGATCACGATCTCGGAGACCACACCCTGCACGTCTACGGTGACCTCCACCGCGCCCTCAGCAGCCGTCGCCTTGGCTACCAGCGTCGTACGCTTCTCCTGCAGAGCTGCCAGATCTCGCATCTGCTCGTGCAGCAGCGACATCATGCCGCCGAGATCCTCTATACCTAATTGGTCTTCCACTACACTGCCTTCCTTCTGCGTCGAAGCATCTAATTCCTAGCGACGTCAGCCACGGTGCGACGCTTCTCCCGCAGGATCGCCACGTCATCAGCGATGAGCCGGTCGATTCGTTCGTGAAGCAGCGACCTCGTCATCGGTTGAGCGCTCGCCATATCCGGCGCAAAGATGTAGTCACCGTCGTCTCGTACCTGGATCCACACCAGGGTCTCCTTCTCCCAATCACGTCCCCACTTCGCCCGCCGACGCCAATGGCTCTGCACAGTGGCATAGGCAGTCACCTCCTCTTGTGGGACGGTGACTTCCATTCTCGCGACAAACGTTTCAGAGACGGCGAAATCGCCACTGTCATAGACATTCGGGTCTGGCAACAGGTACTCGTTGACGGCGATCGCGGCATGTTGCCCCGGCTTGTCGATAGGAGCTTTCTGGGATATGGCTGCCCCAAGTTCGTACGGCGAAAGCTGGTATACGTCAACAAGGTCGGCGTCGGGCCTCTGTTCGGCAAGGAACCCTTGCTCGTCCATCCGATGCGCCACAATCCGCACACTTGGCGTGTCGTTCGGAATGTACTGGATATTGAACGTCACGCAGATGTCTGCGCCCGCATAGCTCGCCATGTACTTGTCGAGGTGCTTCAAGTCGCCACCGGCGTACCTCTCGCGCACCGCCGAGGAGTGCTTGGCGACGTCTTCAACGGTGCCGAAATCTGCAGGCCGCGTGTGCATGAACGGATACGGCAAGAAGTTGTAGGCGTGGATTTCGTTAAGCACCTTGAGGTCGTACAGGTCGATCGTGTCCAGCGGTTGCAATTCCGTGTGGTAATTGAGCTCGCCAAGACGCTGGTTGTGGTGTCGGAAGTGGGTCACGGTGTCACCTGCCTCCGATTGTTTGGCCCGGCATCACATTTGGAACGAGACGTGGGTCGCGTTGAGGCTGACTGTGTCGTCGCTCCGCGGCTGTTGTCCGCGCGGGTTGTTGAGCGGTTTCGTCGGTTTCGGTGTGCGGTTCGCCGTCATCGGCGCCCAGCACCGGCACCACGGCGTCGATGTCGCCGAATATCTCCTCGCCGTTCTTCTTGCGGCGCAATGCCTTATTGGCCTTGTGCTCTTTGCCCGTCGCGCCACGCTGACCGCCGCCACCGCCGCCGCTCCCGCTGCCGCCGCCAGCAGCTCCGCCTGCCCCAGCCGACGAACCTGCCAGCGCTCGCTCGCCTGTCGCCATGGCGGGAAGTCCTGCCTTCGACATTGCGGCTACTGGTGTCCCGGCCGGTCCGAGGCCTGCCACGCCACTGCGCGCCCCGAGACCGGCGCCACCGCCGCCTCCGGCACTGTCGAGAGCTTTGAGATTCTTGGGGTCAAACCCCCCTGCTCCGTGGGGATCTCCACCCTTTCCTTGCAACGCACCCAGTGCCTGCTGAGCGGCATCGGCGGCTTTGCCTGCAACATCGGCAGCCTGCCCGGCGCCATCGGCGCCATTTTGGTTGGGATTACTCAGCAGGCTCTTGCCAGTTCCTGCCGAATTATTTCCTGCGCTGTTTACTGCGCCCAGGGCATTGCTCAGACCACTACTGAGACCGCTACTCAATCCGCTCAGAGCACCCAATCCGCTGTCGGCGCCCAAACCGCTGTCGGCGCCTGGTGGCCGGGCCGAGAAGTTGTTACCGGTCAGCGCCTGTAGATCTGCGGGCGTCATCCCCGGTGGGAGATTCGCTGCCAAGGCCTGCAGCGCGGCCGGTGGGAGGTTGGCCAAATTCGGGTCGCTCAACAGGCTCGCCAGAGTGGTGGGATCGACCGTGCCACCGTTGGGGTTGGTCAACGCATTCGACAGAGCGTTGGGATCAAACCCGTCTCCCCCGCCGCCGCCGGCTCCCACGTTCCCCAACGCGTTCGAGAGCGCGTTGGGGTCAAAGTTGTCACCGCCGCCATTCGGGTTCTTCAGCGCATTCACGAGAGAGTTGGGGTCAAACGTGTCACCGCCGCCATTCGGGTTCTTCAGCGCATTCACGAGAGAGTTGGGGTCAAACGTGTCACCGCCGCCGCCACCGCCGCCGCCACCGTTGAACAGATTCTTCAGGTCTTTGTCGATGGCGTTGGGGTCGAAGTCGTCACCCCCGCCCTTGCCGCCGCCGCCACCACCACCCAAAGCCTTCTTGATTGCGTCACCGATGCCGCCGTCATCGCCGCCGCCACCGCCGCCCGCGCCGCCCGCGCCCTTCGGATTGTTGGGATCCACACTGACCGGAGGCGCCTTGCCGAACGAAGGATTGCCCTGCGCGATGTCCTTGATCACCGGGTTGTAAACAGTCCGTATCACGCTTTGCGCGTGGCTATCGAATTGGCTGTTGATGTCATTGACGTGGTGCGGGTAATGCTGGAGTAGCACGTCCAGCAGCATCGCGTCGTTGTGTATGTCCAGCGCGATCCACATCATCATCCGCGAAAAGCCGGCTTCGAGAATGCCTAGGGCTTGCAGTCCTTTCGACATATCAGAAATGGGGCCCTGGGTCAGATCGGTGAACGCCAGCACATTGTTCTTCACTGCCTGAGCGGTCTCACCCTCCCAACCGTCAACGGCGACGAACTGAGTCGCAAAGTCTTGTGTGTTGTGCACGAGGTCGTTACCGAACTGAATCCACAAATCGCTGAAATGTTGATCGATTGGCGTCTCGACCGCGACATTTGTGAAAGCGTTGCGCAGCTTGTCAAAGGTGAAGTTTTCCGGCACTTCGGGTACCACCGAGGTCGGATTTTTGGTTGCGCCCACTGCGCCCAGGCCATCGAGCCCATTGGGCGGAGGATCGAAATCATCGTCAACATTCGGCGTGAAGTCCGGAGGCGGGATCTTGTCGGTGTGGAAATTGCGACCTCCCAGCCAGGCCTTTATGGCGTCGGGATTATTCCCAACTGCCTCGATCGCATCTGCGACATCGCTCCCTGTAGGGTCAGCGCCATCCGGATTCCAACCCAAGGGCCGCGGCTCACCCTGAGTCCACACCGCGCCTTGTGAACCATCGGGGTTGACGTGATAAACCGTGTTGCCGTTGACATCCTTCAGCGGATCATCCGACGTCCCATCATCGGTCGCCGCGTTATGTCCGAAGGTGACCGGACCAGGTTTTGGCTTGCCATCGGGCCCGACGTCCGGGAACTCGTTTGGGTCACCGTAATTCGGTTCATATACATCGGTCATCGCTGGATATCCTGACGTTAGCCGGCGCGCATGAGGCTGTCAGCGGCTTTCTTGACGGTAGTTTCGAGCTCATCGAAATATTGGATGGATTTTTTCGAGCGTGTCCCTGATCCCTCGGGCCATTCATATCGTCGAGCAAATCATTCTTCGTTTGGATCGCCGAACTGAGAGTGTCAGGGTTTGGTAATCCAAAGGGCCCATGTGCTCCATGCGATACCGCCCACGCTAACCGTGATTCTCGATGGCGGTGCCCGACTTACCTACTGCGTCTCCCAGCGCCTCAAGATAGTCAATGCATTTCTGCATCATGTCCTTCGCGCCGCCCGGGCCGTTGATGTCATACAGCAGATTCCGTTTAGTCGCGTGTGCCGAGGTGAGATCTCCCTCGTTGCCCATTTCGTCGATCGAATCCATATATGACCGCGTGTGTTCGAGCTGCCCTTTGTACGTCGTGATGAGAGAGACAAGCTTCTTGTGCGACTCTGGCGTGAAGTTCAAGTTGGGCGACCCAGCATCCGCGTATTTCTTGAGGTCACCCGTCAAGTCGGTAAGCGAGGTGCCGTTTGGATTGCCGGTGTCGCCACCCCCGCCTGAGTCGTCAGACTTGTCACCATTGCCGCCGCCTGAGTTGCCTCCGCTGCCTCCGTTGCCGCCGCCTGAGTTGCCGGAACCACCTGAGTTACCGGAGCCGCCGCCGCCGTTGCCGGAATCGCCGTCATCTGAATCGGAAGTCGCCATCGTTGTTGTGCACTCTCTTTCGGGTACTGAGAAGGGATGCCCGGGCTTGTCACCGACAAGCCCGGGCCCGCCTGCTTAATAACGAGAAGCGAGAAGCTTGTCGAGGTGCTGCATGCTGTCCGCCTGCTCGTGCCCGGAGCCCTGCAACTGGTCGAGCTGCTGTGCCGCGTCGTCCATCTTTGTCTTGATAACGGCCATTTGCTGTTGCATGGCTTCGGGGGCGGAGCCCTTGTAGGCGTCTTCCATCGCATTGACGACCTGGGCTACGTCATCTTGTAGCTGGTGAAACTGCGAGATCCGCGTTTGAATCTCACCCAACGAGTCAGCGATTTGACCAAAGTTGTAGTGGATAACGTCGCTCATTGATCTACTCCTTAGCTTTCGTGCGCGATGTACTGGTTGAGGTCTGACTTCCCTTGTTCTGCCAGCGAATCCAAGTGGGTTATCACTGTGTCGAGGTCCGCCATCAGCTCATTGGAAGCGTTTTGATACTTCTGCGACTGCTGGCCCAGCCACCCCGTCGAGGTCAGATCCTGCGCCACGCTGTCCATTTGGGTCTTCAGGTCCTTGGCGTTGGCTTGAGCGTCAGTGACCTTTTGCAAATCGGCCCTGGCTTGTTCAATGCTTATACCCACGATTGGCATTGCGCTTCCTCCTTAAATAGATGATCGTGCATGTAATCGGTTGTTGCACAAGGGTAATCGATGGATCGTTGGTTGGCGCTACCCGTCACCCCCTCCGGCATTTGTCAGCTCGGCGAGCCGCGTGATCGCTTGAACGATTGCGTGGTCGGTGCCCGCTTTCACCGTGGTCCATATCTCCCCGGTCGGCGACGCGCTCGGTGCAGCGACGATTCGCCCACGTTTCGTGTAGAACACACCCGCAGCCGCCGGCGCGCGACAAATCCTGTCCTCATCGGCAACCAAGGCGTAGACGACGATCTCGGCAAACGCTTGCCGGGATGCCAGCGCGGCACCCAGCGACATCGCCGTTTTCTGATCGGCGCCCAGACTGCGTATCCGGTCCGACAGGGCCACGGGATCGTCTGTGCCGCAGAGGCATTCCGCAAGCTGTGGCAGCGGGGCTGCGAACGGTTCCACGGGGGCTGGCTTGGAGTGCGGGAGTTCACTCACCAATGCCGTGGCCATCGAGAGCGTTTCGACGACATCCCCCAACGGCCGTAGAGAAATGACCTCCGAAATACGACGGGCCAGCACGCCGGTTGGGCCACGCCGCGCAACGGCCACCCGCGCCGTGCCGTCTGGTGTCACCACCCTCATCGCCCACTGGAGGTCGGGCCGATGCAAGGTTTCCAGCGCCACGCTCAGAACCGGGTGCACCTCGCCATTGGCGATCATGTTGCGGGCCGCCAGATTGCGCCTGGCGCGTTCGAAAGCCGCCTCTCGATCCGCGATCGTGGCGTAGCGCGGGCGGACGTTCAACACTGTGGGTAGATCGAAGACGCCAATCTGCCCGGCCACGGCCTGAAGTTCGTCGTGGGTCAGGCTGATGTGATGTGACAGCGTCGCGGTCATAGCGTCAAGCCCTTGTCGATCCCGATTACCGCCGGGGCCGCCCACTGACTGGACACCTGCTCCAGGGTCGCCTCGGGCTCCTCGGCGTAGGCGGGTACGTCGGAGTGGTCAGGTTGCCCGAGTTCATCGAATATCGATGTGCTCGGGCCCCAACTGACACTGGACACTGTGAATGCCGCGTCGCTCTGCTGGGCGGCAGGCAGCCAGGACGCCGATGCATCAGACAATCCGGCACCTGGCTCGCCGCTGCCATCGAGTGTTGCTGCAGGCAAGATTGATTCGTGTTCGCGCTGTCCGCCGGCTGCTCGCGCCATGGCACCCGCACCCATCGGCCCATATCCGTCCATCCCGCCGCTCGAGCTGCCTCCAGCGCCGCCAGAAGTGACCTGGCGCAGAGCCTTGCGATCGGCGCTGGACTTCGCTTGGTTGGCTGTGAATGGCGTGAGTGGGGTCGGCGCCGCGGCTGCACTGACGGCTCCCCCCGCGGTACCGGCGCCGTCAGCGTCGTCATCAGCGGCTTTGGCACGACGCTCCGCTTGCAGGGAATCACCTCTGCATACATCAGGCGGAGTCGGTTGGTCCCACGGCGTAGCGAAAGCGCTACACGACTCTTCGTATTGGTACATGACTGATGCAGCGTCGGCCTGCTTAACCGACGCCGCATCATCCAGTTCAGCGAAGCGCCCGTTGAGGATTGCGCCGTTATAGGCAGCCAGCGAATCCATCACGTCGCGCGCGACTCGTTCCTGGACCGCCTCGGGCAGACTCGGCATGGCCAAGACGGCAACACCGTTCGCTGTAGCTGCTTCTTCGGCTCGCTCACCGTTCGCGGCGGCACTCAGACTGATCGCCTGCAGCCATCCGCCGAACTGTTCGAGCTTGTTGGCCACGACGTCCGCCCCCCGGCTGGCGAACGATGCCCGCAGCTGCTCGAGCAGGTTGCCGTAGTCCTCAGCGACAGAGACTATTTCGTCAGCAACGCGGACCCAGGCGGCACCGGCTTGACCGACCGATCGCGGACCTGGACCCTCGGTGAGGTCTCGGGCTAGCTGCTCGGTGCTGCGCGATTCCCATGCCACATTAGTGAAGCCCATGCGATGACCTCCCTTCACGAAGAACACCAAATGCTCTAAGGCCGACGCCGCAGCCTCGCCGCGGAAGCTCGGCGCCGAAAGTCTAAGTCTGATTTGTTACAAGCGCACGGCGTAGCGATTTCGATACCGTACGAGTGACTTTTCGTGTCAGAGACGACAAATCGACTGAACAGGGTAGAGGTTGTCGCATCGCGCACGAGGTACACATATAACCTGCACGCATCGTGTTTGGTTCAAACTTACTGCGGTATAACATAATTGTGCGTCACCCCCAGATTGGTCCCACTACCGCATGCCAACAACTCATCCGCGCGTCAATACGCAGCTAGCCCGGCCCGACTGTGCCGTGCCCGGGCTAGCT
Organism: Mycobacterium sp. URHB0021; assembly: GCF_054057895.1. Lineage (NCBI taxonomy): Bacteria > Bacillati > Actinomycetota > Actinomycetes > Mycobacteriales > Mycobacteriaceae > Mycobacterium > Mycobacterium sp. URHB0021. The sequence goes on from NZ_JBSRZT010000002.1 coordinate 6,349,203, forward strand.
CGCAATATGTGATGAATGCCTAGACAGTGAAGTCGCTTTCAGCGTCCAGGACATTTTGTGTGTGTGCCCGCAAGGTCGCTGCGATCTCTCGCGCCTCGTTGGACCCCTGCCCCGCCGACTGGACAAAGCCCGTATGCACATCATTGAGAGTCGTTGCGACTCGCTGAGAAACCTCATCGCGCCCGGCAGCCACAACGGTCAAGTTTTGCGCTTCAACCTCCATGACCTTGTCGATGCGGTCGGCCAATGCATCGAGTTGCCCGGCCGCCTCCATGACATCGGACGGCTGCATTGAGAATTCTGAATTGTTCGTCATGCTGAAACTCCTTGTTTAGATTCGCAAATCGATATCCGGGCGTTCGGCTGGATCGATCTGACCGAGCACCGGCGGGGCAGCGTTGCCGAGATCGCCGACGATCTGATCGTTCGAGGTGTGGAGGAACGCCGCCGGGTTGTGACGACCATCCGTGGCGCCCGCCTTTCCTGCGCCACCCATCGGACCGCCCGTCATTGGTGAACCGCCCATTCCGGCGGATTCGGCTGCGGTTGAGCCTTGCAAGGGCATACCGTCCGCACCGGCCTTGGGCACCGCTGGGATTTGAGGAGCCAACTGCGAATTGGCCAACCCTGAAGACACGCCTTTCGCCGCGCCCGCAGCCCCTGCGCCGCCGCCTGGTTTTGCCAACCCAGCCTTGTTTACGGGAGCAGGGTCGGTTGCTGGGTCGTTGGGGTCGCGGTCACCAGGCTCTCCGGCGCCGGCCTGAGCCGTCTGCGTGGCGGCACTCACACCCTCCATCACCGGCGAGATCAGGCTTGTCCCCACTTCCAACGACGGGCCCAAAAACTGTGTAGCCGCCCCGATACCAGGTGCGGCGGCCAGGCTTGCCGGTGCGGCGGCCGCGCTTGCGGGTGCCGCCGCCAGCATGGACGTTGAGGCGGACATGGGAACCGGCGCACCCACCGCTCCAACCTGCGCCGCCTGTTCACCGATGGCTCCCTGCGCTTCGGTGGTCACCTCCGCGGCTTCCGTGACAGCTTCAGTCGCTGCTTGGATGGCCTGAGCCATTCCCCAGGGAAAGATGATGCTCGGTCCGATCGCGATGATTTTTGCGATGAACTCGTTGATGATGGCGATCAGTCGGGCCTGGGCCTGGCTGACGGTCGCGGCAACCGTGGACAGGCTCTGGCCCAGACTCGCCGACTGGCTGGCCACCTTGCTTCCGTCGGCCATTGCTGCCGAGGTCGCGGCTCCTGCCGCGGATCCGGCAACCCCCTGCCACACACTCGCAAGTTGAGACACACCCTGCGCCAGCGGCTCCGCAGCCGACTCGAACGCCTGCGCAATTCCCTGGAACATCTGCGTCGGGTCGGCGCCTTTGTTGAACTGACCCGTCCCCAATGTTCCCAGAGCATCGGTGGCGGGCTTGATCATTTGCGTCGGATCGAGGGGATTCGCTGCGCCTGAGCGCGTTTGGCTGTCCGTACCGTCCTGCGGCAGGGCGTGGGAGGGTATCGGTGGCAATCCGATGCGGGACAGAATGTCCTGAACCGGCTGATTCAGATAGTCCGCAAGGTTCGTCTCATGGGCATTGATGACCTGCTCGGGGTCAAAACCAGGCTGCGCCTGTTGCAGATGGTGTGGTGAAATCGTGTGCGCTGATGGACTGTTCGCTGCTGATTGCTGCGCGACGGCCATTGATATTCGCTATCACACGTCGTCGGCGGCTGTATACGCGGCGTTCGAGGCGCTTGTGGCTCCGCCAATCGCACCGTGAACTGCGCCCACCGTGAGGGTGCTGAACAGGTTGTTGGTCTGCGCGGGAGCGTATGCAAGGAGGAAATTGGCGCCGATCGGTCCAACTGCTGCGACGGCGGCACTGAACATCGCTCCCGCATCCGCCGAACCCGCATCCGAGATCATCTCCCCTGCAGCAGTGTTCGCACTGGAGAAAGCCTGCAGCCCTACTGGAACAACCGAAAGGACCATCTCACCGAACCTCTCTCGAGTGATTTCTTACCTAGAGTTAAACCGTTCACATCGATTGCAGGACATAGTTTGTGGTGCAATGCACACTCTATACGAGAAGGCTTCACAGAGCATCGAATGACTTGACCGGCGACGGCTCGCCTCTGTTCAGCTACTGCCTCCCGCACCGTACTCACCGAATCAAACCGGCCGCAGCGAACTGGTTCAGTGCCGCAGTGAGGTCCCAATTCGGTTCGCCCGCGAGAACAGCGATTACCTGGTCCACCGTGATCGCGCCATCGATGGCGGCTGTCAGCAATGATTCGCAGGCGGATTCTTCGGCAGATTCAGCGATTTCGACCATTTCCGCCAGCGTCTGAGCTTCAGCGGCCCAGACAGGTGGCAGCGCCATGTCGAGCTCGTCATCCGTGTCCGTCGCGCCGCGCCACCAACGTCCATCTGCCCACCAGTAACAGAAGCTCAACAAGCCATGCTGGCAACGGATGTTGAGCACCGCCTCATTCACCCACACCGGAGCACCGGCGAACAGATCCGGTAACGGTTCATCCTCGAGATAGGCGGCCGCCAACAGCGGCGACTCCCACCGTCCTCCGGACAACACGGCCCGGTCGCCTGGTAAGAGAACCAACGTTGCCCCGCTGCGGGTTTGAGACTCATACCAACCCAATCCTGGCGTGACTCTCGGTCCGTCCTCGGATTCGACGCCCATGTGCAGCGCCCCCAGAACGGCCCACCTAGCCCACATATCGGCAACATGTGCGATGTCATCCGCCGGCGTTGCTGCCCGACCGGCCGCGAGGTCAGCAGCCACTGCCGCCTCAGCGGTAGGGACATCACGCGTCTGGACGTCAGGGTCCGCAAGGTAGGCGGCCAGCCACACAGGCAGCGACGACCTTGGGTAGGCGGCGATGTCGTCCAGATAGTTCTGGGCCGGCTGTAGCTGGTCTTCGGGGAAGGGATCGTCGCCGTAGTCGTAGCCGATGACGGTCTCGCCCTCGTTGCTGATGTCGAAAACCAGTCGCCACCAGGGTCCGGCCGGCGCCCCGCCGCTGATGTCTCGTTGTTCACGCACCAGCGAGGTGATGTTCTCCGGAACTTCGGCGAGTTGCAATTGCCTGCCATCAGGGGTCTCGTACCAGACATACGCTGTTTCGTCCACAACGGTCAGGGCGAACTCTGCCCTGCACCACAGCCAGTCATCCGGCGCGAAGGAAGTTAACTGCTGGGCAATGAGGTCAAGCAATTCTGAGGCAACGGCTGCCTCTTCTTCACTGTTCACCTCACCGCGACCGTCAGCCGCCGAGGTACGGCCGAACTGGTACATCGGCAGCGTGCTGTTCGACGACAGCGACGACACCCCGGACGCGTGCGGGAGCACCGACACCTGCTCGATCGCACCGGTATCGCTCACCAGGAATGTCGGTCGCACGAACGGACGCATTGCATTGTCCGAACCTGAGGCATACACCGACCAACCGGTGTCGAATCGGTCTGCGGTCAAACTCTCAGTGGGGTAATCCAGTTCGGCGGTTCGGACATGCTCCGCAACCGCAGATATGGCCTCGGCGGCGTTCACGCTCTAGCGGTCTCTGATCGATCGCACAATTCCGATAACGTCCGAGCCTCGAGATTTCATGCAACGTGGGAGGCGCCGTCGCATCCGCAACACATCTGAGTGGGCTGCGCGTGTGCACGATCGGATGTTGGCTAGCGCTTCGGCAACTCCAGATGCGGCCCTCAAGCGAGCTTGGCAGGGAGCCGCGGGCAAGCTTCACGGCCAGGAGCGTCGACCGTCTCCCGTGTGACACGTCCGGATACGCGAGGCACTGGCGATGAGTTCCTAGGCGCCTTCGCCGCTGTGCGTGCATCGGACCATGCCTGGGCACAGGGCAACTTCCCGGAGGATGTGGTGGCGGCGCATCGCTGGCGGTACTGAAGGGAATGCTGCCCGCGACATAGGTCTGGACTGCGGCCGAAACTCAGGCTGTCCGGCGAGCCGGACGAGCCGGTCGGTGACCGGCATCAGGCGGATGTCCCCCGACGGTGTGCTCAGGCCGGGTTGGGCGAAGGTGATCGCAACGCATTCAACTTCTCAAATCAATTGCAGGAGTGCGGTTGCGGCCACGGACACATCAGACGTGGCAGGCCGATGCCTTCGCGGCAATCCGAATTCGAGGAAAGTAACCGAAGACGAGACCTATTTGCCGTCAGTGTCCGAGGCGCCGAGCCATTGGAGGGTAGAAGGGCTGAACAACAGCGCAAGCGTGATCAGCGCTACGACCCCGACTGGTATCCCGAGGAGCCATTGGTGAGACCCCACAGCCATATACCACGCCACGGGCAGCAACAGGAGTTGCGCGAATACGGAAAGGCCTCGGCCCCAGCGCCTGCCGGTCCACAACGCCCAGCCCGCTACGAGTACGCCGCCACTGATGATCACGAACCACGCGGCCGTACCGAACTTGTTGAGCCCTGGCTCGTCTGTACCGCCGAAGGCGCTCACCACATAGACCACCGCAGCCAGCAGACCCGCGACGCCCTCGAGCGCCACGAGGACGGCGGCCTGGCGCACGGTGGTGGGCGACGGCACCGTCACGACACGTACTCGCGGGCGCGCCGATCGGTCACGCCCGTACGGTACCGACCCGGTGGCCGCGTTGGGCAGCCAGCGCACCGGAGCGTTGTCGGTGCCATACCCGTCGTAGCGGCCCCGCCGCTCGACGAACTCGAAGAAAACCGTGCCGACCGTGCGTGTGTAGAAGTGGACGAACGCGCCGCCTGCGTCCCTGTCATAAGGGAGGTCGAGATCGCGCAGTTCGCCGACCATCACTTCCTCCAGTCCGAACCGGCCGAACAGATAGTCGTAATAGTTGTCCGGAACGAGCAGAAACTCGGCGCCCCTGGCGCGGGCCGACCCGATCACGTCGGAGCACGCGAACGCCACATGCTGCGGCATGCCGGCGCCGTCGAGCACATGCGGCGCGACGTTGAGCAGCAATCGCACCGAATCGTCCGCGGTGCGCGTGGATTGGCTGCGCACCAATCCGTTAGGACCCGGCACCTCGGTTGGCACATCGGCCGTAAACCCGAAGACGCTGGACAGGAACAACACCGCATCGTCGAACGTCTGCCAGGGCTGCGAGAGATTGACGTGGTCGATGCCAAGCACCGGCGTCGGCGCCGGGGGCAGGCCGTTCTCGAACTCTTCGACCCACGCCGGTTCAGTCACCCAGAACATCTCGGTGCCGTCGGGGGGCGACGGCGGCGCCAAGGGCCTGCTCGGTCGCGTAAGTCCTGCGGTAGGCGGCTGGCGCCATCAGTTCGGCTGCGCGACGGGAGGTCGCCGCCGCATCTGGCACCTGAAGACCGACGGCGGCCACATGAGGAATCTGGTCGCGGCCCTGCTGCTCGTTGAGCACCACTCGCGCGGTCCCGGCCGCCCACAACGATACCGGCTTGGTGCGATGGCGACCACCGGATGTGTAACCGAGACGCTGCAGTTGTACCTCCACCTCGCTGGTGTCCTCGGCCTTGATTTCGACGAAGTCGAATCCAGTGGGCGGCTTGGCCTCGGTGAGCGTGGCAAGGTCGCGGCGCCAACCCTCCGGATGGTGACCAGCGGTCTTGTCCTGCAGCAAGAGCAGCGACCGCAGCGCGTGCACCCCGGTGCGGTCCGGGTCGGTCTGGCGGAACGTGTCGTTGAAGACCTCCGGCGACAGGGGGCCGTCGTAACCGGTGGCCAGCACATGCGGGATGAAACCCACGAGATCGAAGGCGCCCTCGCCAGGGAAGAGTCGGTCGTGGCGGCTCCACGACAACACGTCCATGCTCAACGCGGGCGCGTCCGCGAGCTGTAGGTAGAAGATCTTGTCGGCCGGGATCTCCTCTATGCCCGCTGGGTCGTCGCCGCGGGAGAGTACGTGAAAGCTGTCGAGGCATACACCGACTATCGCCATGCCTGGCGCATCGTCGCGGCGGCCGACCATCCGAACGTCGAAGCGCCCCGGGCGGTGTCCGCGAAGGCGGCTGGGTGGTCATCGGCATCTTCACCGCCGTGGTCTGTGTGATCGCCTGCGCGTCGGCGGCCACCGCCGGGGAAACCAAGTAAGTCCCCACCCCGCTGCTCGGCGGCAGGGTGCCAGAATCGACGAAGGTTATGGTGAACGGCTGACGACGGTCACGTCGCGGATCGGTTCGCACTGAACAAACGGCACGGCGCGCACGGTTAGGCTCATTGCTCGTGCGCGCCGTGCTGATCGTGAACCCGAACGCGACGTCGACCACCCCCGCCGGTCGCGATCTGCTGGCGCACGCCCTCGAGAGCCGTGTCAAGCTGACCGTGGTGCACACCGACCGCCGCGGTCACGCCATCGAGATCGGCCGCGAGGCGACCCGCGAAGGCGTGGACGTGCTGATCGTGCACGGCGGCGACGGCACGGTGAACGAAGTCGCCAACGGGATCCTCGGCGAGACGGGCGGCCGCGGCCCGGCGCCGGCCGTCGGAGTGGTCCCCGGCGGCTCGGCCAACGTGTTCGCCCGCGCACTGGGCATCAGCTCGGATCCGATCGAGGCCACCAACCAACTTGTCGACCTGCTCAGTGACTATCGGCGGCGCAGAAGCTGGCGGCGCATCGGCTTGATGGACTGCGGCGAACGCTGGGCGGTGTTCACCGCCGGCATGGGGGTGGACGGCGAGGTGGTCGCCGCCGTCGAAGCGCAGCGGGAAAAGGGCCGCAGTGTGACGGCCGCCCGCTATATCCGCGTCGCAACCCGCGAAGTGCTGGCCAGCGCCCGCAAAGAGCCGACCTTGACACTGCACCTGCCCGATCGCGACCCGGTGGCCGGTGTGCACTTCGCGTTCGTGTCCAATTCCAGCCCTTGGACCTACGCCAACACACGTCCGGTGTGGACCAACCCAACGACCACATTCGAGACCGGCCTCGGCGTCTTCGCGACGACGAGCATGAACGTATGGACCAACCTTCGCCTGGTGCGGCAGATGATGTCGCGCACGCCGCGCCTCACGGCCAAGCACTTGATCCGCGACGACGATCTGCCGTGGGTGCGGGTGACAAGCGACGCGCCGGCGGCGTGTCAGATCGACGGCGACTACCTCGGTCCGCGCAACGTCATGACGTTCACAGCGGTTCCGGATGCCCTGGGCGTTGTCGCACCGCCCGCGCTTGCCGCAGCTGACCTGCGCTGATGCAGAAACTGGAATGAAATGTGGGCGTAGCTGTGTTCAGGCTAGTACAAACGGGTACTGGGTCTTCGAACCGACCCTGTTAGTGAGATAGCGCACGTGTGAACTTAGTTCTATTGACATCTGTTCAGTCTGTGAAAACATCGGATGCAACAGTGCAGAAACATTTCGTGTGCACGCGTTAACAGCCGAAGAAAAGCTCGTGCGCCTTGCTGCGCACACGGTAAGGAGTTAGAACAATGGATTGGCGCCACAAGGCGGTGTGTCGTGACGAGGATCCGGAACTGTTCTTCCCGGTGGGAAACAGTGGCCCGGCGCTCGCGCAGATCGCTGACGCGAAGCTTGTCTGTAACCGCTGCCCGGTGACCACGGAGTGCCTCACCTGGGCTTTGGATTCAGGCCAGGACGCCGGCGTGTGGGGTGGCATGAGCGAAGACGAGCGGCGCGCGCTGAAGCGCCGCAATGCTCGGACGAAGGCCCGCAGCGGGGTCTGACCCTAACCAGCAAACCCAGAGTTACGGCCCCGGCTAAATGTCGGGGCCGTAACTCTGTGCAAATACAATTTTGTCCGAATTGCGTCAGTGAAGGTCATTCTGCGTATTCGGTCACAATTTGAGGCGTCGCGCACGACTACTGCGCGAGCCGTGCCCGCCTGCCGATGGGCACCCGCAACTCCACATCCGTGCCGCCGGTAGGCACGTCGTGCATGCCGAGCGACCCGTCCAATTCGGCCGACACCAACGTCCGCACGATCTGCAGGCCCAACCGGTCGGACTTCTCCAGACTGAACCCCTCGGGTAGCCCACGGCCGTCGTCGTGCACGACCACATCCAGCCACCGGGCCGACCGCTCGGCACGGATCGTCACGTTGCCCTGCTGGGTGGTGGCGTCGAAGGCGTGCTCGATGGCGTTCTGCACCAGTTCGGTGATCACCATGATCAGCGCAGTGGCCCGGTCGGCGTCGAGTACGCCCAGATCACCGACGCGGTTGATGCGGATCGGCATGTCCATGTTGTCCGGGACGGCGACGTCGTTCATGATCGGCAGGATCCGGTCGACCACCTCGTCGAGGTTGACCTCCTCATCCACCGACATCGACAGCGCATCGTGCACGAGCGCGATGGACGATACCCGTCGCACCGATTCAATCAGCGCGTCACGCCCCTCGGCGTTGTTCGTGCGGCGGGCCTGCAGGCGCAACAGCGCCGCGACGGTCTGCAGATTGTTCTTCACGCGATGGTGGATCTCACGGATGGTTGCATCCTTGGACAGCAGCGCCCGGTCCCGGCGCTTGACCTCGGTGACATCGCGGATCAGCAGCGCGGCACCGACGGCCGCCCCGTGCACCACCAGCGGCAGAGTGCGCAGCAATATCGTGGCGCCGCCGGCGTCGACCTCCATCCGCATGCTCGACCCGCCTGCCAGCGAGTCGCGGACATGGTTGGCCAGTTCATGCGCCTCGAAGGGGTCGGAGATCAGCGGCCGGGTGACGCCGACCATGTTGTGCCCCTCCAACTCGGCCGTGAAGCCCATCCGATGAAAAGCCGAGATCGCGTTGGGACTGGCGAACGTGACGACCCCGGCCTCGTCCAGCCGAAGGAACCCGTCCCCGACGCGTGGACTCGACCGGGACATGGCTACATCGCCGACGTTGGGAAACGTGCCCTCGGAAAGCATGTGCAGCAGATCGCCTGCGCAATCCAAGTACGCGGTCTCCAGCGGGCTGGCCTTGCGGGCGCCGAGCGCGGTCTGATGGGTCAGCACCGCCACCACTTCGTTTCCGTAGCGCACCGGAACGGCCTCCACGTTCAGGCCGGGCGAATCCTGTTGTCCCATAGGGGTTTCCCGACCAATGGCGCCCGACTCGAACGCGGCTGTGACCAACGGAAGGACGCCGGCATCGGTGATGGTGCCGACGGCGTCGGCGAGCAGCACGGTCGGCGCCGTATTCGGCCGAACCTGCGCGACGCACACCAGCACTCCGTCGTCACGGCACACCCACATCAGGAAGTCGGCAAACGACAGATCGGCCAGCAACTGCCATTCACCGACCACCGCGTGCAGGTGATCGACGGCATTGCCGGGCAACATGGTGTGCTCGGCGAGCAAATCACCGAGGGTTGACATTGGTTCTTACTCCGGCTGGGGGCGAGAAACCTGCGCCTAGCTGATCACCGCGATGAGGTCGCCCGCCTGGATGACATCGCCAACGGACACACTCACCTTGCTCACGGTGCCGGCCACCTCGGCCAGCACCGGAATCTCCATCTTCATCGACTCCAGCAGCACCAGGGTGTCGCCCTCACCGATCTGGTCGCCTTCGTGCACGACAACTTCGAGCACACTAGCCACGATCTCGGCGCGAACATCCTCGGCCATCTACACCCCACTTCGTCGGAGTCTCATGTCGCCGGCCGCTCCGTCCGCCGGTGTTCCGGCTCGTGCTGCCTGCTGCTCTATCGAACCACAACCCCGGGGCGAGGGGCGTGTTGCCGGGCCATGCGAGAATGGTGTCAACGCGCCCGCTGATGGCGGGCCCACTAGCCGCTGACGACTCGGAGGATCACCATGGCCAAGCGTGGCCGTAAGAAGCGCGACCGCAAGCACTCGAAGGCCAACCACGGAAAGCGGCCCAACGCCGGTTCGAAGGCAGTGCGCTAACCGCGGCGGATGATCGTGGTGCGGCTGATCTCGATCCGCAGCCGCTCGCGCAGGCTCTCCGGGGCCTTCTCGCCACTGCATTTGGTGGCGATCAACCGCTTGACCCGCTCCTCGACGCCATAATGGCGCAGGCACGCAGGGCATTCTTCGAGGTGATGACGCAGTTTGTCCCTAGTCTCGGCGGTGCACTCGCCGTCGAGAAGCGTCCATACCTCCGCAATCACCGCCGCGCATTCGGGATGCTCGGGATCCACGGGACCGACCGGCGGGGACCAACGTGCTCCGTCGTCGCTCATGACGAGACCTCCTCGGGCGCGTCGAGCTGCTGCCCTCGTATGAAACCGCGCTCCCTCGCCACGTCGGCCAGCAGTTCGCGGAGCTGGCGCCGACCGCGGTGCAGCCGGGACATGACGGTGCCGATCGGCGTATCCATGATTTCGGCGATCTCCTTATACGGGAAGCCTTCGACGTCGGCGTAGTACACCGCCATGCGGAATTCCTCCGGCAGCGCCTGGAGCGCTTCTTTGATTTCGCTATCCGGAAGCCCCTCGAGAGCTTCCACCTCCGCAGAGCGCAGGCCGGTCGATGAGTGCTCGGCATTGGCGGCCAGCTGCCAATCCGTGATCTCCTCGGTCGGATACTCCGACGGCTGACGCTGCTTCTTGCGGTAACTGTTGATGTACGTATTGGTCAGAATCCGGTACAGCCATGCCTTCAAATTCGTTCCCTCGCGAAACGACCGGAAACCGGCGTAAGCCTTCACCATGGTTTCCTGAAGCAAATCCTCGGCGTCGGCCGGATTACGCGTCATCCGCAGCGCACCGCCATAGAGCTGGTCGAGCAGTGGGATCGCGTCGCGCTCGAACCGAGCGGTCAGATCTGCGTCAGACTCATCTGCTCTATCCAGGGCAGACGTCTCAGCCGCCGTATCGGGCGCCGACCCGTCGATGTCAGTCATCGTGGGGAACACCGTCCCTTCTGTTGCGGCACCACCGTAGCGGTCCGGCAAAGCCACCGGACGTTCCATAGCCAGGGTTGGCACCTAGACCCTCCTTCGATCCTAGAGGCTGAAACCGACACGACCCCGGTGGCTACGCCCTACCGCGGCCACTACTGACGTCAGTAACAGTGCGACCGGCCGGGGTTGTTCCCCGCATACGCTGGGCCCGTGGCGCGTGCAGCAACTCCGGCTATCGCGGCCCTGCTGGCAGCCGGCGTTCCCCATGAGGTGCTTCAGTACAAACACGATCCCCGGGCCGAATCGTATGGGGAGGAGGCCGCCGAGGAACTCGCCCGAACGCAGGGCGTTGACCCTGGTCAGGTGTTCAAGACCCTGGTCATCGCGGTGCCGAAGGGCCTGGCCGTTGCGGTGCTGCCGGTCGGGACCAAGCTGTCGTTGAAGACCGCCGCTGCGGCGCTGGGCGTGGCCAAGGCGACGATGGCCGACCGGGCGGCCGCCGAGCGCTCGACCGGTTACGTGATCGGTGGAATCTCCCCCCTCGGGCAGCGCAAGCCGCTGCCCACGGTGGTCGACGCCTCGGCGCTGCGCTGGGACCGAGTGTTGTGCAGCGCGGGGAAACGCGGCTGGGACGTCGCGGTGCATCCGCAGGACCTGATCGGGCTGACGAACGCGGTGACCGCCGACATTCGCGCGTCATAGGGTGTGGACCATGTCGCTCACGGGCAAGACCATGTTCATCTCCGGCGCGAGCCGCGGCATCGGGCTGGCGATCGCCAAGCGAGCCGCGGCCGACGGCGCCAACATCGCGCTGGTCGCCAAGACCGCCGAGCCGCACCCCAAGCTGCCGGGGACGATCTACACCGCTGCCAAGGAAATCGAGGAGGCTGGTGGCCAGGCGCTCCCGATCGTCGGCGACGTCCGCGACGGCGCCTCGGTGGCCGACGCGGTCGGTCAGGCTGTCGCGCAGTTCGGCGGCATCGACATCTGCGTGAACAACGCATCGGCGATCAACCTCGGCTCCATCGAGGAGGTGCCGCTCAAACGGTTCGACCTGATGAACGGCATCCAGGTCCGCGGCACCTACACCGTCTCGCAGGCGTGCATCCCACATATGAAGGGCCGGGAGAACCCCCACATCCTGACGCTCTCGCCGCCGGTCCGGCTGGAATCCGAATGGCTCAAGCCCACCCCCTACATGATGGCCAAGTATGGAATGACGCTGTGCGCGTTGGGGATCGCCGAAGAAATGCGCGCCGAGGGAATCGCATCCAACACGCTGTGGCCACGCACTCTGGTCGCCACCGCGGCCGTGCAGAACCTGCTCGGCGGCGACGAGGCGATGGGCAAGGCGCGAAAGCCCGAGGTGTATGCCGACGCGGCCTACGCCGTCCTCGCCCGGCCGGCCCGCGATTACACCGGGCAGAGCCTGCTGTGCGAGGACGTCCTGGTCGAATCCGGCGTCACCGATCTGTCGGTCTACGACTGCGTTCCCGGCGGGCAGCTTCAGGTCGACCTGTGGGTCGACACCCCGAATCCACCGGGCTACTCCGCTCCTTGACCGGCGGCCGCTCGACCTCGCTCAGGCGAACTCGATGATTGCCGCGGGACCATATCACCTCCAGTTCGGAACCGCTGTCATCAGTCGAGCGTGACCTCGTCGATGTCCCAGTCCTTTACCGACTCCCCGCAGGATCGCCGCCCGACACTTCATCCGCGGCGTCCCCGCGCAATGCCCACGCGGCGCAACCCGTGGGCGGCGGCGACCCGGAAGATGCCCATCGTGACGCGGAATTTGCCCTTCGAGTAGGGGTACCAGAGCAGCTCACGAGACTGCGTCGGAATCCGTGGCGTCGTAATCGCTTGCGGACGTGTGTATTTCAGCAACCCGTCCGCGCCGCCGTTGCGAGAGCCGATACCGGAGTTCTTCCAGCCGGGCATCGGCAGGGCGAAGCTGAACCCGTTGGCCATCGCATCGTTGATGTTGACCGCGCCCGCCTCGAGTCGACGCGCCACCCGTTCGCCCCGCGCGTTGTCCCCGGTCCACACCGTCGCCGACAGGCCGTACGTCGAGTCGTTGGCCAGCCGGATGGCCTCCTCCTCGTCGGCGACCTTGACCACCGGCAAGGTCGGGCCGAACGTCTCCTCCTTCATGCACGACATCGACTGGTCGACGTCGGCCAACACGGTGGGCTGGAAGAAGGTGCCGACGCCGGTCGGCTTGCCCCCGGTGGTCACCCGCGCCCCGCCGGCGACCGCTTCGTCGACGTGACGCCGCACGATTTCGCGCTGCGCCACGGTGGCGATCGCTCCCACGTCGAACCGGTAGCGGTGGTCGTCCTGGCCCTGGCGCAGCCGGCTCACCTTCTCGGTGAGCCTGACGACGAACTCGTCGTACACCGGCGCCTCGACGTAAACACGTTCGACCGAGACGCACGCCTGACCGGAATTGAACATCCCGCCCCATGCGATGCCGTTGGCCGCCCGCTCCAGGTCGGCGTCGGCCAACACCAGAGCGGGATCCTTGCCACCGAGTTCCAGGCTGTAGGGGATCAGGCGCTCCGCACAGGCCACGGCGACCTTGCGGCCCGTCGCTGTCGACCCCGTGAAGTGCACGTAATCAGAGTTGGCGATCACGGCGGCACCGGTCTCGGCATAACCATTGACCAGAGCCATCACCGGCGGAGCGCCGATTTCCGTCCAACCCCTGATGAATTCGACCGCGCTGAGCGGGGTGACCTCCGACGGTTTGAGGAGCAGGGAAGCGCCGGCGGCGAGAGCCGGAATTCCGTCGACAGGGGCGTTCATGAACGGGAAGTTCCACGGGATGATCAGGCCGACCACCGGGTACGGATGATTCACCGCGGTGAGTCGCTTCATCTTGGCCAGCGGGCTGTGTGGCTTGGGGTGACGGTCGGCCAGGAAAGCCTCGGCGTTGCGGGCAAAGTAATTCAACAGATCGGCGGAAAGGGGCGCTTCGATGGACGCCTCGGCCCTCGGCTTACCCGTCTCCGACTGCACCACATCAGTGATGTGCTCGGCGTTGTCGAGGATCCAGTCCTGGAACTTTTGCAGCCAGGTCCTGCGGCCTCTGGCGCCTATCGCTGCCCACTCCGGTTGATAGAGGCGCAGTTCGCGTGCCTTGGCGGCAACGGTGTCGGGAGAATCGATCGCGACAGAGCCGACGACAGACCCGTTGGCGGGATTGCGTACTTCGATGGTGGTGAGCTGCGGTTTGGCGTGCAGATCGGTCATGGGTAGCAGCGTCACACTGTTGACACTCCGAATGTCGAGTATTCGCATACCCGACTTCAGTCAGTTCACCGGCGTGGGGCGCCCGAACCGGACGTGCACTCCCGGTGAGAACAGCGCGCGCAGGCGGTCGCCGGCCGGCACCACACCGCTCGCCGCGAGTAGGTCGTCCTCCAGATCGACGATGTCGGCGGCGTGCAGCGGCCACGGCTCGTGATCGTTCGGAATCCACCAGGTGCGGCCCGCCTTGCGCGTATGAGCACCCCAGCGCGCGGTCAACCACGTTTCCAGCGGCGTCGCGTCCACCCGACGGCCGATGCGGATCGACAGTCGACTGCGCAGACCGCGGCGCGGCCAACGGCGCACGCTGTCGTAGGTCATCACGTCACCGGAGCGATCGATCCGCATTCTCGCCCAGGTGTACGGCACGCCGAGCCCGATCCGGGTCAGCGGCACCACGGCAAGCCGGGATGTCTCCAGCGAACGGAACAGCACACCGTGGCGGTCGGCGTCGTCCGTCGTGTACAGCCGGATGTTGGTCTCGGCGAAGCTGCCGAAATACGGAAGCATCAGCGCCGCGCCCACTGCGGTGCGCCGCACCGCGAACGGCACCAAGCCGACGTACGTCAGCCCGTCGGCGAAGACATCGGGGCGCGTGCCCTGCGGGTAGAGCTGCGCGACGCGGTCCGGGTGCACCGGCCAGTGAATGAAGGCGGCGTCAGCCCAGTGTTGGCCGAAGAACACCGGACGAGGCAGCGGCGGAGCGCTCACCGGATAGCCGGTCAGCGACGATGGCGGGTCGGGTGTGCCGGTCACCTCGTCATCGTGACACGTAGCGGGCCTGACTCAGTCCGCCTGGTAGAGAATTCCGCGTCCGATCGCTTCTCGGACCACGGGCAACGCCGCGGTGGCCAGTGCAGCGGCGTCGACACCATGGAATGCGGCGAGCAGGTCGATCAACGTGCCCAGTGGCACCTCGCCGCGGCAGCCGGCGAACAGCGCCCGGGACACCTCGTCGACGCCGACGACCGCGGCCGGGCCGCCCGGGCGGCGCACCGCGGATCCGACGGTCTGCCAACCGTCGGGGCCAGGCAACGCGTGCTCTTCGAGAAGCACCGGCGCGGTGGATATCCGCGCGGCGAGCAACTGGTCGTCGGTGGTGTCGTGCAGGTATTCGCGACGGACGAAGAACGCGTCCACCTCGGGGCCGGTGAGCGCCTCGTCGGCGCCGACGATCTCCTCGAGCACCACATCGGGCGGGCGACGCTCATCCCCACGCGGGGCGCGCAGCGTGACCATGCCCATCCCCACCCCTGCGATGCCCTCCGCCTCGAACCAGTCCAGCCACCGCCCGCCGCGGCGTGCCGCCTCCTCCGGGAGCTCCCCCGCGTCGGTTGTCCACAGCGACACGTAGCTGACCGGGTCGGCGAACTCACGCTGCACCACCCACGCGTGCAGGCCGGTACCGGCCAGCCAGCCTGACACGCGCTCGCGCCAGTCGTGTCCGTCGCGCACGATCCAATTGGCCATGATCTGTGCCGCGCCGCCCGGTTCGAGATGATCACCGATCTGCTCGACGATGTTGCGGCTTAACGCATCTCCAGCCATACCCGAGTCGCGGTACTGATAGTCCAGCGTTCCGGCACCCACCACGAACGGCGGGTTGGTCACGATGAGGTCGAACCGCTCGCCGTCCACCGGCTCGAACAGACTGCCGCGGCGCAGATCCCATGACATGCCGTTGAACCGGGCGGTGACCGCGGCCACCGCGAGCGCCCGCTCGTTGGTGTCGGTGGCCACGACGGCATCACAGTGCGCATTCAGGTGCAGCGCCTGGATGCCGCAGCCGGTGCCGAGGTCCAGCGCGCGACCGACCGGGCTGCGAACCACGGCGTGGGCTAACGACACCGACGCACCACCGATACCGAGGACGTGATCATGGCGCACCGGTCCGGGACGAAGCGCGGCGTCCAGATCGGAAACCACCAGGAAGTCGCGCACCCCGTCGCTGTGCGGACGGATATCCAGCGCCGCACGCAGCGTTCCGGTCGATGTCGTCTCGACGACGCCGTTGGTGACCAGCGCATCCACACCGACTGTCGGCAGCGCCCGCGCGAGGCGGTCGCGGGTTTCGTCGGCGCCGAGCAGGAACAGCCGCACCAGCACGGCCAGCTGCTGCCGCTCCGGTATCGCGCGCTCGGTGGCGCGCACCGCCGACCACCACCGTCCCGAGCTGAAGGCAACGCCGGCATCGGCGCCCAGCAGGTCGGTGACGCCATCATTGGTGTAACCCGCGGACCGCAGATCGGCGGCGAGGGCGTCGACGACGGCGCCCGACTGCAGCGGCCAGGAGGGTGCCAGCGGTTCCGTCAAAGCAGGGTGGCTTGTTCGGGCTCCGGATCGGCAGGCTCGATCAGCTCGGGGCCGTTGTTGCGGATGCTGTTCACCAGCCGCGACACCTCACGGATCTCGATGCGGTCCAGATCGCCGTGGCCACGCAGCAGACCCTCGTCTATCGGTGCGTCGGGGTCGAGCCATCGGTCCCAGTCTGATTGGCTGATGGTCAGCGGCATCCGGTCGTGGATCTCGGCGAGCGGACCGGCCGCGTCGGTGGTGATGATCGTGCAACTCAGCAGCGGCGGAGCATCTTTGGGAGCGCTCTTGGGCCGCCATGTGGTCCACAGCCCGGCCATGTACAGCAGTTCACCGTCACCGCCGTACATGTAGAAGGGCGTCTTCGGCGCTTTCTTGCCCGAGGCGGCTTCGCCGTTGGGCCGCCACTCGTACCACCCGTCCATCGGCACCAGGCACCGCTTGTTGTTGGCGGAACTCCGAAATGCCGGCGAGGTGCTGACCTTCTCGGCCCTGGCGTTGATGAGCAGTGGGCCCTTGGTGTCGGGTCCACCATCCTCGCCCGTCTTGGCCCACGGCGGGACCAGACCCCAGCGCATCGACCGCACCCGCCGGCTCGATTCGTCGTCGGGCTCACTGTGGCGCTTGACGACCGTGCTGATGGTTGTGGTCGGCGCGACGTTGTAGTTCGCGTTCGATGCGTCCTTCTGCGACGACGTTGCCGCCGTGCCCGCGTTGCTCTCGTCGATGGCGTGGATCTTCTCAGCCAGCAGCGCCGGATCGGTGGTCACCGCAAATCGCCCACACATAGAACCCATGGTGGCAGAAAGTGCCGACAAGGCAGGATAGGGGCCGTGAGTTCGGAACGCGAGGAGCAAGGACTGAACTGGCGGGCACCCTCGACGGTCGGCCCGGTGCACGCCACGGTCACCGTGCCGGGCTCGAAATCGCAGACCAACCGCGCCCTGGTACTGGCGGCACTGGCCACCGCGCACGGTACGTCGACCATCAGCGGCGCGCTGCGCAGCCGTGACACCGATCTGATGATCGGCGCGATCCGCGCCCTGGGCGTCACCGTGGAGCACATCAGGACAGACGACACCGAGCTGACCGTCAGCGGCACCATCGCCCCGGCGGCGGAGACCCGCATCGACTGCGGACTGGCCGGCACGGTGCTGCGGTTCGTCCCGCCGGTGGCCGCCCTGAGCACCGGGACCATCACCTTCGACGGCGACGAACAGGCCCGCGTGCGGCCCATCGCTCCGCTGCTGAACGCGCTGCGCGGGCTCGGCGTGAACATCGACGGCGACGGTCTGCCCTTCGCCGTCCGGGGTGCCGGATCGGTGACCGGCGGCACGGTGGAGATCGACGCGTCGGCCTCGTCGCAGTTCGTGTCCGGGCTGCTGCTGTCCGGTGCCGCCTTCACCGACGGACTGACGATCGTGCACACCGGTGACTCCGTGCCGTCGGCGCCACACGTCGCTATGACGGTGTCGATGCTGCGCGACGCGGGCGTCGAGATCGACAATGTTCAGGCCAACCGGTGGCGGGTGTCCCCAGGCTCGGTCGCGGCCCGGAAGTGGGTCATCGAGCCGGACCTGTCCAACGCCGTGCCGTTTCTCGCCGCGGCGGTTGCCAGCGGCGGGACGGTACGGGTCACGGGATGGCCGCTGGTCAGCACCCAGCCCGCGGATGCCATCATGGCGATCCTGGAAAAATTGGGTTCGGTTGTGCGCCATGCCAATTCTTATCTCGAAGTCCAGGGCGCCCAGATTTACGGCGGCTTCGAAGTGGACCTGCACGATGTCGGCGAGTTGACACCCGCCGTGGCCGCGCTCGCGGCTCTGGCGTCGCCGGGGTCCGTTTCACGGCTGAGCGGCGTGGCGCACCTGCGCGGCCACGAGACCGACCGGCTCGCGGCGCTGTCGACCGAGATCAACGGCCTCGGCGGCCGATGCGCCGAGACGCCCGACGGGTTGGTGATCACGGCGCAACCGCTCCACGGTGGCCTCTGGCGGTCCTACGCCGACCACCGGATGGCCACCGCGGGCGCCATCGTCGGGCTGCGCGTGCCCGGCGTCGAGGTGGAAGACATCGGTACCACCGCCAAGACGCTGCCGGACTTTCCGCGGATGTGGGAGGACATGCTCGCCGGCCAGTCCGGACCCGAGGGTGAACCAAGGTCTTGAGCCCTCGCGAGTACGACGAGTCCGATGTCCGGGTCCGCCCCGGCCGAGGCTCGCGGCCGCGAACCAAGACCCGACCCGAACACGCCGACGCCCGCGAGGCCATGGTGGTCACCGTCGATCGCGGACGGTGGGGCTGTGCGGTGGGCCGCCATCCCGACCAGCGCGTCACCGCGATGCGGGCGCGTGAATTGGGCCGCACGCCGATCGTGGTCGGCGACGACGTCGGCATCGTCGGAGACCTGTCCGGGAAAACGGACACCCTGGCCCGCATCGTCCGGCGCGGTGAGCGGCGAACCGTGTTGCGGCGCACCGCCGACGACACCGATCCCACCGAACGCGTCATCGTCGCCAACGCCGACCAACTCCTCGTCGTGGTTGCTCTGGCCGACCCGCCGCCCCGCACCGGCCTGGTGGAGCGCACGCTGATTGCCGCCTACGCCGGTGGGCTCGAGCCGATCCTGTGTCTGACCAAAACTGATCTCGCCCCTCCGGAACCGTTCGCCGAGCAGTTCGCCGACCTCGACCTCACGATCACCATCGCGGGCCGCGACGACCCACTCGACGTCGTCGCCCCGCTGCTGAGAGATAGGGTGACGGTGCTTCTCGGCCATTCCGGTGTCGGCAAGTCCACGCTCGTGAATCGTCTTGTACCAGAGGCCGATCGAGCCACCGGCGATGTATCGGGAGTGGGGAAAGGCCGACATACGTCGTCGCAGTCGGTGGCTTTGCCGCTGAGCCTGGGCGGATGGGTTATCGACACGCCCGGCATCCGATCGTTCGGGCTGGCCCATATCGCGCCTGACGACGTCCTGCTTGCCTTCTCCGATCTGGCCGAGACGATCACGGATTGCCCTCGTGGCTGCGGACATATGGGCCCGCCCGCCGACCCGGAGTGCGCTCTGGACACCTTGACCGGACCCGCCTCGGGTCGCGTCGCCGCCGCCCGCCGGCTACTGGCGGCGCTGCGGGAAGCCTGATCACCAAGCGCACACCACGCGAAACCGCTGGCAGTGCGAATTTTTGGCTACTCGGGCGACGAGCGCCGTCTGGTCGCTCGAAGCTGTCGACCGTAGGCAACCATCATCGAGTTCATCGTCGCTGCAGAAGACTTGGGCGCCGGAGCACCAATGTGGCGATGTCGAAGATCGTCGGCGAGTTCTTGCCATATCCGAGGACCTTGATCGTGTACGTAAGTAAAAAAGGGTCCGGTAATCGGACTGGCCGGCAGATGCTTGTTGCCCCAGGTGCCGATCGAGATCATCGTGGGCAGAAAATCGATGGCCGCCTCACTTAGGCTGTAGACAATTTTCTGCTTATGGCTGTCGTCTTCGGCCGCGCTCAGGAGGCCACCCTCGACGAGGTTTCGCAGCCGAGAAGCGAGGATGTTGGAGGCAATTTTCTCCTCGGAGTTCTGAAGGAGTACGCGAAAGTGGCGCCGATCGGCGAACATGATGTCGCGCAACACGATAATGCTCCACCGATCGCCCAGCAGTTCGACGGTCAGATTGATCGGACAGATTGAGCGACCAGTTGTAGCCACCGGATACCTTCATTCTCGGATGTCTCGACGTCACGGACACTGATTGCAGATTACAACCAGCAGTCGGGCTGGGACGCCTTGACCGGCACGTGTTGAGCTCAGCAGTCGCGTGCCGCACATCCCACATCGAATGTGTTGGGTTGGCGCCCAAGTGACTCCAGGATGCGCGATGAGCCTTTCGGGCCGCCGGACGGTCACGTCAACTTCAGTTGTGTCAGTGCGAGCATCAGATGCCCCGAAGAAGCCTTACGTCGTTGAAAGTATGTGCCATAACGATTCCCGGCCCGCGATCGATCATTTCAGGGATATGAAGAAAGCCGTCTAACAGCACGGTGCCAATCTGCTCCAATATCACAAGTGGTTGCGTTAACTAATCGGATTCGTAGGCTTGCGTGAGAACCGAACACCACCAATCAAAGGAGCTAACCCATGCCCCTCTGGCATCTCTACACTCCGGTCGGCGCGTACTCCGCCGAGGACAAGAAGGCCCTGTCAGCCGCGCTGATGGGCCCCTACGTCGACGCGGGCCTGCCGAAGTTCTATGTCAATGTGCTTTTCCACGAGATGCCCGAGGGCGACTTCTTCATCGGCGCCGAGCCGCGGAACAACTTCGTGCGTCTCGTGGGCGAACACATCGCCCGACATCTGCCGACCACCGAACTTCGCAGGGCGGCGATGAAGCGCGTCGAAGCGAAGATCGCTCCCTTTGTGAAGGATCGCGGATACGACTGGGAGATTCACGTCGACGAAACGCCGTTTGACTTGTGGCAGGTGCAGGGTTTGGTGCCGCCGCGGGCCAGTTCGGAAGCCGAGAAACTGTGGGCTCGAGAGAACCGGCCGGTCCCCTACGAGGCGGTCTGACCCTAGCTGCCGCCGGTACGTCGCGCGCGGTGTCGCCGACTTTCGTCGACACCACGCGACACGCGTGATCGACCAACACATTCAAGGGAGGGCCATTGCCCGAACCGATCGAGGGCGACATGGTTTTCGTCGACAGATCACCTTTGCACATCATCGATGTCAAACAGGAAGATATCAGCCCAGCAGCGATGCTCGGCCTTTCCACGCCCTCGGAGTGGCAAGACTGGCTGAGCACCTCGACTTGATCGAGAATCTGCAACCCGAAATGGTCACCGCCGGCCCCCGGCGGCCCCGACGGTGACGATTACGCGGCCGATTCCATGATCGCCCAATAACGTTCGTACATTCAGGACTTTGCTACCGCGTTGGGAGCCGCTGAGACCGTCGACGATCTGGTGTCTGCCATGGCCGCAAATTGTCCGTACCACGGCAACCTATGGACCCTGGAGTTCTCGGCGTCGAACGTCATCGGCCGTCGCCATGGAGCCAACCCGGTGACACGCGTCAGCTAGCCTGGCGGCGCTGCGGGAAGCCTGAGAGTCTCCTTCGGCACATTGCTCGTTAACTAGGCTAAGAGTTAAATCGACTAAGTGAGTGCTGAACGGACACCTGACGACACGTGGGACCTGGCGACAAGCGTCGGCGCGACCGCCACGTTGGTCGCCGCAGGCAGGGCGCGCGCCACCAGAGCCGGCCTGATCGATGACCGCTTCGCCGAGTCCCTGGTGCGGGCTGTCGGCGTCGACTTCTTCACTCGGTGGGCGACCGGCGAACTCGCCGCCGCCGACGTCGACGTTCCCGGTTCGTTCTGGGGGATGCAGCAGATGACCGACCTGCTCGCCGTGCGGACCCGGTACTTCGACGAATTCCTGACCGATGCGACCGCTACGGGCATCCGCCAGGTCGTCATCCTCGCCTCGGGTCTCGATGCGCGCGGATACCGGCTTGGCTGGCCGGCAGGCACGGTGGTGTTCGAAATCGATCAGCCGGAAGTCCTCGCGTTCAAAGCCACCTCGCTGGCGCAGCTGAACGCCTCGCCGACCGCCCAGGTGCAGACGGTTCCCATCGATCTTCGCCAGGACTGGCCCGCCGCCCTGCGCGAGGCCGGCTTCGACGCCGGGAAACCGACGGCGTGGACCGCTGAGGGGCTGCTGCCGTTTCTCCCGTCGGCTGCCCAGGACCGTCTGCTGGACAACATCACCGCGCTGAGCGCCGACGACAGCCGGCTGGCTTCGGAGGTGGCGGTGATGTCGAACTCCACAGATGGGAACCAGTTGTGGGATGCCATGGATGAAGTCACGAAGCGTTGGCAGGAACACGGATTCGACATCGAGCTCGGGCAGCTCGGCTATTCGGATGAGCGACACGACGTCGTCGAGTATCTCGATGGCCGGGGCTGGAGTTCGGTCCAGACCCGGTTGCAGGATCTGCTCGTTGCTGCCGGCCTGCCGAAGGTTCCCGAGGTCGACGGCGAAGCGGCCTTCGGTGACAACTATTACTGCACCTCAGTCAAGGCGCGGTGACGCGCGGAGGCCCTCCCCGGTTGGGAGGGGCCTCTTCGTTGTCGTTGGCTGATCAGCGGTGGTAGGCCGGCTGCACGTTCTGGACGCGCCACACACCGTGATGACCGTGCCAACCCGGCATCGCTTCCAGTGCCGGATGCGCCTTGACCTGCGGCGAGTACGAGTACCCCGACCGCTCGGTTGCGTCGCAGTAGCAGCGTTCGCCATCCCGGCCATCCCCAGCGCGGCACCACCGACGATGCCGGCCGATACGACGGACAACGCGAAGGTGCGGACGATGTTGATCGTCATGATTCTCAGATCTCCTGTGTCAGTTCGTTTTTCGTGTTGCGCCGGTACTCTCCGGCGATGACTCAAGACTGCCCCCCGGTCTGTCGGGCGATCAGCCCCTCCACCGGATGAATCACCTATCCCCCGATCAGGGGAAGGAATCGGCACCGCGCGGCGTTTGTCCGCCTTGGGTATCGGGCATGCTGATACGCGGCGGAAGGAGCAAGAGAGTGAGCAAAGTACCCTCGATCGAGTTGAACGACGGCACCGAGATCCCGCAGATGGGGTTCGGCGTCTTCCAGATCGATCCGGAGGAGACGGCCGACGCGGTCAAGACGGCGCTGGAGGCCGGTTACCGTCATATTGATACCGCCGAGATGTACCGAAACGAGGAAGGCGTCGGCCGTGGAATTCGGGACGCCGGCATCGACCGCGGTGATGTGTACATCACCAGCAAGTTGAACAACGGGTACCACAAACCTGATGACGCCAGGCGTGCCTTCGACGGGACGCTCGAAGCGCTCGGTTTCGACCACGTCGACCTGTTCCTGATCCACTGGCCGTTGCCGACGCTGTACGACGGCGACTTCGTCTCGACGTGGGAAGTTCTCGAGGAGTTCAAGAAAGACGGGCGTGCCCGCAGCATCGGGGTGTCGAACTTCCAGACCGCCCATCTGGAGCGCCTGGCCCGGGAAACGGACACCGTACCGGCCGTGAATCAGATCGAGGTGCACCCGTACTTCGGCAACGAAGAAGTTCGGTCCTACGGTCAGAAGCACGGCATCGCCACCGAAGCGTGGTCGCCGATTGCGCAGGGCGCGGTGCTCGACGACCCGATCGTCGAGCGTATCGCCAAGGCGGCCGAGAGGACTCCCGCGCAGGTGGTGCTGCGCTGGCACATCCAACGCGGTGACATCGTCTTCCCGAAATCCGTCACACCACAGCGGATCAAAGAGAACCTGGAACTCTTCGACTTCGAACTGGGCGCCGCCGATATGGACGCGCTGACGTCGCTGAACAAGGGCGAGGCGGGCCGGCGGGGCCCGGATCCCGACAAGTTCGACTACATCCCCGACTGAATTCGGCCGCAGACGACTGAGCCCCTCCCCGTTGCGGGAGGGGTTCGGTGTTTGATCAGCGGTGGTAGCCCGGCTGCACGTTCTGCACGTGCCAGACTCCGTGGTGACCGTGCCAGCCCGGCACTGACTCCGGGGCGGCGTGGGCGTCGCATTGGCCACGCCCGCCATCGCGAGGGCGGCGCCGCCGATGAGGCCGACCGACCCGACGGACAAGGTCAAGGTGCGGGCGATGTTCTTGCTCATTGGTCTCAGATCTCCTGTGTGAGTTGAATTTTCGTTTAACTCCGGCGGTCTCCGCGGATAACTCAGCCCTGCCCGTTGCGTGTCGGGTTGCATGTCCGCAGATCGGCGCGTTCCGGGAGGAACCGCCCCTCCCCGATCGGGGGACAGCCAGCGGATTGCGACCCATGTCACACGCGGTATTCGTTCAGCCCACCCCGCACTCGGGGTAGCCGACGAAACAGGTGCCTTGAGTGCCGACCAAAATCGTCAACGCACAAGGAGCGAATCCGTCATGACCACGACCACTACCGAAGCGACCCTCGTCACGCAGTTGCGGACCGTGCTTGATCTGACGCACACCGAGATCCAGATCGCCGAAACCCGGATGGCCCAAGCCCTCACCGAGGCCGTGCGGCGCGAGTTGACACAGAACGCCGAAAACGGCCGAATTCGCGCCCAGGCGATCGAGAAGGCGATCCGGGATCTGGGCGGCTTTCCCGACACCGTCGCCCCCTTCCTCGGCCGCGCGGCGGCCGCCGTCAAGGCGCTGACCGAGCAGGCGCAACCGTTCGACGAGGCACTGCTGGGTGACCTGGCGCTGGAGGACCAGCTTGTCGACCGGGCGCGCTACATCAAGGCGTTGGCCGTGGCGGCGAAGAACGCCGACGTGCAGGCCTTGGCCGAACGCCTGATCACCGCGCACACCGCGACGGTGAATTGGCTGACGACAGTGCTGGCCGAGGAGGCCCTCGGTGGTCCTGCCGCATTGCGGTGCACACCGCTGCAAGCCGCGGCCGGCACCGCCGTCAAGCTGGCCAACCTGCCAAGGAACTGGTCGTCACGCGCCGTCGAACGGTTCGCCGAAGCCGTACGGTCGGCGAGCCCGGCCTTCGACGATCTCGTACACCGCGCCCAGCATGCCGGCGACGTGGCGGTCAAGGCGGCTGCCGCATCGCGCGACGCGGCACTGCACAGCGCCGAGACAGTGGTTCGTGCCGAAGGTGCCGACGGCGCCGCCGACGCCCTGCACGCCGCACGGACGACAGGCGGTGTGCTCGACGCCGAAGAACTCCCGATCGTCGACTTCGATGAGTTGACCGTTGCGGACGCGGTGGCCGCGGTCAAAGACCTGACGGACCCGGCCGACATCCGCGCGATCATCGCCTACGAAGAGGCGCACAAGAATCGACAGCGTGTCGTCTCGGCCGCCCAGACGCGGGTGGCGGAGATCGCCCAGGAGGTTGTCGGCGTCAACTGATTCGCCCAGATGGCCTAAGTGAGCGAAACCGTCGAGACCCTCCCCGGTTGGGGAGGGTCTCGTCGTTGTCGGGTCTGATCAGCGGCGGTAGACCGCTGTCAGGGGAACGGCGTGCGCGCGGTACGAAAAAGCCCTCCCCGGGCGGGGAGGGCTTTTCGCTTCCGAAGCTTCCGAGACTGCCTGAGCTAAGCGGCGAGATCCTGGCGCTTCTCGGCACGCTTGGTGCGCCGCCAGCCGCGAACAGTGGCGATCGCGGTCTTGAGCCCGCGCCGCCGTCCGGTGACGGGATCGGTCATAGCGAAGCCGGGCCCCAGTTCGTCGAACATCCGCTCGCTGCGGGTCTCCGGTGCGTCATCACGAGTGTCGCGCAGGTACTTGTCTGGCAGCGACAGCTTGGCGATGGTCCGCCACGTCTTGCCGTACTGCACCAGGAACGAGCCCGTCGTGTACGGCAGGTCGTACTTGTCGCAGATCTCCCTGACCCGGATGGAGATCTCGTGCAGCCGGTTGCTCGGCAGATCCGGGTAGAGGTGGTGCTCGATCTGATGGCAGAGATTGCCGCTCATGAACCGCAACAGCGGACCGTTCTCGAAGTTGGCGCTGCCCAGCATCTGGCGCAGATACCACTGCCCCTTGGACTCGCCCACCATGTCGGTCTTGGTGAACTTCTCCGCACCGTCGGGGAAGTGACCACAGAAGATCACCGCGTTGGCCCATACGTTGCGGATCACATTGGCGACCGCGTTGGCCCGCAGCGTCGACTTGTACGTCGCGCCGGGCGACAGGGACGTCAGAACGGGCCAGACGATGTAGTCCTTGGCCACCTGGTGACCGGCCTTGACGCCGAACTCGCGCACGCGCACCAGCGTGGCGGCACGGTCGTCACGATTCTTGAAGATCTTGCCGAGTTCCAGGTGCTGAAGCCCGACACCCCACTCGAAGCCGATCGCCAGAAGCGTGTTGAAGAGGAGGTTGCCGTACAGATTGAACGGCTTCCACTTCGCGTCCCGGGTGACTCGAATGACGCCGTAGCCCACGTCGTCGTCCATGCCGAGAATGTTGGTGTACTTGTGATGCATGAAGTTGTGGGTGAAGCGCCAGTGCTTGGACGACCCACTCATGTCCCACTCCCACGTCGAGGAGTGAATCTCGGGATCGTTCATCCAATCCCATTGGCCGTGCATGACGTTGTGGCCGATCTCCATGTTCTCGATGATCTTGGAGATGCCCAGAGTCACCGTGCCTGCCCACCACGCCGACCGCCGCGAGCCCGCGGCCAACATCACCCGGCCGGCCACCTCGAGCGCCCGCTGGGCTGCAATGGTCCGGCGGATATAGCGCGAGTCGCGCGCCCCGCGGGAGTCCTCGATGTCCTGGCGGATCGCGTCCAGCTCGACAGCCAGGCTCTCGATGTCGGCATCGGTCAGATGCGCGAATTCCGGTACGTCGGTAATTGCCATTGTTCTGCCTCCCTTCGGCTTCCTACTCTACCGTAACCTACGGTTCCGTAGGTTACCTGCCAGTAAACCTCAAACGTCGAGTGTGCAGTCTCCCGATGCCGCGGAGATGCACGTCTGAATCCGGGTACCCGGTTCGTGTTCGACGCCGCTGCGCAGGTCGCGCACATGCCCGTCGAGGAGACCGACCACACAGGACTGGCAGATGCCCATCCGGCATCCGAACGGCATCTGGACCCCGACCTGTTCGCCGGCATCCATCAACGACGTTGCGGCGTCCACGGTCAACGTCTTGCCACTGCGCGCGAACTCAACGGTGCCGCCCTGACCGTGCGTGGCGGCCTTGGTCGCGGCAAACCGCTCCAGGTGAAGCCGGTCGGCGATCCCGGCGGCCGTCCAGTACTTCTCCGCGCCGTTGAGCATGCCCTCGGGACCACACGCCCACGCCTGCCGCTCCCGCCAGTCGGGCACCTCCTCGTCCAGCCGCGCGAAGTCCAACCGGCCCTCGGTGCGCGTCGTGCGCAGTCGCAGGCGGTACCCGCCGTGCCTGCGCCCGAGTTCGGCGAGCTCGGCAGCGAACAGCACATCGGATTCCGTTGGGGCGGAATGCAGATGGACAACATCGGTGACCTGCTCGCGGCGTGCCAGGGTGCGGAGCATGGAAATCACCGGTGTGATACCCGAGCCGGCGGTGAGGAACAGCACCGAGGCCGGCGCAGGATCGGGCATCACGAAGTTGCCCTGTGGGGCGGCCAGCCTCACGATCGTGCCGGGCGCCACCCCGCTGACCAGATGGGACGACAAGAAGCCCTCGGGCATGGCCTTGACCGTGATGGTGATGGTTCGACGGTCCCGAATGCCTGATTTCGCCGGCTCGGCGGCCCCGGTGACCGGGCTCGACGTCAGCGAATACGAGCGCCACCGCCAGCGACCCTCGACGAGCACCCCGATGCCGATGTACTGACCCGGCTGATAGTCGAAGGAAAATCCCCAGCCCGGCTTGATGACCAAGGTCGCGGAGTCGACGGTTTCGCGGCGGATCTCGACCACGCGCCCGCGCAGTTCGCGTGCCGACCACAGCGGGTTGGCGAGCTTGAGGTAATCGTCGGGCAGTAGCGGCGTGGTGATCCGCCCGGCGATCGTGCGCACGGCGTTCCACCCCGGATGCTTCTTGGCGCCGGCGATTGTCGGCCGCACGGTATCGGCGACCTTGGCCGAGACCTTGATGGTGTTCTTGGCCACGACTGCTCCTGCTCACTCAGTGCATTGATGCGGTGTTCCGACCCGCAGGATTACAACCTACGGTACCGTAACCTACGGTCCCGTATCCAGTCCTCAGAGCAATTGGAGCAGAAACGGGAGTTCCTGCGGCGCGTACCAGGCCAGGTCGTGGTCCTGGGCGTCGCCGACGACGAATTCGGCGTCCTCGTCACCCAGGTCGGCGGCGTCGACGGCCTCGATCGCGGGCGCCACGGCGGACTCCGCATCGGCGTTGTCCACGTATGCCGCGACCACATCATCGAACGAGATCGGCCCGGCCAGCCGCACCACCGCGTCGTCGAGGTCGGACCGCAGGGTGAGATCCTCGACATCGGCGACCACCACCGCGCGCCGGGGCGGCAACTCGGACGGCCCCTCCGCGGCCAGCAGCCGCAGCGATGCCAGCGCCGCGTCGCGCAGCGCCACCTCCGCCAACTCATCCTCGTCGCCCGCGGCGTAGGCCTCCCGCAATGCCGGCGTCACCGCGAACGCCGTTCCGCTGAGGGCGTGCAGCGATCGGTCCTCGACCAACCTCTGCAGCATGGCCAGCGTGGCGGGTACATAGACGTGCATCAGCCGAGGTTAACCGCTGGAACAACTAGTCCGCGGCCGGATCCTTTTCCACCGAGACGGCGGGATCCTTCTCGACCGAGATGATGAAGTCGTCGCCGTGTTCGGTGACGCCGTGGATCACCGCGCTGTCCACCGCTTCTGCGCCGTAACGCTTGCGTACCACCAACGGATCATGGCGAAGGTCCTTCACCAGCGCGACGGCCATCCCGATCATGACGAGCACGAACGGCAGCGCGGCGATGATGGTGATGGTCTGCAGGCCGTTCAGGGCGTCTTCACCGCCGACCAGAAGCATCACCGCGGCGACCGCTCCCATGGCGATACCCCAGAAGATCACCGTGCCGCGACTCGGTTTGATGGTGCCGCGTTCGGACAGCGCGCCCATCACGATCGATGCGGCGTCCGCTCCGGAGACGAAGAAGATGGCCACCAGCACCATCACGAGGATGCTGGCGATCGTCGCGATCGGGTACTGGTCGAGCAGACTGAACAGCTGCGCCTCGATGCTGCCCTCACCGGCGAGGTCGACACCGCCCTGCTGGACGCTGATCGCCGCCCCCCCGAAGACCCCGAACCACACCAGCGACACCAGGCTCGGAACCAGCAGAACGCCTGCGACGAACTGCCGGATGGTGCGCCCCCGCGAGATCCGGGCGATGAACATGCCGACGAACGGCGTCCAGGACACCCACCAGGCCCAGTAGAAGATGGTCCACGACTGCAGCCAGGTGTCGACATCGGAACCTTCGGCACCCGTGCGTGCCGACATCATCGGCAGGTCGGCCAGATAGCTGCCGATCGAGGTGGGCAACACGTTGAGAATGAAAATTGTTGGGCCGACCACAAATACGAACATCGCCAGGGTGATGGCCAGCACCATGTTGATGTTGGACAGCCACTGGATGCCGCGCGCGATCCCCGACACCGCGGACAGCACGAAGGCGATGGTGAGGATCGTGATGATGACGATCAGCACGGTATTACCGGTGCCGCCGATTCCGGTGACGATCTGAAGGCCGCTGCGAATCTGCAGGGCACCCAGACCGAGCGAAGCCGCCGAGCCGAACAACGTCGCGAAGATCGCCAACATGTCGATGACCTTGCCTGCCGGGCCGTTCGCGCGAGAGCCGAGCAGCGGCTCGAACGCCGCGCTGATGAGCTGCACGCGGCCCTTGCGGTAAACGCCGTAGCTGATGGCCAGTCCGACCACTGCGTAGATCGCCCACGGGTGCAGTGTCCAGTGGAACAGCGTGGTGGCCATGGCGGTCTGGACTGCCTCCGGATTGCCCTCGGGGCCGGTTCCCGGTGGCGGCGTGGCAAAATGGGTGAGCGGCTCGGCGACCCCGAAGAACATCAACCCGATGCCCATGCCGGCGCTGAACATCATCGCCACCCACGAGACGCCGTTGAACTCGGGTTCCTCGTCATCGCGGCCCAGCGGGATGTTGCCGTATCGGCCGAGCGCCAGCCACAGCACGAACAGCACGAACGCCGACGCCGTCAGCACGAACAGCCAGCCGGTGTTGTCCATCACCCAGGCCAGTGCGCCGCTCGACGCACCGGCCAGCGACTCGGTGCTGACGAAGCCCCACCCCAGGAAACCGATGGCGATCACGGCGGTGACACCGAAGACCACCCAGTCCATTCCGGTGGACCGGGTGTAGGCCGCTTCCCGCACCGGCACGTCCAGCACCGGGTGCGGGACAACACCTTCGGAGGGAGATTTCAGCGCTGCTTTCCCGGCTTTGGCGGCCCGGGCTCTTCTGTCGACTTTGGCGGATTCAGCCCCGGCCTTTTCAGACTCATCGGCTTTCTCGTTGATTGTCATGGTTCGACCATCCGATATCCGCCGTCGTGACACAGTCAATCCAGATAACGAAAACACGCACAGTTTTACGGCGGATTTACAGCGCGGCGTCGAGTAGCTCGTCGAGCGATTCCCGCAACAGCGCAGGGAAGACACCGACATCGCTCATGGCATCCCGGTCGGCGTTGATGCCGAAGTACACCATTCCGTTGTAGGACGTGACGCCGATCGCGAGCACCTGGTTGTTCAGCAGCGGTGGTACGGCGTAGGTCTCGAGCAGTTTCGTGCCCGCCACGTACATTTGACTCTGCGCGCCAGGCACATTCGTGATCAGCAAATTGAACAGCCGGGCCGAGAAACTCGTCGCGACACGAATTCCCATGGCATGCAATGTTGGTGGCGCAAAGCCCGACAATGTCACGATGGTCCGCGCGTCGACCAGGCTGGCCGCGGTCGGATGCGCCTCGGTGGCGTGTGCGATCTGCGACAGCCGGACCACCGCGTTGCCCTCCCCCACCGGCAGATCCACCATGAACGGCGACACCTCGCTGATCGCCTGCCCGGGCCCGCTCTGGTCGAGGTGTGCGTCGGGATAGACCGACATCGGGGCCATCGCGCGCACGGCCGTGGTCGGCCCCACCGGTTCCCCGCGCGACAGCAGCCAGTTGCGCAGCGCTCCCGCGATCACCGAGAGCACGACGTCGTTGACGTCGCAGTCATAGCGGGCCCGCACCAGGCGATAGTCCTCGAGTCGGGCGCTGGCCACGGTGAACCGGCGGTTGCGTGACACCGTCGTGTTGAGCGGGCTGCTGGGCGCGGTCCCGCGGGCGACGGTCCGGACGAAGTCGACGGTCCGGCGTCCCACCTGGATCAGCTGGCTCGCGCTCGTCGCCACCTCGGTGACCGCCGAACGAACGGCCACGATCTGCTCGGCCGGGCGGGTGACCCATTCGCCGAGTGCGCCGAGAACGAGCCTGCGGTCGCTGGGCTCACGGCCGGGAATCCAGATGTCCTCCCCGAACTCGGGTGGCTTCTGGGTGCGGTCGGCGATCACATGGCCGATCTCCACCGCCGTCATACCGTTCACCAGCGCCTGATGGGACTTCGTGTAGATCGCGATGCGGTTCTTGGCCAGCCCCTCGATCAGGTACATCTCCCACAGCGGCCGCGATTTGTCCAGCGGCCGCGCACCCAGGCGGGCGATGAGTTCGTGCAGTTGCGCGTCGCTGCCCGGCGAAGGCAGCGCCGAGCGGCGGACATGGTAGGTGATGTCGAAATCGCGGTCGTCGATCCACACCGGTCGCGCCAGGCCCAGCGCCACTTCACGCACCTTCTGGCGGTAGCGCGGGATTTGCGGGAGTCGTTGTTCAACGGTGGCCAGCAGGGCGTCGTAACTCAGCCCGGCCCGGGGCTTGCGCAGAATCGACAGCGAACCGACATACATCGGTGTCGACGTGTCCTCCAGGTGATAGAACGCCGCATCCGACGCCGACAACCGGGTCACCATTGCGGCCCCGCCCTCCCCCTTGGCTCGATTCGCTCGTCGCTTTCAGTTGAGCCACCGTCAATTTAGCGGCCGCTTCCGCCCACTCGCATCACGGGTGCAACGGGGGCCATGCCACCCGTGCGATCATGAAGCTGTCTGCGACTCTCCGGCAGATGCCGGTTCCCCCCGCGCCAATCGCTGGAGAGCACGATGACCCGATCCCGCACCCCGTCCCCGCCCGCCCCGGTGACCTCGCCGATCATCGACTACGAGCCACCACCGGTCAGCGACGCCCCCCGGCGCGCGGCACTGGCCGGCTGCCCGCCGCCGTCGCCCGCCGCACTGCACCGCCGCACACCGCGACCGCTCCGGCCGGTTGCGGCGGATCCGGCACGCGAGCCGCAGCCACCCCGGGCCGCCGTCGCGTTCGCCGACGCGGCACTGCGCCGCGTGCTGGAGGTCATCGACCGGCGCAGGCCCGTCGCGCAGCTACGGCCACTGCTTGCCCCCGTGCTCATCGATTCCGTGGTGGCCCTGGCACGGCGCCCGCACACCGCGGCCGCCACGTTGCGCCGGGTACGGCTGAGACTGGTCGACGATTCCAACGTCACCGCCGGCGAGGTGTTCGCGACGTACACCAGGGCGCAGCGCGTCCATGCCATCGCCGCACGCGTCGAGCGGCACGGGGATGGCTGGCGGATTGTCGCCCTGCAGATCGGCTGAGGCGGCCGGCTGTGACTGTGGAAGCCTGCCTAGCCGCGCCGGGTCTTGGTCGCCTTGCTCGCTCGACGCGCGGCCTCGCGCCGCTCGCGACGCGTCCCACCACCCGACGACGACGGTGCGGCGTGTTTGGGACCACCGCCCGACCGCTGCACCTGGGCCGAGCCGTCCTCGGACGGCCCGCTGTAGGTCAGCGGCGGTGCGTCGTCGGTGATTCCCTTGGCCCGCAGGGCCGCCGGAGCGGGTTCGTCCCGTTCCTTGGTGGCCACCGTGCCGGCGCCATGGCCAGAACCATTGCCTGTTCCGTTGCCTTGATCGTTCTGACCGCCCTGCGCCGCGGCGGCCGCGAACTCGGCCAGGCCGGAAGGTGCGGCGATCGGTGCGACCTGGGCCGCCGGTGACGCGGGCACCGCCTCGACGGTCACGTTGAACAGGAAGCCGACGGATTCTTCCTTCACGCTGTCTAGCATGCCGACGAACATGTCGTAGCCCTCGCGCTGATACTCGACCACCGGGTCGCGCTGCGCATGCGCGCGGAGTTGGATGCCCTCGCGCAGGTAGTCCATCTCGTACAGGTGTTCACGCCATTTGCGGTCGATGACGCTGAGCAGCACGTTGCGTTCCAGTTGCCGCATCGCACCCTCGCCGGCGAGTTGCTCGAGCTCCTTCTCGCGTTCGGCGTAGGCACGCTCGGCGTCGGCGGTCAACGCCTCGAGCAGTTCCTCGCGCGTCAGCTCACCGGCCTCGCCGACCGCCTCGGAGTCGAACAGGTCGCGGTGGTTGATGCCGATCGGATACAGCGATTTCAACGCCGTCCACAGGGACTCGAGATCCCAATCCTCGGCGTAACCCTCGGAGGTGGCGCCGTCGACGTAGGCGGTGATGACATCGATCAGCATCTGATGGGCCTGCTCGTCGAGGTTCTCGCCCTCGAGGATGCGGCGACGCTCGGCGTAGATCACCTTGCGCTGCTGGTTCATCACCTCGTCGTACTTCAGCACGTGCTTGCGGATCTCGAAGTTCTGCTGTTCGACCTGGGTCTGCGCGCTCTTGATGGCGCGGGTGACCATCTTGGCCTCGATCGGCACGTCGTCGGGCAGGTTCAGCCGGGTCAGCAGCGACTCCAAGGTGGCGCCGTTGAACCGTCGCATCAGCTCGTCGGCGAGCGACAGGTAGAACCGCGACTCCCCGGGATCGCCCTGACGGCCGGAGCGGCCGCGCAGCTGGTTGTCGATACGACGCGACTCGTGGCGCTCGGTACCGAGCACATAGAGGCCGCCCGCCTGGATCACCTCCTCGGCCTCCTCGGCCGCGTCGGCCTTCACCTGAGGCAGCACCTGGTGCCAGGCCGCTTCGTACTCGTCGGGGGTTTCGACCGGGTCCAGACCCTGGTCGCGCAGCCGCTTGTCGGCCAGGAAGTCGACGTTGCCGCCGAGCACGATGTCGGTACCGCGGCCGGCCATGTTGGTGGCCACGGTGATGGCGCCGCGCCTGCCGGCCTCGGCGATGATGCCCGCCTCCTGCTCGTGGTACTTCGCGTTCAGCACGTTGTGCGGAACGCGGCGCTTCTGGAACTGCCGCGACAGGTACTCCGACCGCTCGACGCTGGTCGTCCCGATCAGGACCGGCTGGCCCTTCTCGTAGCGTTCGGTGACGTCGTCGACGACCGCGATGTACTTGGCCTCTTCGGTCTTGTAGATCAGATCGGCCTGGTCGGCGCGTTGCATCGGCTTGTTGGTGGGGATCGTCACGACGCCGAGCTTGTAGATCTCGTGCAGCTCGGCGGCCTCGGTCTGGGCCGTGCCGGTCATCCCCGCGAGCTTGTCGTAGAGCCGGAAGTAGTTCTGCAGGGTGATCGTCGCGACCGTCTGGTTCTCGGCCTTGATCTCGACGTGTTCCTTGGCCTCGATGGCCTGATGCAGGCCCTCGTTGTAGCGGCGGCCGATCAGCACGCGGCCGGTGAAGTCGTCGACGATGAGCACCTCACCGTCGCGGACGATGTAGTCCTTGTCGCGGGCGAACAGCTCCTTGGCCTTCAGCGCGTTGTTGAGGTAGCTGACCAAAGGTGAGTTCGCCGCCTCATAGAGGTTGTCGATGCCCAGCTGGTCCTCGACCAGCTCGACACCCAGCTCGTGTACGCCGATGGTGCGCTTCTTGATGTCCACCTCGTAGTGGACGTCCTTCTCCATCATCGGCGCCAGCCGGGCGAACTCGGTGTACCAGTTGGACGCTCCGTCGGCGGGACCGGAGATGATCAGCGGGGTGCGGGCCTCGTCGATGAGAATCGAGTCGACCTCGTCGACGATCGCGAAGCTGTGGCCGCGCTGCACGCAGTCTTCGATGCGGTGGGCCATGTTGTCGCGCAAGTAGTCGAAGCCGAACTCGTTGTTGGTGCCGTAGGTGATGTCGGAGGCGTAGGCGACCCGGCGCTCCTCGGGGGTCATCTGCGACAGGATCACCCCGACGTCGAGGCCGAGGAATCGGTGCACCCGGCCCATCCACTCCGCGTCGCGTTTGGCCAGGTAGTCGTTGACCGTGACGACATGCACCCCCTTACCGCCGAGCGCGTTGAGGTAGGCCGGCAAGACACAGGTCAGGGTCTTGCCCTCACCGGTCTTCATCTCGGCGACGTTGCCGAAGTGCAGCGCCGCGCCGCCCATCACCTGGACATCGAAGTGGCGCTGGTCGAGCACCCGCCAGGCCGCCTCGCGAGCGACCGCGAACGCCTCGGGGAGCAGGTCGTCAAGGTCGGCCCCATCGGCGATGCGCTTCCTGAACTCGTCGGTCTTGGCCCGCAGTTCGGCGTCGGAGAGTTTCTCGACGTCGTCGGACAGGGTGTTGACGTAGTCGGCCACCCCCTTGAGGCGCTTGACCATGCGGCCTTCACCGAGACGAAGCAAATTCGACAGCACGCTATTCCCCTGTGGGTTGATGGTTCTCGTCAGGCATCCGACGAGGTCCATGGTAAGTGACTCGTCGAAATACCTGGTCGACGCTGTCGGAGCGCCTCAGGCCAGGTGGCGATCAGCCCGCTTGGTTCAGGCCAGGCGGATCAAACCGTAATCGTAGGCGTGACGGCGATACACGACGCAGGGCTTATCGCTCTCTTTGTCGTGGAAGAGGAAGAAGTCGTGGCCGACGAGTTCCATCTCGTAGAGGGCGTCGTCGACCGTCATCGGCTTGGCCTCGTGCTCCTTCGTGCGCACGATCCGCCCCGGTTCGTGGTCGTCGACCTCCATCCCGTCCACCTGCGGCGGCGCGTCGTCCACGGGCGCCGTGTCGGGCACCGGAGCGGCGGCGGTGGCCTCGGCGAGCGACACGGGGGTCTTGTCTCCGTAGTGGATCTTGCGACGATCCTTACTGCGACGCAGGCGGTTCTCGAGTTTGCAAACCGCCGACTCCAGGGCGGCATAAAAGCTGTCCGCACAGGCCTCACCACGGACAACGGGTCCACGCCCGCGCGCGGTGATCTCTACGTGCTGACAGTTCTTGCGTTGGCGGCGGTTGCGCTCGTGATCGAGTTCGACGTCGAAGAGGTAGATGGTGCGATCGAAACGTTCCAGCCGAGACAGCTTCTCCGAGACGTAGATGCGAAAGTGTTCCGGCACCTCCACGTTGCGGCCTTTCACGACCACCTCGGCATTCGGCGCGGCTTCGGGCGTTTCGTCCTCGATAACCATGGTGCGGTCAGAGTCCACGGAATGGGTTGACATGCTTGGCAACTCGTTTCTCTTTCGCGTCCGCACGCTTCAGCGTGCCCGGGTCGTCAGGGATACGCGCCGACGGGGCATGCGGGGTTGCGCCGCTCGCCGGTGCAAGGTGTCGACTACTCACCTCCTACCGCTGGAGTCGGCGATCGTGGCGCGTCATCGAGACGGCGCCGCCGTGAAGCATTCACGGGTTGTTAGGGCCGACGGTAGTCCGTGTTCACCCGGTCGTGCCACCAAAATTCAAGACCTGTTTCCAGTTCTTCGGATTGGATTTATTCCGCAGAAATTGCCGGGCGCGTCACGGCGACGGGTCAGGCGTGCGCGACAGCCATCACAGCGAGCACCCGGGCGCCGGCCGTTTGCAGGACGCGGGTGGATTCACATGCCGTCGCCCCCGTGGTGACGATGTCGTCGACGAGCAGGACATCGCCGACGACGGGCTTGATCACCCGGACCCGACCCGCGATGTTGCGCTGACGGTCGACGCTGGACAGGCCGACCGAGTCGCGGGCGAAGGCGCGCATCCGCAGCGCCTGGACCACGGCGATCTCACCCTGGGAAGCCGCGGCGGCGGTTGCTATCCGGGTGACCGGGTCACCGCCCCGGCGCCGAGCCGTCCAGCGGCGCGTCGGCGCCGGAACGACGGTGAGCGGGGTGTCGACGACACCCCAGGCCAGCAGGCGCTCGAGCCCGGTGCGCAGCGCAACGGCGAGCGGATTGACGAGGTCGGCGCGACCGCGCTCCTTGACCGCCACGATCGCTTCGCGGCGGGCGCCGGCATAGCGGCCCAGGGACAAGACGGGCACACCCGGATCCAACCGCGGCGCGATCACCTGCGGCGCATCGGCCCTCACGATCAGTTCGCGGGCGCAGGCTTCACACCAACGCGTCGACGACGCGCCGCAGCCACCGCACCCCAGCGGCAGGACCAGATCGAGCACATGAGCAGAGTCACACCGGCGACCGACACGTCGGTGGAGCCGCAGGGTGCCACAGGTGATGTCGGAACCTGCGCGGGCGTAGTTTCGACGACATGGCCGCGTCGGACGCGAACGATGATCGGGAGTCCTTCATCGTGGAGTGCCTCGTCGCCGCGTTCTCCGGCCTGATGGAGGCGAACCCCGGCGCGTTTCGGACCAAGTTCCGCAAGATGGCCGCCGATCCGTTCGCGTTCTACCGCGGCAGTGCCTGTGTCTTCTATGCCGATGTCGCCGACCGCGAGGACCGTTGGGCCGACGAGCGGACCTCCCGCGTGTGGATCCAGGGCGACCTGCACGCCGAGAACTTCGGGACCTACATGGACGGCTCGGGGAAACTCATCTTCGACGTCAACGACTTCGACGAGGCGTTTGTCGGGCACTTCACCTGGGACCTGCAGCGCTTCGCCGCGAGCATCGCGCTGATCTGCTGGCAGAAGGCGATCTCGGACGAGGAGATCACGACGCTCATCGAGACATTCGTCCGCGCCTACGTGCGACAGGTGCGCTGGTTCGTCGAGGTCGACGACGACTCGACGTTCTCGCTCAACCTGGACACCGCTCGGGGGGCCGTGCTGACGGCGCTGCAGTCGGCGCGGCTGTCGACCCGCCAACAGATGCTCGACCGGATCACCACGGTGGACGATTGGAACCGGTGCTTTCGGGAGGTGGCCGGGGTGCGCCGCCTCGACGACGGGGAACGCGACAAGGTGCTCGACGCCTTCCGGCGCTACCTCGAAACCATCCCCGAGACCAAGCGGTTCCGCGGGATCACCTACGACGTCAAGGATGTGATCGGCAAATCCGGAATGGGCATCGGGAGCGCGGGACTGCCCGCGTACACCGTCCTGATCGAGGGGTTCAACCAGGCGCTGGACAACGACGTGGTGCTGTCGATGAAGCAGGGCAATGTCGCCGCGCCCAGTCGCATCGTCGACGACCCCGACGTGCACGGGTACTTCAAG
The DNA here is from genome assembly GCF_054057895.1 of Mycobacterium sp. URHB0021. NCBI lineage: Bacteria > Bacillati > Actinomycetota > Actinomycetes > Mycobacteriales > Mycobacteriaceae > Mycobacterium > Mycobacterium sp. URHB0021. The sequence goes on from NZ_JBSRZT010000002.1 coordinate 6,387,513, forward strand.
CACCACGGGCACCGCACGGCCGTGTCGCAGCGCGCACTGCAGGCACATGCCGACCCACTTCTGGGCTACACCGACATCGACGGCGTGGGCTATGTGGTCAGCGAGATCTCGCCGTACGACGCCGATCTGGATTGGAGCGAGCTGACCGAGCCGGACGAGATCACCGAAGTGATCGAGCAACTCGGACAGGCGGTGGCCAAGGTGCACTGCGTCAGCGACACCGACAGCGATCAATCGCTTGTCGACTTTCAGACCGAAGATGCGATCGTTGCGGCGATCGGAGACGATGAGGACGAGTTCGTCTCCGACATGGTGTCTTTCGGCCTGAAGTACGCCGCCGACGTGCGCGACGACCATCGACACTTCGTCGAGGCGTTTCGGGAAGGGAGGATCCCCAATGTCACATCCACGTGAAGACCCGCCACCCATGCGCACCGTCACGGTGAACGGCGGCCCGGTGGACGTCCGCACCGAGGACGACACCGCCCTGCTCTACGTGTTGCGCAACCACTTGGGCCTCAAGGGAACCCGCTTCGGCTGCGGGATCGGCGTGTGCGGCGCCTGCCTTGTGTTGGTCGACGGCCAGCCCGTGTACTCATGCGACACCCCGGTGTGGTCGGTGACCGGCAAGACGGTGACCACCGTCGAGGGTCTCGGCACCGACGACGGGCAGCACCCGGTGGCGCGCGCGATCGTGGAGGAACAGGCCGCGCAATGCGGCTACTGCATGTCGGGGATCGTGGTCAGTGCGGCAAGCCTGCTCGCGACGAACCCCGACCCGTCCGAATCGGATGTTCGCACCGCACTGGACGGCAACCTGTGCCGCTGCGGCGCGCACAACCGGGTGGTGCGGGCCGTGTTGAAGGCCGCCGCCGAGATGCGCACGGCCGCCTCGTGACCGTCGGAGCTCTGCCGCCGTCGCTGGCGGCCAATCCCCGCCTCGGCGACTGGCTGCGGATCGTCGGCGACGGCACCGTCGAAATCCGTTCCGGCAAGGTGGAGTTGGGCCAGGGCGTGCTCACGGCGCTCGGACAGATCGCCGCCGAGGAGCTGGATGTCGATGTGGTCCGCATCCGGATGACGGCGGCGGCAACGCATCTTAGCCCCGATGAGGGCTACACCGCCGGCAGCATGTCCGTCCAGCATTCCGGTGCCGCACTTCGGCAGGTGTGCGCCGAGGTCCGGGACCTGTACATCGCGATCGCGGCCGACAAGTTCGCCGTGCCGAAGGAAGACCTCACGATCGAGGACGGGCGGATCAGCTGCGCCGACGGCGCGACCACCAGCTACTGGGAATTGGCGGACGACACCCTGCTGGACAGGCCCGCCAGTGGTGACGCGGCACCAAAAGCCGTATCGGCCTACCACGTCGTCGGCACCAACGTCGCACGGTTCGACCTGCCCGACAAGCTCGCCGGCCGGCCCCGTTACGTCCATGACCTGGCGATGGACGGCATGGCATACGGCCGCGTGGTGCGACCGCCGTCGCGCGGTGCGACGTTGCGCGACGTCGACACCGCACCGGCGCTCGCGCTGCCGGGGGTGATCACCGTGGTGCACGACGGCGAATTCCTGGCCGTCGTTGCTCACCGGGAGGAGGTCGCGTTGCGCGCGGCCGATCGGCTACGCCGCGATGCCGACTGGGAGGAGCATCCGACGCTGCCCGATGAGGACGGGCTGCCCGCCTTCCTCACGTCGGCGCCGACGGACACCACCGTCATCGCGGACGTCGGTTCGCCGCCACACGGCGGTGTCGTCCGGTCGCACACGGCGTCCTACCACCGCCCGTACCTCGCGCACGGGTCGATCGGACCATCCTGCGCGGTTGCGGTCGCGCGCGGTGACCGTCTCGAGATCTGGACACACAGCCAAGGCGTGCACGTGCTGCGCCGCGAGATTGCGCGATCTCTGGGAATGACGCCGGACCAACTCATGGTCCGTCACGTCGAAGGCCCGGGATGCTACGGCCACAACGGCGCCGACGACGCCGCGATGGACGCCGCGGTTCTGGCCATCGCCGTGCCGGAACGACCTGTGCAGGTGGTGTGGTCGCGGCCCGACGAGTTGAGCTGGTCTCCCCTCGGCCCTGCCGGCGTGGCGCGGATCTCGGCCGACTGCGGGGCGAACGGCGACGTGTTGTCGTGGCGGCACGAGATCTGGAGCGGCAGCTTCATCAGCCGTCCCGGCATGACGCCGACCACAGCCTTCCTCGCCACCAGCCACCGCGCCGGCGGTGAGGAGATCCGGTCGGCCGGTGAACCACCCCAGGAGCGTGGCGGCGGCGCCAGCCGAAATGCGGTGCCGGGATATGACTTTCCGTCCGTTCAGGTGGTCAATCACCTGTTGACGACGATGCCACTGCGGACATCTGCGCTGCGCTCCCTCGGCGCGTTCTTGAACGTCTTCGCCGCCGAGTCGTTCATGGATGAGCTCGCGGAACAGGCCGGCCGCGATCCCGTCGAGTTCCGGCTGGCGCACCTGTCCGACCCGCGGGCCAGGGCTGTGGTGGAAAATGTTGCCCGGCAGTCGGATTGGACGGCCTGGACACGGCCGTCGGACGCGGTCGGCCGCGGGATCGGGTATGCGCGGTACAAGAACTCCAGCGCTTACTGCGCGGTCGTCGCCGAGGTCGAGGCGGTCGCGGAAATCCGTGTCCGCAGTCTGTCAGTCGCCGTCGACGCCGGACTGGTCGTCAATCCCGACGGTGCGGCGAACCAGGTCGAAGGAGGAGCGATCCAGGCCACCAGTTGGGCGCTGAAGGAACGGGTGAGGTTCAACCGGTTCACCGTGACCAGCGACACCTGGGAGACCTATCCGATACTGCGTTTCTCCGAAGTCCCCGCGGTCGATGTCGAGTTCCTACCCGGTGCCGAAAACGCATCACTCGGCGTCGGGGAATGCGCTCAGGGGCCGACGGCCGCCGCGATCGCGAACGCGGTGTCCGACGCGCTCGGGATCCGGGTACGCGCCCTGCCCCTGACTCCGGACCAGATCGTCGCCGCAATGTCGGATTGACCCCCGTCACGCCAAGACGATCTCGTCTCCCTGCACCGTCACGTTCTTCGGCTCCAGCGGCTTCGTCGCAGGACCGTGTGCCACGCTGCCGTCGAGGTTGAACTTGCTGCCATGGCACGGGCAGTCGATGGTTCCGTCCGCCACCTTGTCAACGGTGCAGCCCTTGTGGGTGCAGGTCGACGAGAAACCTTTGAACACTCCGGCGGACGGTTGCGTCAACACCACTTCGCCCAGGATGACGCCGGAGCCCACGGGCACCTGGGACGTCTTCGCGATGCTCTTCGCCGGCGCGGCACCCGCGGAGGATCCAGGGGTCTGCGCCGCGGACGTGCTCGCCTCGCCGGTCGCGTCGGACTTCTTGCCGTAGGACGAGCAGGCGGCGAGCAGCGTGGCGGCGAGTCCGAGTCCGGCGCCGATGATCATCTTCTGTCGTGGGAAACGGAACTCTTGGATGTTCACTTGGACCTCTCTTCGTTGGGCTGCTGGATCAGAACGTGATACCGCTGGTCTGGAAGAACCACAATGCCGACGTCAACCAAACGTAGACCAACGTGAAGAACACCAATCCACCGGCGACCGGAATGACCCAGGCGCGAAGGCCTTTGCGCGTGAGGAGCACCATCTTTGTCGCGAATGCCCCGTAGAAGAAGCACCCGAAAAGGGAGTGGAACAGCACGCGGGTGTTGTAGGACTCGAATCCGAGCGCATACAGGCAGTGCACCGCCACGGGAACGCTGACCAGCACCGCGAGCCGCCCCGACCAGACATGCGCGGTGCCGATCCACGACGGCGCCTTCCCGCCCGGGATCAGCCTGTACATCGCGAATGCGGACACCAACTGGAATACCGCCAGCGCAATCGCCACCGTCGCCAACCACGACTTCACCGCCAGGCCACTGGAGAATCCGGCGATGCTGACCGAAAAATACTGTGGATCATGGACTTTGCCGAACACGCCGAGAGCGACGGCGATGGCCGCGCCGAAGGCGACCGCGATCAGTACTGCGACATCGCCGCGCGCCGACCGCACAGGTACGGCCACAGTGGGAGCATCGGCGTCAGACATCGCTGTCCCCCTGCACCCGAATCGCCTTGATGGAGATGCCGTCGACGACCGCGATGCCGTCGCTGGTCAGCCGAGGGGCGGGCGCCGTCGATCCGTCGGCCGCGCGCTGCACACCGGTCACGCCCCCGCTCGGGTCGACGATCCAGCTGTTGCGAACGCCTGCGTTCTGGTACACGTACAGACCGGCAGGTGGCTGCGTCATGGGCGCGGTGAAGTCCCACTTCTTCTCGCCGATCCACAGTGTGCCGTCGATGGCGGTCCCCGCCAGGTGGCCCTCGAGTCGGCTCGACTTGTCCTTGCTGGTCAGGCTGACCGCACCGGCGCGGGCGCTGCCCCACAGCCACGACTCGACCCTGTTGCCGTCGCAGGCATAGCCGACCGCCTTATCGCCCTGAACGGTGATCTCGACCGTGATGTGGCCGGTGGCAGTCGGGATCTTGCCGACGTAGTCGGCTTTGGCCGGAAACTGTGGCGGCGGTGGAGTGGTCGGTGGGGGCGGCGGCGCGGCGACGGTGAGCGTTGTGACAGCCGACTGCGCCACGGCGGGCGCACTGTCATCCTGCTTGGAGATATTCACCAGCAAGATGCCGACCCCGAGCACTGCGACTGCACCCAGAGTTACCAGCGGACCACGAATTTTCATCATCAACTCCTGGCTGTGAGCAAACACCGTAGGCGGTGTTTCATCCCCACAACGGGCAACGCGAAGTCCTGGTTCAACGCAGGCGGCGACCCTACGTCTCGAGATCATCGCTTACCGGAAGCTGGGACCTGTCCGCACCGGACGATTCGAATGACATATCTCATATCGCGCATCGCATCGGTGGTCAGAACCGGCTTCGTGGTCCAGAGTTGAGCAAGAAGTCGCTGTGGGCGCGGTGGACCGGCCGCCCAGCGAGACAGGACTTTTCACCTGAGCCGACCGTGAGGAGCTAGTCGATGTCAGAGCCGCTAGGTGTCAGCCCGGACGAGCTGAGGGCCGCGGCCGATCATCGCTGAAACCAGTTCGCGGTTGAAGCAGGTGTTGGCATCGCTGAGCGACGGGCTGGCCGGCGCCGGTGCGCCATGGGGTGATGACCATCTGGGTAAGCAGTTCGCCGACGGGGCCGCCGGGTATATCGCGCAGGTGGATTATGTGCACACTTCGATTGATGCGAAATCCGGTCTGCTCGACGGCTATTCCGATGGCATGAGGACAGCGGCGAACACGCTGGAACAACAGGATACGGGCGGCGGCTCGAACGGCCCGGGGACGAATTCGGACCTGGTTGACCCGAGCACCTCGGATCGACCACCTGCCAAACGGCGGAGTGGAACGAAGCAGGCCGTCAAAGCAACGCCGTCGGGAGCCCCGCCCGACGCTCCGAGGGCCAAACACGCCGCCCTCCAGCCGGAGATCAGAGCCACACCAGCCATCAAAGCAAACCCCGTCGGTGTCCCCGCTCGATCCTGCGGGCACCAGACTGACCCGCTCGATCCGATGACGACGTCGACGCCGCTGGAACCGCCGACGAGCTCGACACCGACCCCGGATGGCACAGAGCCGCCCGCGACACGGTCCGTCAGTCCTGGACCGGCTGAACCGACGCCATCGGATAGCTCCGGGACATTGACGCCACAGTTTAGCGACCCGGGCATCAGTAGGACACCGTCGGTTGCCGCTCTGCACGCGCTGGGGCCGATCGACCTTACGCCACCCGGTGGGCAGCTCGGTGTCTCCACACCAACCGGCGCCGGCATGCAGACACCCACGACACCGTCCGTCAGTCCTGGACTGGCGCAACCAAAGCAAGCGAGTACGCCGGGTGATTCGATCGGATCTATCGTCGAATTGGCCCAGCCGTTGATCAGCGCGGGAAGCGGGCTGGCCGGGATCATTCCCGATCTTCTACAACTCGGGCAACATGACCAGCAGCAACCCGCCGCCGACGGACGAGCGACCGCAGGACGCTTCCCCGGCCGGAACCCGGACGCGCCTCCGAGCCGCTGAACAGCGACCGGTTCAGACCGCCACCGCCTCGATGACACTCTGCGGGGAGTCCGCTCGCCAGACCGCGATGCGCCGCAGACCTGCCGCGAACAGCAGCGCGTCATATTCGCCGAGTGAGCGTTCCCGGCCACCGGTGACCGCGAGCATGTTCAGGTCCATCAGCGCCACGACGCCGGGATTGCCGCGATCTCCGATGAGCATTTCGATGATGGCGATGCGGCCCCCGGGGATCATGGCCTCACGGCAGCGTCTCAGGATCCGGACACAGGCTTCGTCGTCCCAGTCATGCAGGATGAACTTCAGGAGATACAGATCGGCGACGGGCAGCGAGTCGAAGAAGTCGCCTCCGATGACATGAATGCATCCCGCACGGTCACTCCGCTCGAGCTCTGCGGTCACCGCCTCAGCGACGTCCGGTCGATTGAAGATGATTCCGCGAAGTCTGGGATTCGCCCTCTGAAGCTGTCGAAGAAGCGCGGCGCTCGAACCCCCGACATCGACGGCCACCGCCACATCACTCGTCGAGATGCCGCCGACGACGTCGTGGGCGCACAGTGTCGTGGCGGCTTCCATTGCAGCGGTGAACTCTTCGGCGATGGACGGATTGCGCTGAAGGTACGAGTAGAGGGTCATTCCGAGCGCATCACGTGAATGGCTGCAGCCGTCTCGGACGGCCGCCACGAATTCGCCCCAGGGCAACCAGTGCGACCGGTTGGTCAAACCCAGGGCCAATCCGCGCAGCGATCTCGGGGCGTCCGCCCGCAGCGTGTCCAGCAGTGCAGTGGTGTGAACGTGTTCGGTGGCGTCGACCGTCACCAGCCCCAGCGCGATACCGGCCCGCACCAACCGAAACGTCGCCTGCGGGGCGCTGCCTTCTCGCGAGGCCAGCTCGTCGGTGGTCAGCGGGCCCTCGGCCAGATGGTCGGCTACCGAAAGGTCGACGAAGGCCCGGATCGTCTGACTGACCCAGTAGCCGAAGATCATGTCCGTCATTCGGTGATGGACATCGGGGCTGAGGGCCCAGCCCGACTTCTGATCCGGCATGGCGATCTCCTTGTGAGCGACGCAGTCATCGGTAGTGATTCGTAGGCTGCTCTCCCTCATGTGCCGAGTGATTCCGCCAGGTGGGCAAGTTCGTCCAACTCGCGTAGTGCCGCGGACTCCGGAAGCGACGCGAGCGCCAGGGCCGCTTCGTCGACGCCGGCGTGCGCGTATCCGGCCAATGTCTCGGTGTCGTGCCCGGCACCGTAGACGGTGATCGGGACGTCGGGGCGGCCGTTGTCGGCGAGCCATTGCCGGCCGGTGAGAATCTCGTCGACCGTCAACCCGGCGGGGGGTAGCCAACCGTCGCCGAGCGTGCAGACTCGCCGCATCGCCGCCCGGCTGGTGCCGCCCACGTAGATCGGCGGATGTGGCCGCCGCACCGGCTTCGGCCAGGAGTACATGGGGCCGAAATCAACGTGAGCACCGTGAAATTCGGCGATATCCGAGGCCCATATCTGTTTGAGTGCCTGAATCTGTTCGTTGAGCTTGGCGCCTCGCGTCGTCGGATCGAGGCCGTGGTGGCGCATCTCGTGACGGTTCCAGCCGACCCCCACCCCCAGGACCACCCGGCCGTTGGACACCAGTTCCAGGGTGGCCACTTCCTTGGCCGTGTAGATCACATCGCGTTGGGGCAGCAGGACGACGCCGGTGGCCAGCGTGAGTGTCCTCGTCGTCGCGGCCGCAGAGGCGAGGGCCACGAAGGGGTCGAGCGTTCGGTGAAATTCCCTGGGCGGGTCACCGGCCCCTGGATACGGCGCATCGTAGGCGACCGGCATGTGTGAGTGCTCAGTGACGATCAAGGAGTGGAATCCACGCTCTTCCACCGCGGCCCCAAGTGGACCAGGAGCCATGCTTTCGTCGGTGACAAACGTCGAAATGCCAAATCGCATGTCCTAGAACATGTCTCGTAGATGCTGGATCGACATGAACGTCCGCGCGCAGGCCATCATGTGGACAAGCTACGTCGGAGACTGGCGGCATCAATAGCCAGTGAGCGCACGGCTTCGGCCGTATTGCGCACGACCGCCGCCGTTGCGGCTACGTCACTGGGTGGGCCCGACGAACAGACTGTTGAGTCCCAGGCCGCCGTCGATACCGATCTCTTGAGCGGTGATGTACCCGGCGCCGTCGCCGGAAAGAAAGGCCACCAGATCGGCCACCTCCTCGGGACGGCCGAATCGATCGCTCAGAATTGCAGCGCGGATACATCCTGATCGGCCTGGGACAACGCCATCACCTTCGGCGTGGCGATCATGCCGGGCAGCAACGACGTTGGCGGTGATTCCATGGGCACTGTTCTCGATGGCAATGGTGCGCATCAATCCGTGTAAGCCGGCCCCGGGCCGAACGCCCTGACCCCGTCGGGTAGTACAGAAGTACCGGGTGGAACTCCAAGACCGGCCAGTCTCCATCGATTGTGACTTAGATCACAGTTATCCGGTGCACCGCATGCGGCCGCGCCGATCGACGTTGGTAACGGCAGATGGATGCCTTCACCGAGGCCCGCACGTGCCACGCCGGCCCCTCGTGGGTCAGCGCCTCTGATTTGGGTGACTTCGCGGTGCTGTGCTGCGACGAGCCGCACATCAACCTGTTGAGCGACCCCGATTCGCTGTCACTCGTGCATCGGGTGGCCCAGGTCGGTCCGGTCACCATCGGCGAACTCGTGGTGGGCTCCGACATGTCGCTTGATTGCGGCGAGATCTGCAGCGCCTATCGGGTGAACGTGCTGCGGTCCGGTCACCTGGAGTCGGTACTTCGGGGGTCGGTTCTCACTGCTGGGCCGGGAAGCACGACTGTGTACTCGCCGCAGGGTCACGCTGCAGCCCGATGGGCGGCCGGTAGCAGAATGATCGCCACCAAGATCGACCGTGGTGCCGTCGACGATGCGCTCAGTGAGGCGCTCGAGCGGCCGGTGACATCCCAGATCGACTTTCACCCCGTCATGTCGACCATGACCGGCGCCGCGCGCAGCTGGGTCGCCATGCTGCTGATGTTCACCGAGCAGTTGTTCCGGCCCGACAGCGTGCTCACACGCCCGATGGTCGGGCTGCCGTTCGTCGACGGCCTGGTGCGTGGGCTTCTGCTCGCCGCCGATCACCCGCACCGCGACGCCGTGGAGGCGGAAGCGAAACCGGCCGCCCCTCGCACGGTTCAGGTCGCGGTCGACGTCATCGAGGCCGAGCCGCATCTGCCGTTGACGGTGTCCGCGCTTGCGGCGCGCAGTCATGTCAGCGTCCGCAGCCTTCAGGAGAGTTTCCGCCGGCATCTCGGCATGTCGCCGATGGCGTATCTGCGCGAGGTTCGGCTCCGCCGCGCGCACCGCGCTCTGGAGGAATCAGACCCATCGGTCGCCACCGTCGCCTCCATCGCCTGCCAATGGGGGTTCAACAACCTCGGCCGGTTCGCCACCGCGCACGCGGAGCGTTTCGGCGAAGTTCCTTCGGTGACACTGCGCCGCACCAGATTCGTCCGCTGACCGCCGGTGGTGGGTCGGATCAGCCCGGCAGCACCGGAAGGGCGCCGGGCGCCATCAGCGGGCGCACCTCGGCCCAGGCCGGATCGTCCTCGGCGGCCGACCCGGCCAGCTGCAGCACGCCGCGTTCATCGGCCACGTACACCGTCGACGGGCTCGCGGCGACCGTCGTGACCGGCATCAGCAGATTGCGGCTCGGCCCGTCGGAGTTGACGCCGTCGAGGTTGACGTAGGACACCGGATGCTGTGGGTCGGTGCGGCTGACGACGATGTCGTCGCCGGTGCGCCAGGACAGTGACACCACCGTGTTGCCGAGCCCGAAGCCCAGCCGCCGCGGATAGGTCAGCGCGAACCCGCCGCCGGGTGTCTGCTCGACTCCGGCGAGGATGACCTGACCCTCGATGACCATTGCCGCGCGCGTGGCGTCACGCGACAGCTGCATCTCGGTGATCACGCCGGGAAATCGTGTCGACACAGCCGTCGAGTCGACGGGGATGCGGGCCGGCTGACCGGACGCGTCCTGGATGGCCCGCACAACGTTGATGCCGTCCACGACCACCCAGATCGCATCGTCGAGTGACCAGCTCGGCCGTGACAACGCGCGGCCGTCCATGGCCTGCGCGGCCGGGCCGCCGAGCGGCCCCACCCAGAGCGACGACGCCTGGTCGGGAGCACCCGGCCGCAACGTCACGATGGACGCGGCCTCCTGCCCCGTCCGCGACAACGATGCGGCCACCTGGTCGGGCATCTGGCCGAACGAGCCTTCCACCCGCGGAGCCCGCTGACCGTCGAGTGACACCAATGATCCGCCGATCAAGGCGTGCAGGCCGGCGGCGGCACCCTCGAACGCGCCGGGATCAGTGGCCGCCACATCGGAGGTCTCCCATCCATCGGCGAACCGGTCGTCCAATGCCGCACCGTCGGCGTTGATGACGTACGGCCCGTTGATCCCGGCTCGTGACAACGTCCAGATGAGCTGCGCCGCAAGCAATTGCCGGCTGTGCGGATCGGTCGTCGACAGGTTCTCCAGGTCGATCCGGGCGCCACCGTAACCACGCCCCACGCCGGTTTTGCCTCCGTCGGCACGCGTCACGGGGCCGCGCAGCCTCAGCGGCGGCCCCAGCAGGTTGCGCACCGTGTTGGCCATCTCCGGGCGCGGACCCGCGATGAGCTTGCTCACCAATTCGGTGGCCAGCTGGTCGGAATCGGACACCGCGACATAGCGCGGATCAGGCACGACAGTTTTTCCGGTGGGGTCCGCGAAGTACAGCGTGTTGCGTTTGTAGGTGGACTGAAATTGTTGCCAGTCGAGGAAGACGCCGTTGGGCAGCCGGTCGATGCGCCACCCGCCAGGCGTCTTGATCAGGTCGATGGGCCCCGGGTCGGGCAGCGCGCCCTCGCCCGTCTCGAACACTCCGACGTCGGACAACGATCCGAGGATGTCGGCGCGCATGCTCACCGACACCCGGTCGGGTCCACGCGTTTCGACGAACACGACGTTGTCGATCAACAGCGCGCTGCCGGCGTCATCCCATGCCTGTGAGGCGGATTCGGTGAGGAACTGCCGCGCCGCCAAATGTCTGTTCGCGGGATCGGCTGTGGCCTTGAGGAATTCGCGCAGCAGCACGTCCGGGTCCATTCCCGGCGTCGGCTTCGGCAGGCTCGGCGGTGCCGGCCGGTCGACCGTTCCGATCGCCTGCGGCGCCGACGAACTCGGCACACCGGCACAGCCGGAGAGAACAACCACCAACAGCGACAACGCCGCCAGGACCCGCTTCACACGCTCTCCTGGGCCGGCGCGCGTTCGCGGGAGCTCGGCCGCGGCGGCCGTTCGGGGCCAACGGGTTTCATCGGCAACGGGCTCGTGGTCACCTTGTGGCCGCGGACCAGCGGAAGCGTGAGCCGGAAACAGGCCCCCTTGCCCGGTTCACCCCACGCCTCGAGCCTGCCCTGGTGCAGTCGGGCGTCCTCGATGCTGATGGCCAACCCGAGGCCGGTGCCGCCCGAGCGGCGCACCCGCGAGGGGTCCGACCGCCAGAACCGGCTGAAAACCAGCTTCTCCTCGCCGGGCCGCAGTCCGACGCCGTAGTCGCGGACGGTGACCGCGACGGTGTCCTCGTCGGCGGCCATCCGGATCCGCACCGGCTTGCGTTCGGCGTGGTCGATGGCGTTGGCGATGAGGTTGCGCAGGATCCGTTCCACCCGGCGCGGGTCGACCTCCGCGATCACGCCCTCGGCGGGCATGTCCACGATCAGCTCGATGCCCGCGTCGTCGGCCAGGTGCCCGACGTTGTCAAGCGCGCTCTGCACCGTCGACTGCAGATCCACCGATTCGACCGACAACTCGGCGACGCCGGCGTCGTGGCGCGAGATTTCCAGCAGGTCGTTGAGCAGCGTCTCGAACCGGTCCAGTTCGCTGACCATCAGCTCGGTCGAGCGCCGCAGTGCCGGGTCGAGGTCCTCGCTGTGGTCGTAGATCAGGTCGGCGGCCATCCGCACCGTGGTCAGCGGTGTGCGCAGTTCGTGGCTCACATCGGAGGTGAACCGCCGTTGCAGGTTGCCGAACTCCTCCAGCTGGGTGATCTGGCGGTGCAGGCTTTCGGCCATGTCGTTGAACGAGACGGCCAGCCGGGCCATGTCGTCCTCGCCGCGCACCGGCATGCGTTCGGTCAGATGCCCTTCGGCGAACCGCTCCGCGATCCGCGAGGCCGACCGCACGGGCAGCACGATCTGGCGGGCCACCAACAGGGCGATCGCGGCCAGCAGCCCGAGCAGCACCACACCACCGGTCGCCATCGTCCCGCGCACCAGCGCGATGGTGCTTTCCTCGTTGTTGAGCGGGAAAATCAGGTAGAGCTCGAGATTGGTCACCGTCGACGCGGAAGATGTGGTCGGGCTGCCGATGATCAGTGCCGGACCGGAGAAGGCGTCGGTGTGCACGGTCGCGTACTGATAGCTGACCTGGCCCGCCTTCACGAAATCCCGCAACGCCTTCGGCACCTGCTGCACGGGTCCCGCCGCGGTCGCCGCGCGTGGACCGTCGCCCGGAACCACCAGCACCGCATCGAAGGCGCCCGCCAGCCCCGCGCCGGAGTCGGCCTTGCGGTCGATCAGCGTGTTACGCGCCAGTTGCAGGCTGCTGTCGAGCGAACGGGTCTCCTCGCCGCCGACGATGCCGCTGACGGTGTTGCGTGCTCGCTCGATTTCCTCAGTCGCGGCGCGCACCTTGACCTCGAGGATGCGGTCGGTGATCTGGCTGGTGAGTACGAAGCCGAGCACCAGGATGACGGCCAGCGACAGGCCGAGTGTCAACGTGACGACGCGCAGCTGCAGCGACCGTCGCCAGGCAAGCCCCATCGCCCGACCCAACGCACCCAATCCGCGTAAAAGTGGTGCAGAACGCCGATGAATGCGTCGCCTCGAGCTCCAGATCACGGGGGTCCGGCCTTGTATCCCACTCCTCGGACAGTCAAAACCACCTGCGGATTCTCCGGGTCTTTCTCAACCTTGGCCCGCAAACGTTGGACATGCACGTTCACCAAACGGGTGTCAGCGGGGTGCCGGTACCCCCACACCTGTTCGAGCAGCACATCACGAGTAAACACCTGCCGCGGTTTGCGCGCCAACGCCACCAATAGGTCGAATTCCAGCGGAGTGAGGGAGATCTGCTCGCCCTGCCGGGTGACCTTGTGGGCGGGCACGTCGATCTCGATATCGCCGATCGAGAGCATCTCAGCGGGCTCGTCTTCATTGCGGCGCAGCCGGGCGCGCACACGGGCCACCAGCTCCTTGGGCTTGAACGGCTTCATCACGTAGTCATCGGCACCCGATTCGAGACCGAGTACCACGTCAACGGTGTCGGTCTTGGCCGTCAACATCACGATCGGTACACCGGAGTCGGCGCGCAGCACGCGGCATACGTCGATGCCGTTCATGCCGGGCAGCATCAGGTCGAGCAGCACCAGATCGGGCCGAAGTTCACGCACCGCGGTGAGCGCCTGGGTGCCGTCGCCGACCACCGCGGTGTCGAAGCCCTCCCCCCGCAGCACGATGGTGAGCATCTCGGCCAACGAAGGGTCGTCATCGACGACCAGGATCCTTTGCCTCATGGTGTCCATGGTGTCACCGAATCGCGACAAATCGCTGATAGCGCGCCCGCGAGTCTGCTAGTGAGTCAGCGACGCGGCCAGATCGGCGGCGTCGACGGCCGGGCCCGCGACCACCCACCGCCCGCACCAGTCGCCCGCGGCCAGCTCCCCGTACACCTCGCCGGTCCGGCGCTGCAGTCCGTCGTCGCGCTCGTAGGCGTCCCGGGCGCGGTCGGCGTCTTGGCTGGCGCGGTTGACGGCGCGCTCGGCGGCCAGTTCCGTCGGCACGTCCAGCAGCACCTGCCAGTCCGGCGCGGGCAGGCGCAGGCGTTCGTACTCCAACTCACGCACCCACGACACCGCCTCACCGTCGACGCCCTGGTGCAGCCGCGCCGCGCTGTAGGCGGCATTGGATGCGACGTAGCGATCGAGGATCACCACCGGATGGGTGGCGAGCAGGCGGTTGATCTCCTCACGCGCGTCCGCGCGGTCGAGCGCGAACAGCACCGCCATCGCGTACACCGACGACGACAGGTCGCCGTGACCGCCGTGCAGCGCTTCGGCGGCCAGGTCGGCCGACACCGAGCGCCCGTAACGCGGGAACGCCAGCGTCGCCACGGACCGCCCGTCGGCCTCGAAGGCCGTCCGCAGGCCGGTTGTCAGCGTTCGCTTGCCGGCGCCGTCGACACCCTCGATGACGATGAGCACGCGGCGAGCGTACCGGGCCCCGCCCGCACCAGGCGCCGACAACCGGGCGACGATCGCGGTGCCGGGCCGGGGACGCGATCCGGCGGGTGCTGCCGCGTTGTGCCCACACCCAGCTGTGAAGCCGAACGGAGTCATCTGTGAATGCGCTTGACATCGGACGCCGGTATACCAGATGCCCGCAAACTGTGAGCCATGAAATTGCCTGCCGTGAACCCGCGAACTCTCGCCGCCGCGATTTGTAGTGGCGGGATCGTCGGCGCAGCTCTGTTCGCTGCCGCGCCGATCGCGAACGCCAATCAAGATCCCGCCGCCAATCCCCCGAATTGCAGCGCCGCCGACCTCGAGGGAGTCCGGTCGGGAGTGTCCGCATCGACGTCGGCGTACTTGTTCACGCACCCCGACCTGAACGACTTCATGTCCAGCCTGAAGGCTCTGTCACGGGAACAGATCGCGTCAAAGGTCAAGGATTACATGGCTTCTCATCCCGACGAGAAAGCCGATATGGCCGGCATCCGGCAACCGCTGCTCGACATCAAGAACCGCTGCGGTCAGCCACCAAGCCCGTGACAGGTCGCACGCGCGTCGTCGGCAGCACCGTCATCTCTCGAGCGCCGCGCTTCAGATAGGCAACCAGGTTCGGCGGTGCGTAGTCCGGCAGGAGTCGGTGCCGTTCCTGCGCGGTCGACGCGAGGTACTCGTGCGCCGCGTCGACGGCGCCGAGGGGCCGGACGTATCGCTGCGGAAGAAGGCCGAAAATCCCGACGTGGCCGGTATGCAGCCGACCCAAAGGGTTTGGAGAGATGTCCGTTGCGGCACCGGACTTCTCGCTGGCGGCCGCATCGTCCGGACTGAACGCCAGACCGTATTCGCGGCTGCGTTCGACCATCCAGGCCAGAGCTACGTCACTGAGACCATGGCCGCGGATGCCGCCGCCGACGTCGCTGTGGCTTCCGGCGAACCAGACCTGTTCGACTCGCTGATGTGCGGGAGCATGCTTTTGCGGCGTCCACAGCGTGGGCCGAAAGAGCGATGCGTGTTCGTCGATCGCCAGCGCATGGAATGCGGCGTCGACGGTTGAGCTGAGATCCGTGTCATGAAACCGGGATTGGTCGTTGATCAGGTCGACCAACGGCAGCCCGGTGAGCGGAATGCCAAGGGCGCCAACCGTATCCCAGACACCGATGAAGCGGATGCGCGTTTCATGCGAGTAGGCACGCCTGAACAGTTGGGCCTCGACGCTTCTGGGATGCGCGGCGTCCTTGCGGCTGCGATACAGCGCGTAAGCCTCATCCAGGCGGTCGATGTGTTCGCGACGGAGAACACCGGAGTTCCGGATGAAGCCCGCAAGACTGCGGGCGGTGAAGGCGCCGCGGCTGAACCCGTACAGGAAGAGTTCATCGCCGGGGTCGAAGTTCTGGACGATGTACCGGTACGCGTTGCGAATATCCGGTGACACACCGAGGCCGAAGATCGCTCCCGCATATTTGTTAAACCACCGGGTTCCGACGCCCGGTTGGTAGTAGGTACGCTGCTCCACCCCTGCCGAATCCTCCGGAGCGATCGCCAGCGCGATCTTCGCGACGTTCGTCAGATCCCGAACATTCGTGGTTTCCCAGGTGCCATCGCAGCACACAATCAGACGCTTGGACATTTCGGCGCTCCTCGAACGGTGTGCCGGGCAAGGGAGCCCCCGCACGGCATCGGCGACCAAAGGCCGACACCCGCTCCGACGGTCGTGTCCCCCAAGCCGTTCAACAGAGCGCGTTTGCGCTTTCCCACATAGTGAATTCAGCGTTACCCACGCCATGCGCTCCCGACGAGAGACGGCCCCCGACACACGCTGCGCCGGGGGCCGTCCACCTCGAGGAAGCTCAGTAGCGGTAGTGCTCCGGCTTGTACGGGCCCTCGACGTCGACGTTGATGTACTCGGCCTGCTCCTTGGTGAGCTTGGTGAGCGTGCCACCCAGCGCCTCGACATGGATGCGCGCGACCTTCTCGTCGAGATGCTTGGCGAGTCGGTAGACCTCGTTGTCGTACTCGTCGTTCTTGGTCCACAGCTCGATCTGGGCGATCACCTGGTTGGAGAAGCTGTTGCTCATCACGAACGAGGGGTGCCCGGTGGCGTTACCCAGGTTCAGCAGCCGGCCCTCGCTCAGCACGATGATCGACGTGCCGTCGTCGAAAATCCACTGATCGACCTGCGGCTTGATGTTGAGCCGCTTGGCACCGGAGCGCTCGAGCTTGGCCATCTGGATCTCATCGTCGAAGTGGCCGATGTTGCCCAGAATCGCCTGATCCTTCATCGCCTTCATGTGCTCGAGGGTGATGATGTCCTTGTTGCCGGTGGCGGTGATGACGATGTCGGCCTCGCCGATCGCCTCGTCGACCGTGCGCACGTCGAAGCCGTCCATCAGCGCCTGGAGCGCGTTGATCGGATCGATCTCGGTGACCGACACCCGGGCGCCCTGGCCGGCCAGCGATTCGGCGCAACCCTTGCCCACGTCACCGTAGCCACAGATCAGCACCTTCTTGCCGCCGATCAGCACGTCGGTGCCGCGGTTGATGCCGTCGATCAGCGAATGCCGGGTGCCGTACTTGTTGTCGAATTTGGACTTGGTCACCGAGTCGTTGACGTTGATCGCCGGGAAGGCCAGCGTGCCCGCGGCCGCGAACTGGTAGAGCCGCAGCACACCGGTGGTGGTTTCCTCGGTGACGCCCTTGACCGACTCGGCGATCTTGGTCCACTTGGTCTTGTCGGTCTCGAAGCGCGCACGCAGCAGGGAGAGGAAGACCTTCCACTCGGCGGAGTCGTCGTCCTCCTCGGGCGGCACGACGCCGGCCTTCTCGAACTCCGCGCCGCGCAGAACCAGCATGGTGGCGTCGCCACCGTCGTCGAGAATCATGTTGGCCGGCTCGCCAGGCCACGTCAGCATCTGCTCGGCGGCCCACCAGTACTCCTCGAGGGACTCGCCCTTCCACGCGAAAACCGGAACACCCTTGGGCTCTTCGGGGGTGCCGTGCGGGCCGACGACGACGGCAGCAGCCGCGTGGTCCTGGGTGGAGAAGATGTTGCACGACGCCCATCGAACTTCAGCGCCCAGGGACACCAGGGTCTCGATCAGCACCGCGGTCTGAATGGTCATGTGCAGCGAACCCGAGATCCGTGCGCCCTTCAGCGGCTGCACATCGTGATACTCGCGCCGCAACGACATCAGCCCGGGCATCTCGTGCTCGGCCAGCCGGATCTCCTTGCGGCCGTAATCGGCCAGGGACAGATCGGCCACCTTGTAGTCGATGCCGTTCGAGACATCAGCGGTCAGCCCCTGCCCGGAAACAGTTGAAGTCGTCGTCATATGGGGGTTCCTTCTCGTGCGCGCGTCACATTACTTAGCCTTGTTACATATTAGGTGGAGTCGGTCACGGGTGGCTCGGACCCCGTCGCCCCTAGTTCTGCTCGATCACACCGTAGCGTTCCGCAAACGGCGTCATGAGACGGGCTAGGTCTCGGGCGACGTCGTGGTCGGCCTCGGGCGGCATCGAGACATAACTCATTGCCAACCTGACGATAGCGCGGGCCAGCACTCCGGCGTCCTCTTCGCTGGCGCGCACCCAGCTCTGCATGAACGACTCGGTCAGCCGCGCCGAACTCCGGGTGATGATCGGGGCACTGTCGGTGGTGATCAACTGCAGCAGGTCGGGCTTGGTGCCACCGGTGAGCAGCGAAATCACCAGCGGATCGGCGGCCGACTCGGTGAAGAAGTCGCGGAAGCCCTGCAGGAAGGCGGCGTAGACGTCGCCGACGTTGCCGTTGACGGCACGCTCGATCTGGTCGACGAGGCGGTCTGCCAGCCGCAGGGCGTACCCCTGCGCCAGACCCTGCCGAGACCCGAATTCGTTGTAGATCGTCTGCCGACTGATGCCTGCGGCACGCGCCACGTCCGAGAGTGTGATCGACGACCAGTCGCGGGTGAGTAGCAACTCCCGCATGCCGTCGAGGATCGAATCGCGCAGCAACGCCCTCTGCGCCTCGGCGTAGGGGACGCGCTGCGCGGTTCGCGGGTCGCGAGGGCCGGTCACACGCGCGACCTTATCTTTTCCGGTTGCTTCCCTGGCCGATGCCGCCGTCACGGCCGGGCGATTTCCACCATCTCGAAGTCCGATTTCGCCGCGCCGCAGTCCGGGCAACTCCAGTCCTCGGGGATCTCATCCCAGCGGGTGCCCGGTGCGATACCGTCCTCCGGCCAGCCCTTTTCCTCGTCGTACTCGAATCCGCACTGCACGCAGACGAACAGCTTGTAGTCACTCATACTCATTGCCTCACTCCCATTCCTCACTCCCATTTCTTCGAAGTCGACCTTCTCGCGCACCGCACAATCGGGGCAGCACCAGTCCTCGGGAACGTCGCGCCACGGCGTACCCCCGGGAAATCCCTCGCGCGGCGCGCCTTTCACCTCGTCATAGATGTAGTCACAGCCGGGGCACCGGTAGGCGGTCACCGGGACACTCCTGCTGCCCCTTGGTCGGTCCTCTGCTCCACGCGCAGGCGCAAGCGCTCGTCGGTCCTCCTCTCTCCCCCTGCCCTTCGGGCGGGTGGGACCACCGCTTGCGAGGGGAGTACCCCCACGCGCAAGCGCTCGTCGGCGGTGTACTTCGCGAGAACCTTGTCGCGGACCCGCGGATGCAGGTTCACCCGGGCGATGTCGCCGTCGTAGTGCTCGAGCACCCGGTGGTCCATCACCCTGCGCCACAGCGCCGGAACGTAGGTCAGCGCGATCATCGACGCATACCCGCTGGGCAGGTTCGGCGCCCCGGACATGCTGCGCAGCGTCTGATACCGGCGGGTCGGGTTGGCGTGGTGATCGCTGTGCCGCTGCAGGTGATAGAGGAACAGGTTGGTCACGATGTGATCGGAGTTCCAGCTGTGTTGCGGCGCGCACCGCTCGTACCGGCCGCTTTGGGTCTTCTGCCGGAGCAAACCGTAGTGCTCCAGGTAGTTGACCGTCTCCAGCAGCGTGAAGCCGAACACCGCCTGGATCACCATGTAAGGGACCAACACCGGGCCGAACAGCGCGACCAGCGCGCCCCAGAACACCACCGACATCAGCCACGCATTGAGCACATCATTGCGAATGTCGTACGGGCTCTTACCCAATCGGCGCATCCGTTGTGCCTCCAGCTCCCACGACGAGCGCAGGCTCCCCCACACGCTGCGCGGTAGGAACTCCCAGAACGTCTCGCCGAACCGCGCCGACGCCGGATCCTCCGGAGTGGCCACCCGTACGTGGTGCCCGCGATTGTGCTCGATGTAGAAGTGCCCGTACCACGTCTGCGCCAGCGTGATCTTCGCCAGCCACCGCTCGAGGGAGTCCTTCTTGTGGCCGAGTTCGTGTGCGGTGTTGATGCCCACCCCTCCGAGCATCCCGACCGACAGCGCGAGCCCGATCTTGGCGGGCCACCCCAGGGATCCGTCGAAGCCGAGCCAGCTCACCTCCGATGCGGTGAACAGATAGGCGCCGAAGACCACGCTGGCGTACTGGAAGGGCAGGTGGATGTAGGTGCAGTAGCGGTAGTACTTGTCGTTCTCCAGGCGCTCCATCACCTCGTCGGGCGGGTTCTGCCCGTCCGGGCCATAGCGCCGATCGAGTGCCGGCAGCACGACGTACAGCAGGATCGGCCCGATCCAGAACGGCGTCTGCGCGGCGGCGTGCCAGCCCCACTGGTTGAACGCCCACACCACGGGCAGCACGACGAACAGCGCCGTGGGCGCGACCAGGCCCATCAGCCACAGATGACGCTTCTTGTCGCGCCACTGATCGATGTCGATCTCGGAGAGTTCGGTGGTCATTGCATCTCCTCAGTGCGTGCCGTCACGACGTCTGAGGTTGACTATAGGAGCGACTTTGTCCGTTGTCTAGACATAATAAGGTGCTTTGTAAAGCCGCAGAGCCGCTCGAGGTCAGTGCACGGCTTCGGGTTCCCTGTTGGCCACCGCCGAATGACGGCGTCCGTAAACCAGATAGATGAGCAGTCCGAGCGCCATCCAGACCAGGAACCGGATCCAGGTCAGGGCGGTGAGGTTGAGCATGAGCCACGTACACGCGAGGATCGCCGCGATCGGTAACCAGGGCACCAGCGGTGTGCGGAATGCGCGCTTCAGGTCAGGCCTGCTCTGTCGCAGCACGATCACGCCCGCCGAGACCAGAACGAACGCGAACAGCGTGCCGACGTTGACCATTTCCTCCAACTTGGTGATCGGGAAGAACGCCGCCGCCAGGCCGACCAGAGCCCCGACCAGGATGGTCAGCCGTACCGGCGTGCCGTGCGTGCCCGTCTTCGCCAGCTGATAGGGCAACAGGCGATCGCGCGACATCGCGAACAGCACCCTGACCTGACCGAGCATCAGGACCATCACCACCGTCGTCAGACCGGCGAGGGCTCCGATCGAGATCACCTTGGCCGCCCACGAGACGCCGTTGACCGTGAACGCCGTCGCGAGGTTGGCGTCCTCGCCCGCGTTCTTCAGCTCGGTGTACCGGACCATGCCCGACAGCACGACGGCGACCGCGACGTACAAGACCGTGACGATCACCAGGGTGCCGATGATGCCGCGTGGCACATCGCGCTGTGGGTTCTTGGTCTCTTCGGCGGTCGTGGCCACCACGTCGAAACCGATGAACGCGAAGAACACGATCGACGCGCCGGCCAGCAGCCCGTACCAGCCGTAGTGGCTGCTGCCCGCGCCGGTCAGCAGGGAGAACAGCGACTGCTCCCCTGACCCGCCGGTCCCGCCCGACTCGGCCGGTGGGATGAACGGCGTGTAGTTGGCCGCCTTGATGTAGAAGGCGCCGAGGATGATGACCAGGATGACGACGGCGACCTTGATGAGCGTGATGACC
Source organism: Mycobacterium sp. URHB0021 (assembly GCF_054057895.1). Lineage (NCBI taxonomy): Bacteria > Bacillati > Actinomycetota > Actinomycetes > Mycobacteriales > Mycobacteriaceae > Mycobacterium > Mycobacterium sp. URHB0021. The sequence goes on from NZ_JBSRZT010000002.1 coordinate 6,408,796, forward strand.
GCGCTGACGTTCGAGGAGAGTTTGGTGCCGAGGGCCAGCAGCGTCGTGACGACCGCGACGATCAGCACGGCTCCCCAATCGACGCCGAGGCCGCCGATATGGACTTCGCCCCCGGCGAATCCGAACACCTCGCCCAGGTACGTCGACCAGCTCTTGGCGACGGTCGCCGCGCCGACCGCGAACTCGAGCACCAGGTCCCAGCCGATGATCCAGGCGACCAGCTCACCGAAGCTGGCATAGGAGAACGTGTATGCGCTGCCCGCCACCGGCACCGTCGACGCGAACTCGGCGTAGCACAGGGCGGCCAGCCCACACGCGACCGCCGCGAGGACGAACGAGATCGAGATGGCGGGGCCCGTGATGGTGCCCGCTGTGGAGGCGGTGATGGTGAAGATGCCTGCGCCGATGACCACGGACACCCCGAACACGATCAGGTCCCACCAGGTCAGATCCTTGCGGAGCCGGGTGCCGGGTTCGTCGGTGTCCTGGATCGACTGCTCGACAGACTTGGTTCGCCGCCCCACGGGACCGTCCTTTCGCTGACCTCCGGCCGCGCCTGCGGCGCCGTTGTCGGTTTGGATACCCACTACTGTCGGTATTCATGGGGCGGCAGGGCCATCACGCGGTCGTCATCGGCGCCGGCATCGGGGGACTGTGCGCCGCGCGGGTACTGTCTGATTTCTACGACCGGGTGACGGTCTACGAGCGCGACGAGCTGCCGGCGGGACCGGCCAACCGTGCCGCCGTCCCGCAGGGCAGACACGTACACCTGCTGATGGCCCGGGGTGCGCAGGAGTTGGAGGCACACTTCCCCGGTCTGCTCGACGACATGGTCGCCGCCGGTGTGCCGATCCTGGAGAACCGCCCGGACTGCATCCACTTCGGCGCCGCCGGCCATGTCCTGGGCACCCGGCATCGACTGCAGGACGAATTCACCGCCTACGTACCCAGCAGGCCCCAGTTGGAATGGCAGATCCGGCGCCGGGTCGCGTCGATCGACAATGTCGACTTCGTGCACGGCACGGTCACCGAACCGCGATTCGACGCCGCGCGGCAACGGGTCACCGGCGTTGTCCTCGAGTCGGGAGTGGTGGAGGCCGAGCTCGTCGTCGACGCGGCCGGCCGAGGCACCCGGTTGCCGGTGTGGCTGGCGCAGTGGGGATTCGAACGTCCCCGCGAGGACGCTGTCGAGGTTGGCATCGGATACGCCACCCATCAGTTGCGCATCCCTGATGGCCTGATCGCCGAGAAGGTCATCGTGGCCGGCGCCTCTGACCACCAGCCGCTGGGCCTCGGCATGCTCTGCTACGAGGACGGCACCTGGGGGCTGACGACCTTCGGCGTGGCCAAAGTCGAGCCACCGCATGACTTTTCGGGAATGTGTGCGCTCGCCGACGCGATCCTGCCCGCACATATCGCGGCCGCGGTGCGCCGCGGCGAGCCCATCGGCGACATCGCGTTCCACAAATACCCCACCAGCCGCTGGCGTCGCTACGACAAACTCGACCCGTTCCCTGGCGGCATCATCGCCTTCGGTGACGCGGTGGCGAGCTTCAACCCGACTTTCGGCCAGGGCATGACGATGACCTCGCTGCACGCGGGTCACCTGCGTCGAGCGCTCGAGACGCCTGGTGCCGACCTGCCGACCGAGTTCAACAACGCTGCCGCAAAGACCACCTATCCGGTGTGGACGATGAACGCGATCGGCGACCTGGTGTTGCACCGCGCCAGCGGGCCGAAGCCGTGGTGGTACCGGCCGGTCGGCCGGTTGTTCGATCAGTTCCTCGGCGCCGCGGAGACGGATCCCGTACTGGCCGAATGGTTCCTGCGCCGCTTCAGCTTGCTCGACAGCCTGTACATGGTGCCGTCGGCACGGCTGGTCGGCCGTACGGTCCGCCACAACATGCTGTTGTGGCTGGCGGAGCACACGCGGCGAATCCGACGGCGCGTGACCGCGATCTCGTCGGGTAGGTTCGTTGCCATGACGGGGACGCGATGAGCGCGGGTCTGTTCGGGCTCCTCGACGACATCGCCGCGCTGGCTCGGCTTGCGGCTGCATCGGTCGACGACATCGGCGCGGCCGCCGGACGCGCGACCGCCAAGGCGGCGGGCGTCGTGATCGACGACACCGCGGTGACGCCCCAGTACGTGCACGGGATCACCGCCGATCGCGAACTGCCGATGATCAAGCGCATCGCGATCGGATCCCTGCGCAACAAACTTCTGTTCATCCTGCCCGCCGCGTTGCTGCTCAGTCAGTTCGTGCCGTGGCTGCTCACCCCGATCCTGATGGTCGGCGCCACTTACCTCTGCTACGAGGGCGCCGAGAAGGTGTGGGGTCGCTTGAGGGGCCACGATGCACACGCGGCGCCCACCACCGCCGCGGGCGGCGACGCCGAACGCCAGATGACGGCCGGCGCCATCCGCACCGATTTCATCCTGTCGGCCGAGATCATGGTGATCGCGCTCAACGAGGTCGCCGACCAGTCGTTCTGGCCGCGCCTGATCATCCTCGTCGCCGTCGCCATCGTGATCACCGCCGCGGTGTACGGCGTGGTGGGGCTGATCGTGAAGATGGACGACATCGGCCTGAGCCTGGCCCAGCGCTCGTCACGTTTTGCGCAGCGGGTCGGGCGCGGCCTGGTCGCCGCGATGCCCAAACTGCTGTCGGCGCTCTCGGCCATCGGCACCGTCGCGATGCTCTGGGTCGGCGGCCACATCCTGCTGGTCGGCACCGACACAGTCGGCTGGCACGCCCCGTACGGACTGGTCCACCACGCCGAGGAGTTCGTCCATCACGCCGTCCAAGGCGTCGGCGGGCTGCTGGCCTGGCTCGTCAACACCGCGGCGTCCGCCGTCATCGGCTTGATCGTCGGAGCCGTCGTCGTGGCGATCGTCAGCGTGCTGCCGTTCGGCAAGAAGCACGAGGCGCCTGCGAAGTCGGACGCCGCTTAGACGCCGACCGTCGCGCGGAACAGCTTCGTCGGATCCTGCGCGAGTAGGCGGATCGGGCCGTCGTCAGCGGCCACCCATGCTGCCGATCCGCGCTCGAGTGTCACCGCGGTCGTCTTGGCGTGCACCACCGTCGAGCCCTCCGTGCACAGCAGGATCTGCGGGCCGTCGTGGGGAGTAGGGGCGTCGATCTCGTGGCCCACCTGGTCACCGGCGATGTGCAGCACCGACACCGCGAATTCCGGCGCCGGCGTGTGGTAAACGAGTTCCGTTCCGTCCTTCGCGGTTTCGGGACGAAACACGATGTCGATCGCAGGCGTGAAGTCCAGCACTCGCAACAGTTCGGGCACGTCGACGTGCTTTGGGGTCAGTCCGCCGCGGAGCACGTTGTCGGAGTTGGCCATCACCTCGACACCCACGCCCTGCAGATAGGCGTGCAGATTTCCGGCGGGCAGGTAGATGGCCTCCCCCGGGCTGAGCGAGATCCGGTTCAGCAGCATCGAAGCCAGCACGCCCGCGTCGCCGGGATACCGCTCGCCGAGTTCGAGCACGGTCTTGGCCTCGGCCGCGAATTTCTTCTCGCCCGAACGGAGGTAGTTGATCGCCCCTTCGATCACCGCCGGAACCAAGAGGTCGAGGTCGGGCTGGGGCGCGGTGATCCAGGTGGTGAACAGCGCCCGCAGGCCGTCCGCGTCGGACTGATCGGAGAGCAGGTTGACGAACGGATCCAGGTCGGCCACCGCCAGCGCCCGCATCAGTTCGACGCTCTGTGCCGCTGGACGGAAGCCGGCCAGTGCCTCGAATTGCCCTAGTGCAACAAGCAATTCGGGCTTGTGACTGCGGTCTCGGTAGTTGCGCGTCGGCGCCGAGAACCCGATGCCCAGCTGTTCCTCGCGCGCAAAGCCTTCCACCGCCTGAGCGGCGCTGGGGTGGGCCTGCAGAGAAAGCGGCTCGTCGGCGGCGAGCACCTTGAGCAGGAACGGCAATGTGTCACCGAAGCGGCTGCGCACCGCCGGCCCCAGCTGCCCCTCCGGATCCTTGCGCAACGCGTCCAGCAGCGACTGCTCGCCGTCATCTGTTTCCAGCCAGGCGGGATCTCCCGGGTGCGCGCCGAACCACAGCTCCGCCTCGGGATGCGCTGTGGGACTGGGTTGTCCGGTGAACTCGGCAATCGCCGTCCGCGAACCCCATGCGTAGGTCCGCACCGCACCGCGTAACAGATGCACTCGCCTAACCTCGAACCAGTCGCAGGTATACGGCCGTCATCTCCAACCGCACCGCCAGCATCGCCAGTTGTTGCTCCGGGCGCCCGATCACGGGCGTCGCGGCGGCCAGCGACCCATCCGTCCCATCCATCGCATCCATCGTCTCCGGCACATCGTCGGCGTTGATCACGTCGACGTCGCCGAAACCGCTCACCCGGGCAGCCACCACGGCTCGCTCGTCGCCGGTGGTCACCACGAACGTGCGGATGTGTCTCGGCAACGGGCCGTCGATCTGCTCGTCATGAAATATCGACTGTCCGGGATCGGCGCCGGACGTGGTGGCAGCCATGCCGCTGCGCAGCGCGGCCATCACGTCGCCCAGCCCCACCGCCGCGACCGGCTGGTGGCCCACCCGCAGAAGCACGGCCGCGGCGTGCCGGGCCAGCGTCAGCGTCGCCCCGTTGTCACCGGCGAGCACGACATCGCGGCCGGACATGCGCTCGGCGAGAGACTTGGCGGGGTTGGTGAACAGTTCGCGCGCTGCGCTGTTGCGGAACGCCTCCGCGTCCAGCTCGTCGGCCAGCGCTGCCAGATCCACGCGTGCGCCGGGATCCACCATCTGCAGCACGGCCAGGCCGGCGGCCAGGTAGCGGACCAGACCGAAATCGTCGCGGACCCAGACGCGGGGCGCCAGGGCGACCGAGCGTCCGGCGGTCGCGTCGCGAAGCGGGCCCTCGTAGGGCGCGACCACCACGACGCGCGCCCCGCGCCGCACACCGGTGGCCGCCGCGGCGACCAGTGTGGGGTCGCCGGGGTCGTCACCGGCAACGATCAGCACATCGAGCGCACCGATCCACGGCGGCGCCTCGGACGCCTCGACGATCGGCGCCGCCGTCGACCCGCCCAGCGCCGCCGCCAGCATCGCCCCGGCCGACTCGGCATTGCCGCGGCCGGCTACCCAGATCACCGTGCGCGGCGGCTGGTCGGACTTCAGTGCGTCCAGGTCTCCCTCGTCCACGGCGGCAGCGGTGGCACGCACCTGCGCGCCCGCCATCGACGCCGCCCGTAACAGGCCGTCGCGGTCGGCGTCGAGCAAGCCGTTGACATCGTCGAGGTCGACGATGGCAGCCGATGAGCGAGATCCGGCATTCACGTCGCCGCCTCACTGCGGGCGGCGATTCGGCCGGCCACCACGCCGACGATCTCGTCGACTTCTTCGGCGCTGCGGGCCTCGACATTCAGGCGCAGCAACGGTTCGGTATTGGACATCCGCAAGTTGAACCAGCTGCCGTCGCCCAGGTCGACGGTGACACCGTCCAGGTGATCGATCGACTGGATCCGAGCACCGAAGGACAACAGGACGTCGTCGACACAACCCTCGGCGTCGGTGACGGTGAAGTTGAGCTCGCCGGAAGACTCATAGCGGTGGTAGTCGGCCATCAGCTCCGACAGCGGCCGGTCCTGCTCCCCGAGTGCCGCCAGCACATACAGCGCCGCCAGCATCCCCGAATCGGCGCCCCAGAAGTCACGGAAGTAATAGTGGGCGGAATGCTCGCCGCCGAAGATGGCGCCGGTATCGGCCATCAGTGCCTTGATATAGGAATGGCCGACGCGGGCCCGGACGGGAGTACCACCCCGCTCGGCGACCAGTTCCGGTACCGCGCGCGAGGTGATCAAGTTGTGGATCACCGTTGCGCCGATCTCCCTGTTCAACTCCCGCGCCGCCACCAATGCGGTCACCGCAGACGGGGAGATCGGATGCCCCGTTTCATCGACGACAAAACACCGGTCGGCGTCGCCATCGAAGGCGAGCCCGATGTCGGCGCCGGAGTCGACGGTGTGAGACTGCAGATCGACCAGGTTGGCAGGTTCCAACGGGTTGGCCTCATGGTTGGGGAACGTGCCGTCGAGCTGGAAGTACAGCGGCAGCAGAGTGACCGACGATATCGGCCCGAGCACGGCGGGCGCGGTGTGACCGGCCATGCCGTTCCCCGCGTCGACGGCAACCCTCAGCGGGCGCAACTGCGTGACGTCGACCAGCGACCGCAGGAACTCGCCGTAGCCGGCGAGCACATCGCGTTCGGAGATCGAGCCGCGCGCCCCGTCGTATCCGGGCACACCGGCGATGACCTCGGCACTGATGGTGTCCAGGCCGGTGTCCTTGCCGACCGGCTTCGCACCCGCCCGGCACAACTTGATCCCGTTGTAGGAGGCGGGGTTGTGGCTGGCGGTGAACATCGCGCCCGGACAGTCCAGCAGCCCTGACGCAAAATACAGCTGATCCGTCGAGGCCAGTCCGATTCGGACGACGTCCAGCCCCTGCGCGACCACGCCCTCGGCGAACGCCGCCGCCAAGGACGGCGAGCTCGATCGCATGTCGTAGCCGATCACCACCCGGGAGGCGTGGTCACGAACGAGCCGGGCGAATGCGCCGGCGACGTCGGCGACGAACGCCTCGTCCAGTTCCTCGCCGACCAGACCACGTACGTCATACGCCTTGATGACGCGGTGTACAGCCGCGGCGGGCCGTGACATAGAGCTCCTTGCGAAGGGGACCGTTGGCGCCAGCCTAACCGTCGGCCGGCGGCCACACGCCGACCAGACGCCTAGTCGGTCGGGTCCGGCAACACCCGCAGATGGCCGCGTCGCCGACCATTCGTCTCCGGTCGCGGCGCGGCCGGAGCCATCAACGCGCCTCCGTGCACACCGGTGACCGGATCGGAGAATCCTGCCACGACGCCGTTGATCGGTGCGGCGCCGTCTCGTCCCTCCCGCACCGCGTCGGCCAACGCGACCAGGTCGTCCTCGTCCGGGTGGGAGGGCAACGGGCCTGCGTGGCGAACGAGTTCCCAGCCGCGGGGTGCGGTGATCCGGCCGGCATGGATGACACACAGGTCCCACGAATGCGGCTCGGACACTGTGGCCAACGGACCCACGACGGCGGTCGAATCCGAATACACGAAGGTCAATGTCGCGACGGCGTAGTGAGGGCACCCGGGCCTGCAGCAGCGACGGGGAACGTTCACAGCGAGAGGCTATCGCGCACCAACCCCGCGAGCCGCCGGACACGCGCAGCCACTCCGACCCCGATCTCCAACCGTTACGATCTTGGACGTGGCCGAGCAAAAGATGCGGGGATCGCGCCACGGCAGGGAGATGCGGGGCGTGCTTCTGCCGCCGACGGTGCCGGGCTGGCGCAGCCGTGCCGAGCTGTTCGACATGGCGGTCCTGGAGGCCTACGAACCGATCGAGCGGCGATGGCAGGACCGGGTGTCGACCCTCGATGTCGCTGTCGACGAGATCCCGCGGATCTCTCCGAAGGACCCCGACAGCGTGCAGTGGCCGCCGGAGGTCATCGCCGACGGGCCGATCGCACTGGCCCGCCTGATCCCCGCAGGCGTCGATGTCCGAGGCAATGCGACTAGAGCGCGAATTGTATTGTTCCGCAAGCCGATCGAGCGACGGGCGAAGGACACCGTCGAACTCGCCGAGCTACTGCATGAAGTGTTGGTGGCTCAGGTCGCCACGTATCTGGGCGTCGAGCCTTCGGTCATCGACCCGACGATCGACGACGAGTAACGTACACGCCGCTCACGCTGCAATGAGCGCTTGCGGGATCCAGCGTCCAGCGTCAGATGATGCCGCGTTTGAGGCGGCGCCGCTCCCGCTCGGACAGACCACCCCAGATGCCGAAGCGCTCGTCATGGGCCAGCGCGTATTCGAGGCATCTGTCGCGCACCTCGCAACCCAGGCAGATTCGCTTGGCTTCGCGGGTCGAGCCGCCCTTCTCGGGGAAAAACGCCTCGGGGTCGGTTTGAGCGCACAAAGCGCGCTCTTGCCATTGGTCCTCGGCGTCCGGATCGATAGTTGCCGGAGCAACCTCAATTCGCTCGGGAACCAAACTCAATTGAGGGCGTCCGGTGGCCCCCAAAGGTGTCGGTCCGGTATGGGTGTGCGGTGCAGTGCCGACCGAGCCGAGTGCCCGGTTTTCAAAAGGGATCGGACGATCGAAATCGACGTGCTCATAAGCCATGTTCCGCCTCCTCACCTGGTTTCGTAGATACCTAAACGGAGCCCCACTATTGCGATGTGTGGCCATCTCAATTCGAACATGTGATCGAATCTCGGTCTGCGCCACCGAAACCGGCCGTCCAACCAGGAAATGACACTGGAGTGATTACACACGTGTTAGCTGCCGGGGTCAAGCGCTGGAACAGAAATTCATATCATTCCGTGACAGGAATTCGGCGCGTCGACGCGTCGGCGTGTCTCGATGGTGACCAGAGTGAACCCGCTGGAGGCGTACGGCCTAATGTCGGTCGGTGTGAAGGTGACGGTACTGGTCGGCGGCGTCGGGGGCGCGCGCTTCCTGCTGGGCGTACAGCGCCTGTTGGGGCTCGGCCAGTTCGGCGCAGGGACACAGTCGGATAACGATCTGACCGCCATCGTCAACATCGGCGACGACGCGTGGATGTACGGGGTCCGGATCTGCCCGGATCTGGACACGTGCATGTACACCCTGGGCGGCGGGATCGACCCGGAGCGCGGCTGGGGCCACCGCGACGAAACCTGGCACGCGAAAGAGGAACTCGCCGCCTACGGTGTGCAGCCCGACTGGTTCGGCCTCGGCGACCGCGACCTGGCCACCCACCTGGTGCGCAGTCAGATGCTGCGGGCCGGCTATCCGCTGTCACAGGTGACCGAGGCATTGTGCGACCGCTGGTCGCCCGGCGCACGACTACTGCCGGCCAGTGACGAACGCAGCGAAACCCACGTCGTCATCACCGATCCGGACGACGGCGAGCAGCGCGCGATTCACTTCCAGGAGTGGTGGGTGCGCTATCGCGCCAAGGTGCCGACCCATAGCTTCGCGTTCGTCGGCGCCGAGGCCTCCTCGGCGGGTCCGGGCGTCACCGAGGCGATCGAGGCCGCCGATGTGGTGCTGCTCGCGCCGTCCAACCCGGTGGTGAGCATCGGTTCGATCCTGGCCGTCCCGGGTATCCGCGGGGCGCTGCGCTCGACCGCGGCCCCCGTCATCGGCTACTCCCCCATCGTTGCCGGAAAGCCCTTGCGCGGCATGGCCGACGAATGCCTGTCGGTCATCGGTGTCGCGAGCACCTCCGAAGCCGTCGGGGCGCACTTCGGTGCGCGCTCGGCCACTGGCATCCTCGACGGCTGGCTGGTGCACGAGGGTGACGACGCGCGTATCGACGGTGTCGACGTGCGGGCGGTCCCGCTGCTGATGACGGATCCGGCGACCACCGCCGAAATGGTGCGCGCCGGATTCGATCTAGCCGGACTGACGTTGGGACGAGCATGACCGAACACGGATCCGCCGCCTCCGTCGAACTGCTTCCGGTCACCGGCCTGCCCGAGTTCCGGCCCGGTGACGACCTTTCGGCGGCCCTCGCCGGTGCCGCACCGTGGCTACGCGACGACGACATCGTCGTGATCACCAGCAAGGTGGTCTCCAAGTGCGAAGGCCGCATCGTCGATGCGCCGATCGACCCGCAGGAGCGGGACACGCTACGGCGCAAGCTGATCGACGCCGAGGCTGTCCGGGTGCTCGCCCGCAAGGGACGGACCCTGATCACCGAGAATGCGCTCGGGCTGGTGCAGGCCGCGGCGGGCGTCGATGGTTCCAACGTCGACAGCGCCGAACTCGCCCTCCTGCCCACCGACCCCGATGCCAGCGCGGCTGCGCTGCGGGCCGACCTCCTGGACCGGCTCGGCGTGACGGTCGGCGTCGTCATCACCGACACGATGGGCCGGGCTTGGCGGAACGGCCAGACCGACTTCGCGATCGGCGCGGCGGGTCTGAGTGTGCTGCACGGGTACGCGGGGGCTCAGGACAGGCACGGCAACGACCTGATCGTCACCGAGATCGCCGTCGCCGACGAGATCGCCGCGGCGGCCGATCTGGTGAAGGGCAAGCTGACCGACATCCCGGTCGCGGTGGTGCGGGGCCTGCGACTGCGGGACGACGGATCCAACGCGCGCACGTTGCTCCGGCCCGGCGAGGACGACTTGTTCTGGCTGGGCACCGAGGAGGCGCTGGCACTCGGCCGAAGCCAGGCGCAGCTGCTGCGGCGTTCGGTGCGCAATTTCGGCCCGCAGACGGTAGCGCCGGAGCTGATCGAAAGCGCCGTCGCCGAGGCGCTGACCGCTCCGGCGCCGCATCACACCCGACCCGTGCGGTTCGTGTGGGTGCAGAACACCTCCGCGCGAGTTCGGCTGCTCGACCGGATGAAGGACCGGTGGCGTGCCGACCTGATTGGCGACGGCAAGCCGGCAGAGAACGTCGAGCGTCGGGTCGCTCGCGGCGAAATCCTCTACCAGGCACCAGAACTGGTCATCCCATTCATGGTTCCAGAGGGTGCGCACAGCTATCCGGACCCGGCCCGCACCGCCGCCGAGCACACCATGTTCACCGTCGCGGTGGGCGCGGCCGTCCAAGCCCTGCTGGTGGCACTCGCGGTCCGGGGAGTGGGCAGTTGCTGGATCGGCTCCACGATCTTCGCCGCCGATTTGGTCCGTGACGAGCTGGAGCTGCCCGCCGACTGGGAGCCGTTGGGCGCCATCGCCATCGGTTATCCCGACGACGGTGCGGGCCCGTCCGGGCCGCGCGAACCGGTACCGACCGACGGCCTACTGGTACGCAAGTGAGTCTGCACGGCTCGGCGGTCGACATCTTGACCGAATGGCCCGCTCCCGACCCGGGCCAGGACACGCTGCGTCACGCGGTGCTGTCGTATCTGGCCGCGCGCCCCGATGCCTGCCTGCGGGAATGCGTCCCGGGCCACGTCACCGCGTCGGCCCTCGTCGTCGACCACACCGGCACCGCGGCGCTGTTGACGCTGCACCCGCGGGTCGGGCGGTGGCTTCAGCTCGGCGGCCACTGTGAGACCACCGACACGGACATTCGAGCCGCCGCGCTGCGCGAAGCCACCGAGGAATCGGGGATCGACGAGCTGACCGTCGATCCACACCTGGCCGCGCTGCACGTCCACCCGGTGACGTGTTCACTGGGCGTGCCCACCCGCCATCTCGACATGCAGTTCATCGCCCACGCCCCGGCGAAGGCCGAAATCGCTTGCAGTGACGAGTCATTGGATTTGCGTTGGTGGCCGCTGGACGCACTGCCGGACGACAGCGATTTCGGACTTACCCAGCTCGCGTCGGCCGCCCAATCTCGCCGAAACCGCATTCCCCGTCGCTAACACGCAGGCAGATTCGGCGACCCTGGGTTCTGTCTCGGCGAGATGTGTTCAGACGTCGGTCGAATAGCGGATGCCGCCGTCGGGAATCGTGACTCCCGGCCAGACCCGCGCCCCGCGCAGCAGCTCGCACCGCGCCCCGATGTCGGCGCCGTCGCCGATGACACCGTCGCGGATCAACGCACGCGGACCGATGCGGGCGCCGAACCCGATGATCGAGCGTTCGATCACCGCGCCCGCCCCGACCTGTGCGCCGTCGAAGATCACCGCGCCGTCCAGGCGGGCGCCCGCGCCGATCTCGGCGCCGCGACCGACCACCGTGCCACCGATCAGCAGCGCGCCCGGCGCCACGGCCGCGCCGTCGTGAACCAGCTTTTCCCCGCGTTGCCCGCTGAGTGCCGGCGACGGCGCGATACCGCGCACCAGATCGGCCGAGCCGCGGACGAAGTCATCGGGTGTGCCCATATCGCGCCAATACGTCGCGTCGACGTAGCCGCACACCTTCGCCCCGTCCGACAACAGTTGCGGGAACACCTCGCGCTCGACCGAGAGCGGCCGGCCCGTGGGGATGTTTTCGATCACCTCACGCTTGAACACATAACAACCCGCGTTGACCTGGTCGGTGGGCGGATCCTGGGTTTTCTCCAGGAAGGCGGTCACCACGCCGTCGGTGTTGGTCGGCACGCAGCCGAAGGCGCGGGGATCGCCGACGCGAACCAGGTGCAGCGTGACGTCGGCGCCGTTCTGCTCGTGGCAACCCAGCAGCGCGCCCAGGTCGGCGCCGGACAGCACGTCGCCGTTGAACACCATCACGGTGTCGTGACGCAGCTTCCGCGCCACGTTCGCGATGCCGCCACCGGTACCCATCGGCTCGTCCTCGACGACGTAGTCGATCTGCAGTCCGAGCTTTGACCCGTCGCCGAACTCCGACTCGAAGACCCCCGCTTTGTAGGCGGTACCCAGCACGACATGTTCGATACCGGCCTCGGCGATTCGTGACAGCAAATGGGTCAGAAACGGCAGGCCGGCGGTCGGCAGCATCGGCTTGGGCGCCGAGAGCGTCAACGGCCGCAGCCGGGTCCCCTGCCCACCCACCAGAATGACGGCGTCCACCTCTGCCGGGTTGACCACTAGAGCCGTCCTTTCGCCCGCCTGCGTCGAGTGTGCCGGACCACCAGGCTCGCGCGCGCGGTGAGCGCGCCCCTGATCGTCCATCGCAGAGGCGCCTGCCACCACCTGGCATGGCGATCTGCCAGGAAAGTGTAGGTGCTCCGATGGTGGGCCGCCAAGTTGCGGGCCGGATCCCGGCCGGCCGCGTGTCCCTTGTCGTGCAAAATCTCCGCCGACGGCACGTATACGTTCTGCCAGCCCGCCCTGCCGAGACGATCACCCAGGTCGACGTCCTCCATGTACATGAAATAGCGCTCATCGAAGCCCGACACCTCATCGAACGCCGCCCGGCGCAGCAACAGGCAAGAGCCGGACAGCCAGTCGACGGGACGTTCGCTGGGCGTCAACCGTTCCTGGCGGTAGGCAGCCGTCCACGGATTCGATTTCCATACCGGTCCGACGACCGCATGCATACCGCCACGGATCAGACTCGGCAGGTGCCGCGCCGACGGGTACACCGAACCGTCCGGATCATGGATGAGCGGCCCCAGCGACCCGGCCCTGGGCCAGCGGGCAGCGGCCTCGAGCAGCAGGTCGATGCTGCGCGGACCCCACTGCACATCGGGGTTGGCGACCACGAAGAAATCCGCGTACGAGGCGCGGTCTCCACCCCTGAGGTATTCGTCGACCGCACGGTTCACGGCGGTGCCATAACCGAGATTGCTGCCCGTGCGCAGCAGCCGGACGTTCGGGTACCGCTCCAGCGCCTCCTCGGGAGCACCGTCGGTCGAACCGTTGTCGGCGATGATCACCGTCACCGGCCGGTCGGTGGCATGCGACAGGGTGGCCAGGAAACGATCTAGGTGCAGTCCGGGTGAGTACGTCACTGTCACCACCATCAGTTCGTCGCTCACGGCGTCGAGGTTAACGGCCCCGCTGAAGAAAGCGCCGCGGCCAACGCCTCGCGCCACGGCCGCAGCGGTGTCAATCCCGCCGCGGCGGACTGCCGGCCCGACAACGCCGAGTATGCGGGCCGCGGCGCGGGCCTGGGATGACGGTCGGTGCCGATGGGGCGCACGCGCTCCGGATCCGCACCGACCGCCTCGAACACCGCCCGGGCCTGGTCGAAGCGGCTCGCCACGCCCTCGTTGGCGGCGTGTAACAGCGGTTCGCGGATGTTTCCGTCGGCGACCTGCAGCAGCGCGCCGGCCAGATCACCGACGAAGGTGGGCGAGCCGACCTGGTCGGCCACCACATCGACCGGCCCATCGCCGGCCGCCAACCGGCGCATCACCGCGGCGAAATCGGCGCCGTCGGCCCCTTGGTAAACCCACGCCGTCCTGACGATATGCGCGTCGGGCAGCGCGGCGAGCACCGCGAATTCGCCCGCCAGTTTCGTGCGCCCGTACACGCTCAACGGACCGGTCTCGTCGTCGATCTCGTACGGACGCGGTTGGCCGTCCTCGAATTCGCCACTGAATACGTAGTCGGTCGAGACGTGGATGAGCTCGGCGCCGGCGCGGGCGCACGCCTGCGCGATGTTCTCGGGCCCGGCGACGTTGACGGCGTGGGCCCGCTGCTCATCGGTCTCGGCGGCGTCGACCTTGGTGTAGGCCGCGCAGTTGATCACGACGTCGCCGCGCCCGATGAAACGCTCGGCCGCCGTGGCATCGGTGATATCCCACTGCGACGACGTCAGCGCCAGTACGTCACGTCCGTGTTGACGCGCCTGATCTGCCAAGACACGTCCGAGCATGCCGCCGGCGCCCGAGATGACGATTCGGCCCGAATTCTGCGAAGACACCCGACGAGTCTGGCACGCCGATCTCGGCTACCCGGTCTGCGCCCGTCTCGCAAGTAGCCTGGGCAGATGCCCGCTCGCATGTCACGTGTCATCGCCGTGGCGGTGGCCCTGGCCATCGTGGTCGGCACCGGCGTCGCGTGGGGCAAGATCCGGTCGTTCGAATCCGGCATCAACCACATCTCGTCGATCGCGCTCGGCGAAGGGGGCGACGACGGTGCGATCGACATCCTGCTGGTCGGGATGGACAGCCGTACCGACGCCCACGGCAACCCCCTCTCCGAGGAGGAACTGGCGACGCTGCGGGCCGGCGACGATGTCTCGACCAACACCGACACGATCATCCTGGTGCGCATCCCCAACAACGGGAAATCCGCCACCGCCATCTCCATTCCCCGCGACTCTTATGTAGAAGCCCCCGGCGTGGGCAAGTTGAAGATCAACGGCGTCTACGGCTCGGTGCACTTGGAGAAGCTGAAGAAGCTCGTCGAACAGCAAGGCGTCGACCCCGCACAGGCGGAGCCGCAGGCGGCCGAAGCCGGTCGAGAGGCGCTCATCAAGACCGTCGCCAACCTCACCGGCGTGACGGTGGACCACTACGCCGAAATCGGACTGCTCGGCTTCGCGTTGATCACCGACGCCCTCGGCGGTGTCAAGGTGTGCCTGAAAGATGCCGTTTACGAACCTCTTTCGGGCGCCGATTTCCCGGCGGGCTGGCAGACACTGAACGGCCCGCAGGCGCTCAGCTTCGTCCGGCAGCGCCACGACCTCCCCCGCGGCGACCTCGACCGGGTGACCAGACAGCAGGCGGTGATGGCATCGCTTGCGCACGAGGTCATCTCCGGCAAGACGCTGTCCAGCCCCGCCACGTTGAACCGGCTACAGGACGCCGTCCAGCGTTCGGTGGTGCTCTCCGACGGCTGGGACATCATGGATTTCGTCGAGCAGCTGCAGGCGCTGGCGGCCGGCAGCGTGGCGTTCGCGACCATCCCCATTCTCGAGGAGGCCGGCTGGAGCGACGACGGCATGCAGAGCGTGGTGCGGGTCGACCCCCGCGAGGTCAAGCAGTGGGTGGCGAGTCTGCTGCACGACCAGGACGAAGGCAAGACCGAGGAATTGGCCTACTCGCCGGGCAACACCACAGCCGACGTCGTCAACGACACCGACATCAACGGCCTGGCCGCCGCGGTATCGCACCTGCTGACCACCAAGGGATTCGCGACCGGCAGCACCGGCAACAACGAGGGTGGCCACGTGGATGGCAGTCAGGTGCAGGCCGCCAAGGCCGATGACCTTGGGGCGCAGGCGGTTTCCAAGGAGCTCGGCGGGCTGCCGGTCGTCGCCGATCCGTCGGTGACGCCGGGTTCGGTCCGGGTGGTGCTGGCCGGTGACTACACCGGCCCGGGTTCGGGACTGGACGGCAGCGACCCGACACTCTCGACGGCCGACCCCGTCGCCTCCGGATCGGATGATTCGGCCGATTCAGCACCACCTCCGCCATCGCCGATCCTCACCGCAGGGTCCAACGACCCCGCTTGCGTGAACTAGACGTGACCACAGTCAGTTCGGCGGTACTCGATCCGCTGATGGCCTCCGATCCCGCCGGGCCGCGGATCACCTATTACGACGACGCCACCGGCGAGCGGATCGAGCTTTCGACGGTGACGCTGGCCAACTGGGCCGCCAAGACCGGCAACCTGCTGCGCGACGAGTTGGGCGCCGGGCCGGGCACCCGCGTTGCCGTGCTGCTGCCGGCGCACTGGCAGACCGCCGCCGTGCTGTTCGGAATCTGGTGGATCGGTGCGGAAGTCGTGCTCGACGGGACGTCCGCGGACCTCGGGCTGTGCACCGCAGGCCGGCTCGCCGAAGCCGACGATGCCGTCGGCGCCGGCGAGATCGCGGTACTGTCGTTGGATCCCTTCGGCAAGCCCGTGGCGGATCTGCCCGTCGGCGTGACCGACTACGCCACCGCGGTGCGGGTCCATGGCGATCAGATCTCGCCCGAGCGCAACCCGGGCTTGGCGCTGGACGGCAGATCGGTCGCCGATGTGCTCGCCGACGCCCGAACATCCGCGACCAGGCAAGGTTTCGCTGCCGGCGACCGGGTGATGTCGATGGCCGGCTGGGACGACGCCGATGAGCTGATCGACCACCTGGCGGCGGTTTTCGCGATCGGTGCCTCGCTTGTCCAGGTGGCGAATCCCGATCCGACGGCCCTGGACCGGCGGAGGCAGATGGAGAAGGTCACCCGCGGATGAGCATGCCGGATCCGGTCGCCCGCTCGCTCGACGATATCGACCACGCTTGCGCAGCAGTCGGATGCAGAAGACGTTGACACTGTTCGGCGCCGATCGTGAGCCGATCGCGGAGATCGTCTGCGAGGGCGACGGTCCGGGGCGCGTCACCACCACGTCCGCGCCGTGTTGGGCGAGTTGCTCGCCGGCGAGCGCCACCCTGTCACCGGCCCCGGAGGTGGCGGTGAAGGCGAACAGCGGGTGCGGATCCGCTTCATCAACGAGTCGATGATGTTCCACCCGTTTCATCCACCCGGCCACACCTTCCAGGTGATGGCTGCGGACGTGCCGAAGGCGCGCAACGACACCGTGCTCGTGCCGCCCGCGCAGACCGTCGGGGTCGACTTCGACACCGACAATCCCGGCCGGTGGATCACCTACTGCCACAACACCTATCACCTCGAGACGGGATGGCGTTCTTCGTCGAGTATGCCGGCCGAGAGCTACTTCGGCGCTACCTGGCCAACACGCCGGCGGCGAACTTCGGTTGCCAGTCCGACGTCAGCAGCGCGCCGTAATTGGCCTCGCGATCGCCCCGATTCGCGGTGTCGACATCGCGGATGCTGTAGATGAACGCCGGTCCGCTGTAGCCGGTGGCCGCCGCCGCGGCCAGCACATCGACGATCTGGCGGGCCTGCTCCTGCTGGGTCACGCCCTCGATGCTGTCGCTGGTCGGCGCACCGATCTCGGTCATCCATATTTTCTTGGCGCCATCGCCGTTGGCGACCATCACCGCGTTCATCCGGCCGACGTCCGACCAGCCGTTCTCGGGGTCCGCGGCCAACCCGTCCGGGGATACATAGGGGTGCGCAGCCGCAGCGTCGAAATAGCCCTTGGCGCCCGCCGCATACATCTGGGCCAGGAAAGCCGGCGGTGACTCGTCTCCGATCAACCGGCTCAGCCCTGCCGCCACCACGGTGCTGCTGGGTTGCACCGCCTTGATGGCCGGGTAGGCGGCCTTGAGCAGTCCGGTGTAGGGCGCGGCGTTGTGAGGCATGAAACCAAAGAATAGAGGCAGATTCGGCTCGTTCCACAGCTCCCAGCTCGACACCCGATCCGCATACCTGCGGGCCACCTCTCCGGCGAAGGCGGCATAATCGGCGGGGTTGACGGGCGGCGCGGTGAAGTAGGTATCCGGGGCTCGTGCCCAATCCGGCGTGTACGCGATGACACCGAGCACCTCGAGATGGCGGTCGCTCGCTCCGTTGACCACGTCGTCGAGGTGGCTCCAGTCGTACTGACCCTTGACCGGCTCGATCCTGCTCCAGTCGACGAGGACCCGGAGCCAGGAAGCCGAAGTCTTCGAAACTGCGTCGAGGGTGCGGCTGATGTCCTCAGGGCTGATCCACTGCATCGAGGCGCCCTGGCCGAAGCCGTAGCCCTGGGCCGGAGTCACCAACTGGGCGGCAACGGCACCGGGCTGCACGGCGGACAGAGCCCCGACGAGGACGACGCAGACGGTCAGACGCGTCAGAATGCTCACCGCCCGCCTGGCCATGCGAAGACGCTACCCGAACAACCTCGACGGTCCGCGGCTCACCATACTTGCAGTTTGCCACCGAGTACACGAAACTGGTCCCTTGACCGATTGACGACTGCCTCGATGACGAGGCGGGTGCCGCGCACATTTGCGTGAACGTGTTCGGGCAAAATCGTATGCGGTGCCCGCGGGGCGCCGCCGGACACGCATCTTCGAAGGACCTAAAGGGGGCGCCGCCACGATGCCTAGCCGTAACCGGGATGTCATCCTCTACGAGCTCAATGAAGTGCCGTGGGAGGTCGTCGACTACTACGTCCAACGGCGACCGGAATCGAACCTGGCAGCCTTGATCAATGGCGGTCAATCGCTGACCACCATCCACGAGGACTCCGAAAAGCTGCAGGGCCTGCAGCCGTGGCGCACCTGGCCGTCGTTGCACACCTCCTCGTATGACCACAACTCATTCGACCTGGGCCAGGACCCGGCCACCTTTCGCGGCGAGGCCATCTGGGATGTGGCCGAGAACGCCGGATTGAGCGTCGGTCTCTTCGGGCCGCTGCAGAGTTGGCCGCCGCGGCAGTTCGCCCACGGCGGCTTCTACGTGCCGGACACCTTCAGCAAGGACAGCAAGACCTATCCGCCGCAGATGCAGCGGTTCCAGCAGTTCAACCTCGCGATGACAAGTGAGAACAGTTTCTCGGCGGATGCGCCGCTCGACCTGAAGACGTTCTTGGCGACCGGTGTCGACCTGGTGCGGCAGGGCCTGACTCCGCGGTCCGCGTCCACCCTCGCCACCCATCTGATTCGCGAACGCAAAGAGCCGCGCTACAAGGCATTTCGGCCGTCGCTTCAGGTGGTGCCGAGCTTCGACCTCTACTGGCGGTTACACCGCAAGATCGAACCGCGGCTGAGCATCTTCTTCACCAACCATGTCGCGAGCATGATGCACCGATTCTGGGGCGATGCCATTCCGGGCTACACGGAGAAGCACAACTACGTCGCTGACGACGTGTACGGCAGCTTCATCGTCGCGGCGATGGATTTCACCGACCAGCAGTTGGGTCGCATCCACAAGTACATGGCATCCCATCCGCAGACGGTGGTTGTCGTCGCCGCCAGCATGGGGCAGGGCCCGATCGAGATCCGGTTCACCGATCGTGGTCTGTTCGTGTTGGAGGACCACCAGCGGCTCGTATCCCAACTCGGCCTGAAGCCGGCCGAATTGGGTCTGGCGATGTATCCGATGCTGTCGCTGATCTTCGCCGATGAAGCCGACGCCGCGGCCGCGGTCGGACCCCTGGCTTCGGTGGTCGCCGAAGGTGGCGGTCCGCTGTTCACCCGGTTCCGGCCCGAGGGCCGCACACTGTCGTTCGCCATCGACAACTTCGCGGTCGAGAAGGCCGATGAGGAGTCCGGCAAGTCCACCCGCCTGCAGTACACGCCGGCCGGGCAGCAGCCCGGCGCAGTGGGAGCGCTGAACGACCTCGGCCTCGGCTTCCGGGCACGTATCGGCGGTGACAACACCGCCTATCACGTCCCTGAGGGAATTCTGCTGGCCTACGGTCAGGGCATCTCCCCAGAACCGTCCCGCAAAGAGGTCGACGTCCTCGACGTCGCCCCGTCGCTTCTGTCCAATGTGCTCGGTGTCGATCCCGGAGCGGGGATGCAGGGTATTCCGACGCTCTTCAACTGAGCGTCGGCCCGGCCTGGCTGACGGTCAGCGCAGCAGGGCACGGGACATGACGACCCGTTGGATCTGGTTGGTGCCCTCGTAGATCTGGGTGATCTTGGCGTCGCGCATGAAGCGTTCGACCGGGAAGTCGGTGGTGTAGCCGTAGCCACCGAACAGCTGGACCGCGTCGGTGGTGACCTCCATCGCGACATCGGAGGCGTAGCACTTCGACGCCGCGGAAAGGAAGCCCAGGTTGGGCTCGCCGCGTTCGGCGCGCGCCGCCGCGGTGTATACCAACAGCCTGGCGGCCTCCAGCTTCATGGCCATATCGGCCAACATGAACTGCACCGCCTGGAAGTCGCCGATCGGCTTGCCGAATTGCTTGCGCTCCCTGACATATCCGATCGCGGCATCCAGCGCGCCCTGCGCAATACCCACCGCCTGCGCACCGATCGTCGGGCGGGTGTGATCCAGGGTGGCCAGCGCCGTCTTGAACCCGGTGCCCGGGTCGCCGATGATCCGGTCGCCGGGGATGCGGCAGTCCTCGAAATACAGCTCGGTGGTCGGCGACCCCTTGATGCCGAGCTTTTTCTCCTTGGCCCCGACCACGAAGCCCGGATCGTCCTTGTGCACGACGAACGCCGAGATCCCGTTCGAGCCCTTGTCCGGGTCGGTCACCGCCATCACCGTGTACCACGTCGAGTGCCCGCCGTTGGAGATCCAGCACTTGGCGCCGTTGAGCACCCACTCGTCGCCATCCTCGCGTGCACGGGTGCGCATCGACGCGGCATCGCTGCCGGCTTCCCGCTCGGACAGCGCGTACGAGGCGACGGCTTCGCCCGAGGCGATCGATGGCAGCACCTGCTTCTTGAGCTCGTCGCTGCCCCGCATCAACATGCCCATGGTGCCCAGCTTGTTGCAGATCGGGATCAGCGACGACGATGCGCACACCCGCGCGACCTCTTCGATGACCAGGCAGCCGGCCACCGCATCCCCGCCCTGCCCGCCGTACTCCTCGGGAATGTGGATGGCGGCAAAACCCGAGGCGGTCAACGCCGCCAGCGCCTCATCGGTATAGCGCGCCTTCTCGTCGACATCGGCCGCGTACGGGGCGATTTCCTTCTCGCACAGATCGCGCAACACCGCGCGCAACTCCTGATGCTCGTCGGGGAGCTTGAACGCATCGAACGACGAATTACCCGTCAAACCAACCATGGGGTCTCCTTGCTACTCGCCGGTAACTTTACCCTCCGGCGGGTACGAGCCGGCGGTCCGCCCCGAGCACTCACCGAGGAGGGGCCGCCCGCACCACGCCGCGTCAATCGCCGACGAGACGATCACGCAGCGCGGCGTCCTTGTCGAGCACCATTCGTTCCAGCGCGCGCTGGAAGTCCTCGATCCGGTCGCGCATCCGCGAGTCGGAGGAACCGAGGATGCGAACGGCGAGCAGGCCCGCGTTGCGGGCACCGCCGATGGACACGGTGGCCACCGGAACCCCGGCCGGCATCTGCACGATCGACAACAGCGAGTCCAATCCGTCCAGCTTCGCCAACGGCACCGGCACCCCGATCACCGGAAGCGGGGTTGCGGAGGCGACCATGCCCGGCAGATGCGCCGCACCGCCGGCGCCGGCGATGATCACCTCGATACCGCGGCCGGCGGCCGTGCGCGCGTAGTCGAGCATGCGTGCCGGGGTCCGGTGCGCGGAGACGACGCCGACTTCGAACGGAACGTCGAATTCGGCGAGCGCGTGCGCCGCATCCTCCATCACCGACCAGTCGCTGTCGCTGCCCATGATCACGCCAACCCGCGGCTGTGGTGCCGATGACGCCGTCTGCTCATCGCGCAAGCGCTCATGGGCCATGCTCGTGCCACCCGTCCGTCCATTCGGCGTGCGATAACCAGTGTGCGGCGCGGGTGGCGCGTTCCCGGACATCCGCGACATATCCGTGGTCGTCGAGCGAGCCACCGGCCGCCCCGATGACGTTGACATGTCCGATCTTTCGGCCGGGCCGCTCGCCTTTGCCGTACAGGTGAACGTTGGCTTCCGGCATCCGGGCGAACAGATGATGCAGCCGCTCATCCATGCTCATAGTCGGGGTCTGTTGCGCGCCAAGCACATTGGCCATTGCCGTAACCGGCGCAATAGGCGTGGTGTCGCCGAGCGGATAGTCCAGCACCGCCCGCAGGTGCTGTTCGAACTGGCTGGTACGTGAGCCGTCCATGGTCCAGTGTCCGGAGTTGTGCGGCCGCATCGCTAGCTCGTTGACAAGCAACGTGCCGTCGACGGTTTCGAACAGCTCGACGGCCAGCACTCCGACCACACCCAGCTCGGAGGCTAGTCGGAGCGCGAGTCTCCCGGCGGCGCTGCCCAATTCCGCGTCGAGGCCCGGCGCGGGCGCAATGACCTCCACACAGATGCCGTCCCGCTGCACTGTCTGCACCACCGGCCACGCCGCGCCTTGTCCGAACGGTGAACGCGCCACCAGCGCGGCCAGTTCGCGGCGCATGGCCACCTTTTCCTCGACCAGAACCGCCACGCCGTCGGCCAGGTACCGGCCGGCCACGTCGCGCGCCTCGGCCAGGTCGCGGGCCAGCGTCACGCCGCGGCCGTCATAGCCGCCGCGGGCGGTCTTGACCACGATCGGCGCTTCGATCCGCGCGGCGAACGCGTCCACGTCGGCCAGCTCGGTGACCTCAGCGAAGCGCGGCACGGGAGCGCCGAGCTCTTTTAGCCTGCGGCGCATCACCAACTTGTCCTGGGCGTGAATCAGCGCCGACGGCGGCGGGGCGACATTCACCCCGTCGCCGACCAGCTTCTCCAGTAATTCGGTCGGCACGTGTTCGTGGTCGAAGGTCAAGGCATCCGCGCCTGCGGCGGCGAGGCGCAGCGCATCAAGGTCGGTGTGCGCGCCGATCACCACGTCGGGTGTCACCTGGGCGGCCGGATCGTCAGGACTGACCGCCAGTACCCGTAGCGTCTGCCCAAGCGCGATCGCGGCCTGATGGGTCATCCTGGCCAGCTGACCACCGCCGATCATGGTCACCACCGGACGACCGTTCGAGGTGCTGGTCACCCGCTTATGTTGCCATGGCGCTCGGGCACCGCGTCGGGTGCCTTGACCTGCGGGAGTAAGCGTTGGCCAGGTTGTTCCGTAGACTCCCGTCTTGTGTCCTTCACCGATGCCACGATCGCACGGCTGCCCAGCCCGATCCGGCCGTACTTCGAACGACATCATGAACTCATCAAATTCGCGATCGTTGGCGCGTCCACCTTCATCATCGACTCGGCGGTTTTCTACACGCTCAAGCTCACGGTGCTGGAGCCCAAACCCGTCACGGCCAAGATCATCGCGGGCATTGTCGCGGTCATCGCGTCCTACATCCTGAACCGGGAATGGAGCTTCCGAGATCGAGGCGGGCGCGAGCGTCACCACGAGGCGCTGATGTTCTTCGCTTTCAGTGGGGTCGGCGTGCTGCTCTCCATGGCGCCCCTGTGGTTCTCCAGCTACGTGTTGATGCTGCGGGTCCCGGAAGTCAGCCTGACCGTGGAGAACATCTCCGACTTCGTCGCCGCCTACGTGATCGGCAACATGCTGCAGATGGCGTTCCGGTTCTGGGCCTTCCGTCGCTGGGTGTTCCCCGACGAGTTCGCCCGCAACCCGGACAAGGCGGTCGAATCGCTGACCGCGGGCGGCCTGGCCGAGGCCATGGAGGACCAACGCGATCCGGTTGTGGAAGACGGGACCGTGACGCCGCTGCGCCCGACCACCCGCCGCGCCAGGCGACTGGCTCAGTTCGGCGATTCCTCCGAGCCAAGGGTGTCGAAGACTTCGTGATACAGCAGCGAGTGGACCCGCTCCACTCGCGGAATGTCATGAAACTCGAGGGGATCTTGCGACGCTGATTCGATGATCAGCGTCCCGGTGCGCAGCATTCGGTCAAGGATTCCGTGCCGGAACTCCACGCTGTTGATCCGCGCCAGCGGGATGTCGATACCGGATCGGGTCAGCAGGCCGTGACGGAACATCACCCGTCTGTCAGTGATCACGAAATGCGTTGTCCACCAATTCAGGAACGGCCAGACCGAGAGCCACCCGATCACCACCAGCCACACCGCGAGGATGACGAGCAATACGACGTTGCGCGCCGTGGGCTGCCAGTCGGTCTGATTGACGAAACCCGCGCCGAACGCCGCCAACGCGGTGGCCACCATCAGGAGCAGCACCGGGCCGATCAGTCGCTTCCAGTGCGGGTGGCGGTGCAGCACCACCTGCTCGTCGGCGGCCAGCACGTTCTCCGGGTAGCTCACGGTCTGACTTTAATGGCCGGGCTACCGAGCCGGACGTACATGTGTCACGTCGCCTGCCGCTATCGGCACGGTGCGTCCATCGGTCTCGACGCACAACCTGCCCTGGTTGTCGACCGATCGCGCGATACCCACCACCTCGCGACCGCCGGGCAGGATCGCCCGCACCGGCGAGCCGACCGTGATGCAGTGCTTCCGGTAGTCGGCGATGAGGCGCGGCCCCGGACCACCGGACGCGCGCCATTCCTCGAAGCGACTGCCCAACTCGCTGAGCAGCAGGACGACCAGCCGATTGCGGTCGGGTGCCGAGACGCCGACGTCCAGCAGCGACGTCGCCGACGGATTGCGGGCATCCTCTGCGCTCAGGGTGATGTTCAGGCCAACTCCGACGACGATGGTGGACTTCGTCGGCGCAACCTCGGCGAGAATGCCTGCAAGCTTCTTGCCGCCCACCAGCGCATCGTTCGGCCATTTCAGGCCGCACTCGACACCGGTTCCGGAGGCCACGGCATCCACCAGTGCCACCCCGGCGGCCAGCGGAACCCAACCCCAGGCGTCGGCGGGCACACCATGCGCATTCACGCCGACCGACAGGGTGATCTGAGCCCGCGGCACCGTCGTCCACGTCCGTCCGTTTCTCCCGCGGCCCTCGGTCTGGTGTTCGGCGATCAGCACCGAGCCGTCGATGTCCTCGGTAGCGGCCCGGGCAAGCAGGTCGGCGTTGGTTGATCCGGTCTGCGCCACCACATCGAGGCGGCGCCACGGTCCCTCCGCCCCGATCGCGCCGATGCGCAACAGGGCTGCGTCCAGTGGCGTTCTAAGCATGTCGCGGGACATGCCCCGAGCATATGTCGGAACTCGTTCGAGAAATCGCCACGGCCTGTCAGCCGGCCCGAGAGATTTGCGGAGTTGATCTTGTTTGTTTATGCGGTAGACGCGAACATTGGATCGCAACATGTTTGCTGAGAGCAAATTGGTGGCCGAATGCACGGACGCCGTCCTGGGAGGTGCACGCTACCAGCCCGTTGGGCGCCGCGCGCGGCCGGGGAAATGCCAGGCTGGGGGCCACCACGCCCCCTTAGCGACGGCCACGCCCACACCGGGTTCAGTCCGTCCCCGGCATTCTGCAGTGGGAGGCACACCAGCCGCCTGTACACGGCAAACTGAGCCGGTCGACCTACCGATCAGTAGGCACCCGCTGCACCGAACACTGTTCGCGCCGTTTTGATAGCTATCAGCAAATCGTTCGTGATCGACCAGTTCTCCACGTAGGACAAGTCGAGCCGCACGGAGTCTTCCCAGGAAAGGTCCGAACGGCCGCTGACCTGCCACAGTCCCGTGATGCCCGGCAACACGAGGAGTCGGCGGCGCACCTGGTCGTCGTACTTGGCGACCTCGCCCTGCAGCGGCGGCCGCGGTCCGACGACGCTCATGTCGCGGCCGAGGACGTTGAAGAACTGCGGCAACTCGTCGATGCTGTAGCGCCGCAGGAACCGACCGACCTTGGTGACCCGTGGATCTTGCTTGATCTTGAAGAGCACACCGCCGACGCTCTCGTTGATCGCCGTGAGGCTGTCCACCTGTTGGTCGGCGCCCACCACCATGGTGCGGAATTTGATCATCTCGAACGGGCGCCCGTCCAGTCCGATGCGCTCGGAGCGATAGAAGACGGGACCCCTGCTGGTCAGCTTGATCGCGATGGCGGCGGCCAACATCACCGGCATGGCCGCGGTCAGGACCATCAGCGACAACACCACGTCGAAGGCACGCTTCTGAATGCGCTTCGCGCCGGTGTACTGCGGTTTCTCCACATGGATCAGCGGCAGACCGGCGACCGGTTGGACCGTGAGCCGCGGCCCCGCGACGTCGACCACGCCCGGCGACACCACCAGGTCGACATCGAGGTCGTGTAGGCGCCACGACATCTCGCGCACGCCTTCCTGGCCGAGATGCTGGGTGGAGGTGAGAGCGACCGTGTCCACCCTCATCTGAGCCAGTGCTTCCTCGACGGTGTTCTCGTCACCCAGCACAGGAAGCGCTCCGACACCGGGCACGTCCAGTGTTCCGCCCCTGGCGCGGCCGATGAGGCAGGCACCCACCACCGCATAGCCATAGACCCGCTCACGCGCCAGTGACTGAACGAGGTTACGCACCGAATACGCGTCGCCGACGGCGAGCACCGACGTCAGGCAGTGCCCCACAGCACGCCGCCGAGCAAGTGCACGCCGACACAGATTTCTGCCCACCAACAGGCCGAACAAGCCAACGGGCAGGGCGATCGCCAGGTACCCGCGGGCGATTTCCGGCCGGAGAATCATCAAAATCATCGCGATCAGGCCCACGGTGGCCAACGTCGCGGAGAAGACTCGGCGATACTCCTCTACGCCGGCGCCGACGATGCGTGGCGAACGGGTGCGGTAGGCGGCCAGGAAGGCCAGCCAGATCGCGGCGATACCCATCGACACCACGGTGTAGTAAATCCAGGCGACGTTGACGCCTTGATACGCTCCTTGCAGTCGCAGCCACTGGGCCCCGGCGACCGAGGCGATCACCACGGCAGTATCAGACACAAGCAGGGCCTTGGTGTAGCGGTTCTGCCAGGTGGGCCGTACCACCGGGCGAACTTCCCGGACGGTCCTCCTGGGCGGCGCTACGATAATCTCTGCCGCGGTCACTACCTGATCACCCTTCGTTTGCTGGAGCTGCGCAATCGAGCCGTTACTGGGGGTCGTCCATTAACTATCTCACTGCTGTCAAGAGTTCGCTGAGTGAATGGATCATAATCTTCGTTAGGAGCACTCGCCAAGCATGAGCGCCTTGACGAATCCTGCGTATTGCCACGCATAAACGTAGTCCCATCGCAGTAGCGAGTTTCGGTACCTTGTGGGTACGGCGGTCATCACCACGGCGTCGGGGCGGTCAGAAAAACATTGCCGGAACACGAGTCGGGCCCGCGGCAGGTGATAGCGCCAACTTGTCACGATGATCTTGCTCCATGACCGCCTGACCGCGAGCTGCCGCATCATCGTGGCCTCGCCCCGCGTCGTCGCCGGCGACGGCCGCAGGCAAACGACCTCGATGCCCTCGGCGGATGCGGAGCAGATGCGTTGCATGACCGCGTCGTCGCGGGGGTAGGTATTCGAAATGACCACGGTCGACGCCCCGACACTGCGGGCGAGCGATATGCCGTAGTCCTCTCTGCCGTCGTGTTCCCCGCTGAGTACGAGTACCGCGTCCGCCCGCTGCAACGGGTCGACTCGGGCGTTGTTGAACATGATGAAGCCGGCGACGTTGAACAGCAACACGAGCGCCACGGTCGCCGAGAAGATGGCAATTGCGGCTGTGCGCAGACTATGAGACGACATCTCGCGGCAGGTCCTCGCCGCATGACCGGCGGTAGTGTTCCCACATCGATCGCGCGAGTTCGCGCAACCCGGCCGCGTTGTAGTGCCGATCGGCCGCACTGTTGCACATCCCCCGCGGCCCCGGTACGAATGCCACCCGCGCGTGGCGATTCGGCGTGTCCTCGTGCACGGCGTTGATGACGGAGTAGTCCTTATGGCTCATCTCCATCTCTTCGTGGACCATCTGCCCCAGCAGGAACGGCACATCTGGCCCGTAGCGACGCCGAAGGTCGTCGATGAGGAAATCCAGCTTGGCCCGATAGACCGCCCCGTTGGTCAGCGGCACGTCGGTCTCGCCTTGGTGCCAGAGGACCGCCGCCAGGCGGCTACCGGGAAACGAAGCTAGGGCGGTGTCGATCGCGCCGACCGCCCTGCGATACAGGTTGACCCGGGTTCGGGTGTCGGCGGGATCCCATGTGTAGCCGTTCTTCGGCGCGAACGACGTGTCTCCGCGCGCCGCGGGTATCAACAGCACGTGGCGCCCTGTCGCGTCGGCCAGATGCTTACCGAACGCGACACCGAAGCCGGCCCGTCGCGTCGGCACATCGTGCAGCAGTGGGTCCACCGCAACGACCGCCGTGCCCTTGGACGGCCCACACATCGCCCATTGGTGGACCCGGGGATGCGGCCGGCCCTCGCCGTCCGGATCGAGCGGCAGGCCCATTCCGTGCGCGTTGGATTGACCCAGAACGGGCACCACGAGGTATCCCGACTCGGGCGGCACCACGGGCGTGCCGCGCGGCGCCATCCGCCGCTTCACAACGCATTTGGCCTCCATGAGCAACTGCTGCCAGAGGGGGCCGTCACCATCGGGATTTCTAAGGGCACTCACTGGCCACCGGTTTCCCGGTGAACCGGTCTGCCAACCATGTCACCTGAGCGGAGAAATCCACATCACCATGTCCCTTGTCCGGTTGCAGGTCCCACACCACCGTTCCGCCCAGCGCACAGGCACGTGCGATCGCATCGGTGGTCCACTGCGGGTCGACCAAGGTGTCCTTGTTGCCGTACACCACCGACAACGGCGCTGACAACGGCGCCTGCGGCAAGGCCCATTTCCGGAGCAGCTGCCGGAGCTGCTCGGCGGCTTCTGGCGAGCGTGGCTTGAGATCATCGGGGCCGAGCGCGTTGGCGGCGGCGGTGCGGTCGTGCACAGCCGCGCCCGAGCACGCCGACAGCACGTCCCAGTACTTCAGGGCCGCACCCCGACGGAAGTCGTCTCGGTTGAGGTCCTGGTGCAAGCGGGCCAGCGACTCCACGAGAAGCTGCATCACCGGACCTTGGTCGGATGTCAGCGTCCCCTGCTGGGCCTTGTCGACGATTCCGGAGACGTCGGCGGCCGGTGAGACCGCCACTGCTCCAACGAGTTGCAGCTCCGGGGCGTACCCGCGGGCTTGTTCGTCGGCCGACCATGCCGCGCCACCCCCTTGCGAGCCGCCGAAGGCCGCCCACCGGTTGGATACGTTCTTGAACGTGTGCCGCAGGGCTCGCACCGCGTCGATCATGTTGAACGCGGCTGTGCGGGCGTCGGAATATGGATGTACGCCGTCGATGCCGAGGCCTTGATAATCGGGTACTGCGACGGCGTAGCCCTGACCGGTGAGGCCGGCCACGACACTGCCCGTCCCGAGCAGGGCGTCCGACAACGAAGGCGCGCAGGGTTTGTCGATACCGGTTGTGCCGTGGCCGTAGGCGACCACCGGCCAGCCGCCCGCCGGCGGTGGTCCGAGCGGGGTGAACACGCTGCCGGACACGACGGTGCGCGCGCCGGTATCTCCCTCGGTCGACCGGTAGACGACCCGAGCGGCCTGCAGATGTTTGCCGTCGGCCGTTCGCGTGAAAGCCGGCATCGTCATGGCGCTGACCAGCGAACCCGGCGTGGTGCCGCCGATCTCGGCCGCACGTATCGGTGTCGGGCTTTCGTTGGTCGTCTTCGACGTGTCGAGCAGGAATTGCCCGAGCCACTGCACCACCACAACGGACACAATGGTGATCACGAGGACAGCGGCGACGGCCAAGCTCCACAACGCCGCCCGGCGCATCACGCGTACCGTGCGCGCCATCACCCGTCAGTATTCATCGTGCCCAAGGCTCACGGCTGATCTCCTTCGTCTGCCGCAGCCGGCGAAGGGGCCAGGAACGACCTGCAACTGTTGGGGGCAGGGACGCCGGCGAACCGGTCGGTGAGCCAGGGGACCACGGTGCCGATGTCGACGTCGGCATGTCCCTTGTTGGGCTGCATCAGAATATCGATGGTGTCACCCATTTCGCAGGCCCGACGGAGCGCACCGTCGGTCCAGGCCGGCGCGATCAATTGGTCGTCGCCACCGTAGATGACCAACATCGGTGCGCTGGCCGGCCGCTGCGGCAGACTCCTCTGCGCCAGGTCGCCACGGAGCGCGTCCACCGCCGCCGGCCCGGCGGGCCGCAGATCATCCGCGCTGAGCTTCTCCACCAGCTTGGTACGCTCCACCGTCTCCGGCCCATCACAGACCGACAACACGTCCCATTGCTCTTTGACCAGGCCGCGTCGGTAGTCGTCGAGGTCGAAGTCGGGACGTTCGTTCTTCAACGAGGCAAGAAGGCTCTGCAGCACGGGTATCTGGTCCTCCGTCAACTGACCCGACGCGGCGGCGTCAGCGAACCCGCTGATATCGATTGGCGCCGAAAAACTCACTGTGCCAACAAGTTCCAGGCCTTTTCCGTAGTCATCCGCGAGCTCGTTCGCCGCCCAGGCGGCCTGCCCGCCCTGTGATCCGCCGGTCGCGGCCCAGCGCGTCGACGTATTCGGAACCAGCTTGCGGGCCGCGCGTACGGAATCGATGAGGTTGTAGCCCTCCGTGGTGGCGTCCAGGTAGGGGTGATAGGTCCCGTTCACCCCGAGCCCTTGGTAATCCGACACCGCCACCACAAACCCCGCCTTCACCAGACCGGTGACAACCACGGACAGGGTCAACAGGTCCGGCGACAGAGACGGCGCACACCCTTCTTGGGTCCCCGTGGTCGGATGACCGAACGCGATGATCGGCCAACCGCCCTCGGGTGGCGCACCCTTGGGGGCGAAAACGGTTCCGCTGACGGTGGTCTGGCTGTTGTCGATGCCCGACGTGGAGGTGTAGGTGACGCGCGCTGCCACCGATGACGTCGCACGCAGACGCCGGTCGATTGTCGGTAAAGTTTTTGCAGACTTCAGCGTTCCGGGACCGGAGCCACTGAAGTCCCCCTGCAATTCCACGCCCGAGAGCGCTGCGGGCTGAGGGGGACTCGCGGGCGCGTCATCGCCGCACGCGGCAAGGCTCATGCCGGTGAGCAGGACGGCGACGGCAAGGGCCATGGGCCGAAACCGTTGTCGCGGCCGCGTCGGGGTTGCCTTGCTGATCATGCTCTGCCCTTCCCCGTCATCGTCCCGTCCACGATGTGGCCGACCTGCTTGCGGTCGATGACATCGCCTGTCGCCAGCCGGTAGGCGAGCACGAGCACCACGCTGATTGCCAGTCCCATCAGGCCGGCCAACAGCATCTGCCGCGAACGGGACGGCCTCGTATCCACCGCACCGCTCGCGGAGTCGATCAGCACCAAATCGGTTGCGCCGGTGTCGAGCCCCTCCATCTCGTTCGAGACCTGGAGCAGATTGCGCGCTATGGAATTCGCGGTATCGCGGGCCTCGTTGGGATCGGTGGCGGTGACGTGCATTTCGAGTATCGCCGACTTCGTCGGCTCGACGGTGATGTTTTTCGCGAGTTCTTCGGCCGTGAGTCGCAGCTTCAGCTCGTCGATGGTCCGCATGGTCACCTGACTGCTGCGCGCCAACTGCTGGTATGTCGGGGTTCGGCGCCATCGCGCTGAGGCTGCCGTAATACACGTCGGCGGGCTCCGCGCCTCCGGGTGCCACCACGAGAAACCGCGCGGTCGCGTCGTACTTCTGGTCGTTGTGCCATACCAGCCAGCCCGCACCGGCAGACAACGCGGTGACCAGCACGATGACAATCCACGAGCCGGCGAGTAACCGCAGGTAATCCGAGAATCTCGGCGCTTCGGCGGGTGCTCTCATGAGATCCCCCGACAAACGCTCGCTACCCGCTGACCGTCGAAGCGGGCCTGCAGCCAGTCCAGCGCCCCCTGCATCACCTGCTCTGTCTTGGTGGTCGTGTCGCCGATCATGCTCGACACCTCGATCGGATCGCCTTCCGCACAGGCCCGCGCGAGCGCCCTGTTCGTCCAGGAAGCCGGAATCAACGGATCATCGGTGGCATAGACCACCAATAGCGGTGCGGCGAGAGGCGATCCGGTCTTCTGCGGTAGCGAAGCGTCGGCCAGCGCTTGGCGCAGTTGCGCGGTGGCGGCCGGGCTGGCCGGCCGTAAGTCGGCCGCCAGCAGGCCCTGCTGCGCGCGCAACGCCGCCTCGGGATCGGCAGGCGCGCAATCGGTGAGCACGTTCCAGCGTTCCCTCGCGGCGGGCGATCGATATTCGTCGGGGTCGAATCCGCGCGACGAGACCAGGCTCTCCACGACGAGCATCTGGAGCCGTTGCTGGTCGACGGTCAGGGTGCCGTTCTCGGCCGCGTCGGCAAGAGAAGACAGGTCGGCAAGCGGCGAGACGGCCGCGGCGCCGACGAGATCGAGTCCGCCGCCGTAGCCTTCGGCGCGCTCCGCGGCGGACCACGCCGCGACCCCGCCCTCTCCCAGGCCGAACGCCGCCCAGCGCGTGCTCGTCTCGGGGAACACGTGCCGCGCGGCACGCGCGACGTCGATCATGCTGTTTCCGAGGGCGGCCACGTCTACAAGCGAATGTTTGTCCCCGGGCAACCCGAGTCCCTGATAGTCCGTCAAGGCAACGACGTATCCACGGCTCAAGATCACCGAAACCACGCCCGCGTAGCCGGCGAGATCCGTCGAGAGCGATGGCGCACACGGATTCGCCAGTCCGGTGATGTCGTGGCCGAAGGCCATAATGGGCCAACCTCCCTTGGGAGGCTTGCCCGGTGGCACCGCGATCACACCGGATACTTCGGTCGGATCACCGGTGTCACCCGACGTTGATCGATAGACCACTCGGACGGCAGCCGCGTCCACCTGATCGAAGACGATCTGGCTGGCCACCGGCTTGACCGAGACCAATGAGCCGGGGCCCGTGTCGGTCAAGTCCGGCGGTGGCAGTGTGGGGGCGCCCGCGTACGCGGGCGCCAGGGTCCGGGGTGGACCCGGTGCCTGCGGCGGCGGCGGTGGGCTTGTCGTACAACCAGCGAGTACGACGCCCACCGTGGCGATCAGCCACGCGACGAGAAATCGCAAGATCACTTACTTCCGCGTGGAACCCGTGACGAGCGCGGCGGGGATCCGGAAGCCACCAGCTTCTCTGGCGGCGCAGGCATCGCGTTGGTGCGATCGTCTCCGTCCTGGGCGTCGGGGGAAACGCCGGCTTCCGGCGTGGCTTGCGACGTAGCCGGTTCGGCATCGTGGCTGACTTGCTTTTTGTGCCGCCGCCGGGCCAGTACCCCAACCGGTTCGAAGGTGACCGCGCTACCGATCAGCGTCACATTCGCCGCGGCGAGCTTTTGCAGTGCGCGACGAAGCGCACCTGTCGTGGTTTGACGGATCCTGGCCAGAATCAATACCCCGTCGGATGCCGCGCCGATGATCGCGGCGTCCGAGTACGGCCCTAACGGCGGAGTGTCGACGACGACATATTCGAACTCCTTGGCGAGATCCTGAACCACCGTCGAAGCGCGGTCGGTGGCCAGCAATTCACCGGGGCGTGGCGCCTTCGGACCGGCGGGAAGTAGCGCAATCATGTGGTTGCCGACCGGGACGTTTGGGATCAGCACCTCCGGTATTTGGTTCTCACCGACCAGCACCGTGCTCAAACCCCGTTCGGCGGAGCCTGCGCGCATCGAAGCGTTGAGCGGCAGCCGGTCCGCCAAGGCCGGCGCACGCAGGTCACCGTCGACCAATACCACCGAGCGGCCCGATTCGGCCAGCGCCGCAGCGAGATCGATCGCCGTCGTGGTGCGGCCCTCTCCGCGTTCGGGGCTGGTGATCGCGATGACCCGGGGCTGCCGACCCCCCGACGGGCCCGTCGCGAACCGCAGGTTGGTCCGTAGTTCACGGATTCGCTCCGCATACAGACCGTTTCCGGCGAGATCCACGACATCCGTGGTGCGGCGCACAGGGTCGACCGGCAGGCCACCGAGGGTCAACGAATCTGTCGCGCTTTCAACGGGTTCGCGGCCCCGCAGCCGCTTGTCCAGGGCACCGACACAGATCGCGATGATGACGCCGAGCACCAACCCGATGCCGCCGCCGAGGGCGAGGCGCTTCCAGAGCGCCAGACCGATGGGCTTGGTCGGATAGTTGGCGTCGTCGACGACGACGGCACCCGCACCGGGCGTGCCGCCGCGGCGGGACGTCTCCAGTTCGCTGACCACGCTGACGAGTTGGTCGGCAACCGCGTTCGCGTACGTCTGGGCCTGCACCGGATCCGCGTCTCTCACACCGACCTTGAGAAGGACCGTCTTCTCCTCGGGTGTCGCGGTGATCCTGCCTCGCAGTTCACCCGCGGAGATCGGCGCCTTCAACTGATCGACCGCGCGTGCGGCGACCTGTTCGCTGGTAGCGAGCGCCGCGTAGGAAACCACACGCTCTTGGGAGAACAGGTTGTTCTGGTAGGCCTCGCTGACCGACGTCCCGTTCTGGGTGGCGGCAAATAGCGTCGCAGTCGATTCGTACTCCGTTGAGAACATCGAAGGCAGATGCCTGTTCACAAAGGAAAACGTCGTCGCGTATCCGAGGCCGACTCCGACGATCGTGAGCAGCACGATTACAGACCAGTATCGCTGGAGTATCCGCAGATATTCTTTTACGTCCAAGGCATGCCTTCCAGGTGACTACCAAGTTAGCGGGCAGCAAGCCCGACGATCCCTCGTGCGGTTGCTGTTTTGGTGGCCGGGCTGGCACCATGAGCGTTGTGAGGGCCTACGGGGATCTGCTCCGCGAGCATAGCGTACACGCAGTCCTGATCGTCGGTTGTCCGTTGCTGGTGTGGTTCGCGATGGACCATGGCCGGATCGGGACAATGGGCGTGCTCGGCGTGCTTGCGCTGGTAGTTGGCGTCTATGTCGGCATGCGGCATCCGCTGTGGTTCTACTGGGGGCTAGCGTTTGCCCTGGGAGCGTTGCCCTTCGGGTACTTCCCCGGCGTGCACGTGCCGGTCTACCTGGCTTTCGCCTTCGGAGCCGTGCTGGCCGCCGTGGTGCATCCGTCCGCCAGGACACATTGGTCGGGTGTGGAAGTAGCTGTGCTGGTTCTGGTGCTCGTGGCGGCCGTGTCGGTCGTCGGGGGCGGTTTGAGTTTGGCCGGCATAGTCGAATTCACTAAATGGGCGACGGTGACTCTCGCGGTTATCGCATTGCTGCGATTACCACGGAGAAATTTGAAGACATTTGGACGGATTTTCACCTACGCGGCGACGGCCAACGCATTGTTCGGAATCTTCATGGTCGTCGCCGACCGGCAGCAGAAATCGCTGGGCCTGTTTCGAATCTTCGGCTATGGTCGCGACCAGGACAAACCCGGGCAGGAGCTCGGACGATTCGTCTTTGCTGATCAAGGCCAGATTCGATATATGCGACTCGGCGGCACATGGATCGACCCGAACGCGGGTGGCCTGTGCATGGTCATCGCGCTGGCGATCTGCCTCGTCGTCTTCGAGGGCTGGCGCCGTTACTGCCTGGCGGGCATATTGCTGTTCGCCATCCTGCTGACGCTCAGCCGCGCCGACATTTTCACGGTCGTGGCAGGCTTTCTCCTGGTCCTTGTCTTTCACACCATGCGGGCCCGCGATCGGCAGCTGGCGATCGGGACGCTTCTCATCCTGGCCGCGGTGGCGATGATCGTGCCGACCGTCCGCATACGAATCTTCTCGTCGTTCGGCAGCGATGACACCGGCGCTGGGGCGCGCGCGGAGGCCTTGCGGGAATTCCCCAACATCATGTCCGGTCACTGGCTGTTCGGGCTGGGCTGGGGACGGCCGGAAATGAAGGACGGCGCATTGGCCTTCACGCTCAATTACGTCTCCAATACGCCACTTCTGACCGTTTACCGGGGCGGTATCTTCACCGGCCTCGCATTCGTCGCAGTGATGGTGGTCGGCTGTGTTGTCAGCTACCGCCTCTTGCGCTCCCCCACTTATCCAGCCGCAATGTACGGCGGACTTTTCATCGGCGTCTGCTTCGTGGCATTGCAACTCGATCATCCGGTCGCCTCGTTGCCGCAGATTGCGATGACGTTCTCGCTTCTCCTGGTATTTCTCGTCTACAGCTATCAGTCAATCGAGCCGCCCCCGAAAGTCGCTCCACCGATCCGACGCGCCATCGACTTACCGCCCGCGGGCCGACTGGCGGCGCACCCGCAGGAAAGTCACAGCTAGACGCGAGTACCCGCGCGCAGCAGGGCTTCGAAAGCCTGATGCGGACGGCGCTGACGCCAGTGTTCGGTGTTGAGCTGGTACAGCTTGTCGCCCAACGCAACCGCGGCATCCCTGTCGAGCAGGTGCCGCCTGCACTCGGCGATGAAGGAGTCATCGTCGTCGAACGTGGTGAAGTCGAAGAGGGATTTGAGCGAGCCGACGGCCGGCCCTGTTCCGATCACCGGCAGACCCATCCTGATCGAGTCGAGCAGCTTCACGCGCACGCCGCCGCCGGTCTTGATGGGCGCCATCAACGCCCGGCAGGAGCCGAGGAATTCGGGCAGGTCCTTGACGAAACCGAGATCGCGGGCGCCGTCGGGGTACGCCGGGTCCTTCGCGCCGGGCTTCTTCGCCCCGATGACACACAGCTCCGCACCGGGAATCCCCTCCGCGATACGCGGCCACAGCCGTAGTGCGTGCAGAAATCCCTCCTGATTCGGCGGCCAATCGCGGGCACCCATGAACACCAGCCGGCGAGCCGTCGATGCCACGTCGACCTGCGGGATCGGCGGCAGCGTCACCTCCAGCCAGCGTGCACCACGGACACCGTTCTGGCGGTACATCTCCGCTTCCTCGATCTCGTAGCACCCGACGGCGTCAGACGCCCGCGCGGTGCGCAACTCGTCGCGCAACAGGCGGGGCGCCTCGATCCGCCCGAGTAGTCCCCGGGTGGCCAGCCACACCTGCGACTCGGTGTTGATGGTGTTGATCACCAGACCCGCTCTGCCGTATCGACTGCTGCGCAGGAACGTCTCGGCCATGAAGCTGTGTTCGGCGACGTACACGTCGGCGTCGGAGTCCTCGATCGCGGTCAGCAGCTCGTCGGTGTCAAAACGCACATGCACCAGGCTGCGATTCTTGCGGATCGCGCCCGCCAGCAGCCGGGGAGGCTGAACGGGACCCTGATACACCCGAAGGAGCGGCAGCCCACCGTCGACCACTTCGGTCGCCACCATGCCGGGCTCTTCGGGGGACAAAGTGATGGCGGAGACCTCGAAACTCTCAGCGGCCAAACGCATTGCGACCCGCGATAGTTCGATGTCACCGCCGTGTTCGGTCACGGGGTCCTTCGACAACAGGAACATCACCTTGGTCATTTCTTGGCCTTCCTCCGGTAGACGGCAGTTGCATAAATGGCGAGAAGAACCGCATCGGTCACCACGGTGGCGATCGCCGCGCCGACCGCCCCTGCGGATGCCAGTGCCGCCACCAACGCCAGCTTGACGGGAACGAGGCCGAGGTTGGTGGTCAACCGCACCATGTCGCGTCGCTGCGTATAAAGCACCACCTGCAGGATCAGGCTGACGGTGCGCATCGCGCAGAACACCGCCATCAGAAGCATCGCCACCGCCAATTCCGTTGGCGCGGGCGAAATGAGCAGCACCACCCCGGTGATCGCCACCAGCAGTCCGGCGATACCCCCCATCAACAGGGTGTTGCGCAACGGAGGGCCGGCCGACGGATCGCCGTCGTGCTCCCTCAGCGATTCGTGGAAGGACATGCCATAGGACTGGCCGATGGTGGCGATCGCAAGCGTGACGACGACGGTGAGCGTGTAGTAGCCCACCGTGGTGTTGTTCGTGAGCCAGCCCAGCAGCAACACGTCGCCCTGCATATAGGCGGCCAGACCGAGCGTTTCGCCGACGAGTACGGCTATCAAGCGGGGCGGCCCCGGCATGCCGGGACGATGCCCCACCACCATCACGCCGACGACCAACGCCATCGCGGCATACGGTGTGCAGTAGAGCAGGCTTGCGACGTGCAGGCTGGGTTTCTCGACGCTGAAAAGGTAGGCGCAGGCGAGGGCAACGCCGGTCGTGCGTTGCACCGTGTCGATCCGCCACACCTTCTCGGGGTGTCCGTCGCGGGAAGGCCTGGCTTTGATAGCACTTGAACATGATCTCGCCGCCGGCCACGAACAAGCCGAACCATATGACGTAGTTCACGTTCACCAGCGCCACTCCGGCGCCCATCAGGCTCAGTCCCATCAAATAGCGTGTCGTCCGCTCGACCAGGAATCGATCCCGCGACTCCCGGGCCGCGCGAACGGAGAAAGGATTGTCCAGCGGCGGCCCGATGATCGAGGCCAGCGCGAATCCCATGCCATAGAGGCCGTAGTCACCGATGCTGAGCTGGCTGATGAGTGCGAGCGTCCACAACATGCCCACCCCGCGACCGCCGTACATCCACACGGCGGCAAGCAGAGTCCTGCCGAGGTTTCGTGGCGCCGCGGCGGTGGCGGACAGATCAGACCCCTTCCGGTTGACGGGCCAGCATCTGCTCCCATGCCGCGACGAACTGCTCGGCGATGCGCGGGCCCGACCGCGCCTGACGTGTTCGTTCGGAATGCTCACCGAACTCGGCGAGCGTGTCCCGATCGTTGATCAGCGCTGCGGCGGCGTGAGCGAGATCCCTTGCGACCATGTCAGGATCGGCTCCATGTGTGCGGACCACCACGGCTCCGGTCTCCCGCGAGAGTTCCGCCAGGGGTCCGTAGTCGGTGGCGACGACGGGTGTCCGGTAGGCGGTGGCATGCGCCACCACACCCGACGCGGCGAATGACTCGGCGTAGAAATGCCGCTTACCGTACGGCACGACGATCGCGCGCACGGAACCGAAGAACTCGTCCTCCGCCGCGCCGTCCACGCGGCCGA
This sequence comes from Mycobacterium sp. URHB0021, assembly GCF_054057895.1. NCBI lineage: Bacteria > Bacillati > Actinomycetota > Actinomycetes > Mycobacteriales > Mycobacteriaceae > Mycobacterium > Mycobacterium sp. URHB0021. The sequence goes on from NZ_JBSRZT010000002.1 coordinate 6,447,358, forward strand.
CGATCTCGACGCCCTCGGCGCCGGGCAGCGTCTCCGTACCCCGGCCGGCGACCCGGATGAGAATGTCATCGGGCAGGTGCTGCCGTATCCGGGCGATCTGCTCGAATCCTTTGCCGCGGTAGACCAATCCGAAGAATCCCACCGCCTTGGGCCTGTCCTCGGCGGGCCGGATCGTGGGCCGGTGCCGGACGATGTGCGGAATATAGATGGCGGTGCTGCGCGGGTACGTTGCGGCAATGGAACGTCGCCCGGCCTCGGTCAGCGCGAATAGGGTCCGGCGGCCGTTCACCAGTCCCTCCACCGCCCGCGAAACTGGACGCAACGGATAGTGGATGCTGTGGGTGAGCAGACGTGACCGGGCGACGAAGCGTGTACGCGCGGGCATCCACACACCTTGCGGCGCATCGTGCACGGTCGCGGTCACGGGCACACCTTTGAGACCGGCAATGGACCAGAACGGCGCAAGAACGGCGGTGGAAAGCTCGGCGTGCACCAGTACGCGCCCTGGCGGTCCCGAGGCGATGAGTCCGGCGACCGCCTTCCGGTGACGGCGGATATCGGCCACACTGTCGGCGCCTGGGCCCCCGGTGCGGTGCTGGGCCACCTCACCGAAGGACGGGGTTACTGCGTCGACAAAATTCTGCGAGTAGTCGCCTACCGCCGTTTGGCCCTCGGCGGGGCCGATGAACACCAACCGGTAGTCCTCGAGTGCGGTAGCCATCAGTAGAACAGTGGGCGGTATTTCCCGTTGTACTGCAACGCGTCCGGATTTCTCTTGCCGATCACCTTGGCGGGTACGCCACCGACGATCTCGAGTTCGCCGATGTCCTTGTTGACAAGCGCCTGCGCGGCGACGACCGCACCGCGGCGAATGAGGCTGGGAAGAACCATCGCCCGGCTGGCAATCCAGACGTAGTCCTCGATGACGGTCGGGATCGGAACCGGCAAGAAGTCCGGGTGTTGCACATCGTGGCCGCCGCCGAGGATGTGCACGTCACTGGCGATGGTGACGTTGTTGCCGATGTAAAGCCCGGCGCGCGCATCCAACAGACAACGGAAGCCGATCGCGGAGCAATCGCCGATCGTCAAGAACTCTGGATCGATCACCGTGGTGCCGCGCATGATCGATGAATCTTTACCGATCGTCGCTCCGAACGCGCGCAGAAAGGTCTGCCGAACAGTGTGCGAAGGAATGAAGGTGACGACCATGTTGAACAGCAGCATGGCAATTCGATTGCGCGCCTTACGCGCAAAGGTCATATCCTGCATCTTGTAGTCGACGACCCGGTTGTCCGGGCCCAATACCCATTCCGGAGCCGGCGGCAGTTTGAGGCCCGGTGCGGCCTGCTTCTTCCTCGCCACGTCTTCGGGGTCGGCCTCGCTGGGCTTTGGGTACACGCATTTGCTCCTGTCGTAGGTCGGCATCAACCGTGGCGCCGACGACATCCTTGGCGGACTTGGCGGATTGCCGATGAGGCGTACTCACCGGCGCTCACGTCGCCGCAGACTGACAACTCGGAGCCGCCAGTTCGTCCACCGCGGCGTACAGCGACTGAATGAACCGCTCCTCGGTGAACTGCGCAACGTGTCGCTGAATCTTGTCGGGATCGAATGACGTGTCGTCGAACTGGTTCAGCGCCGCGGCAATCGACCGGGGCCTGGGCTCGTCGAAGTAGATGCCGGACACGCCTTCGTGAACGGTGTCGAGAAATCCGCCCCAGCGCAACGCCACGGTCGGCCGACCCCACACGCCGGCCTCGACCGGTGTGAGGCCGAAGTCCTCATAGCTCGCCGCGATGATCGCCCGGCACGATCTGTACAGCCATGCCATCTGGGCGTCGGACAGGTCCGACACCATCAGCACGTTCGGCGTCATCATTCGCTGGATACGCGGGGCCTCCGGGCCACGGCCCACGACGACAAGCCTTCGATCACTGCCGGCGAAGGCTTGCACGATCGCATCGACGTTCTTGTAGGGCAGCAAGCGCGAGACAACCAGGAAAAAGGAGTCAGTCGCATCCCCGCCGATCCATTGCTGGACTTCCGGCACGGGAGCGACCGCGTCGCTGGATTTCATCGCCACCGGCGGCGGAAGCACGTCGGCATCGATGCCGTAGACGTCCGAGATCCGCGTTTTGATCAGCGATGACACCGCAAGATATCGATCGCAGGACCGCGTGGCCCGACGGTCCCAGGCCCGAAGGAGCCCGGAGGTGGCCAGCAACGCTGCGCGGTTCAGCAAGCCGCCATGATCGCCGAGATACGTGTCGGGAAGGTAGAGCCAGCGGGCCGGCGAGTGGCAGTACACGAGTTTGCGACCGCGAGTGCGAAATCCGTGCGCCCAGCCGCTGGTGCTGGTCAGCACCACGTCGGCATCGATAAATATTGACTCCGCGGCAAATGGCAATACCGGCAGAGCCGGGCGGTGGTTTTTTCGCAGGGGACTGACCTTGTTCAGTCCCGAGACACGAATATCACGGTCGGCGAACTCCGGATATGTCGTGGCGGGGTTGTACAGCAAGGTATATATCGGCGCGTCAGGGAATGCCCTGCTCATCGACAGCACGACTCGTTCCGCGCCACCGCATTGTGTGAGGTAGTCGTGCGCAATCGCCACACGCGGACCGTCGAGGCGGTCATCTCTGCGGTCAACACGCACGCTGATTAACCCTTCCGAAAGTCATTCGTTTGCCAGGGGCAAATCATTCCGCCCAATGGTCGACAGATGGAGGCCCTCCCATTAGAACCGCAACCGGGCGATGTTACAAGTCATGGCAAACATCAGACGGATACCTGGCCGATTCCGGCCGACGGCGGCGCGCCCGGTCGGTGGCCGGCCGATAGGATCGCGCCATGACTAGCGTTACCGAGCCGTCGCTGCCGGCCTCCTCACACGAGACCGACATCCACACCACCGCCGGCAAGCTGGCCGATCTGCGCAGACGCACCGAAGAGACCTTGCACCCGGTCGGCGAGGCCGCGGTCGAGAAAACGCACGCCCGGGGCAAGCTGACCGCCCGGGAGCGCATCCTGGCACTGCTCGACGAGGATTCGTTCGTCGAACTCGATGCCCTCGCCCGCCACCGCAGCACCAACTTCGGTCTCCAGGACAAGCGTCCGCTCGGCGACGGCGTGGTGACGGGCTACGGCACCATCGACGGACGCGAGGTGTGCATCTTCAGCCAGGACGCCACCGTGTTCGGTGGCAGTCTCGGCGAGGTCTACGGCGAGAAGATCGTCAAGGTCCAGGAGCTCGCGCTCAAGACCGGCCGGCCGCTCATCGGCATCAATGACGGAGCGGGCGCCCGCATCCAAGAGGGTGTGGTGTCGCTCGGGCTGTACAGCAAGATTTTCCGCAACAACATCCTGGCGTCCGGCGTCATCCCGCAGATATCACTCATCATGGGCGCCGCGGCGGGCGGACACGTCTACTCCCCCGCTCTCACCGACTTCGTGATCATGGTCGACCAGACCAGCCAGATGTTCATCACCGGCCCGGACGTCATCAAGACGGTGACGGGCGAGGACGTCACGATGGAGGAGCTGGGCGGCGCGCACACCCATATGGCGAAGTCCGGGACCGCCCACTACGTCGCCTCCGGCGAACAGGACGCCTTCGACTACGTGCGGGAGCTACTGAGCTTTCTGCCGAGCAACAACCACGCCGATCCGCCGCGCTACCAAGTCGCGGCGCGAGCTGCGTCCATCGAAGACGACCTCAACGACGAAGATGTCGAGTTGGACACGCTGATTCCGGATTCGCCGAACCAGCCGTACGACATGCACGAGGTCATCACCCGAATCCTCGACGACGACGAGTTCCTCGAGGTCCAGGCGGGCTACGCGACCAACATCGTGGTCGGCTTCGGGCGGGTCGAGGGCCGGCCGGTGGGGATCGTGGCCAACCAGCCCACCCAGTTCGCCGGCTGCCTGGACATCAACGCCTCGGAGAAGGCGGCGCGGTTCGTGCGCACCTGCGACTGCTTCAACATCCCGATCGTCATGCTGGTGGATGTGCCCGGCTTCCTGCCCGGCACCGACCAGGAGTACAACGGCATCATCCGGCGCGGCGCCAAGCTGCTCTACGCCTACGGCGAGGCCACCGTCGCCAAGATCACGGTCATCACCCGCAAGGCCTACGGCGGGGCGTACTGCGTGATGGGGTCCAAGGACATGGGTGCCGATGTGTGCGTCGCATGGCCCACGGCGCAGATCGCAGTGATGGGTGCCTCCGGCGCTGTCGGCTTCGTCTACCGCCAGCAGCTGAACGAGGCGGCCAAGAAGGGTGAGGACGTCGACGCGTTGCGGCTGCAACTACAGCAGGACTACGAGGACACCCTCGTCAACCCGTACATCGCCGCGGAACGCGGGTACGTCGACGCGGTCATCCCGCCGTCACACACCCGCGGTTACGTCGGCACTGCCCTGCGGTTGTTGGAACGCAAGATCACCCAGATCCCGCCGAAGAAGCACGGGAACATCCCACTGTGAGCCGAGCGAACAATTCAACAGAAGTGAGCCGAGCGAACAATTCAACAGAAGTGAGCCGAGCGAACAATTCAACAGAAGTGGCCGACCAGGCAGCTGTGACCGGCGAAGACGAGCACAAGTACGAGTCGCACATCGACATCGTCAAGGGCCAGCCGACCGAAGCGGAGCTGGCGGCGCTGATCGCGGTGCTGGCGAGCTCGGCCGGTGCACCGGCCGAGCCGCGGGAGCAGGAAGAGAATCTGTGGGGCCACCCGGTTGACCGGTTGCGCTACACCACCTTCAGCTGGCAGCGGGTGACCCTGCTGGAGCGGACGCACATGCGGAAATGACCCGGGTGGTGCTCGCGTCGGCCTCGACCGGCCGGCGCACGGTGTTGCGCCAGGCCGGGATCGACCCGCTGGTCATTGTCTCCGGGGTGGACGAGGACGCCGTGACGGCAGCCCTCGATCCCGCCGCCACTCCCCGTGATGTCACCGTCGCACTGGCCGAGGCCAAGGCCGACGCGGTGATGCGGGTGCTCGACCCCCGGGTGGGCGCGGATTGCGTTGTGATCGGCTGTGATTCGATGCTGTACCGGGACGGACAGCTGCGCGGTAAGCCGGCGACCGCCGACCAGGCGCGGGCGGGCTGGCAGCAGATGGCCGACACCTCGGGTCAGCTCTACACCGGCCATTGCGTGATCCGGTTGCGGCACAACGCCGTTGCCAGCCGCGCCGCGGACGCCACGGTCACCACGGTGCGCTTCGGCAGGCCGTCGGCGGCCGACCTCGATGCCTATGTCGCCAGCGGCGAGCCGACGGCAGTGGCCGGCGGTTTCACACTCGACGGCCTCGGCGGCTGGTTCGTCGACGGCATCGATGGGGACCCCTCGTCCGTCATCGGCATCGGCTTGCCGCTGACCCGCAGGCTGCTCGCGCGGGCGGGTCTTTCGATCGCGGAACTGTGGGCAGGCAACCCCGTAGGCCGACTTCGGGCTAATTGAGCCGAAGTCGCTGACGTTCTCTATGCTGGCGACGTGCAAATTGGTAGCCGCGACGTTGGCACGGTAGCCAAGTCCCTCCTCGACCGCCGGCATTACCACGCCGCGCTGAACATGGTGCGGCTCTACGAGAAGCCCGCGGGCATGTTTCGGCGGTACTTGACGGGGCGCGGCGACTACCCCTTCACCGCCAGGGTGAAGACACCGTCGGGGTGGCTCGATCTTCGATGCTTCACGCCGCACGATGTGCTCACGGTGAACGAGATCTTCTGCCGGGAGGATTACCCGGCCGACGCCGAGGACAAGGTGGTCGTGGACTTCGGCTCGAACATCGGTATTTCCGCCGCATACTTCCTGTCCCGTGGCCCGCAGGTGCATGCGTATCTGTTCGAACCGCTGCCCGCCAACGTCGAACGGTTGCACATCAATCTCGTCCGGTTCACCGACCGCTACACGCTGGAGCAGGTGGCGGTCGGTCCCGAAGAAGGCGAGGTGGAGTTCGGTTGGGAGGAGACGGGACGCTACGGCGGGGTGGGCGCGGCGACCGGTAAGACGATGACCGTGATGTGCCGGAACTCGAGCAAGGTTCTCGAAGAGGTGATCGCCCGGCATGGACAGATCGACGTGCTGAAAGTGGATATCGAGACGCTGGAGCAGGCAGTGATCGAAGGGATCCCGCCCTCACTTGCCCGTCACATCAACAAGATCTACGTCGAATACGTCTTCGGCAGTAACCCGCTGGCGGGCACGCACAGCCATTCGCAGTACGGGGATATCGCGCAATTCGTCCGCTCGAGCTGACGGACCTACATCAGCTCGTTGGCGGGGACGTCGTCTCGGTGTTCGCGATACCAGGCCACCGTGCGCCTGAGGCCCTCGTCGAGGTCCACGGTCGGCGCCCAGCCGAGCGCCCGCATCTTGGAGATGTCCGGACAGCGACGCGGAGTGCCGCCCGCGGCGATTTCACCGGGCCGGATGTCCAGATCGATGCCGACGATCTTGCCGATGCGCGAGGCGAGGTCTCGAATGGCGGTCTCCTCGTCGCTGCCGAGGTGGTAAATCTCGCGATGCCCGCCCTTCTCGTACATCGTCAGGATGCCCTCGACGATGTCGTCGACGTAGCAGAACGAGCGCGTCTCGGTGCCATCCCCCTGGATCGGGAACGTGCCATCGCCGGCCGCCTTGGCAGCCAAGGCTCGCATGATGAACTGCGGCTCGACATGTTTCCAGCCCATGTCGGGCCCAAACACGTTGTGCGGCCGGAACACCTGCACTTGCCGGTAGTGGTCCTGGCCGTAGTTGAAGGCGATCAGCTCGCTGACAATCTTCGACCCTCCATAGGAGTAACGAGGGTTGAGGCTGTCGGGCAGCATCAGCGGGATCGTCTCCGGTGTTGGCACGACGGCCGGCGTCTGGTAAACCTCCGCGGTCGACGCCACGACCAGATCGGGCACGCCGACGCTGCGGCTCGCGTCGACCACCGCCAGGGCCCCGCGCAGACCCACGTCGAGTACGAGTTCCGGTCGCTTGTAGAAGTTTTCGGTGCCATTGATGGCGGCCAGGTGCATCACCACCGTGGCGCCCTCGAATGCCCGCTCCAGCGCATCCTGGTCGCGCACGTCGCAGGTGAACAGCTCCACCTCGTCGGCGACCTCGGCGAACCGGCCGGCATCCCCACGCACCATGGTGTCGACGACGGCGACGTTCCATCCGTCGGCGACCATGCGCTTGACGAGATAGGCGCCGATGAATCCGCCGCCACCGGTGATCACCACACGGTCAGCCATTGGCCGGCACCCATCCGCTCTTGCCGACCGCGAAATAGGCATCACCGAGTTCGGATGCGGGCAGATGGCTGAAGTGGTTCCAGTAGTCGAAGACGAAGCCGTTGGGGCTGATGAACTCGCCGATCGTGCGCGGTGAAATGGTGCCGAGCGACGGATGGTTGTTGGCGATCACCACCACCGAGGCCCCGCTCACCGCGTCGCCAAACCTGTTGAACACCCTCTCGTCCGGAAACTCGGCGCTCAGCACTTCCGGTGAGGTGACCGGATCGTAGAGGCCGATATCGGCGTTGGGATGCGCCTTCTTCAGAGCATCGAGCACTTTGATCGACATCGACCCGCGCAGGTCGCTGGTCTCCGGTATTCCCTTGAACGCCATGCCGAGGATGTTGATCTTCAGCGGCCCGGCACCCGCCAGATCGCGTCGCTCGATTTCGCTGGTGATGAAGCGGACGGTCTCCTCGGGCTGGCGTTCGTTGACCAGGCGGCCCGCGGTGGTGATCTCCAGGTCGATCCCGCGGGTGCGGGCGCTCTCCATCAGGATGTGCGGGTCCTTCTCCAGGCATGGCCCGCCGACCAGACCGGGCAGCGGAATGTTGGTGCGGTTGTAGCCGAGCTTGCCCGCCGAGATGACTTCGTGGGCGCTGACGCCGAACGCATCGCACACGCGCGCGACCTCGTTCGCGAACGCGAACTGGACGTCGCGGAACGTGTTGCTGATCAGCTTGATGATCTCGGCGGTCTCGATATCGGACACCAGAACGATGGAACTCGTCAGTCTGCGGAAAACAGCGGCAGCGCGATCGGCGACCGCCGGATCGTCGGCGCCGACAATTTGCGGCAATTCTCGCAATTCCTGCAGCGCCTTGCCCTCGAGAGTGCGCTCCGGGCACATCGCGATACCGAATGCCTTTCCACTCGCGGCCAGAATCGGTGACACGACGTCGCGCGTCGTGCCGATCTTGACCGTGGAACGCAGGATCACCAGTGCGCCGTCCCGCATATTCTCGGCGATGTCGCCGGCGGCCTGTTCGATCATGTCGAGCCGGGCCACCCCGTCGCTGGACAGCGGTGTGCCGACGGTGATGATGTATGTGCCACAAGTGAAGCTGTTGTCGAACCGTTCGGCAGCGACCAGCTTCTTCGACTTGGTCACGCCCGCCAGTGCGTCGGGCAAACCCGTCTCGGTGAAGTGGGGGGTGCCCCGATTGGTCAGGTCGACCAGGTCCGAGCGTCGCTCGACCCCGATCACCGTGTTCCCCGCTTCGGCGAGCACGGTCGCCAAAGTCAATCCCACATAACCGAGTCCGACGATCCCGACGTCGTAATTTGCTGGACCAGTCATCATTCCTCTAGTTCCTGGCGCGGAGACGTTGCGACACCAAGTGCTCACGATACTTTGCCAGTGTTCTATGCCAGCGAAGGGTGTGTGCTGTTTTCCCTGCCGCCTGGGTAGGCTCTTGGTGTGCCGTTGCCTGCTGACCCAGATCCCGCCCTGGCCGCCTACGCCCACCCGGAACGGCTGGTCACCGCCGACTGGCTGTCGGGGAACCTGGGCCGCGCCGGGCTCGCCATCGTCGAGTCCGACGAGGACGTCCTGCTCTACGACACCGGCCATATTCCGGGCGCGGTGAAGATTGACTGGCATACCGACCTCAACGACCCCCACGTCCGCGACTACATCGACGGTGCGCAATTCGCCGAGTTGATGAATCGCAAGGGCATCGCCCGCGACGACACGGTGGTCATCTACGGCGACAAGAGCAACTGGTGGGCCGCCTACGCGCTGTGGGTGTTCACCCTTTTCGGCCATCCCGACGTCCGACTGCTCGACGGCGGCCGCAACCTCTGGATCTCCGACGGTCGTGACACCACACTCGACGTGCCGAGCAGGCAGTCCACCGGATATCCGGTCGTCGAGCGCGAGGACGCACCGATCCGTGCGTTCAAGGACGATGTGCTCGGCATTCTCGGCAAGCAGCCTCTGATCGACGTCCGTTCGCCGCAGGAGTACACCGGCGAGCGAACCCACATGCCGGACTATCCCGAGGAAGGCGCGTTGCGCGGGGGACACATCCCCACCGCCCGCTCCATTCCGTGGGCCAAGGCGGCCCGGGACAACGGCCAGTTCCGCAGCCGGGCCGAACTCGAAGAGCTCTACGGCTTCGTGTCACCAGACGACAAGACGATTGTGTACTGCCGCATCGGCGAACGGTCCAGCCACACCTGGTTCGTGTTGACACATCTGCTGGGGCTGCCGGGCGTACGCAACTACGACGGATCGTGGACCGAGTGGGGCAACGCGGTGCGGGTGCCGGTGGCCGTCGGGGACGATCCGGGTGGGGCGCCGGGCTCCTCATGAGTTCCATGCCGGCTGCGCTGGCCGAAGTGGTCAACGATTTCCAGGAAGTTCAGGGGCAGGACAAGCTGCAACTGCTGCTGGAGTTCGCCAATGAGCTGCCTGCGCTACCGGCCGAGCTCCAAGAAGCTTCGATGGAACCGGTACCGGAATGTCAGTCGCCACTGTTTTTGCATGTCGACGCCGCGGACCGGGACCACGTGCGGCTGTACTTCAGCGCGCCCGCCGAAGCCCCGACGACGCGCGGGTTCGCCGCGATTCTGGCAGCGGGCCTCGACGAGCAGCCTGCCGCGGACATCCTCGCCGTGCCCGATGACTTCTATACCGATTTGGGCCTGGCCGCCCTGGTCAGTCCGCTGCGGCTGCGCGGCATGTCGGCCATGCTGGCTCGGATCAAGCGACGACTACGGGGCGAGTAGACGGCGCGACGGTATCGCCCCTTAAACTGCCTCGGGATACGTTCCTAATAACGTTTCTTAAAAGAACTTGCCCAAAGAGGGCGGACACAGCAGGAGGCGCAGTGGCCAGTCACGCCAGCTCGAAGATCTCCAAGGTGCTCGTCGCCAATCGCGGGGAGATCGCTGTCCGCGTGATCAGGGCGGCCAGGGACGCCGGGCTGCAAAGCGTGGCGGTCTACGCCGAACCGGACGCCGATGCGCCCCATGTGCGGCTCGCCGACGAGGCGTTCGCTCTCGGCGGCCAGACCTCGGCCGAGTCCTACCTCGACTTCGGCAAACTGCTCGACGCGGCCGCGAAGTCGGGCGCCAACGCGATCCATCCCGGGTACGGATTCCTCTCGGAGAACGCCGACTTCGCGCAGGCGGTGCTTGACGCCGGCCTGATCTGGATCGGACCCAGCCCCCAGTCGATCCGGGATTTGGGCGACAAGGTCACCGCGCGCCACATCGCCGCCCGCGCTCAGGCGCCGCTGGTGCCAGGCACCGCCGAACCGGCCAAGGACGCCGACGAGGTCGTCGCGTTCGCCAAGGAGTACGGCGTGCCGATCGCGATCAAGGCCGCGTTCGGCGGCGGCGGCCGCGGCATGAAGGTCGCCCGCACCATCGAGGAGATCCCCGAGCTGTTCGAGTCGGCCACTCGCGAGGCCGTCGCCGCGTTCGGGCGCGGCGAGTGCTTCGTCGAGCGCTACCTGGACAAGCCGCGCCACGTCGAGGCGCAGGTGATCGCCGACCAGCACGGCAACGTGGTGGTCGCGGGCACGCGTGACTGCTCGCTGCAGCGCCGGTTCCAGAAGCTCGTCGAGGAGGCGCCCGCTCCGTTCCTGACCGACGCGCAGCGCAAGGAGATCCACGAGTCGGCCAAGCGCATCTGCAAGGAGGCCCACTACTACGGCGCGGGCACCGTCGAATACCTGGTCGGTCAGGATGGGCTGATCTCGTTCCTCGAGGTCAACACGCGCCTGCAGGTAGAGCACCCGGTGACCGAGGAGACCTCGGGCATCGACCTGGTTCGCCAGCAATTCCGCATCGCCAACGGCGAGGCCCTGGACATCACCGAGGACCCGACACCGCGCGGCCACGCGATCGAGTTCCGCATCAACGGCGAGGACGCCGGTCGCGGCTTCCTGCCCGCCCCCGGCCCGGTCACCAAGTTCGAGGCGCCCCAAGGCCCGGGCATCCGCGTGGATGCGGGCGTCGAGACCGGCTCCGTCATCGGTGGCCAGTTCGACTCGATGCTGGCCAAACTGATCGTCACCGGCGCCACCCGCGACGAGGCACTGGAGAGGTCACGACGGGCGCTGGACGAGTTCACGGTTAAAGGGCTCGCGACAGTGATCCCTTTCCACCGTGCGGTCGTCTCCGATCCCGCGTTCATCGGTGACGCCGACGGTTTCTCGGTCCACACCCGCTGGATCGAAACCGAGTGGGACAACACGATCGAGCCGTTCACCGGCGGTGATCCCATCGAGGAGGAAGACACCATCCCCCGGCAGACGGTCATTGTCGAGGTGGGCGGTCGTCGCCTCGAGGTATCGCTGCCGGGAGATCTGGCCCTGGGTGGGGGCGGCGCTCCGGCCGCCGGCGCGGGCAACGTCGTGCGCAAGAAGCCCAAGCCGCGCAAGCGGGGTGCGGCCGCCGGTGCCGCCGCGTCGGGCGACGCGGTGACGGCACCGATGCAGGGCACCGTGGTCAAGGTGGCTGTCGAGGACGGCCAGCAGGTCTCCGCCGGCGATCTGGTCGTGGTACTCGAGGCGATGAAGATGGAGAATCCGGTCACCGCCCACAAGGACGGCACCATCACCGGCCTGGCGGTCGAGGCGGGCGCCGCGGTCACTCAGGGCACGGTGCTGGCCGAGATCAAGTAGCCATTCAGTCCGGGGTCACCAGGCTGCGCTGCTCCAGCGGCGTGCCGAAGTAGCCGACCTGCGGATCGACGACGACGGTCTTGGTCTCGCCCCTACGGGTCAACACCTCACGCGCCATCTGTTCGAACGAGATCTTCACGGGCCCACCGATGTTCACGACCCCGCCGGTGGGTTCGGCCGCGGCGATGCGGGCCACATCCGCCGCCACGTCGGCTGCCGCGATCGGCTGGATCAGCGCGTCGGGAACGCGTACTACGTCACCGTCCGTCATCCCGGCCGTGATGGCATCGGTGAACTCGATGAACTGAGTCGCCCGCACGATCGAGTACGGCACTCCGGACTCGGTGATGAGTTTCTCCTGGACGACCTTGGCGCGCAGGTAGCCGCTCTCTGGCAGTCCGTTGGCGCCGACGATGGACAACGCGACGTAGTGGCCGACGCCCGCCGCCTTGGCAGCAGTCAACAGGTTGGTGGTCGAGGTCGTGAAGAACTCCATTACCGGCTCGTCGTCGAACGACGGCGAGTTCATCACGTCGACAAGCACATCCGCCTCGGCGAGCGCCTCGCCGAGGCCATCTCCGGTGATCGCGTCGACTCCCGAGGATCGCGAGGCCGCGACGACCTCGTGGCCTTCCGCCGAGAGCAGATCGACGACCTTCGACCCGATGAGCCCGCTGGCTCCCATCACGGTAACCCTCATGTTGTGAACGCCTTTCGCAGCAGGTGGTGGCCTGTCCGACACCTGCGGTCGATGCCTGGGCACCTCGCACCGCATCGAGCACGACGTCGCACAGGGTCCCGTTGTAGCGTACGACGGTCGTGCGTACGGCCACACAGCCGATTACCCGGCAACGCCTCGCCTCCGCTGCGCAGAACGCTGCTTTCGTCGTAGCTGTCGCCGGCTTGCGCAGCGTCGGTCGCCGGGCGATCCGGCGATTTGCACACGAAGGTGACATCGCCGCGCTGTTTTGCCAGGTTCGGCGCGGCCGCGGCAACGTGGCCAACGGCAGCGCGGCGGCGACGCCCTGGTCTCTATCATTCCCCGGTGGCCGTAAATCGCTGTCTGGTGGCGCCTGCCACGCTCACACGCTCGCGCATGACGGCGCGCTGACGTGGATCCCGTCGAGATCAATGCCGGCGCCTGGTATCTGCGCGCGCCCAGGGAAGACGAACTGATCGACGACCGGCCCTCGCTGGCTGCGCTCGGCGAAACAGACCCGGACTACGTCACTGTGTGCACCGCTCGATGGGCGTCGGACACCCGCTACACGTGGGCCGTCTGCGAGCCCACCACCGGCGAGATGCTCGCCGAGGTCACGCTGGATCCGGTGGCGGCCACCATGCGCAGCCGCGCCCGCGACGGACACACCGATGCGGCGGCCATCGCGGAGATATCGGTGCGCAGATTCGCCGCCGGGGCGCTGGGGATCACCGTCACAAGTTGAAGTCGATATCCCGGCCCGACGCCAGGTCGGCGCAGTCGACGGTGGCCACGTCCGTGCGCTCCCGCAGGAAGGCCCTGGCCCCTTCGTCACCGGACAGTCGCTGGAGCAACTCGGGCCAGTACCTGCGCGGGATGACGACGGGATGTCCGGGGGCGCCGCCGTATCGGGCGCGAGCCAGCCCGGACGGCGTGGACCTGGCCGCGTCGAGCACCCGTCGTACCACGTCAGCGCCGATATCCGGGGTGTCGATGGTGTGCAGCACCGCGAACTGTGCGTGTCCTGGGTCGATCGCCGACAAACCCGCCCGCAGCGAGGCGCTCATCCCCTCTGCCCAATCGTCGGCGATCACGGCGCGAGCCGGCTCGGGCACGTGGACGACCGCGGCTCCCAGCACGACAACGACGTCGGCACACCCGCCGCCGTAGAGCGCCGAGGTAGCGTCACGTAGCCATTGCCCTTCCGCAGCAAGGACTTTCGGCATCCCGTAGCGAGTGCCTGCCCCGGCGGCCAGCAGCACCCCCGCTGCCGCGGCGCTCACCGGCATGTGGACAGATTCACATCCGTGCCGCCTTTTCACAATTGTCACCAACCGGACACAAGTTATGCCCAACACCGTCTTCGCGGCGCGAATTCGCAGCCTGAGCTGAGATTATTAATAGCGTCTTGCATCGATTGTCGATTGTGTCCATGCGGGGTACTGTTTTAGACAGGTTGAGTTCACAGCCAGCTGGAAGCGTCATCGACGCGCAGGGCAGGACTCCCCGCCTCTGCAGCGAAGGCTTTGAGGACGCAGGGCCTGAAATCTTGACGTGAGCCACAGTACGAAATCGCGTATTCCGACTGATGGAGTCACAATGTCTACCCTTCCTCGCGCCCGTCACGCCTCGCATGAGTTCGTGAACGAGCGCAACGAGTGCCATACGGCACAATTCGCCACCCGCTGGCTGAGGCCGGCGTTGGCTATCGTCACCGTGCACGGTGAGTTGGACGCAGCCAATGCGAAAGACTTCGCCGACTACACCCTGCGCCACGCCCCGGACCTCGACGGTCTGGTGGTGGACATGTCCGGAGTCCAGTTCTTCGGTACCGCGGGCTTCTCCGCACTGCACACGCTGAACGTGCGCTGCGCCGGAGATCGGATTGAGTGGGCGTTGACCCCGAGTCCGGCCGTCAATCGGCTGCTGCGGATCTGCGATCCCGACTCGGCCCTGCCGATCTGCGACACCGTCGACGTCGCATTGTCGACCGTGCAGGGCCAATCGCCTCGCTTACTGCAGTTGGTCGCGAAGTCGCGTTAGCGATTTTGCGAGCAGCCTGGACACGTGCATCTGTGAAATGCCGACCCGCTCGGCAATCTGTGTCTGGGTCAACGATTCGAAGAACCTGAGCAGCAACACTGTGCGTTCGCGCTCGGGCAGGGCATCAAGCAACGGACGCAACGCTTCTCGGTTCTCGATCTGATCCAGGCCGAGGTCCACATCACCGAGCGTATCGGCGATGGCGGGGGCGTCGTCGGTGCCGCTGCCGCCGCTGTCGATCGACAGGGTGTTGTACGAGCTGCCGGCCACCAGCCCCTCGACGACCTCGTCGCGGTCCATGTCCAGCTCGGCGGCCAGTTCCGACGCGGTGGGCGCACGCCCGAGCCGCTGCGACAGGTCCGCCGTGGCCGCACCGAGCCGTAGATGTAGTTCCTTGAGGCGCCGTGGCACCTTGACCGACCAGCTGTTGTCGCGGAAGTGTCGACGGACCTCGCCCATGATGGTCGGGACCGCAAACGACACGAAGTCCGATCCGGCGTCCACGTCGAACCTGATCACTGCGTTGACAAGTCCGACGCGGGCCACTTGCACCAGGTCGTCGCGCGGCTCGCCGCGGCCGTCGAAGCGTCTGGCGATGTGATCGGCGAGCGGCAGGCACCGCTCGACGATGCGGTCGCGCTGGCGCAGGAACTTGGCCGACTCCGCCGGCATGCCCTTCAACTCGCGGAACATGTCGGTGACGTCCGCGTATTCCGAGTTCGATCGTGATGACGAACCCTTGGACGACGACCGGGTCACCTCAACGAACTCGCTCGCCTCGTCGTCATCGATATCCCCATGATCTGGCCGTCGTCGGCGCCCTGCCCGTCGGAGAAGGTTCGTACCTCGTCGGTCAGCGAGCTCAGCACATGCCAGCTGAAACTGCCTGGCGCCAGGATGTCGGAGGTCTTGCAAGTCGTCGACGCGTCCACGACCACCGCGTCGTCACGTGGATCGATCTGCAGCAGCAGAGTCGAGTCGGGCACCGCCGACCGGATCAGGCGGGTGCAGGCCTCGTCGACGGCGAGCCGCAGATCTGCCACGGCGTCG
The DNA here is from genome assembly GCF_054057895.1 of Mycobacterium sp. URHB0021. Classification (NCBI taxonomy): domain Bacteria; kingdom Bacillati; phylum Actinomycetota; class Actinomycetes; order Mycobacteriales; family Mycobacteriaceae; genus Mycobacterium; species Mycobacterium sp. URHB0021. The sequence goes on from NZ_JBSRZT010000002.1 coordinate 6,463,087, forward strand.
AAGTCGAGGTCCTCGAACGTGCCGACGGCTCCGACGAGCGTGCGGAGCACCGCAAGATTTTCCAACTTGGCGGCCACGCGCAGCTCGACCGACCTGGTGCTGTATCGCAGTCCGTTATTCGTGGCGTCGGCCATCTGACCTCCCGGCAATGTCGAAGCGAGACTACCCCTGGTCGAGTTCCCGCTAACCACCGGCGTTCCAATGGCTTGCCCCCGAGCGGGTGTGGCAATCGCCCGCGCTGGGTAACCGCCCCCCATGCCGGAGTTTGACCCGCGGGTGCATGCCACCCACCCGGAGTCGCCGGACAGCGGGCTGCTGCGTCGTCTGCTGCTCGCTGCCGGTCTGGTGCTGGTTGCCCTGATTCTGCTGGCGGTGGCAATCTATGCCGGCGCCTTCATCATGCTCGCACCGATGATGCAGTGACGCCGACGATGTCAGTTCTGTCAGTTCTATCGAAGCCATGGTCCCCGTCCAATACCCGTAGGTGTTCCGACGCCAAACCCCTTTATCGGAAGCCGGCAACCGGCGGTTCGGCATGCGCCTCCGGCGCAGCGTAGTCGGCGGCCCTGGACTGCACCGGGTCCGGCGCGGACGTGGTTTCTCCTATCACGACGAGAACGGCGAGGCCGTCACCGACGCCGCGACGGTGCAGCGCATCAATGATCTGGTGATACCACCGGCGTGGAAGAACGTGTGGATCTCACCGCATGCCAACGGACACATCCAGGCGGTCGGAACCGATGCGGCCGGCCGCAAGCAGTATCTGTATCACCAGAGGTGGCAGGAGGACCGCACCGAGGAGAAGTTCGACCGGGTGCTGGAGATGTCAGCGGCGCTGCCCGAAATGCGCCGGCGCATCGCGGCCGACCTCCGCGGCCGCGAACTCACTCGGAACCGCGTGCTGGCACTCGCCCTGCTGCTGGCGGACCTCGGTTACTTTCGTTCCGGCGGCGAGCAATACGCCGCGGAGAACAACTCCTTCGGGATCTCCACCCTCCTCTGTGAACACGTATCGCTGCGGAAGAATGCGGTGGAGTTCGACTTTCCCGCCAAGAGCGGCGTACGGCGCACGATGACAATCGAGGACCGCGAGGTTCTCCGGTCGGTGCGCGCCCTGCTGCGTCGGCCCGATCGGACCGACCGCTTACTCGTCTGCCGAAATTCATCGGGATGGACCGACGTTCACGCCGATGACCTCAATGCACGCTTCAAAGAGCTTGTCGGAGAGCAATACACGGTCAAAGACCTGCGCACCTGGCACGGCACGGTGCTGGGCGCAGCGGCGTTCGTGGACGCCGACCCTCCGGTCAACAAGACTGTCATGAAGCGCGTGGAATCGGCCGTCATGAAAGAGGTCGCCGAGGAGTTGGGCAACACGCCTGCGGTGACCCGTAAGTCGTATGTGGATCCCCGGGTGGTCGAAGGCTACGAGGCCGGTCTGACCATCGCCGCCGGGGTGCGGCGCGCCGCCCGCACACGGTCCACCGCCAAGCGGCAGGCGATCCTGGAAAACAGCACTGCGCGGTTGATCCGCAACGTCGCCAAACGCTGATGTGCGACGCGTCAGCCGCACGCGCGGACGGCGCCGTCGACCGAACCCCGGTGTCCGTCGGGGGCCACCCGGTGATAGATGCGGAGGGTGTCGGCGGCGATCCGGTCCCACGAGTAACGGGAGCGGGCGCGGTCCCGTCCGGCCGCGCCCAGGCTGTGACGCAGAAAGTCGTCCCGCATCAGGTCATGAAGCGCGTTGGCAGCCGCTTCGGGGTGTCGCGGCTTCACCAGCCGTCCGGTGACGTCCGGCACGACGATGTCGAGCATCGCGCCGACTGCGGACGCGACCACGGGAATGCCGCATGCCATCGCCTCTACCGCCACAATGCCGGCGGGGTCGAACCACGGGGTCGAGGCCACCACATCGGCGGTCCGCAGGAGTCCCGGGATCTGCTCGCCCGTCCTGGATCCGCAGAGCAGCACTCGATCGGCGATACCGAGTCTTTCCGCTAGGAGACGCAGTCGGCAGGCCTCGGGATGTGACTTCAGTTCGCCCTCGCTACCCCAGCCGACGATCAGCAACTCTGCGTTTGGCAGGTGCGGCAGCGCACGCACCACCACATCGAACCCACTGCGGGGAACCAGACTTCCGATACCAACGATTCGCCGGCTCCTGTCGCGGCGCGCGTCGTGCCCCGCCGGGGTGAACAGGTCGACGTCGACGCCGCAGGGAACGACGGAGATCCTCGCCCTTGGCCGTCCCATCCGTATCAGCTCAGACACCTGCTCCGTGCAGGCCGCAACGACCCAATCCGCCTGCCTGGCGAGCATCCGCTCCATCTGGTGCCGTTCGGGCGGGGACGTGATCTCGGCGCACGGTAGCCGACGCTGCGCCGCATCGAGGGCGTGAAACGACTGGACAACGGGGATACCGAGTTGCTTTGCCGCCAGTTGCGTGGGGATGCCGGTCACCCAGGAATGGACATGGACGACAATCGGGCCGGGCGATCGTCCACTGCCCATGAAGGTACCGGGCGAACTGGCCCATGTGCTGCAACATAGTTCGGGCTGAGAGGTTCTCGGCCGGGCCGGCGCCGACATGCACCACATCGAAGCCGTGCGGCGTCTCGACGCGGTCGGGCAAATCGGGGTCGTCGCGGCGCCCGTACACAGTTACCCGATGGCCGCGGCGGGCCAAGGCGGCTGACAGCCCGGTGGTTTGCCCATCACGCGCGCGCTGCCGACTCGACAGCGGACTCGACGCGCCCGAAACCATTGCAATCTGCATCAACCAGATCCCCAACTCCTTGCACGGCACGCCACGTAACGGAGCTCTCGCGCCCGTGTCGCGTGCATACCCGCCGTCGCGAGCGCGAGAAACCGTTGGGTTCAACGCTGTTCGCATTTCGGCTCGCGAGGTTTCGCTTATGGGATGGTTCGCCGATGCATGCCGTTTCACCGCCAGATCGACGGGTATTGAAGGGCCATGCAGCACAGCGAAGACATTCCCGACGAGGTTCCCGTCACCGACGCCGTGGAGCAACAACAAGAAGTGGTTGAGCCGGTACCCGAAGAGGAGTCGCCTGCGGAAACGACGCAAGAGCCGCCGCTCGAGGCCACCGAGGCCGATTGGCGGCAGCAGTCCGAGAGTGTCGACCTCGATCCGGAGCTCGAGGAATTGGACCGAGATACCTGAATCCGCGGCCTGCCGGCCAACGTTCGGCACGAATACTCAAGACATACAACAGAATTGGGGAGCCGCCGATCGACATTGCCGAAAACAACGAGCCCCAGCGCCTGCGCATCACCTCGACCACGGCCGTCGTCGGTCGGCTGCAGAAGTTTCCGTAGCAAACACGTCGCCGGCTCACATCTGGTCCACACCGTGATCGACACCCAGCGCCCCGCCATCGGTGACTCGTCACACAATCCGCATCCCCGTTGCGCCTGCTGGCGGCTCTCGTACTCCGGCGACTACGGGTTTCGTCGGTTGTGCCTGCGAACGGGCGTTCGCCGCCGCGCAGACGCCCGTCGCCGCCATCCGTTTAGTTCCGTCAGCGGTCGGGAACCCGCAGATTACGGAGCCAGGTTCACTTCGTGCGGCCCGCAAGGGTTCGACCAAGCTCAAGAAGTGGGCACCAGAACCGATCCACTGCACCAGACGCGGAAAGGTGAATATGACCGAGAAGGACAGTGGCCCTGAGGAAGGCATCAAGGGCGTCGTCGAGGACGTGAAGGGTAAGACCAAGGAAACGGTCGGCACCGTCACCGGACGTGACGACATGGTCCGCGAGGGCAAGGCTCAGCAGGACAAGGCAGACGCCCAGCAGGACGCGGCCAAGAAGGAAGCCGAGGCCGAGTCGGCCCGCAGCGGCGCCAAGGCGGCCGAGAAGCGCCAGGAGGCCAATCAGTAAAGCTTCCCGATGAACGCGAAAAGAGCCCAGTCACCAAGGGCGGCTGGGCTCTTTCACCTTCACTAACTGCTGGGCCGCTGCCGGTGCGCATTGGGATGCTCTGCGTACCAACGGTCTTCGATACGCCGGACGCGGATGTGCTCAATGGCCAGCCACACCCCGCCCACCACGAATCCGGCCATGGCCAGTGCGGCCAACGTGAGTCCGACGTGATGGTGACTTGTGGCGAATGCCGCAAGGCACGAGACAAACGACACCAACGCCAACCCGATCACGATCAGCCCCGGCATGATTTTGTTGTCTTTCATCGATTCGCCGGCATGCGGACGGGTTGTCCGCGAATGGTCGACGGGATCTTTTGGGCCCTTCATCAGGTACTCCTCTCTCGGCTTACCTTTGCCCACCCCTCACGGGGCTGCTTCCCACGGTAGAACGACGCGTTGCCGTTGGCGAGAGAACAAACATCACTGGTAGGCGCATATTATTGAGCGGCCCGCAAAGGGGGCATCCCTGGACTCCACGGCTTCGCCCTCTCAATACGCGTCTCCGTGTCCGCCCTGGGCCGGAATGCTCTAGCCGATGTGGTTGAGCAGCTAGACGGGGGTGGCGAAACCCGCGCTCATCCGCCGAACACCGCGGGGCCGGCGAGGGCCGGCATGCTCATCGTCAGCGCAAGCAACATCAGGGTGAGCAGGAACCACCCGGCGCCCTGCCACGCCCACCAGGTCTGGTGCCTGCGCCACGTTTGATACGTCCGAAAGAATGCCCGCAGCCCGCCGACCAGGAGAATGACCGGCGCCCCGATCGAGAGCAACGTTCGCTGGGGCGCCCCGCACGCAACAGTGTCGGCGGTGGCTCCGCTGCACGTGCTGACCCAGAACCCGGCGACGACCAGGAACACGACTCCGGCGACCGCCACCGCGACACCGAAACGCAAGGCGCCCCGGACATTGGCATCATCCTGGTGCAGGTCGTGTGATTGCTGGTACACCGACATTCACTCAGGGCTCTTCGCGTGCTCGGCAGCTTCCCGGCGGACCGCCATGACCGGACCCTCCCCGAATTTCGCTGATTGGATCAACATCACCATCGACGGTGCGGAGGATTCCCGCAGCCCGGCCCCGGTAAACGTCAGTTTCCGACGCGCAAGTGCGCGGTCAGCAGCAACTTGTCGAAGACGGCGCGGTCGGGTAACTCCTCGTCGTAGGTCAACTCCAGGAAGTCTTCGGCTATTTGCTCGGCTAACGCGCGCAGTTTGGTGTTGGTTTCCTGGGACCGCCATTTGAGCAGTTCGAAGGCCGATTCGGCGGTGATCCGGTAGATCAGCATGAGCATGCCCTTGGTCTGCTCGATGCCACCCCTGGCCTCTGCGATCTCGGCGACCGCCTCGGTCACGATCTCTTCGTGGGCCTCTTGGATGGACGGTGTGACGTCGACGTAGAAACCGTGGGTGCCGACCACCCCGCCCTCGTCGTCGTAAAGCTGGTCACCGACCACGACGACATGGTGAATATCGCCGTGGGTGTCGATGATCCGGTGCCGCGTCGAGAATGCCCCGGAGGTACGCCGGATCTCCTCGAGCGTGGCGGCGACCTGTCCGTAATCGTCAGGGTGCTTGTGCGACAACACCAAATCGGTGGTCGGATGCACGGTGCCGGGTTCGTAGCCGTGTATCCGTTCGACCTGTGGCGACCATTCCCAGCGTTCATCGGCGAAGTAGAAGCGGAACCAACCCACGCGCTGCGGCTCACCGCCCGCGAGCGCGTGCTCGACGGGAGTCTGCCCCGCAGCGTCGGCCAGCTCACCGGTCATGGTGTGCAGATTAACGCGGTAACCAGCACCCCGGCATCGCTGCAGATCCAGGGCTTCGTTTAATGGACAGCTGACGCCGTCGACGAACCCGGCTGAACCACCGTCACACGGCGACACAGAGCGCGGATATCGCCCAGCATCAGTGGGACAAACTACTATTCGGCCGTGATGCACGGCGGGGTCAAGGTCTATCTTCCTGCGGCTGTGGCGTGCGGCGTGGTCGCGCACCTGCTCGGTGCGACCCTCTGGTGGAGCGCGGCGATCGGGGCCGTCGGGCCCGCCGTCGCCGCGGCGGCACCACGATTCCTGCTCGGCACGATCGTCGGCGCAAGCACCGCCACCGGCAAGGACGCAGCCGCCGATATGTCCGGCACGGATTTCGAGGATTACGTGGCCCGAATCGCCCGCTCGTGCGGTGTTCCGGTGATCATGACGTCGGTGACCGGCGACTGGGGCGTCGACCTCATCGTCGGGAAGCGGCCCGATCGTCTTGCCATCCAATGCAAACGGCGTTCGCGTCCAGTAGGCCCGGGCGCCGTCCAGGAGGTCGTCGCCGGGGCCCCGATGCAGGACTGCGCCAAGACGATGGTAGTCACCAACCACGACTTCACGCCCGCGGCGCGCAAACTCGCCGAGTTGCACGGCTGCGAGCTGGTCGGCCGGGCCGAACTGCCGCGTCTGCGGTCGACGATTCGGCGGCTGACCGAATCGTCGAAGCCGACGGCGCTCTAGCGAAGGGCGTCGCGTACGGCCGCGACCGCGGCGTCGATTTCCTCACGCGACACGGTAAGGGCCGGCCGGAACCGCACGCTCGCTTCGCCGCTGCCCAGCATGATGACCCGATGGTCCCAGAGACGGGTGATGAGCGTGTCGCGCTTCGTGCTGCTCGGCAGGCTGAAGGCACACATCAGGCCGCGGCCGCGAACGTCGAGCACGAGCCCTGGAAATTCGGTTGCGAGTTCCTGTAGACGGTCGACCAGGTAGTCACCGACCTCGGCTGCGCGGCTCATCAACTCATCGGACTCGATCACCTCCAGGATGCGACGCGACCGCACCATGTCGACCAGATTGCCGCCCCAGGTGGAATTGATCCGCGAGCTGACCGCGAACACGTTGTCCGGCACCTCGTCGACACGGCGGCCAGCCATGATTCCACATACCTGCGTCTTCTTGCCGAAGGCGACGACATCGGGGGTGACCCCAAATTGCTGGTACGCCCACGGGGTTCCGGTCAGCCCGCAACCCGTCTGCACCTCGTCGAAGATGAGCAGCGCGTCGAACTCGTCGCATAGTTCACGCATCGCGGCGAAGAACTGGGGCCGGAAGTGGCGGTCACCGCCTTCACCCTGAATGGGTTCGGCGAGGAAACAGGCGATGTCGTGCGGATGCGCCTCGAACGCCGCCCGCGCCTGCCGCAGCGACTCGGCTTCCACCGCGTCCATATCCGCATCGGGGCGGCGGAAGGGTGCATCGATGCGTGGCCAGTCGAACTTCGGGAAGCGCGCCACCTTGTTCGGATCGGTGTTGGTCAACGACAGCGTGTATCCACTGCGGCCGTGGAAGGCACCGCGCAGGTGCAGCACCTTGGTGCCCAGATCCGGGTCCACTTCGCGCGACTCGTTGAGTCTGCTCTTCCAGTCGAAGGCGACCTTCAACGCGTTCTCGACCGCCAGCGCGCCCCCGTCGACGAAGAACAGGTGGGGCAGCGCCGGGTCGCCCAGCACCCGCGCGAACGTGTCGACGAAGCGGGCCATCGGCACGCTGTAGACGTCGGAGTTGCTCGGCTTGTTGACTGCGGCCTGGGCCAGTTCAGCACGGAACGCCTCGTCGTCGGCGAGCGCGGGGTGGTTCATGCCAAGAGCCGAGGACGCGAAGAACGTGAACATGTCCAGGTAGCGGTCACCCGTGCGGGCGTCCACCAGGTAGGACCCGGCCGAGCGGTCGATGTCGAGGACGAAATCGAGGCCGTCGGCCAGGATGCTGCGGGCCAGGACGTCACGAACGTCGTCAGCTGCGATGGCGGCGATAGCTGTACGTGTGAGGGCAGCGGTCATGGAGCCATCTTAACGCATTATTTACGGTGCTAAGCCGCTCTGACCGGAACTATTACGGTACGAAGTCGCGTCCTGCGTAAAAAGTCTGTAAGATGATCGTGCTTCGGGTGCGGACGTTCGCGGCCGTCCGGATCTGTTGCAGCAAGTCTTCAAGCGCCCGCGCCGTTTCGACACGCACGAGCAGCACGTAGCTCTCCTCGCCGGCCACCGAGTGACACGACTCGATGGCCTCGATGTGTTCGAGCCGGGCAGGCGCGTCGTCAGGTTGAGAGGGATCGAGAGGAGTGATGGCCACGAACGCCGAGAGCAGGTGCCCGACGGCTTCAGGGTTGATCTTCGCCGCGTACCCGGTCACCACACCCCGCGCCTCCAAGCGCCGTACGCGCGACTGCACGGCGGACACCGACAGGCCGGCCGTCGCCGCCAGATGGGCCAGCGTGGCTCGTCCGTCCGCGACCAGTTCGCGCGCGATGATGCGGTCGATGTCGTCGAGCTGCACCGGCGCGTGGGGGTGTTCGTCGGGTTCACCCATGGCCGCACTGTATCCGAGGCCGGCCCACTGATGAGTCGACGTATCGAAACCTGGGAGTTGCGGGCGCAATTCGCCGGGGCGCTGTCGAGGATGTACGGCGCCGAGGCGCCCGCCTACACCACCCTGGTCGAGGTCTGCGCCGAAGTGAACCGTGACTACGCCCACAGCCGGTCCGATGCGGAGCGATTCGGCGCCCTGGATCGGGTCACCGCCGAACGCCACGGGACGGTCCGGGTCGGCAGCCCACGCGAACTCGCCGATGTGGCCGGATTGTTCGCGGCGTTCGGCATGCACTCGGTCGGCTTCTACGACCTGCGCGATGCAACGCCGCCGGTGCTTGTGGTGTCTGTCGCATTTCGGCCGATCGATGCGGATCAGCTGGCTCGCAACCCCTTTAGGGTTTTCACGTCGATGTTGGCCACCGGCGACCGGCGGTACTTCCCCACCGGCCTACGGGGCCGGGTCGAAAGATTCGTGGCAGACCGGCAACTGTTCGACCCCGCGCTCATCGAGGAGGCGCGCCACATCGCCTCCGACGGCGGTGCGGACGTCGAGCACGCCAAGGAGTTCGTCCAGCGGGCCGTCGCCGCGTTCGCGCTGTCCCGTGAACCCATCGACCGCGGCTGGTACGACGAGCTGACCCGGGTCTCGGCGGTGGCCGCGGACATCGCGGGCGGCGCCGGCACGCACATCAACCACTTGACACCACGTGTGCTCGACATCGACGAGTTGTATACGCGCATGACCGCGCGGGGCATAACGATGTTCGACGACATCCAGGGCCCGCCCCGATCGCCCGGCCCCCCTGTGCTGCTGCGGCAGACGTCGTTCAGGGCGCTGGCCGAACGCCGGCGGTTCCGCGACGCGGCCGGCTCCGTCCGCGACCGGGCAGTGAGGGTGCGATTCGGAGAAGTCGAAGCCCGCGGAGTCGCGCTGACGCCGACTGGGCGCCAGCGGTACGACACCGCGATGGCGGCGCCGGACCCGGCGGCGACGTGGCACGAGCACTTTCCGGCAACCGACCGGGAAATGGCGTCCTCGGGGCTGGCTTACTATCACGGTGGCGATCCATCGAAACCCGTTACTTACGAGGACTTTCTGCCCGCATCCGCGGCGGGCATCTTCCGGTCCGACCTCGATACCGACACGCAGGCGGCCGACGCGGTCGACAATTCCGTGTACAGCCTGGATTGGCTGGCCGGTCAGATCGGGCACCACATTCACGATCCGTACGAGCTCTACGAGAAAGCGGCATCATCATGACCACCGTTCAGACATCCCAGCTCCCGACCGCCGATGCCCTGCGCACACAGGCGCGCGAGGCGCTACGCGCCGTCGGCTCACGTGCCGAGGTCGGTGAACCCGGCGGCCACGGGTTGCCGGCCTCGACACCGATCACCGGTGACGTGCTGTTCACCGTGGCCGAGACCACACCCGAGCTGGCCGAAGCCGCGATCGCCGCAGCGGCCCGCGCGTTCAGCACATGGCGCACCACACCGGCCCCGGCGCGCGGCGCGCTGGTGGCTCGGCTCGGTGAGCTGCTGGTCGAGCACAAGGAAGCTCTCGCAACGCTTGTCACCATCGAGGCGGGCAAGATCACCTCCGAGGCGCTGGGCGAGGTCCAGGAGATGATCGACATCTGCCAGTTCGCGGTCGGCCTGTCCCGCCAGCTGTACGGCAAGACCATCGCGTCCGAGCGCCCGGGCCATCGGCTGATGGAGACGTGGCATCCGCTGGGGGTGGTCGGCGTGATCACCGCCTTCAATTTCCCGGTCGCCGTGTGGTCGTGGAACACCGCCATCGCGTTGGTGTGCGGCGACACGGTGGTGTGGAAGCCGTCCGAGTTGACGCCGTTGACCGCGCTGGCATGCCAGGCCCTGATCGAGCGGGCCGCCATGGATGTCGGAGCACCCGCCGAGGTGAGCCGGCTCATTCAGGGCGGTCGCGAGGTCGGCGAGCGGCTGGTCGACGATCCCCGGGTGGCTCTGCTCAGCGCGACCGGATCGGTGCGGATGGGCCAGCAGGTCGGTCCGCGCGTCGCGCAGCGATTCGGTAAGGCCCTGTTGGAACTCGGCGGCAACAATGCGGCGATCGTGACACCGTCGGCCGACCTGGCCCTGGCCGTGCGGGGCATCGTCTTCTCCGCCGCGGGCACCGCCGGCCAGCGCTGCACCACCCTGCGCCGGCTGATCGTGCACGAGTCGGTCGCCGACGAGCTGGTCGAGCGCATCGTGTCGGCCTACCGGCAGCTACCGATCGGCGATCCCGCATCCGACCGCACATTGGTGGGCCCACTCATCCACGAGACCGCCTACCGCGACATGGTCGGTGCGCTCGAACAGGCCCGCGCCGACGGCGGAGTGGTCTTCGGCGGGGAGCGACACGATGTCGGCGGCGACGTTGCCGAGGGCGCGTATTACGTCGCGCCTGCCCTGGTGCGGATGCCGTCGCAGACCGAGGTGGTGCACAACGAGACCTTCGCGCCGATCCTCTACGTGCTCACCTATCAGGAGATCGATGACGCGATTGCTCTGAACAACGAGGTGCCTCAGGGCCTTTCGTCGGCGATCTTCACGATGGACGTGCGCGAAGCGGAGCGCTTCATGGCCGCTGACGGCTCAGACTGCGGCATCGCCAACGTCAACATCGGCACCTCGGGCGCCGAGATCGGCGGCGCATTCGGGGGCGAGAAGCAGACCGGAGGCGGCCGCGAGTCCGGTTCGGACGCGTGGAAGGCCTACATGCGTCGCGCCACCAACACGGTCAACTACTCCTCGGAACTCCCGCTGGCGCAGGGCGTTCACTTCGGCTGACGTGGCACTCGAAACTGCGGGGAGATCGTGGAATCTCGTAAAATGACGATCTCCCCGCAGTTTCGGCGTACAACCAATCGCTGACGCCCGGGAGTTTGATCAGGTCGCAACCGGTAACCCGATCTTCATGCAAGGATCCAGTTCACGGTTGATCGCGGTGGTGGGGGTCGTCGTAGGGGCTGCGCTGGCCGCGGCCCTGGTGATGCCTGCGGCGCGTCACCTCGGCACTTCGGCGGGTTTGGTGTGGTCCGCGCTGATCCTCGGCTTACCCGTTCTCGTGGTGCTGATGTTGAGCGGACTCAGGTACTACGGGCCGCTGCGAAGCCTGGTGGTCGCCGTCGGCGTCACGCTCATCACCTGCGTTGTATCGCTGGTGATCGCAGCGTTCGTCTTCGCGTCGGCACTGAGTGGTTCCGTCACCTCATTCACACTGGCCGTCGTCCTGTTCGGCGCTCCGGCGCTGTCGGTACTGATCACCGGACTGCTCGCCCTACGCCTGGTGCCGCTGCCGTCCGTCGACTCGGCGTCGCGGGCATAGGTCGGTGAAACTAGCCGGCCATCCCCATGGACCTCGTCACCCGGTCGGGCTCCCGGTACGAGCGACCGGCCTGGAACCTCCAGATCGCGTGCTCGAGGTGCATCCGGTTGCCGCCGAGGCCGTCGGCCGCAGCGGCGATCAGCCGGGTCGCGATGGTGGGGGCAAGGCGCCTCGGTGAGACACCGATGGCCTCCGCGACATAACCCACGATCAGTCGGTCGGCGGGAACGTCAGGCACATGAGCCAGGCGCATCGCATACGACCAGGCCGCAGTGGACCCCGGGCCTAGCGCCGCGCGCCACGCCCGCCGCATCGGATGCAGTGAAGCCCCGTCCCGGCGTAGCTGGCTGACGTTGTGAACGCCGGACTCACTGAACACCTTTGCCGCGCGGCGAATTGCCGAGCCGGCCGCGGGGTCGACATCGCCCAGCTGATTTGTGGCCTGGCGCAATTCGTCCACACTGTCGGTGAAGGCGTCGTCACCGGACTGGCGCCGCCTTCGGCAGTACGCGTCGACGGCATCGGTGACGGCGGAGTAGTTCATGCGAAGAGCGAGCGCGGCATCGATGAGGCACAGCGCGAGCGAGTCGCGATAACCATCGGCCGCCTGCCAGAGGTACAGGCGGTAGAGGTCCCGCGCACAGGCTGCCTGCAGTGCACTGGCGTCTCTGCGGTCGACGGGTGTCACGGCCACAGTGCACCACGCAAAGGTGACCACTGCTTAGCCAAAAAGTGACGGGCAAAGCTGTACAAGCGCTACCCAAGGGCTTCACGCAGGCACCGCATATGCTGTTAGACAGGTGTTGATTACCATGGGCAGCATGCCCGAGTCGAGGCGACGGCTGTCGCCGGACGATCGACGCAACCAACTGCTGGCCCTCGGCGCCGAGGTGTTCGGCCAGCATCCGTACGACGAGGTCCGCATTGACGAGATCGCCGAACGGGCGGGCGTGTCGCGTGCGCTGATGTATCACTACTTCCCGGACAAGCGGGCGTTCTTCGCCGCCGTGGTGCGGGCGGAGGGTGAGCGGCTCTTCGAGGCCACCAACGCCCTGCCTGATCCGGGACAGAGTCTGTTCGAGCAACTGCGCACCGGCGTGCTCGCGTACCTGCACTACGACGAGGAACATCCACACGGCGCGTGGACCGCCTATATGGGCATGGGCCGCTCGGACCCCGTGCTGCGCGGTATCGAGGACATCGACAACGACCGCCAGGCCAACCGCATCATTGCCCGTCTCACCGACGCCGTCGGCGCCACTATGGACTCCAAGGTCGAACGCGACCTACGGATCACCATCTACGCCTGGCTCGCCTTCACGTTCGAGATGTGCCGGCAACGCCTGATAGATCCGTCGATCGACGCCGGCTACGTCGCCGACGCGTGTGCACAGACCCTGCTCGAGGCCGTCGGGCGGGTTCCGGGCATCCCTTCCGCTCTGGGCGAAGCGGTCAGGGCGCAGCGCCGCTGATATTTCCCGGATGGTCGGATATTTGTCGGAGTTGTCGGTGGCCGTTGGCACGATGGCTACGTGAGCACCAAACGGAGCGGCGGCAGTCAGGCGCAGGCCCTGGCGCGCTTCAGCCCGCTCACCAGGGAGTGGTTCACCGGCACCTTCGCCGCTCCCACCGCTGCGCAGGCCGAGGCATGGTCCGCCATCGCCGACGGCGCCAACACGCTGGTCATCGCCCCGACAGGGTCGGGTAAGACGCTGGCGGCCTTTCTATGGGCGATCGACCGCCTTGCCGCCGAACCTCGACCGGCCGCGGCGTCCAATACGCGGCTCGCCGCGGCGTCCAATACGCGGCTCGCCGCGGCTGGCACCCGGGTGCTGTACGTATCACCCCTCAAGGCCCTCGCCGTCGACGTCGAACGCAACCTGCGCACCCCGTTGACCGGCATCGCGCGCGTCGCCGAGCGCCGCGGCGTCTCGCCACCGCAGATCACCGTCGGTGTGCGGTCCGGCGACACTCCGCCGGCTCAGCGCCGGGAATTGATCAGCAGGCCGCCGGACATCCTGATCACCACGCCGGAGTCGCTGTTCCTGATGCTGACCTCGGCCGCGCGCGAGACGCTCGCCGAGGTCCAGACCGTCATCGTCGACGAGGTGCACGCGGTTGCGGCCACGAAGCGCGGGGCGCACCTGGCGCTGTCGCTCGAGCGGCTCGACCAGTTGCTCGAGACTCCCGCGCAGCGGATCGGGCTGTCGGCGACGGTCCGGCCGCCGGAGGAGGTCGGCAGGTTCCTGTCCGGTCAGGCCAGGACCTCAATCGTCGCGCCGCCGGCCGCCAAGACGTTCGATCTGTCGGTGCAGGTGCCGGTCCCCGATATGGCCGATCTCGAGAACAACACCATCTGGCCGGACGTCGAGGAACGCATCGTCGATCTGATCGAGGCGCACCGCTCGTCGATCGTGTTCGCAAATTCCCGGCGGCTCGCCGAGCGACTCACGTCACGGCTCAACGAGATTCACGCCGAACGCACCGGGGTCGAATTGCCCTCCGGTCCCAACAACCACGTCGGTGGCGGCTCCCCCGCACACATCATGGGCAGCGGCCAGGCATCGGGTGCACCGACACTTCTGGCCCGGGCCCATCACGGTTCGGTCAGCAAGGAACAGCGCGCCCTGGTCGAAGACGATCTGAAGACCGGCCGGCTGAAGGCCGTCGTCGCCACTTCCAGCTTGGAATTGGGCATCGACATGGGCGCGGTGGATCTGGTGATCCAGGTGGAGTCGCCGCCCTCCGTCGCCAGCGGTCTACAGCGCATCGGTCGCGCGGGCCACCGGGTCGGCGAGATATCCCAAGGCGTGTTGTTTCCCAAACACCGCACCGACCTCATCAGTTGTGCGGTCACGGTGCGTCGAATGCTCGCCGGCGAGATCGAGACCATGCGGGTGCCGACGAATCCGCTGGATGTACTGGCCCAGCACACGGTGGCCGCCTGCGCACTGGAGCCACTGGACGCCGACCGCTGGTTCGACGCCGTTCGCCGCAGTGCCCCGTTCGCCACGCTGCCACGCAGTGCGTTCGAGGCCACGCTGGATCTGTTGTCCGGCAAATATCCGTCCACCGAATTCGCCGAACTGCGTCCGAGGCTGGTCTACGACCGCGACACCGGCACTCTGACCGCCCGGCCCGGCGCGCAGCGACTGGCGGTGACTTCGGGCGGAGCCATTCCGGACCGCGGCCTGTTCACCGTATATCTGGCTCCCAGCGCCGACACCGAAAAGCCTTCGCGGGTCGGTGAACTCGACGAAGAGATGGTGTACGAGTCCCGCCCCGGGGATGTCATCTCGCTGGGCGCGACGAGTTGGCGGATCACCGAGATCACCCATGACCGGGTGCTCGTCGTGCCCGCCCCGGGGCAACCGGCGCGGCTGCCGTTCTGGCGTGGTGACGGTATTGGGCGCCCCGCCGAGCTCGGCGCCGCGGTCGGCGCATTCACCGGTGAACTGTCCCGCCTGGACCAGGACGGGTTCACCCACCGTTGCCGCACAATAGGTTTCGACCAGTTCGCCACCGACAACCTCTGGCGGCTGCTCGACGACCAGAGGCAAGCCACGGGCACCGTACCCACCGACACGACGTTCGTCGTCGAACGTTTCCGCGACGAACTCGGCGATTGGCGGGTGATCCTGCATTCGCCCTACGGGCTCCGGGTCCACGGCCCCCTCGCGCTGGCGGTTTCGCGCAGGCTGCGGGAACGGTACGACATCGACGAGAAGCCGACGGCCTCCGACGACGGCATCATCGTGCGACTGCCCGATACCGACGACACTCCTCCCGGCGCGGACCTGTTCGTCTTCGACGCCGACGAGATCGAGCCCATCGTCACCGCCGAAGTCGGCGGTTCGGCGCTGTTCGCATCGCGGTTCCGTGAATGCGCCGCGCGCGCCCTGTTGTTGCCACGCCGACATCCCGGTAAGCGGTCGCCGCTGTGGCACCAGCGACAGCGGGCCGCGCAGTTGCTCGATGTCGCGCGCAAGTACCCGGACTTTCCCATGGTGCTCGAGGCGGTCCGTGAATGTCTGCAGGACGTCTACGACGTGCCCGCGCTGACCGAACTCATGCGCCAGATCGCCCAACGGAAGCTTCGGGTGGTCGAAGTCGAGACCGCGACACCGTCCCCATTCGCAGCCTCACTGCTGTTCGGCTACATCGGTGCGTTCATGTACGAGGGCGACAGCCCGCTGGCCGAGCGACGGGCGGCCGCATTGTCGCTGGACAGCGTGCTGTTGGCCGAGTTGCTGGGCCGCGTCGAGCTACGTGAGTTGCTCGAACCGCAGGTGATCGCCTCCACCGTGCGCCAACTGCAACACCTCAGTGAGGACCGCCGGGCCCGCGACGCCGAGGGCATCGCCGACCTGCTGCGCGTGCTCGGACCGCTGACCGAACGCGAGATCACCGACCGCTGTACGACGGATGAGGTCGGCGGCTGGCTGGACAGCCTGTACACCGCCAAACGTGCGCTGACAGTCTCCTTCGCGGACCAAACCTGGTGGGTGGCAGTCGAAGACATTGGCCTGCTTCGCGACGGCGTCGGGGTCGCAGTCCCCGTCGGCGTGCCCGCCGCCTTCACCCAATCGGTCACCGATCCGCTCGCCGAACTGCTGGGCCGCTATGCGCGCACCCGCGGTCCGTTCACCACGCACGACGCCGCAGCGCGGTTCGGCCTCGGCCTACGCGTCTGCGCCGATATGCTGGGCCGGCTGGCGGTCGACGGCCGACTGATACGTGGCGAATTCACCGATTCCGCTTCTACCGGATCGCCGGGCCCGTCCGGCGCCGGTGACCAGTGGTGTGACGCCGACGTGCTCAGGATTCTGCGCCGTCGGTCATTGGCCGCGCTACGGGCGCAGGTGGAGCCGGTCAGCACCGCCGCATACGGCCGCTTCCTTCCCGCATGGCAGCAGGTCGGCTCCCATAACTCCGGGATCGACGGACTGGCCGCGGTGATCGAACAGGTGGCCGGTGTGCCGATCCCGGCGTCGGCGATCGAGCCGCTGGTGTTCGGCCAGCGTGTCCGCGACTACCAGCCGGCCATGCTCGACGAGCTGCTGGCGTCGGGCGAGGTCACCTGGTCGGGTTCGGGACAGATCGGTGGAGGCGACGGGTGGATCGCGTTCCACACCGCCGATTCGGCACCGCTGACGCTCGCGGCGCCGACCGCGACCGAACTCACCGAAACGCATCGCACGATCCTGGAAATCCTGGCTGGCGGTGGGGCGTACTTCTTCCGCCAGTTGGTCAGCGAGGCCGGCCCGGAAAGCCCCGAGCAGTTCAAACAGGCTTTATGGGAGTTGATTTGGGCCGGCAGGATCACCGGCGACACGTTCGCCCCGGTGCGGGCGATACTGACGGGCACCCGGCGATCGACGGGGGGCCGAGGGTCCCCCGCGCACCGGCAGCGTCAGCGGCCACCGCGACTCAGCCGCTACAGCGTCGCCCACGCGCAAGCCGCCCGCAGTTCCGATCCGGCCGTCGCGGGCCGGTGGTCGGTGCTGCCCACCGCGGAGCCGGAGTCGACCGTGCGCGCGCACTTTCAGGCCGAACTTCTGCTGAACCGTTACGGCGTCCTGACCAAGGGCGCGGTGGCGGCCGAGGAAGTACCCGGCGGATTCGCAATGCTCTACAAGGTGCTGACCGCGTTCGAAGACGCGGGACGGTGCCAGCGCGGGTATTTCGTCGAATCACTGGGTGGAGCGCAGTTCGCCGTGGCATCCACTGTGGACAGGCTGCGGTCCTACCTCGACGGTGTCGACCCGGACAGCCGCGAGTATCACGCCGTCGTGCTGGCCGCCGCAGATCCGGCCAACCCGTACGGCGCGGCCCTGCCGTGGCCCAGCCGAACGGCGGCCGACGATGACACGGTGCACCGGCCGGGACGCAAGGCCGGCGCGCTCGTGGCCCTGGTCGACGGCCACTTGGCGTGGTTCCTCGAGCGCGGCGGGCGTTCCCTGCTCAGCTTCACCGATGATCCCGACGCACACGCGGCGGCAGCGGCCGCGCTGGCCGATCAGGTCAGCAAGGGCCGGGTGGGATCGTTCCTGGTGGAAAAGGTCAACGGCGTACCTGTTCTGGAACCGGTCGCCGAGGGTGATCGCGCCGCTGTGCATGATGCGCTGATCGCCGCGGGATTCGCCCGCACACCGCGCGGTCTGCGGCTACGTTGAGCTGAAGTCCGCTGAGATCCAACCGTTGGGCCCCATGGGATCACCGAATGTAATGCCATGGCGGCAATTCAGCCGACCGCGCGCCGCCTGGTTACACTCGGTGACCCGGCGGGCCGCCGGACGGCGACAGACCCTCGCCCTACAGTGATGACATGGCGTTGTCCACCGCGTTGACGGCGATGTTCGGCATCGAGCATCCCGTCGTGCTCGCCCCGATGGGCGGCGTGGCCGGCGGTGCGCTTGCGGCCGCCGTATCCGAGGGCGGGGGCCTCGGGCTCATCGGCGCCGGGCGCGGGGATCCCGAGTGGCTCGATCGCGAATATGCGAGGGTGCGGGCGACATCGAAACCCTGGGGCGTCGGTTTCCTGTCCTGGGGAGTCGGCCCGCAGGCCATCGAATCGGCGATCGAACAGTCACCCGCGGTGATCGCGTTGTCGTTCGGAGATCCGACCCCGTTCGCCGCGACCATCCGTTCCGCAGGCATCCCGCTCATGGTGCAGGTCACCTCGATGGAGGAGGCAAGAGTCGCTCTGGAGGTCGGAGCGAATATCGTTGTGGCGCAAGGATCTGAGGCGGGCGGCCACGGCGGCGGCCGGGCCACCCTGCCGTTCGTCCCCGCCGTCGTCGACCTGGCCGGAGGCATTCCGGTGCTGGCCGCCGGCGGCATTGCCGACGGCCGAGGGCTGGCTGCCGCACTGGTTCTGGGTGCGGCCGGAGCGATGATCGGGACCCGGTTCGAAGCGACCAACGACGCGCTGATCACCGCCGCGGAAGCCAAGGCGATCACGGCCGCGGCGGCAAGTGACACCACGCGCGGCCGCGCCATCGACGTGGCGGCCGGTGCGGACTGGCCCGACCGCTACCCCGCCCGGACACTTCGGAACCAGTTCACCGATGCCTGGCAGGGCCGAGAACTCGAGCTCCAGACGGATGCGACGGCACTGGCGGCGTATCGCGCTGGAGTCGACCGCGGCGATCCCGACTATGCGCCGATCTGGGCGGGTGAATCCGTCGACCTCATCACCGAGCTGGACGCCGCGAGCGCGCTCGTCGCACGCATTGCCGAGCAGGCTGAACATGCGATCGCCGCCGCGCGGAACATGACCCGTTGAGAGCGCGTTGGCGCATTGCGCGGTCTCATTGCGCTGTAGTGCCGTAGGCCTTCTTGATCAGGTCAACGTATTCCTTCGGGGAATGCATGATCTTCTTGACGTTGTCTGCGACTTCTTGGCCGGTGGCGAAAGAGATTGGCCTGCGCGCTTTTTTCGCGGCGGCGTCGTAGTCGGGATCGGTGACTACCTTCTGAAATGCGTTGCGTAGGAGTTCGAGCAATTCAGGACGCATGCCGGGTGGTCCGGCGATGGTACGGCCGCTCTCGATGAGTTCAGAGTGGCTGTAGGCCAGAGCCTTTTGGTCATCGGCCACGACATCGACGAGCGTGGGAGTATCGGCGAGCAATTTGTATCCGTCCTTGCTGCCCACGGTCAGCAGCGGTATCGCGTCGCCGGATTTCAGTGCTGACTCCTGGCTGCCATAGGAACGAGAATGTAGGTCAACAACTTTGGACAAGATGCCCAAGTATGCTTCATTGCTGGTCGAGTAGCCGGTGACGACTTTGCTGTCGAGGCCGAGCAGATTCTGCAGGACTACTCCGTCGATGTATTCGTTGGATCCAGGACCGGTGGCGGCGAACCGTACTGGCGGATTGCCCTCCTTTGCCATGACGTCTGTCCACGACTTGTATCCGCTGTCTTTGGCGGTAAGCACCACGTCCGGCTCGGAGCTGAGGCGACCGATATAGGAAAACTCTTCGGCGTTGTAACGGACGCCGGGAGATTGTGCCAGCGCGCTGCCCAAGTGCCCGGGAGTGTTGAACAGAGCGATTGTGGTGCCGTCAGGCTCTGCCTTCCACACCTCATTCGTCGCCAGAACTCCGCCGGCGCCAGGCTTATTCAGCACAATGACAGTAGCGTGCAGCTCGGCACCCAGCTTGGGCGCCAGCTGACGAGCGTAGGCGTCATATCCGCCGCCGGGGGCGAACGGCACGATCAACTCGATGGTCTCGCCTGCCAGGCTCGGGGGGCCATCGGTGGAGGTCGCGTTGTGTCCGCAGGCTGTGGCGGTCACGAGTATCGCGATGAACGCGGCGACACGGCGCAGTAGGTGCAACGTGGATCCTTTTGTGCACGTGATTGGCTTCATAGTCCCGACAGACCGAACAGGCCCTCAGGCACCGGCAGTTTCAACGCATATCCGAATAGCCCGTACAGCGCGGCGGTGAGCACGATCGCGTAGATCACCGAGAATCGCCATGACGACCTCGCCTGGAACTTCAGATAACCGGTAGTGAAAAGCAGGGACGTGACGTAGAGGCCGAGCACGTAGAGGCTGATGAAGAAGGCAGCAAAGCAGGCCAGCGACACGAGCCAATCCCGCAGGCTCAACGAAGCGAAGAACGCCCGCTCGGACTCTGCCTGATCGGCGCCCAGCTCATCACCTTCACCAGTCAGGCCCGACGCTTCGGTGGTCTCCGACTGGCGTGCGAGGGTACTTCCGGTACTTCCGGCCGTTTTGCGCTGACCCAGGATTGATCGCGCGAGGAAGGCGGCGGAGAGCACAGCCCCGATTCCGGTGGCCAGCTTGGGAAACAGTGCGGCGATTGCCTCCCACTGCAGCGCGTTGACAAAGGCCGCGATGAAGATGATGAGCAGGGCCGCGCTGATGATGACGTCGCCCCAGTCGATCGCCGCGTTTCTCGGCCCGGTGGTTGGGTGCGGCGCCCGCGGTGGCGCTTCGTCGTCGGGAACACCGTTTGGCACAGACGATTGATCAGGTGCAGGGCCGGCTGACGCGTTGGCCGATGCGACGGTGTCGGCGGTTGTCGCGCTATGGGATTCGGTGTTGTGGGTCATGCCGGGACGCCTGCTTCCACCTTCGTTTGAGCCGGGGTTTTTGGTTTGCGCAAAGCGCGCATGACCTGCGAGACCACCAGCAGAAGCGCGACGGCGATGATGACGATCACGGATGGTTTCGACAGCCAGGTCCAGTCGTAGAGCGAATGGGACAACGTGAAATATCGCTCGAGTATCTCGCCGAGGACCAGGCCGAGGAGCAGCGGCACCCGTGGCCAGTCCCATCGAACCGTGATGACGCCAATTGCCAAGAACACCAACATTACCAAGACATTGGAGAAGCTATTGGATTCGGAGTAGGCGCCCAGGGTGAGGACGAGAATCAGGAAAGGAACCAGCACCCGGCCGTTGACTCGAGTCAAGTGAGTCAGTGGGCGCAACAGTACATAGCCGAGCGCGACGGCGGTCAGTGTCGACAGGACCACGATCCAGGCCATGGACAGGGTTACGTCAAGATCGCTTGTGAGCATGGACGGTCCGGGGTCGAGGCCAAGGATGACGAAGGCGCCCAGCAGTACGGCCATCGAGACCGAACTCGGGACACCGAAGGCGATCGTCGGTACCAAGGCTCCGCCGTCCTTTGCCGTACTTGTTGCCCCGGCGGCGATCACGCCCTCGATCGAGCCGCGACCGAATTGCTCCGGCCGCTTCGAGGTCTGCTTGGCGTGCCCGTAAGCAATGAATTGAGCCATCGAGCCGCCCAGACCCGGCACCATGCCGACCGCGGATCCGATTGCGCTGGCGCGAAGGACAAGAAACCAGTGCCGCAACGTGTCGAGGACTCCCATCCTGATTCCGCCTAGCTCGGGCCGGCCGAGGTGACGGGTCTGGTTGTCCTTATCGAGCATGATCTGGAGCAATTCGGCTCCACCCAGCAAGCCGACGACGACAGGCACGATTCCGACGCCGTCCCACAGCTCCAGCGAGCCGAAGGTGTAGCGAGGAATCCCGGTGTTGGGGTCAAGTCCGATCAATGCCAGAAGGACACCAAGGCTGGCCATTATGGTGCCTTTGAACATGTTCTTGCCTGATAGCGAGGCGATGAACGCCAGCCCGAGCAGGCCAATCGCGAACAATTCGGGCGGCCCGATCTTGAGCACCAGCGGTCGCATGACCGGGATGAGCAGGGTCAGGACCGTGACACCGAATACAGCTCCGATCGCGGAGCTGGCCAGCGCCGCCCCCAGAGCTCGACCGGCCTGGCCCTTCTTGTTGAGGGGGAACCCGTCGAGCACCATTGCCGCCGCGCTGGCCTCCCCGGGAATGCCGAACAACACCGACGTGAAGTCGCCGGCGATGGCGCACACCACATACATCCCCAACAGCAGGGCGAACGCCGGGACGGGATGCATGCCGAAGGTGACGGGAATGAGCAGGGCGATGGTCACGGCACCGCCCAGCCCGGGGAGGATCCCGACGACGAAACCGATGAGGACGCCGAGCACGAGCATCATCAGCGACTCGGGGGCGACCACCAGCGCGAAGGCGTTTCCCAACTGCTCTAACAAGGAGCCATCTCCAGTCCCGGCACCCGCGCCGAACTTAGGCTTTCACCTTGCAGAGAATATTTCTGCAATTGGCTGGTGACTGTACCCTGGGTCACATAGGGTGTCAACGCGTGGTACGCGGCACGATTTGGGCCTTGTCGCTACGTGAAATGTGCTGTTGTACCGGCAGAACGAGCCGGGTGCGACGTCCGGATGCCACGGTTCAGGCCTTCGCGGCTTCTGTCGCTTTCGAGCACTGATCAGCTTGCGGTGAGCCACTCGAACTAGACGTATGACTTTACTTCCTGCTATACAGAATCACATTCTTTAGGGCGACAAGGCCAATGGAGTTGCAGATGGAATTGCGCGTGGGTGTGGTCGGCCTCGGGCCGATGGGCAAGGCATTGGCGGGGGCGCTCATCGCAGCCGGCCACGACCTGACCGTGTGGGATCGCGACACCGAGAAGGTGGCGACGACCGCGATGATCGGCGCATCCACCGCAGTCAACGCACGCCAGGTCGGCAGCGAGAGCGACGTGGTATTCACGACGCTGCCCGACCGCGACGCCGTTGTTGAGGTCGCCCTCGATGCGGGCACCGGAATCCTGGCCGGTCTAAACGAGGGTGCGTTGATGATCGACATGACCACGGCGGATCCCGGTCTGGCTCACCTACTCGGCCGCGCGTTCATTGCGGCAGGCAGACGGTTCGTCGACGCGCCGGTATCGGGAAAAGCCCCACGGATGAGCGTCCTGATAGGCGCAAGCCGGGCAGAGATCGACGACGACACCGCCGCACTGCTCGCCGATGTCGCTTCCACCGTCGTCTACTGCGGCGCACTCGGTCACGGATACGCCGCGAAACTGGTCAACCAGCACGTCAAATACGGCTGGTACCTGGCATCAGCCGAGGCACTGCTCATCGCCCAGCGTTACGGCTTGGACCCGGCCACTGCGGTCGAAGCTGTCTTGGCCTCCAGCGGCTCAGACCGCGGATTTCGTGACGCGGCAGCGTATTTCCTCGACGACAGCACCGAGATCAAGAAGCACGCCAACGTACGTACCATCGCCAAAGACATGCGGCTGGCCGCCGAGCTGGCGGACACGCTCGACATCAACAGTCCCACCCTCACAGAACTGAAGAACTTCTTCGACACAGCCGTCGACAGCCCTTATGCCGCAGTCCCATTCCCCGCCAGCATCGCCCTGCTCGAAAAACTATGCGTCAGGCAGGGCGCCACAAACTCCCAGGAGAAGCTGTGAAGCACGACGCCATCGGAGCCTCTGAGCTGAACGGTTCGACCGCAACCTCCGACGAAGGCGCAGCCGGAATCGACGACGGCCACGCTGATTTGGTAGTGAAATTAGCTGAGGCGTGCCGAATCTTGGCCCACGCCGGCCTGGCCGAAGACATCCTCGGTCATGTGAGCGCTCGCGCGCCGCGCGCCGACTCTGTGCTGGTGCGCTCACGAAGCTCCCATGAACGCGGGCTGCTGTTCACCACACCGGAGGACATCCACGAAATCGGTGCTGACTCAGAGAACCTGCCGCGCGGCTACCGGCGGCCCAACGAGTTTCCGATCCACAGCCGAGTGCTGCGGGCAAGACCCGATATTTCCGCGGTGGTGCATGTTCACCCGCCCGCGGTGGTGGCGTGTGACCTGGCCGGCCTGCCGTTGCGACCCATCGTCGGCGCCTACAACATTCCCGCAATGCGGATGGCCAGCGACGGATTCCCGATCTATCCCCGCAGCGTGCTCATCAACACCGACGACCTCGGCGACGCCGTCGCCGACACCCTCGGTGACCGGCCGGTGTGCATTTTGCGAGGCCACGGCATCGTCACAGTAGGCGACAGCATCGAGCAAGCCGTCGTCCGTGCTCTCAACATCGAGATCCTGGCCCGCATGACCCTGGCGGCGGGCCAGCGCGGAACCATCCCGCCGGAGCTACCGCCCGAAGACATCGCCGCCATGCCCGATCTGGGCACGATGTTCAACGACGTTTACGTCTGGCAGCACCACCGGTCGCGATTGGAGCTGGCCGGCTTGGATCTGCCGAGGTAGCCGCGGTGCCACCGCAGAACACCACGCCCGTGGGGATTGGCGACGACCCCCTGCCAACCGCGCTGGGCGGCGATCGACGTCTGAGCGTGGGCGCCACCCTGTTGTTCTGCACTGCCCTGGGCATGGTCGGTGTCAGTGCGCCCCTGGCGGCGCTACACGTCGGCATCTCGGCAACCGTCATCGGAGTCCTCGTCGCACTGGCCGGGGTATCGCAGATGGCCGCCCGGCTGTGCATGGGCCGACTATTGCGTCGGTTCCCCGATAAATGGTTCGTGGTGCTGGCCGCACTCGCGCTCGCCACATCGTGTGCTCTGTTGGTTTTCAGCACAGAAATCTGGGCTTTCGTTGCCTCCCAACTACTTCAGGGTTTGGCTCGAGCGCTGTTCTGGACGGGCAGTCAGACTCACGCCGTGCGAGCGTGGCCTACCTCCGTCGGCGGGCTGGCGGTGATCAACGTGGCCAATGGGACGGGATCGCTGGTGGGACCGGCACTTGCCGGGCTGCTAGCCGCGGGATCGCTGACTCTGTCGCTTGCGATAGCTGGGGTCACCGGAATCCTCGCACTCGCGCCGGCAGCGCTGTTGACCCGCCTAACGCCCTTCCCGACGGCGCACAAAGATCGGCGGACCGGCTCGCTGCAGATCTGGCGGCGACCCGGCGTCGGTGCCGCATGTGCGATGACGGCGGGCGGAGGGGCTTGGCGCGGACTGATGAACTCCTATGTACCCGTCATCCTCGCCAACGCCGGTCACGCCGCTCCCGTTATCGGTGTACTCGTCACGGTTGGCAACATCGCCGCCCTTGGCGGCAGTGCAAGCTCGAAGTTGGTGCACACAGCGGGTTTACGCACTTCCGTCCTGGCGGGGCTGCTGCCCACTGGACTCGGCATAGCGCTGACCGGTGTACTCCCGGGCGCCGTTGCGATGGTCGCCGTCGCCCTCGCGATCGCAGGAATCGGCGCAGGGATCCTCCAGACCATGGGCCCGGCCCTCGCGGCGGACTCGGTGCAGCCCGAGGAGCGCGGCGACGCAATCGCATCCAACGGAACATTCCGCGCTGCGACACTGCTCATCGCTCCGCTCGGGGTAGGGGCCATGGTCCTCGCGTTGCCGATCGGAGTTGCCCTCGGCATTGCCGGGGCGCTGATGCTCCTACCAGCAGTCGTTGTGGCTCGAAAAAACCCGTCGGTCACTGCCGCGGAATCACCCAGGGAAGGACACTGACATGCGCATCACCTCCGACGTGCACCTGTGCCAGGGTTACGGCAACTGCATCGCCGCCGACCCGGAACATTTCGACCTCGACGACGACGGACTCGTGGTGGTGCTGCGAGATTCTGTTACGGACGACGAGAAGGAAAGCGCCGCCGCGGCGGTGCGCAGTTGCCCCGTCGCTGCGCTGGGGATGGTCGATGACGGTGCGTGAGCGGGTCGTTATCGTTGGCTCCTCGGTCGGCGGTATCCGAACCGGACAAGCCTTGCGGTCCGGTGGATTCGATGGCGACGTCTTGGTCATCGGCGCTGAACCCGTCGAACCCTACGACAAGCCACCGCTATCCAAGGAATTCCTGACCGGGCAGAAATCACCCGAGCAATTCGCCCTCCTCAACGAGGATGGTTGGCACGGCGCCGGACTCGAACCGGTGCTGGGTCATGCGGCGATTGCACTCGACTGCGCAGCCAAGAAGGTGACGTTGGACTCCGGGCAACAGATCGCCTATGACCGCGTCGTCATCGCCACCGGCGCTCGGCCGAAAACCCTATTCGACGCCGACGGCGAACCGCTCGGGCACACCATCCGAGATCTTGACGAGAGCGAGGCACTGAAGCAAGCGATGCAGCGCGGCGGTCATGTCGTGGTCATCGGGTCTGGCTTCATCGGCTGCGAGGTCGCCTCTACTGCCCGCCAACTGGATTGTGCGGCAACCATCATCGATATTGCGGCGGTGCCACTGGCTACGGCGGTCGGCGATGAAGTGGGCGCACTGCTGGGCGCTCTGCATGGCGATGGCGGGACAACGGTGTTGGCAGGCACCAGAGTCGACACTGTGCGCCGATCTGGTGGCACCGGTGCACGAATCACCCTGGCCGGCGGCCGCGTGATCGATGCTGATGTCCTGGTCGCCGGGATCGGCGTGACACCCAACACCGATTGGCTCGTCGGCTCGACCCTGACCATCGACGACGGCGTGCGCACCGACGAATACTGCCGGGTCATAGGCGCCGGCGACGTGTACGCCGTCGGCGACGTCGCCAATTGGCACGACCTGTCTATTGGGCGAGCGCGCCGTGTTGGTCACTGGACGAATGCCGTCGACCAAGCAAACATCGTGGCTCACAACATCATCCACCCCGATCAGCCTCGCGAGTACCACGCAGCACCCTATTTTTGGTCGGACCAGTACGGCAGCAAGATTCAGATGGTCGGTCACGTTGAATCGACCGACACCGTGGAGGTGCACGCGTTCGAGATCGCGGGCCGCCGATCCGTGGCGGCGCTGTTCTCCCGACAACACCGGCTCAGCGCCGCGATCACACTGGGTTGGCCCCGGGCAATGGCTGCGCTGCGCAGACACTGGCGACAGCACACAGTCGTCGAGGACGTGCTCAACGAGCTTCAGAACATGGCCGACAAATCAACGCAGCGCCAGATCGCGGCATCAGGCTGACGCCATGAAGTTTCTCTTCGCACAGAAAGGATCCATCAGATGACAATGAGTCACCCCAATGCCGGGTCATACCCCGCGGGAGCATCCGCGCGGGAGCTCGTCGATGCGGCCGGCGGAACCATCAGCCGCGAAATCTTTGTCAACGCAGAATATTTCGAACGCGAAATGAACTACCTGTTCCCGCGGGCATGGCTGTTCGTCGGACACGCGAGTCAGATTCCCAATCCCGGCGACTACTTCTCGTCCTGGATGGGTTCAGACCCGGTACTGCTCACGCGAGATGACGCCGGCGACATCCACGTACTGCTCAATTCGTGCCGCCACCGCGGCATGCGAGTGTGCCGGTACGACGAGGGCAACACCATGCAATTCACCTGCCCGTATCACGCCTGGTCGTATTCGATCGACGGCTCGCTGGTAGACACACCCGGCGACCTGTTCGGCGTGCCGCACATGAAGGCCGCCTATGGAGGCAAGCTCGAGAAGCACCAATGGGGGCTGGTCCACTGCCCCAAGATCAAAAACTACAAGGGCCTCGTCTTCGCCAGCTGGGACGAAAACGCCGAAGATTTCGAAACCTATGTCGGCGAATTTCATCACTGGCTGGACAATCTCGCCGATGCATTCGACGGAACCGAGGCGGGCACCGAGGTCTTCCACGGCGTCCTGAAGTGGCGAATCAAGTCGAACTGGAAGTTCGTCGCCGAGAACTTCCTCGGCGACACCTACCACGGCGCGTCAACGCACGCATCGGTCGAAGCCGTCGGTATCGGACCGGGCGGCCGCGGCAATCGACGCCACGGCGAACGCCAGGACCAAGGCGGACATTCCAAAGGCCGGATGAAAACTTCGTTCCGGATGGGCCACGGCGCCTCAGACAACCTCGGATACGAAATCGCCTACCCCGAGTTCGCCGAACCCGAAATGACCGAGTACTTCACCCGAGCATGGGACACCCGCGCCGAGAAACTGCGCGCCGAGGGCCGGCTGCTGGGCGGCCGCGGCCCGGCCACCATGTTTCCCAACATGTCCTTCGCAGCCGGCTTCCCCCGGAGCATCCTTGTCGCTCACCCCATCAGCGCCACCGAGACCGAGGTGTGGCGGTGGTTCCTGGTCGACAAAACCGCGCCGAAATTTGTGCGGCAATGGCTGCGCCGTTACTACATGCGGTATGCCGGACCCGGCGGCATGACCGAACAAGACGACATGGAGAACTGGGATTACGCGACGCAAGCCAGCCGCGGCGTCGTCGCGCGCCGATACGCCTACAACTACCAGCAAGGCCTCAACGCCGAGCAGCTCTCCGAACTCGACCGCGCGGTGCATTCAAACCACGCCATCGCCGGCGAAGTCAACGCCAGGGCGTTCTACCGCCGGTGGGCGGAATACGTCGACAACCTCTCGGCAGAAGAACTCACCCGGCTCGCCGCGCACGACGACCGAATCGACGCGATCCTGCGGCGTGAGACCGGCAAGGCTGCCGACGCGCAATCCGTGAAAGGGGCATGACAGCCATGACTGACACCGATCAGATAGTCAGCGACTCCCCAGCCGGCCAGTCCAGCCAGCCGAAAGGGCTCGAAAGGTATCTGCTGCTCGCAGAGGTATCGGAATTCCTATATCGGGAGGCCGACCTGCTCGACGAGCGCCGTTACACCGAGTGGCTCGATCTGCTCGCCGATGACTTCACCTACTGCATGCCGCTGCGCCTCAATGTGCCCTACGCGGACGCCGACACCAAGAGCGAGACAAAGTCCGGTGAAGACGTGTGCTGGTTTGACGAGCCGAAAGACACGGTCGAGCTGCGGGTGACGCAGTTGCAGACCGGGTTGCACTGGGCAGAGGAACCGGTATCGCGCGTAGCCCACCTGATCACCAACATCAGGATCGACGAGGTCAACGGCGACGAGGTACGGCTATCCAGCAGATTCCTGGTATACCGCAACCGGGTGGCCGACGAAACGGACATCCTCGTCGGCCGACGCGAAGACACTGTGCGTAGGGATCCGGCTAAAGGCTGGAAGGTGGTGCGCCGATATGTTCTGTTGGACCAAACTGTTCTGCTCGCCAAGAATCTGTCCATCTTCATTTAGGTTGTGGACGTGAGCGTCAAGGCAGGCCGCCGGGCGGAGATGGCAGGGGGCGCCGAGTTGCCCGTGGGATCCGAGGAAAAGAGCCAGCCGACCTATCCGATCACGTCGGTCGACAATGCGCTGCGGCTCATGCTGATGTTCAAAGACCACAGCCGTATCCGGCTCTCCGACGCCGCCAAAGCCCTCGGTGTATCGACGTCGACTGCACATCGCCTACTCGCGATGCTGCAATTCAGGGGCTTCGTCCGACAGGAAGACAACACCCGCACCTACGTTCCGGGACCTGCATTCGTCGACATCGGATTGGCCGCGGTGCGCAACATGGACATCCGCGCCCACGCCCGGCCTATTCTCGCCGACCTCGCGATGAAGCTTGGGGAAACGGTGCACCTCGCCCAGCTTGAAGGAACCAACGTTCGGTACCTGCTTGGCGCTGAGGGTGAAGAGGCGTTGCGGGTCGCTGACCGCACAGGCCAAGTTGTGCCCGCGCACACCAGCGCGACCGGACGCGTCCTGCTGGCCGACCTCCCCGCGAATGTGCTCGAGTCGATACTGCGCGGGCTCGAAACGCAGGATGTGGACATCCCCGCATTACGCAAAGAACTCGAGCAGGTCCGCGACCGAGGCTACGCCCTCAACTATCGGTCCGACAACGTCATCTCAATGGCTACTCCGGTTCGGAACCGTGACGACGTCACCGTTGCCGCTATCAACGCGGTTGGTCCTGCTGACCGAATGCAGCCACGCGATCATCTCCGGGTAGCCCGTCAACTCCACGCTGCTGCAGCGCATCTCGAGGATGTATTACGCTCTGCGCCACCGGGATAACGCCTGCCGTCGCGATCCGTGCCGTGCTGATCAATGTGTGCCGATCTGGTCGACCTCCAGTACTGCACTCGTCTAATCTGTGCGCCATATTCTTGTATCGATGTCATACGGCAACCAGGAGAACTACTCGGCTGTGGACTCTGTCGCTGAAGCTGATTCAATGAGCTATGCCTGAGGGCGATACCGTCTGGCACACGGCTGCCATCCTGCGCGACGCACTCGTCGGCAAGACGCTGACCCGGTGCGATGTCCGGGTGCCGCGCTACGCCGCCGTCGACCTCACCGGCCACATGGTCGACGAAGTCGTCAGCCGCGGTAAGCACCTGTTCATCCGCGTCGGCGAGGCCAGCATCCATTCGCATCTTAAGATGGAGGGCAGCTGGAAGGTCAACCCCGTCGATAAGCCGAGCCGCGCCGGTTATCGGATACGAATCATTCTGGAAACCGCCGATATTCAGGCCGCAGGCATCGATCTCGGGGTGTTGGAGGTGCTGGAGCGGGAGCGCGACATGGAGGTGGTCGCCCATCTCGGGCCGGACCTACTCGGTGACGACTGGGACCCGCGAACCGCCGTCGCCAACCTCACCGCCGACCCGGACCGTCCGCTGTCCGAGGCCCTCCTCGACCAGCGAGTGCTGGCCGGCGTTGGAAACGTGTACTGCAACGAGCTGTGCTTCATCACCGGTCACCTCCCGACAGCGCCCGTCCGCGATATCAAGGATCCGCTGCGGATGGTACAGCGGGCACGCGATATGTTGTGGCTCAACCGCTCCCGCTGGAACCGAACGACAACCGGGAACACCCGAAGCGGCCAAGACCTCTGGGTCTACGGCCGCATCGGGAGACCCTGCCGGCGGTGCGGAACACCCGTCCGGTCAAACGACAGCGGCGACCGGATCATGTACTGGTGCCCGGTCTGTCAGACCTAGCCCGGCAGCGCCAGCTTGACGATCTTGCGCACCACCGTCGCGAACTGCCGCGGCAGCGACCCACTGTTGTACGGAACGCCGTAACGATCGCAGATCTCCTGGACCTTGGGCGCGATCTCCGCGTGCCGGAAGGCCGGGATGTCGGGGAACAAATGGTGCTCGATCTGGAACGACAGGTTGCCGCTCAGGATGTGAAACAGCTTGCCGCCGGTGAGGTTCGCCGAGCCCAGGACCTGACGGAAATACCACATGCCACGGGTCTCCGCCTTCGTCTCCTCGATGGTGAATTCCTGGACGTCCTCGGGAAAGTGGCCGCAGAAAATGATCATGTACGACCAGACGTTGCGGATCAGGTTCGCGGTCATATTCCCCGTGAACACCCACGGCGCGAAAGGTCCGGCCAGCAACGGGAAAGCCACGTAGTCCTTGAGTGTCTGGCGCTTGGTCTTGCGCCAGATGCCTTCGAGGATCTCGCGCTTGTCCGCGATCGTGATCTCTCCGGTGCGGATCCGCTCGGTCTCCAATTCGTGTAGCGCAACACCGTACTGGAACAACACCATCAGCAGAAACGCATAGACCGGGTTGCCCAGGAAATACGGGCTCCACTTCTGATCCTCGCTCATCCGAAGGATGCCGTAGCCGATGTCGCGGTCCATCCCGACGATGTTCGTGTAGGTGTGGTGCATGTAGTTGTGGGAATGGCGCCACTGGTCCGCCGGGCAAGCGGTGTCCCATTCGAACTTCTTGCTCGACAACGCCGGATCGCCGGTCCAGTCGTACTGGCCGTGCATGACGTTGTGCCCGATCTCCATGTTGTCGAGGATCTTCGACAGGCCCAGCATTGCGGTGCCGGCGAGCCAGCACGGCGGGAATATCCCGCCGAACAGCAGAGCACGGCCGCCAATCTCGAGGCCGCGCTGCGCCTTGATGATTCGCCGGATGTAGGTGGTGTCCCGCTCCCCGAGGTCGGCGATCACACGCTCCTTGAGGGCGTCGAGTTCGCGGCCGAACGCCTCGGCCCGCTCGGGCGTCATCCTGACGGTCTTGCCGCCGACGGTCTTCTCGATGGCCTGCGGCTGGGCGGCCGCCGGCTCGGCGGTGGTGGTGAGGGTTTCGGTGGTTTCGGAAGTCTCAGAGGTCTCAGAGGTCACAGTCATGTCGCCGAACTCCTTTCGATTGATTTACAGGGCCAGGTCGACATCGCCGACGGGAACGGACACGCAAATCTGCACGTCCTCCCCGTCAGCACTCGACACTGCTCCGGTGATGAGATTGCGCACCGCGCCACGGGTCTTGCGGCGGGTGCAGCTGTGGCAGATGCCCATCCGGCATCCGCTCTCGGGTGTCAGCCCAGCGGCTTCGGCCTGCTCGAGCAGCGGTCGGCCGTCATCGGTGATCTGGACGCCGCTGTCGGCGAAAGTGACGGCGCCGCCGGATGCCTCGGCGGGCACGTCGAACACGGGTGGGACGAAGCTTTCGGAGCTCACATTGGCGCTGTGTGCCCGGACGTCGTCGACGAGTTCGGGCGGACCGCAGACGAAGACGGCATCCGGTTCGGGCATCGCGGACGCGAGGTGCTGGGCACCGAAGCGGCCGACCAGGTCAGAACCGCCCGGGGCACGGGTATAGCCGTGCAGTACCCGCACGCCCGGCATCGCGTCGAGCTCGCGGCGATAACACGCCTCCTCGGAGCTGCGCGCGTAGTGCACGAACGCCACCTCGCCGGTGAAGCCCTCGGCCCGCAATGTGCGAAGCATGGACATCACCGGGGTGATCCCGCTGCCGCCGGAGATCAGCAAGATGCGCCGGGGGCGCGCGGTCGGCAGGGTGAAGCCGCCACCGACCGAGTCCAGGCCGAGCACCATCCCGGGGCGGGCCTGGTCGTAGAGATAGCGCGACACCACTCCGCCGTCGTGCAGGCCGATCGTCAGCTCGATGTAGGGCGAGCCCTCGGCACTGGCCGGCGAGTAGGGACGGGTGCGGCGACGGCCGTCGATCTCGACCGTCAGGTTGATGTGCTGCCCGGCCTTGAAGCCGGTGAACGCATGATTGGGCTCCAAGGTCAGAGTGACGCTGCGCGGGGTTTGCCGCCGCACCGCGATCACCTTCGCGCGGGCGTCTCCAACGGTCCAGGTCGGGTCGACGAGCTCCGTATACCGGTCGACGCCGTGCGGCCCGGTGAGCAGATCGACCAGCGGTGACCGGAGCACCCGCCGCGTCAATGTTTCAGTGAACATATGTACACTCTGCGACCGCTGGAAGCAGTCCGTCAACCCGTTCAAGCAGGTTGTGGTATGTTTCACACAGTGAACAGTCGTACGCCTAGTTCACGAACGGGTCGATCGAGCCGTTCGGGGAGGTCACGATCCCGCGAGGGCTCCCGCGAGACGTCTCGGGAGACGCTCTCCCGCGAAGAACGCAAGGAAGCCACGCGCCGCGCCATAGTTGCTGCCGCACTGCGACTCTTGGAAGACCGCAGCTTCGCTGCCCTCAGTTTGCGGGAGGTCACCCGGGAGGCTGGAATCGTGCCTGCGGCGTTCTACCGCCATTTCGAATCCATGGAAGCGCTCGGTCTGGTCCTCATCGACGAGTCTTTTCGCGCACTCCGGGACATGCTGCGCAGTGCGCGCGCGGCCAGGCTCGATCCGAGTCGGGTGATCGAGTCGTCGGTCGACATTCTCATCGAAGGCGTCAACGACCGTCGCGAGCACTGGCGCTTCATCGGACGTGAGCGCTCCAGCGGGGTGACCGTGCTGCGCTACGCCATTCGCACGGAGATTCGGTTGATCACCTCCGAGCTGGCGATCGACTTGGCCCGTTTTCCCGGACTGACGACGTGGAGCAGCGAGGACCTCAACATTCTCGCCAGCCTGTTCGTGAACGCGATGATCGTCATCGCGGAGGCCATCGAGGACGCCCACGATCCGCTCTCTCTCGAGGACATCAAGAGGACCGCCATCAAGCAGCTTCGGATGATCGTCGTCGGCGTGACCGGCTGGCGCACCACGGTCTGAGACATCGCGGCGGCTAGCGTGAGGCTCATGTCGCATCTCGAGCTGACCTTTCCGCGCCCCGACATCGCCGTTCTCACGCTCAACAGGCCGGAGAAGCTCAACGCGCTGTCCTAAGAACTGGTCGAAGACCTGCACGCCGCGCTCGGCAGCGTCGCCGGCAACAACGAGTGCCGGGCAGTCGTGCTGACCGGCGCGGGGCGGGGGTTCTGCTCTGGCCTGGTTGACCGCTCCCAACCCCACTGAGGCGGGCGGCGGAACAGAACTCCCGCGGTCGGGTATGCGCTGGCAGGAACGGACCGCGGAGCTCACCGCGCGGATTCACCGTCTCCGGCAGCCGGTCATCGCAGCGGTGACCGGTCCCGCCGACGGCGGCGGCTTCGGGATCGCCCTCGCGTGCGACATCCGGATCGCCTCGGACTCCGCGCGGTTTCTGCACACAATTCATCAAGCTGGGTCTCGGCGGCTGCGATATCGGCGTGAGCTACACCTTGCCCCGGATCATCGGCGCAGGACCTGCGTTCGACCTGATACTCACCGCACGGGCGGTGGACGCCGACGAGGCACTGCGGCTCGGCCTCGTCTCGCGGCTGGTGGGCGAGTCTTCGGTGCTCGACGAGGCGTTGGCGATCGCCGAGACTTTGTGCAGTTACGGGAAATTCGGAGTGAAATCGACCAAGCAGGTGCTGTGGGCGAATCTCGACGCATCGAGCCTGGAATCGGCATTGCACCTGGAGAACCGCAGCCAGATCTTCGCGTGCCCCAGTGGCGAGATGGTCGAGGCTAGCGAGGCGTTCCGCCGCCGTCCACGATGATGACCTGTCCAGTCATGTAGCTCCCCGCGTCAGACGTCAAAAGCAATGCTGCACCGACCATCTCGTCAGGCGTCGCGAGTCGTTTCATCAGTGTCCCAGCGACCATGTGGTCGATGGCGTCCTGCGGATTCTTGCGCATCATGTCGGTGTCGACCGGGCCCGGCGCCAACGCATTGACCCGGATGCCGAACGAGACGAACTCCGCTGCCATCGACCGGGTGTAGGACATCAGCGCGGCCTTGGCACCCGCGTACATCGTCAGCATCGGCGCGAAGAGGAAAGCACCCGTCGAGACCAAGTTGAGCACCGCGGCGTGGTCACTGTCCTTCAAGTGGGGCAGCGCCTCCTGCACCAGGAACAGTGGGCCGCGCAGGTTGACCGC
Source organism: Mycobacterium sp. URHB0021 (assembly GCF_054057895.1). Taxonomy (NCBI): domain Bacteria; kingdom Bacillati; phylum Actinomycetota; class Actinomycetes; order Mycobacteriales; family Mycobacteriaceae; genus Mycobacterium; species Mycobacterium sp. URHB0021. The sequence continues at coordinate 6,498,107 of NZ_JBSRZT010000002.1, forward strand.
GTACGCCTTGTCCCACGCTTCAGGGGTCATCTGGCCCAGTGGCTGCGCCAGGGCGTTCGCGGCGTTGTTCACGAGTACATCGAGGCCACCGAACTCATCGACCGTCCGCCCCACGAGGGCGCCGAGCGAGTCGACGTCGGCGAGATGGGTGGGTACGCCGATGGCCTTGCCGCCCAGACCGCGTAGATGCTTAGCGGCCTCTTCACACGCATCGGGTTTGCGGCTTGCCACCACTACGCGAGCGCCCGCAAGAACGTAGGCCTCGGCAAGTGTCAGGCCGATGCCCCTGGTTCCGCCCGTGACGAGGACAGTGCGTTCGGTCATGTCGAACAACCGGTCAAACGATGTGCGGTCCACGCCGTCAGTCAAACAGATCGCGGCGGGACGCCACGTATTCCGCAACGGATTGGGCCGGTTGGCCGGTGATCCGCTCAACGTCGTCGGTGGACCGGTTGTACCGGCCTTCGCGGTGCAGACGCGCCATGGTGGCGATGTGCTGCTGGACGTGCTCCGGCAGTCCGATGGGTTCGAGTACCTCTCGGCGCCACACGTCGTAGGGCTGGTCCTCGGCGGTGATCGGCCGCTCGAGCGCACGGCTGTACTGCTCGGCCAGGCCATGGAGGTCGAGGACTTGGGGCCCGGTCAGGTCATAGACAGAGCCGATGCGCCCGGCCGGGTCGCGAAGCAGGGTGGTCACGACGCGCGCCACATCGGCGGCCGCGATCGGCGACGTGCTGCCGCCGCCGAAGGGCAAGGCAAGTACGTCGCGGTCTTTGATAGTGCGCGCCGCCAAGACGGTGAACAGTGGGTTCTCAGCGAAAACCGTTGGGCGAATATGTATCACGGGTAGCCGGGACCAATTCAGCACATGCTCGGCAAGGTAATGCAGTCGATGCTGATTGGATTCGCCGGTACTCGTCAGCGTCATCTGGGACACCGTCATCTGCGACATGTTGACGATCACCTCGAGGTGACCCTGCTCCAGAGCCGCCGCACACACTTCGGCGGTGGCCAGCAAGTAATCCGCGGACACGCTCATGCTGAAAAACATCCGCGTCACACCGGTGATCGCTTCGTCGATGTCGCGGGCACGGGTCAGATCACCCACGAAGACGTCGGCGCCCAGCGCCCGCAGCGCGTCGGCGCGGTCGTCGTCGCGGTGGACCATCGCCCGCACCGGTGCACCGCCATCGAGCAGCGACTCGACGACCACGCGACTGACGCCCCCGACTCCTCCGCCGGCACCGGTGATCAAGTACACGACATCACTCTGCCATCGTCCATACCGACGTCGCGATCAGATCGCCTCTGTCCAGCCCTGCCGCACGATGCCGATGGATCGCGAGGTACTCCTCGTTGGTCACCATGTCGACGAATGCTGCGGGCGACGGATACTCGACGACGATGATCGCGTCCCACGACGGCTTCTCGCCGTCACCGATGACGACCGTGGGCGAGGCGCCGGCGTAACGGACCAGCCCTCCCACCCGCTCGAGATGCGGCGCGACTTCACGGGCGTAGCGCACGTAGCTCTGTCGCCCGCCGTCCATGCGGAATTGCAGCAGGTTGATCATCACGACCGGCGCATCGGCCGGCCGAGCGGCCAGCGCCGCGATCTGTTGCGGCGTCGGCTGCAGGGACGAACTCATCACCAGATCCAACCACTGACGCTGGTGGTCCGGCCCGACATTCGTGCACAAGCTGACGTTGGGCGCAGGCGGAGACACACCCGGCTGCTATTTCGGCGTCACCGTGCGAGCGCTGACGAATTCGCGTCGGCGACCAGAAACCGGATCGTCGAACGCCAGGCGCTCAGCCAGCAGCGCCAGCGGTCGCGAGAAGTCCTCGGGCGCCACATCGATCACTTTCGGGTACAACGGGTCTCCAGAGATCGGCAAACCCAGAGATGTCATGTGCACACGTAGCTGATGGGTTCTGCCGGTACGCGGTGTCAACCGGTACAGTCCCGCGCCGAGATGTTCCACCAACGTCTCCGCATTTGGCTCGCCGGACTGCTCGACCGCCTGCAACTGCCCGCGTTGTTTGATGATCCGGCTCCGCAGCACCATCGGAAACTCCAGGCCGTCGTCGACCGCTGCTCGGGCAAGGTACGTCTTGTGTACCAATCCGCGCGCAAACAGCGTCTGATAGGCACCCCGGACCTCACGCCGGGTTGTGAACAGCAAGACACCCGCCGTCAGCCGGTCGAGTCGGTGAGCAGGGCTCAGTTCAGGGAAATCGAGTTCGCGGCGCAGCCGCACCAGCGCGGTCTGCGCGACATGGCGGCCCCTCGGCATGGTGGCCAGGAAGTGCGGCTTGTCGACCACCACGATGTCGTCGTCGCGATGCAGCACTGGAATGCCGAACGGCACCGGCATCTCGTCGGGCAGCTCGCGGTACAGAAAGACATGCGCGCCCGCCGGCAACTCACTGCCCTCGGTAATCACCGCTCCGTCGGCGTCGACTACCTCTCCCGCGACCACTTTCGCCCGCGCCGTCTCGCCGAACCGCGCCTCCAATTCCGCCAGCACCGGTCCTCCGAACAGGCGGACCCGCGCCGGCCCGAGCCCGTCACGCACCGGCAGCGGTGCGGCCCGTCTCAATTGAGCGGCACCGGCTCGAGGATCTCCGCCCGCGCTTCTGGCGCGGCCGCCCGCAACGCATCGGCAGACTCGTCATCGGGCTGCTGCTGTGAGCGCACCTCGGCGTCCACGCGAGCGCAATACGTGTCGACCTCGCGAGAGATGTCCTCCGCACTCCAACCGAGCACGGGCGCAATCACTTCCGCGACCTCGCGCGCACAGTCCACCCCGCGGTGGGGATACTCGATGGAGATCCGCATCCGCCGGGCCAGAATGTCCTCGAGATGCAGCGCACCCTCGGCGGCCGCCGCATACCAGGCCTCCACCTTCAGATACACCGGCGCCTCGGTGATCGCCGTCAGCAGTTCCGGCCGGCTCTCCGCCATCGCCAGTACCTCGCCGATCAGCGAACCGTAGCGGTCAAGCAGATGGCGCACCCGATAGGGATGCAGGCCGTAATGCGCACCCACCGTTTCGGTTTGGTTTATCAACGCGAAGTAACCGTCGGCGCCCATCAACGGGACCTTCTCGGTGATGGACGGCGCCACCCGAGCCGGGATGTATTCGGAGGCAGCGTCGATCGCGTCCTCGGCCATCACCCGGTACGTCGTGTACTTGCCGCCCGCAATGGCCACCAGACCCGGCGCCGGCACCGCGACGGCATGCTCCCGAGACAGCTTCGAGGTCTCCTCGCTCTCCCCCGCCAGCAGCGGCCGCAGCCCGGCGTAGACGCCGTCGATGTCGTCGTGCGTCAACGGCGTGGCCAGCACCGTGTTCACGTGGCCGAGGATGTAGTCGATGTCGGCCTTCGTCGCCGCCGGGTGGGCGAGGTCGAGGTTCCAGTCGGTGTCGGTGGTGCCGATGATCCAGTGCGTGCCCCACGGGATGACGAACAGCACCGACTTCTCCGTGCGCAGAATGATCGCCACCTCGCTGACGACGCGGTCGCGCGGCACCACGATGTGCACGCCCTTGGACGCCCGCACCCGAAAGCGACCACGTTGCTTGGACAGCGCCTGGATTTCGTCGGTCCACACGCCGGTTGCGTTCACCACGACATGGCCACGTACTTCGGTGATGGCGCCATTCTCCGAGTCGCGGATTGTCACGCCTATCACCCGGTCGCCTTCGCGCAGCAGCGATACCACCTGCGTCGAGGACCGCACGACGGCGCCGTAGTGCGCCGCTGTGCGTGCCACCGTCATGGTGTGCCGGGCATCGTCGACCACGGTGTCGTAATAGCGGATTCCGCCGATCAGCGAGGATCGCTTGAGTCCGGGCGACAGCCGCAGCGCACCAGCGCGGGTCAGATGCTTCTGTGCGGGAACGGATTTCGCGCCCCCAAGCTGATCGTAGAGGAAGATACCGGCGGCCACGTAAGGACGCTCCCACCACCGGTTGGTCAGCGGGAAGAGGAACGGCAGCGGTTTGACCAAATGCGGCGCCAGCGTCGTCAGCGACAGCTCACGCTCGTGCAGCGCTTCCCGGACCAATCCGAACTCCAGCTGTTCCAGATATCGCAAACCGCCGTGGAACATCTTCGATGAGCGGCTGGAGGTACCCGAGGCGAAGTCCCTGGCCTCCACCAGCGCCACCTTCAGCCCCCGGGTGGCGGCATCCAACGCCGCACCCGCACCGACCACGCCACCGCCAACGACGACCACGTCGAATTGTTCGGTGCCGAGCCGCTCCCACGCCTGCTCCCGCTGCCCAGGGCCGAGCAGCGTCTGCCCGTTGCCCGTGATCGGGTCACTCACCGGAGTGGACTCCTAGTTACTCGTCGGTACGTTTGGCCATTCCCAGGCTACGTGGGTCCGAGCGCTCCTCGCGTGTGCGGCTCAGTCCAGATCGTCGTGCGCCATCAGCCGCCGGGCCGCCTCGGTGATCGAACCCGACAGCGCCGGGTACACCGAGAAGGTCTGTGCGAGGTCCCCGACGGTATTGCCGTTCTGCACCGCCAGGGCGATCGGCAGGATCAGCTCAGAGGCGATCGGCGCCACCACCACCCCGCCGATCACCACGCCGGTGGCCGGTCGGCAAAAGATCTTCACGAAGCCGCGGCGCAGGCCCGACATCTTGGCGCGGGCGTTGGTGTTCAGCGGCAGCATGACGGTCCGCGCCGGCACCGAACCGTCGTCGATCTTGGCTTGCGGCACTCCGACGGCGGCGATCTCGGGCCTGGTGAAGACCGCCGCGGCCACCGTGCGCAGCCGGATCGGGCTCAGCCCCTCCCCCAGCGCGTGATAGATCGCGATCCGGCCCTGCATTGCGGCCACCGACGCCAGAAGCATCAGGCCCGTGCAGTCACCGGCCGCGTAGATACCGGGCACCGAAGTGCGCGAGACCCTGTCGACGGTCAGATAGTTTCCCGGGCCGAGCTCGATGCCGACGCTCTCGAGGCCGAGCCCGCCGGTGTTGGGCACCGAACCCACGGTCATCAGCGCGTGGCTGCCCGCGACGGTGCGCCCGTCGGTCATCGTCACCAGCACGCCGTCGTCGCTGCGAGTCACCGACTCCGCACGCGCGTTCTTGACCAACGTCACACCGCGTTCGGCCAACGCGTCCTCGAGCACCCCTGCGGCGTCGGAGTCCTCGTGCGGCAGGATCTGGTCACGGCTGGCGACCACCGTCACCGCGACACCGAGTTCGGTGTACGCGTTGACGAATTCGGCGCCGGTGACGCCCGAACCGACGACGACGAGATGCTCGGGCAGTCGGTCGAGGTCGTAGAGCTGACGCCAGTTGAGGATGCATTCCCCGTCGGGCTCCGCGCCCGGCAGCACCCGCGGGCTGGCGCCGGTGGCGACGAGCACCACGTCGGCCGTGAGCTTGCTCACCGTGCCGTCGTGCGCGGTGACCTTGACGGTGTGCGCCGCCATCCCCGGCACGTCGTCGACCAGCTCGCCGCGACCGGCGATGAGCGTCACCCCCTCGCTCCGCAGCCGGTCGGCGATGTCCACGGACTGAGCTGCGGCCAGCCTCTTCACGCGGTTGTTGATCACCGGCAGCTCGATCTTGGCGTCCTCGAACTCCAGCGCGTAGCCCAGGTCGGGTGCGCGGCGCAGTTCGGTGCGCACGCCGGTGGAGGCGATGAAGGTTTTCGACGGAACGCAGTCCCACAGCACGCAGGCACCGCCGATGCCGTCGGAGTCGACCACGGTGACCTCGGCGACCTCGGGACCGCGCGCGGCCGCTACCAGTGCGGCTTCATATCCGGCGGGCCCGCCGCCGATGATCACGATGCGCGTTGCCACGGCCCCTAACCTAGTCAAGCGGACCGTTGATCGCCCAGCCACCGGGCAAAGCCTTAGGCTTTCCCCGTGCCGATCTACGCCGCGTACGGATCGAACATGCATCCGGAACAGATGTTGGAGCGCGCTCCGCACTCCCCAATGGCGGGAACGGGCTGGTTGCACGGTTGGCGCCTGACGTTCGGCGGGGAGGACATCGGCTGGGAGGGCGCATTGGCAACTCTGGTCGAGGATCCGACCGCGAGGGTGTTCGTCGTGCTCTACGACATGACCAAGGAGGACGAGAAGAACCTCGACCGTTGGGAAGGCTCAGAGCTGGGGTTCCACAAGAAGATCCGCTGCCGGGTGGATCGCCTGTCATCCGATACCGACACGGATCCGGTGCTTGCCTGGCTGTATGTCGTCGACGCGTGGGAAGGCGGGATTCCGTCGGCGCGCTATCTCGGGGTCATGGCAGATGCCGCCGAAATCGCCGGTGCGCCAGCAGAATACGTGCACGACTTGCGAACCCGCCCGTCGCGCAACATCGGCCCGGGCACGTAGCGTCTTTGCCCGCGATCATCGTCGAGACTGCGCACACATCACGTATTCAACTAGAATCGCGATCTCCCCGCAGTCTCACGGAGCTGGAACTAGAAGTGCGCGGCCTGGTCGATGATGTTGACCATTACCCGCACGCCCACCGCCATCGCCCGTTCGTCGATGTCGAACGTCGGCTGGTGCAAGTCGAGTTGCGGGCCGCGGCCCGTCCATACGCCCAGCCGCGCCATCGCACCGGGCACCTCCTCGAGATACCACGAGAAGTCCTCGCCGCCGCCGGATTGGCGGGTGTCACACAGCACATCGGGGCCCACCGACTCGATCGCATGGGTGAGGATGCGGGTCGAGATTTCCTCGTTGACCACGGGCGGCACGCCCCGCCGGTACTGCACGGTGTGCTCGATGTTCAATGGCTCCAAAAGAGACGTAACTGTATCCCGCACAATCGATTCCAGTGTCAGCCAGGTTTCGCGACTCGCGGTGCGGATGGTACCGGCCAGGGTTCCGGACTGCGGGATGGCATTGGCTGCCACGCCCGCGTTGACCGCGCCCCACACCATCACGGTGCTGTTGCGCGGATCGATGCGCCGCGACAGCACGCCGGGCAGACCCGTGATCAGGGTGCCGATTCCGTACACCAGGTCGCCGGTCAGGTGTGGGCGCGACGTGTGCCCGCCGTGTGACTGCAGCAGCACCTCGAGCTGATCGGCCGCCGACGTGATCGGGCCCGGCCGCACCGCGACCTTGCCCACCGCAAGACGAGGGTCACAGTGCAACGCGAAGATGCGCGACACGCCGGTGAGCGCGCCCGCCGCGATGGCATCGATGGCGCCGCCGGGCATCAGTTCCTCGGCCGCCTGGAAGACCAACCGCACACCGACGGGCAGTTCGGGCGCCGACGCCAGCGCCAGCGCCGAGCCCAGCAGAATCGCGGTGTGCGCGTCATGGCCGCAGGCGTGCGCGACGTTGGGCACTTCCGACGTGTAGGGCGCGCCGGTGCGCTCGGCCATCGGCAGCGCGTCCATATCGGCCCGCAGCGCGATTCGCGGGCCGTGTTCCGGGCCGAAGTCGCAGGTCAGCCCTGTGCCACCGGGCAGCACCTTCGGATTCAGCCCGGCATCGGCCAAGTGCGACGCAACGAACTGGGTAGTGGCGAACTCCTGACGACCGAGTTCGGGATGCGCGTGCATGTGTCTGCGCCACCGGACGAGGTCGTCGTAATGGCCGTCCAGCCAGGCTTCGGCGGCGTCGACGATCGTCATGACGCCCTCCTCGATTGCAACTCCATTACCCGGTCCCGCTCCGACGGTGTCTCGGCCAGAGATACGACCGTACGCGCCAGCATGATCGCACCTTCCACAACGGCCAGGTCGGCACTCGGCCCGGCCGCAGCCTCGGTGAACGCCGGCTGGTGAATGGAAGCGCCGCCGGCGTCGATGCCGACCACGGGGTGGATCCCCGGCATCACCTGGGTGACATTGCCCATGTCGGTGCTGCCCAGTGGAAGCGTCGACTCGGATCCCTCAGGAACCGGGTGGCGGCCCAACTGCACCATCTCGGCGCGGAAGGTCGCGGCCAGCCACGGGTCGGGCGCCAACTCGGCGTACGCGGGCGCGGTCTCGTCGACCGTGTGCTCACAGCCCGTCGCGATCGCGCCGGCCGCAAAGCACCCCGCCATCTTGTCCTCGAGCGCGCGCAGCGACTCGGACTCCACCGCACGCATCGTGTACCGCAACTCGGCCCGTCCCGGGATGACATTGGTGGCCTGACCGCCGTCGGTGACGATCCCGTGCACCATCTGGCCGGGCGCCAGCTGCTGGCGCAACAGCCCGATGGCCACCTGCGCGACCGTCACCGCATCTGCTGCGTTGACACCGAGGAACGGCGCCACCGCGGCGTGTGATTCGCGGCCGGCATATCGGACGGTCACCTCCGACAGCGCCAACGAGCGCGCCGCGGCGATATCGATCGGCCCGGGATGCAACATCACGGTCGCCGCGATGTCGTCGAACGTTCCGGCCTTGATCAGCAAGGCTTTTCCGCCACCGGCCTCCTCGGCGGGCGTGCCGAGCAACACCACCGTGAGACCCAGCTCGTCGGCGACCCCGGCCAAGGCCAGTGCGGTACCCACCGCCGAGGCGGCGATGATGTTGTGCCCGCAGGCATGCCCGATCCCCGGTAGCGCGTCGTACTCGGCACAGATACCGATGACCAACGGCCCGCTGCCGAAGTCGGCACGGAACGCGGTCTCCAGGCCGGCGGGCGCCGGGCTGATCTCAAAGCCGTAATCGGCGACGAGTGCCTGCGTCTTGGCGCAGCTGCGGTGTTCGGCGAACGCGAGTTCCGGTTCGGCGTGAATCGCGTGCGAAAGCTCGATCAGATCGCCACTACGGCGCTTGACGGCGTCTTCGACGCTGATCGACGCGGTGGCGGTAGGCATCCCTGCAGTATCTCACTGACCGCTGGTGCGCTTCCTGACAGCTAAGCTCGCCTACCGTGACTAGCCCGGCGGCGGTGGCGCAAGAGGCGGCGGCGGCGATCCGCGATCGCACCGGCGTTGGCGAGCACGATGTCGCGATCATCCTTGGATCAGGGTGGGCGCCGGCCGTCGACGCACTCGGCGATTCGGTCGCCGTGGTGCCGCAGGCCGAACTGCCTGGCTTCACCCCACCGTCGGCCGCTGGGCACACCGGCCAACTGCTGTCTGTGCGCATCGGCGGCCACCACGTGCTGGTGTTCGTCGGCAGAACCCACGCCTATGAAGGCCACGGACTGCGCCACGTCGTGCACCCGGTACGGGCGGCATGCGCGGCAGGCGTGAGCACGGTGGTTCTGACCAACGCCGCGGGCGGCCTCCGTGCGGACTACGCCGCCGGACAGCCGGTGCTGATCAGGGACCACCTCAACCTCACCGCGCGATCGCCGCTGGTCGGCGCCCAATTCGTCGATCTCGTCGATGCCTATTCGCCGCGGCTGCGGGCGATCGCCCGCGAGATCGATCCGTCGCTGACCGAGGGGGTCTACGCGGGACTGCCGGGTCCCCACTACGAGACGCCGGCCGAGATCCGGATGCTGCGCACCCTGGGCGCCGATCTGGTGGGCATGTCGACCGTGCACGAAACCATCGCGGCCCGTGCCGCAGGCGCCGACGTGCTCGCCGTATCGCTGGTGACCAACCTGGCCGCCGGAATGACCGGCGAGCCGCTGAGCCACGCGGAAGTACTGGAGACCGGACGTCAATCCGCGACGCGGATGGGTTCCCTGCTGGCCGCGGTCATATCGCGGGTCTGACGACTCAGCCGTCGGCTCGCCCACACCACGCAGCGGGCCATCAGCGGCGCGGCGAACAGCATCAGCAGAATCCGGACCACCTGCGCCGCGATGATGAACGTCACATTGGACCCGGTTTCGACGGCAGTCCCCAGCACGGCGTACACGCCGCCGGGACTCGTCGCGAGATAGCCCTCCAGCGGCGTCAAATGGGTGAAGTGTGCCAGCGCCACCCCGAGGCCCGCGGTGCCGGCGGCGAGCGCCACGATGAGCCCGATCGCAAGGGGCAGCATCCGGCCGATGGCCCGCAGCGCTTCCATCGTGAACGCCAGCCCGGCCTGCCATCCGATCACCGCGTAGCCGATTTGGACCAGCACCATCGGCACGTCCAGGCCGAAGGACAACCCGGTGAGTTCGAGGATGACAGTCAAGGCCATCGGGCCGAGCAGCCCCGCCCCCGGCAGATGCACCATCCGGCCGACGTTGGCGCCGACCAGCACCAGCACGATCACCATTCCGAGGCTGAGATACCAAGGCCCGGTGTCGTTTTGCTGGAGGGTAGCCGAGCCGTGCGTCTTGTCGGCCTGGTAGACCAGCGTGACGACGACGGGCATCGACGCGGTGACCAGCCCCACCCGTAGGTACTGCACGACGGACACCACCCGGTCATCGCCACCGAGTTCACGGGCGATGGCCACCAACCCTGATGCGCCGCCGGCAACCAGTGCCAGCGCACCCGTCAGCGGGGTGACGTCGCGGTGCATGCCGAGCAGCGCGCCGGCCACGATGCTGAGCACCAATGTGGCGACCGCGATGCCGATCACGATCGGCCAATCGGCTCCGAGCGCTCCGACGGCATTCTGGTGGACCATCGTGCCGATGTAGACACCCAGCACGCCTTGAGCGGCCACGCCCGCGCTGCGGGGTACCCGTGTCGGAGCCAGAGACGTCAACGCAAGTGCGATGCCGACGACCAACGCGGCGAACAGTGCGGCGGACGGCACGCCCAACAGCGTCAGAGGGAACGCGACGCCAGCGGTCACCGCCGCCAGCAACACCCACTTGAGTCCCTGCCGCACATTCATCACTGTTTCCAAGTATGCACTTCGTATTTTTCTACAGCAACAAGCAGTGATTTAGATGACAATGAGGATTTCCCAAGGTATACCTTGGTTATGCCAACGTTTGCTCTCGAACGTTCCACCAGGTCCTCGGCGGCCACCGAGCTGCGGGAATCGATGATGGCCGTCACCCGCCAGATGCGCAGACACCGCCCTGACAACGGTCTTACGCTCAGCCAGATGCAGCTTCTCGGCGAGATCAGCCGAGCCAGGGTGACCACTCCCGCCGAGCTCGGCGTCCACTTGCAGGTACGGGCCCAGTCGTTGACCGATGGCCTCAACGAACTCGTCAGCCGAGAACTGATCACGCGCAGACCCGACGAGTCCGACCGTCGTCGTCAGCTCATCGAGATCACCGACGCGGGCACCGCTTTGCTGGACGCAGACCGGGCGGAGCGTGACGCGTGGCTCCACGCGACCATGCGTGACAATCTGTCGCAGCTCGAATTCGACCTGTTGATGCTCGTCGCGCCGGTGCTTCGCAAGCTGGCATACGCGGAGACGAAAGCGGGCACACTACCGGCATGACTCCGACGCGGGTTGTGGCGGCCGCGCGCGAGTGGATTGCACACGACCCCGATCCTCGGACGGCCGCCGAGCTGGCGTCGTGCGGTGAGGCCGAACTCGCGGAGCGGTTCGCCCACCCGCTGACCTTCGGGACCGCCGGTTTGCGGGGTCCCCTGCGCGGCGGACCCGACGGGATGAACCTTGCGGTGGTCCTGCGTACCACCTGGGCCGTCGCCAAGGTCCTCAAGGATCGTCGCCTGGGCGGATCGCACGTGATCGTCGGCCGCGACGCCCGGCACGGTTCCGAGGAATTTGCGCTTGCCGCTGCCGAAGTCCTTGCCGCTCAAGGATTCCGAGTGATCCTGATGTTCGCCGCCGTGCCGACACCGATCGTCGCCTTCGCCGTTCGGCACTCGGGCGCGGTCGCAGGCATCCAGATCACCGCATCGCACAACCCGCCCTCCGACAACGGATACAAGGTTTATTTCGACGGCGGGATGCAGATCGTTTCGCCCACGGACCGGGAGATCGAACAGGCCATCGCGCAAGCCCCGCATGCCGACGAGATCCACCGCCGACCCGTCACTCGCCAGGGGGTGGACCTGGTGCAGCGGTACGTGCATCGAGCGGCCCAGGTGCGGTACAGCTCGGGATCGGTGCGGGTGGCGCTGACCCCGTTGCACGGCGTGGGCGGCGAGTTCGCCGTCGACGCGCTGGTGCGTGCCGGGCTCGATGACATCCACGTCGTCGAGAGCCAGTTTGCACCCGACCCGGACTTTCCCTCGGTGTCCTTCCCCAACCCCGAGGAACCGGGCGCGGTCGACGCGCTGCTGGACCTGGCGTCGCAGATCGACGCCGAGATCGCCATCGCGCTGGACCCCGACGCCGACCGCTGCGCGATCGGGGTGCCGACACCGGACGGGTGGCGCATGCTCTCCGGCGACGAAACGGGTTGGCTACTCGGCGATTACATCCTGTCTCAGGTTGAACCCGGGGCCGTCTCGGCCGCCACTCTGGTGGCGAGCACGGTGGTGTCGTCCCGCATGCTCGCGGCCATCGCCGCAGCACACGGCGCCCGCCACGTGGAGACGCTGACCGGCTTCAAGTGGCTGTGCCGCGCTGACGCCGGCCTGCCCGGGGCCACCCTCGTTTACGCATACGAAGAGGCCATCGGTCACTGTGTCGACCCGGCCGGGGTGCGTGACAAGGACGGCATCAGCGCCGCCGTACTCGCCTGCGACCTGGTCGCCGCGCTGCGCGAACACGGCCGCACGGTGCTCGACGCGCTCGACGATCTGGCCCGTCGTCACGGCGTGCACACCACGACCGCGGTGTCACGCCCGGTTTCCGACACCGATGAGGCCGCGGCGGTGATGGCACGGTTGCGTGACACACCGCCGGACCGGCTCGCGGGCTTCGAGGTGACGGTCGAGGACTTGCTGACGCGGCCGGGCCTGGATCGCACCGACGCGCTGATCATGTCCGGCGGCGACGGCAGCACGTCCGTCCGGTTGGTCGTACGGCCGTCCGGAACCGAGGCAAAGCTGAAGTCCTACATTGAAGTTCGATGCGGTGCGGCCGGCGCCATCACCGATCTGGACAGCGTCCGGGATCGGGCCAGGGCACTGCAGGACGAACTGGTCGCGGTCGCAGGCCAGTGGTGACGAGTCAGCGCGGACCGAACTGCCGATCGCCGGCGTCGCCCAGGCCCGGCACGATGTACGCGGTCTCGTCGAGCCGTTCGTCCACCGTGGCGGTGAACAGCCGAAGCTTCGGCGCCACCTTCTCCAGGGCCGCAATGCCTTCGGGCGCGACGACGACGCAGATCGCGGTGATGTCGACGGCGTTGCGGGACAGCAACAGCTCTATGGTGTGGGCCATCGATCCACCCGTCGCCAGCATCGGGTCGAGCACAATGACGGGCCGGGTACTCAGATCGTCGGGTAACGACTCCAAATAGGGTGTGGGCTGGTGTGTTTCCTCGTTACGGGCCACGCCGACGAATCCGACGCGCGCCTCGGGGATCAGGGCATGCGCCTGGTCCACCATGCCGAGGCCGGCCCGCAGCACGGGGACCAGCAGCGGCGGGTTGGCCAGTCGCGATCCGGTGGTGTCGGCCAACGGCGTGCGGACCGGGATGGTCTCGCAGGCGGCATCCCGAGTGGCCTCGTAGACCAGCATCAAGGTGAGGTCGCGCAGCGCGGCGCGGAAACCCGCATTGTCGGTGCGCTCGTCACGCAGCGTGGTGAGCCGCGTCGCGGCCAGTGGGTGGTCGACAACGCGCACTTCCATGCGGTGACCCTAATGGAACCGTCACACCGCCGCGGCCGTCCTAACCGCATGTTCGCCGACACCGACGCCATCCGGGCCTTCGGGGCCGCCAACAGGTCGCAGGCCGCCGATCTCGCCGCGATCGCGGCCAGGTTGTCATTGCTGCCGGCCGCCGGCTCGGCTTCGGCACTCGGTCCCGTCGGTGCCCTCTTTCTGTCCGCTTTGGCCGCCGCGGTATCCGGCGAATCGCTGGCCGTCACGGCGTTGAGCGATCGGGTGGCATCGACGTCCACCACCGCGCATGCCACGGCAGTCGCGTACGACGAGGCCGACGGCCGGGCCGGCGCGGCAATCTCGGGGGCCTAGCGGTGCCTACCGCCCTCGTCGATGCGCTGACAGCGCCGATCCGTGAGGTGCAGTCGCTGGTCGGACCCGGTTGGACCGGTGATCCGGCAAGCGATCCGGGCGCCGTGTTGCGCGAGATGCGAGAGGCGCTGGCCGATCTTTCCGCGGCGGGGGGCCGGGCCTGGAATCAGGCCGAAGCATCGTGGGGGGGCGCCGGGGCCGACGGTGCCGCCGAGTTCGCGTCGCAGACGGTCGCCACCACCGACGCGCTGGCGGCACGCATCGGTGACCTCGGTACGACGGTCGACGCGGCATCAGCCGCGGTCGCCCGGGCCAACGAAAGACTGCAGGCGATCATCGACCGCTTCGAGGCGCGCGCGACCGCGCTCGAACCACACCTGGACTCCCCCGGCGTGGCGGAAGAGATGCTGGAGGAGGCACGGCGATCGCTGGCAGAGGCGGTCGCGGTGGTCGACGAACTACAGGCCGAGCTCGACAGCCACGCGGCCGCGCTGGCGGGTCCGGCACCGTCGAGTCCGCCCGCTACTGCGCCTGCTGGACTGACGAGCCCATCGGCCCCCGCGATGGGCTCCGGGATGGGCGGCGGGATGCCGACGAGCCCGCTGTCGGGTGCGGCGGGTGCGCCCGGTTCCGGGCTCGGCGAGCTGGCCTCCCTCGTGGCCCCGCGCGACCCAGGCGAACTTCCCGAGGCGGGGACTTTCGGAACCGGCATTGCGGTCCGACTTCCCGACGGCAGCACCGCGATGGCACCCAATGCGGTCGCGGCCAGCGCCGTACGACATGCGCTGACACAGCTCGGCGTGCCCTATCAGTGGGGTGGGACGGCACCCGGGGTGGGTCTCGACTGCAGCGGTCTCACCCAGTGGGCGTATCACGAAGCGGGGCTCAATATTCCGCGGTTGGCGCAGGAACAGGACATCGGCGCCGCTGTCGACTCGGGGTCACTGCGACCGGGTGACCTCGCGGTGTGGGACGGCCATGTCGCGATGATCGTCGGCAACGGCACCATGATCGAAGCCGGTGACCCGGTTCAGCTCTCGCCGATCCGAACGACCAACGCCGGGCAGGGCTTTCAAGGATTCTGGCGGCCCACAGTGTGACCACCGTCATGGCATCGCGTCAGCCCACTGCATATGCCCCTCATAACCAAGTGCGGTGGCTGCCGCGCGATAGCGGTGCGCCAAGTCCCGCACAGCCGCCACACCGCGATATCGCTTGCCGCCCAATCGATATCAACGGGCAGATTTCTATCCGATCGATGGCGGCCTTAACGTCCGCGAGATCGCCGTCGCAGCCGCGCTCTAGAATCGTCTCGACCAACGCGGTCTCCGAGCGCGGCTTTCTCGCGCGCGGCGTACACGCGGAAACAAGGAACCGCATTCAAAGCGTCACGCTGCTTGGTGCACAAGTCGCGGCCTCGTCAATCTCCGTCAGCACGGCGTCATCGGCCAGCAGTGCCCCACGAGATAACCCAACGCGGTTAGAGGTGACAGACCATACCGCTGATGCCGAAAAGGCACATGTTCACTCACGACAGTGGTTTGGTAGACAACGGCACCCCCACTGCACGGGAGTTAGGCAAATCGCCTGAATCCGGCACCGCCCAGGCCCTAGTGGGCGACCAGCGAAGGGAGAGACCGTGTCAAACCTTAATGAAGCTCCGATACCGTCCCTCTTGTCGGACCAATCGCTGAGTGTGGTCCAGGCAACTGCGTCCGTCGTCGCTGCACACGCCGACGAGATCACCGCACACTTCTATCCCCGCATGTTTGCGGCCCATCCCGAACTGCTGCGAGTCTTCAACCAGGGAAATCAGGCCACCGGCGAGCAGAGCAAAGCGTTGGCCGGTTCGGTTGTCGCGTACGCGGTGCAACTCATCGATCCCGAGGCGCCGTCGTTTGATCACGTCATGCGGCGCATCGCCCACAAGCATGTCTCCCTCGGCATCCGCCCTGAGCAGTACACGATTGTCGGCGAGAATCTGCTTGCTTCCGTCGGTGAGGTGCTCGGCGATGCCGTCACTCCCGAGGTCGCCGCGGCGTGGAGTGAGGTCTATTGGCTGTTCGCGCTCCAACTGGTCGCGGAGGAGGCGCGGCTGTACCAGCACGCGAACGTGGATCCCGAACAGCCGACTCGCCCGTACCGGGTGGTCCGCCGCATCGAGGAAACCGCTGACGTCGTCTCCCTTGTTCTAGAACCGACCGACGGAGGCCCTTTGCCGGCCATCGCGCCCGGCCAGTACGTCTCGGTGTTCGTCGACCTGCCCGATGGCGATCGCCAACCCCGGCAGTACACGGTGTCCTCTACCGCCATACGGACGCGCCTGCAGATCACTGTGAGGCGGGTCCGAGGCGTGAACGGGGCCCCGGACGGCCGCGTTTCCAGCTACCTCCATGATCATGTAAAGCTCGGAGATGTGCTCGATGTGAGCTCCCCTGCCGGCGACTTCGTGCTGATGCCCACTGAGTCCCCGATCCTGTTGGCGAGTGCGGGCGCCGGCATCACGACGGTGCTGCCCATAGTCGAACAAATCGCTCGTACCCAGCCACAGCGGACCGTCATCGTCGCCCACGCCGACCGCCGAGCTCGAGATCACGCCCTTCGAGAAACCGTGCTGCATCTCGGTCGAGGGATCGACGACTTCAGCTCTTACACCTGGTATGAAACCGTCGACGAGGATGACAGCCGCTCGCGCCAGGGCTTCATGGACTTGACCGACATTCCGCTCCCGAACGACATCCAAGTCTTTACTTGCGGCCCGTTGCCGTTCATGCGGCTCGTCAGGTCGACGCTGCTAGACCGTGGAGTGCCGCCGGCCCGAATCCGTTATGAAGTCTTCGGACCCGACTTGTGGGCCGCCCAATCGTCGCCCGATACGGGGTCCTGACGGCGTTGCGTCCCGCCCAGACTGCGCCCGGAAATGGTAGCCCTGCGGGCGATTTCGGCTCGGCGGCGGTGCGCGCGCCGCTTCGGTCGTAGGTTGGGCCGACGGGCGACGATTTCAGCCTTCACTACCAAGGATCTGCTGACCGGCAGCTATGACTTCGTGGATCGGATCGTGCTCAACGCGAGACTGATCGCCCACACGCCCAGAATCATGTGCACCAACGTGACGCCCTTCTCGATCGTCGGTGCCCGTATGAACAGTTGGCTAAGCCGGGCGACCCGGTTCAGCTCTCCGCGATCCGACGACCAACGCCGGACGGGGCTTTCAAGGATTCTGGCGGCCCACAGTGTGAGTCGGGTCAGGGCATTTCCTTGGCCCACTGCATGTGTCCCTCGAAGCCGAGCGATGCGGCCGTCGCACGATAGCGGTCCCGATAGTCACGGTAGACGCTCTCGTCACCGCGGGCGTCGGCGAGTAGAGCGCGCGTCCGCAGCAGCCACAAGTCGCGGCATTCCGACGCCATTTCGAGCGGGGCGGTTTCCATCCGATCTACCACCCCCTCGGCTTCTGCCAGATCGCCCTTGCCGCCGCGGTCGAGCAATGTCTCGACGAAAATCGCACTGGCCACCACGCCCCATGCGAACTGGTCTCGCCCGAACAACAAGTCGAGCGCGGTCCGCATACCGCCGATGGCGTCGTCGACATGACCGTGTCTGGCTTGTTCCCGAGCGGCGTACAACTCGAGCACCGGCAGCTCCGACAGGTAGAAGCGGCCCTCCACAGTCAGCTCACGGACCTCCGTCAGCAACTCGAGCCCACGGTTGCGGTCCGCGGAGTCCCCGTGAGCCAGCAGCAGTCCCTTCGTGTACTTGGTGAAGCTCACTCCGAGATCGTCACCCGACGCCTCCGCCATCCTTAGCGCATCATCGATTTCGCGGTGTGCGACGTCGTCGACCGTTTGAACACCACACGCTATCGATGTTCCGAAGGTGAAGAACATGACGGTCGCTCTGGTCCACGGATCGCTGTTGCGGGCCAGCTCGACCGCCCGCTCGATGTCGTTGCGCCACCCCGGACGCGCGAGGCACCATCGCGCGAGGCTGCGAGTGGCGTACGCGGTGGCCAGCGGAGAGCCCATGACGTAGTTCCCTTTGACCGGATCGTCGTGCGCCAAGTCGATGACGGTGTCCGACCACCTCAGCACTTCCCCGATCTCGCCCGTCACGACTCTGACCCCGATCGTCCCGACCGCAAGACCCACCATCAACGTCGGATCGGCGATCGACTCGAGCAGCGCCGTGTGCTCGGCGGCGAGATGGGATGCCTCCCGTATCCGCCCCTGAACCACGCCTTCGGCCAGCAGCCCCGTCATGGCAATGGCCGGCGACGTCTTGTCTCCGGCGCGATCGCACAACTCCTGCAGTTCCTCGAAACGCCGGCCACCGACACCGGCGTGAAGCCGCCAGGCATTGGCACACCACAACGTGCGCGGCGCGATCTGCATCGCCACGGCGTCGGGATCATCGACGGCGATCGAGTCGGCCACCTGCCGCGCCCGCTCCCAACTCGAGCACGCTCCCGCGATGTCGCGGTTGGCCGACCACGCCGCTGCCCGCATGTGCCAGTCGTATGCGGCGCGCAGATCCCCGGCGGCCTGCAGGTGCTCGGCGATCAGTGCCGCATTCTCATTGCCCACCGACGCCTTGACTGCAATGACGTCCGCGAGCCGTCGGTGCAGCGCAGCGCGATCCGCCTTCAGCTGGGACTCGTAGGCCACCCGACGAATCAACGGGTGGCGGAACCCGAACTCAGCTCGCGGCGCGAACGCCACCTGATCGATCAGTTCCGCCGCGAGGAGCTTTGGCAGCGCGGCGCTGTCGTTGAGTTCGGCCAGCAGGTCCTCGTCGAATCGCACACCGATGACCGCCGCGGCGTTGAGCGTGCGTTTAGCCGTAGCATCGAGCCGGTCGATCCTGGCAGCGATCGCGGCCTGAAGGGTCGCAGGCACGGTGACGTCCGCGTAATCACGAGTGCATTCGTAGTTTCCTCGTGACCCCTCGAGCACGTTGCGGTCGGCGAGGTCACGCACGATGGACTCGGCGAAGAAAGGATTGCCGGCCGCGCGGTCAGAGATCTGCGAAACCAAAGCGGCAACGGATGAGTGTGAACCAAGCAACTCCCTGACGAGCGACGTGGTTTGCGAATCATCCAGCGGTGCGAGAGAGATCGTCTGAGTACCGGGAACGTGTGACAGCGCTCCACGGTACTCGGGCCGGTATGTGACCAGGACCAGCGAGTGAGTGCGGGCGACCACCGACAGAAAATCCGCCAGCATCGACTCACTGGTCGGGTCGATCCAGTGCGCGTCCTCGATGACATACATGGCCGGGGTCGACCGGCCCAGGTACGTCGCGTTGACCAGCGAGGTGAGACGTCGGCGCCGAGCGTCAGCGGCGATGTCGGGGACGTCACGCCCCGGGTCGCGAATCCGGAGCAGATCATCGAGCAAAAGAAGATCTTCGGGGTCGACATCGGGGACGCGGTCGCGGATGCGGTTCCTGGCTGACTCAGCGTCCAACTCATTGATCCCGAACGCCGTCCGCAGGAGCGCTGCGATCGCATGGAAGGGCACTTCGGCAGCATGCGATTCACAGAAGGCTGGAAAGACGTCTACACCCTGGCTTTTCGCAACCATTGCCGTTTCGCCTACCAGGCGGCTCTTGCCGATTCCAGCGGGACCGACGAGGCCGACCAGGCATCCGTGGCCGCCGACCGCGCGGTGCAACATTCCGGTCAATGCGCCCACTTCCCACTCACGTCCCACCAGAGTGGATGCGGGGCGGGAACCGAGTTCACGATGCTCCATCATCGCCAGGAGGCGGTGCGCTGACACGGGCCCAGTCACACCTTTGATGTGTGCCATCTCAGGCTCCGCAAGGGTCGCCACATCAGCGACGATCCGCGCAGTGGAGTCTGAGAGCATCACGCCACCAGGCGGTGCCACGGACTCCATCCGCTGTGCCAACCCAACGTGCTCGCCGATCGTCGTATAGCCCAGAGAAGTGGAGCCGATGTCACCGGCGATGACCTGACCGGAGTTGAGCCCGATTCGCAAACGGAACTCGATTCCATCTCGGCCCGCGACCCCAGCCGCTATCTGAGCCATCTGCTCCTGGATGCCGATCGCCGCCAGACAGGCCCGAGCGCCATGGTCTTCATACGCGATCGGAGCGCCGAAGACCGCCATGATGCCGTCGCCGGTGAACTTGTCGACAGTCCCGCCGTAGCGCATCACCACTCGAGCGGCGTGATCGACAAGTTGGGCCATGATCTCGCGGAAGCGTTCCGGACCCACTGCCGCCGCGATGTCCATGGAGTGCACGACGTCGGCGAATAACACCGTCACCTGCTTGTACTCCGCCGATCGGGTGGCCTCCCTGAGCGGTGAACCGCATTCGCCGCAGAACTTCGCTATCGCGCTCAACCGGGTGCCGCACGATCCGCATGACAGTTCACAGGCCGGCTGCGCGGCCCGACCGTCCCCGTTGTCGTCCACGTCAGTATCGTGACACCGCTGGTCAGACCTGTCTGCCATATCGCACCTGCCGAAGCCGGCGACCCGATCCAGCTGTCGCCGATCCGAACGACCAACGCCGGACTGGGCTTTCAGAGATTCTGCCGGCCGTCGGTGTGAGTCCGGTTATGCCGCATCCACGACGTCGACATCGGGTGGCGGAAAATCGCGACGATTCAGGAATGGACGAAAGGTGCTGCCGGGGGCCGCGCGAAAGCGGCGAACTGCACGGCACGGACATCAGTCCTGGCTCCGTCAGGCTCCGGTGGTGCTGTCACGAGGCCCCACGCGAGGACGACGGCGCTAACGACGGCGCCGCCCGCGACGAAGTAAGAGCGGACAGACCGGCGCATGGTGCGAGCCCCACGGCAATCTCGGTGATCGGTCATCATCGTCGCCCGGCGCCGCGGCCAGCGGAATTTTCGATGCTCATCGTCATTTCTCCATCGCTGCCATGGCGAAGGAGCGCCACGGCGTCGCGGCCATTTCTGACATCGACATCGTCGGTCGCGTTCGGTGCGGCGGGGCGAGTAAGGCCCTACTCGAATCTCGTGGGCTCCTGTGATCGGGGTGCTCAGCGGCGACCTCGAGGTTCGTTTAGAACGCCTCAGCCACGCTCACCCGACGTGCTCCATAAGTGATCGCACGGAATCGCTAACGCTGCGTCGATACCGCCGTTCTTCAGGAGTGGACGCCCTAGTGCCGACTTGGCGCTGGAACTCGGTGGTTAGGCTGTGCCGCATGGCTGCTGACATCGTGCCGATCCGGCTCGCGCTGACCAAAGGCGACCAGTACACCTTGTGGGCTCCACGCTGGCGCGATCAGGGCGACGAGTGGGAGGCGTTCCTCGGCAAGGACGAGGACCTCTATGCGTTCGAATCCGTGGCCGACCTGGCCGCGTTTGTCCGGACCAGCACCGACAATGACCTGACCGACCACCCGGCGTGGCGGCCGCTGACCGAGGCAAACGCGCACGCCTTCGATCCTGCGGAGGAAAGGCAGTTCGACCTCGTGGGTCTGGCGGAGCTGGTCGCCTCCAAGCCCACCGAGGAGACGGTCCAGGCGCTGCACCGCACCCTGGTCATCGTGTCGTCGATCGGATCGGTGTGCGAGCTGCCGTCGGTCACCAAGTTCTTCAACGGCAACCCCGTGCTCGGCACGGTGGGCGGCGGTGCCGACGCCTTCGCGGGCCGTACCGGCCGTAAGCGGTGGGCGGATATCGAGTCGCTCATCGGACGCGGCTGGGACGCGGTGGTCGACGCTATCGACGAGATCGTCACCACCCCCGACGTCGACGCACCCGCGGTGGAGAAGGCGCAGACCGAGCTGGACGAGCCGGCGCCCGAGCCCGAGGAGGACGAGGTCGAGGCGGTCTCCGAATCGGACGAGACGGAGCCCGAAGACGACGAGACCGAGGACGAGGCGTCCGACGGCCTCACCGAACAGGCCGAGGGGCTGGTGCTGGGCAGCGACGAGGACTTCTGGGCCAAGGTCGGCATCGATCCGGTGCGGATGATGACCAGCGGCGGCACGTACTACACGTTGCGCTGCTATCTCGATGACGAGCCGATCTTCCTGGGTCGCAACGGTCGAATCAGCGTGTTCACCTCCGAGCGTTCGCTCGCGCGCTACCTCGCCGACGAACACGACCACGACCTGTCCAACCTGGCGACCTACGACGACATCCGCACCGCGGCCACCGACGGCTCGCTGCAGGTAACCGTCACCGACGACAACGTCTACGTGCTCAGCGGCATCTCGGATGACCTCGCCGACGGTCCCGACGCCGTCGACCGCGACCAGCTGGAGCTGGCGGTCGAGTTATTGAGGGACGTGAGTGACTACGCCGAGGACACCGCCGTCGAAGAAGCCCTGGACGCCGACCAGGCCCTGGGCCGGCTGGTGGCTCATGTGCTCGACCCCGACACGGTCCGCGCGCCCAGCCCGCCCTACGCCAAGGCCGTCGAACAGTGGGATGCGTTGGAGACTTTCGTCGAGTCGCGACTGAGGGCCGAGTAGCCGAGGTAGTCCGTCGTCCGTCGCGGCCGCGATGAGTTCGCCGCCCGCCGGTGGTCTGCACCGGTATGACCCTGCCTTCCACCCCCACCGTCCGTACCGTCGCAGTTCCCGGCGCGCACCTTCACTACGAGGTCCGCGGGACGGGCCCACTGCTACTCGTCATCGGCGCGCCGATGGCCTCGGCGGACTTCGCGCCGGTTGCCGACGCGCTGGCCGGTGACCACACCGTCGTCACTTACGACCCCCGCGGCTTCGCCAACAGCACCATCGACGACCCCGGACAGGACTCGACGCTCGCGCTGCGCGCCGATGACATCGCCGCGATCCTCGACGACCTCGGTGCCGAATCGGCCGATGTGTTCGGGTCGAGCGGCGGCGCGGTGACGGGCCTGGCGCTGGTCGTCGGCCACCCTGGCCGGGTGCGCACACTCGTCGCACATGAACCGCCGCTACTGGAGTTGCTGGCCGATGCCGCGCAGCAGCGGGCCGCGACCCAGGACATCATCGACACCTTCCGCAGCGACGGCATGCATGCCGCCTGGTTCAAGTTCATGTCGAACGCCGGCTTCGACATGTCCGCGGGCGATGGCGGGGGCGAATCGGCGCCTGCGCAGCCGGCTGAGCAGTGCGAGCCGTCCGAGCTGTCCGAGCCGTCGGAGCCGTCCGAGACCGAACGTCGCGAGGCCGCCCGATTCTTCGAACATGAGCTGTGGCACACCACGCAGTACCATCCCGATATCGAGGCGTTGCGGGCGGGTCCAACGCGCGTGCTGGTCGGCCTCGGAGCCGAATCCGGCCCCCTACTGACGCATCGAACCTCCACGGCGCTGGCCGATCTGCTCGGCACCAAAACCATCGCATTTCCCGGCGATCACGGCGGATTCCTCGGCGTGCCGGCCGAATTCGCCGCACGCCTCACCGAAGTCCTGACGTGATCCCCGCGTGAGGAGGAGTCAGCCGATGAGTACGGCGTAGCGGGGTTTGATCACGTCGTCGATAAGCGCCAGTCGCTCGTCGAACGGGATGAAGGCCGACTTCATCGCGTTGATGGTGAAGCGCAGCAGATCAGTCCACCCGTAGCCGAACGCCTCGACGAGCCGAAGCATCTCCTGGCTCATCGTGGTGTCGCTCATCAACCGGTTGTCGGTGTTCACGGTGACCCGGAAGCGCAGCCGCGCCAGCTCGTCGAACGGATGCTCGGCGATACTGCCCACCGCGCCGGTCTGCACGTTGCTGCTCGGACACATCTCGAACGGGACCCGCTTGTCGCGCAACAGAGACGCCAACGGGCCGAGTAGGACGGTGCCGTCGGGTGCCTCGGCGATGTCGTCGACGATGCGCACGCCGTGCCCGAGACGGTCGGCGCCGCAGAACGCGATCGCTTCATGGATGGACGGCAGCCCGAAGGCTTCACCCGCGTGAATCGTGAAGCGGGCGTTGTTGCTTCGCATGTACTCGAAGGCATCCAGGTGCCGGGTCGGCGGATAACCTGCCTCTGCTCCCGCGATGTCGAAACCCACCACACCCTTGTCGCGAAACCGGATTGCCAGCTCGGCGATCTCACGCGATCGTGCGGCGTGCCGCATCGCGGTGACCAGACATCGCACCGTGATCCCGCGGCCGTCGGCGCTTGCCGCCTTCTCGCCGTCGGCGAAGCCGGCAAGGACGGCGTCGACGACCGAATCCAGCGACAGGCCGTTGTCGATGTGCAACTCGGGCGCGAAGCGGATCTCGGCGTACACCACGTTGTCGGCCGCCAGGTCCTCCACGCATTCGTAGGCCACCCGGTGCAGCGCCTCGGGCGTCTGCATCACCCCGACCGTGTGGGCGAACGGCTCCAGATAGCGCACCAAAGAACCGCTGTGCGCGGCGGTGCGGAAGAACATCGCCAGTTCGTCCACGCCGGCGACTGGCAGGTCGTCATAGCCGTTCGCCTCGGCCAGCTCGAGCACCGTGGACGGGCGCAGCCCGCCGTCGAGATGGTCGTGCAGCAGCGCCTTCGGCGCCTGGCTGATGGTCTCCAGTGTCAACGGGGTCGTCATGTCAGCTTCGGTCCTTCCCGTGCGCGGTGATTCGATCGATGATGAGAGGACGCGTCGCCGGCGGCCGGTCGCCGATACTCCAAGCGCCGCCGAGCTCCGCGACCGCCGCCGGGAAGCGCTCCGGCGTTTCCGTATAGAGCGTGAACAAGTGCTCACCGGCGGAAACAAGTTCTCCCGGCCTGCGGTGGATGTACAGACCCGCGCCGGACTGCACGCGCTCACCGGGAAGGGAGCGGCCCGCACCGAGTCGCCACACCGCCAAACCCACCGCCATCGCGTCGATATCTCCCATCGTGCCACCGTGTGGCGCGGTGATCGTCTCGGCACTGGCACCGGTGGGTAGCCCCTCGGCGGACAGGCTCGCAGTGTCGCCGCCCTGGGCGGCGACCAATGCGCGGAAGCGGTCCATCGCGGTGCCGTCGCGCAGGACCTGTGCAGGGTCCACGCCGTCGAGGCCGGCGGCATCGAGCATTTCGCCGGCCAGCGCCAGCGTCAGGTCGACGACATCGGCCGGACCCCCTCCGGCCAGCACCTCCAACGATTCGACGACCTCGACGGAGTTGCCGACGGCGCGGCCGAGCGGCGTCTCCATGTCGGTCAGGAGCGCGCGGGTGACCAGTCCGTATTCGGTACCCAGCCGGACCATCGTGCGCGCCAGCTCACGCGACTCGGCCTCGGTGCCCAGAAAGGCGCCCGACCCGACCTTGCAGTCCAGCACCAGGGCGCCCGTGCCCTCGGCGATCTTCTTGCTCATCACCGAGCTGGCGATGAGCGGTAACGACTCGGTGGTTCCCGTCACGTCCCGCAACGCATAGATCTTGCGGTCCGCGGGGGCCAGCTCGCCTGCGGCGAAAATCGCCGCTCCGAGATCGCAAAGCTGTTGCCGGATATGAGCTTTCGACAGCTCCGCGGTGAAACCCGGAATGGATTCCAGCTTGTCCAGCGTGCCGCCGGTGTGGCCGAGCCCTCGGCCCGCTGCCTGCGGCACCGCACCGCCGCAGGCCATCACGACGGGCACCAGCGGAATGGTGATCTGTGTCCCCCACCCCGCCGGTGGAGTGCTTGTCCACCAAAGCCAGTGGCTTGCCACCACGACGCAGATCCGTAAAGTCCAGCCGTTCGCCCGAGTCGACCATCGCGGCGGTCCACCGCGCGATCTCCCCACCTGTCATACCGCGCAGGAAGATCGCCATCAGCAGTGCCGACATCTGCTCCTGGGCGACCCCGCCATGGGTGTAGGCGTCGATCACCCAGTCAATCGCCTCGTCGGACAGCACCCCGCCGTCCCGCTTGGTCCGGATGACGGTCGGAGCGTCGAATGTGAACTCCGTCACGGAGTTTCCTCTTCGGCCAACCGCTTGGTCCGCGCCAGGTCCTCCGGCCCGAACGCCTCGGGCAGCAGCTCCGCCAGCGGCTTCGGACCCGCCGGATGATCGATCAGCAACTGCGGGCCGCCGTGCTCCAGCAGTACCTGGCGGCACCGCCCGCATGGCGACAACAGCTCGCCTGAGCCGTCGACACACGACAGCGCGATCAGCTTGCCGCCGCCCCCGGAATGCAAGGCGCAGACCACAGCGCACTCGGCACAGAGACCAAGGCCATATGAGACATTCTCCACATTGCTGCCGACCACCGTCCTGCTGTCATCCACCAGCGCCGCGGCCCCGACCGGAAATCCCGAGTACGGAGCATACGCATTGGCCGCTGCTTCAGTTGCCTTGCGCCGCAACGATTTCCAATCGATATCCGCAGTCATCTCAACTCCACCGGACCGATTCTGAATGCATTCCGAAGCCTCCACTCCGCGGGCCGGCGACGAGTGTAGGTAACCCTAACTTTTAGCGTTTCCAATGCGCCGACGGCTAAACGGTAGTTCGTTTAGCAGTACAACTGGGTTTAGAGTCGCCCCGAGGTTTGGGCTGGGGTTTTCCGCCGCGACCGATGTGGCCGCGCGGCGGCTCCAAGCCCAAGCGTCCACCGATGGCGTTGGAGGCCAGATGAGTACTCAAACTTCCGGACCGACACCCGGGGGCAGCCCGAGCGTCCCGGCTCCGCGATCCGCGTCGCGCAGGCGCACTCTCTATCGCGGCGACCCGGGCATGTGGTCCTGGGTACTGCACCGCATCTCGGGTGCCACCATCTTCTTTTTCCTGTTCGTGCACGTGCTCGATACCGCGCTGGTGCGGGTCAGCCCGCAGGCTTACAACGAGGTCATCGAGACGTACAAGACCCCGCTCGTCGGCCTGATGGAGGTCGGCCTGGTCGCCGCCGTGCTCTACCACGGGCTCAACGGACTGCGGGTCATCCTGATCGACTTCTGGCAGCACGGCCCGCGCTACCAACGGTTGATGTTGTGGATCATCGCCGCTGTCTGGCTGGCCGTGATGATCCCGGCGCTGGGCGTGCTCGGCATGCACATGGCGGAGAGGTTCCTATGAGCACCGAAGCGGTCCGGGGCGAGAACCCGTATGACCACATCAACGACCGCGGGGGTCCGGCGCCCGTCATGCAGCGCAGTCACGACCGGCCGGCCGGTCTCGACAACCCGCGGTCACCGCGGCGCGCCGGCGGCATGCCGAACTTCGAGAAGTACGCGTGGCTGTTCATGCGGTTCTCCGGCATCGTGCTGGTGTTCCTCGCGCTCGGCCACCTGTTCGTCATGCTGATGTGGGACAACGGGGTCTACCGCATCGACTTCAACTACGTGGCCCAACGCTGGGCATCGCCGTTCTGGCAGACCTGGGATCTGCTGCTGCTGTGGCTCGCGCAGCTGCACGGCGGCAACGGCATGCGCACGATCATCGCCGACTACAGCCGCAAGGATTCCACGAAATTCTGGCTCAACACGCTGCTCGCGCTGTCGATGGCCTTCACCCTGGTGCTCGGCACGTACGTGCTGCTGACCTTCGACGCGAACATCTCGTGAGAGGGAACGGTCCGATGATTCAGGAACATCGCTACGACGTCGTCATCGTCGGCGCAGGCGGCGCAGGCATGCGTGCCGCGGTCGAGGCGGGCCCGCGAGTCCGCACCGCGGTGCTGACCAAGCTCTATCCGACCCGGAGTCACACCGGCGCGGCCCAGGGCGGCATGTGCGCCGCACTGGCCAACGTCGAAGAGGACAACTGGGAATGGCACACCTTCGACACCGTCAAGGGTGGCGACTATCTCGCCGACCAGGACGCCGTCGAGATCATGGCCAAGGAGGCCATCGACGCGGTGCTCGACCTCGAGAAGATGGGGATGCCGTTCAACCGCACTCCCGAGGGGCGCATCGACCAGCGCCGGTTCGGCGGCCACACCCGCGACCACGGCAAGGCACCGGTGCGCCGGGCCTGTTACGCCGCGGACCGCACCGGCCACATGATCCTGCAGACGCTCTATCAGAACTGCGTCAAGCACGACGTCGAGTTCTTCAACGAGTTCTACGCCCTCGACGTCGCCATGACCGAGACGCCCTCGGGGCCGGTGGCGACCGGCGTCATCGCCTACGAGCTGGCCACCGGCGCCATCCACGTGTTCCACGCCAAGGCGATCGTGTTCGCCACGGGCGGATCGGGCCGGATGTACAAGACGACCTCCAACGCCCACACCCTGACCGGCGACGGTTTGGGCATCGTGTTCCGCAAGGGACTTCCGTTGGAGGACATGGAGTTTCACCAGTTCCATCCGACCGGACTGGCCGGCCTGGGCATCCTGATCTCCGAGGCCGTGCGCGGCGAGGGCGGGCGTCTGCTCAACGGTGACGGGGAGCGCTTCATGGAGCGCTACGCACCGACCATCGTCGATCTCGCGCCCCGCGACATCGTCGCCCGGTCGATGGTCCTCGAAGTGCTCGAGGGCCGCGGCGCGGGACCCAACAAGGACTACGTCTACATCGACGTGCGCCACCTGGGCGCCGACGTTCTCGAGGCGAAACTGCCCGACATCACCGAGTTCGCCCGGACCTACCTGGGCGTCGACCCGGTAACGGAACTCGTGCCGGTCTACCCCACCTGCCACTACGTGATGGGCGGCATTCCGACCACCGTGAACGGGCAGGTGCTGCGCGACAACACGACGATCGTGCCGGGCCTGTACGCCGCCGGTGAGTGCGCATGCGTGTCGGTACACGGTGCGAACCGGTTGGGCACCAACTCGCTGCTGGACATCAACGTGTTCGGCCGCCGCGCGGGCATCGCCGCCTCGAATTACGCACTGGGCCATGACTTCGTCGAGTTGCCGCCGAGGCCGGCCGAGATGGTGGTGGGCTGGGTCGGCGACATCCTCTCGGAGCACGGCAACGAACGCGTCGCCGACATCCGCGGGGCTCTGCAGCAGTCGATGGACAACAACGCCGCGGTGTTCCGCACCGAGGAGACGTTGAAGCAGGCGCTCACCGATATCCACGGTCTCAAGGAGCGCTACGCGCGAATATCGGTGCACGACAAGGGGAAACGCTACAACAGCGACCTTCTCGAGGCCATCGAACTTGGCTTCCTTCTCGAGTTGGCCGAGGTGACCGTCGTCGGCGCGCTCAACCGCAAGGAGTCGCGCGGCGGCCACGCCCGCGAGGATTACCCGAACCGTGACGATACGAACTACATGCGTCACACCATGGCCTACAAGGAGGGCAGCGATCTGCTTTCGGATATTCGCCTGGACTACAAACCTGTGGTGCAGACCCGCTACGAGCCGATGGAGCGGAAATACTGATGAGCGCGCCCGTTATCGACAAGCAGGACACCCCGCCGGTCCCCGAGGGGTCGGTGATGGTGACACTGAAGATTGCCAGGTTCAATCCCGAGGATCCGGACGCTCATGCCGACTCGGGAGGTTGGCAGAGCTTCCGCGTCCCGTCACTGCCGAGCGACCGACTACTCAACCTGCTGCACTACGTGAAGTGGTACCTCGACGGCACCTTGACCTTCCGGCGGTCCTGCGCGCACGGCGTCTGCGGCTCGGACGCAATGCGCATCAACGGCGTCAACCGGTTGGCGTGCAAGGTGCTGATGCGCGACATGCTGCCGAAGAATCCCGACAAGCAGCTGACCATCACCATCGAGCCGATCCGCGGACTGCCCGTGGAGAAGGACCTCGTGGTGGACATGGAGCCGTTCTTCGACGCCTACCGGGCCATCAAGCCGTTCCTGATCACCAGCGGTAATCCGCCCACCCGGGAACGCATTCAGAGCCAGACCGACCGCGCCCGCTACGACGACACCACCAAGTGCATTCTGTGCGCGTGCTGCACCACGAGTTGCCCGGTGTACTGGAGCGAGGGCAGCTACTTCGGCCCGGCCGCGATCGTCAACGCGCACCGGTTCATCTTCGACAGCCGCGACGAAGGCGCCGCGGAGCGTCTGGACATCCTCAACGAGGTCGACGGGGTGTGGCGGTGCCGCACCACCTTCAACTGCACCGAGTCCTGCCCGCGGGGCATCCAAGTGACCCAGGCGATCCAGGAGGTCAAGCGCGCGTTGATGTTTGCGCGTTGACCGGCGGGGATGCGACCGGAGTGCGCGCCACATCGATGAGCGCAGACCTTTCGAGCCGCCACGCCGCCGTCGAGATAGACGACCGCGGGATCGCTCTGGTGACGATCCGTGAAGCCAAGTCGTTGAACATTCTCAGTACACCGGTCATCGCAGACCTGACTCGGTCGGTTCAGGCACTGGCTGAATACGACGGTGTCCGAGTTCTGATTCTCCGTGGCACAGGTGACAAAGGCTTGACCGGTGGTGCGGACATCAACGAGATGGCATCGTTGACAAGCACGTCCGCAGAGCAATTCATCAGCCGGCTGCGCACGCTGTGCGACGCCGTCCGGCACTTCCCCACGCCGGTGATCGCCCGCATGCCTGGCTGGTGCCTCGGCGGCGGCTTGGAACTCGTCCTGGCTTGTGACATTCGCATTGCCTCCGATGACGCGAAACTGGGCATGCCAGAAGTGAAAGTCGGCATACCGTCCGTCATTCACGCCGCACTGTTGCCCCGTCTGATCGGCCATGCCCGTGCCGCATGGTTGTTGCTGACGGGCGAGATCTTCGATGCCGACGAGTCCCTGTCGGCGGGATTGGTCAGCCGCGTGGTTCCGCTCACGGACCTTGATGTCGAAGTCGCACGTGTAGCGGACTTGCTGGCAGGGCTCGGCCAGCGGGTGCTGCGCCAGCAGAAGCGTCTGCTGAGAGAGTGGGAGGCCGAACCACTGGAGATTTCGATCGACAACAGCGTGGCGGAATTCGCACATGCCTTCGCCACCGGCGAACCGCGGAAGCTGATGGTCACCTTCATGAACCGTGAGGGCTGACTGCCGCTACATCCAGGCGTCGGTTTCGGCGCGCGCCGATGTTGGCGCGCTGAGCGTCTCCTCGGCGATCGCGATGTGCCCCGTGAAGCCAAGGGAAACGGCTCTTGTGCGGTACCCCTCGGCATAGTCGCGGAAGGCGACTTGATAGCCGCGTGCTCTAGCGATCAGAGCACGCATCGCCAGCATCTCGATGTTTGTTGCACGGATCGGGGGTCGATCGACACAGCCGCCAGCCGTTCGATCTCGGCGGCGGTCTCTCTCAGGTCAGCGTCCTGCCCTCGCAGTAACAGCGATTGCACCAGGGTCGCCGTCGCTCTACCCCGGACGAACTTATCCTCGCTCTCGATCAAGGTCTCGAGTATCGACCGCGCCTTCTCGATGCCTCACCAAAACACGCTGCTGAACGTGCATTTCGCGACCACGCTGCAGGAATTCCATGCCGGCGATGCTCATCAGGAAGACCAGGGACACACCTTCTGCGTCGATTGACTGCTCGATCTCGATAGCCCGACGAAGATCATCGTGCCACGCGATATGGCCCAAGCTGATTCCCGCGACGCCGCGCCAGAGCAGGGTTGCCGCGAGTGCGGAACCACCGACGGTCGATCGGGCAACGGGATCGTCGTCGAGCAATCCGATCGCCCAGTCCGCGACGCGATATGCCTCGGACCGCTCGCCGCTGTGGAGCTTCGCCAACACCGCTCTGTGGATAATGCCCAGGGCCACCTCAGCATTGGGGATCTTCTCTAGGAGGGCGAGTTGTTCTGACGCGAGCAGCGAGGCTTCGGAATAGTGAAGCGAGAAGACGAGCCCGACGATCTGACCGTACATCGCGATTGCCAGAGAGAGTTCGTCGCCAACGCCCTCGCACAGGGCACGCAGTTCGTGGAATCCGTTGTCGGCGACATCGCCGCCGACCCCCCACGTCGTCGCGGACGATCTCCTCGGCGAAGAAGGGATTACCGACCGCGCGGTCGGCAATCGTCGTGCAGATATCGGCCACCGAAGGGTCGGCGCCCAGCAGACCCTTGGTCAGCGCGGCAGCCCGCAGAGGCGCAAGGGAAATGGTCTGGCACCGGATACCCGTGTCAACGCCCCCTGGTACTCCGGTCGATAAGTCAGGAGCACAAGCAATCTCGCCTGGGTGACGACCGTGAGAAACTCGGCCAACATCGACTCGCTGACCGCCTCGATCCAGTGAGTGTCCTCGACGACAGAGACCGCCGGTGACTGACGGGACAGCGCTGCGGTGTTCACCAGAGCCGTCAGTCGTCTGCGACGGGCATCGGGATCGATCGGCGGCAGCACCGCGTCAGGATCGGCGATGCCCAGCAAGTCATCGAGCAGGAGCAGGTCCGCATCATCGATGTCCGCCGCAGCGACGCGGATCAGACTGCGCGCTGACGCCGCGTCGAGACCCTCCACCCCGACGGCGGCGCGTAACAGCCGTCCCACGGCGTGCAATGGGACCTGGCGGGTGTGTGACTCACAGAAGATGTGATCACCTCGACACCGCGGCGCTGCGCGATGGCTGTGATCTCCCGAACGACGCGGCTCTTTCCCATTCCGGCCGGTCCGACGAGCCCGACCACCGTGCCGTGGCCTTCGACCGCTCCATCCAACAAGCTTTCGACAGCGGCCATCTCCCAGCGCCTGCCGACGAACGCCGAATCGTCACGGCCCGCAGCGCGACGGCGTCCGTCCATGCCGAGAAGCCGTCGGGCCGGGATCGGTTCTTCCGCCCCCTTGATCGAGACGAACTCGGCATCGCCCATGGCGGCCGTACCCTCGACGAGTCGCGCCGTGGAAGCGCTGAGCATCACGACGCCGGGCCGGGCGACCGACTCCATCCGCTGTGCCATCCCGACTTGCTCGCCGATTGCCGTGTAACCGACAGCGGGGGCGCCCATTTGGCCCGCGAACACCTCACCGGAGTTGAGCCCCACCCGCAACTGGAGGTCGGCCCCATCGCGCTCGCGGACATTGACGGCCAAGCTGCACCCCGTCTTGGACGCCAAGTGCCCGAGGCACGCGCGGACCGCATGATCCTCGAACGCCACCGGCGCTCCACCAGCTCGGCCATGATCTCGCGAAGCCGTTCAGGTCCGAGCGCCGCCGCGATGTCCATGGACCGGACCACATCGGCGAACAGCAACCGTCACCTACCTATACTCCGTCGGCTGGGCGGACTGGTGAGCCGGCGCGCCGCATTGTCTGCAGAACCTGGCGTTCGCGACCAGCTGCCCACCGCACGACACACAGGCCCCGGCGTCCACGTCGCCACGTGTCATCGCCGCTCCCGTACCAGGCGACTTCAGTCGAGAACGACGACCATCTTTCCGCCGGCTTGTCCCGCTTCCATCACGCGATGCGCTTCGCGAATCTCGTCGAACGAGAAGACCCGGGCAGGTTCGGCGTGCAGCCTGCCGTCCTCGATCTGCCGCGCGACCCTTTGTAGCGGCACGTCGGACAGCGGAAATCCGGGCGTCCCGAACACGAAGCTGCCGAAGAACGTCAGGTTCACACCACTGGGCATCTGCAGCAGCGGATTGAAGTCGGCGATCGGCGCGAGTCCGCCGAGCCATCCCGCCAGACAGGCACTGCCGCCGCGGCGCAGCATGTTCAGGGAGTCGAGGATGGTGCTGTTGCCGACCAGATCGAGAACCGCGTTGATCTGTTTGGCCGCGGCGATTCGGGTGGACAGGTCCGGCATCTCCATTTCGACCCGTTCGGCGCCGAACTGCTCGAGCATGGCGAAGCGGTCACGGCTGCGGGTGGTGGCGACGACCCGCGCACCGGCCGCGACGGCCAGCTTGACCGCGGCCTGGCCGAAGGACGACGTCGCGCCCCGCACCACCACGGTCTGGCCCTCGGTCAGGTTGAGATTACGGAACAGGCAGGTCCAGGCGGTGGCGTAGGTCTCGGGCAGCGCGGCCAGTTGCGCCCACCCCAGGCCGGACTCGATGAGGGCGACGTTGGAGGCGCGCACCCGGGTGTACTCGGCGTAGCTGCCGTTGATGGTGCGGCCGAGCCCGCCCATCAGCGCGGCCACCTTGGAACCGACCGGGAATTCATCCGTCGGGCACGCATCGACGACGCCGACGCATTCGATGCCGCTCACCTCCGCCGCTTCCGCCCACTCACCCCGGCGCATGTGCATTTCGGCGTGGTTGAGCCCGAATCCCTTGATCTTGATGGTGACTTCACCGTCCCGGGGCAGCGGCTTGGGGATGTCGGTGTAGACGAGGCTTTCGAGTCCGCCGAACTTCTCCAGGATGATCGCCCGCATGGTCTCGCCGCCGGGCGCCTCGCGCACGACTGCGGGCGCCGCCGGGAGCGTGGAAGTCGACGCGGCCTCCAGATTCGTCGCCGCCATGGCACCTCCGTTTCTGGACAACCTCTTACCGTTTCGGGGTAGCAGGCTAATCGCTTCCCTATAACCTGTCACATTCTTGTTATCGGTTAGGGCCAGTCGCCGAATCTGCTCACAGATCGCCGATTCGCGCGTTTACACGATCTGCCCGCAGTTTCGGGGCCCCGGGAGCAGAGCCGAAGGGATCAACACGCTCGCCGAGACTGCTCACAGATCGCGAAAATCGACCGCGGCGCGATCTCCCCGCAGTCTCGGCGAACGCTGTCACACATCCGGACGCCGTCTCGTCTAACGGGTATGACACAGAAAATCCGAATCGACCCCGTGCCTCCGCAGCGGGCATCCCTGCTGACCAGGATCTTCTATCGGATGGCCAAGCGCCGGTTCGGCGAGGTGCCCGAACCCTTCGCCGTGGCCGCCCACCATCCCCGGCTGATGATGGCCAACGCCGTGCACGAAACCTTGCTGCAGTCGGGGTCGAAGAAGCTGCCCGCCAGCGTGCGTGAACTGGCGGTGTTCTGGACCGCCCGCACCATCGGCTGCTCGTGGTGCGTCGACTTCGGCTCGATGCTGATCCGGCTGGAGGGCCTGGACGTGGACCGGCTGAAGGACATCGACGAGTACGCCACCTCACCGCGGTACACCGACGACGAGCGCGCGGCGATCGCGTATGCCGATGCGATGACCACCGACCCCCACACCGTGACCGACGAGCAGGTGTCCGACCTGCGCCGGCGCTTCGGCGACGCGGGCGTCATCGAGCTGACCTATCAGATCGGCGTGGAGAACATGCGGGCGCGCATGTACTCGGCACTGGGCATCACCGAGCAGGGGTTCAATTCGGGCGACGCGTGCCGGGTGCCCTGGGCCGCTACCGGGGATTCCGGGCGATCGGCGAGCCGGTGAACTTGTCGGGATTCGCGATATCCCAGATGGCGCAGACCTTTCCGTCGCGCACCGTCATGGCGGTCACCCGAGCAGTCACGGCAGGATAGCTTGCGTCGACGGCCGATCCCGTGGTGTAGCTCCCCAGCTGGCCGTTGACCATCGCCAGCTGATTCGATGCAAGCCAGTTGGGCCCGTACCGCTGCGCCAGCCCGAACAGGAACCGTGCCACCTTGTCCGGGCCGTGGATCACCCGTGCCGCCGTCGGCGCGCGGCGGTTCGAATCGCCGGTGAATGTGACCTCCGGATGCAGCAGCCGCACAACGGCGTCCATGTCGCCGGCGGCGAACGCGGCCATCAGCGCACCGGCCACTTCGTTGTGTGTCTCGTCGGCCGCCGGCAGGGGCGCCGACGCCACCACCCGGCGCGCCCGCGACGCCAGCTGCCTGGCCGACGCGACGCTCACGCCGAGCACTTCACCGATCTCCCCGAACGGCACCGCGAATCCGTCGTGCAGCACGAACGCCACCCGCTGATCTGGCGTCAATTGCTCGAGCACCACCATCGCCGCGAAACGGGCATCCTCACCGGCCACCACCGCCGCGAGCGGATCGCTGCCGTCGAAACCAGTCACCACGGGCTCCGGCAGCCATTCACCGACGTAGGTTTCGCGGCGGTGCGCGGCAGACCGTAGCCGGTCAAGGCTCAGCCGGCTCACGACCGTGGTCAACCAGGCCCGCAGATCGTGAATATCACCCGGCTCGCTGCCGTCCCACCGCAGCCAGGCATCGTGCACGATGTCCTCGGCGTCGGCGACGGTGCCGGTGAGCCGGTAAGCAACCGCCAGCAGATGCGGCCGCAGCGCCTCGAATTCGTCGACTCGCGTGCTCGCGGTCATCTTGTCAGCATAGTTGGCGAGCAACGGCGATCGATTTCGTCGCATAGCCCCCTAGTTGCGACGTTTTCCCGGTTAGACCACCCAGCAACAACTCAAACCGTATATCGCGCGCGTGGCAATCAAGGTGTCCGAGGCCCCCGCCGTCGGCGACAAGGGCCTGCAGGCGGTGCCCTCGGCCTCGTCGGCAACGTCGTCATCGGACTGTCCGCGGTGGCGCCCGCCTACAGTATTGCGACGTGATCGGCTCGGTCACCGGGGCGCTGCTGCACTGCTCGCCGATCCCGGGCGCCCTCGCCCCGCGCGGATACGCCGAGGACCCTCCGGCGACCATCGACGCCGTCTCCGCCGCGGTGCCGACCCGCCCCCGCGACGACAACCCGTTACCGTTCGCGTTGACGCTCGCGCGCGTGGCGGGACTCCCGATCCGGATGCTGTCGCTGGTATCGGCCGAGAATCTGGCGGAAGCCGACAGCGCCAGGGAGGTCCGCCAGATGCAGGTCGCCGCCGCGCACAAGAACCTCGTGCTGGCCGCTCGCGCACTGCCCGATTCACCCGAGATCTCGTCGCTGGTGGCCGACGGCAAGACGCTGGAGTCGGCCCTGAAGAAGCTCAACTGGGATGAAGGGCGATGTTCTGGTCGTGGGCTCCAGCCGGTTCGCCGCGCCTCGCGCATCTTCCTGGGTTCGACGGCGGCGCGGATCCTGGCCGGGGTCGACGCGCTGGTGATCGTGATCCCGCGCGGGGACGTCGGCTAGCGCCAATTGCCGCACTTCTCAACGCGGCTCGTGCTTCCCCGCAACCGCGAGGTGGCCCCCAGGCCGCTTGATCGTCGTCCGGCTAGCGCCAATTGCCGCACTCCTCAACGCGGCTCGCACTCCCCGGCAAGCGGGAGGTGCCTCCACGCCGCTTGATCGTCGTCCGGCCAGCGCCAATTGCCGCACTCCTCAACGCGGCTCGCACTCCCCGGCAAGCGCGAGGTGGCCCCCAGGCCGCTTGATCGTCGTCCGGCCAGCGCCAATTGCCGCACTCCTCAACGCGGCTCGCACTCCCCGGCAAGCGCGAGGTGGCCCCCAGGCCGCTTGATCGTCGTCCGGCTAGCGCCAATTGCCGCACTCCTCAACGCGGCTCGCACTCCCCGGCAAGCGCGAGGTGCCTCCACGCCGCTTGATCGTCGTCCGGCCAGCGCCAATTGCCGCACTCCTCAACGCGGCTCGCACTCCCCCGCAAGCGCGAGGTGGCCTCCACGCCGCTTGATCGTCGTCCGGCCAGCGCCAATTGCCGCACTCCTCAACGCGGCTCGCACTCCCCCGCAAGCGGGAGGTGCCTCCACGCCGCTTGATCGTCGTCCGGCTAGCTCTGGCCGGCAACCGCAGTTCTGGCAACCACATGCGTGACCGGCAGCCCATGCTGGGCACGTGCGCGATCGACGACGTCGAATCGGTGCCACACCGAGAACTCGGGCGGCAACG
Organism: Mycobacterium sp. URHB0021; assembly: GCF_054057895.1. NCBI lineage: Bacteria > Bacillati > Actinomycetota > Actinomycetes > Mycobacteriales > Mycobacteriaceae > Mycobacterium > Mycobacterium sp. URHB0021. The sequence goes on from NZ_JBSRZT010000002.1 coordinate 6,535,451, forward strand.
TCGCAATCACGATCCGATCCGGCCTGAACGAGTCGACGGCGTCCGCCAGTGCCCGCAGCGGTCGGGAATCACCTAACGCACCGTCTGCGTCGAGGTTCTCCGACCGCAGGATGGCCAGCGTGCGGTCCAACCGCTCCTGCGCGGCGTGTTCGGTGGCCTCCTGCACATCGAGGGGCCCATGGGTGGCCGCTGCGCCGGTGTCGATCGGACTGGCCGGCACCGCCACGAAATAGGTTGCGCTGGTATCGGCTTCGATACGCCGGAGCTCGTCGAGCAGCTCCTCTGAGTCGACATTCTGATTGGCCAGCACCAGCACCTTGTGTGGCTTCTCGCCGCCGATGCCGACAACCTCTTCCGCGGGTCGGCTCTTCACGAACCATTTGTTGATGCCGAACAAAACCAACACCACTGCCCAGGACAACAGGCTCAGCAACAGCTGTGACCGCAATTTGTCGTCCAGGAACATCTGCACGAGGATCGCCAGCATCGCGACCGTCGTCAGTATCGACAACACCGGGAACAGCCACATCTTCACCTTCAGCTCGGAATCGCGGGCACGGTAGCGCAGCACGATCTGCGAGATGGAGATCAGCAGGTAGACGAACAGGATGATCGCGCCGCTGGAATTGAGCAGGAAGGCAAAGATGGTGTCCGGCGACAACGCGGCGGCGATCACGCACAGGAACCCGATGACCGACGACGCCAAAATCGCGTTCGCGGGCACGCCGCGAGGCGTGACCTGAACCAGCTGCGGCGGCGCCTCGCGGCGCGCGGCGAGGACGAACAACATCCGAGAGGCCGTGTACATCCCGGAATTCAGGCAGCTCAGCACCGCGGTCAGCACCACGGCGTTCATGATGTGGTCGGCGTAGGGGATCCCCATTTCAGTGAAGGCGGCGACGAACGGCGAGGCGGACAACCCCTTGTCGTTCCACGGCAAGATCGTCACCAGCAGGAACACCGAGCCGACATAGAAGAGCAGGATCCGCAGGATCACCGAGTTGGCGGCCTTCGCCACCGCCCTTTCCGGGTCCGATGATTCCGCGGCTGCAATCGTGGCGATCTCGGCGCCGACCATCGAGAAAATGACGGTGACGATGCCGACAGTGATCGCGCCGGCGCCCATCGGCATGAACCCGCCGTGTGCGGTGAGGTTCGAGAAGTCCATCGACTTACCCGGCCAGAGCCCGAACACGAAGCACGCCCCGATCGCGATGAACGAAAGGATCGCCGCCACTTTGATGCCGGCGAACCAGAACTCGAATTCACCGTAGGACTTGACCGAGAACAGGTTGGTGGCCGTCATCAGCACCATGAAGACCAGCGCGGACAGCCACAGCGGGACGTCGATCCAGTACTGAATGATCTTCGCGCCGGCGATCGCCTCGAAACCGACGACGATCACCCAGAAGTACCAGTACAGCCAGCCGACCGAGAAGCCCGCCCAGTGTCCCAGCGCGTCACGCGCGTAGTCGGCGAACGACCCCGTCGAAGGATTGGCGACGGCCATCTCGGCCAGCATCCGCATGACCATGATGATCAGGATCCCGCTGAGCGCATAGGTGATGAATGCGCCAGGTCCGGTGTCGGCCATCACCACCCCAGAACCGACGAAGAGACCGGCGCCGATCACCCCGCCGATCGCGATCATCGTCAGCTGCCGCTGGTTGAGAGCCTTTTTCAGTTCCGGCGTTGCACTCATGGCACTCCCGTCGTCGCGTGACCGCAGCAGCGGATACCCGTTTCAGCCGCTGGCCATCCGCTAGGAGGATAGGCCTTACGAAGCGAAGGGGCGGGGATAATGGGCCACAACCGCGGCGCCGTCCGACCGTGGATCAGAGGCCGCCGTCATCGATCCCTCGGCATCGGCAAACACGACGTTGGACTGTCCAAGCGCCTCCGTGTGAGGGGCCACCTCGGTGACCGCCAGACCGGCTCGAGAGATCGAGTCTCTCGCCACCGCACCGATATCGGACTCCGCGGTCACCGAGTCGGCCGTGCCACCGTCGACTTGAAGCCCGACGACGGCCCGCGGAGCGGCGACCGCAGCCTCGGCGCTCGCGCCGCCAACGGCGCGCAGCAACACCTGCGCGAGGATCTGCGGCTGGCCCTGCCCCCCCATCGTCGCCAGGACGTGGCGGGGCCGATCAAGGTGCGTCGTCAGCACGGGCATCAAGGTGTGCACCGGCCGCTTGTGCGGACCGATCACATTGGGGGAAGCGCCATCCAGGGCGAAACCGGTTCCGCGGTTGTGAAACAGGATGCCGGTGGCCGGATCGATCAGTCCGGACCCGAAGGCGTGATAGACGCTCTGAATCAGCGAGACCGCATACCCGTCGCCGTCGGCAGCGGCGACACCGACCGTGTCGCCGTGGGGCACCGACGTGGGGCCGGTGTGTGCGGCACCCAATTCGGCCGTCTCCCGCAGCCCGTCGTTGATGAGCGCTGCGACATCGACGTCGGCCAATCGCGGATCGGCCAGCCTCGACGCACGCAACCTGTTGCCTCGGTGGAAGACCCGCATCAGTACGCCGAACCCGTCCCCGAGCGGGTCACCGATGCCGAGTTCGTCGATGGCGCGCAGGGCCCGCAGCAGCACAAAGCCGTGTGTGTTCGGCGGACTCGTCAGCACGGTCAGACCGCGGAACGCCACCGAGATCGGATCGGTGTCTTCCGGTTGGAAAGCGGCGAAGTCCTCTCTGGTGAGACAGGATCCGTGCGACCCGAGGTAGGCAACCGAGCGCTCGGCGAGTTCGCCCGCGTACAAGGCATCCGGTCCGTTCTTGCGCAACGCGGCGAAGGTGTCCGCCAGCATCGGCTGCACGAGATCGTCGCCCGCACACAGGGCCCTGCCGTCCGGACGGAACACCCGATCGAAGTCCTCGGCGCCGAACAGGTCGGCGTTCTCCGGATCCGCCAGGTGCGAGGCCAACGACGGCGCCACCGGTGCGCCGTACCGGGCCATCGACTCCGCGGCGTCGAAAGTCTGATCCCACGTCAGTCGGGCACCGGAGCGACGCAACGCCTCCCAGCCCCGCACGCCGCCCGGCACCGTCACCGCGTCAGCGCCGCGCACCGGCATCGACTCACCGTATTTGCTCCGTAGCGCTGCCGCGTCGACCGCGGCGCCCGCCCATCCCGATGCGTTGATGCAGCGCACCGTTCCGTCAGGGGTGCGGACCAGCGCGATGAGGTCGCCGCCCAACGCGACATTGTGCGGATAGACGACGGTGAGCGCCGCAGCGGCGACAATCGCCGCGTCGATCGCATTGCCGCCCTGCCGGTATGCGCTCATCCCGGCCTCGGTAGCCAGCGCGTGCGGCGTGGCGAGCGCTCCGGTGTACGACGTGGACGACGTGGACGACGTGGAAGACGAGGGGATGGACACGGTGAGGGAAACTCCTTGCTGTGAGCGCAGCGGGACAGGGATTTGTGGCGCGCGGTGATGCGGTGCGCGCCGCGTCAGCTGATGGTGGACAGGAAAGCCTTGGTGCGTTCGTGCTTTGGGTCGCTGAAGAGTTGGCCGGGCGGGGCGTCCTCGATAATCCGGCCCGCGTCCATCACGATGATGCGGTCCGCCACCTCACGTGCGAAGCGCATTTCGTGGGTGACGACAACCATCGTCATGTCGTCCCTGGCGAGTTCGCGCATCACGGCCAGCACCTCGCCGACCATCTCGACGTCGAGTGCGCTGGTCGGCTCATCGAACAGCATGACCTTGGGCCGCATCGCCAGTGCGCGGGCGATCGCCACCCGCTGCTGCTGGCCGCCCGACAGCTGGCTGGGTCGCGATTCGGCCTTGTCAGCCAGGCCGACGCGCTCCAACAACGCCTGGGCATCGCGGCGCGCTTTGTCCTTCGACGTTCCGAGCACCCGCACCGGACCATTCCACACGTTCTCGGCTGCGGTCATGTGCGGAAAGAGGTTGAAATGCTGGAAAACGAAGCCGATCTCGCGCCGACGTCGCGCGAGCTCACCGGTGCTCACCTTTTTCTTGCTGGTGGTGTCGCGGTAACCGATCGGCATACCGTCGATCAGGATCTCGCCACTGTCGACCTGCTCGAGGTGGTTCAGCGACCGCAGCAGCGTGGTCTTGCCTGCTCCCGACGGCCCGATGAGTACGACGACTTGTCCGCGCATCACGTCGAGGGAGACATCGTCGAGGACCGTGCGGCCGCCGAGGGTGCACGACACGCCGCGCACGGAGACGGCGACCGCCGTGGACGGGACGGAGATACTCACGGTCGATTGCTCCACATTCATCGTTCTCCTCATCCATGCGCCTGCAGGGCAGGGACCCCGGGCCGGCGAGAACCGAGGAGTCGTTGGGTGATCCGGATTCGCTGCTCGATGCCCAGCTGACGAGCCAACCGGTTCTCGATGTCAGCCTGGATCAGCGTCCAGATCGTAGTCAGCGCAAGGTAATAGATCGCCGCGACGATGAAGATCTCGAACGTATGGAACGTGTACGAGCTGATCGACTGGGTGACCAGAAACATCTCACTGACGCCGATGACGGACAGCACCGACGTGGTTTTCATCAGTCCGTTGAATGAGTTGCCCAGCGGCGGGACCATGACGCGCAGTGCCTGCGGCAGGATGACCCACCGCATCACCTTGGCCGGCTTCATGCCGATCGACGCCGCCGCCTCGAACTGTCCCTTGGGCACGGAATCCATTCCGGCTCGGATGATCTCGGCGATGTAGGCGCTCTCGTTGACCATCAGCCCGATGATCGCGGCCTGCACCGCCGCCTTGACGGACAGGCCGAGCAGCGAGATGTCCTGGAACTGGTAGAGGCCGACGGCAGCAAGGCCGGTGTAGATCAGCACCAGCTGCACCAGCAGTGGGGTGCCGCGGATCACCCAGATGTAGACGCTGGCACACCAGCGCAGCACCGCGAATCGGGAGCGCCGCATCAGCGCGATGACCAGACCGACGATCGTGGCCAGGATCATCGCCACCACCGAGATCACGATGGTCAGTACCAGGCCGTCGAGGAACGGCCCACTCGGGGTGAACAGCGATTTCCAGAAGAACTGCCAGTCAAAGTGCATGGTGGCCCGGCCCTGCGATCACTTCTGGATGCTGAGGTCGGACTGACCCCACTGGTCGAGGACCTTGGCGTAGCTGCCGTCGGCCTCGAGTTCGGTCAGCGCCTGCTGAATCGCTTTGTGCAGTTCCGTGTTTCCCTTCAAGGTCGCCGCACCGATCTTGATGGTGCCGAAGGGTTGGCCGGCCATCTGAATCTGGGCTCCGGTCTTCGTCGCGTAATAACCCAGCGACTCAGCGGTGTCGAGGTAGGCATCCACCTGGCCGTTCTGGACCTGCTGAATCGACACATCGGCGTGACTGTTTCGAGTGATGTCGACGCCCTGCTTTCCTGCGGCCGTGCACTTGTCGGACTGCTGCTGTGACAGCGATTCGGCCGTCGTCGCGACCGCGACGATGACCTTCTTGCCGCACAGGCTGTCGTCCATGCCGGTGATGTCGGACGGCTTCGCCTTTGACACCGCGATGCCGGTACCTGACCACACGTAGGGCACGAAGTCGACAACCTGCTCGCGTTCCGGCTTGATGTAGAGCTGGGCCATGATGACATCGCACTGCTTGGCCTGCAGGGTCGGGATCACCGCGGCGAAGGCGGACTCGACGAACTGCGGGGTCAGCCCGAGCTTCGCCGCAATCGCCTTACCGAGATCGACCTCGCTGCCCACCAGTGCACCGGTTTCGTCGTGGTAGACACTCGGCGGCGTGCCGTCGTTCGGGGCACAGATCTTGAGCGAACCCGCCTGGAGGACCGCGGGTGGCGCGACCTTGGCTGGGCCGGTGCTGGCGGGTGCCGCGTCGTCGGACGACGACGAACAACCCGACAGGGCGAGCCCGAGGGCGCAGAAAATGATGCAGATGCCGGCGGTCTTGTTCACGATGTCTCCACTGCTGGGGGCGATTGGCGATCGGGGGGCGGCGCGTCGGTGCGCGTCGCCTGTGATCTATCGAACGATAGGCCCCTATCGTTTGATAGGCCACATTTCCGCGAAATTCATCCCAAATTCGTCGGGGAACGGGGTGACTGACCGAACTGGCAAACGTATAGCCGCAGCTCAGCGGACTGGGGCGGCTTCAGATTTTCCCAGGCGGTGCTGCGTGACGGCGCGGATCCGATCCAGGCTGGTCTCGTCGATGAGCAGCGCCCGGAGCACGAAGTCGGCCGCCTGCAGCGGACGACGTTCCCGGATGCGACCGCCGGGACCGCCCTGCTCGCGGAGGGTCTCGAACAGCACGCCGTTCACGGCCCGCTGCACGAAGCTCGGTTCGAACACCACGAATTCACCTGCCTGCTGACCGCCGGTGATCACCTGCTCCACCAGTTGGTGAAACAGCGCGATGCCCTCGCGCTCGTCGGCGAACTCGTCCAGCCCGAGCACGGCGTCCTGGTACAGGCCGCGGGCGTCGAACGGCTGGATAAGCACCTCGCGCACGTCGCAGGCAATGGTGAGGTGCAGCTTCTCGGCCCACGTCGAATCCTCCGGGAGCCGGGAGCGGATGCGCTCGATCGATGGCCCGAGATCCAGCTCGACCAATGTCCGGAACATCTCGTGCTTGGCTTCGAAGTGATGAAACAGCGACGGCTGCCTGATCTGTACCGCGTCCGCGATGTCACGGGTCGAGGTCCCGAAGTAGCCGCGTTGGGCGAACAACGTCGACGAGGCGAGCAGGATGCGGCCGCGCGTCGACGACCAGTCGACGGGCGCCGGCCGCCAACCCTCGCCGTATTTCACCGCTCGAGTCTGTCACCGAGCCGGATCGGCATCGCAGCGCCTCGCTAGCGTTTGGCGAAGACGGTTCGGTGCCAGTCCTTGTCGGCGACGCCCGTGATGTCGCTCATCACGTGCTTGATGGTCAGGTACTCCTCCAGGGAGTAGTCGCTCATGTCCTTGCCGAAACCCGATGCACCCATGCCGCCGTGCGGCATCTCGCTGATGATCGGGATGTGGTCATTGATCCACACACAGCCGGCCTTGATCTCACGGGACGCCCGCTGCGCCCGATAGACGTCGCGCGTCCATGCCGACGCCGCCAGTCCGTACACGGTGTCGTTCGCCTGCCGAAACGCGTCATCGTCGTCGGTGAAGGAACGCACCACCAGCACCGGGCCGAAGATCTCGTCGCGGTAGACCTCCGAGTCCTCACCGACATCCGCGATCAGCGTGGGCCGGTAGAACGATCCGGGCAGATCCGGTGCGCTGCCGCCGGTGATGACGCGTCCACCCTCGCCCGGCGCCCGCTCCACCATGCCCGCGACCTTGGCGCGGTGGGCCGCCGTGATCAGCGGACCGAGATCGGTATCCGGATCCTCGGGGGCGCCGACGACGATCTTGCTCATCAGCTCGCCGACACCGGCGACGAAATCGTCGTAGAGTTCGCGGGCCACGATCGCCCTGGTCGCGGCGGTGCAGTCCTGGCCGGAATTGATCAGCGACCCCGCGACCGCACCCTGGATGGCCGCGTCGAGGTCGGCGTCGTCGAACACCACGAACGGGGCCTTGCCCCCCAGTTCGAGCTGGACACGGTGGCCCTGCACGGCGGCGGCCGCCATCACCTTGCGGCCGACGGCGGTCGACCCCGTGAAGGTCACCACGTCCACATAGGGGTGACCGGCCAACGCGGTGCCGACGTCGGAGCCCGCGCCGGTCACGACATTGAACACACCGTCGGGCAGCCCCGCTTCGCTGGCGAGGCGGGCCAGCGTCAGCGTCGTGAGCGGGGTCAGCTCCGCAGGCTTTATCACCACCGAGCAGCCGGCCGCCAAGGCGGGCAGAACCTTCCACACCGCCATCTGCAACGGGTAGTTCCACGGCGTGATGGTCGCGACGACACCGACGGCCTCCCGCCGGATGCTCGACGTGTGGTCGCCGGAGTACTCCGCGGTGGCCTTGCCCTCGAGGTGGCGGGCCGCCCCGGCGAAGAAGTCGATGTTGTCGACGCTGCCCGGCACATCGAACTCCGTCGCCAGCCGCACCGGTTTGCCGGTCTGACTGACCTCCTCGGCGACCAGTTCGTCGGCGCGCTCACCGGCCAGCTCGGCCAGCTTGGCCAGCACCGCTGACCGGTCGGCCGGCGTCGCCGTGGCCCAACCGGGCAGCGCCGCCCGCGCCGAGGCGACGGCGCGGTCGACGTCGGCGGGCGCGGCCAACGCGAATTCGGCGACCGACCTGCCCGTCGCGGGGTTGATGACCTGATGCAGGCGGCCTCCGGTGACCACCGGGGCACCGTCGATCCAGCTGCCTGCCACGCTGGTGGAGACGGAATTGGATTGAACAACAGTCATGGGCCAACGCTAGCCGACCACAACTACCACGGCTACGCATTCCCGCAGCGCGAAGTCGTTCAAACGAAGGAATTCATGGTGATGGTTGCTTGCCACGACGGATTCCGTGCACAATCTCATGCATGGCCAACCCGGGTGCATCGCACGGCATGGCGCCCGTCTCATTCCGCGTGAACCAATCTCGGCCTGGCGCGGCTTTCCAGCTCGACGAATTGTCGAAGCAGATCATCGAGAAACTGCAGCAGGATGGCCGGCGATCGTATGCCGGCATCGGCAAGGCCGTGGGACTGTCCGAGGCGGCTGTCCGGCAGCGGGTCCAGCGCATGGTGGATGCGGGCGTCATGCAGATCGTGGCGGTCACCGATCCGATGCAGTTGGGCTTCGCCCGCCAGGCGATGATCGGCATCCGGTGCACCGGGGACACCACACGGGTGGCGGAGAAATTGGCCGCCATCGAATCAGTCGATTACGTGGTACTCACCGCGGGGTCGTTCGACGCCATCGTCGAAGCCGTCTGCGAAGACGACGACAGTCTGCTCGATTTACTGAACACTCAAATTCGCGCACTGCCGGGAGTGATATCCACCGAAACACTGGTATATCTGAAACTGGTTAAGCAGCAATACAATTGGGGTACAAGATGACAACAACCGATATCGCACCAGAAGTAACAAGCGACCTCGCCGCCAAGGCCAATCGCCACCTGTGGGGACACTTCGCACGACACGGCGAGGGCATCACCCCGCCGATCATCACGCGTGGCGAAGGCGTCACGATCTGGGACGACAAGGGTAAGAGCTATATCGACGGGCTCTCAGGCCTTTTCGTCGTCCAGGTCGGTCACGGCCGCAAGGAGCTCGCCGAGGCGGCGGCCAAGCAGGCCGAGACGCTGTCGTTCTTCCCACTGTGGTCCTACGCGACACCGCCGGCAATCGAACTCGCCGAGCGTATCGCCAACTACGCACCGGCCGATCTGAACCGCGTCTTCTTCACCACCGGCGGCGGCGAGGCCGTCGAGACCGCGTGGAAGCTGGCCAAGCAGTATTTCAAGCTGACCGGCAAACCCGGGAAGTACAAAGTGGTTTCGCGGTCGATCGCTTATCACGGCACCCCGCAGGGCGCGCTGGCCATCACCGGCCTGCCGGCCTTCAAGGCGCCGTTCGAGCCGTTGACACCGGGCGGCTTCCGGGCGCCCAACACGAACTTCTACCGGGCTCCCGAACCGTATGACAAGGACATCAAGGCGTTCGGACGGTACTGCGCCGACCGGATCGCCGAGGCCATCGAATTCGAGGGCCCCGACACCGTCGCCGCGGTCTTCCTCGAACCGGTGCAGAACGCCGGGGGCTGTTTCCCGCCGCCGCCGGGCTACTTCGAACGCGTCCGCGAGATCTGCGACGAGTACGACGTGCTCCTGGTCTCCGACGAGGTCATCTGCGCCTACGGCCGGATCGGCTCGATGTTCGCCTGCGACGACTTCGGCTATGTGCCGGACATGATCACCTGCGCCAAGGGACTCACCTCGGGCTATTCGCCGATCGGCGCGATGATCGCCAGCGACCGGCTCTTCGAGCCCTTCAACGACGGCAAGACCACCTTCGGCCACGGCTACACGTTCGGCGGCCACCCGGTGTCGTCGGCGGTGGCGCTGGCCAACCTCGACATCTTCGAGCGGGAAGGCATCAACGACCACGTCAAGGAGATGGCGCCCGCGTTCCGGGCGACGCTGGAACAGCTCTACGACTTGCCGATTGTCGGCGATGTCCGCGGCGAAGGATTCTTCTACGGGATCGAGCTCGTCAAGGACAAGGCCACCAAGGCGACCTTCAACGACGAGGAGAGCGAGCGGCTGCTGCGCGGGTTCCTGACGCCGGCGATCTTCGAAGCGGGCCTGTACTGCCGTGCCGACGACCGCGGCGACCCAGTCGTCCAGCTGGCCCCGCCGCTGATCAGCGGGCAGAAGGAATTCGACGCCATCTACGAGATTCTGCGCGACGTGCTGGGCGAGGCCAGCCGGCGACTCTAGATCTGCCCGCGATGACGGCGGAACCCCTTCCGCCGTCATCGGGTACCGCCCATCCTGCTCAGCTCACCGCGCGCTCGACGATGTGTTCGTATGCCGCTCGTTGCGCCGGCGGGTCGGTCGGCGCGAACTCGAGTACCACGTCGGCGATCTGGTAGCTGTCATGCGAGGACGCCTCGTACAGTTGCGCGTCGCGCGACTTGCCGAACACGAGCACGGACACCGCATCGGTGGCCACGGCCCCCGTACATCCGATCGCGGGACATCGCTGCGCCGTCGTGTCGCGGGCGTGGGCGACGGGCAGGCGTGCGTGGGTGAAGGCCTTCACCAGCGTCCAGGGCTCGGCCACATCGTCGACACCGGGTGGGGCAGAACTCCCCGACGGCCCGAGTGGCGGCGGCGAATGCACGCCGCAGCCGCCAAGTAGCAGTGCGGCCGGTATCAACAACCCCGCGCTCAGCCTCGAGATGTCGCGTGTGATGGCGTCTCCTCAACGTCGACCGGACACTGGCGGGCGCCCGGCTGCCCCCCTGCATCATCCCAGTAACACGGGCCGGCCACCGTTTCGGCCAACCGGCTCGGCGCACCTCGCCCTAGACTCGGGCCAGCAAGCGAGTAGAGGACGGCGGTGAGATGTCGAAGATCTGCAATGATCCCGGCGATTTCGCCGCCGAGACATTGTCGGGATTCGTGCGCGCCTTCCCGGGATTCGTGCAGCCGATCCCCGGTGGCGTCATCCGCGCCGACCCCCCGGCGCCGGGCAAGGTGGCCGTCGTCATCGGCGGGGGCAGTGGTCACTATCCGGCGTTCGCCGGCTGGGTCGGTCCCGGCATGGCCGACGGCGCGGTTGTCGGCGATGTGTTCGCCTCGCCCTCGGCGCATCAGGTGATCTCGGTCGCGACCGCCGCCGACGCCGGTGCGGGTGTGGTGTTGGCCTACGGCAACTACGCCGGCGATGTGTTGAATTTCAAAGCGGCACATGACGATCTGATCGCCGCCGGGATATCGACCCGATCCGTGGTGGTGACCGATGACCTGGCCTCGGCACCGCTGGCCGACCGCAAGCTTCGCCGGGGTACGGCAGGCGACCTGTTCGTGATCAAGGTCGCCGCGGCGGCCGCCGACGCCGGCTACGACCTCGACGCGGTCGCCATCGTCGCGGCGCGGGCCAACCAACGCACGTCGTCGCTGAGCGTCGCGTTCACCGGATGCACGATGCCAGGGACCGATGCGCCATTGTTCACGCTTCCAGCGGGCAAGATGGGCGTCGGTCTCGGACTGCACGGCGAGCCGGGAATCTCCGAAGAGCCGCTGTTGCCCGCCGCAGAGCTCGCCGAGCTGCTGGTCACTCGTGTGCTGGCCGAACGTCCGGATCACGCGCAGCGGGCCACCGTGCTGCTCAACGGGATGGGCTCCACGCGATACGAAGAGCTGTTCGTGCTGTGGAACGAGATCGCCCCCCGCCTGGAACGTGAAGCGGTCGACATCGTCGAGCCCGAGGTCGGCGAGCTGGTGACCAGCCTGGATATGGCCGGGGTATCCCTGACGATCAGCTGGCTGGACGACGAGCTGGAGACCCTGTGGGCGGCACCGGCCACCTCGCCGGCCTACCGCAAATCGGCTGCCCGACCTGCCGTCGGGACCGTTCGCTCGGTGCACATCCCGGCCGCGCGGCCGATTCCCGAGGCCAGCGAGTCATCGCGGGAATTGGCCAAACGCATTCTCGCCGCGCTCGAATCGGTCGCCGGGTCGCTGGCCGAACACGAGACCGAGCTCGGTGAGCTCGACACGTTCGCCGGCAACGGTGATCACGGCCGGGTGATGACCCGCGGTGCACGCGCCGCAGCAGCTGCGGCGGCCCGCGCGGTCGCCCAGGGTGCGGGGGCGGCCACTACCCTGCTGCATGCGGCCGACGCGTGGAGCGACCGGGCCGGAGGCACATCAGGTGCTTTGTGGGGCAACGGGTTACGCGCCGGAGCCCGGGCATTGTCCGATGAGGAACCGGTGCCTGACGCGCCACACGCGGCACCGCGCGCTGCACTGGACGCCGTCACCGCGTACGGCAATGCCCGATTGGGCGACAAGACCCTCGTCGACGCCTTCCTGCCGTTCGTGGAAAGCCTCGAAGCCGATCTGGGCGCGGAGCTGCCCGTGGGCGCCGCATGGGTGAATGCCGCCGCCGCGGCCGGACGTGCCGCCGAATCGACCGCATCGCTCACGCCGCGGCTGGGCCGCGCGCGACCGTTGGCGGCCCGCAGCGTCGGGCACCCCGATCCCGGCGCAGTGTCCTTCGCGATCGTGATGACCGCGGTGTCCGAGCACTTCGCGTGACCACCATCCCCCGACACGCCACCGCGTTACGCGCGGCCGAGCTGTACTACGTGGACAACCTGACGATGGACGCGATCAGTCAAAGCCTCGGTTGCTCGCGCGCCACGGTGTCGCGATTGATCAGCGAGGCCAGATCGGCGGGCCTGGTCGAGATCATCGTGCACCGCAAGGGCAGGGCGGCCGCCACCCTGGAGCGGGTGATCGCCGAACGCTACGGCGTCACCGTCACCGTCGTGGCCCCACCGCCGGACGCCAGCGACAGCGACCGATTGCGTCACGCCGCCGCCCAAGGCGCCACGTTGTTGCGCACTCACCTTGCGCCCGACCAGACCCTCGCGGTGTTCTGCGGCGACACCGTTTCGACACTGGCGCGCAGTCTGTCCCCCGGCGTGGTGCCGGGACTGCAAATCGTGCAGGTCGGCGGTACCGGAAACACGTTCTCCTCCGGAGCGGAGTACGCCTCGGCGACGCTCGGCCGCTTCGGCGCGGCGTTGGGAGCGCGGGTACACCACTTCCCGGTGCCCGCCTTCTTCGACTCCGCTCAGACCCGCGAAGCCGTGTGGGCCGAGCGGTCCGTGCAACGCGTGCTACGGCTGCAGCAGCGGGCCGACCTCGCCGTGTTCTCGCTCAGCACCCTCGGCGGTCGGGTCCCCGGCCATCTGTACCGGGCGGGCTACCTGCAGCGCGATGAGCTGCGCTCGCTCACCGAGCAGGGTGTCGTCGGCGAGTTGGGCACCGTCTTCCTGCGCGCCGACGGGACCACCGCATTCGTCGATCTCAACAACCGGTCCAGCGGCCTCCCCATCGAGAGCGTCAGACGGATTTCGCGGCGGCTCTGCATCGCCGTCGGCGGCGAGAAAGCCGACATCATCCGCGCCGCCCTGCTCGCCGGTGCGGTCACCGACCTCGTCGTCGACGACGCCGCGGCCGAACTGCTCGCACAGGCAACCAGGTCCGTACCGACCTGAACGGATTTTCATTTACCCACCCGGTCGCTGGATCAGCCGAGTGATACAGATCACCTCCCCGCCGGGATGTGCTGCCGGTCATAATCCGTTCTTGCAGCTCAGATGCTGCCTTCGCTGAGTTCGCAGGCGGGCCCGCGCTGCAATTCCGTTCATCGCCTCTTTAACGCGATGACCGCGCGCCCATAACATCACCGCACCCGCTGTCCCCGTCCATCCCTTTGCCCGAGGAGCCACACCATGGCCACGTCCACTACCATGGCCCCGCCGGTTGAGCGTTCGGCGATACGCAAGGTCGCGATGCGCCTTGTGCCGTTCGTCGCCCTGATGTTCTTCATCAACTACCTGGACCGCACCGCCATCTCGTTCGCCGGACCCAACGGCATGAATGACGACCTGGGGTTGACCGCCGCTCAGTTCGGCTTTGCGTCCGGCGTGTTCTTCGTCGGCTACATCCTGCTCGAGATCCCCAGCAATGTCGCCCTGCACAAATTCGGCGCCCGCCGGTGGCTGGCTCGAATCATGGTGTCGTGGGGCATCGTCTCCCTGCTGTTCACCTTCGTGGACAGCATCGGCGGCCTGTATTCGCTGCGGGTGCTGCTCGGCATCGCCGAGGCGGGGTTCTTCCCCGGCGCGATCCTGTTCCTGAGCCTGTGGGTGCCTGCCCGCTACCGCAGCAAGATCCTGGCCCTGTTCTATCTGGCGCAGCCCCTGACCACTGTGATCGGCGCTCCCCTGGCGGGATGGCTGATCGGTCACGACGGCGTCTTCGGTCTGGCCGGCTGGCGCTTCATGTTCCTGTGCGTGTCGATCCCGGCGATCCTCATCGGCATCGCCACCTGGTTCTACCTCGCCGACAGCCCCCGTCAGGCCAAGTGGCTGAGTTCCGAGGAACAGGAGTGGCTGACCCGCGAGATCGAGGGCGAAGCCAAGACCAAGACCGGCCACTCCAGCCGCGGCAGCCTGATGACCGCGATGCGCAGCGGACGTGTCTGGGTGCTTGCCGTCATCTACTTCGGCTTCATCTACGGCCTGTATGCGCTGGCGTTCTTCCTGCCCACCATCATCGCGGGCTTCCAGGAGCAGTTCGGCACCAAGTTCGATGTGTTCGAAAAGGGTCTGATCACCGCCATCCCCTACGTGCCCGCCGCCATCGTGCTCTATCTCTGGTCACGCGACGCCGGCAAGCGCGGCGTGAAGACCTGGCACATCGCGGTGCCCGCCTTCGTCGGCGGGGTGAGCGTGCCGGTGGCGCTGTTCATGCCCGGCCCCGCGGCGACCATCGCGGTGATCACCGTGACCGCATGCGCCATCTTCGCGGCGCTGCCCAACTTCTGGACCGTGCCGTCGAAGTTCCTGACCGGCACCGCAGCGGCCGTCGGCATCGCGCTGATCAACACCTTCGGCAACATCGGTGGCTTCGCCGCCGGTTATGTGACCGGATTCCTCAAGGACCTCAGCGGTTCCTACGTCCTGCCGATGATCGTGGTCGGCGGACTGATGGTGCTCTCCGGTGTGCTGATGGTGTGGCTGGACCGCAGCGGGCAGATCGACGAAACCTCCGATGCCGCAACGACTACCGATGACGGTGGAGCCCCCCTCGCCACGAGCGGACCGGCCCGATGACGCGGCTGTTCAACGAGCCGGCCGAGTTCGCCGACCAGATGCTCGACGGCTTCGTCGCCGCGCACGCGAACCTGGTGCGCCGGGTGCCCGGCGGGGTCGTCCGAACCAGCCCGGCCCCCGATGGCAAGGTGGCGGTGGTCGTCGGCGGCGGCTCAGGGCACTACCCCGCCTTCGCCGGCCTTGTCGGCCCCGGGATGGCCGACGGCGCAGCCCTGGGCAATATCTTCGCCTCTCCCTCGGCGCGGCAGGTGTACTCGGTGGCAAGCGCCGCCGAACGGGGCGCAGGGGTGCTGCTGACGTTCGGCAACTACGCGGGTGACGTGCTGCATTTCGGACAAGCGGCGGAGATGTTGAATGACAACGGAATTCCGACGGTCTCACTCCCGGTCACCGATGACATCTCCAGCGCCACCGCTGACGAGGCGGACAAGCGGCGGGGTGTGGCCGGGGACCTGGCGGTCTTCAAGGTGGCCGCAGCCGCCGCCGACGCGGGCCTGTCGTTGGACGAGCTGTACCGCGTCGCCTCGCACGCCAACGACCGCACCCGCACACTGGGGGTGGCGTTCTCCGGATGTACGCTGCCCGGCGCCGACAAGCCACTGTTCACCGTGCCGGTCGGCCGGATGTCGGTCGGGATGGGCGTCCACGGCGAACCGGGCACCAGCGAGACCGACGTTCCCAGTGCCGACGGCCTCGCCGAACTACTGGTGACAAATCTGCTGCGCGACGTGCCTGCCGATGTCACCGACGTACGCGGCGCCCGCGTCGGGCTCATCCTCAACGGGCTGGGCACCGTCAAATACGAAGAGCTCTACGTCGTCTATCGCCGGATCGCCCAATTGCTGGACGAAGCGGGCATCATCACGGTCGACCCCGAGGTGGGCGAATTCGTCACCAGCTATGACATGGCCGGAATGTCGCTGACCCTGTTCTGGCTCGACGACGAACTCGAGACCTACTGGAGCGCACCGGCGTACTCGCCGGCCTACCGCAAGGGCGCCGTGACCAATGTCCAGACCTCACCGGCCGATAGCGGTCAGCCGGCACCCTCGCGTCAGGTGCCGGTGGCACAGCCCGAGGAGGGCGCCGACGAAGCATCCCGGGCCGCGGCGCAGGCCGTCGTCAACGCGCTGACCGCGATCCGCGACACCATCGACGAGAACGTCGAAAGGCTGGGTGACATCGACGCGGTGGCCGGGGACGGCGATCACGGGATCGGCATGCAGCGAGGCGCACGCGCCGCCGTCGAGGCCGCCCAGGCTGCGCTGGCCGACGGTGCAGGGGCCGGCACGGTACTCACCGTTGGCGCGGATGCCTGGTCCGATCGCGCCGGCGGAACATCCGGGGCGCTGTGGGGCCTGGGCCTGCGAGCGCTCGGCTCGGCCATCGGCAATCAGGGCACGCCCGACGCCCGCCTCGTCAGCGAAGGAATCACCGCGGCATTGCACAGCATCCAACAGATCGGCAAGGCCGAGATCGGCGACAAGACCCTCGTCGATGTGCTGGCACCGGCCGGTGACGCGCTGTCCTCGGCAGTGGCCGAGGGTCAGGGTCTCGGTGCCGCATTCGCAGCGGCAGCCGACGTCGCCGACAAAGCGGCACAGGCGACCGCCGAGCTGCTGCCCAAGATCGGTCGCGCCCGCCCGCTCGCCGAGAAGAGCCTCGGCACACCGGATGCCGGAGCGGTGTCGATGGCGCTCGCATTTCAGGCTGCCAGCCGTGCGCTGGCGGATTGCTGACCAGCCACCGAACCACTGACAGAGAAGGACACGACATGGAAGACAAACTGCGCATCGTCGTAGGCGCGGATGACGCCGGCTTCGACTACAAGGAGGCGCTGAAACAGCGACCTCGCCGACCACCCGTTGGTGGAGTCCGTCGTCGATGTCGGCGTCGGCTCCGATGAGCACACCGCCTACCCGCAGGTGGCGATCCGCGCCGCGGAACTGGTGGCCGCCGGGGACGCCGACCGGGCGCTGCTCGTCTGCGGAACCGGTCTGGGAGTGGCAATTTCGGCCAACAAGGTCCCCGGCATCCGGGCGGTGACCGCACACGACAGCTTCTCGGTAGAGCGTTCCATCTTGTCCAACAACGCCCAGGTCCTCACCTTCGGACAGCGGGTCATCGGTCTGGAACTCGCGCGCCGCCTTGCTCGGGAATGGGTCACCTACCGGTTCGACGACACGTCGGCGTCAGCGGACAAGGTGCGGGTGCTGACCGATTACGAAGAAACGGGAACGTGCTGACGTGTCTTCACTTCTGATCGGCATCAGCCACAAGATGTATTTCGACCGACGTCGTACCTCTCAGTGGTGCCATGCCGTGGCCGATATCGCGGACACTCACCCGGCGACGCGTGACGGGCATGTCACATTGGTTGTCCTGCCGTCATTCCCCTACCTGGTCGATGCACTGAACATCTTCGCCGAAACTCCGGTCGAGGTCGGCGCACAGAACCTCTACTGCAGCGACCAGGGTGCGTTCACCGGAGAGGTCAGCGGTGCCCAGCTGGCCGAGCTCGGCTGCGGCTACGTCGAAATCGGGCACGCCGAGCGTCGGCGGCTCTTCGGCGAGGACGACGCCCTCATTGCCGCCAAGACCGCCGCCGCCTACCGCAATCGGCTGACCCCGATCGTCTGCGTCGGCGAGGTCCGGCGCGGTGCACCCGCTGCGGCGGCGGACGAATGCCTGGCACAGCTGAATTCGGCGCTGGCAGTAGCCGCCGATGAAGCGGCCACCGGGCCGCTGGCAGTGGCCTACGAGCCGCAGTGGGCCATCGGGGCCGCAGAACCTGCCTCACCCGAGCACATCACGGAGGTGTCGGTCGCACTGCGCGGCCACCTCGACTCGATGGCCCAGTTCGCCGGCAGCCAGGTGATCTACGGTGGCAGCGCCGGACCGGGCTTGTTCACCGAGCTCAAGACCGGTGTCGACGGGCTGTTCCTGGGCCGGTTCGCCCACGATCCCGCGGCGGTCGAGCTGATTCTCGCCGAAACACAGGCCGACGCACACCTGACCTGCGCCGCCGTTCGCCCTGAAGGACGCCGACCGTGACCATCGGACTGAGCACCTACGCCTTTCTGTGGCGCAGTTCCGCTCGGGTGGAGAATCCGATGACCCTGTACGACATCCTGGAAGCGACCGCCACCGCCGGGTGCACGCTGCTGCAGATCTGCGACT
Organism: Mycobacterium sp. URHB0021; assembly: GCF_054057895.1. NCBI lineage: Bacteria > Bacillati > Actinomycetota > Actinomycetes > Mycobacteriales > Mycobacteriaceae > Mycobacterium > Mycobacterium sp. URHB0021. The sequence continues at coordinate 6,553,908 of NZ_JBSRZT010000002.1, forward strand.
TCGCCCCGTTGGACGACCTCACCATCGACGGGCTCAAGGCACTGCGGCACACCGCCGAGGACCTCGAAATCCAACTGGAGCTCGGCACCCGCGGCATCAGCCCGGGGCATCTGCGCCGCTACCTGGAAATGGCCACCCTGCTGGACGTGACGCTGGTCCGGTCGATGCTGAACACCGCCACTGAGCGGCCCTCGGAGGCCGCCGCCATCGAGTGGCTACGCAGCGCGGCACCGGAGTACGCGGAGCGGGGCGTCACCCTGGCGCTGGAAACATACGAGCAGGTGCCATCGGCCCAACTGGTCCGCATCATCGAGTCGGTCGGCTCACCGGCCCTCGGGGTGTGCTTGGATCCGGCCAACTGCGTTGCCGCTCTCGAGTTGCCCGACGACGTCGTCACCACCGCCGCGCCGCACGTGAAGAACTGGCACGTCAAAGACTTCGCCTTCACCCGGCAAGCGGGCTGGGTCGGATTCAACCTGGTCGGCTGCCCGCTCGGCGAAGGATTGCTGGACTACGACGGCATCCGGAAGACCGTCGACCCGGTATTCGGCGACATCAACCAGATCGTGGAGCACTGGCTGCCCTGGCGACAAGATGCGGCGACGACCTGCGCGATGGAAGACCAATGGACACAACACAGTATCCACTATTTGAGGAGTAAATCATGACCGACAAGCAGGCGACCGTTGCCATCGTGGGCGCCGGAGGCAAGATGGGCCAGCGGATTTCGAACAACCTGGCCGACAGCGATTACCGCGTGCTCTACGCCGAGAATTCACCCAAGGGCCAGGAGCACATTCGTGGGCTCGGTCGCGAGGTGACCGACACGCATGAAGCAGCCGCTCAGAGCGACGTGGTGATCCTCGCCGTTCCCGACGTTCTGCTGGGCAAGATCTCGGCCGACATCGTTCCCACCATGAAGCCGCGAGCGGTCCTGCTCACCCTCGATCCGGCCGCTGCCTACGCCAACCTGCTCTACCGGCGCGACGACATCGCCTACGCCGTCGCGCACCCGTGCCACCCCTCGGTCTTCCTGGAGCGTTCCACGAAAGAGGAGTACGCCGACACGTTCGGCGGGATCGCCGCACCGCAGGACGTCGTCGCGGCTTTTGAGAACGGCGCACCCGAGGCACAGCAATTGACCGAGGACGTGGTGCGATACGCCTACAGCCCGGTCGTCGATGTGCACTGGGTGACCGTCAAACAACTCGCGGTGCTGGAACCGACCCTGGTCGAGACCGTCGCCTGCATGATCGGCGCGCTGCTCAAGGAAGCTCTGGAGGAAACCGTCCACACCGTCGGAGTGCCGGAACCGGCGGCACGCGCAATGCTGCTCGGTCACGTCCAGGTGGCGTTGGCGAACACTCTGCGCGGCTCGAACCCGTTCTCCGACGCCTGCCTCATCGCAATGGACTACGGCCGCGAGACCCTCATCAAAGACGACTGGAAGAAGATTTTCGACGACAGCGAACTGGACAAGGTGCTGGCGCGGATGCTGCACCTCGACGCGATCGAGCGCACTCCGGCGTAATTGCGTCGGACCCGGTCAGCTCGCGACGAATCTCTGACGCAACTCGCCGATTCCCGCTACCTGGCTGATCAGTTCCTCGCCGGGTTGCAGGAACCGCTGCGGGTCACGACCGAGGCCGACACCCGGCGGCGTACCGCAGAAGATGATGTCGCCGGGCAGTAACGCTGTCACTCGCGACAGGCCCTCGATCAGCGCCGGTACGCCGAAGAGATAGTCACTGGTTCGGCCATGCTGCAGCGTCTCGTCCCCGACCGAGCATTTCAGCTCGATGTCGTCGGGATCATCGAATTCGTCGACCGTCACAACCCACGGGCCGATCGGCGCAAAGCCAGGGAATGACTTCCCCAGGCTGAATTGTGGTGCCGTCCCGGCGAGTTGGGTGATTCGCTCGGACAGGTCCTGGCCGGCGGTCAGCCCGGCCACATGGGACCAGGCCTGCGCCGCGGACACCTTCTCGGCCCGCCGGCCGATCACCGCGACGAGCTCGATCTCCCAGTCCACGTGGCCGCCCGGCGGGAGCGCCACAGTGGTGACCGGACCCGAGAGTGCGGTGCGGAACTTGGTGAACACCGGAGGGAAGGTGTCTGAAACGTCGAGCTTCGACTCGGCCGCGTGGGCACGGTTGTTCAACCCGATCGCGAACACCTGCGCCGGGGCGGGTGTCGGTGCTCCGAGGTCGGTCGGGTCGAACGAGCCGGCGTCGAGCTGACCCGGCGCCGCCGCCCAGCTCATGAAGTCATCCCAGACGTCGTAGATCGCCTGAGGATCAGAGCTGAACCGGTCACCCGAGGCGTGCGCCACGTCGACGGCACCGCCGTCGGTGAACAGGGTCAAACGTCCGGACAGGTTGCCGAAGCGCATGGATGCTCCTCGTCGAAGGGTTGGGAAAGGTGCCGAACTATGATGCCTGGATGAGGCCCGAGCTGGTGGCGGCGCATGCCGCGGTGGATGAAGCGGTGGCGATCCTGCGCGAGGGGCGTTCCCGACCACACCAGCGAATCACCAAGGCGGCCAAGGACTTCCTCACCGAAGTCGATCTGGCCAGCGAGTCGGCGATGCAGCGCTCGTTGGCGGAATCGACTCCCGGGATCGGCTTTTACGGCGAAGAGGGCGGCGGCGCCGCCCTCGATTCGGACAAGGTCTGGGTTGCCGATCCGCTCGACGGGACCGTCAACTATGCGACCGGCTCGCCGCTGTGCGGTGTGATGCTCGGTCTGCTCGACCACGGAGTGCCGACCTTGGGCGTGATCGATCTGCCGTTCCTCGACGTCCGGATCGACTCGGGTGCGGTGGCCGACGTCGGCTCGTTCCAGGAGGCGATCATCGGGATGGGCGACGCATTCCACCGCGGCGGCGCCCGGCTCGACGCGTACCTCGACCTCACGGCGAACGCGCATCGGCGGGCGCTGCGGTTCCGGTGTGTCGGCGCGGCGTCGGTGCTCTGGACCTGGCTGGCCGGCGGCCAGATCCAAGGCATGGTGCTGGCCCACAACAACCCCTACGACGTCGTCGCCGGGCATGCGATCGCCCGCGCGGCGGGAGCCGTGTGCACCGACTACGCGGGCGCTCCGCTGACCCTGGAGTCCGCCGGAGCGATGGCGGCGGTGCCCGGCATCCAGGTCGAGCTCGTCGGCCTGGCTTCCGATCTGGCGGCCGCGGCGGAGCGAGACGGTTGAGTTCTCAGCGCGCAAACGGGCGCTCCAGCGCAACATCGGGGTTCAGTTCCACCCCGAAACCAGGCGTGTCCGGCAAGGTCATCCGCCCGTTTACCGGAACCGGCTCATTGACCAACAGCGGCTGGAACATCGGCACCACCTCGTCGGCTTCGGGCGCCATCATCAGGAACTCCGCGAACGGGCTGTTGGTCCGGGTGATGACGAAATGGTAGGAGTACACGCTCGACCCGTGCGGCACGACCAGCGCCCCATACGCATCGGCAAGCGCCGAGATCTTGATCAATTCGGTGATACCGCCACACCATCCGACGTCGGGCTGCAGGATGTCCGCGCAGCCCATCTCGAGCAGCATCCGGAACCCGTGCCGGGTCGACTCGTGTTCACCGGTGGTGACCAGCATCCCGCGCGGCACCGCGCGCCTCAGGTCGCGATAGCCCCAGTAGTCGTCCGGGATCAGCGCTTCCTCCAACCACTTCAACCCGTGCTCATGGGCGGCGATGGCCAGACGGGTGGCGTAATCGAGGTCGAGTGACATCCAGCAGTCCCACATCAGCCAGAAGTCGTCGCCGACCTTTTCCCGCATCGCCGCGAGTTCGGCGATGTTGGCGCGGAAACCCGACTCTCCCTCGTGCGGCGCATGGTGCAGCGGCATCTTCCCGCCGACGAAACCCATCTGCTGGGCCAGGTCGGGCCGCGCACCAGTGGCATAGAAGGTGAGCTCGTCGCGGACCGCACCGCCCAGCAAATGGTAGACGGGCTCCTGGCGCAACCGCCCCAGCAGATCGTAGAGGGCGAGATCAATTACGCTGATGACGTTGAGCACCAGTCCTTTTCGCCCGTAGAACAGGGTGGATCGGTACATCTGGTCCCAGATCTTCTCGACATCGCTGATCTGGGCGCCTTCCAGGAAGCGCGCCAGATGGCGTTCCACGATCCACGCGCCGGGCTCACCTGCGGTGGTGACGCCGAAGCCGACGGTGCCGTCATCGGCCTCGACCTGTACGACCAACGTGCCCAGCACGTTGATGCCGAAGGTGCGGCGGCTGTCGGCGTAACCGGGATAGCGCGACATCGGTGTCGCGATGTGGTCGTCGATCCAGTGATAACCCTGTTGGTCGTGGTAATCGGCACCCCCACCGGCACCGACCGTATAGGCGCGAACGTGCCGGATCCGCGGCGTGCTCAACGCGATTCGCCTCCTGCGGATTCCGGCGAGGGCGGACCCTGCGGGAACACCAGGATCTTGCTCGCCGTAGTGCGTCCCCGTGCGAGGTCGTCAAAACTCTGCGGCGCCTGCTCCCAGCCGACACGGCCGTCGATCAGCGCTTCGATGCCATCGGGTTGGGTGCCGACCCAGGCGGCGGTCTCGGCGAAGTCATCGGCAGTGTAGGTGAACGCCCCGATCAGGGTCCGCTCCTCGGTGCTGACCGCGTACGCCGCCAGATCCAAGCGCGGCGAACCCATGCCCACCAGGACTATTCGGCTGCCCAGTCCCGACGCGGTGAAGGCGTCGGCGATGGTCTGGTTCACCCCGACGGCGTCGATCACCAAAGTGGCCGGCCCGCCGAGTCGGGCGGCGACCGCCTCGGCCAGATCTCCGGAAGTGGGGTCGATCGCGTGTGCGCCGAGCTTGACACACAGGTCCCGCCGCGACGCGCTGACATCGGAAACGGCCACGATCGCCACCCCCAGGCGCCGCGCAGCCAGCAGACACGCCTGCCCGATCGGGCCACCACCGATCACCAGGACGCGGTCATCGGCGGTGGGGCCGCCGCGACGGACGGCGTGGTAGCCCACGGCCAGCGGCTCGACCAGCGCGCCGAGTTCGGCCGGCATCCGCTCCGGCAGCACCACGATATTTCTCGCCGGGGCGGCCACCCGGTCGGCGAACGCCGCCGGAATCTCGGGGGCCACGCCGAGCACTTTGCGGCGGCTGCACCACTGCTGCTGACCATCACGACACGCTGCGCAGGCTCCGCAGGCCATCACCGGGTTGATGGTGACGAGCTGGCCCGGCGCGAACTCGGTGACCCCGGAGCCGATTTCGCCGATCCGGCCGACGGTTTCGTGGCCCATCACCTGGCCCGGATGGCGGCGCCCGTTCTCACCGGAGTAGCCGTGGAAATCCGAGCCGCAGATGCCGGTTGCGATGACCTCGACCACCACCTCGCCGTCGCCGGGCTGCGGGTCGGGCCGCTCCTCCACCGCGATGTCGTAGTCGCCACGCAGCACCAAAGCTTTCATCTGACCTCCTTGCTCGGGGTCTGCATGCTGCCAGTGATCGGGGTCAACGCTGCACCGGAACCGCCGCGTCGACCTCATCCAGCCGGCCGGCCTCGATCTGGTTCGCCTTCTTGAACAACGCAGTCGAGGCGAACAGGATCGCACCGATGATGGCGCCCACCGCCAAGGAGTACAGACCCGCGTTACCGCCCATGGTCTCGTCGAAGTAATTGCGTAGGTTCGGCGCGATGAACCCGCCCAGGTTGCCCAGCGAGTTGATCAGGCCGATGCCGGCGGCCGCGGCGAACCCGGTCATGTACTCGGTGGGCAGCGTCCAGAAGATCGGCTGCATGGACACGAATCCCATTGCCGCGATGGAAAGTCCGGCGATCGCCAACACCGGTGTGCCGCTCAGTGCGCCGGATATGAAAATTCCCAACGCAGTGACCAGCAGCAACGTCGTGCCGATCGGCCGGTGCTTGCGGGTCCGGTCCGCCAGACCCGGGAAGAATGCCACCGCGGCCAGCCCGAAGACCCACGGAATGGCGGTGACGAGCGACGCCTGGAAGCCGAGCTTCTGGCCGGTGATGGCCGTCACCTGGGTCGGCAGGAAGAATGTCACCCCGTACACCGCGATCTGAATGCAGAAGTAGATCAGCGCGAAGTACCATACCCGCCAGTTCCCGAGTGCCCGGAGCACCTTCTTCGGCCCATGTCCCTCCGACTTCGCGAAGTCTTCCGCCGCAATGGTTTCGGCCAATGCCTGGCGCTCGTCCTCCGGCAGCCACTTGGCGTCCTTGGGCTTGTCGGTCAGGTAGAAGTACGCCCACACGCCCACGATGACGGCGATCAGACCCTCGATCATGAACATCCACTGGATGCCGCGAAGTCCCAGGAATCCGTTGAGTTCGAGCAGACCGCCGGACAGCGGGTTACCCAGAATGCCTGCGATCGCGATGCCCATGTAGAAGTAGCCACGCGCCCGGCTGAGGTGCCGCGCGGGAATCCAGTAGGTCAGGTAGAGGATGACGCCGGGAAAGAAACCCGCCTCGGCGACGCCCAGCAGGAACCGCAGGATGTAGAAGCTCGTCGGTCCCTGCACGAACATGAACGCCACGGCAACGATGCCCCATGTCACCATGATTCGGGCCAGCCACCAGCGCGCCCCGACCTTGTGCAGCAGCAGGTTGCTCGGCACCTCGAAGATGGCGTAGCCCACGAAGAACAGGCCGGCCCCGAATGCGTAGGCGCCGGCACTGATGCCGAAGTCGACCTCGAATTCCTTCTGCGCGAACGACACATTGCTGCGGTCCAGGAACGCGATGATGTACATCAGCAGCAGGAAGGGAAGCAGCCGGCGGAATACTTTCTTCGTCGCCAGCTCGCTCAGGTCATGGCGGCGCTGCGCGGCCGTCGCGGTGGTGTCCGACATTTCGTCTCCTTGGTTGGTATGGCCGGATCGTGATGAGGGCGGGCTGCTTGTCCCTCAGTGCATGTACTTGCCGCCGTCGACCTGGATGGTCGCTCCGCTGATGTAGCCGGCTCCGTCGGAGAGCAGGAAGGCGACCGTGGCTGCGATCTCGTCCGGCTGGCCCACGCGGCCCAGCGGGATGCCGGCCGACATCGATGCCTTGCGTTCATCGGTGAGGCGACCGCCCATGATTTCGGTGTCAATCGGACCGGGGGCCAACACATTCACGGTGATGCCGTACTGCCCGAGCTCCCGGGCACCGCCGTGGGCCATGCCGATCACGGCGGCTTTCGCAGTGGCGTAGACACCCTTGGAGAAGGTTCCACCGCCGTCGAACGCCGTGATGGAGGAGGTGTTGATGATCCGTCCGACGCCCTGCGGGATCATTCGCGCCGCGGCGGCCCTGAGCATCAGGTAGGAACCGGTGACGTTCACCGCCATGACCCGCTCGAACTCTTTGACCTCACACTCGTGCAAGGTGGCCTGCGAGGCGATTCCGGCCAGGTTGACCAGGCCGGCCACCGGCGGCAGCTCGGCGTCGACCCGCGCGAAGAGCTCGTTCACCGAGTCCTCGGAGGCGATGTTGGTCGCAACTGCGACGACCCCGTCATGGCCGGCGTCGCGCAGCTCGGCTTCCACCGCGGCGAGTCCCTCGGCGTTGATGTCGGCCAGCGCGACGTGCCAGCCGTTCTCGGCCAGGATCCTGGCGGTGACCCGGCCGATACCCGCGGGCCCGCCGGCGCCGGTGATGACGGCCGTACGCCGCTCGGGCAGCCGAGGTGGTGCGGTGGTGGATGCGTCAGACGTCATTGGTTGCGCTCCTTGTCGATCCGGTCGGTCAGTCGATGACCGTGGCGAGGACGTCGCGGATGTACGCCCGGTTCTTGGCGATCACCGTGATGGCGTCGCTGCCGTAGTGCTCGCAGAGAAAGGCGCCGCGGAAGCCGACCCCGACAGCCTTGGTGATCGCGGAACGGTAGTTGATCAAGCCGAAGTCCATCGGCACCGGAAAGGTCATCACCTGACCGGTCTGCGGGTCTTCGTCTCGCAGATAGTTCTTCACGTGCCAGTAGTTGGTGTGCGGCAGCAGTTTGTCGAGCATTTCGTCCACCGGCTCCAGCGGTCGGTGCAACCGGACGAAGTTGCCGATGTCGGGGTTCAGGCCACAGGCCTCGTGCCCGACCTCTTCGAGGAACCGGATCGCGCCGTCGGCGGTGCCGACGTAGGTGTCCTCGTACATCTCGAGAGTGATCTGCTGACCGTTGCTCTGCGCATGTTCGGCGAGCTCGCGCATCAACGAGGCCGCGCGGCCGCGCGCCTCCGGGCTCTCGTCGTCGTGCCAACCGTCTTCGAGCCAGAACCACAGCGCCTTCTCCTGGGCGGGTGTGAACGCTTGAAAGAAACCGAAACTCACCATCGGGACGCCGAGTTCGGCAGCGGCGTCGAGCAGCCGGTGACTGTAGGCGAGGTACTCCTCGCCGCGCTCGGGGTCCATCACGCTGCGGCGCGAGGTGGAGATCGCCGGGATGGTCAGGCCGGCGTCCTTGAGCACGCTCTGGAAGTCGGCCAGCCGCTCCGGGCTGAGATCGGCCACCCTGACCCAGGTGTCAGTGGGGTCGACCTCGGTGAACCCTGACCGCGCGACCAGGTTCAGATGCTTGGCCCATTCCTGTGGTTCGGCGTCGTGGATATGCCCGCCGTGCGAGTCAACACTGCCGAACGGCAGCATGGCGGCCGCGATCGGCCAATTGTCGGCGGTGTATTCGATTGTGCTCATTGGCTTTTCGCTCCTGTCGTCTTCGGTGCGGGTCGCCCCTGCGCGGGGACGGGCCCGAGCTCGCGCAACAGCTGGCCGAGTTTGGCGTAGGCGATGTTGCGGTAGGCGATGAGCTCGGCCTGGTCGCCGGCCGGGATCACGAACCCGCCTCCCTGCTTGACCCCGTAGCGGCCGGCGTCGACCAACTCGGTGAGCATGGCGGGCGCGGCCAGCCGCTCGCCGTAGTACTCCTCGAAGGTGCGGAAGCAGGCGCGGTAGACGTCGAGGCCGGCCATGTCGGCGATCGCGAACGGGCCGAAGAACGGCAGCCGGTAGCCGAAGGTGGTGCGCACCACGATGTCGATGTCTTCCGCCGTGGCCACCCCTTCCTCGACGAGGTTGATGGCCTCCTTCAGCAGCACGTACTGCAGCCGGTTCAGCACGAATCCGGCCTTGTCGTTGACCCGGGCGCTGAGCTTGCCGGTCCGCGCGACCGCGGCCTCGGCGGCCTGCACGACGGCCTCGTCGGTGCCGGCGTGCGCGATCAGCTCGACACCGGGGATGAACGGAGCGGGATTGGAGAAGTGAATGCCGAGGAAGCGCTCGGCGTGGGTCAGGCCGGCCGTCAGGTCACCGATCGGGATCGTCGAGGTGTTGCTGCCGATGATCGCCTCCGGCCGGGCGGCGGCCTCGATGTTCTTGAGCACCGCGCATTTGACCTCGGGCTGCTCCAGGACGGCTTCCTCGATCAGGTCCGCCTCGGCGACTGCGTCGGGCAGGGTCTCGGCCGCGCGCAGGTTGGCCCGGATCAGCTCGGCCGAGCCGGCGTCGAAGAGCCCCTGGGTCTCGAAGTCCTCGGCTTCGGCATAGAGCCGATCGAGGTGGCGACGGGTCAGGGCAGGGTCCGCGTCGACGATGACCACATCGAAGCCGGCCATCGCGAATACCTGGGCGATGCCGCCGCCCATGTAGCCGGCGCCGACGATGGCGATTCGTTGGACTCGATCCGTCATGCTGAGCACGACCTCCTTGGTTGCGCGCGGCGCACCGTGGGGCACCTGCTCGCAAGGGCCCGACGTCCGCGGATAGATCTCGGGAGACAGCTCCGCGGGCCCTGCAGGCGCCCACTGGGCAGTACCCGCACCGCTAGTGATCCAAAACACATTCTCTTGCTCGCCGTGACTGTCATCACCGGTGTGATCGAAGATCCTATAGGATCTATGCCACACGTCAAGGGCTGTCAGACGGTCGGTCGGAGGGATGCCGGTGCCGCTGGGTTGCCGAAGTCAGCCGTCGGCCAACGCGCGCCCACGGACGGCCGAAATGTGATCGGCCATCGCGGCAGCGGCGAAGTCGGGATCACCGCGCCGCACGGCGTCGAGGATGGTGGCGTGTTCGGTCACGGCCTGCTCGACATCGATCGTTCCGTGGTTCATGGACTGGCGGAGCCGGTGTACATGCGGAGCCAGACCCTCCGCCATCTCCAGCAGATAACCGTTATGGCAGTTGCGGAGGAAGACGAGGTGGAAATCCCAGTCGACGTTGTAGTACTGGCGCATCGTCGTCCAGTCGAGTCGGCTCGCATCGCGCTCGGCCATCTTGCGCACCCGGACCGCGGCGCTGCGATGCTGGTTGGTGACGATCTCGAGTTCGTCCAGCATCTCGGGAGTAGCCGGCATCGCCCCCCGGATGGCCGCGACTTCGATGAGGGCACGGGCATCGATCAGTTCAGCGATCAGCGCCGGGCTGAGCGGAGGTGAAACGCGGTACCCCCTGAGTGCCGCACGAGTGACCAGACCCGTGTGCTCGAGCGCACCGAGCGCTTCGCGGACCGGTGTGGGTGAAACATCAAGCGCGCGCGCCAGGCCTTCGATGCTCAAGGATTCCCCGGGCAAAACCTGGCCTTCCAACAGCATTTCGAGGATGGCGTCATAGACGCCGTCTCGAAGCACCCGGCGCTGCACGGCCACGCCGCCCGGCGCTGCCGCTCGGGACGTGCTCGGACTGCGGCCGAATTTGGTGGAGTGTTCCCCCGACACCGGGGTTGTCGTCATACTCGGCGATCCTATATGGTGCAGGAAATTTTCTGGGAACAGCCGCGTCGTTGGTCATTTTCTGTCTTTGCCAGCCCGGCCTCGAAAGGTTCACTATGACCGCCCAGCGCCCTCGAAGCCCTGAGCCGCCCTTCCGGGGCGCAGTACCACTGCAGACACTGCTGGCAGATCGACCTCCGGTGCGTGACGTCGGCACCAACGTGGACGAGATCCGCGCCGGCCGTCGTGTCGTGGTGCTCGACGATGACCCCACCGGCACCCAGACCATCGCCGACCTGCCGGTGCTGACCCGGTGGACGGTGGAGGATCTGCGGTGGGCGCTGCAACAGCCCACAACGGGCTTCTTCGTGCTCACCAACACTCGCAGTCTGTCCGAAGCCGATGCCGCCGAGCGCAACTCGCAGGTGGTGGCGGCTCTCGCCGAAGCGGCTCGCCTGGAGGGCGAGGTGCCGTTTGCGATTCTGAGCCGCAGCGACTCCACGATGCGCGGATACTTTCCGCTCGAGACCGATGTGGTGTCCGCCGAACTGGCGAAGCGCGGAACCACGGTAGACGGAGTCGTCATCTGTCCGGCCTATTTCGAACCTGGTCGCGTGACGGTGGATTCCGTGCACTGGATGCGCACCGACGACGGGATGATCCCGGTCGCGCACAGCGAGTTCGCCAAGGATGCCAGCTTCGGATACTTCAATTCCGACTTGCGCGACTGGGTGGAAGAGAAAACCGGCGGCCGGATCTCCCGTTCGGAGGTCGCGACGGTCACCCTCACCGACATCCGCGAGGGCGGCCCGGAGCGCGTCCAGGCGATCTTCAATGGGCTGACCGAGGGCCGGCCGGTGGTGGTCGACGCCGCCGATGACGCCGACTTCCAGGTGGTGGTGCTCGCATTGATCCGCGCCGAGGCAGACGGCAAGACATTCGTCTATCGCAGCGGACCGTCCTTCGTCCGGGCCCGTACCGGTCAGCGCCCCACCCCGGCCATCGACGCCACCCGACTGGCCGAGATCGTGACCCAGGCCAACTCGGACCGCCGCACCGACGGCAGGCCCTCGGTGCGGCACGGGCTCATCGTGGTCGGCTCGCACGTCGGCCTGACCACCCGCCAACTCGACCACCTGCGTGCCGTCGGCCAGATTCTGGAACTGGAACTCGACGTACCCACTCTGCTGGAGCCGCGCACCCGCGATCAGCATGTCACCGAGATCGCCGCCCAAGCGTCGAACTTGTTGCGGGACAATCCTTCCGACGGCGATGTCGTCATTCGGACCAGCCGCACCCTGGTCACCGGTTCGGACGCGACCGACAGCCTGGTGATCGCCCGCACCGTCAGCGCGGCGCTGGTCGGCACGGTCCGCGAGGTCGTCGATCAGGTCCGCCCGTCGTTCGTGGTCGCCAAGGGCGGAATCACATCGTCGGACACCGCGACCGAGGGTCTGGGGATCCGGCGGGCCTGGTGCCGAGGCAATATGCTGCCGGGGATTGTGTCGTTGTGGGAGCCGGTCGCCGGCCCCGCGCAAGGAATTCCGTACATCGTGTTCGCGGGCAACGTCGGTGACGACCATGCCCTGGCTGCGGTCATCAGCACGCTGCGGAGCCGACGCACAGCCACCTGAGGACAACGAGTAAAACCAGCAGAAAGAAGCGCGGCCGGATGACCCGACACAACACAGCACAGATCGCCGTGATCGGCCTTGGCGCAATGGGCCTACCGATGGCCACCCACCTCCTCACCACCTTCGGGGTCACCGGCTTCGAGCCGTACGCGCCGCGCCGCGAACAGGCCGAGCAAGCCGGCCTGCAGGTCGCAACGACACCGGCCGCGGCTTGCCGCGAGGCGGATATCGCGCTGCTCGCGGTGCGCGACCAGGCCCAGGCGGAAGCGGCGTTGTTCGGTCCGGACGGGGTGCTCGCCACCCTGACGCCGGGATCGCCGGTGGTCTTGACCAGCACAGTGGGGCCGGACGCAGCACGCGAACTGGCCGAAAGGCTTGCCGCCCAGGGCTATCCACTCGTCGACGCGCCGATCAGCGGCGGCCCGGTACGGGCGGGCAACGGTGATCTACTCATCGTCGTCGGGGCGGCGGACACCGCCCTGGAGATCGTTCGCCCCGTGCTGGATCATCTATCGTCCACCCTGACCATCGTGGGATCGCGGCCCGGCGACGGCCAGGCGCTCAAGACCATCAACCAACTGCTCGCGGGCGTTCACATTGCGGCGGCGGCAGAAGCCGTCGCCCTGGCTCGCGGACTCGGTCTGGATCCAGCACTGGTCGTCGACGCACTGTCCCAGGGCGCCGCCAGCTCGTTCATGTTCGCTGACCGCGGCCCCAGGATGCTGCAGGCCTACACCGGCGGCGCCGAGGTCAAGTCGAGAATCGACATCTTCGTCAAGGACATGGGGATCGTGACGGCCGTCGGCCGCGCATCCCACGTGCCCCTGCCGCTCGCCGCGGCCGCGCTACAGCTCTACTTGATTGCCGAGGCGGCGGGGCTGGGGGCCCACGACGACTCCAGCGTCGTCACCGTGCTGTCGCCGGGCACCGACAAGGACGCGACCACCTGAGCGTCGGACCCACCCGCCGGTGGTCGTTCGGGGCGGAACTTCCTACCCGCTCGAGTCACATTTGAAACTCCAATCACATGAGTCACAGCGAGCCTCCGCAAAATCTGGTCCGGGGTCGCCTAATCTGCGCACACGATGGCGACTTCACGGATGCTCCGCCGGCGTGCCTTATGCCAGGTAGCCGCACTCGCAATACTTGCTGCGCCCGCACTCGTCGGCGTGCCGGTGGCCGCCGCCGAACCGAACGCCGCGCCCGACGTGAACGCATGCCCGTATCGCGTGTCGACCCCCCCGGCGGTCGATTCCTCCGAGGTACCCCAGGCCGGCGATCCGCCGCAACCGCTGCCCGTGCCCGCCAAGCCACTTGGCGGTGATGCCCTTTCCGGCTGCGGCATCGTCACGGCACCCGGCACCCCACCGGTCCCCGACGACATCTCCGCCGAGGCGTGGCTGGTGGCCGACGTCGACACCGGAGACATCATCGCGGCGCGCGACCCGCACGGCAGGCATCGGCCGGCCAGCATCATCAAGGTGCTGATCGCCATGCAGGCCATCCGCGAGCTTCCGATCCACAAGGTCATCGCGGGCACCCAGGATGACGCCAACGCCGAAGGCACCAAGGTCGGCGTCGGCCCGGACGGCCATTACTCGATCAACGACCTGCTGCACGGCCTGCTCATGCACTCCGGCAACGACGCCGCACACGCGCTCGCCGCGCAACTCGGCGGGATGGACACCGCCGTGCAGAAGATCAACGATCTCGCCCGCAAGCTCGGCGGCCGCGACACCCGGGCCGCGACACCGTCCGGCCTCGACGGACCCGGCATGAGCACGTCGGCCTACGACCTCGGGCTGTTCTACCGATATGCCTGGCAGAACCCGACTTTCGCCGACATCGTCGCCACCCAGAGCTTCGATTTCCCGGGCCGCGGCGACGTCGGTTACCCCGTGGAGAACGACAACCAGCTGCTGTACAACTACCCCGGCGCGCTCGGCGGGAAGACCGGCTATACCGACGACGCCGGCCAGACGTTCGTCGGCGCCGCCAACCACGACGGCCGCCGCCTGGTCGCCGTGCTGCTGCACGGCACCCGTCAGCCGATCGCGCCGTGGGAGCAGGCGGCCCACCTCCTCGACTACGGCTTCGCGACGGCACCAGGCACCAAGGTCGGGGCGCTGATCGAACCCGACCCCTCACTGGTGGCCGCCAAGCCGGACGCGGCGCACAGCCCCGACGCCAGTGTCGCCGCTCCCGGGCTGCCCGACGTCGACGCGATGCCGGTGCGCGTCGGAGTGGGTGTCGTCGGAGCCGTCATCGTGTTCGGGCTGATCATGGCTGCGCGTTCAGTGAACCGGCGGCCGCAGCACTGACATTTTGCCGCCGAGACGGCCGGCGATACAGTCGAGTGGTCAGGTCACCGACACCCGGACGAGGAGCCCCGTACCCGGCCAGCGAAAAGACGGCGCGTTCGGAGGTGCGTGATGGCATGGCTGATTCTTGTCGCGTCAGGTGTTCTCGAGGCCGTGTGGGCCACGGCGCTGAGCCGCTCTGATGGCTTCAGCCGACTGATTCCATCGCTGATATTCGGTGTGGCACTGATAATCTCGATGGCCGGGCTCGCGATCGCGATGCGCAGCCTGCCACCAGGAACCAGCTATGCGGTGTGGGTCGGTATCGGCGCGGTGCTGACGATCGGCTACGCGATGCTGACGGGTCAGGAGACGGCGTCAGTGATCAAAGTCGTACTGATGACCGGCATTGTCGGCTGCATTGTGGGACTGAAGCTCATCAGCTGACCATCGTCGCGGCCTCAGCGGCGCCGCGCCAAGCGTGAAATCCCCAGGGCGCCCAGGGCTCCCACCGCCGTCGCGGCCAGCGTCTGCCGGGTGCTCAGGCCCTCGTCCACCTGAACCCGAGGAGTGATGAGGGCCGTACCGGGCGGCTCGACCGGCGCGGCGGCGAGGTTCTCCGCCGAGGTGGCGGCCCACGCCGTCGCGAACAGGATGAGCCGGGCGGTGATGTACGCGAACACCATCAGGCCGAGGACGGGCCCGAACGTCGCGCCCGCCGGGCCGTGCACCACTGACTGCAGATAGATCGACCCGATTTGCTTGAAGACCTCGAAGCCAACGGCCGCAATCAATCCGGCGCGCACGGAACTGCGGAAGCTGACCGATTCGCGCGGCAGTCGGGCGATGGCCCAGGTGAACAGCAGCCAGGAGATCAACACCGACACCAGAAGGGAGACCACCCGCAGGAGCACGCCGACACCCGGGACATCTTGCAGTCCAAGCCATTCCAGCACGTTTCTCATCAGGTCTGAGCTGCCGAGCGCGGTCAGCGCGATGGTCACGGTGATGGCGAGCAACAGACCGATCATTGCCACCAGATCCGACAGCTTGGTCCGGAGGAAGCCCAGCGGCTCCTGACGTAGCAGACCCCACATCTGGCTCAACGCCTCACGCAGGTTGGCCATCCAGCCCAGACCCGCCCAGGCGGCGGTGGCCAGTCCGATGATGCCGACGGAGGTCCGCGACTCGATCGCCGACTCCATCAGCTTCACCAGCTGCTCACCGAAGTCGCCGGACACCTTCGATTTGATCTGCGCCGCAATATCCGCGAGCAGATCGGGATTGCGGGCCAGCACGAACCCGGCCGCGGCGAAGCCGATCATCAGCAACGGGAAAAGCGCGAAGACAGTGAAATACGTGACGCCCGCGGCGTAGAAGTCGCCCTTGCTGTCCTGGTAGCGTTCCTGAGCCCGCATCGCATGGTCGAACCACGACCAACGCGCCCGCAGTCGGTCGAGGAAGCCCGGTTCGGCCGGCTCTGTCATACCAGCCTCCCCATGTCAACAGGTGCGTTGCTGCAGAAACCCTAACCGGTCGTATACCCGCTTCAGCGTCTTCGCAGACACGTCCCTGGCGCGTTCGGCGCCCGCGGCGAGCACGGCCTCGAGCTCGGCCGGTTCGGCGAGGAACTCGTCGACACGAGCCTTGATCGGCCCCACGAATTCGACCACCGCCTCGGCGGTCTCGGACTTCAGATCGCCGTAGCCGCGGCCGGCGTAACCCTCGACGAGCTTGTCGACGTCGGTGCCGGTCACCGCCGACTGGATCGTGAGCAGATTCGACACGCCCGGCTTGGTCTCCGGATCGAAGCGCACCTCGCGTTCGCTGTCGGTGACGGCCGAGCGAATTTTCTTGGCCGAGGTCTTCGGGTCGTCGAGCAGGCTGATCAGCCCGGCTTCCGTCGCCGCCGACTTGCTCATCTTCGCCGTCGGATCCTGCAGGTCGTAGATCTTGGCGGTGGCCTTCTGGATCAGCACGTCGGGCACCACGAACGTCTCCGGAAAGCGCGCATTGAAGCGCTGCGCGAGGTCGCGGGCCAACTCCAGATGCTGGCGCTGGTCCTCCCCGACCGGCACCAGATCGGTGTCGTAGAGCAGCACGTCGGCGGCCATCAGCACCGGGTAGGTGAACAGCCCCACGGTCGTCGAGTCGGTGCCCTGCTTCAGCGACTTGTCCTTGAACTGCGTCATCCGCGAGGCCTGCCCGAAGCCGGTGAAACAGCCCAGCACCCAGGTCAATTCGGCGTGCGCGGGCACCTGGCTCTGCACGAAGATGGTGCAGCGAGCCGGGTCGATGCCGAGCGCGAGATACTGCGCGGCGGTGACCAGCGTGCGCCGGCGGAGCTGCTCAGGGTCCTGCGGGACGGTGATGGCATGCAGGTCCACGACGCAGAAGTAGGCGTCGAACTCGTCCTGCAGGCCCACCCACTGCTTGATCGCGCCC
This sequence comes from Mycobacterium sp. URHB0021, assembly GCF_054057895.1. Lineage (NCBI taxonomy): Bacteria > Bacillati > Actinomycetota > Actinomycetes > Mycobacteriales > Mycobacteriaceae > Mycobacterium > Mycobacterium sp. URHB0021. The sequence goes on from NZ_JBSRZT010000002.1 coordinate 6,570,977, forward strand.
AATGCGTTGCCCAAGTGCAGCGAGTCCGACGTCGGCTGCACCCCGGAGAAAACAACACGGCTTGATCGGCTGGGAGTACTCATGATCAGTCAATCTTTTCACGCCGCCACCTGACGGATCCGACCAGTCGTACGGGCCGCGTCAGCCGATGGCCTTCGGGGTCTGCTGCTCGTCGCGTTGATCCATCGCCTTGCGCGCGAACACCCAGCGCTCCGTGATCGCCATCTGACCGCGCCCCCGTCCGAGGAAGGTGACGAACCACGAAATGACGGCGACAAGGCGGTTGCGGCCGCCGACAAGGTAGAAGAGGTGCAAGCCCAGCCACGCCAGCCAGGCCAGCAAACCGCCGAACTCGAGCTTGCCCACCTGGCACACCCCGTTGAACCGCGAGATGGTCGCCATACTGCCTTTGTCCAAGTACTTGAACGGCTTGCGCGTCGTCGGGTCCTCGCCCTTGAGGCCGGCCTTGATCTGCTTGGTGGCGTAGGTAGCGCCCTGGATCGCGCCTTGGGCCTGGCCAGGCACGCCGGGCACGCTCATCATGTCGCCGATGACGAAGACGTTGGGATGGCCCTTGACACTCAGGTCTGGCTCGACGATCACGCGACCCGCGCGATCACATTGCGTACCGTCGGACTGCTCGGCGATCTGGCGGCCGAGCGGGCTGGCTTGTACACCGGCGGACCACACCTTGCATGCGGCCTCGATGCGACGTTCAGTGCCGTCCTTCTCCTTGACCGTGAGCCCCATGTAGTCGACGTCGGTCACCATGGTGTTGAGCATGACCTCGACGCCCATTTTCTCCAGCCGATGCTGGGCCTTGAGCCCCAGCTTGGGTCCCATCGGCGGCAACACCGCGGGCGCGGCCTCGAGCAGGATCACCCGGGCTCCGCTCGGGTCGATCGTGCGGAACGCACCCTCCAGAGTGCGGTTGGCAAGCTCGGCGATCTGCCCGACGACCTCCACGCCCGTCGGGCCTGCGCCCACCACGACAAAGGTCAGTCGGCGCTGACGTTCGGCTTGCGACTCCGTCACCTCGGCAGCCTCGAAGGCGCCGAGGATGCGGCCCCGCAACTCGAGGGCGTCGTCGACGGTCTTCATCCCGGGCGCGAACGCCTCGAAATGGTCGTTCCCGAAGTAGGACTGCTGAGCACCGGCGGCGACGATGAGACTGTCGAACGGCGTCACCCGCTGCCAGTCCATCAACTTCGATGTGACGATCTTGTCCTTCAGGTCAATCCCGACGACATCGCCCAGCAACACCTTGGCATTCTTCTGCTTGCGCAGGATCATTCGCGTTGCCGGGGCGATTTCGCCGACCGAAAGAATGCCCGTCGCGACCTGATAGAGCAGCGGCTGGAACAGATGATGCGTCGTCTTCGCGATGACCGTGACGTCGACGTCCGCACGTTTGAGGTGTTTCGCGGCGAACAGTCCACCGAATCCGGACCCGATGATCACCACGCTATGACGCCGGGGGGCGACGCTGGGGACACTCATTGGCTGCACTCCTCCCGAGACTCGCAGACGGACAGACCTTAGCCGTGACGCGCGCGCCGAGGGTCGGGTTGATCCACACTCCACGCGGGTTTCGGGTGACATGGCCCGATACTCGACGGTCACCGGCGCGGGTGTACGTCCGCGGGTGTAGGTCATTGTGTCTCACCGGACGTCAACCGGCCCAGTACGCGGAGAAACGTGCGCCGCTCGTCGGCGCTGAGGTCACCCAGCCAGCGCTCCTCGCCGCGCTGGATCTCGTCCTGAACCGCGTTCTTCACCGCGCGCCCGGCATCGGTGATCGCGAGCAGCCGCACCCGGCGGTCGTCAGGATCGGGCATCCGCTCGATCAGGCCGCGCTGCTGGAGTTCGTCGAGATCGCGGATGATGCGGGTCTTGTCGGCTCCGATCGCCGCGGCGAGCGCGGCCTGGGTGCGCATCGACGACCTGTCGAGGGCCACCAGCACGACGTAGCCCCACATCGTCACGTCGTGGGCCGCGAGGACGGGTTCCTCCGCCGTGATCAGCTCCCGAAGCAGCGGGCCCAGCATCGCCGCGAGGCCGGGGCGTCGTGTTTCCGGGGTCGATCGCGATCGGCTTCCACTTCGTGGACTACGTCGTCCACGGATGGACGTCGCGGCATCGCTCGGTGTCGACTACGAACTGCCGCCGACGTGCTCGCGGCCGCGCTGCCACTGGTGCTCGCGGTGCCCGACGGCGATGTCCGCCTGCTCGAGAACGTCCCGTTCGGCCCCGCGCTCGAACCGGTCGACGGCGCAGGTGACTTCGACCGGATCCTGCGCCATCTGGGCCGTAAGCCGGACTGGGCTCAGCGGTACTCGACGGTCACCGGCGAGTGATCCGACCACCGCAGCGCGTACGCGTCGGCACGTTCCACCCGCGCGCTGACGGCCCGCGCGGCCAGCGGCGGGGTGGCCAGCTGGTAGTCGATCCGCCAGCCCGCGTCGTTGTCGAACGCGCGCCCACGCCAGGACCACCATGAATACGGGCCCGCCACGCCCGGGTGCAGCGCACGCACCACGTCGACCCAACCGGAAGCGAGCAGTTCGGTCAGCCACTGCCGCTCGCTGGGCAGAAAGCCCGATTTCTTGACGTTGCCGCGCCAGTTCTTGATGTCGTTCTCGGTGTGCGCGACGTTCCAGTCGCCGCACACCACAGCATCGCGGCCGGTCTGGCTCAACACGGTCATCCGGTCCGCGAGCGCATTCATGAAGCGCTCCTTCTCCATTTGGCGGTCCGTCCCCGCCTCACCGGTCTGGATGTAGAGGCTGACGACCGTCGCGCCGGCCGTGTCGACCTCGAGATACCGCCCATGAGAACCGAACTCGGGTGACTCCATCAGCTGCGCGGCCACGATCGGATGGCGGGACAGGACCGCGACACCGCTGCGGCCCTTCAGGTGCGGCTGCGCCGACGCGAGTTGCCAGCCCTCGGACAGCGCCGGCGCCAGCGCCGAAGCGAGCTGGTCGTCGTCGGCGCGCGTTTCCTGCAGGCACACCACATCGGCCGTCGTTTCGGCCAGCCACGGCAAGAGCCCGAGGTTGTCGTCGGACCGCCGCTTCGTCGCCGCGCGGATGCCGTTGACATTGATGGTGCTGACGATCAGAGGGGACATCAGCCGATGACCTTAATCGACGAACTTGCGGTACCGGCGGTATCGCCTTAATGTCGGGCAGCATGACCGAGCGCGCTCCGATACACCTGGGTTCCGGCGAGCCGATGTTGTTGCTGCATCCGTTTATGATGTCGCAGAATGTGTGGAAAGACGTCGCGCCGCTGATTGCTGAGACGGGCCGGTACGAGGTCGTCGCCCCGACCATGCCCGGCCACAACGGCGGACGCCGCGGGCCGTTTTTCCTGCATTCCGGCGCACTGGCCGATGATGCAGAACGCCGGATGGACGCGCTGGGCTGGGACACCGCGCACATCGTCGGCAACTCGCTCGGCGGCTGGGTGGCATTCGAACTCGAGCGCCGCGGCCGGGCCCGGACGTTGACCGGTATCGCCCCGGCGGGCGGCTGGCGCCATTTCACCCCGGTGAAGTTCGAGATCGTCGGGAAGTTCCTTGCCGGTTTGCCGCTGTGGGTGTCCACCCTGGTGCTCGGCCGGCACCTGCTGAAACTGCCGATCACCCGGCGGCTCGCGTACCTCCCGGTGAGCGCGACGCCGAACGCGCTGTCCGACCAGGATCTCGCCGACATCATCGACGACGTCTCGCACTGCCCGGCGTACTACCAGTTGCTGGTCAAGTCGCTCACGTTGCCGGGACTGCTGGAGATGGCCGACGGCAGCGCGCCCACCCACCTGGTGATCTGCGAGAAGGATCGGGTGCTGCCCCACCCGCGGTTCACCCGACACTTCACCACGCAGCTGCCCAAAGACACCCAGATCACGCACCTCGACGGCGTCGGGCACATCCCCATGTTCGAGGCGCCGGCCCGGGTCGCCGAGGTGGTCGTCGACTTCGTCGACCGGTACGCGGTGCAGACACCGCCCAACGAGGCGATCGGCTAGGTGTCGAGGGACTTCTTGAAGTTGACCGCGATGGTGTCGAGGAACTCCTCGCTGGTCTGGTAGGGCTGCTCGTCGCCGATCAGCTGGGCGAGGTCCTTGGTCATCTGCCCGCCCTCGACCGTGCCGACGACGCTTTCCTCCAACGTGTTGGCGAAGTTGATCACCTCGGGGGTGCTGTCCAGCTTCCCGCGATGCGCCAGCCCCCGCGTCCACGCGAAGATCGACGCGATCGGGTTGGTCGAGGTGGGCCTGCCCTGCTGGTGCTGGCGGAAGTGCCGGGTCACGGTGCCGTGCGCGGCCTCGGCCTCGACGGTCTTGCCGTCCGGGGTCATCAGCACCGACGTCATCAGACCGAGCGAGCCGTACCCCTGCGCGACGATGTCGGACTGGACGTCACCGTCGTAGTTCTTGCAGGCCCACACATAACCGCCCTCCCACTTGAGGCAGGACGCCACCATGTCATCGATCAGCCGGTGCTCGTAAGTCAGCCCCTTGGCGTCGAACTCGTCCTTGTAGTCCTCGTCGAAGATCCGCTGGAACTCGTCCTTGAACAAGCCGTCGTAACCCTTGAGGATCGTGTTCTTCGTCGACAGGTACACCGGATAATTCTGCTGCAGAGCGTAATTGAACGACGCGCGGGCGAAGTCCTGAATGGATTTCTTGAAGTTGTACATGCCCATGATCACGCCGCCGCCCTCGGGGATCTGGACGACGTCGTGCACCATCGGCTCGCCGCCGTCGTCCGGCGTGAATGTCACCGTGAAGGTGCCCGGCTGGTCCACCTTTGTGTTGAAGGCCCGGTACTGGTCACCGAACGCGTGCCGGCCGATGATGATCGGCTTGGTCCAGCCCGGCACCAGACGCGGCACGTTCTTGATGATGATCGGCGCGCGGAAGATGGTGCCGCCCAGAATGTTTCGGATCGTACCGTTGGGCGACAGCCACATCTGCTTGAGATTGAACTCCTTGACCCTGGCCTCGTCGGGCGTGATGGTGGCACACTTGACGCCGACGCCGTGGCGCTTGATCGCCTCGGCGGCGTCGACGGTGACCTGATCGTCGGTCTCGTCGCGGTGCTCGATGCCGAGGTCGTAGTAGTCCAGGTCGATGTCGAGGTACGGGTTGATGAGAGTGTCCTTGATCAGCTTCCAGATGATGCGGGTCATCTCGTCGCCGTCGAGCTCTACTACCGTGCCTTCGACCTTGATCTTCGACATAGGCGCCACCCTACAAGGGCTGACCAGCCCGTTACGTTTCGCTTTCGCAACCGGCGGGTGCCCCGGCCGGTGTGTCAGACCTTCGCGGCCTCCAGCGTGGAGTTCAGCGTCTTGCTCGGCCGCATGACCGCCATGGTCTTCTCGCGGTCCGGGTAGTAGTAACCGCCGATATCGACCGTATCGCCTTGTACCTCAGCCAGTTCGGACACGATGGCGTCTTCGTTCTCGGCCAACGACTTGGCCAGTGAGGCAAAGTGGTCAGCCAACTCCTTATCGTCGGTCTGCTCGGCGAGTTCCTGTGCCCAGTACATGGCGAGATAGAACTGGCTGCCCCGGTTGTCGAGTTCACCGGTCTTGCGCGACGGGTTCTTGTTGGCTTCCAACAGCTTTCCGATGGCCCCGTCGAGGGTCGTGCCCAGGAGCGTGGCGCGCTTGTTGTCGGTCTTGCGGCCGAGGTCCTCAAAACAGGCGCCGAGGGCCAAGAACTCGCCCAGCGAATCCCAGCGGAGGTGATTCTCCTCGACCAGCTGGTGGACGTGCTTGGGCGCCGACCCGCCTGCGCCCGTCTCGTACATGCCACCGCCGGCCATCAGCGGCACGATCGACAGCATCTTCGCGCTGGTGCCCAGCTCCAGAATGGGGAACAGATCGGTCAGGTAGTCGCGCAGGATGTTTCCCGTCGCGGCGATGGTGTCCTCGCCGCGGATGACACGCTCCAGCGTGTACCGCATCGCCCACACCTGCGGCATGATCTGAATCTGCAGGCCCTCGGTGTCGTGGTCCTTCAAGTACTCCTTGACCTTCTTGCGCAGCTCGGCTTCGTGCGGACGCTCGGTATCCAGCCAGAACACCACGGTCATGCCCGAGGCACGCGCCCGGGTGACGGCCAGCTTCACCCAGTCCCGGATCGCTGCGTCCGTGACGATGGGCATGCGCCAGATATCGCCGGCTTCCACGTTCTGTGTGAGCAAGACCTCGCCGGTGTCGAGGTCGACGATGTCGGCCACCCCGTCCTCGGGGATCTCGAAGGTCTTGTCGTGACTGCCGTACTCCTCGGCCTGCTGAGCCATCAGGCCGACGTTGGGCACGGTGCCCATCGTGGTCGGGTCGAACTGGCCGTGGGTCTTACAGAAGTTGACGATCTCCTGGTAAATGCGGGAGAAGGTGGACTCCGGGTTGACCGCCTTGGTGTCCTTGGTCCGCCCGTCGGCGCCATACATCTTGCCGCCGAGCCGGATCATCGCCGGCATCGACGCGTCGACGATGACATCACTGGGAGAGTGGAAGTTCGTGATACCACGCGCCGAATCGACCATGGCCAGCTCCGGGCGGTGTTCGTGGACAGCATGGATGTCCTGGATGATCTCTTCGCGTTGCGACGCCGGCAGCGCCTCGATCTTGTCGTAGAGATCGGACATGCCGTTGTTGACGTTAACCCCCAGTTCGTCGAGCACCTTCTGATGCTTGGCGAAAGCGTCCTTGTAGAAGACCTTGACAGCGTGGCCGAAGACGATGGGGTGCGACACCTTCATCATCGTGGCCTTGACGTGGAGCGAGAACATCACGCCGGTCTTGTAAGCGTCCTCGATCTGCTCCTCGAAGAAGTCGCAGAGCGCCTTGCGGCTCATGAACATGCTGTCGATGACATCACCCTCGTTGAGCTCGACCTCCGGCTTGAGGACAACGGTCTTTCCGGGCTCCCCGCCCCGTTTGGTCTTCAGCACCATCTTGACCTTGCGCGCCTTGTCGAGCGTCATGGACTTCTCGCCGTGGTAGAAGTCGCCACCCTTCATGGTCGCGACGTGTGTGCGCGATGCCTGTGACCACTCGCCCATGCTGTGCGGATGCTTGCGTGCGTACTCCTTGACCGCCTTGGGCGCGCGACGGTCCGAATTCCCCTCGCGCAGTACCGGGTTCACCGCGCTGCCCAGGATCTTCGCGTAGCGCTCCTTGATGGCCTTATCCTCGTCGGTCTTCGGTTCCCCGGGGTAGTCCGGCAGGTCGTAGCCCTTGGCCTTGAGTTCCTTGATGGCCGCCAGCAACTGAGGTACCGAGGCGCTGATGTTCGGCAGCTTGATGATGTTGGTGTCCGGCAGATGCGTGAGGCCACCCAGTTCAGCCAGGTTGTCCGGGACGCGCTGCTCCTCGGTCAAGCGGTCGGAGAACTCCGCCAGGATGCGTGCCGCCACCGAAATGTCGCTGGTTTCGACGTTGATCCCCGCCGGTTCGGTGAACGTCCGAATGATCGGCAGAAAGGCATAGGTCGCAAGCAGCGGCGCTTCGTCGGTCAGCGTGTAGATGATGGTCGGCTGCTCGGCGCTCATGTTGTCTCCCGCGTCGGTGTCGGTCAGGTTGAAAGTAGCTCCGCGTTGTCACGCGGCTATCAGTATCGCGTTGGGTATGACGCTACGCGCGAGCGAGGGGTCCGGGTACTGCTCCCGATCGAGGTCGGGTACACGGCGAGCGGTCCGCAAGATAGGGGCATTTTCCCCATGCGGGGCACGTCGCGCCGGCGGGAGGATCACATGGTGTCCTCGCCCCCGCAGAACCCGCTGGCAACCGATCAGTCTGGTGCGATACGCTTCGGGTCGGTCATGAGCGCCAGCGTCAAGCCCCGGCTCGCTGGCCGGCAACCCTCCAACCGCGGTGGGGTGCCCCGGGTGATGACCAGGTTGAGTAGCCCCAGCCGGCTACGCGGCAAGCGCGGGTCCGTCAGAACGGGCCCCCCGAGAGACAGGGAAACCTGATGCGGAGGCCCACTGTGTGCCGTTGCTGTTGAACCCCCCCGCCGTGCGCCGTCGTTACTTGACGTACCCGGCCGCCGGCGCCTTCCCCTGGATTTCCGAACCTCCTAGGAGCGACCCCGAACATGAGCAGCAACGAACTCGACGACCCCACCGCGCGCTGGTCTTTCGAGACCAAACAGGTCCACGCCGGTCAGACGCCCGACGGCACCACGAACGCGCGGGCCCTGCCGATTTACCAGACCACCAGCTACACCTTCAACAGCACCGACCACGCGGCCGCCCTGTTCGGGCTGGCTGAACCCGGCAACATCTACACCCGCATCATGAACCCGACGCAGGACGTGGTCGAGCAACGCATCGCCGCGCTCGAGGGCGGTGTGGCCGCACTGTTCCTCTCGTCGGGTCAGGCCGCGGAGACACTGTCGATACTCAACATCGCCAATGCGGGTGACCACATCGTGTCGAGCCCGCGACTGTACGGCGGCACTTACAACCTTTTCCACTATTCGCTGCCCAAGATGGGCATCGAGGTCAGCTTCGTGGAGGACGCCGATGACCTCGACGCCTGGCGCGCCGCCGTCCGGCCCAACACCAAGGCGTTCTTCGCCGAGACGATCTCCAACCCGCAGATCGACGTGCTCGACATCCCGAGCGTCGCGGCCGCCGCCCACGACGCGGGCGTCCCGCTGATCGTCGACAACACCATCGCCACGCCCTTTCTGATCCAGCCGATCAGCCACGGCGCCGACATCGTCGTGCACTCGGCCACCAAATATCTTGGCGGGCACGGTACCGCGATCGCGGGCGTGATCGTCGACGGCGGCACCTTCGACTGGACGAACGGCAAGTTCCCCGGGTTCACGACGCCCGATCCGAGCTACCACGGTGTGGTGTTCGCCGAACTCGGACCGCCGGCGTTCGCCCTCAAGGCCCGCGTCCAGTTGCTGCGTGACCTCGGCTCGGCCGCGTCGCCGTTCAACGCCTTCCTGATCGCGCAGGGACTGGAAACGCTCAGCCTGCGTATCGAGCGACATGTGGCCAACGCGCAGAAGGTCGCCGGGTACCTGGTCGACCACCCCGACGTCACGTCGGTGAACTACGCCGGCCTGCCCACGTCCCCGTGGCACGAACTCGGAAAGAAGCTGGCGCCCAAGGGAACCGGCGCCGTGCTGGCCTTCGAGCTCGCTGGCGGCATCGAAGCGGGCAAGGCCTTCGTCAACGCGCTCACGCTGCACAGCCACGTCGCCAACATCGGCGACGTCCGCTCGCTGGTGATCCATCCGGCGTCGACCACTCACGCCCAGCTCAGCCCCGAGGAGCAGTTGGCCACCGGCGTGACACCGGGTCTGGTGCGGCTCGCGGTCGGTATCGAGGGCATCGACGACATCCTGGCCGACCTGGAGCAGGGTTTCGCCGCCGCCAAGCCGTTCAACAGGGCCGGAAAGGCCGATCCGCAAACGGTGGCGTCGTTCTAGGGAGATGACGTGACAATCTTTGATACGACGCCGGTCGATATGGCTTCGATAGCTATGACAACGGTCGGTCTCCCCGCCGAGGGTGAAGTCGGCGTGGTGAAGATCGGCGCCCTGACGCTGGAGAACGGGGCGGTGATCGAGGACGTGTCGATCGCCGTGCAGCGGTGGGGTGAGCTCTCCCCCGGCCGCGACAACGTGGTGGTGGTGCTGCATGCGCTGACCGGCGATTCGCACGTGACGGGTCCGGATGGACCGGGTGACGAGACCGAGGGCTGGTGGGAGGGCGTCGCCGGACCAGGCGCCCCGATCGACACCGACCGCTGGTGTGCGGTCGCCACCAACGTCCTGGGTGGCTTTCGGGGCTCGACCGGCCCGAGTTCGATCGCGCCGGACGGCAGGCCATGGGGGTCACGGTTTCCCCAGGTTTCCGTGCGCGACCAGGTCGAGGCGGACATCGCCGCGCTGGCGGCGCTGGGCATCACCGAGGTCGCCGCGGTCGTCGGCGGCTCGATGGGCGGCGCCCGTGCGCTGGAGTGGGTGGTCAGCCATCCCGACGACGTGCGCGCGGCCCTCGTCCTGGCCGTGGGCGCGCGCGCCACCGCCGATCAAATCGGCACCCAGAGCTCTCAGGTCGCCGCGATCAAATCCGACCCTGCCTGGCAGAACGGCGACTACTACGGCAGCGGGCGCTCACCTGACGTCGGCGTGGAGATCGCGCGTCGCTTCGCCCACCTGACGTATCGCGGCGAGGCGGAGATGGACGCCCGGTTCGCCAATGACCCGCAGGGTGACGAGGACCCGTTGAACGGCGGTCGGTATTCGGTGCAGAGCTATCTCGAGTACCAGGGCAGGAAGCTCTTGGCGCGCTTCGACGCGGGCACCTACGTCGCCCTCACCGATGCCCTTTCCAGCCATGACGTCGGCCGCGGCCGTGGCGGTGTCGAGGCCGCGCTGCGCGGTTGCCCGGTACCGGTGGTTGTCGGCGGTATCACCTCGGACCGGCTTTACCCGCTGCGGTTGCAAGAGGAATTGGCCGAGCTGTTGCCTGGTTGTACCGAGTTGAACGTGGTCGATTCGAAATACGGTCATGACGGCTTCTTGTTGGAAACCGAGGTGGTGGGCAAATTGATTCGTCAGACGCTGGAGTTGGCCTCGCGGTGACGGAGGACACGCGGCAGCGGCAGCGGTCACTGTCGTTCGGCCAGGAGGCGGCGGCCTACGAGCGAGGCAGGCCGTCGTATCCGCCGGAGGCGATCGACTGGCTGCTGCCGCCGGGCGCCAAGGATGTGCTCGACCTCGGCGCAGGCACGGGAAAGCTGACGACGCGGTTGGTAGAGCGCGGGCTTGCGGTCTTCGCGGTTGATCCGATCCCGGAAATGCTTGAGATGCTGAGCAGTTCGCTGCCGGACACCCCGGCGCTCCTCGGCACTGCCGAGGAGATTCCGCTCCCCGACGACAGCGTCGACTCGGTCCTCGTGGCGCAGGCGTGGCACTGGTTCGATCTCGAGCGGGCCATCAAGGAAGTGGCTCGGGTGCTGCGGCCGGGCGGCAGGCTCGGACTGCTGTGGAACGCCCGTGACGAACGGTTGGGCTGGGTCAAGGATCTGGGCCAGATCATCGGCCACGAGGATGACCCCTTCAGCAGCACGGTCACGCTGCCGAAGCCCTTCACGGGCCAGGAGCGACATCAGGTCGAGTGGACCAGTTATCTGACCCCCCAGGCGCTGATCGATCTGGTCGCGTCGCGTAGCTACTGCATCACCTCGCCCGAGCAGGTGCGCACCAAGACTCTGGACCGGGTCCGCAACCTGCTGGCCACTCATCCGGCCCTGGCCAACTCCAGTGGCCTGGCGTTGCCCTACGTCACCGTGTGCATCAGGGCGACACTGTCCTGAGATCACCGCTTTCATCGCCGAACCAGCGGCGCAGTGCCGTGCGCAGGCGTTTCGCGTCATCAGGCTCGAATCTGTCTGCCGCCCAGGCAACATAGCCGTCTGGCCGAATGAGTAGTGCGGCCGCCGGCGTTTCCGCAATCCGGGCCGAAAGCACGTCCACGCGGTCCGACCATGGCGCTGCGGCCACCGTCACCTCCCCGTCCGACAGGTCGAGCAGAAGCGGGCGCGCCTCGTGGAAGAGGTCGGCGAGGCGGCTGCCGTCGTCGAAGACAAGGTCGGGTACGAGCAGCCCGGACATCCGGTGCTCGTCGCCGACGTCGTAGCGGACGTCGGAGCCGGCCAACAGACCGGCGAGATGCGCCGCCACCTCCGGTTTGCTCGCCAGTTCGCCGAAAAGCTGGCGCAGGGCTGAGACTTCGGGTCCTGGCGCCGCCAGCGCGAGCTGAGCCTGTGAATGCATCATCACGCGCTCCCCCACTGGAAAGCGCTCGGACTCGTACGTGTCGAGCAGCCCCGCCGGCGCCCATCCGTTCACCACGGCCGCCAGTTTCCAGCCGACGTTGACCGCGTCCTGCATGCCCAGGTTCAATCCGGGCCCGCCCATCGGTGAGTGCACGTGCGCGGCGTCGCCGACGAGCAGCACCCGCCCGCTTCGATAGCGTTCGGCCTGCCTGGAGTTCATCCCATCGAGCCGGCGCAGCGCATGTGCCCCTGGCTTTTTCGGCGCCGCCAGGGGGACATCGACGCCCAGCATGCGGCGGAGACTGTCCCGCAGCTCGTCAAGGGTCACCGGCCCGTCGGCACTGCCGGGCGTCCACCCGTACTCGATCGTGCCGAGCATCGGCCGGTCCTGCTCAAGCGGAAAGAAAATGACGCTGCCGTTGTCGAACCGGCTGGTACCGAAGGCCAACAGGCCGAACCCTGGAATCTGGTAGCCGCGACCGGGCACCAAGTGTTCTTCGGGAAGGTGGACGTGGGCGATCCGGCTCACGATCGGCGAGGTGTGACCGGGGAAGCCAATTCCCATGCTCTTGCGCACGGTGCTGCGCCCGCCGTCAGCGCCCACCAGATAGTCGGCGTCCAGACGGTAGATCCGCTCGGCCGATCTCACCGTCACCGTCACCTCGTCGTCGGATGCGTTGAGCCCTTTAAGTTCATGGCCCCACCGGATGTCCACGCCCAGATCGCGGGCACGCTTTTCCAGGAGGCGCACCAGTCGAGGCTGCTGCAGCAACAGCGAATACATCGGGTTGTCCTCGATGCCCAGGAAGCTCAGCGACATTCCGGCGAACATCCATCCGAAGCTCGGGCGCGGCGGGCCGTCATCCCCGCCGAACAAATGGTAGAGGCCACGGAGGTCGAGCTGCCGAATCACCTGTCCGACAAGGCCGTTGGCCTTGGGCTCGTCGCTGGGGGCGGCCAGTCTGTCGATAACCACTGATGCGACGCCGGCAAGCGCAAGCTCACATGCCAGCATCAAGCCGTTCGGCCCGGCGCCTGAGATGACGACGTCCGCGCGCTCAGTGTGTTCTGGGGCCACGAGCCCTCCCCTCGGATTCGGTGGGTTCGGGCAAACCGGCCGCCACGTCGGCGAAGGCCGAGCGCAGCAGCGTGGTGATCGGCACCGGCGGATCTGCTCTCACGTATGCGTCGGTGGCGGCGTCGCCGACGGCGCGCACAACCGCGGCGACGAGACGGGGATACATGTCGCGGTCCGGATCGGTGCCTGTCCGCTCGGCGATGGCGGCGATCCAGTCGTCGAACAGCTTCTTGGACACCGCGTCACGGATCTCGGGACTCAACAACAGCTTCCGTATCTCGGCGAATTCCTCGCGGCTCGGTATCCGGTTCTCGTCGCCGTCCGCGTCACGAAAGTCATCTGTCAGAGGCGCCAGCACAGCCTCGGTGATCGAGGTCCACAGCGGCTCGTCCTTGGGGCGTTGGCGCAGCACGCCGATGCTGCGCCGCACGCGTTCGGACTGGCGATAGGCCAATGCCTCGTACTTGCCGGTGAAGTAGTTGTTGAACGTGCGCAATGACACGCCGGCCAGTTCGGCGATCGCTTCGCGAGTCACGGTGTCGAACCCGCGCTCGAAAGCCAGCTGCAGGGCCGCGTCGCTCAGCGCACGGCGGGTATCGAGTTTCTTGCGCTCCCTCAAACCGAGGTGGGCTTCGGCCATGGCGTCACCATACGCGTAACTTGCACGCCGTGCAAAGTTGCTCGGTAGGCACATTTGGATCGGCGACGCTTACGCTCCTTGCCGCGGTACTCGTGCCCACCACCTCCCATCCTCGAGCCTGCAGTTCGAGTTCGATGTCACCGCGGTCGCCGGGGTAGTAGAGATTGCTTGCTGAAGTCGACGGCCAGGCCGAGGGCGCGCCAATCATCGCCGATAGTTTGCATCATCTTGCCGAGCGCCTCGGCCAGCCCGGGTAGGTGATCTGCCGCCAAAAGGCTCCAGATCAATCATTTCGGTGATGTCTCGGATCAATTGCGCCTGTGCCTCACCAGGCAGAACCCCGGTGAACAACCCTTCCGCTGCCCACGCCGTCGGTTGGTCAGGATCAAAACCGCTCCGACGCAGAGCCGTTCGCCAATCGTCTCGCAAATCGATTCCAATCGTCTGAATATCTGCCATCGGAGTCGCACCCAAGCCGGAGAGCGTGGCCCACTTGAACTCGATCACCTCGGTCCGGTCGATTCCGTAGACGGTGGGGTGCCTGCCGGCCACGTCAGGCGGTAGGCGCGGGAATGCAGCCCCGACGCCAGGATCACCATCTGCTGGATGCACTGTTCGGACGCGGCGGCGTGAAAGAAGTCGTCGAAGTACTTCGTTCGCACGCCCCAGGTGACCGGCATCCAGCCGGCCCGAGTGTGACCCCCGATGTCGGCGAAGTCCATTTCGCCGCTGGCCAACTGGGTGAAGACGCGATGCCCACCGCACGCACCAGTGGCTCGGCGTACTGGCCACGATCAACGGATTCGGCCGCCTGCTTGCCGCGGGGCTCTTGCCGCAGCCACCATCGTCGCGGTCGTTCCCGCCGTGGTCGAAAGGTTCCAGGCATCCCTATCTTGCCTGCTCTGCCTATTCATCGTGGATCACCGTCAATCGCCCTCATTCGCGCTGTATCAACAGCTTTACGCGCTGAGATTGGGATCGGCTCCCGATCCGCTGCGAGTGAGGGTCGATTGGTGTGGACCACCGGTTCTTCCGCTAACTGGTGCCCAGCGGGTCGATGGTCCAGGCGACGTACAGCATGGCCGCACTGACGGTGGCGGTCGTGACGAAGTCGACGGCCCTGCTGCGCACCGCCAGAAGGCCGACGCGATCGTCGGGCAGTGCGAGCCGCAGCGCAGCTGCGACGCCGACGCCGATCGCCACGACCAGCGCACCGCGGCGCCAGTAACCCGCGATCACCAGGCCGAAGGCGGCGATGAATGTCAGCCCGACCAGCAAGATCGGCCATTGTCCCCCGAACACCTTGCGGGCGAACTCATGCACCGTCATGGCTGTTGCTCGGCCCGCTCGACGACATTGGTGAGCAGGAACGCCCGCGTCAGCGGGCCGACGCCGCCGGGATTGGGCGATACATGCCCGGCGATCTCCCACACGTCGGGATGCACATCGCCGACCAGCTTTCCCGCGTCGTCTCGGCTCACGCCCACGTCCACGACGGCCGCGCCCTTGCGCACCATCTCGGCGGTGACCATGTGCGGCACACCCACCGCGGCGATGATGATGTCGGCCTCCCGCGTCAACTGAGGCAGATGACGAGTGGCGGTGTGGCACAACGTCACAGTGGCGTTCTCCGAACGCCTGGTGAGCAACAGGCCGAGCGGCCGGCCGACGGTGACCCCGCGACCGATCACCACCACCTGGGCACCGGCGATCTCGACCTCGTAGCGACGCAGCAAGTGCACGATGCCGCGCGGTGTGCACGGCAGCGGCGCAGGCTCGTTGAGCACCAGGCGGCCGAGATTGGTCGGGTGCAGCCCGTCTGCGTCCTTGCCCGGGTCGACGCGTTCGAGCGCGGCGTTCTCGTTGAGGTGCTTGGGCAGCGGGAGCTGCACGATGTAGCCGGTGCAGTCGGGGTTGGCGTTCAGCTCGTCGATGGTCTCGTCGAGCTTGGCCTGGCTGATGTCGGCAGGCAGATCGCGGCGGATCGAGTTGATGCCGACCTTCGCGCAGTCGGCGTGCTTGCCACGCACATACGCGTGGGAACCGGGGTCGTCGCCCACCAGCACGGTGCCGAGCCCCGGTGTGCGGCCCGCGGCGGTCAGCGCCGCGACCCGCTGCTTGAGGTCGACGAAGATTTCATCCCGCGTGGCCTTACCGTCCAAAGTGATCGCACCCACGGTGGCCATTGTGGCAGGCTCGGCGCGTATGAACATTCCTGCCGATGTGTTCACTCCGGCCAAACTCGGGCCGGTGACGCTTCGCAACCGGATCATCAAGTCCGCGACCTTCGAGGCGTCGACCCCGAATGCGCTCGTCACCGACGACCTCATCACGTATCACCGGCTCCCCGCCGCGGGTGGCGTCGGCATGACGACCGTCGCTTACCTCGCAGTGTCCCCGGGCGGACGAACCGAAGGAAAGCAGATCTGGTGGCGCCCGGAGGTGCTGCCCGGTCTGCGCAGACTGACCGCCACCGTTCATGCCGAAGGAGCGGCGATCAGCGCTCAGATCGGCCACGCCGGTCCGGTGGCCAATGCGCGCTCCAACAAGGCGAAGGCGCATGCGCCGGTGCGGTTCTTCAACCCGATGTCGATGCGCTTCGCGAAGAAGGCCACTCGCGAAGACATCGACGACATCATCACCGCACACGCCGACGCGGCCCGATACGCGATCGAATCGTGGTTCGATGCGGTCGAAATCCATCTCGGCCACAATTACTTCGCCAGTTCGTTTTTGAGTCCGCTGATCAACCGGCGCGACGACGAGTTCGGCGGATCGCTGGAGAATCGCGCCAAGGTGGCACGCGGCATGGTGCTGGCGGTGCGCCGCGCGGTCGAGAAAGAGGGCACCCCGATCGCGGTGACCGCCAAACTCAACATGGCCGACGGTGTGCGCGGCGGCATATCGACCGAGGAGTCGTTGAGAACCGCGAAATGGCTTGAGGCGGACGGTGGACTCGACGCCATCGAGCTCACGGCGGGCAGTTCCCTGATCAATCCGATGTATCTGTTCCGCGGCAACGCCCCGATCAAACAGTTCGCCGGGGCGTTCAAGCCGCCGCTGCGGTGGGGCATCCGGATGACCGGTAAGAAATTTCTGCGCGAGTACCCCTACCGCGAGGCGTATCTGCTGCGCGACGCGAGGCTGTTTCGCGCCGAGTTGAAGATGCCGCTGATCCTGCTCGGCGGAATCACCAACCGCGCGACGATGGATCTCGCGATGGCCGAGGGGTTCGACTTCGTCTCGATGGGCCGGGCACTGCTGGCCGAACCGGACCTGATCAACCGGATTCAGGCCGACGGCGACGCCCACTCGGTTTTCTCGGCCTGTACCCACTGCAACGAGTGCATGGCCACGATCTATAGCCATACCCACTGTGTGGTGACCGGATCGCCGGGCTGAGGCGCTAGCTTTCCGCGAACTCGTCTGGCACGCGCGGCTCGACATAGGCCGCCATCGGCTCTGTCCGGACCACCCGAGCGCCCTGGGCGATGACGAGTTCCTTCGGCGAGAAGGTATAGGTGAAACCGGCGTTGTCGACGACGAACCGGCCATCCGCGGTGGCCGTGGCGGACGCGTCGAGCACCGAGTGATCACTCAGCCTGACGCCGCGATAGTCGTAATGGCCGCTGCCGTCGACGCAGATCGCCACCAGCGACTGCGCGGTGCGACCGATGGCCACGGCGAACGTCGGGCTTTCGCAGCGCGCCGGGGTGTCGATGAATCCACTGCTATCGGTGGCAAATGTGCCCGGCTGAGCGGCGGCGACCGGCAGCAACGCTGCCGCGGCCAGCCAGACGGCACTCATGGCATACAGGCGAAGCACCGTTTGCAATTTGCCATGTCGCCCCGCCACGGCTCTGCTCGGCGGCATGTCCTCAGCTGATCACGAAGTTGCCAATGGGTGAAGCCGACGCGCCGTGCTGCCGTCAGAAATGTTAACTGGCGGAGTTCGGCGACCTCGAAAAGCGTTGATGCACGCACCCGCCCGGCGCCCAGACAACCGGGCCGAGCCGATCAGTGGCCGACGGGGGGCATTTCCGATCACTTCGTGACAGGCGCTCGGACGTTGCCCCGCGCGTCGGGGCGCTACCGATAGAGTTGGTCCCGATGAGCCGACCAGCACCTCCCGCGCTGACCGTTCGGTACGACGGATCAACACGCAATTTCGCGGCCGGCAACGACGTTGTCGTGGGCCGCGACCTCCGCGCCGATGTGCGCATCGCCCATCCCCTGATCTCCCGCGCGCATCTGGTGCTGCGGTTCGATCAGGGCAGGTGGATCGCCATCGACAACGGCAGCCTCAACGGGATGTTCGTCAACGGACGCCGGATGCCGGTCGTGGATATCCAGGACGGGCAGCAGATCAACATCGGCAACCCCGACGGCCCGCGACTGGTCTTCGAGGTCGGGCGGCATCAGGGGTCCGCGGGGACACCGCCGCAGACGACGTCGGTACCTGTGGCGGCGCGGCCGGCCAACTACTCACCCACGCCGTCGCCGACACCGCGGCCGCCGATTCCGCCGTCGAATGCGTCGCAGCGGCTGCAGCGATATCCGTCTGGTCCGCAGCAGGGGTATCCGTCAGGCCCGCAGCAGGGGTATCCGTCAGGCCCGCAGCAGCGGTACCCGTCGGGCGCTCAGCCCAGCTATCCCAGCACTCCCACGGCCTACCAGCCCAATGCGGGCTACCCAGCGAGCAACGCCCAACCGGTGCACCACCAGCCGGTGTCGCAGCCGATTTCTCAACCGGCCCTCGAATCGGTCACCGCGATGGGACCGACCGCAGCACCCCGCTCGAGCGAGGGAAACCTCGCGACGAGCATGCTCAAGATCCTCCGCCCGGGCCGGCCCGCGGACGCGCCGGCCGGCTCGACCAAGATCGGCCGCGCCACCGACAACGACATCGTCATTCCCGACGTGCTGGCGTCGAGGCATCACGCCACCCTGATCCCGGGCGCCGATGGAACCGAGATCCGCGACAACCGCAGCATCAACGGCACATTCGTCAACGGGGCCCGGGTCGAGTCCGCGATCCTGCATGACGGTGACACGGTCACCATCGGCAACGTCGACCTGGTGTTCAGTGGTGGGACCCTGTCCCGGCGCACCGAGACAGAGGCGGCCACCCGCACCGGCGGCCTCGAAGTGCACAGCGTCACCTGGACCATCGAGGGCAACAAGACGCTGCTGGAGAACATCTCGATCGCCGCGCGGCCGGGCACCCTGACCGCCGTCATCGGCCCGTCGGGGGCGGGCAAGTCGACCTTCGCGCGGCTGGTGGCCGGCTACACGCACCCGACAACCGGTACGGTGACCTTCGAAGGCCACAACGTTCACGCCGAATACGCATCGCTGCGTTCCCGAATCGGGATGGTTCCGCAGGACGATGTCGTGCACGGTCAGCTCACCGTCAGACAGGCGCTGATGTACGCCGCCGAACTTCGGCTGCCGCCGGACACCACGAAGGCCGACCGCGAACAGGTCGTCATGCAGGTGCTCGAGGAACTCGAGATGACCAAGCACCTGGACACCCGCGTGGACAAGCTCTCCGGCGGCCAGCGCAAGCGCGCGTCGGTGGCACTGGAATTGCTGACCGGTCCCTCGCTGCTGATCCTCGACGAGCCCACGTCGGGCCTGGACCCGGCGCTGGACCGGCAGGTCATGACCATGCTGCGCCAGCTGGCCGATGCCGGCCGTGTGGTCCTCGTGGTGACGCACTCGCTGACCTACCTGGACGTGTGTGACCAGGTACTGCTGCTGGCACCCGGTGGCAAGACCGCGTTTTACGGGCCGCCGAGCCAGATCGGCGCGTCCATGGGGACGACCAACTGGGCCGATATCTTCAGCACGGTCGCAGGCGACCCCGATGCGGCCAGCAAACGCTTCCTTGAGCAGCACGGGCCACCCGCGCCCCCGCCCCCCACCGAGACACCGTCCGACCTCGGTAAGCCGACACGCACCAGCGTGCGAAAACAGTTTTCGACGATTTCTCGCCGCCAGATGCGGCTGATCATCTCGGATCGCGGTTACTTCGTCTTCCTGGCGTTTCTGCCGTTCATCATGGGCGCACTGTCGCTGTCGGTGCCCGGAGATGTCGGCTTCGGCGTGCCCGTGCCGGCGATCAAGGGCGGCGAAGCGCCGAACGAACCGGGTCAGATTCTGGTGCTGCTCAATGTGGGCGCCATCTTCATGGGCACCGCGCTGACGATCCGGGCGCTCATCGGGGAGCGAGCGATCTTCTTACGCGAGCAGGCGGTCGGATTGTCCACGACCGCATACATGTTCGCCAAGGTCTTCGTCTTCGCCGGGTTCGCCCTGCTGCAGTCGGCAGTCGTCGTCGCCATCAACATATTCGGGAAAGGGTGGGGTCCGGGAGCGGTGGCCAGCGGCGTGGTGATACCCAACCGATCCCTGGAGTTGTACGTCGATGTTGCGGCCTGCTGCGTCGGCGCAGCGATGGTCGGCCTGGCCCTGTCGGCGCTGGCCAAGTCGAACGAGCAGATCATGCCGCTGCTGGTGATCGCGATCATGTCGCAGCTGGTGTTCCAGGGCGGCATGATCCCGGTGACCGGTCGTATCGCCCTCGACCAGATGTCGTGGGTCACCCCGGCCCGCTGGGGATTCGCCTCGACGGCGTCGACGATCGATCTGATCAGGCTCGTCCCGGGCCCGCTCACACCGCAAGACTCGCATTGGAAGCACACCGTTGGCACGTGGTGGTTCAACATGGCCATGCAGGGGGCGATCTGCGTCGGCTATCTGAGCCTGGTGCGCTGGAAGATTCGCCTCAAGGGCGCCTGACCGCGGGTCAGGTGATCAGCGGGTTGTGCGGCGACGGCCGCGGCGGGCCGGCGTGGATCCCCGTAGACGTACCCGAGGCGACCGCCTCCACCACGAACCTCGTGCGGCGTCCGACTCCGCCGTCGTCTCCCCCGATATGTGGAGCCGTCCATTCAACTGCGGCCGTGCCCGAAAGGTGAAGGGTTTCGCCCGTGTCGAAGTCGACGAACAGCAGGGCGGCGGACGGGTCGGTGGCGAGGTTGCCGAAACTGTTGAACATGTTGTTGCCGACGTAGTCGGGCCACCACAGCCGGCCGTCCTCGACCCGGACAAACCCGGGCGGACCGCCGCGGTGTGACGCATCGGCTCCGCGGACACGGTGCACGGTTCCAAGAAACAGCGTGTCCGCACGGGTGACGAGCGCAATCTGTTCTGCCTCCAGCCTCCCCGACCGCGCGATGTGTGAGCCCATGGCCGACGGGCGCTCGGTGCGTTCGATGTCGCGTTGCTGAATGTACTTGGGGCAGTTGCCAAATGCCTGGTCGACCGACACCTCGAGGGTATCCCCCCCGGCATACGTCAGGGTGCCGTTGACGCGCAGCCTGCGGCGGGTGGCGAATTCGATAGCGAGCAGGCCGACCGGTTGGCCCGCTTCGAGACCCTGCAAAGGACTCTGCGGGCCGAAGGTGGCGTGTATCCGCAGGGTGCGGTCGAACGCGTCGAGGAATCCCGGCTCCGCGACCAGAGGTGACGTCCACAACCGGCCGTCTGCGTCGCGGCCCGTCAGGACGGCGAACTCGCGGTCGGCGAGGAAGTGGCCCATCCCGCCGTTCAGGTTCGGAGTGCCGAGCATGGCGCCGCCCAGGTACGCCGCCTGCGCCAGCACACCGGCGCGGGCCTGCACCATGCGCTCACCCTCGTGAAATCCGCTCTCAGCCATTTCACGGTAAACCCAAATGCACCCTGCTTATTCCCTACTTATTCCGATGGAGAGGGGGCGCCGCCCGAGGTCGCCCGCTGGTGACCACCCCCGCCATTTTGCGATCGTGTCATGCGTCGTATCACAGCTCTGCTCATTCGCCGTGGATGTCGAGGCCGTGCGCCGCGGCGAAGGCGAGTGCCTGTTCGATGTCGACCTTGGCGCCGCGCAGCGCCGCGGCCGTCCACAGCGTGGGGTCGATGCGCGCAGCGCGCAGGTCGGCCTCGTCGAGCTTGGAATTCTGCACGCGCGCACCGCTGAGATCCGCCCGCCGCAGCACAGCTTTGCGCAGGTCGGCATCGACCAGCCCCGCCTCGCGCAGCCGGCAGTCGGACAGATCCGCACCACGCAGATCGGCGGCGCCGAGCACCGCCAGGGTGAAGTCCACCTCAACCAGTTTCATCGGCCGCAAACGGCACTCGGTGAACACCGAACCCAGGAAGCTGCAATGCTGAAAAGTACTGTGCAAGAAGGAAGTCCGGCGGAATGTGCAGTTACGGAACGCCGATCCGAGGTGCTCGGATTCGGACAGGTCGGCGCCGCTGAAGTCGCACTCGGTGAACACGACACGTTCGGTTCGCAAACGGCTCAGGTCCTCGTCACGGAAATCGCGGGAGTTGAATTCCTGCTCCACCCAGAATTCCTCGGTGTCGCTCACGAGCTCAGCCGGGCAGGGAAGTCAGGCTGGACAGCGCATACTCGGTGACGGTGATCAGGGCGGCTCGTGCCGACTGCCGGTCGCGGGCGTCGACGGCGATCACCGGAGTAGTGTCGCGCAGCGCCAACGCCTTGCGTACGGCGTCAGCGGGATGCCGTGGCGCCCCGTCGAACTCGTTGACGGCAACCAGGAACGGCAGGTTGCGCGCCTCGAAGAAGTCGACCGCGGCGAAACTATCCTGGAGTCGGCGGACATCGACCAGGATGATGGCGCCGATGGCGCCACGCACCAGGTCGTCCCACATGAACCAGAACCGGCGCTGGCCCGGCGTACCGAACAGGTAGAGCACCAGATCCTCGGCCAGCGTGATGCGACCGAAATCCATCGCCACCGTGGTGGTCCTCTTCAGCGGGTTGCCGCCGAGCCCGTCCACTCCCGCGGACGCGTTGGTGACCAACGCCTCGGTGCGCAGGGGCATGATCTCGGACACCGCGCCCACGAACGTCGTCTTGCCGGCGCCGAAGCCGCCGGAGATGACGATCTTCGTCGAGGCGGCTCGCCGCCTGTCGGCGCGTACGGTCGGGGCGAGTCGCCCGTCAGAGTGCCCTGAGGCCACGCAGGGTCCTTCCTATCAGTTCGCGTCGTTCGTCGTTCGTCGTCGTATCACCGAGGGTGGTGTGCACCCGCAGATAACCCTGCATCACCAGGTCACCGATCAGCACTCGCGCCACGCCGAGCGGCACCGAGAGATGAGCGGCGATCTCGGCGACAGATGGGCTGTCGACACACATTGCCAGGATCTGGCCGCGCACATCGTTTCCCGGCCATTCCGGCGCCGTCCCGGTGGGCAGCGTTTCGACGGGCGCCTCGAGCGGAAGATGGACGCGGGAATCGGTACGGCCCGCGGTCAGCGTATACGGCCGGACCAGATTCGGCTCGACGTCGGCATCGGACTCCCACCGCGATCCGCCAGTTGCCTCCCACCAGTCCTCCGACATGTCCACGGGTCACTCACGAGTGCTGCGGAGCCCGCCGCGGCGATTGCACCATGGCGCCCACCCTCTCCACCAAAACGGCCATCTCATAACCGATCTGGCCGATGTCACAGTGGCGGATCGCCAGGGTGGCCAGGTTGGAGCCGTCCCCGACACGCATCAGCAGCAGGTAACCGTTCTCCATCTCGACGACGGACTGCAGGACGTAGCCACCGTCGAAAAGCTGGGCGGCGCCGGTCGAAAGGCTGGCCAGTCCGGAGGCCACCGCGGCGAGCTGATCGGCGCGCTCCACCGGCATGTGCTCGCTGGCCGCCATCAGCAGGCCGTCGGCGGACACCAGCACCGCGTGCGAGACACCGGACACTTCGCGGGCGAAGTTCGAGACCAGCCAGTCGAGCGAATCGCGCTGCGTCGAACGTGGCGGACGGGTCATGCGTTATCTGTTCCTCTGGACTCTCGGGCATGCGATCGGCCGGCATGCACACCACTGAAATGGGTGCTGATGCTTGCCCGGACAGCGTCCGGATCGCGGAGCGGCAGCGCGTGACCGCCGGTGTCGAACTCAGCCGCCGATGCTACCTCGTCATCGCGATCGTCGCTCCTGTGAGCGCCGCCGTTGCGTTGCGGCAATCCGGTGGGGTGCGCATTATCCGGGTCAGTGGCCTCCACCGCGCCCGGCACCAGCCGGGCACCCGGTTGGCGCATCGGCAGACCGTCCTCGGTGTGCTGCAGAACCGGCGCGTCCTCGGCGGCCGCCGCGGCCGACCAGCCGTGATCCCACACCGATTCCCAGTTCAGGTCGGTGCTGTTGGCCAGGTCAGTGGGATCGAGCAGCCATTCGGAGAGCATTTTCTGATAGATCGCGTCGTCCGCTCCTGCGGCCGGCGACGGCCCGTCCGCGACGGCCGGCGCCGCCGGGGGCTGCTGATCCGGCTCGGCCGTGCGATCCGACGTCGGCACTCCATTGCCCGCAACGTGCGTGCGCGAGGCGAAGAACGCGGACGTATCGGTCGGGGCCGTCGCGTGGCTGGCGGATGCCGGCCGCTCCCGAACGGGAGGCTCGGCCGTCTGCACCGGCATCGAGTCCGCCGGCCACGCATCGGCTGGCCAGGCAGAGGGCTCCATTCCAGACTCCGCGGCGGGCGCCACCAGCGACGTCGGGATGTCGGAAATTCCACTGGCCCCGGGATTACGCTGCGGCAGCAGCGACACCGGAACCTGCGAATGACCGTTGAGGTACTCCTGCGGCACGGGCTGTTCGTCGTAGTCGGCGTACTCGTCGTCGACTGCCGGGGTGTTGAAGATGCGCGCGTGTGCATCGGCCGCGCTGTGGTCGGGACCATCGAATTCGTCTGGGGTTCCGGCGCCCATCAGTAGCTCGACAGGCACGTAAACGCCTGCGGTGGTACCCGAATCCGGTTCGCCCGCAATGGTGCTGCGCATCCGGACGACCAGGTTGTTCTGCGCCGCGAGCCGGCCGACCACAAACAGCCCCATGTGTCGGGCGGTGTACGGATTCACCTCGCCACCGGACTGCAGTCGCGTATTCGCCACACGCAGATCGGATTCCGTCATACCGATCCCGGTGTCGCTCACTTCGATGACCAAGGCGCCGTTGCCGGTGTGCACCGCAGACACCCGTACTTGTGATACCGGCGGTGAGTAGCGCAGCGCGTTGTCGAGCAGTTCAGCCAGAAGGTGCACCAGATCGCCGGCGACCGCGCCGTGGACCTCGCTGTCGGGAACGGTGGCGGTCACCACCCGGGTGTAATCCTCCACCTCGGAAGCCGCGGCGTTGATGATCGCCGCTACGGGGACCGTCTCCGTCCGGTCCCGCGGCAGCTTGGCGCCCGCCAGCACCAACAGGTTCGCGCCGTTGCGACGCATCCGGGCGGCGAGGTGATCCAGCCGGAAGAGACTCTCCAACCGCTCGGGGTCCTCCTCGTTGCGCTCGAGGCGGTCGATCAGGGACAGCTGCTGGTCGACCAGGGATCGGCTGCGCCGCGACAAGGTCTCGAACATGTCACCGACTTGCAGCTGCAACCGGGACTGCTCCCCGGCCAGCAGGACGGCTTGCTCGTGGAGCTCGTCGACGGCGTGCGCAACCTGGCCGACTTCTTCGGATGTGTACACCGGGATCGAATCGACGGGGCCCGGCTCACCACCGGCGCGCACCCGCTCGATCTCACGGGCCAGGTCGTCGTGGGCCACCCGCAGGGCGCTGTCACGCAACTTGCGGAGCGGACGAACCAACGTCCGGGCCACCAGGATCACGAGAACCAGGGCCAGCAACATGACGCCGATGACGATTGCGCCGTCGCGGATCGCGGCGGTGCGGGCGGCCGCCGCCTTGCCCTCCACTCCGGCGGTCACCGCTTTGGTGGCGTCGGCGATGATCTTGCCCGCGATCTGGTCAGTGGCGTCGACCGATGCCAGCAACTCGGGGTTGTTGACGAGCGAGACCGTCGGATCCGACATCAGGGCCATCCGCTTGACGAGCTCTTCCTGCAGCCGTTGGGCGTCCGGCGAGCCCACGCCCAACACCTGGGCCATGCCGAACAGTGTCGACGGCTCGGTGCCGGCGACGGTGATCATCGTCGTGCGCAACTCGGGCTCCGGCATCTCGGCGCCCTGCGTGAGGGTCAGCTTCTGCATCATCATCTGTCCGCGCGCGCCCACGGCCCGGCTCAGGCCGAGCGTCTCCGAACGGATGCTCTCATCGGCGACGCGAACCGATCCGTTGATAGCCTCCTCGGCGGGCAGCAGCAGCAGCGCATACGCCTGGATCCGGTCACGCAGCGCGATGCTGTTCGACGTGACCTCGTCCATCAACGCTTGACCGCCGTCGATGACCGCCGTGACGCCCTTACGGACGTCCGGCGCCACGTCGGTGTCGGCGAGTCGACCCTGCAATTCCCGTCGGCTTGAGTCGTATTTGGTCCGGGCGGCCTGGCTATCGCCACCGGTCGAGCCGGCCAGCATCGCCCCTTCGAGGGACGCCATGTAGTCAGCGATCGCCGGGACCATTTCGGCGTGATCCGCGGAGCGACGCAAATCGGCCGCCTTCGTTGCGCTGGCATAGATACGCAATCCGCCGAATGTCCCTGCGAGCACCAGCGGGATCAATACGATTGCGAACACTTTCCAGCGGACCGGCCAATTCGACAGCGACCATCGCGCCGGACGCTTCTGCGACGGCTGCGGCTCGGGTGGTGGCTGGAAGTCGACGAGCGTGCCGTCTGACTGCTTCAACTGCGAGAACGCGGTCATCGGCGCACGCTCGCCCGGTCGGGGGCCGGTCCGCATTTCACTAATGGAGCGTCGGTCATCTGGCTTCCTGCTGATTTTCGCCGTCATAAGGGCTGGCGTCCAACGCCTGGCAATTGATCGAGTATGCCAGCCATGCGCGGTCGTTTCCACAATTCTTACTGAACAGACAGAGTTCACCGCCGCAGCGTTGTCCCGTTTATCGGTAACCGAGCAAATGACCCATGCCACACCGGCTTTGCAACTCGGCTCGACTCGGCTGCCATCATCATGGAATGTTCCGGCTGATGTTCTACTCGCCGCGCATTGCTCCCAACACCGGCAATGCGATCCGCATGGTCGCCGCCACGGGATGCGAATTGCACCTCGTGGAGCCTCTCGGTTTCGATCTGTCCGAACCCAAGCTGCGCCGCGCCGGCCTCGACTACCACGACCTGGCGTCGGTGACCGTGCACGCCGATCTGTCCGCCGCGTGGGCTGCGCTCCAGCCGGCGCGGGTCTACGCGTTCACCGCGCATGCCACCGCGTCATTCGCCGACATCGACTACCGCGCCGGCGATGTGCTTTTGTTCGGCCCGGAACCGACGGGCCTCGACGCGGCCACGCTGGCCGACCCGAACATCACCGCGCAGGTGCGCATTCCGATGCTGGCGGGCCGACGGTCGCTGAATCTCTCCAACGCCGCGGCGGTCGCCGTCTACGAGGCATGGCGCCAGCAGGGGTTCCCTGGTGCGAAGTGAGCGATCCGCTGCAGCCCGTGCCGGGCATTTCCTACAAGCTCACCAGCTGTCCCAGTGGGCGAGCTGTTCAGCAGGCAGCCGCTTGGCCGGCCGGAAGTCGGTGCCCTTGGTGTAGGCGATGGGAAACAGCCCGCCTTGCGAGTATTTGTCGAACGGAATGCCGAGCAGCTCGGCGGCCTCTTTCTCCCCGCCGCCCGCCAGGTGCAGCGACGTCCACGCCGAACCGAGGCCGCGAGACCGCAGCGCGAGCATGAAGCTCCACACGGCCGGCAACAGCGATCCCCAGAATCCCGCCGTACTGTCCGCGGACGCACCGTCGGGTCGCCCCTCCAGACAGGGAATCAACAGCACCGGCGCTTCCTCGAAGTGCTCGTTGAGGTACTTGGCCGAACTCACCACTGCGCCGATCTGTTGGTCGCGGACGTCTCCGCGTTGGGGCTTGGGTCGATCGAGATAGGGCGTCGCGTTCGCGCGATAGATATCGGCAAGCGCCTTCTTCTTCTGCGGATCCTCCACGAACACCCACTGCCAGCCCTGTGCGTTCGAACCCGTGGGCGCTTGCAGCGCCAGTTCGAGGCATTCCATGATCACCTCGCGTGATACCGGCCGCTCGAAGTCAAGCCGCTTGCGCACCGAGCGCGTGGTGGACAGGAGTTCGTCGACGGACAGGTTCAAGGTCATTGCTCCGAGACTACATTTGTTCCATGGCAGTCGTTTTCACCCGAGAGGTTTCTGAAAGGCTCCGGTCTGACCACCACGGATGGCTGACGACGGTCGCAAAGTCGGGCCAGCCCGTTCCGCGGCTGGTGTGGTTCTACTTCGACGGTACAGATGTGATCGTGTACTCGATGTCGGGCACGGCGAAGGTCAGGCTCACCCACGGGTAAGTCTGAACCTCGATTCCGACGGAAACGGCGCGGGAATCATCATCGTCGGCGGCCCCGCCGCTGTGGACGCGGCCGAGGTGGACCCGCGGGAGGACAAGGCCTACTGGGACAAGTACTCCGCCGACGCGGAGCAGTTCGGGGTTGGCAGAGGCGATGGCCGACTACAACACACGGCTCAAGATCACCATCGACAAGGTGTGGACGACACCCGCCGAAGGTTAACCATCCTCGATCCGCCCGCTGCCGCGTTATTGCTGCACGACGCAACATATTTGGCCGGGTCGGCGGCGCTGGACGACATCCGACCGCTGGCGGACCACCGCTCAGCTAATACGACTTGGGATCGCGGCGCCCCGGCGAAGGTTCGGGTGTCGTTTTGCCCGTCAGTCCCCGTCGTGATGCGGTCTCCAGCCAGCCCACGATGGCCTGGCGCACCTCTCATGATCCTCAAACCCGTGAGCAAACGTCACTACATGTGCGCGTAACGGCCCCGACCGCCCCTCCGATCGGCACCCTCCTCGATTGCCGCGAACGCCATTCAAGATCGAATTTCGCCACAGCTAGCTTCCGATCTCGGCCCAGCGCACTGATTAGCTCAGCAAGTTACACGGATGAGTTTAGTCGTTATCGGTTCGTAAACGGATGGCCGCCATTATTCACCAGATTTGTCAACTGCCGTCCAGTAGTCAATTTGTCATCATCGCTCACAGCTCCCATCATGGCGTGTGAACTGCTGCGACAACCTTCCATCGGCAGACGTGGCGAATGCAATATATCTCCACAGATACGTTGCTAGAACTACACACACGGGACCAATTTGGGATGGCACCCGGTGTCGGAATGTAATAGACACCTGGGTACCGGGCGGTAATAATGGTGGCGAGCAAAACCTATTTAGGCATTCGGGCAAAACTTAACTGCCGCGTGGGTTAATTTGACTCCCGACACACTGCTGGTGGCGCACCAATCCAGGACCGAAGGGGAGCGAACTATGAGGCAACGATCCGCCCGCCGCCTACGCCGCATCGCGATCGCGACCGTCATCGCGATGGTGCCGCTCGCCATCATGCTGATCGCGATGAGTGATTTGCTCTCCACCAAGCCGATGGCGATCAGCCTCGATTACACGCCCGTTGTAGCTATCGATCAATCGTCTTCGACGATCGGCATAGCCGACTCCGAGCTCTTCAACATGTCGACCACCGACATCGTCGCGACGTTCGACCAGATGCAGTCCCTTGGCGTCAACACTGTCCGCGTGATCGTCCCGTGGGCCGCCGTCCAGCCGGTTGCGCCGAACGCTCCCAATGGTGCCTATCGCGACTGGTCCAAGGTGGACTTCATCGTCCAGCAGGCCACCGACCGTGGCATGTCGGTGCTCGGAGCGATTAACTCGACACCTCTGACCTGGGGTAGCCAACCCAGCGGCGGCCTCCCCTTCACCGCCGCGCCGGATCCACAGTCATTCGCCAACTTCGCCGGTGAGGTGGCCAAACGCTATGGCAGCAACATCTCGGCGTACGAGATCTGGAATGAGCCGAACTCGGCTCTGTATTGGAATCCGGCAGTCGACCCGGCGTCCTACACCCAGATGCTGAAGCTTGCCTACAACGCGATCAAAACGGCCAACGACGTGAATGGCGTTGTCAACCCCAATGATCCGATGGTCGTCGCCGGTGTGTTCACCTCCGTCATTGACTACGGCAGCGCCTTCATGAGCCCGGTGACCTTCCTCGACAAGATGTATCAAAACGGGGCCAAGGGATACTTCGACGCCCTGTCGTTCCATCCCTATCACTTCACGACACAGTTCTCTGCGGGTATCAACAATGGTTACCCCTACGAGCCGATCGACCAGCTGATCCAGATGCGCCAGATGATGATCAACAAGGGGGACGCCGCCCTGCGGATCTGGGCGACGGAATACGGCCTGCCGACCGGCGGTCCCAATGCGGTCAGCGACCAGAAACAAGCAAAGTTCATCGACGATTTCTTGCGGACGTGGGCGAACCTTCAGAATTTGTATCCCAGCCTGGGAGACTTCGCCGGACCCTCATTCATCTTCACCACACGCGACCGCGTCCTCGGTGCCGGCACCGAGGACGGCTCCTACGGGCTGTACCGATGGGATGTGGCGACGGCGCAATGGGTGGAAAAGGGAGCGGCGCAGGTCTGGGATTCGGTGGCGCAGGGGTGGGTGATGAAGTCGGCGGTGGACATCATCAGGGACTTCATCGCGCAGTACGGGAACGGTGAGCTGCCGCCAATTCTGAACCCCGGCGCGCAGAATCCGGGTGCACAGAACCCGTTGGCCTCGGCGGCGGGAAACCCGATCGCACAACTCATAGCCGCCTTGCAGCAGATGCTCAACGGGTTCGCGCAGGCTTTCCAAAGCGTGTTCGGCTCGATACAAGCCGCGTTCGGTGCCGTAGCGGAGGCGCTTGTCAAAACGATCGTCGGAATTATCAACCCGATGAGCCTGTCCCAGCAACAGGCCCAAGTAGTTCAGGCGGCCAGCTTCGCCGCAGTGTCGTCTGCCGGCGCCTCTCTCGGCGAGGACACGTCGGGAACGGAAGACATGAGATCATCAACCATCGACGATCTGGAAGCGAAAGGTAAAGTCACAGAGATCAACTCGGTGGACCAGGTCAATGAAGTCAACGCCGAGGAGAGTGGCCCGGTCGAGAACGACGTCGTGGGTGCCGCAGACGTCCAGGGCTCGGAGACCGAAGAGTCGAATGGGACGAATGCATCCGGCGCCGAGGGGACGCCGGCTGGTTCGACCGAGGCAGATCCGCAGATCGAATCGACGGGCAATGACACCGACAACGACACCGACAAGGACGCCATCAAGGGCAACGATGATTCGGGTGCTGTCAATGGGTCAACGGTCACCGTCGAATCGGGCTCGACGACTCTGGCGGTCCAGGCCACGGGCGCAGAGTCGCGAGAGCCGGTTCGGACCGGGCTGGTCGCGCGCCCGGGAGAGGTCGGCCCCGATGACTCCGGCGGATCCAGCGGCTCCACCACTGGCAGCACCACCACCGGCACCACAACCGGCAGCACGACCTCCACGTCCACCGACACCGGCACGGCAGGGGGCTCGGGAACTGGCGGCTCAGGTTCAGAGCACGGTGCAGCGGCGTCCGGCGGATCAGGCTCCGGTGCGGGTGAATCAGGCGCTGGTGAATCAGCCACCGGCGGTGAGGGATCGGGCAGCGCCAGCTAGCGGAAGTCGCGGCTGCGGGAGCCGACCGCCATGGGAAGTTTTCCCATGCGGTCGGCGACCACTGTCACCGCCCCGCTGGCGTTCTGCACCTGTCCCCTGACCAGCAGCGCTGACGCGGTCTGGGCAAGTTTGCGGTGGCGTGCCCAGATGCCCTGGGAGCACAGCACGTTCACCATCCCGGTCTCATCCTCGAGGTTGATGAACGTCACCCCCTGAGCGGTCGCCGGCCGTTGCCGGTGCGTCACCGCGCCGGCCACCAGTACCCGGGTGCCGTCGGGCACCGTCAACAGCTGGGCGGCGGGAACCACGCCAAGGGCGTTCAGATCCTCACGCAGAAACTGCGTGGGATAGCTGTCCGGCGAAACACCGGTTGCCCACACGTCGGCGGCGGCCAGCTCGAGCTCACTCATGCCGGGCAGCGACGGAACATGCGACGACGACCCGACTCCCGGCAACCGGTCCGGGCGCTGGGTGGCCGCCGCGCCGGCGGCCCACAACCCTT
Source organism: Mycobacterium sp. URHB0021 (assembly GCF_054057895.1). Taxonomy (NCBI): domain Bacteria; kingdom Bacillati; phylum Actinomycetota; class Actinomycetes; order Mycobacteriales; family Mycobacteriaceae; genus Mycobacterium; species Mycobacterium sp. URHB0021. The sequence continues at coordinate 6,602,563 of NZ_JBSRZT010000002.1, forward strand.
CTCGCCGGGTGACGCCGAAGCAACTCAGCGCACCGGCGGTGGCCAGCGCCTCCGTCTGCGGTATGGAGAGCTGCAACCGCCCCGTCAGGTCCAGCAGAGAAGCGAACGGCCCGTCGGCATTGCGTTCGGCGACCATCCGCTCGGCGAGATCGTCGCCGATATGGCGAACACTGCCCAAGCCCAGCCGTACTTCGAGGCCTTCGTTCTCCAGCGTCGCGTGCGCCAGGCTGGCGTTGACGTCGGGCCCGTGCACGGTCACCCCGTGCCTGCGCGCATCGGCCACCAGCGACTGCGGGGAGTAGAAACCCATCGGCTGTGCCCGCAGCAGCGCCGCGCAGAATGCCGCAGGATGGTGCAGCTTGAACCAGGACGAATAGAACACCAGTGAGGCGAACGACAGCGAATGGCTCTCCGGGAAACCGAAATTGGCGAAGGCTTCCAGCTTCTCGTAGATTCGGTCAGCGACCTCACCGGTGATTCCGTGCCGGTTGCGCATACCGTCGTAGAACCGGCCCCGCAGCCGCCGCATCCGCTCCGTCGAGCGTTTGGATCCCATCGCCCGGCGCAGCTGATCGGCTTCAGCGGCCGAAAAGCCGGCGCAGTCGACCGCCAGTTGCATGAGCTGCTCCTGAAACAGTGGCACCCCCAGTGTCTTTCGCAGCGCGGGCTCCATCGACGGGTGGTCGTAGGTGACACGCTCCTCTCCGTTACGACGCTTGATGTAGGGATGCACCGAACCGCCCTGAATCGGGCCGGGGCGGATCAACGCGACCTCGACCACCAAGTCGTAGAACACCCGCGGCTTCAGCCGAGGCAGGGTGGCCATCTGTGCGCGGGACTCCACCTGGAACACACCAACGGAGTCGGCGCGCTGCAGCATCTCGTACACCGCCTGCTCGCTCAGGTCCAGTTTGGCCAGGTCCACCTCGATTCCCTTGTGCTCGGCCAGTAGATCGATGGCGTAGTGCAGCGCCGAGAGCATGCCCAGACCCAGCAGATCGAACTTCACCAAACCGATCGCGGCGCAGTCGTCTTTGTCCCACTGCAGTACGCTGCGGTTCTCCATCCGCGCCCACTCCACCGGGCACACGTCGGCGATCGGGCGGTCGCAGATCACCATGCCGCCGGAGTGGATACCCATGTGCCGCGGCAGGTTCGAGATCTGCATCGCCAGATCGATCACCTGTTCCGGGATGTCCTCGACGTGCGGCGATTCCGCCAGGTTCCCCCATTGGCCGATCTGCTTGCTCCACGCGTCCTGCTGTCCCTGGGAGAAGCCCAGCGCGCGGGCCATGTCCCGCACCGCACTGCGGCCGCGGAAGGTGATGACGTTGGCGACCTGGGCGGCATAGTCACGGCCGTAGCGGTTGTAGACGTACTGGATGGCGTTTTCCCGGAGGTCGGACTCGATGTCGATGTCGATGTCCGGCGGCCCGTCCCGCGCAGGCGACAGGAACCGCTCGAACAGCAACTCGTTGGCTATCGGATCGACGTTGGTGACTCCGAGCGCATAGCAGACCGCCGAGTTGGCCGCCGATCCCCTGCCCTGGGCCAGGATGCCGTTCTCCCGGCAGAACCGGGTGATGTCGTGGACCACCAGGAAGTAGCCCGGGAATGTCAGCTGTTCAATGATTTTCAACTCGTGTTCGATCTGCCCGTAGGCGCGCGGTGCGCGCGCGGGCGATCCGTACCGGTGCCGCGCTCCCGCCATGACCAGGTGCCGCAGCCAGCTGTCCTCGGTATGCCCGGCCGGCACATCGAACGGTGGTAACTGCGGGGCGATCAGCGCCAGCCCGAACGCGCACTGCTCTGCGAGGTCGGCTGCGGCCGTCACCACCTCGGGACAATGGGCGAAGACCCGGGCCATCTCCTCCCCCGACCTCAGGTGGGAGCCTCCCAGTGGCGCAAGGAAACCCGCCGCTTCGTCAACCGAGTTGCGGGCACGGATCGCCCCCATGGCCATGGCCAGCCTGCCCCGGGACGGCTCGGCGAAGTGTGCGGCGGTGGTGGCGACGAGACCGATGCCGAAGCGTGGCGCCAACTCGGCCAGCACCACGTTGCGTTCGTCGTCGAGAGGATGGCCGTGGTGGGTCAGTTCGATGGTGACGCGGTCGCGGCCGAACCGATCGACCAGGTCGGCCAGCGCCGCCGCGGCCGCATCGGGACCACCCGTCGAAAGTGCCTGCCGGACATGTCCTTTACGGCATCCAGTCAGGATGTGCCAATGGCCGCCCGCCGCCTCGGTGAGCGCGTCATAGTCGTAGCGGGGCTTGCCTTTCTCTCCACCGGCCAGGTGAGCCCCCGCGATCTGACGCGACAGCCGCCGGTATCCCTCCGGCCCCCGCGCCAGCACCAGCAGATGCGGTCCCGGTGGATCGGGCTCCTCGGTGCGGGCGACATTACTCAGCGACAGTTCGGCGCCGAACACCGTCTGCACACCCAGTTCCTTGGCGGCCTCGGCGAACCGCACCACCCCGTAGAGGCCGTCGTGATCGGTCAGCGCGATGGCCCGCAGATCTAGCCTGGCGGCCTCTTCGACGAGCTCTTCCGGGGTGCTGGCTCCGTCGAGGAAGCTGTATGCCGAATGGGCGTGCAACTCGGCGTACGGGACCGACGAAGATGGACGGTCGACGTCCAGCGGCTGGTAGCTTGCGCGCTTGCGCGACCAGGCCGGACTGTCGCCACCGTCGCCGATCTGCTCGTCAATTGGCCACCCTGCGCGGCGCGGTTTGCCATTGAGCACCCGCTCCATTTCCGTCCAGCTCGGCGGCCCGGTGTGCCAGCCCACTCCCGCAGTGTATCGAACATACGTTCTATGCGCTATTCGCCCACTACGCAGGGCGGGCGAATCGACTCAGTAATACGGCAACGAGATGCGGGCCGCTTGCACGCCGCCTTCCCGGACCGCGATGAGTTCGGCGCCCGTCTCCGGTCAACACTGCAAATAGTTATCCGTCCGAGCCCCAGGAGGCACCGTGACCGAGCAGAAGACTGCCACCGCCCTACCTCCGGTCGTCGACCAGCAGACCTGGCAGCAGGCTCTCGACGACCTGCGCACGCGGGAGAAGGCCGCCACCCGTGAACTCGACGCCATCGCCGCGCAGCGGCGCAGGCTGCCGATGGTCGAGATGCCGGACTACACGCTGATCGGTGCGAACGGACCCGTCCCGCTGGCCGACGTGTTCGACGGCCGCGCACAGCTCATCGTCTACAACCACATGTGGTTCGACGACGCCGAATGGCAGTGCGGCGGCTGCACCGGGTTCACGAGCCAATTCACCCGACTCGAATTTCTCGACAACTACGACGCCCGATTCGTCATCGTCACGAACGGGCCGATCGACGAAGCACTGGCCTACAAGACCAAGGTCGGCAACAAGATGGCCTGGTACTCGTCGTCGGAGAGTTCCTTCGCCGCCGACGTCGGCGCCCCGCCCGGCGCAGGCTTCGCCGTCAACGTGTTCCTGCGTTCCGGCGACACCGTATATCGCACCTGGCACACCGACGGCCGCGGAACCGAACAGCTCAGCCACAGCTTCGGACTGATCGACACCCTGCCATGGGGCCGCCAGGAGGAGTGGCAGGACTCGCCCGACGGTTGGCCGAAGTCGCCGACCTACTCGAACTGGCTCGACTCCCCCGACATCGCCCGGATCTACGGCCCCGACGGACAGCGGTAGCTCCGAGTCGAACGACTGTTCGCTCAGCTTCAGTGCGCAAGATGTGAGCATGAACCGAAAACTCGACGGAACAGTCGCCCTCGTCACGGGTGCCAGCAGCGGGATCGGCGAGGCAACCGCGCTCGCGCTCGCCGACCAGGGCGCGACCGTCGCGCTGGTGGCCCGCCGCCGCGACCGACTCGACCAGCTCACGGGCCGCATCGAAGCCTCGGGCGGCGCCGCCCTTGCTGTCGACGCCGATGTCGCCGACCGCGCACAGGCCGACGATGCCGTCCAGCGCGTGGTCGCCGAACTGGGCCGGCTCGACACCGTGGTCAACAACGCCGGGCTGATGCGGATCGGGCCGGCTGCCGAAGCCGATCCGGCGGACTGGGATGCCATGGTGTCGGTCAATGTCCAGGGACTGCTCTATGTCACCCGGGCGTCGCTGCCGCACCTCATCAAGGCGGCCAGCGATTCACCCCGTCGGGTGGCCGACATCGTGAACATCAGCTCGACAGCCGGCCGGGTCGCGCGACCCGGAAACGCGGTGTACGCCCTGACGAAATTCGGCATCGGTGCGTTCTCCGAGTCGGTTCGCCAGGAACTGCTCGGCCAGCGCGTCCGGGTCGGCCTGGTGGAACCCGGCACGGTCCAAACGGAGATCACCACCGCATTGCCCGCCCAGGACCGCGCCGCCCTCGACGAGCGGACCGCGGGCATGGTGAAACTCGAACCCAGCGACATCGCCGACGCCGTGGTGTACATGGTCACCCGGGACCGGCGCGTCGCCGTCAACGAAATGCTGGTCAGGGCGGCCGAACAAACCTGGTGAGCTATCCGACCGGCGCCTGGTCCGATCTGGTGCGGGCGAGCGTCCTGCCCTCGAAGAAACCCGGACTGCGGACGCGCCAGATCACCATCAGTGTCGCGCCCAGCAGCAGGATGCCGAAGCCCATGTAGAACACCAGGCCGATCCCGAAGATTGATCCGCCGCTGGCATTTTCGGGGTTCATGCTCTCGCTCACCGAGATCACGAAGACGAGTGCCAGCATGATGCCGCCGAGCAACGGGAACAGGAACTTGAACACCACGTTGTGAACGCTGCTGAACAGCTCCCGGCGGAAGAACCAGACACAGGCGAAGGCCGTGATGCCGTAGTACCAGCAGATCATGATGCCAAGCGCGGCAATGGTATCCAAAAGTACCTTCTCCGACAGCAGGCTCACCACCGTGTAGAAGACCCCGGTGACCACGCCCGCGACGATGGTGGAATACGTGGGCACCAGGTAACGCGGGCTGACTTTTGCGAACTTCTCGGGAAACGCGCCGTAGGCACCCATGGCCAGCATGGCGCGGGCGGCCGGCAGGAAGGTGGTCTGCAGGCTGGCCACCGAGGACGCCAACACCGCCAGGAATAGCAACGGTCCAGCCCATGTGCCCAACACCGGATCTGCCATGGCGCCGAAGACGTTGTCCGCGTTCTCCTCGTTGCCCAAGCCGAGATCGGCGTCCCCGACGCCGGCGTACATCATCACCGCGACGGCCACCAGCAGATAGGTGAGCAGGATGGACATCACACACAGCAGTCCGGCGCGACCGGGCACCTTCGTCGGGTCCTTGGATTCCTCGCCGAGTGTCAAACAGGTGTCCCAGCCCCAGAAGGCGAATATCGAGCCAGTCACTCCAATCACGAAGGCGCTCAGCGTAAGCCCGGTGAACGGATTGAACCAGTCCAGATCGAAGCTCAGCCCGGCCGGCGCGTCCCCGCGACCGACGTGCAGCAGCGCCACCACCGCGAATGCGACCAGTATGGTCATCTGGAAACCGACCAGCACGTACTGCACCCGCTCGCTGGTGGTGATGCCGCGGCTGGCGATCGCCGTGGCGATCGCGATGAACACCAGAGTGGTGACGATGTTCACCCGCTTGTTGGCCGCGAGGTCGGCGATATCGGGGTTGTCGACGATCCGCGCGATGAACAGATAGAAGAACTCGACCGCGATTGCCGCCAGATTGGACAACACGATGATGGTGGCGACCACCATGCCCCACCCGCACATCCAGCCGACGTAGGGCCCGAATGCCTTGGTGGACCACGTGAATGACGCGCCGCAGTCGGGGGCGCGTGAGTTCAACTCCCGATACGCGTAGGCGGTGAGGAACATCGGGATGAAGCCCGCGATCAGGATCGCGGGCATCTTCAGACCCACCGCGGCGACGATGAGGCCGATGCTGGCGGTGAGCGTGTATCCCGGCGCAACAGACGAAATGCCAAGCACCGCACCGGAGAATGTACCGACCTTGCCTGTGGCGAGTCCCTTCGAGACGAGACCCGATTCTTCGGTGACCACGGACGGTTTGTCCGCGGTATCGCTCACGGCAGGTCCTCCATGGCGATCTGGTCTCTCGGTACGACCATCATCGGCACCTCGAGCACGCGCAGCATTTTGGCCGCGGTCGAACCGAGGAACAGTCGCCGGGGCGCACCGAGACGGCTGGACCCGACCATGATCAGATCACCGTCGTGCCACTCGAGCTTGCTCGCCGCATCCTCCACCGTGTCGCCGTCGCCGATCATCGAGGTGACGGCAGCCCCCTCCGGAAGAGCGGTTTTCGCGGTTTCGAGCGCACGTTCGGCGTGCGCGATGGCGCGCTCGTGCACGGCTTCGCTGTCGCCACGCAACGCACCGAATGTCGGGTCCAGCGCGACCAGCGACACCAATCGCAGCGGCGTGCCCGCCGCCCTGCTGAACCGCACGGCCGTGTCGAGCAACAGGTCCGCCCCCGGCCGTTGCCCGATGGCACAGGTCACCTCCCGGACCCGCTCCACCGTGGAGTTGCGGGTACCGCGGGGCGCCACCACCACGGGCACCGGGGCCGAATGCAGCAGCTCGTTGACGACGGAACCCAGTGAGTAGCTGCCGGCCAAACCGCCTCCCGACCCGCCCACGACGATGAGATCGGCCTCGACCCGCGACACCTCACCGATCAGTCCGTCGGCGAACGAGTCGTTGAAGCTCACGCGGCTGCGTGCGATGACATCGTCGGGCACCGACGCGAGTGCCTCGGCGAGCCACTTCTCCCCCTGCTCGGCGAGCACTTCCTCATAGCCACCGGTGGTGACGAGGGAGGGCAGCGCACTGTCCGGGTGCAGGATGATGGACACCTCGAGTTCTGCCCCGAGCGTCCGGGCCAGACGCGTCGCGAGTGCCATCGCGTCTGCGCCACCGGGAGTTGCCAGATACCCAACGACCAACTTCATAGCCGAACCACCGCCCATCTCGCACCACGCCGTGCAGACGTTCCTGGGCACATCCTGTCAATCAGAACCGGTGCGCATCGGCGGTTGAACCAAATCGGCCCAACCACGACGCGATCAGTCGCCGTACTCGGCCGTGCCATCCTCGAGCACGAGCCGGGTGTTCGACCCGTCGCGCTCGGCCGCCTCGGTTCTGAACACCGCGCGTCCGGCGTCGGTGCGCCAAATCGACGTGGTCAGCGTCTCGCCGGGGAAGACCGGCGACGTGAACCGGGCGCCGATGGCGCTGACCTTCGTCGCGTCACCACCGCCGAGTTCGCTCACCAACGCACGGCCCGCGACCCCATATGTGCACAGCCCGTGAAGTATTGGCTTTGGAAAGCCGGCCAGATTCTGCGCGAACCACGGGTCGCTGTGCAGCGGATTTCGGTCGCCCGACAGACGGTAGATCAGTGCCTGGTCCTCGCGGGTGGGCAACGCCACCCGGGCATCGGGTTCGCGTTCGGGAATCCCGGGGGCCACCGGCCGCTGCCCCGGCTGCCCGCCGAAGCCGCCTTCGCCGCGGATGACGGTGGTGGTCAGCGTCTCGGCGACCACCGCGGAGGTATCCGGATCGGTGCCGGTGGCCTTCAACATGACAATCGCGTTCTTGCCCTCGCCCTTGTCCTGGATGTCGGCGACCTCGGCGACGACACTGAGCTTGCCTGCTGCGGGCAGTGGTTGGAACAGCCGGATCTCCTGGGATCCGTGCAGGAGCATGGCGAAATTGAAGGTGCCGATCTTGCCGGCCGCGGCGAAGGGTAGGCACGCGATGACCGCATAGGTCGGGAGTACCTGCTGCTTGACGTCGTGGCTGTTCTCGGTGGTGAAGGCCAGATCTCGGGTTCCGGCACCGACGCCGAGCGCGTAGAGCAACGTGTCGCGGTCGGCCCACTCGAACAGGTGCGGTTCCGTCTTCGCGCCGATGGCGTTCGGATCGATCGGCATTGATGTTCCCTTCGTCGCTGAGACGGACGATAGCTGGCGCCGGTTGATCTTTGACCTGGCAGGGGCACCATGGCGCGCATGCGCTATGTCGTTACCGGCGGTACCGGGTTGATCGGGCGCCTCACGTATCTTGGCCCGCGACGATGCTGCCGAGGTGTGGGTCCTGGTCCGGCGGACGTCGCTGGCGACGTTCGAGTGGCTGGCGGCCGACGGTGGCCGGGCCTGGGGCGACGCGCGAAACCATTGGACGCGACGCTGCACCATCTGTCGTCGATCGCCGTGGCCGGCACCTACCGCGGCGAGTGCACCGAAGACGATTTCGACGTCGCCCAGGATCTTCCGACGCCATATCACCAGACCAAGTTCGAAGCCGAATTGCTGGTCCGCTCGGCACACGGGCTGCGGTACCGGGTATCCCGACCTTCGGTCGTGGTCGGGGATTCCCACCGGCGAGGTGGACAAGATCGAGGGCCCCTACTACTTCTTCGGCGTCCCGGCCGAGCTCCGGCGATTGCCGTCATTGACGCCGATGGTGCTGCCGGACACCGGACGCACCAACATCGTTCCGGTCGACTATGTCGCCGACGCCCTCGTGGAGTTCATGCACGCCGACGGGCGCGACGGTCAGACCTTCCACCTCGCCGCGCCGAAAACCATTGGACTGCGCGGCATCTACCGCGGTATCGCGAGAGCGCCCGGGCTGCCGCAGCTGCGCGGCTCCGTGCCTCGCTCCGCTGCGGCGCCGCTCCCGAAGATCACCGGGCGTGCCAGAGTGTTCCGCGACATGGCGGCCACCCAGGTGGGCGTTCCGGCCCAGATCCCGATGTGGTGGATCTGATCCCCACCTTAACCGCTGACAATGCGGCAGAAGCGTTGCGCGGTACGGGTTAGCCGTACCGGACTTTGCAGGCTACGCCTCGATGCTGCGGAAGTACTGCGCCGAACACCTTGATCCGGACCGGGCCGGGCGCGACGATCCGGCCGGTGCGCTGGTCGGCAGGCACGTGATCATCAAGGGTGCCTCCAGCGGCATAGGCCGGGCATCGGCGATCGCGGTCGCAGCACACGGTGGCGACAATTTTCGCATTGACGCGCAATGCCGATGCGCGCGACGAGCTGACAGCCGAGATTCGTGCGGCCGGCCGGCAGGGATATGCGTTCACGTGTGACGTCACCGACTCCGCATCGGTGGAACACACGGTCAAGGACATCCTGGGCCGGTTCAGTCACGTCGATTACCTGGTCAACAACGCGGGCCGGTCCATCCGCCGGTCGGTGTTCGCCTCCACCGATCGGCTGCACGACTACGAGCGGGTGATGGCGGTCAACTATTTCGACGCCGTGCGCATGATAGTGGCGTTGCTGCCGCACTGACGGGAATGCCGGATTCGGCCATGTGGTCAACGTGTCCAGCGCCGGGTTGCAGGCGCGCAACCCGATACAGCTCGTTCCTGCCGACGAAGGTCGTGCTCGACGCGTTCTCCGATGTGGTGTCGACGGAGACGCTCTCGGATCACATCACGTTCACCAACATCCACGTGCCGCTCATGCGTACGCCGATGATCGCACCGTCGCGGCGCTTGAATCCCGTCCCGCCGATCAACGCCGGGCATGCTGCGGCGATGGTCGTGCGCGGCTTGGTGGAAAAGCCTGCGCGGATCGACACCCCCTCGGCAGGATCGCAGATTTCGGGAACTACTTCACGCCGATACTGTCTCGGCGGGCGTTGCATCAGCTCTACCTCGGCTACCCGTATTCGGCTGCGGCGCGGGGCAATTCATCCGATGCCACATTGAACGTCACCCCGGCACGACGGCCCAAGCGGCCATGGCGCGCCGTGCCATCCCTCCGCGTCCCCCGACCCGTCAAGCGCGACAATCGGCTGCTGCCGGGTGTGCACTGGTGAGATGCGCCTCAGCGACATTCCTTCGCGCTCTTTCCATGGCGTTTCCCAGAACATTGGCAGGTGATCGGATGGTTCGCCGTCCAGCTATCTCCCCCGAATTGCCGGATATCTTGCTCGCGAATTCACTCATCCCAAAAGGTTTTGATGATCTACGCCGTTGGCTACGCCGTGTTGGCTGCGCCACAGTTCTCGCGTCCAGTTGAACCACGTGCCACCACTCATACGTAACAACTGGTGTGAGACATGGCGCAACCGACCCTGGGCGAACGCTGCCGCAAGCAAATCCGCGGCGCCGTCGTCAACATTGGGGAGAGCGTCGAGGTGTCGCGCTGCGCACTTTCGCGGCAGTGACGTCTGGCTCTCCGTCCCCGGCAGTCGATCGTCGAAGGTGAAAGCCTCGCCGCGTAGCATCGCCGACGGTTCGGTGCAACATTCCGCCCCGCATGCGGGCACGGCGCTGCACCGCATCGCGCTGGCTGCGGCGGCGGCGCCGAAGCGAATCATCGGAATCGCGGTACTTGTGATGGTTGCCTGCACGATATTCGGTGTGCCCGTCACCAAGAGCCTCTCTTCTGGCGGATTCACCGATCCGGCCTCAGAGTCGGCAAGGGCGGCCGACATTCTGGTCAGCAAATTCAATCAGAGTCCCGTGCAGTTGCTCATCACAGTGACCGCCGACGCGGGAGCCCGCAGCCCGGGCGCGACCGAGACCGCCACCGAAATCCTCGCCGGGTTGCAAAGATCCGTTGACGTCATCGGTGTGACCTCGCTGTGGACCGCGCCGCCTGCCGCCGCTCCGACTCTCACGAGCACCGACGGCAAGACAGGCCTCATCATGGCCGGACTGCGGGGCAGTGACGCTGACTACGCCAAGATTGCCCGCCGACTGGTCGACCAGTTCCCGCCTGAACGCACCGGCGTGGTCGTTCGGGCCGGCGGCGCGTTGACCTACTCCGAGACTTTCGAACAGACCGAGCGTGACCTGGTCTTGATGGAATCGATCGCGATTCCTGTCAGCTTCGTCGCGTTGGTGTGGGTGTTCGGCGGGTTGTTCGCCGCCGCCCTTCCGATCATGATCGGCCTGTTCGCAGTCCTGGGTTCCCTTGCCGTGATTCGGATCGTGACGCTCTTCACCGATGTGTCGGTTTTCGCCCTGAATCTCACCGTTGCCCTGGCTTTGGCTCTGGCAGTGGACTATTCGCTGCTCATCGTCAGCCGATACCGCGACGAGATCGCTGACGGCGCAGCACCGAATCAGGCGCTGGTGCGGGCGATGAACACCGCTGGTCGCACAGTTGCCTTCTCTGCCATGACCGTCGCACTCGCGATGACCGCAATGATCCTCTTCCCCAATTTCTTCTTGAGGTCCTTCGCCTTTGCCGGGGTCGCGGCGGTCCTTTTTGCCGCCGCCGCCGCCATCGTCATCGCGCCCGCCGCGATCGCATTGCTGGGACCACGATTGGACTCATTCGATGTCCGCAGCCTCGCCCGGCGAGCCCTGCGCAGGCCGCCCGCTCCGACAACGCAGCCCATGGAGCGCTCGTACTGGTACCGGACCACTCACTTCGTCATGCGCCACGCCGTCGTGGTCAGCGTGACGCTCATCGCGCTGCTGCTCCTGATCGGGGCTCCATTCCTCGGCGTCAGATGGGGTTTTCCAGATGACCGCGTGATGCCGCCCACGGCGAGTTCGCGGCAAGTGGGTGATCTGACGCGCACCGAGTTCGCGGTGAACCCGGTGAGCAATGTCACCGTCGTCATCCCCAAGATCTCGGCCGCCGGCCCAGAGCTGAGTGCCTATGCCGCACAGCTATCCCTGGTGCCAGACGTGGCCACGGTCTCATCACCGGCCGGCGCATTCGTGGACGGTCGTCTGACCGGACCACCGACAGCGCCTACCGCCTTCGCCGATGACTCGGCGTTTCTCACCGTGCAGAGCCGTGCCGCGCTGTTCTCCGATGCCTCGAACAACCAGCTCCGGGCGCTTCATGCCGTGCCAGGGCCTGCCGGCCAGCCCGTCCTCCTCGCAGGTGTGGCGCAGAACAGCGTCGACAGCGTCGCCTCCATCACATCGCGGCTCCCGATAGTCCTTGCTGTGATCGCGGTTATCACCTTCGTAGTGCTGTTCCTGATCACCGGTAGCATCGTTCTTCCGCTGAAAGCGCTGGTACTGAATATCTTTTCGCTGACCGCCACGTTCGGAGCCCTGGTCTGGGTGTTTCAGGACGGTCACCTCGGCGCTCTGGGCACCACCGCGACCGGGACGCTGGTGGCCAACCTGCCGGTGCTGATGTTCTGCGTCTCGTTCGGCCTTTCGATGGACTACGAAGTATTCCTCTTGTCGCGGATTCGCGAATACTGGCTGGACTCAGACCGCACCGTGCATAACAGTGACGAAAGCGTCGCCCGGGGCCTCGCCAGGACAGGACGCGTGGTCACTGCCGCGGCGCTGCTGATGACGATTTCCTTCGCCGCCCTTCTGACCGCGCAGGTTTCGTTCGTGAAGATGTTCGGACTCGGCCTCGCCATCGCGGTGCTGGTCGATGCCACGGTCGTTCGTACGCTGCTGCTGCCCGCCCTCATGCGATTGCTCGGCCGAGCCAATTGGTGGGCACCTGCCCCGCTGGCCCGGCTCCACCAACGCATCGGGCTCACCGAGGGACCCGATCAGATGGCGGATGACCACACGCCGCACTTCGAGGGTCATCGTGAGTGACACGTGTGATGTCATCGTTGTCGGCGCCGGGCCGGTGGGCGCCACGGCAGCCCTGCTCCTGGCCGGCTACGGCCTGCACTGCATTGTGGTCGAAGCACGCCGGGAGCCGCAGCGCCACCCCGCCGCGCATGTGCTCTCGACCCGGTCGCTGGAGATCTGGCGCGAAATCGGACTCGAACGCGACATCCGCCGGCTCAGCGCCCCGCACCACGAACTGCGCTGCATCGCGTACTGCACCACGTTGGCCGGTCCCGAACTCGGGCGCGTGGCACTCGCCGACCTGCCCGACAAGCAGATGGACGCGATTGAATCGGTCAGCCCGACCCGCAGTGCGCACCTGCCGCAGAACGTGCTCGAACCGTTGCTGTGGAAGTACCTGCGTGGCCATGCGCGGATCGATCTCCGTACCGGGTGGCGGTATCAGTCCCACACCGATGGCGCACACGGTGTTTCGATCACGATCGCCGACAGCACACGTGCACGCCGGACACTCACCGCCGGCTATGTCATCGCCGCGGACGGCGCAGCCAGCGCAATACGCCAGGCACTGGGGATCACGATGGACGGTCCCGCCCTCCAGCACATGATCAGCGTGCATTTCTCCGCGGATCTCGAACCGTTCCGCCATCACCGTCGGGGGCCGGTTATCTGGACTCACACGGCCAAGGGGCTCGGCACCGTCATCGTGCACCACTCGCCACATGACCTGGTGTTTCAAATCCCTTATTTTCCACCATTGGAGTCGTTGGACGACTTTTCGCCCGAGGTCTGCCGCAGCCGGATCGTCGACGCCGTCGGTGCGGCAGTCGATATCGAGATCAAGTCGATCCAGTCATGGGCAATGCACGCCCAAGTCGCCACCAGGTACCGGGCGGGCAGAATATTCCTGGCAGGCGATGCGACCCATCGATTCCCTCCCACCGGTGGTCTGGGTCTCAACACCGGCGCCGCAGATGTGCACAACCTTGCCTGGAAGCTGGCGTGGGTGATCCACGGTCGTGCCGATGAGACGCTACTGAATACCTATGAGCAGGAACGCCGTCCAGTCGGCGCCGCCGCGACCGCCGACTCGGTGGCAAATCTTGAGGGACTCTTCGAAGTGGTGGCGGCACTGGGGATACCGCGGCGGGCGGTACGCCTACTCCCAGGCGTCATCAGCGCTGTTCCGCAATGGATTCCGCGGCGACCAAGCCGGGCGCTCTTCCGAGGGCTGACAAGTCTGGCCTATCAACGACTTCGGCTGGCCCAGTCGCGCGGCCGGATCGGACGGCGGATACGACAGAAGGCCGCGACCGCGATTGCCGGACAAGGCCCGCACTACCGCAGCTGGGGACGCGACCTGGGAGTGCGTTACCAGCGCGGCGCGGTGATCGATGATGGGCTGCCGCCACCACCCGATGACCCGCAGTTCTATACGCCGTGTGTCCGTGCCGGTGGCCGGTTACCACATCATTGGGTGTCCGACCGCGACACACGTGCGTCCACGCTGGATCTGGTCAGTCACGATGAACTGACACTGATGGTGTCTGCGGAAGGCCACCGCGCATGGTCTGCTGCCGCACAGGGACTTCCGATATCGCTGGTGCCGCTCTGTGAAGATGCCAACGAGGTCTTCCAGACCGGTCTCGCGGGTAGCGACCCGGACGCACTCGTTGTCCGTCCGGATGGCCACATCGCCGCTGCCTTGCACTCCGACCGGCAGGGTGCCGCGTCCTTGAGGCACGTGCTCTCAGTCGTCGGTGCGCCCTTGTCGGCACCAGCGAAAGGGGGACAGAGATGACTATCGCGGCACCGCCCGTCGAACTGCGGTTGCTGACGCATCAGCCAAAGGAAATGGAGACGTGGTGGGGCGCGATGCTCGACGGCACACCACGACCTCTCAGTTCCCGGACCACCGTCATCGCCGGCCGATCCCTGCGGCTGGTGATCGAGCGATCTCAGATCGCATTCGCCTATCACCCCGAAGCCTGCGGGGTCACCGCGATCGCGCTGACATTCGATGATCTGCCGACTGTGCATCGGACCCTCAACAGGTTGGCGGACCTCGGCTCGCGACCGCATCGGGCAACCCGAGAGGCGGGCGTGACGACACTGTGGCTGCGCGACCCCAATGGCGGCGACGTCGCCGTGCGCATGCCCCCACCCGCCATCCATCCAGCCGCAGAAGCCTGCGGACCTCCCGAAGAGCTCGACGTCAACGAAACGCTCGCCGACATCGACCACCACCAGAGAGAAGACCCGGCCGGCCATGCGCCGAGCCCGGCCGATTCGGCGCAGCGCGTGTGTTGCGCCGACATCTGCACCGACGGTTGCGTTCTCAGGCAACAGATTTGACAACCCCGATAAACCCAATGACTCCTGTAGTCGATCAGAAGGACACAAAATGAGATCTGCTCCAGTGCCACCCGCGAAGTTGGTCCGGTTCGTCGAGCGTGCGCGCCATCATCTCCTCCGGGTTCATCAGCGGACCTTCCCGCCGTACGCCGCGATGATGGAGATGATCATGAACGCCTGGGCTGCACAGGCGATCACGGCTGCCGTGGAGCTTGGTATCGCAGATGCCCTCGCCGACGGACCGCTGCGAGCCGAGGAACTTGCGTCTCGGGTGGACGCGGACCCTGACGCGCTTCGCCGGCTGCTGCGCGCCTTGATCGGCCGCGGCATTTTCCGCCAACGCCGGGATGGCCGTTACGAGCTGAACTCGATGGCGAACACTCTACGGAGTGATGCGCCATTATCGGCAGCGGCATTCGCCCGAACTCTCGGGTCGCGTGAACATCGCGAGCACTGGAGTCATCTAGCCTATGCGATCAGAACTGGAAAAGCAGTCATCCCGGTCGTGGAGGGCATGGACGCATTCGACTGGCTCAGTGGACAGCCCGAAATCGCCGACACCTTCAACAGAGCGATGGCCGAAACCACCGAGGCGTCAATCGCCTACCTGCTTGCCGCGTACGCGTTCGACCCGTACCGCACGGTGGTGGATGTCGGCGGTGGAATGGGCCGGCTGCTGGCTGCCATCCTGACCGAAACACCGACGGCCCGCGGGATTCTCTATGACCTGCCTCATGGTGCCGCCGAGGCACCGGCGCTCATGCGCCGACACGGAATCGAAGATCGGGTCCGAGTGGTGGAGGGTTCGTTCTTCGACAGCGTTCCCACCGGCGGCGACATCTACATTCTGAAAATGGTGATCCATGACTGGGATGACGACCAAGCGCTCGAAATTTTGCGGAAAGTGCATGCGGCGACGAAGGTCGGTACCAAGATACTCTTGATCGAACTGGTGATACCCGAACGCAACCGCGTACATCTCGGTCAGTTGAGCGATCTGGAAATGCTGGTGTGCCAGGCAGGCCGTGAGCGTACTGCCGCGGAATATCGAGCCCTGCTCGAGCGTGCCGGGTTCCGCATGGCGCGTGTTGTGCAGACCGCATCGCCCTACAGCCTCGTGGAGGCCGAAGCCGTCTAGCGATATTCGCCCGGGTGAGTCGGCTCACCCGGGCGAATATCGGCCTCAGCGGGCTTGTTCGCACAACGCTGTTCAGGTCGGCAGCAATTGACGGGCATTGCTGCGGCGCAGCTTGCCCGACGGGGTCTTCGGTAACGTGCCTGCGGGGAACACCAGAACATGGCGCGGGCGGTGCCCGACGTGACGGCTCACCCGAGCGGCGATGTCCCGGCTGATCCGCAGGCGCACATCCTCGTCGTCCGAATTGCGCACCTCGGCAAGCACCGCGAAGCCCTCCCCACCCTCATCGACACGCAGCGCGATTACACAGCCCTTTCGCACGCCGTCGACGGTTTCCGCCGCGCGCTCGATATCTTGCGGATACAGGTTCCTGCCCGACAACACGATGAGATCCTTCGATCGACCGCAGATGTACAGTCGCCCTTCCTCGTCGGCGTAACCGAGGTCACCGGTGTCGAACCAACCGTCATCGGAGGTCAGCGGCACAACGCCGGTTGTGGTCAGATAGTTCTTCGCTACGGTGGGGCCGCGTAATTCGATATTGCCGATTTCCCTGGGCGCCAATACTTGTGCTTCCCGCGTTATGCGAGCCTTCATGCCCGTCACTGGTAACCCAACGCATACCACGTGCTGCGGATCCTGGGAGTCATCACCGACAGGCAGAGCACGGTGCTCCTCCGTGACCGCCCGGCGAGATACCACGTCGACGACAGCGGGATCGTGCGGCGAGCCCAGTGAAACGACCAAAGTCGCTTCCGCGAGCCCATAGCCCGGCATCGAAACGGTAGGCCGCATGCCGAATCGAGCCCCGACGGCCGCGAAGTCCGCGATGTCGCGGTGATTGATGGGTTCGGCCCCGTTGACCGCCACCCGAAGCGACGAGAGGTCTAGGTCGACTGGATCCGGCCGAAGCTTCAAGACACGGGCAAGTACCGAATAGGCAAAGCTCGGCCCGGAGGTGATGGTCGCCCGGTGGCGAGCTATCACCTCCGCCCAGACAAGCGGTCGCTTCAGGAATTGCTCCGGTGAGATGATGACGGTTTCAAAACCCAACTGCATGGGGACGCACAGGAAAGCGATCATCCCCATGTCGTGCGAGAGCGGCAACCAGCTCATCAACACGTCGGTGTCACCATCGGCGTCCAATGCGTCGTGCAGCGCGATGGCGCTCGCCGCGAGGTTTCCGTGGCTGATCTCGACGGCCTTCGGATCACCGGTCGACCCAGATGTCAACTGCCGCAGTGCGATATCGTCGTCGTCGGGATCGACGGCAATTTCGGCAGGCTCAGCGGCCCGCATCGAATCGATAGTGCAGACAGCCAAGTCGTGGGCCGCCAGATGATCCAGTGCCGCCAGAAACGGCTCGCCGACAACGATTAAGTCCGCCTTGATCAGCTGGATCGCGCGGACCGTGTCCGCCAGCCACACGGCCAGATCGGTGCGCGGTGTCGGCTGTTGAAGTACCGTCAGCGCGGCACCACGAAGCCACACCGCCTGTGCCAACGGCGCGACTTCGGCGGCATCGGATGCCAATACGGCGACAGAACCATGATGGCCGACCCCTTTCGCGGCCAGACCACCGCCGATCCGTTCCGCTCGCTGGTGGACTTCCTGCCAGGTGAGCCGCACAGGTTCGGCGACCGTCCCAGCGGTCAGATGCCGTGGTGACAATGTTGCAGCGGCGAGTATGCCGCGGGTGAATACGCTCAACGCAATCCGCTCCTTCGCCATGACGCCTCCGCTGCGACACTCGCGATCCTGGCCACCAATGCCGGCTCCGGCGCGCGAAACAGGAAGTGGCCGCCGGAGAACAGGCGCACGGGGTGAGGCTGTGTGGACAGGGTTGACCAGGCGGCCAGCGCGTCCGGGGGCACCAGCGGATCTCGGTAGCCGCCGAAGATATGCAACGGACACGGCAGCGGTGGCTGATCCGGCGGCCGGAAAGATTGAACGATCCGCAGATCGTCACGCACCGTGGGCATCAGCAGAGCGAGCCATTCCGGCCGGTCCAGTAGCTCTGTCGGCAGCCCGCCATAGGCCGCCAGCTGCGTGGCCAGTTGGTGATCGTCGATCAGCCGCAGATCCTGCACAGGCGCAGGCCGCTGTGGGGCCCGGCAAGCCGCGACGACAACTGCTTCCGGTGGGCGTTGCCCACGCGAGATACGTTGCTGCGCGACGGCGTAGGCCAGCAACGCACCCATGCTATGACCCAGCAGGACATGGGGCCCGGTCAACTGAGTCTCGAGCTCGTCGGCCAGGGCCGCAACACAGCCCTCGGCATCGACATGACGTCGCTCGGCCCGCCGCGACTCCCGACCCGGTAGCGTCACCGTTCTGATTCGCGCCTTGGCTCCCATATCGGCCAAGGCCCGCCGTAATGGATGAAAGGATGCCGATCCACCACCGGCATGGTGGAAGCAGACCAGCTCAACGGACATCATCACCGCATCACGCCGTTCGAGCCAACTCATGCACAACGAAGTCGACCAGATCGCCGACGTAGTGGATTCTCGGGAGCAGATCCGTCACGTCGACCTCCGCAAGCTGTGGGTATGCCGTGCGGAGTCGATCCAAGAGTTGGAGCTGTAACAAGGAGTCATACCCCAGGTCGTCCGCCAACCGCTTGGACCTCGCAAGCGTGCCGACCGAATAGTTGCCGACATCGGCGATCAGTGACAGGACTTCGTCCTCGGCGGTGCCGTGAGACTCTTCGGCATGTGCGGCAGCCGATGGTTCGATCTGAACCTGGACGGGCCGCGCTCGGTGTTCGGTCTCGTCGATGGGACGGTCGAACCAGAACCGGTTGGTGTCATCGAACTGATATGGCGGGACCGGCGGCAAAGTGCCCGCAGGCTCGCCGTACAGCGGATCCAGATCGGGCGAGTACCCGTCGCGCATGAGCGTCGCAGCCACCCCGAGCAGTTCCACGCCGTCGGAGTTCTGGCCGCTGCACAACGGCAACGGCGTTGTCGGAAACGATGATTCGTGCAGTCTGGCAAGGGCGAGCAACCCGGACCTCGGACCGGCCTCGGCGAGATAATCCGCACCCATCGTGTTCATGGCAGCGCCGATGGCGTCGTAAAACCGCACCGGGGAACACAGCTGCTGAGCCCAATAATCGGCGGTCATCTCGGTGCCGTCGACCTGTCTGCCGATGACCGTCGAGAACAGTGGGAAGCCGGCGGGTCGGGGTTCCAGCCCGTCCAACGCACGCCGGAAGTCCGACACGATCGGTTCCATCATCGGAGAGTGAAACGCATGTGACACCGCCAGGCCCACAGCCCTGGTGCCCTGCCGCTGAACGAGAGCCTGTATTCGCGCCACGGCGCCGGCAGGCCCGGAAATCGTCAGTGAGCGCGGTCCGTTGATGGCCGCGATCGCGCAGGAGGGTTCGTCGGTCAGGTACGCCTGCGCCTCTTCGATGCCGAGGTCGACCGCGACCATTGCTCCGGCGGGCGGCAGGGAACCCATCAGCCGCCCTCTCACGACGACGAGCTTGGCGGCCGCGTCAACGGTCAGCACACCGGCCAGGCATGCGGCGGCGATCTCCCCCACGCTGTGGCCGATCCCGAATCTGGCCCGGATACCGCTCTGCAGCAGCGTCTTTCCCAGCGCGTACGACACGGCGAACAACGCAGGCTGCGCCAGGCTGGTGTGGTCGAGGCGGGAATCGGGTCGGAAGATCGCAGCGAGCAAGTCCTCGCCCAAATGAGTACTCACTGCGCTGGCCGCAGTGTCGAGATTGCCGCGGTAGATCGGATTCGTGTCATAGAGCGGGCGGGTCATGCCCGGGTACTGCGTGCCTTGACCCGAGAACAGTATTCCGACGCCGGCCGGGCTCTGATGGCGCGCATCGGATTTGGCGAGATGGCCTCGGGTACCCTCGGCGAACTGCTCGAATCCGTCGGCGAGGGTGTCGCGGTCGCCTTCGAGCACGACGCGCTGCCGATGCGATCGCTTGATGGCGTTGGTCGACCGGCACCAGGCAGCAACAAGGGAGGTGTCGATGGTACGCAACGCGGCCGCCATCGACCCGGCGTTGCGGCGCAGCGCCTGTTCAGATGGAGCCGAGATCGTCACTACGCCGTGTCGTCCCGGGCGGGGCACCGCAACGGCAGGGGCAGATTCAACGATCGCGTGCGCGTTGCCGCCCCCGAGGCCGAACGAACTGACCGCACCCAGCACGCCGTGCCGCGGCAACACTTGCGGACCTTCTGCGAGCCGCAGGCCGTTCTCGGCCAGTCGCAGGTCCGGGTTCGCGCCGTCGCCGATCACCGTTGGCGGCAGCACACGTCGGTGCAGCGCCAAGCAGGTCTTGATGAATGCTGCAATGCCGGCGCTGCCCTCGGTGTGACCGATGTTTCCCTTGGCCGAACCGAGCAGGCAGGGCTCGTGACGGCGGGCCCTGTGCACATCGCCGAGGGCACTGACCTCGATCATGTCGCCGAGCGTGGTACCGGTGCCGTGCGCCTCGATGAAAGCAAGTTGTTCGGCATCGACCTCGGCCAGGTCAAGCGCCCGGCGCATCAGGGCCACCTGCGACCGGCGGTTCGGGGCGGTGATCCCGTTGCTGCGCCCATCGTGATTGATCATCGAACTCTTCACGACCGCATAGATCGACTGCCCGTCGGCGAGCGCGTCGTCGAGTCGGCGCAACACCACAGCGCCGACACCCTCGCCCCTTCCGATGCCATCGGCATCACGTCGAAACGGTTTGCACCGGCCGTCCGGCGCGGACAGCCCGGCCTGCGTATAGAAGATCGAAAGAGCCGGGGTCAGAATCAGATTCACTCCGGCGGCGATGACCGTGTCGGCCTCCCCCGACCGTAGCGCCGCGCACGCCTGGTGGACTGCGGTCAATGAAGACGAGCAGGCGGTGTCGGTCGCCACACTCGGCCCGGTCAAGCCGAGGTGGTAGGAGATGCGGTTCGCCGACATGAAGTAACCGCTACCGGTTCCGCGAAACGCGGTGAGATCGGCGAAGTCGATGAGCTGGAGGCTGCTCCACTCGCTGGACATCATGCCGACGAAAACGCCAGTCGACGTGCCCTTCAGGGATCGCGGATCGATCGCGCCATCTTCCACGGCACGCCACGAGGTTTGCAGCAACAGCCGTTGCTGCGGGTCGAGTGCCGCCGCCTCGATGGGCGCTATGCCGAAGAAATCGTTGTCGAATGCGTCGACGCCATCGATGAAGTGCCCGCGCCGAGTGTTCATCGAGCCGGCGCCGCCGTCACGGTCATAGTAGGTGTCGACATTCCAACGCTGCGAAGGGATTTCGGTGTCGGCTACTTTGCCATCCATCAATAGTTGCCAAAAGGCCTCCTTGTCGGGGGCGCCGGGAAAGCGGCAGTCGATACCGATGACAGCGATGGGAATCATGACGCGACTTCCTGCGTGACGAGATAGCCGGCGATCGCGTCGATGGTCGCGTAATCCCACACGATCGTGGTCTCCACGGCGATCCTCTTCTCGCTCTCGAGGTCTGCACACAACGCAAGGCTTGCGGCAGAATCGATCCCGTAATCGGCCAGCGGGATGTCGACATCGATCGTCTCGGGTGCCACGTTGAGTGCGCGGGCCACCCTCCTGGCCAACCAGTCGACCATTTCCTCGTACGAGGGCTTGTCATAGGTCACGGACATGTCGAAACCACTCCATCCGGTGCTGATTGAACGTAGGCGATTCGTCGATAAACAGAACGGCGCACCGCGCCGGTGAATCGCTCGCCGCCGACGAGTGCCGCGAGTCCGATGAGTGGCAGACCCACGACGATCGCGGTCACCAAGCCGAGCACGAACGCAACCAAGCTCAGGGCGTGCGCGGCGGAGCCGACACCGTCCGCGGACCTGACCAGTCGGCCCCATCGGCGAAACACGCTGCCTGCCAATAGGTCGGCCGCAGCCAATGCTGGGACAACGGGGGCCGCGTCCTGAGGAGAGAACCAGGGACCGGCGATGCCCTGCGCAACCGCGCGGACCCGCGCCAGTTCGTCGTCACCGACGCCGGCCCGGCCGAACCACAGGAATGGTTCGCGCCTGCCGGTCAGCAACCAGCGCAGCGTGGTGACCAGCGTCGTCGACGACGGGCGCGTGTCGGTCGCGGTGACCACGTCGACACGACGCGCCCCAGCAGAACGCAGCAGCCCAGCAATTTCGACGGCCGCCGAATACCACATGTTGCGGCATGCGATCAGGGACACGACATGTCGTCCGCGGACCGCTTCCGGATGCGTCGTCAACAGGGATCTGACAGGTAGCGAAGGGGCCAGATACCAGACCTGGCAAGCGAGAATGACCAACTCGTCCGCCCCGGCTTCGAAGCCGCCTTCCGGCACGATGAGGTCCACCGCCGCCTCGGGATCCACCGCCTGCGGAAACACCCCGAAAAATCGCCGAATCGGCCACGGAAAGGGAAAAGCGTCCCGCGGTCGCACGTCCACCCATCGGACATCCCAGCCACGGCCCTTCAGCGGAGCGGTCAACGCGCCTGCGACTTCCCGCAGTTGGCCGGTCTGGGTGTAGAGGTAGACGACCGCACGCGGCCGCGGTGGCTCCGTCGTCGTGCTTGCGGAGCCCTGGGTCATTGCGAGGCGTCCCGCGCGGACGCTGCTGATACCGCGGTGAGATGCATGAAGGAGACCGCGAACCGGCCAGATTCTGGAACCATGCACAGCAGGGTGTCACCATCTCTGACCAGACCCTGTTCCATCATTTCGTTGAGAATGACGTATATCGCCGCACTACCGATGTTTCCGACGCTGGTCAGATTGCTGTACAGAATCTCCGGCCGGTCCATACTGATGCCACGCCTGGAAAACTCGCCCAGCACCATTTCTTTCATCTTCTCGCTCGAATAATGGGCTGGAAGCCAGCTCAGCGTCGACGGATCGAACTTGCCGAGCGAACGAAGACGTTCATACTCGTCGACTCCGACGTTCACCAGATGCGGCAGTAGCGACAGATCCTGCCGCAAAACCGTCGCACCGTCGGCGTCGGCGACCGACGCGCTCGAGTAATCGCCCCAACTCATCGCACACGACTTGTTGCTACTGCCGAGATACATGCATGCCGTCTCGGTATGTGCATATGAAGTGAGCGATATCCAATCGATCCGCAGACTCACCCCAGTGGCCCTGGGCTCGCTCTCTATGACCACGGCGCCCGCACCGTCCGAGAGCATGTATCGCAAGAACGCCGCCTCCAATGGAAGGGTTCCCTGTTCGGCGGTCGCCCCCATCGGTTCGTAGCGAGAGCTCTTGAACCATCGGGACGCGAATTCGCTGGCGACACTGATCGCATTGCGCTTTTCGCCGATAGCCACCTGAAGGTACGCGTTCTTCAGCGCCATCATCCCGGACGTGCACACTCCGTGCATCGTCGCGATCTCGAGCGGACCGTATCCGAGCTCACCGTGCACCATGCTGGCGTGTCCCGGGGCCAGAACGTCGGGCATCGTCGTTGCTGCGCAAAGCAGCTCGACACTGTCGGATCCGAGCCCTGCGCGCTCCGCTGCGACGCGAACTGCACCCGCCGCCATCTCCGCGTTCGACATCAACGTGCGCTGGTTCTTGTCGATCGCGTAATGACGGGTCTTGATACCGCAGTTCGCGAGCGTGATGGCTTTCAAATCGGAGGTCGAGCGGCCCGCCTTGCCGATGTAGTCCTCGATCTCCTCGTTTGGCACCGGACTACCCGGAAGAAAACTTCCTGTGGCTGTTATGTATGCACTCATGAACTTATCCGACCTATCCCGAACCTAGATTTCAGTCTTCAATGGGGGATACGTGGCGGCCACCGTTCAGGTTCAGCCGATGGTGCAATTCGTGTCGACTATCACAGGCAGCGGTGGCCGGTCAACCAGCCACACCTGGTGATATCCACTCGCGTTCAGGGCCTTTCGTTGGGTATTCGAACATCGCTGCTGCATAGCAATTTTGGTCGATATTCTCAGTCTATTCATGGCGGGCGGGCAGCGTCGATAGACCCGCGACGCGTACGATGCATTGATTCGAAGTTCCATTCTGTGGCAGGCCGGTCCCGCCTACCCAATGCCGCAACCGTCTTCGAACTATTCGGTTGCTGTGCTGCGGGTTTCGAGCTGCCGAACTGGCGAAGATGATCGGCCGAGTTGCACCGCAATAAATCTCAGGGATAGACCGGTACGCATGCCGCGGCAGCGGCGCGGAGATCGTCGGGACAACGGCAGGACGATGCCGATGGCCGTGCAGGGGGTTACCTCCTCGCCGTCGGACCGTCCGATGGCGACGGCACCCGGGTCAGGTCTCCACCGAGGTGTCACGAAGCTCACGTACCGGCGAGTATGCGTGCGCCGGTCGCCGGTCGGCCCTATCGTTGGCGGCGTGACCGTCGGTCGTGAGGCGCCGGGGACTCCACAGCCCGTATTCATCGACGTCGATACCGGCGTGGATGACGCGATGGCGCTGGTGTACCTGTTCGCCGGTGACGACGCCGACCTGATCGGAATAGCATCGACCGCCGGAAACGTCGGAGTGCATCAGGTTTGCCACAACAACTTGGGACTGCTCGAGCTGTGCCAGATGCCCAGCATTCCGGTATCGCGCGGATCCTCCGAACCCGTCAGCGGCTCGCTTCGGACCGCCGAAGACACCCACGGCCCAGAGGGCATCGGATACGCCCAGCTACCGACGACCGAGCGGCAGCTCACCCCCCACGACGCCGCCGAGGCCTGGGTGCTGGCGGCGCAGGCACACCCGGGCGAGTTGATCGGCGTCGCCACCGGACCGCTGACCAACCTGGCCCTGGCGCTCCGCAAGGAACCGTCGTTGCCCAAGCTGCTGCGGCGGCTGGTGATCATGGGCGGCGCGTTCGACTATCGCGGGAACACGACACCGGTTGCCGAATGGAACATCAGCGTCGACCCCGAAGCGGCGGCCGAAGTGTTCGCCGTGTGGGGCGCAGCATGGGGACTGGAGCGGCCTACCCACATTCCGATCGTGCTGGGACTCAACCTGACCGAGAACGTCGCGATGACACCGACGATTCTGAGCCGGCTCGCGACCGCGGCGGATTCGTCGTCCGTGCCGATGAGCGTGTTGGACGACCGTGGCACCCGGTCAGTGGCATCGAATCCGCTGATCCAGGTGCTCGAGGACGCGATGCGGTTTTATTTCGAGTTCCACTTCGACGAGGGCGAGGGCTATCTCGCCCATCTCCACGATCCGTTGGCCGCCGCCGTCGCACTCGACCCGGACCTGGTGCAGTGTCGGCGGGCCGCGATCGACGTCGAACTGACCGGGACGTTGACTCGCGGCATGACAGTGGTGGACTGGCGCGGCCGGTGGGGCCGAGAGCCCAACGCGCTCATCGGTGTCGAGGTCGACGTCAACGTGTTCTTCGAACGGTTCCTCGCCCGCGTGGGACCGTTCGCGAAGCGACTCGGCTGACGTTCGCGGGCCGAGTTCAGTCGTCGGTGACGACCAGCTTGACCTCATATTGCCCCGGGTGGCGTTGGAGTAGGGACACACGTGGTGTGCCTTCTCGGCCAGTTGCTGTGCGGTGTCGTGGTCGAGGTTGGGCATGGCGATCTCTAGCTCGACCGCCAGGCCGAAATCGCCATCGTCGACCTGCCCGAGCGAAACACGTTCGCCCAACGGAATCCGTTACATCGGCCTTCTCTTGGCGGCCGACCAGGCGCAGTGCCGAATGGAAGCAGGCGGCATATCCGATCGCGAAAAGCTGCTCGGGTTTGGTGCCGTTGCCGCTGCCGCCCATACCCTTGGGAATGGCGAGGTCGAGGGCGAGCCTGCCATCGAACTACGGCCGTGACCGTCGCGTCCTTCGCCGGAGGCCAGGGCCTCGGCGGTATAGAGCGTCTTCACACGGATGTCTAATCGTTTAGTAGGGATGGGTTATCCGGCGGTGGTAACCGGGGCCTGTTCCTTGCGGGGACTGCCGCCAGGTGATGCCTGGGGTTTCCCGACGCGAGACGACCGCAGGGTTGACTTCCCGACAGTTGTTCCCGAGCCTTGAGCTCTTCGACAGAACGAGGTCCTGTGGTGTGGTGGAGTCACGGACGGCTAGTGAGATGACGGACCCAAGAGTCCCACGATTAGGGCGCCGCCTGAGTCCACCGGCAACGGCATAACCATCGATCGAAGGAGGGATGAAACCTTGGGCTTGTTTTGTGGAATCGATTGGGCCACTGAACATGACGATGTCGCCGTTGTCGATGACGACGGGCGCGTGGTGGCCCGCCGACGGGTCCGCAACGACGCTGCCGGGTTCGCGGCTCTGTTGAGGCTGCTGGCCGAGGCCGGCGACACCGCTAAGCATCCGATCCCGGTGGGTATCGAAACCGACCGCGGGTTGTGGGTGGGCGCCCTGCGCGAAACCGGCCGGGTGATCTATCCGATCAACCCGCTGGCGGCCTCGCGGTATCGGGCCCGGTATGCGGCGTCGGGGGCCAAATCCGATGCCACCGACGCGGTGCTGTTGGCCAACATCATCCGCACCGACCCCGGCGCGCACCGGCCGCTGCCCGCCGACACCGAGCTGGCTCAGGCCATCCGGGTGTGGGCCCGTGCCCAGCAAGACGCGGTGTGGGCGCGCCAACAGGTCGGCAACCAGGTCCGCGACGACCTGCTCAAAGACTTCTACCCAGCTGCACTGGTCGCGTTCGCCGGGCTGCCCGAGGGTGGGCTGGCCCGCGCCGACGCGCGCACCATCCTGACCGCTGCCCCCACCCCGGCGCAGGCGGCCAAGCTGACCCCCCCGCGGCTGCGCCGGCTGCTGGTCAAGGCTGGCCGCCGTCGTCACCTCGACCGCGACGTCGAGCGCCTGCGAGAGGTGTTCACCGACACCTACCTGCACCAACCGCCAGTGGTCGAAAACGCGATGGGTATCCAGCTGAGTCCGTTGCTGCGTCAGTTCGAGGCCGCGGCCACCGCTGCCGACGAGCTGGCCGAGGCGGCGATCGCCCATTTTGACCAACACCCGGACGCCCAGATCATCACCAGCTTCCCCGGCCTCGGGATGTTGGCCGGCGCCCGGGTCTTGGCCGAGATCGGCGATGACCGATCCCGCTTCGCCGATGCCCGCGGGCTCAAAGCATTCGCGGGTCCGCACCGATCACCCGCGCCAGCGGCAGGAAAATCATTGTGCTGCAGCGCCATATTAAAAACCGGCGCCTGGCCGCCGTCGGCCCGATCTGGGCGCTGGCATCGCTGCGTGCCTCGTCGGGCGCCCGTCGCCACTTCGACGCCCGCCGCGCGGCCGGAGACTGGAACCACCAAGCACAACGAAACCTGTTCAACAAATTCCTCGGCCAGCTTCATCACTGCCTGCAAACCGGCCAGCTCTATAACGAACACCGGGCGTTTCCACCTCCTCTCCCGCTCGCGGCTTGACTTCTCACTTCGTGAGATGTCTTTCGTAGTGATGCGTTGAGCGCATCGGTGAGGTCACGGACCGCATCACGCAGGTCCGCAGCGTCTCGTTCTGTCATGCCGGTCGTCATCAGGTGAGCGTTCGCGCTGGACAAATCCGTTGGCCTCCAAGCGCTTCAGCAATGGCGACAGCCTGCCGGAGTCGAGCTGCAGGCGCTCACCGAGCCGGCCGACGGTGATGCACCGCTCTTCCCACAGCACCAGCATCATCAGATACTGCGGGTAGGTCAGGTTCATCTCGGTCGGAATCGGCCGGTAGGCCGCCGTCATCGCGCGAGACGCCGAGTAGAACAATCGATCTCTTCTACTCATAAATCCCTTCGACGTACCACCTCCGCTGGCGGTAGCACAGCAGCAGCGCCGTCGCCGGGTCACCATCGAGCAGCACCTGCGTCCGGGCGGTGCGGCCGGCCTTGGGTTGTTCGGGATCCCACCAGCGCTCGTCGACCGGCCATGGCCCGGTCCACCAGGACAACCGGTCCTCCCGGCCGGGACCGGTCAGCAGCCACGGGTCGGCCGAGAACAACCCCCGGGAAGTCACCCGCACGGGATTACCGTCGGCATCAAACAACTCGACCGGGTCGTCCAGCAGTACCGTCGGCGACGGCTCCGGTAGTTGCCCCGGCCAGGGCTGACCAGGATCGGCCCGCGGGACCAGCTCATCGCCCAGCGGTGTGAGGGTGATGCGTTCGGCAGGCCCACGGCCCCCGCTGAGCACAGGCACCTGTACCGCCTCCGGTCCGAGAAGGCCCTGGATCCGCACCAGCGCACGGCGGGCGCGCAATCGATCCTCTTCACCGATTCCGCCCCACAACGGCAGTTGCAACGCCTCGGCCGACACCGCCTCCACCGGGCGCAGGCGAATCACGGTGACAGCCGCGGTGGGCCGGTCGCTCCGATTGCGTCTGTTGAGCCAGCCGTCCAGCTGCCAGCGCACCCGGTCCGCGGTGGCATCCTCGGTCAGCGGTTCCGCGCAACGCCAAACCCGCTCCAGCTCTTCACCGTTGGCGGTGACGGCGTGAATGGCCAATCGGGTGCATCCAACCCCCGACGCCTCGAGGGTGCGGTGCAAGGTGCTGGCCAGCGACCGTCCCGCGAATGCCGCGGCGTCCACCCGGTCGATGGGCGGGTCGCAGTTCATGACGGCATCGAGCTCAGCCGGCGGCTCACGTCCCGACGGGCCGCGAGCGGGCTCGCCACAAGCGAACCGGTGCGCAACCACCGCTTCGGCCCCGAACCGTGAGGCCACATCGCTTCGCGTCAGTGCAGCGAATTGGCCGATGTTGCGGATACCCATGCGCCACAGCAGGTCCGCCAGCTCCTCGCGGCCGGCTGCGGCCAGGCTCGGTTCGGTGGCCAGTTGCCGGATCGACAGCGCGGACAAAAACAGCGCATCCTTGCCGGGCTCCACGATCCGACCGGCTCGGGCGGCGAAGACGGCCGTCGACAGTTGGTCGGCGATCCCGACCTGGCATTCGGCCCCGGCCGCAGCCACCGCGTCGACCAGTCGCTCAGCGGCGGCCTGCTCGGATCCGAAGTAACGTGCCGCCCCGCGAACCGCCAGGACCAGCAGACCGGGCCGCAGCACCTCGGCCCTGGGTACCAGGTCGTCCACCGCGGCGGTCACATCTTCGAAATGGCGGGCATCCCGCGCGGGGTCGGCCGTGACGACATGCAGTTCGGGGCATCGTGCCTGTGATTCCCTGCGGCGCAGGCCGCGTCGCACACCGGCCGCCCTGGCCGACGCCGAACAGGCGATGACCCGGTTGGCCAGCGTAACCGCCACCGGGGCCGTCGGCGGCAGGCCCGAGGCCGCCAGCGCTGCGACCGCGGGCCAGTCCATGCACCAAATCGCCAGCACCCGCGACGAGCCAGCCATCTCTCACCCGCCTACGGCACGGGCGGCGCCGAAGGACCGGCCCCTGGCACGCATGGTCAGCCGCACCCGGCTGATCCGGCCACAGCCCGGAACGGGCGCACTGTCACCGGCGCCGGTCACCTCGTAGCCACAGACCCTGGCCTCCAGCCGAGCGGACGCCCCCTGCCAGTCACCATTGGTGACCAGCAGGGTGCAGCCCCTCTGCCGGGCACGGGCCACCACCGCTCGCGCCCGGGTGGCAGGCACCGACCGACCACCAAGGCCGAGTACCACCAGATCCATGCCATCCATCAGCACGGCCGCCACCTCGACCGGATCGGCTCCGGGTTCGGGAATGAGCGCGATCCTGCTCAGATCCGCTCCCATTTCCACGGCCGCCAACAGGCCGACATCGGGCTGGCCGACGATCGCGGCGTGCCCGCCCTCGGCCGTCACCGCCGCCACCATGCTCAGCGGCAGCGACCGGGCGCCCGACAGCACAGCGACCGTGCCGCGCGGCAACGAGGTGGGGAGCGATTCGGCCTGGGGGTACCACCCGGGAGACACTTCAGGCATCGGCAGCAAAGATTCCGAAGCCGGCAGCAGATCGGCGGACGGGTCGCGGCCACGATGTCCGTCGCCCACCTTGCCGGAGACCGCCGCAATCTTCTGTCGAAGGTGTTCTACCTGTTCAGCGTGGTTAAACCGGCGCTGACCCAGAGTGACCGCTGCCGTCACAGCAGTACCTCCCGCACCATCAGAATCATCCTGGGTTCGAATGTATGTTCGATACTGCGAGTAAACACCCACCCACCGACACCGTCAAGCGGGCTTCGATGCGGCACGCCGGGCCCGGCTCGACCTAAAGAGGCGCTATTCCCACTCGATGGTGCCGGGCGGCTTGCTGGTGACATCCAGCACCACGCGGTTGACCTCGGGAACCTCGTTGGTGATGCGGGTGGAGATGCGTTCGAGCACCTCGTAGGGCACCCGCGTCCAGTCCGCGGTCATGGCGTCCTCACTCGACACCGGTCGCAGCACGATCGGGTGGCCGTAGGTGCGGCCGTCGCCCTGCACACCCACAGACCGGATGTCGGCAAGCAGCACCACCGGGCACTGCCAGATCTGATTGTCCAGGCCCGCCGCGGTCAGTTCCTCGCGGGCGATCGCGTCTGCACGCCGCAGCGTGTCCAGTCGTTCCGCGGTGACCTCGCCGACGATCCGGATGCCGAGGCCGGGGCCGGGGAAAGGCTGGCGCGCAACGATTTCCTCGGGCAGGCCCAGCTCGCGGCCCACGGCGCGCACCTCATCCTTGAACAACAGCCGCAGCGGCTCCACGAGTCTGAACTTCAGATCGTCGGGCAGCCCACCGACATTGTGATGGCTCTTGATGTTCGCCGCGCCCGAGCCGCCGCCGGATTCGACGACGTCGGGATACAGGGTGCCCTGCACCAGGAACTCGACATCGGATTCGTCGGCGGCAGCGCCCTTTATGGTGTCTCGAACCGCCCCCTCGAACGCCCGGATGAACTCACGGCCGATGATCTTGCGCTTGCCCTCGGGGTTGGTGACCCCGGCCAGCGCCTCGAGAAACCGGTCGGCCACGTCGACGGTGACCAGGTTGGCGCCGGTGGCGGCGACGAAATCGCGTTGAACCTGGCCCCGCTCACCGGCGCGCAGCAGACCGTGATCGACGAACACGCAGGTCAACCGGTCACCGATGGCGCGCTGCACGAGAGCTGCCGCGACCGCCGAGTCCACGCCCCCCGACAGCCCACAGATCGCCCGGCCGTTGCCGATCTCCTGACGCACCTGTTCGACCAACGCGCCGGCGATGTTCGCGGGCGTCCACGTCGAGTCGATCCCCGCGAACTCGTGCAGAAACCGGCTGAGCACCTGCTGTCCGTGTGGGGTGTGCATCACCTCAGGGTGGTACTGCACCCCGGCCAGCCGACGAGCCCGGTCTTCGAACGCCGCAACCGGGGCGCCCGCACTCGTCGCGACCACGGCGAAACCCTCAGGGGCCGCGATCACCGCGTCCCCGTGGCTCATCCACACCGGCTGAGTGCCGGGTAGATCGGAATGTAGCTGTCCCCCATCCACTTTCAGTTCCGTTCGACCGTACTCGCTGGTTCCGGTACGGGCGACGGTGCCGCCGAGTGCCTGCGCCATCGCCTGGAACCCGTAGCAGATGCCGAACACCGGAACCCCCAGGTCGAACAGCGCGGGATCCAGTTGTGGAGCGCCATCGGTATACACACTGGCCGGACCACCGGACAGCACGATGGCCTGCGGGTCCTTGGCCTTGATCTCCTCGACGGTCGCGGTGTGCGGAACAACCTCTGAATACACCCGGGCTTCACGCACCCGTCGAGCGATCAGCTGCGCGTACTGCGCGCCGTAGTCGACTACCAATACAGGGCGGGGAGCTACAGATTCCACGTACACAGTCTAGTTCGCGTGGCGACAAACCCACCCTGTCGGCGTCACTTCAGACGTATAGAGCGGCGAACGGCTCAAACCCCAAGTTGCGCACCACAAACCCACATAAGGGTCAGGGCCAGAGCCACCGGGGCCGCCCACCGCAGGTGCTGCCAGCTTCGAATCCGCCTGCCACCAGCCGACCGTAGGTCCAGGCCCCGAACGCCCACAACATCAGCCCACCGCCGCCAGCCCCAGGGCGTTGTACCGCAGCGCTCCCGTCAGATCGAGGTGCAGTAGGGAGTTGATCATCCGCAGGCTGCCGCAGCCGGGGCAGTCGATGCCGAACAGCGCCTTCGTCGGACACACCGGGAGAATCCCCCCGGGCACCGCCGGATTGGCCAGCCAGACGACCGCGCACCCGCCGCCCGCCACCCGCGGCCACGACCAGTGGCATCGCAAGCGGTGAGCGAGACGAAAACGCATCACTTGTACGAGAATTGGCCGCCCATGACGGCGATGATGCCGTAGATGATGCCGACGATCACGCCGGCCACCGCTCCCCAGATCGCCCACTTCTTCGCATAATCGGACGCCTACTGCGCTTCGGCATAACGGCCGTGACCCCACAGCCCCGACACCTTGCTCGCCTGGATGATCGACACGATGCCCAAGGGCAGGCAACACAGCAGCGTAACCAGAATCCCCCATACCAAGTTGCTGTTGGGTTGCTGTGTGGGCATACCGCCACCGTGAGGGGCGCCGTAAGACGTGAGCGGCTGGTAGGTCATGGTGTGAAGTCCCTCTTCTATTAAGGGTGCCCCAGGTTGCGAGCCCCGGTGCCGGGCGAGCTCAATATAGAACACCGGTTTGCTGCATACTGCGCTATGCGGTTATCTCGATCACGCCTCGCCGTCGGCGCCCAAGTATGCCCACGATCCATAAGGGGCATGGTGGAGTAGAACCAACCGAGTGCTCCAGTGATGCGAAGCGGAGGTGTCGTCGTGCTTGGCCTGCCGGATCAGACCCGCGCCGTTCTGTTCGACCTCGATGGGGTCCTGACGGATACGGCGAGCGTGCACAAGAAGGCGTGGAAGGCCATGTTCGACGACTTCCTGCGCCGCAGGGCCGACCGGTCGGGCGAGGATTTCGTAGGGTTCGACGTCGACGCAGACTACCTCGACTACGTCGACGGCAAGAGGCGCGAGGACGGTGTCCGCTCGTTCCTCGCCAGTCGTGACATCAGACTGCCGGAGGGCGACCCGGGCGACGGCCCCGACACCGAGACGGTGTACGGACTCGGCAACCGCAAGAACGAAGCTTTCGTACAGACCCTGCACCGTGACGGGGTCAAGGTGTTCGACGGCTCGCGGCGCTACCTTCAGGCGACCCACGACGCCGGCCTTGGCGTCGCGGTGGTCTCCTCCAGCGCGAACACCAAGGAGGTGCTCGAACTGACCGGACTCGACAAGTTCGTCCAACACCGAGTGGACGGTGTGGTGATGCGTGACGAGAACATTGCCGGCAAGCCCGCTCCCGACTCCTTCCTGCGGGCCGCCGAGCTGGTCGGGGTCGAGCCTCCCGCGGCGGCCGTGTTCGAGGACGCCATCTCGGGCGTGATGGCGGGCCGAGCCGGACATTTCGGCGTCGTCGTCGGCGTCGACCGCGTCGGTCACGCAGAGGCGCTGCGCCGCAACGGCGCCGACATCGTGGTGACCGACCTCGCGGAGTTGTTGGCCAAATGATCACCGACGACAGCTTTCCCGTCGAACCCTGGCACGTCCGCGAAACCTCGCTCGATCTCGACCTTCTGGCGCAATCCGAGTCACTGTTCGCACTGTCGAACGGGCACATCGGCATGCGCGGGAATCTCGACGAGGGTGAGCCGCACGGCCTTCCCGGTACTTATCTCAACTCCTTCTACGAGACCCGCCCGCTGCCCTACGCCGAAGCCGGCTACGGCTATCCCGAGGACGGGCAGACCATCGTCGACGTCACCAACGGCAAGCTACTGCGCCTGCTCGTCGACGATGAACCGTTCGACGTGCGCTACGGCGAACTACTGGAGCACGAGCGGGTTCTGGATATGCGCGCCGGAACGCTGACGCGCACCGTCCAGTGGCGATCCCCGGCGGCCAAGCAGGTCAAGGTGGTGTCGACCCGGCTGGTATCGCTGAATCAGCGCGGCGTCGCCGCCATCGAGTACATAGTCGAGGCGATCGACGAATTCGTCCGCGCCACTGTGCAATCCGAGCTGGTCGCGAACGAGGACCAGCCGTCGATGTCGCCCGATCCCCGGGTCGCCGCCGCGCTGAAGAACCCGCTGAAAGCGATTCAGCACGAAAACACCGACCGCGGCGCGCTTCTCGTGCATCGGACCCGAGCCAGCAAGTTGATGATGGCTGCGGCGATGGACCACGACGTCGAGGTTCCCGGACGCGTGGAGGTCACCACCGAATCCGGGGACGACTGGGCGCGCACGACCGTCATCTGCGGTTTGCGCCCGGGACAACGTCTGCGGATCATCAAGTACCTTGCCTACGGTTGGTCCAGCCTGCGCTCGCGACCGGCCCTGCGTGATCAGGTGGCGGCCGCCCTCAGCGGCGCCCGCTACACCGGATGGGACGGACTTCTCGAGGGCCAGCGCGCATATCTGGACGACTTCTGGGACAGCGCCGACGTGGAGGTCGAAGGCGATCCCGATTGCCAGCAGGCGGTACGGTTCGGTCTGTTTCACGTACTGCAGGCCAGCGCGCGCGCCGAACGCCGCGCGATCGCAGGCAAGGGTCTGACCGGTACCGGCTATGACGGCCACGCGTTCTGGGACACCGAGGGTTTCGTGCTGCCGGTGCTGACCTACACGACGCCTCGGGCGGCGGCGGATGCGCTTCGGTGGCGGGCGTCGATCCTCGACATCGCCAAGGAACGGGCCGCCCAGCTCGATCTCGACGGCGCGGCCTACCCGTGGCGCACGATCCGCGGTGAGGAGTGCTCGGCCTATTGGCCGGCCGGCACCGCCGCATGGCACATCAACGCCGACATTGCGATGGCGTTCGAGCGGTACCGGATCGTGACCGGCGACAACTCGTTGGAGGATGAGTGCGGCCTGGCGGTGCTCGTCGAGACTGCCCGGCTGTGGCTCTCGCTCGGGCACCACGATCGGCACGGCGTATGGCACATCGACGGCGTCACCGGCCCCGACGAGTACACCGGAATCGTTCGGGACAACGTCTTCACCAACATGATGGCGGCCAATAATCTGCGCGCCGCCGCGGACGCCTGTGCACGGCTCGCCGATGCGGCGTACGCGATGGGTATCACGACGGAGGAAGCCGCCGCGTGGCGCGACGCAGCCGACGCCGCACACATCCCTTTCGATATCGAACTCGGTGTACATCCACAGTGCGAGGGCTTCACCACGCTTGCCGAATGGAACTTCTCCGCCAACACCACCTACCCGCTGTTGCTGAATGAGCCCTATGTGCGCCTGTACCCGGCGCAGGTGCTCAAACAGGCCGACCTCGTGCTGGCAATGCACTGGCAGAGCCATGCGTTCACCCCGGAACAAAAAGCCCACAACGTCGACTACTACGAAAGGCGCACCACCCGCGATTCATCGCTGTCCGCGTGCACGCAGGCCGTGATGTGCGCGGAGGTCGGCCACCTGGAACTGGCCCATGACTACACGTACGAGGCCGCCATGATCGACCTGCGCGACCTCCACCACAACACCCGCGACGGCCTGCACATGGCGTCGCTGGCGGGAGCCTGGACAGCACTGGTCGCCGGGTTCGGCGGCCTTCGTGATGACGAGGGCGTGCTGTCGCTCGATCCGCAGCTGCCCGAAGGCATTTCGCGGCTTCGATTCCGGTTGCGCTGGCGGGACTTCCGGCTGAAGGTCGATGTGACCCATGCCGACGTGACCTACAGCCTGCGGGACGGACCAGACGCCTGCCTGACGATCCGCCATGCCGGAAAGGACCTGGAGCTCAGCTCCAAAGACCCGTCGACGGTCGCGATCAAGAAACGCAATGCGCCGCTACCACCGCCACAGCAGCCCCCCGGTCGCGAGCCCGTCCGCCGTCGCCCCACCTGAGGACGCTCAACATGAGCACACCGGGCCACATGGCACCATCGACCTCGACGACGCTGCCGGCGCGCAGCAACTCGTGTGCGATGCCGACCCCGACGGCTGGTCGTGCGTACGTCAGGCCAGTTGCTTCTGATCGGGCAGGCCGCCGGTCACCTCGAAGATCACCCGTCGTCCGATCTCCACCGCATGGTCGGCGAAGCGTTCGTAGTAGCGCCCCAGCAGGGCGACGTCCACCGCCGAGCACACCCCATCCCGCCATTTGTGATCGATCAGCAGCGTGAACAGATGCCGGTGCTCGGCATCCACCGCGTCGTCTTCGGCGCGCAGGCGCCCCGCCTTGTCGGGGTCGCCGGTGAGCAGGACTTCCCGCGCAGTTCTGGCTAATTGCACTGCCCCGGAGCCCATTGCCGCGAAGCTGGCGCGGACGTCATCGGGCAATGCACACTCGGGATGCCTGAGTCGGGAAATCCTCGCGACATGCACCGCCAAGGCTCCCATCCGCTCGAGATCCGAGCTGATGTGGATCGAGCCGATCACTTTCCTCAGGTCCCCTGCCACGGGTTGTTGTAATGCGAGCAGTCTGATCGCGGTGGCCTCGGCCCGACGGTGATACTGCCCAATGTGCTCATGGTCGGCGATGACCTGTTCGGCCAAGGACAGATCCGCGCCGAGTAACGCCTGAGTGGCATGTTCCATTGCGTCGGCCGCCAGGCCGCACATCTCACCCAGCTGTGCGCACTGCGCTGATAACTGATCGTGATACGCGGTTCGCATGGCGCCAGCCTCCAGTTGCCAGGGATCGGTCGGTCCCGGGCGCACAGTACGTACCCACAAATGAGGAATGTAAACGTCTAACCCGCCGAGGTGACCGGTTCGATCGGCAACCGGCGCAGCGCCGCGGGCGCATCCTCGGGAACCACCGGATGCTTCGGCGCGATCGGGGAAAGGCGCTTATAGGGCTGGCCTTGCTCCGGCCGCTGATCGACCTCACCCTTGTTGGGCCACAGCGCGGCCGCGCGCTCGGCCTGTGCGGTGATCGAAAGCGACGGATTCACGCCCAGATTCGCCGAGACCGCCGCGCCGTCCATCACCGACAGCGTCGAATAGCCGTACACCCGCTGATAGGGATCGATCACGCCGGTCTGCGGGCTGTCGCCGATAGCGGCGCCGCCGAGGAAGTGCGCGGTGAGCGGGATGTTGAACAGCTCGCCCCACGTGCCGCCGGCGACGCCGTCGATCTTCTCGGCAATGCGCCGGGTGACCTCGTTGCCCGCAGGTATCCACGTGGGGTTCGGCTCGCCGTGGCCCTGCCTGCTGTCCAACATGCGGAAGCCGAATCTCGTCCTCCGCGTGAAGGTGGTGATCGAGTTGTCCAGGTGCTGCATGACCAGCGCGATCACCGTCCGCTCACTCCACCGCCGCGGATTGAGCAGCCGCAGCGTGCCCTTGGGGTCGGCTTCCGCGTTCTGGAACAGCTGCTTCCAGCGTGGCACGTCGGTGCCCTGAGGTCCCGCGCCATCCGTCATCAGGGTCTGCAACAGTCCCATTGCGTTCGAGCCCTTGCCGTAGCGAACCGGTTCGACGTGGGTGTCGCTGGTCGGGTGGATCGAGGACGTGATCGCCACCCCATGGGTCAGATCGAGGTCGTCGCGCACCTGCAGACGGCCCGCACCGACGATGGACTCCGAGTTGGTCCGGGTCAGCACGCCGAGTTTGTCGGACAGCTTCGGCAGCTTGCCCGCATCGCGCATCTTGAACATCAACTTCTGAGTGCCGTAGGTACCCGCAGCCAGGACGACGTAACGCGCGGTGAACGTGCGCCGCCGCCTGCGCAGCTTGCTACCGGTGCGCGCCGTGCGCACTTCCCATATGCCGTCGGCACGCTGTTCGAAGCCGTTCACCATGGTGAGCGGATGCACTTGTGCGCCAGCCGATTCCGCCAGCCCAAGGTAGTTCTTCACCAACGTGTTCTTGGCGCCGTAGCGGCACCCCGTCATACAGGAGCCGCATTCGATACAGCCGGTCCGCGCGGGCCCGGCACCACCGAAATAGGGGTCCGGCACCGTCTTACCGGCTTCCTTCTCGCCGCCGGACCCGAAAAACACGCCGACCGGCGTGGGGACGAAGGTGTCGCCGACGCCCATGTCGTCGGCGACTTCCTTCATGATCCGGTCGGCGTCGGTGAACGTCGGATTGGTGACGACCCCCAGCATCCGCTGCGCCTGGTCGTAGTGCGGCATCAGCTCGGAGCGCCAGTCGGTGATGTTCTTCCACTGCGGGTCGTTGAAGAACGGCTCCGGCGGCACGTACAGCGTGTTGGCATAGTTGAGCGATCCGCCGCCGACGCCGGCACCCGCCAGGATCATCACGTTGCGGAGCAGATGGATGCGCTGGATGCCATACATTCCGAACTGCGGCGCCCACAGGAACCTGCGCAGGTTCCACGAGGTCTTGGCGAACTCGTCGTCGGCGAACCGCCTGCCCGCCTCGAGCACCCCGACTCGGTAGCCCTTCTCGGTTAGCCGCAGGGCGCTTACGCTGCCGCCGAAGCCAGAACCGATGATCAGGACGTCATAGTCAGGTTCCATCGACTCAGTATCACCTTACTGGTCGGTAACTTGCTAGATAGGTGAGCCTAAATCCGATGGCTGGGTGGCGAGCCCTCGGTCAGAAGAATGTCGGGGTGCGGGGCAGGTACGGCCGCTCCAACTCGCCGATCTCGTCGGCGGTGAGCTCGATGTCCAGCGCCGCGACCGCGTCAGTCAGGTGATGGGGTTTGGTCGGACCGACGATCGGCGAGTCGACCTGCGGGTTCGTCAACACCCAGGCCATGCCGATCTGCGCCATCGACACATCGCGCGCGTTCGCGATGCGTTCGACCGAGTCGACGATCTTCTTATCGGTGTCGAGAAACAGCGGATTGCCGACCCAGTCGGTGTCGCGGCTGGTCTCTCCCCGGTGGGTCGTCCGCTCACCCCAGGGACGGGCGACCCGGCCGCCGGCGAGCGGACTCCACGGGATGCTGCCGACGCCCAGCGCGGCCAGCAGACCGAACATCTCGCGCTCTTCTTCCCGGTAGATGAGGCTGTACTGGTTCTGCATGGAGATGAACGGGGTCCAGCCGTTGCTTGCGGCGACATACTGCATGGTGGCGAACTGCCACGCCCACATCGATGAGGCACCGATGTAGCGCGCCTTCCCCGACTTCACGATGTCGTGCAGCGCTTCCATCGTTTCCTCGACCGGTACCTCCGGATCGAACCGGTGGATCTGGTAGAGGTCGACGTAGTCGGTGTCCAGCCGTCGCAGCGAGGCATCGACCTGCTCCAGGATGGCTTTGCGGGACAGACCGCCACCACCCGGGCCGGCATGCATTGGCGCAAACACCTTGGTGGCCAGCACGACGTCGTCGCGCTTGGTGTATTTCCGGATCGCGCGACCGACGATCTCTTCGGACGTGCCGGCTCCGTAGACGTTGGCGGTGTCCCAGAACGTGATGCCGGACTCGACGGCCCGGCGGAAGATCGGCTCGGCGCCCTCATCGTTCAACGTCCACGGAGTCACCTCGGTCGGCGCGCCAAAGCTCATGCACCCCAATGTGATTCGGCTGACTTTGAGGCCGGAGGACCCTAGCCGCG
Organism: Mycobacterium sp. URHB0021; assembly: GCF_054057895.1. NCBI lineage: Bacteria > Bacillati > Actinomycetota > Actinomycetes > Mycobacteriales > Mycobacteriaceae > Mycobacterium > Mycobacterium sp. URHB0021. The sequence continues at coordinate 6,642,003 of NZ_JBSRZT010000002.1, forward strand.
TGTAATCCATCGTGCGGATCTCCCTGTTCGTCGGAGGCTGACGGCGGCGCGATCACGCCGCCTCTGTCGTCAACGCTTCAGCCGGCCAGAGAAGTCCGGAATCAGACCGAGACGGTCAGACCGACCTTCTGGAATTCCTTGAGATCGCAGTAGCCGGCTTTGGCCATCGACCGGCGCAGGCCGCCTACCAGGTTCAGCGAACCGAACGGGTCATCGGACGGACCCGTCAACACCTGCTTCAACGACGGACGCTCACCGATCGCGACCTGCAGCAGCGCGCCCCGCGGCAACGACGGGTGCGCCGCCGCGGCGGGCCAGAACCAGCCGTCGCCCATTGCCTCTGCCGACGTGGCCAGCGGAGTACCCAACACCACCGCGTCGGCCCCGCACGCGATCGCCTTGGCCAGATCTCCGGAACTGTGGATATCGCCGTCGGCGAGCACGTGCACGTATCGGCCGCCGGTCTCATCGAGATACTCGCGGCGCGCGGCGGCAGCGTCCGCGATCGCAGTGGCCATCGGGACGCTGATGCCCAGCACCTCATCGCTTGTGGTCACACCGCTGGTGGAGCCGTAACCGACGATGACGCCGGCGGCGCCGGTGCGCATCAGGTGCAGCGCGGTGCGATGGTCGAGCACGCCACCGGCCACCACCGGGACGTCGAGTTCGGAGATGAACGTCTTGAGGTTCAGAGGTTCGCCGACCCCGTCATGATCCTTCGCGACACGTTCGGCCGAGATGATGGTGCCCTGGATGACCAGCAGGTCGATCCCCGCCGCCACCAGAGACGGTGTCAGCGCCTGGGCGTTCTGCGGACTGACGCGGACGGCCGTGGTCACCCCCGCGTCGCGGATGCGCGCCACCGCTGCACCCAGTAGATCGGGATCCAGCGGCGCCGAATGCAGTTGCTGCAACAGTCGGATCGCCGTCGAGGGTTCCGGCTCTTTCTCCGCAGCCTCGATGACCTGGGTGATCTTGTCTGCAACGTCGGCGTGCCTGCCGATCAGCCCTTCGCCATTGAGCACTCCGAGCCCGCCGAGACGGCCCAGTTCGATGGCGAACTCCGGCGAGACCAAGGCGTCAGTCGGGTGGGACACCACCGGGATCTCGAAGCGGTAGGCATCCATCTGCCAGGAGGTCGACACGTCCTGGGAGGACCGGGTACGACGCGACGGCACGATGTTGATGTCATCGAGTTCATAAGTGCGGCGGGCCGTCCTGCCCATGCCGATCTCGACCATGTCACGCATGAGATCTCCAGCCTTCCTAGTGGCTGTAGTAGTTCGGCGCTTCGACGGTCATCGTGATGTCGTGCGGATGGCTCTCCTTGAGCCCCGCCGCCGTGATCTGGACGAACTGCGCCTGCTGCAACTGCTCGATGGTGCTCGCGCCGGTGTATCCCATGGCCGCGCGCAGTCCGCCGGTCAGCTGATGGATGACCGTCGACAGCGGTCCGCGGAACGGCACCCGCCCCTCGATACCCTCCGGCACCAGCTTGTCTTCCGACAGCGCGTCGTCCTGGAAGTAGCGATCCTTCGAGTACGACTTCCCTCCGGCGCGGCCCTGCATCGCACCCAGCGACCCCATGCCGCGGTAGCTCTTGAACTGCTTGCCGTTGACGAAGATCAGGTCGCCCGGCGATTCGGCCGTACCGGCCAGCAGCGAGCCCAGCATGGCCGTCGACGCCCCGGCGGCAAGCGCTTTGGCGATGTCGCCGGAGTACTGCAGGCCGCCGTCGGCGATGACCGGAATGCCCTTCGGCGCGCAGGCGGCGACGGCCTCCAGGATTGCGGTGATCTGCGGTGCGCCGACGCCGGCGACCACGCGGGTGGTGCAGATCGAGCCCGGACCGACGCCGACTTTCACCGCATCGGCCCCGGCGTCGACCAGAGCCGCCGCGGCCGCGCGGGTAGCGACGTTTCCGCCGATCACGTCGACACGGTCGCTGACCGCCATTTTGACCCGGTGCACCATGTCCAGCACGCCACGGTTGTGTGCGTGCGCCGTGTCGATGATGAGCACGTCCACACCGGCGTCGACGAGTGTCATGGCCCGAGTCCACGCGTCGTCGCCGACACCGACCGCCGCGCCGACCAGCAGTCGGCCGTCGATGTCCTTGGTGGACAGCGGGAACTGTTCGGTTTTGACGAAATCCTTGACGGTGATCAGCCCGGTCAACGTGCCGTGCCCGTCGACGATCGGCAACTTCTCGATCTTGTGGCGGCGCAACAGCCCGAGTGCCGCCTCGGCGGAGACACCCTCCTTGGCGGTGATCAGCGGCGCCTTGGTCATCACCTCGGAAACCGGCTTGGACTGGTCGACCTCGAAGCGCATATCGCGGTTGGTGATGATGCCGACCAACGAGCCGGTGTCGTCCACGACGGGCAAGCCGGAGATGCGGAACCGCGCGCACATCGCGTCGACCTCGGCGAGGGTGTTGTCCGGCGAGCAGGTGACGGGATCGGTGACCATGCCGGCTTCCGACCGCTTGACCGTCTCGACCTGACCGGCCTGTTCGGCCACCGGCAGATTGCGGTGCAGCACGCCCATGCCGCCTGCGCGCGCCATCGCGATCGCCATCCGGGCTTCGGTCACGGTGTCCATCGCCGAGCTGACCAACGGCACCTTCAGCCGGATCCGCTTGGTGAGCTGGCTGGAGGTATCCGCTGTGGCGGGCACCACATCGGACGCGGCGGGCAGCAACAACACGTCGTCGAAGGTGAGACCCAGCATCGCGATCTTGGTCGGGTCATCGCCGCCGGTGAGAACCGGAACGGCGATGGGAATGTCGCTTTCAGCGATCGACATGGGTGGGGCCTTCCGTAACCAGACGCGGTCAAGCGCAGTCGCAGAGCTAGATACCTAATCTTATCGGCATCGACCTCGCAGTCTCAGTCCCACGCTGCGCGCTGGATACGCTGCTGGCACGCCGCTCAACGGCTGGCGCGATACCAGCACTGCTGCGTAATGTGGAGTCGTGCGCGATCACCTCCCACCGGGTTTGCCGCCTGATCCGTTCGCGGATGACCCGTGCGATCCTTCCGCGGCTCTCGACGCCATCGAGCCGGGCCAGCCGCTGGACCCGCAGGAACGGACGGCGGTCGAGGCTGATCTGGCCGATCTGGCGGTGTACGAAGCGCTGTTGGCGCATAAGGGTATTCGCGGCTTGGTGGTGTGCTGTGACGAATGCCAGCAGGACCACTATCACGACTGGGACATGCTGCGCGCGAACCTGCTGCAGCTGCTCGTAGACGGCACCGTACGCCCGCACGAGCCGGCCTACGATCCCGAGCCGGATGCCTACGTGACCTGGGATTACTGCCGCGGCTACGCCGACGCCTCACTCAACGAGGCGACGTCGGAGTCCGACGGATATCGCTGAGGGCTGAACTTCTCCCCCCGGCCGTCAGCCGGTCCCGCCCGCGTTGGGCGGCGGAACGACGATCGTTGTCGTGGCCGGCACGTTCACTGTCACCGAGCCTTGCGACGGCGGGCTTTCCGGGGCGCGTGAGCGCGATTTTTCGATGGCAGGGGCCTGCGCCGCTGCCGGCTCCTGCGGTGGCGTGACCGCCTGCCGGGGTGCCTGCGCAGATGGGACGGCAGTTGCGGGCGGAGCCGCAGGAGCCACCTCTTCCGGACTGTTCGCAATGGGCCCGCCACCGGCCGGCGCACCCGCCGCGGGCGCCCCCACCACCGTCGTGGTGGTCGTAGCCGTCTGCGGTGGAGCGGCTGCCGTGGTCGTCGTCGCGCTGGTCGCCGGTGCCGCGCTCGTGGTCGTCCCCGGGGTCGTGGTCGCAGGCGCCGGTTCCTGGGCAGCCGTCGTGGTCGTCGCGGCCGTCGGCGAAGTCGGTGATGTCCCAGCCGACGGTGACGTCGTAGTCGACGGTTCGGTTGGAGACGTTGAAGACGTTGAAGACGTCCCCGTCGACGACGTCGGGGTCGTCGGCGAAGTGGGCGACGTCGTCTCGGACGGCGACGTTGTCGTCTCAGACGGCGGCGTGCTGCTCTCCGAGGTGGTCGTCTCCGGAGCGACCACCGCGGGCAGATCCGGGAAGGTCGGCGCCGGCGCGCCGGGCGGCAGGGTGGCGCTCGCGTCCTGGCTGTCCACCTTGACCGTCAGCTCTTGCCACTGGGTGACCAGTTGCTCTTTCTGTTCGACATCGTTGACGGTCGCCACCGTGGTGGTGAGCGTCTGCAGCTTGTCCTGGGCGGCCTGCCACTGACCCTGGTCGATCAGCTGCTGAACTTCGGCGATCTGCTGGGAGGCCAGCATCACCGCGTCCTGCCGTGTCTGCGGCTGCTCGCCGAACAACATGGTGTGCACGCCGTAGAGCGGGTCACCCGGTCCCGCACCGGCGACAAGGGCGCCGAAGCCGCCCAGGCAGAGCACCGCCGCTGCGACGGATCCGACGACCGCGAACGACGTCCGGCTGCGCTTCCGCGACTCCACCGCACGCCGCAGCGCCACCGACGCGTCACGCGGCGTGCCGGGAGCCATCAGCGGCGGAGTGCGAATCTCGTCACGCCATCCGGCCAGCAGCTGTGCGAGTTCGGCCTCGCCGGGATCGGTGGAGTACACCGGCTGCTGCGACGCGAGCGCGTCGATGAACCGGTCCGCGCGGTTGATCTCATTGAGCGACGGGTCACCGCCGTTGGAATTCCAGCGTCCGAAGTCAGGCATGGTTGTGCCCCGTCGCGATGATTTCTGCCTTCAGCCGCGCCAGCGCACGGTGCTGCGCGACCCGGACCGCACCGGGCGTGCTGCCGACCGCCTCGGCCGTCTCCTCGGCACTCATGCCGACGACCACGCGCAGGATCAGGATCTCGCGCTGCTTCTCCGGCAGGACCTGCAGGAGTTTGGCCATCCGCGCCGACGATTCGGAATCGAGCGCCATCTGTTCCGGCCCCGCGTCGCCCGAGAATCGCTCCGGCACGACATCCATCGGCTCGGCGCGGTTCCGGCCTGCTGCGCGGTGCGCGTCAGCAACCTTGTGCGCGGCGATACCGTACACAAAGGCCAGGAACGGACGCCCCTGATCTTTGTAGCGCGGCAGCGCCGTGATGGCAGCCAAGCAAACCTCCTGTGCAACGTCATCTGCCGACAGACCGCTCCGCTCAGTCGTCCCTACTCTGGCTCGGCAGTACCGCACCACGATCGGACGAATGGTCTCCAGCACCTCTCGGAGCGCGTCCCGATTTCCCGCCACGGCTTCAGCAACGACAGCATCGAGATGTTCTCCCGAAAATGTCATCGTGGGCAGTCTCTCCAGCGTTACGAATGGGACTTATCCCGGCAGGGTTGCTCAGCTAAACGATAACGGTCGAAATGAGCCGGACCGGCTCACGCCACACGCCACACGCCGCCGCGTCGCCGCACGATATCGGCGGACTCGTCGCGGATCGTGACGACTTCGCCGGGCGAGAGCGCACTTCCGATGTCGTTCAGCAGGCAGGCTAACGCCCAGCGCAGCGGGACGATTCCCAGCCGCGCCGCGGCCTGCAGCGCAGCATCGGCCAGATGGCGGGACGACTCGACATCGCCCGCGCTGCACAGCGCCGCGGCCAACACGACATTCGACTTCAGGTCGTGCCGGGAAGAGCCGAGTGCCGCGGCCAGTTCGACGGCGCGCTCGGCGGTTCGGACCGCGGTTGCGCCCTCGCCGCGCGCCATCGCCAGTTCCGCCGACACCCAAGCCAGGCGCACAACCAGGCGGGGCGGCGCGTCGTCGGTGAGCAGGTCGCGGGCGCGCCCGAGCGCGGCCGCCGACGCCGCGAAGCGGCCGATGCCGAGCGCATCGGCGGCCAGGCCGATGAGCGCATCGACCCCAGCTTCGACATCCCCGTCCGCGAGCGCCCACGCTCGGCCGTCCCGGCCGCGGGCCTCGGCGTGCCGGCCCAGCTGGCGCAGGAACGAGGCGCCCGTGCTCGTCGCCAGCGAAACCAGTGGTCCGCCGTGAAGGAGGCGCCGCACACCGGCGAGGTCGGCCTCCGCACTGCTGTATCGCCCCTGCCCGCCGGCGACGACGGCGCGCAGCCACAGCTCCTCGGGCGTGGTCGCGGCGGGTAGCGGCCAGAGTCCCGGATTATCACCGAACGCGGCGTTGCGCAGCACGGCGACAGCGGTGTCGGGCAGGGTGCGGATGCGGCGAGAATACGGATCCGGGTCGATGGCGGTCATTTGTCGCGACGCTATCAATGGGCCGAGCAAATACCCGCGACCGGCGGTCCCACGTGTGGCGCCCCGCAAAATTCACATCGGTTAACAGCTGATGGTGGCGATGTTAATTCGATGTCAACCGGCCGGAAGGTACCGAAACCGACCGACGCGACACCGTTTGGTGCCAACAGCCAAAACCCAGAGGCGTCAGTCGGCGTTGACCTGCTCGTTACCACCGATCGCGTTGCCGGCGGGTCGCACCGATGAACGTGATGTAAATTCTCCGCCTGCGGTTATGTGGTTGAGCACATGTTCGGCTATTGACGGATTTTCCCGAGCCCCCCTAGTTTGTGTGCACGAGTAGTCATCGGCGACTTGTGCTCGGATCGGTTCCACAACTCACGCACTCCCGCGTGTCCGAAAAGGGTGTGTAGAGAGGGGTTTTCCAGTGCCACAGCCGCAGCAGCTACCAGGACCGAACGCCGATATCTGGGATTGGCAGATGCACGGCCTTTGTCGAGGCGTCGACTCTTCCGTGTTCTTCCACCCCGACGGCGAGCGCGGTCGGGCCCGTTCGCAGCGCGAGTTGCGCGCCAAGGAGATGTGCCGGAGTTGCCCGGTGATCACTCAATGCCGTTCGCATGCATTGGCCGTCGGCGAGCCCTACGGCATCTGGGGCGGCCTGTCCGAGTCCGAGCGCGAGATGCTGCTCAAGCGGGGCATCCGCCGCGCCTCCTGACATCAGAAATCCTTCGCGCGAGCGCGCCGGGAGCTCGAGGAGGCCCGACGCCAGCAAATCTCGGTGAGGCCTTCTCGGGGTATGCGGGCGAGGGCGGGATCTCAGTCCGCCGGCGCCGGAACCGCGTTGGCCGACAGCCGGCGCCGGGCGATGCGCACGTCGGGACCCAACCGACGCAGATGAGCGCTCAGGTCCTCGACAGCCGCATGTAACTCCGCATCGGTCATCGGGTCGAGAACGTCCATGATGAACAGCGCGGCTGTGGTGTCGTCACGCAGCTGGGTGCGCCGGGCCTGGCGCCAATTCCAGCGCCGGCAGGTCACCCCGGCGTCATCACTCCACACCACCTCGCCGGGGTCAGGGTGCTCGATCACCGCAGCGCCGTCGGCGGTCGTGTCGAAAGGTTCGGTACCCGTGGCCCGAATGAGCTGCGGCGCGCCCATGTACCGGGACAGATCTTCCCCACCCACCGGCAGCCGATGCAATACGGAGATTGCGTTGTAGACGTCCGTGAGCCGGTTGACCCGTGGCAGGCCCGCCTCGGCGCGGCGCATCAGGGATTCCACGCTGTTGCGGGTGCGTTGCGGTTTGGCGCCGAATGCCCGATAGGCCTCCCGCCACGCCGCAATATGCGGCAACTGATCCACTGGAGATTCGCGAAGAGCTTCCTGTACTGAGGATTCGGCTTTCTGCAGCAGCGCCTCGCCGGCCTGGTCGCTCGGTCCGGGCACGAATCCGCCGACGGCCAGAAGCAGGGCGCGGTAGTCGGGCCGCAGCTCGAACACCGCGGGATCGACCTGGGCTCCGGCCAGAAACGACTCGAGATCGGCTGGGTCGGTCATGGGCTGTCTCCGATCGCTGAGAGCACGGGCACAACGGCTCCTCATCATCATCTTGGTGAACTGGTATCGAATCGTCACTCGGTCCGGCGCACCGGCAGTATTACTGGAAGCCGCCAGCTCCAAGGGTTTTCGTCGGCTACCGAAGATTCGTTGCAGGTCGCCACATGGCGTAGATGGTCGGGGAATCCGCCACCGTCAGCTCACGCGTCGTTTGAAAACCATGGCGCTCGTATAGCCGCCGATTCTCTGGGCACGACGCCTCGAGATATGCCGATGCCTGGTCACGATCAGCCTGGGTGAGCACCGCCGCCAGCAACCGGGTACCGATACCGCGGCCCTGCGCTGACGGGTCCACCCCCATGAATGCCAGATACCAGCAGGCGTCCACCGGGTGGTTGTCGCCGATCATTTGGGAGAGTTGCGCCATCCGCGCAGAAGAGGCGTCGTCTCCGGCACTCTCCACCAGTTCACGACCGAAGGTCTCACCCTCTTCGTCGGCAACCAGCTGCTTGCCGGGCGGAACCCACAGCGCCGCGCCGGCTCCATCGCCCGCCGCGTACACCCCGCCGTGCGGCCAGCATGCATCGACGACGCGCGAATAGAAGAAGGTTGTGCTGCGGCGCCGCTGGGCATCGTCGGGAACCACCCACCGGTAAATCCGGTCATCGAAGAAGGCGCTGCACAATGCGGCGACGACCTGGGAGCGCTCGTCGGGTGTTGCACGATGCGCTTCCATCGCCTCTGCTGTTGTCATGGGACCTCCGTCAACGCTCAGAGCTGCCACAACCGTAGAAGCCGACGCAGCCGATTGGGAGGTATTGATGTGATGGCAGTCTTTGACGCGCAGACACGAGACGATCGATCGGGTGTCGCCATTCAAACCGCGAAGGAGACGTGCATGACAACACACGAGCCTGGCGATGACGCAACGCCCGAGGGCACCGTGACCGTTACCGAGACGGGCCCGGGGCCGTACACGCAGCAGATCACCGCCGGGTACCACCAGCTGATCGCCGATGAGCCATCGCCGATTGGCGACGATGCCGGGCCAACACCCTACGATCTGCTACTTTCCGCGCTCGGAGCATGTACCTCCATGACGGTGCGGATGTACGCAGACCGCAAGGGCTGGCCTCTCGAGCGGATTCGAGTGACGTTGCGACACTCGCGCATTCACGCCGACGACTGCGCCGATTGCGAGACGACCAAGGGATGGGTCAATCAGATTGATCGCGTCATCGAGTTGACGGGCGAACTCGACGACACACAACGGCAACGGCTGATGCAGATCGCCGAACGTTGCCCCGTTCACCAAACCCTGACGTCGGAAGTCCACATCACCACATCCCCGGGTGACACCCGTTTTAGTCAGCAGAGCTGAGCGCGGCGGGTCCGGCGACCCGTGTCCTGCGGCTGCGGCTGCGGCGGCGGGCCGCAAGTCGGCGCCGCCGAACTTTCCACGAGCTCCATTCGCCCAATGAGACGCCGGCCGCGAGCGCGGTACCGATCGCCATTGCGCCCAACACCGATGCGAATCCGACGGCGTGCTGATCGTTGAGAATCGCGTAGATGCCATGCAGCAGTGCCAGTCCCGGCAGCAGGGGGACGATGCCGGCGATCGACACGACCAGCGGCGGTGCGAGATTGCGACGCTCCATCAGCCGGCCTACGAGGCCGATCGGCACCGCCGCGGCGAACGATGCCACTACGGCACCCAGACCCGCGCCCTGGGCCAGAAGGAACACGACGGTACCTGCTGCGCCGCCGAATGCCGCGGCCATCGCTGCGGAACGTTCGGCATAGCAGGCCACGGCGTAGGCCACAGCGCTCGCCGCGCCGAATGCGACACGCGCGGGCCACTCCGCCAAGGCGGGTGGCGCCTCCGCGCTGATGGCGACGAACGGCGCGCCGAAGCGGTTGGCGAGATGCAGTACCAACGCCACACCGGCGATCGTCGCGGCGGTCATCATGACCAACTCGAAGAAGCGGGCCGCAGCCGTCACCGGCGCGCCCGTGATGACGTCGCCAACCGAGCCCACCAGCGAAAGCCCGGCAAGAAGCACGACGAGGCCGGCGGCGATCGCCACCGTCGGCTCGAATTGCAGCCCCAGTCTGGGGCTCAGCCAGTACAGCACCAACGGAGGCGCGGTCGCGATCGCGCCGCCAACCGCGTACTGAAAGAAGAACGGCAGTCCTTGCCTGTTCAGTATCCGGTTGACCCGGTCGATCGTCATGGCGCTCAGCGCGCTGACCAGGCAGGCCAACAGACCGGCGCCCAGCGTTCCCGCCGTCGCAAAGGCCAGCGCACCCCAGGCAAGGGTGGCGATCCACCGCTTGTACGGATGCGGCGCGGTGATGATGGCGTCCAGCTCGTCGCGGGCTTTCGACGGCGACACGTGGCCGGCGCGGATACGAGCGATCAGACGGTCGACGGCCGCCAGTCGGCTGAAATCCAGCGACCGGGATTGCACGATGTGCAGGGTGCTGGCCGGCGGCGACGTCGGACCCAGAAATGCGGCGACGTGGATCGTCGTGTTGATGACATCGACCTCGCAACGGTCGATGCCGTAGGCGGTCGTGATGGCCGTGACCTGGTCCATCGTGGCGGTGGCCGGTGTCCCCGATGCCATCAGGATGGCACCGATGTTGCCCGCCAGATCGAGCACCTCGACGACCAAGCCGTAGTACGAGTCGTCGCGTTCTTTGCGCCCTTGATCCGTTATCCGCGGCAGGCTGTCCGTCGGTGGCTCGGTTTCCCGAACGATTCGGTTCAAGATCTCGCGATGGCGTGCGCGCCTCTGCTGGGCCGCCCGATCACGGGTCACCTCCACTACACTCCCCTCGTTCTCAACGACGAACCCAGATACTCGCAACGAGCCTGAAGCTTTGGATTTTTCACTCGCTTCCCCAATACCGGGCAGAGTCGACGCCCGCGGAGGGCGTGACGGACTTCTGCACGCAGCGGATTACCGGGCCGCTGTCGGTCGATGATGAGGTGTTGAGCAGTATTTCTCATACTACTCTTAGAAACTCTGCCGAAGGGCGGTCGTGCCGGTGAGAATGCGCACAATTTGCCCAGCGACAAGTCATCGGCGGCGTACAGACTTGTCCGAGGTCCACAACGGCTGAGAAGCCGCACCATCAGTGCCACACCGTGCGCTGAGTTCCGGGCGCGCTATGCGCCGACGAGCGGCCTGAGCGCGTCGCCTACCTCGGTGATTACCCCGGGCGTGTAGCGGTGCGTCGGAAGATTGATGATCACCCCGTCGATGCCGATGTCGAGCACACGGCGTTTGATCTCGTCGGCTACCTGATCAACGGTCCCGCTGAGCGCCCGGCCACCGCGCGCCTCGTCGATGTCTTTCGGCGCGTCGTAACCGTCGACGACGACTGTCAGCAAGCAGCTGGTCTCCAAAGTTTCCGGGTCACGGTCGATTTCGGCGCAGCGCTGCCGGAGTACGTTCAACTTGGCGGGGAGCTCGGCAATGTCGGCGATGAGGTTGAGGTGGTCGGCGTACCGGGCGGCCAGACGGAACGTCTTCTTCTCACCGCTGCCGCCGAGCATGATCGGAATGTGGTCCCGGTACCGGGGCTCATTGATCGCGTTCTCGGTGCGGTACCACTTGCCGGCGAAGGTGGGCCGCTCACCGTGCAACATCGGGACGATGATCTGCAGCGCCTCTTCGAGCTTTTCGAACCGCTCGGTGAAGGTGTCGAACTCGAAGCCCAGCTGCCGGTGCTCCAATTCGAACCAACCCGCCCCGATGCCGAGAATGGCACGCCCGGCGCTGACCACGTCCAACGTCGTCACCGTCTTGGCGAGCAGAGTCGGGTTCCGATAGGTGTTGCCGGTGACCAGGGTGGACAGCTGGACCCGCTCGGTGGCCGTCGCCAAGGCGGCCAGGGCGGTGTAGGCCTCCAGCATGGGCTCGTCGGGTTCGCCCAGCCCGGGCAACTGATAGAAGTGGTCCATCACCAGGACGGTGTCGAAGCCGGCGGCCTCCGCCTCCTCGGCCTGTGCCTTGACGGCGGGAAACAGCTCGGGGACCGATGTGCCATACGAAAAGTTGGGAATCTGCAATCCGAGTCGAATCGTCACGCAAATGTGTAACCACTCCAGGCGCGGATCATTCCGCCCGCGCCGGACCAATGCCGGATCAGAAACGAAACGGTCCCCGGCGGTCAGCCGCGGGCCGTCTCAAATAAATACTGCACGCGGCCACGATGACGATGGCCGTGATGTTCTTCCACGGCCATGCTGTTCCACCGCCGCGGTCCCGGTTGTGTTCAGTTGAAGACGAGCGGCGCCCATGATCACTCAGGTCGTACACACGCAGGTGCTGCCGTCAGTAATCGGCACCATGTCCGGGTCTGACGGGCAGCGCGTCGTCGAAACCCCGACGCGCGTCGATCTCGGCCGGCCCGATCGATGCAATCGCAGCTGTTGGGACCGGGTCCGATGGATTAGCGAGCTGCGACTGGTATTTGGCAAGGGCCTTGATTCTCTCGGTTGCGGTCACTGCGCCCGCCTCGTCGGCGATGTAGGCCGCCCCCGTGAGCAACATCAGCGCCACCCCGCCGAACCACGACACCCAGGCCGCACCGTCGCCGGCGTATCCGCCGATCCACGGCGCGATGGACAACACCAGGCCGACCACCTGGAGTCCATCCGAGAGAGCCAAGGACCGGCTCCGCACCCGTCCGAGGTCCAAGACGCCTACGCCGTCCGAGGCGTGATCCGGCTCGGCCTCCGACCGGCTGCCGCATAGAGAACACCCCCGGCCCAAACAGGACCGGGGGTGCTTCGACGGGTGTTTCTAGTGCGCGTGGCCGTGATGACCGTGGCCGTGGTCTTCGTCCTCGGCCGGCTTGTCCACCACTGCCGTCTCGGTGCTGAGCACCATCCGGGCGACCGACGCCGCGTTCAAAACCGCCGACCGGGTGACCTTGACCGGGTCGACAATGCCGTCGGCAACCAGATCGCCGTAGGCCAGCGTGGCGGCGTTGAACCCCTGACCGGCGGGCAGCTCGGCCACCGTGTTCACCACTACCGCACCGTCGAGCCCGGCGTTGGCGGCGATCCAGTGCAGCGGCGCCGACAGCGCCGAGGCGAACACCTCGACGCCCAGGGCCTCGTCACCGGTCGACGACTCGCGCAGCGCCTTGAGTGCCGAACGCGCCTGCACCAGTGCTGCGCCGCCGCCGACGACGATGCCCTCTTCCACCGCCGCCTTGGCGGCAGCGACAGCGTCCTCGACGCTTTCCTTGCGTTTCTTGAGCGCCGTCTCGGTGGCCGCTCCGACCTTGATCACGGCAACCCCGCCGGACAGCTTGGCGAGCCGCTCCTCGAGCTTCTCGCGATCCCAGTCCGAATCGGTGTTCTCGATCTCGCCCCGCAGCTGCGCGGAACGGCCGTCGATGGCCTCCTTGCTGCCGCCACCGTCGACGATCGTGGTGCTGTCCTTGGTCACCACGACACGCCGCGCGCTGCCGAGCACCTCGAGGCCGACCTCGCGAAGCAACAGACCGACGTCGGGGTTGACGACCTGGCCGCCAGTGACCACCGCGAGGTCATCGAGGAAGGCCTTGCGCCGGTCACCGAAGAACGGCGCCTTCACCGCGACGGCCTTCAGCGTCTTGCGAATCGCGTTGACCACCAACGTGGAAAGGGCCTCGCCCTCCACGTCCTCGGCAACAATCAGGAGGGGCTTACCGCTCTCGGCCACCTTCTCCAGAAGCGGCAGCAGGTCCGGCAGCGAGCTGACCTTCTCGCGATGCAGCAATACCAGCGCGTCCTCGAGCACGGCTTCCTGCGAGTCGAAGTCGGTGATGAAGTACGCGGAGATGAACCCCTTGTCGAACCCGACGCCGTCGGTGATCTCCAACTCGGTGTTCAGCGTCGACGACTCCTCGACGGAGACGACGCCGTCGTGACCCACCTTGGTCATCGCTTCGCCGACCAGCTCGCCGATTTCCTCGTCGCGCGAGGAGACGGTGGCGACCTGCGCGATGCCGTTCTTGTCCTTGATCGGCGTGGCGGAGGCCAGCAGCGCCTCCGACACCGCGTCGGCGGCCTTGTTGATGCCCAGACCCAGGGCGATCGGGTTGGCGCCCGCGGCGACCTGCCGCAGCCCCGCCTTCACGATCGCCTGCGCCAGCACGGTCGCGGTGGTGGTGCCGTCGCCGGCCACGTCGTTGGTCTTGGTGGCCACCGACTTCACCAGCTGTGCGCCGAGGTTCTCGAACGGGTCCTCCAGCTCGATCTCGCGGGCGACCGTAACGCCGTCGTTGGTGACCTGCGGGCCACCGAACGCCTTGGCCAGCACCACGTTGCGGCCGCGCGGGCCGAGCGTCACGCGCACCGCACCGGCGAGCTTGTCGACACCGGCTTCCATTGCGCGGCGCGCAGTTTCGTTGAACTCGATCTGCTTGCTCATATGTCTATTCCTGACTGATGTTCAGGCACCAAGCATTCCGCCCCGGAAATCACCCGTGACTACGGGGATCTCCGGGGCGGGACACGGGTGCTTACTTGTTGACGATCGCCAGCACGTCGCGGGCGGACAGGATCAGGTACTCCTCGCCGTTGTACTTGATCTCGGTGCCGCCGTACTTGCTGTAGATGACGGTGTCGCCTTCCGACACGTCCAGCGGAATCCGCTTCTCGCCGTCCTCGTCCCACCGGCCGGGGCCGACGGCGACAACGGTGCCTTCCTGCGGCTTCTCCTTGGCGGTGTCAGGGATGACCAGACCGGACGCGGTCGTGGTCTCGGCCTCGTTGGCCTGAACGAGGATCTTGTCCTCGAGTGGCTTGATGTTCACGCTCGCCACGATGGAGCCCTCCACTTAGTTCGGGTGTAGGCCCGGGACAGCCCCGGACCTGGGTTGATTACCAGGTGTTCGGCATGCGTCCGTGTCCGTTGCGCCGTCGTCGCGGGTGCCGGCGCAGGGGGTTGGCCACCTGCCACCTAGCACTCTATACATGCGAGTGCTAGCACTCAAGGTCACCCCTGTGCGCGCCCACGCGTCGCGATCACGCCTACGCGCCGAAACCCGTCGGGTCGACCGTCAAGTGGGCCGACACATCCCCCACCATCTGCACCTCGACCTGACGCTCGGTGAAGTACCAGCCGGTATCGTCGCAACTGAAAGCATCCAAGTAGCGACCCACCACGATCGGCTGCAACGGCACCGTCTCGGTGACCTGCATGACGCAGAAGGTCGAGCGAGAGGTCGCGGTTCGCGGCCCGCTCACCTCGACGATCGGGTTGAGCACGAGGTGCCGGGTGCGCGGTGTGTTGCCGTGGTCGGGGTAGCGACGGGTGGTCGCCGCGTAGATCTTCACGATCGCCTCAGCCCCCGACGCCCCCCGCGGCCCCGTCCCGCGGAACGTCGCCCTGGCGAGCAGCTCGCCGACCCCGTCGAAGTCGCCGGCGTCGATCAGCTCCGCATAGCGGTACAGCAGTTCGGTGACGGCCAGCTTGTCGTCAGCCGTACTCACGCCTCGACTCCCGCGCGCTCCGGTCCTCACTCGTGCCTCACTACGATCCTCACTCGCGCTCGTCTTCGGGCATTCAAGCCACTTGTCCTTTCACCACGGGGAGACCCGGATCGCTGGCCGCGTCCAGCGGCGACGGCGATGCGCCCGCGGCGATGAGGTGTGCCGCGAAGGACGCGATCATCGCACCGTTGTCCGTGCACAGCCGCGGCCTCGGGATCCGCAGCGTCAACCCGGCCGCTGCACATCGCTGCTCGGCCAACTCGCGCAACCGCGAGTTCGCCGCCACCCCGCCGGCGATCAACAGTGTCGACACCGCTGAGTCCGTGGCGGCGCGGACGGCCTTCATCGTCAGCACGTCGGCCACCGCTTCCTGGAAGCCCGCGGCGACGTCCGCAGGGTGGTAATCGGGCCGGCCCGCGTTGGCCTCCACATACCGCGCGACCGCGGTCTTCAGGCCGGAGAAGCTGAACGCATGCAGGTCGTCGCGCGGTCCGGTCATGCCGCGAGGAAACGCGATCGCATCGCGGTCGCCCTCACGCGCCAGATCGTCGAGCACCCTGCCGCCGGGATATCCGAGGCCCAGTAGACGGGCGACCTTGTCGTAGGCCTCCCCCGCCGCATCATCGACGGTGCTGCCGAGTTCGACGATCGGCTCGCCCAGCGACCGCACGTGCAGGAGGTTGGTATGGCCACCGGACACCAGCAGGCCGATGCTCTCGGGCAGCGGGCCGTGGTCGTAGACGTCGGCGGCGAGGTGACCACCGAGATGATTGACCGCGTAGAACGGCACCTGCCAGGCAGCCGAATATGCCTTGGCCGCGGCGACTCCCACCAACAATGCACCCGCCAGCCCCGGCCCGATGGTGGCCGCCACGACGTCGGGCCGTGTCACACCCGCTGCTTCCAGCGCACGGCGCATGGTGGGCCCGAGTGCCTCAAGGTGGGCCCGCGAGGCGATCTCGGGTACGACGCCACCGAACCGCGCGTGCTCATCGACGCTGGAGGCTACTTCGTCGGCGAGTAATGTGACGGCACCGTCCTGGGCCAATTCGGCGATACCGACTCCGGTTTCGTCGCAGGAGCTCTCGATTGCGAGGATGATCGTCATACCGGCTTCCCAGGGGGGAGACGTTGCATGGTGTAGGCATCGGCACCGCTGGCACGGTAATAGCGCTTGCGTACACCGATTTTGGCGAATCCTTCGCTTTCGTAGAGAGCAATCGCGGTCGCGTTGTCGGTTCTGACCTCCAGGAAGATCACACCGTCCGCGGCGATCGTGAACGTTTCGCTCAGCAGCCGCCTGCCGATGCCCCGACCTTGATATTCGGGATCGACGCCGATGGTGTGGATCTCGTATTCGAACGGGCGCTTCCGCCCGAGCCGCGCAATGCCGGCATAGCCGACGAGCTTGCCGTCGGCACGGGCGGCGACGTAATGGTTGTGCTTGGCTTCGAGCTCGGCCAGAAATGCGCGGGCCGGCCACGGGTCGTCGCCGCCGAACAGCTGCGCTTCCAGCTCGGCGCACCGTGCGGCGTCGGTCCGGTGCAGCGGGCCGTACACGACCGTCACCGGGCCACCACCGGTTGGTCCGGCCGTGGCTTGGCGTCGGGTCTGCGCAGGTAAAGTGGCACCAGCGCGGCCGGCTCGGCAGTCCAATCGGCAACGGCGCCAACCAGTCCCGACACCGTCGGATAAGCCGGTGACAGTCGCGGCAGCTCGAACAGCGCCGCGTGATCCGGTGAGCCGGCGACCGCGTCCCCGCCGGCGGGGACGTCGGCGGGCGCGCTCACGGCCGGTCCGTCGACCCGCACGCCGCCGCGGTAACGCGCCCAGTACACCTCCCGACGACGGGCGTCGGTGACCACGAGAACCTCGCCTGCGGTGGCTGCGGTCTCGATACCGATGGCATCCAGACTGCACACCCCGTACACCGGGATCGCCAGCGCGTGCCCGTAAGCCGCCGCGGTGGCCATCCCCACCCGCAGGCCCGTGAAAGGTCCCGGCCCACAACCCACGACGACGGCGTCGAGCTCCGCCACGGTGAGCCCCGCGTCGGCGAGGGCGCCGACCGCGTTCGGGGTGAGTCGTTCGGCGTGTGCACGGGCGTCGACGGTGATGCGCTCGGCGAGCGCCTCCACACTGGTGCCATCAAGCCGGACGACACCGGCCGTCACCGCCGGGGTGGCCGTGTCGATGGCCAGGATCAGTTGACTCATCACCGGCTCCACTGCCAGATCGCTTTGCGCGCTTCAGAATCGGGACCACGCTCAAGCCGGATGTCGAGGTGGGTATCGGAGAGTCGCTCTGCGAGCCCTTCTCCCCACTCGACCACGACCACCGCGTCATCGAGGTCGGTGTCGAGATCCAGCGAGTCCAGCTCCGCGAGCAAGTCGACCGATGCGTGGTCGAGCAGCCGGTACAGGTCGACATGGACCATCGTAGGCCCGCCGACCCGGCGCGCCCGGTGCACGCGGGCCAGCACGAAGGTCGGCGACGTCACCGGGCCCTCGACGTTCAGCCCTTCGGCGATCCCCTTGGCAAGCACGGTCTTTCCCGCTCCCAAAGGCCCCGACAGCACGACGACATCTCCGGCCGCAAGTCGGCCGCCGAGTCGGGCGCCGAGCGCAATCGTGTCCTCGGCGGTCGGCAGCTCGGCAGTTCCGCTCCCCGACCGGGCGGCCTCGCCGGCGGTGTCGTCAGCCATGTCGCCTGGCCCGTTCACGCACCCGCCGGGTCAACCTGACCAGCCGCGACGGCGTCGCCCGCTCAACGAGTCGGACCAGCGCGTCGTCGATCACTTCGGGCTCTTCCAGCTGCACCAGATGGCCTGCACCAGCTACGATCACCAGCTCGGACTTCGGCAGTTCGGCGGCCATCGCCTGCGAGCGCTCCATGGGGGTGAGCAGATCGTGGTCGCCGCAGGCGATCAGCGTCGGCACCTTCGCGAGGGAGGTCAGGGCGTCGGTCTCGTCGTGCACCTCGAGTGCGTGCAGGAACTCGACGAGGGTCACAATCGGCGTCTCGTGCATCATCTTCTCCGAGAACGCGACGACGCTGGGGCTGACCTTCTCGCCGCCGAACGACGCGGCCCGCAGAATCGGGGCGATCACCGACTTGGCGGCCCCGCGGGTGCGGTGCACGGTCTTCGGGGCATAGCGGACCGCGAAGCGGACGGCCTCCAGCGCCGGGTTTTTCAGGATCTCACCCAGCGGCGAACGCGAAACACCTTCGGCTGCAGACGCGATGAGTGCCACCCCCACGACACGGGTCGGGTACCGCTGAGGGAACTGGCGGGCATGGGACAGCACCGTCATGCCACCCATCGAATGGCCCACCAGAACGACGGGGCCACGCGGCGCCATCACTGCCAGCACGGTTTCCAAATCCTTACCCAGCTGCGTCACCGTGTAGGAATCCGGTGACGCTTCACCCGACTGGCCGTGGCCGCGTTGGTCGTAGAACACCATCCGCACCTGCGCGCCCCACTGGTCGATCAGCCGTGCGCGCTGAAAGTGAAACGCGCCCATCCGCAGGCAGAAACCGTGTGCGAAGACGACGGTCAATGGCGCATCCTGGGGTCCGACCTCACGGACCACCAGTGGCACCCCGTCGGGAGTCGTGACGACAGATCCGCGGTCGGCGCCGAGAAGTTCGAAGTCCTCGTCTGCGTACGGGTCGTCGGAGCTGACCCGCCGGCGCAGCGACCGCGCGACGGAGACGCCCGCGGCGGTGCCCACCGCGGTCACCCCGGCTGCACCCGCCAGCCATCCGGCCATCGGCCTGCGCGCCTTCGACTGTTCGGGCTCCTTCTCGCTCAACGGCTTCGGCCCGTCGTGCCGCGGTATGTTCGGGTGACCCGGCCGCGTGGACTCGTGACGATTTCATAGTTGATGGTGCCGAGCAGGTCAGCCCAATCCTGCGCGGTGGCCTCCCCCTGGCTGCCCGGGCCGAACAGGATGGCGTCATCACCCTCGGCGACGTCGACGTGATCCGGGCCGAGATCGACCACGAACTGGTCCATGCAGATGCGTCCGACGCTGCGGCGGGGCCGGCCGTTGATCAGCACGTCGATACGGTCGCCGAGGTTCCGGAACACGCCGTCGGCATAGCCGATCGGCAACAGCGCCACGGTGGTGTCCCTGTCGGCGATCCAGGTGTGACCGTAGGACACCCCGTCGCCGGCCCGCACCGAGCGGACCAGTGCCACCGAGCATCTCAACGTCATCGCCGGCCGCAACCCCATGTCGCCGCGCTCCGGAATCGGTGTCTGTCCATACACCGCGATGCCGGGCCGGACCATGTCGAAGGCCAGATCGGGCCGCGTCAACACGGACGGCGAGTTCGATAGGTGGGTGACTTCGAAAGCCACACCCTCGTCGTGGGCCTCGGCCAGCATGTCGCGCAACCGTTGAGCCTGAACATCGTTGAAGGGATGGCCGGGGACGTCGCCGTGCGCCAGATGCGACATGATGCCGCGTAACCGGATTTGCCCGTCGGACCGTGCCCGCTTCAACGCGGTGAGCATCGCGGGAAAGTCGGCGGCGGCGACACCGTTGCGGGTCAGCCCGGTGTCGACCTTGACGGTGACGCTCGCGACACGGCCGGTGCGGGTGACCGCGTCCCTCAGCTGGTCGAGTTGCCGCACCGACGACACCGCGATCTGGACATCGGCCGCCACCGCGGGGGCGAAGTCGGTGCCGGGCGGATGAAGCCACGAGACGACGGGTGCGGTGATGCCGTCGCGGCGCAGCGCCAGCGCCTCGTCGACGGTGGCGACACCGAGTTCGGCGGCGCCCGCCGCGAGTGCGGCCCGTCCGACCTCGGTGGGCGCCGTGGCCGTACCCGTCGGCCTTGACGACCACCATCACCTCGGCCGCTCCGGCGTACTCACGCAACAACCGCACGTTGTGCGCGATGGCGTCGAGGTCCACCACGGCCTCGGCGGCCGCGTTTGACGACGTCGTGAGCTCGGTTGTCTGCATTGTCATGTCACCCCGGCTAATTGTCCCAGAGCGCGGCGGGAGGTTGCTGGCTGGCTCTATCGACCGCATGACCTTTCGAAACCACTTCAACGCGTTCCCGTGATGCCCGACTTGAGGAAGACACCTGTAACGACCTTGACGGCTGACTCACCCCGAGTCCCTCGTCACTGGCAGAACCGGCGCTGGTCGATGAGCAATCACCGCCAATGCGAGGCGACCGTGAATCCAGCTCGGCAAGACGCGGCAATCAGCCTGACGTATCAGTGCGCGAAGGGCTGCAGCGTATCGAAGTGCCCCTTCGGCTTGAGTTCTTCGAGGTGGGCCAATGCGGTCAGCATGTCATCGCGTAGCGCCCGGGCCATGTCGGCGGAGAACCCTTCTCGCACCACGATGCGCAGCACGGCGATGTCATTGGCGTTGTCGGGCATGGTGTAGGCAGGCACCTGCCAGCCGAAGGCGCGCAGCGCGTACGAGACGTCGAACTCGGTGTAGCCGGGATCGCCCGCCAGCCGGAAGCTGACGACAGGGATCGCCGAGCCATCGGTGATCACCTCGAAATGCTCGCCGTTTCGCAGTTCGTCGCCCAGCCATCGCGCGGTCTGCGACAGGGACCGCATCACCTGCCCGTAGCCGGCGCGGCCGAGTCGCAGGAAGTTGTAGTACTGGCCGATCACTTGATTGCCCGGGCGAGAGAAGTTGAGCGTGAAGGTCGGCATATCGCCGCCGAGGTAATTGACCCGGAAGACCAGGTCCTCGGGCAGGTACTCGTGGCTGCGCCAGACCACGAAGCCGATGCCCGGGTAGGTCAAGCCGTACTTGTGCCCGCTGACGTTGATCGACACCACCCGTGGCAGCCGGAAGTCCCAAACCAGGTCGGGGTGCAGAAACGGCACCACGAAGCCGCCGCTGGCGGCGTCGACATGCACGGGAACGTCGAGTCCGCCATCCGCCGCCAGCTTGTCGAGCTGGGCGCAGATCTCAACGATGGGTTCGAGCTCGCCGGTGAACGTGGTGCCGAGGATCGCGACCACACCGATCGTGTTTTCGTCGACGTTCGCCAGCACCTGTTCTGGCGTGATGACGTAGCGGTCCTTCTCCATCGGCAGGTAGCGCGGCTCGACGTCGAAGTAACGGCAGAACTTCTCCCACACCACCTGGACGTTGGAGCCCATCACCATGTTCGGCGTGCGGCCCTTCCAGTCTTTGCCGACCTTCTCGCGCCAGCGCCACTTCATCGCCAGCCCGGCCAGCATCACCGCCTCGCTCGATCCGATCGTCGACACCCCGGTGGCGCTGGCCGGGTCGTCGTCGCGGAGGTCCTCGGCGTGGAACAGGTCGGCGACCATGCACACGCACCGTGCCTCGATGGCGGCGGTAGCCGGATACTCGTCCTTGTCGATCATGTTCTTGTCGAACGTTTCCGCCATCAGCTTTTCCGCCTGCGGATCCATCCAGGTAGACACGAACGTGGCCAGATTCAGCCGGCTGCTGCCGTCCAGCATCAGTTCGTCGTGAATGAATCGGTAGGCGGCGTCGGGATCCATGCTCTCGTCAGGCAATCGCAGCGAGGGCACCGGTGCCATGGAAAACCGCCCGGTATAGGCCGGGGCGATCTGCGGTGCGTGAGTGCGCTTGCGCGACATGGCAGTCCTTTCGGTTGGGTTTACAGGTCGGCGACGGCGTTGCGCACGTGAGCGAGGATGCGCGACGCCGACGTCGGCGCGGGTCGGGGCCCGGGGTCCTCGGCGGACAGGTTGGCCGCCCGGGCATGCACGAATGCCGCGGCCGCCGCCGCCCGGCCGGTGGGCAAACCGGCGGCGAGCAGCGCTCCGATGATGCCGGAGAGCACATCACCGGAACCTGCGGTGGCGGCCCACGATTGGCCCGCGCGGTTGAGGAAAACCGGTCCACCGGGCTCGGCGATGACGGTGACGTTGCCCTTGAGGAGCACCGTGGCGCCGAGCCGATCGGCGAGTCTGCGCGCAGCGGCGACGCGGTCGTCGCCGGGGGGCGATCCGGCTATCCGGGCGAATTCCCCTGCGTGCGGGGTCAATACAGTCGGCGCAGTACGGTCGGCGACGAGGTTGGGATGCGCGGCCAAGATGGTCAGCGCGTCGGCGTCGACGATGACGGGCAACGTGGTGTCAAGCGTAAACGACAGCGCCGCCGCTCCGTTGTCGTCGGTGCCGAGACCGGGCCCGACGACCCACGCCTGCACTCGTCCCGCAGCGCCCGCATCGGGCGCCGCCACCACCTCCGGCCAGTGCGAAACCACCTCGGCGGCCGCACTTCCCGCATACCGAACCATTCCCGACGTGGCGGCCACCGCTGCGCCGGTGCACAGGATCGCCGCCCCGGGGTAGGTGGATGATCCGGCCAGGACGCCGGTGACGCCCTGGGTGTATTTGTCGTCCTTGGCACCGGGCACCGGCCAGAGCGCCTCGACGTCGGCCGCGGCCAGACTCACCATGTCCGACGGCTGCAGGTCCAGACCGATGTCCACCAGTTCGACGCGACCGCACTCGCCCAGCGCATGAACGGGCTTGAGGCCGCCGAATGTGACGGTCAGCGCCGCCTTCACGTGTGGGCCGTCGGAGGCGCCGGTCTGCACAGCGAGGCCGCTGGGGATGTCGACCGCCACGACCGGGGTCCCGGCATCGTCGATACCGGCGAACACCTCGGCCGCGTTCGGCCGCAACGAGCCCGAACCCGAGATGCCGACCACCCCGTCGATCACCAGATCGGTTGTGGCGGGCGGCTTTTGTACCACCCTGCCGCCGGCGCGGACGAATGCGGACAGGGCCTTGTCGTGGGTGCGATCCGGATTGAGCAAGACGGCGGCGACGTTGGCGCCGCGCCTGCGCAGGAACGCCGACGCCCACAGCGCGTCGCCGCCGTTGTCGCCGGAGCCGACGACCGCGCACACGGTCCTGCCTGCCACGCCGCCGGTGAGGAGCCTCAGCTCGCGGGCGATCACGGTGGCCAGGCCGTACGCCGCCCGCTGCATCAGCCCGCCTTCGGGCAGCGACGCCAGCAGCGGCGCTTCGGCTTCTCGGATCGCGTCGGCGGAGTAGTAGTACCGCATCAGCTCCCGTTCTGCTCGACGTGCCCGCACCTGACAGGCTACGTGCCGTCGCGGCTCCGTCGTCGGCGATTGGGTCCGCCCTCTAGTGTCTTCCTATGAGGCGACTGCGCGTCGCGCCCTCGATGCTTGCCGTCATCGCCCTGTCACTGGGCACACTGCTCGGTTGTGCTCCAGTCGTGGAACGGTGGGCAGACAGGCCGTTCACCACACGTTCGGAGGAAACGCAGGCTCCTCAACCCGATCATGACGTCGACGTCGCCACCGCGCGGCGCAGCGTCGTGAAGGTTCACACGGAAGCGCATACCTGTCAGAAGTTGCTCGACGGCACCGGCTTTGTCGTGGCACCGAACCGGGTGCTGACCGTGGCTCACGTCGTCGCCGGCGGCGACAAGGTTTCGGTGGACATCGGCGGCGCGGTCTATGACGCACACGTGGTCTCGTATGACTCGGCCACTGAT
Organism: Mycobacterium sp. URHB0021; assembly: GCF_054057895.1. Lineage (NCBI taxonomy): Bacteria > Bacillati > Actinomycetota > Actinomycetes > Mycobacteriales > Mycobacteriaceae > Mycobacterium > Mycobacterium sp. URHB0021. Next base: position 6,665,767 of record NZ_JBSRZT010000002.1, read on the forward strand.
GTCGCCGTGGTGGACGTGCCGAGCTTGCCGGCACCACCGCTGCCTTTCGGCAACGTCCCCGCAGCGGTCGGCACCAAGGCCTTGTTGATGGGATACCCCGGTGGCATGTCTTTGGTCGTGACACCGGTGCGGATCGTCGATCGGATCCAACTCGACGGCCCCGACATCTACCGGACGACGAAGACGAGCCGTGAGGTCTACATCATCAGCGGTGGCCGCGGCCAAGTCGTGCCGCACGGCGAAAGCGGTGGCCCGCTCCTCGATATGACCGGACATGTGCTGGGCCTGGCTTTCGGGTCGGAGACCGACGAGCCCAGCACCGGATTCGCCCTCTCCGCTGCCCAGGTCGAGCCACATTTGGCGGCAGTCGGCACCGGAGATCCGGTGGCGACCGGGCCATGCGTCAGCTGAGCCCGTCGGCGGCCCCCCTGAACCGGCCCGCACGCTCGGCGATCTCCGTCGGATACTCGCCGTTGATGGCGTGCGAGGCATCCGGCCACAATTCCACGTCGCCGCGGCGCAACAGGGGGTCGTGCCCGCGCCGCTGCGCGGTTGGTGTCGTGGATCACGCTGCGGCCGCCGATCAGCGCAAGCACCGGTGCCTCGAGGGCGCGCAGTTGATCATTTGGGAACATCCTGGGCATCGACGTGCCAAGCAGGGCGAGGCAATCCGGCGCGGTGCCGGCACATGCCCGCGATGTTGACCCGCCACATCGGAGTGGGCGCGTTGCGGCCGGGAAGAAGCAGGACCGGCGGCGCGACGGGGTGGCACGCCTACTCGACGGTGACGGACTTCGCCAGATTACGTGGCTTGTCGACGTCGTAGCCGCGCGCCTGCGCGACACCTGCGGCGAACACCTGGAGCGGAATCGTCGAAAGCAGAGGCTGGAAAAGCGTTGACACGGCTGGTATTTCGATCAGATGGTCAGCGTACGGCCGGACCGTATCGTCGCCCTCCTCGGCGATGACGATGGTGGTCGCGCCGCGGGCCTGGACCTCCCGGATGTTCGACAGCAGCTTGGCGTGCAACATCGACGAGTTCTTCGGCGACGGCATCACGACGATCACCGGCAGGTTGTCCTCGATCAACGCAATCGGCCCGTGCTTGAGCTCACCCGCAGCGAAGCCCTCGGCGTGCATGTACGCCAATTCCTTGAGCTTGAGCGCACCCTCGAGGGCCACCGGGTAGCCGACATGGCGTCCGAGGAACAGCACGGTCTGCGATTCGGCGAACCGGTGCGCCAAGGCGGTGACGGGGTTCATCATCGTCAGCATGCGCTCGATCAGCTCGGGCATCGCTTCCAGGTCGCGGTACTCCCGCTCGACCTCGTCGGCGTACTTGGTACCGCGGGCCTGCGCAAGCGCCAGACCGACAAGGTAATTGGCGGCGACCTGCGCCAGGAACGTCTTCGTGGACGCCACGCCGATCTCCGGCCCGGCGCGGGTGTAGAGCACCGCATCGCATTCGCGCGGGATCTGACTTCCGTTGGTGTTGCAGATCGCCAGCACCTTGGCCTTCTGCGCCTTGGCGTGCCGGACCGCTTCCAGGGTATCGGCCGTCTCGCCGGACTGCGAGATCGCGACGACCAGGGTGTGCCGGTCCAGAACCGGGTCACGGTAACGGAACTCGCTGGCCAGCTCGACCTCGACAGGCAGCCGGGTCCAGTGCTCGATCGCGTACTTGGCCAGCAGCCCGGAATGATAGGCCGTGCCGCACGCCACCACGAACACCTTGTCGACCTCGCGGAGTTCCTGGTCGCTCAGTCGTTGTTCGTCGAGGATGATGCGGTTGTCGGCGAAGTGCCCGAGCAGCGTGTCGGCGACCGCGGCGGGCTGCTCGGCGATCTCCTTGAGCATGAAGTACTCGTAGCCGCCCTTTTCAGCAGCCGACATGTCCCAGTCGATATGAAACTCGCGGAAGTCGACGGCGTCCGTGCCGTCGAAGTCAGTGATCCGGTAGCCGTCGGCGGTCAGCACGACAGCCTGATCCTGGCCGAGTTCGACGGCGTCACGGGTGTGTTCGATGAACGCGGCAACGTCCGAGGCGATGAACATCTCACCGTCGCCGACGCCGAGCACCAACGGCGTGGAGCGTCGGGCGGCGACGATGGTGCCGGGCTCGTCGGCGTTGGCGAACACCAGCGTGAAGTGGCCCTCCAGCCGGCGCAACACGGCCAACACGGACGCCGCGAAATCGCCGGCGTTCTGCCCGCCCTGGTACTCCCGGGCGACGAGATGGACGGCGACCTCGGTGTCGGTGTCGCTGGCGAACTCGACGCCTGCAGACTCCAGCTCGGAGCGCAGCGCCGCGAAGTTCTCGATGATCCCGTTGTGGACGACCGCGACCTTTCCTGCCGCGTCGCGGTGCGGGTGGGCGTTGCGGTCGGTGGGACGTCCGTGCGTCGCCCAGCGGGTGTGGCCGAGTCCCGTGCTGCCGTGGAGGGTGGCCGCATCAGCCGCGCCGAGCGCCGATTCCAGATTGGCCAGTCGGCCCGCGCGGCGGCTGACCGTCAGGCCGCCCGTACCGTCCAGCAACGCGACGCCGGAGGAGTCGTAACCGCGGTATTCCATTCGACGAAGGGCATCGACGACGATGCCACACGCCGGACGCTGCCCGACATAACCGACGATTCCGCACATAGCAACCTAGGGTAATGCACCGAGCCGCAGCACACTCAATTGAGAGCAAAAAACTTCCACTACGGCTGAAAAATGTCGTCCATCGGGACGACAGCAAAGGGATCCACTGGGCACCGTACGGCAGAGTCCGGACCACCACGCGCGGTGGCCATCACACCCAGTGGGCTACGGTCATCGGGTGGCCCGCACGAAGAAGCTCTTCGCCGCTCTGACCCGTCGGGGCCCGAACCGGGTTTTGCGCGGCGACCTGGCGTTTGCTGGACTCCGGGGAGTGGTCTACACCCCCGAATCCGGGATGAATCTGCCCGGCGTGGCGTTCGGTCACGACTGGCTTGCCCGGACCGACCGCTATCACGCCACCCTCGAGCACCTGGCTTCGTGGGGCATCGTCGCGGCGGCGCCCGACACGGAGACCGGGATCGCGCCCTCGGTGCTCAACCTGGCGTTCGATCTGGGCACGACACTCGACATCATCTCAGGTGTGCGGCTGGGTCCGGGAAAGATCAGCGTGCACCCGGGCAAGCTCGGTGTCGTCGGGCACGGCTTCGGCGGGTCCGCGGCGGTGTTCGCGGCGGCCGGCATGCCACACGGGCCGCACGGTCTCAAGGCTGTGGTGGCGATGTTTCCCACGGCGACCAAGCCGCCCGCCGAGGATCCCGCGGCGACGCTTGAGGTGCCCGGTCTGATCTTGACCGCGCCTGGCGATCCGATGACGCTGCGGTCCAACGCGGTGGAGCTGGGTCGGGCATGGAAGAGCGCGACGCTGCGGACGATGAACAAGGCCAAGGCCGGTGGCATGGTCGAAGGCCGACGACTGGCCCGAATGGTCGGGCTGCCCGGCGCGGACCGCAGCACCCAGAAGGCGGTGCGCGCGCTGACGACCGGCTACCTGCTGCACCTCTTGGCCGGCGACAAGACCTACCGTGACTTCGCCGACCCCGAAATCGATCTGGCCAAGGCGCCGGCCATCGATCCGTTCGCCGACGACCCGGTGGATCTCGAAGACAAAGTGATCGCCCTCCTGAAACCCTGAGGCAATCTCAACCAACTGGTTGGTGTATACATCAGATGATGCGGACCGGGACTTTTCTGAGTTATGCGGACGGCGGCTACTCGAATTTTGCCGAGGCTGCCGACGAGGTCGTCGAGTTGGAGAAGATCGGCGTCGACATTGCGCTGGTCGCCGAGGCGTACTCCTACGACGCGATCAGCCAACTCGGCTTCCTGGCCGCGAAGACGTCGCGAATCGAGCTGGGCTCCGGAGTGGTGCCGATCTACGTCCGGACGCCGTCGCTACTGGCCATGACGGCCGCCGGGCTGGACTACGTGTCGAACGGCCGCTTCCGATTGGGCATCGGCACGTCGGGCCCGCAGGTGGTGGAGGGCTTCCACGGCGTGCCGTTCGACGCGCCGCTGGGCCGCACCCGCGAGGTGGTCGACATCTGCCGGCAGGTGTGGCGGCGCGAGCGGGTGCAATACGACGGGAAGTATTACCGGATTCCGTTGCCTGCCGACCAGGGCACCGGCCTGGGCAAGCCGCTACAGCTCATCAATCACCCTGTCCGCCAAAGCATTCCGATAACAATCGCGGCATTGGGACCGAAGAACGTGGAGCTCACCGCCGAGATCGCCGAAGGCTGGCAGCCGGTGTTCTTCTATCCGGAGAAGGCGGATGACGTATGGGGCGAATCACTTCGGGCCGGCTTCGCCAAGCGTGATCCGGCGCTGGGTCCGCTGGATGTCATGGTGAGTGCCCCCCTGGCCATCGGTGACAATGTGGAGGATCGATTGGCCTGGGCGAAACCACAGTTGGCACTTTACATCGGCGGCATGGGCGCCCGCGGGCGCAACTTCTACCACAACCTGGCCACGCGCTACGGGTACGGCGACCTCGCCGACCACATCCAGGATCTCTATCTCGCAGGCAAGAAGAGCGAGGCCACCGACGCCGTGCCCGACGATCTGGTGCGCAACGTGTCGTTGGTGGGTCCGCGCGGCTACGTCAAGGAGCGCATTGCCGCTTATGCCGAGGGCGGAGCCACCACGCTTCTGCTGCAAACACTTTCGGGCGATCGCCGCGAGGCCCTGCGGTTCGTGGAGGAACTGCGCGACCTTCTGCCCTAGTTCCGGGGCCTAGACGAGGACGGTGCCGCCATCCACGGTCAGGATGACGCCGGTCCCGTATTCCTGCTCCATCAGGTAGATGTAAGCCCGCGCGATATCGGCAACCTCTCCGACCCGGCCGAGTGGAAGCCGCTGTGCCGCTTGGTCATACATCGCCTGTCGATCGGCGTCGCCGATCGTGTCCCACAGCGGGGTGCGCACAACACCCGGCGCCACGGCGTTGACCCGCAGCGGAGCAAGTTCGACGGCCAGCGCCTTTGTCACTCCGTTCATCGCCTTGCAGATGCTCACGGGCAGCACTCCGAAGCCGTACTGTTCACCGGCCGTGCCGCTGGTGAGCGTGACCGACCCGCCCGTCGCCATGCGCGGCGCGAACACCCGCACCGCGCTGAGGGCACCGACATACCGGACGAAGAGGAGCCGGTTGATGACCTCTGGTGTGAGGTCTGGCAGGGACGCCATCTCGAGCGCATCGCCAGCGGTGTAGACCAAGTGATCGACCTGCCCGAGGTCGGCGGCCAACCGGTCCAACGATGCCGGATCGGCGAGGTCCACGGTGGCGCCGCGCGCACCGTCGGGCAGTTGAGAGATGGCGTGGTCGACGCTGGACTGGCGCCGCGAGACGACTATCGGTACGGCACCGCGTTCGGCCGCGGCGGAGGCGACGCTCAGGCCGATACCGGACGTGCCGCCGATGACAAGGACTCGTGAGTTCTTCAAGCTCATGGCTCCACTGTTCGCGGGTAGCCGTGAGCCGTCCAAGACCCTTTTCGTCGACGAGCGATACCCTTGGGGTATGACGACGGCGGATCTGGACATGCGCAAGCTCCGCTACTTCGTGACGGTGGCCGAGGAGCTGAACTTTGGCCGGGCCGCCGATCGCCTGCACATCGCGCAGCCGGTGCTGTCCCGCCAGATCCGCTCGTTCGAGGGCGAACTCGGCGTGCAGTTGTTCGACCGCGACTCCCGGGGAACTCGGCTGACGGCCGCGGGTACCCAGCTGCTCGAGGACGCCAAGTTTCTGCTTGCCGAGTCGAAGGCATTGCGGCAAAGGCTGTTTCAGGCAGCAACACCGACGGTCACCGTGACTGTCGGGGTGATGCCCGGGCTGCTCGCGACGGCCGCCGTGCGGCGGTTCGAATCGGCCGACGCCGGGCACCGCGCCGAGGTCGTTCAGGTGCGGTGGGCAGAGCAGGTGACCGTGGTACAGCGCGGTGACGTCGACGTCGTCTACGCGCGGGAGCCCATCGATCACCATGGGCTGGGAACGGCCCCGTTGCTAGAGGAGCCGCGGGACGCGCTGGTCTCGACCGCGGATCCGCTGGCGGACAAGCCGTCGCTGCGGTTGGCTGACCTTGCGTCCCGTCGGCTGCTACAGGACCCTGGCACTGTTCCGGAGTGGTATGCGATCGCCGAGCCCGACCAGCGCCGCGCTTCCTCGCAAAAGATGGTGTCGACCGTCGAGGAGAAGCTGGAACTCGTTGCCGCTCAGGAAGGTTTCGCCGTCCTGCCACGTTCGACGACGAAGTTCTACCGGCGGCCGGATGTACGGGTGATCCCGATCGGCGACATCGCGCCGAGCCGCGTGACCCTGATTTGGAATGCCGCGGTGAGCAGCCTGGCTCGCGACGCCTTCGTCAGCGCGGCGCTGGCATGCCGGGCCGAGACGATCTGACGCCGGCCCAACGGTTCTAGGCGGCGATCTTGGTGCGCCGTGCACGAGTGCGGTGGTGACGTAGGTGCCGAGGACGCCGCCACGCCGGCGACACCCTGACGGATGGTGACGGTGATACGCGGCTCCTGGCACGCACAACATCACGGGTCGCAGGCTACCCGGGTGACTCGCCGACCTGCGGAAGTTCGTCTGCGGCGATCTCACAGGGAGTTGCCGCCGGCTCCGCCGGGCCGGCCGGACTCGGCGGCGGGATCGGCTCGAATGGCGCCGCTGGCGCTGGTGTCGTCGGCGGCTCAGGCACGGACGTGGGCGCAGGCGCAGGCGGCGGCTCGGTGGACAGATCGTCGGCCGCCGGATCGACGGGCTCTTCGCCGGCAGCGCACATGTCGGCAGTAGGGTCGCGGCCGAGTTCGTCGTCGGATTCCTCGGTCAGTTCCTCGTCGGGTTCGGCGTCGGATTCCTCGTCGATGGTGTCGGACTCGTCGTCGGGCTCGTCGTCGATGGTGTCGGACTCGTCGAGCTCCTCGGCATCGGGCGGCTCGAGCTCGGCCGGTTCCGGCAGCGCGTCGCCCGACGAGTTGTCGAACAGGCTCCCGAGGGTGTCGGCGAGCTGCTGGCCGAATCCCGAAAGGCCGCTGCCGATATCGGGAGCGCCACCGCCGAGGCCGCTCGGTGACGGCATCGCGGGCACGGCCGCGGCGGGCACGGCAGCCGCCGGGTCGAGGGGCGGCGCCGGCGCCGTCCACTCCGAGGGCGGTGAGGGCATCGGCGGCGGGGGTGGCACCGCGGCGGGCACGCTCCACACCGGCGACCCGGCGCCGGGAAGGGTTGCCGGCGTCGCGGACGCCGGGGCCGTAACTCCGGCGGCCGGTGTGTTCGCGGTGTCGTCCACCCGAGGTGGCGTCCACGACGGCCCGAGATCGCCGGGGACGTCGAACACGGCCAGCGCCTCGGAGCCCAACTCAGACAGGGCCGCGTCGTAGGCGTCCGTTGTCGCTGCCATCGCTTCGCGCATCGCCGAAAGCCAGTCTGTGCGAATATCGTTGTCCACGAAAGGTTTCACCGACTGGTCGATCACCTCGCTGGCCGCTGCGCGATCACCCGCTCCGGTCGCGACGGTCTGTGCGGCGGCCAGCCAATCGGGGCGCTGGGCTTGTGTCCGTTCGTCGATGGCGGTGGCTGCGACCACCTTTCCGTCGACCGCGTGCCACAGGTTGTCCCGCAGAGTGGTGAGCGCCTCGGTGGCGGTACGCACGGCGGCCGCCACCGTCACCGATGCCTCGACATGGCGACGCAGGAATTGTTGTGAGGCGTCCGCACCGGGTCCGTGCCAGACGGCGGCGAGTTCGGCGAGTTGGTCGTCCTGGCGGGCCAGCGCATCCTGCGTCGCCGCCACCACGGATTCCAGAGCGGCGCGGTCGGCATCCAGGGTCCGCAGGTCCAGCCCGTCCTCGCTGCCGTACCAGTCGCGCACCTGCGAGGCGTGCAGGGTCAGGTCCGGATTCTGGTAGCCCAGCAGCTGACAGGCCCACACGTAGTTCTGCACGTTGTCGACGGCGGGACGGCCTTCGGCCAACCGCGAAGACACATCGAATTTGTCGGCCATCACTAACCCACTCGGTCGGCCGCGCGGGCGTCGGCATCGGAATAGCGCTGCGCCGACGTCCGTAGTACGGCGCCGATCTCGGCGGCGGCCCGCGACCACTGGTGCAGTTGATCTCCGATGTGGTCGACGGCGGCGCGTAACGCGTCACCATGCCCGACGTGCATACGGCCCGCCGTGGCGCCGTTGAATGCCACACCCGACAGGTGTCGCCGCGCGGCGCTGTCGACGATGTCGGCGACGATCTCGAATTGGCGGGCGATGCCGGACAACGCCGCGATATCGACCAGGGTGGCCGGTCGTTCTCCCATGCAGGCTATGACGCCGGCGAGACACCGCCGGTTCCGCCCGGATTCAGCGCTGGTCGCTGACCGATTCGGCGACCCGGACCGCAACCTGCCGCGCGGTGTCCACGTCGGCGGCCTCCACCATCACCCGCACGACTTGCTCGGTTCCTGAGGGCCGCAACAGAATTCGTCCGGTGTCACCGAGTTCGGCCTCGGCCTCGGCGACCGCGGACCGCACGGACGGCGCATCGGCGACCGTCGCCTTGTCAGCCACCGCGACGTTGATCAGAACCTGTGGCAGTGTCTGCATCGGCGCGGCCAAATCAGCGAGCTGCGAACGGGTTTGGGCCATCCGCGACATCAGCCGCAGGCCGGTGAGGATGCCGTCGCCGGTGGTGCCCAGCGCGGGCATCACGATGTGGCCCGACTGTTCTCCACCGAGCGAGTACTCCCCCGCCCGCAACTCTTCCAGCACGTAGCGGTCGCCGACACCGGTGGTGCGGACCTCGATGCCTGCCGCGCGCATCGCCAGGTGCAGCCCGAGGTTGCTCATCACGGTCGCCACCAGCGTGTTGGAGGCCAGTTCGCCGGCTTCCCGCATCGCCAGCGCGAGCACCACCATGATCGAGTCACCGTCGATGACGTTGCCTGCGGCGTCGACGGCCAGGCACCGGTCGGCATCGCCGTCGTGTGCGAGTCCGAGATCGGCGCCGTGGGACACCACGGCCGACTGCAGGGTTTCCATGTGTGTGGAGCCGCAACCGTCGTTGATGTTCAGGCCGTCCGGCTCGGCGTGGATCGCGATGACGTTCGCCCCGGCGGCGCGGTAGGCCCGGGGAGCGGCGGCCGATGCGGCCCCGTGTGCGCAGTCCACGACCACCGTGAGCCCGTCGAGGCGGGTCGTCAGGGCCTTGCCGACGTGGCGTAGGTACCGGTCGATGGCGTCCTCGGCGTCGATGACCCGACCGATACCGGCCCCGGTCGGCCGGCTACCGGGACCGGAGCTGACCAGTTCCTCGATGCGGTCCTCGGTGGCGTCGTCGAGCTTGTGGCCGCCGGGGCCGAAAATCTTGATGCCGTTATCGGGCATCGGGTTGTGCGACGCGGAGATCATCACGCCGAAGTCGGCGTCATACGCGCTGGTCAGATAGGCCACCGCGGGCGTCGGCAGGATGCGCACCCGAAGCGCGTCCACACCCTCGCTGGTAATGCCCGCAATCACCGCGGCTTCGAGCATCTCGCCGCTGGCCCGGGGGTCACGGCCCACCACGGCCACGCGCCGGGCGTGTCCGCCGACGCTGCCCAGCCGTCGGGCCGCGGCCGAACCCAGTGCCAGCGCCAACTCAGCGGTCAGACCCTGGTTGGCGACGCCGCGCACCCCATCGGTACCGAACAGTCGAGCCATGCCGACAAACCTCTCATAAATCGATGCCGCAGGGCCAACCAACGATGTCGCCGGCGTTGCCGCCGCTGAATCGGTACACGGTTGAGACCTGTAAAGGGCTCACCGCCCGCCCCCGGGCGCGGGTGCGGGCGGTGAGGTCGACATCGGGATCAGTGGGGCTGCTCGGCCGGGTACATCGGGTTGGCGGGATTGACCGGGTTCGTCGGGTTGTACGGCGTCCCCGCAACCGGGGCCTCTGCGGGTCCGGTTCCGCCGGTGACGGAGCCGGCCTGCGAGAACGTCACGGGGCCGGCGGGCAGGTTGCAGATCGTCTGCGCGCTGCTCGCGGTGCTCGCCTGCTGGGCCAGGGTGTTGGCCTGCGACGTGTTGATGTTGCAGACCGCACCGGCCACCGAGGCGGCGGTGTCGAGGTTGGCGCTCTGCAGGATCTTGACGTTACCGATGGCCAGGTCGACCATGTTGGCGCCGGGCAGGGGCTCGGCGTTGGCCATGCCAAGGCCCGCGGTGAACAGCAGCGATCCCCCCAGGACGGCGCCCGCAGCGGTCTTGCGCATGATTCTGCTCATGGATAGCTCCTTATCAATTGGGAAAGCAGCGGTCCGGACCCTCAACGAGTGCAAACTCGGTGCCGGCGGCAGGAGCGGCCTGCCTACGCACGCCATCGCGCGCGCCACCCGCGCTTTCGTCTCCAGGGCTTCCCACGATCACCCCCACTTCAAACCCAAAGCCCGGAAAATCCAGGTGAGAGACGAAACCGCCGGGCGTGTCGCACACGCCCGGCGGTTGTCGTCGATCGATCAGCGCTTGCTGTACTGAGGTGCCTTGCGAGCCTTCTTCAGGCCGTATTTCTTGCGCTCGATGGCCCGCGGGTCACGGGTCAGGAAGCCGGCCTTCTTCAGCGCTGGCCGGTCCTCGGGCTGCACCAGGATGAGCGCCCTGGCGATCGCCAGGCGCAGCGCACCGGCCTGCCCCGACGGGCCACCACCGTCGAGGTGGGCATAGACGTCGAAGCTGTCCACCCGGTCGACGGTCACCAGCGGAGCCTTGATCAGCTGCTGGTGCACCTTGTTCGGGAAGTAGGCCTCCAGTGTGCGGCCGTCCAGGTGGAACTGGCCGGTGCCGGGCACCAGGCGCACCCGCACCACGGCCTCCTTGCGGCGGCCGACGGTCTGGATGGGACGGTCCATGATGATCGGCTCGCGCGGGGCGGCCTCGGTCTCCGGGGCGGCGGCCACGGTGTCCTCGGCCGTAGCCGTGGTCTCCGCGGTCTCCGTGGTCTCTGCGGCGTCTGTGGTGTCGACGGTTTCGGTCACTGGGCCACCTGCTTGATCTCGTACGGAACCGGCTTCTGAGCGCTGTGCGGATGTTCCGGTCCGGCGTACACCTTCAATTTCTTCTGGATCTGCCGGCTGAGCTTGTTGTGCGGCAGCATGCCGACGATCGCCTTTTCGACGACGCGGTCGGGATGCTTGTCCATCAGCTCACCGATCGTTCGCTTGCGCAGACCGCCGGGATAACCCGAGTGACGGTAGGCATACTTGTTGGCCAGCTTGTCACCACTGATGGCGATCTTGTCGGCGTTGATGACGATGACGAAATCGCCACCGTCGACATTGGGCGTGAATGTCGGCTTGTGCTTGCCGCGCAGCAGATTTGCAGCTGCCACAGCGAGCCGGCCGAGCACCACGTCGGTGGCATCGATGACGTACCACGAACGTGTGGTGTCACCAGCCTTCGGCGCGTATGTAGGCACAGCGCGTACCTTCTCTCTCGGGTTGGATCCCCGGTTCCCGGGTGCCGGTCAGGCGGTGACGGTGGGGTTCTTCGGCGACCGACATTGACCCGAAGCCCCGTGCTTACCGCACGCCAACGCTGCAGCTTACCGGCGGACGTCGTCGCAGGTCAAAACGCCTCCGTAGGTGACCACTGAACGGTGGTCGGGGTGGCGTCGGCGCGCCTGCACCGCGCGCATGCTCCCGGCGCGCCAGCCGCTGCCACAAACCATAGGAAGCGCCCGATTCCTTGCGCCGGTAGTTAGCCGTGGCCTCTCGGCCACGGTTCCAGCTCCGCTGGCCCGTCTCTGCACAAGTTGACGATCACCACGGGGTCAAGATGTTCGTACTCTCATTCCCGCCGCCGGTCTTATGGTCGCGGTGGGTATCGGATTGGCTCCGATCGCCGGTGCCGCCGGCCCATACAGCAACTGCAGCCAAGCCAAGGCCGACGGCGTATGCAACATCACCCAGGATTCCCCCAACTACCTCGCGAAATTGGATCGCGACAGCGACGGCGTGGCCTGCGAGTGCTGATGCCTACTCGGCACAGAACTGTGCGGTCCCGTTGGCTCCCCTCCAAGCGGGACCGCACAGGGTCCTGTGGGTAGGGCGTCAGTAGCCCCACGCGTTGGCGGCAGTGCGATCGGTGGCGGCGACATCCTCTGAGCCGTCCCGTACGGCGTTGCCCAGGCTGAACAGGATCTCGTTGAGGGCGCCGGCGGCCTGCTCCCACCGTGCCTGCTCGACGCGGTACGCCTCCGCGGCGTCCCGCGTCCAGACCTGCTGCAGCGGCGTGATCTGCATCCTCAGGTCATCCAGCGCCGAGTTGAGCCGTGCGGAGGTGGTGTGGATTTCCTGACGGACCGTGTACTCGATCTCGTCGAAGTTGTACGACAGCACCTGATCCATGACATCTCCTTACAGGGTGGTGGCGACGGAACCGATTTGATGTGAATGCATTTCACTGGCCTCGCGCAGCGTCTGCTCGTTGTAGCGGATGGTTTCCGCGATGCGTTGCAATGCGGCGTGCAGCTTCACCGACTCGGCATTCCATCGATCGACGACGTCACGGAACCGCGTTGCCGCCACACCACCCCATACCGACGGCGGCACGCTGGTCATCCGGTCGATGAACGACTGCAGCATCGTGCGGATCTCGTCATTGCGCGCATCGGTCTTCGCTGCGACCGATGTCATGAGATCAAAATCGGTGTTCAGCGAACCGCCCGCCGGTGTTGTCATGGAGATCCCTTCGTATCGTTGCGGCCGTATAGATATGTTCGACGCGACCGATATGCATTCGGTTCCATCGGCTTTGGTGAATCAGAACACCGGATGCGCGGATCGCACGGCGTGATCGCACACGCTGTGCATCGCCGATTCCCGACCCGGTGCGCTCTGGCATCCAATCGCGATGCGAAGTGTTCCCTGGACCAAAACCGTCCACAGGATCTGGCGAGCGGCGCGCACTTCGCGATATGTCACCGCCGGCCTGTCCGCCACGACGGCCGCCGGGTCGAAATCGACGAAGACACCGTCGGGCTGCTCGTTCATCGCGTGCGACAGCGAATCCGCCGCGCTCTTCTCGGTCTGACGCGGCGCCAGACGGGACTGCGTGATGTGGATGGCCAGGTCGTCGGCCCACGGCGAGCTGATCTGCAATCGCGCCGAACCCGGACCCGACGTGATACGCCGAACGGGCCACTGGGCAGGGACCTCGACACCGAGGCGGCCCTCCACCACCAGCACCGAGGGCATGTGATCGGCCGGCGGATCCACGGCCGGGAAAGCCGCCACGGCGATCTCGACCGCCAAGCAGGACACAAGCGCGCCCGCGACCATGGCCGTCCGGCGACCGAGGCGCCGACTCTCCTGCGGTTTCTCCACCCCGTCGAGAGGTGCGGGTCCGTCCCGGGCCACCGCGGGCAGGAGCTCCGTCGCATCGACGGCCCAGTCCAGATCGGGAATGGTGACCACGACACCATCGGCACGTAGTCGCGCGGCGATCGCCGCGCCGAGCGGCACCGCGCCGGCTATGCGGGGAGGAGCATCGACAACGACCGCGGTGGCGGAGCCGACCTCGCGCGCCACCGCGAGCGCGACATCAGAGCCATCACAACGCGGCACCACGACCGCGGCGGTGCCCGGTGGCGACATGATGACGAAGTCGTCAGCGATCTCTGCGAACGTGACGGCACTGCCGTCGAACCGGCGCCGCAGCAGCGCTGTTCGGCGCCGCACCGCGATATCCGTCGCGAGGCCTCGCGCGGCCTCGGTCACCAGATCGATCCGTCGCAGTGGCCACCACGTCGGAAACACCATCACCAACACCATGACCGCAGTCGGGTCGGAGGATCCGATCACCTCGTGCAGCACGGTCCGCCAGACCTGCGCCAACGGGACGGGGCTGTCGTCGATCAATGCGATCGTGTCATCGATGCATTCGATGGCGGCCGAGACCCATTCCTCCCTGGCGTCGTTGGGACCCCGGACGGCTCCCGGGCCGATCTCGACGAGCAGCCCGGTCACGGCGGATCCGTCCATGCAACCTGAACGAGGTGATCGGGATATCCACGGGTGATCAATGTGCCGCGACCCGGCGGTAACGCCGATGGCCGCACCGAGCCGAGTAGCACACCCTCCTCCGGGCTCGCGCTCATCATCAATCCCGTGCAGCCGAGGTCACGCAGGCGGGCGAGCACCGGATCGAACATCGCCCGGGAAGCACCACCCGAGCGGCGGGCCACTATCAGGTGCAGTCCGAGATCTTTTGCGTGCGGCAGGAAATCGGCGAGCGGTGTCAGCGGGTTGCCGGAGGCGGCGGCGACGAGGTCATAGTCGTCGACGACGAGGTAGATCTCGGGGCCCGACCACCACGACCGGCTGCGCAACTGTTGTTGCGTCACGGCGTCGCCGGGCATCCGGTCCGCCAAGCGACCGAGCAGAACCGCGACGCGGGACACCAGCCCGGCGGGCGACATCGAATAACCGGCGAGATGCCCGGTTTCGACGACACCGAGCAGCGTGCGGCGAAAGTCAACGATCTCGAGTTGGGCGCTGTCGGGGCTGTTGTTCCGGACGATCTCGCGACACAGCAACCGCAGCACCGACGTCTTGCCGCATTCTCCTTCGCCGAGAATCAGAAGATGCGCGTGCTCCGTGAAATCCACAGCCACGGAGTTCAGTTGGCGTTCACCGACACCGATCAACGGTCCCGTCGACGGCCCAGGCGAGCGGGCGACAAGCGCGTCGCGATCGACCCGCGTGGGCAACAGTTCGATGCGTGGTGCCTGGTCGGCCCGCCATCGGGCTCTCAGACGAGTGACTGCGGCCGCGATCGCTTCGGAGAGCCCGTCGGCCGTGGTGCATCCGTCCAGCCGGGGAAGCGCGATCACCATTTCGCGCCCGTCACGGGTGATGCCCCGCCCGGGCGGGGCCTGCGATAGTCGACGAGCTTGCCTGCGGTCCACCTCGGAGTCCGCCGGGTCACCGAGCCGCAGTTCGATTCGGGTACCGATCTGGTCCTTCAACGCCGGGCGAATCTCGGCCCAGCGCGAGGCCGAGATGACGACATGAATTCCGAACGAAAGACCCTGCGCGGCAAGCCCGGTGATCGATGCTTCGAGGCCGTCGAATTGCTGTCGAAGTGTTGCCCAGCCGTCGACGATCAGGAACACGTCACCGAACGGGTCATCGGAGGCTGCCGGATCTTCCGCCCGCCGAAGTCGGCGATAGTCATCCACCGAATCGATCCCCAGCCGACGAAACCGGGTCTCGCGCGAACGCATCAACGATTCCAGTTCCGCGATCGTCCGGCGGCACAGGTCGGTGTCGCGGCGTCCCGCCATCGCCCCGACATGAGGCAGCCCATCCAGCGACGACAGCGCGCCCCCGCCGAAATCAAGACAATAGAACTGCACCTCTGCCGCGCCGTGCGCAGCGGCCAGACTCATCACGATCGTGCGGAGCGCCGTCGACTTCCCCGAACGTGGGGCGCCGACCACCGCGATGTTTCCGGCCGCGCCGTCCACCTCGGCGACCAACAGATCGCGGCGCTGCTGGTAGGGACTGTCGATCAGCCCGATCGGAACAGCCAGCCGCCCGCGTCGACCGCCGTGCGACATCACGGCGTCGAGAGGAGGTGAACCCGTCAACGGCGGCAGCCACACCCGGTGCGCGGAGGCGCCATGGTCCTGTAAGCGGTCGACGATGACATCGAGCAGCGGCCGTGTCGAGACGGCAAGTCCACCGGCGGCTTCGCGTGGTTCGACGACGTCGCCGACCGCCACGGCCGTGAATACCTGTGCCGCGGCCGGCCCGTTGTGTTCCACCCGGCTGTCATCGGGCAATCGGTAAGAGCCGGACACGAAAGCGGTTCGGAACCGCACCAACTCCCCGGAAGGAGTCTTGAGAAAGGCCGCACCCGGCGAGCCCGGAAGATGATAGGCGTCGGGCACACCCAAAACCGTGCGAGACTCGCCGGCGGAGAAGGTCTTCAGACATATCCGGTAGGACAAGTGGGTCTCCAGCCCGCGCAGCCTGCCCTCGTCGAGGCGCTGGCTGGCCAGCAGAAGGTGCATCCCCAGCGACCGTCCCAGCCTGCCGATGGCTACGAACAGCTCGGCGAACTCGGGATGCTGACTGAGCAGTTCGGAGAATTCGTCCACCACGATGAACAACACGGGCAGCGGAGCCAGGGCGGGGTTTCCGGCGCGGGCTTTTTCGTAGTCGGCGGTGTCCGTGAAGTTCCCCGCCGCCCTGAGCAACTCCTGCCGCCGGTTCATCTCGCCGGCCAGTGCATCCTGCATGCGTGCGACCAGATGCGCGTCGCCGGCGAGGTTGGTGATCAGCGCGGCGACATGACGGGTCCGCTCCAGTCCCTGAAACGTCGCACCACCCTTGAAGTCGACGAGGACGAGGTTGAGAACATCGGGCGGATGCGCGGCGATCATCCCGAGGGTCAAGGTGCGCAGGAACTCCGACTTACCGGAGCCTGTTGCTCCCACACACAATCCGTGCGGTCCCATGCCGTCTCGGGCGGCCTCCTTGATGTCCAGCTCGACGGCTCTCCCGTCGTCCGTCAGGCCGATCGGGACCCGCAGTACAGGTCGATGGTCTGCGCTGCGCCAGTGCGCGTCCGGATCGAAACGTGCGGGGTCGTTCAGACCCATCAGCTCCGGCCAGCCTTGCTCGTTCATCGCGCGCACCGTTCGGCCGCTCGACGCATCGGCCGTCCGGTACGCAGCAAGCCGCCGCGCACACTGCAGGGCCTGGGCGGTCGTCAACGTGTCGGCACGCGCAAGCACCCGATCGACGATGCCGCCCCGAATCGTCAGCTCGTCCAGATCGACGTCCAGATCGGCTGAAGCACCCGATGCCGCTGCCCCGCTGCTGCACGACCCCACCACCAGCAGCGTGGCCGCCGTCAAACACGCTCCCGGCAAACGTGGTTCGACATCCGACCGGGATACACCGTCGAGGATCACCACCAGGTGTGAGATTTCGCCGCCATCGGTCACCGCCGCCAAGGCCCGTTCCGCTTCGCCCAGCGTGCCATACACCAGCCTGGCCGGTCCGGCGCCGTCTACCGCTCGCGGATGTTGATGATGCGGAAGCCATTTGAGCCAGTCCCACTCTTCCACAGCGGGCGGGCCCACCACAGCGGCGACCTTGACATGGTCCGGGCTGTGCATGACCGCCAACTGACAGATCATCGCCCGCAGCAGTGCGCGCCCGCCTGCCTCGCCGCCGCGGAGTGTCAGGACCCGGACTGCCCGCAGCGCCACCGTTACCGGAAGATCCCGTACCACCGATCGACGTCGGATCAGTCCGAGCAGCGCCGCGGTCGTGACGGGGTCGCGCTCGTCACAGGACGGTAGATCCGGTACCGACAGCCTTGCGGCCGGCGGCCCTTCACCGAGTCCGGCTCGGACCTGACAGAAATCCTCATCCGACGGTCGACGTTCCCACATCCGGCGGCCACCCACCAATGACCAGAGAACATCGGGATCGGGGTGGCTCCAGGCCAGGGCTCGATGTTGCCTCTCGATCATCGACAAGACGGTGAGGTCCAGGCCGGCGAGGTAGCGGAGGTATGCCCGGCGATCATGGTTGACCTCTGCCGTGCGACTGGTTCCACGCCCACCGAAGGCGAACGTTCCGAGCACGGAGGTCAACATCATGACGGGAAAGAACATGGACATCGGACTTCGCAGTGCCGAAGCTCCCGAGGTGAAGTAGACGGCCATCATTCCGCCGGTGGCGACCACCATGACGATCGGTAACAGCCGCGCCAGCGGGTTGACCGGCGCCGCCTTCGGTATCTCGGGCGGCGGGTCGACCGCGATCTCACCGTCATCGATCGGTGGCGCGGCAAGCCGGGCATCACACGCGAATTCCATCAGTGAGTGGACGCCGACGCCGCGAATCTCGTTCCATCCCCAGCCCGCTCGATTGTCGCGCCGGTACGCCTTCCGCGCAGGTTAGGTTGACAGCACGCAGGACGGGGGTTGATGCGATGCCGGATGCGCTGTGCAGGATGTCGATCAAGGCAGGCGACGGGTCCGCGAAGGGCGCGGTTGACCTCGCTCTGCCGGCCGACGTCCAGGTCGGCCTGTTGATGTCATCGATTGTCGACATCGTCTTCGCCGAAACCGCGACACAGTCGCGTCGATGGCGCCTGTCACGCATCGGTGGCTACCCGGTCGACGAGTCGATGACGTTGCTGGAGAATGGTGTTCGCGACGGCGAGCTGCTCCTGCTCGCAGTGGCGGACCCACCGGCCCCGCAGTGGTCGGCCGACGATCCGTTTCAGAGCGCCGCGAGCTTCACCGACCTGGCGCACGAGCCCACGACGCACAGCACCGCCGTCGTCGCGTGTGTGTACTCCGCTGGGTGCGGTGCGGCCGCGCTGGTGGGATCGCAGCTGGCCGACCGCCACGCTCATGCTGTTGTCGCGGCCGCAATCGCGGTCTCGGCTATGGTGGCGGCGGTTGTCATCCGACGCGCCCACGCCGACTCCACGGCATGCGTCGCGCTGAGCGTCGTGTCCGTCGTCTTCAGCGCGGCCGCCGGTTTCCTGGCGGTTCCCGACGGCCCGCAGGATGGCAGCGTGTTGCTGGCGGCGGCCTGCGCATTCGCCGCAGCCATCCTGTTGCTGCGTTTCACGGGTTGCGGCACAGTGCCTTTGACGGCAATCGCGACCGTCGCCGGGTTGCTGGCGGCCGCCGCGGGCGGCCGGATATGGATATCGACGACCGCGACGGGTGTGGCGATGTCCGTCGTCTCGGTCGCCGGACTCGGCATATCGGCGAAGTTGTCGATCTCGATAGCCGGGCTCGCGGCGGCCATGCCAAGGTCCGACGAGGCGTCTTCGACCGTCGACGTATCGGGCGCCCAAACCGCCTTCGCCCATCACTGTTTGACCGGTATAGTCATCGGGTTGTCGTGCGCGGCGCCGCTCGGCACGGCGCTCATGGCGTGGGGCGACCTCCAGAACGGCAGCCGGTGGCCAGTTCTCGCTGCGTTCGCCGCGACGGTCGGCCTGGTGCTGTTGATGCGGACAGCCACCCATGCCGACCGTCGTCGCCGGATCGCACTCGGTGCCGGGGGGACCGCAAGTATCACCGTGGCACTGGCAGTTCTGGTGACGGCGTCGCCTGCGCATGCCATGTGGGCAAGCGTCGCGGCGACCGCAGCCGGAGTCTCCGCGCTGGCCCGGTTCTTCGACGTGACCATCAGCCCCGTCGCGCGTCGCGCCGCCGAAATGGTGGAGTACGCCGCCCTGGCGGGAGTGGTTCCGCTGGCCTGCTGGGCGGGCGATCTCTACGCACTGGTCCGCGAAACGAGCCTGATATGACCGCGCCGGCGACGCGGGCAGTGCGCCTGGTCTCCGCGGCTGTGCTGGCAACTGCCCCGTGGCTGTCGGCCCCGGAAGCCGGCGCCGTGACGCCACCCCGCATCGACAACACCATGCTGCCTGTGGCCGGCCCGCCGACTCCGCCGCAACAGACGGAGCGGCAGGACGACTGCGCGAAATTCTCCCGGACCACCCCTGTTGATCCTGGCGACGGTCAGTTGCACGCGGTCGATCTGCAATCGATCTGGAACCTCACCCGGGGAAGCGGGCAGACGGTCGCGGTCATCGACACCGGTGTCTCGCGGCACCGGCTGCTGCCACATCTGGTTCCCGGCGGAGATTACGTGTCCACCGGTGACGGCACCGAGGACTGCGACGGCCACGGAACGATCGTGGCCGGGATCATCGGCGCGGCCGCGGACGCGGGCGATGCCGACGCCTTCGGTGGTGTCGCGCCCGATGCGACCATCATCGCTATCCGTCAGTCCAGCAATAAGTTCCGCGCCATCGCCGATCGCGCCGGATCGGGGTTCGGCGATGTGGACACGCTGGCGATGGCCGTTCGGGCCGCGGCCGACATGGGAGCGACGGTCATCAATGTCTCGACGGTGGCCTGTCTGCCCGCCGGTGACGGCCTCGACGACCGTGCCCTCGGGGCGGCGTTGTCCTACGCCGTGGACGTCAAGAATGTCGTTGTGGTCGCGGCCGCCGGAAATGTCGGAGGACCGGGCCAATGTCCCGAGCAGAACCCGCTATCCGATCCCATGACGCCGGGACAGCCGAACTGGGCAACGGTGCAAGTCGTCGTCAGCCCAGCATGGTACGACGACTACGTGTTGACGGTCGGCTCGGTCGGTCCGGACGGCAAACCTTCACGGTTCAGCCTTGCCGGGCCGTGGGTCGACGTGGCGGCTCCGGGCGAGGGTGTCGTCTCGCTGGATCCGGACGGCGAGGGCCTGGTCGACGCGGCGCCCGGAGTCGGGTGGTCGACGGCCATCGCGGGAACCAGCTATGCCGCGCCGGTCGTCAGCGGCATCGTGGCGTTGCTGCGGTCCCGGTCGCCCGAGCTGACCGCGCGGCAGGTCATGCAGCGCATCGAGGAAACTGCTCAGCGACCCTCGGCGGGTTGGGATCCCGTTGTCGGGCACGGCGGAGTTGATCCGGTGGCCGCGGTCAGCGGCGGTCCCCCGACAGCGTCGTCGCAGACCCGCCATACCGACGGGCCGCGCGCTGTGTCGACGGCCGCGGGGGCCCCGATCGATGATCGTCCACATCGAGCCGCTCTGCGCGGTGCGGCCATCTGTCTCGCCGTTGCGGTTACCACGGTCGCGATGACCGCCTCGGCAGGTCGCCTACGCCGGCGCCCCGACGGCGTCCCGCACGATTGAGGCGCCCTCCTTGCTCAGTTCCGGTCCGCGGGGCAATCGGGAGAGCACCGGCCAAGGCGCCGGAACCGGGGACGTTGCGAGCCCTAGGTGTTTCGCGGTTTCCCCGTCGCGGATGCCGAACACCACCCCGGAGTCAGTGACCAGGTACAACGCTCCGGAATCCTGGCTCGCGCCGGTCACGCCGACGGCACGTACATAGCCGCTCCGACCGCCGGGAACCACCACAGAGTCGATGTTCGGGCCTTCGCCGTCGGCCTGCGCCAACGTCACCGGTGCACCGGAGTCCCGAGGAAGTGAACTGGCCACCAACACCTCGGCGTGGGTCGCTTCGCCGTCGGCAGCCGGCATCCAGCGAACGCACGGCACGCCGTCGTCAGCCACCCCCGGCCGCTCCGGATACGTTGCGACGGGCAGGGTGTCGACGGTGGGAACGAAACCGATCACATGGGGTGCGACGTCGACGATGTTGCGCCCGCTTTGTGGGTTGGTGAACCGGATCAGGTCGGCGGCGACCTCGCCGATGCGCTGAATGCCACCGCGGAGCACGACGTAATACTCCGGCCCGGCGGCGCGGCGCACCCGCATGACGGTGCCGACCGGGAATGCGCGTAAAGTCAGCGGGCCTGGCATACCGGCGTCGGGAACGTACGGCACCGTGATGGGCGGCATCTCGGGAAGCGCATCCAGCGTAGCTCGTGAAACCTCCCGGGGCTCAATTTCACTCAACTGCATCGACCGCACGACGGCCTGGTTCCGCAGATCAACTTCGGCCCGCCGGCCGCCGTAGAGCAGGTAGGTGGTCGAGGCGCTTTCCGAGCGTGGCGTGACCAGAAGGCTCCGCCCCGGCAGCAGTTCATCCAGATCTGCTCCGACGGATAACGTGGTGGACGAATCGAACTCGCACAGCGTCCATCTGGACTCACCTGCATCAAGCGGCTCGGCTATCGTGGCCGGCGCACCCGGAATGCCTACCAGCGGACCACGCTTCGCCACGCTGATCGCCGGTTCACCGACGACCTCCGGATTCGCAGGTGTTCCCGCCACCAGTCGGGCAGAGGCGAGGTTCAGAACAGGATGAAGGCTGTCGCCGATGCGGACGTACAACGCGCCCGATTCGCGCGACATCACGATCGGCGCATCGCCAAGCGCACCGTGGGGTCTCATGATGCCGAGTACAGTGCACGCCGCGATGACGACGACCGCGAGGATGCAGCCGGCGGTGAGCGAAAGTGATTGCGCGCGAATCGGATCATCCAACATTCTGACGTCGCCACGCACCAGCGCGTGCTCCATCCGGCGCAACAGAAATCGATAGCCGCTGACATGCAGCCATGTTGTCGGTTGCCGAGCCATCACTCCCCCTTGGTCAGCCTAACCGCGGCCCGGCCGACCGCTGCGCACCGATTCGCCGCGGAAGTGGCGTCGATTTTGATGACACCGCGCGGCAAACACACCCCGCACCGATCAGCCTGACGATTGCGTTAATTTTCCCGGGTTTCCCGGCTCACCGGCTCGTAAGAAGGTAGGTTTCTGGCTGTCCGACCTCCATCGAAGGGTCACTCAGGCATGTCCAACCATTTCACCGGCCTCAGCTTGGGACCGCCGCTCGGCGACCAGCGTCTTGACTTGTGCGATCTGTATGCCTTCGTCTCACCGGCCGACCCTGACCGCACGGTGTTGATCCTGAACGCGAACCCCAACGCCGATGCGCTGCACCCCGCGGCGACCTACCGGCTGGCGATCGACAACGACGGGGATCTGCAGAACGACATCGCCTTCAGCTATGTGTTCTCCGAACCACGCGACGGCGAGCATACCGCCGACGTGTACCTCGCGGTGGGCGAGGATGCCCGCTCGGTCGAGGCGGTCGGCGAGAGGGTCTTCTCCGGCGTCCCGGTCTCGTTCGGCCCGGCACCGCACATCGCGACGTCCGGCGACTTCACCTTCTTCGCCGGCGCTCGCAGTGACGCGTTCTTCTTCGACTTCGACGGCGTCAAGAACCTGTTCGACACCTCCGGCGGCCGCAACTTCACCGCCCTACACCTGGGTGACCAATCCCCTTGGACCGGTATCGATTCCAATACCGGGGCCAACGTGTTCTCCATTGCCATCGAAATGCCCACCGCGTTCCTGGGCGCCGACCCCGACATCAGGATCTGGGGGCGGTGCAGCGTGCGGCAGGACGGCGAGCTGCTCCATGTCGACCGCGCCGGACACCCATCGGTGAGCAGCTTCTTCAACACCGACGACACCAAAGAGGAATACAACGCCAGCGAACCCGTCAATGACCGGACGCGGTGGATCGGCATGTTCATCCACCTGATGGGCCACACCGGCGGCTACACGCGCGACGAGGCAATAGAGGCAATAGACAACGAGGGCACGCTTCCCGACATGCTGCACTTCGACCCATCACAGCCTGCCAGATACCCGAACGGGCGTGTCTTCACCGACGACGTCATCGACTATCGGTTGGCGTTCCTCACCAAGGGCGACGCCCCGCCGTCCGGATTGAGCCCGCACACCGACACCCTGACCGAGTTTCCCTATCTCGGTCCGCCGCACCAAACAAGCTAGTCCCACGCCCAGATCGGCGTTTCGCAGTCGTCCTCCCCCGGTTCTCCTGCGAAACGTCGGTCTCGGCCTCAACAGAGCCGCCGGCCGGTTACATCGCCCGCAACAGTGCAGTTCTGCCTCGCACGTGAAGCTTCTCGACCGTCGAGTCACGCAGGTCGGAAATGCGTTGGCGCATCGAATCACCCAGCGTGCTCAGATCGGCTTCACTCATCTCGATCGGCGGCGGGCACAGGTCGCGTTCTTCTTCGTCGGCGTGTGCGTCGAGCACCATGACGAAAGATCGCCACTCGTCGTCGTACCCGGGCGCCGACGGCGGTGTCCGTAGCACCACGGTCAGCTGGTCGAAGACCTGTCGGTGTTCGGCATGCGCGATCGCCACCAGCTTGCTCGCCGCTTGCACCGCGGGATAGAAGAGGTCGTCCTCGATACGCATGTGGATATCCAGCTCGACGAGTAGCTGATCGAGGGTTGCCTGCCGTTCGTCGGAAGTCGGCGTTAAGGCAGTGATCTTCTTGCACAGCCCGCGCAGGACGTTGTGGTGATCGAACAAGACGTCGTAGGCATTCATCGAGTTGCTCCGGTCTTTGCGGCGTCCGTTGCCATGCCGCGGATTTCGATCACTCCCCGGCGTATCCGGGTTGGGTAACTGGGCAACGGCGCGGTGGCCGGACCGCGCACCACTTCCCCCGAGCTGCATTCGAATCGTGAACCGTGCCAGGGGCATACGACGCGACCACGGTCGACCCAGCCGTCCGACATCGGTGCGCCCAGATGGGGGCAGCGGTCTCCCACCGCGAGGACATCGTCACCGTCTCGATGCAAGACCACATCGACGCCGTCGACGTTCACCCGTTGCGGCTCTCCGTTCAGCGCGGTCACCAGCATGACCGGCTTCCAGTCGTCGGTCACCAGCCGCGGGCCGGAGCTATCGACTCCTACACCGGATCGGTAGACCAGCGAGGCACCCAGATACCCACTGCCCAACGTGATTCCGTAGCCCACCGCAGAGCTGGTCGCACCGCGCAGGTGACGGTCACGTCGGCGGTCCCACCACGACATCACATACAGCGCGGTCGCGAGGGCGTTCAATACGCCATGGACGAGTCCGACCCGCCGGGACTGCTGCTGAGTGTGTTGCCAGTCGGTCACTCCAGTGACCGCTGCGCCGATGCTTCCGGCGAGGCCGACACCCAGGGCGAGCCGGGACGCCTCGCGACAGGCCGCGGAGTGGCCGGGCAGTACGCTCGCCGCATCGAGTGCGACGGCCGTCGCCACCGCTCCGGTCGGCAGCGCCGTCATGACCGGATGCAGCGGATGACCCAGCCACGTCCCGTGCAGGAAATTGCTCACCCGCTCGCGCCCGCGGCCGAATGACGCGAACACGATCGTGAGGACATGCTCGAACCGGTAACTCGGGCGATCGAGCCACTCCTGACGTTCGAGCTTGGATACCACCGTTGATGCGGTATGCCTGATGCGAGTTTCCGCTGCGTACGATCCCTCGTTCATCGCATGCCTCCTAACGCTGAGTCCGCGGCCTCTCTATGTCGATACGACGCACGGTTCTCGTGAGTTCATCGAATCGCCGAACTCGCACACTCAGCCGTCCTTTGACCGTCGCTCCCGGTAGGCGGCCACGTGCTGGCGGTTGCCGCAGTTACCGGTGTCGCAGAACTTTCCGGATCGGTTGCGAGACAGGTCGACCAGCACCGCATCACAGTCGGGCGCGGCACAGACCTTGAGCCGGCGCAATTCGCCCACGCGAATCACGTCGGCCAGCGCCATCGCGAACTCCGCGCCCATCCGCTGCCACAACGGGTCGTTACTCGATGCGAGATGCAGATGCCACCCGGGCATCTCGGGATGCCGCGTCAGCCACGGGGATGCCTCGGTGTCGCTGAGCAGGGCGTTGACCTGCCCGACCGCGACTTCCTCGTCGCGGGCAACGTCCCAGATCTTGCCGAGTCGCTCACGCAACCGGAGCACGGACTCGAGTTCGGCAGCGTCGTGGTCGCGCCGTCCCGTCCAGCCGAATCCGTCCAGGTAACTGTCCAGAGCCGCCATCTCGCCGAGTTGCTCGCCGTCCACGCGGTCGCTGTTGATCAGATCACACGCGGCCCGCAACGTGAGCTCGGTGTCATGACTGAAAAGCATTTGACCCATGACCCCCTTCGGCTGTAGTGTCATGATCAAAGTCCATTTTACTCATTACATTCCGGAGGTGCATCCATGACCGCAACGCAGTCCACTTCGCCGGCGGCCGTCGACCACTTCCGCCTCGGTCTGTTTCTCGCGGTCGGCTCGGCGCTCGCGTTCGGATCTTCCGGGCCGTTCGGCAAATCATTGATGGAGGCCGGCTGGAGCCCGACCGCCGCCGTGACAGCTCGCCTGGCCGGCGGTGCCCTGTTGTTGGCCGTCTTCGCCACGATCGCGCGGCCCGGCTGGATCCGCGAGGCGCTGCAGCACTTCGGGACCGTCGTCGCCTACGGGATCATCCCGATCGCCGGGGCCCAATTGTGCTACTACAACGCCGTCGCGCACCTGTCCGTTGGCGTCGCTCTGCTGCTGGAATACACCGCCCCTGTGCTGGTGGTCGGTTGGCTGTGGGCCACCACGCGGCGGCGCCCGAGCACCCTGACGCTGACCGGTGTCGCACTGGCAGTGGCCGGAATCATGTTGGTGCTCAACGTGTTCAGTGACGCGCACATCAACATGATCGGGGTCGGGTGGGCATTGGCGGCCGCCGTCTGCGCCGCGTGCTATTTCATGATGTCCGACACCTCCAAGTCCGCACGGGCCGACGGTGAGCACCTGAGCCCGGTGACACTGGCCGCGGCCGGGCTGGTCGTCGGCGCGGGCGCCGTCGGGCTGCTCGGCGCATCCGGCGTGATGCCGATGACCTTCACCACTCACGATGCCGTCGTCGCGGGGTGGACGACGTCGTGGGTGGTTCCGGTCATCACGCTGGCGCTGTTCCCCACCGCCATCGCGTACACGCTCGGGATCATGGGCATCGCCCGGCTGCAGCCGCGGTTCGCCTCGCTGGTGGGCCTGTCCGAGGTGATGTTCGCGGTGCTGGCGGCCTGGGTGCTGCTCGGCGAGGCGATGACGCCGATCCAGGCAATCGGCGGCGGGGTGGTACTGGTCGGGCTCGCGCTGGCGCGCCAGGGCGACCGTTCCGACAAGCTCGATCAGGTGACGTGGCCCGGCGATCCCTGTGAAGAGATCACGGCCGGCCGTCGAGATTGACGGCTTGCTCGATCAGCGGCACGCCCGCAAACCATCTGTAGCATCGCCGCGTGAAGATCGATCTTGATAGCTGGCACGATACGCGGCGACATGGCGCACGGTGGCTCACGTCGCTCGCCGTCGTCATGCTTACCGCAGGTGTCATGCTCAGCGCGCCGAACGCCGCTCCGTCCGCCCGCGCCGACGACTGCCCGGCCATCGAGGTGGTCTTCGCCCGCGGAACCAACGACACGCCCGGCGCGGGCCGCGTCGGCGGCGCGTTCATCGACTCGCTTCGGGGCGAGGTCGGTGGCCGCTCGGTCGGGGCGTACGCCGTCGACTACCCGGCGACATTCGACTTCCTCGCTGCCGCCGACGGCGCCAACGACGCCAGCGCACACATCCAGTACATGGTGGCGAACTGTCCCGACACCCGCATGGTGCTGGGCGGCTACTCGCAAGGTGCGGCCGTGATCGACATCATCGCCGCGGTGCCGTTCCCTGCGATCGGGTTCAACAACCCGATGCCGCCGGACGTCCCGGAGCATGTCGCCGCCGTCGCGGTGTTCGGCAACCCGTCGGCCAAGCTGGGCGCGCCGCTGACCATCAGCCCCGTGTGGGGCAGCAGGGCGATCGACCTCTGCAACGTGGGCGACCCGGTGTGTTCCGACGGTGACAACTTCGCCGCACACAAAAATTATCCGGCCACCGGGCTGACGAGCCAGGCCGCCGGGTTCGTCGCAGGACTGCTCTAGCGGCGGATCGATCGACGGATGATTCGCCGAACATCGGCGTCAATATGTGATCATCAGCCGCATGAGCGCAGCTCGAGCGGTTCGGTCTGTTGTCGGCGCGGCTTTCCCGGCGGTTGCGGCCACATGTTGACGATCGCCACCGCCGCGTTGACCGCTCCGCCGGCGGCGGCGCTCCCTGATTCGTGTCCCGGTGTCCACGTCGCCGGTATCTCCCCCAACATCGCCGCCGTCGCGGTGTTCGGGAACCCGCCGGCCAACTTCGGCAATCCGATCTCATCGGCCAGCGCCCGCTACGCGGACAGGGCCATCGAGTTGCTAGGACGGCGACCGCATCTGCTCTGGGGCCGGAACCCGTTCGCTCACAGCCATTAGTGAGCGCAGACCGGACAAGCGGGGCCGCTGACTTCGTCGCGGAATTGGTTTGGCGAAGCCGTACGTTACGGTGTCTTGTGACCTTTGATCTTGTTCGCCGCTGCGTGCTGGCGGTTGTGACCACTGCGACGGCCACCGTGCTCATCCCCGCACCGAGCGCCTCCGCCGATCCCTGCCCCGACGTCGAGGTGGTCTTCGCGCGCGGTACCAGCGAACCTGCCGGCATCGGACGGGTGGGCCAAGCACTCGCCGACGCACTGCAGGCCCAGATCGCGCCGCGGGTGGTCGGCACCTACGGCGTGATCTATCCGGCCACCTATGACTTTCTGACGGCTGCCGACGGGGCGGCCGACGCCACCAATCACATCACCGCGATGGCCGCGCAGTGCCCGAACACGCGGATTGTGCTCGGCGGTTATTCGCAAGGCGCAGCGGTGGTGGACATGCTGGCCGGGGTGCCTCCGCTGGGTGACAGGGTCGGAAGCATCGGGTCGGCACCGCCGCTTCCCGGGGGCCTCGACGGCAATGTGGCCGCGGTGGCGGTGTTCGGCAACCCTGCGACGAAGTTCGGGAACCCCGTCTCCGGTACCGGCGCCTTCGCGGGAAGATCGATCGACCTCTGTAGCGATGGCGATCCGATCTGCTCGCGCGGGCGGAATCCCTTCGCGCACACCCACTACGAATCCTCGGACTTCATTCCCCAGGCTGCCGGCTTCGTAGCGTCGAGGGTTTAGCCTTTCCGGACGGGTCAACATTGGGGCGCAGAGCGTTTCGCAGCCCGTCTGCGCATGGTTGCTCGGCCGGGCAGAAATCGACGATCACGTGGATTGGTTCCGTTAGTATCCTCGGGATGAGAAGTGATCCTGGACGGCGGGTCCGTCGCGGCCTGCTCCTTGCGGCGGCCGTCCTTCTCGCCGTGGCCGCGTTGCTCGTGCCCAGCACCGTCCCCGGCACGACCGGCGCCATTCCGTCAGCCTCCGCCGCCTGCCCCCAAGTCGAGGTAGTCTTCGCCCGCGGGCGGATCGAACCCGCGGGACTGGGGGCGATCGGCAACCCCTTCGTCAGCGCACTCCGCTCGAAGTCGGATAAGAACATCGGCTCCTACGCGGTTCGCTACCCCGCCAACACCGAGGTCGATATCGGGGCCAACGACATGAGCGCACACGTCCAGTCGATGATGAACACCTGCCCGGACACTCGATTGGTGCTCGGGGGTTACTCCCTCGGAGCCGCGGTGGCCGACGTGGTGCTCGCCGTGCCGTTCGACATCTTCGGCTTCAAGAATCCGCTGCCGCCGGGCGCGGACCAGCACATCGCCGCGGTCGCACTGTTCGGTAACGGGGCGCAGTGGGTGGGGCCGATCACGAACTTCAATCCGCTCTACAACGATCGCACAATCGAGATGTGCCACGGCGCGGATCCGATTTGCAACCCCGCCGACCCGGACACCTGGGAGGCCAACTGGCCCGACCACCTTGCCAAGGCCTACCTCAGCGCCGGCATGGTGGACCAGGCCGCCAACTTCGTCGCGGGCAAAATCTAGTCGCGCTGGCTCGAATGGCTGAAGCTCGCTGTCCCTGAGGCTAGGTCTCTTGAGAGTTGGCGAAACGCCAATGGCGTGCCCGGTCATTGTTGCGCCGCGTCGGCGCGGCATTTCGTCCTCGGTCTCCCGGGTCCGCCGCGGCGACTGTGGCACGGCGAACCATCGTCGGTGCGAGGGAGTTAGGTCACCTGGCTGATATAGACCTGATGAGTGATGTCGCGCTGGGTGCGCTCGGCCGCCCCGTCACTGGTGAACGCGACGATACCCTTGTCAGCCGATGGCCAAGTGCAGTTGCCGGTGCCCCCCAGCATCTTCGGTTCGCCCCACCCCTGGCTCCCGTTGAGCACGGCGGTGAAGACCTTCCACCGCCAGTCCGAACTGCGGCTGTCATACCAGACCGCACGCACGGTGCCATCCGAGTCGCTGGACAACCGCGCACGCTGGCTCATCGCGTTCGCATCCGACGCGACAGGCGCAGAGGTCGACCAGCTTTTGCCACCGTCACTGGACCAGGCCGAGTGCAGGGATAGGTTGGCACCCGAACTCTGTAAGGCCTTGCTCTCCCAAATAGCCGCGAACGCTCCATCACCGTCGGCGATAACGCTCGGATGCCGGTCGGCGGCGTTGGTCGCGGCGCTGACCTTTACGGGCGCGGACCAGCTTCCTGAGTCCGCGCGCACGGCCGCAAGAATCTGCCAGTTGTCCGGATCAGTGCCACTGGGTGCCTCGCCCGCGGCCGGAGTATGTCCGGTCCACAGCGGATCCGGGTCGAACCGGTCATCCTCCCAGGCCACAATCACCCGGCCTTGGCTCCCCACCGCAACCGAGGGAAACAACGACGCCGGAAAGCGGGGAGAGCGCGCGTCACCGGCGACCCCTGGGTTGGTGGTCTTTCCGTTGGCGGACAGGTTGATCGGCGCCTTGTCGGAACCGACTATCTGCGCGTAGACGTCGAAGGCGCCGCCACTGTTGTCTGCCCAGGCGACCGCAGGGTGGTCGCCGTCCACCAGGGCGATGGCGGGTTGGACGGCACGACCGGTTCCATTGGTCAATTGCACGGCCGAGTCGAACGAGGCCCCGCCATTGCTGCTGTGACGCAAAAAGATAGACGGCCGGTGAGGTTGTTCCTGGCCACGCTCGTCCTGCCAGACCACCCAAACGTCCTTACCGGAAATCGCAATCCGCGGCCAGCGGGCCGTCGCTGATCCATCGGAGATCTCGATTGCCTTGCCCCCGCGCAACTTGTTGCGTCCGATAAGCGTCATCTGCTGGTAGATCACCGATGTCGAAGCGTCGGTGTGCCGTTCGAAGACCGCATGGACGATGCTGTCTTCGGTCGCAATGTCGGCGAACCCGGTGAACATGCCGGCATCGCCCGCAGCGAGCGCCGCTGGTTCCGAACCGGCCGCCTGCGCCGGCAGCGGAATTTCCGGTCGCGGGTCTGCAGGCTGGCGCATCGAGATGAAAATCGGCGATGTTGCGGCTCGCAACTGATCGGGCAGGCTCGGGTCGGTATCTGCACCGGATGGCGACCCCGGAGCGCGTACCTCGACACGGAACCAGCTGTGGTCACCCATCAAGGTAATCGGCACCAAGTGCTGTTCATCGTCGGACGCCGGAGAGAAGGTGGTGAGCGGCCCGGCCGACCGACCCGGTGCGGCGTACACATGCACCGTGGTTCCGGCACCGGCCTTCACACGGACCCGCAGGTTCGCGTTCTTGGGAAGACTGCGGGTCGTGACGATCACCTCGTCTCCGCCGATGGCCTCGAATTCGCCATCGCCATCGACGTCCGCCTCCAGCGTCGCCATCGGCCCGCTGCGGCTTGCCGATACCGTGGTGCGGCCGGCGCGCAGGGCGTCAAGGACACCCTGCACCGACCGCTTCGTGACAAACGCGTATGTCGTGGGCTGGCCCGGGCCGGCGATGCCCCACAACTCCCGGAAATGGTCGTCACTCGCCGCTGCTACGCCGAACCGGAAGCCACGGTTCCAGCGATCCTCGGCATAGGTTATCTGCGCCTCAGGGTCAGTGGAGTCGTTGTACACCTCGACCGTGCTCATCCCCTGGACGCTAGCGTTGTCGGTGGGGCCGCCGGCCGGCGTGAACTCGCCGTCGTCGGGGTGGGCAGTCTGCCATATTGCGTTTTGGGCACGTGCATCCCAGATTGACTGCTGAACATGGCGGAATCCCGGGGAACCGGGCGGATTTGCGCCGTCGACCACGGTGTCGACAGCACCGAGCACGATAGCGTGAGGCGAACCGTTTGCCTCTTCGCCCGGTATCAGGAGCAGATTCGATGACTTCCAGCCGGGGTCCCAGTGTTGGTCGAAGGTCCGGTGGTCGGTCAGCGGCATGAAGTCCAGACCGGTTCGCTCACCCTGGCCTATCTGATCGGCTACTGGGAGATTTCCCGGCAGCACCTGTTTGGATTGCTGTCGAGGCAGACTGCCGTCCGCGGAATGATCGTCATGAACATGCGTGTCTCCGGCAAGCCATATCCCCTTGGGTGCCCCACCACCAACGCTGGTGCGACCGCCCGTGTCCGGCGCCGCGAACGCCCGTGTCGCGTTCAGCCCGGCGATGGCTACCACGGCTCCCCCGACCGCCATCAATTGGCGACGATTCAATTCCATTGGAATCCTCCTGGTTCCGGCGTGCTCATTCATGCCTCGCAGAGTGCGGGGCTGCGGAAGACTAAGAGACTCGCGACCAGTAGATCCGGATATTGACATGTCCCGTTGGTGACAGCCCTATGAACGGCACTGAGCCGCAACGCTATCCGCCATGATGAGGATCACGAAATTTCACAAACTGACAGACAGAACACACTCACGCCGATCCGGCGACGAGTGACGGCAGGTGATCCAATGACTCCATTGACCCTTACGTCTGATCACCGTTCGTCGGCCTAGAACCAAGATCACAGCCCCACAACACAAGTGGCCGATCAACCGTTCGGCTATCGGCGTCGCGCGCATCGCACGTCCACCACTACGTTGATGCTCGCGACTTTGGCGCCCGCAAACCGTTCAATTGGACACAGGGCGCCACCAGACTCCGCAGAGTGAGGAGTCCTGCATCGGAGCCAAACCCGATCGGATTCCTAAACAATCGGCGATCACATCCACCGGCACCGTCTTGTTAACAATTTGAGAGCAGGACGATGAATGGCCACCTGAGCGTCGCTGCATGTTCGCCTGGTAATTCGATGTTCGTGTTCATGACATGCGTTGTCCAACAGCGTTATTGACGCGTAATCCTGAAAGCCATGGCTATGTGACAGCTTTCACAACATTGCTTCTTCCTCCGGCCGACCGCACTGTGAAGTAATTACTGCACCGTTTCCTTCTTGCTCAGGGAGAACCATGCATATCCCGGTCCGTTCGTGCTTGATAGCTGGCATGTTGGCTTTGCCAGTCGGCACCATCATGGCCACACCGATGGCATCGCTACGGACGCGACCCGATACGGCGCATTCGCCAGTGCATATTCAACAGATCCAACTTGCCGTGTCGGCACCACCCGTCACCACACGGCATGTCGCACACACCGCGATGCCGGTACACGCACTTGCCGAGGTAACGCGCAAGTTCGAATCGGCGAAGTCAGCCGCCGCAACACCATCCGGTCCTGCGAAGCACGCACCGTCTCCAGTTGCACGCATAGCCGCCGGTCGCTCTGCCACCGCGGCGATGACGCCGTCGCAGGCATCGAGGCCGGATTCTGACAACGCCCGGCCATCAGCCCGCAGCACTGCGGTGGCGACCGTCGAGCTACCCGGCATCGCAGACGTGGTGGCTCATGCCGCGCAATTGGCGATAGACATCATGATCGCTGAACCCGCCATGATCGTTGGAGCGACGGCCTTCAACATCGACGAACTCCTCATCGATGCCGCTTCGCTCAATCCGGACACGATCGACACCGCGCTCGAGAACTTCATCGACAGTGAGACAGCCGTCGTGAAGATTACGTTGGATGACGTCGATGGTGATCTTCAATCCCTGCGGGAGTCAGTCGGTGCTTTGCTTGGAGTCGGGAGCGACCTCAGGGAAAACGCGGTCGCGGCCGTCAAGAAGGCTGCAAGTGATACGCCCGCGAGTACCTCTACGTCCAACTCGGTTGGGCTACCGAGGTCGAAGCATCGAAGCGATCCCGGTCATCGAGGGCGTTGGAAGCCACGCTCTGTCGCGGGCGAACCGGCACCGGTTGTACCCACCAAGTCAGCCGACGATGGGAACACGGCCGGACAGGACGACGACACAGCGGCGACCGCCCCTACGGGCACGCAACGCGGCAGCTCGTCGCACCCGAACACGCCCGCAACGAAAGCGTCTGGCACCAATAACGCCACCGTCGCTCAAGTGAATCGGCCAACCGTGACCAAACCGGGGAGCACATCGAGCACGAAGACTACTTTCAGGAAGTCGCATCCGGACCACGTGGGAACACGCGCCGGCCGAGCGAATCCACCCAAGAGCGGCAGTCCGGGCACGGGCACCGAAAATCGGCACAAACACACTTCCTAGTCGAGGCGGCGCAGGTCGCGGGTCACCATGTTGCGCGACGCGAGTTGATCGTCGGGCGGGTAATCCACTGCGACGAGCGTGAGCCCGCGCGCCGGTGCGGCGGCGAAATCACTGGAGCGTCGCGTGGACGTCAACAGCCTTGCGCACCAGTCGGGTTCGCGGCGCCGCTCACCGACGGCCAGCAGCGCACCGACCAGTGACCGCACCATCGACCAGCAGAACGCGTCGGCGGTGACATAGGCGGTGATCTGATCGCCGTCGCGCGACCAGTCCAGCCGCTGCAGGTCGCGGATCGTCGTGGCGCCTTCGCGGTGACGGCAGAACGCGGCGAAGTCGTGCAGTCCCACCAGGGTCCGCGACGCCGCGGCCATCGCGTCGACGTCCAGCGGACGGGGCCACGCGGTCACGAATCGGCTCTCCCGAGGTTGCACCCCGTACGGTGCGGTGGACAACCGGTACACGTAGTGCCGGCGCAGCGCCGAGAACCGCGCATCGAAACCCGCTGCGGCGCGGCTGATATCGAGAACCCGCACGTCCTCGGGTAGGAACCGCGCCAGCCGCCGTACCAACGGCAGAAACTCGCTGTCGCCGGCGTGGGTGGTGCGGGGAAACGCGTGGCCCAGGGCATCGGTGGGCACATCGGCATGGCCCACCTGCCCTGTCGCGTGCACGCCGGTGTCGGTGCGTCCCGCCGCCCGCAGCTGTATCGACGTGCGGAATACCGTTGACAATGCGTCGCCGAGCACTCCCGCGACGGTGCGCTGCCCGGTCTGCGCCGCCCAGCCGGCGAAGCCAGTTCCGTCGTAGGCGATATCGAGCCGAAGACGAACAAACCCGCCACCGGTGTCAGTGGCGGGTCCGTCGTTCATGTCACTAGGACTTGGCGTCGTCGGCCTCATCCGAATCGGCCTTCTCCTCGACCTCTTCTTCGGCCTCCGCGGTCTGGGCCTCTTCGATCGCGGCGTCCTCGGCCTTGACCTCTTCGACCGACTCGACTTCCGCTGTCTGCTCCTCGGCCGTCTGCTCCTCGGCCGAGGCCTCGTCGGCGGCCGAGGCCTCGCCGGCGGCCGACGCCTCGTCGGCGGTGGGACCGACAGAGGCCTCCGGCTCGACGGCTGCCTGCGGCGCGGCCGCTGCCGCCACCGGCTGTTCGGCCGTCTTCGGCGACCCGGCACGGCGGGCACGGTTGGCTTCCGACGTCACCGTCTTTTCTCGCACCAGTTCGATGACCGCCATCGGGGCGTTGTCGCCCTTGCGGTTCTCGACCTTGATGATGCGGGTGTAGCCGCCGGCACGGTCGGAGAAGAAGGGGCCGATCTCTGCGAACAGCGTGTGCACCACGTCCTTGTCGCGGATCTTCTTCATCACCTCACGCCGGTTGTGCAGCGTGCCCTTCTTGGCGTGGGTGATGAGCTTCTCGGCGTAAGGCCGCAATGCCCGCGCCTTGGGCTCGGTCGTCTTGATTCGGCCGTGCTCGAAAAGCGACGTGGCCAGGTTGGCCAGGATCGCCTTCTGGTGCGAGGACGACCCGCCGAGGCGAGGGCCCTTGGTGGGCTTGGGCATTGCGAACTCCTACTTAAAAGGTGGTGACTTGAGTTAGAGCTGTTCGGTTTCGGCGTAGTCCTGGTCGGTGTCCAGGTCGTAGCCGGCGTCGCTGTTCCAGGTGCCGGTGGCGACGTCGTAACCGGCAACCTCGGACGGATCGAACGTGGCCGGGCTGTCCTTCAGCGACAGACCGAGCTGATGCAGCTTGATCTTCACCTCGTCGATCGACTTCTGGCCGAAGTTGCGGATGTCCAGCAGATCGGACTCCGTGCGGGCGACGAGCTCGCCGACCGTGTGCACACCTTCGCGCTTGAGGCAGTTGTAGGACCGCACCGTGAGGTCCAGGTCGTCGATCGGCAGCGCGAACGAGGCAATGTGGTCAGCCTCGGCCGGCGACGGCCCGATTTCGATGCCCTCCGCCTCGATGTTGAGTTCCCTTGCCAGACCGAACAACTCGACCAGGGTCTTGCCCGCCGACGCGAGCGCGTCCCGAGCGGTGATCGAGCTCTTGGTCTCGACGTCGAGGATCAGCTTGTCGAAGTCGGTGCGCTGCTCGACGCGGGTGGCCTCCACTTTGTAGGTGACCTTCAGCACCGGCGAGTAGATGGAATCGACAGGGATGCGGCCGATCTCGGCGCCCGACGCCTTGTTCTGCACGGCGGGGACGTAGCCGCGGCCGCGCTCGACGACCAGCTCCACCTCGAGCTTGCCTTTGTCGTTGAGTGTGGCGATGTGCATCTCGGGGTTGTGCACCGTCACGCCGGCAGGCGGAACGATGTCACCCGCGGTGACCTCACCTGGACCCTGCTTGCGCAGGTACATGGTGACCGGCTCGTCCTCCTCCGAGGACACGACCAGCCCCTTGAGGTTCAGGATGATGTCGGTGACGTCTTCCTTGACTCCGGGCACGGTGGTGAACTCGTGCAGCACACCGTCGATGCGAATGCTGGTGACGGCTGCGCCGGGAATCGACGACAGCAGCGTGCGCCGCAGCGAATTGCCAAGGGTGTAACCGAATCCGGGCTCCAGCGGCTCGATGACGAACTGGGAGCGGTTTTCGGCCTTGACCTCTTCAGACAGGGTCGGTCGCTGAGAAATCAGCATGTTTTCTTTCCTCCTTCACGACACCCACTATTTGATGCCGTGTACTCAACCGCCATCCGGGCGGATGAGAAGTCTTACTTCG
The DNA here is from genome assembly GCF_054057895.1 of Mycobacterium sp. URHB0021. Classification (NCBI taxonomy): domain Bacteria; kingdom Bacillati; phylum Actinomycetota; class Actinomycetes; order Mycobacteriales; family Mycobacteriaceae; genus Mycobacterium; species Mycobacterium sp. URHB0021. Next base: position 6,702,260 of record NZ_JBSRZT010000002.1, read on the forward strand.
AGTAGAGCTCGACGATCAGCTGCTCGGTGAGCGGGATGTCGATCTGCGCGCGCTCCGGTAGCTGGTGCACGAGGATGCGCTGACGCTCGCCGACAACCTGCAACCACGCCGGGATCGGACGGTCGCCTGCGGTCTCACGCGCCACCTCGAACGGCAGCGTGTTCAGCGACTTGTCCTTGATGTCGATGATGTCGTACTGCGACACCCGGTAGCTGGGGATGTCCACCTTCACGCCATTGACGGTGAAGTGGCCGTGGCTGACCAGTTGGCGCGCCATCCGGCGCGTGCGGGCCAGACCGGAGCGGTAAACGACGTTGTCCAGCCGGCTCTCCAGGATGCGCAGCAGGTTGTCACCGGTCTTGCCGGGTAACCGGTTGGCCTCTTCGTAGTAGCGGCGGAACTGCTTCTCCATCACGCCATAGGTGAAGCGGGCCTTCTGCTTCTCCTGCAGCTGCTGACGGTATTCGCTGTCCTTGACGCGCGCGCGGCCGTGCTGGCCGGGCGGGTAGGGACGCTTCTCGAACGACTGGTCGCCGCCGACGAGGTCGACGCCCAGGCGCCGCGACTTGCGGGTCGCGGGTCCGGTATAACGTGCCATCTAAGTCTCCCCTTCTGTTCCCGTTAGACCCGGCGCCGCTTGGGCGGACGGCAGCCGTTGTGCGGCTGCGGCGTGACGTCGGCAATCGCACCGACCTCGAGGCCGGCGGCCTGCAGCGAACGGATGGCGGTTTCGCGGCCCGAGCCCGGGCCCTTCACGAACACATCGACCTTCTTGACGCCGTGCTCCTGCGCCTTGCGGGCGGCGTTCTCGGCGGCCAGCTGCGCGGCGAATGGGGTCGACTTACGCGAGCCCTTGAAGCCGACGTGGCCCGACGACGCCCAGGCGATGACATTGCCCTGGGGGTCGGTGATGGACACGATCGTGTTGTTGAACGTGCTCTTGATGTGTGCGGCGCCGTGCGGGACATTCTTCTTTTCCCTGCGACGGGTCTTCTGTCCCTTCTTGGGAGCAGCGCCACCCTTCTTTGCTTGTGCCATCCGGGGTTACCTGGCCTTCTTCTTGCCGGCGATGGTGCGCTTCGGGCCCTTGCGGGTGCGCGCATTGGTCTTGGTCCGCTGGCCGCGCACCGGCAGGCCACGGCGGTGCCGCAGGCCCTGGTAGCAGCCGATCTCGATCTTGCGGCGGATATCGGCCTGCACCTCACGGCGCAGGTCACCCTCCACCTTGAGGTTGCCTTCGATGTAGTCACGCAACTGGGTGACCTGATCGTCGCTCAGGTCCTTGGTGCGCAGGTCCCGGTCGATGCCGGTGGCGTCCAGGATTTCCTGGGAGCGGGTACGGCCGATGCCGTAGATATAGGTAAGGGCGATCTCCATGCGCTTGTCGCGCGGGAGGTCTACGCCCACTAGACGTGCCATCAGGCAGTGTTCCTTCTTCTATGCGGAGGTCTGGTCCCAGCCCGTTCCCTCATCGATTGCGGGGTCCGGCCTCCGTGCCGGACGTGGTGAGCGGCCGATCCGCTCAGTGGTGCTGGGATTTCGTCATTGAGTTGTGGCTCGCGCTTCTGCTCGTCGCGCAAGCGCTCGGGCTTGTGGTGCTCAGCCCCTGTCTAACCCTGTCGCTGCTTGTGGCGCGGATCCGAGCAGATCACCATGACCCGCCCATGCCGACGGATCACCCTGCACTTGTCGCAAATGGGCTTGACGCTCGGGTTCACCTTCACGGCTCGTCGATCCTGTTCTTGTCTCGTTGGTCTTCTGTGTTGCTACCGACTCGCGCGAGCGCTCGTCACTTGTACCGGTAAACAATGCGGCCCCGGGACAGGTCGTAGGGAGACAACTCCACCACGACGCGGTCCTCGGGCAGGATGCGGATGTAGTGCTGCCGCATCTTGCCGCTGATGTGGGCAAGGACCTTGTGACCGTTCTCCAGCTCAATGCGGAACATCGCATTGGGCAGGGGTTCGACCACGCGACCCTCAACCTCGATGGCACCGTCTTTCTTGGCCATTATTTTTCGGAGATCCTCCGTGTCCCTGTATATCGTTGGCGCCTGCTGAGCGCAGCTTTCGTCCGACTACAAAACGTGAGCCTGTAGCCAGAAATTCCAGCAATTCCACGGACACGGAGCACGCAAGAGTCGGCGCGGATGCCGCACCGTTGGTCCATACTACCCGTTCGGCCGTCCGCCCCAAAATCGCGGAACCGCCAGCTCAGCGATGCCAAAATCATCCCGCCCACCGCAGAGATCGCGCCACTCCGACCGGAGGACCCGGGACCGCCGCACCCGTGGTGATTCACCGTATCGTGCCGCCCAACTGTGCAGGCCACAGGCAAACTCGCGGCCCGCACCGTGCCTTCGGGGCCTGACGGCCCGGGTCGGTGCTGGCTGGCCGACATATCCGCTGGACGACGGGCGCATACTTGTAACCGATGACTGGACCCGCCTCCCAGCCCCGTAAACCCGTGATCCTGACCGTCGACGACGACCCGGCCGTGTCCCGGGCCGTCGCCCGCGATCTTCGCCGCCACTACGGCGAGCGATACCGAATCGTTCGTGCCGAATCCGGAACGGACGCCCTGGAGACCCTCAACGAGCTCAAGCTGCGCGGCGACACCGTTGCAGTGTTCGTCGCCGACTACCGAATGCCGCAGATGAGCGGTATCGAGTTCCTCGAAGAAGCGATGGACATCTACCCGCTGGCCCGCCGCGTGCTGCTCACGGCGTACGCCGACACCCACGCGGCGATCGATGCCATCAACGTCGTCGACCTGGACCATTACCTGCTCAAGCCGTGGGACCCGCCGGAAGAGAAGCTCTATCCGGTGATCGACGGACTTCTCGAGTCCTGGCACGCCACCGGCGACCGGGCGATTCCACACACCAAGGTCATCGGACACCGATGGAACGAACGATCGTGGGAGGTCCGGCAGTTCCTGGCCCGCAACCAGCACTCGTTCCGGTCGTTCATGGCCGACGAGAGCAAGGGAAAGCAGCTGCTGGATGCGGCGGGCCTCGACGGCTACCAGCTGCCGGTGGTGATCACCGAGCAGGGCGAGACGCTGGTCGAGCCCACCAACGCCGAGCTGGCCGCGATGCTGGGCCTGTCCACGAGCCCGTCGCTGGAGATGTACGAGCTCGCCGTCATCGGTGGCGGACCCGCCGGCCTCGCGGCGGCGGTGTACGGCGCCTCCGAGGGCCTGAAGACCGTGCTGATCGAGGAGACCACGACCGGTGGCCAAGCGGGCCGCAGCTCCAAGATCGAGAACTACCTGGGCTTCCCCACCGGAGTCTCGGGCGCCGAGCTGACCACGTCGGCACGTAGGCAGGCCGAACGATTCGGTGCCGAGGTCATCACCACCCGCAAAGCGGTCCGACTGCACGCCGGGGACAGCGGCAGCGCACGCACCATCGAATTCGAGGACGGCAGCACCATCGGAGCCCAGGCGGTGATTCTGGCGACCGGCGTGTCCTATCGCCAACTGCGCGACGTTCCCGGCTGCTGGGACGACCCCGCGGACAACGCGTGCAACTACATCGGCCGCGGCGTCTACTACGGCGCCTCGGTCTCGGACGCGTCGGAGTGCCAGGGCGAGGACGTCTTCATCGTGGGTGGCGCGAACTCGGCCGGCCAGGCGGCGATGTTCATGTCTCGCTCGGCGAAATCGGTGACGCTGCTGGTACGCGGTCCTTCGCTGGAAGCGTCGATGTCCTACTACCTGATCCAGCAGATCGAGAAGAACGACAACATCACCATCCGGACGTGCACCGAAGTCGTCGATACCGTCGGCGAGGACGACCATCTCACCGGCCTGGTGCTGTTCAACAAGCAATCCGGAGAAAAGGACACGGTGCCCGCCGACCGGCTCTGCTGCTTCATCGGCGCGGAGCCGCGCACCGACTGGCTGGACGTCGTCGCCAAGGACGACCACGGTTTCATCCTGTCCGGTCCGGACCTGAAGGACGTCAGCGGCTGGACGCTGGACCGCCCGCCGCACCATCTGGAAACAAGTGTGCCCGGTGTGTTTGTTGCAGGGGACGTGCGTTCCGAATCCGCCAAGCGTGTGGCGGCCGCCGTCGGCGAAGGGTCGATGGCCGTGATGTTGGTGCACCGGTACCTGGCCGAGACGTAGAAAGAGCGAAGTGATGGGCGAGACATGTGTGCCTGACGAATTACGGACGCTGTTCCTGTTCGAGAAATTGAGCGACGCACAACTGCAGACACTGTGCGACCACGGCCACATCGCCGTGTTCGAGCCGGGCCCCGTCTGCATCGAGGGCGACCCTGCGACGTGCTTCTACGTCATGCTCGACGGGGAGTTGGTGATGTCCAAGCGCTCGGGTGGCGTGGACATCGTCACCAGCCAAACCTCCCAGCGCGGCGTGTACTGCGGTGCGTGGTCGGCCTACGTGCCCGGTGAGGAACACGTGTACTCGGCATCGGTACGGGTGACCAAGCCGTCACGCTTCTTCGTCCTGGACGCCGAGGCGTTCGCCACCTTCATGAAGACGCAATTCCCGATGGCCGTACACCTGCTCGAGGGGCACATGGTCGGTGGCCGTCGGCAGAGCCAAGTCATCGGGCAGCGCGAAAAGCTGCTGGCGCTCGGCACGATCACCGCCGGCCTCACCCATCAGCTCAACAACCCGGCGGCAGCCACCGCGCGCGCCGTCGCCGACCTGCGCGAAGGTGTCGGAAAGATGCGGCACAAGCTGGCGATGCTGGCCTACGGCAAGTTCACGCCTGAGGCGCTGCGGGTTCTGGTGAGCATCCAGGATGAGGTGGCCGAACAGGTGGCCAAGTCCAAGGCGCAGGAGCTCACCGCACTGGAGTCGTCCGACCGCGAGGACCAGATCGGCGATTGGCTCGACGATCACGGCATCGCCGGCGCCTGGGACTTCGCACCGACCTTCGTGGAGGCCGGCCTCGATATCGACTGGCTGGAGCGCGTCCAGGCCTCCATCGACGACGTCGACTGCTCGGCGACGTTGCAGAGCGCCATCGGGTGGCTGAAGTACACCATCGACACCGAGCTGCGAATGAACGAGATCGCCGACGCCAGCAAGAGGATCTCGGCGTTGCTGGCCGGCGCCAAGCAGTACTCGCAGATGGACCGTGCGCCCTACCAACAGTCTGACGTCCACGAGTTGCTGTGGAGCACGATCAAGACGCTGTTCGGCGACAGGATCGGCAACGACAAGCCCATCAAGCTGGTCAAGGACGTGGACAAATCGCTGCCCCAGATCGCTTGTTATCCCGGCGATTTGAACGAAGTGTGGAGCAACATCATCCACAACGCCATCCAGGCCATGGATGGCCATGGCACGCTGACGCTACGCACCGCGCGCGAAAACGAGAACATGATCCGAGTCGAAATCGGTGACGACGGCCCCGGCATTCCCGCCGACATCATGGACCGCATATTCACCCCGTTCTTCACCACCAAGGCCTTCGGCGAAGGGACCGGGCTCGGTTTGGACCTCGCCCGCCGGATCATCGTCGAGAAGCATCACGGTGACATCCGCGTGGAGTCTGCGCCCGGGAACACCCGGTTCATCATCCTTCTGCCGCTGGAGGCACCCGCGCCGGAGGCCGCAACGCCGACGGAGCTCGCCGCCTCAACGGAATAGCCGGTGCCGCGCAGCGAGTTGCAGATCACATGACTGATGCCGCTCAGAAGCCCAACCTCGGAAAATTCGGATCGTTCGGCCGCGGGGTCACCCCGGAACAGGCGAAGGACATCGAGGCGCTGGGTTATGGCGCCGTCTGGGTCGGCGGATCGCCGCCCGCGGAGTTGGACTGGGTCGAGCCCATCCTGGAGAAGACCACCACGCTGCAGGTGGCCACCGGCATCGTGAACATCTGGACCGCGGAAGCCGGGCCGGTTTCGGAATCCTTCCACCGCATCGACAACGCCTACCCCGGCCGCTTCCTGCTCGGCATCGGCGTCGGGCACCCCGAGGCACATCAGCAGTACCGCAAGCCCATCGATGCGCTCAACGAGTACCTCGACAAGCTCGACGAGTACGGCGTGCCCAAGAACCGTCGCGTCGTCGCCGCCCTCGGACCGCAGGTACTCAAGCTGTCCGCGCGCCGCAGCGCCGGCGCACATCCGTACCTGACGACGCCGGAGCACACCTCCGAAGCCCGTGCGGTGATGGGTCCGGACGCATTCCTTGCGCCCGAACACAAGGTCGTGCTGACCACCTCAGAAGATGCAGCGGAGCAGGCCCGCACCGTCGGCCGCAAGGCCCTGGAGATCTACCTCAACCTGCAGAACTATCTCAACAGCTGGAAGCGGCTCGGCTTCACCGACCAAGAGGTTGCGAAGCCGGGCAGCGACCGACTGGTCGATGCCGTCGTCGCCTACGGCAGCACCGACGCCATCGCGGCGCGGCTGCGGCAACATCTCGAGGCCGGCGCGGACCACGTGGCCGTGCAAGTGCTCACGGGACCTGACAAGCTGGTGCCAGCACTCGCCGAACTGGCCGGACCGCTCGGCCTCCAGTAACCCCGACTTTCAAAGGATTGGTATGACCGACGCTGCTTCGCTCAAGCCCGCACTCGGCCGTTTCGGCGTCTGGACGGGCGGACCGGTCGCACCCGAGCAGGCCGTTGAGATCGAAAGACTCGGCTACGGCGCCGTGTGGATCGGCGCATCACCAGCGGCGGACCTCGCGTTCGTCGAGCCGATCCTGCAACAGACCGAGACGCTGCAGGTCGCCACGGGGATCGTCAACATCTGGTCGGCCGACGCCAAGGAAGTCGCCAAGTCGTATCACCGCATCGAGGACGCCTACCCGGGCCGGTTTCTGCTCGGCGTCGGGGTCGGGCATCCCGAGCACACCGGCACCTATCGCAAGCCCTATGACGCACTGGTCGAATACCTCGAGGTGCTCGACACCGAGTGCGTGCCGACCAGCCGTCGGGTTCTTGCGGCGCTGGGACCGAAGGTGCTCAAGCTCTCGGCGCAACGCAGCGCCGGTGCGCACCCGTACCTCACGACACCGACCCATACTGACCAGGCTCGCGAAATACTCGGTCCGACAGTCTATTTGGCACCCGAACACAAGGTTGTGCTGACGACCGACCCGGAGAGGGCACGCGAGATCGGCCGCAAGACGGTCGACTACTACCTCGGGCTGTCGAACTACGTGAACAACTGGAAGCGGCTGGGCTTCACCGACGCCGACGTGGCCAGACCCGGCAGCAACCGGCTGATCGACTCGGTGGTCGCCTACGGCACCCCCGACGAGATCGCCGAACGGCTCAACGAGCATGTGACGGCCGGGGCCGACCACGTCGCGATCCAGGTGCTCGGCGGCGGTGACGAGTTGCTGTCGACGCTCGAGGAGTTGTCCGGACCGCTGGGACTGGCGCACTGACGCGCCGCTAGGGTTTGACCATGCGGTTGCTGGTCACTGGAGGGGCAGGGTTCATCGGCGCCAACTTCGTGCACACTGCGGTGCGCGAACAGGCGGTCGACTCGGTCACCGTGCTCGACGCACTCACCTACGCGGGCAGCCGAGAGTCGCTGGCGCCGGTGGAGAACGACATCCGACTCATCGAAGGCGATATCACCGACGCCGACCTGGTCGGCCGACTCGTCGCCGAGGCCGACGCCGTCGCGCACTTCGCCGCGGAGACCCACGTCGACAACGCCCTCGCCGCACCCGAGCCGTTCCTGCACACCAACGTGGTCGGCACCTTCACCATTCTGGAAGCGGTGCGCGCGCACGGGGTCCGGCTCCATCACGTGTCCACCGATGAGGTGTACGGCGATCTGCCGCTCGACGACCCGCAACGCTTCACCGAGGCGACGCCGTACAACCCGTCGAGCCCGTACTCGTCGACGAAGGCCGCCTCGGACATGCTGGTGCGGGCGTGGGTGCGGTCCTACGGGGTGCGGGCGACAATCTCGAACTGCTCCAACAACTACGGGCCGTATCAGCATGTGGAGAAGTTCATTCCTCGCCAGATCACCAACGTGCTGACCGGACGGCGCCCCAAGCTCTACGGCCGCGGCGCCAATGTGCGCGACTGGATCCATGTCGAAGACCACAACAGCGCCGTCTGGCGCATCCTCAACGACGGCCAGATCGGCCGCACCTACCTGATCGGCGCCGAAGGCGAACGGGACAACCTGTCGGTGATGAGGACGATCTTGCGGCTGATGGGCCACGGCGCCGACGACTTCGACCATGTCACCGATCGCGTCGGTCACGACCTGCGGTACGCGATCGACCCTTCGGTGCTGTACGAGGAACTCGGATGGGCGCCGAAGCACACCGATTTCGAGGACGGGCTGCGCGCCACCATCGACTGGTACCGCGACAACGAATCATGGTGGCGTCCGCTCAAAGACGCCGTCGAGGCCACCTACGCGGGGCGTGGCCAGTGAATGCCCGCGAACTCCTGGTGCCCGGCGCCTGGGAGATCACCCCGCAATTGCACGCCGATTCCCGCGGCACGTTCTTCGAATGGTTCACCGATGCCGCGTTCACCGACTTCGCCGGGCACACGTTCGAGCTGCGTCAGGCCAACTGCTCGGTGTCGGCCGCGGGTGTACTGCGCGGCCTGCACTTCGCGCAGCTGCCGCCGAGCCAGGCCAAATACGTCACCTGTCTGCACGGCAGGGTGCTGGACATCGTCGTCGACATCCGCGTCGGCTCACCGACTTTCGGACGCTGGGATTCGGTGATGCTCGACGACCGCGAACGACGGTCGATCTACATCTCCGAGGGCCTCGGCCACGCCTTCCTGACGCTCGAGGACGACTCGACGGTCATGTACCTGTGCTCGACGAGCTACAACCCGGGACGCGAGCACACCATCAACGTGCTCGATCCGGCGCTCGGCATCAGCTGGCCCGCCATGGACGGCGAGCCGATCCTGTCCGACCGCGACCGCGAGGCGCCGTCACTGGCCGAGGTCGAGGCCGCCGGCCTGCTACCGACGTGGGACGAGACCCGCGCGTTCGTCGACGAACTGCGCCGCCGCGCGTAGCGACAGGGTCGAGCCTGCGCAGAGAGCGCGTTTTTCGACAAATTATTGATCTGCCCGCAGTTTCGACGGGCCTTGCGAAGACCTTGGGCAATTACTAGGATATCCAAGTATCCGCATTGAAGGGCATTCTCATGACCACACATATCTCCCATTTCATCGACGGTCAGCGCACTGCCGGGCAGTCCAAGCGCACCGCCGACGTCATGAACCCGAACACCGGAAAGGTACAGGCGACCGTGCCGATGGCGTCGGCGGCCGATGTCGACGCGGCGGTCGCCGGCGCGGCGAAGGCGCAAAGAGAGTGGGCGGCGTTCAATCCGCAGCGACGGGCCCGGGTGATGATGCGCTTCGTCGATCTGGTCAACCAGAACGCCGACGAACTGGCCGAACTGCTGTCCCTCGAGCACGGTAAGACCCACGCCGATTCGCTCGGCGACATTCAGCGCGGCATGGAGGTGATCGAGTTCGCCATCGGCATCCCGCACCTGCTCAAGGGTGAGTACACCGAGGGGGCGGGCACCGGGATCGACGTCTATTCGCTGCGCCAACCGCTCGGCGTGGTCGCCGGCATCACGCCCTTCAACTTCCCGGCCATGATCCCCCTGTGGAAGGCGGGGCCCGCGCTGGCCTGCGGCAACGCATTCATCCTCAAGCCCAGCGAGCGCGACCCATCGGTGCCGGTGCGACTGGCCGAGCTGTTCCTCGAGGCGGGACTGCCTCCGGGCGTGTTCCAGGTGGTGCACGGCGACAAGGAGGCGGTGGACGCGATCCTCGAGCATCCGGTGATCCAGGCCGTGGGCTTCGTCGGCAGCTCCGACATCGCGCAGTACATTTACTCCACCGCCGCAGCGAACGGCAAGCGGGCGCAGTGCTTCGGCGGCGCCAAGAACCACATGATCGTGATGCCCGATGCCGACCTCGACCAGGCCGTCGACGCGCTGATCGGTGCCGGCTACGGCAGCGCCGGTGAACGCTGCATGGCGATCAGCGTCGCGGTGCCGGTCGGCGAACAGACGGCGGAACGCTTGCGCGCCAGGCTCGTCGAGAAGATCAACGAACTTCGGGTGGGCCACAGCCTCGACCCGAAGGCGACGTACGGACCGTTGGTCACCGAGGCGGCGCTCAAGCGCGTCCGCGACTACATCAACCAGGGCGTGGAGGCCGGCGCCGAGGTGGTGGTCGACGGCCGCGACCGCGCCAGCGACGATCTTCAGTTCGGCGACGCGAACCTCGAGGGCGGTTTCTTCATCGGCCCGACACTGTTCGACCACGTGACCACCGACATGTCGATCTACACCGACGAGATCTTCGGACCTGTGCTGTGCATCGTCCGCGCCCACGACTACGAAGAGGCGCTGCGGTTGCCGACAGAACACGAATACGGCAACGGCGTGGCAGTTTTCACCCGAGACGGTGACACGGCCCGCGATTTCGTCTCCCGGGTGCAGGTCGGCATGGTCGGTGTCAACGTGCCGATCCCGGTACCGGTGGCCTACCACACCTTCGGCGGCTGGAAGCGGTCGGGCTTCGGCGACCTCAACCAGCACGGCCCCTCGTCGGTCATCTTCTACACCAAGGTGAAGACGGTGACCCAACGGTGGCCCTCCGGCATCAAGGATGGCGCCGAGTTCGTCATCCCGACGATGAATTAGGCTCCGGACCCCGGACGAGCACTGCGATGGACTACTTCGGGCTGGACGACGACGCCCGCGTGATCGCCGAGACGGCGGCCGCGTTCGCCGAAAAACGGCTCGCGCCATACGCGTTGGAGTGGGACGAGAAGCATCACTTCCCCACGGACGTGCTGCGCGAGGCGGCCGAACTGGGCATGGCGGCCATCTACTGTCGCGACGATGTCGGCGGCAGCGGGCTGCACAGGCTGGACGCGGTGCGCATCTTCGAACAGCTGGCGACGGCGGATCCGACGATCGCGGCGTTCCTGTCCATCCACAACATGTGTGCGTGGATGGTGGACACGTTCGGAACCCACGAGCAACGCAAGTCGTGGGTGCCGAGACTGGCGTCCATGGAGTCCATCGCCAGCTACTGCCTGACCGAGCCCGGCGCCGGGTCCGACGCCGGCGCGCTGCGCACCAAGGCGGTCCGCGACGGTGTCGACTACGTCATCGACGGCGTCAAGCAGTTCATCTCCGGGGCCGGCACCTCCGACATGTACGTGGTGATGGCCCGCACCGGAAGCGACGGACCCCGCGGCATCTCGGCCTTCATCGTCGAGAAAGACACGCCCGGACTCAGTTTTGGTGCCGACGAGTCGAAGATGGGTTGGAATGCCCAGCCCACCGCGCAGGTGATTTTCGAGGGGGTGCGGGTGCCCGCCGACGCGATGCTCGGCGGCGCCGACGGCGAGGGCACCGGCTTCGCCATCGCCATGAACGGTCTCAACGGCGGCCGCATCAACATCGCCGCGTGCTCGATCGGCGGTGCCCAGGCCGCGCATGACAAGGCCAGGAGCTATCTCGCCGCTCGGCAGGCGTTCGGCGGCCCGCTTCTCGACGAGCCGACCGTCCGCTTCACGCTCGCCGACATGGCGACCGCGCTGGAATCATCGCGAACCCTGCTGTGGCGCGCGGCGCGCGCACTCGACGACAACCACCCCGACAAGGTGGAACTGTGCGCGATGGCGAAACGCTATGTCACCGATGCGTGTTTCGACGTTGCCGACAAAGCGCTGCAACTCCACGGCGGCTACGGCTATCTTCGTGAGTACGGGCTGGAGAAGATAGTCCGCGATCTGCGGGTGCACCGAATCCTCGAGGGAACCAACGAAATCATGCGTGTGGTCATCGGTCGGGCCGAGGCCGCCCGGGCTCGCGCATCTTGACCGGGAGGCTTGTCAGATGGCGACGATTGCGTTCTTGGGATTGGGAAATATGGGCGGCCCGATGGCGGCCAACCTCGTCGCCACAGGCCATACTGTCCACGCCTTCGACCCGGTGCCCCCGCTCAAGTCGGCCGCCTCGGACAAGGGCGCAACCGTTTTCGACACCGGCGCCGGCGCGGTCGCCGACGCCGAGGTGGTGTTCACCTCGCTACCCAACGGCGAGATCGTGAAGGCCTGTTACGCCGAGGTGCTCGGCGCGGCCAAGCCGGGCGCATTGTTCATCGACACATCGACCATCTCGGTCGACGATGCCCGCACAATCCATGCCCAGGCCGGGGAACGGGGTTGCGCCCAATTGGACGCACCCGTTTCCGGTGGTGTCAAGGGAGCCACGGCGGGCACTCTGGCCTTCATGGTGGGCGGTGAGGAGGAAGCCGTCGAGCGGGCGCGGCCGATACTGGAACCTCTGGCGGGCAAGGTCATCCACTGTGGTGCGTCAGGCACAGGGCAGGCCGCGAAGCTGTGCAACAACATGGTGCTGGCCGTCCAGCAGATCGCGGTCGGTGAGGCTTTCGTCCTGGCCGACAAGCTGGGCCTGCCTGCGCAGTCGCTGTTCGATGTGATCACCGGCGCGACCGGCAACTGCTGGGCGGTTCACACGAATTGCCCGGTACCCGGACCGGTTCCGACATCGCCGGCCAACAACGACTTCAAGCCCGGCTTCGCCACCGCATTGATGAACAAGGACCTCGGGCTGGCGATGGCAGCGGTGAGCTCGACCGGTTCAGCGGCGCCACTGGGCAGCCATGCCGCCGAGATCTACGCGAAATTCGCCGCCGACCACGCCGACAAGGACTTCAGCGCCGTCATCGAGTTGCTACGCGGCTGACCTCTGGCGGGCGGCCCACCAATGGCCGTGCATACGTTGGCAATCGGTGATGCGCAACGGTTCATTGCCGTCGTAACCGGATCGCACCGCCACCGCAGCGGGGATGGTCGGGGCGCCGTCGCCCGTGATGACGATGGTCGGCAAGCCGGTGGTGGTCGCCGCCCGCAGACCCGACGCCGAACCGGAGATGGCAAGTGCATTCTCGGCCGGTATTCCCAGCTCCCACAACACGTTCTGGTGGGCCTCGCGATCCGGCATGGGCATCTTCACATCGTCGGCGGTGACGACCGTTTCCACCAGTCCGTCGCCGACGAGGTGCCGGATCACCGGCTCGGTCCAGCGGCGCGGACCGTTCGTCACCACGCCGACCCAGACACCGGCGGCGAAGGCGTCCAAGACCAGATCGACCAGACCCGGCCGGGGCGCCAGGTCGGCATCGCTGATCAGTTCGTCGAACATCATGGTCTTGGTCGCGTAGATCTCGTCGGCCAGCAGTTCGGTCAGCACATCGCATTCCGTGGCGATACCGCGCTTGCGCAACTCGGCCGATACCCGCTGGCGCTCGTCGCTGAGCGCCAGGAGCTTGCGGTAGCGGCTGACGGACCACTGGACATCAAGGCCGTGCGCGGCGAAGGCCGCGTTGAACGCCACCCGGTGTCCCTCGCATTCGATGTCGGCCAGCGCGTCGAGGTCGAAGATCACCGCGCGCAGTGGGTAGACATGGGAGTTCATCGCAGTGGTGGCGTCCCACCAGAACCGCCCGGCCCGCCAAGTACTCTCCTGTGTTGTCCGCACCCCGATAGAGTGGCGCACATCACAGCCATCGGTCCTCCCCCAATTGGGGGATTGTCCAGGTCAAGTTCATCTACCTCGCGAAACGCCGGTCCTAAGGTGGTGCCATGACGTCCGGGAGCGGCCCTCCGGTGCGCCTTGTCCTCGTCGACGACCACGAAATGGTGATCGAGGGCCTCAAGGCGATGCTCGCCGCGTTCGGCGACCGGGTGACCGTTGTCGGCCAGGCCGTCGGCGCTGACCGGGCGCTCAGTGTCGTCGACGACCTCGATCCCGACATCGTGCTGTGCGATGTGCGCATGCAGGGGTCCAGCGGGCTCGACCTGTGCCAGGAACTGCGGGAGCGGGACGGGCACCGCAAGATCGTCATGTTGTCCGTCTACGACGACGAGCAGTACCTCTTTCAGGCGCTCCGGGTCGGCGCGTCCGGATACCTGCTGAAGAGCATCAGCAGCGACGAGCTGGTGCGTCAACTCGAATTCGTGCAGGGCGGGGAGACCGCAATCGATCCCGGCATGGCGGCCAGGGCGGTGGACACGGCGGCCCGCCTGCAGCGCGACGAGTTCTGGCCCGGTGCCCGACAGGGTCTGACGCAGCGCGAGAGCGAAATCCTCTCGTACGTAGTCAACGGCCTGTCCAACCGGGCGATCGCCGGCAAGCTGGTGATCGGCGATGAAACCGTCAAGAGCCATTTGAGTTCGATCTACCGCAAGCTCGGGGTCAGTGATCGCACCGGCGCCGTCGCGACCGCCCTGCGGGAAGGCATCTACCGGTGAAGACAGGACGACGCCCGGCCAAGGGTGGCGCCAACGCCGTTCGCGATCTCGTCGACGCCGATCGCGAGCTCGCTCTGCTTCGCGAGCTGATCCAGGCCGCGTCGAGCGGACCCGGTGTCGAACCCCTGGCCGCGGCGGCGGCCCGGATGATCACCGCCGCCACCGCCAGCGATGTGTGCTTCGTCCACGTGCTCGACGACACCGACCGGTCGCTGACGCTGGCCGGTGCGACACCGCCGTTCGACGCCGAGGTCGGCAAGATCCGGCTGCCGCTGGGCCAGGGCATCTCCGGATGGGTGGCCAGCCACCGCGAACCGGTGGTCATCCGCCACGACAAAGAGTCCGATCCCCGTTACATGCCGTTCCAGTCGCTGCGCGGCTCGGACTTCACCTCGATGGTCTCGGTTCCGATGGAGACCGATCCCGGCGGGCTGGTCGGCGTGCTGAACGTGCACACCGTCGAGCGACGCGAATTCACCGACCGCGATGTCGAGCTGTTGCTGGTCATCGGGCGGCTCATCGCGGGCGCGTTGCACCAGGCCCGGTTACACCGTCAGCTGGTGGCTCGCGAGCGTGCGCACGAGAACTTCGTCGAGCAGGTGATCGAGGCGCAGGAGATCGAGCGACGCCGGCTGGCCGGCGACATTCACGACGGCATCTCGCAGCGGTTGATCACGCTGTCCTACTGGCTGGACGCGGCGAGCCGGGCCGTGCCGGATGACCCGGGTGCCGCCGCCGAGCAGCTCGGGAAGGCCCGCGAATTGGTCGACCTGGCGTTGGCGGAGGCGCGCGCCGCGATCAGCGGGCTGCGACCGCCCGTGCTCGACGACCTCGGACTGGCCGGCGGACTTGCCAGCCTGGCCCGCTCGATCCCGCAGATCGAGATGGACGTCGACCTCGCCGACACCCGGGTGCCCGACCACATCGAGATCGCGCTCTACCGCATCGCCCAGGAGTGCTTACAGAATGTCGTCAAGCACGCCAAGGCCGAGCGCGCCCGGCTGACCTTCGCAGTGGAGGCGGGCGACGCCGGGGATACGGCACGGCTCGAGATCGTCGACGACGGAGTCGGTTTCGACACTCTCGAGCGTCCGCTGGGCAGCGACGAGATGGGTGGCTACGGCCTGCTGTCGATGGCCGAACGTGCCGAGATCGTCGGCGGCCGGCTGAACATCCGGTCGCGGCCCGGCTCGGGGACGGCGGTCACCGCCACCATCCCGCTACCCTCGCAGCTCGCCGAGACTGAAGGCAGGGCTGCTGACGGCCCGATCTAGTGACCAGGAATGCCGTTTCGGCGAATCTGGGTCAGAAGTCGCCCGCGTGGCGGCGCAGCGTCTCGATGGACTCCGCGAGCGCACGCGACTCGTCGTTGGATATGCCGATGTCCGCGAACACTTCGCTGTTGAGCGTCACGGTCGCGTCCTCGACCGTGGACCGCCCCAATTCGGTGATCTGCACAAGCGTGGTGCGGCCGTCGGTCGGATGCGGTGTGCGCTGGACCAGCCCGTCCGACTCCAATCGACGGATGGCGTGGGTGACGCTGGTGACGTGTACCTGCAGCCGGTCGCTCGCTTTTGTGATCGGCAGCGCGCCGGTGCGGCTGAACGCCAGCAGCCGCAACAACTCATAACGCGAGAAGCTCAGGTCGTAGGGCCTCAACGCGGATTCGACGCGGGCGAGCAGGATCTGATGCGCCCGCATCACCGAGGTCACCGCGACCATCCCGTCGGCGACCTCACCCCAGCCCGAGCGCTCCCAGTTGGCGCGCGCGGATGCGATCGGATCGCGTTTGTCCGGCCGTGGCGGTTGCGAGGGCACGCCTCTTCATACCGCACCCACGGGTGCCGGGACGGCGAACCACCGCCGATGAGTTCGCTGCGGTGGACAAGTCAGTCTGATGAGCACAAAGTGCCAAGGAAAGGAAACGTCATTCATGTCGATCGAACATCTGCTGGCCGTGGTGCCGGTCTCCGATCTGGAGACCGGCAATGGCTTCTACGAGAAGCTCTTCGGCCGCCCGGCCGACAACAACCCCATGCCGACGCTCGTCGAATGGCAGGTCGTGCCCGGCGGCTGGGTTCAAGTGTTCACCGACGAGCAGCGGGCCGGCTCGGGCCTGCTGAACTTCGCCGTTGACGACCTCGCGCGTCACATCGGCGAGTTGAGGCAGCGGGGTCTCGAGCCGGGTGGCATCGACGATGCGAACAAGGGCGTCCGGCTGTCGACGCTGGTCGATCCCGACGGCAACACGATCCGGCTCATCGGCGGCTTCCGGGTCGAGTACTGACGCCGTCAGCTCGCGGCCGTGGCGGCGACTGCCGCCAGCACCGTGCGGGTGGACTGGCGGCTGCCGACAGAGATCCGCACGCCGCCGTCGGCGTAATTGCGCACCTTCAACCCGGTGCCGTCGAACACCTCGCGCCACGGGCGGCCGCCCGGCGGGAGGTAGACGAAGTTGGCGTGTCCGTCGTGGCTGTACACCCCCAACGACCGCAACCGCGTCCGCAGGTAGCGCCTCTCCGCCCCGATCATTCGAATACGTTGCCGAAGCTCACTTTCGGCGTGATAGGAGGCGGCGACCGCCACCAGACCCGTGATGCCGACGCCGAAGGGCGACTGCATGTTCCACAACCGACGGGCCAGATCCGGGGCACAGAATCCATAACCGATCCGGAGGCCCGCCAACCCGTAGGCCTTCGAGAAGGTCCGCACCACCACAACATTGGGGTGCCGGGCGACCAGTGCGGCCGCGTCGATCCGATCGACCGGCGGCAGGAACTCGACGTAGGCCTCGTCGAGTAGCACCACGGTGTCCACTGGGACCCGGTTCAGGAAGCGCTCGATGTCGTCGACGGGTTCGATCGTGCCAGTCGGGTTGTGCGGCCGGCAGACGACCACCACCCGCGCGTGTGCAGTCGCGTCGGCCATCGCGTCGAGATCGTGATGGCCGTGCACATCGAGCGCGACGGTTGCACATCTCAGCCGACTCATGTGCGCGAGGATCGGATACCCGTCGAACGTCGGCGACGTCAGCACGATCGTCTCACCGGGGCTGGTGACCGCCTGCAGCACCTGAAGGATCACACCGGTGGCGCCGGACCCGATCACCACCTGCTCGTCGTCGACGCCGATGTGCGCGGCGATCAACGCCCGCAGCCGCTCGGGAAGGAACTCCGGGTAGCGGTTGACGGCATCGATCGCGGGGATGAGCGCCGACCGCACGGCGGGCAGTGGCGGGAACGGATTCTCGTTGAGCGACAATGCCATCGGGTCCACGGCGGTGGGCAGCGCGTCCACCGCTTCGGCGACGTCGCTCCTCGATGTGGTCATCATCCCCGCCCGCCCCACCTGACCGCGGCGGCACCGGCGAAGTCGCCGGCGTGCGCGAACGCCGCCATCATCACCACATCGTCCTTCTTCAGCCGGCCGTCGGTGATCGCACGGTCGAGGTTGATCGGGATACCTGCGGCGAACAGGTTGCCGCAGTCGTCGAACGTGTCGACATGGCGCTCCCGCGGTAGTTCCAACGCTTCGCGCCAGTTGCGCAGGAACACTCGATTGGGTTGGTTGGTGACCAGGAGGTCGAGGTCCTTGGTCTGCATGCCGATTCGGTCACACACCGCGTACGACACTTCGGGCACCTGCCGGTTGCCCCTCGCCAGCACCTTGGTGATCTTGCTCTCGGTGAAGCCGATGTAGCCCTCCCCCGGGCCAGGCTGCCACCACTTGCGCGGCGGGTCGACGGCTATCGTCATGTCGCCGGCGAACTCACCGTAGGTGCGGCACTCGACGTCCAGGATCGGCGACTGATCCGACAGGGTCACCAGCCCCACGGCCGCGCCGTCCCCCGGCACCGACGCCTGGGCCTTACGCCGCACGCCGGGCTGGTCGAAGATCTGACCACCCGCGTTCTGCGCGACCGCGATGAGTGCGGTCTTCCCCTCTTCGGCGGCGAGCAGCTGGCGGGCTACTTTCAGCGCCAGCACAAACGCGGCACACCCACCGTTGTGCAGATCCAGCACCCAATTCGGCTTCATGCCGAGTCGATGTGCCACTCCGCCACCGCCGCCGTAAAACGGCATATCCGGCATCTGGGTGTGCGTGATCAGTACGTCGACGTCAGCCACGGTGTCGTGGCCGTGCCGCTCGACCAGGCCCGTCGTGGCGCGCTCCACCATGTCGATGGCGGTCTCGTCCTCGGCCACGTGGTGGCGGAATCTGGGTGCCCGAAACATCAGGTTCTCGCGCAGATCAGCCGATTCGGCGAATTGCGCGTAATATTCGGCGCCGATCGGCTCGCCCGGAAGATACGTCGAGACATCGATGAGGCTGACCGGGTTCCGTTCGCTCATGCGTGCTCACCTCATCCAGGCAGGTGTCACGGAAAGTCCGTTGTGGTACCGGTATTCGGCGATCGCCTTGAGGTTCTTGAGCTCCAGCAGATGGCCGGCGGCGAACATGTCCCAGAAGTCTCCGACCCACACCGGCCGTTCGGGCGGCGCGGTCTCGGGGTAGGGATTGTGTTCGTAGAAGGGGTGATGACAGTTGGTCCACAGCACCACCGACCCCGGTTTGTCGAAGACCACCTGGGCGTCGACGACCCGCATCAGGTAGATCATCCAGAGATGCTTGCCCTGGTCCCATGCGCAGTGGTAGTCGACCGACATCGCCTCTCTGTTGGCGACCGTGCGGGTGAATATTTTTGTCTCCGAGCCCAGCCGGTCATATGCGAGCCATAGTCCGGGTTCGTCGGTCGGGGTGAACCCCCTCAGGCTGTATGTCCACTCCTCGAGGCTTCGCGTATCGGTCAGGTACTCGAACAACTCGTCGGGTGGACAATCGATGAAGCTGTGGACCGTGCAGTATTCGCCGAAAACCTGGTCGTGCGGATATACCGACCGCATCATCTCCATGATGATCGGGGTGGCCTTTTCCCGGGGCGCGGTCTCGATCCGGACCACGTCCTCGATCGGTTCGGCGGTACCCCGGTGGGTGGTTATGTCATCGAGCGCGGGCAGGGACATCGGAGTCCTCCTTGACAATGGGTGATCTATCGCCGGCGGCGCGAGCGGCACTGCCGAGCAAGTTTGCGAAGGGCGGTATTTCGTCGGCCGAGCACTCGACGCTGATCACTGACGGGCCGTCGATGCCCAGCGCCGACTCGAGCGCCGCGGGCAGTTCTACGAGCTCGTCGACATCCATCGACGGCAGCCCGGGAAACATCGCCGCGAGGCCACTGCCCAGGCGGCTGGGCCCGAATCGGTTGTAGCTGTAGCGGTCCTGGTAAAACACCTGCTCGCGGGTCACGCACATCGCATGGGCATGGTTGTCGAACAGCAGGAAAGTCACGGGTAGCCGGTACTGCAGTGCGGTGTGTATCTCCATGCCGTGCATGAAGAATGAACCGTCG
Organism: Mycobacterium sp. URHB0021; assembly: GCF_054057895.1. Lineage (NCBI taxonomy): Bacteria > Bacillati > Actinomycetota > Actinomycetes > Mycobacteriales > Mycobacteriaceae > Mycobacterium > Mycobacterium sp. URHB0021. The sequence goes on from NZ_JBSRZT010000002.1 coordinate 6,721,977, forward strand.
CCGGCGATGACGATGATCCGGCGGCGAGACTGCTCGCTCCTCGCGGCAAACGCGATGCCGATACCGGCGCCGAAGCTGTAGCCCATGCCGCCCATCCCGAGGGCCACGACGAACCGGCCCCCTCGGCGCACCGGCAGATAGTGGATGGCGGATGCGCCGATGTTGCCCGCATCCACGACGATGTCGGTACCGTCGGCAAGCATGCCGTCGAGCACCCGCATCGCATCGCGGTAGCGGACCCCCGGGCCGGCGTGCGGCGGCGTTCGTAGTTCGCTGTGCGGCATCGTCTCCGGCACAGGTTTGCCGGCGGGCCGGCCGTGGCGGGACAGCATGCTCGTCAACAACGACAGCGAGCCGCGCAGATCGGCCGTGGGTACGTGGATGCTGCCCACATACGGTGGCGCGGAACCGATCGAGAACACCGGCACCGACGCCAGGGCGTCGTCCAGGCCGGCGCGTGAGGTCACCGTCATGCGGGTGCCGACCAAAAGGCACAGCGCGCTGTCGGCGATTGCCGCCGCGACGCCGGGATGCCCCATCACCCCGGTAACACCCAGTGCCGACGAGGAACCCATCCCCGGGGTGCCCGCGACGTCTTTCGCGTCGGGCACGGTGGCCACCCGGGCTCGCAGCATCGCCCGGAGTTGTTCGAGTTCGGCGCGCGCGTCGTCCCGGGCGACCTGCTCGCCTGCGATGATCGTGATCGGGCCGACGGCGAGGCGAAGCGCAGATGCGATTATATGCGGGTCGCCCAGCTGGGTCGACACCTGTTCGAATCTGCCGACGCCGCCGTTGACTCCCAGTTCTGCCTGCTGAATGTCCTTGGGCAGCAGGAGGACTGCGGGTCCGCCCGTTTGCGCGGCTTCCATCGCCGCGGGCAGCGCAGTCCGGATCTCCTCGGGGGTCGTCACCCGGCGACAGAACACCGACACCGCGGAGAACAGCGCGTATGCGTCCAGCGCGCCATTGCGTCCGCTGGTGTCCTGGAATGCGCCGAGGCCATCGAGGGTGGTCGGCGGCTGGCCGATCAACGCGAGCACGGGCACCCGGCTGGCGTATGCCTCACCCAGGCCCGGCACCGTGTTCAGGCACCCGCCCCCGGACGTCGCGGCCACCACGCCGAGCCCGGCACCCGACCGGCTGTAGCCGTCGGCCATTGTCGCGGCGGAGAACTCGTGTTTGGCCAGCACCGCGGTGATCTCGTCGCGGAAGAACGCCGCGTCGTAGACATCCTCGATATTGGCGCCGTCGACGCCGAAGATGAATTCGACGCCGGAGGCGGCGAGGTACTCGACGATGTGATCGACGACCCGATGCCTGCTGGCCATATCTCACCCGCTTCTCCCGACCCCACCAGTTACACGACGCGCGTCGCGATCGAGTTCACTGGATCGGCGAAATCACAGATGTTTTTCGAGCAGCACCTGTCCGTTGTCGGATGAAACCAGTTGCACCGCAGCGATTTCGTCCTTCTGCATCGGGGTATTGCCGCTGGGTAACGCGGTCGCGCCGGACAACCCCAACCAGGTGGCGACCTGTGTGTGGCTGCCGTCGCGGCCGACGACCACCATTCCCAGCGACTGGGCAGGCGTGTTGCCACTCTCGCCCCAGTCGCCGTAGGAGCAAGCCATGTCGATGCGGGTGCCCCAGCCGTACCCGGTCATCGTGATGCTGGCGTTGATCGGCGTCGGGCTCACATGGGTCATTTCCATGCCCTGCGCGGTGTTGTCCGCAGTGTTCGTCTGCAGACCCACGATCTCGGGACGAATCCCGATGACCAGTCCGACGGCCAGCAGCGCCGCGGCCAGCGCGACCGCTGCCGAGGTCAGCAGCCGTGAGCGGCGCCGGCGCCACCGGACCTTGTCCAGGACCGAATCGAGCAGCTCGGGCCGCAGAGGCGGCGTGTCCTCACGGTCCTCGTCGTCTAGGGACCGGACGGTCTCAAGGTCGAGTTTGGCGAGCAGCGCGGGCACTCCGCTGAGTTCGGCCACCGCGGACCGGCAGCGACCACAGGTTTCCAGATGGGCTTCGTATTCCCGGCGTTCAGCGCTTGACAGCGATCCGAGCACGTAGGCAGCGTCCCAAGTCAAGTAGCGATCGCCGTCCAACAAATCACCGCCTAGGGGAAAACCGAATTCTTTCATCGTGTCACCCCCATTTCCTGCAGGTTGAGCCGCAACGCCCGGACCGCGTAATGAAGCCGGGATTTCACGGTGCCCTCCGCAATCTGCAGATCGTTGGCGATCTGCGCCGTGGTCCAGCCCTGGTAATAGGCCCGGCGGATCACCGCCCGATGCTCCTCGGACAGCTGGCTCAAGGCCGTGCTCAACAGGAGGCGGTCGAGCGCAGAGTCGACTTCGTCGGGTCCGGCGCGATCGGCGACCTGTTCCATGTCCGGCGTGCCGGCCTCGTTGCGGTATCGAGCGCTGCGGCGCTCGTCGATGATGAGGTTTCGCGCGACCGTGAACAGCCACGCCCGGGCCGACCGCTCCACCTCGTCGGTCACCTCGGGATGGCGCCAGGCACGCAGCAACGTCTCCTGCACCACGTCTTCCGCACGCGCCTGGTCGCCCGTCAGCCGCAGGGCATAGCGCCACAACGCTGCGGCGTGCTCGTCGTAAAGCACCCGCATCATGGCGGCCTCTGGATCGTTCACTACCAACCTCCGTCAGTGATACGACGTCGGCGGTGATCCGGTTCATTCGCATTCCAGCGAACACGCAGTTCGCTGGGGTTTTGTGACGATCGCCGGGTGGGCGTGCGGGCGCCTAGCCGGTGAGGATTCGCGGGCCGTCGTCGGTCACGGCGACGGTGTGCTCCCAGTGCGCCGCGCGAGACCCGTCGGCGGTGACCACGGTCCATTCGTCCCCGAGGACGATGGTCTTCGTGGTGCCCAGCGTGAGCATGGGTTCGATGGCCAGTACCGAGCCGGGCGCCAGATACGGGCCGCGGCCCGGCGCGCCCTCGTTGGGCAGGAACGGGTCCATGTGCATCTGGCGGCCGATCCCATGGCCGCCATAGCCCGCGACAATGCCGAATTTGCGGTCGTATCGCGCCTCGGCCGCATGCGTGCCGGCCTCGATCGCGTGCGACACGTCGGTGAGCCGGTTTCCGGGCACCATGGCGGCGATGCCGGCCTCCATGGATTCGCGGGTGGCCTCCGACAGCGCCTCGTCGACGGCGATCAGCGGGCCGATACCGAACGTGATCGCCGAGTCGCCGTGCCAGCCGCCGAGGATCGCGCCGCAGTCGATGGAGACCAGATCCCCCTGCGCCAGCTTTTCGGCGGCCGACGGGATGCCGTGCACCACACGGTCGTTCACAGACGCGCAGATACTGGCCGGGAAGCCGTGATAGCCGAGGAATGACGGGACGCCGCCGCCGTCGCGAATCACCGACTCCGCGATCTCGTCCAGCGCGAGAGTCGAGACTCCGGGCGCCGCCGCGTTGCGCACGGCAAGCAAAGCGGTGGCGACCAGCGACCCGGCCGCGGCCATCGCGTCGAGTTCACCGGCGCTGCGCTGCGCGACCACCTTGCGATTACGCAGGCCTGGCAGGCCGATCATCGATCACTTGCTCCCGTTGAATCGCCGGTTCACCGACTTGTGCCCGATTGTCGGTTCACCGACTTCTGCCCGATTGTCGGTTTCACCGACTTCTGCCCGATTGTCGGTTTCACCGACTTCTGCCCGATTGTCGGTTTCACCGACTTCTGCCCGATTGTCGGTTTCACCGACCCAGCGCCTGCAGGGCACGCCGAAACACCTCGTCGAGCGAGCCCACCGCATCAACCCGCTGCAGGTTGCTGCGGCCGTAATACTCCAGGAGCGGCTCGGTCTCGTCGCGGTACACCTGCATCCGATTGTGAATGACCTCTTCGGTGTCGTCGGCGCGGCCACGGGACTTGAGCCGCTCGAAAAGCTCCGCTTCGGACACGGAAAACTCCAGGACCGCGTCGAGTTTGGTGTTGTGGTTCTTCAGCATCTCGTCGAACGCCTCGGCCTGCTGCACCGAGCGGGGATAGCCGTCGAGAATGAATCCGTCGGCGGCATCGGCCTGTTCGATCCGGTCCTCGACCAGCTTGTTGGTCAACTCCGCAGGCACCAGGTCGCCGGCGTCGAGGTAGCGCTTGACCTCCACTCCGAGCGGGGTGCCCTCGCTGATGTTCTTGCGGAAAAGGTCCCCGGTTGAGATCTGCGGGATGCCGAGCTTCTCGGACAGTTTCTGTGCCTGCGTGCCCTTACCCGCGCCGGGCGGTCCGAGTAGAACGACTCTCACTTCAGGAACCCTTCGTAGTTGCGCTGCATCAGCTGGCTCTCGATCTGTTTGACCGTATCCAACCCGACGCCGATCATGATCAGAACCGCCGTTCCGCCGAAGGGCAGGTTCTGAACGGAGCCGGTGTTGCCGATTTGCAGGAACAGGTTCGGCAGCACAGCGATCACGCCCAGGTAGATCGAGCCGGGAAGGGTGATCCGGCTGAGCACATAGCGCAGGTAGTCAGCGGTGGGTTTGCCCGGCCGGATGCCCGGGATGAATCCGCCGTACTTCTTCATCTCATCGGCGCGTTCGTCGGGGTTGAATGTGATCGACACGTAGAAGTACGTGAAGAAGACGATCAGCCCGAAGTAGATCCCGATGTAGATGGGATCGGCCGGATTGGTCAAATGGGTGGCGATGAACGACTGCCACCAGCCGTTGCCCGGATCGGTGCGCCCGCTCTGCACCAGCTGGGTGATCAGATGCGGGATGTAGATCAGCGAGGACGCGAAGATCACGGGGATGACGCCGGCCTGGTTGACCTTCAGGGGCAGATACGTCGACGTGCCGCCGTACATGCGACGGCCCACCATGCGCTTGGCGTACTGGACGGGGATGCGGCGCTGACCCTGCTCGACGAACACCACGCCGACGATGATGGCCAGTGCGGCCGCGCAGACCGCGGCGAACACCAGACCGCCGCGGCTGTCCAGGATGGTCTTGCCCTCGGTAGGGATCCGCGAGGCGATGCTCGCGAAGATCAGCAGCGACATGCCGTTGCCGATGCCCCGCTCGGTCACCAGCTCGCCCATCCACATCACCAGGGCAGCACCCGCGGTCATCACCACGACGATGACGACGAGCGTGAAGATGTTCAGGCCCTGGCTCTGCCCGATGATGATGTCCAGATCGCAGCCCTGCAGCAGCCCGCCGTTGGCGGCCAGCGCGACGAAGCTGGTGGCCTGCAGGATCGACAGCGCAACCGCCAGATAGCGGGTGTACTGCGTCAGCTTGGTCTGGCCGGCCTGCCCCTCTTTGCGCAGCTGTTCGAAGCGTGGGATGACCACGCCGAGCAGCTGCACGATGATGCTGGCCGTGATGTAGGGCATCACGCCGAGGGCGAACACGGACAGATGCAACAGCGCACCGCCGGAGAACAGGTTGATCAGCGAGTAGATCTGCGCCGAATCGCCACTGGTGACCTGTGCGACGCATTTCTGCACATTCGGGTAGTCCACGCCCGGTGACGGAAGCGCGGCGCCGACCCGGTACAGGATCACGATGCCCAGGGTGAACAGAATCTTTCGCCTCAGGTCAACAGTCCGCAGCGATGAGATGAAAGCCGAGAGCACTCTTCCTCCTGCGCAGCCGAGGCGTAGGTCGCGGCGTGCGGATGGGGCTGGTTTCACCAGCGTCTTGGTTAACTCGTGCGCGCCGCCCCGTCAAGCTCACAGCCTGCGAAGTCACGCATCAAACAGTCTACGAGAGTAACAGTTGAGGTTCCGTTGGCCCGCATCCAATCCGCGCGACCAGCGCGAAGCCGTCCTTAAGATTCGGAGCGTACAGTCGGCGACGGGTCGTTACATCAACTAACTAACGGCCTGTACTACGGCGATTGGGGTCAGGACATGGCGCGAACCGATAACGACACATGGGATCTGGCATCGAGCGTCGGTGCCACGGCCACGATGGTTGCCGCGGCCAGAGCGATGGCGACCAAGGCCCCCAATCCGCTCATCGACGACCCCTACGCCGAACCGCTCGTGCGCGCCGTGGGGGTGGACTTCTTCACCCGCCTCGCCACCGGCGACCTGCGGCCCGAAGATCTGGACAGCGATACGCCCGGCATGCAGCGGATGACCGACAACATGGCCGTCCGGACGAAGTTCTTCGACGAGTTCTTTCTCGATGCGACCGCGGCAGGAATCCGACAGGTGGTCATCCTGGCGTCGGGACTCGATTCGCGCGCGTACCGGTTGGCGTGGCCGGCGGGGACGACCGTCTACGAGATCGACCAGCCGGAGGTCATCGAGTTCAAGAGCACCACGCTGGCCCAGTCCGGCGCCGAGCCCTCCGCGAACCGGCGCACCGTGGCGATGGACCTGCGCTACGACTGGCCCTCGGCGTTGATCGAAGAGGGTTTCGACCCGAAGCAGCGCACCGCCTGGAGTGCTGAAGGCCTCCTCGGTTATCTCCCACCCGACGCTCAGGACCGGTTGCTCGACACGATCACCGAGCTGAGCGCGTTCGGCAGCCGAGTGGCCGTGGAGAGCGTGCCCAACATCAACCCGGCCGACCACGAGAAGGCCATCGAGCGCATGCAGGCGATTTCCGAGCGGTGGCGCGACCACGGATTCGACTTGGATTTCGCCGAACTGGTGTACCTCGGTGACCGCAACGAAGCCGCCACCTACCTGGGAAACCACGGCTGGCAGCTCGACCGCACCAGTGTCAGCGAATTATTCGCCGCCAACGGCCTGCCTCCGCTCGAGGCCGAGGACACGACCAATTTCGGCGACCTGCAATACGTCAGCGGCACCTTGGCTGACCGGGACGCTGCATGACCCGTTCCGAAATCGACAGCTGGGACATCGCGTCCAGCGTGGGCGCCACGGCGACCATGGTCGCCGCCGCGCGGGCCGTGGCGAGCCGGGAGCCCAGCCCGCTGATCGACGATCCCTACGCGGCCCCGCTGGTGCGGGCGGTCGGAATCGAGTTCTTCACCCGCTTCGCCGACGGCGAGCTCAATCTGGATGACGTCGACAAGAGCAACACCGCACGGCTGATGACCACCGTGATGGCGGTGCGCACCAAGTTCTTCGACGACTTCTTCACCGACGCCGCGGCCAACGGCATCCGGCAAGCGGTGATCCTGGCCTCGGGCCTGGATGCGCGACCGTACCGGTTGCCCTGGCCGGACGGCACCGTCGTCTACGAGATCGACCAGCCTCAGGTCATCGAGTTCAAGACGGCGACGATGTCGGCCATCGGCGCGACACCGAGCGCGGAGCGGAGGGCGGTGGCCATCGACCTGCGTCACGACTGGCCTGCTGTGTTGCGGCGCAGCGGATTCGACGACACCGCGCCGACGGCATGGAGCGCCGAGGGGCTGCTCGTTTATCTGCCGCCTGAGGCTCAGGACAGGCTCTTCGACAACATCGCGGCACTCAGCGCGCCCGGCAGCCGGCTGGCCACCGAATTCCACCCGGACGCGGGAGCGAGCATCGGTGAGCGCGCCGCCGCGCTGCGAAGCGAATGGCAGGAACACGGATTCGACGTCAACCTGGCCGACCTGTTCTACCCGGGCGAACGCAACAACGTCGTCGACTATTTGGCCGAGCACGGCTGGACGGTGTCCGCGCAACCTCGACCCGAGCTGTTCAAAGACTATGGCAAGGATTTTCCCGATACCGACGAGCTTGCGCCGCTGCGCAATTCGCTCGCGGTCATCGCGACACGAAAGTAGGTGTGCACCATGGCCAGAACGGATAATGACTCATGGGACCTGGCGTCCAGTGTCGGCGCGACGGCCACCGCCGTCGCCGCCTCCCGCGCCATCGCGTCCCAGGGACCCGACCCACTTCTCGACGACCCGTTCGCCGAACCTCTGGTACGTGCGGTCGGCCTCGACTCGTTCGTCAGGATGATCGACGGCCAGGTGCCCGATGACGACGATCCGTTGATGAACCGCAGGACGATAAGCGAGCAGATCGCTGTCCGAACGCGGTTTTTCGACGACTTCTTCACCGTCGCATCTGAAGCCGGAATCCGTCAGGCCGTCATTCTGGCGGCGGGCCTGGACACCCGTGCTTACCGGCTCCCGTGGCCTTCGGGCGCCGTGGTCTTCGAAGTCGACCAGCCCGAGGTGATCGCATTCAAGACCGCCACGCTCGACGGACTCGGCGCCGTCCCCGCCGCCGCACGCCGCACTGTCGCGATCGATCTCCGCGACGACTGGCCCAGCGCACTGCGCGACGCGGGCTTCGAGCCGGCACAGGCCACGGCCTGGATCGCCGAAGGGCTGCTGGTCTACCTGCCGCCCGAGGCGCAGGATCGACTGTTCGACAACATCACCGCGCTGTCCGCGCCGGGCAGCAGGCTTGCCACCGAGCACATGGACATGGCGAACATGCCCGAGGACTGGGCGGAGTAACTCGACGAACGGTCCCGCCGTGCGGGCACCGACCTCAACCTTTCGGAGTTGTTCTATTCGGGTGAACGCAACGCCGCCGGTGACTACCTGTCGTCACACGGCTGGCGGGTGGCAACCCACTCGACCGCAGAGACATTTGCCGCCAATGGATTCGAGCTGCCCGACGACGAACTCACGAGGCTGATCGGCGACTCCGGCTACCTCACGGCAACCCTGCAGGAGGCGTGATGGCCCGCTCGGACAACGACACCTGGGATCTGGCATCCAGTGTGGGCGCGACGGCCTCCATGGTGGCTGCCCAGCGCGCGATCGCCCACCGCGAAGGCCTGATCGACGACCCGTTCGCCGAATCGCTGGTGCGTGCCGTCGGTGTCGAATTCATCACCAAGGCGCTCGACGGCGAGATCGAACTCGAGGATGTCGACCCGGAGTTCAACATGCGACGGGCCGCCGAAGGCATGGCAGTCCGCACCCGATGGTTCGACACGTTGTTCCTCGACGCCGCCGCGGCCGGGATCCGGCAGGCGGTGATCCTCGCCGCCGGACTCGACGCCCGCGCATACCGGCTGCCGTGGCGCGACGGCACCACGGTGTACGAGCTGGACCAGCCGGAGGTCATCGACTTCAAGACGAACACGCTGGCCGACATGGGCGCCAATCCCAAGGCCGAACGACACACCATTGCGATCGACCTTCGCAACGATTGGCCGAAGGCGCTGCTGGACAACGGCTTCGATCCGACCAGGCCTACCGCGTGGATCGCCGAAGGACTGCTGATCTATCTCCCGCCCGAGGCCCAGGACCTGCTGTTCGACCGGATCGACGAGCTCAGCGCGCCGGGCAGCCGGGTGGCGACCGAACACATTCCGGACATCAGCATGTTCTCGGACGAGCGGTCGCAGCGCATCACCGAGCGGCTCAAGAAATACGGCCACGACATCGAGATGAAGGACCTCATCTACCACGGTGAACGCAGCCACGTCACCGACTACCTGGCGGGACACGGCTGGGATGTCACGGCGAAGACGATGCGGGAAGCCTTTGACGCCAAGGGTTTCGAGTTCCCCGAGGACGACACCATCGGCTTCTTCTCCAACCTCAGCTACGTCAGCGCTGTGAAGCGGTAGTTTCGCGGCGAGCGTGCGTGTCTGCGACCGACACGCCGGGAAATCTTCCGATCTCGCGCACGCTCGCACCGCAGTGAATCAGGTGCGACGTGCCGCTTCCTGCGCAAGCTGAACGCGGGAGCCCTCACCCTGCTCGACCGGCCGCACCCCGCCATGGGCGGCGACGAGATCGTCCACCGCACGGTTCGGGCGTGCGAGCGCGGCGGTCATCTCCCCTGGTTGCGTTTGCCATAACCGCGTCGATCCCTCGACGTCGGCCAGCAGCAACGTCACCGTCCCCGTCGGAAGCTCATTCACGCCCAAGTCGCTCCAGTTCAACGGCGTCGTGTCCGCGCGTTCGCTCATGCCAGCCAGCTTGCACAGGCCGCGAACCACAAACATCAGCGAACACCCGTATTCGCCCGGCTTGCAGCCGTAGCCTCCGCCCCGATGACCGGTCGAGGCTGGCCGTTCGAGGCTGGCCGTTCGACGGCCTGGGGAAGTCAGCCGCGGCGGGTGAAGCTCAGCGTCTCCCCGCGCGCCCCGCCCATCCACAGGTCCTGGCAGGCGGCGGCCATCTCGTCGAGCCCTTCGGTGATGGCGCCGAAGACATTGCCCGGCACCCAGCCCTGGTCGCCGTTGATCAGAAGATTGTTCCGGCCGTAGAACAGCGCGAGGTCAACGATGGCTCCGGTTGTCCCTGTGCCGGTGGTGTTCTCGTAGCCGTACGCCGGATTGCCGAGGTCGTCGGAGTCAAACGAGAACCAGCACAGATCGCCCGGGATCGGAGTGATCGTGGTGTTCTCCTTACCCGGATCGGCGGGCGCGAACGCGGGCAGCAGCGTGTAGATCTCGTTGCGGGCGTACTTGCCGTGGAACACCGGCGCCGACAGCGGCAGCGCATCCCATACCGCGGCCGATGTCCGCGGCGCCGCGTCGTCGAGCATCCGGGCTACGCAGCTGACGCCGCGCTTGTCCAGCGAGACGGTGATCAGCCTGCTCATCTCGAATCCTCCTCGGAAAGTATTGCTGGTGTGCGCCGGTGCCAGTCGGTGGCGGACTGGTAGGCCTGGCCGACGCGGAGCACCAGCGCATCGGTGTGCCGGGCGCCGACGATTTGCAACCCGATCGGCAGGCCGGCGGTGGTGAACCCGCACGGCACGCTGAGTGCGGGCTGCTGGGTCAGGTTGAACGGATAGGTGTACGGCGTCCAACTCGTCCAGTCCGGTGACGCCGAACCGTCCGGCACATCCTGGCCGACCGGAAAAGCGGGTAACGGCAGCGTCGGCGTCACGAGCACGTCGTAAGTCTGGTGGAAGCGACCCATCAGCCCGCCCAGCTTCATCCGTTCCGCCATGGCGTCCAGGTAGTCCGACGCGGAGTACGTGGTGCCGATGGCCGCGGTGCGGTGCAGTCCGGGGTCGATCCGGTCGGCCAGCTCCTCGAGGGCGCCGTAGGACTGCAGCACCTTGGCTTCGCCGCTGAACCACAGCACGTGGAAGGCGTCGACCGGATCATCGAAGCCCGGATCGACCTCAGCCACTTCGGCACCTGCGTCGGCCAGCACGTCGACCGCGGCCCGGACAGCAGCGTCCACGTCGGCGTCGTTGCGGACGAATCCCAGATCCGGTGAGTAGGCGATGCGCAGGCCGGCCACCCCATCGTCGAGTTCGGACAGGAAGGACGACTGCGGAGTTGGCATCGCCGCCCAGTCGCGGGCATCGAAGCCGGTGATCACATCCATCAGCGCGGCGGCGTCGCGCACGGTTCGGGTCATGGGACCGGCGTGCGACAGCGTCCCGAACGGGCTCGGCGGATAAAACGGGATCACACCGTACGTGGGCTTCAGCGCGACAGTTCCGGTGAACGCCGCGGGGATACGCACGGAGCCGCCACCGTCCGTGCCGACCGACCACACCCCCATTCCGAGGCCGACGGCCGTCGCGCTGCCGCCGCTCGATCCACCCGACGTCTTGGTGGGATCCCACGGGTTGCCCGTCGCGCCGTAGCGCGGCGAGTCGGTGACGCCCTTCCACGAGTATTCGGGTGTGGTGGTCTTGCCGAGGATGACCGCGCCGGTCTCGCGGAGTCGCTCGACGCTGGGCGCGTCCTCCTCCCACGGACCCGCCGCGTCGATGAGGTGACTGCCACGCACGGTAGGCCAGCCGCGGGTCCACAGCGCGTCCTTGATCGAGGTGGGCACGCCGTCGCCGGGCCCGAGGGGCTCGCCGGCCTGCCAGCGGGCCTCCGACTGCTTGGCCGCCGCGAGTGCACCGTCGCGATCCACCAGGACGAAGGCGTTCACCCGGCCGTCGTGGCTGTCGATCGCGTCCAGTGCCGCCTCGGTCGCATCGACGGGCGAGAGCGTCTTGTTCCGGTAGCCCTCGATGAGCTCCGTCGCCAGCGGGATCATGTGCCTGCTCTCGCCGATACGTAGCCGAGCTTTTTGTCCACCACGTTCAGCAGCGGCTGCCCGGCCAGCCAGCGCCGGGCGTTCGTCACGAACTGGGCGGCCAGGGTTTCGCGCCAGCCGACCGCGTCGGCCGACATGTGCGCGGTGACCGTCACGTTCGGCGCGTCCCACAGCGGGTGGCCCCGCGGCAGCGGCTCGGTGTCGAAGACGTCGAGGGTGGCGCCGCCGATGCGTCGTTGCGCCAACGCCTCGAGCAGCGCGGACTCGTCGACCATCGGCCCGCGGGCGATGTTGACCAGGTGCGCGTCCGGTTTCATGGCGGCGAGCACCTGCGCGTTCACCAGTCCACGTGTCGCCGGGGTCAGCGGCGCGGCCAGGATCAGGTGATCGCACCAGCCGGCCTCCGCGGCGAGGTTGGCGCTCTCGATGATCTCGCCGAAGTCGGGGTCGTCGGCGACCTGCCTGCGGCCCGCGCCGCGGACCTCGAGGCCGGCGGCCCGCAGGAGTTTGGCGATCTCGCGTCCGATGCCTCCGGTACCGACCACCAGCGCGGTCGCACCGCTGATGCTGCGAGTCTCGCGGTGGCGCCATTCGTGGCGCCGTTGGAGGTCGAAGCTCGTGAGACTGTCCTTGGCGAAGGCGATCACGGCGCCGAGGACGTATTCGGCCAGCGGCCGGTCGAAAACGCCGCGCGCATTCGTCACCAGCACATCGGAGTCCCGCAGTTCGTCGAAGAGCAGTGTGTCCACGCCGGCGGCGGTGATGTGGATCCACTCGAGCCGGTCGGCGTCGGCCCAGACGTCACGCACTGCGGTGGAGAAGAAGTCCCAGAGCAGCAGTGCCTCGGCGCCGCGGACCGCCTCGGCGAGGCCGTCGGCGTCGCAGTAGCGGAAGTCCACGTCCAGGCCTTCGAGGCCGGGTGGGCGGTCGGTCGCCTTCTCGCACAGGACCGCGGCGACCGGTCGTGTTCGAGGCACGGGTCCGAGGCTAGGAACGAAACCGTACGATTGTCAACAATCGGCTTGCAGTCCGCGTGGGGCGCCCCCAGACTGGGGCCATGGCTCATTCGCCGCCGCTACAGCAGTCCGGAATCGGTGTCATCGCGCCTTACGACTTCGCGCTCGACCGCGAGCTGTGGCGCTGGGTTCCCGAGGACGTCAGCCTGCACCTCACCCGCATGCCGTATGCGCCGTTGCCCTCAACCGTGGAGATGGCCGTGCACATCTCGGACCCAGAACTGGTCGCTCAGGGGGTTTCGGACGTGCGCGTGGTCTCGCCGTTGGTGACGGCATATGCGTGCACTTCCGGAAGCTTCATCGGCGGCGTCGCGGGCGAAGCGGCGATCAGGGCCGCGATGGTCGACGCCGGGGCCAGGGCCGCGGTCACCACAAGCGGTGCCCTGCTCTCCGCGCTGCGCCACCTCGACGTCCACCGGATCGCCACCGCGACTCCCTATGTCGCCGAACTCACCGTCGGCCTCACCGCCTTTCTCGCCGAGGCCGGGGTCGAGGTGGTCGCATCCGCCGGGCTCGGGTTGACCACCGATATCTGGCTCGTGCCGTACGAGGTGACGGCGCGCCTGGTCCGCGACACCGATACGCCGGACGCGCAGGCCCTCTTCGTGAGCTGCACCAACCTGCCCACCTATGACGTGATCACCCGCCTGGAGCGTGAGCTCGGCAAGCCGGTGCTGACCGCCAACCAGGTCACCATGTGGTCAGCACTCGACGCCATCGGCCGCAAGGCGGTCGGGCTCGGCCAACAGCTGCTGGAGCGGTGAGGATGGCCGACCGCGCCGTGATGACGGCCGAGTACGCCACCCGATTGCGACGGGTGCGACAAGCCATGGGGCAGCGCGGCTTCGGCGCACTGGTGGTGTGCGATCCGGCGAACCTGTTCTATCTCACCGGCTACAACGCGTGGTCGTTTTACACGCCGCAGTGCCTGTTGGTTGCCGCGGAGGGACCGCCGCACCTGTTCACCAGAGCGATGGACGCGGCGGGCGCGGGCTTCACTGCCGACCTCGACGACGACCACATCCACGGCTACCCGGAGGATCTGGTGCACCGCCCCGACGTGCACCCGTTCGACTGGATCGCCGCCCGGGTACGCCGACTCGTACCCGCGGGCGAGGTGATCGGCATCGAAGGCGACTCCCACTTCTTCTCGGCGCGCGGCTATCTGGCGCTCGAGCGCGGGGTACCGTCGAACCGGCTCGTCGACTCCGCCGAACTGGTCAACTGGGTGCGAGTCGTCAAGTCTCCGTACGAAGTACAACAGCTGCGCATCGCGGGGACGATCGCCGAGAATGCGATGCGCACCGCTGTCGCCAATGTACGGCCCGGGCGCCGACAGTGCGACGTGGTCGCCGAGATCATGGCCGCGCAGGCATCCGGAACACCGACCCACGGTGGCGACTACCCCGCCCTGGTTCCGATGCTGCCCACCGGCGACGCTGCGGGGACACCGCATCTGACGTGGACCGAACGGGTCTTCCGATCCGGTGAAGCCACCACGATCGAACTGGCCGGGGTGTTCGATCGCTACCACGCCCCGTTGGCGCGGACCGTGATGCTGGGTGATCCACCCATGCGGCTCACCGACACTGCGAAGGTGGTCGCCGAGGCCATGGACGCCACGCTGGCCGCCATCCGCCCGGGCGTCGACGGCGGCACCGTGCACCAGGCTTTCGACCGCGTGATCAAACCCCATGGCCTGGAAAAGGATTCGCGTATCGGATACTCGATCGGTATCGGGTATCCGCCCGACTGGGGTGAACGGACCGTGAGCCTGCGTCCTGGTGAGACGACAGAACTGTCCGCGGGCATGGCTTTTCACGTCATCCTCGGCATCTGGATGGACGATTGGGGCTATGAGTTGTCCGAGCCGGTGGTGGTCACCGACGGCACAGTGGAACGCCTGACCGACCTGCCTCACGAACTCACGATCTGGAGGTAATCCGTGAAAACCTCGACGCTCCCCTACGCCGCGCGCGCCGCTGGGCTGGTCGGATCCGTGATCGACTCCAGCACATCGCTTTTGTACAAACAGCCACACGACGTCGTCCGGTTCGCCATGGGCAGCCCCGCATCCGAGGCCGTGCCATCGGAGATCCTGTCCGGGATCGCGGCCATCGAGCTGAGCAAGCCCGACGCCTACGACTATGCGGCCACGGAAGGCGATCCGCCGCTGCACGCGGCGCTGCTGGAGATGCTGCTCGGCACCAGTGACGAGACCACCGCCGACCGGCTGACGATCACCGCGGGCGGCATGCAGGGACTCGACCTGTTCTGCAAGATCTTCGTCGATCCCGGCGATCTCGTCACCGTCGAGTCACCCACCTACACCAACGGCAGCGCGACCGCCCTGTCCTACGGCGCAACGCTGTTGGAGATCCCCGTCGACGACGACGGCATGGACGTCGACGCACTCGAGCGCCTGGTCGCCCAGGCGGGCCGGACCCCCAAGGCCATCTACACCATCCCCACGTTCCAGAATCCGTCGGGCGTCACGCTGTCGCTGGAGCGCCGGTTGCGGCTCCTCGAGCTGGCCCGGGCCTGGGGTTCGATGGTCATCGACGACGACCCGTACGGGTTGTTGCGCTTCGCGGGTGAGCCACTGCCGACACTGCGCGAGCTGGGCGGCGGCGACCCCCTGGTGTTCGCGGTGCGCACGTTTTCCAAGATCGTCGCGCCCGGTTTGCGGGTCGGTTGGGTCGACACCGTCCCCGAGCTTCAGCCGCTGCTGATCAACGCCAAGCAGGCGATGGACACCTGCACCAACTTGCCCGCCCAACGGTTGCTGACCGGCTTTCTGACCGGCGGGCATCTCGGCGATCACCTGACGACACAGCGGGCCGAATACCGGCGGCGCAAGGACGCCATGCACGCGGCGTTGCACGAACACTTCGGCGACATCGCCCACTGGACCGACCCGGAGGGCGGCTTCTTCTGCTGGGTGACCTTCGACCGCGTCGACGCCACCGCACTTTTCGAACCCGCCCTGGCCGAGGGAGTCGCATTCATCCCCGGGTCGGCCTTCTCGCCGTCCGGCCGGTTCACCAATGCGTTGCGGCTGTGCTTCGCCTCCAACCCGCCCGACCGGATCCGCGAGGGTGTCGCGCGCTTGCGCCGGGCCGTCGATCTGACCACGAAGGACTGACGTGGCCCTGACCACCGCCGAGCGGGCCGTCCTGGACAAGATCGACGAGGACCACCTGGTCGAGCTGACCCGCTCGCTGGTGCGGGCCGAAGGGCAGAATCCACCCGGCGAGGAGGCGGCGACGGTGGCGGTACTCGCCTCCGCGGCCGCCGAATTGGGCCTCGCCGTGTCCGACGAATCGGTACAGCCAGGGCGCAGCAACCTGCAGGTGGTCCTGCCGGGCGGCGGCGGTCCCGGCCTGCTGCTGCTTGGGCACACCGACGTGGTGCCCATTGGTGATGGGTGGACGAGGGATCCGTTCGGCGGGGTCATCGAGGACGGCCGGATTTACGGCCGCGGTTCCTCCGACATGAAAGGTGGTCTGGGGGCAGCCCTTTCAGCGATGGCAGCTTTGCGAGGGGCGGGGCTCGGCGGTCCCGTCGAGCTGGCCGCTCTGATCGACGAGGAGGAGACGGGCGCCGGTATCCGCGCCTACATCGGGTCGGGGACCACGTCGGCGTTCCTGGGCTGCATCACCGCGGAACCCACCGACCTGCAGACCATCGTCGGCGCGCGCGGTGACTCGTACCTTCGCGTCGACATTCGCGGAATCGCCTGTCATGCCGGCAACCCCGACGACGGCGCGAACGCGATCTACGGCGCAGCGGAGGTGGTGGCGGAGATCGAACGCCTTCACCGCGAGCTGGCCGGCGCACCGCACCCGCTGCTGGGCCCGGCGACATGGAGCGTCGGCCAGATCAACGGCGGCACC
Organism: Mycobacterium sp. URHB0021; assembly: GCF_054057895.1. Lineage (NCBI taxonomy): Bacteria > Bacillati > Actinomycetota > Actinomycetes > Mycobacteriales > Mycobacteriaceae > Mycobacterium > Mycobacterium sp. URHB0021. The sequence continues at coordinate 6,738,821 of NZ_JBSRZT010000002.1, forward strand.
GGCGGCGCCATCGTGCCCGCCGAATGCACCGTCGTCGCCGATCGGCGCCTACTGCCGGGTGAGTCGACCGAAACCGTGCTGGAGGACCTTCGGCTGCGCCTCGAGGTGCTGCGGCTGGGCGATCGCGGCTTGACCGTCGAGGTGGCGATGCCGATGGAGATGCCTGCCTTCGAGACGTCCGCAGACTCGCCGCTCGCCCTCGCCGCGTGCACCGCGGTGACCGATGCGGGGGGACCGGACCTGATGCCCGGCGGCTGGACGGCCGCGTGCGACGGCGGGTTCATCGTCCGCGACCTCGGCGTGCCCGTCGTGGTGCTGGGGCCGGGCTCCGTCACCAGTCAGGCCCATCGTGCGGACGAATCGGTGGCGGTAGAGGAGCTGGTCATCGCCGCGCGCGCCTACGCGCTGACCGCCTTGCGCCTATTGGCGTGAACGCAGCGTCGGGGCCGCTAACGTTGGGGATGGTGACGTAAGCGACCAGAACCGAGGAGAATCGTGGCAACGGCAGCGGAGTTGATGGTCAAGTGCCTTGAATCCGAGGGTGTTTCGGTGATCTTCGGAATCCCCGGCGAGGAGAACATCCGTTTCGTGCAGGCGCTGGCCTCCTCACCGATCCGCTATGTGCTGACCCGGCACGAGCAGGCGGCGGCGTTCATGGCCGAGATGTACGGGCGGGTGACCGGACGCGCCGCGGTGGTGTCGGCCACGCTGGGTCCCGGGGCGATCAACCTACAACTCGGAGTCGCCGACGCCACCACCAACAGCACCCCGATGGTCGCGATTTCGGCGCAGGTCGGCCAGGACCGCGAATACAAGGAGTCGCATCAGTCCGTCGACCTCGTGTCGATGTTCGCCCCGATCACCCGATGGTCGGACGGGGTGCCGACCGCAGCGGCGATCCCGGAGATGTTCCGCAAGGCGTTCAAGCTCGCCGAGACCGAGCGGCCTGCCGCGGTCTACCTGGCCATCCCCGAGCACATCGACGAGGACGAGAACGACTACCCGCTCGCACCGCTGCCGCGCAACGTCGTTCGGGCCGAAGCGCCCTCGGCGGCGCAGGTCGATCGCGCGGTCGACATCCTGCGCGCGGCCCACAACCCGGTGGTCCTTGCCGGCCACGGCGCCGCCAGGGCGAAGGCGACGGCGGCGCTCATCCGGTTCGCCGAAAGCGCCAATGTTTCGGTGGCCAACACTTTTCACGGTAAGGGGGTGATGCCCGACGACCACCCCAACAGCCGCGGCACCATCGGGTTCATGCGGCGCGACTACGTCAACTTCGGCTTCGACAACGCCGACGTGATCATCGCCGTCGGATACGAGCTGCAGGAGTTCGATCCCGTGCGAATCAACCCGAATTCCGACAAGCGGATCATCCACATCCACCGCCTTCCCGCGGAGGTGGACATGCACTATCCGGTGGGCGTCGGCATCGAGGGCGATATCACCGCGTCGCTGGACGCGTTGACCGATCGGCTGTCCGGAATCACGTTCGACGATCCGCAGGACACGCCGAGCAACCACTTGCTTGCGGCGGAAATCGCGCGGGGACAACAGGACTCGCGTTATCCGTTGGCGCCACAGCGCGTAGTGGCCGATACCAGGGCCGCGCTGGGCCGCGGTGACGTCGTGCTGGTGGATACCGGCGCGGTCAAGATGTGGATGGGCCGGCTGTACCCGACTTATGAGCCCAACACCTGCCTGATCTCCAACGGGCTGTCCACCATGGCGTTCGCGTTGCCCGGCGCGCTGGGCGTGCACCTGGCCCAACCCGACCGCAAGGTGCTCGCCGTCATGGGCGACGGCGCGTTCCTGATGAACTCGCAGGAGATCGAGACGGCCGTGCGGGAGCGCATCCCGCTCGTCGTGCTGATATGGGAGGACGGCGGTTACGGCCTGATCCAATGGAAGATGGACCTCGAACTGGGCACCCACTCGAATGTCACGTTCACCAACCCCGACATCGTCATGTACGCGCAGAGCTTCGGCGCCAAGGGATATCGCATCGCCACCGCCGACGAACTGCTGCCCACCCTGCGAGCGGCGCTGGCCGACGACGGCGTGTCGATGATCGCCTGCCCCGTCGACTATTCGGAGAACATGCGCCTCATCGAGGACCTGGGACAACTCGACACCGCACTGTAGGTCAGCACGGCTGCCCCGACCGTGCGCAAAGTGCTGGCCCACCACGGGCGGGTCGGCCGCAGACACGCACGCTCGCCGAGCTAGCGGTCGAGGCCCGTGGCGAGCAACTCGGCCAGGTGCACCGCCCGCCGCTCGGTGCCGTGGGCGATCTGGGTTCGGCAGCTGAAGCCGTCGGCGACGACGGCCGTCGTTTGGGCTGCCGCCCGCACGGCGGGCAGCAGCACGCGCTCCCCGACGGCGCGGGACACCTCGTAGTGGCCGCGCTCGAAGCCGAAGTTTCCTGCCAGACCGCAACATCCGGAATCCGGAATGTCGGCCCGAATCCCGGCCCTGGCCATCAGCGCGCGGTCAGCGTCGAACCCGAGCACCGCGTGCTGGTGACAGTGCGTCTGCACGAGCGCGTCGGTCGCGACCTTGGGTGGTTCCCAGCCGGAGCCGGTGAGGAACTCGGCGAAGGTGGAAGTCGACTCGGCCAGCCTCGCTACCCGAGGGTCGTCGTGCAGGAGTTCGGCAGCATCTCGGCGCAGCACCGCGGTGCAACTCGGCTCCAGCCCCACGACAGGGGTGCCGGCATCCAGATGCGGTGCCAGCACCGCCAGCGACCGCGCGATCCGCCGCTTGGCGGCCCGCAACTGACCGGTGGAGATCAACGTCAGCCCGCAGCACACCGGGCCATCGGGCAGCACGACCCGGTATCCGGCGTCCTCCAGCACCGCGACAGCGGCGCGCCCCACCTGTGGCGCAAGGTAATTGGTAAAGCTGTCCGGCCACAGGACGACGGCACCATGCGGCGCCGGCCGGGCATCGGGGCCGCGTCCGCGGAACCACGCCGCGAATGTCTGCTCGGCGAACGCCGGAACATCCCGCTCCGGCGCAATCCCGCCGAGACGCTTCACCAGCGACGTTCCCGCTACCCGGTTGACCAGTCGGGGTGCCACCGACGCGATTCGCGACATCTGCGGCAGCCAGCCCATCGACCAGTGCGACAGCGGACGGGCCCACGGCCTGCGGGCGTAGTGGTGGTGAGTGAATTCCGCCTTGTACGTGGCCATATCCACGTTGACCGGACAGTCCGATAGGCATCCCTTGCAGGACAGGCACAGGTCCAGAGCGTCGCGCACCTCGGTCGAGCGCCAGCCGTCGGTGACCAGATCACCCTGCAGCATCTCCCACAGCAGGTGGGCCCGGCCGCGGGTGGAGTGCATCTCGTCGTGGGTCACCTGGTAGCTCGGGCACATCACGCCGCCGCTGGACTGCCGGCATTTCCCGATGCCGACGCAGCGCCGCTGCGCCTGGGCGAAGTCGTCGTTGTCATCGGGATAGCTGAAGAGTGTCAACAGTTTCCGGTCCTTCGCCGGCCCGAGGTGACGGATCCCTTCGTCGAGTGGGGAGGGGTCGACGATCACCCCCGGATTCATCACGTGAACCGGGTCCCAGATGCTTTTCATCTCGGCCATGACCGCCAGACCGTCGCGGCCGTACATGCGGCCCAACAGTTCCGAGCGCGCCCGGCCGTCACCGTGCTCCCCGGAAACCGAGCCGCCGAGTGAGACGACGAGATCGGTGGCCTCCTCGACGAACGACCGGTAGGCGGCCACCCCGCGCTCGCTGAACAGATCGAAGTCGATCCGCATGTGCATGCAGCCCTCGCCGAAGTGACCGTAGGACGCGCCGGACACGCCGTAGCCGGCCATCAGCAAGTCCAGGCCGCGCAGATAGTCGGCGAGGCGTTCCGGCGGCACCGCAGCGTCCTCCCAGCCGCCCCACGCCTCGCCGCCGTCGGCGCGCCGTGTCGCTAACCCGGCCGCATCGGTGCGGCAGCGCCACAGCACGGCCTGGGCCGCCGGGTCGGACACCAACGAGGCCGTGGCCGGTGAACCCGAATCACGCAGCGCGGCGAGGATCAACTCGGCCGACGCCGTGGCGGCCGCCCGATCCTCCCCGCCCATTTCGACGAGCAGCCAGGCGCGCCCGGCGGGGAGACCGGCCTCAATTGCGGCGCGGCGCACCTCCCCGGGCAACCGGTCCACCAGATCGATGTTGATGGACTCCATGGTCAGCGGACCATGCGGCAGCACCACCGGTATGCACTCGGCCGATGAGACGGAATCGGCGAAACCCAGGGCGCACAGCACCCGCGCCGCCGGCAATGGGGTCAATGCGACGGTCGCCCGCAGGGTGGCCGCGAACCCGCCTTCGCTGCCGCACAGCAGTCCCGCGACGTCGTAGCCGTGTTCGGGCAGCAGCCGGTGCAACGCATAACCCGAGATCTGGCGGGTGAAAAGTCCGAACCTGCGCTTGATCACCAGGTGATGCTCGTCGACGAAGGCCTGCAAGGCCCGGTGCAGCTCACCCTCACGCCCCGGCCTGCACGCCAGTTCGGCTGGGACGCCGCTTGATTCGACGGTGCAGCAGGTGCCGTCGGCGAGGATTACGTCAAGCGACCGGACGTTGTCGGCGGTGGTCCCCCACGCCACGGAGTGCGCGCCGCAGGCGTTGTTGGCGATCATCCCGCCGATCGTCGCGCGGCTGGCCGAGGACGGATCCGCGCCGAAGGTGAGCCCCAACGGCCGCGCCGCGCCGAGCAGGTCGGTGAGCACGACGCCGGGTTCCACGACCGCGGTCCGGCTATCGGTGTCGATGCCCAGAATTTTGTTCACGTGACGCGAGGCGTCGATCACGACCCCGCCGATCGCGTTACCCGCCATCGAGGTGCCACCGCCACGCATCGTCACCGGCGCCCCGGCCGCGGCGGTGAGCGCCACCGCGGCGGCCAACTCCTCGGCGTCAGCCGGCACCACCACGAGCTCGGGAATCACGCGGTAATTCGACCCGTCGACGGCGTACAGGCCGCGGCCTGCACTGTCGTCGCGCACCGCTCCGCGAAGCTCTGCGCGCAGCGCTGCACGGAGCTTGCCTACGTCATAGCTCGCGCGGGTTAACATTGTCGACAATCTACCTATCTCGGTGACGATGATCCAAGGGAGATGAATATGCCAACGGTGGGACTGCTCTACCCCGGCCACAGCGCCGAGGACGACTTTCCGGCGCTGGAGGCACGGATCGCCGGCGCCGTGCGCCTGCCGGTCACGATCACCTCGGTCGGCGAGGACGCGCATCGCGTCGACGCGCTGCTCGACCTGGGCAGCAACGACCGGTTGGCGGAGGGGGCCGCGCAACTGGCCGCTGAGAAGCCGGACTCGGTGATGTGGGCGTGTACCTCGGGCAGCTTCGTGTTCGGGCCGCAGGGCGCGCAGGACCAGGTGTCGGCCGTGGCGGCCGCGGCGGGCGTGCCCGCGTCGTCCACCTCGATCGCCTTCGTCGACGCGCTACGGCATCTCGGCATCCGTCGGGTCGCGGTGGCCGCGTCCTATCCCGATGACGTCGCGGCGCATTTCGTCGCGTTCCTGACCGCCGGCGGCGCCGAAGTCGTCTCGATGGGCAGCCATGGGATCTACACCGCGGCCGAGGTCGGGACGCTGGAGCCAGACCAGATCGTCACCATGGTCGCCGCGGCCGACCACCCCGACGCCGAAGCAGTGCTGGTTCCGGATACCGCGATGCACACGCTGGCGATCGTCGACAAGCTGGAAGCGGCAGTCGGCAAGACCGTGCTGACCGCCAATCAGGTGACGGTCTGGAAGGGCCTGGACCTGCTGGGCCCGGCGCCTAAGCTGCCCCGGCTCGGCACGCTGTTCGGAGACCGCCGATGACCAGCTTCATCGAGCCGCTGTCCCGCGAGTCGACGCCCAGCATCATCGCGGACAAACTGCGCCGGGCCATCGCCCACGGCGAGCTGAAACCGGGTGCGCAGCTGGGCGAGGCCGACTTGTCGCGCAAGCTCGGAGTCAGCCGGGGCCCGCTGCGGGAGGGGATGCAGCGCCTCACGCAGGAGGGTCTACTGGTCGCGATCCGCAATCGCGGGCTGTTCGTGGTCGAGATGACCCCCGACGACGTCCGCGACATGTACGTCGCCCGCGAAGCGATCGAGCGGGCCGCTGCGCGCAAGATCCTCGACGGCGACCACGTCACGGCCGGTGACGAGCTGCTGCTCATCGTGGACCAGATGGCGGCGGCGGGTACGCCGGCCGAGGTCAGCGAGCTCGACATCACCTTCCACGAGCGCCTGTTGCAGTTGGCCCGCAGCCGGCGGCTGTCCCGAATACACCAGACCTTCATCACCGAGACCCGGATGTGCATTCATGCGCTCGACGAAAGCTACGCGAAGTCCGAGGTGCGCGATCACGAGCACCGGGCGCTGGCAAACGCGATCCGCTCCGGAGACCGCGGACTCACCGACCGGCTGCTGACCGCGCATATGGACGACGCCATCCACCGGCTCACCCACGACAGGAACACGATCGGCGGAGCGGAGCCGGCCGGCGCGTAGCCGCGGCCACCGGGCAGTCAGCGCATCGCGATGCCGATGTACTTCGTCTCCAGGAACTCGTCGATTCCCATGGCACCGCCCTCGCGGCCGAGACCGGACTGTTTGATGCCGCCGAACGGCGCGGCGGGGTTGGAGACCACGCCCTGGTTCAGCCCCACCATGCCGGTCTCGACCGCCTCGGCGACCCGCAGAGCACGCCGCAGGTCGTTGGTGAAGACGTAGGACACCAGGCCGTACTCGGTGTCGTTGGCCGCCGCGATCACCTCTTCCTCCGTCTCGAACGGGGTGAGGGGGGCGACCGGCCCGAAAATCTCCTGGTCGCACATCTCGGCGTCGCGCGGCACGCCCGTGAGCACGGTCGGCGGATAGAAGTAACCGTCACCGGCGGGTGCCGAGCCGCCGGTCAGCACGGTGGCACCACGGTCGACGGCGTCGGCCACCAGCGTCTCGACCTTGCGCAGCGCCGAAGCGTCGATCAGCGGACCGACGGCGACGCCCGGTTCGGTGCCGCGGCCGACCGGCAGCGTCGCCATCCGGGCCGCGAGCCGGCGACCGAATTCGTCGATGACGGAGGACTGCACATAGAGCCGGTTGGCCGCCGTGCAGGCCTCGCCCGTGTTGCGCATCTTGGCCGCGACCGCCCCCTCGACCGCCTCGTCGAGGTCGGCGTCGTCGAACACGATGAACGGCGCGTTGCCGCCGAGTTCGAGCGAGGTCCGCAGGATCTTCTCCGCGCACTGCTCGAGCAGCAGCCGGCCGACCTGCGTCGAGCCGGTGAACGACAGCTTCCTGGCCAGGCCCGACCGGATCAGTGGTTCCATCACCGGACCGGCATCGGTCACCGTGATGCAGTTGACCGCGCCGGCGGGCAGGCCCGCCGCGGAGAGGATGTCCATCAGCGCCAGCATCGACAGCGGTGTCTGGGGCGCCGGCTTGATCACACTGGTGCAGCCGGCGGCGATGGCCGGACCGAGCTTGCGGGTGCCCATTGCCATCGGGAAGTTCCACGGCGTGATCAACAGGCAGGGGCCGACCGGTTGGCGGGTGACCAGGAAGCGCGATCCCCCGGCGGGCGCGGTCTGATAGCCGCCGTCGATCCGGACGGCCTCTTCGGCGAAATGGCGGAAAAATTCTGCGGCATAAGCGATTTCACCTCTAGCCTCGGCCAGCGGCTTACCCATCTCCAACGTCATCAGCAAAGCGAGGTCATCGATCCGCTCGTGAAGGAGTTCGAACGACCGGCCGAGGATGTCGGCACGGGCGCGCGGTGACATCGCGGCGAATTCCGGCTGCGCGGCGACGGCGGCGTCGAGCGCGGCCCTGCCGTCCTCCGGGGACGCGTCGGCGACCGCGCACAGCGCCTTGCCGGTGGCGGGGTCGGCGACGTCGAACGTGCGTCCGTTCGATGCGTCGAGCCACTTGCCGTCGATGAACAGTCGCTTCTGGACGGTTCGGACGACCCTGGACTCGTCGGCCTGATCGTGTTCGCTCACCAATACCCCTTCGACGTCGGCGCACGCATAGACAACTCGGACAAGTCAGATACGCTGATTGTCGACAATCTTACGTCTACAGGCAAGGGGAAGGAACGTGGCTCCGTCCGCTCAGCTCTCACAGGTCCTCAAACAAGCGACCGGCGTACTGGCCGCTCGCGGCGAGGGCGTCCTGCTCTACGACGAAGACGATCGTCGATACCTCGACTTCACCGCGGGAATCGGCGTGACAAGCACTGGACACTGCCACCCGCGGGTGGTCGAAGCGGCGCAACGCCAGGTCGGCACGCTGATCCACGGGCAGTACACCACCGTCATGCACCGACCGCTGCTCACGCTGGTGGACCGGTTGGGCGAGGTCCTGCCGGCCGGGCTGGACCGGATGTTCTTCGCGAATTCGGGCAGCGAGGCCGTCGAGGCCGCGCTGCGGCTGGCCCGCCAGGCCACCGGCAGGCCCAACGTCATCGTCTTCCACGGCGGGTTCCACGGCCGCACGGTGGCGGCGGCCTCACTGACCACGTCCGGCACGAAGTTCCGTTCCGGCTTCTCACCGTTGATGGCGGGCGTGCACGTGGCGCCGTTCCCCGATCCCACCCACTACGGCTGGCCGGTCGAGCAGGCCACCGATTTCGCGCTTGCCCAGCTCGACTACATCCTGCAGACCCTGTCCTCCCCCGCCGACACGGCCGCGTTCATCGTCGAGCCGGTGCTGGGGGAGGGTGGCTACGTGCCCGCCAACGAACGGTTCTTCACCGGCTTGCGGCAACGCGCGGACGAACACGGCATCCTGTTGGCGGTCGACGAAGTGCAGACCGGCTTCGGCCGTACCGGGAAGTTCTGGGGCGGTGAGCATTTCAATGCGCGCCCGGATGTTCTCATCACCGCGAAGGGCCTGGCGTCCGGCTTCCCGTTGTCCGCGATCGCGGCGTCATCGGACCTGATGGCCAAGGCTTGGCCGGGATCACAGGGCGGCACGTACGGCGCCAATGCGGTGGCGTGCGCGGCGGCGGTGGCCACCTTCGACGTGATCCGCGACGAGGGCCTGGTCGACAACTCCGCGCAGCGCGGCGCGCAACTCAAGGAGGCGGTGCAGCTGGTCGCGGACAAGCACGACCAGATCACCGATGTCCGCGGCCTCGGCCTGATGATCGGCAATGAGTTCCGTGACGGTAACGGCAAACCCGATCCGGCGACGGCCGCCGCCGTCCAGCAAGAGGCAGCCCGGCGCGGCTTGCTGCTGCTCACCTGCGGGGCGTGGGGTCAGGTGGTGCGGTTCATTCCGGCACTGGTGGTGACCAGCGATCAGGTCGACGAGGCGGCGAGCATCTGGGCCGACGCCGTCGGCGCCGTCGTGGCGCGCTGAGAGGTCGCGCGATAGTCAGACCCGGCTTGCCTCCTTCTTCTCGTATCGGAGCTGCGGCGGGGCGGCCGCGGTGCCGGGTGTCTCCGTGCCGTTCATCGGGCAGCGGGTGGTCTCGGGCACCTTGATCAGCGCGATGGCGCCGATGACGCAGGCGGCCATCATGTAGTACGCAGGCACGAGATTGTCGCCTGTCTTGTTGACCAGCCAGTCGTTCACCGCCGGCGCGGTGCCACCGAACAGAGACGTCGAGACGTTGTAGGCGATCGCGAATCCGGCATAGCGCACGTGGGTGGGAAACATGGCAGGGAACGTGGCCGAGATCGTCGCGAGCTGCGGTACGTACAGCAGTCCGAGGACGGCGAATCCGATCACCGCGCCGAGGGCGTTGGTGCCCATCAACAGGAACATCGGGACGCCGGCAATGAAGAGGCCGATCAGCGAGAACCACCACATCGGTTTGCGCCCAACGCGATCCGACGCGCCTCCGGCGATCGGGAGGAACACCATCATGGCGAGCATGCCGATGATCGGCACCAGCAGCGACATCGTGGCGGACAGGCCGATCGAGTTCTCCAGGTAGGTCGGCATGTAGGTCAGCAGCGTGTAGTTGACGACATTCAGCGCGACGACCACCCCACCCAACCGCAGAATCGGGGCCCAGTAACGGCTGATCAGATCCTTGAATTGAGTGGTGGTGCGGTCCTCCGTCTCCCCGGACTCCGCCAGCTCGCGGAAGATCGGGGTGTCCTCCAGCCGGGACCTCAGGTATACGCCGATCAGGCCGAGCGGAGCCGCAACGAGGAAGGGCAGCCGCCAGCCCCAGGTGCTCATCTGCTCGTCGCTGAGCACCAGTGAAAAGCCCAGCATCAGCAGCGCGCCCAGGGAGAAGCCCGCCAAGGTGCCGAACTCCAGGAAGCTGCCGAAGAAGCCACGCCTGCGGCATGGCGCATACTCCGCCATGAAGGTCGCGGCGCCGCCGTACTCCCCGCCGGTCGAGAAGCCCTGGATCATCCTCAGCAGCACCATCAACACCGGTGCCCAGAAACCGATGGCCGCGTAGGACGGGACCAGGCCGACACACAGCGTGGCCCCGGACATCAGAAGGATCGTGATCGCCAGCACCTGCCGGCGCCCGATCCGGTCACCGAGCGGTCCCCACACCAGTCCCCCGAGGGGTCTGACCAGGAAAGACACCGCGAACGTCATCAACGCCAACAACGTCGCGCTCTGGGTGTCGCCAGGGAAGATGGCGGCCGAGATATAAGACACGCCATACGCGTAGATGCCGTAGTCGAACCATTCGGTCGCGTTCCCGATGGCTGACGCGGCGACCGCTTTCTTCAGTACGGCCGGAGACGGTTCGGCGACAGCGTTGGACTGCGACGGTTGGTGGTCGGGGATGCCCATGGGGATCCTCCTCGTGTCATCGACACTGTTCGGACGCTGCCCCGGCCGAGCCACCTCGGGTCAGGTCGTAGTTTTGTTGACAATCCGACATTAGCGAGGTCGTACGGTCATCAGCAAGAGTCTCCGGTTACCAAATGAAGAAGTTCCGCATCCCACGACAGCGTCGCCGAAACAACGTTCCCGGTCGTCAAGCGGCCCGTTCAACGACCGGGAACGTTGTTTCGGCGCATGAGTCACAAGTCCGCGGGTAACGATCGCGGCAGCCCGAACCACCCGAGCACATGGCTTTCGAAGCGCGTCATGGCGCAGATCCGATCGCCGGCGACCGTGAGCACGAGCAGTCCTGCCCCGTGGCAGACGCCGTCGGCGGCAGCGCGAAGGTAGGTGGCGAACGTGGGCTGACCGTTGGCAGGTGTCGGCACGAGTCGGTACAACCGGCCGATACCGAACATCGCGGTGTAGAAACGGGCGACGGCATCGCGCCCTTGGTATTCGAACGGCAGCGGCGGCATGGAGAGGTTGACGCCCGCGGTGAGCAAATCGACCAGCGCATCGACGTCACCGGATTCGAATGCGCGGACAAATCGTGCCACCAGCGCCCGCTCGCCGGGACAGTCAACTACCGGCCGGCAGCCGGGTGATCGTGGTGAGCAGCGGCGCCGCCGTCAACGGGTCACCGGCCAGCGGTGGTTATGCCGGAGCGAAGGCCACCCAGCGGTTCATCGCGGGATACGCCCACGACGAGTCGCAGCGTTGCTGCCTGGACATCACCGTTACCGCCGTCATGCCGAGAATGACGCCGTTCGGAGACGTCGGACGACGGGGCATTCGCGCGTACGCGGCCCGGAACGGGTTATCCGAGCCGGCGTATCTCGAACAGCTGGGCAAGCTGCTGACCCCCGAGCTGGCCGGCTCCCTCCTCGTGGACCTGGTCCAGGACGATCCGGCAACGGTGGCACCCGGCTACTTCCTCACCGGCGCCGGGCTGCAGGCGATGCCGTGATACCCGCGGAGGCTCAGAAGCGGTAGTCGCCGACCCAGAGCGCGCTCGTCCCGGTGAGCGAACGTTCCGCCTGGCTCAGCACTCCTGCCACCGAACGCCCGATCACCGCGGCCGCTGCCTCCGGTAATGACGCCGCGGCCGGTTGTGACGACGGTTTCGGCCGCAGGAAGTCCAGCACCGACGAACCCGGATAACTCGCGATGCGGACGTCCGCGTCGGGTTCGAGGCCGGCCAGCACCTTGGCGCGGGTGACCGCGGCGCGAAGACCGCCGAGTTCGTCGACGAGACGGCGCTCTTTGGCGTCGGCGCCGGTCCACACCCGACCGCGCGCGATGGCCTCGACCGCCTCCACCGTCAGCTTGCGACCCACGGCGACCCGCTCGACGAAGTCGGTGTAGAACAGGTCGGCCTCGGCCTCGACATGCGCACGCTGCGCGTCGGTGAACGGCTGGTTGATCGACCAGGCGTCGGCGTTGGCGTTCGTCCGGACCGAGTCCGAACCGACGCCCAGCCGGTCCTTCAGTTCACGCGCCACCAGCTTGCCGGTGACCACGCCGATCGAACCGGTGATCGTGCCGGCGTTGGCGACGATCGCATCGGCGCCCATCGATACGTAGTAGCCGCCCGACGCGGCGACGGCACCCATCGAGGCGACCACTGGTTTGCCCCCGTCACGCACCCGATTGACTTCGCGCCAAATGGTTTCCGAGCCCGTGACCGAACCGCCCGGACTGTCGACCCGCAACACGATGGCCGACACCGAGTCGTCCGCGGCGGCTTCCCTCAGCGCCGCGGCGATGGTGTCGCCGCCCGCACTGGAGTGGCCGAACGGAAGCACCTGCGGACCGCCGCGGCCGCTGACGATCGGCCCGTGCAGCGTCACCACCGCAATGGTGGGCTTGCCTTTGCGGCCGGGAATCGGCGGCACCGGCGGCTTCGTCCCGGTGCTGCGCGCGTACCGCGACAGGTACAGCCTCGCCGGTGCATCGGGGTTGGTGTCCGCGTCACCGGTCTCCGGCGAAATGCCTGGTGCCCCCACGAGTTCCGCGATACGCACGTAGGCCTCGTCGCGGAAGCCGATCCGGTCCACGAGCCGGCCTGTCACCGCTTCGTCCCGCAGCAACGGCGCCTTGTCGGCGAGCGCGTCGATATCGGCGGGATCGATATGACGGGATCTCGCCACCCCGTCCAGCACCTGCGAGTGCAGGCTGTCGATCAGCCGGCTGTCGGCCTCGCGATGCGCGTCTGTATAGCTGTCCTGAGTGAAAAGGTTTGCGGCGGACTTGTATTCGCCGCGGGCGACGAACTGCGCCTCGATACCTGCCTTGTCGAGCGCGTCGCGGAGGAACAACGCATTGGTGGCGAAGCCGACCAGGCCGACGGTGCCGGAGGGCTGCATCCAGACCTCGCGGAACGCCGACGCCAGGTAATACGACAGCGTGCCGGGGTACGTCTCGGCCCAGGCGAGCGACGGCTTGACATCACTGAAAGCCGAGATGGCTTCCCGCAACTCCTGTACGGGTCCGGCCGCTGCCGCCGGAATCTGGATCCGTGCGATGAGCCCCGCGACACGCGGGTCATCGGCCGCGTGGTGGATGGCGGAGATCGCCTCGCGCAACAGCAGGGGCTTGCCGCCGCCGGCGATCAGCGCGAACGGGTCGAAGCTCCCGGTCTCGTTCGGCACCGTCAGTAGATCCAGCTCGAGCACACACCCGTTCGACACCCCGCGGTGGCGGGCGGTGTCGACGCGCCTCGCCAGCGCACGCAGGTCATCGACGCCCGGGAGGCCCGGCAGGAAAGCAAACATGGTCAGAGCCTACCGACGCCGATCGGCTATCGGCGGATCTAGGGCGGCGACGGCAACGGCCGCGGCGTCTGGACCAAGATGTCGACCCGCGTGATGCGGCCGTCATCGTCGAATCCGAAGACGAGTACCTCGTCCGTGAGCATGGGCTTTCCGTCCAACTCGACCGTTTCCGCCAGTTCGGCGAACGCGAGCGCCTCACTCACGTACGTCACGCGGTGCACCGCCATGGCGTAGCCCGCCAGCTTCGGCATGGTATCGACGAGGTAGGCCAGGTAAGTCATCGCGACCGGCGAGGCGGTCCCCATAGGGAGGGCCCACGCGCACGACGTCGACGGCAATGCATTCACCCACGACGTCCCACCGGTGCGACGCGATCGCCGCCGAGGTATCGCTCGACGACGGCATCCCTCCCCGGCACCTGCCCATCACATCACGCCGCTGAAGAGACCTAAGGTGGATCCGTGAAGTTCTCGATCTCGATCCCGCAGCGGGTGGCCAACGGATTCGACGCAGAAGGGGTGCGGAGCTATCTCGCACGCGCCGAAGAACTCGGCTTCGAGGGCGGCTGGCTTCTGGAGCAGACGACCGCCCAGGCGCCGGCGCTGGCACCGTTGGAGTTGTTGTCCTGGGCGGCCGGCCACACCACCCGCCTGCGGCTGGGTGTCGCGGTGATGATCACGTCGTTGCACGATCCACTGCAATTGGCCTCGGCAGTCACTGCTGTCGACCAATTGAGCCATGGCCGTTTGGACTTGGGCGTGGCGCCCGGCGGCGGCTTCAGGCCGTTCGCCGCCTTCGGCGTCGACAGGTCCACGTTCATCAGCAGCTTCACCGAGGGCCTGGAGTTGATGAAGCGGGCCTGGTCGGACGAGCCGGAGGTGACGTTCCACGGCCGCTTCCGCGATGTCGATGGACTCCCGATCCAACCCAAGCCGGTGCAGCGGCCGCACCCGCCGATCTGGTTCGGCGCCAACGCCCCGGCGGCCCTGGCTCGCGCAGTGAGGTTGGGCGACGGGTTTCTCGGTGCGGGCTCGTCGACGACGGCCAAATTCGTCGAGGCGGTCAAGACCGTCCGCACCGAGCTGGACAAGCAAGGTAAGGATCCTGCGAATTTTGCGATCGCCAAGCGCGTTTATCTGACTGTGGACAACAACGCCGCCCGCGCTCGCGAGCGGGTGGTGGAGGGGTTGCACCGCATCTACGGCGATGCGTCCGGTATCGAGGATGTGCCGGTGTCGGGCACGGCCGACGACGTGGTGCGCGGCCTTCGCGAAGTCATCGACGCCGGCGCTCAGGTGATCCTGCTGAACCCGACCGGTGCGGACGTCGCCGAGGACCGCGGACAAATGGAATTGCTTGCTGCAGAGGTGATTCCGCAGCTCAGTTGAGCTCCTCCGTTCGCTGAAAATTAGCTGTTTTAAGTTTCCGATCTTGGTGGTACATCTAGGAACATGATGGCGACATTGAAATTCATCGCCCCGCTGATCATGGCGGGAGCTGCGGCCACGACGATCGCCGCGGCGCCGATTGCAGCAGCAGAGTCCTTCGCGGTCGCGACGGGCACCCCCAGCATCACCATTCCGGCCAGCCCCGGCGGAGACGGCTGCGCCAACGGGGTCTGTGGTAACGGCGGGCCTGGCGGCGGCGGCGGGACGGCCGCCAACGGTTCCTTCGGCAGTGGCGGTCCCGGCGGCGGCGGTGGTTGCACCGCCGACGGCGCGTGCGGCCACGGCGGTCCCGGCGGCGGTGGCGGCTGCGTGCCGGGCGTCGGCTGCTTCAACTACGGACAGTAACCGGTAACCGCCCGGGGATCCGGGCGCGATAGATCAACGGAAGATCAACGGAACGCGAAGGCCCCCGACACGTCGAGAGTGTCGGGGGCCTCAGCGTTCAGACCGTGTTTGAGCGCGGGCTAGAGCTCGGTCGCCGAACCGCCTGCGGCGGTGATCTTCTCGCGCGCGCTGCCACTGAACTTGTGCGCAGTGACGTTGACCTTCGCGGCCAGCTTGCCGTCACCGAGCACCTTCACCAGTGAGTTCTTGCGAACCGCACCCGCGTCCACCAGCTCGTCGACGCCGACATCGCCGCCCTCGGGGAACAGCCGGTTGATATCACCCACATTGACGACCTCATAGGAGGTGCGGAACCGGTTGCGGAAACCCTTGAGCTTCGGCAACCGCATGTGGATCGGCATCTGGCCGCCCTCGAACGTCGCCGGGACGTTCTTACGGGCCTTGGTGCCCTTGGTACCGCGACCGGCGGTCTTGCCCTTGGAGCCCTCACCGCGACCGACACGGGTCTTCGCGGTCTTCGAGCCGGGGGCCGGCCTCAGGTCGTGCAGTTTGATGGGTGTCATGACTTCGCCTCACCTTCTGCTCTACGCGCACGCGGCTCATCGCCCACCGCTTCAACCTCGACGAGGTGATGCACCGCCTTGATGAGTCCGCGGATCTGCGCATTGTCCTCACGGACGACGGACTGGCGAATCTTGCGCAGCCCCAACGTCCGCAGGCTTTCCCGCTGCTTCCAGCGCGCACCGATGGTGCTGCGCACCTGGGTGATCTTCACTTCTGCCATGGTTACGCCGATCCTTCACGCGCCGACGCCGCGGCGAGCGCGTCGGCCTCGCGCCGCGCCCGCAGCATGCCTGCCGGTGCGACATCCTCGATGGGCAGGCCGCGACGGGCCGCCACCTCTTCCGGACGCTGAAGCAGCTTGAGCGCGGCAACGGTGGCGTGCACCACGTTGATCGCGTTGTCACTTCCCAGCGACTTGGCCAGAATGTCGTGCACGCCGGCACATTCGAGCACCGCACGGGCCGCGCCACCGGCGATCACACCGGTACCGGCGCTGGCCGGGCGCAGCATCACCACACCGGCCGCCGCCTCACCCTGAACCGGATGAGTGACGGTGCCGCCGATCAGCGGAACGCGGAAGAAGCCTTTGCGCGCCTCCTCCACACCCTTGGCGATCGCGGCCGGAACTTCCTTGGCCTTGCCGTAGCCGACACCGACCATGCCGTTGCCGTCACCGACGATGACCAGCGCGGTGAAGCTGAACCGCCGGCCACCCTTGACCACCTTGGAAACCCGGTTGATCGCTACGACGCGCTCGATGTAGTTGCTCTTCTCACCGCTGTCGCGGCCGCCACGGCCACCACGGTCGTCACGGCGGCCACGACCATCGCGGTCACCGCGCGAGCCTCGGCCGTCCGAGGATGCGGGGCCGCCGGCTCCTGCCTGTTCGGCCATTATTGCGTCCTTCCATTGGTGTACATCGTCATCAGAACTTGAGCCCGCCTTCGCGTGCCGCGTCGGCAAGCGCCGCGATCCGGCCGCCGTAGGTGTAGCCACCGCGGTCGAACACCACGGTGTCGATACCCGCGGCCTTGGCGCGCTCGGCGATCAGCTGACCGACGCGCACGCTGTGGGCCTTCTTGTCGCCCTCGACCGCGCGCACATCGGGCTCGATCGAGGAGGCGGCGGCGACGGTTGTCCCGGTGAGGTCGTCCACCAGCTGGACGTGGATGTGCCGCGCCGAACGGTTCACCACCAGGCGGGGCGCCTCGGCGGTGCCTTCGATCTTCTTGCGAAGCCGGGCATGCCGACGCAACCGCGCGACGCGACGGGCCTCGGACACGTTGCGCCCGACCGGCTTGCGCGTCGCGGTGTCTTTTGTGTTCGTAGCCATTTACTACTTACCTGTCTTTCCGACCTTGCGGCGGATCTGCTCGCCTTCGTAGCGAACGCCCTTGCCCTTGTAAGGGTCGGGGCGACGCAGGCGGCGGATGTTCGCCGAAATCTGGCCGACCTTCTGCTTGTCGATACCGGTGATCGAGAACTTGGTTGGCGTCTCCACGGCAAACGTGATGCCCTCCGGGGCCTGAATCACCACCGGATGGCTGTAGCCGAGCGCGAACTCGAGGGTGTTGCCCTTGAGCTGCACGCGGTAACCGACTCCGAAGATCTCCATCTTGGTGGTGTAGCCCTCGGTGACACCGGTGACCAGGTTGGCCACCAGGGTGCGGGACAGGCCGTGCAGCGAGCGGTTGCGCCGCTCGTCGTCCGGGCGGGTCACCACGATGGCGCCGTCGTCGTTGCGCGACACGGCGATTGGCTCGGCGACCGCCAGTTCCAGCGTGCCCTTGGGTCCCTTGACCGATACGTTCTGGCCGTCGATCGTGACGTCGACTCCGCTGGGCACGGTGACCGGCTGCTTTCCAATACGCGACATAGTCTTGCTCTCCTGTCCCGCTACCAGACGAACGCGAGGACTTCGCCGCCCACGCCCTGTCGTGCCGCCTGGCGGTCGGTGAGCAGACCCGACGACGTGGAGATGATCGCCACGCCGAGGCCACCCAGCACCCGCGGCAGATTGGTGGATCTCGCGTACACCCGCAGACCGGGCTTGGACACCCGGCGCAAACCGGCGATGCTGCGCTCTCGGCTCGGGCCGTACTTCAGTTGCACCACAAGTGACTTGCCCACCCGGGCGTCCTCGGTGTGGTAGTCGGTGATGTAGCCCTCCGCCTTGAGGATCTCGGCGATGTTGGCCTTGATCTTGCTGTGCGGCAGAGCCACCTCGTCGTGGTACGCCGAATTGGCGTTGCGCAGACGCGTCAAGAAGTCTGCGATCGGGTCCGTCATGGTCATGACAGCCGGCTCACCTTCCTCGCGGCGGTTCCCCGGTCGGGGCCTTCCGCGTACCTATTTGGATTAGTCAATGGTCTGGTGCTTTACCAGCTGGACTTCTGGACACCGGGCAGCTCACCCGCGTGCGCCATCTCGCGCAGGCAGATGCGGCACAGCCCGAACTTGCGGTAAACCGCGTGCGGCCGGCCGCACCTGTTGCATCGGGTGTAACCGCGCACCTTGAACTTCGGCTTCTTGTTGGCCTTGTTGACCAGAGCCTTCTTTGCCATCTGTTCAGTTCTCCTTGAACGGGAAGCCGAGAGCACGCAAGAGCGCACGTCCTTCGTCGTCGTTGGTCGCCGAGGTGACGACAGTGATGTCCATGCCACGCGGGCGGTCGATGTCGTCGACGTTGATCTCGTGGAACATCGACTGCTCGTTCAGCCCGAAGGTGTAGTTGCCGGTGCCATCGAACTGCTTGGACGACAGACCGCGGAAGTCGCGGATACGCGGCAGCGCTATCGAGATCAACCGGTCGAGGAATTCCCACATGCGGTCGCCGCGCAGCGTGACGCGGGCACCGATCGGCATGCCCTCGCGGAGCTTGAACTGCGCGATGGACTTGCGCGCCTTGCGAATCTCGGGCTTCTGGCCGGTGATCAGCGCGAGGTCGTTGACGGCGCCGTTGATCAGCTTGGCGTCGCGGGCGGCGTCGCCGACGCCCATGTTCACCACGACCTTCACCACGCCGGGGATCTGCATGACGTTGCCGTAGCCGAATTCCTTCTGCAACCCGTCACGAATCTCGTCGCGGTAGCGCTGCTTCAGCCGAGGGAGCGCTTTCTGAGTGTTTTCTACGGTGGTCATGTCCTAGATGTCCTTGCCGTTGGTCTTGGCGATCCGGACCTTCTTGCCGGTCTCGTCGTCGACGCGGTAACCGACGCGGGTCGGCTTGCCGTCGGAGTCGATGACCATCACGTTGGAGACGGAGATCGGCGCTTCCTGGGTCACGATGCCGCCGGAGGCCGCGCCGCGTTCGGTGCGGCTTTCGGGGGTGTGCTTCTTGATCCGGTTGACGCCCTCGACGAGCACCTTGTTGCGCGTCGGGAAGGCCACCAGAACCTTGCCCTTGGCGCCCTTGTCCTTACCGGAGACGACGAGCACCGTGTCGCCCTTGTGGACCTTCATCTACAACACCTCCGGAGCGAGCGAAACGATCTTCATGAAGCGCTTCTCGCGCAGTTCGCGGCCGACCGGGCCGAAAATGCGGGTGCCACGCGGATCGTTGTCGGGCTTGATGATCACGGCCGCGTTCTCGTCGAACTTGATGTAGCTACCGTCGGCGCGGCGGCGCTCCTTGACGGTGCGCACGATGACGGCCTTGACGACGTCGCCCTTCTTGACGTTGCCACCGGGGATGGCGTCCTTGACGGTCGCCACGATGACATCACCGATGCCGGCGTAGCGCCGCGACGAACCACCGAGCACCCGGATGCACAAGATTTCCTTGGCACCCGTGTTGTCGGCGATCTTCACCCGCGATTCCTGCTGAATCACTCGATCTCCTCGACCTGGTTTTGTATGCACGCCAGATACCGACCTGACGTGCGCGGTCTTGCTGTTTCCGAAGGGCACGCAGGGTTTTCTTTTCAGAGAACCGAGGTCTGCCCAAGGCAACCCCTAGATTCTAGGGGACGACCTGGTAGGAACCAAATCGCCGCTGGTCACGCTCCCCCGCCGCGACGGCCGGGGCGGCGATATCGCCGTCTGCACCCTGACACGCCGCCAATACCTGGCATTTTGCCTGTGTTCATCTCGCCGTACTGCACCCGGTGGAGATTGGACCGCGATGACAACATGATCGCCGTTACCGGCCTGGGTCTGGCGGCCGCGTTCCTGTTCGCGCTGTCGGCCCTCCTGCAGCAGAGGGCCGCGCGCACCGTCGTGGGCTCCGACACCGCCTCCTTGCACCACGCGGCCGGGGTGATCAGGCTGCTGCGCCGTCTGGTGCGGAGCAGGACGTGGCTGACGGGATGGTTGACGAACATCGGTGGAGTCGTCACCCAGGCGTCCGCGCTCAAGGTCGGGTCGGTGGCCGCGGTCCAGCCATTGATGGCGGCGCAACTTCTGTTCGTGCTGACCCTCGCCTCGGGCGAGCAGCGCCGGTGGCCGTCGGTCCGTGACTGGTTGGCCGCGCTCGCGGTGTGCGCAGGTCTGGTACTGCTGCTGGCGGCCGACGCGTCGCCCCTCGACGGGGCGCCACACCGGCATCGCGTGCTACTGGCGACGGCGTGCACGGCCGGCCTCATCGTGACGCTGCGCCAGACGAGTCGGCGTGCCTTCGGATGGCTTTCCGGTCCGCTGATGGGCGTCGCCGCCGGTTTGTGCCACGCGCTGACTGCCGTCTACCTCAAGCTGACGGTCGAGGATCTCTATCACGGTGGCCCGGTGGCCACGTTGTCCGACTGGCCCGGGTACGCGTTGGCCGTGACGGCCGTGAGTGGAATGTTGTTGGTACAGATAGCATTCGCCAGCGGTCCACTGCCACCGGCGATCGCCGCGATGAGCGTCACCAACCCCGTCGCAAGCTTCGCGCTGGGCATCGTGGCCTTTGACGCACCCGCGCCTCACCGCCCCGCCGTGCTCGCGGCCATCGCCGTGTCGGGCGCCCTGATCGCTGTCGGCGTCGTCGGTCTGGCGAACGCGTCCGGCACTGCCCATCTCTACGCCGGTGACATCGCCGCCGATCGGCCGCGCGCCAGAACGACGCGACGACCACGCGCGGATGTGTCCTAAGCCACTGTCGGCGAGTCCGTTGAACCGGTCGCCCACCGGGCGTCGTAGATCCCTACGAAGGCCGGGTCCAGAGGACTGTCCCGGCGCGATGGAGGAGTGCCCGTCTGATGGTGTCCCTGTTGGCCCAAGCCGTACCCGCCGCCCTGGCGAATCCGACCCCGCCAGCGTGGCGGGTGCTCTCCAAGGCCGGCTACTTCGCGGGGATGATCGGCGTGATCGGCGGCTGTCTGCTGCATCTGTTGGTGTTGCGGCCGGTGCTGAGCCGGCCGTCGGTGGATGCCGCCGACCGCGCGGTGCTGCACGGGCGGACTGCTCAGTTGCTCGCCGGTGCCGGCGTCTTCTTCGTGGTGGCGCTCTACTTCCAGTTCGCCGCCCTCGTCGCCCGCGCGCCAGGACCCGGCGGCGCCAAAACCCCGTACGGCGACGCCCTGTCCCCCGCGGCGATGTGGGGTTACGTGACGACGCCCGGTAAACCGGCGCAGTGGATCTCCGCCGGCGCGGTGTCCGCCGTTCAGTACGGGATGTGGGTACTGGCCGCGATCGTGCTGATGTCGCTGTGGGTTCGGCGAGTCCGGCCGCGGCTGACGACAGTGGTGTGGACTGCGCTGACGATCACCCTGGTGTCGCACCAGATAAGCCTGGTGCCAACGACTTTCAGCACCGAGACGGCCGACAGTCTGATCGACGACGTGGCCAATCACGTCCACGTCCTCGCGGTGTGCACGTGGATCGGCGGCGTCGCGGGGCTGGTGGCACTGGCGCTGGCGCGGCATCGGTTGACCCGGAGCGCGGGCGTGGTGTGGGCACAGCTGTGGAGCCGGTTCAGCACCGTCGCCCTGGTCGCGATGGGTTGCCTGATGGTCAGCGGGCTGTACATGGCCTGGACGCTCGTCGGTAGTCCCGCCGAGCTGTTCACCACCAAATTCGGCAACGTCCTGCTGGTGAAGGTGTCGCTGGTGGCGGTGATCGTTCTCATCGGCGCATCCCATGAGTTCGTGCTGATGCCACGGATGGCCCACGCCCGGGCGGCAGGCGACACCGGCTCGGTGTTCGGTCTCGCCCTGCGCACGGCTCCCCTCCTGGCGGCGGCGGAAGTGGTGCTCGCCGCCGGGGCGCTGCTGGCCATGACGTTCCTCAACGGCTCGGCCAGAGCGCAGGCCGGCGATGCGGACCCCACCCTCAGCGGCAGCGTCATCGGCCTCGGGGTGCTGCTGGTCGCCGTCCTCGCGGGTTCGTTCGCGCTCACCGCCAAACTGTCCGAACGGCTGGCCGCGGCCGCCCCCGTGCCGCGCTAGCCGATGTCTGCCACACAGCGGAAACCGATGTGGGTGGTGGCGCTGTCCTGGGACTGTGGCGACCGGGCGGCAGGCCGATAGCGGTGGCAATACTCCGGCGCACACAGGTGCGAACCACCCTTGAGCGCCTGGCTCACCGTCGGATCCGCATGCGCCGGCGGGCAGCATCCCTGGGCGGGCTCGTCGAGCCGATGATGCGCCGAGAATTGCGTGGTCGTCCATTCCCAGACGTTCCCGATCATGTCCGAAAGCCCAAAGCCGTTGGGCGGGAAAACACCCACGGGTGACGTGCCCCTCCACCCCAGCGCCCCGTCGTTGCGGTACGGGAACCTGCCCTGCCACGTATTCGCCATCAACTCACCATTCGGCGCGGCGTCCTCGCCCCATGGGTAGGTGGTGTCGGCGCCGCCACGCGCGGCGTATTCCCACTCCGCCTCCGTGGGCAGCCTGCGGTGCGCCCAGCGGGCGTAGGCCGCGGCGTCCGGATAGGCCACTTGCACAACGGGATGGTCGAGCCGGGCCCCCAATTTCCAGCTGTCGCTGTCGGGACCGAACGGACGGCGCCAGCTGGCGCCCGGCGACCAGTGCCACCACTGCCGCCAGTCCCGCAGATCGACCGGTCCGCGGGTGGGCCGGAACACCAGCGCGCCGGGGATCAGATCCCGCTCCGCCACGCCGGGATAGAGCGCCGGGTCGAGCGGCTGTTCGGCCACCGTGACGTACCCGGTGGCCGCGACGAACTCGGCGAACTGGGCGTTGGTCACCGGATGGCGTTCGACGGCCACGGCGGCCACCGTGACGGTGTGCACCGGCACTTCTTCGGGATAGAACTTCGTCGAGCCCATCCGGAACGACCCACCCGGAAGCTCGACGAGCTCAGTGAGCATGGATGTCAGGGTAGTTCGATCTCGAAGTCCTCGGTCAGCACCGACGCGGCCGCATCGAACCCCTCGGTTCCCGTCGGGGCCTGCACGTGGACGGCCACCAGATAACTGGGGCCTCCATTCGTCCACACATGGACGATTCGGTCCTCGAACTGGACGGCGTTCTGCGGCGTGTCCGACCACGCGCCCATGAGTTTCTGGCCGCTGTAAACGCACAGCTCGCCCGGCATGGCGCTGACGCTGCTGACCGCCGACTGCCCCATCAGGTCATCCGCGTACTTCCTGAACGCCGAGGAAGGATCCAACTGGGTCGGCGCGATGGTGACCGTGGCCGACATTCCGTCGGGTCCGGTCAGCTGTGCACCGATATCTCCCGAGCCGGTCGACGTCGACCAGCCGTCGGGTACGCCGACGGTGATTCTGGGGGCCTTCGGATCGTCCACCTCGGCCTTCATCCGCACCGGCGGCAGCACGGGTTGTGAGCAGGTGACGGCGTTCGGCGCCACGGGCGCCCTGGTGGTGGAAACGACGCCAGGCGCCGACTGATCGGCCTCCCTCGTCGGGATGGTCGACGACGGGGCCGGCGCGGTGGTTCCGGGAGTCTGCACGGCGACGGGGGTGCCTTCGTTGGTCCGGACGCACGCCGACGGGACCACGGCGGCCAGACACACCGCGACGAGGATCGTCCAGCGGAGTCGGGTCATCAGTCTTTCGCGAATGCTCGCGCAAACTCTCGCTCGAGGTCTACGTACGGCTTGCCGGAAATGTCAACAGTCACCTCTTCGATGGTGCCACCTGTGAACGGGAACGGGGCGTTGTAGTCGCGCGACACCGGCGAACCGGTGTTGCGCCCGACGCTCAGCGCCGCGCCCGCGAGCCCGAAGGTGCCCGGGTGAATCCGCATTCCCTGCAAAGATCCCACCTCGGTCCCGTCGAGGTAGAGCGCGGCGTCACCGAGGGGGGTGTGGCTGCCCTCGACCACCCCGACCCGGGTGAAGGCGGCCCCGAACCTGTGTTCGCCGAGCGGGACGGCGCCCGACGAGGACACCTTCTGTTCCTGCTCACCGAGGAAGTTGTAGATGTAGTGCAGCCGCCCGTCCTGGATGAACAACACGTGGCCACCGTGGCCGCCGCCGTGTTTGAACAGCACCCCCTCGGCTCCGGTGCTGTCGATCGTCACCTCCGCCATGATGGCGAATGACCGCCCCTGGATCTCGACCGCGGCGCCCATGCCGACATCCGCGGTCCCGGGATAGTAGGAGTACGACTCGCGGGTGCCCGACAGGTAGGGACGCCACCGCATCATCGTCTCCAGAATGTTGAGGTCCCCCAGCGGCAGACCGTTGTACTTCGCGGCCTCGCTGAACCACAGCGCCTTCAGCTTGTCGAGCTTGTCGGGGTTATCGGCCGCCAGGTCGTGACACTGGCTGCGGTCGGTCTCGATGTGAAACAGTTCCCAGCGGTCTTTGTCGAAGTTCGACCAGCCTGCGGGCGATGCCGCGTGCACGGTGTTGGCGAACCAACCTTTGTTCCAGATGCCGCGGGTACCAAGCATCGCGTAGAACTGAGACTCCTTGCCGGTCGGCGTATCCGGAGCATCCAGAACCACCTTGAAACTCACGCCATCGAGCGGCTTCTGCGGGGTACCGCGGACGGTGACCGGCGGGGTTATTTCCAGTAGGTCGTAAACGGTCGGGGTGATGTCGCAGACGTTGACATAGTTGTCGCGAACCTCACCGTGAGCGGCGATGCCCTTGGGCCACGAGATGATGGCGGTGTCGGCGATGCCTCCCTCGTGTGAGGCGTACCGCTTGAACAGCTTGTAGGGCGTGTTGAACGCCACCGCCCAGCCGATCGGGTAATGGTTGTAGGTCTCGGGACCGCCGAGGTTGTCGATGACGCGCAGGCTGTCTTCGACCGTGTCGATGTATCCGTTGAAGAACTTGACCTCGTTGACCGATCCGTTCGGACCGCCCTCGCCGCTGGCGCCATTGTCGGAGATCACCACGATGATGGTGTTGTCGAGCTGGCCGGACTCTTCCAAATAGTCCAGGACCCGGTTGATTTGGGCGTCGGTATAGCTCAGGAAGCCGGCGAACACCTCCGCCATCCGGCTGAACAGCCGCCTCTCGTCGTCATCGAGGGTGTCCCACGGACGCACGGTGTCCTGCTGCGGCCACGGTTCGCCGTTGGGTCCCTTGACATCCAGATAGGGGTTGATCGGCGAGAGTTCAGTGTCCGGTGGGACGATTCCCAGCCTTTTCTGGTTTTCCAGCACCACTTCGCGATAGCGCTCGTAACCCATGTCGAAGGTGCCGGCGTACTTGTCGGCCCACTCCTTGAACACGTGGTGCGGCGCGTGGCCGGCGCCGGGGCAGACGTAGGAGAACCACGGTTTGTCGGGAGCGATCACCTTCGCGTCGCGGATGAATTCGATTGTCTTGTCGGCGATGTCTTTCGACAGGTGATACCCGTCTTCCGGCGTTCCCGGCGGCGCGACGGGGTGGTTGTCGTACACGAGCTCGGGATACCACTGATCGGTCTCGCCGCCCATGAAGCCGTAGAACCGTTCGAATCCGCGCCCCAACGGCCAATGCCGCTTGGTGGAAGCCAAATTCGACTCCTCCAACGGCGTCAGGTGCCACTTGCCGACGCAGTAGGTGTTGTAGCCGTTCTCGACGAGTACTTCCGAAAGAAGTGCCGTGTCGTATGGGATACGCCCGTTGCAGTTCGGGAAGCCATCCGTGAACTCCTCGATGGTCGCCATGCCGACGGTCGTCGCGTTCCGTCCGGTGAGTAGCGAGGCGCGTGTCGGCGAGCACAGCGCGGTGGTGTGGAACTGGGAAAGGCGCACACCACGTTCGGCGATCCGGCTCATGGCGGGCATCTCCACCAAGCCACCGAAGCAGTCCCACGTCGCTATGCCGGTGTCGTCCCAGACGAGGTAGAGGACGTTGGGCGAATCTTCCGGCGCCGTCGGCGCCGCGTACGGACCCCAGTCAGGCTCTGAATCCCGGATGTCCAACTCGATCTTGCCGTTGAATTCGGTCGCCATGCCGCCTCGTTCCGGTCGTGGACCGCCGCCATATTGACGATCGCGGGGGAGATTACACCCGGTGCGTATAGGTTTGCTGAGAAACTGGCGACGGTGTTACCGATTCGCGGTTGAGCCACCACTGCAGCGTCATCAGCGGCATCGTCCATCCCAGCCAGCCGCCGACACCGGTCACCAGCCAGTTGAAGTGTTCCTGGTCACCGTCAAAAAGGCTGTCCTGCAAGGGGTCCAGCGACATGGCCAGAACAGGCGTCCAGACCCGGTTGGTCATGATCGACAGGGCGAGTGTGGCACTGCGCACCATGTGACGCCGATGCTCGGCGTAACGGCGTTGCCGCCCCGCGAGATAGCCCTTCACGGTGAACCAGAGCCACAGCGCGGACAGCAACACATTGCTGACGGCCAGGAACGGACCGAACGGCGTGGCGGCACCGATCACCATCGCGCACAACGCCGCAGGGATCGCCGACGTGACGTAGATCCGGCCCATCCGGCGGTGCAGAACAGGGTGCCGGGTGCGTAGCCGCGGCCAGACCTGGGCGACCGCGCTGACCATCGCCGCGCTCGCCAGCATCACATGGGCCGCCAGCAGCGGGTAATGGAGGGCGAAGGTCAGGGGCACCCGCGTCGCGCCGGTGAAATACGGCGGCAGTGAGTACGCCAGGAAGACGGCGACGATGACCGCCAGCGCCGGGGCGGGCCACCGGCGCGCAGAAGCCGATGCGTATGTCATACGCGAAAGCGTACGGCATACGCGTCTACGGTATTTCTCGATTACGCTGATCCCTGATGTCTGAAGCAGAACTGCCGCGCGCGCTGGAAATACTGTGGCGGGCGGATCCGCACACCCGCCAGTCCCGGGGCCTGAGCCGCGAGCGCATCATCGCGGCGGCGGTGGAGTTGGCCGACGCCGACGGCCTCGCCGCGCTGTCGATGGCCCGCCTGGCCGAGCGGCTCGGGTGCGGCACGATGTCGCTCTACCGCCACATCGCCAACAAGGAGGAGCTGCTGACGTTCATGCTGTCGACGGCACCGGGTCCGCCGCCCGTCCCGACGGACCGGGTCGACTGGCCTGGCGCGCTTGCCGATTGGGCAGCGGGACTGTGGGACGTCTATCACCGGCATCCGTGGATATTGCAGACTGCCTCGGCGGGGCCGCCTGCCGATCCGGGCCAGCTGGCGTGGCTGGACGCGGGGCTCGCCGCACTCAGCGGCACACCGTTGGCCGAACGGGAAAAGCTGACCGCCATGATGGCCGTGCTGCATTACGTGCGCGGTGCGGCGGCCCTCGCCATCGAAGCCGGTCAGGACAACGGAACGGACTATCCCACGCTTCTGCGCCGCGTCGTGGATGCCGACAGGTTGCCCGCCTTGGCGGCCGCGCTCGAAGCCGGTGTCTTTGACGGCTCGGGCAACGACCACCTCGGCGAATTCAGGTCGGGGCTGGCTCAGCTCCTCAACGGGGTGGCCGCGACAATCGCGGGATCGGCCGACTCTCCCACGGGTTGAGTGGAGTCGTCGAACCTGTGACGGCACGGGGGCAGCGCACCCGGTACGGATGCACCGACATCGCCGCAGTGGAAGTATGCCGATTGTGGCGACAACCAAACCGCAGACGATCTCCTACCCGGCGCCGGGCGCACGGCCGCACCGTCATGACGACTTCTCCGTCGACCCGCACGTCGTCGTGCTGTTCGGCGCGACGGGTGACCTGGCGAGGCGAAAGCTGATTCCCGGCCTGGCTTATCTGGACCAGTCCGAGCTGGCGCCCCACATCCAGATCGTCGCGACGTCATTGGAGGATCTCACCCGAGAGCAATTCCTCAGGCTGGCCGAGTCGGCCGTCGACGATTTCGGGACCCACAAGCTCAGCAACGAACAGTGGGCGCAGTTCGCCGAGACGGTCACCTATGTGCCGCAGGGCGCAGGTCCGGACGCGCTGGCCGCCGCCGTCGCCACGGCGGAGAAGAAGCTCGGACCTGGCGCGCGTCGGCTGCACTACCTGTCAGTGCCGCCCAAGGCCGCCCGCGCGGTGATCACCATGCTCCGCGATGCGAACCTGGTGGACCGGTCGCGCGTCGTGATGGAGAAACCGTTCGGCACCGACCTTGCCAGTGCCGTCGAACTCAACGACTTCGTCCACGAGACATTCCGTGAACAACAGATCTTCCGCATCGACCACTTCCTCGGTAAGGAAGCCGCGCAGAACATCCTGGCGTTCCGGTTCGCCAACGGGCTGTTCGAGCCGATCTGGAACCGTAACTTCATCGACCACATCCAGATCGACATCCCCGAGACCCTCGGCCTCGACGAGCGCGCCAACTTCTACGAAAGCACCGGCGCGTACAAGGACATGGTGGTCACCCACCTGTTCCAGGTGATGGCT
Source organism: Mycobacterium sp. URHB0021 (assembly GCF_054057895.1). Lineage (NCBI taxonomy): Bacteria > Bacillati > Actinomycetota > Actinomycetes > Mycobacteriales > Mycobacteriaceae > Mycobacterium > Mycobacterium sp. URHB0021. The sequence continues at coordinate 6,767,473 of NZ_JBSRZT010000002.1, forward strand.
TTCGTGGTGATGGAGCCGCCCACCGCACTGGAGCCGCGGGCCATCAGCGAGGAGAAGAACAAGGTGTTCCGGTCCATGCTGCCTGTGGACCCGGCCCACGTGGTGCGTGGCCAATACGTGGGCTACCGCCAAACCGCGGGCGTGGCAAGAGATTCCGAAACCGAGACGTTCATCGCGCTCAAGGTCGGGATCGACAACTGGCGCTGGGCGGGTGTGCCGATCTATCTGCGGACGGGCAAGCGGATGGCGGAGGGGATTCGCATCATCTCGATCGCGTTCAAGGAGGCGCCGCGCACGATGTTCCCGACCGGCTCCGGTGTCGGGTCGCAGGGACCGGACCACCTGACGTTCGACCTCGCCGACAACTCCAAGGTGTCGCTGTCGTTCTACGGCAAGAGACCGGGGCCCGGCATGAAGCTGGACAAGCTGTCGATGCAGTTCTCGACGCAGGAGATCGACACCGTCGGCGATGTTCTGGAGGCCTACGAGAGGTTGATCCTGGACGCGATGCGCGGCGACCATACGCTGTTCACCACCGCCGAGGGCATCGAGTCGCTGTGGGAGCGGTCGGCCGAACTGCTCGCCGACCCGCCGCCCGTCAAGTCATACCCAGCGGGGACCTGGGGCCCCAACGCCATCCATCAGTTGATCGCGCCCAATGCGTGGCGGCTGCCGTTCGAGCGGGAGTGGCGCGAGGCCAAGAACGGGCGGGAGTAAGAACTCGCCGACGAGGAGTCAGTTGGCCGCAACCGGCTCCTGCGCCCGGCATAGCCGCCAGGTCGGTTCGCTGTCCCCGTCGTTGGGAATCTCGAGCTCAAGTCTGGCGATATCGGCACCGGTGTCGAACAACGTCGGATAACGCACGTTGAGCGCATCCGATATGCCGCGCCCCTTGGGTGGCACCGCCAACTGATACTCGACGCGGTGTGGACGGGGGTCGTTGAGTAGCTCGGTGAAGTCCGGGTCAGCGTCGGGGCGAGCAGCGTGATGCACGTCGCGGCGAAGACGAGGCCGCCGCCGAAGTCCGACGTCGCAAGTCCCGACTGCGCAAGGGTTGCGGTGTTGCCGTACTGAGAGCTGAACTGGGCGAACGGAAGCCCGGTGATCAGCCAGCTGGCCACCGCGCATCCCACAAAGGATGCCAGTCCGGGAAACGCAAAAGTCCCCGCCACGCCAGAGCGTGCGGGGACTCCTGCGTCAGTTCACGCCGGAAGCGCTACTTGGCCTTCTCGAGGATCTCGACGAGGCGCCAGCGCTTGGTGGCCGACAGCGGGCGGGTTTCCATCAGCGAAACCCGGTCGCCGATGCCGGCGATGCTGTTCTCGTCGTGCGCCTTGACCTTCGTGGTGGTCCGGATGATCTTGCCGTACAGCGGGTGGCTCTTGCGGTCCTCCAGCTCGACAACGATGGTCTTCTGCATCTTGTCGCTGACGACATAGCCGATGCGCGTCTTGCGACGACTGCGCGGCTTGTCCGTGCGCGGCGTGTGCTTCGGACCCTTCTCGCCGCTCTTGGGTTCAGTATTGTCTGCCATTACGAATCCTCACCAGCGGGCCCGGAAGCCAGACCCAACTCACGTTCACGCAAAACGGTGTACACACGCGCGATCTCCTGCCGCACCGTGCGCAGCCGCCGGTTGTTGGCGAGCTGGCCGGTGGCCATCTGGAAGCGCAGGTTGAACAGCTCTTCCTTGGACTCGCGCAGCTTGTCCTTCAACTCGTCGTCGGTCAACTCGCGCAGTTCACCGGTCGACACTCCCACCGCCATCAGAAGTGCTCCTCTCTGGTCACGATGCGCGCCTTGATCGGCAACTTGTGGATCGCACGGGTCAGCGCGTCGCGCGCGATCTTCTCATCGGGGTAGCTCAGCTCGAACAGCACCCGTCCGGGCTTGACGTTGGCCACCCACCATTCCGGCGAACCCTTACCCGAACCCATTCGGGTTTCGGCAGGCTTCTTGGTCAGCGGACGGTCCGGGAAGATGTTGATCCACACCTTGCCGCCACGCTTGATGTGCCGGTTGATGGCGATACGAGCGGACTCGATCTGCCGGTTGGTGATGTACGCGTGCTCGAGCGCCTGGATGCCATAGTCGCCGAAGCTCACCGACGTCCCGCCGCTGGCGATGCCGCGCTGCCGGGGGTGGTGTTGCTTACGGTGCTTGACCTTGCGGGGAATCAACATGAATCAGCTCTCCGTGTTCTCCGTTACGGGCGCCTCGACCGCTGCACCCGCAGCAGCCTCGGTGCCTGTGGTCGCCTCCGCGACCGCGGGCGCCTCTTCGGCGCCCGACGCAGCGCGACCGGCATCGGTGCTCGTCGCGGTGGTTCCCGACGCGCCGCTTCGCCGCGGACGGGTACCCGACGGACGCTCACGGCGCGGCCGGTCCGCACCGGCGGGAACCGCGGCGGTCAGCTCGCGCTTGCCGCCGACGATGTCGCCCTTGTAGATCCACACCTTCACGCCGATACGACCGAAGGTGGTCTTGGCCTCGTAGAGGCCGTAATCGATGTCGGCGCGCAACGTGTGCAGCGGAACCCGACCCTCGCGGTAGAACTCCGAGCGGCTCATCTCGGCCCCGCCGAGGCGGCCCGAGCACTGCACGCGGATGCCCTTGACGTTGGGCTGGCGCATCGCCGACTGGATGGCCTTGCGCATGGCGCGCCGGAACGCGACACGGTTGGACAGCTGCTCGGCGACACCCTGCGCCACCAGCTGCGCCACCGACTCGGGGTTCTTGACCTCGAGGATGTTCAGCTGAACCTGTTTGCCGGTGAGCTTCTCCAGATCGGCGCGGATGCGGTCGGCCTCCGTGCCGCGGCGGCCGATGACGATGCCGGGACGCGCGGTATGGATATCGACTCGGACCCGGTCGCGGGTGCGCTCGATCTCCACGTCGGCGATGCCGGCGCGCTCGAGACCGGTGGCCAGCAGCCGACGGATCGCCACGTCTTCCTTGACGTAGTCCTTGTACTGCTTGTCGGCGTACCACCGGGACTTCCAGTCGGTGGTGATACCGAGCCGGAAGCCGTGGGGATTGATTTTCTGGCCCACTACTCTGAGCCCTCCTTCGCTTCGTCTGAAGCTTCAGCAGTCTTTGAAGCCGCCTTGGCGGCGGCCTTCTGGGCGGGCGCCGGTGTTGCAGCCGCCGTCTCGGCGGCCGCCTTGGTCGCGGGCGCCTTCTTTGCAGCGGCGGCCTTGCTGCCCTGCGCACGACGCGCACGTGAAGCACCTGCCGACTGGCCGGTGCGCTCACCGCGTCCACCGTCACGGCTGGGTCGGCTCTCCACGATCACGGTGATGTGGCTGGTGCGCTTGCGGATCCGGAACGCGCGGCCCTGGGCACGCGGACGGATGCGTTTGGCCGTCGGGCCCTCGTCGGCGTAGACGGTGGCGACGACCAGGGTGGACGGATCCAGGCCCTCGTTGTTCTGCGCATTGGCCGCGGCACTGGCGATCACCTTGGCGACCGGCTCGCTGGCGGCCTGCGGCGCCCACCGCAGAATGTCCAGCGCTTCGGTCACCGACTTACCGCGCACCAGGTCGATGACCCGGCGCGCCTTGGTCGGCGAGATGCGCACGAAGCGCGCCTTCGCGACCGCGGACGGATATTCAGTCGTCGTAATCATTACCGGTTCCCTCTGCTCTTCGCGCAAGCGCTCATCGCCGCTTCGCCTTGCGGTCGTCCTTGATATGACCCTTGAACGTGCGGGTCGGCGCGAACTCGCCGAGCTTGTGTCCGACCATCGCCTCGGTGACGAACACCGGGACGTGCTTGCGGCCGTCGTGCACCGCGAAGGTGTGCCCGATGAAATCGGGGATGATGGTCGATCGACGCGACCAGGTCTTGATGACCTGCTTCGTGTTCTTGTCGTTCTGGACGTCGACCTTCTTGAGCAGATGGTCGTCGACGAACGGACCCTTTTTGAGGCTGCGTGGCATCGTCTACTCCTACCGGTGCTTCTTGCCGGTGCGCCGGCGACGAACGATGAGCTTGTCGCTGGGCTTGTTGGGCTTGCGGGTACGGCCCTCGGGCTTGCCCCACGGGCTGACGGGGTGACGGCCGCCGGAGGTTTTACCCTCACCGCCGCCGTGCGGGTGGTCCACCGGGTTCATCACGACACCACGGACAGTGGGGCGCTTGCCCTTCCACCGCATCCGGCCGGCCTTACCCCAGTTGATGTTGGACTGCTCGGCGTTGCCGACCTCGCCGACGGTGGCGCGGCAGCGCACGTCGACGCGGCGGATCTCACCCGACGGCATGCGCAGGGAGGCGTAGGCGCCCTCCTTGCCCAGCAGCTGGATGCTGGCGCCGGCCGAGCGCGCCATCTTGGCGCCGCCGCCGGGCCGCAGTTCCACGGCGTGGATCACGGTGCCGGATGGGATGTTGCGCAGCGGCAGGTTGTTGCCGGGCTTGATGTCGGCGTTGGCGCCGGATTCAACCGTGGCGCCCTGCTTGAGACCCTGGGGCGCGAGGATGTAGCGCTTCTCGCCGTCAAGGTAGTGCAGCAGCGCGATGTTGGCGGTGCGGTTGGGGTCGTACTCGATGTGCGCGACCTTGGCGTTGACGCCGTCTTTGTCGTTACGACGGAAGTCGATGACGCGGTACGCGCGCTTGTGGCCACCGCCCTTGTGCCGGGTGGTGATCCGACCGTGTGCGTTGCGGCCGCCCTTGCCGTGGAGCGGACGAACCAGCGACTTCTCCGGATGGTCGCGAGTGATTTCGGCGAAATCGGAGACGCTGGCACCGCGGCGACCGGGGGTCGTCGGCTTGTACTTGCGAATTGCCATGATTCTGTAGGTCTCTCTACTTCCCGCCGGCTACGCCGGTGCTCCGAACAGGTCGATCGGCTTGCTGCCCGCGGCCAGGGTGACGATGGCGCGCTTGGTGTCCTTGCGCTTGCCGTACCCGGCCCGGGTGCGCTTGCGCTTGCCCTGACGGTTCATGGTGTTCACCGAATCGACCTTGACCTTGAAGATCTTCTCGATCGCGATCTTGATCTGGGTCTTGTTCGAGTCGGGGTGCACCACGAACGTGTACACGTTGTCCTCGATCAGTCCGTATGACTTCTCGGAGATGACCGGCGACAGGATGATGTCGCGGGGGTCGGTGACGGTCGCCATCAGGCCGAAACCTCCTCGGCGTTGTCGTGTGAACCTTGGCTCGCTGCGCCGATGTAGGCGTTGAGCGCTTCCACGCTGAACACCACGTCGTCGGCCTTCAGCACGTCATAGGTGTTGAGTTGATCCGGCGAAAGCACATGCACCCCAGGCAGATTGCGCACACTCTTGGCGCCGGTCTCGTCGGTGCGGCCGATCACGATCAGCACCTTGTTGTTTTTGGCCGTGCGCTCGGCCGTTAGCGTGGCCAGGAACGACTTGGCGCTCTTGGTCGACGGCGTCTGACCCTCCACCAGTTCGGTGACAGCGTGGATGCGGCCGTTGCGCGCCCGGTCCGAGAGGGCCCCGCGCAGCGCGGCGGCGATCATCTTCTTCGGGGTGCGCTGGCTGTAGTCGCGCGGCTTCGGACCGTGCACGACGCCACCGCCGGTGAACTGCGGCGCACGCGTCGAACCCTGACGTGCGCGGCCGGTGCCCTTCTGCCGGTAGGGCTTCTTGCCACCGCCGCGGACCTCGCCGCGCGTCTTCGTCGAGTGCGTGCCCTGACGGCCCGCGGCGCGTTGCGCCTCGACCACCTGGTGCATCAGCGCGATGTTGGCCTCTACATCGAACAACTCCGCGGGCAGCTCGACAGAGCCGTCCGTCTTACCACCCGGGGTGTGGACATCAATCTTCAAAGCAGCCATTACTTTTCGCCTCGCTTGATTGCGGTGCGGACCATCACCAGACCGCCATTGCGGCCGGGGATGGCGCCTTTGATCAGCAGCACACCGTTCTCGGCATCAACCTTGTGCACCACCAGGTTCTGCGTCGTCACGCGGTCGGTGCCCATCCGGCCCGACATGCGAGTGCCCTTGAACACCCGGCCCGGGGTGGCGCAGCCGCCGATCGAACCGGGACGGCGGTGCACCGCCTGCGCGCCGTGGCTGGCGCCCTGGCCACGGAAGCCGTGGCGCTTCATGGTGCCCGCGAAGCCCTTGCCCTTGCTGGTGCCGGTCACGTCGACATAGGCGCCGTCGGCGAAGACCTCGGCGGTCAGTTCCTGACCGAGCTCGTACTCCGCGGCGGCAGCTTCGTCGTCGAGCCGCAGCTCGACGAGATGGCGGCGCGGATTGACACCCGCAGCGGTGTACTGACCGGTCACCGGCTTGTTCACCTTGCGCGGGCTGATCTCGCCGTAAGCCAGTTGCACGGCGCTGTAGCCGTCGCGTTCCGGTGTACGGATCCGCGTCACGACGTTGGGGCCGGCCTTGACAACCGTCACCGGCACGACCCGGTTGTTCTCGTCGAACACCTGCGTCATGCCCAGCTTGGTGCCCAGAATGCCTTTTCTAGCCATTTCTTCTAGGTCTCCTACTGGATGTTGACGTCGACGCTCGCCGGCAGATCGATGCGCATCAAAGCGTCAACGGTCTTCGGCGTCGGGTCGAGGATGTCGATCAGTCGCTTGTGCGTGCGCATCTCGAAGTGCTCCCGCGAGTCCTTGTACTTATGCGGAGACCGGATGACGCAGTACACGTTCTTTTCGGTCGGCAGCGGCACCGGGCCGACCACGCTGGCGCCCGTCCTGGTGACCGTCTCTACGATCTTGCGCGCCGAGGCGTCAATCGCCTCGTGGTCGTAGGCCTTGAGCCTGATGCGGATCTTCTGTCCCGCCACGCTTCTCCTACCTCACTACTAACGGGCCCAATGCTTGGGCCTGGTCTTCGTGCGCACAGTCCGGATTTCCCGGGCCGCGCGCTGGCTGTGCCGCCGCTGTTTACCTGTCTGTGGTTCACCGGTCCCCGCGGTCGGGTGTGTCGCCCCACGCGCACTCTCCCGCGGCGACAAATCGTCACGATCGAGATGGGGACCGGATGCGCCCGTATGGGCGCCGGTCGTATGCCCTGTGCCGGATGGGCTACAAAAGGCACCGTTCCGGCTCAGGGCAACCCGAACAGTATGCCCTAGAAAACGGCCCGCTCCAAATCCCTGGCTACGCGAAACCGACTCCGCGGCCCGGCGGGCCGCAGCGGCGTTCGTACTGCACAGCAGCGTACGCCGAAGCGGCGCCGGCCCCCACCGCGAATGGAGCGTTCATGACACGGTTCCGGGTAGCACGATCTCGACATGGGCGTGCCGCAGGTGCATTCCCGAGGCTCGAACTCAACTGTCGTAAATCTCCTCGATTCGGACGCCGGTGGACGCCTTACCCGAAGTTTTGGCCCGACCGTTGGTTCATCCGGGATCCGGAAAGACCCCATACGCTCGAGCGGCGTCTCCTTACTCCAGAGTAAGGTTGCTCGCCATGGCGGGCCCGACGACGACATTCCGGATGTGGAAACGCCTCGCCGGGCGCCCTGGCGGAACCCGGTTGTTCTCCGCCGCGGCGATGGTGCGAGTGCCGTACTTCGCATCGATCCTCCCGCACGTCGTGACGATGGAGCCCGGCTTCGCCGAGGTCACCGTGCCGAAGTGGTACTTCGTCCACAACCACCTGCACACCGTGCACGCGATCGCGTCCTGCAACGCGGCCGAGATGGCGATGGGAATGCTGATGGAGGCGACCGTGCCGACCAGCCACCGCTGGATTCCCAAAGCGATGAATGTTCAGTATCTGCAGAAGGCGACGACGTCGCTGCGGGCGCAGGCCCGACTGGAACCGCCCGACTTCTCCTCGATCGCCGAAGGCATCGATCTCGTCGTACCCGTCAGCATCGTCGACCGTGATGGCACCGAAGTCGTGCACGCCGACATCACCACCTGGGTGACGCCGGCGGGCTGAGCGCGCGAACCTGCGCCGAGACTGCGGTGAGATCGCGATTCGGTCGAGATCGGTGATCTGACCGCAGTCTCGAGGGTTAAGAAGTCCTGATTGCGGTAGTTGATCCCGGCCTCACACCAGCAAGCCTTCCTCCAGAGCCAGGTCCGCTTCCTGAAGCACCACGGACTGCGCCTTCTCGTAGATCCGCCAGGCGTCTTCGGGCGTGTCTCCGACCGCGGTCAGGCCCACCCGACCGCATTCGGTGAGACAGCTGATCATGTGAAGCACCACTCCGGTCCGTCGAGCCTGGTCGAAATGCAGACCGTGGCGCACAACGACGTCGAACAGCTCCGGCACGGTCAGTGTCTTGAGCCGTTCGTCCTCGAAGTGGTCGGTCGCGACCAGATACTTGCGGCTGCCACTGGGAGTCAGGAAGATCCCGCGCTCACCGTCGTACGTGCCGTCGGTGAGGAATTGCAGGGTGAGGAACGGATGGGTGGTGCCACCCTTGCGGAGGTTCAACTCGATCGCGTAGGGCGTCCACGCGCCGGTGTCACCTTGCACCACAACGAAATCCACCGCGAACCTGCCGAGCGCGCCGAGCTCTGCGAGCCGTCTTCCGATCACCATCGCGGGCTCTGCGATCGCCGCGGCGTAGTCGGGATTGGCCGGGAACACGCAGCCGAGATACTTCTGACCGCTCGCTCCGCCGAGTACCTGGTCGTGGGTGGACAAGAGCTCGACAGTGCCGTCCGGCAGCGCGCGCATCTGGACACTGGGACTTGTCAGCGTTTCTCCGATGATCCGCTCCTCGACGATGCCGCCGTTTTTCTCGAACGCCTCCAGGTAAACGTCGACAGAGAGTTTCTCCGACTCTGGCTGCAATCTCAGCACGCAGTCCCTGATGGCGGTGGCCTCGTCCGGCGAGCCGGGTGCCGGTAGCTCGCTCAGGTCCATCAGAGCGTTGCCCGCACCGGAAACACCTTCGTTGAGCTTCACGATCGCCTGCTCGAGCGACGGCCGCCGCACACGCATGCTCCGCACGCCGGCCACGATGTCGTCGATCGTATGGAGGTCCTCGGCGCCGACTGGGCACCGGACCCTGAGCTCTTCGAACATCCTGCGGCAGCCGGTCTTGCTACCGAGGTCCTCGAGTCGGGGATCCGCGCCGTACATCGGGATCCGCAGGCTAAGTGCGACATCCCGCTCGAGCGGTGTGGTGTTGTACGGGATCAGGTGACTGCGGCCCGGGTTGGGAATCAAGGAGCGGATCTCCCGCAGGAGCCGCGGCCGCGCCAGTAATTTCGCACTCAGTGAGACCGTTGAAGCGTCACCGACCGGGAGCAGCGTGAGCCGGGCGCGGGCATGACTGGGAATCACGCCGGGCAGCAACCCGAGGTAGTACTCGATGATCGACTCGGAAACGGGCTGCGAGGTCACATAGATCATCCGCAGGTGCGGTTGGCGGAGTAGCAGCAGCAGAAACAGCGCCCGCTCCTCCAGCGCCTGCATGACGGTGCCGCTCCCCGGGGTGGTGCGCTCGATGCTGATCGAGGGGACCACCACCACCGACTCGTCCTCCATGTCCAGCCGCATCGACTCCCAGACCGACGGCATCTTCAGCTGCAGTTCGTCGAAACACCGATAGCGCTCGTCTTCGTCTAGCTGCGACAGTTGTCGACCCTGCTGGATGGGTTCTTGTAGTTGTGTCATCTGCTCCCCTACCTGTTGTCAACGAGCGCACTGATGTTGTGAATTCGCACCGTGCGGCTGAATCCCTTGGGCGCAACGTCACCCACCATTTCGGCCACGCAGATGTGCTCGGTGGCCGCGAGCACACGGTCGGTGACCAATACCTGCCAGGGGCCGGCATCGGAGCAGAGCCGGGCCGAGAGATTGGTGACGCTGCCGATGGCGGCGTAGTCGAAGCGGCCCTCGAAGCCGATCCGGCCGAGCGTCGCAAAGTCCTGCGCGATACCGATTCCCAGCGCGAGGTCGTGGCCCCTGCGAGACCAACGCTCGGCGAGCTCGCGCACGGAGTCGCGGATGTCGATCGACATCCGGACTGCCCGCTCCGCCGCATCGTCCTGTGGCACAGGGTCGTTGAAGAATGCCATGATCCCGTCGCCGGTGAACCGCTCGAGGGTGCCCTTGTATTCGTGGACGAACGCACCGATGGCCTCGTGGTACTCGCGGAGTACGCCCATCACTTCCTCAGGCTCACTGTTGCGCGCGAAGGGGGTGAAATTCCTCAGATCGCAGAACACGACCACGATCTCGCGCCGATGGCTCTCCAGGAGCTTCTCGTCACTGACGACCAGATCGGCCAGTTGGGGCGACAGGAACCGGCGAAGACGGTTGGTGCGCTCCAACTCCTGGACCTGCTGCGCGACCCGGGTCTCGAGCTCGGTATTCCATTCGGCGAGTTCGTCGGCCTGTCGCCGGATGGTGTCGTGGAAACGTTTGACGCGCGCCAGCGACACCACCCTGGCCAGCAGCTCGCTCTTGTCGAACGGTTTGGTGATGAAGTCGTCGGCTCCCGATTCCAATGCGGCCAAACGTTGTTCGCTTCCGCTGGCGGTGATCATCACCACCGGAAGGAACTCCGTTGCCGGCGATGATCGGATCCGCCGACAGACTTCGTGGCCGTCCATGTCCGGCATCACGATGTCGAGCAGCACCAGGTCGACGTCCTCGGCCTCGAGCAGGGCGAATGCCTCAGCCCCTGACGAGGCGCGGAGAACGCAATGTCCCCGAGGCGTGAGAACTGCGTCGAGGAGTCGCAGATTGGCAGGCTGGTCGTCCACGGCCAGCACGGTCACGGGAATGTCCGTCACTGTCCCCGCCCGACCTCAAGGATTTCGCGAGTCATGACGGCTCCGCGGGGAGCGCCGCCACCCGCCGCAGCGCATCGAGCAACTCGTCGCGACTGACCGGCTTGCGCAGATAGACGTCCGCACCAAGGGCCAGGCCCTGCGGCTGGTCGTCGACGACCGAGGCGATGATCACGGGGATCCCGGCAGTGACGGGATCGGCTTTGAGCTCGGCCAGCACGTGCCAGCCGTCAAGTCGTGGCAGCTTGATGTCGAGCACGACGGCGGCCGGCAGCACGCTTCGGATGAGTTCGAGGCCTTCGACGCCGTCCCCGGCCCGTAGGGCCCGTATCGGTGAACCGTCGAGGTAGGCCGAGTCGAGGTCCAGCGACACCCGGTCATCATCGACGAGGACGACCACGGGAAGACCGTCACGCCGCGGCGACGCCGCCGCGTGCTCATGCGCCCGCTGAGCAGGGACAGCGAAGCCGAACGTGCTTCCGACCCCGGGCGTGCTCTCGAGCCACATTCGACCTCCCATCAACGTGACGATGCGTCGCGACAGCGTCAGTCCCAGACCGGTGCCCTCCTCCTTCAAGGGTCCCCGGCCGCCCTGCTGGAAGGATTCGAAGATTCGTGTCTGGTCCTCGGGAGGCACCCCAACGCCGGTGTCGGTCACGGTGACAATGAGCTCGGTCCCCTGGCGGCAGGCGGCAATGGAAACGCTGCCGCCGTCGGGGGTGAACTTGACGGCGTTGGAGACAAGGTTGAGGACCACTTGCTTGAATCTCCGCTCATCGGTCTCGACCACCCCGACGTCATCGGCGAGCTGCACCGTGATGGTGATGGCGTGCGCGGTTGCTCGCACCCGCTGCGTCGCCGTCGCCCACTCCAGGACACTGCCGACGTCGAACGTGCATGGCTCGAGCACCATTTGACCGGCTTCGACCTTGGACAGGTCCAGGATGTCGTTCAGCACCTCGAGCAGGTGGCGACCCGAGTTCAAGATGTCACGCAGGTACTCCTCCTGGCGCTCGTTGATCTCCCCGAACAGCCGATCCAGCAGCACCTCGGAGAAGCCGATCACCGCGTTCAACGGTGTCCGCAATTCGTGCGACATGCTGGCCAGAAACTCCGACTTGTGCCGGCTGGCAACCTCGAGCTGCCTGGTCTTGGTCTCGAGAGCGCGCACCAGCCGGACGTGTCGCAACACGATTGCACCCTCGACGGCGAACTCCTCGAGAAGCTCCCGTTCTCGGTCATCGAACGGCGCGACGTCGGTACGCCACAGCGACAACACGCCGACCACCTCGCCCTCCAGGATCATCGGCGTGGAAAGAAGCGTGCGGAAGCCCCCACGGCTCTGCAGGTCGGGGCGTCCGTACTCGGGGTCCTCGAGCACATCGCGAATCTGGTGGGTGCGCCTGTCCTCGGCCGAACGACCCACCGTGGACGACCGGTTCCTCGCGATCGGGTTTTCCTCCAGGTACTTGCGATACACCTCGGGGGTCTCACCGGCGACACGTGAGAGCCGGAACACGTCCGCATCGTGGTCAAGGAGGAACAACTGCGCCGCCCGCGCGCCGCACAGGCGCGAGGCTTCTTCGACGATGGCGCCGAGCACGCCCTCGGGATCGGCGCCCGAACGGCCGAGCGCCGCGAGGATCTCGCGGCTCGCTTTGGACCGATGACGGGCGTCCCGTAACTCCAACTCCTGGTGCTGCCGGGCAGACTCTCTCGAAACGCGGGACGTGCGTTCGCTCCGTTCGGTCACGGTGTCCTCCGTCCGACCCCAATCAGTGTGTGCTTCTGGGCCCGACTGCGTGGGATGTTGGTGGATCCGCGGTAACCCGTCATAGCCGTGTCCTCGGCCGAATCGCGTTCGCTTTCTCGACCATCGCGATGCGGTCCCACATCCCGGTCGTCACCCGCGCGAGATCCCGGTATGCCCGTTCCATCCCGGTCTGGATGCCGGGCTCGTCGAATGGGACACCGAGCAGATGCGTGGCAGTGCTTTGGTTTCCGGCACGGAGCCAGTCCAGCGCGGCGCTGAGCACCTTCAACCGAATCGTCGCCCGTTTTTCGGCCGACTCGAGGTTGAGCGCAGCCGTTCGCTCACCGGCATCGAGCAGCGTCTGCTCGTCCGCGTTCTCCGGTTCACGACCGTCCAGGAGGATCTCGATCGCGGTGGCGCCCGCCACCGTGAAATGCGCCGACGAGGACGGGACCTGGTCCAGCGCCGCGACGGCGTCGGTCCAGTCCCCCATACGCGCACGCAACCTCGCCAAGCCGAACGCTGCGCTGTAATAGCTGTGCTCCGTGCGCCAGACCATCTCGTAATAGCGCACCGCGTCGTCGCGTGCGCCGTGCAACTCGGCGGTGGCCGCGATCGCCAACTTGGGGGCGAGCTCACCGGGCAACATTGCCAATACCGCATCGAAATCGGCTGCGGCTTTGTCGAATTCACCCTCGAGCAATGCGCATTGTCCGCAGTACCATTTCAGCCGCCAGTCTCCGGCCATCACCGAACCCAGCTCGGTGAGCCGCTGGCGGGCGTCAGCCGCGGCACCGGTTTCCAGCGACGCGCGGACCAATCGAAGCGGTATCTCCATCGAGGCGCTGGTGCCTTGACTCGCGCCGCCCATCGCCAGGTTCACCGCCTGGTCGAGTTGGGCGGGTGGGGTACCACTGGTCGTCGCGAGCACTGCCGCACCGGGGTCCTCCGGGTCGACCACCGGGACGTGCAGTGCCGCGATCACGTCGGCCGGCCGCACCGGGACGCCTTTGCCGGCACCGAAGACGGCCCGCTGCGGGCTGAAACAGCTCGACCGCCGTGGCCGCGCGATATCGGTTTCAGCGGCGACGATTTCGTGCAGCACCCCGGTGAGCTGATCGGCCATCTCGTCCATCGACGGAAAGCGTCGTGCCGGATCCGGGTCGGTGGCGCGGACGATCGCGCGATACAACGACTCGTGCCGTGCGAATACCGGCTCGGCCGCCGGTCCCGGCAACTCCGCGCCGAAACGCCCGCGTCCTTGCGGGACATCCATCACCAGAGCAGCGAGTGTCCGCCCGACCGTGTACACCTCGGTGGCGACGGTGGGACCCGTATGAGCGATCTCGGGTGCCTGATAGCCGGGGGTGCCGTAGATCGAACTGTCCTCGTCGTCCATGTCGACCATCGCGCCGAGGTCGATGAGCTTGAGTTGTTCGTCCGACTGCATCACGTTGTCCGGCTTGAAGTCACAGTAGGCCAGTCCTTGCGAATGCAGGTAGTCGATCGCCGGCGCGATCTCGACGATGTAGGCCACCGCGTGACTCGGAGGCAGCGGGCCGGCTCTGCGGAGTTGCTTGAGCGACGTTCCGCCGACGTATTCCATGACGATGTAGCCGACGGGAACGCCTGCGGCGTCGGCATGCTCGACGAAGTTGTGGATCTTGACGATGTTCGGGTGTTCGACCTTCGCGAGGGCGCGGGCCTCGGTAGCGGCTGCATCCATGGCGTCGGCGTCGCTGGAGTTGACCAGTCCCTTGAGGACCACCCAGCGGTTGTCTACATTGCGGTCGATCGCCAGGTAGATCCAGCCGAGACCGCCGTGCGCGATGCACCCTTGGATGTCGTACTGGCCGCCCAGGAGATTGCCACGAGAAAGCTTGGGCACGAAGGAGAATCGCATGCCACACTGGGTGCAAGCCCCTTCGGTGGGTCCTGGTCGTCCGTCGCGTCCGCGCCCGACGGGCTCGTTGCATCTGTGATTGCCGCAGAACCGGTGATGCTCCGGCACCTGCGGGTCGACGAGAATCGCGGCCGCTGGATCACCCTTGGGCACCGGCGGTATCGCGACCAGCCCGGCGCCCAGGCGGCCGCGACCGGCGCCCGGCTTCGTCAACCCGATGTGGGCCGCGCGACCCGGTCCAGCGGTCGGGCTGCCGGATGCCTGCCGCGTCGGCTGAAAGCGCTCGGCGCCCTTTGCGGTTGGCGCGACGCCGCAGGCGTCGCAGTAACCGGCGGCAATGGTCCCGCCGCAACCCGGTACGCCGCACCGCATCACGGTGGTCCGTCCTCATAGCGGGGGGTGGGCGGCCCAGGAGACGGTGCCATTTCGAGCAGCCACTTGTCGTAGAGCCGTTCCCACGTGCCGTCGGCACGCATCTGGGCGAGGACTCCGTTGACGAACCGGACCAGGTCGCTGCTCTCCTTCTTCACCCCGACGCCGTAGGGTTCGCGTTCCATACTGGGACCCACCACATCGACATTCGGGTCCTGCATCTTGAGTCCCCACAGCACTGCATCGTCGGTGCTGATTGCGTCGGCCTGGCCCTGTTGCAGCATCACCAGGCAGTCGGTCCAATTACTCACCGCGAGCACCGTCGGCCTCGGGACGAGCGCTGACAACGCGGGCAGCGATGTCGTGCCCCGCACCGCGCACACCCGTTTGCCCGCAAGGTCTGCAGAGGATTCGATGCCCGAACCTTTCAGCGCGAGGATTCTCTGTTGGGCCTCGAAATATGTGGTGGAGAATGCGACGTCGTGCTTGCGGGCACAGGTGATCGAGTAGGTCCGGACCACGATGTCCACCTGACCTGTCTGCAACGCCGACTCCCGTTGGCTTGCTTCGACGACCTTCGTCTCGATGGGGGCCGGATCGCCGAAGATGGCGCGGGCGATCTCCCGGGCGACGTCGATGTCGAAGCCATCTATCTCGCCCGAGGCGGGGTTTCTGAACCCGAACAGATTCGTGTTCTGGTCGACTCCGACGATGAGCCGCCCGCGCTCGGCGATGGCCGCCATCGTCGAATCGGGCGGCATGCCGCCGGGCGGCGGCATCGGACCGGGATACAGGCTCGCTTCTTGATCGCAGTCGTCGTTCTTCGAAGCCGCCGCCCCCGGAGCCGGCGCCGACGTGACCACATCCGCACCCGACGGTTTCACGTCCACCGGCGCGACCGTGACCGCTTGCGGCGGTGTCGACGACGGTCCACATCCGGCGGCGAACGCGACTGTCAACAGGGCCGCCGCGATCCGTGCTATCACTGGAACTCCCGCAGCCGCGGCCATAACCCGGCAACGGCGGTTGTGGCGGCAACAACCATCAGCGCGAGGGTGCCTGTCGGACTCCACGACAGCCACGCGCCCGCCGCCGACACCCGGCCGCGAAGCGTGTCGTGACTGTGTTCAATGGCGTCACGCAAACCGGATTCCACGAGCGCGAACTGCGCGGTCGAAGCTTTCGGATCGGGGGCGATCGCCTGCCGGACGGCAGCGTTGTAATCACCGCTGTTGTAGTCGTCGACCTGCAGCCGGTGGCTGGCGATCCACTCGTTGACAGCGTCAGTGACCCCCGGCGGCGCGGTGCCGATCAGCGCGCGCAAGTCGCTTATGTGACCGTTGAACGACGCTTCGCTCGCGGTGGGGTCCCCGTGTGCAATCAGGGCCAGGGTCTCATCGGTCCGCGCCTGCTGGGCGTGGATACGGGCCTGGGCAAACTGACGGAACATCGTGGTGCCCTGAGCACGTGCCAGCTCGATATCGCCCGCCGCCAGCCGGGTGGCGACGACGATCCATCCGGCCACCACCAAGACCAACGCCGCAGCGATGACGAGTCCGATATTGAACTGTCGGTTGGTCCTGGCGAAGAGGATCGCCGAGCCGATGCCGATGGCCCCGAGCGACAGCCCGAGCAGCAGCAGACTGGCTCTCGGCGTCGATCCGACAATGCCCTGGTTGGCATCGACTGTGGCGAGGTTTCGGGAGTAGATCCTCTCGGCGCCAGGAAGAAGCTTCGCCTGCATCAACGTCGACGCCTCCCGCAGGTACGCCGACCCCGTCACATGCCACTGCAGGTTGTTCGCCCGTGCCGACTCGACCAGACCCGTGTAGGCAGCCAGCTGTGCCGTTGTTTCGGCCACTGCCGTCCGGGTGTCCAGGTCGGTTGATCCGGCCGTCGCATCGGCCAACGCCGATGACGCGGCGGCCAGTGCCTGCTGATAGCGCTCGCGAACCGGTGCCGTTTCCCTCGCCGAGAGGAACTCGGTGGCGGCCGCGGCGTCGGCGGCCGACAGCGCGGCGTACAGGTTCTGCGCCGAGTACGCGAACGGCTCAGAACGGTCGAGAACCGCGTCACTCTCGATGATCCGGCGATCGAGTTGGGCGCCGCACACCAGTCCGGTGAGGACGCAGAGACCTGCGACGGTGAGTGCGATCATGCCGACGAGGCCGGGCGTCGTGCGGGCGAAGCGTCGCAGCCACGCCACCGACGCACCCGCGCCGGGGGCACCTCGACCGATCACCTCAGCCTCGACAGGCGCCTGCCGCACTGGACGCGTATCCGCTCGCATCGGCCACAGCTCCCCTTCCGGACCGACTTCAGTCTGTGCCCACACACAGACCGGGACGACCGAAAACGGACAATTCGGAGTGAAACTGCGATAGGCAACCCAAGCCGGGCCGGTCAGGGCGAAGTCGCCGTCAGCCTTTCAGGCCGGCCCAGAACGGGCACTGGTGTTCTCGTTCAAAAGATGTGATGACCCGGCTGCCGTCGGGCTGCAGCGACAGCACCTTGCCCGCCGCGGGGTCGGAACCGAACTCGGGCCAGTCGGGCTGCTTTTCGGCGCGCGGCGAACCGTTTTTCACGAATGCGCTCCAGTAGTCGATCATCTGGTCGGACAGCGTTTGCTGGACCGGGTTCAGCCGCAACACACCGCCGAGATCGAAGAGGTAGCGCAACTCCAACGAGTGGCTTGCGCCCAACGGGAACGGCAGCTTGCGCAAGGGATCCGCTGCCGGCGCCCCTCGGTCGTTGAACTCATATGCATAGACGGGCTCGGCCTTGGCCAGTGAGTCAGCCATCCGATCGCTTACACAGGCGAACACCCCATCGGTGACGGCCGACGAATAGGCAACTGGCACACTGTCATAGCGCGTAAGCGGATAGTGCTCCTGCACCACGCCCGCGTCGGCGCCGAACGTCTCCGCCAGCAACTGTGGGTACTGGTCGGCGGTGTAGTGGGCGCCCAACCGGAGGTACTGCAGCGCGACGAACAACGTGAACTCGTCGTGATTGGTCCCGATCATCACCGGTACGGTGGCCGCACGTCCGTCAGCGAACATGGCAACTGGATTTGCTGGCAATACCTTGGTTCCGCTGACCGGCCCGACCAATGTGTCTCTGCCGATCGCGAAGTACCACGGCGACTTCTCCAGCTTGCCGGCCGGCAGCGCCCGCAGGCACCGCGCCGCGGACTGCGCGTCGCCGCAGCCCACTTGGGCGGCGTACGCCAGGCTGCTCTTCTCCGCGACGGGCAGCGTCGCCTGCGCCTGGCACGGGGCGCTCTGGATGATTGCCGCGCGGAACAACCCCTGCGAGTCCGGTGCCACGAGGTGGTCGCACACCGACATGCCGCCCGCCGATTCACCGGCTACGGTGACCCTGTCCGGGTCCCCGCCGAAAGCGGCGATGTTGTCCCGCACCCATCGCAAGGCCGCCTGCTGATCGCCGAGTCCGTAGTTGCCGACCTCGCCCGGCGCACCGAGGGCGGGGTGCGCCAGGAACCCCAGCGCGCCCAACCGGTAGTTCAGCGTGACGACCACGATGCCGCCGCGCTCGGCCAGCCGGTGGGAGTCGTAGGCGCCTCCGCTGCCGTTGACGTACGCGCCGCCGTGGATCCACACCATTACCGGACGTCGCTCATCACCGCTCTGGGCTACCGGCGGCGTCCACACATTGAGGGTCAGGCAGTCCTCGTCGGTCTGCCTGCCGAACTCCGGGTCCGCACCGCGGTCCTGGATGCACCGCGGCCCCAGCCGGGCAGCGTCGCGCACGCCTTCCCAGGTCGGCGCAGGGGCCGGCGGCGCAAATCGTAGAGGCCCGACGGGGGGTGCGGCATATGGGATTCCCGCGAACAGGCGATGATCCGGGGCGACGACGCCCCGCACGGTGCCGGAGGCCGTCTTGACCAGTCCCGGATCAGCCTGGACCGCCGATGCCGGAGGTTCGCCGTCGCCATGACCGCACGCCACCGCCAGCAACACGGTCGCGACGAGCGCCAGAGCCCATCTGACCCGTCGGCGATGAGATGCAGGCGGCACGACGTTAGAGCCTAGCGCCAGCCGGTCGACACATCGCTTTCCTGCGTGGCCACCATCACATAGACTGCGAACTTGACACCCGTCAAGTTTCTTCCCGCCCGGACCTGAATGGAGCCTGAATGAGCACGCCGACGATGGACGACGCCGCAAAAGTCCTGGCCGATCCGACGGCCTACGCAGACGATCGGCGTCTGCACGCGGCGTTGACCCATCTGCGGGCGAGCAACCCGGTGGCCTGGGTCG
This sequence comes from Mycobacterium sp. URHB0021, assembly GCF_054057895.1. NCBI lineage: Bacteria > Bacillati > Actinomycetota > Actinomycetes > Mycobacteriales > Mycobacteriaceae > Mycobacterium > Mycobacterium sp. URHB0021. Next base: position 6,786,481 of record NZ_JBSRZT010000002.1, read on the forward strand.
ACAACGCGCCCTACCGGCCGTTCTGGGCGATCACCAAGCACGCCGACATCATGGCCATCGAGCGCGCTAATGACCTGTTCCTGTCCGGACCGCGGCCCTTGCTGGCCCCGGCGGAAGCCGACGACGTCATGAAGGCACAGCAGGAGGCCGGGATCGGTCTGCGCACCCTGGTCCACATGGACGACCCTCACCACCGCAAGGTGCGCACCATCGGTGCGGACTGGTTCCGCCCGAAGGCCATGCGCGATCTCAAGGTGCGCGTCGACGAACTGGCCAAGCGGTATGTGGACCGCATGCGCGAGGTCGGTCCCGAATGCGACTTCGTCGAAGAGGTCGCCGTGAACTTCCCTCTCTATGTGATTCTTTCGTTGATGGGTATGCCCGAGTCGGACTTCGGCCGCATGCACAAGCTCACCCAGGAGATGTTCGGCGGTGACGACGAGGAGCACCAGCGTGGCGAGACCACCGAGGACATGCTCGCGGTGCTCGCCGACTTCTTCAACTACTTCTCGGCGCTCACGGCGTCACGGCGCGAACATCCGACGGCGGACCTGGCGTCGGCGATCGCAAACGGCCGCATCGACGGCGAACCACTGACGGACATGGACACGGTGTCGTACTACGTGATCATCGCCAGCGCCGGACACGACACCACCAAGGACGCGATCTCCGGCGGACTGCACGCGCTCATCGAAAACCCCGGCGAACTGGCCCGACTGCGGCAGAACCCGGACCTGATGCCGACCGCGGTGGAGGAGATGATCCGGTGGACCACCCCGGTCAAGGAATTCATGCGCACCGCCGCCGAGGACACCACAGTGCGTGGCGTGCCCATCGCAAAAGGGCAATCGGTGTATCTCGCCTATGTGTCCGGAAACCGGGACGAGGAGGTTTTCGACGACCCGTTCCGGTTCGACGTCGGCCGTGACCCCAACAAACACCTCGCATTCGGTTATGGTGTGCATTTCTGCCTGGGTGCCGCGCTGGCCCGGATGGAGATGAACAGCCTTTACACCGAAATGCTGCCGCGCCTGGAGTCGATCGAGCTGGCCGGCGAGCCCGAACTATCCGCGACCACGTTCGTCGGTGGGTTCAAACATCTGCCGATCCGCTACTCGCTGAAGTGATTCGGCGATGAGATCCTTCGCGAAGCACTTGAGGAACCCGTCGACGGCGGCGATCGCCACGGCCCGGTAGTCGAACTCGGTCAACGTGCTGATCCTACCGAACGCCAGCGGCCCGATCAGCAGCGCGAAAGCCATGCTGCGATCGACCGGCTTGAGTTCCGCGGCGGCCTGCGGACTGTCGAAGATCAGGTTGAACGGGGCCGAGTACTGCTCAGCGATGCGTTCGCGCAGCGACCGCACTTCCGCCCCACCGGCCTTGAGGGGTCGCCCGTCGGGGACCTGATTGATGTCGGGTCCCAGCGACAGCCATGCCATCGCGGTCAGGGTCGTCGGCACCTCGGCGATCGACTCGGCCCAGGCCACGACGATGGCGGTGAGGCGCTCTTGCAGCGATCCCTCGTCCGGCGGCATCGGCGCCGGTGGTATCAGGCTCATGAAGGCCGCGGCCAAAAGGTCGTTGGCACTGGAGAAGTGGCGATAAAGAGTCGCCCGGGCCACGTTGGCGCTGCGCGTGACCGCATCGATGGTGACCGCGCCGGGTCCACCCGAGCGCAGCAGGTCCGTCGCGGCATCGAGCAGACGGGCCCGTGAACGCGCCGGTCGCGGGTCACTGGTCACGGCGGTCATCACTTTTTCAACCTCCCACGCGTCGCACAAAACTATTGGTCTCGCTACGAGACTGATGGTCTCAAAACTATCCTCGACGGACGGCGACGACGATGATCGACACCCTCGACCGGCCTGATCAGAATATCGACGCAGGCATCGCCGGCCTGTTCAAACGAGGCCGCGTCTGGTTGTTGATCGTGGCCGGCGTCGATGTGTTGCTGGTGATCACTTCGATGGTCGATACGGACGGCGGGGAGCATTGCCCGTCGGGTTGGCGATCTTCGCGCTCCGCCTTCCCGAAGGCGGAGCGCAACAAGGCAGTGAGGATCTGGGATCTGTCACTGCTCGTTCTCACGATCATCGTCTGTGCCGCCGCCGTCTTCGTGGCCGCCTGGTCGCCGGGCCGCGACGGCCGGCAGTGGCCTCTGATCCGTCGCCTCAGAAAACACCCATCGGGTTCAGACGATGAACTCCGTGGCGCGGTGACCGACCATGACGATGGTCGCGTGGGGTCCCCGGCTGGTGAGGGTCGGAAGCACCGAGCCGTCGACCACCCATAGCCCGTCCACACCGCGAACCCTGCACCGCGTATCCACCACCGCCGTCTCGTCGTCATCGGCCCCCATCCGCGCGGTTGCGGCCAGATGCTGCGATGTCGACCACGACACGGTGGCGGCTCTGGCTGTCGGACCCGCCAATTCGCGCGCCAGTTCCGTCCCCGCCCGGAGTGTCGCCACGTCGGCCGCGGCACTGTCGTAATGGTGTTCGATGATCGGGTTTTCACCAGCGTCGGCTGATCCCAGCCTGACCCGGCCTCGGGAGTGCGGCTGCGTGAGCGTGACGCCGATGTGCGGATGGTCTGTCGTATCGCGACGGCTACCACTGACCATCGCCCCGAACCCCGCTGTGTACGGCCGGATTTCCAGCCCGTCGGAAGTGGTGAGTATCGCCTCCAGCGGTGGGAGGCCGTGCGTCTCCGACCAGTCGACGGGAAACACCCATTCCGGATGGTCCATGCAGGACATGCCCACCGGAAGATCCGCCACCACCGGGACCCCGGCCGAGGCCAGCACCTCCTGAGGCCCCACACCCGACAGCATCAGTAGGTGTGCGGATCCGATTGCACCGGCCGACAACACAATTCGCTCCGCGGTCAGATCGATGAAACCGTCGGGTCCAACGCAGTCGACACCGACCGCCCGTCCTGCCGCGATCCGTATCCGATTCACCCGGGTGTTGGTCAACAAGGTGAGGTTTTCTCGCGTCATGGCCGGCTGCAGGTACGCCCCACCCGGCCCCACCCGGGTACCGCCATTGATGTTCAGCGGAACCGCACCTACACCACTTGCCGGCGGCACTCCCGTCGTCGCTCCGTTCAGATCGTCGATCCACCGATACCCGGCATCTGTCGCCGATCGCACGAACGCCGCTGTACAGCCGTCCAATTCAGCGACTCGGCGGATCAGAATGGGGCCGTTGGAACCGTGTAGTGCATTGTCGAAGTCGAGGTCGTTCTCGATGGCGCGAAAATGCGGCAGCACGTCCGCCCATGTCCACCCCGGCAGGTCCCAGCCATCGAAGTCCGAGGGCAATCCGCGACAGAAGTATCCGCCGTTCACCGCACCCGATCCCCCCACGACCGCACCCCGCATGATCTCCGCACGACGGACAGGATCGTCGGTGAGGGTCGCCGGGTACCGGCGCACGACCGAACTCGCTGCTCCGATCGGCAGGCGCAGCCCGTCGCTGATCTGCGTGCGCACCCGCGGGTCGGACGGCCCGGGGCCGGCTTCGACAACGGTGACACGGCACCCGGCGTCGGCAGAAAGTCGTTCGCTCAGAACCGATCCTGCACTGCCGGCGCCGACGATCAGTACATCGCTGTGCAGAAACCGCGGATCCGAGGAGCGAAACAAGTGCGGCGTCAGGTCCGGATCTGCGGTTTGAGCGCGCCCGCATGGCGCTCACGCACCACGCCCGTCCACAGGCCGGTCCCGTACGCGATGTCGTCCAGACGTTTGAGCATGATGTAGGTGATCAGTCCCACGCGTTTGGTGTCATCGTCAACGTTGCCGTTACGGGTGATCCAGTCCGCCACGCCATCGACGATAGCGGCCACCAGGACGACCTGCCGGCAGCGTCGCGACAGCACCGCCGTGATCAGAGCGATCGGCCAGTAGTGCCGGCAGATCGCCGACGCCAGCTGCAGGGCCGCCGACCACAGACCGTGCGCGGCAACGACCGCGACCTCCTTGGGTTCGGTCTCGACCGTGCTCAGTGAATTGGCGATCCGGCGGCCGGTGATCGCGGCAACGACCATCGATGCCAGATAGCCGATGCCCGAACCCATCGCCATCAGGATCCAGACCACCAACGTCCACCCCGAGATCACCAGCGGAGCGGTCTTGCCGGGATGCCGGACCGTCAACGGTGCTGCGGATTCGCCGTAGAAACTCTTGCGAACGAACCAATCTCGCAGTTGAGTGCGGTGGTCGTGGGCAACAAGGGCAACCGGTTCGTAGCGCAACCGGGCGCCCATTTCGATGAACCTCCAGCAGAGGTCGACATCCTCGCCGGACTTCAGCGTCTCGTCGAAGCCCCCCACTTCCTTCAGCATGGTGCGCCGGCAGATGATCGCGGCACTGGGTACGTAGGACACCGTCCCGTACGGCACGACGGGCGCCTCGCGCAGACCCAGGTCGAGTGACGACCGAACCGCCTCGTACCGGGCCACCAAATTGTCGGCCTGTCGCAGGCCGACGATGCGCGGCGCGACCAGTGCTACAGCGGGGTCGCAGAAATGGCCCAGCAGTGCCTCCAGCCATCCGCGGCGGGGCACCACATCGGAGTCCAGGAACGCCACGAAATCGGTATTGCAGGCGGTCAGACCGGTGTTGCGCGCAGCGGCCGGACCCTTGCTCCTGGCGAGTCGGAGCACTTGGACGTCGCAGTGCAGGCCGGAGAAGTCATGCTGTTGCACCGGAACCGCCGAACCGTCGTCGACGATGATGACTCGCATTCCCCGCAGTGCCGCGAGCAGTCGAAGAAGACCGGAAACGTTGTCGCGCACCGGAATAACCACCGTCACATCGCGATGCGAAGGACCGGTGGCCGGCCGGGGATGCGCGACCGTCGCGTCGAGCAGCGTACGGGCGAGCTGAGCGCTGACGGCGTCGTGGACTTCCAGGCGCCCATCACTGAGCATGGTCTGCGCGGCCGGCGCCAGACGCAGCAGTCGGGTGGGTGACCCGCCGAGCAACGCCGAGCCCTCGCCGAGCACCTTCACTCGGCGATCTACTTGTACGGCGAATCCGTCCGGCAGCCGCGGTCCCGTCATGTCAACTTCCCGTCACGGTCGGGTACCCACCGTGTGATCCGCTGCAAACAGCCGTCGATCATTGCGGTAAATAACTGCCCGCCCTCTTCGGCGGTTGCCGTGGTCGGGTCACCGAGTACACCGAGCTCACTCACCGCTGCGACTCCGCCCCGGCGCATTCGGGGCATCAGCTCGGCCAGGGGTGAGCGGTTGCCGGGCAGACGCTCATCCAGCCAGACATCCTGTGGCGAAATATGTAGCAATACAGACGTTTCGGTGTGGCCGGCGTGCGCGTCGGCGTTGGCGACCGTGCAGGAGCACCAGCCGACATCCCGGCCCTCGTGTCTAAGCAAAGCCGACGCAGCGGCGAGCGCTTCGACGTTTCCGCCGTGTCCATTGAGGAAGACGAGGCGCGATGCCCATCGCGCCGCCGACCGACCATACTCCATCAGCAAAAGTTCAAGTGCCGACGTGCCGATGGAGACGGTACCTGCGAAACCTTCATGCTCACCGCTCGCGCCATACCCGATAGACGGCGCCAGCAGCCAGTTGCATTCAACTTCATCGTTGAGCCGGGCGGCAACCGCACGGCCGACGGCGGTGGCGATGCGGGTGTCGGTGTCCAGCGGCAGGTGTGGTCCGTGCTGCTCGGTGGAACCGACGGGGACGACCAACGCGGGCGACGTGCTGTGCAGCTGTCTCGACGTTGAGTTCCCGAGCTCGCTGGGGAAGGCCACCCGCCGATGGTAGGCCCAATTCACCTGGCGTGCGCCAATTGTTGGCGCATGCGCAGCGATTGATTTGCCCGGCTTTTTCGCGACGGGGCCGCGCGTGTTCACGTCCACCCCCTCCGCCACGCCTGTACCAGGCCGTTCGCGACTCTCCCGTCAGGCGCCGGGCCCGCCAGGCACGCCGAGGTCCCTGGTGAATCCCGGCGGTACGAGCACGTCTCCGGCAACCAGATCGTGAATCGATGCGCGACCAAGTCCCATCAGAGCCGAGTCGACGCCTCCGCGCAAGACGTCGAGCACATTCTCGACGCCGGCTTGACCGTTGGCCGCCAGCCCCCACAGGTAGGCACGGCCGATCATGACGGCCCGCGCGCCGAGCGCCAACGCCTTCACGACATCGCTGCCACGACGGATGCCGCCGTCCAACAGCACCTCGATCTCTTCGCCGACAGCCTGGGCAATGGCAGGCAGCGCCCGAATCGATGCGGGGGTGCCGTCGAGGTTGTTACCACCGTGATTGGACACCGAAATAGCCGAAACACCGGCATCCACAGCGCGTTTCGCATCGTCGACCCGCATCACACCCTTGAGCATGAACGGGCCGCCCCACAGCTCGCGCAGCCACGCGATGTCTTCCCACGTGGGCGGCGGCGTGCCCATCCACTCGCCGTAGGCGGCGAAGAACGGCGGTCCGGCCTCGCCGCGGGCCGCCTGATTGGGCACCTGCAGGTTCGGCGGATGCATGGTCTTTGCCCACTGATAGAGCCAGCGCGGCCGGGTCAGCCCCGTCGGAAGCATCCGCACCGTGGTGCGCAGGTTCATCTGCTCGGGGATCTTCGGACTGCCCCAGTCGCGACCGTGTGAGAAGCTCCAGTCGGTGGTGACGATGAGGCCGACGGCACCCGCCTCCCGCGCCCGCGCCACTCGCGCGGCGATGGCATCCCGGCCGCCGAGCCAATACACCTGGAAAAAGAGTTTCGGGTTGGCCGCGATGACCTCTTCGATCGGCTTGCTCGCGAACGATGACAGCCCCATGGCCGTGCCGCGCGCCGCCGCCGCGCGCGCAACGGCGAGCTCACCGTCGGGGTGCACCGCCTGCACTCCGGTGGGCGAAATCAGCACAGGCAGCGAAATATCCTGCCCCATAACGGTTGTCGCCAGATCACGCTTTTCCAGCGCGCCGATGACGTGGGGAGCGAATCCCAGCTCGGCGAACGCGTCGACGTTGTCGGCTACCGTGACGCCCCTCTCGCTGGCGGCCAGCAGTGCAGAGTAGACCGGCTTCGGCAGCCGCTTCTTCGCCAGCTGTTGGGCGAACGCCACTGTCTCGAACCATGTGTCGCGTGCCATGACTGTTACACCGGATTTTCGTTGCAGAGCCGGGCGGGAGCCGACCCGGCGGCGACGTCAGACGCAGGTCGGCGTGTCAGTAATGTCAGCGGAATCGGCCCTTGCCTGGTACCGCGGGAGTGGTCGCCGCTCGGCGTGGGTTTAATCCGCTCGAGCGCGAGAGCCGGAGCGCCGTAACCCTCCACGCACTCCGGGTCCGGCCCGTCGAGCGGCAGGCCGGTGAAGAACTTGGCGGCCATGCAGCCACCACGGCAGCTGTCATAGTGCCCGCAGCTACCGCAGGCGCCCGCCGACTGCGGCTCACGCAACTCGCGGAACAACGGCGCGTTCTTCCAAACGCTTTGAAAACCAGTCCCGTTACCGTTGTCGGACAGAATGTTTCCTGCGAGAAAGCGGTCGTGGATGGCGAACGGGCAGGCGTACACATCGCCCACCGGATCGATCAGGCACACCACACGGCCTGCGCCGCACAAGTTGAGTCCGGCGAGTGCACCGGGTTCGCCGAGTCCGGACAGGTGGAAGAACGAGTCGCCGGTCAACACACCGTCGCCCTTGGCGACCAACCAGTCATAGAGCCGCACCTGCTGCGCGGCGGTGGGGTGCAGTTCGTCCCACACGTCGGCGCCGCGTCCGGACGGCCGCAGCCGGGTGATCCTCAGGGTTGCGCCGTAACGCGCTGCCAGGGAGGCGAACTCGTCGAGCTGGTCGATATTGTGACGCGTCGCGACAACCGAGATCTTGGCGTCGGTGAAGCCGGCGTCGGCCAGGTTCTCCAGCGCGCGCATTGCCATGGGGAACGAACCTTGGCCGCGCACAGCATCGTTCACCTCTGCGGTGGCGCCGTCGAGGGAGATCTGCACGTCGACGTAGTCACTGGCGGCCAGTTTCGCCGCCACCTCCGCAGTGATGCGCACCCCATTGGTGGAGAACTTCACCCCGACGTGATGTTCGGTCGCGTAGTCGACCAGCTCCCAGAAGTCGGGGCGCACCGTCGGCTCGCCGCCGCCGATGTTCACATAGAACACCTGCATGCGTTCGAGTTCGTCGATGATGTCCTTGCACTGCTGCGTCGACAGCTCGCGCGGGTCGCGTTTACCCGACGACGACAGGCAGTGCACGCATGCCAGGTTGCACGCGTAGGTCAGCTCCCAGGTGAGGCAGATCGGCGCGTCGAGGCCGTGCTCGAACTGCTCGACCAATCGGGGCACCGGTTGCGCCACCGGCGCGAGCGCCGAATCTGATGGGGTCATTCGTTTTCTCCCGCGACGAGCATCTTGGACCGGGCGAGCACGCCCAGCGCGTGCAGGTACGGCGCCTGTTGCGCATCGTCGATCCCCGCGGCCCGACATGCCGACCGCGCGTCGGGATGATCACCCAGCGAGTTCACCACCTCGACGATGGTCCGGTTCTTGAGGAACGACAGCTTGCGGGTGCCGAAGTGGTACAGCAGCGCACCGAATGGCTCGGGTCGCACGGCGACCTGGCGGTGCAGCCGCCAGCTGAGGCCCGGGTCGAACGTCACCGGCTCCCCGGCAGGCGCGGTCATGCGTCAGTAAACCCCGCACATCCCGTCGATCGACACTTCTTCGACCAGGGTCTCGGTGACGAGTTCGGCTTCGGTTTCGGCCTGCTGATTCGGTTCCATCAAGTGCACCTTTCTGCTGCCGGGTCTCGACATAATGTGATCGAGATCGCAAGAATATGGCATCGGGTGCCTAAATGGAAGGGGTCGAGTCGCATGAGTCCGGTTTCCCAGCACCGGGTGGGCCGACGACGCTCGACGACCTGGGACCACATCAGCTCCGTTGCGATCGATCTGTTCGCGGCTCGCGGGTTCGACGAGGTGAGTGTGGACGATGTCGCCGAGGCCGCCGGCATCTCCCGCCGCACCCTCTTCCGCTATTACCCGTCGAAGAACGCCCTGCCGTGGGGCGATTTCGACGCCCACCTCGATCACCTTCGCGAGCTGCTGGCCGACCTGGATCCCGACGTCGAGATCGGCGATGCACTGCGCACGGCGTTGTTGGCGTTCAACACCTTCGACGAAGCTGAGACGGCCCGGCACCGGCAACGGATGCGGGTGATCCTGGAGACCGAGGCGCTGCAGGCGTACTCGATGACGATGTATGCGGGATGGCGCGCCGTCGTCGCCGAGTTCGTCGAGACACGACTCGGCGTGACGCCCGGCGACCTCGCGCCGCAGACGGTGGCCTGGACGATGCTCGGGGTGGCACTCTCGGCGTACGAACACTGGCTGGCCGACGAGTCGGTGTCACTGGCCGATGCGCTCGGCGACGCCTTCGACACGGTGCGGGCCGGCCTGGATGGATTGGACCGCCGCCACCAAATCTGACACTCCCGGCGGCTGATTGGAGAAATCTCGAGATCGTGCGTCGGAGATCGAGGTCGAACGACGACGATAAGAGTGTGAGCGCCCAACCGGATGGCACGGAGGCTCCGCGGACACTGCTGGCGCTGTACGACGAGGCGCTGCCGAACGTCTACGGATACTTCGTTCGGCGCTGCGCAGACCGCGGCACCGCCGAGGATTTGACGTCGGAAACCTTTCTGGCGGCAATGGACACCGCCCGCAAGAATGCCACGGCGCCGATCAGCGTGCCGTGGCTGCTCGGGATCGCCCGGCACAAGCTCGCCGACCACTACCGGCGCGGCAGTGATCGGTTCAGCGTGCCGGTCGCGGACCTTCCCGAGCCCGTCCACCCGGACGACGACTGGGACGCCGAGTTGGATCGCATCGTCGCCGAAGCGGTCCTGGCCAGACTGTCCGAGCCGCACCGCACCGTGCTGGCGCTGCGCTATATGGACGACTGCTCCGTGCCCGAGTGCGCCGAGCTGATCGGCCGCACCGTGCACGCGACCGAGGCACTTCTCGTGCGGGCCCGTCGGGCCTTCAGATCGCACTACCCGGAACCGGAAGGAGGAATGTCATGAACGGCCAGGACCCCCTGTCGGTGCTGCATGGTGACGAGCTTCCGGTTCAACCCGATGAGGGATTCGCCGCCCGGCTGCGGTCGCGCCTCGCGAATGCGCTGAATCTCTTTGAGGATCAACCAAATCGAACACAAGGAGTTGTCATGAGTGGCACCGACACCGCCATCGCCGAACTCAACGAAACGCCCGCAGAGCCGGCCGCCGCACCCCCTCGGGCCGCCGCGCTGCCGTACCTGACGGTGGCCAACGCACGCGAGGCGATCACGTGGTACGTCGAGGCCTTCGGCGCCTCGGTGGTCGGAGAACCGTTCGAGATGGACGACGGCCGCATCGGGCATGCCGAGCTGGCGATCGACGCCGGTGTGCTGTACCTGGCCGACGAATATCCCGAGATCGGACTGCGGGCACCTGCTCCACAGGCGACTTCGGTGAGTCTCATGTTGCATGTGCGCGACACCGACGAGACGCTGGAGCGCGCCAGGGAACACGGCGCCCTGGTGCAGCGAGAGCCCTACGAGAACTACGGAGCCCGAAGCGCGGCGATCGTCGACCCGTTCGGGCATCGGTGGATGCTCACCGGTCCGGTCACCGGCGCCGTGACACCTATCCAGCACGGCGACGTCGGCTACCTCTCGGTGTGGACCCCGGATGCCGACCGGGCCGCGGCGTTCTACGGCCACGTCCTCGGCTGGACGGTTGACCCGGGGACCCACGAAGTGACCAACACCAGAGCACACATCGGGATCTTCAGCGTGCCCGGCAGGCGCACGTTGTTCTGCTGCTACGCGGTAGCCGACCTGGCGGGTGCCCGGCAGTCGATCCTCGACGGAGGCGGCACCGTCGACGACGTACAGCAGTTTGATTTCGGCACCGTGCTTGGTGCTACCGATCCGCAGGGCACCGAGTTCGCCGTATTCGAACCCGTCGCCGGTGAACCGAGGCCGGAACTCAACGGCTCTGGACCGGGCGAACTTTCGTATATCACCTACGAGGTGCCCGACTCCACGTCGTTCAAGGCGTTCTACAGCCGGGTGCTGTTCTGGACGTTCGAACCGGGTCGGATCGAGGACGGCTGGCAGGTGGAACAGACCCATCCGATGGCGGGGGTCGCCGGTGGTAGCGGTCAGCAGGTGACCGTCCCGATGTGGACCGTCACGGACGTCGATGCGGCAGTGGCCCGCGTGCGGGAAGCAGGCGGCACGATTATCGACGAGCCGGCCCAGCAGCCGTACGGCAGGACCGCGCAGTGCACCGACGACCAGGGCAGCCGCTTCTATCTCGGTGAGTTCTAGTCCGCTTGTGCAGCAATAGGCGCCGGCGCGTTCGTGTTTCCCGAGGCGCGCGCCGGACGAGTGATGTTCTTGCACAAATGCTTCGACGCGGCCCATCGCTGTGCAGATGCCGCGTCGCGGGTTATCCGAGGACGTCGGCGATGGGAGCGCCCGAGGCGATCTTGGACCGGGTCTTCATCACTTTGCCGGGCATCCCACCGCCGACCACGCCGGCCACCACACCGTCGCGCTCGTAGTACGCCAGGAACTTGCGGCCGTCGTCCTCGACGATGTGCACGATGTCGGTGGCCTCGGGTTCGCCCAGGCACTGGATCTTGACGTCGTACTGGTCGCTCCAGAAGTACGGCACCGAGGCGGCGCCCGACGCGTCCTGGCCGATCAGGGCGGGCACCAGTGCCCGCGCCTGGTCGGCCACATTGCTCCAATGTTCGACGCGGACCTGATGTCCCAGGGTGTGGCGCCAGGACGCCACGTCGCCGATCGCCCAGACATGCGGCGCACTGGTGCGTCCCGCCTCGTCGCAGACGATGCCGTTGTCCACGTCGATGCCGGTGCCCTCGAGCCAGTCCGTCGCCGGGCGCGAGCCGATACCGACCACCACCAGATCGGCGTCGAGTTCGGTGCCGTCGCTCAGCACCACCCGGCGGACGCGTTGATCGCCGGACACCTCGGCCACCCCGATGCCGCAGCGCACGTCGACACCCTCGGCCCGGTGCAGCCGGGCAACCAATGCGCCGATCTGCTCGCCGAGCACGGATGCCAGCGGCGTCGGCTGCGGCTCGACCAACACCACGTCCATGCCGAGTCCGCGGAGGCTGGCCGCGACCTCGCAGCCGATGAACCCGGCACCGACGATGACCGCGCGCCGGGCGGAGCCGGCCTCCTCGCGCAGTTTCAGGCATTCGTCGAAGGACCGCAGCACGTGGATGCCGTCGAGATCCGGAAGTGACGGAATGCGCCGGGGCACCAGGCCGGTCGCGATGATCACATCGTCGTAGGCAATCTCGCCACCGTTCGCCAGCTTCACCATCTGCGCCGCCACATCGATCGCCCGCACCGCGTTGCCGAGCAGGACGGTGATGTCGTTCTCGGCGTAGAACTCAGCCGGCTTGAGCGTGACGTCATCGGTCTCGGCGCGCAGCACCTCCTTCGACAACGGCGGCCGATCGTAGGGCAGGTGCTCCTCATCGCTGACGATGGTGACCGGGGCCCCCGTACTCGGAACGGCGCAGCTGTTCGGCAGTGCGCGCGGCCGCCAGACCTCCGCCCACGATGACAATGCCCCCGGGTGTGCTCACGTCGGAGTTCTACACGATGCGGGTGGCGATTTGTACGCAACCCTGCGCTTTGCCGCCCTCACGGCAACGCCCGTTCGATGATGTTCGAGAGCACGACGATGCTTTCGCTGCGTTCGATGTCGGCCGTGGACCGGATCCGTTCCAGCGCCTCTTCGAGATGGCGCATGTCGCGGGCGAGCACGTGCAGGATCGCGTCCGACGTGCCGGTGACGGTCGCCGCGCTGACCACCTCCGGAATGTCGACCCAGGCGGCTCTCAGGTCGTCGGGGGCGATGGTGCCGTGGCAGAACACCTGAACATAGGCCTCAGTGGTCCACCCGAGTGCGTTGCGGTCGACGACGGTGGTGAAGCCGCGAATCACCCCGTTGTCGAGCATCCGGTCCACGCGCCGCTTGACCGCCGGAGGCGACAGGTTCACCCGCGCGCCGATCTCGGCAAAGGTGGCCCGCGCATGCACCGCCAGCTCGGCCAGAATCCGTTCGTCGGTCTCGTCCAGGCGGTCCATGATCAAACACGCTCCGTTTCACGCAATGAACCTTCGCCATCACAGCGCTTACACAACAGATTGCTCCTGTATACGCAATAACTGTCGATTGATTGCATTTCTTGCACGAAATATCGTTGATCCATGACGATCCCCCAGGTCGCCGTGCACCGGCCCGCGCGCGAATCCCGTATCCGCCACTACGCCATGACGGCGCCGACCTTCTTTGCCGTCGAATACGCCATCAATCCGTGGATGGACACCTCAGCCACCGTCGACACCCATCGCGCACTCAATCAATGGGAGACGCTGCGCCAGACCTACAAGGAACTCGGCCACACCGTCGAACTCGTCGAGCCCGTCGCCGGGCTGCCGGACATGGTGTACGCCGCCAACGGCGGGCTCGTCGTCAACGGAAAGGCCGTGGTGGCACGCTTCGCCTACCCGCAGCGCGCCGGCGAGTCCATCGCCTATGCGGAGTGGATGACCCGTCACGGTTACCAGCCCGCCGAGACCCGGCACGTCAACGAGGGCCAGGGCGATCTGCTGGTGGTCGGGTCGATCGTGTTGGCCGGCTACGGTTTCCGCACCGACCGCCGGGCACACGACGAGATCGCCAGGCTGGTCGGCATGCCGGTCGTCAGCCTGGAGCTCGTCGACCCCCGCTTCTACCACCTCGACACCGCGCTTGCCGTGCTCGACGACACCACGATCGCCTACTACCCGCCGGCGTTCAGCCCAACGGCGCGCGCCCGACTGCTCGAACTGTTCCCGGACGCGATCGAGGTCGAACGGGCCGATGCCGACGTGTTCGGTCTCAACGCCGTCTCCGACGGGCGCAATGTCGTGCTGCCCGCGGCGGCGACCGGGTTTGCCGATCAGCTTCGTACCGCTGGCTTCACGGCGGTGGGCGTCGACCTGTCGGAGCTTCTCAAGGGCGGCGGATCCGTCAAATGCTGCACGCTGGAGGTGCACCCGTGACCATTCTGGATACCGTGAACTCGGCAACCGAGGCGGCCATCGCCATCGATGATCGCTATGCCGCACACAACTACTCACCGCTGCCGGTGGTGGCCGCCGGCGCCGAAGGTGCGTGGATCACCGATGTCGAAGGTCGGCGTTATCTCGACTGCCTCGCCGCCTACTCGGCCGTGAACTTCGGCCACCGCAATCCCGAGATCACCGCTGTCGCCCACGCGCAGTTGGACACCGTGACGCTGGTGAGCCGCGCCTTCCATTCCGACCGGCTCGGCCCGTTCTGCGAGGCGCTGGCCGATCTGTGCGGTAAGGACATGGTGCTGCCGATGAACAGCGGCGCCGAGGCCGTGGAGAGCGGCATCAAGGTAGCCCGGAAGTGGGGCACCGATGTCAAAGGCGTCCCGGCCGGTAGTGGCAACATCGTCGTGGCGCACAACAATTTCCACGGTCGGACCACCACGATCATCAGCTTCTCCGACGACGAGACGGCGCGGCGTGGGTTCGGCCCGTACACCCCCGGCTTCCGCGCAGTGCCCTTCGGGGACGCCGATGCGATGGCCGCCGCGATCGACGACGACACCGTGGCGGTGCTGATCGAGCCCATCCAGGGCGAGGCAGGCATCATCGTGCCGCCGAACGACTACCTGCCGCGGGTGCGCGCACTGTGCACCGAACGCAACGTGCTGATGATCGCCGACGAGATCCAGTCCGGACTGGCGCGCACCGGGCGCACCTTCGCCTGCGAGCACTGGGGTGTGGTTCCCGACATCTATCTTCTCGGCAAAGCGCTTGGCGGCGGCGTGGTCCCGCTGTCGGCGGTGGTGGCCGACCGCGACATCCTCGGCGTGTTGCACCCCGGCGAGCATGGCTCGACGTTCGGCGGGAATCCCCTGGCCGCGGCGATCGGCACGACCGTCGTCGCAATACTCAGTCGCGGCGAATTCCAGTCTCGCTCAGGCGAATTGGGCGAGCGCCTGCACGCGCGGCTGCGCGCGCTGATCGGCCGGGGCGTGGTCGCGGTGCGCGGAATGGGACTGTGGGCGGGTGTGGACATCGACCCGGCGCTCGGCACCGGTAAGCAGATCAGCATCAAACTGGCCGAACGCGGTGTCCTCGTCAAGGACACGCAAGGCTCGACGCTGCGTTTTGCGCCTCCATTGGTGATCACCGCCGAGGAGATCGACTGGGCTACCGGTCAGTTCGCCGATGTCTTGGCGAATGCAGGTTCACACTTATCCGATACGGAGATCTAGCCCCGCAGCCAGTTGGCGGTGTCTCAAATTTCGGCCTCAAATAAGTGTTTCGATGCCAGCTCGTCGACGGACCGGACGGGTAGCAGATCGCGGTGCTCGCGCCCCCTGGCATGAGCGCCGTGGTGATGCGCGAGCTCCGTCATGAGAAAGTGCTCGCCAACGGGGCCGTGGCCAGCAAGATGGTCCCGTTGAAACACGACATCTTGTGCAATACCACCGGGCCGATCGTGGACGGCGGGCAGCGGCGGGTGGAGGATTGAGGAATGGAGCGAGTGCCCACAGGATAGGGAGGAGATGGGTAAGGATGACCACCTTCAAGCCGTGGGAGTACCGGGCCGACGCGGGGTTCGTCAAGGGGACTGATCTAACCGGCTATACGGTTGTCGCAGTCGACGGCGATCTCGGTCACGTCGAGGCAGAGTATGACGGCCGGCCGGCTTACCTCGACGTAGACGTCGGATCGTGGCTTCTCGGCCACCACGTCACGTTGCCGGTAGGTCTCGTGGAGCGGATCGACGCAACGGAGAGGAAGGTGTACGTCGACCGTACAAAGAACCAGATCGAGCACGCGCCCAAGCCCGACCAGGCGCTCACCGAGCACGTCGACTATTACGAGGACTTGGGTAGTTACTACTCCGACACGTACATGCCGCCGGGTGGTCAGAGGTGATCTAAGCCTTGGACGGGCGGTGAAGACTGGAGCGCGCGCAGCGACGGCAAAATGTGCGTTGGGCATTCCGACACATATCGGCTGTGGCCGGTTCCCCGTGATCGACACCAGTGGACTCAGTAATGGGGACTCGCCAATAGGACAAGTCCCGCATGTGGTTTACCTTCGACGACTGGCTCGCCCGGCCAGCCCCGCGGCCATAGCGAAAGCTCACCGCCGTTTGGGCTCTCGCTCTTCGTATTGGGGAGTTGGAGTCGACAATGCCGCGTAGAGCTGTGGGCGACGGTCGGCCAGATAGGTGGCTGTTCGGCGTGATGCGGTCAGCAGCCCGTGATCGAGCTCGCAGACGATCAGCTCCTCCTTACGCCCAGCTCGCGCCGCATCGGAACCGTCTGGTGCTGCCACGCAGCTCAGTCCGCAGTACTCGAGCCCATTCTCGTGACCGCAGTAATTGGCGTACGCCACATACACCTGGTTCTCATATGCTCGAGCCGGCACGATCGTGTTGGCGACGACCTCGAACGGCACCATATTCGCCGTGGGGGCGACGATGAGATCGGTACCGCGGAGCGCAAGCTTTCGCGTGTTCTCCGGGAACTCCACGTCATAGCAGATCAGCATCCCAACCCGCCATCCGCCCAACTCCACTACCGCAGAGTCGGCATCGGACCCGCAGAACATGGAGTTGTCGAGGTCACCAAATAGGTGGGTCTTACGATAATTAGCAAGGGGGGTCCCCTTTGCATTGAACAGCTGCGCCGAGTTGAAGATGGCATCCCCGCTACCACGCTCCGGGTATCCGTAGACAATCGCGACGCTGTTCTCGCGGGTCATCTCGGCCACGGCGTGGGCCGACGCGCCATCGCTGGGCTCCGCCAGCTGACGAACCGCGTCGATCCCAATGTTGTACCCGGTCAAGTACATTTCGGGGCAAATCAGCAGGGCGACGCCCTCCATCGAGGCGTGTTTCGTGATGCGCGCCAGCCGCTCGAGATTCCGATCGACCTGCGCTGGTCTGGGCTCACATTGGTAGATTGCGATTCGCATCAGAATGACACCGGTGTATCTCAGTCGGGCAGTTCAATGGGCCCGATCTCAGCGAAGACGTCGCCAGGACCTGGGTTGTCCGGATGGGTGCGACCACCGAAATGCCGCTGGATCCCCCAGACTGCGTTCAATGCGGTTTGTACCGCGCCCTCGACCCACGCGGGAGTCCACGAGATGTCGTCGCCCGCCAGGAAAATGCCCCGCTGTTGTGCGGGCAAATCGTCCTGCATGAATTGCGAGTACATCCGGAGGTTGTATCGATAGTGGCCAGGTAGCGCACCCTTGAACGCGCCCAGGGAGTGTTCATCGGCCTCCCAGGAAACCGTGATCGGGTCACCGACGATGTGGCTGGCGATGTCGACGTCGGGATAGATGCGCTTGAGCGCCGAGAGCGCCAGCCGAACCCGATGCTCGACCGTATGCGGCAGCATCTTCAAGGCGTCGCTCATCCAAGAGTAGGTGAGGCAGATGACGGCCGGTTTGTCCGCGCCGTTGTCAAAGAGGTACGTCCCGCGGGTGAGCCGGTCGGTCAGCGTGGTACTCATGACGTCGCGCCCGGTCCTGGGGTCCTTGTCCTTCCAGAACGGCCGGTCGACCATGACGAATGTCTTCGACGACTGCATGTAGCGCGTTCTGTCCAGCGCCGTCCACAGCTTGTACGAAAACAGGCTCTCGTCGCAACTGATCTGGGTGGTCAGTAGCCAGCCTTGGCAGGTGACGAGCACCGCTGGATAACGCCGGGCCACTCCCCACACGTCGGTGATTTCAAAACCATTGTCGCCGTGAGCTATTCGCGCTACACCCGGCCTGGTGCCGCCAGAATGCAGCGATGCCAGGCTGGTGCCCGCCGGCCAGTGGGTCCGGCTGGCCGGAGCGTGCTCCCACAGGCCACGCGGCACCTGTTCGGCGCCGCCGACGATGAGGCGCTGGTCTTCGTCGCAGTTGGTCATCACGACACGGAAGATCTCCAGCATCGAGTTCGGGAAATCGGAGTCCCAACCCCCGGTCCCGAATCCGACCTGACCGAACACCTCACGGTGATAGAAGGACAACTTCGAGAACGCTTCCGAACTCGCGATGAAGTCGTAGAACGTGCGGTCGTCCCATATCGGCACCAGGTTGTTCCACAGGGACTTCAAGCTCGCAACATCACGGGCTCGAATCGCGTCCTGAATCTTGGTGAACCCCACAGCTTCCAGCGCATCGGCCCACGCCTGGGCCACCTCCTGGAACAGTGTCGGCAGGGTGTCGGGCTGCTCGGCGTAATGCGTCGTGCCTTCGATATGAATGACCGTGCTGTCAGAACCGGGTGCAAGCGGATTGGGAAACGGCGCAGTGTCCAGCCCCAGGAGATCGACGTAGTGATAGAACGAGGTCGATGAGACGGGGAAACGCATCCCGCCCAGCTCGGCGACCACGCCGGCCGGCGCACCCTCGAACTGCTGTGAACGAAGCCGACCACCCATGTGAGAAGCCTCGTACACAACGGGCCGCAGGCCCATTTTCATGAGTTCGTACGCCGCGACCATGCCGGACATCCCGGCCCCCACGATCGCGACCTCCTCGCCGACACGCTCCTGGGGGATCGAACCCAGGCCGGCCGGGTGGGTGATCCAGTCGTCGAAGGCGAACGGAAAATCGGGGCCGAATATCGTGACCGGCCGCTGCGCAACGCCTGCCGCAGAAGTGAATTCATTCGCCATGTCCGCGGCCCTCCATCGCTTGGTACAAAGGAAACGGAGAGTCCTACAGCCAACTCTCGCGTGAACCACACGTTACGCACCACTACTCACCCGGTGACCTCCACGCAAAAGGCGAGCTTCCTTCCTTCCTGACGTCGGAAAGCGTGATGTTTGTATTGTCTTCGCTTCCGCCGCTACCAGGCGGGTGTTCAACAGAAGAGCGCCATCATCCATGGCGAAGGCAAAGTGGGTGCGGACCGCGAGCAAAGACTGTTGTCCTCACCGTCCGATTCGTGCCGGCGGGTTGGCGCGCGGGTATAGCGTGAGGCCTTGGCAGACCGGCCGGGGGTTGGGACGAATCGTGAGTTCACTGCGAAGCCAGCTTTTGCGACGCAAAGACCAGCCTCGAGCCGGTCTCGCGGGTGTTCCTGGGGTCGCGCGCGAACCGAGATCCTGGCCACTCCCAGTGCCCGTCGTCGTTGGGCGCGGTCGCCGACAAGTATCCGACAGCGCGCTGATCCACAGGAGTACAGATGAGCACGACCGCATTGATCCGCCGCCCGAGCCCGCACCTCGACGAGGGAATCGTCTCGCACATCGAGCGCGAGTCGGTCGACGTCGCGCGAGCAGTCGAGCAGTGGGAGGGCTATGTCGCAGCGCTTCAAGCTTCGGGGTGGCACACGGTCGAGGTGCCGCCCGCGGACGACTGCCCGGATAGCGTTTTCATCGAAGACACGATGGTCGTGTTCGGCGGGACGGTCGTCATTTCGCGACCGGGTACACCGACCCGCCAGCCTGAAACCACCGCCGCAGAGCAGGCGGTGTCCTCCTTGGGCTACGACGTGCATCGCATCGCCGCGCCCGGCGCTCTCGACGGCGGCGACGTCCTCAAAGTTGGAGACATCATGTATGTCGCGCGCGGAGGGCGCACGAACGGCGAGGGCATCCGACAGCTGAGGGCGGTGTTCTCGCCGCTCGGCGTGCGTGTCATCGCCGTGCCGCTGACGAAGGTCTTGCACCTGAAGACCGCTGTCACGGCCCTGCCGGACGGCACGATCATCGGCTGGCCGGCCGCCCTCGACGACCCCGGGTTCTTCCCGCATTTCATGCCGATGCCTGAAGAGTCCGGCGCGCATGTGGTACTTCTGGGCGGAGACTTGGTGTTGATGGCCGACAACGCTCCGCGCAGTGCTGACCTGCTTTCGGATCTCGGCTATACCCCCGTGCGGGTGGATATCTCGGAGTTCGAGAAGCTCGAGGGCTGCGTGACGTGCTTGTCGGTGCGGCTACGGGACATCCCGTCCAGGTAAATGACACGAGTCGGCGGGGGTCATCGCATCGATGGCGACGCCGACGTCCGATGTCGGGCAGTGCCGACATCTCGAGCCGAACTCGATGATCTGTGAAGAGCTGTGCGAGCCTCGTAGAGGTGCCGCCGGACCCTTCCGCGCACTTCTTCGGGAACGAGCCGTAACACTGCCCTTTCGTAAGGATCCAGGTCCCGGTTGACCGCCACGATCTCGCCTATAGGGTCGCACGCGACCGCCGGTGGCCGGCGGATACGCTTTCCCCCAACGACACAAGCCAAAAGGAGCGAACGAAAATGATGCTCAGCGCTTGTAACCTGGTGCCTGCGAAGGTCGTCCGTATTCGCCGAGGCGAGGCGAGTCGGCGCCGGCGATCAGCGATCTCGGCATCCCCGAGTGCAGCGATGTCAGCGCCGTGGTCAAGGTGTCCGACGTCATGATCGCGATCGGCGACTGAAGATCGTGGCCGAGGGCGGAGCCGGCAGCGGTGGGTCGGCGATGCGCGCCGCGATGTGGGCGCAGCCCGCGGAGCTGCGCCGGCTGCTGGGCGACCCCGAGCCGGCCCGGGTGGCCGCCGGGAAGCTGCGCGGCCGCCGGGTGAGGCTGGTCGGGATCGGGACCAGCTGGCACGCCGCACAGCACGGCGCCTGGCTGCTCGCCGAGGCCGGCGTCGACGCCCGCGCTGAGCACGCCGCCGACCTCGCGCCGTACGGGCGCGGGTTCGCAGAAGGCGAGGCCGTGATCGTCCTCAGCCACACGGGCTCCACCGGCTATAGCGCCGAGATGCTGCGCCGCGCCCGCGGGGCGGGCGGTCCGGCCGTCGGGATTTCCGCGATCGGCGCCGGCGGCGACGTGGAGACCGTCGAGCCGGAGCGCTCGTACGCCTACACGGCGAGCCACACGGCGGCGCTGCTGCGCCTCGCCCAGATCGCGACGGCGCTCGGAGCCGAGCTCGGTGACCTGGACGCGGTGCCCGACCGCGTCGAGGACGTCCTCGGGCGGCTCGCGCCGATCGTTGCCGAGCCCCAGCGCCTGCTGGAACTCACCGGCGCGGGCCCGAACGGGTGGACCGCGCAGGAAGGAGCGCTCAAGGTCCGCGAGGCCTCCTACGTCGCCGCGGAGGGGCTGTCGGTCGAGCAGTTCTTCCACGGCCCCAGCGTGGCCCTCGATGGGCGTGACACGCTGGTAGTGCTCGACGGCGGCGGGCCGATGGCCGAGCGGGTCGAGGCCATCGCCGCGGCGGTCGAGGTCGGCGGCGCCCAAGTCGTGAGGTTCGCCGAGCGCGACCTGGGGGAACCCCTGTCGATCTTCGCGCTCACCGCAGTGGTCCAATGCATCGCGCTCAACCTGGCAGAGGCCCGCGGCACGAACCCGGACCGGTTCCGCTACGACGAGGACCCCGGCCGCGAGCGGGCGTTCGAGTCGATCGGGTTCTGAGCGTTTCCACCGGTATCGACGTGCCGCCGGTGGTTTTCAACGACATGCTGGTGTACTCCTTGAAGATTCATCAAGCGCGAGAATTCGCGCATGCTGGCACGCACGAAAGATATTGGCTCGGGCGGCTTTCGAGCACGGCCCGCCGACGATGCCCTGCCAACACTCGGTGACGCGTCACCCTCGCCCAGGTGGGAGGGGTCCTGGGGCCGCACCGGTGGTCGCCGGGCTCCGCGGCCCAGTATCAAGGTGCGCCAACAGCTTTCCGGACCCGGGGCGGTATGTGGTAGTCGTGGGCGACAAGAACCGGCAGTGCGGGCGCGCCGCGCCGGGCTCGACACTGCGCCAAGGCTATCCGTGCACATGGCGCTTGCGGCAGGCCGGCACCACACCGTCACAACTGATCCCCGGCGGAGGACGCCGACCGCGACCACATCGGCGACGCGGTCGAGGCGCAGCATCGCGAGCGTGTGCTCGGCGTCGTCGGCGGTCATGTCGGCGTCGCCCATCCGTGCCGCCGCCGCGCGCGGCTCGCCAGTGCCGCGCAGGTGTCGTCATGGAAGTAGGCCCCCGTCGCTCAGCAGCTCGGTGCCTGAATCACCCCATCGAAGAATCCCGCGACAACGTCGCACACCACGCCCCTGGAATGACCCGACATGACGGAGTTGGGTTGCGCTCAATGCTGTGCACAACCGCCGGGAAATGCACTGACGAATGGGAAGATACGACGTCTGAACCGGCGAAAACCGCCATTTTCGTATCAGAACCTCCGACTCGCTGACACTCACCGTCTTCGGTGTCAAACTCCATGAGTGGAGACGCTTGACAGCGCCTTTGGTAGGAGGAATCATGCCGACGCTTCAACAATTATTCCGTCGCAAGCCCGTTCCGGAGATGTCCGATGAGACAGGCGCCGACACCGGCCGAAGTGAACTGGCCCGCACGATCGGCTTGTTCCAGTTGTCGATGTTCGGGGTCGGCGCCACCATCGGCACCGGGATCTTCTTCGTGCTCTCGGTGGCCGTCCCCGTCGCCGGGCCCGCGGTGATCGTGTCGTTCGCGATCGCCGGCTTGGTCGCCGGGCTCACCGCGATCTGCTATGCCGAGCTGGCCAGCGCCGTACCGGTGTCGGGGTCGTCGTACTCCTACGCGTACGCGACGCTCGGCGAGCTGACGGCCGTCGGTGTCGCCGCCTGCCTGCTGCTGGAGTACGGCGTGTCCACCGCGGCCGTCGCCGTCGGCTGGTCGCAGTACCTGAACGAGCTTTTCGACAACCTGTTCGGTTTCAGGATTCCGGACAGCCTGTCGCAGGCGCCCGAGCAGGGCGGGGTGTTCAACCTGCCGGCGGTCATCCTGGTGTTCTTGTGCGCGCTGCTGCTGATCAGGGGCGTGAGCGAGTCCGCCAAGACAAACGCCGTGATGGTGCTGATCAAGATCGGCGTGCTGCTGCTGTTCATCGCCCTCGGCGTGATGGGCTGGAACGCCGACAACTTGTCAGACTTTGCGCCGTTCGGCTTCGCCGGCATCACCGCGGCTTCCGGCATCATCTTCTTCTCCTACATCGGTCTGGACGCCGTCTCGACCGCGGGCGAGGAGGTGAAGAACCCCCGCCGGACAATGCCGCTGGCGATCTTGATCGCACTCATCACGGTGACCACCCTGTACATCCTGGTCGCCGTCGTCGCGGTGGCCGCCCAGCCGTACACCGAATTCGAGGGCCAAGAGGCGGGGCTGGCGGCAATCCTGGAGAAGGTCGTCGGTGCGTCGTGGCCGGCCACGGTACTCGCCGCGGGCGCGGTGATCTCGATCTTCAGCGTGACCCTGGTGACGCTGTATGGCCAGACCCGCATCCTCTTCGCGATGTCGCGCGACGGGATGCTGCCCGAGTTGTTCCACCGGGTGAACCCGCGCACCCTAACCCCGGTGCCGAACACGATCATCGTCGCGGTCGTAATCGCGTTGCTGGCCGGCCTGATTCCGATCAACTTCCTCGCCGAAATGACGAGCATCGGCACGC
Source organism: Mycobacterium sp. URHB0021 (assembly GCF_054057895.1). Classification (NCBI taxonomy): domain Bacteria; kingdom Bacillati; phylum Actinomycetota; class Actinomycetes; order Mycobacteriales; family Mycobacteriaceae; genus Mycobacterium; species Mycobacterium sp. URHB0021. The sequence continues at coordinate 6,810,028 of NZ_JBSRZT010000002.1, forward strand.
TGGTCGCGTTCCTCGTGGTGTCGATCGGCGTGATGGTGCTGCGGCGGACTCATCCCGAGCTGCCGCGCGGGTTCAAGGTGCCGGGGTATCCGGTCACGCCGGTCCTTGCCATTCTCGGCTGCATCTGGATCATCAAGGACCTGCGTTCCGTGACCATCTGGGTGTTCCTGATCTGGGTTGCGGTGGCGATGGTCTGGTATGCCGCGTACGGGTTCAGGCACTCTCACCTCGGCCGGCACGAACATGTCGGCCTGATCCACGACTAGGCGCGGCGCAATGACGCTTACCGTGGCTTATGCACCCGACGAACGTGGCAAAACGGCACTTCACCTGGCCAGCATGCTGGCGCGGTCTTTCGGCGACGAGCTGGTGGTCTGCTCGGTCATTCCGGCGCCGTGGGTCCCCGGCATGGCCCGGATTGACGCGGAGTACCGCAAGGAGCTCGACGAGATCGCCGACCAGGCACTGGCATTAGCCCGCAAGAACCTGCCCGGTGACGTATCGGCGACGTTCGAACGGCACAGCGCCCGGTCCGCGCCCACGGGCCTGCTCCAGGTGGCAAAGCAGCACGACGCATACATGATCGTGGTCGGTACGTCGTCGGCCGGCGTGTTCGGGCATATCTCGCTGGGCAGTGTCACCAACCGGCTGCTGCACAGCTCGCCGGTCGCCGTCGCCCTGGCGCCGCGCGGGTTCCGGAGCCAGCCGGGGGCGAAGGTGAAGCGGGTGACCGCGGCGTACGGCGGGTCGGCGAGCGATGAGAGTTTGCTGCTTGCCGCGGCCCGAGTGGCGGCAGGGGTCGGCGCATCGCTGCGAATCGTGTCGTTCGCGGTGTGGTCACGCCCCGCATACACGACCAGGCTCGGCACCGACTCCGAGGACCTGGTGCTGCAGAAGTGGATCACTGAGCTCGAGAAGAGCGTGCACGCCGCACTCGAGCAGGTCGAGGAGCTGGCGAAGGTGCCACGCCAAGTGGAGACCGTGGTCGGACACGGCGAGAGCTGGGAGGAGGCGATCGACGACGTCGGCTGGGACGATGACGACGTGCTGGTGGTCGGCTCGAGCCCAGTCGGCCCGATCGCGCAGGTGTTTCTCGGGTCCAGGGGAGCCAAAATCCTGCGCAGCTCACCCGTTCCGGTGGTGGTAGTGCCGCACGGGCAGGCGGAAGAATTCGCTAACAGGTGAACCAGGCCGATCCATTCGTGACCGCGCGCAACCCTCAAGGCATTCGACGCTACAACTCCGTTGGACCAATTCGATGGTGCGGTCGTTATATCGGGGCAAGACGACCCCCGATATCGGTGCTTGTCCTGCTTCCTTCCAGTTGCCGGGAATCGGTTGCCGCGGGACACCACTCGACGTATTAGATGTCCGCGGAGATCCCCTCCCGCCCCTGCCGGATCCGCACCGTCCTGGCATCGTTCGCGCTGTGCCTGCCCGACCTCTTGAGGTCGATATCTCTTGCACCGCATTGGTCGGTGCGACCAGCTCTTTCGTCGCCTTCAGGACTCGCAAGCATCCATCCGCTCGATCACTTCGTCAGCACTCGCATGCGGCTCAGGTCGGGCTTGGCCGCGCCTCGGACATGTCCGAACGGCGACCGCGCCGTGCGGAGCAGGAAGTCGACGACCTCCTCGGTGATGATCTCCCCAGGCAACAGGTTGGGGATCCCAGGTGGGTAGGCGGCGAGCGACTCGGCGGACACTCGGCCGATGCACGCCGAGGTGGGCACCAGCTGAGAGGGCGAGAAGTATGCCTCGCGCAGCGACATCACGGCCTCGCCGGGCATGGGAAGCGTGATGGGCGGAATATCGGCCGCGCCGGCATCGGGCAGCGCATCGAGCGCCAGGAGCATCCTGTCCATGTCGGGCGCCGATCCCGCACCGATCACGGCGACGATAGCGCTGTCGGTGGCCATCTCGACGTGGATGCGGTGCTCGTCGAATAGGATCTTGCGGGCCTCATGACCGCTGATCCCCCCGCGGCGGGTATCGATCACCACGCGAAGCGGGTCGACCGCGACAATTCCGGGAGAGGCCAGGAATCGGTCTGAGAGTTCTTCGAAACGGCCCGCGTCCCGCACACCCTGCCGCAGCTTGCTTGCGGCTTCGATCGACCGGCTTATCCGCTCCTTGCCATGCACCGCCAGATTCCTGCGGGCCACGTCTAATGACATCATCAGGATGGAGCTCGCGCTGGTGGACTGCATCGAGCGGAAGGCCCGATTCACAAGGGGCTCAAACAGATCCACGAATGGGCCCTTGCCGAGGTGAAGCATTGCGGATTGGGTGAGGCTGCCACCGAGCTTGTGGGTACTCGAAATCATCACGTCGGCACCCTTGGCCAGTGCATTCTGCGGTAGGTCGGGGTGGAAACCGAAGTGCGACCCCCATGCCCCGTCCACGATCAGCGCGCAGGCTCGTGAGTGGGCGACATCGGCCAGCGCCTGAAGGTCGGATTCCGCGCCGAAGTAGCTCGGCGAGACAACGTACACCGCCACGGCGCCGGGAAAGGTGTCCAGTGCCTCGGCCAAGGATGCGGGCGTGATCCCGTGCGCGGCCCCTAGTTCGACATCGATTACCGGCTGGACGAAATGGCACTGAAGGCCGCCAAGCACCATGCCGTCCATAACGCTCGAGTGCATGCTCCGCTGGGCCACGATCAGCTCCCCGACGTGACGCAGCGCCAGGCACGTGACCAAGTTGCCCTTCGACGCGCCGTTCGTTAGCAGCCAGGTGCGGTGGGCGCCCCAGGCCTCCGCCGCCAGTTGGGCCGACTGTTGCATAGGGGTGGGAAAGGGTCCCTGATCAATGCCGTCCACCAGCGGTGGTACGTCGAGCGCCAAAACCGACTCGCCAAACATGTCGGCTAGCTCCGGTTGAGTGACTGCCGAACCTGTGTGGCCGGGGACGTCGAGCCGCAGAAAGTCCTTTGATGCATAAGCGCGAACGGCGTTGACATACGGCACGTCCTCCTGCGAATGGGATGGCAAGACGGTGGTGCTCGGCTGCGTGTCACTCATCTGGGACTGCCTCCGTATCTCGCAAGCCACACATCCTGGACAGGCCGCAGATGAAGTGTGGATGAGCACCATGATTGCGGTCTTCCGACCCCGGCACAGGAGAATGGCTCCGGTTGCCGGTGATGGAGATCGACCTGAGGGTGTTGCCGCTGTCGATCCACCGGTACCCGCGCGCGCCCGGGCCTCCACGCGCTACGCCAGTGTCGCGGCGTTGTCGCTGGTCACCACGGCCTTGATCGTGGCCGCATACCAGCGGGTCTTGCCACAGGCGGTGGGGACACCGTCGCCCATCGGCCCCTCGGTGATCACCTGGAACGTCCGTCCGTTGCCACCCTCGGCGATGGTGCGGCGGGTGATCTGCATCGGTAGGGCCGGCGCTGCGCCCAGTCGCTCTGCCCGGGCACGCTTGGCCGCCAGGGCATTACCGGTGCGTTGGTTCATGGCCGCACGATGTATCCGCCCGAGGTCGGGCTGTGTGACGAGGACTCCGTCCTCGAGCAGTAGGGGTCGCAAGCACGAGAGATGTTGGCGCATTTGAAGACCGACAGAGTCGTCGGTGACGACGTGGTGTTGCAGGCGGCCACCGGCAACGGGCTGGGATGAGGCGATCGACGCCGCGGACTGGCTGGAGGGGCGACCTGCTGGGCATCGGCACCTCGCCGGTGGGCGGTATCGCGCGCGTGTTCCTGGGCTCGCGCGGTTCAAAGATCCTGCGGCACAGCCCCGTCCCGTTCCTGGTGTTGCCGGGCTAACGCGCGAGAGCTGGGCCCACGCGCAAGCAACCTCAGTACTTCGCGGTGCCGCGGTCCACGGCGATTTGACTGCCCGAGATCGTGGCCGAGCCATCACCGGCCAACCAGGCGACCACATCGGAAACCTCTTCGGGTTCCATGAATTCCTGCAGGCCCTTCTTGCCTTGATGGTTGACGGGCCGGTAAGGCATCGGCGAGAAGCTGTGGATGTAGTTCGGGTACTTGCTGAAGAGTTGCATCATCGCCTCCTTTTCGACCATCGGTGTTTCAATCGAGTACGGGTGGATGGAGTTGACGCGAATGCCATACTCGCCCACTTCAATTGCCAATGCGTTCGTGAGCGCGACCAAACCATGTTTCGAGGCGGAATAGTGACCGTTGCCCGGCGTGGCCTTCAGACCTGCCGAGGAACTGACGATGATGATCGACCCGCCGTTGCCCGCTTCGATCATCGCCGGAACGGCGGCGCGGATCGTCTTCCAGGTGCCGTTGAGGTTCACGTCGATGACGGCCTCCCACTGCTCTTCTGACATCTCGAAGAGCCGGCCCCAGCTCAGCACGCCCGCGTTGGCCACCAGAACGTCAAGCCTGCCGAACTGCTCGATACCGTCGGCCACCACCTGCTGCAGCGCAGCCAGGTCGCGAATGTCGACCTCCCGGGCCAGCGCCTTACGGCCGGTGGCCTCGATCGCGCGCACGGTGTCCGCGAGTTCCTCGGGGGTGGCCAGAGGATAGGTGATGGTGTCCGAGATGGGCCGACAGATGTCGATGGCGATGATGTCTGCCCCGTCGTCGGCCAACCGGATCGCGTGCGCCCTGCCCTGACCGCGCGCGGCGCCGGTGATCAGTGCCACTCGCCCTTCGAGGGGTCCGCCAGATGCCGTCACCGCTGCTCCTTCCGTGAGCTTGCGGATCAGGCTAACAGCCGAACTGGAACGTGTTCTAGTAACCCGTCGGCCTGCGTCACTACACGGGATCTCTGATCAATGGGCATGTCATGCAGTGCCCGCCACCGCGGCCCCGGCCCAACTCGGCGCCGACGATGGTGATGACCTCGATTCCGGCCCGGCGCAGCAGGGTGTTGGTGTGGGTGTTGCGGTCGTACGCGAAGACCACCCCGGGTTCGACTGCCACGAGGTTGTTGCCGCTGTCCCACTGCTGGCGCTCGGAGTCGTACGCGGTGCCGCCCGTCTCCACGACCCGTAGCTTCGGTAACCCGAGTGACGCGGCGACCTCTTCGACGAAGGGCTTGTTCGCCTCGACGACTTCCACGCCGACGTCGTTGTCGCCTGGATTCAAGATGAAGGTCTGCATGGCGTCGACGATTCCCGGATAGATCGTGACCACGTCTCGGTCGGCGAAGGTGAACACCGTGTCCAGGTGCATGGCCGCCCGCATCTTCGGCATGCCGGCGACGATCACCTGGGTGGCGGCGCCCTCGGCGAACAACCTGGCAGCCACCTGCGTGATCGCCTGCCGCGATGTCCTCTCGCTCATGCCGATGATCACCACACCGTTGCCGGGCACCAGCACGTCGCCGCCTTCGATGGTGGCCATCCCCCATGCCTGCTCGGGGTCACCCCACCACACCTGCGAGCCGACGAAGTCGGGATGGAATTCATAAATCGCCTTCATCAACAGCGTCTCGTCGTGCCGCGCAGGCCAGAACAACGGGTTGAGGGTCAACCCGTTGTAGATCCAGCAGGTGGTATCGCGGGTGTAGAGCGTGTTGGGCAGCGGCGGCATCAGATATTCTGTGACACCGGTATTTTCGCGAGCCAGCGAGCGGTAGCCGGACTGCAGTTCCTTCGGCAGATCACGGATGGACATGCCACCGATGAGCAGTTCGGCAAGACGCGGCGGCTTCAGCGAGTCCAGATAGCCGCGGGTGTCGTCGACCAGGCCGAGCCCGACCTCGTTCGGAACTATCTTGCGGTCCAACAGCCACGCCTTGGCCTCGGGATCGCTCATCGTCTGGCTCAGAACGTCATGCAACTCGACCACCTCGACGTCGCGGTCGCGCATCTTGTCGATGAAGTCGAAATGGTCGCGACGAGCGTTCTGCACCCACAACACATCGTCGAACAGCAGGTCGTCGCAATTGGTCGGCGTGAGCCGCTCGTGCGCCAGTCCGGGAGAGCACACCAGCACTTTGCGCAGCTTGCCCACCTCGGAGTGAACGCCGTAGTCGGCAGACGGATTCGTCATCTGTCCCTCCTTCCACACCGCGGGCGACTAGATTTCGATAGCCCCGGTAGCCAAGGACACCACACCCGCGACGGCGCCGAGGACAATCACGCCGAACAGCACCGCCTCCGCGGGCCTGAAGACTCTGAGGCCGCGTTCCCGTCGCGCTTTGACATAAAGCCCGGCGGCCGGCGCGTACAAGATGCACGACAGCAGCAGCTTGTCGGTTCCCGCGGCGTAGATCAGAAAGACCGTATAGGCCGTGGCCAGCGCGGCAACGATCATGTCAGCCGCTCGAGGGTGCCCGTCCTGGTACGTCTCACGGGTCGCCGTGAGCTTGAGCGCATACGCCGCCGCGAATAGGTAGGGAATGAGAGACAGCGCCGCGGTGAGATCGAGCATGAAATCCAGCGCATCGGCGGCGAATAGCAACGCGACGAGCAGCAGTGAGATCAGCCCGGCGGCCATCACCAGGGCCGGCATGGGAGCGCCGTGACGGTTGGTACGCGCCAAGAACCTCGGCATGTCTTCGGTGGTCGCCGGAATGTAGAGCACCTCCGCGGCCATCAGCGTCCATGCCAGGTATGCACCGAGCACCGAAACGATGACGCCGACACGAATGAAGATCGAGCCCCACGGTCCGACAATGGATTCCAGCACAGCCGCCATCGACGGCTGGTCGGCGCCGGCCAGTTCCCCCTGCGGCATCACACCGTAGGACACCAGCGTCACTAGCGCGAAAACACTGAGTACGCTGAGGAATCCGATGACGGTGGCGCGGCCGACGTCCGCACGCCTGCGCGCCATCCGCGAGTACACGCTCGCACCTTCGATGCCAAGGAAGACGAAGACGGTGATCAGCATCGTCCCGGTGGCCTGGTCCCACAACGACGAGAACGAGTAACTGTCGCCGCCCCAGAAATTGTCGGTGAAGACATCGGCCTTGAACGCGATGGCCGCGATGACGATGAAGACCAGGATGGGTACGACCTTGGCGACAGTGACGATGTAGTTGATCACCGCCGCGTCCTTGACACCGCGCAGGACGAGGAAGACGAACAACCACACCCCGACCGCCGACACGATCACCGCAAGCACTGTGTCGCCCGCGCCGAACGCGGGGACCACCGCACTCATCGTGGCTGTGATGAGAACCCAGTAGGAGGTGTTGCCCGCGCAGGCCGACGCCCAGTATCCGATCGCCGAATTGAAACCGACGTAGTCGCCGAATCCCGCCTTGGCGTAGGCGAAGATACCGGCATCGAGGTTGGGTTTGCGGGTTGCGAGACGTTGAAACACGAAGGCCAGCATCAGCATCCCGGCCCCGGCGATGGTCCACGCGATGATCGCACCGAGCACGCCCGTCTCGGCCCCGAACCGGCGTGGCAACAGGAATACGCCGGACCCGATCATCGAGCCGACCACCATCGCGGTCAGCGTCGGAAGGCTGACGGTGTCGTTGGTCTGCCCTGCAGGCAATTCGGCAGGCGCTTCAGTCTTCGCCATGATCGCCTCCGACCTCCGACGCCGGCGTGCGTGTGTTCAGGGATTTCTCTCTGAGAACGATAGCTCAGCAACGCGCCATCATCCCGGCCCTTATGGTATTTAAGGACCAATTTAGTTATAAACGCTAAGCTTCGGCGTGGTGCTTTGCCTGCCCCCTGCGTGGACCTCGACCTCGGTCGATTCACGCTGCCCGAAGCAGGGAGGCCCGCTACCACCCGGCGGACGGCTGGATTCACTCACCGGGCTGCGTGGCGTGGCGGCGCTGCTCGTCGTCGGCACACATGCGGCGTACGGCACCGGCGCAGAGGACAACAGCTACCTGGGCACACTCTTCTCGCGCTGGGAGATCGGCGTGACGATCTTCTTCGTGCTGTCCGGCTTTCTGCTGTTCACGCCCTGGGTGACCGCGGCGGCCACCGGCTCGGCGTGGCCTGAGCCAGGTCGCTACCTCAGGCGTCGGGTACGGCGAATCATGCCGGCATACCTGGTGACGGTGGTGGTCGTGTATGTCGTCTGTCAGATGCACCCGGTCGATCCCAATCCCGGACACACCTGGACCGGATTGTGGCGCTACCTGACCTTGACCCAGACCTATACCGACGATTACCTCCTCACCTATCTTCATCAGGGGCTCACTCAAACATGGAGTCTGGCTACGGAAGTCGCGTTCTACGTGACGCTCCCCCTGATCGTCTATGGACTGTTGACCCGGCTGTGCCGACGCCGCTGGCGACCCGTCCGGTTGCTCGTAGGCTTGGGCATGCTGGGTGCCATCAGCCCTATTTGGCTTGTGCTGCAAGAAACCACCGACTGGTTCTCGAACGCGGCGGGCATGTGGTTGCCCGCCAACCTAGGCTGGTTTGTCGGGGGGATGATGCTCGCGGTGCTGCGCGCGATGGGCGTCCGTTGTTATGCCCTCGTCGCCATTCCGGTCGCGATGATCTGCTTTTTCATCGTATCGACCCCCATCGCCGGGGCACTGACCGTCACGCCGACGTGGTGGCAGCCCGTGGTGAAACATCTGCTCTATGCGGTGGTTGGCATCCTGCTCGTCGCGCCGCCGGCTCTCGGCGATGGCGGCTGGTACGCCCGATTGACCGGCAGCAGACCGGCCGTGTGGCTCGGGGAGATCTCCTACGAAGTCTTTCTATTGCACGTCATCGTGATGTGGGTGACGATGGAATTCGTTCTGGGATGGCGGCCTTTCACCGGCTCGATGACCGTGTTGACGCTGGCCACCGTCGTCATCACCGTTCCCTTGGCGTGGTGGTTGCGGCGGCTGACCCGCCGGAAAGCTCGCCCGGCGAACCACATCGACTTGAGCCGAGGACCATTCGGCCCGCCACCGCCCGAGACGAACCAGGACTCGCTACAAGTCGGCGATGATCTGCTGGCGCTTCGCGGTGTACTCCGCTTCGGAGATGACCCCGGTGGCGCGCAGCGTCTCCAGTTCCTGAAGCCGCTGGGCGGCCGATGGTTCCGGCAGGGGAGGCGGCGCATATGGTGCTGGGGGTGGCGGCGGTGGCGGATATGGTGCCGCGCCAGGGGCGGCCGCCGGTTCGGCCGCGCGACGCACCACCGCCTGCACCTGTTGCCGGGCGCCGGGGTTGTTGCGCAGGTCGATCATGTTGTTCATCCCGATGCCGTTGGCTTTGAGGATCTGCAGGATCTCCATCAACGGTCCGGTCTGACCGGTCAGGTCGTAGGTCTTGTTCTCCTCGGCGATGGTGAAGTTGGCCGGCATCATCCCGCTGACCAGACTGCTTCGGTCCCAATCGATTTGATACTCATTGGTGGCCGGATCGACAAGTGCGACCAGTTTGCGGCTGGTGATCATCGGCAGCCGGGTGAGCGACGCGATCACCCGGTCCTGGCTGCTGAACGGACGGATGCCCGGTCCGGAGATCTGGAGGTCGATCTTCACGAGCGGCTGCTCGTTGATCCGGGTGCCCGTCTCCTGGATCCCGACCACCTGGGCCAGCGCCAGCACGCCGCCCCTTTCGAGCGCCTGGGACTTCGCGGCCGACTTTGCACCGAAGTTGGCCAACGCGATCGCAATCAGCACGTCGGCCGCGGTGATCAGCAAGCCGACCCAGAACATCCACTTCAACAGGCTGGTCTGACCGGTCGCGAAGTAGACCGCCAGGAAGACCGGACCGACGAGACCGCCGCACAACAGCACCATCATTTGAGACTTGAGGTAACGGCCTAGCATCTACACGCTCCCGTCGTTTGCCCGCTTTCGCGTGTCAGATTAGCCGCACAGCGGCGACCGTGAGCCGTATCGCCGGCGGGGCGCCCGAAGCTGTGAAGTCCCGGTGACTGTGCCGGCGGCCCGCTGGGCACGCGCCGAAACCGGCACCAGGGGCGGTGATTGTCGCGGGGGGACAGCCCTCACGTAGGCCTCGACGCTAGCCCGCCGCCAGCACCAGCGGTTGATCCGTCGCAGTCGAGGGCCCGAGGAGTTGATACAGCGGCCAGGTCCAGGCGTAACCACCGCTGCTGGATCGGGCGTAGCTGGTGTGGATGGCCACGGCGGCAGGCGACACCGACTCGGCGTCGGGGTCGTAGTCGCAGACCGCGTCACCGAGATCGCACACGCTGACAGTGCGGGCGCCGAGCGCCGGGGGCAGCGGGGCGGTCGGCGCGTGCGCCAGAATCGGCCAGTCCTGCGCGACACCCTTACCTGCGCCGCGGACCGCGGTGACCGAACCCAGATTGACCGTGGTGTCGTTCGGCAAGCGGTCACCGTCGGCAATCAGCAGCGCCGAAGCCAAGTTCGGGCTCTCGGCGAGCGCCTGCAAATTGCGGTGCACCACCATGGCGCCCTGCGAGTAGCCGGCGAGCACCACTTTGGTTCCCGGGCACCGCAGCGCGAACGACGAGTACTGCACACCCAACGCGGCGGCCCCGGTGTCCACACTGCGGATGAAGCCGGCCCAGCCGAGCAGATCACCGTCGGCGGGCACCGCGACGGCGGGGTATTCGACCGCTTCGGCGGTGATGGTGCGGCCATCTTGTTGCAGATATCGGGCCAGGTCGCGGTAGGACTGCAGCACTACGCGGCCCATTCCGGCGTCCGCGGTGGGATCCACCCGCTCACCGGAACCGGCGGCACCGATCCAATGGACGTCCGGACAGCCGGGGTCCGCGTGAACGGCGCCTGCCGTCAACCCGGCCAACACAGCGCCGACCGCGGCAGCGGCGCATGCAAACGCACCAAAACGTCGAAACACCCCGACCCCTCACCGTTCTCACCAACCACAGGTTCGTTGCGATGGATATCGCCTCAGCCGAACCATGCGTTACAGCGGTGACAGGCATTTCGCCCGACGGCGAGAGGTGCTACAGCCGCTCCACGGTGGCTTCAGTGCGCTCCGAAGACGGCGCCAGAAACAGCTTCAGGGCCTTGGCGGCATTGATGGTCGGGCTGCCGTGGTGCGGATCTCCCAGGTGAAGTAGCAACGTTGCCCGCACCGTGTCCGTGGCGCACGGTCCGTTGCCGTGATAGGTGCGGTAACCCCAGAACAGGTAGACGTTTCCCGGCTCGAGCACCACCGAGTATTTCTCGGGCGCGCGCCGGAGCTTACGCACGGCGTACTTGCGGTACAGCGGGTTCTGGGCGGCAATCTTGTCGACGATGTTCATCACCGCCGAGCGCCGGAAGGGGCGCTTGTTCGCGAAGACCACCAATTCGCCCGACCGGCCGGTTCCGGCGGCAGGAATGTAAAGGGGAACCAGCATTGTGATGACGGTCGCGTCGTAGTGGAACGCATACGAGGTAGCTGCCCGTTCGGGTCCGGCAAGCACCCGAAGCACCGTTTCGATTTCTTCATCTTCGACGAATGCGCGGGGCCAACGATCCGTCACGAGCCCGGACATCGTGGCGCGTACGTCCGGATCGGTGATGAAGCGGTGCGCGGGCGTCCCCGCCTCTCTGCCCGGATTGACTACGCAGAAGTCGGTTTCGCCGTACTCGGCGAGGCTCGCGTCGACGCCGGCCCGCGCTTCGGCCAGCCAGGCTGGGGAGACGACATCCTTCAAACAGAGGAAGCCTGTGCGGTCGAGCTTCCGCGCGATATCGGTGACCGACAGATCCAGGTCGGCTACGCGCGTCGTTGCCATCGCAACACCATACAGCCTGATTTCCGCGCTCGGAGGCATATCCAGCAAAGTGGTGTCACTGCGTGGAATGAACGCCCTGCGGCTGGTTTTGGATCAGAGGCCCAGTGCGGCGAGCATCAGCGGAGACGGTGGTGCCGGCAGACCGATCGGCGGGGGCGGCGGAAGCCCGATCGGGGGCAATCCAATCGGGGGCGGCTGCGGCAGACCGATCGGAGGTAGTTGGATGGACGGGAGCTTGGACAGGGCATCCAGCGCGGGCATGCTCACGGCCATCGCGGAGGCCAGGCCGCCCAACGCCGCCACGGGGTTTGCCGCAGCATTCAGCATCTGCCCGGGGATGTTCGCCAGCCCCACTGCACCCGCTGACACCTGGCCGAGAAAGCCCAGCGGATTGCCTCCCGATAGGGCGCTGGCCAGGATGAGGTTGTTCACCAAAGATGTGCCGTTGTTGGCCGTTGCGACCGCGGCGGCGGTGGCCCACCCGCCCACGTTGGATATCAGGCCGACAATCGCGTCACCCGTGACGGACTGCGCCAGGGCCGGCCCCGCGTAGGGAGACAACGCGTCCAACGTCGTCTGCAGATCGGGAGGCGGCGGGAATGCCGGCAGAGCCGGAACGGAGCCGCCTCCGCCGCCACCACCGCCGGAGAGAACCGACGGTCGCGGCGTGAACGCGGCCAGCGGGTTCGCGCCGCCGATCCCTCCAGTGGCGGCGCCGGACGGTATGCCGGGAAGGCCCGCCGGCAATCCGCCCGGCAGGGCCGACGCATCGGGTGCGGACAGGGGCACGTCGGACGGGTTGGCCGGAGCCGGTTGGGCGGGCGAAGCCTTGCTGTCGGCCTGGGGTTGGCCGCTTTGCGGGCCGGCCACCACTGCCCAGACGAGCACGACGATTGCGGCCATCAACGCGCCGAGTCCCGCGCTGGCGACCATCATGATGGGTGGCCGCGCGGTCCAGGGTGTCTTCTCCCGCAGAGTAAACGGCGTCTTCCCCGTTCGGGGCTTCGGCGCCTCGGCGACTTCCGGGTCGGCAATTTGGACAGGCCCTGTCACAGCGTCCATGTCCATGTGGTCCCTCCCCCAGGAAGAATTCGATTTGCCGACAACGTCGCGGCGGAAGGACCGCCGACCCGGAATCCGATGATTGAGCCTAGCACTGCAAACCAAAGCGGCGCCCACCCTTCACGGGTGAGCGCCGCTTCGCGGTACGTGATCAGATCACTTGATGATCTTGACGACCCGGCCGGCGCCGACGGTGCGGCCACCCTCGCGGATCGCGAAGCGCAGACCCTCGTCCATGGCGACGGGCTGGATCAGCTTCACCGAGATGTCGGTGTTGTCACCGGGCATCACCATCTCGGTGCCCTCCGGCAACGTCACCACACCGGTCACGTCGGTGGTGCGGAAGTAGAACTGCGGACGGTAGTTGTTGAAGAACGGCGTGTGCCGGCCGCCCTCGTCCTTGGACAGGATGTAGACGCTGCCCTCGAACTCGGTGTGCGGCGTGGTGGTGCCGGGCTTCACGACGACCTGACCGCGCTCGACGTCCTCACGCTTGATGCCGCGCAGCAGCAGACCCACGTTGTCGCCGGCCTGGCCCTGGTCGAGCAGCTTGCGGAACATCTCCACACCGGTGACGGTGGTCTTGGTGGTGTCCGGGCGGATGCCGACGATCTCGACTTCCTCGTTCACGTTGACCACACCGCGCTCCACACGACCGGTGACCACGGTGCCGCGGCCGGTGATCGTGAAAACGTCCTCGACGGGCATCAGGAACGGCTTGTCGGTTTCGCGGACCGGATCGGGAATCGACTCGTCGACCGCGTCCATCAGCTCGACGATCGACTCGACCCACTTCTCGTCGCCCTCGAGCGCCTTCAGAGCCGAGACCTTGATGACCGGGGCTTCCTCGTCGAACTCCTGGGCGGCGAGCAACTCGCGGACCTCGAGCTCGACGAGCTCAAGCAGCTCTTCGTCGTCGACGGCGTCGGCCTTGTTCAGAGCGACCAGGATGTAGGGCACGCCGACCTGGCGGGCCAGCAGCACGTGCTCGCGGGTCTGCGGCATGGGGCCATCGGTCGCCGCCACCACCAGGATGGCGCCGTCCATCTGCGCCGCACCGGTGATCATGTTCTTGATGTAGTCGGCGTGGCCGGGGGCGTCCACGTGCGCGTAGTGCCGCTTCTCGGTCTGGTACTCCACGTGGGAGATGTTGATCGTGATGCCGCGCTGCCGCTCTTCAGGCGCATTGTCGATCTGGTCGAATGCGCGCGACTCGTTCAAATCGGGGTACTTGTCGTGCAGAACCTTGGTGATTGCTGCAGTAAGCGTCGTCTTGCCGTGGTCAACGTGACCAATGGTCCCGATGTTGACGTGCGGCTTCGTCCGCTCGAACTTCGCCTTCGCCACTTCTATGTCCTCCTGGACTTGTTGGTGCTTCGTTTAAAGCAGTGTTGATCTTTGCAGTTGTTGTTCGCCGCGGTAACGACGGGTCCGATTACCGACCCGCCGCCTTCGCGCCATTCAGGGCTCGGCTCCGGCTCAGTTCGCGCCGTGTCGTGCGGCCACGCCGCAAGGCACAGTTGCTCACTGACCCGTCGCCTTCGCGATGATTTCCTTCGACACATTTGCCGGCACTTCGGCGTATGAGTCGAACACCATGGAGTAGTTTGCCCGGCCCTGGGTCTTCGACCGAAGGTCTCCGACGTAGCCGAACATCTCCGACAGCGGCACGTGCGCCTTGACGACGCGAGCACCACTCCGCTCCTCCATGGCCTGGATCTGACCACGGCGGGAGTTCAGGTCGCCGATCACTTCACCCATGTAGTCCTCGGGCGTGGTGACTTCGACAGCCATGATCGGTTCCAGGATGACGGGCTGCGCCTGCTGCGCTGCCTTCTTCAGTGCCTGCGAACCGGCGACTTTGAACGCCATTTCCGACGAGTCCACTTCGTGGAACGCCCCATCGAGAAGCGTGAGCTTCAGGTTCACCAGCGGATAGCCGGCCAACACGCCGTACTGCATCGCGTCCTGTGCGCCGGCGTCCACCGACGGGATGTATTCACGCGGGATGCGGCCACCGGTGACCTTGTTCTCGAACTCGTAGGTGGCACCATCCTCGCCGGTGAACGGCTCGATGCTGATGATCACCTTTGCGAACTGACCTGAGCCACCCGTCTGCTTCTTGTGAGTGAACTCGACCTTGTCGACCGTCCGCTTGATGGTCTCCTTGTAGGCCACCTGCGGCTTGCCGACGTTGGCCTCGACCTTGAACTCGCGACGCATGCGGTCCACCAGGATGTCGAGGTGCAGCTCGCCCATGCCGCCGATCACGGTCTGGCCGGTCTCCTGGTCCAGATGGACCTTGAAGGTGGGATCCTCTTCGGCGAGCTTCTGAATCGAGAGGCTCAGCTTCTCCTGGTCGCTCTTGGTCTTGGGCTCGATGGCCACCTCGATCACCGGATCGGGGAACGTCATCGACTCCAGCACGACCTGGTCGTTCGGGTCGCTGAGGGTGTCGCCGGTGGTGGTGTCCTTCAGCCCGATGACCGCGTAGATGTGTCCCGCGGCCGCCGTCTCGACCGGGTTCTCCTTGTTGGAGTGCATCTGGAACAGCTTGCCCAGCCGTTCCTTCTTACCCTTGGTGGCGTTGATGACCTGCGAGCCGGAGTCGACCTTGCCCGAGTACACCCGGACGTAGGTGAGCTTGCCGAAGAACGGGTGCGTGGCGACCTTGAAGGCCAGCGCCGAGAACGGCTCGTCGGTCGACGGCTTGCGGACGATCTCGTCGTCCTCCTTGCCCGGGGCATGACCCACGGCCGCCGGTACGTCCAGCGGCGACGGCAGGTAGTCGATGACCGCGTCGAGCATGGGCTGCACGCCCTTGTTCTTGAACGCGCTGCCACACAGGACCGGGTAGGCCTCCGAGGTGATCGTCAGCTTGCGCAGCGCACCCTTGATTTCGGCCACCGAGAGCTCCTCGCCCCCGAAGTACTTCTCCAGCAGGGCCTCGTCGGTCTCGGCGACGGCCTCGAGCAGCTTGGTGCGGTATTCGGCAGCCTTGTCGGCCAATTCGGCCGGGATGTCGATGGTTTCGTACTTCTCGCCGAGCTTGGTCTCGCCGCGCCAGACCTTCGCCTTCATCTCGACCAGGTCGACGACGCCTTCGAAGTCGTTCTCCGAACCGATGGGCAGCTGGATCGGGATGACGTTGGCCCCGAGGCGCTCCTCCATGGTGCGCACCGAGAAGTAGAAGTCGGCGCCGATCTTGTCCATCTTGTTGACGAAGCAGATGCGGGGCACGTTGTACTTGTCGGCCTGCCGCCAGACCTGTTCGGACTGCGGCTCGACGCCCTCCTTGCCGTCGAACACGGCGACAGCGCCATCGAGCACGCGCAGGCTGCGCTCCACCTCGACGGTGAAATCGACGTGGCCCGGGGTGTCGATGATGTTGATCTGGTTACCGTCCCAGAAGGTGGTGGTGGCAGCCGAGGTGATCGTGATCCCCCGCTCCTGCTCCTGCTCCATCCAGTCCATCGTGGCGGCGCCGTCGTGCACCTCACCGATCTTGTAGCTGATACCGGTGTAGTAGAGGATGCGCTCGGTCGTCGTCGTCTTGCCGGCGTCGATGTGCGCCATGATGCCGATGTTGCGGACCTTGCTCAGGTCGGTCAGCACGTCCTTCTGTGCCACGGAAGTCTTCTCTCTCGCTTGGTAGTTCTATTTCGCCGAATCGGCCACTCTGCCGATGAGCGCCGCCTTCGCGGCCCCAACGCAGGCGAGTGTCACCAGCGGTAGTGCGCGAACGCGCGGTTTGCCTCGGCCATCTTGTGGGTGTCCTCACGCCGCTTGACGGCGGCACCCAGGCCGTTGCTGGCGTCCAGGATCTCATTGGCCAGACGCTCGATCATGGTCTTCTCGCGACGGGCCTTGGAAAAGCTGACCAGCCAGCGCAGAGCCAGCGTGGTGGAGCGCTCCGGACGCACCTCGACAGGCACCTGGTAGGTCGCGCCACCGACGCGGCGGCTGCGGACCTCGAGGGCCGGCTTGACGTTGTCGAGAGCACGCTTCAGGGTGACCACCGGATCCGTGCCGGTCTTGTCACGAGCCTGTTCGAGCGCACCATAAACAATGCGTTCGGCCAGCGATTTCTTCCCGTCCAGCAACACTTTGTTGACCAGCTGAGTGACCAACTGCGATCCGTACACCGGATCGTTGACCAACGGACGCTTGGGTGCGGGCCCCTTGCGCGGCATCAGCTCTTCTCCTTCTTGGCGCCGTATCGGCTCCTGGCCTGCTTGCGGTTCTTCACGCCCTGCGTGTCCAGCGAGCCGCGGATGATCTTGTAGCGCACACCCGGCAGGTCCTTCACACGCCCGCCGCGCACCAGCACCATCGAGTGCTCCTGAAGGTTGTGGCCTTCACCGGGGATGTAAGCGGTGACCTCAACCTGGCTCGTCAGCTTGACGCGCGCGACCTTGCGAAGCGCCGAGTTCGGCTTCTTCGGGGTGGTCGTGTACACGCGGGTGCACACTCCACGGCGCTGCGGGCTGCCCTTGAGGGCCGCGGTCTTCACCTTGGCGATCTTGTCGCGGCGACCCTTGCGGACCAGCTGCTGGATGGTTGGCATCTACCGGCTTCCTGTGTTGCTTGTACGTCTCTAGGTGGTTCGAAGTTCTTCTGTACTGCGGTTATCTACCGATCACTTACCCCGCGACCGGGTGTGTCGCATGCGCCCGCCGCGTAGATTTTCTCTAGGCTTCGTGGACACGCGAATTGGCCCGGCGTGCAGGCATGCTTACGGATTTTTCGTGGTTCAAGTCCGCAATGCGCCTTAATCTGCCAGGCACGATCGTCCACGATACCAGGGCGGGCCGCGCCGATCCAAACTCGTACTTTTACGTCTCTCTGCAGGTCAGCACTATCGTCTCTCCATGCCGGAGGCCAACCGCATCACCATATCGGTGAACACCGTATCGGTATCGATGCCGTTCATCGCCCCGGTCATCTCCAGCAACACGAAGCCGTGCATCGCCGACCAGAACTCCAGCGCGGCGTAAAAGGCGTCGTTGCCGTCCAGCCCATAGGAGGCCAGGACGGAGATCACGGGCGCCGCCGCGGCGCGGGTGGCTTCGGTGAACTCGGGATCGTCACCGCCCAGCGGCATCCGGGTGAACGCCGAATACCGGCCGGGATGGTGGTGGGCGTAGCTGCGGTAGGCGCCGGCCATCGCCGTGACCGCGTCGTCGCGGGTGCGCCCCTCCCCGACCGTGCTGAGCATCCCGATGATGTCGCCCACGACGCGCATCCGGACGGTGCGGCGCAGGTCTTCCAGGCTGTTGACGTGGTTGTACAGCGACGGCCCTTTGGTACCGAGTTGGATCGCCAGCGCATTGATGGTCAGCGCATCCCAGCCCTCGCGGTCCAGGAACGTCAGGGCGGCGTTGACTATCGACTCCCGGCTCAGCCGGGCCGGGCGCGCCGGACTGCGCGGACGGCTGCCTGCCGACTGCGCATGCGGTCGAGCTGCCATTTTCCGTCGTGTCCTTCGGATCATCGTTTCGACCCTGCGGTCGGCTCAACCAAAAACTGTAACCCGTTCTAGGGCGATAGTCAGTTCACCCGTTCCTGACTGATCTCGGCGAGCTGTTCGGTGATCGTGCACAGATCGGGCAGCCTGCCGGGGTTCATGGTCTGGATCGACCAGGTGATGACGTCACTGCCCTTGGCCACGTAGATGCTGCACGCGTTGGCGTCAAAGGCCTTGAAACCCTTGTTGCCGTCGATTGCGAGCTCCGTGAGGGTGCGTCCGGCGTGTTGCTCCAGCGAGCGTTCGGTGTCCATGTCGCTGCCGCGGTACCACCACGTCGAGATGCCCATGCCCTGACCGAAGTTGCCGAGCACGGTGTTCTCCTGCCAGAAGCATCCCGCATCGCTGACCACCACCTGGCTGAACATCGACGATGCGGTCGCCCGGTTGATATCGGCGTCGCTGACCCCGTTGCAGTCGGCGCTGCGGAAGCCGGCGCCCGTCGACGCCGCCGGTGATCCCGGTGCTGTGGGTGCGTTCGGTCCAGTCGAGGTGGTCGATGTGTCCGACGGTCCGCAGCCGGCCAGCAGGACGGCGCCCACGGCCAGGGCGGCGCAGCACCGCGAAAACAACAGTCGAGTCATTCGGGCGGCCACGTCACATATCCGACTGCAGCGTGGCGGAAAGCAGCTTCTCGGCGTCAGTGCAGGGATCGCCGTCGTGCCGATTCCGGAACTGCACCCACCAACTCAGCACACCGGTGCCCGCGGCGGCTGTCGCCGAGCACGAGACTCCCGTGGTGTCCCGGCGAGCCAGAAATGCCTGGTGACGTTCGACGATCTTCTCGGTGATCGTGGCACCGCGCTCTATCGCAAGTACGCGTTCGCGGTCGAGGTCGCCGGTCTCGAACCAGGAGAACGTGACATCGATCAGCATCGCCGGGGCGGTTCCGTTGGTCGCCGAACCGCGCGAGAGCACGTACTGACAGACCGCACCGCTGTAGGGGCGCACGATGTGGTCCGCGCCGATCTCTTCCTGTACGGAACTGTCGACCAGCAGTCCACAGCGATCCTCGGCATATCCGTAGCTGCGGGTGGGGTCGGGCACGACAAGCTCGGCCCGTCGCGCGGTCCCGCTGACGGAATGAGAGCACCCTGCAACGGTCACTGCCGCTGTGACCGCCAGGACAGCAACCGGTTTGACCGGCCATCGCATCGTGCCAACACGCTACCCAGCGACGTCACCGAAGGCGACTCGTGCGAAACCACTGCCACGCGGGACGCTTCGCCACGTACCCTCTACGTTCATCGGGGCCGGTGCGGCGGCGAAGGGCAGCAATGGTGATTTCGACAGCAGTGGGCCGGTCACTGGCCGCATGTGCGATCACCTTTGCCGTCGCTGTCGGTGTCGGGGTGCCCCGCGGGCCAGGCGAAGAACGGTGACACCCACATCACCGGGCAGGGCATCAACCAGACGATCGATTGCAACGAGTCGACGCTGTTGGTGATGGGGACCGGTAACCAGATCTACGCGCTGGGTTCGTGCTGGGCGGTGACGGTGCAGGGGTCGTCGAACATCATCGTCGCCGACAACGTGGTGGACAACATCATCGTGTACGGAAACGACCAGACGGTGTTCTACAAGACCGGCGAACCGTCGGTGTGGGACCGCGGCCGCGAGTTGGGCATGACCAACCGCATCGATCGCGTACCCGCCTGACAGTTCTTGTCGAGGAAGCGAGGAATCATGGGCGTCTACCGCCTTCGGCTGGTTGGTGGAATGTGTGCTCTGGCGGTCTTCGGGCTGGCGGGCTGCGGCTCGGAGAGCAGTGACACCAAAACCCCGACCGCGACGGCAGGCAGCTCGGGTGCGCAGGTCGAGATCTCGAACACGATCAACTACGGGTCGTTCGGAACCACGGCCGAGATCGATTGTGCCGACGGGAAGTCGCTCAACGTGGGCGGCTCCAACAACACCTTGACCGTCAAGGGCACCTGCGCCAACGTGAACATCGGCGGTGCAGACAACAAGATCACCTTCGACAAGATCGACAAGGGATTATCGGTGGTCGGGCTGAACAACACCGTGACCTACAAGGACGGTGACCCGGAGCTGAACGACCTCGGGTCGGGTAACAAGGTCTCGAAGGGCTGAGCTGTTCGAAGGGCTGACATGTTCGCAGGCTAGGCGTGGGCGCCGTGGCGGCCCGCTCCGGCGGCGAAACGCTCTGCGCCGGCCAGTGATTCGGCCGCGACGCGAGACATGCTCCCGAATTCGAAGTCCATGGCCTCGGCCTCGGATTTGCCCCATTGGTTGAACATCGACAGCCGGTCGGCGCGCATGCACTGCTGCGGCAGTTCGGCGAGTTCCGCCGCCAGCTCCTCGGCCCGTTGGCGCGCTTCACCTTTGGGGACGATGCGATTGGCCAGCCCCATTGCGAAGGCCTCGTCGGCGTCGACGCCGCGACCGGTGAGAATGAGGTCCATCGCCCGGCTGTGCCCGATCAACCGCGGCAGCCGCACCGTGCCGCCGTCGATCAGGGGCACGCCCCAGCGGCGACAGAAGACACCCATGATCGCGTCCTTCTCCACCACCCGCAGGTCGCACCACAGTGCCAGTTCCAGACCACCCGCCACGGCATAACCGGCGACCGCGGCGATCACCGGCTTGGACAACACCATCCGGCTCGGACCCATCGGGCCGGGCCCGGTGCGGTGCACAGCATTGGCGTCGGCAGTACCGAATGCCTTGAGATCGGCTCCGGCGCAGAAGGTCCCGTTGTCGCCCCAAAGGACCGCGACTGCCGCTGAGTCGTCCTTGTCGAACTCGTCGAACGCGGCATAGAGTTCGGCGGCGGCCGGACCGTTGACCGCGTTGCGCGCACCGGGCCGGTTCATGATCACCGTCGTCACGGACCCCGCGCGCTCGACGCGTACTCCACCGCTCATGTCGCCTCCATCATTTTCACTCCGTCGCGCCGCGCGAGAAGTTCGGCGGCGAAGTTCTGGTAGGCCTCGCGCAGCGTATCGCCGGGCCAATCGTCGGGCAGAAGTTCGTCGGGTAGCACCGGATCGGTGAGCAGATGGCGGATCACCGCCGCCGCGATGACGAATCGACCTGGCATGTCGGCGGCGGCGGAGAGGTCCTCGTGAAGTTCGCGGCCGACCCGAGCCCAGTGCTCGAGATCCCACAGCAGGTGCGCGAGGCCGGCGGGATCATCGTCGCGGGCGTACAGCACGCGGGTCCGGTTCAGCACGTCGGCGCTGAGTCCGGCGTCGATGTTGTCCGGCCGCAGCCAAACCCCCTCGCGCAGTTCGCCGAAACGCGCGCGCTGCAGCGTGGCGCGAAGGTCGGCACGGGTGCGGGGGTCGACTCCCACGCTGGTGATCACCACGGTGACCCACGCGCCATGCCACGGATGCAACCGAGGATCGATCGCGTCGTCCTGGCGGCGCTGCCTGACCAGCAGGCGATCCGAGAGTCGATATCCGTCCGCCGACCGTACCAGATCCCCCGCGCCCACCATGCGGGTCAGGGCGACCCGCATGGTGGACTCGCGGATACCGAAATCACTTGTCAGTCGGACCAGTTCACCCGCAGAAGCCCAGGCCGGATGGGTGCCGAGAAGTACACTCAGCACGACCGACCTGGCCGTCATCCTCGGGTACGACGGCATGCCTAGACCCCGGACGCCTTCCGGCCATGATCGCCGAACGGCTCGTCACGGTGGCGGACGGCTTCCCGGAAGCCGTTCTCGCGGGCGTCCGCGACGAACGCGTGGCCTTCCGGGGTGTGGCGGGCGATACCGTCGAACACGGTGCTGACCATTCTGCTGGTCGCGACACCCTGTTGCAGCAGCGGGCCGTTCATCGCGAGCTTGACCATGATCAGCTGGTTGACCGGAACGGCGGCGATGCGTTCCACCAAGCGCTCCGTTCGGTCGTCGAGGTCGTCCGGATCCGGCGCCTCGACCGCAAGCCCCCATTCCGCCGCCTGCGCACCCGTGATGCAATCCCCGGTCAGCAGAAGACGTTTCGCGCGCTGGTCACCGAGTCGGTGTGCCCACATGCCCGCGGCAGGCACCCCCCACACCCGGGTCGGCGGATAGCCGATCTTGGCGTCGGCCGCGGCGATCACCTGATCGGCGTGCAGCGCGATGTCGGTGCCACCCGCCACGCAGTAGCCGTGGATCTTGACCACTGTGGGCTTGTCGGCGTGAAGCAGGCTGGAGAAGCCGCGGACGAACCGGCTCATCATCTGGTAGTCGATCATCGGGTCCCACGGCCGATCCGGCAAGTGGTTGATCGCCTGGGTCTTTCCCGACAGCACGGTGTCCTGATAAGGGCTGCCACCGCCCGCGGACGACGCTCCCTCCGCGTACGCGCTGAGATCGAAGCCGGCGCAGAAACCTGCACCGCGACCCGAGACCAGGATGACGTGCACGTCGGGGTTTAGATCCGCAATTTCGACGAGTGCCGACAGTTCCAGCGGTGTGTCCGCCAGGATCGCGTTGCCCTTTTCGGGGCGGTTGAACGTGATTCGGGCAACGCGGCCGGTGACCTCGTAGGTCATCGTTTTGAGGTTGTCGAAATCGACCGGTCTGATCGCGTGGGTCATGCGCGATCCCGCTTCGCTTCTCGCTCGCAAGTCATCCCTTGACCATCGCCCGTTCGAGGATCGGCGCGAGATCCAATCCGGTGGGCAGAGTCCCGAAAGCACCGCCCCACTGACCCCCCATCCGGCTGGCCAGGAACGCCTCCGCGACGGCAGGATGGCCGTGGCGAACCATCAGCGATCCCTGCAGCGCAAGGCTGATGTCCTCGGCGACCTTGCGCGCCCGGTATTGAATGGTCGCCAGGTCGGCTTCGGGACCGAGAACCGGCTTGAGGGCGTCGACATGGGCGTCGAGACGCGGGTCCTGGCCCGTGGACTTGCTCAACTCGTCGAACAGCACGTCGACGCATTCGGGCCGAGTTGCGATGGCGCGCAACGTATCCAGCGCGCTGACATTGCCCGAGCCTTCCCAGATGCCCATCAGCGGCGCCTCACGGTACAGCCGTGGCATGCCGGATTCCTCGACGTAGCCGTTGCCGCCCAGGCATTCCATCGCTTCGGCAGCATGTGGGGTGGCGCGCTTGCATACCCAGTACTTGCTGGCGGCCAGTCCGACCCGGCGTAGTAGCGTCTCGCGTTCGTCGCCGCGGACGGCACTGTCGGTGGCGCCTGCCATGCGCATCGCGACCATCGTGGCGGCCTCGGCCTCGACGGCGAGGTCGGCGAGCACGTTGCGCATCAACGGCTGGTCGATCAGATAAGCGCCGAACGCCTTTCGGTGCTGCGCGTGGTGAATCGCGCGCGTCAGGCCGCTGCGCATGCTCGTCGCGCTGCCCAGCGTGCAGTCGAGGCGGGTGAGGTTGACCATCTCGATGATGGTCGGCACACCGCGGCCCTCCTCACCGACGAGCCAGGCGATCGCGCCGTCGTACTCGACCTCGCTGGAAGCGTTGGCGTGGTTGCCGAGCTTGTCCTTGAGCCGCTGCAGGAACATCCGGTTCCGGCTGCCGTCGGGCAGGACGCGGGGCAACATGAAGCAACTCAGCCCGCCGGGCGCCTGGGCCAGCACCAGGAAGATGTCGCACATCGGTGCCGACGTGAACCACTTGTGACCGGTGATGCTGTAGCTGCCGAACCCGTTGGGGGTGGCCTGGGTAGTGCCCACCCGGACGTCGGAGCCGCCCTGCTTCTCGGTCATCGACATGCCCGCGGTGATGCCGGCCTTGGTGGCTGGGATCTTGAGCTCGGGATCGTATTCGCGGCTGGCGAGCAGCGGCTCGTACATCTTGGCGAGCTCCGGGTTGTTGCGCAGGGCCGGGACGACGGCGTACGTCATCGAGATCGGACAGATGTGTCCGGGCTCGGGCGTCCACACCGAGGTTTTCGCGGCTCGCACGACATGTGCGCCGCGCCTGTCATCGGCCCACGGTGCGCCATGCAGCCCGTGACCGACGGCGACCGTCATCAGCTCGTGATAGGCGGGGTCGTACTCGACCACGTCGATGCGGTTTCCGAGGCGGTCGTGGGTGTGCAGGACGGGGCGGTTGCGGTCAGCCAGCTCACCCCAGCGCTGAGCCTGTGCGCCAGCGGAAAGCGCGCCGAGCTCGGTGACCTCGTCGAGCCCCCATTCACCGCCTTCGCGGATCAGCGCCTCGGTCAATACCGGCGACGAGGCCGGGTTGTAGCCCTCCAGCGGCGGGACCTGATTGGTGACGGTGTGAGTGTCTGGCATATCGCCATATTACAGTTGTCCGACAGTCGCACAACTGATGTAACAGCCTTGTGATCGAAGGACACCGCGTCAGGGAATCGAGTCGGCGGGGACGGGTTCGTCGGCCTTCGCGCGCGGCCGCAGCGACCCGAATCTGCTCATCGCGATGACGACGACACCGGCCAGGGCCCACCCGAGCAGGATGTCGACGACGTAGTGCTCGGCCGTATAGACCAGCGTGAACGCCATCACGAGGACGTACGCCACCAGCAGGGGCCGCCACCTGCGCTTGACCCGGCACCACAGAAACGCGGCGATCGCCGCGGTCAGTCCGGCGTGCAGCGACGGGATCGCGGCGACCAGATTCACGCTGGCCTGGCCCTGATCGATCAGCGCACTGGCGGAGTGAAGGTTCAGCTTGCCCCATCCGCGCCCGACGATCCGCTCGATCCACGGGTGGGCGCCGTGCTGCCAGTTGCTCATCGCGCCGAGAAGCCCTCCGCCCGGCACACCGCGGGCGGAACCGAACATGCAAGCAGGCCCGTCCGGTCCCCCGGCGACCTTGGCCGCGGTGCACCGCGCGGCGGCCCAGGGCGGTGCCGCAGGTAGCACCGCATAGATGGCCAGGGCCGCGAAAGACAGCACGACGAACAGCCTGACGAAGGCCTTCCATTCGTCGCGGTCGCGCAGCCACAGCACGGCCGCCACCACGTAGGGCAGGATGAAAAACGACATGTAGACCGAGCTGATGACGATCTCCCACCACGGCGGCATCGGCTGTTTGAGGCGCTCCTGCAGCCACACCGTGGGCACCGTTCCGAAGAACAGCCATCGATCGGCGTCGACCTGCCATTGCCACAATGTCGGACGTCCGAGCAGTGTGGCCGCTCCCCTGCTCAGGTCGTAGCCGACGAGAACAACGGCGAACGGGAGCCAGTCTCGGACCACGTAGAGCACGCGGCGGCCCTGCCCGATGCTCGCGGCGATCAGGCCGCTGCAGATGTACAGCAGAAGGAGTTCGCGGTTGAATGCGAAGCCCGTGGTGATGGTGCGGTACACCACGACGCACGCCCAGATCGCGATCGCGACTCGCCGCATGATGGTCAGCGTGCGAAGACGGGTGGGCTTCGTGCCTTCGGCATGCGCTACCGCAATTGACGAATCGTCAACTGCGGTCACTCGAACGAGCGTAGTTCACCGCAGCATAACGGCGAGTTGGGCAACCGTTCGGTTATACAACCGTCACTCAGCCGGGTCACCCGCGGTGTGCCGACCCGGAGGTTTCCGGAAAATCCGCGGGATCAATCGATGCCTCGCCTGGTGCCACAACGTCGGTGCGGAGAGCCTGCGTGATGCCGGTGTGGCGCCGGGCATAGCCGTAGGTAACCAGTGCGGCGAGGGCCGTGGAGGCACCGGCGATCACAAACGTCAACCGCGCGCCGACGTGTTCGGCCAGCCATCCGATGATCGGTGCACCGATGGGGGTGGTTCCTCCCATGGCGACCACAAGCAGGGCAAGGACACGACCGCGCATCTCAGGGGCCGCCGTCAACTGCAGCCACGTGCTCGTGAGCGACTTGTATACGACGCTGCACGCACCGAGGACGAAGACGGCACCGACCGCCAACGTCACGTTCGGCGAAAGACCTGTGACGATGAACAGCGCACCCAGCACGACCGCGGATCCGATGATCCGCCCGACCGACGCTTTGAGCACGCCGGCAAGTGCGAGCCCACCGATGACCGAACCCGCCCCCAACGCGCCGAGCAGCATGCCGACCGTCCGCGCATCCCCGTTGAACGTCTCGCGTCCCAGCAGCGCCAGCAGCACCTGGAAGTTGAGTGCCACCATGCCGGCACACCCCAGCAGGACGAGTGGACCGAGAAGCGCAGGATTCGCCCGGACATACGCCAGGCCTGCCCGCAGCTGACCCGGGCTGCGAACCAGCGGTGTCGGCGCGGCCAGCTCGCCGGTCCGCATCATGAGAAGTCCGACGATCACCGTCACGAACGACGCGGCGTTGATGAAGAACGTGGGCGCAAGGCCGACGGCGTCGATGAGAAAACCACCGATCGCGGGCCCGATGACTCGGCCGGAATTCTGGACGACGCTGTTGAGCATGACCGCGTTCGTCAGGTGCGTGGAGTCGACCATGTCGCTCGGGAACGACTGGCGCGCGGGTTTGTCGAACGCGTCGACGAACCCGCCGACCAGCGCCAAACACATCACCACATAGATATTGGTGTTACCGGCCAGGGTCAGGACACCGAGCAGCGCCGCCGGCACCATTGCGGCAGCGGCCGTCCAGGTCATGATCGTTCGCTTGTTGAATCGGTCGGCCAGCACTCCTCCCCATGGCGCGAGCAGAAGCGTCGGTAGTTGTTGCAGCGCCAAAGTTGTGCCCAGCCAGGCTCCGGAATTCGTCAGCTCAAGGACCAACCAGGCCTGCGCGAGCTTTTGCATCCACGTGCCGGACCACGAGATCGACTGGCCGATGAAGTACAGCCGATAATTCCGGATCCGAAGCGATGCGAACGTCGCCGCGAAATACCGCTTCACGCTTTGACTTCCAGCAGTTTCTCGATCGCAGGCAGGGCGGCGAACAGCGCATCGCGGTCGGCGGCGTCGAGCGCCTCGAGCTGACGCATGAGATATGTATGTTGACGCGCCGCTGCGGCCTGCAATGCGCCGGTCGCGTGGTCGGTGAGTGCGACGAGGAAACTACGACCGTCCTCCGGGTCAGCCCAGCGTGTGAGGTAGCCGGCCGCCTCGAGCTTCGACACCACGCGTGTCATCGTCGATTTACCGACCTGCTCCAGGCGAGCGAGCTCCCCCACCCGGAGTGGGCCGTGCCTCTCCAACGTCTTCAGCGCCGACATCTGCGACGGAGTCAGCTCGAGCTGCGAACGCTTTCGGAGTCGGCGCGACAGCCGATGGACGGACTGCGTGAGTGCGACGGCGGCGGACTCCTCCACCCGAGAGGATGCGTGGTTCATCGCGGCTTCACCCCCGTCGATATTAGTACGCTATGCGTACTATATCAGGCCGCGCGGAGCCCCGGCGATCTCGCGACCGTCATCCGACGTGCTCGCGCAGGAAGGCGATGTCGTCCTTGCGCCCTTCGTCGGCGGTCTCGCAGATCACCGGCGCATCGGCGGCCTTCACCACGGCCGCGAGGAGCTGAGGGTCGATCTGCCCCGTGCCGAAGTTGGCGTGGCGGTCGGCACCCGAACCGGCGGCGTCGCGCGAGTCGTTGCAGTGCACCAGGTCGATGCGGCCGGTGATGGATTTGATGCGGTCGACGGCGTCGATCAGTGCTTCACCGGCGGCCCAGGCGTGGCAGGTGTCCAGGCAGAAGCCGATGCCCTTGTCGCCGATGTAGTCCCACAGGCGCGCGATGACGTCGAAGTGGCGGGCCATCGCGTGGTCACCGCCTGCGGTGTTCTCCAGATAGACCGGCACGTCGGTCTTCAGGTAGTCGAGCGCCTTCACCCAGCGCTCGTAGCCGGCCTCCATGTCGTTGTCGTCGGCGTGGCCGCCGTGCACGATGACGGCGGTGGCGTTGATCTCCGATGCCGCGTCGCAGGTGTCCTGCAGGATCTTGCGCGACGGGATGCGCACCCGGTTGTTCGCCGAGGCGACGTTGATCAGATACGGCGCGTGCACGTACAGAGGCGTGCTCGATGCCTTCAGCACCTCCGCGTCCTCGCGGGGTTTGGGCTTCTTCCAACTCTGCGGGTTGCCGAGGAAGAACTGCACCACGTCGGCACCGTCGGCCTCGGCAGCGGCCAGGGGGTCGTCTTGATTGACGTGCGAACCGATGAGCACGCGGCCAGTCTAGTGACGCGAGCCGACATGCCCTATGGCGCGTCGTGAGCAGCGGGCATGGATCGCGGGCCGACGGACCCGGTGGCGTAGCCAATCGTCGCGTCGCTGTTCTCGACGGACAACAAGCGTGATCGCCACGCTGAGCATGATGACAACAACCGGGGGATGACCACCGCCGCCACGGCATCCATGAAGAGTGGCTACGCCGCAGCGAACATGCGGCACAGAAGTCAAAGAAAAAGCCCCCGCACATGGCGGGGGCTTTCTCTTAGAACCGATGACTACCGGTAGTCGGAGTAGCCGTAGTCGTCCAGCGGAACCGCGGCTCCGGTGGCCTGGCCGAAGTCCGGGCTGTAGTACTGATCCTCGTACGACGGGATCGTGTACGCCGCGGCCCGTGCCTCTTCGGTCGGCTGCACCTGGATGTTGCGGTACCGGTTGATACCGGTACCGGCCGGGATCAGCTTGCCGATGATCACGTTCTCCTTCAGACCCTGCAGCTTGTCGCTGCGGCAGTTGATCGCCGCATCGGTCAGCACGCGGGTGGTCTCCTGGAACGACGCCGCCGACAGCCACGAGTCGGTGGCCAGCGACGCCTTCGTGATACCCATCAGCACCGGGCGGCCGGCCGCGGGCTCAGCACCCTCGGCCACCACCCGACGGTTCTCGGACTCGAACTCGCCGCGTTCGGTCAGCGAGCCGGGCAGGAACTCCGTCGCACCCGAATCGATGATCGTGACGCGACGCAGCATCTGCCGGACGATGACCTCGATGTGCTTGTCGTGGATCGACACGCCCTGAGCGCGGTAGACCTCCTGGACCTCCTTGACGAGGTGGATCTGCACCTCGCGGGGGCCCTGGACACGTAGCACCTCGTGCGGGTCGGCCGAGCCTTCCATCAGCTGCTGGCCCACCTCGACGTGGTCACCATCGGTGAGCAGACGCTCCGTGCCGTCGTCGTGCTTGAACACCTTCAGACGCTGACGGCGGGAGAGCTTGTCGTAGACGACTTCCTCGCCACCATCGTCGGGAACGATGGTGATCTTGTAGAAGCGCTCACCCTCCTCCAGCTGGATGCGCCCGGTGACGTCGGCGATGGGCGCCTTGTTCCGTGGCACGCGGGCCTCGAACAGCTCCTGCACGCGCGGCAGACCGCCGGTGATGTCCTCACCCACGCCGCCCTGGTGGAACGTACGCATGGTCAGCTGTGTGCCGGGCTCACCGATCGACTGCGCGGCCACGATGCCGACCGCCTCGCCGATGTCGACAAGCTTGCCCGTCGCCATCGAACGGCCGTAACACATCGCACAGACGCCGGTGCCGGTGGTGCAGGTCAGCACGGAGCGGACCTTCACCTCGGTGATACCCGCGGCCAGCAGTGCGTCGATCGCCGGGTCGCCCAGGTCGTGACCGCGCTCGACGACCACGTTGCCCGTGGCATCCACCGCGTCCTGAGCCAGGGTCCGCGCGTAGGCCGAGGTCTCGATGTGCTGATCGCGCACCAGCGACTTGTCGGCTTGCAGCTCGGCCAGCGTGACGTTGATGCCGCGCTCGGTCTCACAGTCGGTCTCGCGCACGATGACGTCTTGCGACACGTCCACCAGACGACGAGTCAGGTAACCCGAGTCAGCGGTACGAAGAGCGGTGTCCGCCAGACCCTTTCGGGCGCCGTGCGTGTTGATGAAGTACTCCAGCACCGTCAGGCCCTCACGGAACGAGGACTTGATCGGACGCGGGATGAACTCACCCTTCGGGTTGGTCACCAGACCCTTCATGCCGGCCAGCGTGCGCGTCTGGGTGAAGTTACCCGTGGCGCCCGAGTCGACGATCGTGATGATCGGGTTGTCCTTGGGGTAGTGCCTCCGCAGCGCCTCGCCGACCTCCTCCGTCGCGTCCTGCCAGATCTTCACCAGCGCCTCGTTGCGCTCGTCGTGGTTGAGCGCACCGCGCTGGTACTTCTTCTCGATGCCATCGGCTTCGGCCTCATACCGCTCGAGGATCTCGCCCTTCTCCGGCGGCACCAGCACGTCGGCCATCGACACGGTGACACCCGAACGGGTGGCCCAGTAGAAGCCGGCGTCCTTCAGCTTGTCCACGGTCTGCGCGACCACGATCATCGGGTAGCGCTCGGCCAGATCGTTGACGATCCGGGCCTGGATCTTCTTGTGCATCTGCTCGTTGACGAACGGATATCCAAGCGGGAGCAGCTCGTTGAACATCACCCGGCCGAGTGTGGTGTTGGCCGTCCAGGCATCGCCCGGCTTCCAACCCGCATCGCCGAACAGATCGGCCTCGACGTCGGCGGGCGGACGCAGCTGCGTCAGCCGCACCCGGATGTTGGCGCGCACCGAGAGCGCACCGCGATCCATCGCCATGATCGCCTCGGCAGGCGAGCTGTACACGCCCGACTCCGGCTGGTCCTTGGCGGCCGACGTGTATTCGCCGGTGTCGCCCTCGATCAGGGTGGTCAGGAAGAACAACCCGGTCACCATGTCCAGACGCGGCATGGCCAGCGGGCGGCCCGACGCAGGCGACAGGATGTTGTTCGACGACAGCATCAGGATGCGCGCCTCGGCCTGCGCCTCCGCACTCAGCGGAAGGTGCACGGCCATCTGGTCGCCGTCGAAGTCCGCGTTGAACGCCTCACACACCAGCGGGTGCAGCTGAATGGCCTTGCCCTCCACCAGCTGCGGCTCGAAGGCCTGGATGCCCAGGCGGTGCAGCGTCGGTGCGCGGTTCAGCAGCACCGGGTGCTCGGCGATGACCTCTTCGAGGACGTCCCATACCTGCGGACGCTGACGCTCGACCATGCGCTTGGCGCTCTTGATGTTCTGCGCGTGGTTCAGGTCGACCAGACGCTTCATCACGAACGGCTTGAACAGCTCGAGAGCCATCAACTTCGGTAGACCGCACTGGTGCAGCTTGAGCTGCGGACCGACCACGATGACCGAACGGCCCGAGTAGTCGACGCGCTTGCCGAGCAGGTTCTGACGGAACCGGCCCTGCTTGCCCTTGAGCAGATCGGACAGCGACTTCAGCGGACGGTTGCCGGGCCCGGTGACGGGCCGGCCGCGACGGCCGTTGTCGAACAGCGCGTCCACCGACTCCTGCAGCATCCGCTTCTCGTTGTTGACGATGATCTCGGGTGCGCCGAGGTCGATCAGCCTCTTGAGCCGGTTGTTGCGGTTGATCACGCGGCGGTACAGATCGTTGAGATCCGACGTCGCGAAGCGGCCACCGTCGAGCTGCACCATCGGGCGCAGCTCCGGCGGGATCACCGGAACCGCGTCGAGCACCATGCCCATCGGCGAATTGCTGTTGGACTGGAAGGCCGCGACGACCTTGAGCCGCTTGAGAGCACGAAGCTTCTTCTGGCCCTTGCCGTTACGGATGACGTCGCGCAGCGACTC
Source organism: Mycobacterium sp. URHB0021 (assembly GCF_054057895.1). Taxonomy (NCBI): domain Bacteria; kingdom Bacillati; phylum Actinomycetota; class Actinomycetes; order Mycobacteriales; family Mycobacteriaceae; genus Mycobacterium; species Mycobacterium sp. URHB0021. The sequence goes on from NZ_JBSRZT010000002.1 coordinate 6,841,653, forward strand.
GGCCTCGGCGTCGATGTCGAAGTTCTCGATGAGCTTCTTGATCGACTCGGCGCCCATGGCGCCCTGGAAGTACTCGCCGTAGCGGTCGACGATCTCGCGGTAGAGGACCTCGTCGACGATCAGCTGCTTGGGTGCCAGCTTGGTGAAGGTGGTCCAGATCTCTTCGAGCCGGTCCAGCTCACGCTGGGCACGGTCACGCAGCTGACGCATCTCGCGCTCGCCGCCGTCGCGCACCTTGCGCTTGACGTCGGACTTGGCGCCCTCGTCCTCGAGCTCCTTCATGTCGGCCTCGAGCTTCTGCGCCCGAGCCTCCAGGTCGGCGTCACGCTGATCCTCGAGCGCCTTGCGCTCGACGGCCATCTCGGCTTCCAGCGTCGACAGCTCGTTGTGGCGCATCTCGTCGTCCACGGAGGTGATGACGTAGGCCGCGAAGTAGATGATCTTCTCGAGATCCTTCGGCGCCAGGTCCAGCAGGTAACCGAGGCGGCTCGGCACGCCCTTGAAGTACCAGATGTGCGTGACGGGCGCGGCCAGCTCGATGTGGCCCATCCGCTCACGGCGCACCTTGGCGCGCGTCACCTCGACGCCGCAGCGCTCGCAGATGATGCCCTTGAAGCGGACGCGCTTGTACTTGCCGCAGTAGCACTCCCAGTCGCGAGTCGGTCCGAAGATCTTCTCGCAGAACAGGCCGTCCTTCTCCGGCTTCAGCGTGCGGTAGTTGATGGTCTCCGGCTTTTTGACCTCGCCGAAGGACCAATTGCGGATGTCATCCGCGGTGGCAAGGCCGATGCGGAGTTCATCGAAGAAGTTGACGTCTAGCACGTAACTCCCTTTCCCCTCTCGGGATTAGAAAAACAAACAACTACGGAGGCGAGGTCGCCGAAGATCACGCAAGATCCTCCACGGAGGCGGATTCGTTGCGGGACAGGTTGATTCCGAGGTTGGCGGCAGCGCGCTCCAGGTCCTCGTCATCGCCGTCACGCATTTCGATCGCAGCTCCGTCACTGGAAAGCACCTCGACATTGAGACACAGCGACTGCAGTTCCTTGAGCAACACCTTGAACGACTCGGGGATGCCCGGCTCGGGGATGTTCTCGCCCTTGACGATCGCCTCGTACACCTTGACCCGGCCGACGGTGTCGTCGGACTTGATGGTCAACAGCTCCTGCAGCGTGTACGCCGCGCCGTAGGCCTGCATGGCCCAGCACTCCATCTCGCCGAACCGCTGGCCACCGAACTGCGCCTTACCGCCCAGCGGCTGCTGGGTGATCATCGAGTAAGGACCGGTGGAGCGGGCGTGGATCTTGTCGTCCACCAAGTGGTGCAGTTTGAGGATGTACATGTAGCCGACCGTCACCGGGTACGGGAACGGTTCGCCACTGCGGCCGTCGAACAGCATCGCCTTGCCGTCCGCGTTGACGAGAGTCTCGCCATCGCGGCTCGGAAGCGTCGAGGACAGCAGCCCCTGCAGCTCCTCCTCGCGAGCACCGTCGAACACGGGCGTCGACACGATCGAATCCGGCTGAGCCTCGAGCAGTTCCTTCGGCAGCCGCTCCGCCCACTCGGGCGAACCGTCGACCTTCCAGCCGCTCTTGGCCACCCACCCGAGGTGGGTCTCCAGGATCTGGCCGATGTTCATCCGTCGCGGCACACCGTGCGTGTTCAGGATGATGTCCACCGGAGTGCCGTCGGGCAGGAACGGCATGTCCTCGACGGCGAGGATCTTGCCGATGACGCCCTTGTTGCCATGGCGTCCGGCCAGCTTGTCGCCGTCGGAGATCTTGCGCTTCTGCGCCACGTAGACACGGACCAGCTCGTTGACGCCGGCGGGCAGCTCGTCGTCATCCTCGCGGGAGAACACGCGGATGCCGATGACCTTGCCGGACTCACCGTGGGGCACCTTCAGCGACGTGTCGCGGACTTCGCGCGCCTTCTCACCGAAGATCGCACGCAGCAGCCGCTCCTCCGGAGTCAGCTCGGTCTCGCCCTTCGGGGTGACCTTGCCGACCAGGATGTCGCCGTCGCGGACCTCGGCGCCGATGCGGACGATGCCGCGCTCGTCGAGATCGGCCAGCACCTCATCGGAGACGTTCGGGATGTCCCGGGTGATCTCCTCGGCGCCCAGCTTGGTGTCGCGGGCGTCAATCTCGTGCTCCTCGATGTGAATCGAGGTGAGCACATCCTCTTCGACCAGACGGTTGGAGAGGATGATCGCGTCCTCGTAGTTGTGGCCTTCCCACGGCATGATCGCCACCAGCAGGTTCTTGCCGAGCGCCATCTCACCGTTCTCGGTGCACGGACCGTCGGCGATGACCTGTCCGGCCTCCACCCGCTCACCGGAATCCACGATCGGGCGCTGGTTGGCGCACGTGCCGTGGTTGGAGCGGGCGAACTTGCGCATCCGGTAGGTGTGCCGGGTGCCGTCGTCGGCCATCACGGTGATGTAGTCGGCGGAGACCTCCTCGATCACGCCGGCCTTGTCGGCGACGACGACGTCGCCGGCGTCGATCGCGGCGCGCAACTCCATGCCGGTGCCGACCAGCGGGGCCTCGCTGCGCACCAGCGGAACCGCCTGGCGCTGCATGTTGGCACCCATCAGGGCGCGGTTGGCGTCGTCGTGCTCAAGGAACGGGATCATCGCCGTCGCGACCGACACCATCTGGCGCGGCGAGACGTCCATGTAGTCGACCTGATCGGACGACACGTACTCGACCTCGCCGCCCTTTCGGCGGACCAGGACGCGATCTTCGGCGAACTTGTCACCGCCATCGGCCACGACGGTCGGCGAGTTGGCCTGCGCCACGACGTGGCGGTCCTCCTCGTCGGCGGTCAGGTAGTCGATCTGGTCGGTGACCACACCCTCGACCACCTTGCGGTACGGCGTCTCGATGAAGCCGAACGGGTTCACCCGGGCGTACACCGACAGCGACCCGATCAGGCCGATGTTCGGGCCTTCCGGGGTCTCGATCGGGCACATCCGGCCGTAGTGGCTGGAGTGAACGTCGCGGACCTCGAGGCCGGCGCGCTCACGGGACAGACCACCGGGGCCCAGCGCCGACAGGCGGCGCTTGTGGGTCAGACCCGACAGCGGGTTGTTCTGGTCCATGAACTGGCTCAGCTGGCTGGTGCCGAAGAATTCCTTGATCGCCGCCACGACGGGACGGATGTTGATCAGGGTCTGCGGCGTGATCGCCTCGACGTCCTGAGTCGTCATCCGCTCGCGGACCACGCGCTCCATGCGGGACAGACCGACCCGGATCTGGTTCTGGATCAGCTCGCCGACGGTGCGCAGACGACGGTTGCCGAAGTGGTCGATGTCGTCGGTCTCCACCGGAACCTCGGTGCCGCCGGGGGCGGTCATCGTGGTCTGGCCCTCGTGCAGACGCACCAGGTACTCGATGGTGGCGACGACGTCCTCTTCGGTCAGCGTCGACGACGTGATCGGCTGGCCTGCGTTCAGGCCCAGCTTCTTGTTGACCTTGTAGCGGCCGACGCGGGCCAGGTCGTAGCGCTTCTCCTTGAAGAACAGGTTCTCCAGCAGGGTCTGCGCGGACTCCTTGGTGGGCGGCTCGCCCGGGCGAAGCTTCCGGTAGATGTCGAGCAGCGCCTCGTCGGTGCCCGCGGTGTTGTCCTTCTCCAGCGTGCCCATCATGATCTCGGAGAAGCCGAAGCGCTCGACGATCTGCTCGTTGGTCCAGCCCAGCGCCTTCAGGAGCACGGTGACGGGCTGACGACGCTTGCGATCGATGCGGACACCGACGGTGTCGCGCTTGTCGACGTCGAACTCCAGCCACGCACCGCGGCCGGGAATCACTTTGACACTGTGCAGCGTCTTCTCGGTGGACTTGTCGATGTTCTCGTCGAAGTACACACCGGGTGAGCGGACCAGCTGGGACACCACGACACGCTCGGTGCCGTTGATGATGAAGGTGCCCTTCTCGGTCATCATCGGGAAGTCACCCATGAAGACGGTCTGGCTCTTGATCTCACCGGTGTTGTTGTTGATGAACTCCGCGGTGACGAACAGCGGAGCCGCGTACGTCATGTCCTTGTCTTTGCACTCGTCGACGGGTGCCTTCACCTCGTCGAAGCGCGGATCCGAGAAGGACAGCGACATCGAGCCGGAGAAGTCCTCGATCGGTGAGAGTTCGGCGAGCACCTCTTCCAGGCCGCCGACGGGGTTGATCGCGTCGTTGCGGGCCGCCGCCTTCTCGCGCCAACTATCCGATCCGACCAGCCAGTCGAATGACTCGGTCTGGACGTCCAGAAGCCCCGGAACTTCGAGCGGCTCACGCAGCTTTGCGAAGGAGATTCGGTCGGGTGCTCCGGGAACGGAGTTGTTGTTGGTAGAGACTGACTTGATCTGGCCTGAGCCTGCCAAGATGCATCCTTCCAGCACCTCATGCGACCTTTCGAGAGCCGGCGAGGCCGGTTCCTTTGCGTCGCTATATCTGCGTCGGTTCGGCTGGCCTTCTCAAGCCCAAAGTGCCCGTACGCACGGCACGCGACTAGATCACTGAGCGGACTCAGGCTAGGACATCGGTGTCATGTGCGGGTGTGGGTGGGCAGGATGCAGCCAGCGCAACGTCCAACAGTACCGCAGGACGGCGTATTCCTCAACCACCGCATGCAAAAGTCACCGGGCGCTGGCTGGCGTCCTCAACCCGTGCACACATGCTGCCCAACAGATTGGCCCGTTTGCCTCCGTCCGTCAAGAGATAGGGCCGTGTTTGGTGTGGAGTTTTCCGTCGACCGCCGCATTTCTGAGCCCGAATGCCGCGCCGGGATCAACCGCGCAGTTCCCCGTGAACAACGGTGAGTATCCCGACGGATTCGACCAGGGCGTCGGTGACGAGGCTCCATCGGCCGGCTGCGTGCCGTGATACTCGCCGGTGTGGGCGTCGCCACAGCAGTCGTTGATCGAACCCACGACGAACTGCACGAACTGATTGTTCGACCCAACAGGCTTGTCCCCCAGCTGTTTTCGTCGTCTGCCACGCTGTCAGGCCGCCATCAACTCCTTACTCTCGACGGACTGGGGGGTCGACGACCCGAGCGTGAAGAAGAACTGTGAACCCACCAGGAACAACGACTGCAGCACCTGATCCAGCGGCGACAGCCCGCTCTCGGACGCCGGAAGTGCGACGGCGGTGGCGGGCCCCGCAATGGTGGGGATCGGAATCACCTCACCCGGATCACCGTCGACGCCTTCGTCGGTGCCTGCGAACATGTCGTTGATCCAGCCCACCGCGAGAATCTTGACCGCCTCGATGTTCTGTGGCTTCGAGAAGCCCGCGATCAAGTAGGCGCCGAATTGGATCAGCGGGTTGCCGCCCTGCATCGCGTCGATGTGCGAGCCGCCGACCAGCTCGACCCCGTTGAATTCGCCCTGACGCGCTTTGACCAGGGCGGCGCTGGTGGCGCCGAACATGTTCCATGCGTACGGGGGCGACGAGATCTGATAGATCGGAAGAGAGTCCGGGATGTTCTCGGAGACGGTGGAGGTGACGTCGCCGAGCGCCACCCCGTCGAGGAGGACGAGGCCGGCCAGGTCGTCGATCGTGCCGTCCTCGGCCATGTAGCCGGCCACCGCGAGCGCCAGACCACCGCCGGCCGAGTGGCCCGCGATCACCACCCGCTGCGGGAGGTCGACGCTGCGCCCGATCGCCGTGGAGGCGCTGTCGGTGAGCGCAGTTCGATCACCGTTGAAGAGGTCGGCGACCGCGCCTTGCAGCGGAGCACCCCCGATCCAGAAGCCGTCGATGGCGAAGAAGTTCGACGTCACCGAGGGCGCGACCACGACGCTGTGGGTTTCCTGGGCCAACGTCGCCGCGGTGTAGCTGTAGAACCGTCCGCTCGCCAGGAAGCCGTGCTGGAGGTAGATCAGCCTGGTCGGGTCCGGATCGGCCGGGAAGTACCAGTCCGCGGGCACCACCTTCCCCGGACCGAGCGTGAGCGTCGAACTGCGCACGGTGACCGTACTGCCCGGGGGTAGCACCGGCGGCCCTTCGAAGAGGCGCAAAGCCACGTTGTAGATGGTGAAGATCAGCGTGCCGATCACGTTGATCAGCGAAGGCGGCGGCGGCGCGACAGCCATGGCGGTGATCTCCGGAGCCGACTGCACGGCAGACATCGCGAAAGTTGCGCTACGGGCGCTGAACGTGGCGTGGTCCTCGTCTGCGCCTGGTGTGTCGACAACCGTGGCCAGTGGGTCCGCCACCGCGGGCGTGGACTCGTCGGGCGTCTTCTCCGGCGCGATGACCGGGTCCCTGTAGTCCCCGCCGTCTACGTCGTCCACGTCGTCTACGTCGTCTACGACGTCTACGACGGCGGCTTCTTCGGCGTTGTCACCGGAGTCGGTAGCGGCAGGCTTTTCGACCACCTCGGTCGTGATGGGCTTGGCGGTTCCGGAACCGGCTGACCCGTTGTCCTTGGCGTAGTGCTCGGCGGTCAGACCGGCAACCGGACCGTCGGAGTCGTCGCCCGAGGGCTTCGACTCCTGTACCGGCGGATCGTCCTTGACGATCGGCTCCGCGGTGATCGGCTCTGTGACGTCGGTGTCTTCGTCGGTCGCAACCGTGTCGGTTGGGTCCATGGCATCCGGCTTGTCGGCGTCCGGGTGCTTGACGTCTTTGGCGTCGTCGGCGGCGCCTGCGCCCTCGTCGGTTTTCGCTACCGGGCCATGGCGCTTCACCGACGACCCGTCACCGGCGAACCCGTTCTTCTCCGAATCCGGTTTGTCGTCAATGGATTTCGTCGACGCCGACGACGTCGCGCCACCGGCGCCCGACTCGGAACCGGTATCCGCGGCCGCGGCCCCGGTGGCGACGGCCGCCGTCATCCCTGCGGCGACCACGCCCGCGCCCAGCCACACCAAGAACCGGTTGACCATGCCGTCTCCTGTCCCAGACCGCGGCCACGGTAACCCGAGGCTGAAAGCGTCGGGGCCGTTTACAGAAATTGCCCGCGGTGTCAGGGCGTCGGGTCCACTGGTCGGCCACCGCCGCTGCTGGGTGGCGGTGCGGTGAGGCTAGCGCTCCTCGCTGACCGGGATGCGACCCGTCGGCGCCTCGTCCTCGGTGCGGCGACGGGTGGTGGTATCGCCGGTGTCACCGAACTCGTGGGCCGAATACTTGTGGGTGCCTTCGAGGTCGTCCCGGATCGCGGCCTGCGCGGCCGGGGGCAGCGTGTGCAGGATCTCGCGCACACGGGCCTGGCGGCGGCCCACGGCCTGCCGCTCCGGCATGCCGGGGGTGGCCAGGATCTGCGGCGGCACACCCTCGATCTCCTCGACACCGCCATCGTGGTGGCCGGCGTCGATCATGGCCTGCTCTTCGGCCATCGTCGACTCGTCCTTCTCCTCGGACATGCCGATCGGGCCGATGCGGCGGCCGTTGAGGAACTGCTTGACCACGGGCTCGTCACTGGTCAACAGCACCTCGCGGGGCCCGAACATGACCAGGTGCTTGCGGAACAGCATGCCCATGTTGTCGGGCACCGTGCGGGCGATATTGATGTTGTGCGTGACGATCAGGATGGTGCAGTCGATCTGGGCGTTGATGTCGATCAGCAGCTGGGACAGGTAGGCCGTACGAACCGGGTCCAGACCCGAGTCGGGCTCGTCGCAGAGGATGATCTGCGGGTCCAGCACCAGCGAGCGGGCCAGCCCGGCACGCTTGCGCATACCGCCGGAGATCTCACCGGGGAACTTGTTCTCGTCGCCGCCCAGGCCGACCAGGTCGAGCTTCTCCATGACGATGTTGCGGATCTCGCTTTCCTTCTTCTTGGTGTGCTCACGCAAGGGGAAAGCGGTGTTGTCGTAGAGACTCATCGAGCCGAACAGCGCGCCGTCCTGGAACATGACGCCGAACAGCGTGCGGATCTCGTAGAGCTCCTTGGCCGAACACTCGATGATGTTGGTGCCGTCGACGATGATCTTGCCGCGCTCGGGACGCAGGAGCCCGATCAGAGACTTCAGGAACACCGACTTGCCGGTACCGGAAGGGCCCAGAAGCACGCTGACCTCACCGGCCGGAACCTCCATGGTGACGTCTTCCCAGATTCGCTGGGGACCGAAGGACTTGGTGAGTCCCTCAACCTGAATTCCGATGCCCACGCGCGAATCCTTCCACCAATGAATGGCACGCCACATGGCTCCCGCCTGTGGCTTGAGTCACTGTAGCTTACGCATCATGCCCCTAACACCGATGTGAGCTCACATTATTACTGCTCACACGATGCGAGGCGGGGCCTCCACGGGTTTGCTGGATCGCCTGCGTAGAAACGACCAAGAGACGAAGAAGCCCCCGCGTATGCGGGGGCGTCTTGCGCGAATCGAGCTACTACTTGACGGTGACCGAAGCGCCGGCAGCCTCGAGCTTGCCCTTGGCCTCCTCGGCGGCGTCCTTGGAGACCTTCTCGAGCAGCGGCTTGGGGGCGCTGTCGACCAGATCCTTGGCCTCCTTCAGGCCCAGGCCGGAGACGATCTCGCGGACGACCTTGATGACACCGATCTTCTTCTCACCGGCACCCTCGAGGATGACGTCGAACTCCGACTGCTCCTCGGCGGCCTCGGCGGGAGCGGCCGCAGCGGCCGGGCCGGCTACGGCGACCGGCGCGGCGGCGGTGACCTCGAAGGTCTCCTCGAACTTCTTGACGAACTCCGACAGTTCCAGCAGCGTCAGTTCCTTGAACGCGTCGAGCAGGTCGTCGGTGGACAGCTTTGCCATGATGGGTCCTTCCTGAATTCTTCTTCTTGGCTAATCGTGCTGATGGTTTGGTGGGTGGTACTGCGCGACCGCTACGCGGCCTCTTCTTCGCCGGCCTTCTTCTCCTGCAGGGCAGCTGCCAGCCGGGCAACCTGCGACGCCGGAGCGTTGAACAGGGCGGCGGCCTTCGACAGATTGGCCTTCATCGCGCCGGCCAGCTTGGCCAGCAACACCTCGCGCGACTCCAGGTCGGCGATGCGCTCGACCTCGGCGACGCTGAGCGGACGGCCGTCCATGTAGCCGCCCTTGATGACCAGCGCCTTGTTGTCCTTGGCGAAGGTCTTGATCGCCTTGGCGGCGTCGACAGCCTCGCCCTTGACGAACGCGATCGCGGTGGGACCGACGAAAAGCTCGTCGAGACCCTCGATGCCCGCCTCCGCCGCGGCACGCTTGACCAGCGTGTTCTTGGCGACCGTATAGGTGGCGGAGTCACCGAGCGATCGGCGCAGGTCTTTGAGGTTGGCCACCGTCAGTCCGCGGTACTCGGTGACGAGCGTCGCCGTCGCGTCCTTGAACTGCTCGGCGATGTCGGCAACCGCGGTGGCCTTGTCAGCCTTGGCCATGCATGCCTCCTCGTGGTTGGTATTCGGGTGTCCCGCCACAGACCGAGGCCGACCGATCACAAGGCCCGGAAACGACGAACGCCCCGACGCAGACAGGTCGGGGCGTGACAATGAACCAGTAGCCTCGTCCTCCTGCGTGGGCCGCCCGGGTAATCCCGGACCTTCAACCGATTTCTCGGTGACCGACGGTCTTCGGTGGAACGGGCCAAGAATAGCCTGTCGCCCCCCGATCAGCCAAAACGCCGACCACCCCTGCCCGCGAGCGTGCGTGTCCGCGTCCGACACGCCGCGAAAACTGCCGAGTTCACGCACACTCGCGCGCCAGACGCATCGACAACAGCGGGTGAGAGAGGGTATGTGTCCTGCATGACCGCGACATCTGACCGTCCAGCCACCATGTACGCCAACGAACTGGACAAGCCCGCGCCGCTGAGCGAAAACCCGCTGGAGTGGCGTCAGGCCGCCATCCCCGAACCCGGTGACGGGCAGCTGCTGATCAAGGTCGCCGCCTGCGGTGTGTGCCGGTCCAACCTCCACATGATCGAGGGGGACTGGGTCGACGCCGGTACCCCGTCGATCAGCCCGATCGTTCCCGGTCACGAGGTCACCGGCCACGTCGCCGCCGTCGGAGCGGGGGTGTCCGACTTCGCGGCAGGCGATGCCGTCGGCGTCCAGCCGCTGTGGTGGACATGCGAGGAATGCGAGTTCTGCACCAGCGGCCGGGAACAACTGTGTCATCAGCGCAGGATCACCGGCGAGAACGTCGACGGCGGCTACGCGCAGTACATGTTGTCCAACGCCGCGCACACCTACCATGTGCCGGCCGGCCTCGACCTGGCCGACGCCGCGCCGCTGTTCTGCCCGGGCATCACCGCCTATGGCGCGGTGGACAAGCTCGACGTCGGCCCGGGCGACGCCGTGGCGATCTTCGGGCTGGGTGGGGTCGGCCACATGGCGCTGCAGTTCGCGGCTCTGACGGGCGCCGAGATCACCGCGGTGGGCCGAAGCGAAGACCATCTGCGCGTCGCACGCGAACTGGGCGCCGCCCACATCGTGAACTCCTCGGATCCATCGGCTCTCGACGCGCTAGCAGACACCATGGACGCGGTGATCACGTTCGCCCCGTCCGATGAGGTGACAACGCAGGCGCTGCGGACCCTCAAGTGGGGCGGCACGCTGGTCACCGGCGTACCGCTGACGGTCGACGGACTTCCGTTCGCCCTCGGTCAGGTGATCAAGACGTCACTTCTCGGCAACCGCGAACAGATGCGGATGGTGCTGGACCTGGCCGCAGCCGGGAAGGTGCGCACAGTGGTGGACCGTTTTCCCATGGACGAGGCGTCCAAGGCGCTCGGTCTGCTGTCGGAGGGCAAGCTGCGGTCACGCGCCGTGGTCGAGAACACGACGGCCTGACGGTCAGAAGGACGAACTGTCGCGCGCCAGGGCAGCGGCGCCGACCAGACCGGCGTCGCTCCCGAGCTCGGCGGGCAACACCCGCAGGTCGCGGATGAAATCCAGCCGCGCATGCCGCTCCAACCCATGGCGCAGCGGGTCGAAGAGCAGCTTCCCGGCCTTGGCCACGCCGCCGCCGATCACCACCGCGTCGAGATCGCAGACCGCGCCGACCGACGCGATCATGGCGGCGACCGCAATGCCCCCGCGATAGAAGGCGCGCAGCGCCACCGGATGTCCTGCGTAGGCAGCATCGGCCAGTTCCCTGGCATCGGCCTCGGCCGGGGCGTCCCATCCGTTGTCCCGTGCCCACTGCGCCATCCGGGGGCCGGCGGCGACAGTCTCGACGCAGCCGTGCCCGCCGCACGAGCACGGCCCGCCGTCCGGGTCGACCACGACATGGCCGACGTGGCCCGCGTTGCCGGTGCGGCCGTCGTAGGGGGCGCCGTCGAGCACCAGCCCGCCACCGACCCCGGTGGAGACCACCATCCCGAGCAGGAACTCGGCGCCACGCGCGGCACCGCGCCAGCGCTCACCCAGGGCCAGGCACAGCGCGTCCCCGCCGAGCCGCAGAGGTACACCCGCGAGCGTCGACACCCGCTCGACAATTGGAAAGCGTTGCCACGCAGTGATATTGATAGGACTGACTGTGCCACTCGGCAGATCGATAGGCCCGGCCGACGCGATACCCACCCTGCTCACTCGGCCACCCGCGGCCGCCAGCGCTTCGGTGACGAGCGTGTCGACAACCGCCCACACCGCTTCGGCATCACCGTCGGGAGTGGGCAGTTTGGCCTGCTGGACGATCTCACCGGCGTCGTCGACGAGGCCTGCGGCGACCTTGGTGCCGCCGATGTCGAGCGCCAGCGTGAGCTCGGAGGGGGAAGAAGGAGACATAGGAGACATCTCAGTGCCTATGGGTGTTGTCGGGTTGTCGGGGATCGCCGGGGTGCTCATAGCCGGGTGCGAGTTCGACGAGTGCGTCGAACCTGCCGTCGAGCCACAGCCGGAACGCGCGGCGCCTGGCCGCCGCGCGCAGATGCTCCCTCACCTCGGTGCGCACGTCGTGGAGCGGGGGCGGGTCGGCCGGTTCAGCCGTCCATTTCCGCGGTGCGGCGAACCGCAGCGGGTTACGCACGTGATAGGCGGCGACGGCGTCGTCGGTGACGTCCACCCCGGCAGTCAAGCTCACGAACAACGCGCGCGCCAATGGATCGGCAAGCACCGATGCGGCCACACTGCCGATCTCCATATGCGCGGTGATATCCGGCAGCAGCTCGTCCTCGCTCGGTGCGCCGGCGGCGGAGAGGCCCCGCCTGGCCGCCTCGCTCGCCACCACACGCTCGGATACCAGCAGCTGGGTCAGCCAGCGGCGCAACTGCCGGCCCTCGCTGGTGCGGCGGTCGGGCAGCGACGAGGCGAGCCGCGTCGCCCGGAGCCGTTCCTCGCGGGCGTCCACCTCGGTAACGGACACGACGATGCCGTCGACGGTGGCGGCGCGCTGCGGTGTCACCGCACCGTCACCGTGACCGCAGGCGAGTAGACCAGGCTTCCCGCACAACCGATCCGGATCAGCGCCCACCACTGACCGCGCTCCACCCACACCGGCGGTGCCACCTCGAAGGCAAGTTCCACCGCACCCCCGGCGGGCACCTCGGCGCCGACCGCCGCAGGCCCCAACCAGTCCCAGGTGCCCCACGGGCTGATCAGGTGCGCCTCGACCGCGAGATCCGCACGGGCGTCGGTGCCGACCGTGACCGCCAGCCTGGCCGTCTCACCGGCCGCGAGTTCCACCGCTTCCGGCTCGTCGACCAGCCGTAGCAGCACCTGTCCCTGCGGCGCGCCGACCGAAACGATGCACACGTCCTCGACCACCTGACGCCACGCCGGCGGCATCGAACCGGCATCGCTACCCGTGACCACAAGTTCGGCACGCAGTGGATAAAGGCCCGGTGGCGCGTCAGCGGGTACGGCGACGGCGATGTCGGACTCCAGGTGCTCGCCGGGCGGCAACACGAACGCCAGCTCGGCCTGATCGGAAGTCCAGCGGTCGGGGCACAGCAGGTGGACCTTGCCGTGCAGGACCGCGTCGCTGCAGTCACTGGCCGCGGTAAGACGAAGCCGCACTTCGGAATCGGGCTCCGCTACCGCGAATTGCGGGTGGAGATGGGCCACGGCGGGCAGCCCGCCCAGTGCCGCGGGTCCGCGGTTGTGCAGCCAGTACCGTGCATAAAGCGGCTGCGCTGCTTCGGCTTCGGGCGCCAGGACTGCGTGATCGGCCTCGATCATCCGCGGTAGGTTCAGCCGGGTCAGCACGGTGGCGATCTCGTAGCCGTGCAGCGTCAGCCCGTCTTGCGAGAGTTCCTGTAGCCGGGGCTGTTCGAGGAGGTCGACGCGGGAGGCCGCCGAGACCCGGCGCAGCCCGGAGCGGACCACGACATCGGTGGGGGCACCGCACGTCTCGACCAGGCGGACCGCAACGGCCTCGGCGGGGTCGACGGGTTGGCCGCTGCCCGCTGTCAGCGGGTTGCCCGCCGCCTTGAGGGCCCCGAGAGAGACCTTGCCGGCCGGTTCGATCTCCAGCAGCGAGCCCCAGGACGGCAATCCCCCTGCCGCCCTGGTATTTTCGCCGACCGCGAGGAGCGGCCGGGAAAACTCCGCGCTGCGGCTCGGCACTCCCGCGGCTCGCCAGTCACCGTCGCCGGACACGAGCGCGTAGTCGAACGAGTGGGTCCAGTGCTGCAGCTGGAAATTCGAGCCGTCGGGTGCCGTCCGGCGCGGCGGATCGATCCATGTGCCCGACGGCCAACCCGTGCACGACCGCATCAGCGACAGGCTCAGCGTGCCGTCGGAATCGACGGCGAACCCGGGCATCCCGCGGTTGAGCACCGCAACCGTCCTGGCCTCGAAGGGTCCCGACTGCGCGGGAGCTTCCTGCTCGACGGTGATCTCGGCGTCATCGAGATCACCGACCACCCCGGCGACCGTGACGTCCAGATCCGATCCGGCGACGACGAGCACCGGCAACGCACGGGCACCTCGCAGATCGGCATCCGGCACCCACCGGTCGACGAGCGGCGACGTCGCGGGCACCCACACCCGCGCGGCTCCCGTCGCGTACAGCTGCCGCTTCAGCTCTTCGGCGTACACCGGATCGGCGGCAGCCAAAACGGCTGCAGTGAAGGCATTCTGGTCGGGACCACCGAGCACGATCCGGGTGTCCGGCAGGTTGGAGTCGACGGTAAGATCACCGTATCGCGGCTTGTCGGCGCTACTGCAGGTGGCTGTGACGCCCGCGCGGCCGAGCGCCACCACCAGGGCACGCGCCAAGTGCGCCGACACCGACTCGGTCGGCGTCACCACCTCGGCCACAGACACCGCGCGCACCTCCCGGCTGTTGACGCGCACCCTGACCGCCGACGACAGCCCGAACCAGCCGTAAGCCGGGTTGTCCAGCGTCCACGGGTGCACCGCGGAGTCGACGGCGGACCGCGGATCCCGTCCGTGGGTCAGCCCGAAGCCGCGTCCGATCACGGCGTCGCCGACCTCGCTGACCGGTAGCGCGCCGGGCACGGGACACGGCCAGCGCAGCCTGATCAGGCGGTCGGCGCCGGCGAAGTCGTCGATCGTGGTCTCACAGTCCAGCCGGTCCACGCCATGCCACAACGTCAAGGTCTGTTTATAGCAGAGCAATTCGCCGATCCGACCGCGCACGACCAGTCGTTCTCCCAGCGGGCCGCGGTAGGCCTGCGCCTCTGCGGAATCCATCGACGACAAGACGATCGGCCCCTTCGGCAGCAGGTGCCACGGACCTTCACCGGCCTGCGGGTGGGCCGGATACTCCTCGTAGACGGCCAGCTCGTTGCCCACTCGGCCGTCGCCGATCAGCTCGCGCCCGGAGGCGAGCTCGACCAGGGAGCCCACCCCGCCACCCCTCATGGGGTCCACCAGCAGCCGGTAGTGCCCGTTAGCGATCGCGTTGCCGCCCACGGGTTCCCATCCTTCATCGTGCTCACCCGGAACCAACCGATAGGACTGCCACCCCAGCGACGGCACATCGCGCGCCAGCCAGCTCAGCGAGCGTCCGCTGTGCTCGACGTGCACCGGCAGCGTTGCGCCATCGGCGTCGATCACCCGCACGCCCGCTCCGGCGGCGCGGCCCAGCCGGACGGTCACCACATCGGTGCGCTTGTGCGCCAAGGCGTTCCACACCACCACTGATCCGTCGACCGCGCTGGACAGCAGCTGCAGCGCATTGTTGCGCGCCGTGGTCCCGAGCTCCCACGCGTCGCGCCAACTGGTCAACAGATCGAGATAGACCTGATCGGACTCCGACCCCGTGATTGCGTCGTGGTGTGCGCCGTAGGCGAGTTGTACCCACGCCTTCTGAAGCGCGGCCTGCGGATAGGTGGCTCCTCCGAGCAGCCCCGCGAACACCGCGAAGCGCTCGGCGTCGAGCACGGCGTCCTCGGCGGCCCGGTTGGCCTGTTTGGTGTCGATGTACGACACGTCCTTGCCGGTGTAGATCGGGTTCATGTCGCGGGTCTGCGGTGAGGCGGCCATGCCGCGGGCGTCCAGTTCGGCGCGCACGGCGGCAAAGAATTCCCTCGGCAGCGCGCAGACGAAACGCGGCCAGGTGTAGCGCGCATTCCAGTCGCGGTGAATCTCGGTGACCCACTTGTTCGGCGGCGTGTAGTCGGTGCCGACCGGGAGCAGGACGTTGCGGGTCAACGCCACCCGCCGCAGCGATGCGAACAGACCGTAGGTGGCGGTCTCGGCCTCCTCGAGAGACGCCGCCGAATCCATCCACCATCCGGCGGCGTAGTGCGCGGGCATGTAATGGGTCAGCAGACCGCGTCCAGATGGGGCGACCCATTCGAACTCGCTGGCGAACTGCATGCGCTCGGGGTCGCCGCCTGCGGCCATCGGCCCCCACTGGTGGTGCGGGCCGCGGGCCCACGAGCTGGATGTCAGTCCGGCGTCGGCGGCCATGCCGGGGAACTGCGGGTCGTGCCCGAACGCGTCGAGTTGCCACGCGGTGGCCGGGTCGGCGCCGAGCACGCCACGCTGAAAACCCATGCCGGTCACGAAGTTCCGGATCGTCGTCTCCGGACTCGTGAGGTTGGTGTTCGGCTCGTTGTAGGTGCCGCCCATGATCTCGACGCGGCCCTCGGAAATGAGCCGGCGCAGGTCGGCACGGTCCTCGGGATGGGTGTCCCAGTACGGTTTGAGATAGTCGACCTCGGCGAGCACGAACTTGTACTCCGGTTCGCGGCGCGCCACCTCGAGGTGCGCGTGGACCAGCTCGAACCCGTTGGTCTGCCGGCACCGGCCGGGCGGATCCTCGGTCCACACGCTGGTGTACGCGGCCTGGGTGTTCCACCACACCGGGTCGTAATGGAAGTGGCTGACCATGTGCATGGTCCAGCCGGGCTCGGCAACGGTGAAGGTGAACGGCGTGGCGGCGTCGCCGGCGAGGATCGCGGCATCGCGTAGCTGACCGACGACGGGGGCCGTCACGGCGACCGGCACTTCGACCGAGCCCTCCGCGGAGGCCATCACCGGTGACGGCGTGCTCAGGCCGTCACCGACGATCCGGACCTCCGCGGCGCCGCCGGTATGGGCGACCCGCACCAGCTGCAGCGGCGCGTCCGGCGGCCCGGTGAACAGCTCCGTCGACTCCGCCGAGATGACCTGCACCCCAGAACCCTACGGCGTCAAGGACGGGAAATGTCGATGACAAGCGCACGATGGTCCGAGATGGGCAGGCGCGGCGCCGAACAGGCCTCGACCCGCAGAGTCTGGTCGTCGGTGAGGACGTGGTCGAGCTGTTGGTCGGGGTCGTCGACCGGAAATGTGGGCGCCTCACCCAGCGAACGCATCCCGGTCCAGCGACTGGGGCCCGTCGGTGTCATGTTGAGATCACCCATCAGCACGTGAGGCCCCGGGAAACCGCGCAGATCGCGGATCAGCCGCCGCAGTTGAATCCGGTTCCATCCCGGCACGAACGACAGATGGGTGTTGGCGACGGTCAACGGGCCCAGCGGGGTGTCGAACCGCCCGACCATCGCCGCCCTGGGCTCTTCGTTCACCACTTGAATACGGCCGGGTGCGGGCAGATACATGGGAAATCGCACCGGTATCCGAGGCAGGCGCACCACCTGCCACGTTTCGGCGAGGAACCGCGACAACAGCGCGATGCCGTAGGCGGCGGTACCGGGCTGCTCGCGGCCCGTCGCGGCCATCCACGTCGCGCCCGGCGTACCGGCGATCGCCGCCACGAACCGGTGGCTGATCGCCCCCATCGCCTCGGCGGCGACGGCGGTCAGGTCGGACATGCCCGAGCGCGGCTGGTCCAGATCGACCTCCTGCAGCGCCAGCACGTCGGGGTCGAGCTGACGGACCGATTCGGCCAGTCGTTCCGGTCCGACGGTGCCGTCGCGAACACTGCGCCCGTGCAAGATGTTGAAGGTGGCCATCCGCATGGGTACTAGGTACCCACGATGCCGAGAAGAAATGACGATCTGCGTGAGGCGCTGAAGCGCGCGGCCTCGGCCTTCAAGGCCCATGGTCCGGAGTTCGCGCTGGCGGGAAGCTATGCGCTGTGGGTCTATGGCGGCCCCGAACCCGTGCACGACGTCGATTTCGTCGTCGCGGAAGCGGATACCGAAGCCGCTGCGCTCACGCTGGAGAAGGTCGGCTTCCGGATCGAGCGCACCCCGGAAGACTGGCTGTTCAAGGCGTGTGTCGGCGAGGACTTCGTGATCGATGTCCTGCACCGGCTCAACAACACGCCCGTCGACGCCGCGACGCTCGCTTCGTCGGACGACGTCGACGTCCTCGCCATTCGCATGCCGGTGCTGCCTCCGACGCAGGTGATCACGGAGAAACTGAATTCGCTCAACGAGCATCACTGCGACTTCACCGAACTGTTGCCGGCGGTGCGGGCCGTCCGCGAACAGGTGGACTGGGATCGGGTGCGCGCTGACACCGCCGATAACGACTTCGCCGCCGCGTTGGTCTTTCTCATCGACCGGTTGGGCATCACGGCCTGAGCGTGGCGCGAGTCAGCCGCTCGGCCAGCGATCTCACCGCCTCGGCCACCTCCGGCGGGTCGAGCACTTCGAAATCACGGCCGGGCAGTGCCGGGTAGAAGACGATCTTCTCCGGATCGTCCGCGCCCGCGGTCAACACGCAGGCATCCGGTCCATCGGCCTCGATGGTCACCGAGGTGGGCGAGAAATATTGCGCCACCACATTTCGCGGGGCAAAGTAGCGCACCCGGGCGACGTAGCGGTAGGGCGACGAGCTGATCGAACGGCGTACATACGTCGCCGCGTCCGGCGCTTCGCGCGGTGTGAAAGTGCTGCCGAGTGCC
Source organism: Mycobacterium sp. URHB0021 (assembly GCF_054057895.1). NCBI lineage: Bacteria > Bacillati > Actinomycetota > Actinomycetes > Mycobacteriales > Mycobacteriaceae > Mycobacterium > Mycobacterium sp. URHB0021. The sequence continues at coordinate 6,859,814 of NZ_JBSRZT010000002.1, forward strand.
CGGACGTCGCCGAATCGGTCCAGTCGCAGGCTGCGCCAGTCCAGGCGATCCCGGTCGTAGGCCAGCAGATACCAGCGCCGTCCCGTGGTCACCAGTTGGTACGGCTCCAGCCTGCGCTCGGTGCTGGTGCCCGCGCGGTCGATGTAGCCGGCGGCGACATGTTCGCAATCGCGACAGGCGCGGGCCAGGGTCATGAGCACATCGGGTTCGACGGGTGAATCCGAGTGGTCGGTCGTGAGCGTCACCGTGGTGTCGTGGACCGCCGACACCTGTGACCGCAGCCGCGCCGGCATCACCTGATCGAGCTTGCTCAACGCGCGCAGCGCCGACTCGCCGACACCCGCCACACTGCCCCCAGCCGCCAGCCGGAGGCAGACGGCCATGGCGACGGCTTCATCGGGGTCGAGCAGCAGCGGGGGCAACGCGGCGCCCGCCCCCAGCTGGTAGCCACCGCCGTGTCCCTTGCTCGCATGCACCGGGTAGCCGAGGTCACGTAGCCGCTCCACATCGCGGCGCACGCTACGGGTGGTCACGCCGAGCCGCTCGCCGAGCTCCTCACCCGTCCACACCCGGCGCGACTGCAACAGACCGAGGAGCCGCAGCACCCGGCTCGTCGTTTCCGACACGAGACAACTCTGCCGCATTCATAGGACGGAAACTGTCCTATATCAATGTCAGGGTAGTCACATGAGTGCACGGTCCCCTGAGAAAACCAGTGAAAACACCCTGACCACCCAGCTCGCCGACCAGCTTGATTTCCACTGGACCCATCAATTGCGTCCGCGATTGGCGGGTCTGACCGACGACGAGTACTTCTGGCAGCCGGTCCCTGGCTGCTGGACGGTCGGCCGGGACGGCTCGATCGACTTCGCTTACCCGGCGCCGGAGCCGGCCCCATTCACGACGATCGCGTGGCGACTCGCTCACGTGATCGTCGGCGTGCTGGCCATGCGCAGCCATTCCCACTTCGGCGGCCCCGAGGCGAGCTATGAGACATGGCAGTACGCCACCGACGCGGCGACGGCGGTGCGCCAGCTCGACGAGGAGTACCGGAGATGGATCGACGGCATCCGCAGCCTCTCCGACGATGACCTGACCCGGCCGTGTGGACCCGCCGAAGGTCCGTATGCCGACTATCCATTCAGCGCCCTGGTCCTGCACATCAATCGGGAAGTCATCCACCACGGCGCGGAGATCGCCTGCATTCGAGATCTGTACGCGCACACCACCACGACGAAGGAGAACTGAACGATGCCCGGCATTGCCCCACCCGTCGACGACGAGCGCGATGCACTCCACCAATTTCTCGACTACCACCAGAAAGCGTTCTTCGCCGTCGCCTATGGGCTCACCGACGAACAGGCACGCTCCACCCCTTCGGTGAGCAAACTGTCGATCGGCGGCTTGATCAAACACGCGACGGGTGTCCAACGCTCGTGGATGCAGCGCGTGTCGTCGGCGCCGGACGTTCCGGCCCCCGACAACCGGCCATTCGAGGAGCGCGCGGCGCAATACCAGGACGAGTACGTGATGCGGGAGGACGAGGCGCTCGGCGACCTCCTCGCGGCACTGAAGGCGCAGAACGCCGATACCCTGCGGATCTTCGCCGAGTCCGACCTCGACACCCCGGTACCGGTGCCTCACGACGCACCGTGGTTTCCCTCCGACGTCGCCAACTGGTCGATCCGCTGGGTCGCTCACCACCTGATCAACGAATTGGCCCGGCACGCCGGACACGCCGACATCATCAGAGAATCCATCGACGGGGCGACCATGTACGACCTGATCGCCGGTCTGGAGGGTTGGCCGGAGACCGACTGGATCAAGCCATGGAGACCGGCCGCTGTGTGAGGTAGCTCACCGGATTGCGCCAACGCATGTCCGGACCGGGTTGTAGAGGACATGAAGTGCGCCACCGTTCCGATCGCGGATCCGATCCACGATGAACTCGTGTCGAAAGCCGTTGGCCTACAGCCGCTCCTGCGCAAACACGCCGTCGCCGGCGACGCCGCGCGCAGGACGGCGGACGAGGTTGTCGACAGCCTGACCGAGGCTGGTTTCTTCCGGCTCCATACTCCGCGGAAGTTCGGCGGCTACGAAGCCGACGTACGCACGGTCGTCGAGATCACCGAAAAGCTGGGCGAGGCGGACGGCTCCGCCGCCTGGCTGGTGGGTTTGGGGGCGACCGCGTCGTGGATGGTCGGCCGGTTGTCCGAGCAGGCGCAGTCGGAGATCTTCGCCGAGGACAGCAACGCGCGCGTCGCGGCGGGCAGCGCGCCGGCGCGCGGTCGCCGCGTCGCCGGGGGGCTTCGGTTCAGCGGCCGCTGGCCCTACGCGTCCGGATCCGCGTTCGCCAGGTGGGCGGCATGCCCGGTGAGCACCGCCGATGATTCCGGAGCCACCACCGGCATGTACTACTGCATGGTCCCCGCGACCGATCTGCGCCTCGAAGACACCTGGCGAACCACGGGTATGCGCGGCACCGCCAGCAACACCTGGGCCGGCGAGGACATCTTCGTTCCCGATTACCGAGTGCTGTCGGCGGGAGAGTTGGACAGCAGCGTCGCCGGACCGAGGGACCGACTGCCGTTCGCCATTCTCGCATCACTCGACCTGCTGGGGCCGATCCTCGGAATAGGTCGTGCGGCACTGGACTTCACCATCGACAAGGCGCCGACGAAGGCCATGCACCACACGTTCTTCGCCAGTCAGAGCGACTCGGTCGGGGTGCAGGTGCAGATCGCCGAGGCCGCGCTGCAGCTGGAGACGGCCCGGTTGCACGCATACAGCGTTGCCGATCAGCTGGACCGTTCGGTGACCGCCGATCGGCCGCTCCGCTACGACGAGCGCGCGAAGGCCCGCGCGCAGTGCGGTTACGCCGCGCGGACGGTGATCAAAGCGATCGAAACCCTGGTCGACGTCCACGGCGCCGGCACCTTCGCCGAATCGAACCCGCTGCAACAGTTCTGGCGGGATGCCAACACCGCCGCCCGACATGCCAGCTTCTATCCGGTCGTCGGCTACGAGATCTTCGGCAAATCGCTACTCGGAGTCGACGAGCGCATCAGCGCGTTCGTGTAGCCGTCCAGGTATGAAGTTTCCGACGGTATTCGCGCAATCAGCGTCGACAACCGTACTTTCGAGCTCTGCAGACCCGGAGCGGGACAGCCGACTGCGGCGATGGAGTCGAAATCTTCTACGAGGATCTCGGCAGTCCCGCCGGTCCTCCGGTGCTGCTGATCATGGGCGTGGGCGCCCAGCTACGATGTGGCCGGACGGATTCTGTGCCCAGTTGATCGAGCGTGGTTACCGCGTGATCCGCTTCGATCATCGCGACACGGGGTTGTCGAGCAAGATGCAACGGACTCCGCGCCACGGGGTCGGTGTACCCGCGAGTGTTGAGGTATCTGGTCGGCCGGGCCAGTCCGTGCCCCACATCCTCGTCGACCTCGCCGAGGATGTGCGTGGACTGCTCGATCACCTCGAGATCGGGCGTGCCCACGTCGTCGGCGCATCGATGGGCGGGATGATCGCCCAGGTGCTCGCCGGCAGTCACCCCGACCAGATCCTGTCGCTGGGACTCATCATGACCAGTGCGGGCAGGCCCTCCTCCCCGGTGCCACGACTGCGGGTGATCAGGCTGGCGTTCGGCGCGCCCGCCAAGCACGTGTCCACCGACGAGGAGCTGGCGTTCGAGGTGCGCAACATCTCGATCATCAACGGCCCGAACTTCCTTCTGCCCGTTGACCGGGTTCAAGAGCTCAGGGCTCGCAGCGACTACCCGCAGGGCATGCTTCGTCTGGCTCAGCCGGGCACACCCTGATCCTCACTGGGGAGGGGCGCGGGGCCGGTCACCGACGGAACCGCCACGCTCGTGGGCGGTTCGGTAGGCGGCGTGGTCGTGGTGATGGTCTCTCCCGTGGTAACCGGCGCCGTCGACGGGGCCGACGGCTCCCCCGGTTCCGCGGAGCTGACCGTGCTGGACGCCACCCCGAGTGCGGTCATCGCGACTGCGGCGCTCGCGCCGATGCCCGCCGAAACAACCTTGAACTTCGTCGAATTCATGATTCACAACTCCGTCCGGTATCAAATGGGTCCCGGGACGCGCTCATAGGGACCAACGGAACGATGAAGGGGACAACATTGACTCCCTATCTATTAGGTAGCCAAATGAGTTCGCGGCCAAACCTCGCTGCTTTGCCCCGCGCAGACGAAACATCCGCTCACCGCGAGGCCCTCGAACACGCCGAAACAACGTCCTCGGTCGTCAAACCACCGCCGCGGCAGCCCGGAATTGTGTCTCGGCGCGGTCAGCCGGACTGTGACCCGCTCCACAGGCTTTTTCGCCCGCCCGCCGATTTTGAGACACTGCAATCTATGAGTCCTACGCCGAAAACACCGCACCGTGAGGTAGCCAGGCTGGACCGGGTACCGCTGCCGGTCGAGGCAGCCCGCATCGGCGCGACGGGTTGGCAGATGACCCGCACCGGTGCCCGGATCGTCACCAAGCTCACCGGCAAGGGTTCGCTGCAGCAGAAGGTGATCAGGCAGATCCCCAAGACGTTCGCCGATCTCGGGCCCACCTACGTCAAATTCGGCCAGATCATCGCGTCCAGCCCGGGCGCCTTCGGCGAGTCGCTGTCCCGGGAGTTCCGCAGCCTGCTCGACGCGGTCCCGCCCGCCGACACGGACGGAGTGCACAAGCTGTTCAAGGAGGACCTCGGCGACGCACCCTCGAACCTGTTCGCGACCTTCGACGAGAAGCCGTTCGCGTCGGCGTCGATCGCGCAGGTGCACTACGCGACGCTGCACACCGGTGAAGAGGTCGTCGTCAAGATCCAGCGACCCGGCATCCGTCGCCGCGTCGCGGCCGACCTGCAGATCCTCAAGCGCGGCGCACGCCTCGTGGAGTTCGCCAAGCTGGGTCAGCGGCTGTCCGCGCAGGATGTCGTCGCCGACTTCGCCGACAACCTCGCCGAAGAGCTCGACTTCCGGCTCGAGGCGCAGTCGATGGACGCGTGGGTGTCACACATGCACGCGTCACCGCTGGGCCGCAACATCCGGGTTCCTCAGGTTTATTGGGACCTGACGAGCGAGCGGGTGCTGACGATGGAGCGCGTCCAGGGCGTCCGCATCGACGACGCCGCGGCGATCCGCAAGGCCGGCTTCGACGGCACCGAACTCGTCAAGGCATTGTTATTCAGCGTGTTCGAGGGCGGCCTGCGCCACGGCCTCTTCCACGGGGACCTGCACGCCGGCAACCTGTACGTCGACCCCGACGGCAAGATCGTGTTCTTCGATTTCGGCATCATGGGCCGTATCGACCCACGCACCCGGTGGCTGCTGCGCGAGTTGGTCTATGCCCTGCTGGTGACGAAGGACCACGCCGCGGCGGGCAAGATCGTCGTCTTGATGGGTGCCGTCGGCACCATGAAGCCCGAGGCGGAGGCCGCCAAGGACCTGGAAAGGTTCGCGACGCCGTTGACCATGTCGTCGTTGGGCGAGATGAGCTACGCCGAGATCGGCAAGCAGCTGTCCACGCTGGCCGATGCCTACGACGTGAAGCTGCCCCGCGAGCTCGTGCTGATCGGCAAGCAGTTCCTCTACGTCGAGCGCTATATGAAGCTGCTGGCCCCGAAGTGGCAGATGATGTCCGATCCGCAGCTGACGGGCTACTTCGCCAACTTCATGGTCGAGGTCTCCCGGGAACACACAGAAGAGGTCGAAGCGTAGTGGATGTCCGCACCGGCACCGCGAAATCGGGTGAGCTCGACATCTACTACGAGGACATGGGCGATCCGAACCATCCTGCCGTCCTGCTCATCATGGGGCTCGGCGCGCAACTGTTGTTCTGGCGCAAGGACTTCTGCGAGAAGCTCGTCAACCAGGGTCTGCGCGTCATCCGGTACGACAACCGCGATGTCGGCCTCTCGAGCAAGGTGACGGGCCGGCACACCGGGGCCGCGATGGCACCGCGGATGATCCGCTCCTTCCTCGGTCTGCCCAGTCCGGCGGCGTACACGCTGGAAGACGTCGCCGACGACGCGGCCGCACTGCTCGATCACCTCGGCGTCGACCGGGCGCACATCGTCGGCGCCTCGATGGGAGGCATGGTCGCGCAGGTTTTCGCCGCTCGTCACCACACCCGCACGAAGACGCTGGGGGTGATCTTCTCCAGCAACAACCAGCCGTTGCTGCCGCCGCCTGGGCCCAAGCAACTGCTGGCCATCCTGCAGCGGCCGAAGAGCGCCACCCGCGAGGCCATCATCGACAACGCCATCCGGGTCACCAGGATCATAGGAAGCCCCGGCTATCCGGCTCCTGCCGATCGGATCCGCGCCGAGGCGATCGAGGGTTACGACCGCTCCTACTACCCCGCCGGGGTCGGCCGCCATTTTGCCGCGATCATGGGCAGCGGCAGCCTGCTGCACTACGACCGGCAGATCACCGCCCCGACGGTGGTCATTCATGGCAGGGCCGACAAGCTGATGCGCCCGTCCGGTGGCCGCGCGATTGCCCGAGCGATTGCGGGCGCCAGGTTGGTGCTGTTCAGTGGGATGGGACACGAGCTCCCGCGTGAGCTCTGGGATGACATCATCGGCGAGTTGAAGACCACCTTCGCCGAAGCTGCCTAGCCCGTAGGACCCACGTGTCAATTGGGTTCCCGGAGCCCCAATCGCGTAACATTCGGTCGAATGCTTCAGGGGGCATCGCACGTTGTCATCGGTGACGTCGACAAAGGTGACGTCGACTGTTGAGTGAACAGCCAGAAAGGCACCGAGACCATGGCTCGAGGCAAGAGCTTACAACCACATTTCGAAGACGTTCAGGCCCACTACGACCTGTCCGACGAGTTCTTCCGCCTGTGGTTGGACCCTAGCCAGACCTACAGCTGCGCGTACTTCGAGCGGGACGACATGACTCTCGAAGAGGCACAGCTGGCCAAGATCGACCTCGCGTTGGGCAAGCTCGGCCTCGAACCGGGCATGACGCTGCTCGACGTGGGCTGCGGGTGGGGTTCGACGATGATGCGGGCGATCGAGCGCTACGACGTCAACGTCATCGGGCTGACGCTCAGCGAGAACCAGAAGGGCCACGTCGAGAGGATCTTCGCCGAGTCCGACAGCCCCCGCAGCAAGCAGGTGCGGTTGCAGGGCTGGGAGCAGTTCGACGAGCCGGTCGACCGCATCGTGTCGATCGGTGCATTCGAACACTTCGGGTTCGATCGCTACGACGACTTCTTCAAGATGGCCCATTCGGCGCTGCCGGACGACGGCGTCATGTTGCTGCACACCATCACTGCGCTGACGCTGCCGCAGATGGTCGACCGCGGCATACCGCTGACGTTCGAGGTGGCCAGGTTCGTGAAGTTCATCCTCACCGACATCTTCCCCGGGGGTCGGCTGCCGTCCATCGAGAAGGTCGAGGAGCACGCCACCCCGGCGGGCTTCACGCTGGCCCGCCGCCAGTCGCTGCAGATGCACTACGCGCGGACGCTGGACTGCTGGTCCGAAGCGCTGGAGGCGCACAAGGACGAGGCGATCGCCATCCAGTCGCAGGAAATGTATGACCGCTACATGCGCTACCTCACCGGTTGCGCAAAGGGATTCCGCGTCGGTTACATCGATGTCAACCAATTCACGTTGGTCAAATAAACCATTTCGGCTCGCCCGGCGGTGCATGGTGTCGTCACCACGGCCGAAGTGGAGTGGATCACCCCGGAAACGCTATGGTGTACCGCTTGAGACGCGTGTCGACACGTCGACGGACCGCGGCGCGGTACGGTCACTGCAACCATTGGTGATGGACTGCGGCTGCAGCCTCACGAGGAAAGGCCAAGCAGGGGAAACATGTCTGATAACTCAACTGGCACGAAGGACTTGCGGCCCCACTTCGAGGAAATTCAGGCGCACTACGACCTGTCGGACGACTTCTTCGGCGTGTTTCAGGATCCGACCCGCAAATACAGCTGCGCGTACTTCACCGGGCCCAGCGCCACCCTCTCGGAGGCGCAGATCGCCGACGTCGACCTGAACCTGGACCGACTCGACCTCAAGCCTGGCATGACGCTGCTCGAGGTCGGCTGCGGCTGGGGGTTGACGCTGCAGCGCGCGATGGAGAAATACGACGTCAATGTCATCGGCCTGACGCTGTCGAAGAACCAGCAGGCCTACTGCAACCAGCTGCTGGCAACGTCCGAAAGCAAGCGCACATTCGAGGTGCGTCTGGAGGGGTGGGAACAGTTCCACCAGCCGGTCGATCGGATCGTGTCGATCGAGGCGTTCGAGCACTTCGGCTTCGAGCGCTACGACGACTTCTTCAAGACCTGCTTCGACATCCTTCCCGACGACGGCAGGATGACCATTCAGAGCAGCGTCGGTTATCACCCGTACGACCTGAACGCCCGCGGCAAGAAGCTGACGTTCGAGCTGGCACGGTTCATCAAGTTCATGATCACCGAGATCTTCCCGGGCGGCCGCATTCCGACCACGCAGATGATGGTGGAACACGGCGAGAAAGCCGGCTTCAAGGTGCCGGAGACGATGTCGCTGCGCAACCACTACATCAAGACGCTCGGCATCTGGGCGGACCGGCTCGAGCAGCACAAGGACGAGGCGATCGCGGCCACCGACGAAGAGAACTATCACCGCTACATGAAGTACCTGACGGGCTGCCAGTACTACTTCATCGACGAGTCCATCGACGTGAGCCTGGTGACCTATTTGAAGCCGGGCGCCGCCGCCTAGGTGTCGTGCCGCCTTCCGGTCCTCACTCGGCGGTGACCGATAGCGGTTTCCTCAGCACGACGCGATGGTCCAACCAGAGCTTTCCGGCCCCGTAGGCTCGTGTTCGGACACCCACTACTTGGGCCCCTGCCGCGGTTACGCTAGCGACGATCGTCGAGATCACGGGCGTCCGGAACGGCGCGCGGGTACCGTGCCGCAGAAGCCAGTAGAGCTCCTCGTGTGGTGCATGTTTCATGATGAACCGCTTCACCGGGTTCCGCGAATACTCGGTCATCTGGAAGTAGCCAGTTCCGCCCGGCTTGCGGACCCGGACGAACTCTGTCATGTAACGCTCGGCGAGAGTTGGCGGCATATGTTGGAGGACCAGATGACTGAAGGTGAAGTCGAAGGCACCGTCGTCGAAGATCGCAAGGTCGTCGTGGTCGTTGTGAACGAATTCGCAACGCGCACCGCGCCGATTCGAAGCGGGGGCGCCTTCGATCATGCCGGCAGCGATGTCGACCCCGACGGCCTCCTGAAAATAGTCCGCCAATGGCTGCGTGAGCCTGCCGAGACCGCATCCGGTCAGAATCGCCCACATCGGATTGATCTGCCCGAGCGAGTTCCACGTCTGCCCCAGGCTCTGCAGCTCGGTCATCGGCCTCCTTCGGAGGATTTGATAATTTCCAACAAACGTAGCAAACTATTGCGACTTAGCGGTGCCAAGGAGATTACTTGCCAGATCTAGCAAAAGCGCCAAAATGGGATCGCTTGCGATCAGGAAGGCGAACAAATGAGCAGCGCTCGGTGACGGGCCCATCGCTTCTCGGAGTGGCCAAGCGCCTTGCCGCCGTGCTGTTGTGCGCTTTCGGGGCGCCGGCGATCGCAAGGCGGGTGAACCGGCGACGCCTCTCCATCCTCATGTTCCACGGCGTGGAGTCCGAACCCGTTTCTCCCCCGTGTGATTACGTGCTCGACGTCGCCACCCTCCGGCGCGAGCTTGGATACATCCGCGACAAATTCCATGTGCTCCCGCTCGAGGAAGCCCTCGACCGGCTCTACTCCGGAACGCTGCCGAAGAGAGCCGCCACCATCACCTTCGACGACGGAACCATGAACCTCTTGACCCACGCGGCGCCGGTTCTTCGCGAACTCGAATTGCCTGCTGCGGTATTCCTGGCGACGGGGCTGATGGGAACGGAGAAGGCACTGTGGGCGGATGCGCTGTGGCTCGCCTTCGCGCATACCTCCGCACCGGTGCTGGACCTGGCGCCGCTCGAACTGGGCGATGTCGCGCTCGCCAGCGCCGCCGAGCGCGGAGCAGCATGCTCGAAGGTGGTCGAGCACTTGAAGGTGCTGCCGGACGACGAGCGGCTGGCGGCCGTCGACTCCCTTATCGCACACTTGAACCCACACAGTAGCGACCCGGGTCCGTTCCGGTTGTTGTCATGGGATCAGGCGCGACTGCTGGCTGCCGATGGATCGGTGACACTTCACCCACATTCGTCCACACATCCGATCCTTTCCCAGTGCTCCGACGAGAAAGTGCTGCATGAGGTGACCCAGTCCTGTGCTGACATCGAACGTGAAATTGGCTCTGCGCCAAGAGTTTTTGCCTATCCCAACGGAGGACTGCGCGACTTCGACGAACGCTGCAGAACAGCGTTGCGTGGACGTGGCATCCGGTGGGCCCTGGCGACAACGCACGGTTTCGCACATCTCGACTCCGATCCGCTGGCCATCCCGAGGGTCGGCATCGCGAGCAGTCTGTCATTCCCAAGCTTCAAGCTGGTCGCCTCGGGCTTGGGGTAATACCGTTCCTATCACCTTCGACCACAAGGCACGGCATACCATGAACCCACGCCGGACGGCGGCCGGCCCCGGCCGAAGGGGCCAGACAAGGGTGGCCATCGTGGTGCCCCGCTATCCACCGGAGGTCGGCGGCATCGAGCGGTATGCCGAACGGTTGGCTCAGACCCTGCATGCAAGTGAGCGACACGAAGCCGTGGTCATCTGCGCCAACGATTCGAGGAGCACGCAGGTCGAGCGACGAGACGGCGTGCTCGTCGTCAGACTCGGGACGCGATGGACGGTTTCGAACACGCCTGTCAACCCGTCCTGGCTCTGGCAGGTCGGCCGCCTTCTGAAGAGGCTGGACATCGATATCGTCAGTGCGCATGCGCCGGTCCCATTCCTGCCCGATATCGCCGCGCTCTTGAACAGGTCCCGCCCCGTCGTCATGACCTACCACTCGGGAAGCATGCTCAAGGGGCGTTCGGGCGTCGACATCGTGTTGAAGGTCTATGAGAAGTACGTTCTTCCCGCGGTGTTCAGACGGTGTAAGGGGCTGGTCGCGGTCTCACCCATCTCGATGACCAACCGGTACCAGGGCGCCCGAATCATTCCCGGCGGCGTTGATACCCAACAGTTTTCGCCCGCGGATCAAGGCCTCGACCGCGACCCGGTAATTCTCTATGTCGGACGGGTCGAGCGCAGTTCACGGTGGAAAGGCGTCGACGTGTTGATCGACGCCATGGCGACGATCGTCGCCCAGATGCCGGCCGCGCGTCTGGAGGTGGTGGGCTCGGGAGACTGGATTCCCGAACTCGAGGAGCGTGCAGACGCGCTGGATGTTGCGGGTCACATCGTTTGGCGTGGGAACCTTCATGGTGACGATCTGACAGCGGCGTATCGTCGTTCTGCGGTAGTGGCTCTGCCGTCGGTGACCCAATCCGAGGCGCTCGGCCTCGTGCTCATCGAGGCGATGGCGTGCGGACGGCCGGTGGTGGGATCCGATGTCGGTGGCATCCCATTCAGCGTAAGAGACAATGTCAATGGATTCCTGGTTCCCCCCGGCGATGCGAAGGCCCTCGCGGACGCCTGCTTGACCGTACTGAGGGATCCGCATCTGTCGGATGTGATGGGGAAGGCCGGAAGGGTCGACGCCCTCGAACGCTGGGAATCCGCAGGCCAAATGGCGAAGATGATCGACTTCCTGGATGAGCTGGTTCAGCGATGAGGGCGAGCTGCCGTCCGCCGAAATGCCTCGTAGGCCGGCTTTTTCGAGCCGTCGGCCCGGACCAGGCCGTAGTGGCTTTCTGGATCTTCGGGATCTGAACCGGTGTCCTGATAGCTGTACCAGATGAACGATGCAATAGCGTCGTCACCGGCGGCGGTCTGCAGACCGTCTTCGACGAGCTCCGCTTGCCGTGCTTCCGAAACGTGGTCGGTCACGTCGCCCCCGCCGGTCGGGGCACCGTACTCTGTTATCCACAGCGGAAGTTCGGGCATGCCGGCTTCTGCGAACACGGAACGCAAGCTCTGCGGGTTGGTGGCGCTGTTGCCGCCGGGTCCATCCCACGGACCGTTCGCGCTGGCCAGGTCCGGATAGGTGTAGGGATGGACCCCCAGTCCGTCCACTTCTCGGGTTGCACCCGTGGCGACAAGGTCCGCCAGATACGCACGGGGCGGGATCCCGCCGGTATTGGCGAGGCCGCCGATGATCACCTGGGCGGACGGATTCGATGCGCGGATGCTCACCGTGGTGGCCTCGAGGAGCTCGCCGTAGGCGAGCGCGTCTGGGGCTGGCTCCCAGAACAATTCGCTGTTCTCCTCGTTCCATATCTCCCAGGTGGCGATGTCACGGTATCTGCCGGCCGCCTCGCCTGCGAACTTCGCGAACTGCCGGGGGTCGGCCGGTGCGCACTTGTCGCTGGTGCACCCTTGCGGTCTGGCCCACGCCGGGGTGTACGTGATGATGGGGAGCAGCGTCAAGCCCCGTTGGCGCGCCGCGGCCGCCACCAGATCGAAGCGTTGCCATCGGTACGCCGTCGGCGAGTCCGGTTGGATCTCGGCCCAGGACAGGTCCGTCCGAATCCATTTCGCGCCCGACGCCACCGCATCGTCCAGGGTCGTGGCCAACTGGTCCGGCGGCAACCACGTGAGGGTGCCACCGAACGCCAGCCCGATCCGCAGGGCTTCTCCGTTCACGAGTACCGGCCTTTCGCTCGCGGATCTATCAGCGGTGCACAGCGTGGCGATGAGCGCGATCGCGCCCAGGCATGCCGTCATGCGAGAAAAGTGCACAGGACTCAAGACAACTGCGGCCGATCGGCGCGGCATGTATCCATCACCTCGACGTAGGCGACGAACAGGTTCCGTATGTGTGCGTCCAGGGAAAACGATTCGGCCACCGCCTCAACGCCCTGGTCACCTCCGGTCCGTCGGTGCGTGACCTCCATCGCCAGGTTGTCCAGAACTTCGGCCAGGTTCGACGCCAGGTCCGGCACACGGATCAACTGTTCCCCGAACAAGGATGACAGGTCGTCTGTCGAATCGTCCTCGACCACGACCGGCAGTCGCGAGGCCAACGCCTCGAGCACCGTCAACGGAATATGCTCCGAGATCGAGGGACATACAAAGATGTCGACCGCCCGGTAGACCTCCGCCAACTGCCCTTGGGCGAGGCTGCCCAGGAATACGCGATTACCCGAGGACCGGCTCGGGTCGTCAGGTCCACCACCGGCAAAGACGATCGTGTAGTGGTCGCTGTCGCACTCCAGCAACAATTCAAGGCGCTTCTTCGGGACGAAACGGCCGGCGAACAGGACGAGCGCTCCGCTCGGCAATCCGTATCGTGTGCGGATCTCCGCAATTTCGGCCGTATCGGTCGGCGGCCGAAAGCGGTTGGTGTCCACGCCATTCAGCAGTACCCGCGTTTTGCCTCGGAAGCGGGGTTCGTCTTGGACGACGCACCGCTCCACATCCGGGTTGATCGCCAGGATCGCTTGTGCCTTTGCCAACACCCATCTGCCGAAAAGTCGATTCACACCGAGCTGAACCGCGCCGACGACACGCGACGGGTGTGCCACGAAGTAGACGTGCTTGGTGACGACATACGGCGTCCGCAGAAGCCAGCACAGGACGGCGATGACCCAGGAGGAGATGTAGAGCGTGTCGTGAATGTGGACGATGTCAGCCCACCGCACGAGCCGCCATCCGGAAGTGAAAATCTTTGGCGTGAAGACGGGGAACGGAACGCCATACTTCTCGAACCCGTTGTAAGCGCGCAGCCGCACTATGTCGGGACCGGTCTGCGACGCGGCGGCAGCCGCTGGGTCTGCTCCACAGGAGCTCGTGATGACCTTAACCTGGAATCCCGCGGCGGACAGTCCGTCGGCCTCGGCTTGTGCCACGCATTCCAGCCCTCCGATGTGCGGAGGCAAGTAGTGCGCAACGACGAGCGCCTTTGGTAGCGTTCTGAATTCAGAATCCACCGACAAGACGTCGGCCTCGAATACCTCGGTCGCCGGGGTCTGTCTTCGCGTCGGCAGCCGACGCGCGTACATGGTCATGCCGCGATCCTCACGATTCGGTTGTAGAGCGACCAGATGTTCTCCGTGAACTTCTCGACGGAGTACTCCTCTGCGCGTTCACGGGCCGCCTCGCCCATCTTTCGACACAGTGCATCCTCGTCGGCCAGACGCACCAACACGTCGGCGAGCGCCCCCTCGTCGTAAGGATCGGTGATGATCCCGTTCACCCCGTCGGTGACGATATCGGGAATCGCGCCGACTCGACTGCCGAGAACCGGTCTGCCCGCGGCCATCGCCTCGACAATCACCAAGCCGAACGTTTCGGGCCAAAGAGAGGGAATCACAAGCGCTTTCGCCTCAGAGATCGCCGAGACCACGGCCGCGCTGTCGAGGCGTCCACGGAACGTCACCGAATCGGAAACCCCGAGCCGCATGCTCAGCTCTTCGAGTGAAGCCCGTTCGTCGCCGTCCCCGACCAGGGCCAGCCGTATCTCAGGACGCTGCACACGTGCCCGTGCGACGGCGCGCAACAGCACATCGACACCCTTCACGGCCTCCAGGCGCCCTACATACACGAAGCGTTCCCCGCCGGGCACCGGCGTCGGTTCGCCGAGCACGACACCGTTGTCGAGCTGGACGATTCGATCGGAGCGCACATCGCTTTCCAACACACGTGCGATGAACGAACTGGGCGCGACGAACGCCTTGCAGCGACGGAGCGCCAAACGATATACAGGACGTTGCATCAGCCGTAGGTACAGCAATCGTAGGTAACCGATCGGCCGCATATCTGATCGTCGATATGATCGGCGGCGGTAGTCGGTGGCGGGCAGGTGCCAGGGATGTAGTGCCAGGGTGAAGTCCTCGGGCCCGTGCACTGTCATGACGAACGGGATGCCCCACGCCGCGAAAATTGCCGCCGGACTCAGCTCCCCCACCGTGTGGAAATGCACGATGTCGGGGCGGAACGACGTGAATGCCCGCTTCAGCGCGGTGTATCCCGCACTGAAGAAGAGATACTGACCGAGCCGCCGGACTGGCCCGCCTTCGATGTGCGGGATCAAGATGTCGGCGAACACATCGCTTCTGCCGGCCGCGCCCGCGTCGGTCGCCACGACCAGGACTTCATGACCGCGCTCGACCAACGCCGAGCGCAGCAACATGATGCTGGTCTCCGCGCCCCCGGCGGGCCAGCCGAGGTTGGTCACAAAGCAGATACGCAACGAATTCTCCCGGCTCCATCACGACATCCATCGACGATCCAAGCGCGCCACTTACGCGATTCAGTCCGCATCGGCTGTCTCCGTCTGGCCCGTATATGCGTCGGGCGAACCGGTCAGCGCGAGGTCGTGCCCGGCGCGCCGCTGCCGCATGATGACGACGAACCCTCCGTACAGACCGGCGACCAGATTTCCGATCACCCATGCCCACCCGAACCACGTCAGGCCGCGCGACCCGAACAGCAGGGCCATGCCGATGGTCACTGTCACACATATGACGCCGGAGATGACGAGGTTCCGCATCAGCCCGACCACCTTGAGCACGAAATCGGCCCAGGTATGCAGCGCGACCGCGACCGCTCCTACGGCGAGCACCACCAACACGTCCAGCGCGTGTTCTCGGTACTGCGCGCCAAAGAGGCGCAGCACCAGGGGCGCTGAGACGATCAGCACAACGACACCGCAGAGTTGCACCGCAGTCAACAACAGCGCGGAACGTTTCAGCAGGCTTGGCAGTTTTGATTCGTCGAACGAACCCTCCGCGAACATCGCCTCTCCGACCGCATACGAAACCCCATAAAGAGTCAGGGCGATCTGAAAGGCCAAGGCGAAGTAGGCCGTCTGCGACTCGCCGAGGGTGTGCAGCGTGATCAACGGCAACAACAACGTCGGCAGCACCGCCAGGCCGCTGGAGACGTAGGTCGAGATCGAGTAAGTGAACTGCGATTTCGTGATAGCCGACCGCTGGAAGGTGAATCGAAAGCCGAGCGAGTGGCGCATGCACAGCAGGCTCAGGACGACGACGACCACATAACCGGTGGCAACGGAGCCGAAGATCCCGTATGCGCCGAGGCCCAACAGCCCGATCGGCAGGACGAGCTTCACCAGCCCTTGGACGAGACCATCGAGGAGCAGGTTGTATTCCGGCTTGCGGGCTCCGATGAAGACGGCGTCGGTCAGCAGGTTCAGCGCGGCTGCTGCTCCGGCGAGCAGAAATACCAACGCATACAACGGATGGTCGGCGACGAAGGCGAGCGACGGCGCGTAGAGGGGCACGACCATGAGGTAGACCAGCGAGATGACGATCCCGACCACGCCGACCACCACCAGGCTTTCGGTGATCTGTGCGTCTCTTGCCCTCGACGTCGCCATGAATCGGACAAGCGTTCCGTTGAGCCCGAGCAGGCTGAGATAGGCGATCAGGGAAATCGCCGAAATCAGCGAGGTTCCGACACCGACCTGTTCAGGACTGAAGTTGCGGGCGACCACGATCCAGAAGAAGAATCCCAGCAGCGCCATCGTTGCCGAGGACGCCATCAGAAATACGGAACTCCGGACCAGCCGATCGACGTTGCCCCTGGCATCGGCATCGAGGTGCGGATGAGGTTCAGTTCGTTGACTGAACATCGTGATCCGATCCGTTACCGAGCCCGTGTCGGCGTCGGTTCTCCAGGCTGCGGAGCACGATGAAAGATGCGGCTACACAGATCATCGACGTTGCCAGCGCGACAGCCTCCGTCGGCCAACTCATGAAGTGAGTCAAAGGCATATCCAGCGTGCTGGGATGGGTGATGGCGTTGGCGCACAGGTACACCGCAACCAACCCGCTGTACACGAGAAGTGTTCGAAGGCACGCCTCCGCGAACGCGCGCCGCGACAATCCGGCATTCCGACGCCGTTGAACGACCACACGGGCCGCCAGACATGCCGCCGCCGACACGGCGAAGCAGACCGCCGCCACGGTGTCCTGCCGCCAGGGAACGACCCCCCACAACGGCCGGACCAACTCAGTAGGCTTCAGCGCCGCGACAGTCGCCACATAGAACCAGACGCAAGCGCACATCACCGCGATGACATCCAGAATCATTGCTGTGGCTTTGGCGTCGGCACCAATGCCGGGAGCCGCGTTGGTACGGTTCATCGGTAGATTCTCGCGGCGTTGTTGCTGTATATGAGGCTCTTGTTCTGCGTCAGGAAGTCGAACGGATAGTGATAGGCCACCAAGTCACCACCGTGGAAAACCGTCACCGTGCCTTTCTCCACGGTGGACATCCCGAGGAACACGTAACCGTCCCTCCGAATGAAGGCCGGGTACGCACCGTCGGAGGGGCGAATGGTCGAGAAGCCGATCAGACCCGCATCCCATTCGGACTGCACCGTGAAATCCGATCGGTACTCAACGCGTCGTTGTAGCCACTGGGCCGCGGTGCTTTCTTGTTCGATCAGGTAGTGCTTGTCGTAGTTCGGGCCGGCGTTGTTGAGGTGCAATGCCGGAGGCTCCCCACCCATCAGCTGGGACAGACAGGAGGTCGACAGCAGAAACAGGGTGATGGCGAGGCCCGACGCCACTCGCACCGCCCAGGACCGTCCGAGCCACCCGAACGCCTGGATGGCACCCACCGCCAGGAACGGGGCGAGCCAGAACAGCCCCTGGCAGAGCATTCGCCCGACGTCGTAGCGGGTGGACACCATCGGCAGGAGCACGTCGAGAGAAATCATCACGACACATGCGGCGGCGCCCATGGTGAATTCGCGGCTGGGCCTAAAATCGCGCGCACGCCCCAAGATCACCAGCAGCAGTCCCAGACCTATGAACAGCTGCACCATTTTGGCCAGCACTCCCGCGACAACGCGTTTCACATCGGGCAGGTTCACGCCCATTTGCTGCGCCGCCTGTCCGACCCCCGACAGCGGCATGTCTTCGGGGAGATCGACACCAGCCGGATACTTTTCGACCTCGGAGATCGGATAGCTGAGACCGAGTGCTCGACTGTCCTGCATGTCCTTGATGGCGGAGTCTTTGTAGTCCTGGAGTACAGCTTCCGGGGTGGCCTTTCCGCCGCCCAGCACGCTGTAGGACGTTGACGAAGACCGTAGGCCGGCCTGTTCCCCGCTCAGAGAATTCAGCGTCGACCGCAACGTGTTGTCGAGTTCCCCACCCGTGCCCGTGAGCGGTCCGATCCACACGTAGGTGAGGCAGGCAAGCAGCAGAATCACAGGCCAGGTGACGACAACCGATGCTTTCGGCCAGGGCCGGCGGTGGCGCACAATTCGGCGCCTGCCCTGCCGCTTTTCACGCACCTTTCGGACAAATGTCACGACGCCGCCGATCAGGCGCGCCAGAACGAAAGTGCACAACAAGACATACATCGTCGAATAGTGCGACAGCATCACTCCGGCGCCGAGAATGAGGAAACCGATTCGGCGATGCTGGAGCGACAATGCACGGTTCGTGATCAGGAGAAGCGCCACCGCCATGAAGAAGAAAGCGACTTCCTGGCGCACCATCGTGGGCATGTCACCCCAGTACATCGGCAGGGGGATGAAGAAGATTATCGCCAGCATCGCCACCGATTTGGAGGCGAAGCGGCGAGCGATCAAGTACAGCAGCACCGGGCACAGCGCGAACAAGACCTGGATCAGCGCCTTGAAGACATACAGGTCCGGAACGCTGGTGATATGCCCCATCACCGTGGGAAGAATGGTGACGGAAAGGCATGCGTTGTACGCCTCACGTAGGGATCCGACATCCCACAGCCCATGGCCCGAGGTGAGCTGGTACATCGAGAATTCGTACTGGATGTCGCCGCCGACGAATAGCCAACTGCGCAGCGAGTTCATCAAGAGCAGCGCCAAAGACACCAGATAGACGGTGATACCCACCGTCAATTCGCTGATCGAATCACGCCAGGCGAAGAACGCGACCAGAACGATCGCGGCAACGATCAGAGTGAGGTTGGCAACACCGCCACCCAGATCGTTGTTCAGCCGGATGGCGCCGGCGACCGAGCCGATGAGCACGACGACGGATCCGACAATGAGCACTTGGTCGCGGCGGCCGATCGCCAGAAGGGCGATCGGCGGGTGATCGGGCGGCAAGCCGTCGGACCATCGCCATCGATGCGGGCGCCAGATCCCCAAAGCCAGGAGCACGACGAAAACCGTTGCAACTACCGGTACCCGGTCGAGTGGTCGGGAAATACCCAGAAACTGCAGCGTCTGATTTATCACGAGACCACCGAAGATGATCCCCACCATGACGATCGCAAGTGAGTACAACAACGACTCGTGAAGACGGGTCCCGCTCGGCCAATTGATCTTGGCGTTAAGAAGAATGACGGGCAGGCCGATGAGAAGGAACACGCCCGCGGCCATGCGCAGGACCAGAGGTCCCCAGCCGACCAGCACCAGAGCCGCCGCGGCGGGTGAGGCGAACATGAGCACAAGTTCTCCCCGGCTGCCGGAGGCGCGAGGAAGGCCGCGAGCAGGCGCCGCCGACGTGGTGGTGGTCACCTTGCCGCCACCGCATCGTAGAGTTGCTCGAGCTTGACGACCGTCGCGCCCCAGTCGAATTCCCGGCTGCGATCGGCACCGCAGGCGGAGAGCTGTGAACGAAGCTCATGGTCGGTCGCCATGCGTTCGATGGCTTCGGCCAGCGACTCCGGCGTTCGCCCCGTGAGCAAGGCGACGCCCTCCATGAGTTCGCGGGTTTCCGCAGCGTCGGTGGCGATGATCGGCAGGCCTGCCGCCATGGCTTCCAGAGCGACGAGGGGCATTCCCTCTCTGTCCGACGGCAATACGAATGCGTCGGCCCATCGGTACCAGTGAGTCAATGCGTTGCCGCGTGCTTCACCCACCAGCCTCACGCCCGACAGACCCAGGCGATCCGCTTGATCACGCAGATCTTCAGACAGGCTGCCGGACCCGACGATGACCAACTCGACATCGGATGAGACGTCGGTCAATGCGTCCAGCAGTCGGGTCAGGTTCTTCTCGGGTTCCAGCCGACCGACGAACAGGATCCGCAGCGGACGCTGTGTCGTCTCTCGGCCTTCGGCGGGTTCATCGTTTCGGAAGCGATTGGTGTCAACGCCGTTCGGGATGACCGCGATGCGTGCAGGCTGGATGCCGTATTGCGTTTCGACAAAATCCGCCTGATGCTTCGACAGGGTGATGACGACCGCCGCCCGGCGCAGGACGGGCCGGAGGATCCACCGCTTGTAGGTGTCGAGCAAGACACCAAGCGGCCCCGTCGGCTCGACATCGACATGGAAGTGCGCGACATAGGGCCGACGCCGAATTGCCGAGGTGAGCAGAACGACTTCCGGCACGAAGGCGTGCGCGACGTGGACGTGGACAATGGAACGCCGGCTCACCAGTAGCAGCTTCAGAACCAGACCGGGAGACAGCGGGGTGTGCGCGACCGTCCAGCCGATGAATCTCCGGATCCGAACACCGGCGTCCGTCTCCCTGCCGGCAGCCTTTTGCGCGCCGCACCTCGTGGTGAGGACGCTGACGTCGTGTCGAGTCGCCACTCGAGTGGCCAACGTCTCTGCGACGCTTTCCAGGCCGCCGACGTGAGGCGGATAGAAAGCACTGACATATGTGATGAGATGTCGCGGCGGATGGCCTTGGCATTGAGCACGTTTGACGATCCTCATCCGTCTGCCGCCACGAACTGCGATCGCAGCACGTGCAATTGCTCCGATCGACCGGTCAAACTGACCTCGATGGCGGTCCACTGCGCCGAGCCCGGCACATCGACGACGGCCGAGGGGGTGGTCGACGCGGACTCGGGCACCGCCACAGTGCCAGTCGTGCCTGCGACCGGCCGGTCGTCGGCGTCGACAAGCGTCACCGCAAACGGATACTCGACCACTTGGCCCTGGTGATTCGTCACGACGAATGACACCGTCACCGCCAACCGACTCGACCCATCCTTGATCGGCGCCGCCGTGGCCGAGGAGAAGTACAGCTCCGTGTACCGCTGCGGTTGTTCCGTGAATGACATGGCCAGTTGGTGCCTGGCGCCACTGGACACCAAGCCTGCGACGGCACCGCCGATCAGCAGAACGACGAGCGCACCGAGCACCGCGCCGAAGCCGCCGAGCGCCGGCCGCCGCTCGGTTCTCGGCGCCGTGTCCGTTGTCGAATCCTCAGCGCAGACAAGGGGTCGAGTGTCGTCGGCGTAGCCGATCGCGGATAGTTCGTCAGCTCGGGGCATTTGCCACTTTCGGCTCGAGCAACACCTTGTGCATGGGCCGGATAGCGCGGATACCCCGCCGCGACAGGATGCTGACGTTCTGCGCGGTTGTCGGGAGTTGATCGGGTTGCCGCATCCGGATCTTCGCGAGAATCCAGAGGCATTCGACGCCGTCGCGCCAGGTGATCTTCTTGCCCTCGGCGATTGTCCGTCCGTAGTAGGTCACTGGCACTTCGTAGGGCCGGATGCCGGCGCGCAGTAGCTTGGCGGTCAATTCGGTATCAAGACCAAAACCCGCCTGGGACAGGGTGAGCGCCCGCAGGTCCTGTGACGGTATGAGCTTCAGACACGTGTGCATGTCGGTGATGTACGAGTCGTACAGCATGTTGGCCACCGCCGTGGTGAACCGGCCACCCTTGGCGAACCGGTAGGACGGGAACCTCGTGTTCAGCCCGAACACTCGGGTCCCGAACACGTGGTCGGCGAAGCCGTCGAGCACCGGAGCCAGCAGGCTGGGGATGTCCGACGGTGAGTATTCGAGGTCGGCATCGAGAACGATGATGTGGGTACCCGTCGCTATCTCGATCCCCGTGCGAACAGCCGCGCCCTTGCCGAAGTTGGTCGTGTGGCGAGCCGTCGTCACCCCTCGATCCTGGAAGGGCTGCAGAAGCGCAGGTGTGATGTCCGTGCTTCCGTCATCCACCACCACCAACTCCATGGGGCAGGGATACTCCACCGCAAGCACGCGTTCCAGAGCACGAACGATCGTGGCCGACTCGTTGTAGACCGGCATGACGATCGACAGTGTCGTCACCCTCGAACCCACTTGGTCGAAAGAGACCGCGCCAGAAGGTTGGTCATTGAGTTCTCCCCGTGATCCTCTCCAGAGGACGATCCTCTGTGAATTTCGTTCGGACGCAACCAAACTCGGCTTCGCGGTCGTTGCCGACCGCAGAGTTCATGCGCGATTCGGGCAATAGGCATCCATTCGGAAACGTGGTCGTCAAGCTCGGGTGAGCGAACCTCGGCCTGCACACCGCTCGATAGCGGCTGAGATACGTCCCGCAGATATGGCTGCGGCGCCTCCTCACCCTTGAATGTCGCCTATATTCCGTTCTGGCGAAGTTTGATCTTGTCCTTCAGGAGACCAGCGTTACATAAGGACGCAGATCGTGCAACAGGAAATGAGAAACTTCACTTTCTGTCGAGCCCTTGATAAGTGCAGTTGAGATGGGATTTATTGCCGAGCGGAGCAGACTTGCCGCTGGCAGGAGGCAAACTATTGCTGGACGAGTAGATTTTCGTATGGCGCATCGATATGTAGATATAGCAAATTCTTGTCAGCCGAAGAGCGGACACCGCGAGGGCCGGGGGCAGCCCGTTACGCCGGCCGGTCCGTGCCGTTGACGCGACGTTCACGGTCCATCCATGCGTCTGGTCCGGGTCATGTCGCGACTGGACCGGTCTCGGCGCTGCTATCGCCGCCGAACACCAAGGTAAACAACACGTTTGGAGCGCCTGCGCATCGACAAGCCCCGACTGCAGTGGCCCTACCGACGTAAACCTGGCGACCTGCCAGAAACCGGCGGCAGCCGTTTAGTCGTCCCCCGCAAAATCGCTCGCGTGGAGGCGTCGGAGCGGAGATGCTTCCTTTCGCAAGCCGTCATCACACGGTGACAGCTCACGAAAGGGCGCTCCCTCGGCGAACGGCAGGAGGCTCAGGCCGCGGCCTTCTCAGAGCCCTCGGTGTCATTCGTTGACGGGGCCGGGGTGCCCGCAGCGTCGTTCTTGCCTGCGCCCGTACCACCCTCCGAGCCCTCGTTCGTCTTCTTCGGCGAGAAGTTCATCGAGGCGCGGCCCTCGTTTGCGTCCTTCTTGACGTCGTTCTGCTTGGTGTCTTCAGGGTCCTTGTTGAGCTCCTCGGAGCCCTTCTTGGTTTCCTCGGAACCCTTCTGGGTGTCGTCCACCTTCTTGTCGTCCACCTTCTGGGTGTCGTCCACCTTCTGGGTCTCCTCAGGATCGGAGTCTGTCACCTCGGGTTGCGTGACATTGCCCTCGCCCTCGATGTCGGTCTTGGCGGGCAGGGTGTCATCGACGTTTCCTTCGATCTTCTTATCGAGTTCCCCGTCCTGCTTCACGGTCTGGGTGTTGGATCCCAGTTCCTCTGCGACACTGCCCTTCTTCGACTGCTCGACCTGATTTCGTTGCTCGCTCGACGTCGGCCCCGCGAGCGACATCGCACGCATCTGATTCGTCGACGTCACCCCGCTGACAGCCGGTGCGACGGCGGGGGCACCGATGCCGAAGTCGGCAAGGAAGGCCTGCATGCCCTGCGCCGTTGCGTTGGCGAGGTTTACCCCGACGGTGAGCCAGTTCTGGAAGGGGTTGAACGGCAAGATCGACAGTGGTGTTGGCACGCTGAGATCGCCGCTGAAGTCGTACCCGAGATCGACCAGCACCTTCAGCACCGGTTTGGCCAGGTCGATGAACGGCTTCACGATCGGGGTCAGCGGCGCAGGCACAACCGACATGACCAGGTCCGTCAGTGGCAGACTCCGCGCTGGAATCGTCACGTACGTGTTGCCGTACTGGTCGTCGCGGCAATTCCCCGGGTGCGCGGTGCAGTTCACCTGGTCCTCGAGTTCCGTTGGGTCGTACCCGTAGGCCGGGGACCCCGTGGGCGGGGTGTTGTTGGGGCCCGTTGGTTCGAGGTAGTAGCCGTGGACGGTCTCGAACGCGGCCAACGCGTTCAGCAGCGCGAAGGCATTTCCCCAATAGCGCGGAGCCAAGGTCACGGGGTCGTACTGGAAGCCGATGGCCGTGTAGGTCACGCCAGTGTTGGGATTCATCGGTGGACGCAAAGACACGTCGAGAATGGGGATGAATCCCAAGAACCCGAGGCGTGGCCACAGGCCGCCGTTGGGATTCTGAATGCCGCCGATCGTGACTATTTTCAGTCGATCCTTCTCCGATTGGCCGAGCCCGGCGATGTAAGCGTTCAAGACGTTGGAGACGACGGCGCCACCTTGGGAGTAACCGAAGATGACAATCTGCTGGTCATCCGGGTCATCTGAGTCCAAGTAGTGCTGCAGTTGCAATTGAAGCTCGGCAGCACCCTTGCCCACCGACTCGTCCCACTTGTCGCACCCGTCCGGTCCCGATCGGCACCAGCCGGCAAACGGCAGCGGCCAGAACGATGCCGGATAGTCGATGCCGATGAGATTGGTGGCCTCGGGACAGTTTCCTTCGTCGCTACACGCCGTCCCCTGCATGTAGTAATCGCGGGCGTTCTTCAGGTAGTCCGTCGTGTTGCTTGCGATCGGCGTACCGGTGCCCGGCACGATCAACCCCACCGCGCCGAACGCGAGTGCGGACACGAAGGCCGAGGCGATGCCGAGCACGACGGCGCTGAAAAGCGAAAGAACAACGACGACCAGTGGCCGAACCGATTTACGCATTCGCTAACAATCACATAACGCACCGCACGCAGAAGGTAGAACACCGAAGCAATTTCTGACGTTCCTGTGAGGCTGTCGGATCCGGGCAACGCCGTTCGTCGGACAGGTAGAGAGTGGGACACAGGGTTCCGCTCGCTATCCCGGAGGACATGACGATGCACTACTTCGCGCTGCTGCTCAGCCCCGAGCCCACCACGGCCCCGGACCCGGACGCCCTGGCCGCCGAGATGGAGGCATACCAGGCTTTCCACGCGGTGGCTTCGTCCGCCATCCGCTCGGGTGACGCGCTGACCCCGTCGGCTGCCGGGGTGCGGATCACCGGCGGCCCGGCCAATCCCACCATCACCGACGGTCCCTTCGTCGAGGGAGCAGAGGTGGCCGGCGGCTATTACGTCTTCGAGGCCGACGACCTCGACGACGCACTCGAACTCGCCCGCCAGATCCCCGCCGCAAAATACGGCGCCGTCGAGGTGTGGCCGATGGTGCACTATTCCCCCGCTCGGACACCGCTGACCGGCGACAGCTGGCTGGCCTTGCTCCTGGAAGCGCCCGAGAACGTGGTGACGCCGGGAACGCCCGAGTGGGATGAAGGTGTCAAGCCGCACATCGCGTTCGGCGAGGTGGCGGGTGACACCGTCGTCGGCGGGGCACCGCTGCAGCCTCCGACCACCGCCACAACGGTGCGGGTGCGGGACGGGCAGGTGACGCTGACGGACGGGCCGTTCGCCGAAGGTGCCGAAGTGGCCAACGGCTTTTACTACATCAATACGCCGGACCGCGACGAAGCCGTCAAGATCGCCTCGATGATACCGGCATCGGCGGTGGAGTTGCGTCGGCTGGCCGGCGTCTCAGGTCTCTGACGACTGGCCCCAATGACGAACTTGGACGGCGTCTTCCGGCGCGAGTGGGGTCCGGCCGTCGCGGTGCTGGCGCGCTGGTCGGGTGATCTCACCGTCGCCGAGGACGCCGTCCAGGAGGCCTTCGCCGAGGCGCTGCGCGCCTGGCCGCGCGACGGTGTTCCAGACAATGCGGGCGGATGGATTGTGACGGTCGCCCGCAACCGCGCCCTCGACCGGCTGCGCCGAGAATCCGCGCGGCCGGGAAAGGAACTCGCCGCCGTGATCAATGATATTGCGGCCCGCGCCACCCGCTCCGATCCGCACCCCGTGCGCGACGACGAGCTACGAATGATGTTCACCTGCGCGCATCCAGCGCTGGACAGCGCGTCGCAGCTCGCGCTGACCCTGCGGCTGATCTCCGGACTGACCGTTCCCGAGATCGCGCGGGCACTGCTGCAATCCGAGTCTGCGGTCGGCCAGCGAATAACCCGGGCCAAGAGCAAGATTCGGCATGCCAACATCCCGATGCGGGTGCCGCCGAGGGAGCTGCTCCCGGAACGGACTCCACATGTCCTCGGCTGCATCTACTCGGTCTTCACCGAAGGCTACTGGTCAACCGCGGGACCGTCGGCGATCCGTGACGAGCTGTGCGACGAAGGCGTCCGGCTGGCCGGCGAGCTGTGTTCGTTGATGCCCGATGAGCGTGATGCGCATGCCCTGGCCGCCCTTGTCCTGCTGCATGACTCGCGGCGCCGGACGCGGGTCGACACCGACGGCGCGTTGATACCGCTCGATGAGCAGGACCGCAGCCGGTGGAACCGTGACCGGATCAGCCGCGGGCTCGACGAGCTGCGTCGGGCCGCCGGCGCGGCAGGCGGGTACCTGCCACAGGCGGTGATCGCCGCGGTGCATGCGACAGCACCGAGTTGGCAGGAGACGGACTGGTCGACCATCTGCCGGGCCTATGACACGCAGTTGGCGATCGCCGACTCACCGGTGGTACGGGCGAACCGAGCGCTCGCGATCGGATTCCGTGATGGGTTTGCCGCGGGGCTCAACGCGTTGGACGAGGTCGCCGATGATCCTCGGCTGGCCCGGTCGAGTACGGTGGCGTCGATCCGCGCCGATCTCCTTCGACGGGCTGGGCGTCGAGCCGACGCACGAAAGTGGTACGGAATCGCCCTGGGATACAGCGGGTCCGATCCCGCACGGGCATTCCTGCAGCGCCGTGTCACCGAATGCGGCGGCTGATTCCCCTGCGACATCGGCGGCAGAGTGCTCAGCCACCGTCTTGTCAAGGCTAAGAGGAAATATGCTTCGAGGAGTGCAGCGACGGCCTCACTCACGGTGTTGTCGCCTCATAGCCCGTTTAACTCTGAGGTTCAGCCAAGCAGTGCCGGTGTGCGCGATCTGACCGTCAACATTGCGTCTCCTGGCCGTCGGCCGGCGTATTGTCCATGAGTCGACGAGCCGATCCTCGGCGAAGACCGGGACACTCCTGACACGCGGATACGAGACGTTGTGCACGATTTGGCCCTGGCTATGCGTTTGACGGACGTGGGTCGCGGTTCGCGTTCGTCACATTTCGGGGCGGCGCCAAGACGCGGCGCGTGCAGGTCTATCTCGATATCTGGGAGTTGACCTGCACGGCAACGACTCCACTCAATCGAATTGTGGCGCTCGATATTCATCGATAGACAAAACAGGAGTAGCGGTGGGCACTGAATCGTTCGAGCACGACCAGATCGAGTCCAATGGCATTGCGGTACATACCGTATCGATCGGTGACGGCCCGTTGGTGGTGTTCTGCCATGGATTCCCCGAGTCGTGGTACTCCTGGCGCCACCAACTGCCGGCGGTCGCCGAGGCCGGTTTCCGGGCGATGGCCTTGGACATGCGTGGTTACGGCGGCACCAGTGCGCCCGCCGCGGTCGAGGCGTACTCGATCAGCCACATCGTGGCCGACGTGGTGGGTGTGGTCGCCGCGACCGGAGCGCAGCAGGCCGTCGTGGTGGGCCACGACTGGGGCGCCATGGCAGCCTGGTACAGCGCGCTGATGCGCCCCGACATGTTCCGTGCGGTTGCCGCGCTGAGCGTGCCCTTCGTGCCGCCGATTCCCGCACTGCCCGACGGCGTGACGATGAACGACGTGATGCGGCAGGTCGCGGGTTCGCGGGAGTACTACCGCCTGTTCTTCCAGGAGCCCGGGGTGGCCGAAGCCGACCTGGAGGCCGAAGTAGACGATTCCATCCGCGGATTTCTGTACACCATCAGCGGCGACATCGTGGCCGACGGTGTGCATACGGGTGGCTGGGACGGGTACTTCCCGAAGGGGCAGGGTTTCGTCGAGAACCTCGTGCGACCCGAGGTGTTGCCCCCCTGGCTCACCGAGGACGACGTGGCGTTCTATGTGTCGGAGTTCTCCCGCACCGGGTTCCGCGGTGGTCTCAACTGGTACCGCAACATCAAGGCGTTGCCGACCATCCTCGGACCGTTCGTGGGCGCGGCCATCCACCAGCCGGCACTGTATCTTGCCGGCGAATACGACCTGATCGCCGGCAACGCCCCGGACGCACTCGCGAGCCTGCCCGGCCAGGTGCCGGGGCTTCAGGACATGAAGATCTTCACCGGCGCCGGGCACTGGCTGCAACAGGAGCGTGCATCCGAGGTCAATCGACAGCTCGTCGCGTTCCTGACGTCGCTGTGATCCACCATCGAATAGTGACCGGTTCAGCTCTGCGGCGTGCTGGGCACGGCGGACCATGCCTGCCAAGCACTTTCGACGATACTGTCCAGGTCGTATCGAGAATGCCAGCCCAATTCCGATCCGATCCTGCTGGCGTCGGCGACGACCGATGATGGATCGCCTGCCCGCCGGGGTCGTTCGTCCCAGGAGAAGTCGATACCGGTGACCCGCCTCGTCGTCAGCATGACCTCCAGCACCGAGGTGCCCTGGCCGGTTCCGACGTTGTAGGTCGAGGCGAGCCGTACGTCTGCCATGCGCTGGACCACCGCGGCATGGGCGTCGGCGATGTCACCGACGTGGATGTAGTCCCGGATGCAGGTGCCGTCGCGTGTCGGGTAGTCGGTTCCGAAGATCTGTGGCCGCTCGCCGGCGCTGATGGCGCGGAAAACGCGGGGAATCAAGTTGTTCTCACCCCGGTCGGCCAGTTCGGGTGCGACGGCGCCCGCGACATTGAAATAGCGCAGCGAAGCCCACTCGAGCCCTTCAGCGTGCGCGGTGTCACGAATCATCTGCTCGCACATCAGCTTAGACCAGCCGTACGGCGAGGCCGGCACCGTCGGGGCATCTTCGATCACCAAACCCTCGGCGGGCACCCCGTATACGGCGGCACTCGAGGAGAAGAGCAACTTCGCGACTCCGACGCGGACCATCGCGCTCAGCACGCTGTGCATGCCGATCACATTCTCGCGGTAATACATCAGAGGATCCCCGACGGACTCTTCCACCGCCTTCTTGGCGGCGACATGGACGATGCAGTCGGTTCGGTGCTCCCGCAAAGTCCCGGCGACGAACTCGGTGTCGAGCACCGAGCCGACGAACAGCGGCGTCTGCGGCTTCAGCCTCTCTCGCTGCCCGGTGGACAGGTCATCGAGAACCGCCACGTCGTGCCCATCACCCTCGAGTGAGTTGACGACGTGGCCGCCTATGTAACCGGCGCCGCCGGTGACCAACACCTTCACTGAAAACTCCCCTAACGCCGCGGGCGTTCATTTGGTTTGTCCGACGGCGACCCTGTCCGATGCCGGATGCCACCTGTCGGAAGTGGCCGCCGCCGTTCAGACTAGTAGCCTTACGTCGCGGATTTGCTGGCAGCCATGCCGGCCGGCAGCGGCGGGCGATCCGTGTAGCCGCCACATCGGCCGGCCCGCAAGGCTGGGCGGTGCGGATCGCCGCGTTCCACGCACAACCGGAGGAGACAACCCCGAATGTACTCACTCGCGCTCGCCGTGCGCGTTGAGAGCGTGTGATGGCCCGCACTGTGGTCGCGGTGATCGCCGGCCTGACCCTTGTCGTCGCCGCGGCGGCGTTCGCCGCCCGCTTCGTTCCCAACGTAAACCGCCCTCTGCTGGTGACGGCTGCGCTGGCGCCCTATCTCATGCTCGGCGCGCCCCTGGCCGTGATCCTGTTCGCGACGATCCGGGAGTGGACCTTCGGCTTCCTCGGCGCTGCCCTGACAATCGCCATGGTTGCCGTTCAGCTGCCGTGGTGGGTCGGCGGGGAAACCGCGGCGGGCGGTCTGCGGATGATGTCGGCCAACCTGCGGTATGGCCACGCCGATCCCGATGCGCTCGTGCATTTGGCGAACCAGCATGCCGATATCCTTGCGGTTCAGGAACTTACCCCAGAAGAGGCTGATCGGCTGTCCGCCGCGGGTATCGACACAACCTTCCCCTACCGTGCGTTACGGGCTCGAGAAGGGCCTGCAGGCGTGGGGATCTGGAGCCGTTACCCGGCCCTGCCTGGCGCGGAGTACGACGAGTTCTGGCTGGGATTGCTGACAGCACGGATTCGCACACCCGGCGCGGACCGCGAGACCACCGTCGTCGTCACCCACATGTCCGCGCCATGGCCGGATCCGCTCCAGGGCTGGCGCGACGACATGTCGCGCCTTGCCGTGACACTGAAGGAGATTGGCACATCAGCACCCGGACCCGTGCTAGTGGCCGGCGATCTCAACGCCACACCGGACCTGCTTGAGTTTCGCCGACTTCTTCGGAACGGCTACCGCGACGCCGCCGAACAGGCGGGCGCAGGCTTGACTCGCACTCATCCCGCCGATCTCCGTGTCATCCCGGCGGTATTCGCACTCGACCACATTCTGACCCGCGACTGCGAAGCGGTTTCGGCGCGCACCGTGGCTTTGCCAGGCTCTGACCATCGAGCTCTTGTGGTGACAGTCGGATATCTCTGAACGGTCACGTAAGGCCCCTGACCGTAGGGAAACACCCGATTCCGTCTGGGCTCTGCTTGCATACAGTCGGCACATGGACGCCAGACCCGACGTCTCTCATTACCTGGCGGAGTGGTATCTGCCCGAATTGACCGAGCAATCGGTCGATGACATCGTCACGAGGCTCGATCAGGCCACCTCGACCGTCAGCGATGAAGGCACGCCCGTGCGCCTGATTGTCACGCTCGCCGTGCCCACCGACGAGGTGCTGTACGGCGTCTTCGACGCCGAATCCTCTGCCGTTGTCACCGCGGCGTGCCTGCGGGCAGGCGTACCGCACCAGCGTCTCACCGGACGGGTCGGCACCCGCATCCGGCACCAGCATCCGGCGCGCGCCCGAGCGAGACCTCATTGACGTTGCCGCAAATATACCCGCCGCGCTGAGTCGAGCACCGGAAAAATCACCCTCTAGCTGGCACGCAGCCCCCGGCAGAAGGTGGTGTGGTGCTGTATCCTCGGTTTGCTATCTGTCATGGGGTGGGTTGTTGAATACCGGAGTGGTCAACCGGCCGCTGGAATTGCGAGCGGTGTCGGAGTTCCTGCGATCGGCAGGCACGCAGCCGTCCGGTCTCACCATCGAAGGTGAGGCCGGCATCGGCAAGACCACGCTGTGGTTGGTGGCGGTCGACGAGGCCCGCGAGCGCGGATACCGGGTTTTGACCGCCCGAGTGGGGCAAACAGAGTCGCAGTTGGCCTATGCCACGGTTGCCGACTTGCTGCGTGACGTGGACCCGGGAATCCTCGCCGACCTGCCGGACCTGCAACGCATCGCCGTCGACCATGTTCTGCTGCGGACCACCTCGGATGGACCGGCCACCGATCAGCATGTGGTAGCGGCCGCTTTCGCCGGCATCGTCGACCGCCTCGCCGTTGGGGCGCCGGTACTCGTCGCGATCGACGATGTGCAATGGATGGACGCATCCAGCCAGGCCGTGATCTCGTTCGCGGCCCGACGGTTCGCCGGTCCGGTCGGCGTCGTCGCCACCGAGCGCGCGGACTCCGTCGGCGCAACCGCGACGAGCTGGCTGCAGATGGTGCGCGCGGACGGGATCGAACGGATTCGGATGAGTCCGCTGAGTCTGGGCGGTCTGCACGCCCTGATCTCTACCCGACTCGGACGATCGTTCCCGCGCCCCACGCTGGTGCGGATCGCCGGGATCTCCGGCGGCAACCCGTTTTATGCCCTGGAACTCGCCCGCTCGATCCAGCCCGGATCGAGGGGCGACCGCGCCTCGTTACCCAGCTCGCTGGCCGAGCTGATGCGCCTGCGGACCGGCAATCTGGACCACGACGTCGTGACCATGTTGTTGGTGGCGGCTTCGGTCGCCGACCCGTCTCTTGAACTACTCGCCCAGGTAGCGGAGACCACGGTGGAACGCGCCGAACAGTTGCTAGAAGACGTTGCGGGCAAAGGGCTTATCACGATCGACGGCAATCAGGTCCGGTTCACCCATCCCCTGCTCGCGCGGAGCGTGTACACCGACGCAAGCCCATCGCGCCGGCGCGCGGTGCACCGGACGCTGGCGCGGATGTTGGAGATTCCCGAACTCAGAGCCAGGCACATGGCGCTGGCGGCGTCGAGCGCGGAGCCGGACACGCTGCGGGCGCTCGACACCGCGGCCGAGTCGGCGGTGACCCGGGGTGCCCCCGCCGCGGCGGCCGAGCTGCTCGAGCTGGCGATCCGACTGGGCGGCGACTCCCCGTGGCGCCGGATACACGCGGCGCGACACCACCTGCAGGCGGGTGATCCGGGCCGCGCCCACGAGCTGCTCGAGGAATCGATCGACCGCTTCCCGCACGGCGTCCAGCGGGCGACGGCGCTGAACCTGCTTGCCTCCATGCACTTTCACGACAGCAGCTTCCAGCGTGCCGCCGAACTGCTCCAGGATGCCCTCGTCAACGCCGGCGACAGTCCCGAGATAGGCGTTCACAGCCTGATGCTGCTGTCCTTCGCCCAACTCAACAGCGGAGAATTCGATGCCGCTCGATACACCGCGGAGCAGGCGGTGGCCGACGCGGAGGAAATCGGCCTCCCCGCATTGACCAGCCAGGTACTGGCCAATTCGGTGATGGTGAATTGCATGTCGGGTCTGGGTTTCGACCAGGGCAGGATGGCGCGCGCGCTGGACCTGGAAGACCCCGACGACGACGCGCCAATTGCGTTCCGCGCCAGTGCGAACAACGCATTCATGCTGGCGTATACCGGGGCGCTCGACGAGGCCCGCAAGCAGATGACGTCGGTGCGCAGGCACTGTGTCGAGCGCGGCGCCGAGACCGATCTCATCTTCGTGTCGTTCTTCTCCACGTTGATCGAGATCTGGAGTGGCCGCTTCGCCGACGCGGAGATCGTCGCCGATGAAACCGTCCAGCGCGCAGAACAACTCGGCGGCGACCACCTGCGTGTGGTGGCGATGACGCTTCGGGCGACCATCGCTGCCTACGCCGGCCGAGAACGCGAGACCAGAGAGGCGGCCCAGACCGCCCTCGCAATCGCCCAGCGGTGCGGTTCACATCGCCTCGCGGACTGGTCACTGATCAGCCTGGGCTTCCTCGAAGTCTCGCTCGGCAACTACGCCGAGGCACTCACCGTCCTGAAACCGATGATGGCGCGGTTCGACTTCGTCCCCGGCACCGAGATCATCACCGCCGGCTACCTCCCGGATGCGGTGGAATCGCTGGTGGCGCTGGGACGTCACAGCGAAGCCGAGCGTTTCATCAAGGCGCTGGAGACGAACGGCCGTCGACTCGACCGCCCGTGGATGATCGCGATGGGCGCCCGCTACCGCAGCATGCTGCTGGCCGCGAGCGGCGACGTCACGGCCGCCGAGCAGATGGCGCAACAGGCGCTGGCCGAACACGACCGGTTACCCATGCGCTTCGAACGCGCCCGCACACTCCTGTTGCTCGGCCAGCTTCAGCGCCGTCTGCGGCAGAAGGGAACCGCGACGGCCACTCTGTGCCAGGCGCTGAACGCCTTCGATGAACTCGGCGCACCGCTATGGGCCGACCGGGCCCGGGCCGACCTTGCACGCACCAAGGTCGCTCCGACTCGTACTCTTTCGCTGACCCCATCCGAACAACAGGTTGCCGAACTGGCGGCGGCCGGGATGACCAACCGCGACGTGGCGGCGAAACTGTTCATCAGCCCGAAGACGGTGGACAGCAACCTCGCCCGGATCTACCGCAAACTCGGCATCAGCTCACGCGCCGAGCTCGGAAGGATCATCAACGCCGACTGAAAGTTTCTGCCGGTACGGTGTCGGGGGTGAAGAGACCCCACGGCCCGGCACGCTCGCTACTCACGGCCGTGGGACTGGCGGGACTGGCATCCGTTTCGTCAGGTGTGATCGCGCGCTATCTTCCAGTGGCGAATCGCTTCGTGCTGTTCGCCGCCGCGTTGCTGCCGTATCTGACCCTCACCGGACCGGTTTCCGCCGCGGCGCTGGCGCTGGCCCGCCGGCCGCGGCTGGCGGGCGGTGCCGGGGTCATCGCGGCGGCCGCGGTGGCGACTCAGGCCACTCGTTACCGGACGGCGCCCGACTCCCCCGGCCGGGAGCTGCGGCTGATGACCGCCAACCTGTTCATAGGCCGCGTCGATTGCGACGCGCTCGTAGACGCGGCACGGCAAGCCGGGGCCGATGTTCTCACGGTGCAAGAGTTCACTCCGGAGGCGCACACTCGATTGTCGGCAGCCGGAATCGACGTGCTGTTCCCCTATCGAGCCGTCGACCCGCGGCCCGGTGGCGCCGGCACCGGCGTCTGGAGCAGGTACCCGATCATGGCGACGCAATCGATATCGGGATATCTGATGCCGTTGCTGGCCACCAAGATCGACGTCCCGGACGCGGAGAGCCCGCCCGTCGTCGTTTCCGTGCACCTGCGTAATCCGCGGCGCATCCACGGCTATCGGCACGACATCGGCCGCCTGCCGGACACCCTGCGTGACATGGACAGCTGGGCGGGGAACGGCTCCGTGATGCTGGCCGGTGACTTCAACAGCACGCTGGACATGCACCCGTTCCGTGCGTTGCTGCGGGACGGCTACCGTGATGCTGCCGAGCAGGCCGGCGCCGGCGGCCTGCCGACCTTTCCGAGCGCGCTCGCATTGTTCGGCATCGACCACGTGCTGCTCCGTCGCTGCACCGCGGTCGACGCATATTCCGTGCGGATCCCGGACACCGACCACCGCGCCGTGGTGACGACGATCAGGCTGCCTGCTGCGCCCCGGATGGTTACGCCTCGTTGAAGTTGCGCGTCACCGACGGGTCAACCGGGATGCCCGGCCCGGTGGTGGTCGAGACGACGACCTTCTTCAGGTAGCGGCCCTTCGACGACGACGGCTTGGCCCGCAGGATTTCGTCCAGCGCGGCGCCGTAGTTCTCGGCGAGCGACTTCTCGTCGAACGACGCCTTGCCGATGACGAAGTGCAAATTGGCCTGCTTGTCGACGCGGAAGTTGATCTTGCCGCCCTTGATGTCCGCCACGGCCTTGGCGACGTCGGGCGTCACGGTGCCGGTCTTCGGGTTGGGCATCAGGCCACGCGGGCCCAGCACACGGGCGATACGGCCGACCTTGGCCATCTGATCGGGGGTGGCGATCGCGGCGTCGAAGTCGAGGAATCCCCCCTGGATCTTCTCGATCAGATCGTCGCTGCCGACGATGTCTGCGCCGGCGGCCTCGGCCTGCTCGGCCTTGTCGCCGACGGCGAACACCGCCACGCGGGCGGTCTTACCGTGGTGCCGTGCGGCAGGTTGACGGTACCGCGCACCATCTGGTCGGCCTTACGCGGATCGACGCCCAGCCGGATGGCGACCTCGACGGTGGCGTCCTGCTTCTTCGAGGACGTCTCCTTGGCCAGCTTCGCGGCCTCCAGGGGCGTGTAGAGACGCTCCTTGTCGATCTTCTCGGCGGCTTCGCGGTAGGCCTTGCTGGTCTTGCTCATTGATATTCCAATCGTTGGAGTTGTGGTTTAGGCGAGCCGATGCCAGCTCTTCCACGGGACCTCGGTCGAACAGTGCTGCGCTACTCGGCGCTATTCGACGGTGATCCCCATCGACCGGGCGGTGCCGGCGATGATCTTGGCGGCCTGGTCGATGTCGTTGGCGTTGAGATCTTCCTTCTTGGTCTCGGCGATCTCACGCACCTGGTCCCACGTCACCTTGGCGACCTTGGTCGTATGCGGCGTGCCGGAACCCTTCGGCACGCCTGCGGCCTTCAGCAACAGCTTGGCCGCGGGCGGGGTCTTCAGCGCGAACGTGAAGCTGCGGTCCTCGTAGACGGTGATCTCCACGGGGATGACGTTGCCGCGCTGGCTCTCGGTCGCGGCGTTGTACGCCTTACAGAACTCCATGATGTTGACGCCGTGCTGGCCGAGCGCCGGACCCACCGGCGGGGCGGGGTTGGCCTGCCCGGCCTGGATCTGCAGCTTGATCAGCCCGGCGACTTTCTTCTTCGGGGGCATGGGGTGTGGTGTTCCTTTCTAGTGGGCGTGACGCCCGGGCTTAGATCTTCGCGACCTGGTTGAAGGTCAGCTCGACAGGCGTTTCGCGGCCGAAGATGGACACCAGCACCTTGAGCTTCTGTTGTTCGGCATTGACCTCGCTGATCGACGCGGGCAGCGTGGCGAACGGACCGTCCATGACCGTCACCGACTCGCCGACCTCGAAGTCCACCAGGATCTCCGGACGTTCCAGCGTGGCTTCGGTGGACGCGGCGGCACCGGATGTGCTCTTGGCGACCTTCTTGGGCTGTCCCTGCGGCAGCAGGAACTTCACCACGTCGTCGAGTGCCAGTGGCGACGGACGCGACGTCGCACCGACGAAACCGGTGACGCCGGGCGTGTTGCGCACCGCGCCCCACGACTCGTCGTTGAGGTCCATGCGCACCAGGATGTAGCCGGGCAGCACCTTGCGGTTGACCTGCTTGCGCTGGCCGTTCTTGATCTCGGTGACCTCTTCGGTCGGCACCTCGACCTGGAAGATGTAGTCGCCGACGTCGAGGTTCTGCACGCGGGTCTCGAGGTTGGCCTTCACCTTGTTCTCGTAGCCGGCGTAGGAGTGGATGACGTACCAGTCGCCGGGCCTCAGGCGGAGGTCCTTCTTCAGCGCGACAGCCGGATCTTCCTCTTCGGCGTCATCGGCGGGCGCCTCAGCGGCCGGAGTCTCGTCAACGGGCGCCGGAGTCTCGTCAACGGGCGCCGCAGCCTCGACGGCCTCGGCAGCGGTGCTGTCCTGCAGATGCTCGGCGGCCTCGTCTGTGATCACGGTCGCCGGGTCCGCCGCTTCGGCGAGCGCATCGGACACGGCCGAAGGCGATTCGCCCTCGAAGGAAGTCACTTGTCAGTCCTCTCTCATTCTCTCGGTCAGCCGAACACCAGCGTCACGAGCTTGACCAGGCCGAGATCGACCAGCCCGATCAACGTCACCATGAAGGCCAGGAAAACCAGCACCACGGTGGTGTAGCTGATCATCTGCTTGCGGTTCGGCCAGATCACCTTGCGCAGCTCGGCGACGACCTCAAGCAGGAAGTTCCAGATGAAGGTGATCGGGTTGCGACGCGGCTCACGCTTCTTGGCCGTCTTCGCCTTACCGCCGGACCCGTTCTTGGTGACCGCGGCCTCGGTCTTCGGCGAAGTGTCTTCGCCATCCTCGGCGTCGGCGGCCGATCCACGCCTGGACCGCTTGCCGGTCGGGCGCAACGGCCGGGTCACCACCGCGGTCTGACCGTGGGTGTCGCCGGTGTCCTGGGTGTCGGAGTCGGTGTCCGTACCGGTGCCTGCGGAGCCGGCACTATCGCGCTCGTCGCTCACCGCATGCCTTCCTGTTCTGAGATCTTCTGGTCTTCGTGGTCACTTTCCAGTGTCCACGCTTGTCGAGTATTCAGTTGAGCAGGGGCGACAGGACTTGAACCTGCAACCTGCGGTTTTGGAGACCGCTGCTCTGCCAGTTGAGCTACGCCCCTTCAGGATGGCACTTGTGGCAGGGCCACCCGATTCGGGGCTTACACAATTCGCGCGCTCCCCGTTCGGTCCATCTGAAACCGACGGATAGCGCGCTGGAATGGGAAAACCCCGAGGTCCGAGTGTAGCGCGCACCCGGTCCCAGTTACTAATCCGGGCCGCCGGGACTACTCGCCGACAGCCTTACGTACGACCTGGCCGCTCTCCGGGTCCCATTTCACCGAGATCGAGTTGTCGCCCTCGTGGCCCATCAGCGTGGTGAACGACTCCATCACAGTGTCTCCGCTCGCGTCGGTCAGCACGTTGCGCGTCGTCACGATGTCCGCGCCGAACCGCTCGTCGACCGTCTGGACGTACATGGTGCCGGTCAGCTCGTCGCCCGCCACGATCGGCCGATGGAACAGGAACTTCTGGTCGACCTGGACGATCTGCATCGTCTCCATGCCGACGTCGACGTGCTGGAAGAAGTGCCGCTGGATCATCACCGCGAAAATCGACATGAACGTCGGCGGGGCGACCAGTGAATCGTGCCCGAGCTCGGCGGCGGCCGCTTCGTCGTGCGTCGCCGGGTCATCGGCCTTGACGGCGCCTGCGTACTGGCGGATCTGTTCGCGACCCACGACAAAGGTGTCCGGGTACTTCCAGACCATGCCGCGGATGTCAGCCTTGAGCGCCATGCGTCACGCCAGCTTCGCGGTCGCCACGGCGCGCCCGAAAATCTTCTTCCCCCCCGTGGTGGCCGACAGCGCAATGGTTACCGATTTCGTCTCTGGCTCAACAGCTTTCACACGGCCATTGAACACGATTTCGGCGCCCTTGCCGTCGTTGGGCACCGGTACCACCGCGGTGAACCTGACGTTGTACTCCGTCACCGCGGCCGGATCACCGACCCATGACGTGACGTACCCGCCGCCCAAACCCATGGTGAGCATGCCGTGGGCGATGGCCACGTCCAGACCCACCTGTTTGGCGATCTCGTCGTCCCAGTGAATCGGGTTGAGGTCGCCCGACACGCCCGCGTAATTGACCAGGTCCTGGCGGGTCAGCGGGATGACCTTCTCCGGCAGCAGGTCGCCCACCTTCACCGAATCGAACTCACGCAACGCCATCGTTGAAGCCACCCTCTTCTCCCTCTTCAGCGGTACGGCCCGCCAGAGTCGTATAGGTCTCCTGCACCACGTCACCCGCATGGTTGGTGACGATGTTCTTGGTCACGATGATGTCGGCGCCGAACGACTGCCGTATCGAATGGACGTAGACATCGCAGTAGAGCCGATCGCCGGCGACGATCGGCTTCATGAACTTGAGTTCCTGGTCGACCTGGACGATCTTCGCGTCCTTGATGCCGATATCGGCGCTGGCGAAGAACGCCGTCTGCGCCTGGTACCCGAAAACCGAGATGAAGGTCAGCGGGCTCAACAGACCCGGATAGCCGAGGTCCGCGGCGGCCGTCTCATCGAAGAACGAGGCGTCATCGTTCTTGACGGCGGTCGCGTACTCGCGGATCTTCTCCCGGCCCACGACGTAGTGGTCGGGGTGGCGATAGTGCATCCCGACGACGTTCTGTGACAACGACACAGTCTGTGAACCTACCTAGCCAGGCCGGGCAAAACCCCATTGGTTGGCTGAACCGGCCTTTTTCTGACCGCTACCGCGACTCTTTGTGGGCCTGGTGCTTGCCGCAGTTCGGGCAGAACTTCTTGATCTCGAGCCGGTCCGGATCGTTGCGGCGATTCTTCTTGGTGATGTAGTTACGGTGTTTGCACACCTCGCAGGCCAAAGTGATCTTGGGCCGAACGTCGGTACTTGAGGCCACGTCTATCGTCCTTCGTCTTCAGGTACTGCTTGTGTTGTAGCGGTGGGGGGGCTCGATCCCCCGACCTCACGATTATGAGTCGTGCGCTCTAACCAGCTGAGCTACACCGCCATCCGGCGCCGCCTGACCAGCTCCAAAAGCTCGGCAACCACCGAGCCCCCTAACGGAATCGAACCGTTGACCTTTTCCTTACCATGGAAACGCTCTACCGACTGAGCTAAGGGGGCCAAACCCGCGCAGTAGTGGCGTGGGCCTTAAAGAGGGTACATTCTCGCGGTTTGAGGTGCCAAACCGCTGCTCAGCCGGTTCACTGCCGGCGGTCCAGCCCGCCGAGACTGCTGGGAGATCGCAAACCCACACTGAAATGCGATCTGTGCGCAGTTTCGACGCCCATTGCGCATGACACGAGTGACTCGAGTGATAGGACAACAGATGTGACGGAACCTGGCGCGCCGCGCGTCGCGGTCTACCTCGACTTCGACAACATCGTCATCTCGCGCTACGACCAGGTGCACGGTCGCAACTCGTTCCATCGGGACAGGACCGCCGGTTTCCACAAGGAACCGGGCCGCTTGACCACGGCGACCGTCGACGTCGGCGCCATCATCGACTTCGCATCGTCGTTCGGCACCCTGGTGCTGACGAAGGCGTACGCCGACTGGTCGGCCGACGTCAACGCCGACTACCGCGGCCAGCTGGTCGGTCGCGCGGTCGACCTGGTGCAACTCTTCCCCGCCGCCGCATACGCGAAGAACGGCGCTGATATCCGGTTGGCCGTCGACGCGGTCGAGGACATGTTCCGCCTGCCGGACCTCACGCACGTGGTGATCGTCGCGGGCGATTCCGACTACATCGCGCTGGCCCAGCGGTGTAAGCGCTTGGGTCGTTACGTCGTCGGTATCGGCATCACCGGGTCGATCAGCCGCTCCCTCACCGCCGCCTGCGACGAGTTCGTCACCTACGACGCGCTGCCCGGCGTCCCGGTGCTCGCCCCCGGCGACGCGCCGAAGAAACGGGCACGGCGCACCAAGGCCGATGCCGACCAGGAGCCCGAACAGCCGGATCCGCAAGCGGCCGCGACCGGCCTGCTCCAGCGCGCCCTGCAGATCGGCCATGAGAAGGACGACGCCGACTGGCTGCACAACTCGGCGGTCAAGGCGCAGATGAAACGGATGGACCCGTCGTTCTCCGAGAAGGCGCTTGGCTTCCGTTCGTTCAGCGATTTTCTTCGCT
Source organism: Mycobacterium sp. URHB0021 (assembly GCF_054057895.1). Taxonomy (NCBI): domain Bacteria; kingdom Bacillati; phylum Actinomycetota; class Actinomycetes; order Mycobacteriales; family Mycobacteriaceae; genus Mycobacterium; species Mycobacterium sp. URHB0021. The sequence continues at coordinate 6,900,338 of NZ_JBSRZT010000002.1, forward strand.
CCCGCATTGGTGTGGTCGACCTGGACGAGAGCAGCACGACGCGGATGGTGCGGCTTCACCTAGAAGACCACTCAGAAGACACCGGAGAGTGAGAGGACCGGGACGCCGATACGCTGAGAGTCATGGCAGATTCACAGCCCGGGCGCCTGTACTTCCGCCAGTTGCTGTCCGGTCGCGATTTCGCCGCGGGCGACATGATCGCCGCGCAGATGCGCAACTTCGCCTACCTGATCGGCGACCGCCAGACCGGTGACACCGTCGTCGTCGACCCCGCCTATGCCGCGCAGGATCTGGTCGATGTGCTCGAGAGTGACGGTATGCACCTCGCGGGTGTGCTCGTCACACACCACCACCCCGATCACGTCGGCGGGTCGATGATGGGCTTCGAGCTGAAGGGCCTCGCCGAGCTGATGGAGCGGGTCAGCGTGCCCGTGCACGTGAACGCCCATGAGGCGGAATATGTTTCGCGGATCACGGGAATCGCGCGCAGCGAGCTGACCGCACACGAACACGGCGATGTGGTCAACGTCGGCGACATCGACATCGAGCTGCTGCACACCCCCGGTCACACGCCGGGGAGCCAGTGCTTCCTCCTGGACGGCCGACTCGTCGCCGGAGACACGCTGTTCCTCGAGGGCTGCGGCCGCACCGATTTCCCGGGCGGCGACGTCGACGAGATGTTCCGAAGCCTGCAGGCTCTTGCGCAGTTGTCGGGCGATCCGACGGTGTTTCCTGGGCATTGGTACTCGGCGCAACCGAGTGCGCCGCTCGAGGAGGTCAAGCGGACCAATTACGTCTACCGGGCAAGCAATCTGGACCAGTGGCGCATGTTGATGGGCGCCTGACCCGCTGCCCTTCGCAGTGTTTGCATGAGCAAAAGTCGTACGTGGGTATGACGGCCTACGTTATTCTCCCGCTCAGCGCCCCGCGGCGCGCAACGGGGAGGACCCACTGCGATGACGACACCGCCCACGCCCGCCGGCTGGTACCCGGATCCCGACGGTTCAGGCGGTCAACGGTATTGGGACGGTTCCACATGGACCGAGCACCGCGCACCGGCAGCTCCGATTTTCGAGCCGCAGCCGATGCCCGAGCCGGAAGTCGATTCTGAGCCGGAGACTGATGGCGGTGAGCAGCCGACGGTCGTCGTCTCCCTTTCATCCGTCCCGAGCGGTCAGCGTGTCGGCGCGCACCGCCGTCCCGAACCCGATGACGACCCAGCCCCGCTGCCCGAAGACGACACAGATCCCGATACAGATCCGGGCATGGCGCCCGGGCGCACCGAGGTCATATCGCAGCCCACGATGCCGGTGACGTATCCGGCGGAGGCGACGCGACCGGAGCCGACCCCTTTCGCCGCATTCACCGGACCCGCGCCGGAGCCCAAACCGGCGACGTACGGTGGGCGGTTCGGCGAGGCGCCGCAGGGTGCCGGCGACAACCGACAACTCGCCATCCGGTTCGGCGTCGCCTGTGCGGCCCTGCTGGCGGTGCTGGTGGTCGTTGTCATCTATGCGGCCTTCATCCACAAGGACAACGCGATCCAGGTCGGGGCGCCGCCCACCACGTCGCCGACGTCGACCTCTGCGGCGAAGCCGACGTCGACGACCGCTACCGAGACCGAAGCTCCGGCCGAAACCCCCACTGCGGCACCACCTTCCGGCCAAGCCAGTGATGCGGGCATCACCTTCGCGGTGACCGGCGTTCAGACCGCTCCGTCGGTGCAGTCCGGGGACGCGCCGGCGGAGAAGACCGCCCAGGGTGAGTTCGTCATCGTGAACATGACGGTGTTGAACTCCGGCGAGGCGCCGCTGACCTTTCTGGCCACGTTGCAGAAGCTGAAGGCGGCGGGCGCCGTGTACAACATCGACGACGAGGCGACGTCCTACCTCAACGGCGGTCTGGCCGAGCTGAATCCGGGTGACACCGCAGATGTCGGCTTGGCATTCGACGTGCCGCCCGGCACCGTGCCGGAGACGCTCGAGGTGCACGGTGACCCGGTCAGTCCTGGGGTCGACATCCCGTTGTCGTAACCGTCTGCTCTGCGCGCAAGACTGGGAGGCGTGGCTGACACACTCTACGCCGACGTGTCCGAGTGGCAGGTAGGCGTCAACGACACTTATCCGTATCCGGTGCTGTGCATCCGCTCCAATGACGGCACACATCGAGATCGTCGCTGGGTCAACAATTATGGTTGGTGTTTGCGCGGCGCCGGCAGCGGCCGCCTGACGTTCTTCATCGTTTACTTCGTTTGGCGGCCCAACTGGCAACAAACCGTGGACACCTTCAAGGACATGGTTGGCACGCCGCATCCGAGGATGGCCGTGATGCTCGACGTCGAGTCGTGGGAGGGGCAGATCCGTGGCAACAGGTCGGCGGACATCAACGCCACCCATGAGGCGGTCGGAGCGTTCGTCGGGTCCACGGCGAAGGTGATCGGCTACGGGAACGTCGGAGACCTGAACCGTCTGTGGCCGGACAAACCGTCCGGCATCCGACTGGTGGTCGCCGGCTACGGCCACAACCCGCCCTACCCGGGAAAGGTCGCCCACCAGTACACCAACGGCGAGGGCTACGGCGGTGGGCTCCCGGAGGGCGCACCGCCATTCGGTCCCTGCGATATGAACTCCGCAGACGGCTTGAATGCGGAGGAATTCGCACGTGCATGCGGCGTGCAACCCACGGATTCCGCAGCGATACAGCTTGCAAAGGCAAGAATCCGCCGACGAAATTCGTTTGAGTAGCACAATACGCAAGACACGGGAACTGGCGCCTGGCAAACTGTCGTCAAGCGTCAATCACACCCGTCGGGTGGCGTCGCCATTGTCTGGCAAACCCGAAAACGCCATTTCTGTGAATTTTTCGGGCTCTGGGACATGGTGGGCGTGCCGGGCTTGCCGCGAAGGCCGGAGATACTGACCAATGTGGCGGTCGGCCGCCATGCCGTGGCCGTCGACGGGGGGCTCGCCTCGGTCGGCGGGCATCTGGTGTCGCCGGACTCCGAACGGATCGAAGAGGTGTGGTTCCGTGGCGGGCACCGCGACGTCGCGGGTGGCCGGCGCGCATGTTGGCCGCTGGCCGATATCACGTTCGACTGGATGCTCGACGGCGCGCTCGAGGCGGGACTGCTGGTGCGGCCGAGTTATCGGTACACCGCGCCCGCGCCGAGTTCCTTCGGCGCGCCGGCGGAGAGCTCGCGCATGATCGCAATCCGCAGGTTGCCGGAGAGCGCCGTGGTGCACTCCAGCGTCGACATGTACCTGCGCGCACATCCCGAATACCGGCGACGGCTGCCGGCGCATGTGGTGTGGGCCGACCTCGACTGGCTGGCCCGCAGCGAACGCCTCGTGCACACCTCGGCGCGTACGGCGCCGGTTGCCGCCGGCGTCGAGTTGGCGGGTGCCGCCACACCCTGGGCCGGGTAGCGCCACTGACTGTGGCGTAGTCACCTGGAAAATTCGCGTAGTGCACTACGCGAGACTTCGGAGTCGTGGGTCTGCAGAATCCCTACATGACGATCATCACCTCGGCGTCCGATCCGGTGGAACAAGTCGAAACCCTCGGGCTGCCACCCGAACTCGTGGACAGAGAGCACATCCTCCCGTGACAAGCACCGCTCTGGACCCGCTGGAGGTAGTAAAGTCGCAGTTCATGGCCCACAACTGGCCTGTGGTGCGGCGCGACGACGAGTACACGATCATTCACAACGCCCTCGTCGAGCAAAACGGCGTGTGCGGCATCGTCCTCATCGGCGATGCCGGGGTGGGAAAGACGACCCTGGCGCGCCTGGTCACGCAGTCGCTGCCGCTGCGTGTGCCGTGGGTGGCCGGTACCGAATCCGCCCGCAGCATTCCTCTTGGCGTGTTCGCCCACCTGGTGGGCACCGCCACGGCCAGCGATCCGGTCGCCTTCCTGGCGGCGGCGCGGGAATCCATTCTCACCGAGGGACATTCCATTATCGGCGTCGATGACGCCCATCTGCTGGACCATCTGTCGGCGACCCTGCTGCACCAGCTGGCGCTGGACGGCTCGGTGCGCATCGTCGCCACCGTCCGTACGGGCGAGACGGTGCCCGACGCCATCACCTCGCTGTGGAAGGACGGCTACCTGCGGCGGCTGCACCTGATGCCGTTCACCCGGCAGCAATGCGTCACGTTGATCGAGGAGGCACTCGGCGGCCGCGTCGAGGGGCTGTCCGCCGACCTGATGTGGGAGTCGTCCGGCGGCAACGCCTTGTTCGTCCGGCATCTCGTCGAGGGCGCGCTGGAGGCGGGCACACTGCGTCAGGTCCGCGGCGTGTGGCAACTCCGGGGCCGGACCGCGGTCACCTCCGAACTCGCATCACTGTTGGACGCCCGGGTCGAGCAGTTGCCCGACGGCGTGTTGCACGCTCTGCGTTTGCTCACGTTCTGCGAGCCGCTCGATCTCGACACGCTCACCGATATCGTCGGTGTCGATGCGGTTGAGGACGCCGAGAGCCGCAGCCTGATCCGGGTCGTCGAGGATCACTCCGTTATCGATGTGCGGTTCAACCACCCGCTGTTCGGCGAGGTGATCCGCAGACAGCTGGGCACGGCTGCGGCGCGGCGGCTGCGCGGCGAGGTGGTACGCGGCCTGCGGGGCCGCCCGCTGCGTGGTCCGGTGGACCGAATTCGTTTGGCGGAGTTGAGCCTTGACAGTGACGAGCAACCTAATCTCGAACTTCTCGTGACCGCGGCGCGGGACGCGGTCGCGCTGACCAACGTCACACTGGGCGAGCGGCTGGCGCGTGCGGCCGTGCACCGGGGTGGCGGCCTGGTGGCCAGTGAGCTGGTGGCCCGGTCGGTGCTGTGGCAGGGCAGAGCCGCGGAGGCCGAGGAGATCCTTGGCGTGTTCGATCCCGACGATCTGGACGAACTCGATCTGGTGCGGTGGGGTTCGGCGCGGATCGCCAACCTGCACTGGTCGATGGGCGATGCCGAGAGCGCTGACGAAGTATTCGAGGTCTTACGGGACAAGGTCACCCATGACGGATTCAAGTTGCTCGTCGACGGTGTCGGCTCCGCATCCCGGACGTTCGAGAACCAGCTCACCGAGGCCGTCACCCTGTCGGAGAAGGTGCTTGCGGATCCCGACGCGCACCCGACGGCCGTCGAGTGGGCGGCGTTCGGCGGCGCGTTGGCACTCGCCTTGATGGGACGCGCCGACGAGGTTGCCGCGGTGGCCGAGCGGGGTCATCAAGTCGAGAGCAAGGTCGACGGACTGCTGCGCTACCTCGCCGCTTTCGGCGAGGTCCGTGCGCTGACACTGGCCGGTGACTTCGAGACGGCGACGCGGCGGTCCGCCGACATCGTTAAGGTCACCTCGGCGGGCCAGTATCTGGCGTGGGGCATGGCCAACGTGCTGGTCGGCACCGTCGGGGTGGCCCGCGGCCTGTTCGCCGAAACGGTGCCGCGGATGGAACAGACGGTCGCGGCATTGACCGCGGAATCGGCGGCGTCATGGAGCTTCCCGGCCCGCCTCCTACTCGCGCAGTCCTACTGCGTGCTGGGACGTGTGCAGCCGGGTGCCAAGATGATGGCCGAGGTGAAGACGCGGTACGGCAAACATGTCGCGGTGTTCGGCCCGCAGCTCAAGATCGCTGAGTCGTGGCAGGCGGCCGCGGAGGGAAACGTCAGCACGGCAATCGAACTCGCGCTCACCGCCGCACGGCTGGCGGCAGAGTCGGGCCAGCAGGCGATAGAGATGATGGCGCTGCATGACGCTGCGCGTTTCGGCGACCAGACCTGTCTGGACCGCCTGGTGGAGGTCGCCACCGCGACCGGCGGGCGGCTGGCAGTGGCGATCGCGGCCCATGCCGAAGCGTTGCGGAACCGCAATGGCCCGCAAATAGCCGCGGCGGCAGAGCAATTCGAGGCGATCGGCGCACTGCTGTCAGCCGCCGATGCCGCCGCCCAGGCGGGAATCGTGTTCGCGGCCGACGACGACCGTCGGCGCGCCGTGGAGGCCGCGGCCTCGGCGAACCGGCTGGCTGCCGCTTGTGGCGGAATCCGCACGCCGGCACTCGAGCTCGCGGTCAACCCGCTGCCGCTGACGGTTCGCGAGCGGGAGATCGCCAACCTTGTCGCGGCAGGGCTGAGCAACCGCGACATCGCCGACCGGCTGACGGTGTCCGTGCGCACGGTAGAGGGCCACCTCTATCGAGCCTGCATCAAGCTCGACATCTCCGACCGCGACGAACTGGCCGCGCTCATCCGGAGCGGCGCACACGGATAGGGATGACCCGCGCGCTCGTCACTGACGAAGTCCAAACGCCACCACTCGAATGGTTGGCCCCTCGTGGCGCGCTTCGCGCACATGACGGTTTCTCAGCTGCCCACCTCTCAGCGACACTGTCGCTGCCAGCGACTTTGTCGCTCAGAGGTGGGCTCGTGGCAATTCGATCCTGCCGCCGGTGTGACCCGCGAAGAGGTCCTGGTTCGATGTCCCGGCGACCCCTCGCCGCCGGGACATCTCTGACGTCAAGGCGGGGCGGGAACCTCTTCGTGCGTGGGGGACTACCTGACTTGGGCGGGCCCCGTGCCTCCCGATGCAGGTAGTGGCCGTTGGTATTCGTATCACCGTTACGTAACATCGGTCCAATTAACGGTACAGCGCTCGGAGGAGAGTCCATGACCAGCAGCGTCGGCTACGAGCTGAACGAGACCGTCGCCACCGTCACCCTCGACGACGGCAAGGTCAACGTCCTGGGGCCCGCGATGCAACAGAGCATCAACGAGGCCCTCGACCACGCCGAGAAGGACGGCGCCAAGGCCGTGGTGCTGGCCGGTAACGCGCGGGTCTTCAGCGGCGGCTTCGACCTGGCGGTATTCCAGTCCGGCGACGCCGAGGCCGCGCTGGCGATGCTGGCGGGAGGATTCGAACTCTCGATTCGGTGTCTGAGTTTTCCGGTTCCGGTGATCATGGCCGCGACGGGTCCCGCGATCGCGATGGGATCGTTCCTGCTGTTGTCCGGTGATCACCGGATCGGGCAACCGAAATCACGCTGCCAGGCGGTCGAGGTGGCGATCGGTATGACGATCCCGATTTCGGCGATCGAGATCATGCGCGCTCGCCTGACACCGGCCGCATTCAACCGGGGAGCGGCGCTGGCGGCGACGTTCGCCGGCGACGAGGCGGTCGCCGGCGGCTGGCTCGACGAAATCGTCGAGGCCGACAAGGTGCTGACGCGGGCGCAGGAGGTGGCGGCCGAGGCGGCGACGACGCTGCACGCCCGTGCGCACCTGGCGACGAAGTTGAAGGTGCGCGATGCGGCGCTGAAGGCCATCCGGGCCGGAATCGACGCGCTGCCGAGCGAAATCTCCGGCTAGGCCGTTGCGATGCCGAGGGCCAAGCAGCGCACACCCGAGCTTCGGGACCGGCTGCTGGACGTCGCAATCGCGACGCTGTCCGAGGAAGGCATCGCCCGGTTCACGACGCGACGGGTCGCCGAGCGGGCGGGGACATCGGTGCCCGCGGTCTACGAGCTGTTCGACGACAAGGCCGGCCTGGTGCGGGCGATGTTCTTCGAGGGGTTCCGGTTGCTCGGCAGCGAATTGGCCAAGGTCCCGCACACCGACGACCCGCTGAGTGACCTGGAGCGGCTGGTCCCGGTGTTCCGGTTGTTCTGCCGCGCCTATCCGCGGTTGGCGCAGGTGATGTTCTCGCGGCCGTTTGCCGATTTCGAGCCTGGCCCCGACGAATTGGCGGCGGGGTCAGCGGTCCGCGAGGAGTTCATCGGGCGGATCCAGTGTTGCATCGACGCTGGTCTGCTGACCGGTGATCCCACCGACATGGCACACGTATTGCTGGCTCTCGCACAGGGTTTGGCGGTCCAGGAGGCCGGCCGATCGCTGGGCCCGTCGGCCCCGCTGATCGAACGACGGTGGAATCTCGGCGTGACGTCGCTTCTGACCGGGCTGCGGTGATGCGGCCGACGACTGGGTCGACGCGAATTGGGGCGAATGCCCCATGTCCGGCCACGGGCTGCCGACAAATGATGACGCCATGAGAACGACACCCCAGGCGGCCGCCCAGGCCGCCACGCAAATGCAACTCCCCGACGGAGAGGACGAAAAGGTGGTCGGCTTCGGCGTGATGGGCCTGCCCTTCGCCGGCGGACACTACCTCGCGTACCGCGATTTCCCGGCGACGTCCTTCGCCCCGGCCTACCTGTCGGTGTGGCATCGCACCCCGGACGGTCAGTGGACGTTCTACGCCACCACGCCGGGCGCGCAGAGCTGCTCCAGGTACTTCAGCTCGGCCACCCCGACCGATCCCATCCAGTGCGACATCCGATCCCGGTGGGTGACGCCGTGGTCACTGGCCATCTCCATCGACGGGCTTGTCGACTGGCGTGTCGACATCGAGGCCACACCGGCGACACGCCTGATGACCGCGATCGCCACCCGTCTGCCCGCCGCCGCATGGACCAATCGCGCCATCCTGGCCGTGCTCAGCGCTATCGCCGGGCCATTGCTCGGCATCGGCCGGATGCGACTGGCCGGCACCATGCCCAACGGCCAGCGGTTCCGCATCGGGCCGAAACGCGTATGGGCGGTCGCCGGTTCGACCGCCGTTGTGCGGGGCGAGGATCTCGGGCCTGTCGGCCCGCTGCCCACCCAGGACAATCTCGGCGACTTCCTCCTGCCGCAGCGCGGAGTGTGCGTGGCCGGCCAAGGCCTGTTCGAACCGTTCGACACCGTCCGGCACCGTGACTCGGCCCGTCTTGACCTATCCAGCTGACCAGACGCATGCGACGGCGCAGAATCGGCGAGTGACGTCCGGCCGATCGCCCGAGCTTCCGACCCGCGCGGAAGTTCTGGCGGCGCTGTCGGTCGCGATCGATCTAGGGCTCGGGCAGCCGGCCGAGCACATGCTGCGGTCGGCGCTGATCGCGACACGCCTCGCCGATCGGCTCGGTCTGCCGAAGGCGCAACGCGACTGCGTCTACTACTCCAATCTGATCATGTGGATCGGCTGTCACGCCGATTCGCACGAATACGCGCGATGGTTCGGCGATGACATCGCGGTCCGGCGTGGCTCGTATCTGGTCGACTGGTCGGGGCTGCCGTATCAACGCTTCCTGTTGACGAACATCGGACACGGTGAGTCGTTGCTGCAGCGGCTGAAGACCATGACGACGTTGTATGCCAATGCCCGGGGCCATATTTCGCAGCTCATCCACTCACATTGCACGTCGGCGGCGCTGCTGGCACAGCGGATCGGGCTGGCCGACGATGTCCAGACCGCGCTGCGGCACACGTTCGAACGCTTCGACGGCGGCGGGCTGCCCAACGGTGTGGAGGGCGAGGCCATCCCCATCGAGATGCGGGTCGCCCAGCTCGCGGACATGGTCGAGGTGCACCAGCGCGAGTACGGCATCGAAGGCGCGGTGGCGATGGTGCGCAGCCGCCGAGGTGGACAGTTCGACCCGGCGGTCGTCGACGCGTTCGTCGGCGACGCCGAGAACCTGCTCGCGGTGCCGGCAACCGGGGACGCGTGGGCGATGGCGCTGCAGAACGCCCCCGACCGTCACACCGCGCTGAACGGACCCGCGCTGGACGCCCTGCTCGTCGCGCTGGGCGACTTCGTCGACCTCAAATGCCCGTTCACGCTGGGGCACTCGCGGGCCACCGCGCAGCTCGCCGCCGATGCGGCACTCGCCGCCGGTCTCAACGCCGATGAGGTCGCGCTGACGCGCAGGGCCGCCCACATTCACGACCTCGGCCGGATCGGGGTGTCCAACCAGATCTGGTCCAAGCCTGGGGATTTGACGATGTCGGAGTTCGAACGGATGCGGCTCCACCCGTATCTGACCGAACGGATCCTGCAGCGGGTGCCTGGCCTGAAGGAGGTGGCCACCGTCGCGGCGAATCACCACGAGTGCCTCGACGGCTCGGGCTACCCGCGTGGGTTGTCCGCGCGACAGCTGACGGTGCCGGACCGCATCGTCGCCGCCGCCGTGAGCTACCAGTCGGCGCTGGAGCCACGACCGTACCGGGAGCCGTTCTCGCCGGCGGGTGCGGCGCGACGGTTACGCGGGCGGGTGCACGACGGGGAACTCGACGGCGTCGCGGCGGAGGCGGTACTGCACGCGGCTGGGCACGCGTCGACCCCGTCGAGGTCACGACCCGGCGGTCTCACCGCCCGCGAGATCGAGGTGCTGCGCCTGGTGGCGCAGGGCGCGAGCAACAAGGAGATCGCCGCGAAACTGGTGATCAGCGAAAAGACCGCGCGCAACCACGTCGAGCGGACGTACGCGAAGATCGGCGTCTCGAACCGGATCGGAGCGAGCATGTACGCACTCGAGCACGGCTTGACCGGCGGATCCGAGAAGTGATGCCGTCTATCGCGAGTCGGTACCGATGCTGATTCCCGGTCTCACCCGAAGTGCGTCCGGGGCCGCGGTAGCGCCACGCCGTCCACGGTGATGTCGAGCTTCTCGTTGTAGAACGCCACCATCCTGGTGATCGAAGCGACCGCGGGCAGCGGATAGTCATAGGCCCACGCGAGATCGGCATGAAGCTCACCGTTGACGCGGACCGACCAGTACTGGGAAGTCACCCCCTTGTACGGGCACAACGTCTGCATCGCGCTCGGCTCCAGATGGTCGAACACGACGCCGGTGGCGTCGATGTAGTACCTGGTCGGCAGTCCGGTCTCGAAAAGCATTACAGGACAGCTGGTATCGGCGAGCACGACGCCCCCGAGTTCGACGTGGACATGGCGGTGCGAGCGCAGGGCATCCACCCGGACATACGGGTTGCGCGGGTGGCCGACGATCGGTTCGTCCTCTTCGAACCAGTCCATGCTGTCCCACTCGAAGCGCGCAGTGCCTGCGACCGGGCTGTCGCCGCCGGTGTCGAAGACGCGCACCGCCGACGGTTGGGTGCGCCCGCCGGCGGTCAGCGCGTACATCCGCGACCGACCGAACTGAACCTTCTGCGGATGGTCCTCGTCCTTCAGCAGTTCCTCACGCACGTCGCGCAGCGGAAGGTAGTACGCCGGGTAGTACGGCACCTCCCACACATAGAGGGCAGAGGTCGTGTCGACCACCAGATCGCTGCCGACATAGCCCCGGACTCGCCGCGGCGACGGTTCGATGCGGCCGCGCGCGGCGGGCATCTGCGGATAGTCGCGATCCGTGTTCTCAGACTCGACGGTCATCGGCGCCCCTTCGGTCGACCCGCCCTCAGCGTACGTCCAGGGCACCATCGGCCGTCGCCGCCATGATGGACGGGTGACCCACGTCCGAGGCCGAGTGTGGCGAGACGGTAAAGCGCAGGACGATTTCGACTTCTCGGCGATCTCGGACTACCTGAGGCAGGACGACACGCTGGTGTGGTGCGACATCTGGGACCCCGACCACGCGATCCTCAAGGACTTGGCCAACGAGCTGGGACTGAACCACTGGGCCGTGGAGGACGCGATCGACGACGCCGAACGCAGCAAAGCCTCGGTCTACAAGTCGCACACGTTCTTCACCGTCTACTCGGTCACCACCAAGGACCCCGCTCCGGAGGATGTCGCGGAGTCGACGATCGACGTGCACCGCATTTCGGGGTTCGTGTTGCCGCAGGGCCTGATCACGGTGCGCCTGTCCCCCGACGTCGACGTGGAGGCGATCTCGCAGCGGTTCGACGAACTCGGCGGCCAGGAGTACGGGGTCGGTGCGCTGGTGCACGGTCTGCTGGACTGGATCGTCGACGGCCACTTCGAGGCGGTGCAGAATCTCGACGACGGTATCGAGGGCATCGAGGACGATCTGTTCGCGGACAAGCCCATCAAAGGTCCTGCGCTCCAACGCCGGACGTTCACGCTGCGCAAGGACCTGGTCCAGTTGCGGCGGGTCGTGCTGCCCATGCGGGAGGTGGTCAACGCCATCCAGCATCGCAGGCTGGACGCCAAGACGGCGCCGCAACTCGATCCGCAGTACGCCGATCTGTACGACCATGTGTTGCGGGTGTCGGAGTGGACGGAATCGTTGCGGGACATGGTGACCACGGTTTTCGAGACGAACCTGTCCCTGCAGGATGCCCGGCTCAACACGGTGATGAAGAAGCTGACGGGGTGGGCGGCGATCATCGCGGTGCCGACGGCAGTCACCGGCTACTACGGCCAGAACGTGCAGTATCCCGGCGTCAGCACATTCTGGGGGTGGGTCGCGAGCACGGCGATCATCGTGCTGTGCGTGGCAGGGCTGTACTGGACGTTCAGGCGCCGGGACTGGCTGTAGCGCTGCTGAGCCTGCCCGCGACTTTGGTCACTTTTGCTGTTGTCGCGCGTTAGCGTCAATCCTGGCGGGTCGATGAGAGTCGACGCTGAATCGACGCGGAATCTCCGAAAGCGGCCGATTCGCGATACAGTTGGATCAGGTTGAGTTTCCAGCCTTCAAACGTCGTAGGCGTGCAGAATCAACATTCCTGCTTATGCGGCCCTTTTGACGCTATTCCTCAAGCTCTCTCTTAGTCTGACCATTGGAGCCATGTCGGCTATGTCTACTTCCGTAACCACACTTATGTCCGAAGCAATGCCCTCTGACCGCCCGGCGTCGGGCAGGCCCGTGGCCGCGATCGGCGGTGACCGATTGTTTGCCTCGACCGAGTGGCTCAGTCCCTCCGAGGTGCGCATCGGCGTCGCCGGCGACATCGACGCTTCGAACGCCGAGTGCCTCGCGGCCCACGTTTTCGGGCGCGCCGCCAACTGCCGTCACTTGATCCTGGACCTGAGCCAGGTGGAATTCTTTGGCACCGCAGGGTTTTCGGCGCTACGCACAATCGAAACACGATGCGCACAGGCATCCGTGAGCTGGATTCTGCTCGCCAGCGGTGCGGTGCTGCGAGTCCTGCGACTGTGCGATCCCGAGGGGACGCTGCCTGCCGCGATCAGACATCGGTTGGGGTGATGCCCCAGACCAGGCAGAAGGTGTGCCCCGCGGGGTCGCGGAAGACCCGGAAGCGGTCTTCACCTTCGGCGTCCGTCACCCGGCTGGCGCCCAGCGCCAACACGTCACGCTCGGCCGTGTCGATGTCGTCGACCTGGATGTCGAGGTGGAACTGCTGGGAACCCCTGGGGTCGGGAAAGCGCGGCGGTTGGTGTTCGGGCGACAGCTGGAACGCGAGGCGGCGGCCGGTCGGGTCCGTCAGCACCGACCAGGTGTCGTCCACCGCCTCGAATGTTCCGCCGAGCACCGCCTCGTAGAACTGTCCGAGTTGGCGCGGATCTTTGGTGTCGAGCACGACGGAGCGCAGGTTTCCGATCATGGCGGCGGAGTTGCCGCAATCCCGGCACCGCAAACGGCCGTGTGGGACCATCTGCGGGGTCGCGGGCGTGATCGTCTACAGCGTGAAGAGTGCGCTGCCCGGCGGCACGATCCCGACGATTCCCAGCTTCCCCAGCATGCCGAGCTACCCCACGGTGGCGCCGCCGGAGCCGGGCGGGCAGATCAGCGTCGCCGGCGTCGGAGACCACAAGGCGATCGAGTGCAACGACAGCCTCGTGAGCGTCAGCGGTGTCTCCAACACGGTGACGATAACGCCGTTGACTCCAACACCGTTGGGCAGGGCTGACTTCGAGTAACCGTCAACCGGCGATGCACTCGCTGTGCTGGTCGGGTGTGGCGAGGGTGAACACCGTGCGCTCGTCGGCCAAAGCGGCGCCCGGCACGAGCAGCACCTGCCATTCCGGCGCCCATTCGGCGCGGCCCGCGGTGTCTCGCAGCGCGAATTCGAGATCCGCCGGGCGGTGATGCCAGAGACGGGCCGACCCGTCGTCCCAGTCGAGGCGGACCAACCCGTCGTCGCCGACGACCCCGGTGACCCGGACGGCGACCGACGACTTGACCACGGCCATGAAGTAGCGGCCGATGTCGACGTGATGACCGGGGTCAGACAACGCGCACACGGGGTCGGCGATGAAATGGCGGAAGAAGGACTTACGCACGAAAGGCTCTCAGGTTTCCGGGCCCCGGCGGCCGAGGCGCTCTTGCCCGCACCGGCTGGTGCAGACCGCTTCGTCATCCGAGCCACCCACGAGCGTGGGGTTGGCGTGCCGTCCAGTCGGAGCTTGGCGACGGCATCTCGTGAAGCTGAGACGAGTGTAGTTCGTCCCGCGCGGGCGGTCGTTCGAGACCCGTCAGCGACTTTCTCGCTGAGAGATGGGCAAACAGAAATGTCACTCCCTCTCGCTATGGTCGTACTGGAAGAGGAGGCAAAAGAAGGTGACTGAGCAAACCGCAACTCCGATACTGACGGGGCAGTTCTCGAAAGCGCTGGTGTACGCCGAGCAGAAGCATCACGACCAGGTCCGCAAGGGCGGCGACATCCCGTATGTCGGGCATCTGCTGACGGTCGCGGGGCTGGTGCTCAACGACGGCGGCTCGGAGACGCAGGCCATCGCGGCGCTGCTGCACGACGCCGTCGAGGATCAGGGCGGTCCCCCGACGCTGGAGGAGATCCGCGTCAATTTCGGCAACGAGGTCGCGCGCATCGTCGAGGAGTGCAGCGACACCAACGAGGTGCCGAAGCCGCCGTGGCCGGAGCGCAAGCAAAAGTACATCGACCACCTGGCGGACGTCGGCCAGGACATGCTGTTGGTCTCGGTCGCCGACAAGCTCGACAACGCGAGGTCGATGCTGCGCGACTACCACACGCACGGGCCGTCACTGTGGGACCGGTTCAACCGAAAGAACCCGCACGACCATCTCTGGTACTACGGCGAGCTACTGGATGCCTATCGCAGGCGCGGCCTGAGCAGCTGGATGGTCGGCGAACTCGACCGTGTGCTCCGGGAATTGACGCGCCTCGTCAAAGGCGACGGCCAGCCGGCCGTAGTCTGACGCTCGATGGCCATGCACCTGCACCGTGCCGAGCGCACAGATCTCCTGGCCGACGGCCTCGGTGCGCTCCTGAGTGATCCGCTCGCCGACCCGTTCGCCGAAGAACTCGTCATCGTGCCCGCCAAGGGAGTTGAGCGCTGGCTGAGTCAGCGCCTCTCCCACATCCTCGGGCGCGGTGACGGTCAGGACGGTGTCTGCGCGGGCATCTCGTTCCGTAACCCCCGGTCGCTCATCGGAGAGATCACGGGCACGGCCCAAGACGACCCGTGGTCACCCGATGCCATGGTCTGGCCAATGCTGGACGTCATCGACGCCAGCTGCGCGCAGGCCTGGTGCAAACCTCTGGCCACCCACCTCGGGCATTTCGAAGCGGGTGAGGAGAAGGAGCTTCGGCAGGGCCGGCGCTACTCGGTGGCCCGCCGGCTGGCCGGGTTGTTCGCCTCGTATGCACGCCAGCGGCCGCAGCTGCTCGTCGACTGGGAACGCGAAACCACCGGCGACATCACGCCCGACCTTCACTGGCAGCCAGCCTTGTGGCGTGCGCTCGTCGACCGCATCGATGCCGACCCGCCCCACATCAGGCACGCCAAAACCGTTGCCTCCCTGCAGGAATCCCCGACCAGCCTGCCAGAGCGGATCTCGCTCTTCGGTCACACGAGACTGCCGAGCACCGAGATCGAACTTCTCGAGGCCCTGGCCACCCACCACGAACTCCATCTGTGGTTACCGCACCCCAGCGATGACCTGTGGTCCTCACTCCGCGGCATTCACGGGCCGGTCCCCCGCCGCGACGACACCAGCCACCGCGAAGTGGCCCACCCCTTGCTGGCCACTCTCGGCCGCGACCTGCGCGAGCTGCAACGCAGCCTGCCCGCCCAGACGCAGACCGACGAATACCTGGCCGGCACCGACCGACCCGATAGCCTCCTGGGCTGGCTGCAATCCGATATCACCGCCAACGCGGTCAGGCCGGAAGGCCGGGCGCACAACCCAACTGACCGTTCGGTGCAGATCCACAGCTGCCACGGGCCGGCCCGTCAGATCGACGTCCTCAGAGAGGTCCTGCTCGGTCTGCTCGCCGACGACAGGCCTCTGGAACCCCGCGACATCCTCGTCATGTGCCCGGACATCGAAACCTACGCGCCGCTGATCGTCGCCGGCTTCGGGCTCGGCGACATGATCCGTGGCGTGCATCCGGCCCATCAGTTGCGGGTGCGCCTGGCTGACCGCTCACTCGTGCAAACCAATCCGCTGCTCGGCGTCGCGTCCCAACTGCTGGCATTGGCCGGCGGGCGGGCGACGTCCAGCGAGGTGCTGAACCTCGCGCAGACCGAACCGGTGCGGGCCCGATTCGGGTTCACCGACGACAACCTGGAAGACATCACCCGGTGGGTCCGTCAGGCCAACATCCGCTGGGGCTTCGACCGCGCACATCGCCAACCGTTCGGCGTCGACTTCGTCCAGAACACCTGGCGTTTCGGTATCGACCGCGTCCTCGCCGGAGTGGCGATGTCCGACGATTCGCACGCCTGGATCGACACCACCCTGCCGCTCGACGACGTCGGCAGCAACCGTGTCGAACTCGCCGGGCAGCTGGCCGAATTCGTGGACAGGCTTGCGCATACCGTCGAATCTCTCACCCGTGCACAGCCATTGAATCAATGGTTGACCTCACTCGCCGACGGGATCAGCCTACTGGCCCGGGTCGACGACGACGATGCCTGGCAGACCAGCCAGCTCGAGCGCGAGTTCGCCGATGTGCTGAATAGCGCAGGGCCGCGGGCCGGCACGCTGATGCGCCTGCCCGACATCCGTGCCCTGCTGGAAAGCCACCTCGCGGGACGCCCGACCCGGGCCAACTTCCGCACCGGCACGCTCACCGTGTGCACCATGGTGCCGATGCGCTCGGTGCCGCACCGGGTGGTGTGCCTGGTCGGCCTGGACGACGGCGTGTTCCCACGGGTGGGCGTTGTCGACGGCGACGATGCGCTGGCCCGCGACCCGATGACCGGCGAGCGCGACATCCGTTCCGAGGAGCGGCAATTGCTGCTGGACGCGATCAGCGCCGCCACCGAGAAGCTGGTGATCACCTACACCGGCGCCAACGAGTACTCCGGTCAGGAACGCCCACCCGCGGTACCGCTCGCCGAGCTCATCGACTCCTTGGATGTGACGACGCCCGCGCCGGTGCGCGACAGGATAGTCGTCCGGCATCCGTTGCAGCCCTTCGATACCCGCAACGTGATCCCCGGCATGCTGATACCCGGCGAGCCGTTCACCTTCGACACCACCGTGAAACGCGCGGCGATCGCGCGCACCGGCGAGCGCGCCGACCGACCCCCGTTCATTTCCGGCCCGCTGCCCGCTCCGCCGCCCGACGACGTGGCGCTCGCCGATCTCGTCGCGTTCTTCCGCGATCCGGTGAAGGGGTTCTTCCGCGCGCTCGACTACACCCTGCCGTGGGAGGTCGACGGCGTCGAGGACGCCATGCCGGTCGACATCAACGGCCTGGAGGAGTGGACGGTCGGCGACCGGATGCTGCACGACATGCTGCACGGCATGGATCCCGACCAGGCGCGTCAGGCCGAATGGCGACGGGGCACGCTTCCACCCGGAAACCTGGGCTGGCGCAAGGCCAACGAGATCTGCGATCAGGCCGCGTTGATCGCGGACGCCGCCCGTCCCTATCGCAGCGCAGAACCCGGCGCCGTCGACGTCGACATCGACCTGGGCGGTGGGCGGCGGCTCATCGGCACCGTCTCACCGGTGTACGGGAATCGGCTGGTCTCAGTGACCTATTCCAAGCTCGACGGCCGCCACCTGCTGCAACCATGGATTCCGTTGCTGGCGTTGCTCGCCCACGCTGCCGGCCGGGACTGGTCGGCCATCTCGATCGGCCGGCCCAGGCGTGGCACGACACCGCGGGTGGAGATCATGAACCGGCCTGCGGAATCCGCGCTGGACCTGTTGGCCGACCTCGTCGCGATGGACGACGAGGGGCGACGCGAGCCGTTGCCGCTTCCCGTCAAGACGTCCTATGCGTGGGCGGACGCCCGGCACGGCCACGGCGATGCCGAACGCGCGGCCGGTTTCCGTTGGAAGACCAACAATTATCCCGGCGAGGACCAGGAGCCGGCGTATCAGCTGGCGTTCGGTAAGGGCACATGGCTGACCCACCTCGTCGACCGGGGCCTCGACACCTACGCGTGCCGTCTGTGGCTGCCGATGCTGCGAGCGCTGGAGTGACGATGAAGCCCTTCGATCTGCTGGGACCGCTGCCCGCCGAGCGGTCGACCACCGTGCTGGAGGCCAGCGCCGGGACGGGCAAGACCTTCGCCCTGGCCGGTCTGGTCACGCGCTATATCGCCGAGGGTGTGGCCACGCTGGACCAAATGCTGTTGATCACGTTCAGCCGAGCCGCCACTCAGGAGCTGCGTGATCGAGTGCGCCGTCAAATCGTCGATTCAGTCCACGCTTTCGCCGATCCCTCCCGTGCCGGCGACAACCAGGTGGTGGCCCATCTCCTCGCCGGAACGCCAGAGGAACTCCAGGATCGCCGGCGACGTCTGCGCGACGCCCTGGCCACATTCGACGCGGCGACCATCGCCACCACACATCAGTTCTGCCAACTGGTACTCAGATCTCTCGGGGTCGCGGGCGACACCGACAGCGGCGTGACGCTGGTGGAGAGCCTCGACGAGCTGGTCACCGAGATCGTCGACGACCTCTACCTGCGTCACTTCGGCCGCGACCGCGATCATCCGCTGCTGACCTACCCCGACGCGCTGCGGCTGGCTCGCGAGGTGGTCAACCATCCGGCGACGCAGCTACGGCCGGAGGATCCCGACCCCGGTTCGCGCGCGGCGGTGTGCGTTCGCTTCGCGCAGGATGTCACAGCCGAACTGGAGATCCGGAAGCGGCGACGCGGCATTCTCGGCTACGACGATCTGCTCGGCCGGCTGGCCGACGCGCTGAAGGCCCACGACTCGGCGGCGCAGGCGCGGATGCATCACCGCTGGCCGATCGTGATGGTCGACGAGTTCCAGGACACCGATCCGGTGCAGTGGCAGGTGATCGACCGCGCGTTCACCGGCCGCTCGACGCTGATCCTGATCGGCGATCCCAAACAGGCCATCTACGCCTTCCGCGGCGGAGACATCGTCACGTATCTCAGTGCGTCAGCGACCGCGGGCACGCAGATGACGCTGGGCACGAACTGGCGAAGCGACGCCGCGCTGGTGGAGCGACTGCAGGCGGTACTGCGTGGTGCGCGTCTCGGGCATGAGCGGATCATCGTCCACGACGTCGAAGCGCACCACGAAGGGTCCCGCCTGGTGGGCGCCCCGCGCCCCGATCCTTTCCGGCTGCGGGTGGTGGGTCGGGAGAAGTTCGGCCGCAGCGGCACGCACGTGATATTGATCGACCAACTGCGCACTCACATCTCGCGTGATCTGGCGGCCGACATCGGCACCCTGCTGAACTCGGATGCCACGTTCGACGGCAGACCGCTAGAGGCCGGCGACATAGCGGTGATCGTGGAGAAGCACAGAGACGCCCGCGTGTGCTACGACGCGCTGTGTGAGGCCGGCATTCCTGCGGTCTATACCGGCGACTCCGGCATCTTCACCTCGGATGCCGCGCAGGATTGGCTGGCGCTGCTCGAGGCGTTCGATCAGCCGCACCGGTCCGGCATCGTGCGGGCCGCGGCGGCGACGATGTTCTTCGGCGAGACGGCCGAGTCGCTCGTCGACGGAGGTGACGAGTTGACCGATCGCGTCGCGGACACGTTGCGGGAGTGGGCCAGTCACGCCCGCGAACGTGGTGTCGCAGCGATCTTCGAGGCGGCGCAGCTCAACGGCATGGGTGACCGGGTGCTGTCGTGGCAGAACGGCGACCGGCTGATGACCGACCTGGCGCACATGACGCAACTGCTGCAGCAGGCTGCGCACCGAGAGCACTTCACGCTTCCCGCCCTACGGGATTGGTTGCGCGCGCAGCGCGACGACCGAAGCGGCGTGTCCGAACACGCTCGCCGGCTGGACAATGACGCCGCGGCGGTTGCGGTCATGACCGTGTTCGTCGCCAAGGGACTGCAGTTCCCGATCGTGTATCTGCCGTTCGCGTTCAACCGCAACGTGTGGGAACCCGAGCTGGTGCTGTACCACGAAGGCGACACCAGGTGTCTGCACATCGGTGGCAGCGACAGTCCGGACTTCAACGCGGTGTCGAAGCTGGGGCGCGCCGAGGATGCAAGTGACGACAGCCGTTTGATGTATGTGGCGATGACGCGGGCGCAGGCACAGGTGGTGGCGTGGTGGGCGCCGTCCAAGGACGAACCGAACGGCGGTCTGTCGCGGTTGCTCCGGGGCCGACGGCCCGGCGAACCGGTGGTGCCGGACAGCGTTGTGCCGGGCAAGGTTTCCGATCACGACGCGATGGCGACGTTCACGGAGTGGGAGGCCGTCGGAGGCCCGGTTATCGAAGAGTCGGTCATCCGCCCCGCTGCCCCGCGGCCACGTGCACAGACACGGCCGGATTTCCAGGCCCGGCACTTCCACCGCACGATCGACACATCCTGGCGCCGGACCTCGTATTCCGGTCTGATCCGCGCGGCCGAGTCGACGCCGGTGAGCAGCGAGCCCGAGGTGGTCGAACTGGACGACGAGGTCGCCGAGATCCCGCTCGTCGCCGCGGCACAGGGCGACGACGTGCCGTCGCCGATGGCGGATCTGCCGATGGGCGCGAAATTCGGCACGCTGGTGCACGCGGTGCTGGAGACGGCCGACCCCTTCGCCGTCGATCTCGCTGCCGAACTGGAACGGCACATCTGCGAGCACTCGGCGTGGTGGCCGGTCGACGTGCCCGCCCCCGATCTGGCCGCCGCGTTGGTACCGATGCACGACAGTCCGCTGGGTCCGCTGGCGGACGGCCTGACGCTGCGCCAGATCGGCCTACGGGACCGACTGCGGGAGATGGACTTCGAATTCCCCCTGGCAGGCGGTGATGTGCGCGCCGCGGCGCCCGAGGTCAGACTCACGCACGTCGGCGAGTTGTTGCGGCGGCATCTGACGAACGACGATCCGCTCGCGTCTTACGCGGACCGGCTGACCGGAGCAGCATTGGGCGCCCAACCGCTGAAGGGGTATCTGTCGGGTTCGGTGGATGTGGTGCTGCGCGTCGGTGACCGGTATCTGGTGGTCGACTACAAGACGAACTGGCTCGGCGATCCCGCTCGACCGCTGACCGCCGCGGATTACGCGCCGCCCCGGCTCGCCGAGGCGATGCTGCATTCGGACTACCCATTGCAGGCGCTGCTGTACAGCGTTGTGCTGCATAGGTTTCTGCGGTGGCGACTGCCCGGGTACACGCCCGAAAGCCACCTGGGCGGCGTGGCATATCTGTTTCTGCGGGGGATGTGCGGACCGGACACCCCGGTCATCGACGGCCACCCGGCCGGGGTGTTCAGTTGGCGACCACCGGCGTCGCTCATCACCGCGCTGTCGGATCTGGTCGATGCGGGCAGGGTCGCCGCATGACGAGCGTGGAATGGCGACGGGCCGCAGGGGCCACCGGTCTGCTCCGGGAGTTCGTCGACGCCGAGGTGATCGACGCCCCGGATGTGCACGTGGCGCAGCGGCTCACCGCGCTCGCCGAGGAGTCCGACGAGGCCGTCGCGCTGGCCGTGGCCGTCGTGGTGCGGGCATTGCGGAACGGGTCGGTGTGTGTCGATCTCAGCGAGGTGGACCAGCAGGTGGCAGTGCAGGGCCTACCGTGGCCAGACCTGGACGACTGGCTGTCCGCGGTGCGCAGGAGTCCATTGGCGGAGGCACCGCCGGTGCTTCGCGTCGACGGCCATCTGCTGTACCTCGATCGGTACTGGGTCGAGGAACAGCAGGTGTGCGACGACATCCTGAGGATGGTCGCGGCTCGGCCGAGACAGCCGTCGCCGGACCTCGACCGTCTGTTCCCGTCGGGGTTCGAGGAGCAGCGCGCGGCTGCGGAAGCCTCGTTGTCACAGGGGCTGACGGTGCTGACCGGTGGCCCGGGTACGGGGAAGACGACCACCGTGGCGCGGCTGTTGGCCCTGCTGGCCGGCGGAACCCGATTGCGGATCGCCCTGGCGGCGCCGAC
Source organism: Mycobacterium sp. URHB0021 (assembly GCF_054057895.1). NCBI lineage: Bacteria > Bacillati > Actinomycetota > Actinomycetes > Mycobacteriales > Mycobacteriaceae > Mycobacterium > Mycobacterium sp. URHB0021. Next base: position 6,922,326 of record NZ_JBSRZT010000002.1, read on the forward strand.
GGGCAAGGCGGCGGCCCGGCTGCAGGAGGCGGTGCAGCTGGAGGTCGCCGAGCTGGCGCCGACGGACCGGGAGGCGCTGGCCGGGCTGCAGGCGATGACCCTGCACCGGCTCCTCGGCAGCAGACCGGACACATCAGCCAGGTTCCGCCACCATCGCGGCAACCGGTTGCCACACGACGTGATCGTGGTGGACGAGACGTCGATGGTGTCGTTGACGATGATGGCGCGGCTGCTGGAGGCGGTGCGTCCGGACGCCCGGCTGATCCTGGTCGGCGATCCCGACCAGCTCGCGTCGGTGGAAGCAGGCGCCGTGCTCGCGGACCTGGTCGACGGACTGGGTGCGGCCCGTATCGCCGAGCTGAAGACGCCGCACCGGTTCGGCCAGTCGATCGGCACGTTGGCGTCGGCGATTCGCTCCGGAGACGGTGACCAGGTGATGGACCTGCTGCGCGCGGGCGGCGAGCACATCGACTGGATCGACACCGGCGAGCCGTCCGCGTCGCTCCGGAAAGTTCTTGTGCCACAAGCCCTTGCACTGCGCCAGGCGGCGCTTCTCGGCGACGTCACGACAGCGCTTTCGACGCTCGGCCAGCACCGGCTGTTGTGCGCTCACCGACGAGGCCCCCATGGCGCTGCGCACTGGAACCGCCAGGTGGAACGCTGGCTCACCGAGGAAACAGGTGACCCGATCTGGGGATCCTGGTATGCCGGGCGGCCGATCCTGGTGACCGCCAACGACTATGGCCTTGGCCTGTACAACGGCGACACCGGCGTGACGATCGCAAGCAACAACGGCCTGCGGGCGGTGGTCGCCGGCGCGCGCGAGTCCCTCGACTTCGCCACCACTCGGCTGGCCGACGTCGACACCATGCATGCGATGACGATCCACAAGAGCCAGGGCAGCCAGGTTGACGAGATCACCGTTCTGCTTCCGCCGGAAGACTCCAGACTGCTCACCCGCGAGTTGCTCTACACCGCCGTGACCCGCGCGAAATACAAGGTACGGCTGGCCGGGTCGGAGCTCGAAGTACGGGCGGCGATCGACCGCCGGGCGGTCCGCGCGACGGGACTGCGGCAGCGGCTGCAAGTGCAGCATCGCTAACGATTGCGTCCGGCTTGCGGGCAACGGGGACAAAGTCGGCCTCCGGCGCGTAACCTCATTCACCGGTTGACTACACAGCCTCGCGGACACGTCACGGCGGCGATCTTGATTTCCCTGCCGAACGGACTCTGATCTTGACGTGATCCGGCACAAGCAGGTTGCAATTTGGCATCGGTGGGGGTCGTTTGCCTGGGGTTATGCGCCTATCCGGGGAGCTCGGCGCGCTTCTTCGCTCGGCAGCGACCGAGTCTGTACAGTCATGTCGTCTCGTTGCTAGGCCCCGCACTTCACCCGGAGTGGCGGATCACCTGGGGTGTACCGAAGGAAGTCATACTCTGTTGCCATCCTCGCCGGCCCTGACCTGGGGCTGGCGACAGTCGCACTCCAGCGGCTCCAACCGTGTCGGCGCCTGCCATCTCGCGCCGCTTTTCACCCACCACAGCCCAATAGCCTGCGCGTTCGCGCCGGAGCGAGGGGGACGCTCGTGAGCCGATTCACCGAGACCATGTTCAACAACGCCCGGTGGAGCCTCAAGGGGATGACCACCGGCGAACCACACGCACCCGTCCGCCACACCTGGGCGGAGGTGCATCAGCGCGCCAAACAGGTCGCTGGGGGCCTGGCCGCCGCCGGCGTGGGACACGGCGACGCGGTGGCCGTCCTGGCCGGCGCCCCGGTCGAGATCGCGCCGACGGCGCAGGGCATCTGGATGCGCGGCGCCTGCCTCACGATGCTGCACCAGCCCACACCACGAACCGACCTGCAGCGGTGGGCCGACGAGACCACCGCGGTCATCCAGATGATCGACGCGAAGGCGGTAGTGGTCTCCGATCCGTTCATGCTTGCGGCGCCGGTGCTTTCGGAGCGCGGCATGTGCGTGCTGACGGTCGAGCAGCTGCTTGACAACCGGGGCATAGCTCCGGTCACCACCTACGACGACGACTTGGCATTCCTGCAGCTGACCTCAGGCTCCACAGGCTCCCCGAAAGCCGTTGGCATCACACACGGAAACTTCGTGGCCAATGCCGAGGCGATGTTCGCAGGCGCCGACGTGGACCCGGATCGCGATGTGATCATCAGCTGGTTGCCGTGTTTCCACGACATGGGCATGACCGGCTACCTCACCGTGCCGATGTATTACGGCGTCGAACTCGTCAAGATCACGCCGATGGACTTCCTGCGCGACACGCTGTTGTGGGCCCGGCTGATCGACAAGTACAAGGGCACCATGACCGCCGCCCCGAACTTCGCCTACAACCTGTTCGCCAAGCGGTTGCGCAGGCAGGCGAAACCGGGCGACTTCGACCTGTCGTCGCTGCGATGGGCGCTCTCCGGTGCGGAGCAGGTCGATCCCGCCGACATGGAGGACCTCTGCGAGGCAGGCGCGCCGTTCGGGTTGAAGCCGGAGGCCATCATTCCCGCTTATGGCATGGCCGAGACCACGGTCGCGGTGTCGTTCTCCAAGTGCGGGGGCGGCATGGTCGTCGACGAAGTGGACGCCGACATGCTGTCGGTACTCCACCTGGCGATTCCGGCAACCAGGGGGCGTACCCGCAGGCTGGTCAGCCTCGGTCAGCCGTTGGAGGGCATCGAGGCGCGAATCGTCGACGAGGACGGCAGCATCATGCCGGCGCGCGGGGTGGGGGTCATCCACGTGCGCGGCGAGCCGGTGACCCGCGGCTACACCACGATGGGCGGCTTCCTCGGCGCACAGGACCAGCAGGGCTGGTATGACACCGGCGACCTGGGTTACCTCACCGAAACCGGCGAGATCGTGGTGTGCGGCCGGGTCAAGGACGTGATCATCATGGCCGGCCGGAACATCTACCCGACGGACATCGAACGTGCAGCCAGCCGCGTGGCCGGAGTCCGCCCGGGGTGTGCGGTGGCGGTGCGGTTGGACGCGGGCCTGTCGCGAGAGACATTCGCCGTCGCGGTCGAGTCGAAGGAGCACTCCGTTCGCGAGGAAGCCCGTCGCATCGAGCACGACGTGGCCCACGAGGTGTTCGCGGAGGTCAACGTGCGGCCCCGCAACGTCGTCGTGCTCGAGCCGGGCATGATCCCGAAGACACCATCGGGCAAGCTGCGGCGCGCACACGCCCTGTCGTTGGTGGACTGATCTCGGCGGCGTGGGCGTAGATTTACGCTCACGATGGCCGAGTACGACCCCCAACCCGGACGCACGACACCGCCGGACCCCGAACTCTCTGCGGCGCAGCGGGAAGCCGATGACGTCGATCTGCAGGCTGGGGTGAGCGGGGTGGCGGGAATCGTCGCGGGAGCTCGCGAGGTCAGCGAAATCCTGGGTGATATAGCCCAATTGGCGGTGCAGGCCATTCCGGGCGCCGACGGCGCGGGAGCAACGTTGAACGAAATGCGCGAGGACCACCCGCGCATTTCTCAGTGGGCCGTCACGGCCGACTTCATCCGCGAGATCGACGCCGTGCAATACGAGGTCCTCGGCGAGGGGCCGTGCATCACGTGCATGCAGACGCGCCGGCCGGCGGTCAGCGGATCGTTGGGCAGCGACCGTCGGTGGCCACATTTCGGCGGCCGGGTCGCCCGGATGGGAGTGCACTCCGCCTTGGCGCTGCCACTGCTGGTGGGCGATGAGGTCATCGGAGCGATCAATTCCTACGCCTGCAGGCGAGACGCGTTCTCCGCTCATGCCGTGAAACTGGGTTCACAGTTCGCGGGCCCCGCCGCGGTGTCGCTGTACAACGCGCAATTGTTGGCGGGGGCGCGGGAACGGACCAGGGAACTGCAGCGCGCGCTGGTCACACGGGCGGTCATCGATCAGGCGATCGGCATCATTCGCGGCCGCTCAGGGGTCAGCAGCGACGAGGCCTTCGAACGGTTGACCCGGATCAGCCAGAACGCGAATACGAAGCTTTCGGTGGTGGCGGAGCGGCTGGTCGAGGAGGCGGTCCAACGGGCGCGGGTGCGCCGGCGCTGACGTCACCGCGACGGCGGTCGCAGGGTTGCGATGTCCTCCAGCAGGACGGGTCGGCTGTGCCGGTCGGTCATCAACCGCCGGGCCACATCGGTGAGGTGTTCGTTCTGCGTGCGGGCGTACGTGCGCAACAGGGTGAACGCCTGATCCACGGAGACGTCGAGCGCCTGGCGGAGAAAGCCCTTGGCCTGTTCGACGACGACGCGGTTGGCCAGCGCCGAACGTAGCGGTGGAAGGACGGACGACGGCGTCGGCGCGCGTTCCTGCAGGATCGCCACCGAGGCGATATGCGCCAGCGCCTGCCCCACCAGCAAGTCTGCCTCGCCCAGTGCGCCCGGCCGGGCGCCGAAGAGGCCGAGGGCGCCGAGCACGATGCCCGCGGCGCGCATCGGGATGGCGTGCACGGAGGCGAAGCCGGCGTCCCGTGCGGCGGGCACGAAGCGTGGCCACCGCTCGACGAAGGCGGCGACGTCGGCGACCGAGACGGGTTCACCCGTGGTGAAGCAGTCGACGCACGGACCCTCGTCAGACTGAAGTTGGAACAGTTCGAGGTCACGGGCCTCTTCGGAGGTCGCCGCCAACAGCCGCAGACGACTCAGCGGATCCGCGAGAAGGAAACCGGCCGCCGCGACGTCGAGCAGCTCGGCGGAGCGTTCGGTCAGCTCGGTCAGCAGGTCCACGACATCGAAATCATCGAGCAGTGTGTCCACGAGCGAGACCACCGCATTGAGTACGCGGGTTTCACGGGGTGTACCTGTCACGTTGCGCTCCTTGTCATTTCGGGCACATCAGTCTGTTTCGAGGGTGAGTCGGCGGTCGAGGATGTCGCGCGCGACATCGGTGGCGCTGCGTCCGGTGGAATAGGCGTGGGCACGCAGGCGGACCAGGGCTTCGGCGGGCTCGACTCCGAGCTGTGCCACCAGCATGCCGGTAGCCTGGCTGACCTCGGCGCGCGAGAGCGTGTTGAGTTCGGCCCACGCATTGCTGCCGGGTTCGTCGACGGCGGCCTTCAAATCGGTGTCCAGAAGATCCAGCAGCGGGAGACCGGCGATTTCGGCTGCGACGACGGCGCCGGCGAGCCGGTCGCCGTCGAGGGGGCCAGGCCCGGCACGAAAGAGGTCAAGGGCGCCGACGTACTCGCCGGCCACGACGACGGGCATGGCATAAACACCGCGGATGCGGTGAGAGAGCAGGGCGGGCCCGAAGGCGGGCCAGCGGACCTCATTCGGGTGGGCCAGATCGACGACCAGCACGGGGCCACGTTGGGCGATCGAGTCCAGGCAGGGACCCTCACCGAGGGTGAACTGCAGTTCGTCGTAAACCCGCCCCGCGGCGCCGCTGGAACCGAGGGTGCCGGTGGCGGTACCCTCGAAGATGAGGGAGATCGCCGCCGCGTCGACGTCGAGCAGCGCCACGCAGGCCTCACAGAGCCGGTCGGCGGCAGCTACCCCACGCCGGCCCTCGACGGCGGCGAGCAACTGCTCACGGAACGCCACATTCAACCGAACGGCGGGTGGTCGTCGGGGCGGGATGTCACTCCTACACACTGCTCTACTCGAGACGAATTAGCGAACAGATGAAGTGAAATGCGGGGGCACGCGGCAACCTGTCCGCCGGTTCGCCGCTCGGGCTGCGCGCCGGATGAAGCAGACGGCCAATCCGCCTGCGCCTCTGCGCATTCGGAAGGTGGAGCGCACGTTTGACATCCGGCGGAGGCCGTCAACCGCTGGACCGATCCGGGCCTGCACGAGTTGCGCCGGCATCTGCAGATGCAGCTGAACCGGTCACGGACTTGGTGTGGGCTACGTTCGACGCCTGTTCGGGTGATTCATATGTTTCTGCGACGGCCGGCCAGTAACTGTTGCGCCAGCTTCTGATACGAGCCGGCGACAACCGGCCAGGCCATGTCGGGCGCCAATCGGCGCGCCTCGGCAGCCATCGAACCGGCGAAGCGTGGATCGGTCAGCACGCGCCGCAGGGCGGCCACAAGCGCGTCCTGGTCGTCATGAGCGACGACGGTGCCCGCCCCCGTGCAGAGAAGCTCGAGGGCGTGCGGGAACGCGGTGGCCACCACGGGCCTGCCGTTGGCGATGGTGTCGACCAGTACACCGGAGACGTCCTGATCGGTCGAGTCGTAGGGCAGGACCACGACCGCGGCGGACTGGACGAGCGCGGTGAGCATCGCGGCGTTGCGGTAACCCGCGTCGAAGCTCACCGCATCCGCCACGCCGCCGCGCCGCGCCTGCTCGATTCGGGTATCGCGGTACGTCTCGCCCTCGGCGGCCAGCGTCTTGGGATGTGTCGGGCCCACGACCATGTACCGCGGCCTGCCGGGGAGACCACGCAGCGTTTTCATCGCCTCGATCACCCGCTCGATGCCCTTTCCCGGGCCGAGCAGGCCCCAGGTCAGCACGGTCGGCCGGCGGCCTCGCGCGCCGGAAGCGTTCGGCGGGACGGTGGCGCCGTGGGCGATGGTGACGATCTTGCGCCGGTCGACGGTAAAGCCACTGCGAAGCCGTTCGCCGGCCGCCTCGGACACCACGACAACCTGGTCGGCTTGTGCCGCAATCATTTCGACAACGGATCGCTGGCGTCGCGTCGGGTTCTTCACGATAGTGCGGACAATGACGATCGAGGGGACACGTAGGCCGTCGATGATTCCGATGACGTCATCGCCGTCGACCGAGCCGTAGGCGCCGCACGCGTACTGGATGACCGCGACGTCACCCAGGTTCAGCAGTTCGCCACATGCCGCGACGGAGGCCGGCGAGCCGTTGACCAGCTCTCCGATGACACGGTCACTCGCGGACAGCTCCCCGTCCGCCACGCGCACCACGTTGACACTGGCGCCGTTGGCGATCAACCCGTCGACGAGCCCTGCGCCGAACGTCGCCGGCCCGCACAGCGTGGGCGGATATGCAGTGAGCAAGCCGAACCGCGCTGTCCGCGAAAATCCCTGTGTTACGCCGGGAAACGTCGTCGGCCGGAAGGTGGATAAAGCACTCACGATGATCCCAACTTGCGGTTGTCACCTGCACGTCCAGCGTGAGCGGTTGCTCGGCGCGGTCAACGGTATCGGGCTGACACGTCCCGGACTGGCTGGGTTCCAACGCGGTTGACGTTACACCCCCAGGGAGTAGTGTCGGGGACATCGGGACCAATAAGGCCCCCACGATGAAGGGGTCCCCCATGTCTGATAAGTCTCCTCGACAAACGATGGCCAAGAAGTCCGGAAAGTCGTTGAAAGAGAAGCGCGCGGCCAAGCACGAAAAGGCCGCCCAACGCGCCACGTCGACCGACGCACTCTTTCACGACAACAAAAAGCGCTGAGAGCACACGGTTTTCGCCGGTTGCTCAACCACTCCACTCAAAGTGGTTGAGCAACCGCATTCTTGACGGCGAGCAGGTCGGCGACCGACGAAATGTCGTCTGTAGCAGCCGCAGTCATCATCGCCTCGTGAGCGAGATCCGCATCGGTGTCCGGCGGCACGACCAGAAGTAGTAGCTTCTCGCGGCCCATCCCGAGTACTTCGAGGGTGTGGGCCGGCTGGATGCGGTACCCATCGAGTCGGACCGCTCGTCCACCGGTCAGAAGCCGTCCCGGCGCCTTCGCCCATTCGGCGAGGTTGAACAACACCCGGTCGACCGTGCCCAGGCGCACCGACAGCACGGCCAGCAGATCCGGCAGCTCCTTCACGAGGTCGTCACTGCGCGGCCACCATGCGCCGTCGACGTGCCCGGTCGCCGGCGCCTTGGCCTTCAAGCGCAGCCGCGGGGTGATCTCGGGCCCTTCGTGGCGGTTGCCGGAAACGGCACGGCCCTCTTGTTGTGTCATGTGACGATCCCACCTCGGCCGCATAGCGGCCACTACTTCGAAATCGGCGACGACACGAACTCAACCGGTCGTGCTCGACGTGCCGCCGATGGACCTGACTCTACGCGCACCACGGTCCGACCGGATACTGATTATGACGTTGCTATGAAAGCCGTTGCGCCTCGATATTTTTCGTTCTCCGATCCCGCGCGACGTGCTATACCGGTCCGGAAAGGAGAGACATTGCCCAGCACGTCGAAGGTCCAGACCGCACCGCCTGCCGTCAGGATGTGGCGGTGGATCGCCGCTGTCCTGGCCCTGATCCAACTGACGGCGCCCGTCGTGACGCATGCGCTCGCCGGGAACTTCCTGTCCTCGGGGCCAACCAACGATGCACTCATCACCCCCGCCGGGTACGCGTTCGGTCTGTGGGGCCTGATCACGGTGCTGAGCGCGGCGACCGCGATCGCTGTGCTGCGCTACGGGCTGGGCTCGTGGTGGGAAACGAGCCTGCTGATCGACGTGAGCGTGGTGTTCGCGGGATTCAGTGGATGGCTGCTGGTGGCCGCGCAGGACTGGCTCTGGGTCAGCGTCGCGGTGTTCTCGGTGATGGTGTCGGCCCTGATCCATGTCATGCGACTGCTGGTTCGGCGGCGCCATGACCTGACGTGCCCGTCGTGGCTGGCGACCCTGGCTACCGTCACCTTCGGGCTGTATCTGGGATGGGGCAGTATCGCGGTGTTCGCCAACATCGCTGCCGCGCTGATCGGTTCTGGCGTTTCGGCGTCCGCGGTGGCGTGGCAGATGGTGGTGCTGGTGGCCGCGGCGACGTTCGCGATCGCGTTGACAACGATGCTGCGCGGAACCGTGGGCTACGCAGCGGGCGTGCTGTGGGCATTGGTGGCGGTGGCAATCGGTGCGGCGCAGCGGGACGGCCTCGCCCTGTCGATGGCCGCGGTCCTCGCCGCCGCGCTCGTGCTGGGGGTGGCGGTCGTGGGCATGCGACGCCGGCGGACGCCCCGCTGATCAGTCCTCGGCGGCGACCCAGTCGTACGGCAGGAACTTGCCGTCCAGGGTTACGACGACGCGGCTACCGGTCGAGTGCGGCTTCTTTTGGACGTCGACGCTGAAGTTGATGGCGCTCATGATGCCGTCGCCGAATTGTTCGTGGATCAGTTCCTTGATCGCCGGCCCGTAAACCTGGAGAACCTCGTAGAAACGGTAGATGGTCGGGTCGGTGGGCACGGTTGTGGGCAGCCCGCCGCGCATCGGCACGGCGGCCAGCACCGGCACCGCCGACGCGTCGAGACCGAGCATCTCGATGAGCTTGCGGCCGGACTCGGGCGGGATCGGGTGCTGGCCGAGCAGGCCTGCGGTGGTCCACACGACGGGCTTGTCGATGGCGTCGGCAAGTTCCTGCCACGTGAAGCCCTTGGCCAACCGGGCGGCAACGATCTGCTGGGTGATCTCGTCACGGGTCATGTGTCCATCATCGACGCCGACTCGGCGCGACAAAAGCCGGGGGCGTGACTACGTCAGCTCGAAGACGGGGATGACCCGGTCGGTCTTCTTTTCGTACTCGGCGAATCCGGGGGCGCGCTCCACGACGATGCCGTACACGCGGTCGCGCTCGTCGCGCGGCAGCTCGCGGGCGACCGCGCCTCTCGGCGGGTCCGCGCCGATCTCCACGGTGACGTCGGGGTGGGCGCGGATATTGAACACCCAGGCGGGGCTCTGATCGCGCCCCGCCGCCGAGCCGATGATGTAGGTCTTGCCGTCGATGTCGAAGTAGGCGATGAGGTTGACGCGCTCGGCGCCGCTCTTGGCACCGGTCGAGGTCAGGATCAGCAGCGGGAACCCCTCGAACTGTCCACCCACCTTCCCGCCGTTGCGGCGGAACTCCTCGATGTTCTGCTTGTTGAACTCGCGCTCGGCGGTCATCTCGTCGTCAGACATGTCCCCATCGTGACATCAACTCCCCGCCTTCGAACGACAACGAAGCGACAGCTGCCTGCTCACAGCGCTGGTCCAGGCGGACCACTGTTCGGGGACGGACCGCCACCGGGCGGCCCTGCGGGTGGTGCTGCGTCGGCTGACTTCTCACCGACACCGATGGTCAGTCGAGGAGTTGTCGGCACAGGCTGCGACGCAGTTGCGCGAGAATGGCGGTCAGCATGGCAGACAATGCCGGTAAGGCCGACGCCCCCGCTCCCTCGCGACGCCGCCACATCGTTCGACTCGCGGTGTTCGCGGCGTTTCTGTTGGGGCTGTTCTATCTCGTGGCCGTCATGCGGGTCATCGACGTCGAGGAGGTCCGGCGCGCTGTCACGGCGACCGGCCCGGCCGCTCCTCTGGTCTACGTCGTGGCCTCGGCGGTGCTCGGCGCGTTGTTCGTACCGGGTCCACTGCTGGCCGCCGGCAGCGGCGTGCTGTTCGGCCCCGTGCTCGGCACATTCGTCACGCTGGGATCAGCGGTCGGTACGGCGACATTGACCGCCCTCATCGGCAGGCGGGCAGGCCGGACCGGCGCCCGTGCCCTGCTCGGCAGCGCCCGTGCCGATCGCATCGACGCACAGATCGAGCGGCGCGGCTTGTGGGCGGTGGTCGGTCAGCGGTTCATCCCCGGCATCTCAGATGCGCTCGCCTCCTATGGGTTCGGAGCGTTCGGGGTTCCGTTGTGGCAGATGGCCGTTGGGGCGTTCATCGGCTCGGCGCCGCGCGCCTTCGTCTATACCGCGCTGGGCGCTTCGATCGGGGATCTGTCCGCCCCGCTGGCCTATTCGGCAATCGCCGTGTGGTGTGTGACGGCCATCATCGGAGCGGTCGTCGCGCGCCAGGCCTACCGCAAGTGGCGCGCTCGGCCCGGCCGGCCGGAGGGCGAACCGGAACCGGCCGGCTGACGTGAGTCCGGGTCGCCGGCCCGTGGTCGGCGGCGCTGTCGCGCGAAGCCGGTGTTCGTGGTAGGGGTGGCAGTGTGACTGACACGACGACATGCGCAATCGTGGGGGGCGGCCCGGCCGGATTGTTTCTGGGGTTGTTGTTGGCACGCGCCGGTGTCGAGGTCACGGTGTTGGAGAAGCACGCGGACTTCCTGCGTGACTTTCGCGGCGACACGGTGCACCCGGTCACGCTGCGTCTCCTCGACGAACTCGGCCTCTTCGAGCGATTCGACGCCCTACCCCATAGTCGGGTCGAGAAAGGCCAGTTCGAGGTCGACGGCCATCTGCTCACCGTCGTCGACTTCGGGCGCCTGCACCAGCCCCATCCCTATGTGGCGATGGTGCCGCAATGGGATCTGCTCGACCTGGTCGCCGACGCCGCAGACGCGGAGCCCACGTTCACGCTGCGCATGCAATCCGAAGTCACCGGCTTGCTGATGAATCACGGCAGCGTCGCCGGCGTCCGCTACACGGGCCCCGACGGTCCTGGCGAACTACGTGCCGACCTCGTCGTCGGCTGCGATGGGCGCACGTCTGTCATCCGCCGCGACGCCGGGCTGCCCATCCGCGAATACCCGGTGCCCTTCGATGTGTGGTGGTTTCGACTGCCGCGCAACCAGACTGCGCAATACTCATTGATCCCGCGGACCGGGCCCGGGCGGGCGTTGATCATGATTCCGCGTGAGGGCTACTTCCAGATCGCCTATCTGATCCCGAAGGGAAGCGACGCGGAGATCCGGGCACAAGGGCTCGACGCGTTCCACCGCGAACTCGCCGCCCTGATCCCCGAGACGTCGGCCGAGGCACTCACGTCGTGGGGGGACGTCAAACTCCTCGACGTCCGCCTCGACCGCCTGCGCCGCTGGCACCGCGACGGGTTGCTCTGCATCGGTGACGCCGCACACGCCATGTCGCCCGTCGGCGGTGTCGGCATCAACCTTGCCATCGCCGACGCCGTCGCCGCCGCCGGTCTACTGGCGCGACCACTGGAGACTCGCCGGCTCACGAACAAGCACCTGGCCGCGGTGCGTCGGCGCCGACTACTGCCCACCGTCGTCACCCAAACCATGCAGCGCGTCCTGCATCGCGGCTTGCTGGGCTCCGTGTTGCAGGGTCGCGAAGTGACGCCACCCGCCGCCATGGTGAAGCTCTTGGAACGTCTTCCGCAGTTGACGGCTGTTCCCGCCTACATCGTCGGCGTCGGACTACTTCCCCAGCACGCGCCCGACTTCGCCCGACGCTAGATCCGTGTCGGGGCGCCGCAACCGCTCCCACGGCCAGGTCATCAGAGCCCACACGATGACAACGATGATCACCTCGACCATCAGGTACACCGGCCACGGACCCAATACGTCCAACAGCGATGCGACAGGGGGTTTCCTGTTGAGATAGCCGTAATTGGTTCGTGCGATCACGTTGAAGATGAAGGTGATGGCCGCCCACGCCAGGGTCATGATGATCGCGAAGCGGTAATCGCGCCACTGTGGCCGCATCCTTCGCCCCCAGGTGAGGTAGATCGCCGCCCACACCACGAGCACGTGAAGCGCAAAGAACGTGATGAAAAGGTGGTGGGGGAAATCAGGCGCGCCGTCCCGCGGCGTGCCGATGTCCGGGGTGATCAAGGCCTGTGAACTCAGGACCAGACCCCAGTAGTACGACATCGCAGAGGCCCAGTGCCGCTGCGACCACAAGGCATAGACAGCCGTTAGTTCTGCGAGATCGCAGAGTTGCAACGGCACAGATGTGTCGATTTCGGGCTGGACCAATTTGTAGGCCAGCGCCACTAGGAACACCGCCAACAGCAGTCCGCCGAGGACCCTGCCGAGGATGCGGGCCTGCGATTCGGTCTGCCTGCGCCCGACCCAGACCAGGAGCGCTGCGCCTATCGCGAACACCGCGATGACGACCCAGTGCGACGGCCCGTACGCCGTGAACTCCCGTTGTGCCGATAACGACTCCATCACCTCTCCCAGCTTCGAAGCAGCCAATTGCCTTCAGCAACGGCTTCGCGTCTGCTCGAGATTAAACGTCGGCGCGCTACCCGGCGTCCGCAGCCCGCAGACACGCTCGAACGCGACGGGGCGACCTGGTCGATGCTCTGCTGATCGGAGTGACGGTCTGGCTGCCTGGGCTAGGCCTGAGCCGACAGCACGTGGTCGGCGACCTTGTCGGCGCTCAGGCAGAGCGAGCAGACGTGGGCGTCGTGAGTTTCGCACTTCATCATGTCCGGCCGCTCGTAATCATGATGGCAGACATGGCATTTCAGGTGCTCACCGGACGGGTTGCCGTGCTCGTCGTACATTGGCAGGTCAATGCCGTCGTCGCTGCGGCGCAGATAATACTCGCCCTGGGTGGCGATGGCGAAGATCGGCGGCAGCACCAAGGCGAGGCCGATCGCGACCAGCGGCGAGTACGGCCGGATGGCCTCGCCGAGGCCACCGAAGAACGTGATGACGGACACACCCGCGGCGATCAGCATCGACCCGAAGCCGACGGGGTAACGAGTAGAGCATGCCACGGCGGAACTCCGGCTGCTTCGGCGACAGCTTCAGCAGGTATTTGTTGAACACGATGTCGGAGGCCACCACCACGATCCACGCCATACCGCAGTTGGCGTAGAAGCCGAGAATCGTGTTGAGGAAGTCGAACATGTTGGCTTCCATCAGGACCAGTGCGATCAGCAGGTTCACGCCGAGGAACACCAGGTGGCCCGGATAGGTCTTGGTGACCCGGGTGAACGAGTTGGTCCATGCCAGCGACCCGGAGTAGGCGTTGGTGACGTTGATCTTGATCTGGCTGATGACCACGAGGCAGACCGCCAGCGTCATGGCAAGCCAGCCGGGCAGGAAGTTCTGGTAGATCTCCAGGAACTGGTGCACCGGCTGGTTGGCGAGACCGGCGCTGTCCGCGACGTTGGCGATCAGGTAGACGGCGAGGAACAGTCCGACGATCTGCTTGATGGCGCCGAAGAGCACCCAGCCTGGGCCGGCGAGGAACATCCAGGTCCACCAACTGCGCTTGTTCTCGGGCGTTTTCGGTGGCATGAAACGCAAGTAGTCGTTCTGCTCGGCGATCTGGGCGATGAGCGACAGACAGACGCCGGCGGCCAGCAGGGTCGAGCCCATGTCGAAGCCCTTGACGCCGTTCTCGCCCTGGTAGGCAAAGAACTGACCGACCGACTCGGGGTGGCTGATGACGAGATAGCCGAACGGCGCGACCATCAGGATCAGCCACAGCGGCGTGGTCCAGACCTGGGGTGTGGAAAGCACTTTCATGCCGTAGATCACCAGCGGGAAGATGATCAGCGTGGACGCCCCGTAGCCGAGCCACAGCGGGATGCCGAGGCCGAGTTGCAGGCCCTGGGCCATGATCGAGCCTTCGAGCGCGAAGAAGATGAACGTGAACGTCGCGAAGATGACGTTGGTGACCACCGAGCCGTAATACCCGAAGCCGCTGCCGCGGGTGACGAGGTCGAGGTCGATGTTGTAGCGGGTGGAGTAGTAGGCCACCGGGAAGCCGGTCGCCATCACGACAACAGTGAAGATGAGGATGCCCCACAGCGCGTTCGTGGTGCCGTAGGAGATACCGATGTTGGCGCCGATGGCGAAGTCAGCCAGGTAGGCGATGCCGCCCAGGGCCGAGATGCCGACCACACGCGTCGACCACTTGCGGTAGCTGCGCGGGGCGAACCGCAGCGTGTAGTCCTCGAGAGTTTCCTTGGTGGCGGTCATGGTGTCGAGGTCTGCCACGGCAGCCTCGTTCACCGGCTCGTTGCTGAGCTCTTGGGTCATTCGGCAAAGCTAGGCGGGCTGTGTTTCAAAACCTACGGTCGTGTTCCGTGCCGGAATGCCGGTGTTGTCAGTTTGTTTCGACCGACGCCGGTGCCGGTTACAGCCGAAACTGAAGAATGCGGTCGTCTCCGTCGCGCGGACTCCCCCGGCCGTCGCGGTTGCTGGTGGTGAACCACAGCGTGCCGTCCGGTGCGGCGACTACCGTGCGCAGACGCCCGTAATGCCCGACGAACAGCGGCGCCGGATCACCGAGCGAGCCGTCGGCCCCGACCGGTATCTGAAACAGCCGCTGCCCGCGCAGGGCCGCCACCCATAGCGCCCCGCCGAAGTAGGCCAGCCCCGAGGGCGACGCTTCGTCGGTCGACCACTGGATCACCGGGTCGATCAGTCCCGGCGTGCCGGCGCGCCCCTCCGCCATCGGCCACCCGTAGTTGCCGCCTCGCTGGATCAAGTTGAGCTCGTCGAACCGGTTCGCACCGTACTCGGTGGCCCATAGTCGGCCCGCCGAGTCCCACGCCAGTCCCTGGATGTTGCGGTGGCCGAACGACCAGACCGGTGACGCGGGGTCTGGGTTGTCCGACGGAATGGACCCGTCAGGGTTGACGCGAAGAATCTTGCCGCCCAACGACGAGCGGTCCTGCGCCAGCGCAGGCGTGCCGCTTTCACCCGTCGCGACGTAGAGCTTGCCATCCGGGCCGAACGCAATGCGTCCACCGTCGTGCACGGAAGCGGCCGGGATACCGGTGAGAATCGGCGACTGCTCGCCCAGCGTTCCTCCGTCGAAGCGCATCCGCACCACGCGATTGTCCTGCCCTGTCGTCACGTAGGCGAACACGGTCGGCCCCGCGGCGGCCAGACCGAGCAGGCCGCTTTCCCCGCTCGCGGCGACGCCGGCGATGCTGCCGGCCGGGTTGATGACGCCGGGCGCCGTCATGTGTTTGATGGCGCCGCTGTTGCGTTCGGCGATCAAAGCACTGCCGTCGGGAAGAAACGCGATGCCCCACGGCACATCGAGGCCGGCGGCAACGTCGACGGGTCCGCCGACGTTCGGCTCACCTCGCGATTCAACGCCATCTGCGCACGCGACAACCAACATCACGGCCGAAGCAAGCGCCGATATTCCGCGAATGAGCACTGTCCGCCACCGCCTCATATGCGTGCCGGACCTGCATAGTCGAGCAACTCCTGAAGCGCAACATCGAAGTCGTCGACCAGTCGCCAAAGGTCGGGCAGCAGATCCGGGCAGGAGATGACTCCGACGTTCAGCTTGCCGTTCAGCGACATCGCCGTGACGTTCAGTCCGCAGCCGTGGAACAGCGGGCCGAGCGGATACATCGCCTCGACCTCGCAGCCCAGAAAGTACAGCTGAGCCCGCGGGCCCGGCACGTTCGAGATGATGAGGTTGTGGACCGGGTTTCCGATGAGCGGCGAGTCGGCGACGATCCGGAAAATGGCGCCGAACACCGCCCTGGCGGCGAGTTGCGCCCAGTCCTGCAACAGCGTGGCGCTGATGGCAGAGCTGTGATTCTTCGCGAGGGCGTCGGCCCGGGCGATCGCCCGCAACCGTTCGGCGGGGTCGACGATGTGAGTCTCGAGGCTGCAGAACATTCCCGACAGCTGGTTGTGGCCTGGTCGATCGGATTTGTCGTGCACCGACACCGGCACCATCGCGACCAGCGACTTGGCCGGCAGCTCGTCATGGTCGCTCAAGAACCACCGCAACACCGCCGCGCACAGGGCCATCACCACATCGTTGACCGTCACATTGAAGCGGTCCTTCACCTTCTTGATGTCGTCCAGGTCCAGCTGGGCCAGCGCGACGTTTCGGCCGGCGGTCACCGATGCGTTGAACCGCGTCGGCGGGCCGGCGAACGGTGCGGCCATGCTCAGACCGGTGCGTGCGCGGCGAAGCGTCTTCACGATCGTTGCGACAGTCGTCGGCATCACATTGGCCAGCTGCCACGGACGGGACACAAACCTCAGCAGGCCACCCGCCGCAATCTGAAGCTGGCCTGCGCTACCTGGGCCGTCCACCGGCTCCGGCGGCGGCACGTCGGGTTCGACGCTGCACAGCTGCGACAGCAGGTTGGCGCCGGTCACTCCGTCCACGGCGGCGTGATGAACCTTCGTCATCACCGCCAACAGGCCGCCATCCGCGTGCGGGTCGGTGTCGGCAACGCCCTCGATAACCCACATCTCCCACAGCGGCCTGCCGCGATCCAATGGCATGGAGGCGATGTGTCCGCAGATTTCCGCGAGTTCCCTGCGCCCTCCCGGCGCCGGCAGAGCGATGCGGTACAGATGACGATCGAGGTCGAACGCATCGTCGTCGACCCACACCGGATAGTCCAGATTGAGCAGATTGTCGGCCAACATAGCCCGGAAGCCGGGAAGGGCCGTGATCCTCGACGCCAGCTTGTCGCGAAACCGGTCAAAGGTGTAGCCACCGGGCACCGTTGAGGTGTCCAGCTCGAGGATCGAGCACACATGCAGGGGCTGGGTGAGACTTTCGATGTACAGGAAACTCGCGTCGAGCCCGCTGAGCCGCTCCATGTGCTGATGCTAGGCGCAATGACCTCGCGGTCAGACCGCATTGAACCCTATTGAGCCGAACTGCAACAGGTCTCCGAAGAGTTCCTTCGCACCCACCGTGCCCACGGCAGGAGCTCATCCTCTGCCTCGAAAAGGCTGCCGCGCAATCGAATTCATTGGATGTACGACGACGGCACCCGCCGCGGGCAAAGTCCGGCAGCAGCTAAAAAATCTCGCCACGCACCCGCAAGCACCGGACTGAGCGAGTAGACTTCTCTGTGCAGGGCAAGCGCGAGCCCACGTCGACATGAACACCCTGGTGGTCGGCGGCTACGGGCGACGGACGTTTACGGCTTGCGTGGGACCGCGCCTCCCCGCCAATAGCCCAATATGCCAGCAAACGCGTTGGAGGAGCGGTGGAGATCGTTTTTGGTGTGGCGATGACACCGACGACGGTCAGCATCGCACTCGTCGAGGGCGAAAAGGCCGACGGTGTCATCGTCGAGCGGGACGTCTTCGAGATCGGCACCAACGACGGTTCGGCAACCTCGAACGCGGCCGATCACGTCATCGCCGCGATCCTCGGCACCCAGGAGGGCGCGATCGCCGCCGGCCACCGGCTGGTGTCGACCGGAGTGACATGGACTGACCACGCTCAAGCGGCCGTGTTGCGGGAGGCTTTGGTCGCCCGCGGCGTCGACGATGTACTGCTGGTTTCGGAGTTGCATGCCGCCGCGGCCCTCGCCCAGGCGGTCGGGCGGGCGGTGGGCTACGAAAAGACCGCACTGATGTTCGTCGAGCGCGACACCGCGACGCTGGCGGTCGTCGAAACCGCCGATGGCTCAGTGGTGAAGGTGCTGCGCCACGGTCTGCACAGCGCGGACCCGCTCGCCGTGCTGGCCGAGATGGTCGCCGGCCTGCAGGCCGAGAACTCCATGCCCGAGGGCATGTTCGTCGTCGGCTCCGAGGTCGACGTCACCGCGGTCAAGGCACATTTGCAGGACCTCGTGGCGGTACCCGTCATCGCTCCTGAAGAACCCGAGTTGGCGTTGGCCCGCGGCGCTGCGCTGGCGTCGGCGAATGCGCCGCGCTTTGATGCCTCCACCGTCGGCCTGGCCTACTCACAAGTTCACGACGGCACCACGGACTACCCGCTGGTCATGGCCAATGACGCCACGATTTTCCTCGAGGCCAACGCATTCCTGGATACCGACGACATCGCTTCTGAGTCCGACGATGCGACGGAACGCAGCAAGCCGTTCCTGTTGATGGGCAGCTCGCTGACCGCAATCTTCGCAGCGGGAATGGCGGCACTGGCCATCGCAATGGCGATCAGTATCCAGCCGACCGCCGATGAAACCCCGGACGCCATGCCCGCGCCTCCCGCCGCTGCCGCGCCGCCTGGCCCGTTGCCGCCTGCGCCGCACCAGATCCCTGGCCCCGCCGTGGTGGCACCACGACTCGCGGCGGCCAATGCCACCGCACGCCTGAAGGTTCTGCCCGCGACCCCGCCGCCCCGAGTGGTGGTCCGCAACGCAGCGCCCGCGCCGGCGGCGCCACCGCCCGCGCCCGGTCCACCGCCGCCCGCTGTGGCCCCGCCGTGGCCTCCGCCGCCGTTCATCCAGTGGTTTCCCCCGATTCTTCAGCCGCCACCGTTCTTCAACCCGGGCCCGAAGGGGCCCTGGGGTCGCGGCGGCGGCGGTGGTGGCGGCCACGGCGGTGGCGGACATGGCGGTGGTGGCGGTCACGGCGGGGGGCACGGCCACGGCGGCGACTAGGTCCCCGAGTTGCGGAGACCGTCATCCGGGCATTCGCCGAGCAGCGACGTGGTCAGCATGATGCGGCCGAGCGCCACCCAGGCGGCGCCATAATAGGTCGGAGACCGCTGCTCCAGTCGCGCCGCCGCGTCGAGGCGCTCGATTGCGCCGTCGGGATTGCCGGCGCCCTGTTCGGCGGCGGCCGCGGCCACCAGGCCGACGGGATGCTGCCAATTGCTCGCAGCGGAGCCATTCAGATTGCGCACCGCGGGAACCTCACCCGGCGCGGTGAGCAGGGGCTGCATCGCGCCCGCGAGGGCTCGGTCCTCCCGATCGCAGGATTCGGCGAACCGGACTGGTAGGCGCGCGGCGTCGAGACCGAAGCGTACGGGTCCCCCGGTGACAGGTCCGGTGGGCACGGCATGGCCGACTTCGCTGACGGTGGCCCAGTCGGGTGGCAGCATTCCGGTCCCGACGAGCTGCCAGCCGAGCACCCGCTGCGTGCGGGTGATGTCGGTCCACCGCCGGTCGGCCGACGCCTCGAAGAGTTGCGCTTCGGCGCGCGGACTGAAGTATCCCGGGTTGACGACGTACGGCGGCGTCATAGCCCAGTTTCCGCCGACGAGCGTGCGGCCCGATCCGGCCACCCAGGTACCCGGTGGATTCACATCGCTCGGAGGGACGGACCCAGTGCCGACAGCCACGGTCTCGGTTTGCAAGATCGCGACACCCAGCCGTCGGCCGTCCTTGGTGAGCTCTGGCGCGTTGAAACGTCGACCGGCCAAGACCAACGACCGCGCCGCATCGAGATCGGCATCCGCGGCGCTGTTGACACCGGCGACCTTGTCATCGGCCCACCGCCAGGCGAGCAGGCCGTCGGCGCGGCGCAGGTGGGTCTTCGTCCACTTCCATATCGACCGGAACCGAGTCTCGTCACCGACCGCCGCAGCGATGAGCATGCCGTAAGCCTGTCCCTCGCTGACGACGTCACCGCCCTCGTCACGTCGCACGACCCGACCGTCGTTTTCGACGTACTCATCCAGGAACTTCTGGCCGGCGATAAGGGCCGTGTCCTGCCGCATGCCTTCGATGTCGGCCGCATCCAGCCGCGGATCAATGCCGTTCGCGATCCACCAGCCGACCCCGACCATGAACACCAGCACGACCACAATTGCCGACCCGGTCCTCACTCGCCTCGTCATCGGCGCCGCCACGGAACCGAAGATCTGACGGCGACCGCAGGCAGTCGCGCAGTGTTCTGTGGGTCGAGAGGCAGTCGCCCCGTGACGTCTCGATCGAGACCCAGTCGCGCCGTGACGTCTGGATCGAGACCCAGTCGCGCCGTGACGTCAACATCGAGAGCCAGCCGCGCAGTGTCGTCGACACCGACAGCCAGCCGCGCAGTGTCGTCGACCGGTCGTGCGAGGCGAACCACGCCACCTCCCCGCCCGCGTCCCCGCATCGCTTGGCGCTGGGCGGGATTGTTCTGTTGTCTCGGGTGTTGTTGTCTCGGCCGTGCCGGAACCGAAGACCTGACGACCCCCCTGTGCGCCCGCGCAGTGTCAACTGCCGGTCGTGCGGGACGAACCACCGCACGGCCGTGCCCACGCGCCCCCACACTTCCTTGCCGCGACGCATCGTTGCGCTGTTCCCGCCGCGTCGGTCGAGCCCTGGCCATCACAACCGCGGCGCCGATGATAATGGCGGCGCACAGCACGACCGCGATCTGCCTTCCGTCCGAGCGTTCAATCGCAGGCGATTTCGCGGTGTTCTTCTGTGCCGCACTTGCGCTCGCGGGCATCGTCAACGTCGGGGGATTCAGCGTCGCGGGGGCGTCCGGGGCATCCAGCAGCGTCCGCAGCACGGGACCGTCGGGCCCATCGGTGAGCAGGAGGCTCATTGGCTCGCCACCGTGGAATTCAACGGGTTGGCGCCGTTCCCGGCCGTTCGCACTCACCACCGCTTCGTACTGGCCGGCGGGCACCGCGGCGTATCCGGTGATCAGCCCGTATCCAGCTTGGTTCGCCAGCACCATCGGCTCGACTGCGCCGGGCGCTACCAGCGCCAGGTACACCGATCCCGCGGCAGCCGCGGCGTGCAGCATCCGCACGGCGGCGTCGGGCGTGGGGCCGGCGGGCGGGTCGTCCGGTGCGAGTTGCATTGCAAACTGGCCGGATTCGGCCCCAGAGAACAGTGCCAGCGTATAGCTCAACCCCGGGTCGAGCTTGAGCAGCTGACGTATGACGGGGTCATTTCCGCCGGGACGGTTGGTCACCACCGCGTACGTCCCTGCGGGTAAAGATCGATAGCTCGACGGATTCGCGTCGTCACTCGTCTCGAGCGCGCCTGCCGCGGTGCCGTCGATGCGCACAAAGTTGAGTTGCATGGCCGGTCGGCTGCGGCGCAGATCCGCCACCCGCAGCGCGGCCGGACTCCCCTGCAGCGGTGCCGGACCTGCGCCCAGACCGATATCGTTGGTGCGTAACGGAAAGCGAACTCTCAGTCCGGTGGCGGTCAGGTCGACGGACTGCACTGCGAACGGGCCGACTTGCCGTTCCAAGAAGTTCGCCACCCCTTGTAGCCGTGGGCGGGGGGCCATCAGCGTGATATCGCGTCGGGGCGTTCCGGTGTCGTCCTCTCCTTCGATGGTCGAAATATCTTTGACCTGAACGGGTTGCGTCGCCGCGATCACCGCGAGCGTCGCAAGCACACGCTGATCCACCGTCCGAGACTGCAGGACCGCGAGCACATCAGGATCGGTGGCGCCGGCAAGGCGGGCCGCGAGTTGTCCACCGAACATCGGCGCAGCGGGCGACGGGGGTTTGGAGTTCGGTGCACCATCGTCGACACGGAGCACCTCCACTCGCGTCCCCCCCGAACCGAAGACCGCCGCTGGTTGTGAGTGTGCTATCGCGTCAGTGAGTACACCCTTCGGTGGCATGTTGGCACGCAAGGATGCCGTCGACACAACCCACTCGTAGTCGGTCCAGCCGTGCGGTGCCCAGCCCTGCACCTGCTCGTCGGTGTCCACCTTGTAGGCCCACACGACATTGCGCCGGTCGCGGCCGTCCCGAACCAGGTCTAGCCAAAACGCATCGTCGACGATCAGCCGGTCGGTCTTGGGCACGTTCTGCGCGAGCCACTGCTGTGTCTGCCGCATCGACGCATCATCGTCGGACTTCATCAAGTCGTCATAGGTCGGCAGCCAGAGCGACACGGTGATGGACGCGACCAGCGCCCCGGCAGCCATCACCGGAACACGTAAGCGCCGCAGGCCAATTGGTCGCAGGGTAGCGTTGCGGAACAGATGGCGCAGCGCCACCTCGCCGGTGCCCGCGGCCAGAAGCGCCGTCAACGGCAGCGCGGACAGGACGAACGGCACCGGCAGATACCCGGGACGGAGAATCGTCGCGATGAGCATCACCAACCCGATCGCGAACGGCCTCAGCCGCTTCACGAAGAGTGCGGCCAGGGCGATCGGGACGGCCAGAAACGGCAGGGCCGGATCGAGTTTCAGCCATTCGCCAACGGTATGACGTTTGAGCGAATAGGGATCGTCGAGCGTCCCGCCGGCCGTGCGCTGCCACAGCTGGAACCTGATTCCGTCCCACAGACTGACGTGCCCGGGCCCGGGGACCAACTCGCCCCGAAGAACGGCCATCAAGACGTACACACTGACCACCACGCCGAACACGGCGACGAACACGGCGAGTGCGTAGCGGCGGGTCACCGGCGCGGTCCTGGTCCAGACCAGCCAGGCGAACATCGGCAGGAGCAGTAGCATGGTTTCTTTGGTCAGCACCGCCATGCCGAAACACGTTGCCGCCCCGAACATTGCCGACAGCCGATGCCGGGGTGAGCACAGCAACACGAGGGCGCCCAGCACCCACGCGGTGGCGAGATTGTCCAGGTATACCGTGCGGCTCAGCGAGATTGCCAACGGAGACAGCGCGAAGACGGCGACCGCGGCCGCGGCGGCCCACCGCGACATCTCGATTCGGCGCGCCAACGCCCACAGCAGGGCGGCGGTGATCACTGCGACGGCGACCATCAGGTATCTCCCTGCAGCGACCGCGTTGCCCCCGAAGTCGGGACCAGCAATCACCGTCCACAGCGCCAACTGCAGCCAACCGGCCGGCGGATGGTCGTACCAGTAGGTGTAGTGAGCGAGTTCTCCCCATTCGGCCACGGCGTAGGCCTGGGCCATATAGGTGCCTTCGTCGTCGAGCCGGGCCGGCGACCCCGTCAGGTTGATCAACCGCATTGTCGCGGTGACTATCAAGAGGATTCCGAGTACCGGGATCGAGGGATTCAGACGGGGTAACCGATGGTTCATGCCGCCACCGGCCGCTTCGGCGTGTTGGTGCGGTGAGCGTTGTTGTGAGTGGTCTTCTCCCAGCCTCCCTGCCCGCGGCTCTGACGCCACACCGACCGCACGGCGGCGGCCGCTAGCAGCAGTTGGTATGGCACGGTGCCCAGCAATAGTCGCGCGTGATCACGGAAACGTATTCGGATTCCGAACTCGCGTCCGAACTCACCGAGTGCGGCAGACTCGACCGCCATGGTGACGAGCGTCGGCGCCAGCGGCAGAAATGTCACCAACGCCGTCGGCATCGGAACTTTCAGCAGGAACATCGATGCCAGCGACAGCGGCATCAACGCTCCGGTTGCCGCCTGCAACAGGGGCATCACCAAGGTGTAGCGGGCCAGCCAGCGCTGTCTGAGGCTGGGCAGCTTGCGCCACTCCCCCTTGCGAAGGACCTGCAGAAACCCTTGATCCCAGCGGGTTCGCTGCTTCAGGAAGGCACGGATTGAACCGGGGGTCTCTTCGCGTGTTACCGCTTTCGGGTCATAGGCCACGGCCACGACTGCGCCCCGGGTGGACAACCGCACGCCGATCTCGCAGTCCTCGGCCAGACAGTCGGGATCCCAGCCGCCCGCTTCCCGCAGCAGCACGGTCCGGGTGAACACGGTGTTGCCGCCGAGCGGAATGAACCGTTTCTCCGCGTGGAAATGCAGGCGGGAGCGGAACCAGAAGTAGTACTCGAGGCAATTGCGCAGCGACCACCAATTGGTGTGGACGTTCATCAACTGCACGCCCGCCTGCACGACATCGGCGCCGGATTCCTCGAAACGCGCCTCGACCAGACGCAGCAGGCCGGGATGCACCTCGTCCTCGGCATCGAAGACACCCACGATGTCGCCGCGGCATCTACGCAGCGCGGTGTTGAGCGCCCTCGGCTTGTTCTTGGGCAGGTGGTAGTCGATGACCACTCTCACGATGTACGGATAGCGTGCCGCCGCCTCACGCGCGACGGATTCGGTCTCCGAGTCGTCGTGACCGATGATCACGATCACCTCGTACTTGGGGTGGTCGAGCCGAGCCAGCGCGTCGATCGTGTCCCCGAGGACATCCTGTTCGTGGCGAGCCGGCAACAGCAACGAGAAGGACCGAGGCGCACCAGCTGCTCGACGCCGAAAACCGGTCGCGGCCAACGCGTCTGGACTGCGCCACGCGTGCAGCATCCACCACAGGGTCGTACCTGCGACCGTGAACATCCCCAGCGACAAGGCCAGCAGCACGCCGTTGAGGAATAACTGCGACCACGACAACGGACCACTTTGGCTCTGCTTGGGCGGCATCGGCTTTGCCTGAGACTGAGTGTCGCCGGAAGACGCTTGCACTCCTTGGGCCGGTGGCAATGCGCCGCCGGACGAGCCTTCGGGATGCAGACCCGGGGGAACAGAACCGCGGTCAGGCGCCGGTTGATCCGTCGCGGCCGGCGGCCCGTCACCGGTTGCCGAGGGCACCGGCGGTTGCGGCGCGGGTTGGTCCTCTCCCCCGAAGGGCCGCCCGCTGAAGACCACCAACGCGACGAAGAGGAGAACGGCGCAGAACGCCACGGCACTCCGCTTGAGGCGCAGTCCCCAGCGATTTGCCTCGCCGACGGTCACCGCTTCGAGCAATACAGCATCGTGTGCCGGTGCCGGCCGCCACAGCGGCACCGGAGGCCTGATAGGCCCCGTTCGAAGTCGCGCCGCAGCTTCAACCGGTCGTGGGCGGCGACCCATGTCACCGCGGCCGGGCCTACGCGCCCGCACCGCTTCGTGCCGTGGAGCATCGTTCTGCCGCCCAGGCCGTTGTGGCGGAGCCGACGGCCTGGACGGCACCGTCTCCGGATCTATTCGCGCAGTGTGGTCAAGACCGGGATCTTGTCCGGCAGCGTTGTCCACATCGAGATCTAGCCGCGCGGGCTTGTCAACCGGTCGTTCGCGGCAGAGCACCTTGAAGTGCGCACGCCCAGATTCGCGCAGCGGAGCGGCGTCCTTCTGTCCCGGCACCCGCGGCGGAGCCGTCGGCTTGACGGGCACCGTCTCCAGATCGAGTCGAACGGTGTTATCGACTGCCCCTGCTCGGCGAGCCACCTCGCGCCAGTGCGCCCGCACCGCTTCGTACGGTGCAGCATTGTCCTGAGGTCTCGGCCGCCGCAGCGGAACCGAGGGCTCGTCGGCCACCGTGTCCGATCTACTCGCGCAGTTGTCACCCTGTCATGCGCAGTGAACCACTTCGCGGCCGCGCCGATGCGTCCGCACCGATTCGCTGCACGTCGACATCTTATGGTCAGCGGCCGCGCAATTGCCAGCTTTGAGGGGGTTGTCCGTCGCCTACCTCCCCACCCGCCGTCATGCGCCTTCCCAACCCCTGGGGCAACGTGAGCAGCCCGTCGATCCCGTCAGCATCCAGTTGCATTCGCAACTCGATTCGACCTGGCGGGTGACGGAGTGTCCGCTCGATCCAGCAGTCGAAAGGCCTGCGGGCGTTGCTCACGGGTGGGATCGTGCAAACATGCGATCAACGGCGATTGTCGAGGCGTTCTGGGACAACGTCTGGAACGCTCACGATCCCGATGCCGTCGGCCGGTTCGTCGCCGATGACATCGTCATAGAGGCGGGCGGCCAGGAAATCTCTGGCACAGGCAACATCGAGAACTGGATCAGAGAGTTCCTCGACCACGTCAACGACCTGCGCGTCGACACTATCGAGACATTCCAGAACGGCGACGGCACCCGGGTCACGTCCCGATGGGTGCTGACAGGATCCAACAACGGCATCCTCGGCACCGAAGCCGACGGCAAACCGATCGCGATGACCGGCACCGCCGTCTGGACTGTCGCCGATGGAAAGCTGCAGCGCGGCTGGGTCGAGCAGGCATCGTTCGAGCTTTATCACTGGCTGCTGGCGAAGTAGCCGGTCATGCAGGCACACCCCACCGGGCAACTCGAACGCGCACACCCCCGGGCGTCAACGTGCAGTGGGATCTGAGTGGGAGAATCGGGTTCGGGTGATCACGTTCCGCGGTCGATCGAGTCGAAAACGCTCAGTGATTGCTCGAACGGTTCGGACGTGACGCCCAACTCGTTGCCGAACGGATGGTCGAGCCAGAAGACGATGAACAGCAGCAAGCCGAGGAGGATAGCCACCGCGCTCAGTAGGAGTAGATGCGCACGTGTACTTCCCAAGCGCATGAACCCGCCGAGTCCCAGCAGGATGACACCGCCGAATAGCAGGCCCGTCCACAGCAATCCGGGTATCCGCGGTTTGGCGTCCAGGATTCGCTGATTCCGCTCCGACGCCAAAGTGGTCAGCTGGTCGAGGAACTTCTGACTTATCGGGCTCGATTGGACGCTGGACTGCTTACTGCCGAGAACCCTGTACATCTCGTTGAGCGCGTCGCGTGCACTTTCGGTTCCGGTGCCGGAGCGGATGGCGTTCGCCCACTCGGGTCCCTCGACAGCCCCTGTGTATTTTCGGAGGAGCACCCGCATCTGGGTCTGCTCCGGGACCGGCATGCCGACGGTCTGGCGGTACATGGTGATGAGAGTGGACGCCTCGTTGGAGACGTTGGTCTCCGCGGAGGAAAACTGTTCCCACGCCACCACAATGGTGAATCCGAGCAGAGCGCCGTAGACGAGGCCGACACAGGTCAAGAACGGCGACAGGGCCCCGTTGTGCCCATCACTCACCGGCTTTGGCAGGGTGCGATCCGCCAGCCATAAACTGCCGGCCGCCACCAGTACCGCCGCAACAAGGGCCAATGCCAGAAGGAGCCAGAGGCCCGCTATCCCGAAGTCGCCCACGGCCTACCTCCGCATGAATCGCGCCGACCTGTCCGGGCGGCGTCCGACCTGTGCCAGTCCCCTCAGTACACGCTCGTAGTCGCTCTGATGTGGGCAACTAGACCGTCCAACCGAATTCGGTAGATGTGGTCGTCGGTCGATGGGGCCGGTGGTAGGGAAGACGTGGTGGATCTGTCGAGTTGGAGCGTGGGCCTTTCGCTCATCGTGCTGACCATCGCGATCCACACGACCGCGGTGGTGTTGATGGCGTTCGGCCTGGAAACGAGGATTCGGGCGCGGGTCGTCACGTGCCAATCCGATCGACTGCGGGCGATTCAGGCCATGATCGGCCACATCGGAGCCGTCGCGCTGATACTGGCCGCGCTGCACGGGCTGGAAGCCATCTTGTGGGCGTCGGCGTACTGGTGGCTCGGCGCGCTCGATTCGTTCACGGAGGCGTCCGTCTATGCCCTGGCCACCATGACGACGTTCGAGATACCGGGATTGACGTTGCCGCCCCGGTGGCACATGCTCAGCGCACTGCAGGCGGTGAACGGAGTGCTGCTCTTCGGCATCAGCACGGCGTTCCTGTTCGCGGTGATACAAGTCCACTGGCAGTCCTTCTCCCACCGGCACCGGATAGTGCCATGACGTCGATGGTGCGACCGGCGCGGCGGCGGTAGTGCCGCAGCATCGGCTGGCCGCCCCGAGGTCGCCGGACTGCGCAGGCTCACCGCAGACAGCGGAACCCTTCTGGTCATCGACGAGACCCGCACCCTGGCGGCCGAGCCGAGAGGTCCCACCGCGCGGTGGGTCTGCCGCCCGACGTCGCAGTGGTCGGCAAGGCGATCTCGGGGGCTCAGGTAACACGTGACCGTGTTGACACGATGACACCGGCAGCAACATATATCCCATCCGTCTCACTTGTCATGGAGGGCGCATGCGACGCCGATGGAGAACCACTG
This sequence comes from Mycobacterium sp. URHB0021, assembly GCF_054057895.1. Lineage (NCBI taxonomy): Bacteria > Bacillati > Actinomycetota > Actinomycetes > Mycobacteriales > Mycobacteriaceae > Mycobacterium > Mycobacterium sp. URHB0021. Next base: position 6,950,297 of record NZ_JBSRZT010000002.1, read on the forward strand.
CCGCAGCACTGGCCATCGGCGTCGCCGCAGCCGTGGGCCTGTTATCTCCTCCGGTATCTCAGGCCCAGCCCGCCATCGCCGCGAAGGATTTCTCGAAACCGGCGATCGTCGTCCTCGGGTACGGGCTCAACCCCGACGGGACGATGCGCACGATTTTGCGCCGGCGGGTGATGACGGGTCTCATCGTCGCCCAGTTCTTCCCGCAGTCGCCGATCATCGTGACCGGCGGCAACCCACAGAACGGGAAGACCGAAGCCGGGCAGATGCGCAATATGTTGCAACTGCTCGGCTTCCCCGGCAACCGGATCATCGTCGAGGACCGGGCCAACAGCACCGTGCAGAACGCTCAGTTCTCGGTTCCGCTGGCGAAGCAGGCCGGCACCTCGGGCATCGTCCTGGTGACCTCGACGACGCATCAAGACCGCGCCGACGGCAACTTCGCCGATGCCGGCGGCAATGTGCTGGCGACCGTGAGCTACCCGGATGGGAATCCGACGGTCAACGTCGTCCAGTTCGCCCGGGACGCCATCAGCCCGTTCGTCAATGTGGGCTAGTGGACCCCCGGCAATCCGCCCTGATCGGTCCGCGCCCACGCCTTCGGGAGGATGCTGGAATCATGTGGCTCGAGCCGAGACGCTTGGGGTGGTCGATGGCGGCGGTGGCCGTCGCGTCAGTGGCGCTTTCGCCCGTCGTTGCCGCGGACCCGTTCGGACCGCCACACAGCGGCGGAGGCGCGCAGGCCGTCATCGACGACCTCGAGGCGCAGGGCTACAACGTCCAGATCAACTGGACCAACGGATTCGACACCAAGCCGCTGGATCAATGCTGGGTCACCTCGATCAACAACCCCGGCGATCAACCGCCCAGCCCCGACACCTTCGTGACCGTCTATGTCGACGTCGCGTGCCCGAACCACGACGACGGCGGGTTCACGGGCGGCGTGGGCATCGGCTTCTGACGCCAGCCGCGCCCGGACAGAAGCCGGCGCGACGGTCAGTCGTTGAGCGCGCTGCCCTGACGCCACTGGTCCCACGGCACTGTCCAGTCGCCGTTCTGCGAGAGTTGCAGCGGCGGCCCGCCCGTATTGCGGACCTCGACGACGTCGCCGGGCACGGAGAAGTTGAAGAACCATTCGGCGTTGTCGCCGTTCAGGTTCAGGCAGCCGTGCGAGGTGTCGGTATTTCCCTGGGCCCACACGGTCGCGTTGAGCTGATGAAGATAGATGCCGTCCGTACTGATGCGGGTGGCGTACGGAATGGTCTCGCGGTAGCCCAGCCGCGAGCCGATCGGCAGGCCGAACGTCGAGGAGTCCATGATCACCGGGTTGGCCTTGTCCATCACGGTGTAGACGCCCGACGGAGTCCAGAACGACAGGGTGGTGCCATTGATGGTCTCGGTGCCGCCCATGCCCATCGAGGTCGGCATGGTCCGGACCAGCTTGCCGTTGTCGAACACGCTGACCTGCTTGGTCCTGTCGTCGGCAATTGAGATGTGCGAGTCGCCGATTTTGAAGGAGACGCGTTCGTCCTGTTCGCCGTAGAGCCCGTCACCCAGCCGCGTGCCGTACAGCTCCGCCGACACGGTCACGGAAGTGCCTGGTGCGTAGTACTTCTCGGGCCGCCAGTGCGCGGTCTGGTCGTCGATCCAGTTCCACGATCCGGTGACGGGCGGACTGGTGGTGACCTTCAGCTTGCGTTCGGTCGCCGCCTTGTCCGTGATCGGCTCGTCGAAGCGCGCGACGACGACGGTGCCGATGCCGTAGGTGCCGCCGTCCTGGATCAGGGTGCCCGCGGTGGTGTCGAGGTAGACGGAGGCCTGGTAGTCGGGTGACAGGGTGGTGAAGCTCGAGGTCTGACGAGACGGCATGCCGCTGGGACCCCGGGCAGAGACGGTCATCGTGTAGGTGCGCCCATAGCCCAGTTGACTGGTCGGATGCCAGCCCTTCCTGTCCGGTGTCACGGCGCCCGGAATCGGCTTGCCTGCGTCGTTGACCATGGTGACGTCGTCGACGGTTCCGGAGAAGGCGACGACGGACACGGGTGCGGCGGGATTGACATCGACACTCTGCGGCCGCGGCACCACTCGCAACGCGGCAGCCTGAGGAGGAGCCGGGGCGGGAGCGGACGGAGTTTGCGCCTCAGCGGTCACGCGGCACTGCGCCGGGCACTGGGCAGCGGTCGTCGCCACGTCTCCGCCCAGCAGCACCAACGCTGCCACACCGAGAGTGGCGGAGATGACGCGAACGCGACGAGACCAAGGCAACAGCACTCCAGTAGTTTCGGCACGGGCCGGGACATTCGACCGGACGAGCCGATCGCGTTCCCATCGTAGGCCGTCCAGTTAAGCGGCGCGCACCCCGGCCGACGTGTCGGCGGATTCGTGATGCACTCGTTGCCTGCGGTTGCCCCTGGCGTCAACTCGCCGACAGGGAAAGCCCCGAGGACATCTCGATAACAAGGCGATCACTGCGCCGCGCGGTGCCGGGGTCGAACGCGAGATGCTTGTTAGTTTCGCGCCCGTGGCTGAGGGTTTCATACATCGAGTTCGTCGTGTCGGCGCACTGATCGCCGCGGCGATGACGGTGGCTGCGGTGATCATCGCCGCCGTCGTGCTGGCCGTCGCACCGCAGGCAGGTGCATACTCACGAGAGGGCCTTCCGGTCGAGCAGCTCGACGTCCCGTCACCGTCGATGGGACGTGACATCCGCATCGAATTCCAGGGCGGCGGCCCGCATTCGGTGTTTCTGCTGGACGGTCTGCGCGCCCAGGACGACTTCAACGGGTGGGACATCAACACCGCCGCGTTCGAGTGGTTCTACCAGTCCGGCGTCTCCGTGGTGATGCCCGTGGGTGGCCAGTCCAGCTTCTACAGCGACTGGTACGCACCCGCCACGGGAACCAACGGCACCCTCACCTACAAATGGGAAACATTTCTGACCCAGGAGCTACCGGCGTGGCTGGCGGCCAACAAGGGCCAGGACCCGCGCGGCAACGCCGTTGTCGGACTGTCGATGTCGGGCGGAGCGGCGTTGACGCTGGCGGCGTGGTATCCGCAGCAGTTCATCTTCGCCGGCTCGCTGTCGGGGTACCTGAACCCGTCGGTCGGTTTGTGGCCGACATTGATCGGCCTGGCCATGAAGGACGCCGGCGGCTACAAGGCCGTCGACATGTGGGGACCGCCGAACAATCCGGCGTGGCAGCGCCACGACGCGATGCTCAACATTCCGCGGCTGGTGGCCAACCGCACCGCCATGTGGGTCTACTGCGGCAATGGCACGATGTCCGACCTCGACACCGGCGGGGACTTCGGCGCCAACTTCAGCGCGCAGTACCTGGAGAACATCACGCTGAGCACCAACAAGGAATTCCAGCAGAAGTACGTGGCCGCCGGCGGACGCAATGCGGTGTTCAATTTCCCGCCCAACGGAACGCACAGCTGGGGCTACTGGGGTGCGCAGTTGCAACAGATGAAGCCGGACCTGGTGCGCATCCTCACCACTCCGCTGCCTCCCCCGCCACCGCCGCCCATGCCGGTGCCCGGTGCCCTGCCGCCGCCGGGTGCCATGCCGATCCCGGGCGCGGTTCCCGCGGTTGCCCCGGCCGCAGTGCCGGCAGTTCGGTGATCGATAACCGCCGACGTTTAGGTTGACCTGGAGAGAGGGCACAAAGCATCCACACAGGTGCGATATAGAGCACATGCACGGGTGGATGGAGCGTGTCCATGACCACTGAGAACCCGGCCAAGCCGACCGACGTCGATAAGGCGCTACTCGGTACGGCGACGTATCGGAGTCTCGGCGAGCAGAAACTCTCCCCGCAGGAGGAGCGCTTCGAAAAGGGCCGGCGCACCATTGGCCTTTTCCTTGCCCCGCTCGTCACGGTCGCCTTCCTCGTTCTCCCGATCGACATCCCCCGGGAACAGCAGGTGTTGGCCGCCGTGCTGCTCGGGGTGATCGTGCTGTGGATCAGCGAAGCGGTACCGATCCCGATCGGCGGCCTACTTGGCGTGGCCGTCGCGGTGTTCCTCGGCGTCGCACCGGTCGACGACGTGCTCGGGCCGTTCGGGTCATCGACGATCTTCACGTTCATCGGCGCCTTCATCCTCGCCCAGGCGATGCTCAAGCACGGCGTCGCGCGGCGGTTCGCCTTCTGGATCCTCAATCTGCCGGGGGTGGGCCGGTCCACCACCAGCGTGATCCTCGCGTTCGGTGCGATCACCTGCCTGCTGTCGGCGTTCGTCTCCAACACCGCCACGGTGGCGATGCTGCTGCCGACCGCGATCGGCATCATCGCCGTCATCGGCAAGCTGCTGCAACACCGCGGCGACGTCGAACCCGACTTCGATCCCCAGCGCCTGCGGGTGGGCGCGGCGATCATGCTGATGCTCGCCTACGGCGCCAGCGTCGGCGGCCTGCTGACGCCGGTGGGCAGCCCGCCCAACCTGATCGGGCGCGGCCTCATCGAGGAGGCCACCGGCGAGCGGATCAGCTTCTTCCAGTGGATGACGCTGGCGCTGCCCATCTGCCTGCTGATGTTCGTGCTGCTGGCCTTCATCCTGCTGCGGCTCAACAAGCCGGAGATCAAGCGGATCGACGGCGTCGCCGAGTACGTCGCCGCAGAACGCGAAAAGCTGGGCGCCCTGTCGCGGGCCGAGAAGAACACGCTCATCGCGTTCGTCGTCACGGTGATGCTGTGGATCATGCCTGGGGTCGTCGCATTGATCACCGGCACCGAATCGGGCGCCTACGAGTTCGTCAGCGACCGATTCGACGAAGGCGTGGTGGCCGTGTTCGGCGCGTCGCTGCTCTTCCTGTTGCCGACGGATTGGAAGGAGCGCGAGTTCACGCTGCGGTGGCGTGACGCCGCCGAGATCGACTGGGGCACAATCGTGCTCTTCGGCTGCGGCATCATCTTCGGATCGCTGATCTCCGATACCGGGCTGGCCGAGACCATCGGCACCTCCGTCAATGACGCCCTCGGCCTCTCGAGCAGTGTCGCGATCACCATCTTCGCGGTGCTGCTGGCGATCATCGTGTCGGAGACCACGAGTAACACGGCGTCTGCCGCGGTGGTGGTGCCCATCGTGATTCCGGTGGCCATGGCGGCCGGTATCAATCCATTCGTGCCGGCACTGGCGGCGACGTTCGCGGCATCGTTCGGCTTCATGCTGCCGGTGTCGACGCCGCAGAATGCGATCGTGTACGGCTCGGGCGTCGTGCGGATCACCACGATGATCCGGTCCGGGGTCGCGTTCGACATCGCGGGCGCGATCCTGATCATGATCCTGCTGCCGATCATGGTCAGCGTCCTGGGCCTGGGCGGATGACGGGGCAGACGATCGCCGTCATCCCGGGTGACGGGATCGGCGGCGAGGTGGTCGAGTCGGCCCGCGCGGTGCTCGACGCGGTGGCGGCCCGACACGGAATCGGGTTGACCTACACCCAATTCGACTGGTCCTGCCGGCGATACGAGCGCGAGGGTGCCATGATGCCGGCAGATGCCATCGAGACGTTGCGTGGGTTCGATGCAATCTTGCTCGGCGCAGTGGGCTGGCCCGGGGTGCCCGACCACGTGTCGCTGTGGGGATTGCTGATCCCGATCCGGCGGGCGTTTCGTCAGTACGTCAACCTGCGCCCGATTAGGGTGTTCCACGGGGTCGAGAGTCCCCTGCGCGCGCCGGGCGATGTCGATTTCGTGGTGGTGCGGGAGAACGTCGAGGGCGAGTACAGCGAGATCGGCGGGCGGATGAATCGCGGCTTTCCCGACGAGATGGCGGTTCAGGAGTCGGTTTTCACCCGGGTCGGGGTGAGCAGGATCGCCGAGTTCGCGTTCGAGCTGGCACGGACGCGACGCGGATATGTCACGTCGGCGACCAAGTCGAACGGGATCGTGCACACGTTGCCGTTCTGGGATGAGGTGGTGGCGGAGCGGGCGGCGTTGTATCCGGACGTGCGGGTGGACAGCGAGCACATCGACGCGCTGGCTGCGAAATTCGTGCTGCAGCCGCAGCGATTCGATGTGGTCGTGGGTTCAAACCTGTTCGGCGACATCCTGTCTGATCTGGCCGCGGCGGTCGCGGGATCGATCGGCATCGCACCGTCGGCCAATCTCGACCCGACGAAGGAGTTCCCGTCGATGTTCGAGCCGGTGCACGGGTCGGCGCCCGACATCGCCGGCCGCGGTGTGGCCAACCCGATCGGGGCGGTCTGGTCGGCGGCGATGATGCTCGACCATCTGGGGCATGGCGATGCGGCGGCGGACGTTCTGGCGGCAATCGAGTCGACGCTGGCGAAGCCCGAGACCCGCACAGGTGATCTGGGCGGAAGTGGGTCGACGGACGAGGTGACGGAGGCACTCGTCGCGCAGCTGCGGTGACGCTCCGCGTCGCCGGCTATCGGGCATTCGTCTCGACCAACCCACGCAACAGGACGGCCAGGCCGAACTCGAACGCATCGTCGGCCCGCTCGGGCTTCGCGGCACCTGTCGCGAGTGCCGCCGCCAGCTCCGGACACACCTCCGCGCCCGAATGCCACGGCTCGTCCGGTGCGGCCACGTCCAACGCCGAACCGAGCACGAAGCAGTCCATCACCGTGATGACGCTCAGCGTGTCAGCGGCGTCGAACCCCGCCCGCTGCAGCGTGGTTGCCAAGGCGTTGTACATCGTGAACGCGTGGGTGCTGTTGACCGCATGCGCCGTCAGCAGGGGGATTAGCCGCGGATAGCGGGCGAAGCTGCGGCGGTAGGACCGCATGATGTCGGCGACCACGTCACGCCACGGCCGCTCGGAATGGTCTTGCGGCAACTCGACGTCCGACATGGCCCGTTCCCGCAGCAGCTCGACGATCTCGTCGCGGCCGGACACGTGGTTGTACAGCGATGACGGCTGAACCCGCAGCTTGCGCGCCACGCCGGGGATGGTGAATTCACCCGTGGTCGTCACCAACTCCAGCGCCGCCTCCGCGATGCATTCGGTCGACAGCAGCGGCGTTCGCGGTCGTCCCATCGGTCTCCTCTTGCGCAGGCAAGTGACTGAGGTCACAATAAACGAACTTTGTTCGTTTTAGGAGTTGCATGATCATTCTGACCGCTTCCGCGCCGCCGCCGCTGTCGCGCTCCGCCGACTCCCAGCGGACGCCGCTGCGCGTCGGATTGGTGCAGCATCGCTGGCGTTCTGACGCCGATGAGCTCGCCAAGACGCTCAGGTCGGGCATCGACCTCGCTGCCGGCGAAGGAGCCTCGGTGGTGTTCCTTCCCGAGATCACCCTGCTGCGCTATCCCGCCGACCAGCCCGGCGGCGACAACCCCGGCGCACAGGCCGAGAACCTGACCGGCGGGCCCACCTTCGCCCTGGCCGCCGACGCCGCCAAGGCCAACGGGATCTTCGTGCACGCCTCGCTCTACGAGCAGGCCCCCGCTGCCGACGGACTGGGCTACAACACCGCGATCCTGGTCTCCCCCGCCGGAGAACTGGTCGCCCGCACCCGCAAGCTGCACATCCCGATCTCCGCGGGCTACTACGAGGACACCTATTTTCGTCCCGGTCCGGGTCTGGACGCATCAGACGATCCCTACCCCGTCTACGAGCCCGACGGATTGGACGCCCGCCTCGGGCTGCCGACGTGCTGGGACGAGTGGTTCCCCGAGGTCGCACGGAACTACTCACTCGGGGGCGCCGAGATCGTCGTTTACCCCACCGCTATCGGCTCCGAGCCGGTGTTCCCCGACTTCGACACCCGCCCGCTGTGGCAGCACGTGATCGTGGCCAACGGCATCACCAGCGGACTGTTCATGGTGGTGCCCAACCGAACCGGGGACGAGGGCACGGTGTCGTTCTACGGGTCGTCGTTCATCTCCGATCCCTACGGCCGGGTGCTCGTTCAGGCACCCCGCGACGAGGAGGCCGTCCTGGTCGCCGATCTCGACCTCGATCAGCGCCGCGACTGGCTGGAGCTGTTCCCGTTCCTGCTCACCCGCCGTCCCGATACCTACGCGCGTCTGACCGAACCTGTTGACACGCAACACCCTTACGGTGCCGGCCACCTCGCCACCGCGGTGGTCAAATGAGCCCGACGCTGTTCACCGGCGGCGTGATCTGGACGGGTACGGGCGACACCGACGCGGTTCTGGTGTCCGACGGGAGGGTGGTCGCGATCGGTGACGAGGCGCGGCAACGGGCCGACGGCGCCGAACGCGTCGACCTCGACGGCGGATTCCTCATGCCGTCCTTCGGCGACGGTCACGCCCATCCGCTCTACGGCGGGCTGGAAGCCGTCGGACCACCCGTCCGCGCCGGCCGGAGTGTCGACGAAATCGTCGAGGCCGTAAGGCGATTCGCCACCGATCACCCCGACCAGGAGTGGATCCTCGGCGCCTCGTACGACGGCAGCCTGGCGCCCGACGGACTGTTCGACGCGCGCTGGCTCGACGCCGCGGTCCCCGACCGCCCGGTGGCGCTGCGCGCCTGGGACTACCACACGATGTGGTGCAACTCGGTGGCGCTGGACCGCGCCGGGATCACGGCGGACACCCCGGATCCGGTGCTCGGCGAGATCCCGCATCGTGACGACGGATCGGTGCTCGGCACGTTACGCGAGTGGGGCGCAGTGGATCTGCTGATGGCGGCGGTTCCCCCGCTTGACGAGCAGGTGCGGATCGACGCGCTGGGCACCGCGGCCGACTACTACCTGGCCCGCGGCGTGACCTGGGCCCAGGACGCCTGGGTGGAGCCCGCCGACGTCGACACCTACGTCGCGGCGGCGCGGAGCAACGCGCTGCGGATGCGCTTCAACCTCGCCCTCTACGCCGACCCGCGGCATTTCGATTCGCAGGTCGAGCATTACGCCGAGCAACGCCGCCTGGTCACCGACGCCGCGTCGCCACTGCTGACCGCGAACACGGTGAAGTTCTTCGCCGACGGCGTGGTGGAGAACGAGACCGGCGCGCTCTTGCAGCCCTACTGCTCGGGGCTGCACAGCCACGGGATGCGCACCTGGGAGGGCGACTCGTTGGACGAGGCCGCCCGCCGCGTCGACGAGCTGGGACTGCAGATCCACATCCACGCCATCGGCGACGCCGCGGTGCGTCAGGCGCTGGACGCCATCGAGTACGTGGCCGCGCGCAACGGGCCGCGCGACCGCCGGCCGGTGATCGCGCACGCCCAGTTGGTCGACGACGCCGATCTCGGCCGGTTCGCAGAGCTGGGCGTCATCCCGAACATGCAGCCGCTGTGGGCGCAGATGGATGCGTTGATGACGGTGCTGACCATTCCGCGTCTCGGCGTCGAGCGTGCCGACAAGCAGTACCCGATCCGGACGCTCGACAAGCTGGGTGCGCCCCTGGGGTTCGGTTCGGACTGGCCGGTGTCCTCCGGTGCACCGCTCGACGGAATCTCGGTGGCGGTGTCGCGGTGCACCCAGGACGGTGAACCGGACGGCGGGTGGACGCCGCACGAGATCCTGCCGATCGAGCGGTCGTTGAGCGCATACACGGCGGGCGTCGCCAATCAGGCGTTCGCGGAAGGCAACTGGGGTGTCATCGCGCCCGGTGCCAGCGCTGATCTGGTCTGGTTGGACCGCGACCCGCGCAGCACCCCGGCGTTGGAGCTGCCCGCGGTGGCGGTGCATGCGACCTATTTGAACGGCGAACCGGCATACCGGGCCGGCAACGGAAAGGACTGACCATGACACTGCCCTCGGATTCCGTCGCGAGCGGGGCCACCGTCGGCGAGCACGAAGGCCACCTGAAGCGGGCACTGGGCCTGCCGTCGTTGTTGCTGTTCGGCCTCGTCTACATGGTGCCGCTGACGGTGTTCACCACCTACGGGATCGTCACCCAGACCAGCGGTGGCCGGCTGCCGGTGGCGTACGCCGTGACCACGATCGCGATGATCTTCACCGCGCTGTCGTACGCCCGGATGTCCGGGGCGATTCCGGTGGCGGGCTCGGCGTACACCTACACGCAGAGGACCTTTGGCGCCCCCGTCGGGTTCCTGGCCGGCTGGTCGTTGCTGCTGGATTACTTGTTCCTGCCGATGATCAACTACCTCGTCATCGGGCTGTACCTCAACGCGGCGGTGCCTGCGCTGCCGCCGTGGGTGATCGTGCTGGTGGCGATCGGGATCGTCACAGTGCTCAACATCGTCGGCATCGTCTCGGTGGCGCGGGCCAACTTCCTGATCATCGCGATTCAGGCCGTCTTCATCGTCGTGTTCATCGTGATGGCGCTGTCGAAGGTGGCGGGCTTCGGTCAGGTGGACCTGATGGCGCCCTTCACCGGTGACGGCACCGCCGGCGGTCTGAGCCCGATCCTGGCCGGCGCGGCGGTCCTGTGTCTGTCGTTCCTCGGATTCGACGCCGTCTCGACGCTGTCAGAGGAAGCCAAAGACGCCAAACGTACTGTGCCGCAGGCCATCATGCTCGCCACAGTCGTCTCCGGCGTGATTTTCATCGTGCTGTCGTACGTGTCTCATCTGGTGTTTCCGTCCAACGAGTTCGCCGACGTGGACTCGGGTTCACTCGATGTGATGGTGGCCGCCGGAGGCCAGTTCCTCAACGCGTTCTTCACCGCCGCCTACGTGGCGGGCGCATTGGGATCGGCGCTGACCTCGCAGGCGTCGGTGGCCCGGATCCTGTTCGCGATGGGACGCGACGGCATTCTTCCGCGCAAGGTGTTCGGGCATGTGTCGGTGCGGTTCAGCACGCCGGTGTACGCGATCCTGGTGGTGAGCGTCGTGTCTCTGCTGGCGATCGTGATCGATCTGGCGATTCTGGCGTCGGTGATCAGCTTCGGCGCACTGGTCGCGTTCTCGGTGGTCAACCTGTCGGTGATCAAGCACTTCTTCGTCGACCTGCGTGAGCGGAACCGTGTGCTCATGAACCTGGTCCTGCCGTTGATCGGTTTTCTGCTGACCGCGTGGTTGTGGACCAGCCTGTCCGGAACCGCGCTGGTGATCGGCCTGTGCTGGCTCGGCGTCGGCTTCATCTGGTTGCTGGCGATCACCCGCGGCTTCCAGCGACCGACGCCGGTCCTCGACCTGGAGGAGTGAATCGAGGCCCCACGCTGAGCAGTACCGCCCCCTCCGGTCACTCCGATGTGGCAAATTTGGATCACCATCCATACCTGACATCCGCCGTTCGTACGACAACAAGGACGAAATGTCACCCTGTACCGAGCAGTAACATGCCCGACGCGCTTCAATTAACGCGTATGACAATCGCCAGAGCGAGGGGCTCTCGATGAACGAACCGTTTGGCGCAAAGCTGGCGGCCAACCAGCCTGCTGTCCGTCTTGGGCCGTTATCGGACGCGATGAGCGTCCCACTGAGCGGAGACGTCGAGGAAATGGGCCGGACGAGTCTCGTCGCCCAGTTGGCGATCACCCTGCTCGCCGTGGGCTTCATCCTCGGCTACACCTGGTGGATGGTCGTTGTCGTCGCCGTCCCCGCCGTCGTCCTGTGGCTGCGATGGGAATGGCGACAGCATCACGCCGAACTCGCGATCTGGCGCGCCGGGCGCCTCATGCGGTAGCAACCAGTCCCTGCAACACCAGGATCGAACGTCCCTCGACGCTGAGCGACGACCCGGCATCGATCGGCTTCACGCCTTCCACCTGGACGGCGTCGGCGGTATAGATCACCGGTTCCCACCGCGCCCCGAATTCCTCTGGTGGCAGCACGAATTCGATCGGCTCATGATGCGCATTGAAACACAGCACAAACGAGTCGTCGGTAACCCGCTGTCCGCGTGCATCCAGGTCAGGAATCCCGAGCCCATTGAGATACACGGCGACGGACTTGCCGAACCCACTCTCCCAGTCCGCGTCATCCATTTCCGAGCCGTCCGGACGGAACCAGGAGATGTCGGGTAGTCCTTGTGCCCCGCGCTGCCGCACGGGGCGGCCGCTGAAGAAACGCCTGCGCCGGAAGACGGGATGAGCGGTGCGCAGTGCGCCTACTCTGCGGACGAATTCCAACAGCTCCTCGTCGGCGTGCTCCCAGTCCATCCAGGACACCTCGTTGTCCTGGCAGTAGACGTTGTTGTTGCCCAGTTGGGTGCGGCCCAGTTCATCGCCGTGCGCGATCATCGGGACACCTTGCGACAGCAGCAGAGTGGTCAGGAAGTTGCGCTGCTGGCGGGCACGCAGCGCCTTGATCGCCGGGTCATCGGTCGGCCCTTCGGCTCCGCAGTTCCACGAGCGATTGTGGTTCTCGCCGTCGTTGTTGTTCTCACCGTTGGCCTCGTTGTGCTTCTCGTTGTAGGACACCAGGTCGCGCAGCGTGAACCCGTCGTGGGCGACGACGAAGTTGATCGACGCGACGGGCCTGCGCCCAGTCTGTTCGTAGAGGTCCGCGGAGCCGGTCAGCCTTGACGCGAACTCGTTCAATGTCGCCGGCTCACCTCGCCAGTAGTCACGCACGGTGTCGCGGTACTTGCCGTTCCACTCCGTCCACTGTGGCGGGAAATTGCCCACCTGATAGCCGCCGGGCCCGACATCCCACGGTTCGGCGATCAGCTTCACCTGGCTGACCGTCGGATCCTGCTGCACCAGTTCGAAGAAAGTCGCCAATCGGTCCACGTCGTAGAACTCACGGGCGAGCGCGGAGGCGAGGTCGAAGCGGAAGCCGTCGACGTGCATCTCGGTGACCCAGTACCGCAGCGAGTCCATGATCAGCTGCAGCGAATGCGGGTGCCGGACGTTCAATGTGTTGCCGGTGCCGGTGTAGTCCATGTAGTAGCGCTTGTCGTCGTCGACCAGGCGGTAGTAGGCGGCGTTGTCGATGCCGCGCATCGACAGCGTGGGGCCCATGTGATTGCCCTCGGCCGTGTGGTTGTAGACGACGTCGAGGATCACCTCGATGTCCGCCTCGTGCAGGGCACGCACCATGGCCTTGAACTCCTGCACCTGACCGCCCGGGTTCGGGTTGGAACTGTACTTGGAGTCCGGCGCGAAGAACCCGATGGTGTTGTAACCCCAATAGTTCGACAGGCCCTTGTCGATCAACGTCGAGTCATTGGCGAAGTGATGCACCGGCATCAACTCGATCGCCGTGACGCCCAACGACTTCAGGTGCTCGATGACCACCGGATGCGCCACCCCCGCATAGGTACCGCGCAACTGCTCGGGAACGTCCGGATGAGTCTGCGTCAACCCTTTGACGTGCGCCTCGTAGATCACCGAATCGGCATACTCGTGTCTCGGCGGCCGATCCACCCCCCAGTCGAAGAACGGACTGATCACCACCGACTTCGGCATGCACTCGGCCGAGTCCTCGTCGTTGCGGCTCTCCGGGTCGCCAAAGGTGTAACCGAACAGGCACTGATCCCATTGAAACTGACCGTCGATCGCCTTCGCGTACGGGTCCAGTAGCAGCTTGTTCGGGTTGAAGCGTTGACCGGCCGCCGGATCGTACGGACCGTACACGCGGTAGCCGTATCGTTGGCCCGGTTCGATGGTGGGGATATAACCGTGCCACACGAAGGCGTCGACTTCCGGCAATGTCACCCTCGTCTCTTCGAGCCGGCCGGCCTCGTCGACTTCGAACAGGCAAAGCTCGACCCGCTCGGCGGTCTCCGAGAACAACGAGAAGTTGGTGCCGTAACCGTCGTAGGTTGCGCCCAGCGGATAGGCCTTGCCAGGCCAGATTTCTAGGCCGCCGGTTCGACTGGACGGCGAGTCAAGGGCTGTCATGGCGGACCCGTTACCCCGGCCGGTAGCGAATCAAACCCCAATTGACGGATGGGTAACGCCCCGGACACACCGGACACCGCAGACACGTACGCGGTGGGCTTCGTGCTGTCGCGAAAGCCTCGCGAGGGGCACGATGATGCCAGGGAGGAAACACCGATGATCGAAGTCTTGCCAGACATGCCGAATGGAGTGACCGGAATCCGGGTGTCGGGTCGGCTGGGCGGTAACGACCTGCGCGATTTCGCGCCGACGATGGCGGAGATGCTCGATACCGACGAGATCAGACTCGTGGAGGTCATCGCTCCCGACTACGAGGGCTTCGCCCGCGGCGGCTTGGCGCAGGACCTGAAGCTCGGTTTCGGCGCCTTGGTCAAGCGTCACTCGGCGTTCAAGCGGATCGCCGTGGTGTCCGACAGGGAATGGGTCGCCCATACGCTGCATGCGCTGGCGTGGATGGTCCCCGGCGAGCTCGCCCTGTTCGGCCTCGACGAGCTCGAGCGCGCCAAGGAGTGGGCCGCCGGCCAGTCGACGACACCCTGATTCGCTGTCCTGCACAACATTCGATCCCTCACCGAGAACCTTCCGCTCTATCGCTCGTAACCTGGGGAGATGAAGGGAACGCGTTCGGCCGCTCGCCGGCCCGTCCTGACGGCGCGGCTGCTCGATATCGCCCAGCTCGGCTATGCCCATTGGTTGTTCGGCAACATCTACGAGGCAGTCGCGAAGATCCCGGACCACCTCGCCGACGAGGCCGCCAACGGCAAGCGCGGCACCTCCGTTCTGGGGCCCGGCAGTCCGGTGCGCTATTACGCCCCAGTCGCGCCGGCAACGCTGGTGAGCACGGTCGGAGCGGTCGTCGCCGGCTGGGGCATCCCCGGTGCACGCCGGTGGTTGACCATCGCGGCCGGCTGCTCGACCGCGGCGGCAGCTCTGACCGCCTACCTCGTGCGCGAGGTGAATTTGAAGGTGATGTTCACGGCCGATCCGCCCCCACCGGCTGTACGCGACGCCCGCCTGCGCCTCTGGTATCGACTCAACACCGTGCGCATTGCAACCGCCGCGGGCGCCCTGTTCGCGGCCCATCGCGCGAGGCGGGCCGTCGACTGACGGCCGGCCGCCACCCTGACGGCGCTGCGCATCGTATTCTCGTAGCGAACCTTTAACCGCATCGTCACGGCGATGCCGCTGGGAGGAGTCCTGCCCAGATGCCCTACTCGCGTCGTCGGCGGATGACGATCAGGTGAGCGCCCCGACGATCGACCCCGCAACCACCGCCGAGCTGCCGAAGAGAAACCGGCTGGCCAGCTGGATCCGCCGGCTGGCGATTCCGATCATCCTCGGCTGGCTGGGCCTCATCGTGGTGTTGAACGTGACCACGCCGCAGCTCGACGTCGTCGGACAGCTCCGGTCGGTGTCGATGTCCCCCAAAGACGCACCATCCGTGATCGCGATGATGCGCATCGGCAAGGACTTCCAGGAATCCGACTCGGACAGCTCGGCGATGATCGTGCTGGAGGGCGACAAGCCCCTCGGCGCGGACGCGCACCACTTCTACGACGACATGATCGCCAAACTCCGGGCCGACAAAAAGCACGTTCAGCACATTCAGGACTTCTGGGGCGACCCGCTGACGCGAGCCGGAGCACAGAGCGAGGACGGCAAAGCCGCCTACGTCCAGGTGAACCTCGCAGGCAATATGGGCGAAGCGCTGGGCAATGAGTCGGTCGCCGCGGCGAAGGACATCGTCGAGGCACTGTCACCGCCGCCCGGGGTCGAGGTGTTCGTCACCGGGGGGCCGGCCCTGCAGGCTGACCAGCAGATGGCCGGCGACAAGAGCGTCAAGATCATCGAAATGGCCACGGTCGGCGTCATCGTTCTGATGCTGCTGTTCTTCTACCGGTCGATCGTCACCGTCCTGCTCGTGTTGGTGATGCTGGTGTTGGGCCTCTTGGTGACCCGTGGGGTGGTGGCGTTCCTCGGTTGGCACGACCTGATCGGGTTGTCGACCTTCGCGACGCAGCTATTAGTGACCCTGGCCATCGCCGCCACGACGGACTATGCGATCTTCCTGATCGGGCGCTACCAGGAGGCCCGCACGATCGGGGAAGACCGCGAGACGGCCTTCTACACCATGTTCAACGGCACCGCCCACGTGGTGCTGGCCTCGGGCATGACGATCGCCGGTGCGACCTTCTGCCTCTCCTTCACCCGATTGCCCTACTTCCAGACGCTGGGCATCCCGCTCGCGGTCGGGATGGTCGTCGCCGTCCTGTCGGCGCTGACGTTGGGACCCGCGATCATCACGGTCGCCAGCCGTTTCGGGCTGTTGGAGCCCAAGCGGGCGATGCGGATCCGCTTCTGGCGGCGGTTGGGCGCCGCGGTCGTCCGGTGGCCGGGCTGGATAATGCTCATCACGGTCATCATCGCCCTGGTCGGGCTGGTCACCCTGCCGGGCTATCAGCCGAGCTACAACGACCGGAAATACCTGCCCGCCGACCTGCCGGCCAACGAGGGATTCGCCGCGGCCGAACGACATTTCCCGGTGGCCCGGATGAACCCCGAGATGCTTCTCGTCGAAACCGATCGCGATCTTCGCAACTCGGCGGACTTCCTGGTGATCGAGCGGATCGCCAAGGCCGTGACCAAGGTGCCCGGCATCGGCAGGGTGCAGTCGATCACGCGCCCGGACGGTAAGCCCGTCAAGTTCAGCACGATTCCGGCGCAGCTGGGCCTGAGCGGCAACTTCCAGGAGATGAACCGCTCGTACATGCAGCAGACCATGGACAACATGCTGGTGCAGGCCAGCGAGATGCAGACGACCATCAACACGATGGACCGGATGATCGTGCTGATGGAACAGCTGAGCGCGACGACGCACCAGATGGTCGGCAAGACCAACGACATGGCCGTCGACATCGCCGAGTTACGCGATCACATCGCCGATTTCGACGACTTCTTCCGGCCGATCCGCAATTACCTGTACTGGGAGCCGCACTGCTACGACATCCCGGTGTGTTGGTCCATCCGATCGGTGTTCGACACGCTCGACGGGGTCGACACCCTGACCGACCAATTCCAGAGCCTGCTCCCGGACCTGAATCGTCTCGATGCCCTGATGCCCCAGATGGTCACGTTGATGGGGCCCACGATCGAGACGATGCGGAACATGCGCACGATGATGCTGGGCATGCACTCCAGCCAGCAGAGCCAGCAGGACCAGACGGAGGCGATGAACCAGAATCAGAGTGCGATGAGTGAGGCGTTCAACGACTCCCACAACGACGACACGTTCTATCTGCCGCCGGAGATCTTCGACAACGAAGATTTCAAGCGCGGCATGGATAATTTCATCTCCCCGGACGGCCACGCGGTCCGCTTCATCATCTCCCACGAAAAGGACCCGTTGTCCGCCGACGGCATCAAGCGCATCGACGCCATCAGGGGCGCGGCGTTCGATGCGATCAAGGGCACTCCGCTGGAGGGATCGAGGGTCTTCATCGGCGGCACCGCATCGACGTTCAAGGACATGGAGGAAGGCAACAAGTACGACCTGCTGATCGCCGGCGTTGCCGCGTTGACGCTGATCTTCATCATCATGCTGCTCATCACGCGCAGCGTGGTCGCGGCGGGTGTCATCGTCGGCACCGTGGTGCTGTCGCTCGGCGCCTCCTTCGGGTTGTCGGTTCTGATCTGGCAGCATCTTCTGCACATCGAACTGCAATTCATGGTGATGGCGATGGCGGTCATCATCCTGTTGGCGGTGGGCGCGGACTACAACCTGCTACTGGTCGCACGGATGAAGGAGGAGATACCGGCGGGAATCAACACCGGAATCATCCGCGCCATGGGCGGCAGTGGGTCCGTCGTCACCGCGGCCGGCCTGGTGTTCGCGTTCACCATGATGTCCATGATGGTCAGCGCCATGGTGGTGGTCGCCCAGATCGGCACGACGATCGGTTTGGGCCTGCTGTTCGACACGTTGGTGATTCGGGCCTTCATGACGCCGTCGATCGCGGGGCTGATGGGTCGCTGGTTCTGGTGGCCACAGGTGGTCAGGGTCCGGCCCGCGCCGTCCAGAGAGCGGGTGTCTGTCACACCGCGCTGAGTCCGCCGTCGAGGCTGACCTGCCCCTCAGCGCACGCACAGGTTTCTTCGTTTTGCATTTATCTTCGTCGATTCGGGTACTCGGCCAGTACTTGCAGCCCTGCATGCGCCCCGGTCGAAGTTGCCGCCGTGGCCTCAACTGAACATTTGGGTGCGGCCCGACTGACGTGGGCCGCACGCCGGAGGGGAAAACCCCATGAACGTCTTGATCGTCACCGATGACCCTGAATTGGACGGTGAGCTTGCAGGCGTGACACTGCTGGCCGACGCGGTCGACACCGTGTCCATGCGAGACGGCGCCGTGGCGAAAGCCGACTTGCGGCGCCCCGATATCGGCGTCGTCGACGGCCGTACCGACCTTGTCGCGGCGCGGAACCTGTGTGCATTGTTGCGGGCGGCGGCGCCATCACTGCCCATTCTGTTGCTGGTCGCGCAGTCCGGTCTGGTGGCGGTCAACGAGCATTGGCTCATCGACGAAGTCGCGGTGTCCGGCTTCAGCCCGGGCGAGTTGGACATGCGCATGCGACTGGCGATCAACCGACGAAGCCCAGGTGAGGGGGGCGACAGTGAGATCATCGTGGGCGATCTCGTGTTGGATCAGGTCGGCCACGGCGCCCGGCTGGCGGACCGTTCGCTGAATCTGACGCCCACCGAGTTTCGGCTGATCAGCTGCCTGGCCAGTCATCCGGGCAAGGCGTTCACGCGCCAAGAGCTGTTGCACGAAGTCTGGGATGACGATTGCGGTGACAGCCTCCGCACCATCAACGTCCACGTGCAGCGGCTTCGCGCCAAACTGGGACGCGAATACGAGCATCTCATCGACACGGTCCGCGGAGTCGGCTACATGGTGCACTCGCCGCTGTCTGACGTTCGGCGCCAACAGTATTCGGACGCTCCACGCCCGCCACGGCACCTTCGCGCCGGATAGCACTGCGCTACTTCCAGTCGCGGAACGCGTTCAGCAACCCCTCACGCAGCGTCGGATCGATCGCGTCGTCGTCGATCTTCTTCAGGGTGCGGGTGACCGGAACTCACCGCGAATGGCCACCGCTTTTGTGGTGACGGGCAGAGTGCGACGCCGGCGATGCCGACCCGGATGACCCGTGGTCATGCCGGACACCGGTCGCGCGATGCGGAGCCTGCGCCGACGAATGGTGGTCCTCGGCTCGATGCCAGTGGGGCCGCCGTTCCCGGGCGATCGTGTGGTCGGCAACAGCAGCGTCGCGGGCTGCACTCTCGCGAGACCGAACCCGTTGCGCCGAACTCATTTTCACCGATGTGGTCGACGGCGTCAGGTCCCGTTGCAGGGCCGCCATGCCCTGGCCGATGGCAGTGCCCAGTTGCTGGACGGCTGCCACGTCCTGTGACAGCGACGGCAAAAGGCCGACGGGTCGTGTCACCGTGGGATCGTCAGGGATCGGATTGTTGTCCTGGTAACCCCAGTCGACGAGCACGGTCAGAGCGGGTTCGAGGGCATCGGCGAGGATGCTACCGCCGGGCAGCAGCCGAAGCGGCTTGAGCAACGGCAGGCCGGCAGACTCGAACGTGACGTAGGTGATGTTGCCGGAAACCGCGACCTGCTTGGTCACGGTGCCGTCGGCAGCGACGATGTAGTGGTAATGCTGGGCGCCGGGCGTCACCGACTGCAATACCGCGGCGGGCATGGGGGCGGTCGCCTGCGCTCCATAGTCCTCGACGTACGCGGCCAGACTGTTGATGTCGGCGAGCACATTGATCGGGTACGTCGGTGCGTCGGAGTTGACGTTGTATGCGTAGGCGGTGTCGACCACGGGCACCGGCGTGTCGCTCGGTGTCGGCGCCGCCGATGTCGACAGCAGCGGCGCGAACATCCAGTAGGTGGTCCAGAACCCGCCACCGGCGCGGTTGGTGTCATTGTCGAGTATCGCGAGGCGCACGCTGTCGATCGAGGGGTCGTGGTTGGCCTGCATAGCGCCGAGCGCGGTGCTCGTCTGGCCGGCGCCCCACCCCGACGACAGCACGACCGTACCGGTGGGGTCGGCGCTGTTGTTGTCGATCGCCGTGACGATGCCCTGCGGGCCGAAGAAGAACGGCACGACCTGCTGCTGGCCGAAGGGCGACCAGTCCTGCTCGTAGTAACTGGCGCCGGCGAATATCTGCGCGGTGGAATTGGCCGGCGTGATCAGCGCGGCCAACCGCACGCCGTACCGCCCCGGAGCCGTCGACAGACCGGTGGCCAGCGCCGCCGAGGCCAGGACGACGATGCAGCTCCTGTACCCGAGCCACCACCTGAATGTCTTGTGGCGCTCAGTATTCGAGCAAAATCGAATCGTCACGGTCGAACCTTACGCCGCCACCGACCGTGGTGCGAGCCTCAGCCGATCGACGGAATCATGCCGCGAATCGTCCCGAAGGTCTTGTTGATGCTGTCGCGGCTGGCCGGGTCCAGCAGGGCGATCGGATCCATGCCGTGAACAGGATCGACAGATACCGGTTTGGTGGCCGGGTTGTCGTTGCGCGCGTATCCGGCGTCGGCCATCGGTTGCAGGACACTGTCGATTTGGTCGACGAATCCCGGGGGCACGCCGAGATACCGCAGGGGAAGCGTCAGAGGGAGATGGTCGACGGGGATGAGATATGTCGTCGTGGTCCCGCCCTTGGCGTTGCCGGTGGCCCGGATGTTCGTCGACGGGACGTCACCGGGGCTCGTGAACGCGGTCGGGGTGTGCACGAGGGCAGCGCCCGCGGCGGCGTTGGCGAGTGACACCAGGTTGTCGGGGCGGTCCGGGAAGTCGGAGAGCCCGTCGTATGCGGTGACGACCTTGTTGTTGTCGTATTGGCTGTCCACGGCTTTGGGCATGGTGTAGTCGATCACCGGAATGTAGGAACCGGGTCCGAAGATGTGTGCCAGCATGCTGGCGCCGAACGCGTTGCGGCCGGTGGGGTCGCCGAATTCGGTGAACGACACCTTGTCGGGCGGCGGGGCGCTCGGGTCGCCGGCCAGCCGCATCTGTTCCAGGTCGAGTCCCAGCGCGCCTTCGGACAAGCCGACGGCGCCCGCCGGGCCGGCGCCGCCGCGGATGTCTGCGTCCAGGTGCTTCGCCGCGACATCGACCGCCTGGCCGATGCTCCCGCTCTCCCGGCCACCCGCGGGCAGGTACATATCGGGCAGCCAGTTGAACGCCGCCGCGGCCGGGTAGTCGACGATCGTCCGTTTGGCGCCGGGATAGTACGCGGTGCCGGCCCGTTCGGTGTAGTCGTACCACGGGATGTCCGGCGCCCGCGCCCCTCCCACCGCGTAGACGACTCGGGCGGTCGATGATCTGCCTACCGACGACCTGGCGGCGGCACCGTAGGCGTCGTCGGCTGCCGAGACACCTTCTCCCAGCCCGGCGGCGCAACCGACCGCTCCCACCGCCAGGACACCCGCGAACATTCGTTTCATACCATTTCGCTTCCCGCCGAGAGGCTGCTCGTTCAACCCGGATCACGAGTGACAACGCGCTCGGTGATGAAACGGTCCAGCAGCGGCGAAACGCACAACGAACTTCAAGGTCCTCCAAAGAGAATCAGCATGTCCGCATCTGTCAGCGCCGCCAGAAGTCGTAGCGGTCCCGCCCGGGCCGGAACCCGGCCGCCTCGACGACGTCCACAGCGCGGTCGAAGTGCTCGCCGACCCGGAACGGTTGATGAGCGTCGCTGCCGAACGACACCGCGTCGCCACCTTCCTGCCACCACCAGCGCATCAGGTCCGCCGACGCCAGCGGGCTACGCGTGTTGATCTCCAACGCGCGCCCCGACGACGCCAGGGCGCGAAATACCGTCCGGTACTCCTCCTCGAAGTCGGCTTCGGCGTAGGCGCCCGCCCGCGCGGTCGGCCAGTACCGGCGTGCATAATCGCAGTGCGCCAGCACATTGAACACTGACGAACTGTCCACCAGAGCAACGAGATCGGTGAAGTAGCGTCGCATCAGCTGGTGTGCGCCGAGGCGGTCGAACAGCGCGTGACTGATCCCGGTGAGCGTGCCGTGGTCCACGATTCCGTGCAGGCTGCCGAGCACGCGCTCGAAGTTCCCCGCCGCCAGTACGGCGGCCACGCTGGCAGGGAACAGGTGGGGTTCGCCGGCTTCGATGCCAGAAAGGATACGCAGCTCGGGAAACTGCTCGCGGCACCGCGCCAGGTCGGCGGAGTAGCCCTCGACGTCGAACGGCTTCACGCGTGGCCGCGGACTGATGCGTGCCGGTGGTGCGATCGCCGTCCCGGCGAGTTCGTCCGAGTCGTGGACGCTCCAGTCGGTGAAGTCGACGTGCTCGGTGAACGCCAGCCCGGGAATGCCGACCTGGACGGCGCGGGCGCAGGCAAGCTGCATCGACGACGAGGTAGCGGTGTCCCAGGACCACCGCGTGTGCACATGGTTATCGGTCGGCATCATCTCCGTTGATGCTGGCACACCGTGACAACGTCTCGAGTATCGCGCCCGCGTGATGATCCACGAAGTCTGAGTCCGCTCGGGCAGCGGTCGTTTGCTCGCCGGGAAAGCAGGTCACGGCTGCGGCCGCATCATCGGGGTTGCGATACGCCGTGCTGAGGGCGTGATGCAGTCCCTGTCGGCCGAATGACCGACGAACAAGATCGATCATGAAAAGTCTCATTCCGTACTTGAGAGTGCCTTGCAGTACGTCACTTAACGAGTTCACCGCGGTCTTCTTGGACACAGTGCCCTGCTCAGGGTGATGAGATACACAGCGTCTCGGTGCGGCGCGCCGCGACGCGCCGCTCGACATGTGCTTTCTTTTTCAACGGCTTGCCGGTAGGTTTGCTGCTGCGATGCTGGCCGTTCACGGGGGTCCTTCGGGATAGCGCCGCCGCATCGACCCGATCGAATCTTCAATGTGGGGGATATCCATGCCTGCTGGCCCCGTACCGTCCGATCACCAGCGACCGGAGCGGGACGACACCGTCACCGGTGTTGCGTCTTGTTGAAAACCGTGTGGCCCCGCCGGTTCGCCGCGGCGGCGTTGGGTGTCCTGATTAGCATCGCAATGGTGAACGCGCCGGCCAACGCGCTCGTGGAATGGCACCGGCAGAATCCGCCCCTGTCGACACCGTGGACTCAGCTGGTGGGACCGAACAACGCGCTGCCCGAGTACCCACGCCCGCAGATGGCCCGGGCACCGTGGATGAACCTCAACGGTGTGTGGGATTACGCCGGCCGACCGCAGGCGGCCGCCCTGCCGGCACCTCCCCCGGCGAAGGAGTACCACGAGCGGATTCTGGTCCCCTACCCGACGGAGGCGGCGCTGTCCGGGATACAGCGCCACGACGATCAGATGTGGTACCACAAGGTTTTCGAGCTGCCGACGAGCTGGCGTGGTCGGCACGTCCTGCTGCACTTCGGCGCGGTCGACCAGATCGCCACCGTGTGGGTGAACGGCAAACAGGTGGCCCATCACGAAGGCGGATATACCGAATTCAGCGCGGACATCACCGATGCGCTGCGGTCCGAATCGCAGCAGCAGATCACGGTCGGGGTCGAAGACCGCAACGAGGCCAACCCGTTCCCGGTCGGCAAGCAGCGTAACGGGCCGGAGGGCCTGTTCTACACGGGAGCGTCGGGCATCTGGCAGACGGTGTGGATCGAGCCGGTGCGCGCTGCGCACATCGACAAGCTCGACATCGCCTCGAACCTGACCGGGTTCACCATCACGTCAAGGGTCTCCGGGGCGCGCAAGCAGCGCGCCGAGGTGGTCGTCTCGACACCGGACGGCGAGGAGGTGGCGCACTCGGTCGGCATCGCGGGTACGCCGCTGCGTGTCCCGGTGTCGAACCCGCACCTGTGGAGCCCGGACGACCCGTACCTCTACGACCTCAAGGTGCGATTGCTGAGCCCCGTCGGCAAGGTGGTCGACGAGGTTTCCAGTTATGCCGGGTTGCGCACGATCGGCGTCGTCAACGACGGCAAGGGCAGACCGCGGATCGCGCTGAACGGCAAGATCACCTTCCTGCACGGCCCGCTGGACCAAGGCTTCTGGCCGGACGGGATCTACACCGCGCCCACCGACGATGCGCTGAAGTTCGACCTCGAGCGAACCAAGGCGATGGGAATGAACTTCGTCCGCAAGCATGCCAAGGTGGAGCCGGCGCGCTGGTATTACTGGGCGGACAAGATCGGGCTGATGGTGTGGCAGGACATGCCGTCGCTGGATGTGTCGCTGAAGGTTCCGGTCGGCCCCGCCCCCGATCCGCCGCCTGCGGCCAAGGCGAACTTCGAGCACGAGCTGGCGGCGATGGTGGACCAGTTGCGCAGCGTCACCTCGATCATCGGGTGGGTGGTGTTCAACGAGGGCTGGGGCGAGTTCGACACCGCCCGGGTCGCAAACGCTGTGAAGGCCGAGGATCCGACGCGGATGGTGGACGCCAACAGCGGGGTGAACTGCTGCAAGTCCCGGCCCGACAGCATGGCCGGCGACATCTTCGACGACCACACCTATGTCGGTCCCGGCCGGCCGGTGGTGCCCGATGACCGCGACGACCGGTCCAAGGCTGCCGACCCGCGTCCGGTCGACCGACGGGTCCGGGTGGACGGTGAGTACGGCGGTCTCGGGCTGGTGCTCGATCAGAATCGGTGGCCGGGAAAGCCGCAGGCCTACGAGATGACCGACAGCCAGGCGCGGCTGACCCAGCGCTACGTCGAGGTCAGCCGGGATCTGGAGAAGGCGGTGCGGGACGGCGGGCTGTCGGGCGCCATCTACACCCAGACCACCGACGTCGAGGACGAGGTCAACGGGTTCATGAGCTACGACCGGCGGTTGGAGAAGATGAACTTCGGGATCATCGCGGACCGCAATCGCGCGGTGATCGCCACCGGATCGCAAGCCACCGATTAGCGCCTGCGCCGAAACAGACTCAGGACCGTCGCAGCCGCAGGTCAAGAGCCCGGGGCATAGCCGCCACTTCCGCCACGTTTGTCTCACCCGTCGAAGTGGTATGCGTTAGGTGTGACTGATACCCCCACCGCGACCGGTGTGGTCCTCAGCTCTTTGACCGCCGCCTTCGCCGCCGTCTGTGTCGTGGCGTTCATGTTCAGCCACGCGACATTCGGCCTCGTGGCCGCGATCGCGGCGTTGTTCTCGTTGTCTTTGAGCTTGTCCTGTTCGACCTCGCGGAGTCGTCACCACTCTCGGGACCGTGGTGGCCTCGCTGAGCGGCAAGAGCGATGTATCTGATTGAAGTTTGTCGACCATGAAGATCACTGCGATCCTCGCAAGTGCTGCCGTCGCCGGCCGCAGGCGTCCCGACGTACTGATCTGCGCCCATAGCACCGGAAGCCGGTGTCCGACAGCATAATCGCGTTCACGCCAGGCTGATCAACAATACCCCGGCCAGCACCACACCCGCGGCGATCGCGCGGCGAGCACCGAGCCGCTCACCGAGGAACAGCGCGCCGATCAACGCCCCGAACACGATGCTGGTTTCGCGCAGCGCCGCGATGGGTGCAAGCGCGCCACTGGTCTGCGCCCACAGCACGATGGTGTACGCGGCCAGCGAGATGACGCCGCCGCTGAGTCCCGGTATGGCCGCTGCACGTACCGCACTCGGCAGCCGGCGTCCGCGCCGGGCCATCGCGATGATCGCGATAGGCGGGCCCTGCAGCAGGAACATCCACCCGGTGTAGGCGAACAGCGGCGCGTGCATGACGCCGAGTCCGTCGGTCACCGTGTAGGCCGCGATCATCAAGCCGGTGAGCGTGGCCGCGGACAGTGCCGGCAGATCCTTACGGTGCGGACGGCCGCCGATGAGGACCAGGGCGATGAGACCTCCGGACACCGCCAGCACACCGGCCAGTTCGACGATCGGCAGGTGGCGGCCGAGCACGGTCACCGAGACCAACGCGACCACCCACGGCGAGGTGCCTCGGGCCAGCGGATACATCTGGCTGAACTCGCCGAGCTGATAGCTGGCCAACAGCAGCAGGTTGTAGGCCACGTGCAGCGCCGCGGAAGTGACGATGAAGGGCCAGGCGCCGGCGGGTGGCAGACAAGCGAACGCCACCATCACCGCCCCGCCCGCGGCGTCGGCGACGCCGATGAGCGCAAAGCCCACCAGGCGGTCGCCGACGGCGTGCGCCAACGAATTCCAGATCGCATGCAGCAACGCCGAGAAGAGCACGGCAGACACGATCGGCAAAGTCATCCAGCAGGCTCCTCGGGTCCAGCCTCGCAAACGGCGTAGCCGAACGAGCCATCAGGGCCTTCTCGTCGTTCGAGGTCGGCGTGCTTGACGGCTGAGTCCGAAAGGGCGGCCGGTCTATGGAACCCAGGCGAGGAGGTCGTGGACGCCGTCGTTGTAGACGACGCTGTTCGGATCGTCGCCGACGACGTCGAAATAAAG
This sequence comes from Mycobacterium sp. URHB0021, assembly GCF_054057895.1. NCBI lineage: Bacteria > Bacillati > Actinomycetota > Actinomycetes > Mycobacteriales > Mycobacteriaceae > Mycobacterium > Mycobacterium sp. URHB0021. The sequence goes on from NZ_JBSRZT010000002.1 coordinate 6,976,457, forward strand.
CTTGCCGGTCGTCGAGACCCCCGGCGGAACCGCGGCGCCGCTGAGCCCTCCGGGAGCATCCGCGATGACGCGGTAGGTCTGCCCGTTCTCGGCGCGGGCGTTGAACAGGGGGACCAACGGAGCGGCCCAACCTCCCAGCGCATCGACGGTCACGGTCGCTTCGTACAACCTGCCGTTATGGGGCACGGCGTCGGAGCTCGGCATGAGGCCGTCCACCGTGTACCCGATCATCGGGGCGCCGGTGACGTAGTCGTTCAGTGTGTCCTGCTGACCGAACGCCCGGATGTTGTTGGCCGCCGACGCCGTGAACACCGAACTGGCAGCAAGGGCGATCATCACCGCGGCGGCAAGGATGACTGCCGCTAATTTCCTGACCTTCATCGTTATTCCCTTCGACTCCGATGTCGAGGCCGTGTGCCGGGCAAACGTTACGCCGCGAGGCCGATGCCGAGGAGCAAAATCGTCGCTCCCGTGCTGCGATCGGCCTCCCGACGGGACGCACTAGCCTCCCCTGCACGAGACGTCGACGCTCACCGTGTCGAACTTGGTCGGGTCGATCCGCTTTCCGTTGGAGTCGATGTTCGAGTTGTTCAGCCCCTTGACTTGAATGACCTTGCAACTCGACAACGGAAATGCGGTGCCCCCGTTGATTTGCACGTTGTAACCCGCCGCCGTCAACGTGTTGACGGTGTCCTGGGCGTTGCCGAAGTTGGCGAACCCCGAAGGAGCCGCCGCAGCTGTACCCGAGGAGCCCAGCACCGTCGCCGCCAGCGCGCCGACGGCACCCGCCGCCAGAGTGAGTCTCTTCATCACCAAGCCCTTCGTCTCGCGGACGCCGTACTGCCCGCACTCCTGGCCATTTCTTGGCCTGACGGGTTTAGTCTCGTCATCGCTTTTGAATGTTCTTCGGTGACGACCTGAAGGTTCGATAATGTTGTCCGCCGCGAATGATCGGCCGCCACAACCGGACTCAGGAGTACCGTTCTCCCGTGTATGTCGACGCGATGACGGTTCCCCGGCAGCTGAACAAGATCGGCGATCTGGCCCGGCGAGTGGAAGACTCGGGGTTCTCGGGTCTGCTCTTCACCGAAACCGGGCGCACCGCGTATCTCAACGTCGCGGTCGCATCGCAGGCCGCGCCGGGCCTTGACCTGTCGACCGGCGTGGCGGTGGCCTTTCCGCGCAGCCCCTTCGTCACCGCGGCGACGGCATGGGAACTCCAGGAGGCCAGTGGCGGGAAGTTCCGGCTCGGTCTCGGCACGCAGGTGCGCACCCATGTCGTGCGGCGCTACGGTATGCCGTTCGAGCATCCGGGCCCGCGGTTGCGCGACTACGTGCGCGCGGTGAAAGCGTGTTTCGCCGCGTTCCGCACCGGGACGCTGAACCATCACGGCGAGTTCTACGACCTCGACTTCATCACCCCGCAGTGGAGCGCGGGACCGATCGACGCGCCCGATCCCAAAGTGGACGTGGCGGCGGTGAATCCGTGGATGCTGCGGATGGCGGGCGAGGTCGCCGACGGCGTACACGTGCATCCGCTCGGTGAACCCGGCTACATCGCGCGTCATGTGGTACCGAATCTAGCTGTGGGAGTGCGGAAGTCGGGACGGTCGCCCGATGAGATCGCCGTGGTCGTTCCGGTCATGACGATCGTCGGCGACAGCGACGAGGAACGCGAGCACGAGCGCGAGCTAGCGCGGGCCAGCATGAGTTTCTACGGAAGCACGCCGAACTACGCGTTCATCTGGGACGAGGCCGGCTTCGAGGGGACGACCGCCCGGATCCGGGAAAAGCAGAAAGCCGGTGACTTCACCGGAATGGCGGCCCAGATCACCGACGACCACATCGCGGCCTTCGCCACCGAGTCCACGTGGGACGGCCTGGCCGACGCGCTGATCGAGAGATACCAGGGAGTCGCGACGCGGATCGTGCTGTACAACGCCCTGTCGGCCCCCGACCGCGTCGAACGATATGGGCACGTCGCGCGGCGCATAGCTGGAGTGATTTGAATCACCCGAGGACGGTTCGTGACCACATTTTGCCGGAGCACGTCGGGTGCGCAAAGGGCTACTCCACCAGGAAACTCGGTGCGCAGAAATCGGCCGCCAGGTAGCCCGCAGTGGTGGTGGCGCACAGTGTGGGGATCGGCCCGTTGGCCAAATTCAGTGCAATTTCAATTCGAAACAGCGGATGCCGGACGGAATCAGAGACAATCCGTGCGCTTTTGCTGACATTGTCTGGCTGGGCATCAGCTGGGAGGGTGCTGAGAACACCACGCACACAGTGTGATCCAGCGCTGCACTCAGTCGTCACCAATCAGAGCGTTTTCGAATTAACTACGCTCCGTTAACTGCCGTGGGATAACTTTTGTCGACGCAAATCCTCGATGCCTTTGGCATCGTTTCTCAATCAGGAGTGGCTATGAGGCGCTCAGTGTGCCGTCGTTGGCGACGCTATGCGATCACAACGATGATTGTTGTCGCGCCGATCGCCATAGTGTGCGCCTACGTGTCGAATTTGCTTGTGCCGACTTCGCCGTTGCCGCGGACGGTGAACGCAGCAAGCGTGGGGATCGTCAACACCGCAGCGATCAACGACTCCGATCAGACCATCGGCATCTCCGACTCGGATCTGTACGACCCGAACTTGACCGACGAGCAGGTCATCGAGCGCCTCCAGCAGATGCAGGATTTGGGGGTCAACACCGTGAGGGTGCTGGTTCCGTGGGGCGCGATCGAGCCGGCGGCGCCCGGTAGCCCGGAGGAGGTCTTCTTCCCGCCGGACTGGAAACGCATCGATCTGATCGTCAGCCAGGCCCAGCAGCGCAACATGGCCGTGCTGGGGGTGCTGAACTCGACGCCGTACTGGGGCGGCCAGGACGGCCAGGGCTGTATCGGCTGCTACGGCGTCGCGCCCGACCCGGACAAGTTCGCGGCGTTTGCATCCGAAGCCGTGACCCGGCTCAATACCCTTTTCCCTGGTGCGATTTCGGCCTATGAGGTCTGGAACGAACCGAACCTGTATCAATCATGGCTGCCGGCTCCGGACCCGGTGGCCTACACCGAACTGTTGAAGAAGGCCTACACCGCGATCAAGGCGGCCGACCCCGCCGCGCTGGTGGTCGCCGGCGTTTTCACGTCGGTGATCAACTTCGGCAACGTGACGGTGGATCCCCGGGATTTTCTCGCGACCATGTACGCCAACGGCGCCAAGGGCTTCTTCGACGCGCTGTCCTTCCATCCGTACAGCTATCAGCAGCAGTTCACCGACGGCAACTGCGCAAATTTCTGTCAGAACACGCCGCTGCAGCAGCTGATCGATCTGCGGCAGATGATGATCGCCAACGGAGACGCGCTGACCAAGATCTGGGCGACCGAATACGGCCTCGGCACCGCGCTGTTGAGCGGTACCGAGCAGATGCGGGAACAGATGCAGTCGGATTGGATCAAGAACTTCCTCGACGGCTGGGCCACACTCGACCAGAATCCGGCGTACGCGTACCTGGGGACGGACTGGCTGGGGCCGGCGTTCATCTACACCCTTCAGGATCGGTTGGACAACTCCGACGAGAACGGTTCGCTCGGCATCTTCAAGTACGGCGCGGACTGGGTTCCCAAGCTGGCCGCGATCATGCTCAAGCAGCTCATCGACGCGCGCAACGCTGGCATAGCACCCCCCTCGCCCTGGGGTAATCCGGCCAACGCCGGTGCCATCCTCGACCCCGTTCAGGCTCTCGCCCAAGCGATTACCGAGGCGGTCACCCAGTTCGTCAACCAGATCGCCAAGACTGTCCAGGGCGTCGAGGAGGCGGTCGTCAAGGCGGTCACCGCGTTCTTCAACGGCCTGGCCAACCCCGGCAGTACCACGCTCGCGGCGCTTGCGCTTCCCGTCGAAAGGCAGCAGGAAGTGGCCGAGGCGAGCGGGCTGGCTGCGCAGTCGATACAGGACGAGACGACGGCGAAAGAGAATCCGGAAGCCGAGAAGTCCAGTGCTGAGGAACCGGCTGCCGATCAAGGGGTGGGCGCCGACGAGGCGACCAAGGCGACCGAAGACGGGCAGCCGAACAACCCGGACGAGCACCCGGCGGCGGACAAGCCGGGGTCGTCGGATCAGTCCGCGACATCCGACGATTCGAAGAACACCGACGGACCCGGCGCCACCGCGCCGGGCCGTAAGGACGACGAGTCCGGCGACGTCCCCAAGCACGGACGCGGCGGAACGAAGAAGGGCGACCACCAACACGACGATCCGACGAGCGACGCGACAAGTGTTGGCGGCGGCCATCATCCGCGCAACGGGGATTCACCGCGCGCCACCCATCACCGCGATCCGGCCGACGGGGTCACACCGAAGCCTCGTGGTGGCCACGCTGGCGGAGCTGAGGGGTCTGCCGCCGGCACCGGGGCCAGAAACGCAACCTGACTGCTGCTCATTGGGGCGCGGGCCGGCTCACGAGGTAGGCGTTGGCGGCAGCGATGCTGCTGCCGGGGTAGGTGCTGAGTACGTCATGGGCACTCGACCGGGGTAACTACGACGTGCTGTGGCCGACTCGGCGCGCGGAGGCGGCCGAATGGGCCTGCGGCAGGGATTCGCGGTATTTCCGTTCCTCTGGGCGGAAGAGGCACAGCGGGCCATGGCCGCCACCACCCGGAGCCCGGTGCCGATCGATCAGATCCTGGAAATGCACGTGCAGTCCTGCACCCAGCGCGGTCTTCCAGACCCCGGCGAGCTGGGTTTCGCCAAGGCGTGAGCACAGGACCGGACGGGTTCGCGCCTCCCGATTGCGAATCACCGAGCTGGGCCTGCGAGCACATCGTCGAGCTCACCGAGCAGCTGTGTCGCATGGTCGGTGGTGAACGGCAGCGGCGGACGGATCTTGAGCACGTTCTCATGCGGCCCGGAGGCACTGATCAGGATTCTGCGATCGCGTAGTTCATTGACGACCAATGATGCTCGTGCAGCGTCGGGTGTTTTCCGGTCCTCCTCATTGACGAACTCGACCGCGGTGAAGAGCCCGGATCCGCGGACGCCGCCTATGCAGCCATGCCGGGTTGCCAGCTCGTTGAAACCCTCGATCAGAGTCTGCCCGGTCCTGCTCACACTCTCGAGCAGCCGCTCGGATTCGATGACGTCGAGGACCGCGGTGGCTGCGGCGATGCTGACCGGATTGCCACCGAAGGTGTTGAAGTAGCGAATATCTCGACCGAAAGCTGCCATCACCTCCTCGCGACCGGCCACGGCGCCGATCGGCACCCCGTTGCCCATTGGTTTTCCCATGACGGCCAGGTCCGGCACGAACTCGTGTCGCTGGAACCCCCACCACGTGGATCCGAGCCGGCCGAACCCCGGCTGGACTTCGTCGGCGATCCACAGCCCGCCGGCTTCGCGGACCGCGCGTGCGGCCGGCGCGAGAAATCCCGCCGGATCAGAATGCACTCCGTCACTGGACAGGATGGAGTCCACGATCATTCCGGCGAATCCGACACCGCGGTCGCGCAGGTCGGAGATCGCCCGGCGGACTCGGTCTGCGAAGTCCTCCGCCATGGTGGCCGAGTCGTCGCGCTGCGTATCGGGGGCAGCGACGAGTGCCACATCGGAACCGATCCGGTTGTTGGGTCCCAGGCTCGGCGAGATCGCCGCCGCGGCAGCCGTGGTGCCGTGGTATGCGTGGGATGTGCAGATGACCCCCTCAGCGCCGCTCTCGTACCGGGCGATCCGCAGGGCGAGGTCAACCGCCTCACTGCCCGTGCACGTGTAGACGACCTTCGTCAGCTCGGGCGGGAAGAGGTCGAGAAGACGTTCCGAGTACGTGATCACCGGCTCGGTGAGATACCGAGTGTGGGTGTTGAGGAGGCCGAGCTGATCATTGACCAGGCGCTGCACGTGGGGGTGGCTGTGGCCGACGGCCGGGACGTTGTTGTAGGCATCGAGGTACTGATTGCCGTCGGCGTCGTACAACCACACACCGGACCCACGCACCGCGACCACGGGGTGCCGGTAGAACAGCCGGTAGCTGGGCGCCAGGACGGCCTCGCGTCGGCGGATCAGCGCTTGCGCCTCAGGGTCGAGGCGATCGAACTCGGACCCGTCGAAGGCGTTGGCCATGTGCAGGGTCTTCGATACCACGATTACTCCTTGTTATTCCGGCGCACTGGCGCTCAATTGGGCGGGATCAGCTAAGACATCACCGATCGATAGATCTCGGACAACGTGGAGTCCCGCGCGCGCCGGGCACCGACGGCCTGGTCGATGTCGACATCGACCAGCCGAACGGTGTTGGGCGCCTGCATCTGTGCCAGAGCGTCGATGTCCACACCGATGATGGTTCCGATGGTCGCGTAGCCGCCGCCGGTCACACCGTCTCGGAGCAGGCAGATCAATTCCTGGCCACCCGGGACCTGGATGGACCCGACGGGATAGCCGAGGTCGACAACGTTGCTGGGATCGGCGCCGGCGCCAAAAGGTGCTTCCCGGTCGATGAACTCCAACGGTGGTCCGCTCAGCCGGTAGCCGACCCGGTTGGCTTCGACGCCGACGTTGAAGTCAGATGACAGCATCTTCTCGATACTGACGCCGGTGAACCGGTAGCTGCACAGTCCTAAGACGATGCGGATCTCTTGATGTGGGTTCAGTGACGGGCGCAGTGACTCATCGACCACATAGCCGAGGCGGGGGCAAGGCCCGAACTGGTTCGCACACGGCAGGACATCATTGACGCGGAGTTCGCGACCATCTACCCCCCCGATCGCCGAGGGGAGATACGTCGACCGGCTGCCCATGACCACCGGAGTTCCGATACCGCCGCGCACGGCCACATAGCTGCGCGCACCTTCCAGCGCGGGCCCGACGGTCAGTATCTGGCCGGCGCACACCGGCAGCGTGGTCCATGTTGGCATCGCCACCCCGTCGATCCGCAAGTCAACCTTGGCGCCGGTGACCGCGACGACGGTGTCGCGGCGGAAATGCAGTGTGGGACCGCTGAACACGGATTCCAGGGTCGCGGCCGCCGGGTCGTTCCCCACGAGCGCATTGGCGACGTGATGGGAGCGGTAGTCCATCGGGCCGGACGGCGGCAGTCCGATGGCGAAGTATCCGTTACGGCCCAGATCCTGCACCAGGGTCTGGACACCGGGTTCGACGACGTCAAGCACGGCTCAGCTCACCGAGGAGAGATTTGTTGTAGGTCAGCGGGTCATCGAAGAACGCCGCCAGGCCGAACTCGACCGGGACCCGCCGATATCGGTAAGTGGCGCTCTCCACGTCTTTGCGGATGGCGTCGTATTCGTCTCGGTCGATGGGTCGGTATTTGACGATCATGCCCGCCTTGGCCAACACCGGATCGGTGGAGAAGTCGGGGAGTTCCTGGGCGAGATCGAAGACCGGGGTGGCGGCCCGGCCGACGAGTTGATAGCCGCCAGCACCTCGAGCGGGATAGATCGTCGCGAAGGCGCCGCCGTGGCCGAGCGCCCGTGCGGGAGTGTCGGTGCGGGGCCGCACGTACTTCGGCGCCTCCAGCTGCATGTCCTCGGGCACCAGCTGCATGGACTCGGCATTGCCGGGCACGAAGCACATGAAGGTGACGATGAACGGATTGCCGGAGTGTGCGGAGATAAAGTCGCCGATCGAGTCGAAACCGTTGATCCTGCTGATGTATTCGAGATCGGTCTCGGTGCTGGACTGGTGCCGGTCCCGGAACCGCATCGCAGTTTCGGTGCTCCACGGGTCGTTGTAGAAGATGGGGACCTCGAGGATCTCGGTGTCCAGCACCACATCGGCGGTGTCGACGAAGCGGTGGTGCTGTTCGCAGATCGGTTCGTGCAGTGACCGCGGATCGCACCGGTCGGGGTCGACGCGCAGCATGTAGCTCGCGTTGGAGGGGCAGATGTCGATGACGCCGTCCAGGTTGAGTTCGGCCAGGGCGTCGGTGATCGCCTGGATTCTCAACGCTCCCGACAGCGACATGTACTCGGTCAGCTCGACGAAGACGAATTCCTCACCGCCGTAAGTCAACCGCGATCCGTCGGGCAGCTCGGTCACCGGTGGTCCTCGAAAGCCGACCGAACCGCGACGTCGTTGTCGGCGAGGACCCGCCGGATCTCGGTCGCCACCGCCACGGCGTTCGGCCGGTCGCCGTGGACGCAGACGGTCTGCACCGCCATCGGAATTTCGCGCCCGGATACCGTTAGCACAGTGCCGCGGGCCATCCGAAGTGCTTGTTGGGCCACGATTTCGGGGTCACGTGCCGCCGGTCGCGGCTCGATGATGTTTCTGCCGTCCTCGTCGAAGTCGAGATCTGCGGCGTTGTCGGCGATTACCGGCAGGCCGGCGGCACGCAGGGCATCGGTGCCGGGCCCCGGGGCCAGCAGCATCGGGATGCCCTTTTGCAGCCCTTGCAAGGCCTCCCCGATCGCCACGGCCCGCTCGGCGCTGGTGACGATCGAACCGTAGAACGAACCGTGCGGCTTGACGTGGCTGAGTTCGACGCCGAACCGGCTGGCGATCCCCATCAGGGCGCCGACCTGGTACAGCACGTAATCGACGGCGTCGGTGTCGTCGATGACGATCGGTCGCCGCCCGAAACCCAACAGGTCGGGGAATCCGGGATGGGCGCCGATGTTCACCCCCGCGGCGGCGGCCATCTCCACCGACCGATGCATGGTCGACGGATCCCCGGCATGCCAACCGCACGCGACGTTGACCGTCGTGACGAGCTTGACCAGCTCATGATCCTCGCCCAGGTTCCACCGGCCGAAGCTCTCGGCGATGTCGGCGTTGAGGTCGATTCGATTGATCACCTTCATGTCCTCTCCGATCCGTTCTGGCGCAGTCACTGCTGATCCTGGACGCACCCGGGTAGCCCGGACGGGTTCTGGACGTCCGCGACGTCACCCTCCCGCCAGCCGCTGTCACACTTCCCCCGTGTGTAGACCCGTCGCCATTCCGGTTGCGCGAAACCCGAGACGTCACCCAGGGGTTTCAGCCCTGCCATCGGCTGGCCGGTCTTTGCGGCGGCGAGCGAACTCTGCGGTAGCAGGTCCTTCTGGAAGATCTCGGTGACAAAGGTGTCGGACTCGTTCGGGAAGAAGTTGCATCCACCGACGAATTCATTGCCAGGACAAGGCTTTGCGCTCTGCGTGGTGACCCACGGTAGCGGCATCTCGATGTTGTGCGGCACCGAATCGGGCCCCTGCTCCAGGATGCGTAGGCCGATGCGCATCGCGACACCTGCTTGCGCCGGTGGCGAGCCCGAGGAGATGCCCGGCCATCCTTGACTCAGCATCTTGCGGAAGTAGTTGCCGTTCTCCCCCGTCACCGGAATCTTCTTGCCGGCCGCCTGCAGTGCCTTGACGACGCCGACTTCACCGTCCTGGGACCAGATTCCGTTGACATCGGGGTGTGCTGCCAGCGCCTTGGCCGTCTCCTGCTGGCTGACTGCCGAGTCCCACTTACCGTAATACTCGGCCACGACGGTGATCCCGGGATAGCGGTCGAATACGGCCTTGGCCGTGTCGTAGTGGACCTGGTCGGTCGCCGTTCCGGGAACGCCCCGATTCATGAAGATCTTGCCTTTACCGTTGAGCATCTGTGCCAGCGCTTCGGCCGTCTGCGCTCCGAAGAAGGCGTCGCGCGGATTGTCGACTCGTGCGCCGGTGATGAAAGCGACGTTGTAGGCGCATGGTTCGCGGACAGTGGAGTCATAGGCGATGAAGGTGACGCCACGTTCACAACCCTGCCGGATGGTCGGCGACAATGCGGTCGGTGACAGTGGGTAGAGCACCACCAGTTTGGCTTTGGCCGCAATCATCGATTGCAGATCGGAAATTTGTTTCTGAATGTCGGTACCCGAGATCTGTTTTCTGACAACGTATTTTCCAGCGTACTCCGGGGAGTTTGCGACGGCGAGGGCGAGATTGGCAGCTTCGTCCTGCCAGTTGTTGCCGCTGTAACTGAGATCGAGGAAGATCTTGTCCGTGCCCGCGTCGGGGTCCGCGCATGCGCTCAGAGCGGCTGCCGTAATCAGCGCTGCGGCCAGCGCGGCGACGGAACGTAACCTGGTCATGTCAGTTCCTCCTGCCCGCGAGGCGGGACCCTAGCAGCGCAATGAGGATGACGGCGCCGTAGACGATTTGTTTGTAACCCTCGGCCAGGCCGGTGGCGCTGATGTCGATGCCCAGGAGTGTCAGCAGCAGCGCGCCCGCAAGCGTGCCGCCGTAAGTGCCTGAGCCACCGCGGATCGCGGCACCTCCGACGACCACAGCGGCGATGCTGGGAAGCAGCCACGGCTCACCGACATTCAGGTCGGCGCCCGACGAGTATCCGAGAAGCATCACCCCCGCCAGCCCGTACGCGGCGCCGGCGATCCCGTACACCGAGACCGTCACCCGGCCGACGTCGACGCGTGCGTTCCTGGCCGCTGCAACGCTGTTGCCCAACGCATAGGCGCGCAGTCCCAGCGTCGTTTTGTGCTGGATGAACAGGCCGAGCGCCGCCACTACGAGGAACAGCCAGATCGCCACGGGAATCCCGATCACCGTGGTCTCTTGACGAAACAATGCGGCCAGCCCTTCGGGTGACCGCTGCGCCGGGGCGCCGCGGGCCACGCCCAGCAATACGGAGGCCAGTATCGTGCCGACCGCGAGGGTGACGATGAACGCCGGAAACCCCAGCCGGTTGATGATCAGGCCGTTGATGGCACCGACCGCGGCACAGGCCACCACGGCGATGATGGCGGCGAACACAGCGGGGATGCCGCCCGTCCACAGCGATCCGGTGAGGTAGGCACCGAGCGCGACCGAGGACGCCACGGACAGATCGATGCCGCCGGTCAGCACCACCAGGCCCTGCCCGAAGGCGATGACGGCGAGGAAGAGGCCGAGGATCATCACATTGACGACCAGGGATACCGACGGGAAGCTCTCGCTTGCCAAGCGGGACAGCGGAAAACACAGCATGAGCAGGACCCAGACGATGAGTGCCTGGTTTCGCATCCAGTCGCGGCGGGGGCCGGCGGGCGCGGACCGCGAGTCGGTGCCGGCGGGTGCGTCCACGGTCGGCTCGGTGATTCCGGAGGTCATCGTGCCAGCCCTTCCTCGACGTCGGCTCGTGGTCGTCTGGCGGCGGCCAGTCGCATGGTGACTACGGGTATCGCGAGTGCGATGAGAATGACGCTGCCCTGCAGTGCTCCTGACCAGAAGTCTTCGACCCCCGCCGCGAAGAGCAGCTTCGGCAGCGCGACAAGGCTGCCGGCACCCAACATGGCGGCCACCGCGCTGCCCGACCCGCCCCGGAAACCGACGAGGCCGAGGGCCATGGCCGCAAAGCACGTGAGCAGGAAGGGCCGTCCCGCATTCGGGTCTCCCGACGCGGTGATCGCGGTCAGGTACAGGGCCGCCGCCGCGTAGAGTCCGCCGGCGAGGGTGTAGCAGAGAATCTCCACCATGCCGACGCGGACGCCGGACATCAGCGAGGCCTGACGGTCGGCCCCCACGGCGTAGGCCGCCACCCCGATCGGCGACGTGCTGAACGCCCACCACAGCCCGGCCAGTACCAACAGCACGATCAATGCGACCGGCACGGGGCCGAGGGGATCGGTCAACGCCAACGCGAACGATTCGGGAACCTCGCCGCCCGGTGCGGGGAGAACGACCAGCGCGATGCCGGTCAGGATGATGAACGTGCCCAGGGTCACCGCCAGCGATTGCAGACCGGCACGGACGACGAGCAGTCCGTTGGTCAGGCCGACCAGCAGGCCGACGGCGATAACAGCAAGCACGATGAGCCAGGTTGCGCCCGGATACTTCGCCATGGTCGTCGCCGCGATGACGTTGGACAGACTGATCGTGCCGGCCACCGACAGGTCGAATCCACCCGTGATGAGGACCAGTGTGGTGCCGACCGCGGCGACCGCCAGCGGCGTCATCAGAACCACGAAGTTGTTGAACGCGTAGCCGTTCCGTTCGAACGGGGTGACGAACAGTACCGCCCCGTAGCAGACGATGAAGAAGATGAGGGCGATGCGGGTTTCACGGTTGGTGCCGATGCTGCGGCGCGTCAAAGCCTCGATGATGCTCACTGGACGGCCTCCGGGTTGCGGCCGAGCACACTGTGCATCACCGAGCTTTCGGTGAGACTGTCTGCGGTGTGCTCGTCGACGATCCGCCCGCCATAGAGCGAACAGACACGATCACACAAGCCGACGAGTTCGGGGATCTCGGTTGAGTACACGAGCACGGCGTGCCCGCTGGCCGCGAACTCCCTTGTCATCTTGTAGATTTCCAGCTTCGTCGCGGCGTCCACACCGCGGGTCGGGTCAAACAGCAGCAGGCAGCGGGGTGATTGCGCCAGGGACCGTCCGAAGACCACCTTCTGCTGGTTGCCCCCGGACAAGTCGGCGATGCGCTGCTTGAGCATGGTCGGCGCGAGGTTGACCTCGGCGGCGATTCCTTCGCTGAGCTCACGTTCTTGCCGTCGCGACACCACCGAGGCCCGCGAGAACCGCGATGTCAGCGGAAGTGTCAGGTTGAAGTCGGAACGCATCTGCAGGAACAACGCCTCGCTCTTGCGCTCTTCGGGGACGAGCGAGAAATCAACCGTGCCCGGCTTGGCCGCGACGGACACCGTGCCCCCGTGATGGCGCAGTTCCCCAGCCAGGGCGTAGAAGAGCTCGCATTGGCCTTGGCCTTCGAGACCGGCCACGCCGACGATCTCGCCGGCACGCACCTGGAGCGACACCCCTGCCAGTTTGACGCCTGCCTTGAGATCCCGGACGTCGAGAACCACATCGCCGACGCTGTCTTCGTCGGCTTTGGCGGGAAATGCATGGTTGAATGAGCGACCGATCATCAGCTCTACCAGTTCGTCCTCGGACAGTTCGCCGCGGGTGAAGCTCGCGACGGCCCGGCCGTTGCGCAGCACTGTGCCGGTGTCACAGATCGTGTTGATCTCGTTGAGCTTGTGGCTGATGTAGATGACGGAGGCGCCGGTAGCGGTGACTCGCGCCAGCTGCCGGAAGAGCCAGTTCGGGTCGGGAAGCGCCGCCGTCGGCTCGTCGAGCACCAGCAGCGAAGGCGAACTTGAGAGAGCTGCAACAATTTCCACCTCTTGGCGAGCCGCCAGGCTCAGTTCGCTGATCACCGCATGTGGGTCGAGATGTTCGGCCTCCCACTCGCGGAGTCTTGCCCGAGCCCTTTCCATCAGCTCCCGCTGGGACACCGCGAAGCCGAAGCGGGTCGGCAGTTTAGGGAGACACAGCTTGGTGGCACGGTGATGTTCGGCGGGGCGCTGAGCTCTTGGTAGGCCATCGCCAGGCCGATGTCGCGGGAGTCGCGCGGCGATCCCATCCGCAACCGCTGGCCGCCAATGGTCACCTCTCCGGCGTCGGGTCTTACCACGCCGGAGAGCACCTTCATCAGGGTCGATTTGCCTGCCCCATTCTCCCCGAGCAGTCCGTGAACGCGGCCGGCTTCGACCGACATCGAGACCTCCGATAGCGCAGCGGTCGCACCGAATCTCTTACTGACCTTGCGAATTTCGATATGTGCCATGACCGGCCTCAGCATCCATTCCGTCGTGCGTGACGCCGACTGCTTATCTCTCGCAAATGCGCTGCCGCAGTGCGCCTATCGACCTGCAGGATGCGGTGCAGCGCCGGCAGGGTGTGGCGCATCCGCATCGCTCCGTACTCAGTGGGATTGGCCTGTCCGCGGACCGCCCATGTCAATGCCTGCACGCACAGCCGCGCCGCCGCCAGCGGATAAGCCACTGCCAGTTCGTCATCGCTCAACGGTGTGACGTCGCAATAGCCGGCGATGATGAATCCCATCGCCGTGAGGGGATCGTCCTTGCGGAGCATCGCGTACGCGCCGGCGATGGCCGGTTCGGCGACCCGCACGGTGTACAGCGCGTCATTGAAGTCCAACACGCCCGCCACCTTCTGGACACCGTCGACGACCTCGACCAAGATGTTGTTGTCGTTGAGATCGTTGTGGACCATGGCCCTGGGCAGCGAGCCCAGCCGCGGTTCGACGTCGGTGAACCATCCGCGTGCGGTGCGGATGTCGGGATTCTCCCCGAGCGTGGGATCCAGAGCTAGACATTCGTCGATCACCTCGGCGGAGCGCGTGACGTCCCAATGGTGGGTCTCATGCAAGGTCTCGGACCGGAAACCTTCGAGCGCCTTTGTCACGCCGGCCGCGGCGGCACCGATGTCGATGAGCAATCCCTCGGAGTGGCTCGCGATGTGGACCATGTCGGTTCCGCGCACCCAATCGAGCACGGTGAGCAGCCACCGCTCGGAACCGACGTCGATGCCCACGTCCAGGTCGCCGTCGATGGTGCGCACTAGCGTCGGCACCCCGACACCGACGTGTCGATCGGCAATGTGCAGCAGAATTTCCTTCTGCCAGCGCAGCCGATCACTCCGGTCCGCTTTCTTGCGGAGCTTGGCCAGGAAGGTGCGACCATCGCCGGCCGACACTCGGTAGTTGCGGTCCAACTCGCCACCCAGGAACTTCAGATCGGCGCCGACGAGTCCGTAGGAATCGGCCAGCCGAGCGGACACGACAGCCTCTGCCAGTACATCGGTGTCGGCAGAGTTGACGGGTGGCTTGGGCATCGATCTCCTTCCCGGGCGCGGGTCCCACCAAGTGGGTGCAACGTGTCGTACACCACATTCTTTGGCGGCAATATGCCCAGGTCAATGCTTCAAGTGGCGCGGGATGTGACAAGATTGAGTGCAATGTGCACATCACCGGCGGATCAGCGCGGTGATTGTTTCGCCCGAGTTGCCCCCGTGTGAGAAGCGGATCTCGGGCCGGGAGGAGCGCCATGACGACGTCGACGGACGAGACGACGCTCTTGATCCGCGCGGCGGCCCGTCGCCTTCTGAACATCCGGCTGCCGCAGATCATCGAGAGCGCGGTGGAACAAACCATCCATGACGAGCCGACGTACTCGACCGGCCCCGTGAGCCGGGACGATCTGCGCTACCACATGGACCGCACGATGCGTCTTGCGCTGGCCCGGCTTGTCGGTGACGACATCCCCGAATCTCTCGAGAACGCCGCGCTCGATGTGGGACGTATCAGGGCACACCAGAACGTCGCCCTCTCGAGTGTCCTCCACGCCTTTCGTATTGACCTCAAAACGCTGTGGGAGGCGTTGATTGCCGAAGGCCGCGCATTCGGCGTCGACACCCGCGCCGACTTCCTGGAGCGTTCGTCGTTGATGGTGTGGGAATCCATCGAGGCCAGCACCGAGGAGGTCGTGCACGGCTATCAGGTGGCGCAGGGCAGTCGCGAAGAGATCCGCTCGGCGGCGTTCGAGCAGCTCCTGCTCGACGGCGACCACCACCTGCCCACCGTCGACAACGCCGCGCGCACACTCGAACTCCCGGCATCGGGTCACTACGTCTGCCTCGTCGGAGCTTTCCCGATTCCACGGCCGGAGTTGGTCGCTGAATGCGCCGCCCGCCTGGATGCCGGCGGCAACGCGTTTTACTTCAACTGGTTCGCCCAAGAACTTCGCGGCATCATTCTCGTGACCAACCACCAGCCCGAGATCATCCCCAGCCTCACACCGCTGGATGAACACACCTGTTCGGTCATCGACGCCGACGGAATGGCGGCGGTACCGAGGGCGATTCGGCTTGCGCGGATGGCGGTCGGCGGGCGGTCCGACCTCGGAGTCCGTTGGGTGCGCGACAATTGGTTGCACGCGGTCACCGCCGCCAATGCCGAACTGTCCGATGCGTTGCAGTCGGCGGTATTCCGGCCGCTCGGCACGCTCACCGAACATGAACGCAACGGAATCCTCGAAACGGTCGGTGATCTCGTGGCGCACGGCGGGACCATCGCGGACATCGCGGCGCGGACCTATCGACACCGCAACACAGTCCGGAAGCGGCTCAGCGTCTTCACGTCACTGACCGGCCTCAATCTCGCGGAGACCAGTGACCTCGCCACCGCCGCGATCGCCTTCACGGTGGCGAGCGCAAAATCTGGCGACCGCCCGTCGCCCGCGCAGACGCCGGCCAGATCACCCGGAGTCACGCTCGCGGTTGCGCAAGCAGCGGGTGACATCCGCCAGTAACGTGGACACTCGTGGTGGCGCACAGTGACGGGCTCGTTCTCACCGACGAGTTTCGCCATGCGCTCGAGTTGCTGGCCGGCGGCAGGCACGTCTTCCTGACCGGGAAGGCAGGCACGGGCAAGTCGACGTTGATCCGCCACTTCATGACCGGCGCCGAACGCGCGGTGGTCGTCGCGCCGACGGGGATCGCCGCGCTCAACGTCGACGGCTACACCATCCACCGGCTGTTCGGCTTCCGCACCACCACGACACTGGACGACGTCCGCGGCGGCGCCTACCGGCCGGGCCGCTTCGCCAAGACGCTGGCATCGCTGCAGACGCTGATCATCGACGAGGCGTCGATGGTGCGCGCCGACGTCTTCGACATGGTGGCCGCCGCACTGTCGCGGTTCGGACCGGCGCCGGGGACACCATTCGGCGGCGTGCAGATCGTGCTGGTCGGCGACCTGTATCAGCTGCCGCCGGTGGTCAGCGAGGGCGAGGCGGCGTTTTTCTCGGCGGGCTTGACGACCGCGTACGAGACGCCGTACTTCTTCTCCGCGCACAGCTTCGTCCGTGACGACTTCCCCACCGTGGCGTTGACGACGGTCTTCCGTCAGCTCGGCGATCAGCGAATGACGGCCATTCTCAACGAGATCCGCGAAGGCGTGCTGCTGGGCCACGCGCAGGAGCAGCTCAACGCGCGCGCCGACGCGGACTTCGTTCCGCCCGACGACGAGTTCTGGCTGACCTTGGCGCCGACGAACCGCCTGGTGACCGCGCGCAATCGCCAGCACCTGGAACGGTTACCCGGCGACGAGCTGATCCACCACGCCCGGGTCTCGGGTGACCTGTCGTTGTTCGACCCGCCGGTCGAGGAGACGTTGCGGTTCAAGGTCGGCGCGCAGGTGATGATGCTCAACAACGACCAGGGCAACCGCTGGGTCAACGGCACCATCGGCCGTGTGGTCGGCGTCGACTACGACCGCTACGGAGCCGTCGTGGAGGTGGAGTTCGCCGACGGCTCCTGCGCGGACGTGACACCGTTCACGTGGGAGGCGACGCGGCCGGTGGTGTCGGGCGGCGCGCTGAGCCGGGAGGTGATCGGCTCCTACACGCAGCTGCCGTTCAAGCTGGCCTGGGCGATCACGATCCACAAGAGCCAGGGACAAACCCTGGACCGTCTGGTGGTGGACCTGTCCGGCGGGATGTTCTCGACGGGTCAGCTGTATGTGGCGTTGAGTCGCTGCACCTCGTTGGCCGGCCTGGTGTTGAAAAGACCTGTGCTGCCGAAGGATTTGAAGACCGACCGGCGCATCGCACGGTTTCTGCGCACCTCGTCGGGCGATACGGGCGCGCGCCGCTATTGCGCGATCGGGATGCTGACGGTGGGCGACGAGGGTCGAATGTCGCGGCCGCGGCCGGTGGAGCTGGCGGTGGCCTTCGACGACGGCACGGCGGTGACGACGCTGATCAACCCACAGCGGGATCTGGCCGATGCCCGAACGGCGTTCGGGATCAACGTGTCTGATGTGCTATTGGCGCCGACGCTGCGCGAAGCCTGGGCGGTGATCGCCCCGATGCTGGCGGGCTGCACCCCCGTCGGCGCCGGGATCGACGAGACGCTGGGCTTGATCGACTTCGAACTCAAGCGGCTGGGATACGTGACGGCGATGCCGCTCGGTGTCGAGCTACCAGGCACCCGCGTGTCGGGGCGCACGGCGCTGGAGCGGGCGCAGTCGGCGCTGACGGTGCACAGCGAGTCGGATTCGGAGCCGGGATCCTCGGCGTTCGAGGAACCTGAATCGACGGAGTCGGTTTCGGGTCTGCTGGTGAGCCGCGACCCTGCGGTGCCGACGCCGGCGGCCGATCATCTGCCGGGATTGTCGGCCCTGCTGCGGGTGAGCCGCGATGTCGGGGCAGTGCTGTTGGGCGGGGCGCCGACACGTGACGATCTGGACACGGGGTGGGACGCGGCGGCCCGGCAGTCGGTGGCCGATCAGCTGCGGGCGGCCGCATCGCGGGTGCAGTTGCCCGCCGAGGTGGTCCAACGCCTACGGGAAGCATCTGAGCTGTTGGGACTCGAGATCGTCTCGGGGTCAGTGTGTTCGGAACGCGACGACATCGCCGCGGTGCTGACGCCCGGCGTCCGGATCTGTTTCACCGGCACCGCCCAGGACAGTGCGGGTCAGATCGTGGAGCGCTGGGAGATGGAGCAACTGGCGGCCTCAGTCGGGTTGACGCCGGTGCAGTCGGTGACCAAGACGCGCTGCGAGGTGCTGGTGACCGCGGAGGCAGGCACGCAGTCGGGCAAGGCACGCAAGGCGCAGGAGTACGGCAAGCCGGTCTTCACCGCCGACGAATTCCTCGCCTGGGCGGCATCGGCGGATCGCTGACACCGGTCACTGACGCGATTTCTGGGATCTCAGCAGAATTGCCCGATACTCGTTCGCATGAGTCGACTGGCTCCGTGGTCGCCACGGGAGGCACAGCTGCTCGCCATGACGCTGGAGCTGCTTCAGGAGCACGGCTATCACCGGCTGCTCACGTCAGCACCCATGCGAGCACCATCCGTGCGGTGCTCGTGGAGGTGTCCCGCAGCGCCGATCTCGAGACCATCATGCAGGAGCAGTTCCTCGAGCAGCGAAAAGCCCTCATGTCGCGACATCCCCAGCCTCACCCGTGACCCCGCCTGAAGGCCGCGAGTAGCCAGCGAGAACCCGTACGGCTTGTGGAGTCCGGTCCGGTACCGTACTGTCAATTTGGTTGATATCGCTTCCCTACCGAAGAGATGTCCCACCGTCGGTCAACGTGTCGCCGCTCGTCGAAAGGGTCAGGGATGCAGCGGGTTTCGCTCGGCGGCGTGCTGAGCCGGCGATGGATGCTGCTGGTGGCGGTGCTCGTCGTCGTGGTGGCGGGATTCGCGGTGTACCGGCTGAACGGCATCTTCGGTTCACGCGATGTCACCTCCACTCCTAGCGGCGCGGAGAACAACATCGTCGCGTTCAACCCCAAGCACGTTGTGTTGGAGGTGTTCGGCGCCCCGGGCGCCGTCGCGACCATCACCTATCTGGACGTGCACGCTCAACCGCAGCGGGTCGACGACGCGGCGCTGCCGTGGGCCTACGACACCACCACCACCGACCCGGCGGTGTTCGTCAACGTCTCCGCCCAGGGCGACGGCGACTCCATCGGCTGCCGGATCAAGATCGACGACGTGGTCAAGGACGAGAGAACGGCCAACACGGTGAACGCCTACACGTACTGCCTGGACAAGTCGGGATGAGCAACCATCTCGTCGAGCGCCCGATGATCACCGACCGGGTGGCCAGGTGGATTCGTTGGCTCTGTGTGCCGATCGTGTTGTTCTGGGTGGCCGTCGCTGCCCTGACGAACGTGCTGGTGCCCCAGCTCGAGGCGGTCGGTGAAGTTCACAACGTGGCGTTGAGTTCGCCGGATTCACCCTCGCTGCAGGCGTTTGAGCGAATCGGCAAGGTGTTCGGTGAGTTCGACTCCGACAGTGCGGCGATGGTGGTGCTGGAGGGCGATCAGCCGCTCGGCGCCGATGCGCACCGCTACTACGACGAGCTGGTCCAGCGGCTCGAGGACGACCGCAGGCACATCGAGCACGTGCAGGATTTCTGGGGTGACCCGCTGACCGCCGCCGGGTCGCAGAGCCCCGACGGCAAGGCCGCCTACGTGCAGGTGTTCCTGTCCGGCAACCAGGGCGAGGCGTTGTCGCTGGAGTCGGTCGACGCGCTGCGCGACATCATCGCCAAGACAGCGGCTCCACCGGGGGTCCATGCCTACGTCGCCGGCTCGGCGCCTCAGATCGCCGATCAGTTCGAGGTGGGCAACGCGGGCACCGTCATGGTCACCCTGTTGACCGTCGCGGTGATCGCGCTGATGTTGCTCATCGTGTACCGCTCGCCGGTCACGATGATCGTGGCGCTGGTCACGGTGCTCATCGAGATGTCGGCGGCGCGCGGGATCGTGGCGTTCCTCGCCAACGCGGGTGTGATCGGGCTGTCGACGTATTCGACGAACATCCTCACGCTGCTGGTCATCGCCGCCGGCACGGACTACATCATCTTCCTGCTGGGCCGTTATCACGAGCGGCGCAACGAGGGCCTGGACAAAGAGGTCGCCTTCGCCGACATGTACCGCGGCACCTCGCACGTGATCCTGGGGTCGGGGCTGACCATCGCCGGTGCGGTGTTCTGCCTGTACTTCACCCGCCTGCCGTATTTCCAGAGCCTGGGGATTCCGGCCGCGATCGGTGTGCTGGTCTCGTTGATCGCCTCGTTGACCCTGGCGCCGGCGGTGATCGTGATCGGCGGCCGCTTCGGTCTGCTCGAACCGAAGCGCACGACGGCCAAGCGGGGGTGGCGGCGGATCGGCACGGCGATCGTGCGGTGGCCGGGGCCGATCCTGATCGCCACGCTGGCGCTGGCCTTCGTCGGGTTGGCGGCGTTGTCGGGCTACCGGGTGAGTTACGACATCGGCGGGTATATGCCGGCCAGTGCACCGTCGAATGTGGGATACGCCGCTGCGGAGCGGCACTTCTCCAAGGCCCGGCTGAATCCTGAACTGTTGATGATCGAGACCGACCATGATCTGCGCAATCCCACCGACATGATCCTGCTGGAGCGGGTGGCCAAGGCCGTGTTCCACACCGACGGCATCGCGCAGGTGCAGTCGATCACCCGGCCGCTGGGCACGCCGTTGGACCACACCTCGATCCCGTTCCAGCTCAGTACCAGCAGTGCGGCCCAGATCAACAACCTGCCCTTCCAGCAGGACCGTGCCAACGATCTGACCAAGCAGGTGGCCGTCATCGACGACACCATCGGCGTGCTGCGCCAACAACTGGCGTTGCAGCAGCAGTCCAGCGACGTGACCCACGAGCAGAGCGTGGCGTTTCAGGACACCGTCGCCACGGCAAAGGAGCTGCGCGACAAGATCGCGAACTTCGACGATTTCTTCCGGCCGCTGCGCAACTACTTCTATTGGGAACCACACTGTTTCGACATCCCGGTCTGTTGGGCGTTGCGGTCGCTGTTCGACGCGCTGGACGGGATCGACGAGCTGACCGATCAGTTGAGCAATGTGGCGATCAGCATCGGCAAGCTGGATGCGCTGCAGCCCAAGCTGCTCGCGTTGATCCCGCCGCAGATCGCCAATCAGCAGACCAACCGCGACCTGACGATGACGAACTACGCCACCACGGCCGGTATCTACGACCAGTCGCAGGCGGCGCTGCAGAACTCCACCGCGCTGGGCCAGGCCTACGACGCGTCCAAGACCGACGACTCCTTCTACCTGCCGCCGGAGGCGTTCAGCAACCCCGAGTTCCTGCGCGGGCTGAAACTGTTCCTGTCGCCGGACGGCAAGGCCGCGCGGATGATCATCACCCATGACGTGGATCCGGCAACACCCGAAGGTATCGCCCACATCGACGCGATCAGGCACGCGGCCCAGGAGGCCGTCAAGGGCACCCCGTTGGCCGGCTCCAGAATCTACATCGGCGGCACCGCATCAACCTACAAAGACATCTCTGAGATGGCGCACTACGACCTGATCATCGCCGGCATCGCCTCGCTCAGCCTCATCCTGCTGATCATGATGTTCATCACGCGCAGCCTGGTCGCCGCACTCGTCATTGTGGGCACCGTAGCGCTGTCGTTGGGCGCCTCGGTCGGCCTGTCGGTGTTGGTCTGGCAACACCTGTTGGGCATTCCGCTGTACTGGGTGATCCTGCCGTTGGCCGTGATCCTGCTGCTGGCCGTGGGGTCGGACTACAACCTGCTGCTGGTTTCCCGGTTCAAGGAGGAGATCCCTGCCGGCATCAACACCGGCATCATCCGCTCGATGGCGGGCAGCGGCTCGGTGGTGACCGCCGCCGGACTCGTATTCGCCTTCACCATGGCGTCGTTCATCTTCAGCGACCTGCTGGTGCTCGGCCAGATCGGCACCACGATCGCGCTCGGCCTGCTGTTCGACACCCTGATCGTGCGATCATTCATGACACCGTCCATCGCCGCGCTACTCGGACGATGGTTCTGGTGGCCGGTGAAGGTGCGCCAACGGCCGGCGCGGACCGCTCCGTCCGGGGATCCGCGCCAGCTGTCGCTGTTCTGACCGGACGACCACGCGCGCCAGCGGTTCAGCTTGGGAGTGGGTCCAGAACGAAGTTGTAGACGACATGATCGCTGCCATCGGGCTGACGCACCGGGTCCAGCATCAGTTGCGGCTTGACGGCACAGGCGATGTCGTCTGCGTTGTGCGGATCGCCGGGAAAATACAGTTGAGCCGTAAGCAGCTCATGGCCCGGTGCGCTCACCTTCACATGCAGATGCGCCGGGCGCCACGAGTGCCAGCCGGCCGCCGCGACCAGCTTCCCGCATGATCCGTCGGTGGGAATCTGGTAAGGCGCCGGGCGGATTGTGGTGACCCGAAATTGGCCGTCCTGTCCAGTGGAGAAACAACCCCGAAGATTCCATTCGGGCGCGTCCGGCGCGAACTGTGAGTAGTAGCCGCCATTGTCGGCATGCCACACTTCGACCTTGCCCGCCAGCGGTGTGCCGTCGGTGGATGTGATCGCGCCCGACCACACCAGCGCGGTTCCTTCTTCATCGGCGCGCATCGGAAGGACACCCTCCGCACCGCACTCCGGGGCGCCCGGAACGTAGTAGGGACCTTCGATGCTGCCCTTGTTGCCGTGGCGGTGGTCGGTAGCCACTTCTTCGACAACATGTTCAACCCAAACATCAAGGAACAGCGGCCATTCACCGTCTTGGCCCACGCCGATCAGCCACGCCTTGAGTGCGTTGTACTCGTCATAGCTGAGTCGGTGGCGACGGATGGTGTCATGTATGGCGGAGAGCACCTCGCCGACGAGCGTGTCCACTCGTGCGGCCGGAGTTGCCCGTACCGCGTCGAACGGTGACTTGTCGGCGTGGAAACGCTCCGTCGCCGACGCACCCGAGGCCGCCGCCGCCGGGGCCGCTTCTTCTTTGTTCTCGACAGTCGTCATAGTCCTCTTTCCCTTTTTTCGTTACCGTGCGTCATGTTCAACGATTTCCGAAGTGCGTCACGTCCTCGTTGCCGATCAGATCCGGCACGGTCCAGCCATCCAGGTCGTACTCGGCCAGGCAGGCTTCGGCCAGGCCCTTCATCTGCGCCACGCCCCCACGGTTCTGCGCCGCGAACAGCAACTCCGCCTTCACATTCTCGTGGTTGCCCGAATAGTTGCGCTCATAAAGTTCGTGACGCCCACCGAATTCCGAACCGATCGAGTCCCACAGGGCCTTCATCACTTTCACCCGGTCGACGGCGGTGACCCCGTCAGATCCGCGGACGTACTTGTCCAGGTAGGGCCGCACCTGCGGGCTCTTGAAATCAGCGACCGAGGACGGCAGGTAGATCAACCCGGAAGCCACGTCCTGCTCGATGATTTCCTTGACGCGGGGATAGCCCTGGATCATGAACATCCGATAGGTCAATCCGTACTCCAGCCGGGGGATGACGGTGTCGCCGATCCACGGTTCGGGATTACGTGCCATCGCGTCGGTCAACGCCCAGAAGAGGTTTCGCCAACCGATGACCTCACCCACCCGCGTCTGCACCCCGCGGAATCCGCCTGCGCCGGTGGCGTCCAGCGCCTTGAGCAACAAACCGGCGATGAAGTCGAGCTTGACTGCGAGCCGCGTACATCCCTGAAGTGTGAACCGAGGCAGGAATCCGGACTGAGGGAAGAATGAGTTGATGCGATCAACATCGCCGTACATGAACACGTTTTCCCACGGCACCAGCACTTTGTCGAAGATGAAGATCGTGTCGTTCTCATCCAGCCTGCTCGACAACGGGTAGTCGAACGGGCTGCCCATCACGGTTGCGTTCTGTGAGTACGACGAGCGGCAGATCAGCTTGATGCCGGGAGCATCCATCGGCACCGTGCAGATGATCGCGAACTGCTTCTTCTTGATCGGCAGTCCGTAATGGGCGATGAAGTTGTAGTTCGTGATCGCGGATCCCGTCGCCACTACCTTGGCGCCGGACACCACGAGGCCGGCGTCGGTTTCCTTTTCCACTTTCATGAACACATCGCCCACCTCGTCGGGTGGCAGCTGACGATCCACCGGCGGGTTGATGATGGCGTGGTTCCAGTACAGGACCTTCTCCTGCGATTCCCGATACCAACGCTCCGCGTTGGCCTCGAAGGGAGCGTAGAACTCCTTGTTGGCATGCAGCGTGCCCAGGAAGCTGGCCTTGTAGTCAGGTGAGCGGCCCATCCAGCCGTAGGTCATCTGGGCCCATCGCGCGATCGCGTCCCGCGCCTTGAGCAAGTCCTCGCTACTGGTGGGCGCCTTGAAGAATGGCATGGTGACCCCGCCGTTACCCGTGTCGGTGGGGGTGGTGAGCACATCGACGTGATCGCCGGTGTGCAACGCATCGTAGAGCCGTGCGACCATGCGAATCGGGTTGCGGAAGGCCGGATGGGTGGTCACGTCGGCGACCCGGTCGCCGTGCAGATAAACTTCACGGCCGTCCTGCAGGGAAGCGATGTACTCGTCGCCGGTCATCGGCCGGGTTGCGAAGTTGCGCGCAGTGTTGGCAGCGGCGTCCGCGGCCGGATTGCCTTGAACCGCGGCCTCGTCGACTACAGGCTCTTGCGTTGCGGTCATACTGTCACCTCTCGTGGTTGGGTCTGGTCGGCAACTGCGCTACCGGCACAAAAGCGGTGGTGGCGTCGAACCATCCTGAGTGGGGGTCGTCGGCCGATAACGTCCACAACGACTTGACCGATGGTTCGCCGAGATCATGGAAGGTGCTTCGGTAGTACAGGAGTGGGGGCTTGTCGGTGCTATGCGCCTCGACGATCTCTCCGATGAAGATGATGTGGTCGCCGCCGTCGTAGGTGCGCCATGGTTCACAACTCAGCGTCGCCGCCGCCCCGTGCAGGGTGGGCACTGTCGGCCCTTCGGCCCATATCGGCCCCGGCTCACATGGTCGGCCGGCGAAGTGCAGGGCGATGTCGAATTGATCGGCAGCCAGAATGTTCACCGCGAACGGAGCTCCGTCGAGGTAGTCGCAGGCTTTCGACCTACGGGTCACCGTTACCTGACACAGCCGCGGCTCCATCGACACCGCGGTGAACGCCGTGACGGTCGCTCCATGCGGTTCCCCGTAAGCGTTGGCGCAGGTGATCACGGTGACGCCGCTGGCGAATTGGCCGAACACATTGTTCAGGGACCGCTTTTCCATGTCGTGCGCCCCTTTCTGATTCTTACGACCTGAGGTAGAACATAGGGACGGATCCGTTGAGTGACGATCCGTAAACCGCGAGGTCGATCCACATTGCGCGAGAGCTTTTCCGGCGCCGAGTTACCCGGTGGCAGCCCCTTCCGGGAACCAGCATGTCCCGATTGGGACGCGGTGTCCCATGCTGTGTCCGACGCCTATTTTCCGCATCGTCTCCAGCCGCTTGCGGCCTCCGATCGCGCCGAATCGCCCGGCGTATCGGCTCTGCACCTCGGCCCCCTGCGTATCGTCCGGATCAATTGGGGGGCCGATGTTTCCGTTCACAGCGAGCATCCTGGAGCTATCGGCATCAACATCCCGCTTCGCGGCGAGCTCGAGACCCGGATCGCAGGGCGACTGGTCGTGTCCACCCAGGGCTTCGCCACGGTCAACCCGGCCGATACGCCAACCGATATCACGCGTTGGCCGCAGGTCTGCACGGTTCTTGGCGTCAAGATCGATCGGGACTTCGTCCAACGCGAGATGTGGCGTGTGACCGGTCGCCCCGATGCGGTGATCCCGGATCAAATCGATTTGCGGACGCCCGCTGCTGCCAGCTGGTTTCGACTCTTGACCAGCATCGCCGAGCAACCCGTCGATGACACGTTGTTGGCTAATCCGCATGTGGCACAGGGGTTGGCGACGTCGCTCACAGATGGATTCCTGCTCGCTGCCATCCCGAACGAGACCGAAGAGCGGCACGCTGCTCGACCACGGATCGTCACTCGCGTGATCGAAGCCATCCACGCTGAGCCTGACCGTCCCTGGACCGCAGCGGAAATGGCCCAGGTGGCCGGCGTCAGCGTACGGCGCCTGCAGGAGGGCTTCCGCCTGTATCTCGGCAAGACTCCCCGCGAGTGTCTGACTGAAATCCGACTTGCCGGCGTTCGAACCGAGCTGTCCTCGGGCTCCGCTTGTTCAGTGACCGACGTGGCAGTGAAGTGGGGGTTCACTCATTTCGGCCGGTTCGCCGCCGCGTTCCGGCAGCGCTATGGTGTGCCGCCGTCGTCGCTGTTGCATTGAGGCTCGACCAGGACGTCGACAGGGAATTTCAGCCGATCGCACGGTTCACGTGAGCTGCTATCAGCCCGTACATCCGCCGCGTTGTCTTGGTGTCGTCGGTCATGATGTCGTAGCCGTGGTCGACGCCGCGAACCTCGACGTATTCGGCCAGTGAGCCGACGACCTCGAGCCACACCGCCATTCCGGTCCGGTCTTCGGATACGTCCTGGAGGGCAGGATCTTCTTCGAGCTGGAGGGTGAGGCGCCCCGGGAATCGTTGCGGGCGAGGCGTTCTGGGAGCCTGGCGGCGACATCGTGCACTACCAGGTATCGAATCTGGACGCAGAGACGTGGACCCGGTTTGTCGCGGTGTGCATCTGCGCTCCCGGAGTGGACATGATCACCATGCTCGAGGCAGAGGAAATCCTGGCGCGCGATCATCTGCGGCACCCGAGCGCCCGCCGAAACACCAATTAACGTCGAAACGAGGTTTGGCCATGCAAGCGATCGTCACGGGTGACCGGGAGGCCGGAGCCGCCGGGCTGTCATTGGCGGAGGTATCCTATCCGCACGCCGCGGAGAACGATGTCATTGTCCAGGTGCACGCGGCAATCTTCACCCCCCACGAGCGGAGGCCGTATCGGCATTCGCGCCGACACAGCGCAGCGCGGGCAAGGCGATCATCTGAGTCAGCGAAGGAATGTTCGACCGCCCGAGTCGCGACTGAACTGCGATCGAATCGGTTTAGGACCCGTCGGCGCGGAAACACTGATCGCATGAG
This sequence comes from Mycobacterium sp. URHB0021, assembly GCF_054057895.1. Classification (NCBI taxonomy): domain Bacteria; kingdom Bacillati; phylum Actinomycetota; class Actinomycetes; order Mycobacteriales; family Mycobacteriaceae; genus Mycobacterium; species Mycobacterium sp. URHB0021. The sequence continues at coordinate 7,003,611 of NZ_JBSRZT010000002.1, forward strand.
CCGTGCCGTTCGGGCCGTCGCGGCCGCGGCCGCCTCCACCGTGGGGGCTGTCGTCGCGCGCGATCTGTTCCAGCGCAACCACGCCTTATTGCGCAACTTTCCCCTCGTCGGCCATGCGCGCTACCTCATCGAAGCCATCGGCCCCGAACTGCGGCAGTACATCGTCGCCGCCAACGACGAGGAGCGCCCATTCACCCGCGATCAGCGTCGGTGGGTGTACGCGTCGGCAAAGAAGGAGAACAATTACTTCGGCTTCGGCACCGACAACGACCTGGAGTACACCGCCGGCTACCCGGTGATCAAGCATCGGACCTTCAGTAGAGCCGTGCCGCCGTCCGCGCCGAAGGCCGCGCACGAGATTGAACTGCCGTGCGCCAAGGTGCTCGGCGCTGCACGCGACCGGCGCGGGGCGTTCCGGCCGAAATCTGTTGTCAACATCTCCGCCATGAGCTTCGGGTCCCTGTCCGGCAACGCCGTCGAGGCGCTCAACCGGGGGGCAGCGCTGGCCGACTGCCTGCAGAACACCGGTGAGGGCGGCATCTCGCGTTACCACCGGCACGGCGGCGAACTCATTTTCCAGATCGGTACCGCCTACTTCGGCTGTCGCGACGGCGACGGCCGCTTTGATCTCGACAAGCTCAAGGACGTGGTGGCCGGCGCGCCGGTACGAGCCCTGGAGATCAAGCTGAGTCAGGGCGCCAAGCCGAGCCTGGGCGGCCTGTTGCCCGCCCCGAAGGTGTCTGCCGAGATCGCGGCGGCTCGCGGCGTGCCGGAAGGGCGCGACTGCATCAGCCCGTCGCGGCATGCGGAGTTCACCGACACCGACAGCCTGCTGGACTGGGTGGAACTGCTCGCCGCCGAGACGGGCCTGCCTGTTGGCATCAAGTCCGCGGTCGGTGATCTCGAATTCTGGTATGAGATAACCGATCTCATGCGAGAGACGGGACGCGGAGTCGACTTCGTCACCGTCGACGGCGGCGAGGGAGGCACGGGCGCCGCGCCGTTGATTTTCACCGACACCGTGTCGCTGCCTTTCCAGCTCGGCTTTGCTCGGGTGTACCGGATCTTCGCCGAGCAAGGGCTGCATGAGCAGGTCGCCTTCATCGGCGGCGGCAAGCTCGGCTTACCCGACAACGCGGTGGTCGCGTTCGCGCTCGGCTGTGACATGGTGAACGTCGCACGGGAGGCCATGCTCGCGATCGGGTGTATCCAGGCTCAGAAGTGCCACACCGACACGTGTCCCACCGGCGTCGCCACCCAGAACGCGTGGTTGGCCCGCGGGCTGGTGCCCGACATCAAGTCCGTGCGAGTGGCGAACTACATCAAGACGCTGCGCCGCGACCTGGTCAAGGTCGCCGAGGCGTGCGGGGTGGAGCATCCCGGTCTGATTTCCACGGACTCGGTGGACATCCTCGACGGCCGGACCGGCTCGACCCCGTTGCATGGGGTCTACGGGTACCAGCCCGGCATGGGCCTTCCGTCGGCGGCCGACCGCGAGGAGATCATCCGATTGATGACGGCCCGCGAGCCGCAAGGTGGCTCGGCGCCACCATCGGCGTCGGCCGTCGGCACTCAGGGTGAGTAGGGCCGGGTGGCGCCCTCCGCACGGACGGAACCCCGCCGGCGGTCGACGCCGGCAGCGGACAGCGGGGTGGCGATGTCTTCCAGCGACTTGCCTTCGGCGTCGACCGCGAGGAACCAGGCGACCAAGCCGCCGGCCATCATCACGGCTGCGCCCAGCAGATAGCCCAGGAACAGCTTGAAGGGTTGGGAGCCATCACCGATGAGGGCGCCGTAGATGACCGGACCGAGGGCACCGAAGCACTGGGCGATGGCGAAGAACACCGCGATGGCCTTCGCCCGAACCTCGAGCGGAAATATCTCGCTCACGGTGAGGTAGGCAGCGCTGGCCCCGGCTGAGGCGAAGAAGAAGATGACGCACCAGGCGATGGTCTGGGTGATCGCGTTGAGCATCCCGGCGTTGAACAGGAATGCGCTGATGGCGAGCAGAAGACCGGACAGTAGATATGTTCCGGCGATCATCTTCCTGCGGCCGATGGTGTCGAAGAAGTGCCCAATGGTCAAGGGACCGGTGAGGTTCCCGACGGCGAACGCGATGAGATACAGCGGCGTCGTCCCAGAGGGGACCCCGTAGAACTTGCCCAGCACCAAGGTGTAGGTGAAGAAGATCGCGTTGTACAGGAACGACTGGCTGATCATGAGTGACGCGCCCAAAATGGACCGGGTTGGATACTCGCGGAACAGCACTCGCGTCAGCGCCAGATAGCCGATCTTTTCGGTCGGTCGCAGTTCGATGGACTTGCTCTCGTCGACCGGGGGCAGCGTGACACCGGTGGCCTCGACCTCTTTCTCGATGTAGGCGATCGACTTCTCGGCGGCGTCCACGCGGCCGTTCATCACCTGCCAGCGCGGGCTCTCGGGCAAATGCCGCCGCACAAACAGAATCACCAGGCCGAGCACCGGGCCAAGGAGGAAGGCCAGCCGCCAACCCAGGCTCAGGTCGATGGTCTTGAGGAAGATGAAGGTGCCGAGAGTGCCGAGAATCGCGCCACCCCAGTAGGTTCCGTTGACCGCGATGTCGACTCGGCCGCGGAAGCGGGCAGGGATCAACTCGTCGATCGCCGAGTTGATGGCGGCGTATTCGCCACCGATCCCCATGCCGGCGATGAACCGTGTGACGTAAAGGAACGCGATCCAGCCCCCACTGTTGCCCAGTGTCAAAGCGGTGAGACCGCTGCCGATCAGGTAGACGCCCAAGGTGATCATGAACAGGTTGCGTCGGCCGAGTTTGTCCGACAGCCGACCGAAGAACAGCGCGCCGACCACTTCGCCGGCCAGATACACGGTGGCGATGAGGCCGACCGCCGCGGACGACAACCCGAGCGTCTCGGGTTGGGTGAGTGTGTCGGCGACCGCGCTGGCCACGGTGATCTCTAGACCATCGAGGATCCAGGCCACCCCGAGCGCGACGACCATCCGGGTGTGAAACGGCGACCACGGCAACCGGTCGATCCGCGCGGGGATGCTGCTGCGGATCACGCCTGGTGTCTCAGTGGGCGTTGCCATGGTCGCCTCCTTGCGAGCAGGACAAATAGCGAGGATGGCGTTCCCACAGCTTTGTGATCGCAAACCTTCGGACTCACGCCGAAAGGAAGGACGTGACCGCGTCCGCGGCGTACTGCCCCCTGGAGTAGCGCAGCACGACCGGCAGGCCACTGTTGTCAGTGTCCACCTACGAGCGACATTGTCGCTGAATAGTGAGGGCTTGACCGGCTTAGTGCACCGAGCCCCAGCGTGGGCACGCGTCTCCCGTCGAGGTGTCGATCGCGTACGCGGTGACGTCTGCAGTGGCGACGCCACCGGCCGGCGTGAGGGGTCAGGGGTGATCCGTCCAGGGCTCAGTCCGAACCGCCGACAGCGCCACGAGTTGGTTGGGATAGTCGGCCTCGGGCATCAGCCGGTAAGACACACCGCCGCGGCCGACGAACTTCAGGCCGACCATGCCCTTGGGCACCGTCGGCTCCCAGTCGCCGTACGCGTCGACCGAGAGCGACTCCCCCGCATCGAGTCGGCGTTCGATCTCGTCATCCTCGGCTTGACTGACAGCAGCGGCGGCGCGGCACTCCCGGTGCATGAGCCGTTGCCCCATGGCCGTATAGCAGAATCCACAGAGCATCAGTGGAGGACAGTAGGGCAACCACCGCCGCGGGCCATCCAGACTGTGCCCCAGCACTTTGTAGGGACATGTTCGCTTGCGGACACCGGCCGACTTGCCGCACCGGTCGCAACACAGGTGCCCCGCTTTGTCGTATCGATTGCCCATCTTTTCTCCTCTTGTCGGAGTGGAAAGGCTTCGTGCGGGAACCGCCGCGGGGATCTTCACCGCTGGTCTCGCCTGCATCTGAACCATACCGCGCAGGTCTGACAACTGATCCGGCCTGTGGATGGTGCGCGCCGTGCGCCATCCGAGAGTCTGTTTCGATTGTTTCGATTCCCCCGGACCGAGAGTAAGGTCAAAAGCATGACCGCTGCCATTGCCCCACTCGCCCGTCAGGTGGCGGTTCGGGCGCAGAAAGACTCGCGATTCGCCCAAGTCCTCGATGCGTTGCTCACCGCCCCGACGTCTCCGCAGGGAACGCTGGAGCGCGTCGCGGCGCGCCAACTGAGCGATCAGCGCCGCACCGCACTCGTCGAGGACTTCGTCGACGGCTCGATACGGACGCCGCAAGTACAGGAGATCTTGAAGTTGCGAACGCCTCAGGCGGTGCACCGGCTTCGCAGCCGCGGCAAGCTGATCGGCAGTGCGGTCGGTAATCAAACCTGGTTTCCTGCTTGGCAGTTCGACGGTGACCGGATGCGCCCAGACCTACCGCGGATACTCGAGCTGCTAACCCGGTTCACCTCGGATCCCCTGGCGGCCGACCGGATCATGCGCCTCGAACATGAGGAACTCGGTAGCACCTCGATCGCCGCGGCGCTGCGCAAACCCAAGACCACCGCGACCGCGTGGCAGATGCTGACCTCCCTCGGTGCCTGAGCTTCCCGCCGGCTACCGCGTCCCATTCCCCCATGACAGGCCCGTCGGCCTACGCCGTCGATCGATCCCGGCCGGCAGCGAGATCTGGCGCGTGGACGCGACCCCACCCGCCGACTGGGACTGGACCGGCTTTCTCGAACCGCGCTACCGGTTCGATTCGGCATCGGGCGCCTTCCGGACCCGCTACGCCGGCGCCACGCTCGTCGGCGCGTTCCGGGAGCGATACCGATCGACGGGGCTCGTCATCCCCGCCGACCACCGAACGCACCACCTCGTCCGCCTCGTGTCGACCCGCAACCTACGGGTGCTCGACCTCCGCACCGAGAAGAACCTCGACGCGTTGCAGGTGGACGACCAGATCAGCACCGGGCAACATCCCGATGTCTGGACCACCTGCCAGCGACTCGCCGACGCGGCCAGACGCTGGTGGACCGATATCGACGCCATCCGATATCGGTCACGCACGACCCCGGAGTCGTCGCTGAACTGGGCGTTCTTCGGCGCCGACGGGTTCGACGTCGAGTCGTGGCCCCTCGGCGAGCGGATCGACGTCCTGACCGCTCTGGTCCTGCACGAGGGCTTCACAGTCAACTGGGAGATCGCTTAGCCGCTGTCGCGTGTCGCATCGCAGACGTAACGTCGAGATCGCTATGGCAAGCCTTGAAACACGAGTGGCACGGATCGCCGAGGCATCGCTGGCCGAACGGCGATCCGTCCGCCCCATCGATGTTCTCGTCGGTCTCGGCTGGCTCGCTCAGCCGAACGTCGACAGGTGGGAGCACGGCCGTGTTCCTTCACTCGATCGGTGCGTAGGGGTCGGCTCCGAGAAGGTCACCGCAGCTTTCGCGGCGTTGCAGCGCTGGGCCGAAGATCGTGGCCTCACGCCCTCAGAAGCCGACTACCACGATCTGGAATTCACCGCCGACGGTGACTCTGACGTCGAACGCGCCTTCCGCACCCATTGGGCGTCGTCGACCGACGTTGCTGATCCTGTTGTCGAGAGCCCGCGTCGTCCCCGGGACATCACCGTCGTCTCTCCCCACAACGCGTGGACGTGCGCATCGTGCGGCGACACCGGCGACCTCATGCTCACGGGCAAGGCCGGTCCCCTGTGTCTGGACTGCGCCGACCTCGGCCATCTCGAGTTTCTGCCCTCGGGCGATGCCGCGCTGACCCGCCGCGCCCGGCAAGCGAGCCGACTGTCCGCGGTCGTGGTGCGCTGGAGCTCACGACGCAAACGTTATGAGCGGCAAGGCATCCTGGCCGAGCCGGTCGCGATCGAACAGGCCGCACAAGAGTGCCTCTCCGACGCCGACGTGCGCGCCCGCCGCCGAACACGCGACCAGAGCCGCCGAGCCGATGACGACGCGCGGTTCCGCGGCGAGTTCGCGGCCGCGATCCGTGAGCAGTTCCCCGGCTGTCCGGTCGACCGCGCTGAGGCGATCGCACTTCACGCCGCGGCGCGCGGCAGTGGCCGCGTCGGACGAAGCGCCGCGGGCCGGGCATTGGACGCCGACGCTGTCCGCCTTGCCGTCGTCGCCTCCGTGCGCCATGTCGACACCGACTACGACGACCTGCTCATGTCGGGTGTCGACCGCGAATCGGCCCGCGCACAGGTCGACACGCGTGTCGACGACATCGTCACCGCGTGGCGCGACGGTGTGGCGCTGCTCGACGGATAGCCGGCGACGGACCTAACTTCTGATCGGACGCCCGGGCGCCCGGGCGAGGGCAAGCACCTCTTCGGCCGACGGCGGACTGGCCGGGTGATGGGACAGGCACCATGGCGCCACGATGCGGCGGAACGCTTCGCCCTCGATCGCGACGTAGAAGTTGCCGGACCGCAGTCGGCTGATGTCGGGCATCAAACCGCCTTTGGCGCGAGCCATCTCCTGCGCGGACTCGATCTGGACGGGCGCGCTGAGCAGGCCGTAGAACTGGGTGACCGCGTTGCCGGGGATCTGGTTGTGCAGCCCCTTCGGGGCCTGGGTGGCGAACACCAGCCCCAGCCCGTACTTGCGGGCCTGCGACGACAGGGCCAGCGTGCTGCGGGTGCAGGCGGTGAATCCCTTTGCCGGGGCGATCGTTTGGGCTTCGTCCATCACCAGCAGGCCGCGCAGCGGCCGTTTGCCTGCCGGATTGCGTTTGATCCAGGCGAACAGCGCCATCTGTAACTGGTTGACGAAGCTCTGGCGCTGCTCGTCGGACGACAGCCCGATCATGCTGATGACCGACACGCGGGCCTTGTATCCCTCCGCCGGGGTGAGCAACACGCCGGGATCGAGCGCCGTGCCGCGCCCGCCGAACAACGGGTCGTTGACCATGGCGGCGCGCAGATCCTGCGCGATGTCGGCGGCGATCCGGTCTGCACCGGCCAGGTCGCTGATGTCCTCGGGGAGGTCGCCGAGCATGCTGACGAACCCCGGGAGCGTCGGCGTGGGTTGTCTCCCATAGTGCTGCAACGCTTCTCGCAACACCGCCCGAGCCCGGTTCGCTTTGGCGGTCTTACCCGAGATCAGCGCCCGCGGTTCCAGCGCCGCGGCGGCGGATTCGACGGCTTCGTGGAACTCGTCCTCGTCGTCGACCACGCTGGGGAAGTCGGGCAGCGGCTGGAACGCGAGCGGACGTCCCGAGGATTTCCGCGGCGTCCAGATGACCACCTCGGTGTCGTTGAGGTAGTCCGCGGCGCGCGCGTCATCGGATCGCCGCCACCCGTTGGGCCGTTCCGGCCAACCGCTGCCCAGCCGGGACAGGTCGTTGTTGGGGTCCAGGACGATCGAGGACACACCGCGCAGGGCGCACTCCTCCACCAGACGCCGGATCAGGACGGTCTTGCCCGATCCGGTGCCGGCGAAGACGGCGACGTGCTTGCGTAGCGCCGCGAGGTCGACGGTGACTGTTTCGTTGGTGCGGAGGTCGGTTCCCAGCGGCAGCACGGTGTCCGGAATATTCTCGGCGTCATCAGGTTCGGTGATGTCGATCTCGGGGTCGCCGTGTGGTTCGAGGGTCGGCTCCGGTGGCGGTGGCGTGTCGTCGTCGTCGCCGAGCGCCTCGCGCAGGAGGCCCAATCCGTGCGCCGGTCGACGGGCACGAAGCCAGCTGGACAGCTCGGCGGGGTCCTCCCCGATCAGGTCCCGCAGGGCCGTCATGGTGCGGAGGTCGTTGTCGGAGACGGAGACGGTGCGGCCGCCGGCGCGGTGAAAGTCCTCGACCAGTTGAGCGGTCTTCGGTCCGGCGGGCCACGCCGAGTTACGCAACATGAACAACTGGCGCCGGTCGGAGCCCATACCGAGTCCCGTTGCACCCCAAGACTTCTTGATGCGGTTCTGAACAGCGACGGCATTGGTGGCGGCGATGCTGCGGAACGCCCAGTGCCGTTCGTCGTCCGTGGTGGGGTCGAGGCTCTGACGCAGCCGGGCGTGCAGCGTCACGTGGCGGCCGGGTGGCGGGTCACAGGTGTAGGACTGGTCGGTATCGCGCTCCGCGATCCACGCGGTGAGCGCCGCGCTGAGCAGCTCGGGCATCGCGATGTCCTCGCCCTCGGGGTCGAGCGCGGCGGCGGGCACCGCCCGACGGCGGTATTCCGCGAAGAGGCGGTCAACTCCTGTCAGAGCGTCGTCGGCAATGTCGTCGTGCGACGGCGTATCCCATGAGGGCTGTTCGCCGGCGAGGTGCTCGAGTTCGATGACCTCGTCGTGCTTGAGGCACTCCCGGACATGAGCGTCGGCGCGGATCAGAAGCTGCCGGGGCGTCAGGTCGGGCGCGTCGGCGAAGGCGGCAGGCAGAATGGGCCAGCTGGGATAGGGCGGATGAAATCCGTTGGCGCCGTAGCTCGCGACGAATCGCCGCTCGAGAAGGGCGCGGCCGATGTCGGCCGTCGGCAGGGGCCGCAGCGGTGCGGTGACGCGGAACCTGTCGGCCACAGACGCCGTCGCCCGGTCACGGACGTGCTCCCACACGCTGGGTAGGCAGGCGACCACCGCGACGGTGCGGCGCATGGTCTGGCGGACGGCCATCAGCCCGTGCGCCACCTGATCGACGACGGTGTCGCCGGTGCCGGTCGCGGTGTCGCCGGTGCTTGCGAGCGACTGCGCGAGCAACGTGTCGATCTGATCCAGGGCGAGCACCGCGGGACCGGCGAGCGCGAACAGCCGGGATAGTTCTCGGACGCACTCCTGCGCGGAGGCGGGGGATGCGCGGAGCCGCCAGCGGTCGCGGTCGTCGCTGCCGAACTCCTCGCTGGACTGCAGGTAGGCCTCGCCGGCGTCGTGGGCGGACAGGTCGGCGGCGCCGAGCAGGACGAGCGCGCGCAGCGTCTGGTGGCACTGGCGGACGGGGTCGGGGCGGGCCTTGGCCATGGCGTTGACGAAGCGGTCGAGGGTCTCGGGCTCCAGATCGTCGTCACCGATGATGGCCCGGCGGTCGGCCCGGGAGACGTGCGCGATCGACGATAAGTCCCACAGCAGATCCTTGAGTTGCGTTTCGCGCTCGGCGCCGGGACGGCCCAGGCTTTCCAGGATGCCGCTACGCACCGACTGCCAGAAGCTGGCGGCGTCGAGCAGTTCGACGACGAAGAAGTACCCGCCGGAGGATTGCACTCGATCACGGATCTGACCGAGGAGGTGGGTCTTGCCCGACCCGGCCGGCCCGCGCACGACGACACCGAGCGGCGTGGAGACCGGGTCACGGGCGGCGTCGCCGAAGGCCTCCATGACGTCGTCGGCGGCGTACTCGTTGAGCCCCTTGACGTGGGTCTCCGCCTGGGGCCGCCACAGGTCGTCGGCTGTGGGCGCCCAGGTGAGGCGCAGTGATGCGAGCGCTTCCCGCTGTGTTTCATGCATCAGGCCTCGATCGCGATGAGGTGCTTGTCCTGGCCGCCGATCATCACGGCCGCGTCGCGGTCCATGGTGGTCAGCGCCTTTTGATTCTCTTCGCGGATGAGGCTCACGCCGGGCGTCCGATAGAGCGTGTGCAGAGCCGCGTCGATTTCTGCGCGCGGCACGTCGGCCAGTTCTGAGCGCAGGTGGGCGAGGCCGACCCAGCCGCCGGGCCGGGGTGTGAGGGTGGCATACGTGTCGCGGATGCGGTCCTCGACGGTTGCGGTCTGCACCTCCTTCGGGGATCCGAACACGTCGGCGAGGCTGAGGTCGGCGTGGGTGAGGTAGCGGTCGAGAGCGGCCAGCATCGTGTAGAGGGTTCTCGCCGGGCCGGTCGACTTAGGCGGCGCTCCGGCGGAGAGCATCTCGCGGCACAGGTGCCAGCCGCGGTCGGTGAGCTCGTGCACGAAGCGGCCGCTGCTGCGGTCCGATTCGATCAGCCCCAGGTCGTTGAGTTTGTCGCGGCCCGGCTTGTCGAGTTTGGGCCCGAGGGCGACCAGGTCGGGATTCGGCACTGGCCGCGATTCGGCCATCAAGACCAGAAGTACAGCTCGCTCCGTGCCGGTCAGGTCATGGGGAGTGACGCTCACCGTGCCAACGTAGCCGGTTCTCGGCGGCGCCTCTGCGCGAGCCGGTGTCCTCGCGCCCTGCAACGGCGGCTGCAGGTGCGTCAGTGGGCGGGCAAATTGCTGCGCTGGCCGGCCCGGGGTGGGCGATATCGTGCTTCCTAGCTAAGTAGGTTCGTGGCGAGTACCGGGCAGTCGAACTGCGCCCCGCCAGGCGCGGACTATCGACCGCGTAGACAACGGCATTGCGTCGTCGTCGGGTCCGCTGAAACTCAACAGACTGCGCGTGCACCCACGAAGGGGTAATGATGCCGAAGTCGACGCGCGGGTGTTGCGAATGCTCGAGAACTGTCGATTTGCACCACCGCTTCGTAATCGGAGATGTTTCGGCCGATGAGTTCGAGACGGATCACCGACATCCTGGACGAACTCTTTACCGGCAGCAGACCACTGCAGAAAGTGTCCACCTACGAGCGACATTGTCGCTGAATGCCACTCGTAGTACTAGTTTTCGAAGAACTGCATGGACATTTCGCATTCGATATCGGCGTCGCTGAGCCATCGGGCGAAGCCGCCGATCGGGAAGGTGTGATCGTCGAATTCTGCGGCTAGAAGGTCCAAGATACCGGCCGCCTCGGCCTCCGGAGTTGCGCCGAGAGTCTCGCGCCGAGGCAGCTGTTCGGGCTCGACGCGGGCGCTCCACCGCTGGTCATTCCACGGCGACTGAACGGAATCATGTTCGTCCCAATGTGAATTGGACACGCTGATGGATCCGAAATCGAGGAGGGTACGGTAAACGGCGGCCTGCATGCGGTGGTGGCAGTCGCTCGGTCCGACCGCGCGTGCGACGCGTCGAAGACGACTACTTCCGCCTACCGCCCAAATCGTTGAGCACCGCGGGGTTGCTGCGGATTGCCCGGGGACGCTGGCGGTGGCCGGCTGCGGTGAGTGAAGCTAGTTCAGGGTGGGTGGTGGTTGGGGTTGGAAGGGTTGATACCACCACCAGTGGGCGCGTTCGCCGGTGGGTCCCGGATACGGCGGCACCGCCGGTGGGGGTTGAGTTGGGGGGCGGGCCAGCGATCCCGGGCTCAGAATCCGGCCGGCGCTGTCGGTGACCGACAGCTTGTGTGGGGGTCCGGTGATGGTGATGCCGCCGCGGTGGTGCAAACGATGATGGTAGGGGCACAGCAGCACCAGATTGTCCAGCTCGGTGGGGCCGCCGTCTTCCCAATGCCACAGGTGATGCGCATGCAAACCCCGGGTGGCCGCACACCCGGGCACCGCACAGCTGCGGTCGCGGTACTCCAGCGCGCGGCGCAGCCGGCGGCTGATCACCCGGGACGCCCGCCCCGCCCCGATCGGCTGCCCGTTGCGCTCAAACCACACCTCGCAGGTGGCATCACAGCTCAGGTAGCGCCGATCAGCAGCCGACAGCAGCGGACCCAGATGCAACGCCGCGACCCTGTCCTTGACATCGACGTGTACCACCACGGTGGTGTGCTGGCCGTGGGGGCGGGCCGCCGCCTCGGCGTCCCAGCCGGCATCGACCAGCCGCAGAAACGCCGCACCGGTGGACGGGAGCGCCGCCGGCCGCCCGGACGCGTCGCCGCCGGCGGCATGATCGCGTTTGCATTCGGCGACCAGCGCCTCACGATGAGAAGCCAGGGCCGCGTCGAACTTCGCCGCCTCCAGATGCGGCAACGTGATCCGGTAATAGCAGAACTGCTCATCGGAGGTGGAGCTGATCGAAACCCGCGGCTCCGGCTCGGGCTCGGGATCGGGCCGGGGCTGCGGCTCGGGCTGCGGGTCGGGGTCGGGTTCGGGTGGGGGTTCGAGCTTGACCGCGGTGCGCAACTGCGACACTGAGGCCACACGGGCGAACTCCGCATAATGCTCATCGGAGCCATCGGCGGCGCCGCCGGCGATCACCCCGACCTGATCCAACGACAGCCGACCCTCCCGCATCCCCTGCGCGCAGCGCGGAAACACCGGCAACCGGTGCGCGATGGCGGCGATCGTGGCGGCGTTGCCCGAGGAGGCGCCCAGCTTCCAGGCCACCAACGCCGCGATCGACCGCGCCCCCGTCGACCCGCACAACCCGTCGTGATCCAACTCCGCGACGATCTGCACAATGCGCCCATCAATGGCATTGCGCTGCCCCGCCAACTCCGACAACTCCCCGAACAACACCTCAACACGCTCCCCAGCCCGCACCACCGGCACCTCAAGCGACGCGGTCGAAGACATAGCCCCATCATCGCAGAGGGGTCCGACAAGTTCGGGCCACCCGAGTCCCGGACTAGACCGCATCATCGAGATCCCAGTACTTGGCTTCCCTGAGCACCTCCCGCTTGTAGCTCGACCTCAACGCGTCGACCACAGCAAGCGTCTGTGACGTCAGTTCATCCCGTATCCCGCTCTGCCCGTGGGCATATGGAATGAACGCGCGCAGCAGATCGGGCGCGTCCAGCGCGACCTCCAACGGCAAGCCGTCCGCGATGTCGGGCGTGCCGCCGATGGCCCCTTCGACTCGCACCGAGCTCCACCGCAATGGGTCGCCCGTACCAGTCTCGAACAACTCCAGCAGCAGTTCCCGATGACTGAAGTCGGTGAACGGCGCTGCGGAACTGGTTGCGAAGAACCCGTCACACAGCTCCTCGTTCGACTGCCACTCCCAGGCCGGTGACCGGCGGTCACCACCTTCAGGCAGCCGACCTACCAACCACTGAATTAATGGCCGGCACTGCGGCCACGTTTCGGTCTCAGGTGCGAGTGTCGGCTTGTCGAGCGCATCCCCGATCCAGGCACGCGCGTCGGCCAGACCCATCTCGAAAACGTGAGTCTCGCTGCGGGATTCGGCCGCCCGAGCGAGGGCTTCGTCGATCGGATCGGGGACGGCGTCTGCATCGGTAACGGTCGAGCACACGTTGTGGTCGATCCCCACCGCGATGGTCAGCTCGTGCCCACCGTCGAGTCGCATACCGATCACGACTTCGTCGAAGTCACCGAAAGCATTGGTAATGTGCACCGCCCGGTACACGTCGACCCGCGGTAACGCGGTGATCCATTGCGGCAGATGGTCACGTCGTTCGGCCACTTCGCGGCGACAACGGAGCTGTTGGGCCGGATCGTCGACGAGCAATTCGGCGATGACGGCCAGTAGCGCCGTCCCCGCGCGCTCCCGCACACCGATCAAGCCGTCAAGGATCCGGTCCAGACGACCCGGATCGCACTGGCCGGACGTCAGCGATATCAGCGGAGCGGGTTTCGCCGCGTTGATCGCCATGCTGGCGACACCGAGCAGACTGAGTGGTTGCCCACCCGCGAAGGCACTGCGTATTACGTGGGTGAGTGCGGTGTCGGTAGAGCTTTCGGCGACGCGCTTCTTCGCCCGCCGCGCGTCACGTCGGACCTATTTGGCCCTGCGTGCACGTCGTCTGTCACTCATATCGCGGACGCTACTCACGGGCAGTGACATCGCGCCCGCCGTTCACAGGCCCTTCGCGTCCAGCGCCTTCATCAGCGAGGGCCGCCTGCCGTAGTCCTGGCGGATCTGCGCGATGAATGACGCGAAATCGGCACTGCGACCGCCTCGTTCATAGAGTTCAGCCATCGTCGCCAGGGTCGCGGCGATGTCAGGATAGAGCTTGGAGTCGGGGTGCCGCAGATCCTTCTCGAGCTGCGGCCGGTACAGGTCTGCAGCTCCGACAGGCCGAGCCTCGGCGCCTCGGTTGGCCAATTCCCGCCACGCCCAGCCAGGGCCGTAGCGGTCCGCGGCCTGCCATGCGCCTTCGACATCACCCTCGCTCAGCGAGAGCTGAACCAAGACCGCGCCTTTGGCGTAACGGTCAGTCGCCAGTTGCCGCGCGTGGTCGAGGGCCCAGGTGCGTTCGGTGTCGGCACGGTCGATGCCGGCCGCGAAATCGAGCAGGACTCGGTAGGTGGGAATCGACGGCTGCCGGACGAAGTCTGCGCGAAGGACGGTGACCGCATCCTCGATCCGGCCCAATCCCTGATACGTCTTGGCCACGTCGTCCGGGCTCAGCCAATAGTCGTTGGCACCAATGTGGCTGGTGACCCGTCCATCCGCAACTGCACGATCGATCCATGCCACCGCATCCTCGGTGCGGCCGGCTGTCCGCAACCGGTCGACGATCGCCCCGTACTGTGGGTGTTCCCGCTGAGCAAGCAGGTGGACGGCCCGGTCGACATCGCCGTCGTGATCGGCGAGTTCCAGCAGCATCGCGTCGACTTCGAGCCGCTTCCATTGGTCATGATCTTCGAGCTTACGGTCCAGCGCCGTCACTGCCTGGCGGTAGGTCCCGAGTGCCTTTTCGTCGAACGAGTCCACGAAGTCCGCCAAGACCAGCGCCGGCCACCCCGGCGAGTCAGCCCGGAATTTCACCAGCCACGTCGCGAGTTTGACGGGGTCGGGCTTACCCAGACGGCAGGCGCGCGCGTATAGGTCGGCGGCCCGCTGGCATTGGTCACCGATCGAGCCCGAGGAGTCATCAGCCTGCAGGATGAGCTTGCGCAGCCGGGTCAGTGCCCGCAGCAACGCCGGCCGCGCGACTTCCGCGGCCCCACTGTTGAGGTGGTTCTCGAGTTCGTCGAGCATTTCACCAGCCGCTCCCGCGACTTCAAAGGAACGTCGGTAGTCGACAAAGCCGCGGAACGTCAACGTGTTTCGCACGTAGGCCTCCAACTCGGCTTTGGCTTGCGCGTCGTCGCCTGAGGCTGTCGTGGCGCGAATCTCCAGCAGGCGGCGCACCCCGCCATCGCGCTGCGCAAGTGTGATGACCAGTTCACGCAGCTCATCGGGATCCATCGCCTGCACCGCCTCGTGCAGCGCTGCCTCGGCCGTACTGCTGGCGGTGTCGTCGACCGCGACCCGTCCGCTGTCGATCGCGGCGAGCCCGGTCGCGACCAGATGCTTGCAGAAGTTGCCGTCGGCATGATGCGGGCAGGTGCAGGACCCGTCGGGTAGCGGACCGGACCAGTCGAGCTCGACGGTGTAGACGCGCTTGGCCTGGATTGACGCGTAGGCCTTGAAGTCGGTGGTGCGGAGCCCTCGGACATAACGAACGTAGTCCTCGCCCCGGGCGAAGACCAGGTCACCGGCTACGTCGAGCAGCGTCGTTTCGGAGAGCGCCACATCACCATGGTGCCCGATTCGTGGGCCAGACTCAGCTGCTCGTCACCAACGATTCGTGTGGCGATGCTCGACGAGTACGGGGAGTCAGCGCACCCCCGCTCTTCTGCTGCATACCGGCCAGGCGCCCCAGCCCTGAACTGCCCGAGTGACCTCGGCGATGGCGATCTGCTCTTCCCGGGTAGCCAGGTCCGCTCGCGGCGCATAACGCAGTCCACCGTGCCGCTCCCATGTGTTCTGGTCGAACTGCACGCCCCCATAGAAACCGTTGCCGGTGTTGATGGCCCAGTTGCCGCCGGACTCGCACGCGCTCAGCGCATCCCAGGCCGCGCCGTGGAGCACCGGCGGTACGTAGGTGCCTGGCTTCGCACCGACCCGCAACACTGAGGGTCGGGCGGGTGCCACGATCTCGTTTTTGACGGGCCACCGCCCGGTTTCGACACCGTTGACGGTCGACACCAAGAAGGTGACCTCCTGCGTCCCGGTGGTGCCTGGGACCTCCACAACGTGGCGGCTCATGTTCATCGTCGGATCCTGGATGCGATACGCCCGCGGCGGCAGCGCGATGCGCACGGTGACATCCCGCAGTCGGATACGGGTGACCACGATCCTCATGCCCGCGGTGACCGGAGTCGACGCCGGCGGGACAACGTTGTCACCTTGCCCCAGCGGCGCACCGGCTGCCGCCAGAAACAGCCCCACATTCGGCGCCGCCAGCCACCGATCGCTGGGCACGCCTCCGTCGACGATATGCACCTTCTTCGCACTGACCAGCGACAGCGCCATGCCGGCCAATGGCACTCGGCTGAAACGAGATACCGCGGCGGGGGCGGCGTCCCGTATCGACAGCTGCTTGAGGGCCTCGTCGACCGTCACGGCAGTCGTCCACGTCTGCTTGCTCCGGCCGCCGTCCACCGACACCTGCAACGGCCGGCCACGCTTCAGCACGATGGTGTCGGACTGATGGACCGGCTGATCGGCGGCCGGATACAGTTCGTCGTGGTTGTCGACGCTGAAGCCGTTTTCCCGCAGCACGTCGATCACCCGCGACTTCATCGTCGACACTGTCATCGGTGAGCCGTCGACCGAGACCGTGAGCGTCTTGTGCGTCGCGACGGTGAATCCGCCCGCGATCGCCACCGCCAGCAAGAGCGCGCCGACCACCGGCCGCCATTGCCGGCGCCGCCCGATCTCGGCTTCCACGGCCGCCGTGGTATTGACGATCTTGGACAGCCCAATATCGCGTCGCCGCAACCGCTGCGGCTGTCGGCCGACACGACGGCTCCTTCCGAACGCCGCGTCCTCGGCTTCATCGATCCGTTCGGCGTCAACCAGAAGGGCCGAGACATCCTTTGGGCGGATGCCACCGGGGGCCCGGCGCAACGCCTGCACCAACAGAAATCCGAGCGCAGACAGGTGCTGTTCGCGAAATTCGATGATCGCCCGATATTCCGGGGACGCGCCGGCAGTCAGCCAGCGAAAGGCCACATCATCGACGCACCTGCGTTCGATCATCCGCGACGACCACACTCCGATTGTGTAGGCGTACAACAGGACCGCCATCAGCCGGGGATCGTAGGACCATCCACCGCGCACCCCGATGTGCGCAGATCGAATGCGCACATGCTCGTCGACCAGTTCGGCAACGAGCCGCGCCAGGTGTTCCGCGGGCAAGCGGTCATTGCATGCCGGCGCCAGCAACCATCGATGATCGGGCCGGGTGGGCGGAATGTCTTGTTCGGCGGGCAACTTCGGCCTCGCCGAGCTGGGCGTCTGGGCGCTGTTCAAGACCTACCTTGAATGCTTCGCCATCGGCGGGCTCATCAGCCGCACATCATTCCCCGCTCGGGCCCTCAACCGCGTCACCCCGCCCGGCGTGTTGCCGATCTACCCTGCGACAAGCATCGCGATGAGCCGACGTTCCGACGATCATGTCGGCAGCCCACCTGGTCGCACGCACTGACGAAGCGAGACCACTCGGCCCTGGTCGGGCGTACGCCACCATCGCCGACGGCATCGGAGCTGACCACGAGGCCGGGTGCAACGGGCGCCAGCAGTCCCGGGAGTTGGGCGATGTACCCGGCCGGGCTGTCCTCGAAGCTTTCGAACACCCGCTTGCGAATCGACGCCTCGGCGCTCTCGATGCCTGTGATCACGTCCAGTCCGGGAACGCGTAGAGCGCCGCCGCAGTGTTCGACGTGCTTCTCGAAGCGATCCTCCCAGACCTCTGTCTGCCACCCCGGCCACAGCTCGGGAAGCGCTTGGAAGAAGCCCATGGTGTCGGCGGTTTACCAGGCTCCCAGCGTCTTTCGACGCACGTCGATGTGGGCACCGCCTTCGGGAACCTTGCCGAGCCTGATCCGGCGGATGCCCGGACCGGGCAGTTTGTCGAGCAATGCCGGCCCGTGCCGCGCCTTGCTGAGGTGCCACCACAGCGGCCAGAATCTGAGCTCTCCGTCGGCGTCGACCACAGAGATGAGATGGCACAGGTCATTTCGGCCACGGGCAAGCTTCAACGTCGGCTGCCTGTCCCAGGGATCGGGCGGCAGCGAAGCTCCCACATACCCCGCCAGTTCTGTGGTTCCGTCGTATGCCCAGCAGATCTCGTAGTCGGACCACACCGTGGCGAGTACCCCCATGAGAGCTCGGCGCTCGTTCATCTCCACCATGAGCGACTCGCCGAAGAACAAGATCCGGCGACGGTCGACGTCTACCACCGCACCGCCGTCGGCCCACGTCGAGGGGCACCACTCGTTCTTCTCGCATCGCCGCAGCGAGGCCGCGTACCGCAGGGCGAGTTCCGGCCCGCCGATCAGCGCGTCGAGGATGCGGCAGCCCGCCCAGTGCGAGTAATAGAGCTGCCAGTCGTGGTCCTTGACGATGACGAAGTTCACCCTGTTGCCCATGTCTCCCCCATCTCCGATGACGCGGTCTCGGCGTACGCGTCGATTGGAGCGACTGTCGACCGGACGTCCGACAGGTCGATGCGCGATTGAGACGGGGCTGTGGATAGCCTCCGCGGGCCCGGCGCCGTGTAGGGACGACGTGGCGGCGACGCTCGACGTGATTGCGACGGCCGCAGACCACTGTTGTCAGTGTCCACCTCCGAGCGACATTGTCGCTCAATCGATAGGCGTGCAATGTATCTGGCGACTGTGTCGCTCTGAGGTGGACAAAAGCGATAGTGGGCCCGGCAAGGTTCGGGGATGACCGGGCGCGGGCCGCGCTGATGTGCAACGTGTTGGGCTAGAGCGGCTTGGTCCACCGAGCTGACGCTGGCGTTGCAGATCGGTTGAAGGCAGCGCCACGCGACTTTGGGTGTTCCGCGACAACAGCGGCCCGTTGGTGACGGCCAGGTCCTCATCGACACAGGGACCGGACGCCTCGGGCGTTGACGCACTGGGCGCAGGGGTGACGTCGACGGCGCGGGGGGTCAGCTTCATGTCCAACTCTGCAAATGCGGGACCCGGGTGGGCCTGACACCGAAATGATGCGGCAGACCGCTTGGTGATTTCCTCCGTGACGGACGCCTGATCAGACTGCTGCACTGGGCGACCTGCCTTAAGGCACCTACCCCCCGAGCGGCGGCGTACCCGTATGCCCGAAATCGAAGCGTGCCGAAACCGCAGGTAGACACGCACGACGCGGCCACGATTCGGGTACTCGACTACTCGCGACCTCGATGATCGACCGAAATAGCATCAGCTCAACGGACATTCGGTCACACCAAACTGGGGGGATTCATATGACATTCACATACGCCCGGAGGGCGGCTAGGTCGGTCGCAATCGCTACCGTCACTGGCGGTTTCGCTGCCCTTGCGCTCGCTGCTCCCGCGTCGGCGGATTCCTGGAACGAACAAATCACGGTCGACCCGTGCAAGAAACCATGGACCCAGTTGTGCAAGAACATCCCAAGTTGGGACACCCACTATGCGACAAGGTCGAACGTCTGGATCACCGCAGATCCGACTCACTGCTCCGACATCATCGCGCGCGTCCGTATCGATGGCCGGGTGGTGGGCTCTGACTTACTAGGGCCAGGGGAAAGTACCGCGGCGTATCGAGTGCCGGCGGGCGAACACACCGTCGGCGTGCAAGCCGAAGGCGTTGCAGGAGGATGTAACCGGGGATTCCTGTCTGCATGGGGCGGCACCGTGCACATCCAGAAGTTGGGGGCCGAGCAGCCTATCGATGGGCCGAATGGAGAATAGCCCCTTCTGGCGTTGCGGCACTGGGCCGAAGGGCAGGGCCTGACGCCGACTGAAGCCGACCAGGACGCGCGGTTCCGGGGCGAGTTCGCGGCCGCGATCCGGGAGCAGATCCCCGGTCGTCCGGCCGACCGCGCCCCGGCGATCGCGCTGCACGCTGCGACACGCAGCAGTGGCCGGGTGAGACGAGGCGCGGCGGGTCGGTCGTTGGACCCCGACGCGGTCCTGGCCGTCGTCGCCTTGGTGCGCCACGTCGACACTGACTACGACCTGCTCATGTCGGGTCTCGACCGCGAATCGGCTCGCGCACCTGTACACACACGTGTCGAGGACATCGTCACCGCGTGGCGCGACAGTATGGCGATGCTCGACGGGTAGGTGGGGCGCCGGACGCGGCATCCAGGGTGCCGCTGCGCCGTCAAAAATCTAGCGTATTGGACCGTCCACAGGCGGCCTAGCATTGATCTACAACACGAACGGCCTCGCAATGACGTGCGAGGGCAGATTGGTGATCAAGATGGTGACAGTCGTGCGATGAACATTCCTGATGCTGCCGACGTCAAAGAGCTCCTGTTGCTCGAAGGTCTACAGGATTTCGTCGCGCTCTGGGAAGTGCACGAAGGCTTCGCAGGCACGGATCCCACCCATGCGCCGCCACTGAACCAAGTACAGGACTTGACGCTGAACTTGATCCGAGACCTCGTCAATGACGGTTTGTTCGTACTGGGTGTGCCAGACAGAAAAGAGCCGTCCGGCTTCGAACTGTGGGACCTGCCTGTCGATGCGGCGATGGCCAGGATAGAAGACGCCTACGTCAAGAACTTCGACGACCGGCGGGGCTGGAGCGACATCGTTTGGATGAACCTCACGGCCATCGGACAACAGCTGGCATTGGAGCTCTACAAGTCCAGTGAGCCTTAGCCGATAGTTGTGTCGCGGTAACGTCTTATGACGGATTCTGAACGCGATGCGGTGCGAGAGAACCTGCTGATCGAGGGCCTGGTCGCCGCGATCTCGCCGGTCAAGTGCATACGGCGTTCATGTACGAAAATCACCGGCCCAAACGACCATTGCACGAGGTGCAAGCCCTGACGTTGGGCATGTTTCGAAAGTCGGTGACGGCCACGTGCCATAGCGCGCAACCGATTCGGGGAACGCCGCTGCGCCTAATGTCATCGCGCGATCTGTCCACTCGGGGTGACACCGCCCGTGAGGAGACCACCGATGATGACGACGCCAGCGAGCACTCCGGCGCCTGCCGTCTTGCTAGCCTCGGCAAGGTCGTGGCCCAGATCGGGTAAGAATCCGGGGTTGGCCGGTGTAGTGACGGATGCCGATGGTGCATCAGGGAGCGCGACTCCGGGCATGATCGTCGGTGTCTGCACGGGCGTCTGGATCCCGGGCGCAGAGGGGTTCTGCAGCCACGGCGGTAGGCCACTCGGTTCGAAGATTCCGGCTGAGGGCACGGCTACAGGCGCGTGCGCAGTTGGAGGTGGCCCGAGCTGCGGGGGCGTCCCAATTGACGGAAAATACGGTGCATACGGTGTGTGAATCTTGTTGCGCGTGCCGTCGGGGTACCGAATATCGATGGTGTCGTCCCACCCTTTACCGCTCTGTCGTAGGCCGATCATTGTGCCGTCGGGAAGCATCCGCACCGGTCCACGGTAGCCCGGCCAACCGTCGGCATCCGCGGCGCTACGCGTCAGGTTCTCCCACAGCTGACGCACCGAGCCCCGGTCCCAAACCTCTTTGACACCGGTCTTCGTACCGACGCTATTGGGCCCACGCCTACCCCCGTTCTGCAGCGGATCGAGAACTCGTTTGACGTCCTCGGCGTCGTTGATGGGCGGCATCGGTCCCTGCGATGGGTCGGGTGGTTCGGGCTGCGGAGGAGCTTGCTTCACGGTGCGGTTGTTAACCGCCTGAATGGTCGGATGCCCGCTGTCGGGTGCGGTGCCGACACCGGCAGCGGCGGCGGTGATCATGGCGGCCACCTGTTGGTCGGTGGCGATCAGTGCTGCCAGCTGCGCCCGAATATCGGCGGCTAGCGCCTGTGCTTGGGCCTGCCGTGTAGCCGTCACCGACGCGAGGCCGGATTCGCGGCTGACGACCGAGAAGTCTTCGCCCACTATGAATCCGGCGTCCCGCGCGGCGTTCACAGCGGCGAGGACGCCCTGTTTGGCAGCATCGATATCGCGTGCGCCCGCGCGGGCGACGGCCGAGGCATGATGCAGCTGATCGGCCAGACCCATCACGGTCAGCTTGTCGGCATCGGCCCGATGTTGGGCGGCCTCGGCGGCATCACCAACCCAGGGGCTGCCACCGGGACACGGGATGTGTGCCGACAGGTTCGTGAACGCGTCGCCCCACACCGTGGCTGTGCCGGTCCAGTAGGCGGCCGCCTCGGTCAGGTGCTCGGTATCCCATGTACGTACTTGCAGCAACGTGGGGCCCAAAGCGCTGGCTGGCATCTACACCGCAATGGTCAGCGCACTGATCCGCGTACCCGAGTCCATGTCGTTGACTGCGTAGGCGACACTGGCCGCGCTCAGCTTCGCCGCGGTCGACTGCATCCGGTCGGCGAGGGACTGTGCGGCCGCACCGACATCGGCGTGCACCGCAGCCACCGCCGCCGATGTCGCCTGACACCAAGGCGCGGCCGACACCGGTTGGTCAGTTACCTCGACGTCGATGGCCCAGGACCCGCAATGCGCGGCCAACATACGCAGGCCGATCGTGTCGGCCTCGAGCAATCCCATTTTTCGAGTTTATGGCTGCCCGCGTAGGGGCAACCGCGGCAATTTCTGAGGGACGGACGCAGATACATGTATGCGACAGCAAACGCGTACACGAAGTCAGATGTCAGTAGCGCGTGCGAACATGCTGTTTATGCAGCATGACTGGTTCGCCGACCTGACAGGTTTCCGTGAGACGAGCTATGACGACACTCGCCAGCGGCTCGTCGTTGAGGGAGACACGCTCGTCTCGACGGTCAACGAAAAGCGCTACGGCATCGGCACCCTGGAACTGCCGACGTTGGCCGAACTGCGAGCGCGCGTCGACGTGCCCTCGGGCGGACGAATCACCGTGCGATGTGTCAGCGGCGAGGCGCGGGCCATGCACGCCGAGCCCGCACTGGAGGGCGCGCTGTTTCAGGTGGCGTCGCAGTTCAACTTGCTGGAGATGACGGGGCCCAGTGTCACCCCGGAGGACGGGGTGACGCGGTACAGCGGCGACCACACGCAAGGACCGGCGTGCGCAGTCGCGGCGGGGGCGGCGACGATCTACCGCAATTACTTCGCCCCCGTCTACGGCCAGATCGGGCAGACGCGGGATCGCCAGCTCGATGCGCTGGCTGCGATGGGTGCGGCGCTGTCGGCGAAACTGGGCCGGCCAGTGTCGGACCTGTGGACGATGAGCAACGGTTACGCGTTGTGCACGCGATACGGTCTGGATGCCATCAGCAGGCTGCTGGCTGAGGTGAGCGAGGACGTGCAGGACGAGCTGCGCGCGTCGCTGTCGATCGGATTGCACCACGACGTCGAGGTGACCGATGTCCGCGAGGGCAAGCAGCTTGTGTCGCAGGCGTTTTGCTCGGGGTTGCCGGTCGCATACGGAAGCGGCCGGCCATCGGCATGGGAGGCATTCGCGCGGCTGGTGTTGGAGGCCACGTACGATGCGACGCTGTTGGCGGCGGTCGAGCAATCGCTCTCAGGACAATCCAATATCGTGCTGTTGACCCGTGTCGGAGGTGGCGTGTTCGGTAACGCTCACGCGTGGATCGATGATGCGATCATGCATGCGCTGACGCTCGTGGAGAACGCTGACCTGGATGTCCGGCTGGTCAGTCACGGACGGATCCATGACTCGTCGCGGGCGATTGCGGAGCGGTTCGATGGGTAACGTCGGGCGGTGGCCGCATGACGAATTCTTCCATGCGTGGTGGGTGGAGCCGGGACGTCTGCTAGCCGGTGAATACCCGGGCGCGCTGACGCGGAAGAAGGCGGCGGCGAAGGTGCGCCTGCTCATCGAGGCCGGCGTTGGGTCGATCGTCGATCTGACGACTCCACAGGATCGTCTCGACTCCTATCGCGAGGTGCTTCAGGAAGCGGTCACGGAGGCTGGCCGACAGATGCGGCATTTCGCTCATCCGATTCCGGACAACGGAGTGATTGCCCACGCCGGCTATGACCGGATCCTTACCGGCATCCAAGGCGAAACGGACTCAGGCAGAGTCGTTTACGTCGACTGCTGCGGCGGCAAGGGCCGTACCAGCACCGTGGTCGGCTGTCGCCTTATCGACGGCGGCCTGGACTACGACTCGGCGATCGCGCGCATCGCCGAGTTGCGAGCCGACACGCGCAAGGCAGCACACCGATGCCCTGAGTCGGCAGTTCAGCATCGACTTCTTCGCGAGCGCGTGAAGCGGTGGACGAAACCTTGAATCCCGCGACATCCCAGCCGATTTGTCACCACTGGTACCCACACAAGTCGCAATACCAGCGTTCTTCGGAGACACAACATCCGCCGGCATGTCGCCCGGGCGGAATGTCGCCGGCGGGCATGCCATAGAACGTGCTGAGGCTCCGTCTCCCGCCGCACTGGGGGCATGACGGGTTCTTGTCCAATCGGAAATCAAGACAACTGCGGTAGCCGCCGTCCTGCATGCGTAGGTGGCAGCCACGGCAGAGCACTACAGGCCAATCGGCCTCAGCGGTGAGGCTGGATTCCCTCGGCGCCGGCCGTCGGTAGGCATCAACGGTGTGCACGAAGACCTCATCGCGCGCGTCGGGTCTGCTGAGGTCGATCTCGCGATCGCATCCCTGACAGTTGCCACCCGAGTGCAGCAGAACGCGCGCCTCCGCCAGGGAGGTGTGACCGAATCGCACTTCCCTCCCACCGCAGCGGAGACCAGTCAATGCGCGCCTCGTCTGCACGGCCGCGTCGCCGTCGAGCGTCCACTCCGTCGTCATGGAGTGCCCCAGACCGAGCATCGCGGCGAAGGCTGTCAGATCGACGACATCGGCACGGTACCAACGCACGCCGCGCACCGCAGTGCCGAGACGGCCATCGTCGCCAACATGGGCGAAACTCGGTCAGGATCGAGATTGGATCCGTGCCTATTACGACCACCACCAAATCGCCGGGGCTGACTTCTTCAAAGCTGTAACGCCACGGGCGGTACGGGGATGCGGGTTCCAAGAGCGCGATCACCGCGTCTTTCCAGATGCTGCCCTCGACGATATGAAGGCGTTTGGGTGGTGTTTGCGTCATCACCCGATTGTTCCAGAAAGGTACGACATCTCGACGCGGGTAATGTTTGCTGTAGGTCAGCTATGCCAGAACCGACGTGCGCCTGTTAGTCGATTAGGCCAACGATCGATCGAACTGCATCGGTGGTGGCCACGAGATGGGTAACGAAGTCGACGCCGCCACCCTCGCCGTCTGTGAGGACAGCCATCGTCTCGCGCAGTGGAGCTACATCCTGGATACGAGCGGAGACGAGAATTATCCGCTCGTCACCAAGCGTTCGAAGGTTCTAGCGATGTCCACCATGGTGGAAGACGAGCAAGTTGCCACCGAAGTAGGGAAACTCCGGGGCGTACTGCACCGGAGGCGGCGAATTGACGATCTGCACATTTCCAGGTGTCTGGCAGACGGTGCTGTTGGCGCTGGTATAGGTGCAGGATTGTTCGGCCAGCGCGTCGGGTGCGGTTACGATCGATGCCGCGGCAGCCACCGCGAACAACATTGGCGGTAGAAAGCGGCGTTTGATGGTCATGATTCACTCCTTGGGCGTGGATACGCCCGAGATACGGCCGCTCGCTCGCCGCAATTGAGTTGTCGGGCCCCGGCGGGGCGCTTCCGGAGAGAAACAAAACATAGCGTTTCTATGTAAGATAGCGCTGGCGAGCGTGCTTTAATTCCCGTCTGCCTGATGTATTGGCTCACACGACTGCCTCGGCACGGCCCTTTGACAGGCATCGTTGACTAGCGGTGACGATACTGACGTGTCCCGCAGCAGGGATGGTGGCGGTGGACTGACCGCGACCGGGCTGTTCTGTGGTTCCTGCGGCGCGCAGTCAAGCCTGATCGCCAAGTTCTGCAGCGAGTTCAGGAAGCTACTCGCACACGGGACCAGTCGGCTGAGTAAGAGCTGGTTCAGCAGCGACAGTCAGCGGCTTCGACTACTCGACGCGCTCCTCTGGACACGAGGCATGAGCCGCGAACCACGGCCCTCCTAATGGGTGCGACTGCAAGACAGCGACGTTAGATCGGCGACACATGAAGCCGGTGGGCGAGATCAGGTCCGCCCACCTGGCGGATGAAATCCGGATCCCCGCACACGACGAGTTGGTCGCGTGCTCGCGACAACCCGACGTAGAGCCGTTCCCGGGATCGCTCGAATGCCGACTCCTCGTTGACGACGAGGACCACGGCGCGGCGCTCAAGCCCTTTGAAGCCGAGAACGTGACCGTAGAACACTTGATCGGCGTCCCAGAAGCTGTCCCAGTAGGCGGCGCTGCCGCCGGCTTGCCGTTCCTTTTGCTCCGGATGACGGGTCCCGGTGGTCAGCAGCGCCACGTCTTCGGGCCGCCAGCCCTCCTCGAGGAGCATCTCGACCTCGTCGTCGCCGGCACCCATCGCGTCGTTGCGGGTGCAGGCGACGAACTTCACCGCGGGACCCTCACCACCGAGGAAACGCATCGGATGGTCGACGAGCGGCTGAAAAGCGTTGGCGATCTGGCGGGTCTTGCGCAGATTGTGGTCGAGGATTAGTGGAACCAGCGGCACCGGCGGTGAGCCGTATCGACTGAAGACCCGTTGACCTTCGTCGGTGAAGACGTAGATACCGCCCGTCTCGTCGTCCTTCAGCGCGGCCAGCAGTGGATCCCACCACGCGTCGGCGAAGTCCTGGGCCTCGTCGACCACAATCGAGTCGAACCGATGGCCGGGCTCCAACTGTGCTGCGAGGTCAGTCATTTGGAGCGGTAGGTCGTGCTCCCAAAAGCGGACCGTCTCATCGCTGCGGACCGCTTCATCGGGCCCCTCGGGCGCACCCCACTGCTTGCCGAGGTCGTGAAATTCGCCGACACAGGCGGGTTGGTGCTGGCGCTTCCAGTTCGCGGTGATGCGCTCGAGATAGGAGGCCAGGCCGTGGGAGTAGCAGACCAGTGCCACGCGTTCGCCCTTCGCGGAGAGCCGCCGGGCCTGCTCCATGGCGAGGAAGGTCTTGCCGCTGCCCGCTCCCCCACGGATCTCGACCCGGCTCAAAAGCTTGATGGCATCGAGGATGACGGCCTGATGTTCGGTCATCGCGTCGGCGGCATCCTGATTGGCCAGTGCGCGCGCGACGACGCTGCGTTGCGGCAATCCCCTGCCGCTCAACGCAGTTGAGAGCTCCTCGATGCCGTGTTGAGTGAGTAGCGGTCGGCCGAGTTCCTGCCGGACGAGGACGTGCTTCAGCTTGTCGACGAGTTTCGGCAGATCGTCGCGGTCGATAACCTTCCACCGCGGGCAGTCCGGCAGCGCGAAGTCCTCGGCGATCTGTGCATTCGGCACGACGATGACGTGGTCCCAGCGCAGCCGGTCCTGGGTCCAGCGCTCATCATTCTCGATGAACTCGCGAAGGGCATAGCAGGCTTCGCGAGCCTGGCGGACGGGGTGGATCTTGTGCTCGTGGCCGCGTCCGCGTTGCCACCAGGTGTCGCCGTCATGCCAGACCTCACCGCCTTTGACCTCGAGGCAGACGATGCCGGCACCTTCGATGGCGACGACGAAGTCGATTTCGTGGTCCTTGAGATGGTCCGTGACTCGCCGGCCCGGAAGCACCCGGTCGTTGGGCTGCAGCTGCTCCCGCAGAGCCTGGTACACCTTGCGCTCGGCGGCGTTGGCAAGCCGCGGTGTTTCGTCTGGAGTGATCGTCATGCAGCGGGCCCCATAGTGATGGAGGGTAGAACGGACGCGTGCCGAATTCGCGGATTCGCGTCGCGCGCTTCCGCGGAGGAGTGACTCGCTCACGCCCGCACGGTCGGCCAGAAGAGGTCGAACAATCTGCCTTCCCAACCGCCAGCGACCCGCCCGGTGCGGGCGCGCTCGGCGATGTGCGCACCGACTACGGCGTCGACGAGCGTCGCGCCACCGACATCGCCACGGAACGAACCGTCGGCCTTTCCCGCAGCGATCACCGATTCCAATTCGGCCCGCTGGTCGGCCAGAATCCGACGGAAGAGCTTGGTGAAGTCGGGATCATCGTCGGTGAGCATGGCCGCGAAGCCGCCGAAGCCGATGCCGACCTCAATTGTCTTGACCGCTTCTCTGATCAGCCACCGCAGCCGATCGGCCGCGCCGGCCTGCGCAGCAAGCGGTTCGGGAGTAGTGACCCGCGTGAGCGCGACGGACAGCATGTCCCTGCGGTCGCGATGCCGACGGTAGATGGTGGTCTTCGCGATGCCCGAGCGGGCCGCCACGGCCTCGACCGTCACCGATCGAGGCCCTTTGGTGCGGAGTAGCGCCAGGGTGGAGTCGGCGATGACGTCGTCGACGTCTCGTCGCTGCACCATCGGCCGTCCTTTCATCGGGGGAATATCGGCGGCCAAAGAAACGCTACACTAAGCGTAGCGCTACGCTATCCGTAGCGTTTTGTATAGCAATCGACATATTCGAGAGGTGATAGACGTGTTGAAGGCATTGCGCAGGGTTCCTATGACGGAGACGGCGTACTTGTGCCTGCTGCTGGGATTCGTGGCACTCGGGACGTTCGTCTACGCCCTGGCCGCTGAAAGCGCGTTGGCCGGGATCATCGGCGTCGGCATGGTCATATTGATGGTCGCGTCGATCGTGGGATTCCGCATCGGCGCCCGGAAGCGCGCGGCGTCCAACGACAGTGGCATCGAGATCCCGGATGAGAACATCTGGGGCCGGCCGCTGCGACGCGGACAGATCGAGCGGTATCTGTCGACCTACCGCGGTATTCCAGACAACCATGGGCAGTTGCTGCAGGCCCTCCCCGTCCCCGGTGGCGATGCGACGAGATGGATCGATCGGCGAGCGGCCTGACCGCTGCTGTGCGTCACCACGTGTACCGGCATGACATACGGAGTGACGAGCCGACCGTAAATGGCTTCCATCGTGCCGCGGCTGTGGTACTTCGGGCACTGCGGATGGCGTGTGAACCGGAAGTCGAGGAAGTTATCGCCCATCGGGTCGCGACGCCGCTTGCAGACAACGGCCAGCCAGTCGGCCCGCTGGCTGCCGCGCGGCGGCGGGTCAGTGCTGTGGACGTGAATGCGGTCGCGTCCGGCGAGCCCACGAAGGCCGATGTGGTTATCGCGGCCGGTGCAGACTCCTCGCGACTGCAACAGAATTCGCGCGGCGACGAGCGAGGTGTCTTCGCTGATCGAGTCGTCGAGCGTTCAGTTCGGCCGCGGGTCCTTCGGGCGCGGAATCTCCGCGAAGGTGCCAAGGTTGTCGCGTCGAGCAGATCCAGCGACGTATAGCGGACGAAAGTGGCGTTGCGGTTGGCGTCCGCGTGGCCGATGACAGTCAGCACCGACACCGGGTCGGTGCGCAGCACGGCCAGGACCCACTCCTCGGCGCGGCGCCGGTGCGCCACAGGCGGTATGGGGATCGCGGTTCAAGCAGCGTGATCGCCGCATCTTTCCAGTCGTTCGCCTCGACGATGTGCACGGCGCGAGTGCGGGCCCGGCGCTCCGACAAGTCCGCACCGCCTCTCTCGGATGTCGGTGCCCCGGCGTATTTTCGCGCCATGGGGGCAAGGCGTCGATCGGATGGGGGTGGCGGCTTCGCGGTCGTCTTCGTCGTCCTGCTCGTGATCGGACTGATCATCAAGTACCTCTGGTGGATCGCGGGTGCGGCGGCGTTGGTGGGCGCGTTCTTCGCGGTCCGCGCCATCGTGCGGAAGGTCGAGCAGCGCCGCCTGGAGGCCGCGGAGCGTAATGCGGAACTGGCGCGTCGCGCCGAGCAGCAGCATCGCTGGACGCTGCGAGGTGACAGCAGAGGTGTCTACGGGCCGGCCGGCGCGAAGGCCATGCGGTCGGTGTCCCCTACGCCACCAGAAATCGGCAACCCTGACGAGGCCTCAACGGAAGTCGCCGCCGTTACGTACACGGCGGAGGACTTGGCGAAGCTGGTGCAAGGAGAAACCGCCGTGCTGGCGGTGGGCGGCATTCGCCTCGGTGCTCGCGCAACGACGGGCATCGCTGCAGCCGCGGCTGCACGACAGCGCACTCGTCTTCACCACGCCGACGGGAGTACGGCTGCACACCGGCGCCGAGGTGAAGTACTTCGTGACCGAACGGATGGACAAGCTTTCCCAACTCGTCGAACAGGTCGAAAACTTCATGCTGTCACCGGCTTTCCTCGGCATGTTCGGCGACCCCGACGACGAGAGCACCGCCGACGCCGAGGGCATACTTCATA
Source organism: Mycobacterium sp. URHB0021 (assembly GCF_054057895.1). Lineage (NCBI taxonomy): Bacteria > Bacillati > Actinomycetota > Actinomycetes > Mycobacteriales > Mycobacteriaceae > Mycobacterium > Mycobacterium sp. URHB0021. Next base: position 7,033,417 of record NZ_JBSRZT010000002.1, read on the forward strand.
TCGCCAACCGGCTGATGGATTATCTCGAACAGTTCCTCGAGTTGTCGGAGCTGTGCCGCGGAGTGTCAACGACCGCCCAGTACGCAGACCTCATGCGCGACTGCGCGCGGCTGGCCGACGTCCCGCTGGAGGGCTATCGGACCTTCATCGACGAGTTCGTCGTACGGGTCGGTGACATGGCGGAACTGCTTCGCTACGCGAAGGGCACCGTCGAGGTGGATCCGGTTGTGCTGCAGATGGATGTCGACGATCAGCTGTTGGGCGCGGATTACGAGACGACTGAAGGCACTGCCGGAATGATGAACGGTGGCGCTCGTTACAGACGCTGATGTCGGTGCAGTGTGCTTAGTTCCGTCTGTTGGCTCGGGAGGTTGAAGCGGTGAAGGGGGACTCGCATGCCTTTAGGAAATGACCAACTAGAAGCGCTGCGAATCGCATGCAACAGGGATCTGGGGGACCCAGACCTGTGGTTCGAGCCTGACGGGTATCGCGGCTCGCTGGCACTCTGCGTCATTGACTCGATCTACTCGACGGGAGCCCATTACTCTTCCGCTGTCAACGTGGTGCGTCGATATCGTGACTACCGTGCCAAGCAAGGCGGAGATGCCAACGCAGACGGAACTTCGGAACTATTGACAACCATCGACGAGCTCGGTGGTGCCGATTACTGGGCTAGCCGGATCGGCAACCGGCGGCCGACATCAACGGCGAAAGGCGCGCCGTTGAAAGCCGAGGCGATTCTGCAAGTGGCAGAAGCTTTATCTAATCTCAGTATCCACTCTGCGGATGAATTGCGCGCGGCAGCAGCGAATGTAAACAGTCTCCGCAGCGCAAAGAGGGCATGGACGGCCACTCCGGGTCAGCGGTCAGGACTGACATGGGAGTACGCATTGATGCTCGCCGGGGTGCCCGGCGTTAAGGCGGACCGGATGGTGACCAGATACGTCGCGAGGGCGTTGGATCGAGAGGTCGATGAAGTTTCACGGGCCGACGCCGCCGACATGGTCCGACGCTTAGCACAGGTGAACGGTTGGGATGTCATTCGGACGGATCATGCGATCTGGCGCTTCGAGTCGGGTCGTCCCGTCAATATCGACAGAGATCCGATCGACCCCATGTGAACATGTGCAGCGTGCAGTCGGATACCGCCTGAGTAACTGACGCGGTCTTCCAAGCAGTCATGACGCACCCCGACCCTTCGACCGCCCCGTTGCTTCCAGACAGACGACGACGTTCATGGCGCACCATCGCGGCGTGCTATCGCTGCTGTAACTCCCGAACCGCACCGACGAGGTGGCGAATCTCGGAGAGCGACGGTTGCAGCTCGTAGGCGTGCCGGTGCACCGCCATACTCAATCCATGCCACACCCGCTTGGCCTGCTCGCCGAGAGCAGCGCCGCGAGCGCGCCCAGCGAAACGAGTTTCGATCTCGTCGTGGGGTAGCCATACGCCTGCTTCGTCCACGACGCGCTCTGCTCGTCGAGCCAGTCCTTCAGCGCCGAGCGCGCCAGCAGTGCCGCGATACGCGGCCCGCGACCGCCCAATCCGTACTCTCCTTCGAGCAGCCGGTCAGCATGATCTAGGACAGCGGCGCGGTCATTCATGAGGCGAGCCGTCCGAGGTCCTCGACAGCCAAGCGCGCTTGCTTGACGGCTTCGAGGTAGTCCTGCACCCCTGCGTGTGCCCCCTTGGTCGCCACCGCCATCGTGGCTTTACGAGCCGAACCGCCAGCCAGCCATTTGTCGATCGCCGCACTGTTGGTCGGATCCACCGCCAGTGCGACACGCTGCCGCGTCGTCGTAGCACCGTTCCAGATGTCCTCGAGTTCGGCGCGGGAGTTACCCGCGGTGAACAATCGCGACGAGAAGACGTCCCACGCGGTGACCTCCAACGCCTCCCGGCACAGCAGCGGCACGGCCTTCTTCTTGATGTCGTCGGGGACGGCCTCGTCCACGGCGATTGCAAAGGCGTCATCGAGTAGCCGATCGGCGGGCCGGGTCGATTCTGTCACCGTGACAACGGAGTTCGCACCGCGAACGAGTTCCACGATCCGCGCCGGCGACCGCGACATTCTGATGGCCGACGGCAGTCGGTCGTCATGGGTGAAGACGATGACTTGGCGGTTCTCAGCCAACCGGGTGAGAACTTGGAGGAAGCCGTCGATCTTCGACGGGTCCATAGCCTGAATGGGGTCGTCCAGCACGAGAAACCGAAACGGACTCGCCGGCGAGGTGGCGCGCGGGATGAAGATCGCCAGCGACAGCGCCTGCAGCTCGCCCTGGCTCATCACCCCGAACGCCTCGGTATCAGACCCGTCGACGTCGGCCTTCAAAACAACTCGGCGCGTGGTCTTTTGGCCTTCGAGACGGATCTCGCCGAGATCGACGTTGCTTTCCTGCCGCAGCGCGGCCCAGATGCCCTTCGCCTGGTCGGCCAGCGGGGCGATGCGTTCGTTGCGCAGCACCCCGGCGTTCTTCTGCAGCCACTTGAGAGCCTCGTCGGCAACGGCGAGCCGAGGCTCGGCTTCGGCGGCTTTCTCGGCCTTGCTGATCCACCCTGCAAGCTCTAACGCCACGGGATGCCATGCGTCAGCCCGTGATTGCATCAACGTGACGGCCTGCTGGCGCAGGTTCGCATAGGCCTGGCGAAGCGGTTCGAGTGTCTCGGTCACATGATCGGCGAGAGCGATGTCGCCGTCGGCCGGCAGCTTCACGAAGGCGTCGTAGGTGGCGCGTGCGGCGTCGAGGTTAGTGAGGTCGGGGTCCGCGGTCGGCGGGGCGGGAACCTCGCGGACGGCCGCCATCACCGCGGAGCGGGCTTGGGCGGTCGCGGCGCGCGCGGCGGTCAGCGCTTGGGCCGCCTGCTGTTCCTGTTCCAGGGCGGCGCGAGCTGCGACCGCCCAGTTCGCGTCGAGAGTTCCGTGCCCGCACACCGGGCACTTCTGGTCACCGAAGTGCCCGTGGAAGTCCAGTCCCATCTCGAGCAGCTGGGCGCGGTCGGCGGCTAGAGCGTCGGAGCGCTCAGTCTCCTGGCGCTGGCTGTCGGCGGCAGACCCCAGAGCGGCACACTTGAGCGCTATGTCGTCGGGCTCGGGCGTGGTAAGCCGCTCGGCTCGCAGCCATGCTCGCGGGACGTCGGCATTGGTGCCGTCGGTGATCAGCGGTCGCACCATGTCGAGATTCGGCTTGGTCTTGCGGACCAGCGCCAGCGCGGTTGTCGCCCTGGGGTCCTCGTGTGACTCCAGGGTCGGCTTCAGCGCATCACGGGCCTTGCGCAACTCGACTGCGGGTTGGCGCAGTTGTTTAACCTCGGCGTCGAGGCGCCCCATCGCGTCAGTGAGCTGTTCGAGGCCGAGCAGCTTGTAGAGCTGGTCGTAGAAAGCGCTGGGGCTGCCTTCGAGAATTCCGCTCAATTCGTCGTAGCTCATCAGCGGTCGATACATCTCGAGCGCACTGTCCCAGCCGAGCACCGAGATGTCTTCTTGCTTCTTGCCTTTGCGTTGCACCCACCGCTTGGAGTCGTCGACAGCGACGTCGTCGCCGGGTGGCCAGTCGACTCCGATGATCGAGGTGCCCGCGCCTTCCTCGGCGAGGCCCACGCGGATGTCTGACTTCTTGCTGGCATGGAGGTTGCGCCAGTCCTGGGACCAGATGACGGGCTTGTTCTTCCAGCGGGAGTCGGTGCCGGTGAGCGCGAGCTCCAGACCCTCGGCAAGGGTCGACTTGCCCGAGCCGTTGCGCCCGGCGACGACGGTCAGGCCGGGTCCGGGCTTCAGCGGCAGCGTCACCTTCGGGCCGATGCCGCGGAAGCCTTCGACGGTGACCTCGGTGAGGTAGGCGCCGGTCGGTTCGCTGGGCTCGTCGATCGGCGCAGTGAGGGATTCGACGAGTTCTCGGCGGGTGGTGCCGCCGCCGAGGACTTCGGACAGGTCCTCGGAGGATTCCAGTGCGGCGAGGACGACGAGGCGGACCTGTTCGCTGAGGTCCGCGTCTTCGTCGGCGCGGGCCAGCACGTAGTTTTCTAGCCGCTCATCCGACACGCATCTACCTCCCGGTCTGCTACGTCAAGGCTGCGGGTCGATGCCCTCTATCCCGAGCCGCAGATCGAAGCCTCCCCGCTCGTCGCGCTTGACTCGTGCGATGTCGACGATGGTAGCGAGAGCGGCCCCGTGCTCGAGAGTGATCGCGGTGAGGACTTCAAGGATGTCGGTCGGCCGCCTCCTCGAGTAGTGACTCGGTCGTGAGCGCTGCGGCGAGCTCGTCCACCTCCTCTCGCAGCTTGTCGATCAGAGCGTGACGATAGGCAGCCGCGGACAGGCTAGCCACACGCGGGCTGCGGCCGGATTCGCGAATGATGTCGGGGACGCGGTCCCGGACGAGTTTGCCCATGGCGGTGCTCCCCTCGCGATAATGCTGTGGTGCTGTTGTACCGCCTGCCGGTGACATCGAGGGCCGACCGTGTCGAATGAGGTGGTTGATCCGCTGCTGCTCGGGCAGCGGGTGGTCGCGATCCTGGAGACGGGACTGCGCACCGCGACCTACAAATTGGCGACGCTGATGGCGCTAGTGGAGCACTGCATCGAGAATCTGCCGGACCACCCCGGCAACACGCTGGTGGTGTCGCTGCCGGAGCTGGCCCGCCGCGTGCTGGACATCTACTGGCAGCAAGTCAAGCCCTTCGACGGGCACGCGTTACGGCAATCTACGCAGCCGCGAGCACGAATACTGATCGCGACCAATGACTTACGCGCAACTGCGGGCCGGTTCACCTGGTCGGTCGATGTTGCGGCGATGCGCACTCCAGCGGCGTATGAGCGGGCAATCAACGAAATCACGTTATGCCTGGCTCAGCAGCCTTTGCACAGGCTTCAGAAGCTGCCCGGTTCCTCGGCCGGCGACCCGTTCCTCTACGACGATTCATTCCTGCACGACCACGTGTCGCGGTCGACGCTGCGCGCTCACGGCGACGCGATCGAACTGAAACCCGGTGTTGGGTACGGGCTCGCTCGACTTGCAGGCCTGCTCAAGCCAGCGCTAGAGATAATGTGGGTCGACGACGTACGTCGGATGAACAAATTTCTCGATGCCGAGGTCCCCGATGTAGCCGGCCATCTGTTCGGTCGGGAGCGCACGGCGCTGGTGGCCGTACGGGAGCCGTTCAAAGATGCGTTCGGGCCGCATTGCTTCTACTGCCGTGCGCATCTGCCGGCGAATAACCCGATCGATCACGTGCTGCCGTGGTCGTTGGTGGGTATCGACGGGCTTTCCAATCTCGTGCTCGCGTGCGCGCGATGCAACAGCGACAAGAGCGGCGCGTTGCCTGCAGTGGGGATCGTTGATCACGTGCTGCAACGTGATCGAAAGGTGTTAGAGCAGCTGGCCGCCAGCTTGCAGTGGCCAACGCAGCATGAACGCGTCGCCGCTGCAGCTCGCGGGATCTACCGCGGTCAGCCGGCTGGCGTGCCAACGTGGTCGGGCTACAAACAGACAGAAAGGCTAGACATCAGCTTTCCGCCGCCATGGTTCTAGTCCGTGATCGCGCGCCGCAGCTCTTTGAGCCGCCGACGAATCGGCGTCGGTTTCATGTGCTGCAAGTTCAGCGGCGGGTCGAGTTCAGCAAGGACGTCTCGTTCGAGACGGCCGAGCACGTCCCGGTCGTCGTAGGAAACTGTGACGAGCCGTAGATGGGAGTGCATCCATCGCGTCAGTGCTTCCTCATCGATCTGCGTTGTGACCCTGGAGTGCGCGATAATCGACCCAAGGGTGCGCCGGAACGTGGAGAACTCGTGGTTTCCGCCAAGATGCATCGTCATGACGCGCAACCACAGCGTGTTGTTCGATCGCACACCGCTTGGCCAACGAGTGGCGCCGGCCAGTCCCGCATAGATGAGACCTGCCCCGACCTCTAAGCCGAGCCCACGGCTCAGGTCATCTGCACCCTCGTCATCGACCCACCAGCTATACAGGCCGGGCCGGTCACACGAGGCTCGGCCTCGTGCGATGAACTCTTTGGGCGAGACAGCGGCGGTCGAGTCGCTCAGCTTCTGCACGCACCTTTCGACGTCGTTGCCTTCGGCAACTGGCTCGATGGTGACGTTGACGTACCAGGCTAGGCGCGAGCCCATCGGCAGGCCCTGCAGCGGGTCGACTACTCGCGCACCGAGTTTCTCCAGCTCCGGGCGAACCACATTAAGGTACGTTGAGGCCGCGTGGACCTCAATGGTCTTGTCTTGCAACGGCCCAGCAAATAGCTCAAGTCTAGCTGCCACCCAGACTCCCCACGCCGCCCGGTACGAGGCGGGGGTTTCGGGCAGGTATCGCTCGTAGGGCGCGAGCCACTCGTTCGGGTCGACGAGTCCATGCGCGGCGGAGAGTATGAACCACCGGACGCCCACCTTTTCGGCGTAGGCCCGCTGCTTCTTGAAGAGCGGTGAGGTGTAGAGATCCTTGGCAGCAGACGGTCGAGCCGCCTTGGACTTGACGCAGGTAATCAGGACAATGTCCGCCGTCACTTTAGTGCTCATGCAACTGCAACCGTCGATGCTTGGTAGACCTCCGTCGGCATGGGCCTGTGGAGTCGCCACGTGATGGCCATCGGCCGGTCTCCCTCGTGCGATACGTAATCCGCGGGACCGAGAAAGACGTATGGCGATGCCCCTAACGCGTTTGTCTTCGCTTCCCGGACGAATAAGAGGATGTGAGATCCGCGCCCGCGGTGGCGGATATATCGCTGTCCTGTGGCCGACGCCTCCGAGGTCGTTGATTGTGACTCCCAGTGGAACAGTTCCGGGCTCAGCGCGAAATCGCGGTACATCGTTGTCGGCGAATAGTCGCGATCTGACTTCTTCAAGGTGATTAGGAAGGCGTCAGCATTGACCGACGGGCACCAAGCCACGCCCTCCCGCATGGTGCTCGGCGTCCGCTGCAGTGAAGCGAATCCCAAAGCCGCAAGGATTTCTTCACGAAAGTAGGTTGCGTGCACTTCAAGTGGCACATCTGCCAGAGCCGGTACCAGACTGCTCAACTCGTAGGTGCTTCGCCGGGCAGCGTCGAATGCGATGTCGACGACTTGTCGCATTTCGTCAGTGACCGCCTCGTCAGCAAGCACCTCTAGACCCGATATCGCGCTGTCGAATCCCCCTCCGTTGGGGAATAACGAGAAGAACAGCATCTCCGCCAGTCGCTGTTCGGCTGGGCTGGAAACATCGGTCATCCCGTCGAGCATCGACTTGTATGCCGCCCACCGTCGGCGGTCATCCACATGTGCGAGTGCACGTACTCGTTTGATCAGGTCGGCCTCGCGAACGCCGAAGTCACCGCCGACCTTACCGGCTTCGCGGCACAGCGTGGTCCAGGAACGGTTGTTGCGCAGGATGTCCTCGATGGCGCGTCCAGATGAATCAAGATAGGAGGCTAGTTGGTCATCTGGGTGAGCACGAACTTCGGATACGAGTGCAGCCCATCGCGGAGCGACCTGCTGGCGAATATTTTCAAGCACCAGGTTCTGCGCGACGCGATCAAGAACTATCTGACTGCCCGACGGCAAGAAGGGGAATCCTTCTTCGACCTGGCGCTGCAACGCCTTTCCGCCGACGCCCGTCATCGCGCGGAAGCGCTGATCGAAACGAAACTCGCGGCGCTGATGCCCAACGAAGTCTAGCGCTGTCAGCACCGTCTTGCCTCGAGTCAGTCGAAGGCCGCGGCCCAGCTGCTGTAGGAAAACGGTTGCACTCTCAGTAGGACGCAGGAACAAGACAGTATCGACTTCTGGGATGTCGAGGCCTTCATTGAAGAGGTCGACGGTGAACAGGACGTTAATCTCGCGACTTCGCAACGCCTGCAGTGCGTCTCGACGGTCACTCGTCGATGTTTCGGCCGATACTGCACGCGCAGGTATACCGGCTTCAAAGAATCGCTGAGCCATGTACCGCGCATGTTCCACGCTGACGCAGAAGCCCAGGGCTCGCATGGTCCCGACGTCAGACACTTTGTCGCGCAACTCTTTGAGCACGATTCGCGTGCGTGCATCGTTCCCGGTGTAGAGGGTGTTGAGTGCTGAGAGGTCGTATCCGCCGCGCTTCCAGTGGATACCTTCAAGGTCTGTCCCGTCGTGAATGCCGAAGTAATGGAACGGGCAGAGGAGGTTCTGCTCGAGGGCGTCCCACAGGCGCAACTCGGCGGCGACCCTTCCTCCGAAGAAGTCGCGAACGTCGACGCCGTCGGCACGCTCGGGTGTCGCGGTCAATCCAATCAGTTCCATCGGCTCAACGTGGTCGAGTAGTCGCCGATATGACGCCGCTTCGGCATGGTGAAATTCGTCGATCACCACCACATCGAAGTGCTTCGAGTCAATGTCTGAGAGCCGACGTTGAGACAGCGACTGGATGCTCGCGAATACGTGTCGCCATTGAGTTGGCTCGTGTCCGTCGACCAACATCTCACCGAATGTCGCGTCGGTGAGTACCTCCTGATACATCCGCCGAGATTGTTGGAGGATCTCCTTGCGGTGCGCGACGAACAGCAGCTTGAAGTCACGATTGTGAACGTCGCGTACAAGGCGTCGGTAGTCGAGAGCAGCGATGACCGTCTTGCCAGTTCCGGTAGCTGCGACGATGAGGTTGCGATGACGGTCGTGAATAGTCCGTTCGGCGTCGAGCTGTTCGAGTATCTCGGCTTGGTACGCCTTGGGATGTACCTCCAGGCCCGAGAGGGTGATTGTGACTCGCTCGCTGGTGCCGTCGCCCGAGGCAGTCTTGAGCGCCGCGCGAAGTCGGTCGCCATCTTGGATCGGCGAGTACGGCTCGAATTCGCGGTGTTCCCAGTAGGAGTCGAACGTTGCGCGGAACTTCTCCAGCAAGTGCGGAGTAGAGATTGCGGAAAGCCGCACGTTCCATTCGAGACCGTCGACGAGTGCGGCATGGGACAGATTGCTGGAGCCGACATAGGCGGTGTGGAAACCGGTGTTGCGACGCAAGAGCCATGCTTTTGCATGCAGACGCGTGCGATCGGTCTCGTAGTTGACGCGGACTTCCGCGCCGAACTCGTTGACCAAAGCGTCGAGAGCGCGAGCGTCGGTGGCGCCGAGGTAGGTGGTGGTGATTACGCGCAGCGGCACACCGCGTTGCTCCAGTTCTTTGAGTTGGTCCTCGAGCAGTCGAAGTCCTTGCCACTTGACGAACGCGCAGAGAAGGTCGACTTCGTCGGCGCTCCCCATCTCGGCGCGCAACTCCGCAGCCAAGGTTGGCTCGTTCCGCGAGTTCGTCATCAACGCCGCATTGGAGAAAGGCGTCGCGGGTCGAGGTAGGCGGCCGTGAGCTAAACCGGCGGCTCTCGCGACCTCCTCGAGACGAGTGATCTTGCCGGGTTGGTATCGATACAGCGCCTCATTCTCGACAGCGAGGTCTGGCAGGACGGCGAGAATCCGCCGCGCGAGCTCTGCTCTATCATCAGCAGTTCGCGCTAACTGCATCGAGCGCTCAATGATCGGCGTGAGGTGTCGCGCGATAGCAATGGGTTGCTCGGCATCGTCGACGCTTCCGTATTCGGGAATAGCATCATCCCGATCGGTCAGCGTCCTGAGAAGCTTCGCGGTAAGCAGCGACTCGTATACCCCCAGGACCATAAGCACGGACGATAGTCGACACGACCGACATTGTGGGCGTTGCTGGCGCGTGTCACGCGCGCCGCCTATGGTGGGGAAACGGGGAGGAGAATACCAATCGTGACGGCCGACGGTAAGTCCTTGGTACCTATGTGGACGCTCGCCACCGAGGAAGTCGACATTCCGGATGATACCGGCGAAGCCGCCATGACGCCCGAACGTTTGGCTGACCTTCGCATGGTTCTAGCTACGCCGGCGAACACTCCCATCGCAACGCTGGAAGCGCACCCCATCATCACCAAACGGCGGCGGTCAGGCGATATTTCGCTGCATGCAGCGAGTCCTCTGGCGCAGGATTTGTCGACCTTAATGTCTCAGACGGCAAAGTCATCGCCCGCCATGGCGAATGTCGCTGCGTCAAGCGAGGTGCTGTATCGCATGGTCGTGCCGGCAAAGGTTGGCCCAGGTCGGTAGGGGCTGATGCAGCCGATGGCGTCCATAGCGGCGGTGGGTGGCGTACACAGCGCGCTCGTAAATTCAGGCAAGATTGCCTCTCAAGCGATGTTTGTGCCGGTTGCTGGCCAAGCGACTGCCGCTGGTGCTGCAGCGGTCGGGGCGGTGGGGACTCTAACGGTCGCCGCTCCGCTGATGATGATGGCGGTCGCGGTTGGGGCCAGCGCTTACGCCGATCACAAGCGCGAATAAGCTCTTGAACGCATCACGGGCCTACTCGAGAAACTGCACGAAGACAAGCTCGAGGAAGAGCGCAGTCAGTTGGATGGCTGCCGAGATGCGTTCAGTAAGGCCACCGTGGCGAGTCCCCGTTTCTTAGTCCACCCGTTTCTAGAGTCGGGTTGGTTTGATCCAGATTCAGTTGATGCTGCAGGCCACCGGGGTGTGGGTGCACCTGCAGACCGCAGCGTACTCAGCCGGCGTGCGGTAGCCCAGCGCCGAGTGGCGGTGTCGGTGGTTGTGTTCCTCCTTGAAGTCGCCGATGACCACCCGGGCCTCGAGCAGGGTGTTCCAGTGGTTGCGGTTGAGGCACTCCTTGCGTAGTCGGTTGTTGAACGATTCGATGTGTCCGTTGTTCCACGGCGTTCCCGGCGGGATATACGACATGCCCGTCTTGCCGTCGCAGAACTGTTGCAGCGCTTGAGAAATGAACTCCGGCCCGTTGTCCATCCGCAACACCTTCGGCGGCCCGCCCGCCGCCACGAATACCTTCTTGAGCTCGTCGACCAGTCTGTCGGCGGTGATCGACCGTTCCACGATATCGAGCAGCGAGACCCGGGTGTGTTCGTCGATCATCGAGGCGATCTTGATCGCCTTGCCATCGATGGTCGAGTCGAACTGGAAGTCGATCGCCCACACCACGTTCGCGGCGTCGGCCTCGACCGGCGGGATCGACGACACCCCGGCCCGCTTACGCGGACTGTGCACCCGCACCTGCAGGCCCTCCTCGCGCCACAGTCGATGGATCTTCTTCTTGTTGACCTCACGGCGCTCGTCGTAACGCAATGCCGCCCAGGCACGGCGGAACCCGTGACAGGGATGTTTGGTGGCGTAGGCGCGAAGCCAGGCCCGCATTTCGGTGTCGGGATCAGCGGGGGTCTGCGCCTGAGGAAGGCGGCGGCAGGTGGAGCGGGCTAGCCCAACGGCTTTGCACGCCAACCGTTCCGACATACCCAACGTGGTGGTGAGCATGTCGACGGCGCGGCGCTTGGCAGTTGGGCTCAGAATTTTCCCTTGGCGACCTCCCGCAGGGCGTCTTTGACCAGCTCGGCTTCGGCCAGCAGCCGCTTGAGTCGGGCGTTCTGCTCACGCAGTTCTTTGAGTTCCTTGGCGGCGTCGGTGTCCATCCCGCCGTAGGCGCGGCGCCAGTTGTACAACGTCGCCGCCGACACCTCAAGCTCAGCGGCGATCTCCTCGCCGGTCTTGCCCTCCGCGGTCAGCTCATCCGCACGGCGCAATTTGCGCACGATGTCCTCCGCGGAATGCCGCTTCCGACCAGCCATACGTTTCATCGTCCCTTCTGGCCCGACATCGGGCCACAGGACTCTAGAACTTGCTGGACTCATTCAGTGGGAACACGCCAACCGCAATCCTGCTCGACCAGGGACGCGTTGGTGCATCACTCGGCCTTGACTCGACCGTCTTCGCGATAAATATCGCGATCGAGCGAGCAACCCGCCGACTCGGCAAGTGGCAGCAAAGTTTGGCTGAGATGCCCGCACGGATCGAGCTCGCGACAGTTCAGAAGTCTTCTCCGGCTTGGCAGAGGAGAGCGGCGGCGAGTTTCGAGCCCATCGCGAGCTCGTGAAGCTCGCGATTGCGCTCAAGCGCGCTCAAGCGGCGGGTCCTCGTACTCCAAGCCGTGGAACATGCACAGCTCGAGGGAGCCAATCATCCGTTTAAAAGGTTCACTGAGATCTTGAGGGAAGACGAGAAGCGAGTGAACGAGCTCGAGTCCGGCATCACATCGATCGTTCGGCGAGTATCAGCGCTCGAAATCAAGCGATACGGCGGCATCCGGAGCATCATGTTTACGCAAGGGGAAGTTGACGACCTGTTGCGGGCGTCCTATCGGCTTCGCGCGCTGAGCGACGAGGTCGACGACTCCAGTTACCAACTGATGTGGCGATCGAGATCGAGCAGAGCGCCGACGGTTTGGTTCTAGTGTTCCCTGCCGTACCGCTAACGGTGTGAACGTCTCAAGGGTTTTATCCCGCGTTCGGGACACCTGCGTAAGAAATATCTATCGATATAGACCGCAGGGTGCAGCTGTCCAAACAAATTTGGCTCTCGACCCGAGGTTCGCCTAAGGGCGAACATCGACTCTGTCACGCTCGTCGCAGCCCTCGCGACGGCTCCCGCGACAACCGCCGCAGATATGTCGAGTGCCGCCGCCCGCGTGAGGGCTGCCGCCGGCGTGGTGACGAACAGGATCGCTAACGACGCGAAGCTCAGCGGTGTCAACGGCAATTGAAATCTGACCAGCTGGCGGCCGCGCAATGGTCAGTATTCAGCTGCCGGCGACAAGCGGCGCCGACCTGAAGCCACCCGCGACTCGTCCTCCCTCGATCGGGCTAAAGCACGCCTGCGCATGGAGACCAACCGCGCCGCCCCGCTGCGCGAAGCCATCCTCGCCCGCCGCAAGGGTGGCGTCGTCTCGGAGGCCATGGACTCTTTTGGAGTTCATCCCGCAGCGCGCTAACGAGACGCGCGCGACGGCAATACGGGCGCCCGCTGTGTGCGATGGCGGCGGCCTCTCATAGGCCGTTCGTCATATGAGCACACGTTTAAGCGCGTTTCCCTCTGTCACAGCGCGTTTGCGCCCCGCTTTGCGATCCATCACGACCACCACCAACGCGTCGGCCCGACGCTAAAACGGGCGATGTGGTATGGAATCTAAATCGCAGCTATCCCGCGACTGAACTTTGGTCGCCCCGTGGAAAAAAAGCCTGCGCAATCGCGGCGGACCGAGCAACCCTCGCACTCCTCCACGTAGGCGTTCTTCCAATCCGAGATCGATTGCACCGCGAATGGTCGGACGATGGGGTCAAGCACGCAGAGCGGCAGGTTATAGACCGAAACAGCCTCGACGAGGTTGGTCTTGTTGTCGGCCTCGTATCCGTCAGCGAGATAGACGACTCTGATGGGTTCGAGCCGCTCGGCACCGAACTGCCGCACCGGAACGAGACGGATCCCTTCCGGCTCGTAGGCGACTCGGTTGGAGAAACCGATGATCTCGGGCACGCAGCGACGGTGTTCTGTCAAGGTGATGCGACCGCCGAAACGCATACTGGCCTCGTCGAAGTAGCTGCGCTTCGGGTCCAACCACGATGCTCGGTAAGTGTCGTTGGCGAGATACAGATTGGCGAGATCGCGCAACTGCTGGTGGTCGACACCCACCGCCGACGGCGAAACCTGCTTGTCGTCACCGATAACCACAATCTTCGGCGCCAGGTACTGGAGGAAGGTGGCTTCCAAGCCGGCCTGCGATGCCTCGTCGACGATGACGACATCAAACGCGTTCGGTTGCACCCGAAGTTGCTCTGCGATCCGGTAGAGCGGCATGATCCACACCGGCACCGACGGGCGGCACCGGCCCATCGCCTCGGTGATCTCGGCGCGCTTCTTGGCCGCGTACTTGCCGGTACCCTTACCCAGCGAAGCCACCAATTGCGCGTATTGGGTCAGATTGGCCCGCGCACCGCCAGTAAGGCGGCCCGGGGCGACGGCGTGACCCCACGCGCGCTCGGCGGCGAGGTGCTCGACCTCAGCTCTGATCTGCTGCTCGATGCCGTTGAGTTGGACTTTGAGCGCGTTGGCATCTTCGGTGTCCTGTCCCATGATCCAGCGCCCAGTCATTTCCCAGCGCCATGCGTCACCGTACGACAACAAGCGGTCATCCCACTCCGCCGATGCCGGGTCAGCGGCGATTGCCACCGCCAATCGCGGTCCCGTTGCCTCCAACAGTGCCCGGATTCGGTCACGTTCAACCACCGTATCCGCAACTCGATGTAAGTGAACGAGCCGATCGAAGGCTTCGGCGTAGGCGCTCGTATCCCGGTTGCGCACCGTGTGAAGCAATGTGGAGACGATCTGCGGAGGGTTAGGCCACCGTGCTTCCGCGCGCAGATACTCGACCAACGTCTCCATTGGTACCGATGCGCTCAATGCGCCGTCGGCGGCCGTCGCTGCTTCGACGAGTTCGGCGTAGCAGCGGATCTCGTCGAGGTCATTCCAGTCCGGAACCGGCAAGTGGTTGAACTGGAACCACGCCCGCTCGACCTCGAGTTGCTCGCCGAGCGCGAGCACCTTGTCGAGCTGCGCCACCTCGGTGCGGTGCCAGTGCAGTTCCTCGGCGAGAGTGTCCTCGTCTGGAACCTGCACGGACGCCGGCCAGGCCTGATCCATCGCCGTGATGGTCCGGCTCGCCTCCACCCAGTCGACAAACGCTTCGAGCGGTTCTCGGGCGACGGCGGGCAGGCCATTGATCTTCACATTGGTGAAGAAGGGCTCTGCCAGCTTGACGGTCTTCGGGCTGAACGTACCGATCTTGAGCGAGCCGTCCGGCAATGTCTTGATCTTGCCGCCCGAATTCAGATGTGTCAGAAGTGATTTTGCTACCTGCTGGTGAACTCCGTGATCACCTGAGACTACTTCGACCGATGTCGTCGGGCCAATCCGGGAGATGAGAATTTCGACGTTGTCGGCCAGCGATTTGATTTGTCCGGACCGCGCCATCCAAATTTGGTGACGACCACTACGGACGTCGCGCAGCGCTTCGTTCATCCAGGCTTCTTCCCGGCGCTCCAGTGCGCTGGCACGTTCGGCCAAATCAGAAACCCTGGCGCGCAGTTCTTCTCTTACAGTTGGCGCAAGCGACCTGACGAAGTCGAATGACTGATGTGACAACAAGTTATCGTACCGCTCTTTATGAGCGATCGCCTGCTGCTCGGCGGCGACAAGCGTGCCGAAGACCTGCGGCTCGGCCACCGACATCAACGCGGGCAGGCGGGAGGTCGCCTCTGCTTCGTTGTCCGCCACGTCCTGGTTCAACAGCACTTCACGCCACCACACCATCTCGTCGGAAGAGATACTGGTGCCTTCGTTGTTCGGATCCACTTCGAACTCGCGGATCCAGGAGAACCCTGGTTCCTGCTGGAGGTGGCGGTAAGCAATCGCGGCGAGGGTGCCCTCTTCAGGACCGTCGCTGCGGGTCTCCACCTCCTGGCGACGGATCGCGATCAACTTGTTGTATGTCTCGGCACGCCGTCGCCGTAGCTCATCGATCTTGGCGAGGTGCCGGTCGAGGGCCTGGCGGGACTCATCCGGGTCGAACTCGTCGGCACGCTGGGAGATGCCGTCCACCGCTGTACGTAGTTCGGCCATGTCCGACCGCGATTGGCCGATGACAGACACCGCCAATGAGCGAGTCTCGCGCGGCAGTTTGTCGCGCACCTCGTGCAGCGCCCGGTCGGTCTGAGCGGTGACAGGACACGCTTTCCCTGAGCGAGCAGGTGCGAGACCAGCGCAGCGGCAGTGTGGGTCTTGCCGGTGCCCGGCGGACCTTGCACCACCGTCTGTGCGGTGCGGTCGACACGCTCGATGATCCTGCGCTGCGCGGCATTAACCGGCAGCGGAAGGAAATCCTCGTCGTCGATGGTGACGACCGCGCCTGGACTCGTGTTGGCTTCGCTTTCTGGCTGGCGGTCAGGGTCAATCAGGGGCAAAACGCCTGCCGGCACCTCACCGGTCTCTTGTATCTGCGCAATTATCTGTTCATAAATTTGGACGAGCCCGCGGTTGGTGCGCCGCCGCAGAATCAACGCGGGAGCGAAGGCTCCCCGGGGGCCGGTTCCGGTCGGCGGCGCGAGGGCATTTTCGTCGTACTGGCCGTCGGGATCAAGGCGGTGAATCAGACGTCGGCAGAGGGCGCCGATGGTCGCGCTGTCTAGCAGGTGGCCCTCATAGTCGCCCGCCATCTGCCTGATCTCGTCGATCGCCGCGGGGCTAGGGATGATCGTCGGATCCAACATGTCGATTTCGATCGATACCGCTTCGGGTGAGGGCGCCGGTACGACTGTCAGCGCGCCGGAGTTCTCGTCGAGTCGAATCAATACCGGCGCCGTCGCGACGTGCCGGAGTACCGATTCGTGGTCCTCGGGCTTCCATGTGAGACATCCGACGCCGACAACGAGCTCGAACTCCTCAGGGTGGTCAGTCGCCGCCAGGTGAACCGCGAATAGTTCCTTGTAGATGTCGCGTACCACTGCATCGCGCCGTTCGCGCTCGGCCCAGAGCCGCCAATCAGTCAGCCACTGGTCGTATGCCTCTGTAACATGGGGCACCTCGGCGAGCTCAATGCGCCGGCGCTCGAAAACCTCCTCCTCATCGGAGGCGTCGTCGTGTCTGCCCGAGGCCGTGGGAACCGGGCGCTCTTCGCTGTATACCGCGTCGCGGAGAGATGGCTCGCACTCGGTATCATCCGATGGCCCGTCCACCCAGGCGGCCAAATGCTCCGGCACGGGTGGTGGATCACTCTTCGGGATTCTGTCCATTGAGAGTAGCGGAGCGTCCACATCCAGATTTGCCATTTGATGTGCCGTGCGCACCCCTGAGTGCTCCGGCAGGTCGCTGAACCATATGGCCTTTTGGAAGTTGTCGACCGTCCTAACAGGCGTGACCAATAGTTTCTGTGTCTGACCAAGAAAAGTGAACAGGTTGACTGCTTTCCGCATTAAATATGCCTGGTCGCGCCCCTGCTCGATCGCGGTCATTCGATTCTCCCTGCAACTCGGCGTCCACGCCGTGCCATCCGTAACGAAGGCATACTAACTGTCCAGCCCGACAATTTGCTTACGGATGGCATTCGGATTCGCTAGCCGTATAGCGGCACCTTGCGCTAGGCCCAGCCCACAGGGCACCCTTCCCCGCTGGCTTTCAAGGTGAGCCGACCCTCTTCGAACACCACCAGCAACACCCTTCACACCGGCACCGGGTTGCCAACCTACACGGCATACAGCCTGCGCGCCTTCATCTTCCGTTGACATCGGTATACCGTTCAGGTGACGAGTTTCCGACGCCGTCCCGAGCCGGACGTGTCGTCCCCGTCACAACGTCTACAAGGTTCTGCCAACCCGGGAATGGTCGGAACGGCGATCTACTCAGTAGACGCCGAGACGCGCGACGCACTCCAGCCTCAGGCGTTCGCTCGACCAGAACTTTGGTCTGTAGCGACAGCGCTGGACCGCCTTGTTGGCCGGACGCTCGCGGACCCGTTTCGTCTGCGGATGTCTCGAGCGGTGAAGCCACAGGTCGCCCGATCAGTCCATGCGCGTCAAGGTCGATGACCATGCTAGTGGTGTGTCCTGTAATTAATTGATGATTCCTTGGTAGGCTTCACGCCATGAGGCAACCCGTTCCGGCTCTGTCGGTGTCTACAGGGCAGCGTGAGGTTCTCGAGTCGGTGGCGCGGTCGCAGTCCGCGCCGCATCGCGAGGTGGTCCGCGCGCGGGCGTTGTTGATGGCGGCCGACGGTCGGGCGAACACGGCGATCGCGGAATCGTTGTCGGTGTCGCCGGGGTCGGTCAGCAGCTGGCGCGCCCGGTTCGCCGAGGAGGGGCTGGTCAAGTTCGCCCAAGTCCGCGAGGGCCGGGGTCGCAAGAAGACGATCCCCCAGGACAAGATCGATGAGATCGTGGATCTGACACTGAACTACCGTCCCGAGGGCGAAACCCATTGGAGCTGCCGGACCATGGCCGCGGCTACCGGGGTGTCGAAATCGACTGTGCAGCAGGTGTGGTCGGCCCGGGGCCTCAAACCGCACCGGGTCGAGACGTTCAAGCTGTCCAACGATCCGAACTTCGAGGAGAAGCTGGTCGATGTCGTGGGGCTCTATCTGAATCCCCCCGAGAAGGCCATCGTCTTGTGCGCCGATGAGAAGTCCTCGGTGCAGGCGCTCGACCGCACCCAGGCATCGCTGCCGATGGTCAAGGGGCGGGGCGAGACGATGACCCACGACTACAAGCGCCACGGCACCACCACCCTGTTCGCCGCTCTGAACGTGCTGACCGGCATGATCATCAGCCAGTGCATGCCCCGGCACCGGCATCAGGAATGGTTGAAATTCCTCAAGAGCATCGACCGGCAGGTCCCCAAGGACCTGCAGATCCACCTGATCCTGGACAACTACGCCACCCACACCCACGACGATGTCCGCCAGTGGCTGGATAAACACCCCCGGTTCCACCTCCACTTCACCCCGACATCGTCGTCCTGGCTCAACCTCGTCGAACGCTGGTTCCGGGAACTGACCGACAAAGCGTTGCGGCGCGGGGTCTTCCACTCAGTGCCGGACCTCGTCGCCTCCATCCAGGAATACATCGACGCCCACAACAACGACCCCAAACCCTACGTGTGGACCGCCACCGCCGAGTCCATCCTGGCCAAAGTCGCACGCGGCCGGATCACACTCGAAAAAGTCAGCTAAAAGCAGGACACACCACTAGTGGTGTGTCCTGTAATTAATTGATGATTCCTTGGTAGGCTTCACGCCATGAGGCAACCCGTTCCGGCTCTGTCGGTGTCTACAGGGCAGCGTGAGGTTCTCGAGTCGGTGGCGCGGTCGCAGTCCGCGCCGCATCGCGAGGTGGTCCGCGCGCGGGCGTTGTTGATGGCGGCCGACGGTCGGGCGAACACGGCGATCGCGGAATCGTTGTCGGTGTCGCCGGGGTCGGTCAGCAGCTGGCGCGCCCGGTTCGCCGAGGAGGGGCTGGTCAAGTTCGCCCAAGTCCGCGAGGGCCGGGGTCGCAAGAAGACGATCCCCCAGGACAAGATCGATGAGATCGTGGATCTGACACTGAACTACCGTCCCGAGGGCGAAACCCATTGGAGCTGCCGGACCATGGCCGCGGCTACCGGGGTGTCGAAATCGACTGTGCAGCAGGTGTGGTCGGCCCGGGGCCTCAAACCGCACCGGGTCGAGACGTTCAAGCTGTCCAACGATCCGAACTTCGAGGAGAAGCTGGTCGATGTCGTGGGGCTCTATCTGAATCCCCCCGAGAAGGCCATCGTCTTGTGCGCCGATGAGAAGTCCTCGGTGCAGGCGCTCGACCGCACCCAGGCATCGCTGCCGATGGTCAAGGGGCGGGGCGAGACGATGACCCACGACTACAAGCGCCACGGCACCACCACCCTGTTCGCCGCTCTGAACGTGCTGACCGGCATGATCATCAGCCAGTGCATGCCCCGGCACCGGCATCAGGAATGGTTGAAATTCCTCAAGAGCATCGACCGGCAGGTCCCCAAGGACCTGCAGATCCACCTGATCCTGGACAACTACGCCACCCACACCCACGACGATGTCCGCCAGTGGCTGGATAAACACCCCCGGTTCCACCTCCACTTCACCCCGACATCGTCGTCCTGGCTCAACCTCGTCGAACGCTGGTTCCGGGAACTGACCGACAAAGCGTTGCGGCGCGGGGTCTTCCACTCAGTGCCGGACCTCGTCGCCTCCATCCAGGAATACATCGACGCCCACAACAACGACCCCAAACCCTACGTGTGGACCGCCACCGCCGAGTCCATCCTGGCCAAAGTCGCACGCGGCCGGATCACACTCGAAAAAGTCAGCTAAAAGCAGGACACACCACTAGAACCTGGTTTGACCGCGCCACAACGTGTTCCGGTGCGGTCCCCCCGCAGCGGCCCGACTACTCACCGACTGCAGTCGCTCGGCCGGCACTGACTACCACCTGGCTGCTCGTCCTCCCACCGACGTCCCTCTTCATTCGGAAATGGCCAATCGGACTTAGCGCTCGACGAAGTCGCAGCGGCCCGGGCAATTCGGCAGGCGGCCTGATTCTGCGCGGCCACACCCTAGGCCCAAGCCTCCGCCCACGGCTGCCTACCAAGTTCCGCCAAGGACTCCCCCGCAACTTTTCGGTCAACGGAGACACAACCACGTTCATCGAAAGGGAACCGAGATGGCCGAGTACTCATACGACAACCGACCCGTCCTGGGCCATGATGAATCAAGGACTCCCCGGTCGCACTCGCCTTGCAAGCGCGTCTCGACCGTTCAGCGGCGACGTCAGCCGGGCTGGGCGGCCGCAACCTCGTAATGCGAGACCGTGGTCTCGCGATCGACGAGGTACTCGTCATCCTCGGGGTAGAACACGGCGGCCTCGATGTCGGATCCCGCGAACCCGATGAGGGCAGCCCGTGACTCCCACCAACTGACCGTCGCGACTTCGGTTCGACCATCTCCCAGGTCTCTCGTCCACATCTGGCAGCCAAGGTGGCCCGGCGTCGCCGCATACTCACGCAAACCGGTGCCGGTGATGTAGGCGACGTAGGCGGCCGCCTGCTTGGTCCGAACCCAGCCGCGCCACATCCGAGCGATCATGACCATCTCCTCGCCGCCGCTGGGGCCGCCTTCCCCCAACGAAAGCACCCGGCTCGGTGTATGGGCCTCGGGTGTCCGGCATCCCGACGTCAGGGCACATTATTGCCGGATTGATCGGGGTCCGGGACGGTTCTACCTCAACATCACTGCGTGTCCCGCCTAGTTCTGCGAACTAGGCACCTTTGCAGTCGCGTAGGCGCTCGCCGCCTTTGCCCCGCCGCGCCATGCTCGCGGGCCTATAGGTTTGCGAAGCAGGGGTCCTGGTTGTCGTTGCTCCCTTGATTGCCCTTGTTGCCGTGCGGGATCGACGTGTCTCGGGTCGAATAATGTGCTGTCACACCGTCATCGGTGATCTGCACGCTGTCGGCATGGATATCGAGCGGATAATTCTCGGTGAGAGGCGTGGTGAACGCGTCCAGCGCCGACTGCACCATCTCGCTGGGCAGCAACAAACCCAGCCCGGTGACATCGACCACCTGCAGCGCCACTCGTCCGTCTGTCACCTGCGGCTTGGTGGTGACACTGCCCAACTTGCCCTGCAGCTTGAGGGTGCCGTCATCCGGGTTGGTCTGGACCCCGCTGACCAAGCCACGCAACAGCGGGACCGCTTCCTCCTGGATGCTCTGCTGCATGCCGTCGGCCGACCAGGTGATCATGGCGTCTAGAGCTCCCACGCTGCCCATGGCGTCGGCGTCGCCATCCAGCCGGACATCGTCGATCAGCACGTCGGCCTTCATGCCGCGGGCGTGGCCGATCCGATTGCCGGCCGTGTGGATCGAGATGTTCCTGTAGTGGCCGGTCGCGAGCTGAAGCAGCAGCGGCGTCGCGCCGAACGACACACTCGCCTTATCCTGCACCACGCATTCGGCGGCGGCGGCCACCACGCTTCGTGCGCGGTGACGCGCGTACAGCTCACCGGCGAGCAGGCCGGCGGCGACTAAGCCGACCACGGTCACCGCGACCAGGATTATCGACATCGGGTTGCGCAGACGGACGCGACTCCGTCCGGAACCCTTCGATGTCGGGGCGCCCGGCGGTGGGCCATAACCCGGCTGGCCCGGCGGCGGCGGGGGATGCTCGTCCATCCCTTTATCGTGGACCCGCTCAGCCGATAGCCACAGGTTTAACGAACCGGTGGACGACGCCGGTGGTGTTCGGTCATGAGACTTCGCGGGTTTGGCGGTCGGTGATGGTGAGGTCGAGGATGACGGGCAGGTCGGGGTTGTCCAGAGCCTGTCTGGCGTGCGCGACTGCGTCGGTCTCGATGCGCCGACGCAGGGCGGCTAGGTCTGAGCTCTGCTCGAGGGTGGCGGTGATGACAAGGTCGGGGCTGGTGGGATCGCCGATGATTCGGGCCTTGGCCGAATGCACGCCCGGGTAGGTTTCGATTTCCTCGCACACCACCTTGGTGAGTGCGCCCGGGGCAAGGGTGCTGCGTCCCGTGGAGCGGTCTCCGGTGAGCCGGATGTCGCCGGCTCGGTCGGTGGAGAACAGCAGCACGATCAGCCAGCGCAACGCAAGGGCTGCCAACAGTACGGCGGCCAGCGCCACGACGAGCCATAACCAGGCGCCCTGAATGCCAAAGTAGGCGCCGACCGGGTTGGCGAACAGGTGTCGATATTTGTTTGCCGCGCCGAAGGCTCCGAAGCCGGCCAGCGCAGTGCAGACTCCGCCGGCGATGAGCAGCAACGCGAACAGGATGAGTACGGCGCGGTTGGCGCGGTCGGCGTGCATCAGCGGCTCCGAGTCGTGACGCGCACCGACAGCCTCGGCGCGGGGGATAGTTCCAAAGTGTCCAGCCGCTGTTGAGCGGCGGCTGTTGCGGGTTCTCGCAGGGACTGGGCCGTATAGGGTTGGCGTCCCGCGGTTGTTGCTGCGACCTTGACTTTGCGGCGTTTCACCGTGACGGCGGTGTGATTGATGCCGTCGACGTCGTTGACGGCAGTGCGGATCGTGGCAGCTACCCCGCGGCGGGTGTAGGCGGCGTCGGTGAGATCGCTGGCGATGCGTAGTCGCTTGGGTTTTCCGCGGCGCAGTTCGGCGAGCAACAGAATCACGCCAAGCGCGGCGACGACGATGCCCCCGACTCGGACGCTGCCCTGCATCCAGCTGGTGCGTGCGGCCCACTCATAAACCGGGTGCCAGTCAACGAGTGCGGGGTGACCAGTCATGCGGTCGGCGATGACCTCGACGACCACGAGTAGACCTGCGGTGATGAGCGCGACGGCGAGAACGGCTCCGAGCAGCCGGTTGATCAGTCTCATCGGGGCCTCGTGTCCGGTGTTCAGTGGACCCGCGGTGGCGGGGCGAGATGGGTGGCAAGGTCGGTTACCGCGATGTTGACCTCGGCGACGTTCAGGCCGGTCAGCGCCTCGACGCGTGCCCGCACGCGGTGCCGCACGGCTTGCGTGACGGCGGGAACCGAGCGCGGCCAGCGCACACTGATCGTCAACTCAACGAGAACGACGCTGCCATCGACGTCGGCGGAGGTCTTCGGCAACTCTGTGAGGCTGGTGTCGCGGAGGCCGAGCCGGCCCGCTCCCGCCAGGGATTTCCGCAATATGCGGGGCGCGGCGGCTCCGGCGTCGGGCTCTTCGGCCGCGGCGCGAGAGGCAATTTTGGCGACCACGGAATCGTCGATGGTGATGGCGCCGAGCTCGTTACGCCCAGCCGCAGGACGTGCCGCGGCGACGTCGGTGGTCGTCATCGGTCGCGTCGGTTTCCGACGTAGCGGTTCAGGTCGATGTCGCCGTCGAGGACCTTGGCGACGACGACCCCCAACGCGCAAAACAGGGCGACGAGCAGCATCTGACCGAAGCTGCCGAAGGCCAGGGCCAATCCGAGGGCCAGCCCGATGATGATGCCGAGGGATGTTCGGGTCATGTCTTTTCTCGATTCCGTTGGGTAGGTGTCAGCGGTTTGCGATTCCGCAGCGGTAGGCGGCGGTGAAGTGGGCTGAGGACGGCACGCAGTAGACGCCGGGGCCAGCTGATGTGTGGCACGAAGACGATGCGGAGATGTGCGCTGGGAGCGGTTTGTGGGGACCCGCGGTCGAATTGCGCCAGCCCGATCACGAATTCGGTGATGTCTCCTCCCCGGTCGGGGTGGTGGGTGCGGATGAACTCTTTGCGCGCGGCGCGTCGGCGGCGGTCGTCCTCGTGCATAGTTCGTCATTGTCCTCAGCGGCCGGCGACACGACAGTTCCCTGCCGACCTGCGCCGAGCTGCCGGGAGCGTCCGGTCAGGCCCCGTTGTGTCGGCGCCGGCGGGGCGGGCTCGGCCACGTCGGCCACGAAGATGTCGATCGTGCGGCCACCGGTGAGCGGCGCCACCGCAGCCAGTACCTGCCCAGCGAGCTCGCGTATGGGGACGTCCCATTTGCCGCGGACCTGAATGCTTGCCCGGTCGGCACCGATTCGGATGCCCGGCACTCGCCGACCCGGCAGGTAGGTTGCGACGGTGCCGAGTGGGCCGCCGTCCAGATCGTCGACAGCGGGGCAAGCCCGAACCGCGGCGGCGAGGGCGTCAACGTTGACGCCCTCCACGATGGCGGTGTCGGGATTGGTCATGAAACGCGGGAGGGGATCTCTTGCTCGTGCTCGGCGTCGTCGGTGGGCAGGTAAACGTCGTTGACGTTGATGTTGACCTCCACCACCTCCAGGCCTGTCATCCGCTCGACGGTCTGCTTGACATTGCGTTGGATGCTTTTGCCCAGCTCGGCGATCTCGACGCCGTATTCCACGACGATGTCGAGGTCGATCGCGGCTTGGGTTTCGCCGACCTGGACGCTGACGCCTTGGGCGACGTGGGGGCTTCCTAACGAGCCGGGGATGGCCTCGCGGATCGCGCCGAACGTGCGCCCGGTGCTGCTGCCCATGGCATGCACACCGCTGATCTCGCGGCACGCTATGCCCGCTATCTTTTGCACCACGGACTGGGCGACGCTGATCTTGCCCTCGTCGGTTTGCAGGCGATCAGGAGTTGCGGAGCCACTGCTCGTGGCTGGAGTACTGGACTTCTCAGGCTGCGTCATCGGTGTTGAACTCCTTGTGTGGTCAGCGAAATGCTTGTTGGGATGGCGGCGCGAGTTGCCTCGGAGCGCTAGACGGACTGCCCAGGGGTTTGAACCGTCCTCCATAGGTACGACACAGCCGAAGAGAAAAGATCGCAGACAACGTTCAACTGCTCGTCGCGGCTTGCGGTTGGCCGCCGCACACCGCTTACCTCACCGCGACACTGGCTACCCTTCTGGGGTAGCCGCGGATCGACAAGGGGGCCGGACGTGGAGGCTGGTGTTGATGACGCCTACCTTGTCCGGCGCGCTCAGGAAGGCTATCTCGACGCCTACGCTGAACTGGTTGACCGGTATAGCGGGCTGGCCTACCGGGTGGCGCTGCGGGTTGTCGGCAACCATCACGACGCCGAGGATGTGGCGCAGGAAGCCCTGGTCGGCGCATGGCAGCAGCTGCCGAATTTTCGCGCGCAATCCACTTTCTCCACCTGGCTGTACCGGATCGTCACGCACCGGGCCCTCAACCGGGTGCAGCGCCAGCACCCGAGCAACTCACTTGACGTTATCGGTGATGTCGCTGACGCCTGTGCCGGTCCGGCAGTGCGGTTGGAACGCGATCTGATGAACGACGCCGTCACCGACGCGATCCAGGCCCTGCCGCCGGCACAGCGCATCACGGTTGTGTTGCATCACCTGGAGGGCCTGTCTTACGCCGAGGTTGCAGCCGCCACCGACTCCAGCGTGGCAGCTGTTCGCAGTCATCTGTTCCGGGCGAGGCGCACACTGGGTGTCGCGCTGCAACAGTGGAGGTGAGTAACCGATGTCCGGCTCGAATCACGAGGGGCGCCGAAGTTACTTCAGCGACGACTCACGCGAGCTAGCTTGTGGCGCCCTAGTCGATGAAGTGTTGGAGCAGGTCGCCGAAGGCGACGGCGAGCGGCTGAGCGATCATCAGCAACACTGCCCGCATTGCCAGGCCGCGATTACCGAATTCAACCGCATCTGGTCCCCGGTTCGTCGCCTTGCCGATGAGCCGGTGCCCGTTCCGCGTCGTTTTCGGGCCTCAGTGATGCATGAAGTCGAGAGGCTGGTTCACGACGTCGGCTACACCCTCCAACTCACTGACCAGGGGGCCATCCGGGTCGCTTCGCGTGTCATCGCGGCCATTGCCCGTGGCGTGGCGCGTCGGGTTCCTGGCGTGCGTTTCGTGCTCGGGCGCACCACGCAGTCTCATGTCGCCGACCTGATCGCCACTGCCACTGGCAGCCGCCGGCATCCCGACTCAGGGGTCGGCGTTTTGGGCCGCACCGCGGTCATCGACCTCGCCGTCGCCGTGACCTACGGCGAACAGGTCCACCACATCGCCCACGAAATCCAGCGCCGTGTCAAAGCCGAACTACAGAACAGCATCGGCCTGCAAACCATCGCCGTCAACGTGACGGTTGACGACGTGCTGCTTGCACCGGGAGAGCCCCCGGGCTAGCCGAGCCCGCCCCACGAAGCGGGCTGTTTATGCTTTCGTCCAGAAGATGCAGTGCGACTCGACCCCCATCCATGAGGATCCCGCCGCGTCTCTCCCGCGGACGGCGGCAAGGGGCCTAGCACCATGAGCCACAGAGGTGCCCGCCCTCCGTCAGTTCAGCGCAACGCCTTGGGAGCGCGGACATTCCGTTGACGTCGGCAAACGCGCGCGGTGACGATGATCCCGCCGACACAGCACGTCCCCCGCCGGAGATGTCGTCGCCGTGACCTATGTTTGAGCGTCCGGACCAACAACGCAGACAGATCGAGGAGCACCAGTGGACAACAACGCAGGGCTGTCCGCGGCCGAGCTGCTCGAGCTCAACCGCGACCTGCAAGGCTCCCGCGCCATCCGGCTGCTCGCCACCACCAACCTCAGCCTCTACGCCACGCTGATGGAACGCCACCTGGCCGACGGTGCCCTTCCCGAGACCGAGCTCGTCGTCCGCCTGGAACGCGACCTCGCCGACCTCGACGACCACCAGTCCGGGCTCGCGCTGATCAAGTCCTGGGCCACCCAGGGCTGGCTGCACCGCATCGTCGACGAACGCCACGACCAGAACGTCTGCTACCTCACCCAGGACGCCCGCCGCGCCCTGGACTTCCTGCGCGGCATGCGCCGCCAGGACACCATCGCCACCGGCGGCTCCATCACCGGCATCGCCTCCCGCCTCAAACAAGTCGCCCTACGCGTCGACCACGACCCCGCCCGCATCCGCAAACACATCGAAGCCGAAATCGCCGCCCTGCATGAAGAACTCGACCAACTCGACGCCGGCCACCGCCCGCAACCCGATGTCACCGACTGCTACGACGAGGCCCGCGCCATCGCCCTGCAGATGGAACGCCTCATCACCGACATCGGCCAGTACGGCACCATGATCGAACAGGCCACCGCCGCCCTCGACGAACCCATCGATTCCAACACCGAGTACCGCGACCGCCAACGCCAGATGTACACCGACTACCAGGCCGCCTGGGACTCGAAGGGCCGCGACTCCCACCGCGCCTTCCTGCGGATGATCAACGACCCCGACCAGCGCGCCGAGTTCGAAGCCGACGTCGCCGCCGTCGCCGAGGCCCTGCCCGCCCTCGACCCCGCCCTGCGCAAAGTCATGGCCGGCTTCTTCGAACTCGTCGGCCACCAGATCGACGAGGTCGAACGCATCCAGCAGCGCTGCGCCCAGCGCGTCAAACGCTTCACCGCGTTCGGCACCATGGAGCAGAGCCGCGGCGTCGCCCGCCAACTCAACGAGGCCATCGGCGCCGCCCGCGCCCTGCTGAAGTCCTCGTTCACCGACTCCCGCCTCGACCTCGACGTCCCGCTGGCCCGCCACGCCATCAGTTCCGTTGGCGCACTGAGCTTCAAGATCGGCGACCTGTCCAACCCCAGACCCGCCAAACCCGCCGACGGCCAGGTCGACCTGACCAGCTTCGCCGCCCTCACCACCCAGGTCGACGCCCCCGCCATGTCCGACATGCTCAACGCCGCCCTCACCACCGGGCCCGTGTCACTGCCCGACGCCGTCGCCATGCTCGACATCGCCTACCTCGGCCACGTCATCGTGCTCTGGTCCTGGGCGCTCAAACAACCCGACGCGGACCCGGCCGCCGAGTCGACCACCGTCCGGTTCCGCTCCCTGGACGGCCCCGACCGCGAAATCGCCGTTCCCCAGTTGACATTCACCGAACCCATCACCACCCTCGCCGGAGCCTCCGCATGACCACCGAAGCCGACATCGACTTCTCCTCGCTCCCCCAGGTCGACCAGACCGCCCGTCCCCCACACCAACGCAGGCCCCGCTTCGACGGCGACGTCTCCGAACTCCCCGACCGCGCCTGCTGGGCCCTGCAGCACCTGCTCACCCGCCGCTACATCAGCGCCGAAGCCGACGCCGACATCTACAGCTGGGTGCTCGAATACCGCAAGCAGCTGTCCATTCGGCTCTCCGAACTCGACCTGCTGCTGCGCATCGTCGACGGTACCGACGTCGCGTACGTCGAACAGGCCCGCTACGAATCGGCCAGGGGCATCAAGCTTCTGCGCCGCGAACCGCTGGGCACGTACGACTCGATCCTGGCGCTGCACCTGGCGCAGATGATGCGCGCCTCGGGCGGGCAGGCCGTGCTGATCAGCCGCGAGGAGATGCACGGCCTGTTCTCCGGCGTGCTCAACGACACCGACCGCGACGCCGTCACCTTCGCCGCCCGCATCGACGGCGCCATCGCCCGGCTGACCGGACTGGAGATCCTGCGCAAGTGCCGCGACGACGAGGACAGCTACACCATCAGCCCGGTGATCACCGCCATCATGACCGCGTCGGTTATCTCCGAACTCCAGCAGCAGTTCGAGCAGCTGCTCAACGGCGGCGCGCCAGCAGAGGAAGAAGTCGAGCTCGATGGCTGAACAGTTCTACCTGTCCCGGCTGCAGGTCATCAACTGGGGCGTGTTCGACGGCTACCACTCCATCCCGTTCAGCAGCGGCGGCGCGCTCATCGCCGGCGCGTCCGGTAGCGGCAAATCCTCACTGCTGGACGCGATTTCGCTGGGCTTCCTACCGTTCAACCGCCGCAACTTCAACGCCTCCGGCGACGCCACCGCCGCCGGGTCCAGCGCCGGGCGCCGCACCGTCGACAAGTACGTGCGCGGCGCCTGGGGCCAGCGCAGCGACGGCGGCACCAGCCGGGTGATGTACCTGCGCGGCGACGGCACCGCCTGGTCGGCGGTCGCCGTCACCTACGCCAGCGACTCGGGCCGCACCGTCACCGGCCTGGTGCTCAAGTGGCTGACCGGCGAATCCCGCAACGACTCGTCGAGCCGCTTCGTGGTCGGCGACGGCGACCTCGACATCGAGGACATCTGCAACCGCTGGGCGGCCGGCCGCTTCGACGCCGGCGTGTTCAAGGAAGCCTGGCGGTTCTCCACCAAGGTCGAGTCGCAGTACCTGGCGCAGCTCTACGCCACGATCGGCATCCGCGCCTCCGAGGCCGCCCAGCAGCTGCTCGGCAAGGCCAAGTCGCTGAAAAGCGTTGGCGGGCTGGAGCAGTTCGTCCGCGAATTCATGCTCGACGAACCCGACAGCCTGGCCCGGTTGCCGGAGGCGCTCAAACAGATCGACCCGCTGGTCGAGGCCCGCGAACTACTCGCTGTCGCCCAGAAGAAGCGCAAGATCCTCGGCGACATCGAACAGATCCAGCAGCGGTACGCCTCGGAGTCCAGCGATCTCGGCATCATCGACCTCGTCGACGCGCCGATGGTGCGGGCGTTCACCGACCACGTCCGACTCGCCCAGTGCCCCACCCAGATCGCCACACTGGACGGCACCATCGACCAGCTCGAGAACGAGCACGAGGACGTCACCCGATCGCTGAATCTGGCCAAGGCCGAGGCGGATTCGCTCAACGCCCAGATCAGCGGGTCCAGCGCCAACCTCGCCCCGATGCAGTCCCAGGTCACCGCCGCCGAGACCGAGGCCGAGCAGGTGACCCGTCGGCGCGCCGCCTACGAGGACCTGCTGACCGCGCAGGACGTCGAGATCCCGGAGACCGCCGACGAGTTCTGGAACCTGCGCGAGGACCTGCTCGCCCAGGCCACCGAGATGCTCGCCAAGGTCGAACGCGGTCGGGAGGCGTCCACCGACGCCGAGTACGCGCAGAAGTCTGCCCGCATCGCCCGCGACGACGCCGCCAAGGAACTCAAACGCGTCGAACACGTCGGCTCGGCGCTCCCGGAGTTCGCCCTCGCGATGCGCGATCACATCTGCGCCGCCATCGGTGCCGACGCCACCGAACTCTCCTACATCGCCGAACTGCTGGACCTCAAGCCTGACCAGACCCGCTGGCGGCTCGCGGTCGAGAAGGTGCTGCGCGGGGCGGGACTGCGGCTGCTGGTGCCCGATCAGCACTGGGACAAGGTGCTGCGGTTCGTCAACGACACCGACATGCGCGGCCGGCTGCAGCTACACCACGTTCGGGTGAAGTTCCTCGGCGCCGAACCCGTTGATCCCGAACCGAACACGTTGGCGGGCAAGCTGTTCGCCGTCGACCCCACCCATCCGTGCGCCGCCGAGGCCGTCGACGTCATCACCGCCGCCGGGAACCACGTCTGCGTCGACACCCCCGACGTGTTCGCCCGGTTCCGCCGCGCGGTCACCGACACCGGGCTGTACAAGGACTCCGACCGGCTGGCCGTCAAGGACGACCGGCGACCGGTCAAGCAGTCCGAATACCTGTACCAGGGCGACGTGTCGGCCAAGATCAACGCGCTCACCCTCGAACTGGCGTCCGCCGAGGAGGCCTACCAGAAGGCCCGCCGCACCGCCGACGACATCGCCGCGCAGCGCCAGCAGTGGCGCGACCGGGCGGCGGCGTGCAAGGCGATCTGCGAGCAGTACCCGCAGTGGAGCCAGGTCGACACCGAGACCGCCGACGGGCACGCCGACCGGCTGCGGGAGCAGTACGAGTTGCTGCTCGCCGACAACCCCGACCTTGAGGCCCTCAACGCGCGTGCCGACGAATGCTGGTCGCAGATCCAGAAATTGATGACGCGCCGCGGCGCGATCCAGACCCGCCGCGACAGTCTCGACGAGCGCCGCACCCGGCTGCTGGAGCTGCAGGAGCGGCTGTCGCCGGCGTTCGTGTCCGAACCGCTGACCGAACTGCTGCACCGCTACGCCGCGCAGCTGCCGGTCTCGCTGGAGCTGCTCGACCCCGAACCGCACCGCGACGCGTTGTTCACCGCGATCAAGAAGGAGCGCGAACAGCTGCGGGAGAGCCGGCGCCGCTCCTACGACGAATTGGCGCGCATCCTCAACACCTTCGACACCTCGTTCCCCGACGCCATTCCCAACGACAGCGACAACTTTGATGAGCGGGTGCACGACTACGTCGCGCTGTGCAGGCACATCGACGAGCGCGAACTGCCCGAGGCCTACGAGCGGATGATGCGGCTGGTCACCGAGCAGGCCCCCGACGCGATCCTGACCCTGCACCGGGTCGCCGAGCAGGAGGCGCGGCGGATCGCCGAGCAGATCGACCGCGTCAACACGGGTTTGGGTGCGGTGGAGTTCAACCGCGGCACCCGCCTGACGTTGCGCGCGACGCCGCGAAGCCTGACGGCGGTGTCGGAGCTGACCGAGATCGTGCGGTCCATTTCGCGGCGCATCGCCGAGGTCGGGCTGGGCGACAAGCAGGCGATCCTCGACCAGTACGCCGACATCCTGCGGCTGCGCAACCGGCTGGCGTCCACCGCACCCGAGGACAAGGCGTGGACCCGCGACGCGCTCGATGTACGCAACCGGTTCACCTTCGACTGCGCCGAGTGGGACATCAGCAGCGAGGAGCTGATCCGCACGCACAGCAACGCGGGCGACAACTCCGGCGGTGAGCAGGAGAAGCTGATGGCGTTCTGCCTCGCGGGTGCGCTGAGCTTCAACCTGGCCAGCCCCGAAAGTACGGACAACAGGCCGGTTTTCGCGCAGCTCATGCTCGACGAGGCGTTCTCCAAGTCGGACCCGCAGTTCGCCCAGCAGGCGCTGTCGGCGTTCCGCAAGTTCGGCTTCCAGCTGGTGATCGTCGCCACGGTGCAGAACGCCACCACCATCCAGCCCTACATCGACAGTGTGGTGATGGTGTCCAAGACCGAGGCCACCGGCCGCAACGCCCGACCGGTCGCGACGGTGGCCACCCGGACGATTTCGGAGTTCACCACGCTGCGCCAGGAGATGCGGGCCAACGCCAGGCAGAAGGTGGCCGCCGGAGTCTGACCGTATGACTGCATTTAAGTTGGGGAAAGCGCGGCGAGCAGTGGGGACCGCTGACGCAATCTCAGCGAGGATCCGGCGACTCGGCAATCGTGAATTAACGCGCCGTCGCCAACAGCAGCCAGCCGAGTTCCGCAGCCGCCGCCAAGTTCGGAGGGCGGTGGACCACTCAACGTGGATATCCCAATGTCGCGCCCGGCCTGCGATGGCACCGGCATCGTCCTGTTGGGGTCGGTCACCACCCCCGGCCAATACTCGGAGGGCGTCCAACGATTGCTCGACGCCAACCCTGGCGCATCGTACTTGCGGACAGACCAATCATGTCCATCGTTACGCCAAGCAACCGCGGACGGGAATCCGATATACGCCGTATACCGAGTGGCTGGCAGGTCCGAGACTGCGATATGTGACGCGGTGTCCGCCGCGGGCGGTTCGGCCTACGGCAAATGGCTGGACACCACCCATGCCCCTGATACAGCATCCGTTGCTAAGCGACGCGATGACCGACCAAGCTTTATACCGTGACTTCATGAACGCACCTGGGTCAGACGGGCACCGACGGGAGTTCGTCAGCCGTCGTCGGCTGCTCCAAGTTGCCGGCGGCGCGGGCCTCGCCGCCTTGGTCAGCGCATGCACAAGTCCAGTCCGACCGCAGAGTGTCACGGAACCCACCGCCGGCATGAGTCCCCGCCTCGCCGTGACCACCGGCCCAGAGTCCAGCACGATAGCGAGCCCACCAGGCGAGCTCATGACCGTGCCCGCACCAGTGTCGAGTGTTCCGTCAGGAGTCTTGTTATGCCGGGAGGCATGGGGTGCGCGTTCCCCGCGTCCAGGCGGCACGCCCCAGATCCCCAGGCGATTGACGATCCACCACACAGCGGTGTTCCTCGGCGACAACAGCAACGCTCCTGGTCGCATCCGCGCGGACCAGCGGTATCACCAGGATTCGCAAGGGTGGATCGACATCGCATACCACATTGGCGTCGACCGCAACGGAAACATCTACGAGCTGCGAAACCCCGAGCTCGTTGGAGACACCGCAACGAACTACGACCCAACCGGTCACTTCCTCGTTGTCTGCGAAGGAAATTTCGACGAAGAGGACGTGACGGAAGAACTTCTCAACGGAGTCACTCTTGCGTGCGCCTGGGCCGCTCAGCGCTTCCTCATTTCGCCCGACACGCTCGCGGGACATCGGGATTTCGCGGCGACCTCTTGCCCGGGCACAAACCTGTACGCCCACATCGCATCAGGGGAGATCAAACGTCGAACCGAGGACCTGGTCGCAAGCGGCGCCGGGAGCGTTCAGCAGGCTTGCGGGCCTGAGGCCGCAGCTAGGGTCGCCGCGATCGAGGCTGGCAACTGACGCGCTTCAGGTAACACGTTCCTGATGCAGTTGCGCCGGCAGGGCCTCTCACCCCCGGACAACGCACCGAAGCGCACCACCTCAGATCACACCGCTCCCGCAGCCACCCTCATCGCGTTGGACGAACCTGTCACAACCAGAGCACTCCATACAGCTCTCGTTCTCAGAGTGTTTCGCAGTGTCAGAGCCGAAAGTACGGACAATCGACCGGTTTTCGCGCAGCTGATGCTCGACGGTCCCTACATCGACAGCGTGGTGATGGTGTCCAAGACCGAGGCCACCGGCCGCAACGCCCGACCGGTCGCGACGGTGGCCACCCGGATAATCTCGGAATTCACCACCCTGCGCCAGCAGATGCGGGCCAGTGCCAGGCAGAAGGTGCCCGCGGGAGTGTGAGGGCGCGCCGACATGGCAAGTGGGTTCACGCGACATATACGCTCAGTGCGTGATCCCGGTTACTGCGGATCCGCTGCGGTTCAGCACCGTGGGTCTCCCAGAGGACCAGCGCATCGCATTGTGGGAAGACCACAACGCTCAAGCGCTGATCGCGGTGCGCTGCCGATCGCTGCAGGACGCCACGTTGGAGGCAACCGAAATCAACGTCGCGCTGCCGCGACTGCAGCTGGCCCGGGTGCAGGGCAACCCGCATGTCGTCAAACGCACCGGACAGACCGTCCGCCAGACCCCGTCGGACGCCGTCGCGTGCTACTTCACACTCGCCGGCGAGGCGTTTTTCTATCACGACGACGGCGTGCGCACGGTGTCGCCGGGACAGGTGATCGTCTGCGACGCCGATCGGCCGTTCATGCGCGGCTTCTCTCATGGCCTGGAGGAGCTGGCCGTCAAGGTGCCAAGGCAGGTGTTCGAGGAGCTCAGCGGGACCACCGCACCCACCGAGCCGCTGGTGCTGGACTTCGCCCGCGGCGACGTGCAGGCCAGGACGCTGGCGCGGCTCGTCGGCCGCGCGGTGCGTGCCGACAACGCGGTGCCGGTCGACGAAGCCACCGTGCTGGACCTGCTGGGCGGGTTTGTCTCCGGCAGAGCCGCCGATCTGGCCACCGCGCACCTGGCGGCGGCCAAGACCTACATCGAGGAGTGGCTCGCCGATCCCGGGCTCAGCGCCTCGCAGGTCGCGTGCGGCATCGGCATCAGCGAGCGACACCTGTCCCGGGTGTTCGCCACGGGCGGGACGAGCATGCCGCGGTACATCCTCGGCCGACGCCTCGACCGTGCTCATCGGCTGCTGACAGAAGGCCCCCAACTCGGGGCCGCCGAGGTCGCGTACCGCTGCGGCTTTTCTTCACCGGCGCGGTTCTCGCACGCGTTCAAGGAGCGCTTCGGTCTACGGGCCACCGATCTGCGCCATCGAGCGCGGGCCCGCCTGATCTCCTGAGTCGCGGCCGGCCCGCACTTGCGCGGGGCGGCCACAACTTCCGTTTCCCGCCACGTCGGCCGTGAACGCTGGTGCCGGGTGTGCCGCGGCTCACACACTGGCACCACGCCCACACCCGGCGCATCGATGAAAGGTGAAGCAGATGGCCGAATTCAACGACGGGATCGCCGAAACCCAGCCGCCGCAGGCCGCCACCGTGACCACCGATGTGCTGATCGTCGGGTCGGGTCCCGCCGGGGCGTCGGCGGCACTGTTTCTGTCCACGCTGGGCGTTGACAACATCATGGTCACCAAATACCGGTGGACGGCCAACACCCCGCGGGCACACATCACCAACCAGCGGTCGATGGAGATCTTCCGCGACATGGGCATCGACGATCAGGTGCTTGCCGACGCCACCGAGCACGCGCTCGTCGGGGACACCGTGTTCTGCACCGCGATCGCCGGGGAAGAGATCGGCCGCCTCCACACCTGGGGCACCAGACCCGACCGGGAAGGTGACTACCAACTCGCGTCACCCTGCCTCACCGTCGACATCCCGCAGACCTACCTGGAGCCGATCCTGGTGCGCAACGCGACGATGCGCGGTACCCAGGCCCGGTTCTCCACCGAATATCTGGCGCACCGGCAGGATGCCGACGGTGTCGACGTGGACGTGCTGGATCGGCTCAGCGGTCATCGCTACACCATCCGCGCCAAGTACCTGATCGGCGCCGACGGCGCCCGGTCGAAGATCGCCGCCGACATCGGACTGCCGTTCGCCGGGGACATGGACATCGCCGGATCGATGAACATCACCTTCAAGGCCGACATCGCCCGCTACGTCGACCACCGCCCGTCGGTGCTGTACTGGGTGCTGCAGCCGGGTTCCAACGTCGGCGGGATCGGGGCCGGCCTGGTGCGCATGGTGCGGCCGTGGGATGAATGGATCATCGTGTGGGGATATGACATCAACGACGAACCGCCCGTCGTCGACGAGGCGGCGGCAACCCAGATCGTCCGTAACCTGCTGGGCGTGCCCGATCTGGACGTGGAGATCACCGGAGCGTCGTTGTGGGGCAACAACGAGATGTATGCCACGCATCTGCAAAGTGGCCGGGTCTTCTGCGCCGGTGACGCCATCCACCGCCACCCGCCGAGCAACGGGCTGGGCTCCAACACCTCGGTGCAGGACTCCTACAACCTGGCCTGGAAGATCGCCGCGGTGCTGAACGGCCAGGCCGCGCCGGCGCTGTTGGACACGTATTCGGCCGAACGCGCCCCGGTGGCCGAACGAATCGTCAAGCGGGCCAATAAGTCCAGTCGTGAGTTCGCGGAGTTGTTCGAGGCGCTGGGCGTGCTCGACGCGACCACCGAGGCGGAGATGGCGGCCGCGATCGAGGAACGCAAGGCCAACACCCCGCAGGGTGCGGCCAAGCGTGCGGCTCTGGTGTCGGCGATGGATCTGAAGAACTACGAATTCAACGCTCACGGGGTGGAACTCGGCCAGTTCTACGAGTCGGCGGCGGTGCTGTCCGACGGCAGTACGCCGCCGGCGCCGACCCGTGACCCTGACCTCTACTACGAAATGTCAACGGCGCCAGGCGCGCATCTACCGCACGCCTGGGTCGGGGACAACACGCGGCGACTCGCGATGATGGACCTGACGCCGTACGGGCAATGGACCTTGATCACCGGTATCGCCGGGGACGCGTGGGCCAGTGCCGGCGACAAGATCGGCCACGAACTCGGCATCCCGCTGCAGACCGTCGTGATCGGTCCGGGCCGCGAGGTCACCGACCTCTACTACGACTGGGCCAAATTGCGCGAAGTCGAGGAGAGCGGGGTGCTGCTGGTCCGACCGGACAAGCACATCGCCTGGCGCACAATGTCGTTGCCGCAGGACCCCGAGGACGCGTTACGCACCGCACTCACGAGTATCCTGGGGCAGAAATGACGGGCCTGCGATTCGATCACCAAACCCTGCCCCAGCGTGTGCGATTCGCCTCGTCCGCGGCCGCGGAGAATCTGAGGGATGCGCTCACCGAGCTGGGTGCACACCGATTCATGGTGATCGGCTCGCGCGGCCAGCGTCCCGCCGCGGAACTGATCCTCGCCGGCATGCCCGTCGCACACTGGTGCGAGGATGTCGTCATGCATGTCCCGGTCGACGTGGCGCAGCGAGCCCGCGACGCGGCCGCGGACCACGACGTCGACGCCCTGATCAGCATCGGCGGCGGCTCGGCCACCGGCCTGGCGAAGGCGGTCGCGCTGACCACCGGACTGCCGATCGTCGCGGTCCCGACGACGTATGCCGGCTCCGAGGTCACACCGGTGTGGGGGATGACGGAGGCGGGCCGCAAGACAACGGGCACCGACCCCCGGGTGCTGCCCAAAACCATCGTGTACGACGCCACGCTGACGCAGCGGCTGCCCGTCGACCTGAGTGTCGCGTCGGGACTCAACGCGCTGGCCCATTCCGTGGACGCGTTGTGGGCGCCGGCGGTGGATCCGGTGAACGCGGTGCTGGCCGGCGAGGCGATCCGGGCGCTGCGGGTCGGCCTGTCCGCGGTGGTCGACGAGCCGACCGGCCTGGAGGGCCGCGAGCACACCTTGTACGGCGCGTACCTTTCGGCGGTCGCGTTCGCGTCGGCGGGCTCGGGCCTGCATCACAAGATCTGCCATGTGCTGGGCGGCATGTTCAATCTGCCCCATGCGCCGACGCA
The DNA here is from genome assembly GCF_054057895.1 of Mycobacterium sp. URHB0021. Taxonomy (NCBI): domain Bacteria; kingdom Bacillati; phylum Actinomycetota; class Actinomycetes; order Mycobacteriales; family Mycobacteriaceae; genus Mycobacterium; species Mycobacterium sp. URHB0021. The sequence continues at coordinate 7,070,693 of NZ_JBSRZT010000002.1, forward strand.
TGCCGTGGTGCTACCGCACGTGCTGGCGTTCAACGCGCCAAATGCGCCTGCGGCCGAACGGCGCATCGCCGCGGCGTTCGACGCACCGAACGCGCTCGACGGATTGATCGCACTGCGCGACGCGCTCGATGCGCCACGCGCACTTCGTGACATCGGCATGCCGGCAGACGGCATCACACCCGCCGCGGATGCCATTGTTGCGGCGGCACCCGCAGGCAACCCGACACCTGTCACCACCGACACCATCTCCGAACTTCTGCGCGCCGCATGGGCGGGAAAGGAACCACGATGACAACCACCGAGACGAACGAGGTGTCCGCCGAGCAGTCCGCGCGCGAGGCCGCGTTGACCGAGCGGGTGCTTCGCTCTTTCGACGCCTGCGCGCAGCCGCGGCTGCAGGAAGTGATGCATGCGCTTGTACGGCATGTCCACGAGTTCCTGCGGGAGGTGCGGTTGACCGAGCAGGAGTGGGCGGCCGGTATCGCGTTTCTGACCGACGCCGGACACATCACCGACGACACGCGGCAGGAGTTCATCCTGCTCTCCGATGTGCTCGGCGCGTCGATGCAGACCATCACGATCAACAATGCCGCCCATGGCGACGCCACCGAAGCGACCGTCTTCGGTCCGTTCTTCGTCGAGGACAGCCCCCGAATTGACATCGGCGGCGATATCAGCTTCGGCGCCGCCGGCGAGCCCTGCTGGGTGGAGGGCACCGTCATCGACGTCGACGCCAATCCGCTGCCGGGCGCCCGGATCGACGTCTGGGAGGCCGACGAAGACGGCTTCTACGACGTGCAGTACGACGACAAAAGGACCGGGGGCCGAGCACATCTGTTCGCCGGCGACGACGGTCGGTATGCGTTCTGGGGACTGACTCCCACGCCATACCCGATCCCACACGACGGCCCGGTGGGCCGGATGCTGGCGGCGACGGGGCGCTCACCGATGCGCGCATCGCATCTGCACTTCATGGTCACCGCACCCGGATATCGCAGGTTGGTGACGCACATCTTCGTGCGCGGCGACGAAATGCTGGATTCCGACACTGTGTTCGGGGTAAAGGACTCCCTGGTCAAGGACTTCGTCGCGCAGCCGCCGGGTACCCCGGCACCGAATGGACGCGATCTGTCCGGTTCGGGATGGTCAAGGGTGCGGTTCGACATCGTGTTGGCGCCGCCGAGCGCTTGAGATAGCGGGTGCGTGCCACCCCGCCTGGGCATCCGACCCGTCGCGACGATCAAGGCGGCGGCGGCGGTGGAAGAAACGGTGGTGGCGGCGGCGGTGCAAACGGCGGTGGTGGTTCCGGCGGCGGTGGTGCTGGCGGTGGCGGTCCGAGAAATGGCACGGTGATCGGCGGCAGCCCCGGAATCTCCACGACCGTCACGCCCCCGTCCGGAGGGCCTGGGATGTCCGGCGTGCGCTGGACCGGAGGTGGCGGCGGTGCCGGCGCAATCCCGTTGCTGGTGTTGATCGTGATGATCGATCCCGGGAAGGTCTGACCGCTCGGCGAGGTCCCCACCACGGTGCCGTAGCGGGATGAGCTGTTCACCGATGTCGGCTGGTCGGCGACCTGGAACCCGGCGTCCTTGAGGCGCTGACGCGCCGCATCCAGGTCCAGGCCGGACACACTGGGCACCCGGCCGCCCGGCGCGCCCTCGACGTAACGCGGATCGGTCGGCGGCAGCTGCACCTCACCGAAATTGGTGGCGATCGGCTTCATCGCCTCGAACCAGGTGCGTGCAGGCTCGTTGCCGCCGTACAGGTCCCCGCTGCCGCACGCACGCAGCGGGAAAGAGCAGATGCCGGACGGCGAGCTGGAGTCGGCGAAGATGTAGTTCGCCGCGGCATAGCGGTTGGTGAAGCCCACGAAGCCCGAAGAGCGATGCGACTCGGTGGTGCCGGTCTTGCCCGACAGGGGCAGCGTCCACCCCACCGAGCCGGCCGCCCCCGACGCGGTGCCGCCGCTCTGGTCGTCCTTGCTCAGCGCGTTCGCGAGGGTGTTCGCCAGTCCCTCCGGCACCGCCTGGTCGCACGGCTCGATGGTGTACGACACCTCCTTGCCGTGGCGGTCGTAGATCTTGTCGACCGGGTTCGGCGGACACCACGTCCCACCGGAGGCCAGCGTCGCCGCCACATTGGCGAGTTCGAGCGCGTTGAGCTGGAACGGGCCCAGGGTGAACGAGCCCATGTTCTGGCGCTTGATGAAGTCGGCCAGGCTCTCGTTGCTTTCCGGGTCATAGGCCCGCGCCGTCGCCGGGGTCGCATAGGAGCGCAGCCCCAGCCGGACCGCCATGTCGACCGCCCGGGGAACGCCCACCTGCTGAATCAACTTGGCGAACGCGGTGTTCGGTGAGGTGGCCAGCGCGTCGGTCACGTTCATCGAGCCGCGGTAACCGCCGCCCGCGTTTCGCACGCACCAGGTCTCCTTGGGACAACCTGGCGTATCGCTGCTGCCCAGCCCCTTGGCCTGGAACGAGCCGGGGACGACCAGCTGGGCGTCGATCCCCATGCCCATGTCCAGCGCCGCAGCCGTGGTGAAGATCTTGAAGATTGAGCCCGCCCCGTCGCCGACGAGGGAAAACGGCTGCGGCTGCACCGTCTCGTTGGCGTCACTGTTGAACCCATACGTGCGGTTGCTGCCCATCGCCATCACCTGATGCGCGTCCTTACCGGGCCTGATCACGCTCATCACGCTGGCTACCCCGTCCAAGGTCGGGCTGGCGACCTTGTCGATCGCCTGCTTGACCGAAGCCTGCACCACCGGGTCCAGCGTCGTGCGGATCAGATAACCGCCGCGGGCAACCTGGTCCTTGTTGATGCCCGCCCGCGCGAGGAAGGCCAGCACATAGTCACAGAAGAACGCGCGATCGCCGGCGGCGATGCAGCCGTTCGGCAGCCCGTTGGGCTGCGGCAGGACCCCCAGCGGGGCAGCCTTCGCGGCGCGAAGCTCGCCTGCTTGCTGCGGCAGGTTCTCGATCATCGTGTCCAGCACCAGGTTTCGGCGTTGCAGCGCACCGTCGGGGTTGGTGTACGGGTTCAGCGAGCTCTCGGACTGCACCAACCCGGCCAACAGGGCGGCCTGCTGCCAGTTGAGCTGCGACGCGTTGATACCGAAGTAGGTCTGGGCGGCGTCCTGGATGCCGAAGGCGCTGTTGCCGAACGACAACAAGTTCAGGTAGCGGGTCAGAATCTCGGCCTTGGTGAACGTCTTGTCCAGCGTCAGCGCCATCCGCATCTCGCGCAGTTTGCGTGCCGGGGTGATCTCGACGGCCGCCCGCCGCTCGGCGTCGGTCTGTGCTGTCACCAGCAGCTGGTAGTTCTTGACGTACTGCTGCTCGATCGTCGAGCCGCCGCGGGTGGTGGGGTCGCCGGAGAGGTAGCCCGACAGGCCGGTCAGCGAGCCCTGCCAGTCCACGCCGTTGTGGTCGGCGAACCGCTTGTCCTCGATCGACACGATCGCCAACTTCATCGTGTTGGCGATCTTGTCGCCTGGCACCTCGAACCGGCGCTGCGAATACAACCACGCGATCGGATTCCCGGCCGTGTCGACCACCGTCGACACCTGCGGGACGTCACCCGTGAGAAGCTGCGCCGAGCCGTTGGCGACGATGTCGGAGGCGCGGTTGGACAACAGCCCGAGGCCACCCGCTATCGGGAACATCAGGGCCGCCGCCACGACCCCGGCTAATAGGCAGCACCATGCCAGCTTGATGACCGTCAGCCCCGTCGGCCGCCCCTCCGACATGCTTACAGAGTAGTTCTCCTTTTTGACGGAGTCGGCTATTTCATGCGTTTCACGCGGGGCATGTCGCCGCCGACCCGGCCGTCGCCCACGGCGTGCGTCAATTCGACTGTCAGACAGCCGATTCGCACGCTAGGCTGCGCCGTCGATTCGCTGCACCCCGAGAAACGGGTAGGCAGGCGTGTAGCGGTGCGCAGCGCCGGGCCTACCTGCTGGCGGGTAGCTGAGGCCACCCGGTGACACCGGGGCGCAAATGGAGGTCACCTATGATGTGAATCACTGCCCGTTGCTGGACCCTTGAGAGGTCGGACAGCGCCAACTCAGGGGGCAGATCATGTGGACTGTAGTCACCACGCTGGGCTTCCGAATCGACGGTATCACCCATGAGAAGATCGCGCTCAGGACCGTACATTCAATGGGAACGACGTCGCTGGTGGCCCCGTACCGCTATGCCGTGGTCGACAATCGTGGTCGCCGTTTCCATGCAGAGCTTCATCGTTCTTCCACCTCGACGTCGCGCCGCAGCCCGATCTGCGGCGAGCGGTACAGATGACCTGCGACCGCTGCGGGATCGTCAGTTCTTGACCAGACCACCGTCGACGAGAAGGTTCTGGCCGGTGATCGCCCGCGACCACGGACACGCGAAGAAGAGCACCGCATCGGCGAACTGCTCCGGCGTGGTCACCGAACGCAGCGGTGTATTCTGCGCGATCGCGTCGAAGACCGACTCAGGCGTGGCAGCGCTGGCATCCGTGGTGCGCAAGAGCCCACCGCTGACCATGTTCACCGTGACGCCACGCGGCCCGAGGTCGGCGGCGAACGTGCGCGTCAGCGACAGGAGCGCGGCCTTGGCCGCGGTGTAGTCGTGATACGGCACAACAGGATGCTGGAACAGGTTCGTGCCGATGTTGATCACACGTCCCGAACCGGTCTGCTCGAATTCCGGCAGCGCCGCCTGGATGACGTTGACGGCACCCGCGACCGTCCCCGCGAACTGCTTTTCGAAGGTGCCGTAGCCGATCTCGTCTGCCTTGGCCCGCGCGTCGCCGTTGAACGAAAAGTCGACCAGCGCATTGTTGACCACGGAGGAAACAGGGGTGCCGAACCTCCGATGCGCCTGCGTCATGAGCGAGTCGACTTGTGTCCGGTCGCGCACGTCGGCCTGGACGGCAATTGCCTGGCCAGGATGGGCGGCGGCGAGATGTTCGGCGGCCTCGCGACTTTTGTTGTAGTTGATCACCACCCGCGCGCCCTCGCGAAGGAATGCTTCGGCGATGCTGCGGCCGAGCCCGCGGCCACCGCCGGTCACCACGACCACCTGCTCGGCGATCGTGATGCTCTGAGCATCGGTGGCAATCGGACCGGGTGCAGATGCCATGCGGGTCTCCTGGTGATGACGAAAGACATGTGGACGCGCCGCTGCACCGAACGTCAGAGACGAAGTGAATCGCACTGGTTCCGACCAAGGCTTGGTCGGTCCGTTGCACAGCCTAGAAGAAGGCTTCGATACGTGATCCGCACCGTCTCCGGCATTGAGGAAACGCGGAGGAACGCCGTGTACAAGGGAGGCTGTGACCATCCGACTCGAGGAGATCGCCGATCTGCGCGGCTGGCGCGACCTGATCGACGACATCGGCGAGTTACGACAGATCGACGGCGCGCACTGGGATGAGGAAATCGGAGCGGCATCGCAAGTCAACTACCTGCGCGCCTCTCCGCCGGCGCTGATGTTCGACAACATCACCGGCTACCACAGCGGTCAGCGCGTGCTGAGCGCCAGCATCGCGAATGCCCGCCGACTCGGCGTGACGCTGCGACTTGGAACAGATCTCGACGACCGGGCGCTGATCGAGGCGCTGCGCAGCCGCCCGAACCACTGGGCGGCCACCGCGGCCGACCACCCGACGCACGAAGTCGCTTCCGGTCCGGTGTGCGAAAACGTCCTGAAGCCATCGGAAGTCAATCTGTTGGACTTCCCGATCCCCCGGTGGCACGAAGGTGACGGCGGGCGCTACGCCGGCACTGGCTGCGCCGTGTTCACCACCGACCCCGACACCGGTGTCGTCAACGCCGGCGCGTATCGCATGCAAATCCAGAACGGCGGGCGCGCGGTAAGTGTCAACATGGAGGCCGGCAAGCACGGCGCTGCGCATGTCCGGGCCTGGTTCGAGCGGGCGGGCCGGGCACCGGTCACCGCCTCACTCGGCCACGACCCGCTCCTGCTGGTGGTCGCGGGCACCGAAGTCCCCCGCGGCGTCTCCGAACTCGAGTACGCCGGCGCCGTGATGGGCCGGCCCGTGGACATCGTCGCCGGCGAGGTCACCGGACTCCCGGTGCCCGCCTTCAGCGAGATCGTCGTCGAGGGCTGGCTGAAGCCCGACCGCCGCGAACCAGAAGGTCCGTTCGGAGAGTGGACCGGCTACTACAGCGGCAGCAGTGAACCGGTCCTGACCATGGATATCGAGCGGATCTACCACCGCCACAACCCCATTCAACTCGGGGCGCCCCCCGGCAAGCCACCCCACGACTACTCGTACATGCGCAGCGTGATGAAGTCCGCGATGATCCACGACGCACTGATCGCCACCGGCCTTCCCGGCCTGGAGGGCGTGTGGGCGCACGAAGTCGGCGGCGGCCGTCAGCTGCTCGCCGTCGCTGTGCACCAGCAGTATCCGGGGCATGTCCGCCAGACGGGGCTGCTCACCGCGTCGCTGCCGGCGGCGGCCTACATGAACAAATTCGTCATCGTCGTCGACCACGACGTCGACCCCCGCAGCCTCAACGACGTGATGTGGGCGGTCTGCACCCGCACCGATCCCGGCGCGGACATCGAAGTGCTACACCGCACCTGGGGCAGCCGGGTCGACCCATTGCGCGAACCGGGCGCGCCCGCGTTCAACAACCGGGCCGTCATCGACGCCTGCCGGCCCTGGACGCGTCTGGCGGAGTTCCCCGCCGTCGCCGAGGCGTCACGCGGCCTGCTCGACCGGGTGGTGCACCGCTGGCCCGACGTCCTGGGCGGGATCCGTTGACGGCGATGCTCGACGAGACGGCCGGGCTGTGAGGGTGCCGTAGCGGCGGGAATCGCGGACCGGTGCGGGCGCACGGGAGTACCCTCCCACCAGGAGGCCCGACTATGCGGAAACACTCCAACTGGATCATCGTCCTCGCCGCCATCGCCGTCATGGCCGTCGCGATGGCAGCGCCGGTCAGCGCCCATCACGGCTGGAGCGAGTACCAGGACGAGCAGTTCGACATCACCGGAACACTCGCGTCGCCCGTCAGCCTTGCCGGTCCGCACGCCACCGCCCGACTCCAAGTCGATGACGAACTGTGGAACCTGGTGTTCGCCCCGCCGACGCGCACCGCCGCGGCCGGCCTGACCGAGGACGCCGTTCCCGTCGGTGCCACCGTGACGGCAAGCGGTCACCGGCATCTCGACGAGGGAACGCTCGAAGTCAAGACGGAACGCCTCACCTGGAACGACACGGTGTTCGACGTCTACCCCGAACGCGATTGACGCCTGAAGCCGCAACGCAGCGCGCATGACGGACGCGCTCGCCTGGCTGGAATCGTCTGCCCTCGGGATGTTCATGCGCGACTCCGGCCCGTGGACCTATCCGGTGGTCAACGTGATTCACGTGTTCGGGGTCGCGACGCTGTTCGGAGCGGTACTCGTTCTCGATCTGCGGCTGCTGGGCGCGTGGCGACGGACACCGCTTCGACCGATCACCACGGTTGCCGCGCCGGTCGCGATGGCAGGATTCGCTCTCGCCGCCGCCAGCGGTGTCTGCCTGTTGGCGGCGAACGCTCTGGAGTACGAGAACAACCCCGTTCTGCTGGTGAAGTTCGCGGCCATCGCGCTGGGAGTGGTGAACGCCATCGCGCTGCGCGGCACCGCCGCCTGGAAAGACCACACCGTCCGCGATCTTTCCCGGTCGGAAGCGCGGCGACTGGGGGTCATGGGCGGCGTGTCGCTGGCCAGCTGGCTGACCGCGGTCGGCGCGGGACGCATCATCGGGTACTGGTGACGGACCATGGATCACAGCTGGCTGCGGAGCCTTTCGACGAAGCCGGCCATCCTCGTGCGATGCGACCCCGGCCAGTAGATTCGTCCGCAGTCCGGACAGCGGCTGAAATCGTCGTAATACCGCCGAGTCAACGGCTCGAGGCGGTCGATCACCTCGTCCTTGCTCACGCCGATCAACCTGCCGTTGCACCGCACGCACCGGCTGAACGGCGCCAGTCGTTGCTTCAGGTCCAGCCGCCGGACCACTTCGAGCGTCTGCTCCTCGGGATGCTCGGAGTGGACGAACAAGCCGTGCGTGACGGCGCGGCGCTTCAGAAGGGCCCGATCGCGGGTCAGTAGGATCCGGTGCTGGGCCAGACTGACGTCGACGAGGGTCCGGTCCTCCCCGTCGCTGGACCACCACACGTCGAACCCGAGCACGCGAAGGAGCCGCGCCAGCCGACCGAGGTTGACGTCGACGACGAAGCGCGGATCACGCAGCGGCACCGGCCGCAGCCGTGCGGTCGATCCGATGTCGAGCGCCTCGAACACCGGATACACGGCGATGCGGTCGCCGGAGGCCGGGCGGTGGGCGAAGTCTTGCGCATTCCCGTTGACGACCACCAGGTCGACCTCGGTATGCGGGATGCCCATCGCCTCCAGCACGTCCTTCACCGTCTGATGCGGCCGAAACGGACGGCGCACGGTCAGACCGCGCGACTCCGAGGACAAGAAGTCGTTGAGTTCGGCGTATGCCCGGACATCCACGTAGCCGGCCATGCCTCATGCTCTCTCTGACGGTCTACGGCGACAACGGCACAGTCGTCACCGGTGCCGGCGCGGAACCTCCACCGCCGCTTGATGATCCACCGCCGCTTGATGATCCGCCGCTCGACGATCCGCCGCCGCCCGATGATCCACCGCCGCTCGACGATCCACCGCCGCCCGACGGCGCCTGGATCACCGGGGCCGGCGACGGGGCCAGCGCGGGCTCGGGCGCCACGGCCGGCGGCGTGTATGCCGGCGCCGACGGCGGGACGTGCGGAGTCGCCTGCGCCGGCGCCTCGGGTTCCGGCGCAACCGTCACGATCGTCGAGGGCTCGGACGGAACCGTCGGAACCGTCACGGGCACCGACGACGTGGGGGGTGGCGCGGACGTGGTGGTCGGCGCGGACGTCGTCGGCGGCGTGGTGGTGGTCGTCGGCGGCGTGGTGGTCGTCGGCGTGGTGGTGGGCGGCGTGGTCGTGGTCGGCGTGGTGGTGGTGGTCGGCGGCGTCGTGACCGTCGTCAGCGTCGGGAACGTCGGCGGCGGGAACAACGGCGGAAGAATGATCACCGGCGGAATCGGGACCACCGGCAGCTGCGGTGCGGGAGCCGGCGCGGGCGGCGGCGCTTGCGGAGCCGGAGCCGGAGCCGGAGCGGGCGCCTGCGGTGCCGGAGCCGACGGCGCGTTGTTCACCGGCGCACGGTTGACCGGAACGCTCGGCGCGGCCGGAGCCGCGGGCGCCGGAGACACCACCGCGATCGGCAGCGCCACCGGATCGGGCGCGTGCGGCACCGGCGGCAGGTACCGCCCCGGCACCGTATTCGACTGAATGGCCGGTGCCGGCTGTGCCTCGACAGAGGCCGCCGGCCGGATGGTGACGGCAACCGAGACCGCCAACGTCGCGAAGGCCATCGCCACGAACCCCAGCGCACTGCCCATCAGCCAGGCCCTCGGCGGCGGCAGCGCGATCACCGCGGTGTACGGCGCCTCATCCTCCTGCTCGGGAATGAACTCCTCGATCGAGTCCGCCGGCATCTCGTAGTAGTCCGGCTCCTCCTGCGAGTACGCCAGCTGCGGCCCGACCGCTGCAGCGTCCGCGCTCGCGGGCGTTATCTGGGTTGCATCGGCCGCCGCGGGAGCCATCTGGGTTGCATCGCCGGCCGCTGGTGCCATCTGGGTGGCATCGCTGGCCGCAGGCGCCATCATCGTCGCGTCCGCGGCGGCCACCGGCGACATCTGCGTCGCCGCGCCCGCCGGGAAACCCGAGTCCTCGACCGTTTGCGCGGCGCCGCGCGCGATCGCGTAGCCGGCATCGGCCGGTACCTCCACCGGCGTGGTCGTGCGCAGCTCGGCCGCGATCGATTCGAGGTCCAGGCGCTGCCCGACCAGCATGATCCGGGTCACCTCCGGGCCCGGCACCTGCTCGAGCACCGCGGCACACGCGACGGCCGCGCCTGCCGCACCGATCGGCACCGACGCCAGCACCGATGTCGACTGCTCGTCCTCGCCGATCACGGCCAGCGAGACGGTGTCGTCGTCGGACAGCAGCAACGCGGCGTCCGCGCCGACACTGCGGGCCAGCGCCGCGGCCGCCTCGGCCTCAGCCACTATCTCGACGTTGGGCACTCCGGCGTTCGACACCACCTGGCGCAGGGTCTCGGCCTGCGAGGGGTCGGACAGGCAGAGCCGGGTCGCGGCCACCCGATTGCCGGAGTCGGCCACCGCACGGTAGGTGCCGACGATGGTGTCTGCCAGGTCGGTGAGCGCATCATCGGGCAGGTCCATCGCATACTGGTCGAATACCTGACCGCCCGAGGCGGGCGAGCCCACCATCGCCAGGCGCGCCACCCGTCCGGTGACCGCCACCCCGACGACTACATCCACCGATCCACCCCCTGCCTATACAACGGTCCCAAGCTACCTCGACGGCCCACCCGCGCTCACTTGTGTCCAGAAGCGACAATGAGCACCCTGAGGTGGCAACACCTCGCGGTGCCACTCAGAGAGGAAATCGTCACGTGAGCGACCAGCGTTACGACGCACCCGACACCGTCGCGGTGGCCACCACCGCCGCGCCCGCCGTCGCCCGGTCGCCCCGCGTCGGCTACGTGCCCACGCGGACCAACATGGTGCGCGACGGCGTCGCGGTCGTGCTGCTCGTCGTCGCGCTGCTTCTGCCGTGGAACCTCGGCTTCGGTCTCGGCGTCCCGGGCAGCAGCGTCCCGCTCTTCGGCCTTGTTGCCGTCGTGACGCTGCTGTCGCTGGGCGCCGCGCTCGCACCACACGTCGGCCCGTTTCGGCTCACCGCCCCCCAGCCCGACGTCCGCCGCACCAGCCGGATCCGTTTGCTGCTCAGCCTGGCCTACCCGATCGTCGCGGTCGGCTTCGTGGGGCACCACCTGGTGCAGACGGTTCGAGACGGCGGAACCGGGCTGGTGCCGCCGGGTATCGGGCCCGGCCTGATCGCCGGTATCGGCGGCGCGATGCTCGCCGCGCAGCCGCCGATCACCAGTATCACCATCGAAGGCAACGGCTTTCGGCGCTGGTACACAGTCGCCCGGGTGCTGGGCGCGGTGTCGATCGCCCTCGCGACGCTTTCGGTTGCCTTCAACCTGTATTGGCGGCTGCGCTATCTGTTCGTCACGAACGACGCGTTCGGCGGTCAGGATGTCGCCGTCATCGTCACCACGCTGCTCTACGCGGCGGAGGCGATGATCGCCTTGGTCATCGCGTCGCGGTGGCTCATCGAAAAGTCCGCCGCCGCGCGACTGGCCACCACCGCGCTGGGCGCCTCGGGCGCGCTGGCGGCCGTCCTGGTGTGGATTTTTCCCGTCGGCCGCGACATCGACGCCTTCCACGGCATCGCGCAGAACACCTCGACGGCTGCCGTGGGCTACGAGGGCTATCTGTTCTGGGCGGCCGCGGCCGCGATCGTCGCCCCCACCACGCTGTACGCCGTCTTCCTGGTCAAACCACCGACGCTGGGCGCCTTCCGTTCGGCCGCGCAGAAGTGTCTGACGCTCATTGCGTTCTGGGCATTCGCCGCAGCGACACTGCGCGTCGTCGACTTCCTGATCGCGTTGTCGCTGAACCTGCCCCGCGCCCTGTACGACAGCGTCGCGATGACGGCGTTCAATGCGATCGCCGGCGTGATTGCGTGGTGGCTGCAGCGCCAACTCCGCAGAGGCGCAGCGACGCCGACCGTCATCGCCGCCTTCAGCGGGGTGCTGTTCGTCTTCACGATCGCGAACCTGGCCATCGGTGTCGCGCTCGCCCCGCGTTATGCGGAACCGCCGCCCGATGCGATCTACGGCAACAACCTGGCCCAGCAGATCACCAGCACCTTCGACGTCGTGGTGTGCCTACTGAGCCTCACGATCCTGGTCGCCATGTTGTTCACCGGCCCGCTCGCCGGTTATCTGGTGCGCCGCCGCGACGCGCGGGTCGCGACCGCTGCCGCGCCCCCGAAACCGCCCACGGCCGAGCCGACGACCTCCGCGCCACCGACGATCGTGCGGCCCGCGGCAATGCCGAGAATCGTTCGGCTCAAAGAGGATTCGACGACGGTGCTCCCGGCTCCGCCGACGCTGCGGATCCAGCGCCGCGAACCGCCGTCGTCGGGGCTCCCGAAATAACCGGCGACCGCGGGGTGCGATCAGTCAGAATTGTTCAGCGAGAGAACGTTACGAAAATGTGGCGAAACCGTTCTCGGGAGGGGTCCGTCGAAGGGGCCTGACGGGATCTTGTTGCGGTTACTGTGCTGTGGAATACGACCGAAGGCCGAGCGAACTCTGAAGGGGAGTCAGCGGCGAGGGAGCCATCGGATGAGATAGGGGTTCAGCCCGATGTCGATGACGGGTCGGTCGATGTGGCGATTCGGGGTGCGAGCCGTCGGAGTGTGGGTGGTCGCCGTCGGGTCGCTGATCCTGCCGCCCAGCACCGCGGCCGCCGACCCCGTCGGCATGGCACCGAAGCATCTTTCGAAACAGACTCGCGACGGATGGAATCTGTCGATCTCGATTGAGGGGGAACGGATCAACTCGGTGCCCAACCTGGCCGACGCGACTACCTCGCGAGAAGGTTTCGTGACCCTGTCGGCCACCGCCACGGCCGAGGGCGGTGAAACGCCCATCACCGACAGTCTTTTCATCACCGGATATCAGCTGGGCTGCCAGACCGATGTGTCCAGCGGCTTGGGCATGGGCGGCGCGGGCGCGGGCGGCGGCAATGTCGGGGCCGGTGCTCCGCTGCTCAATCCCGGGGCCGCCTCCGACAATGTCGGGGGTGCCGGCGGCGGGGCGGGTTTCCTCCAGACCACCATCCAGCCCGGTGTCATCGTGGAAGTGCCGATGACGAACATGGCCCTCTCACCCGACGGACGCGCGATGCTGGATCTCGACAACATCCATATCAAGGCCGACGCGTGTGGAGGTGACGTCACCATCCGGTCGTACGCCTACCTTCGTGTCGCCACCGCCCTGACGCATACCGGATTCGCCGTCTACGGCGATCCCCTCAAAATCTAGGAACCGGAGGTAGGTCTCGTGGGTTTACGAATCGTCGCCCGACGCCGCACCATCTCGGCAGTGGCCAGCCTGTGCACGCTCGCCACGCTCACCTCGCCGCCCGCGGGAGCTCAGCCTGAACCGGCGCCGCCGGTTCCCCCCGGCTTCCCGATAACCCAGCTGATCGTTCCGGGCAATCCTGGCAAGCCCTTCTTCATGCAGGATTTCTCGCAGGAGTTCGCCCCGTACACCCCTCCCGCGCAGACCGACGCCCGCGGCGTGTTCGTTGCCACGAACGCGAACTCGGGTCAGACCGTCGTCGGCATGCCGGGGTCCCGTCTGGGGGTTGTGTCGCCGAGGATCGGACCGTATGCCGGTCCCCCCGGCTTCCAAACGCAGGGCTTCGGCTCGGGCGTCATGATCGGCAGCATGGGGGAGCCCGCCTCGGAAGTGGACCCCTACGGACACGCACCCGCCTCAGGCCAGGCAGGCGAGCTGTCGCCCTTCGGGATCACCGCCAATACGGGCACGTCACTGGAGAGTGCCGGGGTGGAGGTCGCCACCATGGGCAGTACCGCCGGACTCGAGGATCCGAACGGTCAACCCCCGGCCGGCCCGGGCCCGGTGGGTTTACCCCTCCTGCCGCCGCCGCAGCCGAATCCCTGAGCGAGACGATCCGGGATCAGCCCGGATCTGCGGTGGCCGCTTTCGTTGCGTGTCGCGCCACCGTCGCGTCCAAGGTCTCCTGCAGCGCGGGTACCTCGGCCAGCAAGCGGTCGAGATCATCGCGCCCGATGCGCAGCACCTCGGTCCGCCCGGTGGTCGTGACAGTCGCATTCCGCAGCTTTCCGCGGCGAAGCGCCGATTCGCCGATCACCTCACCCGGTCCCACCACGGCGATGCGTTCGTTGCCGACATACACGCCCGCCTCCCCGCTGAGCAGGATGTAGCAGGCGTCCGACACAGTCTGCTCGCGGATCAGCGGCCATGGCCCCGATGTCGAGCTGTGATGCGTTACTCGGGTAATACGCCTCAGGTCTTCCTCGGAAAAGTTTGCGAACGCATCGAGTTTCCGTAGTCGACGGACGTCCTCTGCGGTTTCCTTCTCGCGGGCTCGATTTGCCTCGGTGGTCTGGCGCCTGTTCATGGTCGCTCCCCGGTTCATGATGACCCTGATTCTCCGGAGCCTAGCGAGAGGCCATTGCCTGTAGGCCGGATTCAACCACTGCCGTACAGATGCAGGGCCCGGGCCGACGCCGTCGCCACGTCCCCCCGCAGCTCCGAGATCGGCGCACTGCCTCGCACGTGGATGGAATTCGTGAGCAGCACGACGTAGGTATCCGAACCGGGATCCAGCCACAGCGAGGTTCCGGTGAAGCCGGTGTGGCCGAAGCTGCCGATGGGAAAGACCATGCCTCGCGGCTCGGACTGTCCCGTATCGATATCCCAGCCCAGGCCCCGCAGGCTCTGTCCCTTGATTGCCGGGTAGTGGGGAGCGAGCAGCGGGTCTCGTGGGTTCGGCCTCGTCGCACGGGCGGCATCGTTCGCTGCGTCGAGTTGTTCCGCCGTATGCCCGGGCTGTTGCGGAGTCGTCATCAACTCCAAAGTGGCCTGCTGCAGCGGAAAAGTGCTCGGCCGGCCCGCAAGCCGGTCGAGCAGTGCCTGCGCATAGCTGCTGACATCGTGTGCCGTCGAGAACACCCCGGCATGCCCCGCCACTCCACCCATGCGCCGCGCCGTCGTGTCGTGCACGGTGCCCCGGAGCAGGTAATCGAGGTCGGGATTCTTGACCGGATCGGCTCTGCCCTCCTCGTCACGTGCCGTTGGTGCGATGCGCGGCAACAGGTTGGTGCTCCAGGTGCCGGCGGGACAGTCGACCGGCGCGCCGGACGCGGGAGCCCAGACGATCGCGGCTCCCCGCATCGTGTGCGGACCGCAGGCGCCGGCCGGGGGTAGGTACCGGGTTTCGTCCATGCCGACGGGGGCGAATACGTGCTGCTGGACGTAGACGTCCTCCGCCTCGCCGGTGATCTTCTCGATCACCGCGCCGAGCAGGATGAAGTTGATGTCGGAATAGCGGAAACGCTCACCGGGCGCCGACTCCAGCGGCGTGGTGAGCGCGCGATGAATGCCTTCCGTCTTGTCGGCCGCTTCCAGTCCCCACGGATCTCCGAGATTGACGTCTCCCGTTTCGCCTGAGGTGTGCGTGAGCAACATGCGAACGGTCACCTTGGCCCGCTGGGGGTCGTCGGCCGGGTTGAAGTCGGGCAGATAGTGCTGCACGGGATCGTCGAAGGCGACCTTGCCTTCTTCATAGAGCTGCATGACGGCGGGCGCGGTCGCAAGGGTTTTGGTCAACGACGCCAGGTCGAAGATGGTGTCCTCGGTCATCGGCTCTGCCGGTGCAGGCGATCCATCCAGTCCCGGCTCCCCGGCCAGCTTGCGCGAGCCGTACGCCTGGTGGAAGACGACCTTGCCGCCGTGCCCGATCACCACCACGGCGCCGGGCAGCTTGTGTGCCGCGATCGCGTCGTTGATCAGCGTGGAGACGGCGGCGAAGTCGGGCGCGGGAACCGCAACGGGCGGCAACGCCGGCGCAACTGGGGGCGGCAAGGCTTGCGCGTTGTCGGTGACGGCGGTCTGCTCTGCTTTTCCTGGCGAACACGCCGTCGCGAATGTCAGCACGGCAGCGCCGACAGCAAGGGCCGTGCGCACTGATGGCTTACCGAACATAAAGCTGGCCTTCTTGTTACAGAACTTGGGGGTTCAGCGGCAGTTCCGTGGCACGCGACCTTACACGGTTATCGTGTCACCGCTCGCGAGCGTTGTCCGTCATATCGCCGCGCCGTCGTCCGATACCGCCGCTACGCGATTAACTGGCAACGCCGCAGATGAGCGGAACGCACTCCATTGGTCACGGCTCAGGTGCGGTCGGGTCCAGACGCAAACCCCAGGTCGGCGCCACGCGACTACACCGGGTGCGAACTCCACCGGTCCTGCCGGGGAGTGGAACAACACGTCGGGGGTCAGGCCTTCCGAGGCCAGCAGACCAGCTGACGATCCGCAGTTCGGCTGTGGTTCGGTGAGCAGACCACGGCGGAAATGTGGCCCCACCCCGGCTCCGACTCCCGACGCGAAGACGACGGTCGTCGCCGGACAGCGCGGTGCGCTCCGATGGGTCGCTCGGTTGAGTTCCTCGCTCCTTCTCGACGTCACCCACTTTGGTCGCAAAGCTCATTAGTCGGGCTTGATTGTGAAGCACGTATTGTTCAGGCCCGCAGCGGCTTTCACCGACTCCGAATTTCTATCATGCTGACACTCCCACCCCATTGCCATGCTTTGCCGGTGGGAGGACGATGAAGTGGTCCGGCGGCGCCGTCGAGACGCTGCCCCACATGCAACGGAGGCAGATCATGTACGCACGAAGCACCACAATCCAGGCGGAGCCCTCGTCCATTGACGCCGGTATTGCGCACATGCGCGATCGCGTGATGCCCGCGCTCGAGGGTATCGACGGGTACGTCGGCTTGTCCGTGATGGTCGACCGAACATCCGGTCGCTGCATTGCCACCAGCTCCTGGGAATCCGAGGAGGCGATGCGCGCCAGCGAGGAGTCCATTCGGCCGACTCGTGACCACGCCGCGGAACTTTTCGGTGGCAGCGCGCAGGTCGAGGAATGGGAGATCGTTGCCATGCACCGAGAGCACCGCGCAGGTGAGGGCGCCTGGGTGCGAGCCACCTGGGTCAAGGTCGATCCGGATCAAATCGACGGAGGCGTCGGCTTCTACAGGGCGACCATCTTGCCCGCCCTCGAGGAGCTGGAGGGGTTCTGCAGTGGCAGCCTGCTCGTCGACCGTGCGTCCGGTCGTGGCGTGGCCGCGGCGACCTTCGACAACGCCGAAGCGATTGAGCGTAATAAGGACGAGCTGGACAAGCTCAAAGCCACGGGCAGCCAGGAAGCGAACGCAGAGGTACTCGACCAGTGCGACTTCGAGTTGGCGGTCGCACACCTACGTGTGCCCGAGATGGCCTGACCGCAAGACAGACCTAGTGTGGCCGGTTACGTGACAGCCCGGGCATACGCCGAACTCAACGACTTCTTGGCACCTGGGTCGCGCGGAATGGCCCTATGCCGACCACTCCATCAGTTACGTTGCGGGAGCATGTGATCCGACCGACCACCGAATCCACACCGGTTAGCCGCCCCCGACCGCGCTCGCCGCACCGGCAGGTAATCGTGCACGACCGCAGAGCCTCTCGGGGCCGTCACACCTCAGTTGCAGGCGCCGACTCGCCGCGGCAGGCCTGCAGGTAATCGGGGTAGTCCCAGGAGTCCAAGAACTCTTGTGCGGCATGCAGCCCGCGGTTGTACAGCGCGTCGCGCTCCTCGGCAGTGATGTCGAAATCCAGCGAACCGACCGACTCCGCGGGGACGAAGATGGTGCGCCGAACCGTACACGGATCATCGACATAGGCTGCGTCCTGATCGCTGATGAGAGTCTCCAGCGCCCCGAACGCCAATGACAGCGGACCTCGGATCTGGTGCGTGGGCGGCATACCCGGCGGGGCAGAAAGCCGAATGCCGAATGTCGGCCATCGCGGTGCGTCGCTGCTGTCGAACAAATGCACCGGAAAATTGGACAGTAGGCCCCCGTCCACCCACGTCGCACCGCTGACCCGCACCGGTTCGAACACGAACGGCACCGCCGACGACGCGCGCACCGCCCGCGGCACCGAGTACTCATCGGGATCCACGCCGTAATTCGGCAGATCCCACGGGATTCGGACCAACCGACGCCGTGACAGGTCACTGGCGGTGACCACCAGCGACCACGCATACTGCTGCGCCGGCTCGCCGGTGCGCAAATCACCGAACGTGCGCACGCCGAGATCGCCTAGCAGCCCGGTCAGCAGGGTTTCCAGGTAATCACCCTTGTACAGCCCGTCCCTGGCGACAAGGGACAGCGCCGGGCCCACGACCGGTATTCGTGCGAACAGAGTCGGGTCGGCGAACTTGGAGTAGTCGATGCTCTGAGCAAGCTCGTCAAGCCGCGAAAGCGGTTCGCCGGCGGCCTCGAGCGCCGCCACCATGGAGGCGACCACGGCTCCCGCACTCGATCCAGCGACCCGCGGAAACTCATATCCAGCGGCCGCCAGCGCATGCACCGCACCGACCAAGCCGATGCCTCGAACACCACCGCCTTCGCACACCAGATCTGCCCGTGCCGTTCCACTCATCCTTGAACTCTCTTCCCAATGTCGTTACTCGACATGCGTTTTTGACAAGCTGCCCGCTCACACCGATGCCTACCGCGACGCACACGGACAGCACGGCCGGGTATCGGCTCCGGATGGGTTCCGCTGCGTAATCGCGGGACTAACAGAGGTGAGCAGGGCAACGCCGTCATCCGCTTTGCCCTAGGCTGCCTCACACCGCCGGAGGGCACGTGCGAGTCCTGGGCCGCCATTCCGCGACAGTCGATGCTGACCGTGCCCACGATGCGCCCGAGGCAAATCGATTGATCCATTGTCAACAAACCTACGGTCCGGATACGCTCCGAGAAGTCTGAACGCTCAGTCGAGAGGACGCCGTGACCGAACTGGCGCAAGCGCTTGTCGGAGGGATTCTCATCGGCGGCCTGTACGTCGCCATCAGCATCGGCTTCTCGCTGTCGTTCGGCGTCCTCGACGTCGTCGACCTCGCGGTCGGGATGTGGGTGGTCCTCGGTGCGTTCGCCGCAATCGTGGCCGGCGAAAAGCTGCGGGTAGACGCGTTTCTACTGCTCCCGGTGGTGTTCGTCGTCTTCGCCGTCGTCGGCTGGCTCATCGCGCCGCTGATTTATCGGGTCCGGACCAGTAAGTACGCGTTGCCGGCGCTGATGGGGCTGGCGTTCACCTTCGGGCTCGCCACGCTGATCCGCGGCGGACTGCTCACCGTTTTCGGCTACACGCCCCGCAACGTGCACACCGACCTCGTCTCCGGCAACGTCGAGCTGCTCGGCATCACGGCACCCGCCATCCGGGTGGCCGGCTTCGCCTTCGCGGTGGTAGCGACCGGCCTGTTCCTGGCGTTCCTGTTCTACACCCGCACGGGTCTGGCGATTCGGGCCACCGCACAGAGCAAGGAGAACGCCGGGCTGATGGGCGTCGACGTGAAGCGGATAAGCAGCCTGGTGTACGCCATCTACACCGGACTCACCGCGATGGCCGGCGCGCTGCTCGGCGCCATCTACGCGATGACCCCGGAGGTCGGTCTGCGCTACACGCTGTTCGCATTTTTCGTCGTGGTGCTGGCCGGGCTCGGCTCCGCGGTCGGGGTGATGGCCGCCGGACTGTTCCTCGGCGTGCTGCAGTCACTGGTCACCACGTATGTCGGCGCCGATTACACGCTGCTGGTGGTTTTCGGGGTGCTGTTCGTCGCGCTGCTGCTGTTCCCGCAAGGTATTTCACGGCGGGGGCTGACATGAACGAAGCTTGCGAGCGAATCATCGGCACGGAATGCGTCGGCCGAGCCTGCGAGGACGTCGCATGAGTAAGCCGGCCTCCGGAGGCAACGCGGTCGTCAACCTCGGAGTGCTCGCCCTCGTCGTCGCGGCGCTCTTTCTGCTGCCGATGATGACGACGCCGTACTACATCCGGGTCGCCACCGGCGTAGCGATGTGGGCCGGACTCGCGCTGTCCTGGAACGTGATCTGCGGGTACGCCGGATACATCAGCTTCGGCCACGTCGCGTTCTTCGGCATCGGTGCGTACACCACCGCGATCCTGATGCAGCCCCAGCACCACTGGAACTTCTGGGCGACTCTTCCGGTCGCGGCCGTGATCGCCGGCGCCGTTGCGGCGCTCGTCGGCTGGCCGGCGCTGCGGCTGAAAGGGGCATACTTCGCCATCGCGACCTGGGCCCTGGCCGAAGCCGTGCGCGAACTGACCACCATCCTCGACTTCACCGGCGGCTCCCGCGGACTGACCACGCCGATCCACCTCGACGACACCTTCTTCTACTACACGATGCTCGCCGCCTCGGCGATCGCCTTCGCCGTGTGCTACCTGCTGCTGGAACGGTCCCGGTTCGGATTCCGGGTCAAGGCGGTGCGCGACAACGAGGTTGCCGCCCGCGCGCAGGGCATCAACACCACGCTCGTCAAGATTGCGGCCTTCGTCCTGAGCGCGATGATTCCGGCCGTCCTCGGGGGCATCAACGCGTACTGGATCACATTCATCAACCCGGAGAGTGTGCTGAACACCATCATCACCGACCAGCTGGTGGTGATGGTGCTCGTCGGCGGACTCGGACACGCGTGGGGCCCGGCGCTCGGCGCGACCGCGCTCTACCTCCTGCAGGAGCAATTGCGGGTCAGCTACGGCGAGACGACCGCCTACATCATCATCGTCGGCGCCCTGGTGATGGCGGTCGTGCTGTTTCTTCCCGACGGGCTGGTCAGCCTCGCCCGGCGAGCGCGACGAATGCGGCTGGTACGGCAGCTACTTGGCCGCGCCCACGACGATGTCACGCCCCCGCGAGCGGACAGCGAGACCGAGGAGGCCAGACGATGACGGTGCTTGGAGTCGACGGCCTGTTCCGCTCCTTCGGCGGCATCCGCGCGGTCGACGGCGTCACGTTCGACGTCGAGCAGGCCGAGATCGTGGGCATCATCGGGCCGAATGGCAGCGGGAAGAGCACGCTGTTCAACCTTCTCACCGGTGCCCTGAAGCCCGACGCAGGCACCATCTCGCTGTTCGGCCGCAACATCACCCGGCTCGCGCCCTACCGGATCGCCCGGGCCGGCCTGGGCCGCACCTTCCAGATCCCCGCGCTGTTCGTGAACATGACTGTGCGGGAGAACCTTTGGACCGCCGCAGTACAGTTCGACTGGAACAACGCCCGGGCCGACGCGGACGCTGTGCTGGAGCGCCTCGAGCTGACCCACGTCGCCGACGACCTCGCGAGCAGCTTGTCCGGCGGGCAGCAGCGGCTGCTGGAGATGGGCCGGGTGCTGATGCAGAAGCCGAAGGTCGCGCTGCTGGACGAGGTCGCCGCCGGGGTTCACCCGCGCCTGCGCCAGATCATGCTGGACGCCATCCGCACGCTGCGTGACGCGGGCACCACGTTCTTGGTCATCGAGCACGACATGGAGCTGGCGCAGGATATCTGCGACCGGATCATCGTGATGGATGCCGGAAAGATCGTGGCGCAGGGCAGCTTTGAAGAAATCTCTCACGACCCGCACGTGATGGAGGCGTATCTGGGGGTGTCGGCGGAGTGACCGAACACCAGGGCATCGACTCCCCGGAGAGCGTCGTCACGGTCGACGGCCTCGACGCGGGGTACGGCGGCGTGCAGATCCTGCATGAGGTGTCGATGACGGCGCGCACCGGCGAGGTCACCTGCATCTTCGGGCCGAACGGCTGCGGAAAGAGCACCCTGCTGAAGGCGATGGTGGGAGTGATCGACCCGTGGGCGGGCACGGTCGCGTTAGACGGCGACGATCTCACCCATCTGCCGTCTCACCGCACCCTCGGCCGTGGGCTCGCCATGATGCCACAGGGCGGCGGCGTGTTCCCTCAGTTGTCGGTGCGCGACAATCTGCGGATCGGGGGCTACACGATCCGATCCCGCCAGCAGCTGGATCAACGGATCCAAGAGCTGCTGCAGGAATTTCCGAGACTGCGCGAGCGGTATGCCGTGCAGGCCGGCCAGCTGTCCGGCGGCGAGCAGATGATCCTGTCGATCGCCCGCGCGCTCGTCTTGAACCCACGGTTCCTGCTGTTCGACGAGCCCTCCGCCGGCCTGTCCCCGAAGTTGGTCGGCGACGTCCTGGTGCGCGCCGCCGAACTCGCCCGGCGCGGCGTCGGCGTGATCATGATCGAGCAGAACATCCGCGAGGCGTTGCGGGTGGCCGACCGGATGTACGTCCTGGTGGCGGGGCGGAACCGGTTCGAAGGCACACCCGCCGACGTGGAGGACGACCGCGAACTCATGCACCTCTATCTAGGAGGCCGCTGAACGATGCACGGCCTCAGCCCGCGGCCCGCCAGGGCAACCCGAGAGGAGTAACCATGTCCATCTACATCAACCGTCGAGGCTTTCTCACCCGGGCCGGCCTCGTGGTGGGCGGCGTGGTTGCCGGCCCGAGCCTGCTCAGCGCGTGCGGCGGTGACACGGGCGGCGGCACGTCCACCGACACGTTCAAGGTCGGCGCCGTGCTCGAGCTGTCCGGCGCATCTGCGACCGGCGGACAGATCGCCCAGCGCGGATACCAGCTCTGGGCCGACACGGTGAACAGCAAGGGCGGGCTGTCGATCGGCGACAAGAAGTACAACGTCGACCTGGTGGTGCAGGACTGTAAGAGCGATCCCGGCACCGCCGCCGACGCGACATCCCGGCTGGCCACCGAGGAAGGCGTGAACGCGATCTTCGGCGCATACACCAGCGGCGTGCAGATCGCGATGGACCCGATCTGCGCCAAGTACAAGGTGCCGTGTATCGCCGGCTCGGCGGAGTCCCCCGGCATCTGGAAGAAGCAGCCCGCGTTCACTTTCGGCGTCATCCCCGCGGTCGACACCACGGCGGCCCGCTCGATCCAATCGATCGTCGACATCGCGAATCCCAAGCCGGCCACTGCGGCAGTCGTCGGCGCCAACGAGCCGTTCTCCGACGACACCGCCCAGGGTTTCCGCAAGGGGGTCGAGGACGCCGGGCTGAAAGTCGGTCACTTCTCGCTGTTTCCGCCGAACGCCGACCTGGCGCCCGTCGCCAACGTGGTCGCGGCGCAGCGGCCCGACATCGTGGCGGTCGGCGGCCACGACGTCCTGCTGGTCGACTTCGTGAACGCGATGGCCGCGACCGGTTACACCCCGAAGGCGATCATCGAGCACTACGGGATCACCGATGCCTCCTTCTCGAAGGCGCTCGGCCGCCGCGCCGACGGCGTGATGGGAATCTCGGTCTGGCTGCCGACCGCGGCCTTCAGTGACGACCTGTTCGGCTCGGCCGCCGACTATGCCAAGGCATTCGAGGAGAAGCACGGCTCACCGCCGGACTACACCGCCGCCGGGTGCAGCGCCGCCGGGCAGGTACTGCAGGCCGCGGCCGAGAAGCTGGGGCAACCGCCGTCGCTGTCCGAGGACGCTCGGGTCAAGCTCAACGATCTGATCGCCGCCACCGACCTGACCACCTTCTACGGACCGATCCGGTTCGCGCCCGACGGGGACCACTTCCACAACAACACCGCGCTCAACCCGATGCTGGTGCAGATCCAGGGAGGGCAGGTCAAGGCCATCGCGCCGCCGGACTCGGCTCAGGCCCCGATCATCTACCCGCTCGCCCCGCTGGGCTGAGCGTCTCCGGATCGACGCGCCCGCGGCCAGCCGCGTTCGGCGGCAGAGCGTTTCGTTCGGCGATCAGCGCCAGAAGCCGTGCTTCTTGAACTTCTTCTGGTCGCCTTCGACGTCCGTCCACTCCCCCGACGCGTAGCTGTAGGCCTGCTTGGCGCCGGTTCGGACGACGTCCAAGGTCCCGTCGTGGTTCTTGACGTAGGCGTCACCGAACCGCATGTACTTGTCGGCGCCGCCATCGCGGAGTGTCACGCAAACCGTCACGCGCTCAGCGCATCTTCTCGGGAATCGAGTTCAGCGCGTGCAGGATGTGCACGGCCAAGTCGCTTGCCGCCTTGTCCCCGAGCTTGGAGTGAGCCTGGATCGTGTCCGCGACCAATTCAAGACGAGTGATGTAGGGCGTTTGCAGAACTGTTGGCGAAGCCATGAGGTTTCCTTTTTCAGACGAGCATGTCCGCTCGGAACCGAGCTGCCCGATACTCATGACGGTACGCCCTTTCCCACCACTGGGCGTGCGTACGGTCACGTCTGAATACCGACGCCGTCAGTGGCCGCGCGGATGCCTGGTGGCATGTGACGTCATTTCCGACACGACGGAACGGCCGCGGCCGCGCGGGGATTGCGCGGCGGCTGCGAGGAGCACGCCGACGGATTCGGCGATGCCGGTCGCGATGTCATCGACCTCCGGCACGTTGTCCGGGCAGGCGCACACGCACAGATCCATCACGTCGGCGTGGGATGTCACGGTGATGGTGAGCCCGCAACCTTGCATCAGTGGCGCTGCAGTGTGCATACCGACCACCCTGGCGCCGGCACAGTACGTCGGCCCCGGTTTGCCGGATACGAAAGCGACCGTGCCCTGGCATCTCGGGGCCCGCGACCGGGCCAGGCCCAGTCCGGTGTAGATCTGTGTCCCCGCGTGGACGACGGACGGCGCGAGCAGCGACGCGATCCTCGCGAGATCCACTGCTGAGCCAAAGTTTTCGTCACCGAGGCTGTATGCGGTGTTCAGCTTTTCGGTGGCGGTGTACAGATTGGTCAGGACCTGCACCGGGTCGTCGAGCTGAACGGGCACGCGAACGTCCCCGATTGTCAGCGCCTTTCCCTTCTGTGCCGCATCGCCGGTCGGCCGCGAAACCGGGACCTGCAAGAGCAGGGGATTGTCCGGGACGACGTCGTATCGTTGCAGCCACGCACGCAGGGACAACGTGCACGCGGCGAGGAAGACATTGGCGGTGCTGCCGCCGAACGCGTTTCTGACCGCCTGCACATCGGCCAGCGGAATCGATGCGAAGCCCATCGACCGCCGCTTGGTCAACGGCGCGTTGAACACGGTTCGCGGCACGGGTCCGCTCATCGACGGCGCGACCGGCAATTCCTCGGGGAGTTCACCGGGACCGCGCAGCCGGCTCCGCACGCTCTGCAGCACTCCACGGACAGCTTCGGCGGCCAGCCAAGCGCCCAAGATCTGGTTCTCGACGATCTCGCTCACAGTGTCCGTGACGATCCCGCTGAGCGACGGTGCGCGGCCAAGGCCGGCCTCGGCCGGCAGATTGCCTGCCGGGTCGTCCGGACCGCTGGTCAGCAGCCGCTGCCACAGCGACGCCGTGCTGTCGTCCCCGTCGCCGAGTACCGGCGACATCTTCACCGCCAACGCCCAGCGGCCACCCGCCAGGCCGTCGATACTCCACGCTTCCCACAGCGATTGACGCCAATCCTGTGGTCCCGCGCTGAGCTGCACGACCAGATCGGCGAGCTCGCGCTCGCCCCCCGGCGCCGCCGCCGTCGCGCTGTGGATGTAAGGCGTGGGGTCGTAGTCGTCCACGTCGGCCCAGATGGGCTGCCCCACACCGAACGGCTTGCCGACCAGTCGACTGCGGAAGCGCGCCAGGCTCGGTACCGTCGAGGCCACCAGGTCATGCAGCCGGCGATGGCTCAGGTGATCGGATGCCTCGAGGATGACCAGGGCAACCGTGTGTGCCGGTGTGGTCGCGGTCTGGGTGTGCAGCGCCAGCGCATCCGCGGCCGCCAATCGAGTGACCATCAGCTCGTCCGCCAATCTCCGAGGCCGCTCACTCTACTCGCCATCACCGCGACGGCGAAAGATGTTGCACCTCAACGCCTCAGCTGCCCGGAAACGAGATGTGGGCTGGTGGAAAATCCCACCAGCCCACATTGGATCAAGCTTGTTAGACGGCCGTTACTCCGACCGCCTGAGGACCCTTCGCGCCCTGTTCGATAGTGAACTCGACCCGCTGGTTGTCCTCGAGCGATTTGAACCCGCTCCCCTGGATCTCCGAGTAGTGAACGAACACATCCTCTGAGCCACCGTCGGGGGCGATGAAGCCGAAGCCCTTTTCGCCGTTGAACCACTTCACAGTTCCCTGTGCCATACTTTTGCCAACTTCTTTCACTCTGAATGGATGCCGAAAATGCATCCGGGCTCAGGCTATCACGGTCCTCAGGCTCCGGCCGCCTCGGCTCGATCAACTGTTTTCATTTGCCGCAAAACGTTTTTCGAATGCCAAGCCATCACGAGCGAGAACGCCGCTTCGGTGGCTTCAGCGTGGCCGCCAGGCCTGCGAGCAGGAGATCGAGACCGCGGTCGAGCTCAGCGGCGCCGTCGTAGTTGGCCAGCGCCGATGCCAGCGCACGCACCTGGGGGAACTCTGTCACCGCCAGCCTGTGCAGCCCCAGGCGCAGCACGTCATCGGTCTCCTCGGGTCGCTCGATGACCTCCTGCAGCTCGGTGAGGATGTGGCCATGGAGATACCCGAAGAGCGCCCGGTAGATGTGAAGGGCGTCGACCCCGCTGAAGCCGACGGAGGTGAGGAGGGCGAGGACGTCCTCCAACGGTCTCAGCATCCCCGGGGGGCGCTGACCCAACGGGGTGGCCAGCGGCCGAGTCACCAGCAGCGCCACCACGTTTGGGTGTGCGAGCGCCAACCGCCGGAACTCATGCGCGACGCTGCGTAGCTGGCCGGCCCAGTCGGGATCCGACGTATCCGCCTCCAGCTGCCCCAGCACGATCTCGGCGACCCCGTCGAGCAATGCCGCCTTGCTCGGCACGTGCCGGTAGAGCACAGTCGGATCCCGGCCCACCTCCTCACTGAGACGACGCATCGACAAGCCATCGATACCGTCGCGGTCGATGATTCTCAGCGCCGCTTGCAGGATCGTCGACCGGCTGACCGGACCGGCGTCGCGACCATTGGTGGCGGGGCGATCAGTTCCGGTGGTGTCCGCAGCGGACGCGGTCAGCCTTTTCGCCATTGCGCGCCACACCTTCCTTCGACCTGTCCCCGGTGAACCACAACGTAGGTTAACACCATACGTCAACGACGTTGACATGCGACGCAAAGGGGTGTGTACTGGAGGTCTACCAGCAGATGAGCGGCGTGGAGTGCCTGTCATCGTTGGTGTGGCTATATTGCTCCTCGCCGCGTGGGCGTGCTGAGTAATGCTAGGGCGGCCCACCCGCCGACCGATTACTCCGTGTCCGGATATTGCCTCTCGGGGTCGACCGCCACGGCGTTCCTCTTAGGGATCCTGGTCGGCGCGGTGGCGCCGCTCGGTCTGTAGTTGCGAGCCGACGACGCGCTGGGACCGCCGGCACCGCGGGATGATCGTGCGACGTGTGCACTGCCCGAACCCCATCAAGGACACGTGATGAATGCTCTTCACACTGAGCCTCGATCGCTCACCGAGCATCACGCGGTGCGTTTTGATGCTCGATTTCCGATGTCCTCGGTGACCGTCGTCAGCGCATATGGCGACATCGACGCGTCGAACGTAAGCACCCTCCTCGATTACGCACTCGCGAATGCGGTGCGTTGCCGAGGACTGATCCTTGATCTCAGTGGCCTGCAATTCTTTGGCGTCGACGGTTTCTCGGCGCTGCACAGAGTCTCGGTCAGCTGCGCCCGCGATGGCACCGGGTGGGTGCTGGTACCAGGTCCGGCGGTCTCCCGACTGCTACGAATCTGTGACCCCCACGGATCGCTTCCCGCTGTCGATACCGTCGGTGCGGCACTTGCTAACCTCCAGGAGCAGCACGCAGTTGCGTGACCGCGCTTCCCGCTGTCCTCGCGCCGGTGGCGAATTTCCGTTCCGAGGCGGTTTCCGGTGCGTCGTCGGAGGTGGCCAGCAGGAATCCGTCGGGAAGCGCCAATTTGTGGATCGTCCGCAGCGTCAAAAGATACTGGTGCACAAGTGATCCGCTGGTATAGGGCAGGTCGTACTTGGCACACAATGCCCGAACCCGCGTCGCGATCTGCGCGTAGCGATTGCTCGGCAGGTCCGGAAACAGGTGGTGCTCGACCTGGTAGCACAAATTCCCACTCGCGAACGCCAGCACCCGGCCGGCATCGAAGTTCGCCGCCCCCAACATCTGCCGCAGGTACCAGTCGGCCCGCGTCTCGTGCTCGAGTACATCCGTGGTGAATTTCTCGGCGCCGTCAGGGAAGTGCCCACAGAAGATCACCACGTAGGCCCACAGGTTGCGTAGAAGGTTGGCAGTCGCGTTCGCGGCCAGGGTTCGGCGCCACCGCGATCGGCTCAGCGCCGGGAGGAGCACGTAGTCCTTGACCGCCTGGCGGATCACCTTTGCACCGAGCAGCCTCGCCTGGATACCCCTTTCGCCGGCGGTAGCCCCCCGAATGCGCTCAAAGTCCACACCGTGCAGCGCGATGCCCCATTCGAAGGTGGCTGCCAAAAACATGTTCTGAAGGGGCTGCAGCAGATATTGGGGTTTCCACGGCTGATCGCGGGTCACCCGCATCACGCCGAAGCCCAGATCGTCATCCATGTCGAGAACGTTGCTGAACACGTGATGGCGATAGTTGTGCGAATGCTTCCACTGCGAGGAGAGCCCGACCATGTCCCACTCCCACGTGCTCGAGTGGATTTCAGGGTCGTTCATCCAATCCCATTGGCCATGAAGGACGTTGTGACCGATCTCCATGTTCTCGACGGCCTTGGCGAACGCCAGCGCCGCGGTCCCCACTGCCCAGCCGGCCCGTGTCCGGCTGCAGCCGATGATCAGCCGCGCCACCACGTCGAGAATCCTCTGGAACTTGATGGTTCTCCGGATATAGGCCGCGTCGCTCTCACCGAGCGACTCCTCGATGTCGAAGCGAACGGCGTCAAGTTCAACCCCGAGCGCCTCGATGTCCGTCTCGCTCAAATGCGCGTACGCGGCGATATCGGTAATTGCCAAAAGATGTCCTGATGAGTCCGGCCTTACGGCATGGGTGGGCTCGTGTGTGAGAACCCGAAGTTGAGTGCGGACCACCGGCCGAGATTCTAGGGATGACAGCAGCGCGTCGGCGTATCTCCAGCTTAAGGGCCATAACGGCGTACGTCAACGCTGTGTGTCTACGACGCTGATACTGGTAAACTCACCGAATCGGGACCAACCAGGCCCCATGACCAAGGGGCCCGTCATGTCCGACAAATCGCCTCGGCAAACCATGACGAAGAAGACCGGCAAATCTCTGAAGGAGAAACGCGCCGCCAAGCACGCCAAGGCAGCGACCCGCGTCTCGTCTACCGAGGCGCTGCTGCATGACAAGAAGCGCTAAGGCACAACATCTTTCGCTAGGTGTCCTGGCCGGCTCGCGGAAAGCCGACGAACATAGGCTGCCGATCCACCCGGCTCATTTCAGCAGGATCGATCGTCGGGTCCGACCGCGGATCTTCCTCGAGCAGGGGTACGGCTCGGACTCCGGCGCGACGGATGATGCGCTGGCCGAACTCGTCGGCGGAATCAGAACGCGCGAAGAGCTCATCGCCGGCTGCGATGTGATCCTGCTGCCCAAAGTCCAGGCCGAAGACCTCGCAGAACTCAAGGTGGGACAGGTTGTCTGGGGCTGGCCGCACTGCGTGCAGGACACCGCCCTGACTCAGGCTGCCATCGATCGGCGGCTGACGCTGATCGCGTTCGAGGCGATGAACCACTGGCAGGCCGACGGCGGATTCGGCCTGCACGTCTTCCACAAGAACAACGAGCTCGCCGGCTACTGCTCGGTCTTGCACGCCATGCAACTGGCCGGCATCACCGGCAGCTACGGTCCGCGGCTGCGCGCCGCCGTCATCGGATTCGGCGCCACCGCCCGAGGCGCGGTCACCGCGCTGAACGCCCACGGTGTCGACGACGTGCGTGTCCTCACCAACCGTGAAATCGCGGCCGTCGGTTCGCCGATTCACTCGACGCAGATCATCCAGATGAGACCGGACCCGGACGCACCCGAGCAGATATGGGCTGATACCCCCGAGGAGTCCGTTCCGGTGGCCCAATTGCTGGCGGACAACGACATCGTCGTCAACTGTGTTCTGCAGGACACCGACGCTCCCCTGGTCTTCCTCACCGAGAAAGACCTGGCCGACTTCACCCCCGGAAGCCTGATCATCGACGTCTCGTGCGACGTGGGAATGGGTTTCAGCTGGGCGCATCCAACCACGTTTACTCAACCAAGCATCGAGATCGCCAACGGCGTGCGTTACTACGCTGTGGACCACAGCCCGTCCTACCTATGGAACTCGGCGACGTGGGAGATCAGCGAGGCCCTGCTGCCGCATCTGGAGACGGTCCTGGCCGGTCCGGCGGCGTGGGATGAGAACTCGACCATCTCCCGGGCTATCGAGATTCGCGAGGGCGCCGTCGTCAACCCCGGCATCCTCTCGTTTCAGCACCGCGACGACGCATACCCGCACGGGATTCGCGCCGTGGCGCAGGCAATGTCCTAGCCGTTTCGTGTGTGGTCTACCGCTCCAGAGCGTCGAGCAGTTCTGACAGCGGCACTGTCGCGACACCGATCGCGGCGTCGCTGATGCCGTACGGCAGCACGAGGGTTCCCCCGTGCACCAAGCCGCCGCACGAGTACACCACATTGGGGACGTATCCGTTCTGCTCATCGGCAGTGGGGCTCAGCAGCGGCTCCCGGAGCTGGCCGAGAATCCGTGTCGGATCCTCCCGGTCGAGCAGCATCGCCCCGATTCGGTACGTTCGCATCGGACCTACGCCATGGGTGAGCACCAGCCAGCCGGCTTCGGTTTCGATGGGTGGGCCGCAGTTGCCGAGCTGCAAAGCCTCCCATGCCCGGACCGGCCGCTGGAGGCGCACCGAGTCGGTCCACACGAACGGATGATCGGAATACGTGATCGAATTCGATTCGCGGTCTGACCGTGACATGGCCGCGAAGCGCCCGCGGATCCGGCGCGGAAACAGCGCGAGCCCCTTGTTGGCCGCGGCCTTGCCGACCATCGGAGTGGACCGAAACGAGCGGAAGTCCGTCGTCTCCAACAACTGCTGACTGATGTGGGACCCGCTGTAGGCGGTGTAGCTGGCATAGAACGTGGCCGTCCCGTCGTCGTCGACGAAACGGACGAAACGCGCGTCCTCCATGCCGGCCGCCTCCGCGCTCATCGCCGGCCACAGCACCCGCTCGGAAAGCTCGCTCGCGTCGGGGAATTCGACACCGTACGTCCGGTCGGCGATCGCCCGCATCAGCGAGATCGTCCTGGTCGCATGCCCACGCGTCCTGCGGTTGTGTGCAAGCTTGTCGAGCCGCTCGTCGAGCTGCGCTCGGGTGAACCGGTCGCCGAGCGCATCGAGCACATAGTCCGCGGCCTCGCTGACGTCGTCCTGCCGCGCGAGCTCACTGCGCAGCACCGTGGCATCCAACAGACTCGACACGACCGGCCCCACGCTGGCGAACCCAGCCGGATCGTCGATCTCGACGTTGCCCGCCGCGTCGACCACGCCGGTCCGGAACCCGATTGACGAGCAGTGCCCCTCGCCGATGCCTCGCACGCTCATCACGAATCGCAGGCTGCCCGCCGCGGTTGCGGTCTGGTCCGGATGAGCCACCATGCTGGGATTGCACAGCGCCGCACCCTCGATCGCGTACTCGCTGGTGAAGACCGCCCCCAGCAGCAACATTCGCGCCTCGGAGATACCCATGGCGGGGTCGAGCCGATCGGCGAGTTCACGGGCGTGCCCGCGGAACGTGTCGACCAGGTCGCGGTGCCTCCCGTCGAAGCGGATGATGACATCGTCCAGCGATGAACGCACCTCGTCCTCGTCAAGGGCCAGGACGCGAGCCAACACCGCCGCCGCGCGGGAGTCCTGCCGCTCGAACGCCTCCTGCCCGGGTACGAACAGCCGGGTGATCACCCTCGACGGGTCGGCCGCGAGCCGCTGCGGACTGCGCGTGACCAGTCCGGCCCGCACCGAAGTCATTGAGGCACAGTCGACAAACGCCGAGCATGCTGCAAGGTCGAGATCACGGCCATCGTCGACTCCGCGCCTTGGTTACCGTTTACACCGTCAGCGTGCAAACCGTCGTATCCGCCGCCCGTTTCGGGGTTCCACATCGGCTGTCCCGCGTCGTTGTCGCCCATGAACCAGGCCGCTGCGGCCCGCACTCCGTCGGGCCAGTTCGGATTGGGGTCGACGACAGCGGCACGCGCGCACGCATCAGCGAGCGAAGACACCTCGATGGGTTGCTGGTCGAACGCGGGCCTGGGGTCCTCGGCGCCTCTGCCCGCAACAGGGGTAGGAGACAAATGGCCGTCGGTAGTTTCGGAGTCGATGAGCCAGGCCAGTAAATCCAGGCCGCGCTGAAGCAGCGTCGCGTCGTCGAGCGCGGCCCCGGCCGCGATCATCGCCTCGGGGAGAACAGCGTTCGCGTACGTCAGTCGGGGTTCGGGCCACGGCCATGCCGGGTCGTCCTTCGCAGCGGGTACCGAAGCGGCGTAGTCGGCGATCAGTGCGCGGGCCGCGGAGTGCTCCGGGTCGAAGGCGAGAAGCTCGGCGGCGCCGAGTGCCGCGAACGCCATCGCCCGCGGCCATTCCGAACGTTCCTGTGCGGCGCGTTCGAACTGCATGATGGCGGACTGGCGGACCCAGGCGACATTGCTGTGCGCGGCCGCGGTCCCCAGACCCCACAGGCACCGCCCCCAGGCGTCTTCTACGGCCGGCTCGTCGACCCAGCGGCCCGTGCTGTCCATCCGATTGCGGCAGGCGCCGGCGAGGGCCTGCGCGTCGTTCAAGAAGCGGAGCGCCACTCCGGCGAGACCGTTCAGTGTTCGGTCGGGACGATGGTCCCGGGTGGTGACGATGAGCACCCGCGCGGCGTCGTCGGTGCAGTAACCATGCTCGGGCGACGGGTCGGCGAGCCGAGCGTGCTCCAGAGTGCCGTGACGGTCCGTCAGCCGCATCAGATGGTCGAACACCGGTGCCGGCGACGTCATGGTGATACCAGTGCCCGTCGATGCGTGAGGACCCGACGTGCCAGCCTCTGATATCCGCCCGCGATCACCGGCCAGGCCATCTCGGGTGCCAATCGGCGGGCCTCGGCCGCCATCGCGCCGGCGAGCCGCGGCTGTGTCAGAACCCGGCGCAGGGCGGCCGCCAGCGCGTCCGGGTCGTCATGGTCGACGACGATGCCGGCGCCGGTGCCGAGGAGCTCGACGGCGTGCGGGAACGCGGTGGAAACCACGGGCCGGCCACTCGCGATGGCGTCGACCAGCACCCCGGAGGTGACCTGATCGGTCGAGTCGTAGGGCAGGACGACGACCGCGGCAGACTGGATGAGAGCGGTCAGCATCGCAACGTTGCGGTATCCGTCGTCGAAGGACACGGCGTCCGCCACGCCTCGGCGCCGCGCCTGCTCACTGCGTGCGTCGCGGTACGCCTCACCATCGTTGGCCAGCACTTTCGGATGCGTTCGACCGGCAACGAGATACCGCGGTCGGCCTGGCAGATCCTTCAGGGACGGCATCGCCTCGATCACCCGCTCGATGCCCTTGCCGGGGCCCAGCAAACCCCAGGTCAGCAGCGTCGGCCGACCGCCCCGCTTTACCGCGTCGTTCGTCGGGAGGGTGGCGCCGTGCGCGAGGGTGCTTACTTTGCGGTCGTCGATGTCGAAGCCGCGGCATAACCGTTGGCTGGCCGCATCGGACATCACGACCACTTGATCTGCCCGCGCCGCAATTGCTTCGAGGACCGAACGCTGATGCGGCGTCGGGTCTTTGAGGACCGTGTGGGCGACCACGATCGACGGGACGCGCAGCCCGTCGAGGATGTCCAGAACTTCGTCTCCGTCGACACCTCCGTAGATGCCGTACTCATGTTGGATTACCGCGACGTCGCTCTGATTCAGAGACTCTGCGCATGCTGCGACGGATGCCGGCGAGCCGTTGACCAACTCTCCGATGACACGGGCACATGACGACGGAGCCCCGTCGGACACCCGCACGACGCTGACGTCGGAGCCATTGGCGGCCAACCCCTTGGCCAACGCCGCGCTGAAGGTTGCCAGCCCACACGCTGTCGGCGGATACGTGCTGAGGATGCCGAAAGTCGGCGTCCCGGAAAATGCCTCAGCTACAGGAAATGACGACGAAAAGGTAAAAGGCGTGCTCAAAGGTGATCCCAACTGGCGGTTGTCACCTGCGTGTCCGGCGTGAGCGGTTGCTCGGTGCGGTCAGCGGAAAGCGGCAGACACATCCCGGACTGGCTGGGTTCCCAACACCGTTGACGGTACACCCCGATGGCTGACGTCCGGCCCTCGGTACCGATCAGACACCCTGATGAAGAATCTGAGCGCCTTCGAACCGCCCCACCACCCGGACAGCGGTCGACCACCGAAAGCATTGTCCCTCAAATGAGTTGCGGGATGGGCGGCGACACGTGATCAGCCCTCGAGCGGAATGGTCACCGTCAGCGTGGTCCCGTCACCGGGTGGGCTGTCGACCTCCAGGCGTCCCGACACCGCCTCGACCCGGTCCTTGAGCCCGATCAGACCCGAACCATCACCCGTCACCGCGCCCCCGACTCCGTCGTCAGTGATCGACATTCGGATCTCGGGTTCCTCCGCCGCCACGCGCACCCGAATCTCCGTCGCGTTGGCGTGCTTGGCGGTGTTCGTCAGCGCCTCGGCCACAACGTAATACGCGGCCACTTCCACCGACTCGGGCAGCCGCCGATCCACGTCGACATCGAGGGTGACCGGCACCGGCGACCGCCGCGCCAGCGTCCTGATCGCCGGGCCGAGGCCACCCCGCGACAGGATCGCCGGATGGATACCGCGGGACAGCTCCTGCAGATCGGTGTGGACCTCCATCAGATCCGCGACGACACGGTCGAGGCCGTCGCGGATCACTTCCTGCTCGGATTCCTTCAACGCCCGCAGCTGCATACCCAGCGACACGATCCGCTGCTGCGCGCCGTCGTGCAGATCTCGTTCGAACTCGCGCCGGGCCTGGTCGGAGGCGGCGACGATGCGCGCGCGTGACGCCTTGAGCTCCGCGCGGTTCTCCGCGTTGTAGATCGCCGTGGCCACCAGATCGGCGAAATCGCCAACCTGATCCTCGGTTCCCGGCGGCAGCGGTTGCGCGACAACCGAACCCACGACTATCCCGGCCCGTACCTTGCCATTGACGATCACCGGCGCACCCACCCCCGAACACACCTCCAGGGAGCGCATCCGGTCGGCGATCGCACTTTTCACACTGGCGTAGTCGTCGATCCTGGCCGGCTCACCCGTGCGCACGATCCGCACGCTCAAATTGTCACCGGTGAGCGGGAACCGTTCGCCGACCGCCATTGTTGCGCGGTGCGGGCTGTCCCGGGTGGCCAGCACGACGCCCTCACCCCCGTCGTAGCCCACGATCGTCACGTGCTCTACCCCCAGCCCGCGGGCGAGTTCGTTGACCGCCATCGGATAAACCTCCGCCGGCTCTGCTCCGCGTGCCACCAGCGTCGCCACCCGCCGAAGCGCAGCCTGCTGCTCGGCGAGCGCCGTGACTTCGTCGTGGCTGGCCTCCAGCTCGGCGGTGATCTCCTGGCGGTCCCGCGTCGCGGCCAACAGCGCCTCCAGCGACGGCACCATCCGCTCGACGCGCTGCCGCGACCCCGCCGGCAGGCCCGCCGGCACCAACAATGTGCCCACCACCTGGCCGCCGTCGCGCAACGTGACCGCTGCGTGATCGGCGTCGCCGGGAATCTCGTCACGGTCGAGCAAGGCGAACGGCAGTTCCAGCACCTCGGCGATCCGTGAACCGGCAGCATCCAGCGCGGCACGCAGATCCCCGGTGCGCAACGTGGACCGCGCAAGCTCGGCCGACAGATCCGCCTCGACCCGGCGCTGCTCGGCCTCCAGCGCACGCAACCGCGCCTGCCCGGCCAGCACGTTGGCCAACAGCGCCAGGCACAGAAATACGCCCAGCGCCAGCGCCAGGCTGCCGGCCCCTTCCGCGTGAAAGTAGGAATACACCACCGCGCTGACCAGCGACATCGCCACCGCGACGCCGATGCCCCACCCCGCGGACACCACGAGGACGCCGAGCAGGAAGAGCGCCCCGAAGGCGTTCTGCGGCGCAATCCTCTTCAGCTGCAGCACCACCACGATTTCGAAGGCGATGAACCCCAGTGCGACCAGCACGCCGAGCCACACCGGTGGCGCCGTCGGGCGCAGCACCAGCGCAAGGGTTCGCCGGTACAGCGTTTGCCATCGTGGGCTCGTCGATGAAGCCACCGGCCGATCGTAGTTCGCGGCGCCGGTAACCGGAATGCCACGGAAAGTCATACGGGCGAGACACGAACGGTATACCGTCTGGAAGCGATGTCCGGTTGCGGCACGAAGGGTGCGTAATCCAGATGAGAGCTCTCGCGAGCCCGCTGCTCGATCCAGGCGCCAGCCCGCTGGACGCCCGCCAGCGCGCCGTGGTTCACAGAGTTTCCGACGCCGAGCGCGCGCACATCCTCGCCCTTCCGAGCAACGATCCGCTGGACGCCAAACTACGCTCGCGCGTACAGGCGACCGGGCCGGAGCTGTTCGGCCAACCCGCGGCTATTCGCGAGACGCTGCAGCTCAACGCGGCGACTCTGGATACCATCGCCGATCGCCTCCTCGATGGGATCCGACGGGTGGTGCTTGTCGGGTGCGGCGACTCGCTGGCGGTCATGATGGCCGCGCGCCAGGTGCTGGAGAGCATGCTCGGGGTGCCGTGCGAAACCATGCAGAGCCTGGAGTTCGCCTACTACCATGCGCATCTGGTCGATGCCGATACGGCGGTGATCGCGCTGTCCAGCTCGGGCGAGACCACCCGGACCGTCGAAGCTCTGCTGATGGCTCAGCACCGCGGATCGTATACCGTTGCGCTGACCAATACGGACGGCTCGACCTTGCAGATCGAGGCCGACACGGCGTTGAAGATCGAGGCCACCCGGGTCGGCTGGCCCACCCAGTCGTCCACCGCGGCACTGGCGTTGCTGCTGGAGCTGGCTATTCGGGTGGGCGAGCGCCGTGTCCCGGGCCTGGCCGCCCCGCTGGGCTCCGCCTTCGACGAGCTGCCCGACCTGATGACCGAGGTGCTGCAGCGGATCGACCCCCTCGTCGCCGAGATCGCCGACGATGAGGTCGAGGCTCGAGTGCAGACGGTGCTCTTCGC
Organism: Mycobacterium sp. URHB0021; assembly: GCF_054057895.1. Classification (NCBI taxonomy): domain Bacteria; kingdom Bacillati; phylum Actinomycetota; class Actinomycetes; order Mycobacteriales; family Mycobacteriaceae; genus Mycobacterium; species Mycobacterium sp. URHB0021. Next base: position 7,107,511 of record NZ_JBSRZT010000002.1, read on the forward strand.
CGGCGCCGGGCCGAACCTGGCGTCCGCTGTCATCGGCGCAGCCAAGGTCAAAGAGTGCACGACGCTGCACGCGATCGAGATCCAGGTCGAGGAGTATCACCACTACAACTCGCAGAAGGCGGGCGAACCACTGTTCGTGCTCTCCCCGTCGGGCCCGTCGGTACCACGCTCCGTCGACACGGGCACCGATGCGCTGCGCTGGGGCGGCCGGCTCTACGTCGTCACCACCGACGGCGAGCACGCATTCGACGACCTGGGGGGCAGGCTCATCACGTTGCCGCCGATACCGGAACCGTTGTCCCCCTTGCTGTATGTGTTGCCCGCCCAGCTGGTCGGCTACCACCTCGGGCTGAGTTGCTATGCCGCGGCGACCGCCCATGCCTGACAACGTGATCTGCGTCGGCAACCTCACCATCGACGAGGTGGTGTTCCCGGCGGGCACACGGAGTGAATCCATCGGCGGGGACGCACTATTCGCGGCCCTCGGCGCCAAACTGGCCGGAGGCGAACCCACCATCCTGGCCCCGCTCGGCAACGACGCCACCGCCGATCTGCTCGGCGCGGTCCGCTCGGCCGGAACGGATCCGGCCTCGCTGCCCCGTCGCGACCTGCCCACGGTGCGCAACGTGGTGCGCTACGACACGGCGGGGGGCCGGGTCTGGGAGCTGTTGCTCGGCGAGGCGCACTTCGAGAAGCTTTCGGTGCACCCTGCCGATGTGTCCGACATGGCGCTGGCCGCGCCGGGGATGCTGCTGTGCGGGATGGCGCTGCACGCACAACTCGAACTGTCGGCGTGGCTGCGGCGCCGCAGCTCGGCGCGGATCTACTTCGATCCGCAGGAGGACTACCTCGCCGGAAACGAGTCGGCGCTGCTCGACGCGGTCGGCGCGTGTGACGTCTTCCTGCCCAGCCAGGTCGAAGCCGCCGCCCTGGCCGGCACCTCCGACCTGAACTCGGCCGCAGCGGCGTTCCTGGCGCTGGGGCCGACGGTGGTGGTGATCAAACTCGCCGAGGCCGGCTGTCTGGTCGCCACCCGTGAAAGCCCCGCACCCACTGCCGTGCCCGCCGATCACGTCGATCCGGTGGACAGCACCGGCGCCGGCGACACGTTCAGCGGGGCGTTCGCCGCCGAGCACCTTCGTAGCGGCGACGTGTACGCCGCTGCCCGGGCGGGAGCATCGGCGGCGCGCATCGCGGTAAGTGCCCCTGGGCTTGACGGACTGCTGGCGGCGGTCGTGTCGGGGGTGGCGCCGTGACGGTCCGGATCACCGTGATCAATCCGAACACTTCCGCACAGTTGACGGCCACCATCACCGCGGCGGCCCAAGCGGTCGCGGGGGCCGGCGTCCGTGTCATCGGCGTCCGCCCCGCCGCCGGCGTGGCGAGTGTGGAGAGCCACGCCGAGGAGTCCGTCGCCGCCGTCGGTGTCATCGAGCAGGTTCGTGTGCACCAGGCCGAGACGGACGCCTTCGTGGTCGCCTGCTTCGGGGACACCGGTGTCGACGCGGCCCGCGAGGTCGCCACCTGTCCGGTGGTGGGGATGACCGAAGCCGCACTGCAGACCGGGTGCTTGCTGGCGCACCGGTTCGTCGTGATCACCATGCCGGCCCGCACCATCGCCCACAGCGAGCGCGTCGTGCGCGCGCTCGGGCTGGAACACCGGTGCAGCGTGACGGCCGTCGATGCGCCGGTGGCCGGACTGGCGGACGGTTCCGGCCATCTGCTCGACGCGTTCGCCCGGGCCGCGCGCGGCGCCGAGCGCGGCGAGGCGGTGGTGCTGGGGTGCGCGGGCCTGGCCGGGCTCGTCGGACCGTTGGCGAAAGAACTGGACATGCCCGTCATCGACGGCGTCGCCGCGGCTGTCGGGATCGCGGCCGGCCTGGTCGCCATGGGCCTGAACACCTCGCGCGCCAGCACCTTTGCCCCGGTGAGGTTGCCGTGACCGTGCTCTTCCGCCAGGTGTACGTCTACGACGCCGACGCCCCCGACGCGAGGACCGGACCCGTCGACGTGCTGGTCGAGGGCGACCGGGTCAGCGCGATCGGTGCACCCCTGGCCGCGACAGGTGCCCGCATCGTCGAGGGCGGCCGCCGGCACCTGCTGGTGCCCGGGCTCATCAACGCCCACTTCCATTCGCCGGCCAACCATCTCAAGGGCGCGGTGCGCAGCCTGCCGCTGGAACTGTTCATGCTCTACGAGTCACCCGCCGACCCGGCGCTGATCCCAACCCCGCGCGAGGCCTATCTGCGCACCATGCTCGGTGCCATCGAAATGCTGCAGCGCGGCGTCACCACCGTGCAGGACGACGCCTTCCTGATGCCGTACCCCGACCCGCAGATCGTCGACGCGGTGGCCTCCGCCTACCGCGACAGCGGAATCCGGGCCTTTCTCGCACTTGATCAACCGGAGTTGACCGAGGCCGAAAAACTGCCTTTCACAACGGAACTCGACGAAACCGCGGCCTTCCACCTACCCGCACCCGCGGGCGCCGACGTGTTGCTCGACGCCTACGATCACCTGATCGGCACCTGGCATGGCGCCGCCGACGACCGCATCCGTGCGGCCGTGTCGATCTCCGCACCGCAACGCGTAAGCCTGGACTACTTCGCCGCGCTGGATGACCTCGCCGAGCGTTACCGTCTGCCGCTTTACGCGCACATGCTGGAGACCAAGACGCAGCGCACCCTGATCACCGAGCAGCCGCGTTTTGCCGGCCGGTCGCTCGTTCAATTCACCGCCGACGCGGGCCTTCTCAAGCCGCACACCAACGTGATCCACGCCGTATGGGTCGACGACGGCGACCTCGACGCGATCGCCGAAGCGGGATCGACTGTCGTGCACAACCCCGTCAGCAACCTGCGGCTCGGCAGCGGGGTGGCGCCCTGGCGAGCCATGCTCGACCGTGGCGTCCCGGTGGCGCTGGGCACCGATGAGGCGATCTGCGACGACTCCGTCAACGTCTGGACGGTCGCCAAGACCGCGGGCCTGATCCACAACATCTCCGGACTCGACAGCGACGAATGGCCCACACCCGCAGAGATTCTGGATGCGCTGTGGCGGGGTGGTGCCCGCGCCACCGGGCGCGACGACCTCGGTGCGATCGCGCCCGGCATGCTCGCCGATCTGGCCCTGGTCGACCTGCACGCCGTGGCCTTCACTCCGCTCAACGATCTGCGTGAGCAGTTGGTGCACTGCGAGGACGGCCGCGACGTGGTGATGACGATGGTGGCGGGCCAGGTTGTCGCCGAACGCGGCCACGTCACCTCGGTCGACGAGGTGGCGCTGCTGAACGAAGCGCGAGAGGTGTTCGCCGCCAAGGCGCCCGCGCTACGCGCCGCCCGCATCGGTGCGGAAGCGCTGTTCCCCGCCTATCAGCACATCGTGCGCCGGGCCGCCGCAACCGATGTCGGGTTCAGCCGTTGGCTGGCACGATGACGAACCCCGCCCGTTACGCCTACACACCGCTGCCCGCCCGCTCCGCGGGCACCTGGCCGAACGGCGCGCGGCTGGCGGTCGTGGTATGCGTCGGTGTCGAGTCCTACCGGTTCGGCAACGGACACACCGAGGACGTGCTGCCCGGCGTGCCCGCTCCTGACTTGGTCAACACCGCGTGGCGGGACTACGGCAATCGGGTCGGCGCCTTCCGGCTTTTCGACATGCTCGGCGCCCTGGGTATCCCGCCGACGGTACTGCTGAACACGGACGTCTACGACGAGGCCCCCGACGTGCTGGCAGCGGCCCGGCAGGTAGACGCCGAGGTGGTTGGGCACGGCCGGTCGAACTCGGATTCGCTGGCGCAGCTGGCACCCGAAGCGGAGCGCGTCTACCTCAGCGATGTCGCCGAGCGTATCCGTACGCACGAGGGCGCGCCGCCGGGCGGCTGGTCGAGCCCCTGGCTCAGTCACAGCCCGGCCACGCTGAGGTTGCTGGTCGAAACCGGGTATCACTACCTGCTCGACCTGCGGCTGGACGATCAGCCGGTCTGGTTGCCCACGGAATCCGGTCCGCTGCTGGCCATTCCGTACAACGTCGAGATCAACGACTCGTCGACGATGATCGGCAGGCAGGCCTCCGCCCACGAATTCGCCGACATGATCGTCGACGAATTCTCCGAACTCGCGTCGACACCGCAGCCGTCGGTGATGAGCATCGTGCTGCACTCGTTCATCACCGGGGTGCCGTTCCGGCTGCGCGCGGTGCGCCGCGCGCTCGAGGGTATCGCCGCCGCTGACGGCGTGTGGCTGACGACGCCGCGCGACATCCACCGGGCGGTACTGGACTCGCCCACGCTGTTTCCGCCGACAGGGGTGGTGACGTCGTGACCGAACCGGTGGCGAGCGTCGACGACTTCTCGCTGTCGCTGGTGCGCAACGGGATTCGCACCCAGGTGCTCGCGAGCGTCGATCTGCGCATCGGAGCGGGCGAGATCCTCGGGCTGGTCGGCGAATCCGGATCCGGTAAGAGCGTGCTCGCGTTGAGCCTGCTCGGGCTTCTGCCCCAAGCCTCCCATCCACAGACCGCGGGTGCCGTCACCGTCGGCGGGGTGAACATGTTGCGCGCGAGAGAGTCGGAACTGCGGGAGGTGCGGCGCGACCTGCTCGGCGCGATCTTCCAGGATCCGATGACCTCACTGAATCCCACGATGCGCATCGGCAGGCAGATCGGCGAACGCACCCACGACGACACCGAATCGGTGCGGCTGCTGGACACCGTCGGGGTCCGTGACGCCCAGCTGCGCCTGCGGGTCTACCCGCACGAGCTCTCCGGCGGGCTGCGGCAGCGGGTGATGGCCGCCATCGCGGTGGCCGGCCGGCCCGCGCTCATCGTCGCCGACGAACCCACCACCGCGCTCGACGTGACCGTGCAGGCACAACTGCTGGACCTGCTGCGTGAGCTGCGCGACGACTTCGGCTGCTCGGTCCTGCTGATCACCCACGATCTGGGCGTCGCCGACCAGATCGCCGACCGGCTGGCCGTTCTTCATCGCGGCGAGATGGTCGAGATCGGCCCCGCCGCAGCCGTGATCCGCACCCCCGAGCACGACTACACCCGTTCGCTGCTGGCGTCGCGACTGAGCCTCACCATGCCCCGCGACGAACGGTTCGCGCCGACCCCCCACGACGCCGAACCGACTGTGCGCATCCGCAATCTGCACCGCATCTTCACCGTGCGCCACGGCGGCCGGCTCTTCGGCGGCTCGCGCGAGCTCGCCGCGGTCGACGGCGTCGACCTTGACATCGCGACGGGAGAGTCGCTGGCAATCGTCGGCGAGAGCGGTTCGGGAAAAACGACCCTGCTGCGCATCGTCGCCGGACTGGACAAGCCGACATCGGGGTCGGTCACGCTGACCGCGACCGGCGGACCACAGATGGTGTTCCAGGATGCCGGTTCCTCGCTGACCCCGTGGATGACCGTGGGAAAGACGTTGGCGGAGCGGCTGCGTCCGCTTGCGCTCGGTCGTGCCGAGGTCCGCGAACGGGTGGGGGCGGCACTTGCCGCGGTGGACCTACCGCCGGAGGTCGCCGACGCCCGGCCCGGTGAGCTCTCCGGAGGGCAGCGTCAGCGCGTCGCGCTCGCCCGGGCCACCATGGTCCCGCCCGCGGTGTTGCTGTGCGACGAACCCACCAGCGCGCTGGATGCCTCACTGGCCAAGGGTGTGCTGGCGCTGATTCGGGATCTGCGCGCGCGGATCGGGATGACGGTGCTGTTCGTCACCCATGACCTGGCGGTCGCCCGGCTGATGGGCGACCGCATCGCGGTGATGCGGGCCGGCCGCATCGTCGAAATCGGGCCCGCCGAACAGGTGATCGCCGCACCGACCGAGGAGTACACCCGCACGCTGCTGGCTGCGGTGCCCGAGATCGTGGGGGCGTCGTGACGGCAATCCTGGTGCCCAGTGGGCGTTTGCAACCGCTATCGGTCAGGAGCAGACAGCTCAGCAGGCCCACGGCGGTGGCCTTGGTCGGACTGCTCGTCGCGGTCACCGTGCTGGCCGTTTTCGCACGAGAGTTGGCACCGTACAACGCTGTTCAGCCGGCTGGTCCGATCAACCTGTCACCGCTGAGCCCGGGACACCTACTCGGCACCGACGGCATCGGCCGGGATCTGCTGTCGCGCACGCTGATCGGCATCCAGGTCAGCTGGCTCTCCGCGCTGGTGGTGGTGGCCAGCGGGCTGCTCATCGGCGGCACCATCGGCCTGGTCGCCGGTGCGACCGGTGGCTGGGTCGACTCGGTGCTGCTGATGCGCATCACCGATCTGTTCCTCGCGCTGCCAGGGGCGCTGGTGGCCATCGCCATCGTCGCCGCGCTCGGTTCCGGGTTGGTGAACACGCTGGTCGGAGTCGCGATCGTGTGGTGGCCGTACTACGCGCGCATCGTGCGCGGAGAGGTCAAGGCGCTGGCCGCCCGCCCGCACGTCGAATCCGCCCGGCTGGCCGAGGTGTCGCGGCCGCGAATCCTGCTCGATCACCTGCTGCCCGGGGTGGTCCCCACCGCGGTGGTCAGCGCCAGCCTCGACATCGGCAACGTCGTTCTGCTGCTGGCCGCGCTGTCCTTCCTGGGGCTCGGGCAGAAGGCCCCCGCGCCCGAGTTGGGCGCCGACACCGCCCGCGCGCTGAGCCAGCTGCTCAGTCAGTGGTGGGTGCCGGGGATCCCCGGCATCGCGGTGCTCGGGCTGAGCCTGATCGCCAACCTCGGCGGGGACGCCATCCGCAACCTGATTCCGGTGCGGGGGTAGGAGGATGCTGGCGTTCCTCACCCGCCGGGCCGCTGCGGCCGTGGTCATCCTGCTCACGCTGTCGCTGCTGATCTTTGTGCTGCAAGCCATTTCGCCGGGAGATCCGGCCCGTGCGTACGTCGGGGCCAATGCCTCGCCGGAGATGGTCGCCGCCGAGCGCCGGCGGCTCGGCTTGAACGACCCGTTCTTCACCCGCTACCTCCATTTCCTCGGCGGTCTGTTCACCGGCGATCTGGGCCGCTCGCTGCGGACCCGCCAGCCGGTGGTCGCCGATATCGCCACTTATTTGCCCGCGACCGTCGAGCTCGTTGTCACCGCCTTTCTCATCGCGCTGGTGCTGGCGACGTGGTACGCGCTGTCGGGCGCACTGCGGTGGCCGGGCGCCGCGCTCGGCAGGGGTGTTCTGCTGCTGCTGGCCACGGCACCGCCGTTCCTGCTTGCGCTGGTGGGCATCATCGTGTTCTTCGGCGAACTCGGATGGTTACCTGCCCGCGGGGTCGGCGATTTCGATGATCCGGGACCGTTCGGCATGCAGGCTGTCGACACGCTGCTGCACGGCCAGACCGACGCGTTTGTCGACGCGCTGGCGCATTTGGCGCTTCCCGCGGTGGTGTTGTCCATCGCGCCCGCGGTCGCGATCGGCCGGGTGTTCCGGTCGTCCCTGCAGGCGGTGCTCGACGTCGACTATGTCCGCACCGCCCGCTCCAAGGGCCTGACCGAGTTCCAGGTGGTGGCACATCACGTGGTGCGCAACGGTATCGGGCCCGCTTTCTCGATGGGCGGGCTGCAGCTCGGGTTCATGTTCGCCGGGGTGGTCGTCGTCGAACAGGTCTTTTCCTGGCCGGGGATCGGCAACTATCTGGCCGCCTCGATCCCGGTCGCGGACTTCCCCGCGATCGCCGGGGTCACGCTCGTGCTGGGGGCGATCTATGTGGTGTCCAACGTCGTCGTCGACCTGCTTCAGGCGCTAGCCGATCCGAGGGTGACCGCCGAATGAGAGTTTGTTCCATCAAGCGAAGGAGCACCGTCATGCACACTCGACTGCTACGCGGCGTCGCCGTCTGCGCCGCGCTGACCCTGGCCTTGAGCGCCTGCAGTTCGGGCACCAGGAGCTCGACCGGTGGCGGCGGCGGAGGCGCGGCGGGACCGCCGACAGACGGCACGCTGACCGTCGGGCTGCTCGGCGACATCGGGCAGCCGCCGGACCCCGACATCTACTACGCGAACAACGGCACCGCCATCATGATCAACACCTACGAGGGCCTGGTGCAGTACAAGAACAACACCGACACGGTGCAGATCGCACCACGGCTGGCCGAGACCTGGGAAGTCAACCCCACCCATGACGTCTATACCTTCCACTTGCGCAGAGGTGTGACGTTCCATGACGGCACGCCGTTCACGTCGGCCGCCGTCGATGTCGCCTTCAAGCGCCGGATTGCGGTCAAAGGTGGCGCGGCGTATATGGTCGACGTGGTCAAAAGCGTTGATACGCCGGATGATTTCACCGCGGTGATCACGCTGAAACAGCCCAATACCGCATTTCTGAGCTACCTCGCGTCGCCTTTTGGCCCCAAGATGGAATCACCGCAGGGCCTCACGTCCAACGCCGGCTCCGACGACGCCCAAACCTACTTGTCCTCACACGATCTGGGTACCGGACCCTACATGTTGACCACCGCGCAGACCGGGGTCAAGTATGAGCTGACGCAGTACGACGGCTACTGGGGACCGAAATCACCGTTCAAGAAGGTCGAATTGCCCGTCTACACCGACGAGTCCGCGCTGGAGCTTGCCTTCGACAACGGCACGGTGGACGCGATCGCCGCCGCGCTGCCGTCGTCGAGCCTGCAGAAATACGCCACCAAGGACGGCGTCTCCAACTACTTTCTGCCGACGCTGCAGGGCGCTTTGGTGACGGTGAACCCGAGTCACGACTTCTTCAGGAATGCCGATGCCCGGGTCGCGTTCCTCAAGTCGATCGACCAGCAGAAATTGGTGAGTCAGGTGCTGGGCAAGCGATCCGAGGTGGCCACCACCATGTACGCCAAGGGCATGATTCCGGGCGGCGGTGATCACCAGGCGATCTCCTACGATGCCGGTGCGCTGAAAGCCTACGTCGACGGGTTGCCCGCCGGTGCGAACAAGAATCTGGTGATCGGGTACGCCAACGGCAATGTCAACGCCCAATCCATGGCCAATATCGTGGTGGCCAACCTGCAGACCATCGGGCTGAACGTCTCGGCGCAGGGTTACGACACGTCGACGGTGTTCGGCTGGATCAACAACCCGCCCACTGGTCCGGATGCATTCATCGACGGCAACAACGGTCCCGACGGCGGTGACCCGTACATGTGGGGACATGTGTTCTGGGACGCTGCCGGTGGCATCAACTATTTCGGTTGCGAGTCAAAGGAAGTCAATACGCTGCTCGATGACGGTCTGCGCACAGGCGATATGGCCACCTACGTCAAGGCGGGTGATCTGTACGGACAGACCGGGTGCTTCCTGAACTTGTCGTACAACCAGAACTGGGTGGTGGCACAGAAGTGGCTCACCCAGGTGCCGGAGAGTCAGAACATCGGCGCCAACGAGTTGAACTTCTCGCTGCTCGGTATCGCGGGTTGAGCGGCTCGCTGAACGGTTCCGAGGTCGTCGAGTCGCCGTTGTCGTTGTCGCGGCGCATCTACTGCACGGTGCGGGAGCGGATCATCCTGGGGCAGTATCCACAGGGCAGTCGGCTGCCCGAGCAGCGCATAGGGGAGGAGTTGGACGTATCGCGGGTACCGCTGCGCGAGGCTGTGCCGTGGCTGGAGCGTGACGGTTTCGTGCATTCCTACCCACGGCGCGGGGCGGTCGTCACCCGTTGGGATGAGAAGGCGATCGACGATCTGTTCGACGCCCGGCTGTCCCTCGAGGTCGGTGCCGCCCGCTACGCCGCGCGACAGGTCGGGCGGGGAGGGTCCATGGATCCGCTGAACCATGCCCTGTCCGAGGCGCAACGGGTCGTCGAGGCGGGCGACGCCTACGCAATTGCCCAGGGCAGCACGATGTTTCACGAGGCCGTGGTAGCGATGTCCACCAACGAGTTGATGATCCGGCTGATGGGCGCCATCTCGGGGCGGATCACCTGGCTGTTCTACCTGACATCCGGGTTACCGGCCGATGAGGCGTTTCATGATCACGTGCTGCTGCGCGACGCTATCGCGTCAGCCAACGAGCGGGTCGCCGAGTCGGTCGCCTATGCACACATCGAGCGGGATCGGGCGCCGACCTTCGAGGCGATGCGTGGGCAGATGAGTTAGACGCTCATCGGACTGGTTCTGACCGATCAGCGGCTGCGCCGGGTGTTGATCGTGGCGTAGACGGATCACGGCGACGTACAGCGACCACCCGCCCATCTGCGCCGACGGCTGCTGCGGGGTGAGCTGGGCACCGACATGCAGGCCCAAACCGACACCGAAGACGAGCAACCCCAATTGCGCCACGCCGTAGATGAGCCGGGTGGCGCCACTGATCATCTGCCCGCTGGCCAGCTCCATGGCGGCGATCGTCAACGCCAGGCCCGGCAGGACAGCCACCAGGGGGGGCTGATCACCCGCAGTAGCCCGTCGTTGGCGGCGTCGGCGACGAACCAGGTGGCCAGCACCGTCACCACCGTCGCGGCCAAGGTCGGTAGCACCGCGTTCAAAGTCGGAAAAGGTCTGCCCAACATGGCGATCGAGCCGACCACGGCTCCGAGGAAAACGTACCCCCACAGCGATGCCCACGTGGGGTTGATCACCATGCCGAAACCGAGCGTGGTGATGGTGTAGCCGATCACGGTGGTGACGGGCCCGAACCGCGGCGCCATGGTGCGCGCGGCCGCGGCCTCCCGGGCCGCGTCCGCCGGCGTGATGGCGCCGACCTCGGCGAGCTCCGCGATCGCGTCGATCCGGCCCGCGAGGTCCAACTGCGTCGTCGGTTTGGCGACCGCCTCGATCTCGTAGGCGATCGTGTCGGCAGCACGACGACGCGGACGGTTTCGCTGGTGTACCGAGGAGCGATCGCCAGCAGCCGGGCCGCGACGAGATGCGTCGGCTGTTCGCACTCGACCAACGCGATCCCCAGCTCGCGCAGCATTGCGGCGACCTCGGCGTCGTCGTGGTCCTTCTCGCCGGCGAGCGCCTCCGGGATTCCTTGCGGATCGACCGCAGGAGCCGCTCTGCTCTACCCGGCTGATGGTCGCTCACCCCCGCGATTGTTGTCTGTCCGGTTCCGCGCCTGCACTGGGGTCGGGGTTGTCCACCTCTGAGCGACACTGTGCTCGGAGCGACACTGTCGCTTGGAGGTGGACACTCAAGGCCCGGGCGCTACGTCGATGTGCGTTGTCGAATTCCTTGCCGCGGCGCCGTGCCGCTGGGATCGTGGAAGCATGCGATCGATCGGCCGGGTTTGTGTGGCGGCGGGCGCGGCAGGTGTTCTTGCCGTGGCCGGCGCACCTAGCGCGTTGGCCGAACCCATCGCGACGTGCACCAGCACGGTGGTCGACGGCGTGGAGACGGACCACTGCGTCGGCAATCCGAACGCGACCAACGACTACGACCAGCCGCGCGTCAATGTCAGGCTCGACCTCGGCGTGGGCTTCGGGTTCTGATCCTCCGGCGACGTCAGACGCACGGTGGACCCGGCATCACCTTACATAGCGCCGTCGGCTAGGTACGCCGGCTGGGTACGGGCGCTGCTCGCGGTCGGGCGCCAGTGGGATCGCTGTCAGCCCGACGAGGAAGGCCGTCAGATGCCCCACCTCGGTGAAGGTCGGCCTGGCCGCCGCATTGGCGGCCAGTCCGGCCACCGCCACCACCTGGCACTTCGATCGCCAACGCCGCTCGAGGTAGCCGGACAGCGTGCCCGCCACTCCGAGGACGAAGTAGCTCACGCCGACATCGCGGGCATTCACCAGCCGCCTCGGCGTTCTTCCCTTGCTGATCGACCGGCGCAGGTGACCCTGCCCGACATATGTGCCGATGAGGTGCGCCGCGACGCCGATGAGAAGCCAGCGCCACCAACGCAACCGGCGTTCGGCCGGGGCCACGACGCCGACGAATATCGGTACGTACGGCCACCATTCGCGGCCGTCGAGCCACAACAGGCTGGTGGTCAGGACCTTCGACGGCTCGGTGCGCAGGCGGCGCAGGTTGGTGGAATGGGTGTGCTGGATGCGTCCGGAGCCGCGTCGCCCCGCCGACCGCTGAATCCGAGTCGTCACGAACAGCACCAGCAGCCAGGCGAAGCTGAGTGGGGAGTCCACGATGGCGACACTATCGCCACCACAAACCCGGGCCAGCAGATTCCGGCCTCGGGTGTGCTCAGCGGGCAAGGTGTGCTCAGCGGGCAAAGAGCGTGATTTCGCCCAAGTGAGCCGCGATTCGACATACCGTGAGGAACATGACAGATCAGTCCTACGCGGTCGCGATCTCTCATCCGCCAGCCGCGTTGCTCCGTGCCGTCAACCCGCTCATGGGGTTTCTGCTCCGCACGCCCCTCGTCGGCGCTCTGCGCCGGCAGATGATGGTCGTCAACGTCACCGGCAGCAAGACCGGTAAGCGGTACTCAATTCCCTTGAGCGCCCATCACATTGACGGCGCGATCTACTCCTTGACGAGCGCGCCCTGGAAGAACAACTTCCGCGGCGGCGCTCCGGCCGAGGTCCTTCACAACGGCAAGAGCACGGCGATGACGGGCGAGCTCATCACCGACCCTGAAGTCGTCGCCGACCTCTCCCATCGCTGCGCCCAGTCCTACGGCGTCAAGCGGGCCCAGACCATGATGGGCCTGAAGTTCCGCGACCAGCGCGTCCCGACCCTCGAGGAGTTCACCGAGGCGGCCAAACGTGATCACATGGCCGCCGTCAAGTTCACTCCCGCGCCGTCGGGCCAGCCGCGCAACGGATAGGAGAGCCGAAGACCGTCGACATCAGGTGTTTTCCGCGATCCACGTCGCTGTGAAGCGTTGTTCTTCGACGACCAAGTTGCTCAGACCATCGCCGATGATGCCTTCGATCCTGCCGCCGACCAAGGGCACCTTGACGTCCACGGTCCCACTGAACCGCACCCGTGAGCCGGTCGGCACCGTCGTCAACAGCACCTTGCCCGCCAACGAAATTGGCGCCCCAGGCACCGCAACACCGACCTCGTCGCCGGAGTCGGCGAACCGCGCGAGCCAGTAGCCTTCGTCGCTGAACGCCGAATGGACTTGGCCGGCCCCGGCCGGGGAATCGGCCGAGATATCGAAGGATCGCGGCACAGTGGCCACGCTACCGCGATGAGCCCTCGCGGACAGGCGCCATCGACGCCGCGGGCTCAGCGGGCCTCGATCGCTCGGGGATGACCATGACGGGAATCATGGAGTGTGCGATGACCGCGGCCGCCACGCTGCCCTGCAGGTGCCCGAGCAGCCCGCTGCGGCGGTGCGGTCCGAGCACGATCAGGCTTGCGTCGTGTTCGTCGGCGGCCGCCACGATGCCCTTCCACGTCGGCACCGCCTCCACCGCCATGCACTCCGCCCGGAATCCGGCGCCAACGGCCAGCGACGCACCGTGGGCGGCGGTCCTCTCAGCCGCCTGCCGTACCTGACCGGCCTTGTCGGCGTCGAAGTGCGTCGCGTCGATCGGCGTGAATCCGACGTCGACGGGCTGCCACACGCAGACCACCAGCGCGCATCGCCCCGGCGCCAGCTGGGCTGCGGCTTGTCTGATCGCACCCGCCGCGCGTTCGGACCCGTCGTAGGCGAAGACCACCGGTCCGGCGGACATCGCCGCAAGTTCGTGGGCCGGCGTCGTCATCACCTCAGCATGATCGATCGCGGCGACCCGCGCGGGCAGGCCCGGCCGGATCCTCGCCAGCAGGGGCGGTGAGTACCAGGCAGGGGAATCCCCGTCGAGAAACTCGTCGAGGTCGGGTTTTTGGGGTCGGGCTCCGCTGAGCGCGTAGATCGCCACCCCGAAGATGGCGCCGCCGACCGCCAGCCCGAAGCCGATCCACAGCGTGATGCCCGTGCCCGCATTCAGGTCACCGGGCAACGCATCGGCGACATGGGCGAGGATCGGCGCGACCATGAACGCGGCCACCGCCCGCAACAGCTCGATGATCGCGAACACCCGCTGCAGGCTGCCCGACTCCAGCGAGAAGCCCGCGACGAACAGTGCCGGCGCGACCGTGGCTCCCAACGCCAACCCCGTCAATGCCGAGCCGACCAACGCCAGCGGCTGATTCGCCGGGAGGGCGAACCAGAACACGACGATGCCGGCCGCCAGCAGCGCCATCCCGGCCAGCGGCAGGTAGTGCATCGCGCGGCGCGAGATGACGAATCCGAACACGAAGGCCATCACGACGGCGCCCCCCAGTTCGGGGAGGTAGAGCAGTCCGACCTGGACCGGGCTGTAGCTCTGCAGCAGCACGTTGGCCGTCAGTGCCGTCGCCGCGACCGAGGCGGCCGCCGCGAACAGCGCCACGCCGACCCCGGCGACGGGGATCGCGCTGGTCATCATCGTGCGGATGGTCAGCAGCGGACGCCGGGCCCGGAACTGGTAGATGACGAGCACCACGATCAGCGCGAGCCCGCCGAGCATGGGGCCGATGGCCGCCGCGTCTCCGAAGCCGTGGCTGGTGAGTTGGGCCGCGCCGACGAAGGCGGCGGTACACCCGACCATCGCCAATGCGATGGCCCACAGGTCACGGGGCGCGTCGCGATCGGCCGGCGGGGCGTCGTCGAACGTCAGCGTCGCGAGGATCAGCGCCACCAACGCGATCCCGGCGACGATCCAGAACAGCGGCCGCCACGCATGCGCCTCTGCCTGCACACCTCCGATGAACGGGCCCAGCGCGACCGCCCCGAAGACGCACATGTTCATGATCACCGCGGTGTTGCGAAGTTTGTCCCTGGGGAAGCCGATGGTCAGCGGTGGTGCGGCGGCGATCAACAGCATGCTCGTCGCCAACCCCTGCAGCACGTGCCCGCCGACGAACATGCCCGCATTCTGTGCTGCCGCGGCGAGCACCGACCCCACGACCAACAGCACCGCGTAGCCGAGCATCATCCTGCGCTGCGGCAGGTGCTGGGCGAACTGGACCGCGAGAACCGTACCCACCGCATACGCCGCATTGCCCAGACCGGAGCTCAGGCTCATCGCCTGGGCCGACATGTGCAGGTCCGCGGAAATGACGGGCACCAGCGGGTCGAGCGCCGCCGACAACGCTAGATAGGGAATCAATGCAAAAGTGACCATCGCGGCCACTGCCGGATACCTTCCGGCGAGGGGTCCCTGGCGCATCAGCCGTGCCTGTGGATGACTGTCGGGTCCGTTCGGCGGCGCCACGCCGCACCCGGACGATTGCTCATGTGGACGAGTCTGGGCACGCGGGGCTCCAACTTCGGCGCGGCTGATTTTATTCCCGTACAGCGAATTGCCAGGATCCGCTTCTCTCTCGACGCGGCGCGACTACGCGATAATCGGCCGATTACGGCCTGTTCGGACCAAGCCCGCGATACGTTGCAGCGCCTCCCCGACAGAGGATGTGATGAGTGTCCGATCTCGAAGGTCGAGGGCGCGTCGCTGCACCGGCTCGGCCACCAGCACCAGGTGGTTTCCCTTTGCGTCGCAGCCTCTTTCAACCGTCGCGACCAGGTTGCGGAGCAGTCCACGCTGCGCGCCGTCTGCGCCGCTCACGTCGAGAATCAGCGGCCGGTCCAGTTTGGTGAATCGGCGCAGGTGGGCGACCACCACGTCGTCCCATTGGGTGGTGCGGCCTCCGGTGACGCTGACCAAGGTCGCGACACCGCTGAGTTGAGCTCGGATGACTGCACCATGGCAGGCGATGACATAGCCGAAGGGACTGCGAGGCTGCGCGGGAAGGGCGATCATATGTCGGCACCGATCTGTTGAAGTCACTCCAGATTGATGCGTTGGTGGGACCGGTAATCCGCACCATCCGCATCCAGGCTGTGGGCTCAACCGTCGATGTCAGTTTATCGGCGTCACTGACCGCCGCCTGTACGACAGCTTCGAAAAAGCCCGTATTCCAGGCGTTTCCGCACCGACATTCAGGCCACGTTCACATTAGTGAGGCGCTTTCTTCGCAAAAATTTAGCGCCCGCACAGGCACCCACGAATACGCTCAGTACCTCTGCTGCGGCGGCCGGTGCTTCAGCGCGTACCGATAGAAGTCGGCATTGTCGAGTCGTGTCGCCGCCGCCTCGTCGACGACGACGGTGACGTGCGGATGCAACTGCAAGACCGACGCCGGGCAGCTGGCCGTGAGCGGGCCCTCGACGGCCGCGGCAACCGCCTCCGCCTTGTGCGCCCCCGTCGCGATCAGCACGAGGTGCCGGGCCGAACTGATCGTGCCCAGCCCCTGTGTGATGACATGGCGCGGCACCGCGTCCACACTCGCGAAGAACCGAGCGTTGTCCTGCCTGGTCTGCTCGGTCAACGTCTTGACCCGCGTGCGTGACCCGAGCGACGAGCCGGGCTCGTTGAACCCGATGTGCCCGTTGCCGCCGATGCCCAACAGCTGAACCCCGACGGGACCCGCCTTCTTGATGAACTCGTCGTAATCCTCTGCGGCAGCGAAGATATCCTCGGCGAATCCGTCCGGGCCGTGCACCCGGTCGGAGTCGATGTCGATGTGATCGGTGAACTCCGCCCGGATGACATTCGCGTAGGACTGCGGAACTTCCGGCGGCAACCCCACATACTCGTCCAACAGAAATGCCTGCATCCCGCTGAAGCTCAGGCCCTCTTCTCGGTGCCGGCGAATCAGCTCCCGATACACCGACAGCGGCGACGAGCCCGTCGCCAGCCCGATCGTCGTCGCGCCCGCGCGCACGGCCTGCTCGAAGATGTCGGCGACGGTGACGCCGCACTCCTGTTCGTGCTCTCTGATGACGATTTCCATCGATCACTTTCTGTCGTACGGACGGCATTCGGTCGAGACTCAACAGGTCCAACGCACCGGACTACGCCTCGCTTGCAGAGCGGCCCAGGACGCGGCGCTCGAACACCAGATCCCACGCCGTGTCCATGGCCGTGGCGATCGCACCGACGAGGACCGCGTCCTCCCCCAGATGCCCGCCCACGATCTCCGGCACGACCGGAATGGTTTCGGCGAGCTCACGATGCATCGGACTGGCCAACAGGTCGGCGTTGCCGCCGATTCCCCCGGCCAGGACGATCAGACCTGGATCGAGGACGGCCGTCGCCACCGCCACGACGTGGGCCAGCTTCGACGCCTCCTCCGCGACCACACGCAACGCGCGCTTGTCCCCGCCGCGCGCCGAGTCGAACACGTCCTTGGCCGTCGATGCGTGGCTCAGACCGGCCGCATGCGCCGCCGACACCACCGCTTGGGCCGCGGCCACCACCTCCACCGGACCCGGCCGATGCGCCGTCACCCCCGCCGGTACCCGGCCGTACGGCAGGTCCGCGATTTCTCCCGCCGCCCCGTGCGCACCGCGGAAGAGCTTGCCGTTGACCAAGATGCCCATTCCGATGCCGGTGCCGACGGTCAAACACGCCACCATGTCGACACCCCGCGCCGCGCCGTGCGCGTGCTCACCGACCGCGCAGAGATTCGCGTCGTTCTCCACGATCACCTCGGAGCCGTCCGCGCCGAGCGTCGTGACCAGCTCCTGCAGCAGGCCGCGGCGTTCCCACCCGGGCAGATTCGGCGCCCGGTACATCGTGCCGGTGGCCGCGTCGGGGATGCCCGGGGTCCCGAGCACCGTCACCACGATGTCGTCGGCCGCCAGCTCGGCGTCCGCGATGGCGCGTTCGACGGTCTCGCCCACGCTGCGCAACAGCATGGTCCCCGAGCGACTCCGGTTCGGCTGTTCCAGGCGCGTGACGATGGTCCCGTCCAGGTCGGCCACCGCGACGTGGATGATACGCCGACCGACGTCGACACCGACGATATGGCCCGCGTCCGGCGCGGTGCGGTAGATGACCGCGGCCCGTCCCGGGCGGGGCGCGCTCCGCCCGCTCGCCCGTACCAGACCGTGCTGTTCCAGATCCAGAAGCGCTTGCCCGACCGTCGGTTTCGACAATCCGGTGTCGACCGCGATCTGGGGCCTGGTCGCCTCGCCATGGTCGCGGAGCCGGTTCAGCACCAGCCGCTGGTTCAACGCGCGCATGCTCGCCGGCGTTCCCGCCTGCGGCGCCGCCTGACCCACCACCGTGTCCGTCTCCGTTCCCGTTGCAGGAAATTTACAGGGGAGGGTTTCACACCCGCCAGATTTATGTTAAGAAACTTTCCTAACAAAGTATGGAGGTACGTCGTGAGTTCACCATCCCTCAGCCCCGGATCGTCCGGTGCCGCGATGTCCCCGCAGCCCGCCCTCGAGCGCAGGATCGGCCCGATCCAGGCCACCGCGATCAACATGACGCAGATGTGCGGCATCGGGCCGTTCGTCACGATCCCCGCCATGGTCGCCACCATCGGCGGCCCGGAGGCGATGTTCGGCTGGATCATCGGCGCGATCCTCGCGCTCGCCGACGGCCTCATCTGGGCCGAACTCGGGGCCGCCATGCCCGGCGCCGGCGGCACCTACATCTACCTGCGCGAAGCCTTCCAGTACCGGACCGGACGCCTGATGCCGTTCCTTTTCGTCTGGAGCGCAGTGCTTTTCATTCCGCTGATCATGTCCACCGGCATCATCGGCCTGATCCAGTATCTCGGGTACCTGGTCCCCGGTGTGACCGACGACGCCGGCAACACCGCGCTGGGCAAGATCATCGGGATCGCGATCGTGCTGGTGATCATGGTGGCGCTGTTCCGCAAGATCGGTCAGATCGGCAACCTCACCACCGTGCTGTTCGTCGTCATGTTGGCCGCGGTGCTCAGCACGATCGTCGCCGCCTTCTCACACTTCAGCACCGCACAGGCCTTTGCCTTCACCCCGGGCGCCTTCAGCTTCAGCGGCGGCTCGTTCTGGGCCGGCCTCGGCGCGGGCCTGATCATCGCGATCTACGACTATCTCGGCTACAACACCACCGCCTACCTCGGTGGCGAGGTGCGCGACCCGGGCCGCACCATCCCGCGCTCCATCGTGCTCTCGATCCTCGGCATCATGAGCCTGTACTTCCTGCTGCAGGTCGGCGTGCTTGGCTCGATTCCCTTGGACGAGTTGAAGAACGCCACGTCCGTCGCCTCGACGGTGCTCGAACAGGCATGGGGGTCCGGCACCGCGCGGGCCATCACCGTCCTGATCGTCGTGGCGGCCATCGGTTCGGTGTTCGCCGGCCTGCTCGGCGGGTCCCGCGTTCCCTACGAGGCGGCCCGCGACAAGGTCTTCCTGCCGGTGTTCGCTCGGCTGCATCCGAGGCTGCACCTGCCCACCGCGGGTGTGTTGACCATGGGCGCGATCACCATCATCGGCTCGCTGTTCACGCTGACCACGATCATCAACGCAGCGGTCGCGACGCTGGTCATCATCCAGTCGCTGGCCCAGGTCGCCGCGATCGTCGTGCTGCGCCGCCGGCAGCCGAATCTCGAACGCCCGTACCGTCAATGGCTCTACCCGGTGCCGACGATCATCGCGCTGGTCGGCTGGGTCTACATCTATGTCTCCGCCACCTGGCTGTCGATCGGGCTGTCTCTGGGCTGGATCGCGATCGGCGTCATCGCGTTCCTCATCTACGCCAAGGCCGAGCACACCTGGCCGTTCGGGCCGAAGGAGGTCAAGGAGGCTTTCCTCAACGGTCCGGTCGACGGCTCGGTCTAGGTCTACCCGCGGAGATAGGCCGCCCTCTCGACGAGCTTGTCGACTACCGACGGATCATCCTGGTCGACCACCGGAAAACCGGCGCCCGGGTCACCCTCCCAATGCAACTCGATGCCCGGGTTGTGCACGTCGAATCCGTCGGCGAGGAAGAAATGCGGACTGCCCTGCACATCATCGGCATGCCTGCGGTAGCCGCGCATCATCTCGGCGCGCGCGGTCCCATCGTCCAGGTCGCGACGCAGCGCGTCCGCATCGACACTTTCACATCCACCGGCGACGTCGACGATTTCGTGCAGCAGCGAAATCGGCCTGCTCTCAGTGAAGAACGCATGCCGCAGGGCCATGTCCAACTCCTCCGCCGCAGATGCCGACTGTCGTTTTGCCGCATGCACGGCCTCGTTGGCGAGCAACGATGTGATCGGCCAGGTCGAGGCATCGCCCTGCCACGGTTTCCAGCCGAAGTCCGGTGCCAGCCTGCCCACCACCGGGATCTCGCTGTCGAGGAAGCGCTTCGGGATCGGGAATCGGTTCACATCTTCCAGGAGAAAAAGCTGATGGTCGACACGCACGGCATCGGTCAGGCCGAGACGCTCGCGCGCCTGATAGAAGCGGTGCAACGCCACCGTCGCCCAGCCACAGACCACGTCGGCGAAGACCACTACGGTTCCGGGACGAACTGCCATCTTCATGCGGTCCGGGTTCCCTGGCTGATGGGTGTCAAACGACCGATCGCATTCGAACAAACCGGCAGGGCAGTGGCCGTTCCTCCCGCAGCTTCACCCGCCAAGTGAGTTGTCCACCTCCGAGCGACATTGTCGCTCTGAGCGACTCTGTCGCTCAGAGGTGGACACTCGAGGTCGGCCGGCCCGCGTCCAGGCGTTCCCGCTGCGGCACCACGACGTACTTCGGGTCCTGCGTCGACACCACGCCCGCCTCGAACACGCCGAACCGCTGCAGCGCGCTGCCCGCCAGCAGGGCCGCGCCCGAGGCGACCGACACCGCACGGCTGTGACGCCCCACGACCGCGCCGACGGCGCCGCCGACCGTCAACAGCTCCGACCAGTGCCGAAGCCGGTGAGCCTTCCCCGTCGTATAGGCCTGCGCGCTCACCCCGAGCCGCTGCTCCAACACCCGCGACGCCGCCACCTCCAACGCGGCGCCCGCGACCGCCATCCGCCGCGCCGGACCCGACTCCGACACCGGTGCGAGCAGCATTCCCAGTCCACCACCGCTCGCCGCCGCCGATCCGGTGAACACGAACGGCAGATACGGGTGCGCGTCCCGCCACGCCGGAACCGCCGTCTGCGACAGCAGAACTGCCGTGTACGACGCCACCCCCGGCGCCGTCACCGCCGCCCACAACCCGGCCGGGCGGGCCGCCCAGCCCATCAGCCGACCCAGCCACGTCCTGCGCAACCGGCGCGGCAGCAACTCCGCCGCCGCCGCCAGGCCCGCTCCCGGTCCGTACACCGTCAGCAGCCACGTGCCCATGCTCATCGGCGAGCTCGGCTTGGCCACCCGCAGCATGTGATGGAACCGCTCCGGCCGGCCCAGGTCGGCGATCAGGAAGTACAGGCTGCCCAGGATGCTCGCCAGCGCCCCGACCCGGCTCACCCGCCGCAGCCCCGGGCGACTTGTCAAATCCGCCCCGGCGCCCAGCATCGCGGACCCCGCCGACAGTCCACCCAGAAACAGGTACGCCGCGATCATCCAGTTCCATGCCGGCGTCTTCAGGATCGGCTTGCCGTAATACGACCGGAAGTCCGCCGGCGGCACCGCCAGTTCTTCTCTGCCGCCGCGGCCGCGGCTCATCTCCGCCGCCCCATGAACGCCGACACCGCGATGCCGACGAACGCCGACGCCGCGATACCGGCGAACCTCCACATCACGCCCGCGTCTCGCGTCGGCACCACCGGATCGGGCGGCAGGCCGTACACCTCCGGCTCGTCGAGCAGCAGGAAGAACGCGCCGTCGCCGCCGACACCGTCATTGGGGTCGTGGCCGTATAACCGCGCCTCGGTCACGCCGCGGGAATGCAACACCTCGACGCGCTGCGCCGCCCGCTCCCGCAGTTCGTCCAACACCCCGAACTGGATCGAGTCGGTCGGGCATGCCTTCGCACACGCCGGCTCCAGCCCGTCGTGCAGACGGTCGTAGCACAGCGTGCACTTCCAGGCCCGCCCGTCGCCCTCGCGCCGTTCGATCACCCCGTACGGACACCCCGACACGCAGTATCCGCACCCGTTGCAAATGTCTTGCTGCACAACCACGGTGCCGAATTCGGTACGGAACAGCGCGCCCGTCGGGCACACGTCCAGGCAGCCCGCGTGCGTGCAGTGCTTGCACACATCGCTGCTCATCAGCCACCGGAAATCCGTTCGCGTCTCCAGGCCCGTCGCGTCCCCCGGGCGCGAAAGCTCGGGCATCCCCAGATCGACCGGTTCGGCCCGTTCCGGCGCGGGCTGTTCGATGAACGCGACGTGGCGCCAGGTGTTCGCGCTCAACGACCCCGTGTTGTCGAACGACGTCCCCAGCAGGTTGAACCCGTCGTCAGGAACCCCGTTCCACTCCTTGCACGCCACCTCGCACGCCTTGCAGCCGATGCAGACCGACGTATCGGTGAAAAACCCGACCCGCGAAGGATGTTCGGTATAACCCGCGTCACCCGCCGGGTCCTCCAGGGGACCGTAGAAGCTGTTGCCGGCCATCAGCCCTCCTCCGTGTGCAGCGTGGACGACCCGGTGGTGTGCAGCCGGGTTCCGGTGTCCGCCGTGATGCCCGCGCGGTCACGGTACGCGGCGATGTAGTCCAACAGCGCCGGCCCTCGCGGCCGCCGGCCCGGCTGGATGTCACATGTCGCAACCTTGCTCTCCTGGATGAACACGTTCGGGTCGAGGACGACCCCCAGCAGATCGTTCACCACGTCACCGTCGACCAGCCCGTTGCCGCCCCAGTGATACGGCATCCAAATCTGGTGCACCACATGGTCTTCGATTCGAAGGGGTCGCATCCGGTCGGTGACGAACACCCGCGCGTCGACCGCCGTGCGGCTGGTGATCACATGCGCCCACTCCATGTGGGTCAATCCCCGCTCGGCGGCCAGCTGCGGCGACACCTCGACGAACAGTCCCGGCTGCAGCTCGGCCAGATACGGCAACTGCCTGCTCATCCCGCCGGCCGTGTGGTGCTCGGTGAGTCGCGCCGCCGTGAAGACGTACGGGAACACCGCGCCATGCGCCTCCGGCGGTGACGGGTTCGACGGATTGTCCTTGCGCCCGTAGACCTTCCGTGTGGGATTGCCTTGCTGCGCGTACATGGTGTTGCGCACCGGCGACTCGTGCGGCTCGTAGTGCGTCGGCAGCGGACCGTCGAGCACGCCATTGGGCGCGAACAGCCAGCCCTTGCCGTCGGCCTGCATGATGAACGGGTCGTCCCCGCGCAGCGCCGCCACACCCACGGCACCCTCGGGCGGCCGGTAGTCCGGTGGCTTCTTCTTCTCGAAGTCCGGCACGTCGTGGCCCGTCCACTCACCCGTCTCGGCATCCCACCAGACGAGTTTCTTACGCTCGCTCCACGGCCGGCCCTCCGGATCCGCCGAGGCCCGGTTGTAGAGGACCCGCCGGTTCATCGGCCAGGTCCAGCCCCACTCTGAATCAGTGGGGCTCTGCCCGCCGCCCGGTTCGCGCCTCGCCGCCTGGTTCACGTCGTCGGCATACACACCGCTGTAGATCCAGCAGCCGCACATCGTCGAGCCGTCCGCCTTGAGCGACATGTAGTTTTCGACCGCTCGTCCCGTCGTCAGGTCGACGCCGTTGATGCGGCGCAGCACGTCCGCGCCGGACGGCTCGTCGCCGTCGTCCTCCATCTCGTAGTCCCACGACAGCTCGAGCAGCGGGCGGTCCCGCTCATCGGTCGACTCCGCGAGCTTCTCCCGCAGGATGCGACCCAAGTGGTAGAAGAACCACAGCTCCGAGCGGGCGTCGCCGGGCGGCTCGACCGCCTTCTCCCGCCACTGCAGCATCCGCTGCGTCTGCGTGAACGTGCCGGCCTTCTCCACATGCGACGCGGCGGGGAACAGGAACACCTCGGTGCGACAGCTCTCCGGCGTGATCTCCCCGGTCTCGATCTCGGGGCTGTTCTTCCAGAACGACGCGCTCTCGATCTCGACGAGGTCCCGCACCACCAGCCAATCGAGGTTGGCCATGCCCAGCCGCTGCAGCCGCCCGTGCGCCGAGCCGACCGCCGGATTCTGGCCCAGCAGGAAGTAGCCGAAGACCTTGCCGCCGTCGACCATGTCCATCACGGTGCGGTACGTGCCGTGGTCGCCGTTGATCCGCGGCAGGTAGTCGAAGCAGTAGTCGTTCTCCGCGGTGGCGTGCTCGCCCCAGTACTCCTTCAGCAGCGAGACCATGTAGGTATCCGCGTTGTGCCAGAAGCCTTTCTGGTTCACGCTCGTGATGCGCCCGAGGTAGTCCGCCAGCGTGGCGTCGCCCGCCTTCGGCATCGCGAGATATCCGGGCAGCAGGTTGAACAGCGTCGGCACGTCGGTCGACCCCTGGATGCTGGCGTGCCCGCGCAGTGCCATCACCCCGCCGCCCGGGCGACCCATGTTGCCCAGCAGCAGTTGGATGATCGCCCCGGCGCGGATGTACTGCGCTCCCACCGAGTGCTGCGTCCACCCCACGCTGTACACCAGGGCCGTGGTGCGCTCCCGGCCGGAGTTCTCTGTCCACGCCTTCGCGACCGCGAGGAACTCCTCGGCCGGCACGCCGCAGATCCGCTCCACCATCTCCGGGGTGTAGCGGGCGTAGTGCCGCTTGAGGATCTGATACACGCAGCTCGGGTCCTGCAGTGTCGGGTCCGCCGGAATGTCACCGGCAGCGCCCTCGATCGGCGCGCCCCCGGACCCGTGCTGATCCGGCGCGGCCCGCTCCTGGGCGCCCGCCCCGGCGTTCGCCGGGTTCGTCGACCGGTAGTGCCAGGTCGACGGGTCGTAGGACGCCGACTCGTCGTCGTAGCCGCTGAACAACCCGTCGAGATCCTCGGTGTCCCGGAACCTTTCGTCGACGAGGAACGACGCGTTGGTGTAGGCGCTGACGTACTCCCGGAAGTCCAGCTCGTTGGACAGGATGTAGTTGATCACCCCGCCCAGGAACACGATGTCACTGCCCGCGCGCAGCGGCACATGGCGGTTGGCCACCGCGCTCGTGCGGGTGAACCGCGGGTCGATGTGCACGATCTCGGTGCCCCGCGCCTTGGCCTCCATCACCCACTGGAACCCGACCGGATGGGCCTCGGCCATGTTCGAGCCCATGATGACGATGAAGTCCGAATTGACGAGATCTTCCTGATAAGACGTCGCCCCGCCGCGACCGAAGGAGGCTCCCAGACCGGGAACCGTGGCGCTGTGTCAAATACGGGCTTGGTTCTCGATCTGCAGCGCGCCCAGCGCGGTGAACAGCTTCTTGATCAGATAGTTCTCTTCGTTGTCCAGCGTCGCTCCGCCGAGGCTCGCGATGCCCATGGTGCGGCGCAGCGTGTTGCGGTCGGCGTCGAACTGCTGCCACGCCTTGCCCCTGGCGTCGAGGACGCGGTCGGCGACCATCTGCATCGCCGTGTCGAGGTCGATGTCCTGCCATTCGGTGGCATAGGGCGCGCGGTAGCGCACCTTGGTCAGCCGCTGCGGCCCCGTCACCAGCTGCTTGCTCGCAGAACCCTTGGGACACAGGCGACCTCGGGAGATCGGGCTGTCGGGATTGCCCTCGATCTGGACGACCTTGCCGTCTTTGACGTACACCTTCTGCGCGCAGCCGACCGCACAGAAGGGGCAGACGGAGTGTGCGACGCTGTCGGCCTCGGCGGTGCGCGGCGTCAAGGTGAAGGATCGCTTCGACTGGGCGGCCTGCCCACGACCGAGTGGGTCGTCGCCGGTGAGCTGACGGTAGACCGGCCACGACTCGATCAACTTCTTGAAGTCCATCGGCGTCCCTTCTGCTCGGCTTCTACCCCGCTCGGGTCTGATCCAACCACCTGACGCTTGCTGTCCTCGCACCGACGGGTGATCCGGCGCGCGTCAAGCTGTTCCAGCAACGGCACCGCGACCCGCCGGGTGGTTCCCAGCGCGCGACGCGCCTCACTGACCGTGAACGGCTGGGGCAGCGTCTTCAGGATCGCCGCCGCCCGGTCCAAAGCGTCGGCGCCGAGCACCACACCGTCGGCGATCCGGGTCAGGCGGCCGATGCGGACCGCTGCGGCGAGCTCCTGCGCGCCGAGCCCGAGCCGGGCGAGGTCATCGGCCTCCGGGGCGCGGAACGGCTCGGCGGCCAGCCGCTTCTCGACCGTGCGGATCGCCTGGTCGACGCGTTCGGGCAGCCCGGTTCCCGGCGGCCGGACCACACCGTCGGCCACCTCGAGCCCGGTGCCCTCCAGCAGCGGCACCACCAACTCGGCGGCGGGCAGTTCGGCCAGCCGGCGCAGCGTCTCCAGCGGCATACCCGCCGCGACGTCGTGGTCGGCGGACCACCGCTGGACGGCTGTCAACATTTGCTCGCGCCGACGGGTCCACCAGTCGGTGTCCACGACCCAGTTGCCGACCCGCTGCCCGGACACCTGAAAGCCCATGGCGCGCAAGTCATCGACCCGCCCACACACCGGCGGCCGCACCCGGCCCGTGGCCAGCTCCTCGGCCCGCTCCCGGGCTGCGCCGCGCCGACGCAGCCGGGGCGGACACACGTCGAGCACCTCGATGCCCGCGGCGATGCGGTGTTCTCCGGCGTCACGCAGCAACCCGATGTCGCCGATGCGCAACGGCAGCGGCCGCATGAGCCGCAACCGCGCCGCGGCCGGCCCGAGCGGACGCACGTGCACGGGTACCGCGGCGGACCCGATGTGCAGCACGAGCTGACGGTGCAGTTCGCCGGCCGCCCGCAGCCCGACGTCGATCTCGGCCGTCTGCAGCCACGCGCCCGGTGTGCGGACGGTGTCACCACGGCTGATGTTCCGGTGGTCGATCCCGCGCAGGTTCACCGCGACGCGCGCCACCGCGGCGACCTCGGCCCGGTCACGCTCGAGCGACTGCAGGGCGCGCACCCTCGTCCGGCGCCCGTCGTGTTCGAGTTCGTCGCCGACCCGGATGGTGCCCGAGGCGAGCGTCCCGGTGACGACGGTGCCCGCGCCGCGGACGGTGAAGGACCGGTCCACCCACAGGCGCACGTCGCCGCCGCGGTCCGGTTCCGGCAGCTCGTCGACCAGGGTCACCAGTGCGGCGCGCACCGCGTCCAGGTCGGTGCCGAGCACAACCTGCGCGCCGGGCAGCCGCTCGCTCAATTGCGCGGCGGCCGGTCCGGGGTCGGCCAGGTCGGCCTTGCTGATCACGACCATCACGTGCCGGACACCGAGAGCGGTCAGCGCCGCGAGGTGCTCCTCGGACTGCGGCATCCACCCCTCGGTCGCGGCGACGACGAACATCACCGGACTTTCTTGAGGCACTGCCCCAACGCCCGCGAGCATGTTCGCGACGAACTTTTCGTGCCCCGGCACGTCGACGAACGCGAGCTCCCGCCCGGCTATCTCGGTCCAGGCGAAGCCGAGGTCGATCGTCAGCCCACGGCGCTGTTCTTCGGCCAGCCGGTCGGGCCACATCCCGGTGAGCCGATGCACGAGCGTGGACTTGCCGTGATCGACGTGCCCGGCGGTGGCTACGACATACATGCCTTCACCGCGTCCAGCAGCTTCTCGTCGTCTTCGGGGGCGACCGTGCGCAGGTCGAGAAGGCATCGGCCGCCCTCCAGACGCCCGACCACCGCGCGGATCCCGGTGCGCAGCGGGGCGGCGTAGGACTCGGGCAGGCTGACCGCGGCGCTGGGCAGCCGAACGTCCGGGGCGCCGCCCCCGCCGACGGCGGCGATGCAGTCGACCGCCTGCGCGTCCGGGATCTGCTGGGCGAGCTGCCCGGCACGCTTCCGCAGGTCGGCGACGTCGGCCGCCAACGCCTGGGCCACCGGCGGCGGCGGGCCGACCAGCGTGGCTTCCAGCGCGGCGAGGGTCAGCTTGTCGACGCGTAGCGCACGCGCTGCGGGATGCCGGCGCAGCCGCTCGATCAGGCCGGCGTCGCCGAACAGCAGGCCCGCCTGCGGCCCGCCCAGGAGTTTGTCGCCGCTGGCCGCCACCAGGTCGGCGCCGGCGCGCAGCACGGTCGTCGCGTCGGGCTCGTCGGGAAGCAGCGGGTGCGGGGTCAGCAGGCCGGAGCCGATGTCGACGACGAGCGGCATCCCCAGCCCCGCCAGCTCGGCGACCGGGACTGCCGAAGTGAACCCGGTGACCTGGTAGTTCGACGGATGGACCTTGAGCAGGAACCCGGTGTCCGGCCCGATCGCGTCCTGGTAATCGCGCAGGTGGGTGCGGTTGGTGGTGCCGACCTCGCGGATTCGCGAGCCGGTCGACGCCATCAGCTCGGGGAGCCGGAACCCGTCGCCGATCTCGATCAGCTCGCCTCGGCTGATGACGATCTCCTTGCCGGGCGCCAGGGTCATCGCGGCCAGCAGCAGCGCTGCGGCGTTGTTGTTGACGACATGCACGCCGCCGGCCGTGGGCACCGCCGCGGCCAGCGCCGCCAGCGCACCTCGACCGCGGCGGGCACGGCGTCCGCTCTCCAGGTCGAACTCCACGTCGGTGGCCCCGCCGGCGGTGACCACCGCGTCCAGCGCGGCTTTCGAGAGCGGCGCGCGGCCCAGGTTGGTGTGCACGACGACGCCGGTTGCGTTGATCACCGGTCGCAGGCTTGCGGCGCCGGCCGGAAGCGCGGCCAGAGCGTACTCGGCTACCTGGCCGGGCTCGATCTCCCCGGCGCGGGCCCGCTGTTGCGCCTGGGCGACGACGGATTTCACCAACGTTCGGCCGAGGACCCGTGCGGCCCCGGCGAGACGCGGATCGGCGAGCAGCGCATCGGTGCGCGGCACGTGCCGTCGGGGATCGGTCATGGCGACAGGGATGTATGGCGGAGGCGGACGGGAATCGAACCCGCCAGCGGCAGGGTCTGCCGCTCAGCGATTTTGAAGACCGTGCCGATCACCAGATCGGAAACGCCTCCGTGGTCCATCCCAACATCATGGCAAGCCTCCCCGGAAGCCCCACAGCCGACGCGGGCACGATGGACTCCATGACCTACCGACTGACCCAATATGCCCACGGCGGCGGATGTGCGTGCAAGATCCCACCGGGGGAACTGGAGGATGTGGTCCGCGGGCTGACGAAGTCCGCGCCGCGCGATCCGGTGGGCGAATTGCTGGTCGGGCTGGAGGACGGCGACGACGCGGCCGCGGTCCGGATCGAGGGCAATGTGGCGCTCATCGCGACCACGGACTTCTTCACTCCCGTGGTCGATGACGCGTACGACTGGGGGCGGATCGCGGCGACGAACGCGCTGTCCGACGTGTACGCGATGGGCGGGCGGCCGGTGGTCGCGGTGAACCTGCTGGGCTGGCCACGCGACGTGCTCCCGTTCGAGCTCGCCGCCGAGGCCCTGCGCGGCGGTCTGGACGTCTGCAACGAAGCCGGCTGCCATTTGGCGGGTGGGCACAGCGTCGACGACCCGGAGCCGAAGTACGGGTTGGCCGTTACCGGCATCGCGGACCCGGACCGGTTGCTGCGCAATGACGCGGGCAAACCCGGCACACCGTTGTCGCTGACCAAGCCGTTGGGCATCGGGGTGCTCAACAGCCGGCACAAGTCGACAGGGGACGTGTGCCGCGAGGCGGTCGAGGTGATGACCATGCTCAATGCCGAGGCCTCCGTGGCCGCGCTGAAGGCGGGCGTCGAATGCGCCACGGACGTCACGGGATTCGGTCTGCTCGGCCACCTGCACAAGCTGACCCGGGCCAGCGGTGTCACCGCGGTGATCGACGCCGCGGCCGTCCCGTACATCGAGGGTGCGCGGGAAGCGCTGAAGGACGGCTACGTCAGTGGCGGCACGAGACGCAACCTCGACTGGGTCCGGCCGCACGTCGACCTCTCGGCCATCGACGAGGACGAGGCGCTCCTGCTGGCCGACGCCCAGACGTCGGGCGGTTTGTTGATCGCCGGTGAGATCCCCGGCGCACCGGTCATCGGCGAACTCATCCCCCGCAGCGAATACACGATTCTGGTGCGATGACGGTCGTCACGGTATTACACCCCGGAGCCATGGGCGCTGCGGTCGGCAGGCAGGCCCTGCACGGCGGGTCGACCGTGCGCTGGGTGGCGACGAATCGCAGCGACGCCACCCGCACACGGGCGGCCGCCGCCGGGCTCGAGGAGCGCGCCGAGCTGACCACCGCACTCGACGGCGCCGATGTCGTGCTGTCCATCTGTCCCCCGGCATACGCCGAGGACGTGGCCCGTGAGGTCAGCGATTACCGCGGCGTCTATGTCGACGCGAATGCGATCTCACCGGCGCGCGTCCAGCGCATCGCGGCGCTGCTGCCGACGGCGCGGGTGGTGGACGGCGGCATCATCGGCCCGCCCCCGTCACGGTCGGGCACCACCCGCCTCTATCTGTCCGGCGACACGGACGGTGTGGAGAAGTTGTTCGTCGGCACCGCGCTGGAAGTGGTCGTGCTGTCCGGCGGAATCGGTCGGGCGTCCGCGTTGAAAATGGCCTACGCGTCGTACCAGAAGGCCAGTCGGGTGCTCGCCGCCGTCGCCCACGCGCTGGCCGTCGAGCACGGCGTCGGTGATTATCTGAGCCACGAAGCGGATCTGCTGAACAGCTTTCCGCTCGCCGACGTCGACCAGTTTCCCGGCGTGGCAGCCAGGGCGTGGCGGTGGGCGCCGGAGATGCGTGAGGTGGCCGACGCGCTGCGCGACGCGGCGCTCCCCGACGGCCTGGCACTCGGCGCCGCTGCGGCCCTTGACCGCTGGACATCGGCCAAAGACCGGAACGACGTCGCGGTGATCGACGTGCTCGGTCAGCTCATCGGGGACAGGTAGCGCTCGACGTGTCGGTTCAGGCCGCGCCGAACACCAAGGCGACGTTGTGCCCGCCGAACGCGAACGAACTGCTGACCGCGTAGCGGTAATCGCCGCGGCGGGGACCGCCGGCCACCACGTCGAGATCGATCTCGGGATCGAGGTTCTGCAGGTTCAGGGTCGGCGGCACGATGCCGTCGCGCAGCGCCTGCACGGTGAGTACCGCCTCCACCGCGCCCGCCGCGCCCAGCGAATGACCGAGCGCCGCCTTCGGCGCATAGACCGCCGGCGTGTGGCCGCCGAGCGCGTGGCGGATGGCGTTGGCCTCCGCCAGGTCGCCGAAGGAGGTTCCGGTGGCGTGGGCGTTGACGTGGTCGATGTCGGTCGGTTGCAGGCCGGCCAGCTCGATCGCGCGGGCGATGGCGTCCCCGGCGCGCTCTCCACTGGGCTCCGGCTTGACGACGTCGTAGCCGTCGGAGGTCATCGACGCACCCATCAGGCGGGCAAGAATCTTCGCCCCCCGCGCCCTGGCATGCTGTTCGGTCTCGACCAGCATCAGCGCGCCGCCCTCACCGAAGACCATGCCGTCGCGGTCCCGGTCGAACGGCCGGCATGCCCCGGCGGGATCGTCGTTGCCGGTCGACGTCATGCCTAGTTGCGCGAACGCGGCCACGGGCACGGCCTCGATCCTGGTTTCGACGCCGCCGCAGATGGCGACGTCGGCCTCGCCGAGCACAATGTGTTGCCACGCCTGGGCGATGGCCGCGGCACCGGATGCATCGCCCATCAGCGGGGTGATGATGCCGGCCTTGGCCTCGCGATCCAGTCCGACGGCCGCGGCGGCCGCGTTCGGCATGTGCATCTGGACCGAGATCGGGGTGGCCGCCCGCGTGCCGCGCACGAGAAAGTCGTCGTAGAGGAAAACCAGCGCCTCGGTGGAGGCCAGCGCGAGACCGCCCGAGACGGAAAGCCGCCTGGTGTCGATGTCGGGTGTCCCCGCGTTTTCCCACAGCCGCCGGGCCAGCACCATCGACATCTTCTGCATGTACGACAGCCTGCGCAGCTCGACGCGGCTCAACCGCTCGTCGAGGTCTTCCTGCAGTTCGCCGCCGATGCGCACGGGTGAGCCGAATTCCTCGACGAACCCCTTGTTCAGGGTGCGGATGCCGCTGCGGCCGTCGAGCAGTTGCTTCCAGGTGTCCTCCACGTCGGGAGTCAGCGACGTGGTCGACGCGACCGCGGTAACGACGACATCAGGAAACCCGTCACCGGTTCTCAACGCTGCCATCTTGCCGATTTCCTTTGCTCTCCCCTGTGTGTGCACGGTTCCCCCACCCCTGAGGATCAAACCGCCGGTCGCCGCGAATTCAGTCCCCTGCACCCCGCGCCAAGCCGTGATCCAGGTCCCAGAACTGTAAAACACCAGCTCAGCGTTCCCTCGCCGGACCCCCGGGCGCCTGCCGTGGGATGCCGGATGAGGCGGGCAGCGAGACGGGCAGGCACGTGCTCAGCGTTTGGCAGGAGCACCGAGATGATCCGAACCGACTGCCGGACAGGCACTTGGCGGTATCGGCTGATGACCATCGGACACCATCCCCTCAAGGCGGCGCGACAATGGAATAGGGGGGTGGTCAGCCGAATCCGGGCCAAGGCCCAACTGTGCCAACGTATTTCGAATATCCAGCAATTTCATGCTAAACTCCGCGCGCGGATGTTTTTGGTACATCCGATTCAAAATGAGAGAAGTAAGTAAATGGCACAGGGAACTGTGAAGTGGTTCAACGGCGACAAAGGCTTCGGCTTCATCGCTCCTGACGGCGACGCTCCGGATGTCTTCGTCCACTTTTCCGAGATCCAGGGAAGCGGATTCCGGTCACTCGAAGAGAACCAGCGCGTTGAGTTCGAGGTCGAGCAGGGAGCCAAGGGTCCTCAGGCAGTGAGAGTCACCGCGGTCTGACCGATCCCAACATCACGGTGGGCTGGTACGGATAAGTCCGTACCAGCCCATTGATGTTTCCGGGCGTCATGTAAAAGCTTGTGCTCCAAGCCTTCAGCGAAAACTATGCGCGCATCCGGCCTGTCCACTTGGCGCTCTCGACCTGCGCCACCCGCACCACCCCGTCGGCGGTCTCGAACAACTGGGTGCCACGATCGGCATGAAGAGCGGGCAGTGCCGCGGCACAGCGCATCACCACCGCGCCAAGGGCCTGCGACGTCATGTGCGGTACGACGAGTAGTTTCGCGCAGCCGTCGCGCCCCTCCACCACCATCAGGCGTGGGCGCCGGTGCTGCGCGCCGATCAAGGTGCGCCCGCCGCTTGCGATCGTGTCGAGATCGAGCGGGCCTTCCATGGCGGACCAGTTGATGCAGATGTCGACGATTTCACCCAGCGGCCGATGCAGCACCTCGATCAACTCGGGAAGTTCCCGTGCCACCGAGGCTGTATGGGGCCACCACGCCCCGTCGATATCGCCGCCGAGCGTCTTGGCCAGCGCCAACCTGACGGGACGGGCCAAGCGCCGCGTCCCGTTCAGGCCGTTCACGAAGTCGGCTTTGGTATGTACGTCTCCCGATGGGGTCGGTCCGAGAACGCCGGCGCTTCGACCGGCTCCGGCGAGCTTTCGCCGTTCGAAATGAATTCCGGCTGTTCAGGATGGGAAAACAGGTCAGTCGATTCCATACAATCTGTCCTTAAAAGGTACGGATCAGCACCGTACGTGGCGTCCGAGGGCGAAGGGGCGATCGATTCGCGAGCTCATTTGTTAGGGGTAGCAGAGCTACGGTTGGCACCGCTGGCACGAAACGGCCTCAGTCCAATCTACACCCAGGCGCTGACGTTGCCGGCGTCGGCATTTCGGGGCGCCGGCGAGGAATCGGAGTGGCCGGCGGGCATCAGATGAATACGTTGCGGCGAGAGTGAGCCAGGATCGACGGCGTCGGCCGACCGCGCAGGCACCGGGCGAAAACCCCGGTCGCCGGTTAAGGCGCCGTCCGCATGTCGCTGGGCGTCGACCGGTCGCTGCGCGCGGTGGCTTCCGCCATTGGCAATCTGATTTGCGAGAAACTCCGTCATTCACATTTAGAGCACAAAAGTGCTGGTGTTTAGCTGCTCTATATTCATTGCCATCAAATACTAGTCCGCGGCCATAACAGTTTGCGGGAGGAGTAAACCACTGGCCCGTCGGGCGACCCCGAGGCCATGGCGCCCTCGCCGCCAGCGAACCCGCACGCCAGCGCGAGATCGCGCCCGACCACGTCGTCGACACCGAAGGCTCGGCCGCCCAGCGAAGGTGGTAGAAGACACTCAGCGGTCATCCATCGGTTGACGACCACGACACCAGCGTGACGGAAGCCATTGCCGCCGAACGTGACTCGACGCCTAGGCGGCCGCCCGCCACCGGCGGTGCTCCCCGACCCCTGGGCGAACACCGATGCCAGGCACCGCCGTCGCGGGCGACGAAGAGCCGCCGATATGTGCGGCCGGGAACGGGCAATCGGCGGCGTCGCGGTGACGGCGATAACCACCACGGAGGTGGGATGGTCCCTGTTGAGTTGCTGGCGCTTGACTTTGCTCGCTGCTCGATCAGTCGACCACCGAGGGCGTTGCGGTAGGCGCCTACTCTCGGCTTCGCAAGCGACGCCGACGCCGACGAATAGCACCTTTATCCCGTCTTAATCGCCGCGAAAGCCCTGCGACACAACGTCCTTCGTCCGGATGACACGGCGAGGCGATTTTCCCGATGCACGTGACCAGCGGCGCGAAGGATGCGAAGATGCATGTCTGGATATTGACGGTCGAGCAGTTAACCGAAACTGTAGGTGAGGCGCAATGGGACGGGCAGAGACACATCTGGCGGCGTTCGCCGTCGGCGTTGTGTTCCTGCTCGCCGGCGGCAACTGTGCAATCGCCGCGGCCGACACCCCTGATTCGACGGGTGGCGAGAAGAGCAGCACCGCCGCCTCCGACAGCGGACCCGGCGCCGGTGGCAATCCGTCCCCGAACCCGACAGGCCACAACGACACCGACGGTGGCGGTGGGGCCGCCGACAACACCAAAACCTTCGGCGCCGAGGCCGACAAAACCGGCGAAGACCAAGGCGGTGGCACGCCCGATCCCGTCGCCGACGAGCCTGGCGATGGCGAAATCAAGAAGCCCGTCGACCACGAGCCTCCGAAGACCGACTCCTCCGAGGGCAAGACGATCAGCCGGATACCGCTGCGTCCGCAGGCGCCGCCGGCCCTCGACCTCGTGCCGCCGCCTGCGGCGCCACCGCCCGTCATCGAGGCACCACCGCCAATCGTGGAGTCGCCACCGCCGCCCGCCGACCTGCCCCCCGCCGTTCGCCCAGCCCCCGCCGCACCGGTCGACCCCGGCGTGGTGGACGCGGTTGCCGGCGAAGCCGAACACCATCCCGGTAGTAACGAATCGCCCGTGCTGAACCTGCCGTTCATCGCCACCCCCGGTGTGTATGCGCCGCCTCACCTCCTCGGGGCGTCGGTCGTGCCGCGCTGGGCAGGGATCGGCGTTGCCGCGGGTCCCACACCGCGGTGGGGCAATGGGCGCGGCAGTGCGACGTCACCCGGGCGGGTTCGTGCCTCGACGGACGGCACGCTGCTGCGTGAACCGTCATCGACGTACTCCGGCCTGTCCACCCGCACGGGAGACCCCTACCGGACCGCGCTCAACGAGTCCGTGCGCAGGCCGGTGTCCGAGATGGCGGCGGGGGCACTGCCCGGCGTGGCCGGCATCGTGCTCATGACCGCCAGTGGGATCTGCCTGGGATATCGGCAGGCCAGGACGGGTCAGCTGCTGCGCGCCGATGGCGCAGACCGCTTCATGAACTAGCGGCCACCCGAGCCCGCATCAGACGGTGAGGTCCAGTGCGGCCCGCACGATGCTGTCGGCGTCGATCCCGTGCCATCGGTAGACCTCCTGGAGCGAACCGGACTGGCCGAAGCCGGTGACGCCCAGTGAGCTGACCGCCACCCGGTTGATGCTGCCCAGGAAGGCCAGGGTGTGCGGATGGCCGTCGACCACCGTGACGAGTGGAGCCGCCCGTTCGGCCGGGAAGACCTGATCCAGGATCCAGGTCGGTGCCTCGTCATGGCCCTGCCTCGCCCGCACCGCGCGGTACAGCAGGTCGGGACTGCTGATGCAAACGACGTCGGCGGCGATGCCGACTTGTTCGAGGCGATCGGCGGCCGCGAGCGCCTCGGGCACCATGGCGCCCATCGCGGCGATCGTCACCACGGGGTCGCCCTTGCCACGCAGCCGGTAGGCACCGGCCACCACCTGACGACGACGGCGCTCGCGGGCGGCGGGATCGGTGGGCAGGGCGGCCAACGACTGATCCACCGGCCGGGTCGACAACCGTAGATATGCGGACGTACCGTCCGGTTTCCCCAGGCGGCCAAGGGATTCCAGCAGCACCCAGGCGGTGTCGATGGCGAACGCCGGCTCGTATGTGACGCATCCAGGCTGTTCCAGCCCGATCGACGGGGTCTTGATCGACTGGTGCGCACCGCCTTCCGGGGCCAGCGACACTCCCGAGGGAGTACCGATCAGGATGGACTGACCGCCCGCATAGATGCCGTAGGACCACGGCTCGAGCGCCCGCTCGACGAAGGGGTCGTACATCACCCCGATGGGCAGCAGCGGCTGCCCCCACCGACTCCAGGTGGCCCCCAGTTCCCCGAGGAGGCTGACCAGGTTCACTTCGGCGATGCCGAGCTCGATGTGCTGGCCGCTCGGTTTCTCCCGCCAGTGCAGGATGGTGTCCGAGTCGTCGGCGAACCAGTCGGTGCGTTCGCGCGCCGACCAGACACCCACCTTGTTCACCCAGCCGCCGAGGTTGGTCGACGAGCTGACATCGGGGCTCACCGTCACCACCCGGCGCGCCACCTCAGGTGCTTCGCGGTTCAGGTCGAGCAGCGTACGGCCCAGGGCCGCCTGCGTGGTGGTCGTTCCGCTGAACGCGCGGACCACGTCGTTCGGCACCGCCGGAGGATCGGCGAGCTGCACCTCTGGCCTGCGGAGGCGTTGCGCCGTCGCTGTGCAAAGTGCCTGAGCCGCACCCCCTTCGGGGAGCGGGTGCCACGGGTCATCCAGGTCGCAGTCCAGGCGGCCGCCCAGCTCGCGCATCTGCGCCTCGGTGAGCAACGCCGAATGGTTCTGCGGGTGTCCCTTGGTCGCCAGACCATAGCCCTTGATGGTGTAAGCGAAGATCACCGACGGCCTGGTGTCCTCGATCGCCGCGAAGGCGGCGTCGAGCGCCGGTAGATCGTGACCGCCGAGGTTGGCGATCGCATCCACGAGCGCCGCGTCGGCCACCTCGGCGATGAGCCCGGCGATGGCCTCCGCGTCGGGTCCCTGCCCGGGCAGCCGTTGCCGCAACTCCGCCGCGTCACAGCGCAGCAGCCGCTGATACTCCGGATTGGTCATCTCGTCGACCCGTGCCCGCAGCGCCGTCCCGCCGGGCCTGCCGAACATCTCCTCCAGGAGGTGGCCGTACTTCACCGTGATCACCTGCCACCCGGCCGCGGCGAACATGCCCTGCAGCTTGTCGATGGCGACGTTGGGCACCACTCGGTCCAATGACTGGCGGTTGAGGTCGACGACCCAGACCACCTCGCCGAGTTCGGCCACCGCCGGGTCCAGCACCGCTTCCCACACCGCGCCCTCGTCCAGCTCCGCGTCTCCGACGAGCGAATATTGCCTGCCGCCGACATCGCCGCCGGTCATGCTGCCGACGTAGCGCCGCGACACCGCCCCCCAGATCGGGGCCGTCGCGCCGATGCCGACCGAACCCGTCGAATAATCCACCGTGTCGGGATCTTTCGCGCGGCTCGGATAGCTCTGGAGCCCGCCGAACTCCCGCAGCCGGGCCAGGTACGACTCATCCAGGCCACCGGTCAGGTAATTGATGGCGTGCAGCACGGGTGAGGCGTGCGGCTTGACCGAGACCCGGTCCTCGGCGCGCAGATGCCGAAACCACAACGTGGTCATGATCGACACCATCGACGCCGATGACGCTTGGTGGCCACCGACTTTCACACCTGACGTATTCGGGCGGACCCGGTTCGCATGGTCGATGATCGCCGTTGACAGCCACAGGATCCGGTTCTCGATGTCGCGCAGGACCTCGTAGTCCTCCACCGCACCATGGGCGGAGAGCGTCGGGGTACTCACAGTTGGCAACCTCCATGTTTCGCGAATTGACTTCCATAGAAGCCCCGCAATGGACTGTTGCGCAAGTAACCGCAATTATATTGAGCAGATCGCGCAATCTGCGGTCCCACCATCGACTCGAAACGGAGCACTATGCCCAGCCTCGACTCCGTGGACGCGAAGCTGCTCCTCGAGCTGTGCGAGCACCCGCGGGCCACCACCGTCGCCCTCGCCCAGCAACTCGGCATCGCCCGCAACACGGCGCAGGCCCGGCTGTCCCGCTTGGAGGCCGACGGGGTACTCGGTGCGTTCGAGCGCAGGATCACACCCGCGGCGCTGGGCTATCCCCTGACGGCGTTCATCACCGCCCAGGTGACGCAGCGCCGGTTGAGTGAGGTGACCGATGCGTTGCGAGCGGTCCCGGAAGTGCTTCAGGTGCAGGGCATCTCGGGTCCGAACGACCTGCTCGTCCAGGTCGTGGCCACCGACGCCGACGACCTGTACCGGATCGCGGGGCAGATACTGGCCATCCCCGACATCCAGCGGACCAGTACCGCGCTGGTGATGCGCGACCTTGTCGATTACCGCCTCACTCCGCTGTTGCGCCGGGGCGCCGAGTCCTGAGGCCCGACGCGGTCAGCGTGTCGCGCCGTTGATGACCGACCGGTCGATCATGCCCTTGTCGACGCCCCACATGGTGGCGATGGTCTTGTACTCGCCGGTCTGCATCACGTGTTCCAGCGCACGCTGCAGCGGTTGCGCCAGTCCAGAGCCCTTCGCCACCGGCCACCCGTACGGCGCGGTGTCGAATATCTCGCCCGCCGTTTCCAGTGTGCCGCCGGAGAGCTTGACCGCGAAGCCGGTGACGGGTGAGTCCGCCGCCATCGCCTGGACGTCCCCGGCGATCAGCGCTGCGGTCAGATCGTCCTGACGGGTGAAGACGACTTTGTCGATCGGCGACACCCCCGCCGCCACACACTGATCGCTCTTGGCCGGAACCTCTACGGTCTCTTGCACGGTTGCGTACTTCACGCCGACCCGGAGGCCGCACGCCGCCTCGGGATCCACCGGGGCCCCGGTTCGTTGCGCCCACAGCGTGCCCGCCTGGAAGTACGTCACGAAGTCCACGTCCGCCTCACGCGCCTTGGTGTCGGTGAACGAGGACATCCCTATGTTGAAGCTCCCACCCGACACCGACGGCATCACGCTCTCGAACGCGGTCTCTCGGTAATCCGGCTTCAGTCCCAGCGTCTTCGCGACCGCGTTCATCAGATCCACATCGAACCCGACGATCTCACCCGAGGAGTTCTTGAATTCGTTCGGCGCATACGGCACGTTGACACCGATCACCAATCGGCCCGTCTTGCGGATGTCGTCGGGCACCATCGCCGCGATCTCGGGGACCGCGCCCGTCGGCGTCTCCACCGGTCCTGTCGGCGACGACGACTCGGCCAGGCTCGCCGGCCGCGGGTCGCCCCGATGGGGGCTGCCCCACAATTGCCACGCACCTACCGTGGCCGCCGCGCCCAGCACCACCAACGCGGCCGCGACCGCGAGCACCTGCCGGGAGACGCCACGGCTCGGCATCGTCCGCGCCTTGCCCGCCGAATGACGCCCGGAGCCCGTGACGCGCACGGGTGTATTCAGCGCATGACGGGCCGCGACGGCCAGGTCTCCCGCCGACTGGTACCGCTGCGCCGGCTTCTTGGCCATGCCCTTGGCGATCACCGCGTCGAAGGCAGCCAGCTTTGGGTTGGTCGCGGACGGACGCGGCGGCTTCTGCGTCATATGCCCGGCGATCTGCTGCTCGAGGCTGTCCGCGGGATACGGCCGCACGCCGGTCAGGCATTCATAGAGCACGCACGTCAGCGCGTAGATGTCGGCGCGTGCGTCGACATGGCCGCCCTCGAACCGCTCAGGCGCCATGTAGGCCATGGTGCCCAGCGTGCTGCCCGCCGTGGTCAGCCCCTGGTCCCCGGCCGTGCGGGCCAGCCCGAAGTCGATCAGATACACGAACTGCCGCGTGGTGATCAGAATGTTCGACGGCTTGATGTCGCGGTGGATCAGGCCCGCATCGTGCGCGGCATCCAACGCCGCGGCCACCTGCTCCACGATCGTCACCGCTAACGCCGGGTCCAGCGGCGTTTCGTCGTCGTTGAGGATCGTCCCGAGATTGCGGCCCTCGATCAGCCGCATGTCGAGATAGAGCCGGCCGTCGATCTCGCCGTAGCGGTGGATCGGCACCACGTGGGGCTCGTTGAGACCGGCCGCGGCCTGCGATTCGCGGCGGAACCGCTGCTGGAACACGGTGTCGTCAGCGAGAGTGGCCGGCAACACCTTGAGCGCGACGATCCGGTCGGTTTTGGTGTCGTAGGCCCGATAGACCTCGCCCATACCGCCCCGGCCGATCAGCTCCTGCAGCTGATACT
Source organism: Mycobacterium sp. URHB0021 (assembly GCF_054057895.1). NCBI lineage: Bacteria > Bacillati > Actinomycetota > Actinomycetes > Mycobacteriales > Mycobacteriaceae > Mycobacterium > Mycobacterium sp. URHB0021. Next base: position 7,147,549 of record NZ_JBSRZT010000002.1, read on the forward strand.
GCCCGAATGGTGTCGCATCCACCGCCCACTCCTTGGACGCGGCCCGACCCCGCGTCTTCGTGTCGATTGAAGGTACACCACGTTTGCCAGGATCACCTGCGCGTGGGCCGGCTTCCCTACGCCGCCGCCACCGTCACCTGCGTCGAGGTGGGAGTCGATATCAGCGCGGCATTCGCGGTCGGCAGCGACAGGTTGATGCTCGACACGTTCAGTATGCCCAGCGACAAGATGTTCTCGTACGGCACCGCCGAGGAGACCAGCTGGAGTGTCACCGTCTCGCCCGGCGCCAAGGTGTGCGCCACCATCTCCATCGGAAGGTCGACGGTGTGCTGCTGCCCGTCCAGCGTCACCGGCACCGGCGTGACGAGGTTGCCCAGCACCAACCCCGTGGTGTCGTCGACGAGTTGTGCGTACACGTGGCGGGCGGTGCCAGTTCCCGAGTAGGTCAGCGAAAGCTGCGGCGCGCCAACGATGTACTGCGTCGTGGTCGCCTTCGCGGTGGTCAGGTTGAGCGCATTGAACGCCTTCGAGGCCGACGGCAGGCCGAGCAGCGTGCCGATCGGTCCGGTAGCCAGAATGAACGGCTCCGGCCCCGAGCCGCCGATGAGCGGCAGCAGGGGCAGCACGCCTGCGCCGCCGCTCGTGGTGAGTGGCGTGCCCTGCGGCACCGGATAGGTCTTCGTCGAGAAGTTCTGCCCGCGCTGGTCCACCCATTCGAACTGCGGCCCGGTGTTGACGGTCGGGTCGCCCTTGACGTACCGGTTGAGCCAGTCGAGGGTGGCCCGCTTGACCACCTCGCCGTTGTCGAAGCTGGACACGCATGACCCGTGGCCGCCACAGAACCACACCACCTTCGTCGAAACACCTTGGGAGATAAGCTCTTTCGCGTTCAGATCGGCCTCGGCCAGCGTGAACAGTGTGTCCACCGTGCCCTGGATCAGCAGCGTCGGGGCCTTGATCTCGGCCACCAGCTCGTCCGGGCCGCGGTCGTCGAGCAATTGTTGGTCGGCCGGCGACACCATACCCGTCAGGACGCCCCAGATCGCGGCGGGATAAAGCGCGGGATTCGGGCGCGCGCCCGTGAGCACCAGCGCCGTCGTGAGCAAGGTCCCCCAGCCGGTCTTGAACGCCCCGGCCTTGTACAGCGAGGTGTTCAAGCTGTGCCAGGCGATCGTCGGCACGATCGCGTCGACGCGTGGGTCGTTCGCCGCGGTCACCAGTTGGATGCCGCCGCCATACGACCCGCCGACCATGCCGATCCTCGGATCACCCTCCGTGTCCAGCTTCACCTCGGGCTGCGTCGCCAGCCAGCTGATGATCGCCGAGACGTCGCGGCCCTCGAAATCCGGCGAGTCGATTTCCAACTGGCCGCCGGAATTCCACTCGCCGCGTGGATCCCAGGTGACGACGTTGTAGCCGGCGTGGCGCAGCGGTGCGATACCGATGATGTCGTTGCCCAGAAACGCATCTTGTGCGCCGTCGAGATTGGTCGGCCCGGGCTGGCCCAAGCCCGCGCCGTAAAGGATCGTCGGCGCCTGCTTGTTCGCCGGGAGTCCGTACGCCGGCATGATGTGGACGTAGATCTGGGTGCCGTCGAAGGACACCACCTTGACGTCCCTCGGCACCGGTGTGCCCGGCGGCAGGCCGAACGGAATCGGGAAGCCGATCAGCGGATGCAGAATGTCGCTGATCAACGGTATTTGGTGAATGAACGCGACGATGGGGGTCACGAACATCGGCCCGATGACCGGTATCTGCTGCAGGAACGCCAGCGGTGGGATCTGCGGGATTGCGATGACGCCCGGTTGGGGGCCGGCCGGCGTGTCGACATCGGTGTCGACGCGGGAGTTTCCGGGGTCGATGGCGAGGCTGTTCGTCGCCGGGGTGACCACCGGATCGGCGACGGCCGCCTTGCCGAACGACTCCCGCCGTGCGGCCGCCATCAACACCAATGCCGCCGGTGAGTCCGCCGGCTTCGGCGGGGTATCGCCGACGGCCGGGTCCGCCTTCGGCGTCGATGGGTTCCCTATCGAAACCGCCACGCTGGTCTTCGCGGGAGGATCGCCGGGCGCACTGGCCGCCGTTGCGACCGGGGCTTCGTCGTTTTTGGCTTCGCCGTTTTTGGCTTCGCCGTTTTTGGCTTCGTCGACCTTCTTCTTCGGCTCGGTCACGCGTTCCGGCCGGGCGGTCACCGCCACCTTCGACCCGGTCTCGTGGGTGGAGCTGCTCGACACCGGCGAATCCTTCGGCTTCTTCTTCCTTCGCGGTGCCGGGTCGGCGGTGTGGGTCTCCGTCTCGCCGGAACCCCCGGCCGTCGCCTCCGTCTCCTTGTGGTCCGATGGCGACGAGTTCGTCGACGATGACGACGCAGCCCCGGAGCCGGTCGCGGGCTCCGCCGAGGCCACACCCTGACCGATGAAAACTGCGGCGCCGATTCCGAGTGCCGCAGCCAGTCCGCCGATCCGCCCCAGGTAAACCCCCGCGCCCATGCCTATGTGCATACCGTGGCGGTCTCCGGCGCGTACGCCGCTTGGTGGAATCGCCGGCGATCACCTCGGCTTACTCGTCCGAGCCGATTTCCACGGGGCAGGTCGTGAGTGAAACGATCCCTGCATGGCGGCTGACGACCTCGCGGGCGTCGTGCAGCGCCAACTCGACCGATGGGACCTTCGCCCCGACGGGGAACCCCGCGACGGCCCGCATTCGCTCGCGTTGCCGGTCCGCACCGCCGACGCCGCGCAGGCGGTCCTGAAGATCGGCCGCCCCGGCGCCGGGTCCGAACACGAGCACCTCGTGCTGCGGCGGTGGGGCGGGAACGGCGCCGTCCGGCTGCTCCGTGCCGATCCCCACCACCGTGCCCTGCTCCTGGAACGTCTGCAGACCGACAGCCTCACCACGCTGCCTGACGTCGACGCATGTGAAGTGGTCGCGGGGCTGTACCGACGTCTCCACGTGCCCGCGATGCCCCAGTTGGCGACGCTCGCTTCGCATCTCGAGCGGTGGTCGGGCGACTTCGAGACGCTTCCCCGCAGCGCGCCGATCCCCCACCGGCTGGTCGAGCAGGCGCTCGCGTTGTCCCGTGGGCTCGCCGCAGAGCCACCCAACACCGTTCTGCACGGCAACCTGCACGACGGCAACGTACTCGCCGCCGAACGCGAACCCTGGCTGGCGATCGCCCCCACGCCGATCAACGGCGACCCGGCCTTCGAGATCGCCCCGATGCTTCTGCGCCGGTGGGACGAACTCTCCGGCAACATCCGCGGCGGGGTGCAACGCCGCTTCTACACGCTGGTCGACGCCTCAGGCTTCGACGAGGACCGGACCCGCGCCTGGGTCATCGTCCGAGTGGTCGGCGAGGCGCTCCGCGTGCTGGATGACGTCTCAGCGCTGACGAGATACGTCGCGCTCGCCAAGGCCGTTCAAGACTGACGCGACCGGCCGGTGGGCCCTGACGCGAATGCGCGCTCCTCGGTGCGGGATCAGGATCACGTGCTTGACCTTCTGCCGCTCACCGGAGGTCGTCGTCGTCGCCAACTCGACGCGACGCAGGACCTCGCGCAGCACCACCCGCATCTCGACCATCGCGAACGTGGCACCGAGGCAGCGCCGGTTCCCGCCGCCGAACGGAAACCAGGTGGTCGGGCTCAGCGTCGCCCCTAGCATCCGGTCCGGATCGAACCGGTCCGCATTCGGGTACACCTCCGAATTGCCGTGCACGAGACCGATTCCGGGCACGACCATCACCCCGGCGGGCAGCCGGTGGCCGGCCAACTCGATGGGTTCCTTCAGCACCCGGCCGACGTCGAACACCACCGGCCGGATCCGCAGCACCTCCTTGGCCACCGCGTCGAGGTATTCGTCACCGGCGGGATCACCCGCGGCACTGCTGTCGGCCGCCTGCACCGCCTTGGCCAGCGCGCCGGGGTGGCGCGTCAACCGCTCCAGCGCCCAGGACAGTGCCGTCGCCGTGGTGTCGTGCCCGGCGACCAGCAGCGTCACGAGTTGATCGCGAAGATCACCGTCGCTCAGCGTGCGCCCGTCCTCGTCGGTGGCGCGCACCAGCATGGCCAGCGTGTCGGTGCGGTCCTCGAGATGCGGGTCCGCCCGCCGTTCGGCGATCTCGTCGTAGAGCAACCGGTCGGCCGTGTCGATGCGTCGACGGACTGCCCGCCACGGCCGCCTGCGCTGCAGGTCCGGATTGATCAGCGCCAGCGAGGGCCACGTCGTCACGTTGAGCATCGGTGGGATCACGGCGCGCAGCGCGGCCAGGCGCGCCGGGTCGCTGGCGCCGATCACCGTCCGCAGGATCACCTCGAGCGTGATCTCGGACATCTTGGGCGCCACCGCGAACTCACTCCCGACTCGCCACTCCGCGACATTCGCTGCGGCAACCTCGACCATGGCGTCAACCTGCCGGGCCACCGCCTCGCGGTGAAACGGCGGCAGCATCAGCCTGCGGCGGTCGCGGTGCACGTCATCGTCGATCACCAGGACCGACGACTCGCCGAGCAACCCACGCAACATCGAGTTTGCTTCGCCGGCATGAAAGACGCTCGGATCGCCGGCGAACACCTTCTTGATCTCGTCCGGATCGGACACGTACACCATCGGGCCCGCCGGCGGGACATGCAGCGTGAAGACGTTGCCGTAGCGCCGCGCGCACGCCGATACGAACTGTGGCCACCGCTTCATCATCAGCGCAGATTGCAGCCAGCCGGGGAGCCGCGGTCCCGGCGGCAACGTTGCCGTCGTTATTTGACTCATGCCTAACAGGCTACAAGCGCAGGCCACCGATGGGAACGGCGCGGAGTCGGCGAATTCGAGATTGCGACACGGGTGGTCCACCAGAATCCGACACCCCGCATCGGCTGGGCGGCAAACAAATTCGCGCTCCAGCGGGGACCGGCGCGTCACGGATCGTCCCGACCTTGTACCGTCTGACGTATTCTCGGGTCAGTGTTGAAGCAGCCGACACGCCGAACCCCCCACCAATCTTGAGTGTCGAACAGGGACGGACAGTGGCAGAAACATCAAGCGAAGCGCGGACGAAGGCGCAGTCCAAGTGGTTGTCCGATTCCGCGTCGAAGATCGCCGGGTCGGACAAGAAGGAAGTTCAGTTCCACTACGACATCTCGAACGACTTCTTCAAGCTGTGGCAGGACCCGACCCAGACCTACAGCTGCGCGTACTTCGAGCGTGACGACATGACGCTCGAACAAGCCCAGCTGGCCAAGATCGACCTGTCGCTCGGCAAGCTCGGCCTGCAACCCGGGATGACCCTGCTCGACATCGGCTGCGGCTGGGGCTCCACGATCATGCGTGCCGTCGACAAGTACGACGTCAACGTCATCGGCCTGACGCTGTCGGAGAACCAGAAGGAACATATCGAGAATCACTGGTTCGCGAACTCGAAAAGCAAGCGCCACATGGAAGTACGGCTACAACCGTGGGAGGAGTTCGACGAGCCCGTGGACCGGGTGGTGTCGATCGGCGCCTTCGAGCATTTCGGCTTCGGCAAGTACCCCGACTACTTCAAGCGGACATTCAACCTGATGCCTGACGACGGCGTGATGATGCTTCACACCATCATCATTCCGAGCGATGAAGAAATCAAAGCCAAGAAACTGCCGCTGACCATGTCGAACGTGCGTTTCATCAAGTTCATCATGGACGAGATCTACCCCGGCGGCCGTCTGCCGCTGGCGGCACAGGTCACCGAACAGGCCGTCAAGGCCGGCTACACCGTCACCCGTGAACAACATTTGCAGCCGCACTACGTGAAGACGCTGGACACCTGGGCCGCCAATCTCAAGGCAAAGAAGGATGAAGCCATCGCCATCACGTCGGAGGAGGTCTACGAGCGGTTCCGCAAATACCTGACCGGGTGCGCCGACCTGTTCCGCGACGGGTACACCGATGTTTGCCAGTTCACTTGCGAGAAGGCACCTTCCGCGTAGGTGTAGTAATTTACGTTCGGCAGACTAAACGATAGGCAAGCGACGATCGAAAAGGTCTTTCGGGGATGACTGAGGGCACGATGCATAGGAAAGATTCGTCTCCGGACATGGAGCCGCATTTCGAAGAAGTGCAGGCACACTACGACCTTTCCGACGATTTCTTCGGCCTTTTTCAGGACCCGTCCCGGACATACAGCTGTGCTTACTACGAGCGGGACGACATGACGCTCGAAGAGGCGCAGATGGCGAAGATCGACCTCGCGCTCGGAAAGCTGGACCTGAAGCCCGGCATGACCCTGCTCGACATCGGCTGCGGCTGGGGCTCGGTGATGAAGCGTGCGGTGGAAAAGCACGATGTCAACGTCGTCGGGCTGACGCTGAGCAGGAACCAGTCCAAGTTCGCTCAGGAACTTCTCGACGGTCTGGACACCGACCGGTCCCGCCGGGTGTTGTTGCGCGGCTGGGAGCAGTTCGGCGAGCCCGTCGACCGCATCATCAGCCTCGAGGCGATCGAGGCGTTTCCACAGGAGCGGTACGCGCCATTCTTCAAGGCGTGCGGCAGCATGCTGCCCAGCGGCGGACGCATGGTGTTGCAGGCCATCCTCGGGCACCCGCTGAAGAAGTGGCCGGAGATGGGCATCCCGATCACGATGACCGACCTGCGGTTCATGCGGTTCATCGCCAAGGAGATCTTCCCGGGCGGGTCGGTGCCCGGTGAGGAAGACATCGTGCGGCTGTCGGCCGAAGCCGGCTTCTCGCTGGAGCAGAAGCAGCTGCTCGACGAGCACTACGTGCGGACGCTCGACACGTGGGCAACAGCGCTGGAGGCCCATCACGACGAGGCGGTCGCCACCACCTCTGAAGAGGTCTACCAGCGCTATATGAAATACCTGACCGGGTGCTCCGATTTCTTCAAGCGTCGCGTCAGCGAGCTGGGACAGTTCACGCTCGCGAAGAAATAGCGGCGTCAGACCGCGCCGAACACGAGCGCGACATTGTGCCCGCCCAGGCCGAAGGAATTGCTGACCGCATATCGGTAATCGCCGCGGCGGGGACCGCCGGCCACCACGTCGAGATCGATCTCGGGATCCTGGTCCTTCAGGTTCAGCGTCGGCGGCACGATGCCGTCGCGCAGCGCCTGCACGGTCAGCACCGCCTCCACCGCGCCCGCCGCGCCCAGCGAATGGCCCAGCGCCGCTTTGGGCGCGTACACCGCCGGCGTGTGGTCACCCAACGCGTGGCGGATCGCGTGCGCCTCCGCCAGGTCTCCGAAGGTGGTGCCGGTGGCATGGGCGTTCACGTGGTCGATGTCGGTCGGTTGCAGGCCGGCCAGCTCGACCGCGCGGGCGATGGCATCACCGGCTTGTTCACCGCTGGGCTCCGGCTTGACCACGTCGTAGCTGTCCGAGTTCAAGGCCACTCCCATGAGCCGCGCCACGATCGGGGCACCGCGCGCCTTGGCATGCTCCTCGGTCTCGATCAGCATCAGCGCGCCGCCCTCGCCCAACACCATGCCGTCGCGATCTTTGGCGAAGGGCCGGCAGGCGCCGGCAGGGTCGTCGTTGTTGGTCGACATGATGCCGAGCCCCGAGAACGCGGCAATCGGCACCGCCTCGATCCAGGTCTCGACGCCGCCGCAGATCGCGATGTCGGCCTCGCCGAGCACGATATGCCGCCAGGCGTGTGCGATGGCGGCGGCGCCCGAGGCATCGGCCGCCAGCGGTGAGATGATCCCCGCCTTGGCGTGCCGGGCCAGCCCGATGGCGGCCGCGGCGGCGTTGGGCATGTACATCTGCACGGCGAGCGGCGACATCGCGCGCAGACCGCGCTCCTGCCAGGCGTCGTACTGGGTGGCGATCTCCTCGGTGGTCCCCAGCGCAAGCCCCATCGACACCAGCAGGCGTGTGGTGTCGACGTCCGGCGATCCGGCGCCCTCCCACAGCCGGCGCCCCAGCACCGTGGCCATCTTGCTCATGAACGACAGCCGGCGCATCTCGACCCGGCCCAGGTGCTCGTCGAGGTTCTCCACGAGCTGGCCGCCGATGTGCACCGGCGAGGCGAATTCGCGAACGAAAGGCTTATCCAATAAGCGAATTCCGCTGTGGCCTTCCAGTAACAACTGCCAGGTGTCTTCCGCGTCCGACGCCAGAGGCGTGGTCGATGTGATCGCGGTGACGACGACGTTCGGGAATCCGTCGCCCGTTCTCAACGGTGCCATGACTGCCGAATACCTCGCTCGCTAGCCGACCATGGTGAGTTGCCTTGCTTTGCACCAGAGTAAAGCCTTTCGGCGCTGACACCTATGGCTTGCTGGGCCGTCTTCTGATTACATTGAGCCGAATCACGACAGGCCCCGCAGTGGCGGCGTTTTGGAATGACAGCACGCGCGAACCTCCCGATCCGCACTCTGACGGCAATGACCGCAATCGGTTGCCTGCTAATTGGGTGCACTCCATCATTAACGCCCGCACCATCGTCAACGCAATTGTCGACACCATCACCCAGGCAATCGTCAACGCAATCACCAGTGCAGACCCGGATGCCCGCCCCGACGTCTCCGCCTGCGTCCGCTCATCGCGTCACTGCGGCCGAACTCGGGGCGAGCTGGCGGCCGGGTTGCCCGGTGCCCCCGGAAGCGCTGCGGCGCGTCGACATCGACTACGACGGTTTCGACGGCCGGACGCACCGCGGTGAGCTGATCGTGCATCAGGATGTGGTCGCCGACGTCGTCACGATCTTCGCCCAACTGCGCCGGCTACGCTTCCCCATCGCCGCGATGCGCACCGTCGACGAGTACCCGGCCGCCGACGACGAATTGTCGATGGAGGACAACAACACCTCGGCATTCAATTGCCGGCGCATTCCCGGCACCGACCGATGGGCTCAGCACGCCTACGGTCGGGCCGTCGACGTCAATCCACTTCTCAATCCGTTGGTCGACCGCCGAGGCGCGTTCCAGCCCAGGAACGCCACGCCCTACCTCGACCGCGCCAGGACGGATCCAGGACTGCTACACGCGGGCGACCCCGCCGTGCGGGCGTTCACCGATCGGGGTTGGCATTGGGGCGGATACTGGCGGACGCCGATCGACTATCAACACTTCGAGCACCCCTGACCGGTCGGGACGAAGCCGCACGTAGTGTGCCGCCTATTTATCCATTTCCAGCATTATTCGTCGGCGAATCGGACTTGGACAAGCATTGATACGGCTTCTACCGTGGCTGTGAGACCACTGATCATCGAGTCGCACAGGGAACCATGACAGCAACGATGCCCGATACCCATCTGACAGGTCAGATGCTGATCGCCGGGGCCCCCGTCCGGGGATCCGACCAGCCGATCCACGCCTTCAACCCGAGCACCGGACAGGACCTCGAACCCGCGTACAACTACGGCGACGAGTCCAACGTCGACGCCGCGTGCGCCGCCGCAGCCACGGCCTTCGCCGCCTATCGCGCCACGTCCGGCGAACAGCGTGCCCAGTTCCTCGAGGCGATCGCCGCCAACATCGAAGCCATCAGCGAAGACCTGATCGCGCGCGCGGTCGCAGAATCCGGCCTGCCGCAGGCCCGCATCACCGGCGAGGTCGGTCGGACCACCGGCCAGCTGCGGCTGTTCGCCGGCGTACTGCGCGAGGGCAGCTGGAACGGAGCCCGCATCGACCCCGCCGTGCCGGACCGAACCCCATTGCCGCGCCCCGATATCCGTCAGCGGTCCATTCCGTTGGGCCCGGTCGCCGTCTTCGGCGCCAGCAACTTTCCACTCGCCTTCTCCGTCGCCGGCGGCGACACCGCGTCCGCACTGGCGGCGGGATGTCCCGTCGTCGTCAAGGGTCACGATGCGCACCCCGGCACATCCGAACTGGTCGGACGGGCCATCACCGATGCCGTCGCGGACGCCGGACTGCCGGCGGGCACCTTCTCGCTGTTGTTCGGATCCGGCCCGGGGCTCGGCACCGCCCTTGTGACGGATCCACGGATCAAGGCGGTGGGCTTCACCGGCTCACGCTTCGCCGGTACGGCGCTGGTCGCCGCGGCGGCCGGTCGCCCCGAACCCATCCCCGTCTACGCGGAGATGAGCTCCATCAACCCGGTGTTCCTGCTCGGCGGCGCCCTGGCCAGCCGCGGAGCCGACCTGGGCCGTGCCTTCGTGGCATCGCTGACCATGGGTTCCGGGCAGTTCTGCACCAATCCCGGCCTGGTCATCGCGGTCGACGGCCCCGGCCTCGACGCCTTCCTCACCGCGGCCCGCGACACGCTTGCGCAGTCTCCGGCGACGCCGATGCTCACCCCGGGGATCGCCGCCAACTACGCCGACGGCGTGTCCACGCTCAGCGGGGAGGCGGACCTGATCGTCCGCGGCGAAGCGAGCGACAACCAGACGTCCTGTCGGGCGGCATTGTTCGCCACCGACGCCACCAGCCTGCTGAACTCGGAGACGCTGCAGGCCGAGGTGTTCGGATCGGCCAGCCTGATCGTGCGCTGCGCAGACGCGGCCGAGATGCGGACCGTCGCCGAGAACATCGAAGGCCAGCTGACCGCCACCGTGCATGCCGACGAGTCCGACTACGGCGACGCCGGGCAGCTGCTACCGCTGCTCGAGCTCAAGGCCGGCCGGATACTGTTCGACGGCTGGCCCACCGGTGTCGAGGTCGGCCATGCCATGGTGCACGGCGGCCCCTACCCCGCGACCTCGGACTCACGCAGCACCTCGGTCGGCTCACGTGCGATCGAACGATTCCTGCGCCCCGTCTGCTATCAGGACGTCCCGAAATCCTTGCTGCCCAGCGTGCTTGCCGATGACAACCCCGACCACCTGTGGCGGCGCGTCGACGGCCGGCTCGTCCAAGACTGACCAAAACCACTCACCAAGGAGCCCCCAGAGATGCACCCCACGTTTGACGGCGTTTTGTTCTTCCCCGTCACGCCGTTCACCGAATCGGGTGACGTCGACCACGACGCCCTGGCCCGCCATATCGCCAACGGCGTCGACGCCGGGCCCGGTGGCGTCTTCATCGCCTGCGGCACAGGCGAATTCCACGCCCTCGAAGCCGGCGAGTTCGGCGCCGTGGTCCGCACCGCGGTCGAAACAGTCGCAGGGCGCGTGCCGGTCTACGCAGGTGCCGGTGGCTCGATCGCCCAGGCCAAGGTCTTCGCCGCGGCAGCCAAGGACGCCGGCGCCGACGGCCTGTTGCTGCTGCCCCCGTACCTCGTCGAGATTCCCCAGGCCGGGCTGATCGCCTACACCCGCGAGGTCGCCGCCGTCACCGACCTGTCCGTGATCGTCTACAACCGCAACAACGCCCGTTACACCGAGCAGTCCGCGGTCGAGGTGGCCAAGATCCCCAGCGTGATCGGGTTCAAGGACGGCACCGGGGATCTCGACAAGGTGGCGCGCATCGTCCGCGCGGTCAAGGACTCATTGAAGGACACCGGCAAGCATTTCCTGTTCTTCAACGGGATGCCGACCGCCGAGACCACTCAGCAGGCCTACCGCGCCATCGGTGTGCCGCTGTACTCGTCGGCCACCTTCGCCTTCGCCCCCGACCTCGCCCTCGCGTTCTACGATGCGCTCGAGACCGGCAACAACGGCCTGGCCGACGCCCTGCTGCGGGCGTTCTTCCACCCGCTGGTCAGGCTGCGCGACACCGTGCCGGGCTACGCCGTCTCACTGGTCAAGGCCGGGGTCACCATGGAGGGCACTCCTGCCGGGCCGGTCCGGGCACCGCTGGTGATGCCCACAGCGGCTGACCTCACCGAGCTTGCGGCCATGATCACCGCCGGCCGCGCTGTTCTGGCCGACGCGCTCACCAAGGCCGGATAGCGATGGCGCCGAGTCCGATTCACATCACCGGCGCCCGCATCACCCCTATCGCGTTCGTCGATCCGCCACTGCTCAACACCGTCGGTGTCCACGAGCCGTATGTGCTGCGCGCGATCATCCAGCTCGACACCGACGCCGGTCTGGTCGGCCTCGGCGAGACGTATGCCGACCAGGCCCACCTGGCCAGGCTTTCGGCGGCCGCCAAGGCGATCACCGGGTTGGATGTCTTCGCGCTCAATGCGATCCGCGCAGCCATCGCCGAGCGACTCCGGGGCAACGACACGGCCGCGGTGGGCACCGCCGGGATGATCACCACGGCGAGCGCCGTCGACCAGGTGTTCTCACCGTTCGAGGTCGCCTGCCTCGATGTCGCGGGGCACGCGACCGGTCGGCCGGTGTCGGACCTGCTCGGTGGGCTCGTGCGCGACGCCGTACCGTTCAGCGCTTACCTCTTCTACAAGTGGGCGGCTCACCCCGGCGGTGAACCCGACGCGTACGGTGCGGCACTCGACCCTGACGCCATCGTCGCCCAGGCCCGCCGCATCATCGACGAATATGGCTTCACTGCAATCAAACTCAAGGGAGGGGTATTTCCTCCCGAAGAGGAGATGGCGGCCATCGAGGCCCTGCGGGCAACCTTCCCCTACCACCCGCTGCGCCTGGATCCCAACGCCGCGTGGACACCGCAGACATCAGTCAAGGTGGCCTCGGGTTTGGCCGGCGTCCTTGAATACCTAGAGGATCCCACGCCCGGTCTGGACGGGATGGCCGAAGTCGCCCAGCAGGCACCGATGCCGTTGGCGACCAACATGTGTGTCGTCGCGTTCGACCAACTCGCTCCCGCAGTCGCCAAAGATTCTGTCCGCGTAGTGCTTTCCGACCATCACTACTGGGGCGGCCTGCACCGTTCACGTCTTCTCGCGGGCATCTGCGACACCTTCGGCCTCGGGCTGTCGATGCACTCGAACTCCCACATGGGCATCAGCCTGGCGGCGATGGTGCACCTCGCCGGCACCACACCGAATCTCACCTACGCCTGCGACACCCATTGGCCGTGGAAGACCGAGGAGATCGTCAAGCCCGGCGCGCTCGCGTTCGTCGACGGCTCCGTCCCGGTGCCCACGACGCCCGGTCTCGGTGTCGAGATCGACGAGGAGTCGCTGGCCGCCCTGCACGAGCAGTACCTCGAGTGCGGTATCCGCGACCGTGACGACACCGGTTACATGCAGAGCATCCGACCCGAGCTACCGGGCTGTCAGTCCGCGCTGGTAGGACGCTCGCGATTGCGTCGCGCACGCTTCGCCCGATACATGGCGCGGTCCGCGTCTCGCAGGATCTCGTAGGAAGTTCGTTGATCGTCGTGGTTGACTTCGACGACACCGATGCTGGCGTGAATGGCGCCCCTCGACACGTCGGGAATCGTGGGTGCGTACAACTCGCGGCGTAACAGGTTCGCCATCTCGTCGACCTCACCATGGGTGATATCGCGGAAGACCAGCACGACGAACTCGTCGCCGCCCATTCGTCCGACCACGTCGTCGGCGGGGGTGATGTTACGTAGCCGGCGCGCGGCGGCCCGCAGCAGTTCATCGCCGGCGGTGTGACCGAACGTGTCGTTGGTCGCCTTGAGTTCGTCGATGTCGATGAACAACACCGCGCGCAAGCGGTCACTCTGCCGCGGCCCTTCGAGCGCCCGCTTGACCTTGCGGAGTACCGAGGCACGGTTGGGCAGGTTCGTCAGCGGATCGTGGGTAGCCATGAACACCAGTTCGTCGGCGGCCTGCCGCTGAGAGGTGATATCGATGAACGACATCAACACGTCGGAGTGCCCGAGCCTGTCGGGGTGGATCAATCGGCAGCTCGACATCAGCCACCCGCGTTTCCCCTTGGCGCGGTCCACGCCGACAATCAGATTGGAGTAGGGCACGCCGGTGTGTAGGACTGCCAGGGCCGGCCGTCGGTCAGGCGGGATGTTCACCCCTTCGGCATCGTACAGCCGGTACTTCTCCGTCATTTCGAAGAAGTTGCCGCCCAGGTGCTCGGGTCCGACACGGAGGATCCGGACCGCCGCCGGGTTGATCGACTTGATGAAACCGTCCTTGTCCAAGACGATGACACCCTCGTCCATCGACGCCACCACGGCCTCGAAATGCTCTTTTGCGCGATTCAGCGGGGTGAGGTCGCAGCAGACGAACACATAGCCGTTCTCCATGGCGGCCGCGGAGACCCGAATATCGAGAGCCGCGTTATCGGCGGAGTGATGAGTGGCCGAAACGATGCCGCCGGAGGCGACTATCGCGACCGGATCGACCGGCGCACCGACCATATCGGCGATCGGGCGGCCCATTGCCGCGTCGGCGAACCGGCCGTAGATCGTCTCGGCCGCTGGGTTCCAGCTGGTGACCAGTCCTCCGGCGGTGGTCGAGATGATGGCGTCGCTGACGTGGTTGACCAGCGCCGCGCGGTACCGCAGCGCCGCCTCGGCCGCCTGCTGAGCGGACCGGTCCCGCGAGATCACCTGGTAGGCCGGCTCGCCCTCCCACAGCGTCACCACCGATTCGACCTCGACCGCCAACAGCGTGCCGTCGAGCCGCATCATCTGCGCGACGGCGGGCTCCGAGTAGTCGCCGACGCCCCGCAACTCGGCGTTGCGTTCCTGCATCAGTGAAATCGATTCGGGCGCAACGAACTCGGTGAGGGGATGACCGATCATCTGATCTGGCGACTGCGCGGCCATCAACCGTACTCCGGCGGGATTGACATACACGATGCGCCCGCCCTTGTGCACACAGATCGCATTGGGACTGAGTTCCACCAGCCGGCGGTATCGTTCCTCGGTCAGGCCTGGGCCCGGGTTCAAACTTTCGACGTCCCCCAACGTCCCCTTTCCTCCCATGCGGCGCTCTTCAAGTCCTCTGCGCAAAGGCTCAACAGGAGCTGCGCCCGGAGATCTCCGGGCACGGGCCGGGTGTCCCATCTGACGTCAAGCTACCGCTTGCGCGTTCCCCGACATACGCGATTGAACAAACCATCTCGGTTACCTGCGATGTCTACTGTATGCGTCCGACAGATAGTGCAATTGGCTGCGCGGATAGGCCGGCAAATCAATGATCGCGGCCACAACACGTCGGGGAGCCGGCATCCACACTTGGCGCTGTTCGCCGAGCCATACGAGGGCGCGCCGTCATGGACCCGTTCCGGCAGCCCAGGCTCGTCCACCGGATAGCGTTCGGGCAGAACGTTGTTGAGGGCAAGTAACGTTTGCCGGCCCAGTGCGAGGTTTGCGT
Source organism: Mycobacterium sp. URHB0021 (assembly GCF_054057895.1). Classification (NCBI taxonomy): domain Bacteria; kingdom Bacillati; phylum Actinomycetota; class Actinomycetes; order Mycobacteriales; family Mycobacteriaceae; genus Mycobacterium; species Mycobacterium sp. URHB0021. The sequence continues at coordinate 7,162,616 of NZ_JBSRZT010000002.1, forward strand.
CGAGCACCAGCGCATGCGCGAACAGCACCCGCGACGACGCCCCGTTGTGCGACACGCACCAGGACCGCGCGGACGGGGCATCGAAGAGTCACCATCGGGCCACCGTCGGTCGCGACGGGACACCGCCGCCGTGCTCCCAGCAGTTTCGCCTCCACGGTGTCGCGAAGCGCTGCGGGCACTGCTGTGGGACCCGAGACGTAGCCTCGGCACATTGCCTAGAGTGATACCCATCTGCCGGGCATACCGCCTGCAGTGATGCGAGGAGTGCATCGGTGTTCTCACTGGCCCGGCTGTCCTGCTTCGTCGCCGTCGCAGAGGAACTGCACTTCGGCAGGGCCGCCGAGCGCCTTCACATGACCCAGCCCCCGCTGAGCCGGCAGATCCAGCAACTGGAGAACGAACTCGGTGTGCAGCTCATCGATCGCACCACCCGTACCGTCACGCTGACCCCGGCCGGGGTGGCGTTCCTGCCGGACGCCCGGCGCATCCTCCAGCTCGCCGAGGGGGCCGCTCAGACTGTAAAGCGCATTCCCGCAGGCGATCTCGGCACCGTCGTGGTCGGGTTCACCGCCGCATCCGCCCATGCCGTGCTGCCCCGTCTGCTCGAACGGACGCGAGAGATGCTGCCCGACGTCAAACTCGACCTTCGTGAGATGGTCACGGCCGTACAGATCGAGGGGCTGATGTCGGGTGAGCTCGACCTCGGCATGGCACGCCCGCCGCTGAAGCGACCCGGCCTGGTGTCCCGGCCGCTGCTGCACGAGCAGTTGGTCGCCGCGCTGCCCGAGGCGCACCCGATGGCCCGGATCAGCCGGCAGCTGACGTTGAACGACCTCGACGGCCAGGACGTCATCATGTACTCACCCGTCCAGGCCCGCTATTTCAACGAGTTGCTCATCAGCACGTTCACCATCGCGGGCGCCACGCCCCACTATGTGCAGTACGTCACACAGGTGCACACGATGCTGGTGCTGGTCCGATCGGGCATCGGAATCGCGTTGGTGCCCGCGTCGGCGGCGACGCTGCACCCCGACGGAGTGGTTTTCCGGTCGATCGGGGCCTTCCGGGAGCGACCCGTCGAGCTTGACGCCGTCTGGCGCAGTGACAGCACGAATCCCGCGCTGTTACGTCTCCTCAGAGACGTGCTGCCTCAACGGGAATGGACCACCGATGATCTTGTCGAGGACGTCGGCTGAGCGCTTAAGCGCAGGTCAGCAGGAGAAAGTCTGCTTAGACCAGATAAGGATGCTAGCGTTGGCAAGGGTCGGTCTGAACCATTGGAAGGTGTACAAGATGCTGTCAACGACGAAATTGATTGTCGCGACAGGTGGGGTGGCATTGGCGCTCAGCGCAGGGGCCGGAATTGCGTCCGCAGCACCTGAGGACGCAATCATCAATTCGACCTGCACCTATCCGCAGGTCGTGGCGGCGCTGAACGCCCAGGACCCGTACTTGGGCGGCAAGTTGCAGGAGGCACCCGCCGCGCAGGCGTGGCTGCAGCAGCTGGTTGCCGCGGGGCCCGCGCAGCGACAGGTGATGGTCAACCAGGCGAAGAGCTTTCCCGGGGTGGCGGAATACACGCCGCTGATCAGCTCGGTCGCGAACACCTGCAATAACTTCTGAGTCGCGTCGCACAGGCAACGTCCTTCTTTTCGAATGACGTTGTCTTTGGCGTTTCGGGCGAAATAATCGCTCGAATGTCACGTTACGGCGGGATTCGCCTGGAATCTGCGCCCTGCCGTCACATTCGCGTCGTCATTGCGTTCGACTGACGTTGACCGCTTCATCCACCCGAATCTCCACCCGCCGTTCGCGGCCGGTGTTCGCCCAGGCGATCCGTGGGAACGCGAACAGCCCGCACGTGAAGATCGTGAGGACGGCAAACGCCAGGTGCATGAGGATGCGGCCGCCCCCGTAGACGACGACCGCGTGATGGGCACCCGGGGACTTCACACGCCCGTTGTTGCGTACCGCCTCGTCTATCGCGGCGTCGAGACGCTCGGCACGGTCCTTCTCCGGCAGCGGTCCCGTCATTGCGTCGCCTCCGGCGCCTCAGCCGATCGAGACCAAGTCGTCGATTGAATCCCGGGGGAGTTCGCCATCGACGACAGCCGTCACCACCATCTTGTTCAGCGTGATCGCGCCCTTGTGGTTGTCGAGAAAGGCGATGTCGGCGGCATCGCGTCCGGTGGCGATGCGCACCAGGCTCTGCCGCGGGGCCAGCAGGGTGCCGTCGACCACGCGCCAGTGGCCGTCGACGAAGGCCTCCGCGACGGCATGGAAGTCCATCGGGTACAGCCCCGGCGCATAGACCGACACCACACGGGCCGGCACATTGACGGCCCTGAGCAGGGCCACCACCAGATGCGCGTAGTCCCGGCACACCCCGGCACCGGCCAGCAGGGTGTCCACCGCTCCGTCGATCGGGTCGCTGGACCCCGGCACGTAGTTCAACCGGGTGCCGACCCACGAAGACACCTTCTCGAGCAGCGTCGTCGAATCGATGTACTTGCCGAATTCGGTTGCGGCGAAGCCGAAGAACTTGTCGGCCTCGGCGTAGCGGCTCGGGCGCAGGTACATGGACAGGTCATATTCGGTCACCGGCGCGGGGCCGGTCCGACCGAGGACCGTCGCGGTATACGCGACCGAGAGAAGGCCGACGGGGACGTCCATCTTGTGGATGCGGTTGCCGTGCACACCGATGATCTCCGCTGCCTGGACGGGCGTTCCGTCCAGACAGAACGTCAGCGACTCGGACACCTCGGTACCGGGATGCGGAGCCACCGCAATCTGAAACTCCAACGTGGTCGGTGCGCTGATCTCGACCTCAAGCTCTGCGCCCACGTCTCGCTTCATGCCGCGACGATAGCTGGCAATCGAACAACCGTCAGGTCGACGCGGCAGCCGGCATCGGCACCGGAGTCACCAGCCGCCCCGAACCAAGGAAGCTGTCCAGATTGCGCAGCGTGAGTTGTTCCATCGCCGCACGGGTCTCCTCGGTTCCGCTGCCCACGTGCGGCAGAAGCACGACGTTGTCCAGCTGACGAAGCGCTTCGGGGACGTTCGGCTCGTCGACGAAGACGTCCAGCCCCGCTCCGGCCAGCCGTCCGTTCGTCAACGCCTCGACCAACGCGGCCTCGTCGACGACGCTGCCGCGCGCGATGTTGATCAGGTACCCGTCGGTGCCGAGCTCGTCGATGACCTCGCGGCTGACCAGGCCGCGGATCCCCCGGCCACCGGCCGCCGCAACGATCAACACGTCCACACCGCGTGCCAACTCCACCGCAGACGCCGCGTACGGGTACGGCGAGTTCGCTACCCGATTCCGGTTGTGGTAGGAGATCGTGCAACCAAAAGCGCTCAGCCGCAACGCAATCGCGCTGCCGATCCGCCCCAGACCGATGATCCCCACCCGGGTGTTGCTGACCTGGCGCGTCAGTGGGTAATTCCCGTCGGACACCCAGCGACCCGCGCGCAGATACCGATCCGCGGCGGAGAACTGCCGCAGCGTGTCGATCATGAGCCCGACGGCGGTGTCGGCCACACAGTCGGTCAGCACATCGGGGGTGTTGCTCACCCCGACGCCCCGTGCGGCGGCCGCATCGACGTCGGTGGTGTCGTAGCCGACGCCGAAGTTCACGACGGCGCCGAGGTTCGGCAGCGCCGACATCAACGCGGCGTCCGCACCGGTACGCCCCGACGTCACCACCGCGGTGATCTCCGCGCCGTGCGAGGAGAGAAACGCTTCGCGGTCTGCGGCGTCGTCGGGCAGGACGTAGGCCGCATAATCGTCCCGCAGCGTCTGGACCAGCGACGGCTTCAGCGGTCCGACCTGAAGTACGCGGCGTCCCTGCGCGGTCAGGGGTTCGGTGCTCATAGTGATGCCCACGGTACGGCGACCTGCGGATACCCGTCCAACGCCGAAATAGCATGGACTTATATCCAAACGGCATAGTTGGCCGAACCAGAGCATCCGCACGGTATCGCCGCCCTCCGCTTGCCGGTAAACCGCCAGCTCACTGCTGGTTATTAAGGTGCCCTAACACGCGTACGCGGGCGCCGCTCGATGCCCGATTTGGGCATCTGGCCGGGTTGACGGTATTTCACAGCCGTCCTTACCGTGTGGCTGCGATCACACGTTTGCATCCACATACGTGGACGTCACGACAGCAGCCCGGGAGGATCCATGAGCCCCGCCCAACGCCCGACGCGGCGACGCACAGCCTGCGCCGCCGTGGCCGCAGCCCTCGCGGGAGTCACGGTGGCAGCCAGCGGTTGCACCGTCGCCAACTCCGGTCACGGCGGCTACGACCCCAACACGTTGCGCATCGTGCTGCCGCAGGAACCGCCGACGCTGGAGCCCTGCGAGAGCTCGCTGACCTCCACCGGCATCGTGGTGCGCTCCAACATCACCGAGCCACTCATCGAGCGTGATCCCGACTCCGGCGACCTGAAGCCGCTGCTGGCCACCGAGTGGCGCCAGACCTCCCCCACCGAATGGGCCCTAAACATCCGCAACGGCGTGACCTTCTCCAACGGCGCACCGTTCACCGCCGAGGACGCCGCATTCTCCGTCGACCGCGCGGTCAACTCCGATCTGCAGTGCAATGTCGACGGCTACGTGTTCGGCGACGAGAAGCTGAGGCTTTCCGCGCCGAACCCCACCACCATGATCGTCGGCACCGAGAAGCCCGATCCGATTCTCCCGCTGCGGATCTCGTTCGTCGAGATCGTGCCACGTGGGACCAGCACCACCGAGAAGGTCCGTGAACCGATCGGCACCGGACCCTACGCGATCGAGGACTGGCAGTACGGCCAGAAGCTGCTCCTCAGGCGCAACGACACCTACTGGGGCCGCAAGCCCGCATTCGCGCACGCCGAATACCAGTGGCGCAGTGAGGGAAGCGTCCGTGCCGCGATGATCACCAATGACGAGACCGACATTGCGACCGGTCTCGGACCCGAGGACGGGGCGGGCGAACTCGGTGTGCCCTTCCAGAACAACGAGACCACCGCGCTGCGGATGCAGGTCACCGAGGCTCCGCTGAACGACATCCGGGTGCGGCAGGCCATCAACTACGCCGTCAACCGGACCGGCATCGTCAAGGCCTTGTTCCGGGGGCTCGGCCAGCCGGCGTCTCAGCTGATCCCGTCCGGTGTCGTCGGCTACAACGACAAGCTCCCGCTGTGGCCACACGACGCCGACAAGGCCAAGCAGCTCATCGCCGAAGCCAAGGCCGCCGGCGTGCCGGTTGACAGACAGATCCGGCTGATCGGGCGCACTGCGCAGTTCCCGAACATCAGCGAGACCATCGAGGTGCTGCAGAGCGAATTCTCCGAGATCGGCCTCAACGTCAAGATCGAGATGATGGACACCTCCCATCAGCTCGAGTACCAGCTGCGGCCGTTCCCCGACAACACCGGCCCGTATCTGTTGATGATCATGCACGGCAACCAGGCCGGCGACGCCGCGTTCACCATGGACCAGTACATGCTCAGCGACGGCCCGCAAGCCGCCTACGGCACACCGGAATTCGATACCAAGATCCGCGCCGCCGAAGTCCTCACCGGCCAGGCCCGACAGGACGCGTTCGCGCAGTTGTTCGCCGAGGAACCCAAGGAGATCATGCAGATGGCCTACATCGCACACATGAAAGGCATCCTCGGCAAGTCGCCCCGCGTCGACTACACGCCCAACTCGGCCACCGGTGACGAGATGAGGCTGGCTGAGATGACGCCCGCAGCCACTGACCGCACCGACGCCCAGTAAGTAAGGAATCCCAGCCATGTTCCCCTTTCTCCGGCGGCGGATGTACACCAGCACACTGCCGTTGATCATCGTGCTCCTCGGCGTGTTTCTGCTCGCCCGGATGACCGGCGATCCCACCAACCTCTACCTGCCCGAGTCGGCCACCGCCGAGCAGCGCGCGGACTTCGCCGCCAGGAACGGATTCGACCAGCCGCTGTGGACCCAGTTGGTCGACTACTTCAAGGGCGTCATCCACCTGGACTTCGGCACCTCGCTGCGCACCGGCGAGTCCGCATCCGAGATGGCCCTGAGAGCCTTCCCGGCGACGCTGCAATTGGCCTTTGCGACAATGCTTCTGGCCGTGGTCGGCGCCGTCGTGATCGGCTGCTGGGCCGCCTACCGACCCAACTCCCTGGCCGACCGCTTCTCCAGCCTGCTGTCCATGACCGCGGCGAGCATCCCGGATTTCTGGTTCGCCATCACCTGCGTCTGGCTGTTCGCGGTCCTGCTCGGTGTGCTGCCCACCTCCGGTGTCGACAGCGGCCTGCTCTCCTGGATCCTGCCCATCGCCACGCTGATGATCCGTCCGCTCGGCGTCCTCACACAGGTCGTGCGCGGCGCCATGGTCTCGGCCCTGTCGGCTCCGTATGTGCGGCTGGCCCGGAGCAAGGGCGCCAGCGACTTTCGTGTCGTCACCCACCACGCGCTGCGCAACGCGGCGGCGCCCGCGCTGACCGTCGCCGGCGACTTGGCCGTCGGCCTCATCAACGGCGCGGTGGTCGTCGAGGCCATTTTCGGTTGGCCGGGCATCGGCAAGCTGATGATCGACGCGATCCTGCAACGTGACTTCGCCGTCCTGCAGGCGGCCGTACTGCTGACCGCGGTGAGCATCTTCGCCCTCAACATCTTCATCGACGCCTGCTACGCACTGCTCGACGCCCGCGTGCGGGAACCGGCCCGGGTTTAACGGACTAGGAGCACAAGCACATGAGCACTCAACTGGATCTGGTTCCCGTCAAACCCACGACTGCGATCGTCGGCGAGGGCGACATCGACGCCTCGAAGAAGCGCGGCACCTCCAAGTGGTTCCGGCTGCTGGCCAACGACCGGGTGGCCGCGGTCGCGGCCGTGGTGCTCGGGCTGGTCTCCCTCACGGCGATCTTCGCGCCCATGCTGGTCGGCAACCTGGCCACCCACATCGACCTGGACAACTCGAACCAGGCTCCGTTCACCCTCGCGCACGGCTGGGCCAACGTGCTGGGCACCGACCCGCTCGGCCGCAGCATGCTGGCCCGGCTCATCGTCGCCTGCCGCACCACGCTGTCGGTCGCCGTGCCCGCCGTGCTGATCTCCGCGATCGTCGGCTCCCTGATCGGGATGTGGGCCGGCTTCTACCGCGGCTGGCGTGAGACCATCGCCATGCGCGTCGCCGATGTCATCATGAGCTTCCCGTCGCTGCTGCTGGCGGTCGTCGTCCTCTATGTCTTTTCCCCGAGCGCCGCGAACATCGTTCTGGTACTGGCGATCACCCGGATCCCCGTCTACCTGCGCACCGCGCGCGCCGAATCCGCCGAACTGCAGAGCCGGCTGTTCGTCGACGCCGCCCGCACGTTCGGGGCCGGCGCGCGCTCGATCATCTGGCGCCACGTGCTGCCGGTCGTGCTGCCGACCCTGCTGACGGTTGCGACGCTGGACTTCTGCTATGTGATGCTGGCGGAGAGCTCCTTGAGCTTTCTGGGTATCGGCATCCAGCCGCCGGACATCAGCTGGGGCCTGATGGTGTCGCAGGGCCGCACCTACCTGCACACCGCGTGGTGGCTGTCGTTCTTCCCGGGACTGGCGATCGTCATCACCACCGTTTCGGCCACCATCCTCGCCGCCTGGGCCCGCATCGCCACCGACCCCGGGCAGCGGTGGCGCCTCACCGTTCCCCAGAAGCGCCTGTCCGGCTTCGCCAAGACCACGAAGGCTCTCTCATGACCGCTGCCGTTGACCGCCACGTGCCCGTCGACCGGGTCGACGCCGACCCGGTGCTCGAAGTCGAGGGCATGAGCGTCGAGATCCGCACCATCTCCGGCACCGTCCGCGCCGTGAACGAGGTGTCGTTCGCGGCCCGCCGCGGCGAAACACTGGCACTGCTCGGCGAATCCGGCTGCGGCAAGTCGATGACAGCGACCGCGCTCGTCGGGCTGCTCGAACCTGTCGCCGACGTCGTCGGTGGAACGGCCACGCTCGGCGACACCGATCTGCTGAGCGCCGACCGCGCCAAACGGCGCAAGATCGCGGGCACCGAACTGGCGATCGTCTTCCAGGACGCGCTCACCGCGCTGAACCCGCTCTACACCGTGGGAACGCAGCTGGCCGAACCGTTCCGGATCCACCAGGGCATGAGCGCCAAGGACGCCAAGCACAAGGCGGTCGAGCTGATGGCCCGGGTCGGCATCCCGCAACCCGAGACGCGGTTGAACTCCTACCCGCACCAGTTCTCCGGCGGCATGCGCCAGCGGCTGCTGATCGCGATGGCCGTCGCACTCAACCCCAGCGTGCTGATCGCCGACGAACCCACCACGGCCCTCGACGTGACCGTGCAGGCGCAGATCATGGCGCTGCTGCGCGACCTGCGTTCCGAATACCACATGGCCGTCGTCCTGATCACCCACGACCTGGCCCTGGTCGCGGAGGAAGCCGACCGGGTCGCGGTGATGTATGCCGGAAACATCGTCGAAACCGGGCCGGTAGCCGAGGTTTTCGGCAATCCCAAGCATCCCTACACGAAGGGGCTGCTGCGTTCGGTGCCGGTCAACGCGCGGCGCGGCGACGAGTTGCAGTCGATCGGCGGCGCGCCGCCCGACCTGCACGCGATCCCGGAAGGTTGCGTCTACCAGGCGCGCTGCCCCCTGGCCCGGCAGATCTGCGCCACCAAGCGACCGACGCTCGACGCCGTCGGCGCCAGTCGCAAGGCCGCCTGCCATTTCCCCGAAGAGGTCGATCTCCCCGCGCGAGAAGGACAACCAACAGATGTCTGAGAAACTGCTCGAGGTCCGCGATCTGCGCAAGTCGTTCCGCGTGCCCAACGCCAAGAAGAGGCTGTCCGCGCTCGACGGCATCACGCTCGACCTGGCCCGGGGCGAGACGCTCGGCCTGGTCGGTGAGTCGGGCTGCGGAAAGTCCACGCTGGCACGGACACTGCTGATGTTGGAGACGCCCGATTCGGGCAGCGTGCGGTTCGACGGCATCGACCCGTTCAGCCTGCGCGGCAAGGACTTGCTGAAGTTCCGCCGCCGTGTGCAGATGGTGTTCCAGGACCCCTACGCCTCGCTGAACGCACGCATGTCAGCGGGTGACATCATCGCCGAGCCGTGGCGCAGTCACAAAGGAATGTTCAGCAGCCGCAAGGACCGCGACACGCGGGTGCGGGGCCTGCTCGACCTGGTCGGGCTCGGCGCGAAGGCGGCCGACAAGTATCCGCAGGAGTTCTCCGGCGGCCAGCGTCAGCGCATCGGCATCGCCCGCGCGCTGGCTCTCGACCCCGACGTCATCATCTGCGACGAGCCCGTTTCCGCGCTGGACCTGTCCGTACAGGCGCAGGTGCTCAACCTTCTCAACGACCTACAGCAGCAGCTGCAGATCTCTTACATCTTCATCTCCCATGATCTGTCGGTGGTTCGTCACGTCGCCGACCGTGTCGCGGTGATGTACCTGGGCCGCATCATCGAAAACGGGCCGACAGAAGCGGTTTTCGACCGGCCGAACCATCCCTACACCGCCGCGTTGATGTCGGCGGCCCCCAGGCTGGACGGCGCTCAGCGCACCGCGCGGATTCTGCTCAAGGGTGAGGTTCCCTCGCCGCTGCACCCGCCGTCCGGGTGCCGGTTCCGGACCCGCTGCTGGAAGGCCACCGACATCTGCGCGAGTACTGCGCCGCCGGATGCCGTCGACCCACAGGATGCCGGTCACATCGCGGAGTGCCACCATCCTCTGCTGCTGGAGGGGACCTCGCTTGCCACCGTGTCCGCATGAGCATCCCGGGGTATTGCGTGGTGGCTCTGGCGATCCTGTTGGCATCCTGTCTGCAGGCATCCATCGGATTCGGCATCGGCATGCTCGCCGCACCGGTGGTCGCGCTCGTCGACCCCGGTCTCATCCCGGGCACCCTGATCCTGGTGGCCACTCTCGTCACCCTCATGGTCGTGGTGCGCGAACGCCAGGACATCGATCTGCATGGAACCGGATGGGCACTGGTGGGCCGTGTGCCCGGCACCGTCGCCGGTGCGATGCTGTTGGCACTGTTGCCGCAGCGTGCGCTCGCGATTCTGCTGGCCGGCGTGGTGCTCGTCGGGGTGTTGCTGACGAGTACGGGCTGGATTCCGGCCCCGCGGCGGCGGAACGTGGTGCTGGCCGGCGCCACCTCGGGGCTGCTGGGAACGGCGACGGCGATCGGCGGACCGCCGATGGCGCTGGTGTGGCAACGCAACAGTGGCGCCCGGCTGCGCGGGACCATGAGCGGCTTCTTTCTCATCGGTTCGGTGATGTCGATCATCGCGCTGGCGGCAACCGGCGCGGTCCATGCGCGGACCTGGTGGGGATTCGCGGTGATGGTGCCGGCGGCGGTGGCCGGGTATGCGCTCTCGCGCCAGGTCAATCGCTTCCTGGATCCGAAACGGTTGCGGTGGTTGGCCATCGGGGCATCGACCGTGGGCGCACTGGTATTGATCGGCCGCGAACTGCTGGCGATGTGAGAGGAGTGAACATGACCGAGGAGCCCGCCCCCGATCTCGCCGTTCGCACAGAGCGCTTTTCCTCGCGTGCGGGTGTGAAATCGGCTGTCCGGACCGTGGCTCTGCTCGAGTATCTCGCGGCCCGGCACGACAGTCCCGCACGCCTCCGCGAAATCAGCGCCGCGCTCGATATGCCGCGCAGTAGCGCGCACGCCCTGCTGCGGACACTGGTCGCCCAGGGCTGGGTGCGGTCCGATGAGTCGGGCACCCTCTACGGGATCGGCGTACGGGCCCTGCTCGTGGGGACGACTTATCTGGACAGCGACCCGTACCTGCCGCTGATCACCCCGTTCCTGGACGACCTCCGCAATGAACTCGACGAGACGTTCCACCTCGCCCGGCTCGACAACGGCGATGTGGTGTACCTCGCCACCCGGGAGTCCACGCAGTACACCCGCACATCGAACCGGGTCGGCAGGCGGCTGCCCGCATACGCAACCGCACTGGGCAAGGCGCTGCTCGCCGAGCGCTTCGGCGCCGACCGTGACGAGCACATCCCCACCGCGCTGCGACCGCTGACCCAGAAAACGATCACCGATCGCCGCAGGCTCGATGACTCGCTCGACGACGTGCGGGTGCGCGGTTACGCGACCGACGACGAGGAGAGCACCGCGGGAGTGCAGTGTTACGCCGTGGCGCTGCGGTATTGCCAGCCGCCGCAGGATGCGGTCAGCGCCTCGATACCCGTCGATCGACTCAACCCCCGGCGCGAACGCGACATAGTCGACGCGCTATGCGCCATGGGAGACAAGATCTCCCGGGTCGTACGGCCACTCGCCAACGGCGATAAATGGTTTGCGTCACGAGTATCAGGAGAATGACATGACAACGCCAGCCATCACCGAGATGACGGTTGTCCCGATCGCCGGCCACGACAGCATGCTGCTGAACCTCAGCGGCGCACACGGCCCCTATTTCACCCGAAACCTGGTGATCCTCACCGACTCCGCCGGCAACACCGGTGTCGGCGAGGTCCCCGGCGGGGAGCCGATTCGCCGCACACTGTCCGATGCCCGCTCGATCGTCACCGGCCGCCGCATCGGTGAGCACCATGCAGTGCTCAACGACATGCGCCGCACATTCGCCGACCGGGACGCCGGCGGCCGTGGCGCGCAGACGTTCGACCTCCGCGTCGCCGTGCACGCCGTCACCGCGGTGGAGTCGGCGATGCTCGACCTGCTGGGCAAGCACCTCGACGTGCCGGTGGCCGCACTCCTCGGGGATGGTCAGCAGCGCGAGCGCGTGCAGGCGCTCGGCTATCTGTTCTTCGTCGGCGACCGCACGAAGACCGACCTGGCATACCGGTCGCCGGCAGACGAAGATGCCGGGGCCGACGACTGGATGCGACTGCGCCACGAGGAAGCTCTCTCGCCGGGTGGAGTGGTCCGCCTCGCAGAGGCCGCCAGGGCCCGCTACGGATTCCGCGATTTCAAGCTCAAGGGCGGGGTGCTGCCCGCCGCGGACGAGGCGAAGGCCGTGATAGCACTCGCCGATCACTTCCCCGATGCCCGGATCACCCTGGACCCCAATGGCGGCTGGCTGCTCGACGATGCGGTGAAGACATGCCGTGAACTCGTCGATGTGCTGGCCTACGCCGAGGATCCGGTCGGATCCGAGGGCCGATTCTCGGGGCGGGAGGTGATGGCCGAGTTCAAGCGCGCCACCGGCCTGCCGACCGCGACGAACATGATCGCCACCGACTGGCGTGAGCTCGGGCACGCCATCCGCTCGGGCGCGGTCGACATCCCCCTGGCCGATCCGCACTTCTGGACGATGGCCGGTTCGGTCCGCGTCGCTCAGCTCTGCGACGCGTGGGGCCTTACCTGGGGCTCGCACTCCAACAACCACTTCGACGTATCGCTCGCGATGTTCACTCATGTCGCGGCCGCCGCTCCCGGCGAGATCACCGCCATCGACACCCACTGGATCTGGCAGGACGGTCAGCGGATCACCACGGCGCCCTATCCCATCATCGACGGCTATCTCGCCGTGCCTGACGCCCCCGGGCTCGGTGTCGACCTCGATGAAGCCGCGGTGGCCGCCGCACACGAGCTTTACCTTGCCGAAGCCCTTGGCAGCCGAGACGATGCGGCCGCGATGCAGTACCTGATCCCCGGTTGGACATTCGACAGCAAACGTCCGGCGCTGCAACGGGGTTGATGGTTGACGGTCACATGAAGGTCATCGTTGCCGACGCCAACCTGGCACCCCATCGCGAGCGGCTGGAAAGTGCGCTGCCGCCGGACTGCCGGGTGACGTGGCATATCGGCGGCCCGCCGCTGGACGAGCTTCGGGATGCCGACGTCTATATCGGCAGTCGCTTCACCTCACAGATGGCCGGAGCCGCCGGGAAGCTACGGCTCATCCATGTGGCCGGAGCGGGTACCGACAAGGTCGAATTCGCCGCGCTGTCGCCGGACACTCTGGTGGCGAACACCTTTCACCATGAGCGGTCGATCGCCGAGTACATCGTGGCGGCTACCGTGATGCTGCGCCGCGACTTTCTGACCCAGGACCGCTCGCTGCGGCGCGACGTGTGGGCGACCTCCGTCTATGACACATCGATACCACAGCCCGCCACCATGGGCGATGCACACATCGGGTTCATCGGCTTCGGGCATATCGGCCAACGCGCGTGGAATCTGTTCCGCGCCTTCGGTTGTACCGCGGCGGCGGTGACGGGCTCGGGACGCGTACCGGAGTGCGGTCTGGAATGGTCCAGCGACACCCGCGAATTGGACCGGTTGCTGCGCGAGTGCGACGTCGCAGTGGTCTCGGCCCCGTTGAACCAGGACACGGAGGGGATGATCGGCACCGATCAGCTACGGGCTCTGGGCACCGCCGGGGTGCTGATCAACGTCGGCCGCGGACCACTTGTGCAGGAAAAAGCCCTGTACGACGCTCTCGCGAGCGGACTGATTCGCGCTGCGGCCATCGACGTCTGGTATCGCTACCCGACGGCCGACGGCGGGGGCGCACCGGGCGACCTACCGTTCGGAGAACTGCCGAATCTGCTGATGACGCCACACTCGTCCGGCGTGACTCACGACACATTCAGTGGGCGCGTCGAGGACATCGCCGCGAACATCGGACGACTGCAGCGGGGTGAGGCGCTCCGTAACGTGGTGACCCGCTAGCCGCCCGCGCTCGCTGCGCGTCACCTCAATTTGCCTGCAAAGAGGGCCCTTTTTTGCTGCCGGGACGGCCGGCGAGGGAGGCTCCCAGACGTCGATTCGATCGTGACATTGAGCGCCTAACCGAGTTGGTGCGTAGCAACTACTGGAGGAAGCCCAGCGGACTTCCGAGCGCTGTCCACAACGCCGTGGCTGACTCACTGACCTGAGGACAAGACACTGCTAGATCGAACCGCCCGGCTGGCCATTGCCGCACCGCGACGCGTCATCGCCGTCGCTGTGCTGGTGGCCGCCGCACGCGGAACCTCGATCGCTCCTCACGTGCGTAGTGACGACACCGTGGCACACGGCATCGGCCAGACCGGACGGATCATCACCGCCGCCGCGCTCATCATGTCAATGTCCTTCGCCGCGTAGACCGCCGCCCACGTCTCGTTCATGCGGATGTTCGGGCTCGGGCTGGCGCTCGTGGTCCTGGTTGCCGCCACGCTGGTGCGGATGGTGCTCGTGCCGGCATTCATGCACGTGATGGCTCAATCGGATTGGCGGGCGCCGCTGGATGGTCACGGTGCACCGACGTCTCGGTTTCAGCGACGGCCATGGGCTGGCCGCGGCTGAACACAACCATCGAAGTGAACCAAGCAGTCATCGGACACGTGTCAGGAAAGTGAGTGCAATGAGCGTTATCGCGGGTGTACATGGAGTGGTTCCACCCAACCGGTACACACAGGACGAGATCACCGACGCCTTCGTCGAGGTCCCCGCCTTCGCCGGATTCGAGAAGGTCGTGCGTAGCCTGCACGCCCACTCGAAGGTCGACAGCAGGCACCTCATTCTTCCGATGGAGCAGTACCTGACACTTGGTGACTTCGGTGAAACCAACAGCCTGTTCATCGACCACGCGGTGGAACTGGGTTGCGCGGCCCTGTCCGGTGCGCTCGAGGATGCGGGCCTGGAGTCCGCCGATATCGACGCCATTTACACGACCACGGTGACCGGAGTCGTGGTGCCCTCGCTGGATGCCCGCATCGCCAATCGACTCGGTTTGCGACCCGATGTGCGTCGGATTCCGATCTTCGGTCTGGGCTGTGTCGGCGGCGCGGCGGGATTGGCACGGCTGAACGACTACCTGCGCGGGGCGCCCGACGAGGTCGCCGCACTGGTGGCCGTCGAGTTGTGTTCGCTGATGTACCCGGCGTGCGAACCGACGATGGCCAGCCTGGTGGGCAGCGCACTGTTCGGGGACGGCGCGGCCGCCGCCGTCGCCGTGGGCGCGAATCGCGGAGCGCGCGACGGAATGACCGGACCGGACATCCTCGCCACCCGCAGTCGGCTCTATCCCGACTCGCTCGGCATCATGGGATGGGACGTCGGCGCATCGGGTTTCAAGCTGGTGCTGTCTGCTGAGCTGCCTGAACTCATCGACCGTCATCTCGCCGGCGACATCAACGGTTTCCTGGGTGATCACGACCTCACGCTCGACGATATCGGCTCATGGGTGTCGCACCCCGGCGGACCGAAGGTTCTCGAGGCGATCAGCGACGCCCTCGACCTCGAAGACGATGCCCTCGAACTGTCGTGGCGCTCGCTCAGCGAGATCGGCAACCTCTCATCGGCGTCGGTGCTGCACATCTTGCGTGACGCGCGGGCCAAACCACCTGAGAGCGATACCCGGGGCATCCTGATGGCGATGGGGCCCGGCTTCTCTTCCGAACTCGTGCTGCTGCGCTGGCACTAGGCCCGGCCATGGTCTGGTATGTGTTCTTGATCGCCGCCGTGGCGGTCGAGCGGATTGCGGAACTGGTTGTGTCGCAGCGCAATCTGGCGTGGAGCCGGGTCCGCGGCGGGGTCGAGTTCGGCGCCGGCCACTATCCGTCGATGGTCGCGTTACACACCGCGCTGCTGGCGGGTTGTCTGTGGGAGGCGGCATACCGGCCGTTCCTGCCCGCGCTGGCCTGGCCGATGCTGGCAGTCGTGCTGGCCGCGCAGGGCCTGCGCTGGTGGTGCATCACCACACTCGGCCATCAGTGGAACACCCGCGTCGTCGTCATCCCCGATGCAGTCCGAATAACCGGCGGGCCCTACGGGTTCTTCTCCCATCCGAACTATGTGGCGGTCGTCGTCGAAGGAATCGCGTTGCCGCTGGTGCACACCGGCTGGCTCACCGCGCTGGTGTTCACGGTGCTGAACGCGTTCGTGCTCCGCACCCGCATCGCTGTGGAGAACGCCGCACTGGGGGCCCTGCGGTGATCGATCTGCTCGTGGCGGGCGGCGGGCCGGCGGGGCTCGCCACCGCGATCCTGGGCGCACAGGCCGGTCTGGAGGTCGTCGTGGTCGAGCGGCGCCGCGGACCCATCGACAAAGCGTGCGGCGAAGGGTTGATGCCGCATGCCGTCGCGCTGATGTCGGGTCTCGGCGTCTCGGCGCCCGGCAAGCCGTTTCACGGCATCACCTACACCGATGGCAGGCGCCGCGTGACGGGACGGTTCCGCGGCGGCGCGGGACGCGGCGTGCGCAGGACGGTTCTGCACACCGGGCTCCTCGAGGCGGCGACGGCGGCAGGTGTGCGCATCGTGCACGGCGATGTCGGACCGGTCCACCAGGACGCGACCTCGGTGCGCTGCGGCGAATTCTGCGCCCGCTACCTGGCGGCCGCCGACGGCCTGCATTCGCCGATCCGGAACGCCCTGGGCCTGGCCCGGCCGTCGACCGGCCCGCGGCGGTGGGGAATCCGCCGCCACCATCTGATGACGCCGTGGAGTGACTGCGTCGAGGTGCACTGGTCCGACGGTGCGGAGGTGTACGTCACCCCCGTCGCCGACGAGTGCGTGGGGGTCGCGATTCTGACCTCCCGCCGGGGCAGCTTCGACGAGCACCTCACGGCATTTCCGGAGTTGCGGGCGCGGCTGCAGGGTCACGACCGCGAAGCCGACCGGGCGGCAGGCCCGTTGCGGCAGCGGGTGCGCAGCAGGACGGCCGGCCGGGTGCTGTTGGTCGGTGATGCCGCCGGATACGTCGACGCGTTGACCGGTGAGGGCATCGGGCTGGCGTTCGCGGCGGCCGAGCTGTTGGTGGAGTGCGTGGCGGCCGACCGGCCACAGGCGTACGACCTGCGCTGGCGCCGGATGACGTCGCGATACCGGCTGCTGACGGCCGCCGTCCTGCGGGCCAGCACGGTGGCGCCGGTGCGGTCGCGGGTCGTGCCGGCCGCCGCACGGTATCCGTGGGCGTTCAGCCGACTCGCCAACCTGCTGGCCGAATAGCCTGCGCTACCCCGCGGCGTACTGCAGGGCCGGTTCCGCGGAATCGACCCGGCCATTGCTGCTGATGGTGAGCCGGTCGGGCCGGACCTGGTAGCGGGCGCCGTCGGCGGGGTTCGTGACGTCGAATCCGCCGCCGGCCGGAACGGCGTTCGCGATCTCGACGTGTGCCCCGTCGCTCAGTCGTTCGCCCCGGTAGTAGTAGTTGCCGGGCGACCGCTCGCACACCACCGCCAGCGACTGGGCCGTTCGGATCGCGGCGGCCAGCGAGGACCCCGTGTCGCAGCGGGCCGTGTGCCCGACGAAACCCTCCGCATCGGTTCCCGGCATGCCCGGAAGCGGTGTCGCGCTCGTCGACGGTGACGTCGTGGTCGACGTGGAGGATGTCGACGTCGACGTGGGTGCACTCGATGTGGATGTCGTCGATGGCTCGACCGTTTCGATGCTCGTGCTGACCGACGGCGGGGGGACGGCCAGGGTGGTCGGCGGCCCGTCGGTGGCGTCCTGTCCACGCGACAGCAGCAACGCCGCGAGGATCACCGCCGCGCCGAACAGCACGATGGTCGTGGCGACAAGCGCGACCTGAGTGGTGCCGAACCGCGAATTGCCGCCGGGCGGCGTCGGCGGCGGTGGCATCTCCTGTGGGTACGGCGTCTGCGCGGTACCCGCCGGGTGCGGGTACGCCGCCGGGAGGGGCTTGGTATCCGCCGGCGGTGCCGGCGAGACGGCCGCGGGCGGCGACGTCCATACTCCCTTCGCCGCCGCCGTGGCCGCCTTCGCGAGTTCGCCGGCGGACGCGAAGCGGTCGGTTGGCTTCTTCGCCATCCCTTGCGCGATGACGTCGTCGAACGCGCGGTTGATCCCCCGGCGCATGATGCTCGGCCGGG
Organism: Mycobacterium sp. URHB0021; assembly: GCF_054057895.1. Lineage (NCBI taxonomy): Bacteria > Bacillati > Actinomycetota > Actinomycetes > Mycobacteriales > Mycobacteriaceae > Mycobacterium > Mycobacterium sp. URHB0021. The sequence goes on from NZ_JBSRZT010000002.1 coordinate 7,180,424, forward strand.
GCGGCGGCGCGAACATGTGCGCGCTCATCAGTTGCCTCAGGTCACCGGTCTCGAACGGCGCTCGACCGGTAAGCGATTCGTAGAGCAGGCAGGTCAGTGAGTAGATATCCGCCGCAGGCCCGACCTGTCCGCCGGTGAACCGCTCCGCGGACATGTACGCGCACGACCCGATGATCAGCCCGGTCTTCGTGATGTTTGCGTCACCGCCGCTGTGGGCAATGCCGAAATCGACCAGATAGGCGAAGTCATCGGGAGTCAGGAGGACGTTCTCCGGCTTGATGTCGCGGTGTACCAGCCCGTCAACGTGTGCGGCATCCAGAGCAGCCGCGACCTGGCCGATGATCGACGCGGCCCGGCCGGGTGCGAGCGGGCCGGTCGACCGCAACTCGTCCTTCAGGCTGGCGCCCCTGACCAGGCGCATGTCGATGTAGAGAACCCCGTCGATGTCGCCGAAGTCATGCACCGGGATGACGTGGGGCTCCTGCAGTCGTGCCGCCACCCGCGACTCGCGTCGGAAGCGCTCCTGGTAGGCGGGATCGGCGGCCATCTCCGCACGCAGCACCTTGACGGCCACGGTCCGCTCCCTGACGGTGTCGTAGGCCCGATAGACCTCGCCCATTCCCCCGACGCCGATCAAAGACTGCAGCTCGTAGGGTCCGAAACGGGTACCTAAACGGGAGCCACGAGATGACAACGCCATACCCACTCCTTTCCGTTCGTCCCCGATGCCACTGTCCAACTCAGAACGCGCAGCAATCCCAGCGACCCTACGTGTTCCCGTATCGGCCGCATGCCTAACGCGCCCGTCGCGCCGCGTCGCCCGAGGGCCTCCGATGTTGCTGCACAGCAAGGAAATTGGTGCGCGAGATTATTCCGTCGATGGTAGTTCGCGGCTCCGGTCGCGCGCACGGAGCCCGCGCGGTCCGCCGGGTGTCGACGCGGACTGACCTCCATGGACATCCATTCGCGTCCGGGTCGACGAGTCGACCCGGACGGCCCTCCGCGGACTGCTCACCGGACTCCTCGGTTTGCACGGTGACCTTGTAGCTGCGCTTCAGCGTGAAGTGGATCTCCTCGGTCTCCTCGAAACTCTGGCGCACGCCGCGCAAAGGCCTGGTGGTGGTCTCGATCGCCGATGCGACGATCGGCGGCACGAACGGACGTATCCAGAAGGCGGCGGTCCTGGTGGCGTCCGGGATGCCAGGGAGCCCCGTGATCAATGACGTGCCGCTGCCCCGGCGTGGCTCGACAGCACCCGCCTGGGCCAGCGCAGGCAGGTTCTCCGTCGGCGGACGCTGCGCGACCAGTTCGGCCAGCGGCTCCACCACGCGTTCGGACTGTACGGGTGTCGCGGCTTCGAGGGCTTCGGGGACGCGACGCCGCTGCTGTTCACGATCGATTTCGTGCTGCGCCTCGACGGTGAGCCGCGCGCTGGCCAATTCCCGCTCTGCCCGCAGGATTTCCGTGGCCGCGCGAACTTCGGCGCGCTTGACCGCGATGGCGGTGTCGGCATCCAACTCGGCACGCGCTCGGTCGGCGCGGGCCGCTGCGCTGCGCTCATGCATTGTCTCGCCACGCCACAGCTTCAAGATCAGCGGCAAGAGGCTCAACAGCGCGAGGAACGCGGCGCACAGGACACGTAGCGCCATCGCACCCGAGCTGGTCATCGTGTGCTCGTTCATCGCCGACCAGCGGGCCCCGAGACCATCATCGGCATGCGCGATGGCGGCCTGTCGCGTCTGCGCGATCACCCGCTGGCGATCGGCGATCTGGGCGTCCAGCAGGGGTGCCGGGCGGTCACGCCCGGCTTCGGCGGTGTCGAGCTCACGCTGGGAGTCGGCCAGGAAATCGTTCGCCGTCCGATTCTCCGGTCCGGCGCCGGCCACCCCGGTGATGTGGGTCTCCGGGCAAGCCGGCGTGGGGTTGAACTCGCAACGGGCGACCACCAGTGCATCGTCGCGGCGGCCTTCGGCCTGCCGTACCGCGTCGTCGAGCGCGATGCGGGCGGCGCGGGTGCGGTCCAGTTCGGCCATGGCCTGCGACACCGCGGGCGAAGACTCGGCGGTCCGTGCGGCCTGATCGTCGAGGCGGCGGTCGATCGCCCCGGCGAACAGGACGACGGCGGCCAACTCGCCCACGAGAATGCCCACGGCGACTCCGACCGCCGCGCGGGTCACCACGCCTGGCCGCCCCGCCACGGGTCCGCCGGCGACGGCGCGGGTCACCGTGGCCACCAGCACGCCGAACACGAGGGTCGACAGCACAACCACCGGCGTGGACCAGCGCGTCGACTCGGCGACGGCCAGAGCCGCGACCAGCCAGGCCGACGCCGCGAGCAGCACGATCACGACTCCGGCGATGACCTGGGTCGACCGTTCATCGGATTCGTCGAGCTGACGCCACTCGCCGCCGCCGAGCCACGCCAGTGCTGCAGCAAATCGATTGGCAGACAGAAGAACTCCAAACGTCTCGACATCACGCCGGCGTGACCCGGCGTCATCGAACCCCGTGGATCGCGCCCTCACGCCGGTGTGAATTGCGCCCAATCATCTCACAGCATCCATCGTCACGTGCCCGACGCTCGCGCTGAACAGATTGCCGCCCGGGAGCCAGATCGTTTGCCGCCGTGCGATGCCCGTTCCGCACCCGCAAACGTGCCTGTCGTTTTTCCTCCAGCATTTCGAACGTGCGTCGACAAAGTGCAGTAATTCCGGTGCTGTTAACCCGTCATTCATCGACCATCCCGTACAACTACCTTGGCTGTTTGCGCGGTGGCCGAAACCTGAATTGCGCCTGTGAATCTCCTGTTCGGCGACACGAGACGGGCACCTGACTGTCGCGTTAACTCTTGCCAAAGTTTTTTGTAGTGCTCGTTGTGCCTCAGTACATTTCCATCTCGACTACGTCCGATCCAAAAGGGGTTCCGGTGCCATCTCTCTTACAACCATCCATTGCCGCCCTCGCTGCTGTTTGTGTTTCCGTGGCGGCCGGGGATCCGGTTGACAACGCCGCTGGCGTCAGTACAGACGTCAGGCTCGCTGCGGCATCTGTACCGGCAGTGAGCGGGGCCGGCCAGAACGCCGGCACGTCGCACCTGAAGCTGGTGTTCGCACCGGTCGGGCCGACGCCCCAGGTCGGTTCCGCTGCCGCCGCCCCGGCGAAGGGCACCGAGATCCTCGCGCTTCCCGAGGCATTCGCGAATCAGGTGATCGCCCAGGGGCCGAACGCCGTGCCGGATACGGTGGTGGCCGCAGGTCGCCAGGCGGCCGACAAGTTCATCAGCGACGCGAACCAGGCCGCATCGGAACTGGTCGCCCTCGCCACGTCGCCGACACTGCTTGATGTGTTGCAGTTGCCGATCAACACCGCCTGGCAGATCGGCGCCGGCCTCAACCTACCGAAATCGCCGCTGGTTCCCACACCGTTCACGTCACTGCTGACGGTCAGCAACAGCGCCCTCCAGGTTGCACTGCTGCCGCTGACGATCGCCAACCTGGCGATCTACGGACACATCCAGGACATCCCCGCCACGGTGATGAACACCCTCAACACGGCGGGCACCTCGCTGTTCCAGGGTCTGCCCGCCTCCGTCAACGGGATCGTGCAATACGACTTCGGCGTGCTGCAGCAGTTCGCCACCGGACTGGGTGCGGCGACCGTCAACGCCGCATCTTCGTCATCCACGGTATCCGCGGCATTGGTCACGCCCACTGCCGCGGCAACCGCCGCCGCTGCTGCAGCGGCGCCAACCCTGTTGGACGTGCTGCAGCTCCCGATCAACACCGCCTGGCAGATCGGTGCCGGCCTGAATCTGCCCAATTCGCCGCTCATCCCGAAGCCGTACACCTCGGTGCTGAAGGCGACCGGTGACCTGGTCCAGGCGGCAATCCTCCCGCTGACGGCTCTCAACCTGGCGATCTACGGACAAATCCAGAGCATCCCCGCAACGGTCATGAACACCCTCAACACGGCGGGCACCTCGCTGTTCCAGGGTCTGCCGGCGTCGATCATGGGCACGTTGCAATACGACGCCACCCTGCTGCAGCAGTTCTTCAACCCGGATGCGGCGACGGCCGCTGCCGTCAACACTGTCGCAAAGGACGCCAGTCTCGCGGTCTCTCCCGCCGCCGCGGCCGCCGCACCCGCGCCGACTCCGCTGGACGTCTTGCAGCTGCCGATCAACACCGCGTGGTCGATCCTCGCCGGTGTGAATGTGCCCACCTCGCCTCTCGTCCCGAAGCCGTTCACCTCGTTGCTGACCGTGGCGGGCAACGTCGTTCAGGTCGGATTGCTCCCGCTGACGGCCCTCAATCTGGCGATCTACGGACAAATCCAGAACATCCCTGCAACGGTGATGAACACCCTCAACACGGCGGGCACCTCGATTTTCCAGGGGCTGCCCGCCTCCATCGCCGGGATACTCAACTACGACGCCAGCTTGGCGCAGCGGTTCTTCAACCCGACTCCGGCACCGGCCGCAAACGCAAACGTCACCAACGCCCTGGCCAAGTCGACGATCGACTCGAAGAAGCCCGCGACTGAGGGAGTGTCGAAGTCGGACGAGACCACCGGCGTCGACGACGGCAAGAAGGACGCCACCGGCGAAAAGCCGTCCACCGGAACGTCTCCCGACGGCAGCACGACAGAGCCGTCCGGTACAGCTCCTTCCGGAACCCACGGCAGCACCGGCGGGACCACCGGCAGCACCGGAACCACGGGCAGCGCCAGCGGGTCCACGGGCAAGGACGGGAGCACCGGCAGCGGCACCGCGGGAACGCATTCGGGCACGACCGGCGGCTCCACGGGAACGAGCGGAAACACGGGCAACGGCACCACCGGCAAGGGTGGCAGCACCGGTTCGGGTGGCAGCACGGGCCATCACGCGAAGTCCGGCGACCACGGCCCGCGGTCGAACGGCGGCAACGGTGGCGCCTCCAACGGTGGCGGTACCGGCGCCAGCCACGCCAAGGGCGAGGGAAGTCACGCTGGCCAATCGCACAAGTCCGCCAAGTAACCGATCGCTCCAGCGACTTTGTCGCTCGGAGGCGGGCACGTCGTAAGGCGTGCCCGCCTCCGGATTTTCGCCCAAGGCTAGCTGGCCCAGGAAGCAGTGCGACGCCGGCGGCGCGACCTGACGCCGAGCTTCACGAAGGCCGTCCGAGGGCTGCCACCGATTTTCAGGTGGGCACCGTACTCAACTCGAGTAGTCGAGTACTCATGCCAGCCGTCTTGACGAGGTTGATGCTGCTGGAGTGGCAACAGTCGATCACATCGTGGCCCACCGGTCGGTGGGGCACCGGATGTCCTGGCGGCATATCGCGGTCGTGCCGGCCGTGCTGGCTCTCGGGTGTGCAATCTCCTCCATGACGGTTGCCGACGGTACGGCTCTCGCGGACCCTGGTCCTCCGAATCTCGTGTTGGCGCCCCCGCAGGGCAGTCCCGGAACGTGGTCTCACGCGACGGCGACCGGCTTCGACAGCTGCCTCGCCGACACGTCGTCGCGGTCGCTGGTGGCGGATGCGGTGCCTCCGCAGACGGTGGGGTCGGGGACGGTCTCGTTCGAGTGGGACGGCGGGACGCTCACGAGCGCGACCCTCGACGCAGGCAGTGCCACGGTCGTCCTCACGGTGCCCGAAGACACCGAACTCGGTGTGCACACGGTGACCGCGTCCTGCGTGAGCGGCGCACAGGCCACCGCCACGTTCACCGTCATACCGGCCGAGGAACCCGCCCTCGTACTCGCACCGGAGCAAGGTGCTCAGGGAGCGTCGTTCACCGCCACCGCCACCGGCTTTGCGCCGTGCTTGGAGGGCTGGTACGGCGGTGGGCCGCAGACGATGTCGTTCTATTGGGACGATCGCGACCTGGCGCCCGCCGAGACCGACACCAGTGACCCCCACAACGTGAATGTCGAATTCACGGTGCCGGATCGCGCCGCAACCGGTGCACACACGGTGGCCGTGTGGTGTTCGGACCACACGGCCAGCGCCACCTTCACCGTCAACCCGCCCGATAAACTCTCCCTCACGCTGGCACCAGCGCAGGGCAGCCCGGGAACATCTTTTACCGCCACCACAACGGGTTTTGGGAATTGCGACACGCTGTCGTTCCGGTGGGGTGATCAAGCGCTGACCGGTTCCACCGATAATATTGACAGTCAAGAATTCTCGCTCACCGTCCCCGACGAGGCCGGGTCCGGAGCGCAGACCGTGACCGCATCATGCGAGGGGGGCGGGGAGGCGACCGCCGCATTCACCGTTGTCACGGCCGCCGAACCCGCGCTCACACTGAGCACCAGGAACGGAACGCCCGGTTCACCGGTGACAGCCTCGGGTAGCGGATTCGCGTGCGACGGCGACCGCGTTCAGCTGTTCTGGGACGGTGACAGCCCGTTGCAGGAGGCACCGTCCGGCGAATTCACGGTGGCACTGACGGTCCCAACTGGTGTGCCGGCCGGCGATCACAGCGTGGTGGCAACGTGCCGCAACCACACCGGGATCTCCGACCGTCAGCCCTTCACGGTGACGAGTGTGGCGATCCCGGGCAACGTATCCCCAGTGCTGACGCTGCAGCCCACCAGCGGACCGCGTGGGAGCGCCGCCGGTGCAGCCGGTGATCATTTCGCGTGCGCGGCGGTGCAGCTCTCCTGGGATGACGGCACCCGCCTACCCAACGCATCCCCAGACCCGTCAGGGCATTTCAACGCTTTGGTCCCGGTCCCGACACACGTCGGCGGAGGCCTGCTCACGCTGCGCGCCGCATGCCCGGGCGGTGTCCTCGCGGCCGCCGACTTCACTGTCCTGAGCGGACCGTCTGTCGACCTCCGATCGGACTCGAAGTTTCCGTGGTGGTTGATCGCCCTGATCGTCGCCATCGCGATCGTGGCCATCCTGGCCCTCCGTCATTGGCGCAGGTCCGGGCCGCCCGAAGCGCCGATGCCGACCGTCCGCGCCGTCCCGCGTCCCGGCGGCACTCCACTGGTCACAGTGCGCGAGACGCCGGCCCGCGGTGAGGCGACGCACGCCATCCGCCTGGCAGTCCATCCCGATGCCGGTATCCAAACGATCAGGGAGGTGGAGGATGACGACAGCCGTCCTGGATGACGCCGCAACGGTGCGAGATCTGCTCTTCGGTACAGAGGCCCGCGGACCGGCGGAGGCACTGACCGGTGCGCTGCACGAGCACCGCACCCTCAGCGGCCTCATCCCCGGCCCGCCCGGGCTCACCGGCGTCATCGAACGCGAAGTGGCGGCCGCGACGGACGGGCTGCTCTCGCTGAACCTGGCTGATGTGGCCGCCGCGGGTTGGAAGAAGTACGAGGCGCTGCGGCAGGCCGCCCTTCGCACCCGCGACGCCCCGGCCACCGAGGAGATCGTGGCGCTGGCAACACACCGGATCGAGTCCAGCCATCACCCGGACGTCGAGGTGTTCATCGACGGCAGGTCGATCGCCACCATCCGGATCGAACTGGCGATCACCTTCAGCATGGCCGGGGTGCTCGCGGTGGTCCGGCAGGCCCGGCTGACCGCGATCAGATCCGGGACGTGCACGATCACCGGCTCGCTGACGATGCAACAACTTGTAGTCACCAAGAGGCAGCGCATGTTCGATCTGCCGGGTGCGGTCCGGCTACGCCATGGCGTGCCGTTGCTCGGACCATCCACAAACCCCGTCTCGACCAACGGCCGCGGCTCCGATCCTGTCGTCTACAAAGCCCTTTCGGCGCCGCAATCACGACGGTAAACGGACCGCCCACCAGGAGCGGCCCATTCTGTCGTGCCGAACGATTCAGCTGACCGATTCCCTGAACTCTATTCCCGCCTGCGTGGCCTGTGCCCACTCGTCCATATCGACGACTGGATAGATCTGAAACAGGTTGAAAGGTGCGAACTTTGCCGTTTCGCCAAGAAGCTCTGCCGGATTGTCCGTCTCGACGATCGCGAACCCGCCTTCGCCGTCCAGTCGGCCGACGAACTGGTGGAACGTCGTACCCGCGGGAGGCTGCCATTTCGAAAACAATTGCAGGGCACGGCGCACGCCGTCTTCATTTTCCTTGCCGGAGCCACCCAACCGGCTCGTCCAGGTCATGGCGTACTTCATCCGATCCTCCTAGCACTTGGCTGAACTAGTGGTCGTGCGGGGGTGAAGGTCCACAAGCAGTACCCGCACGGACGTCAGTGTCCTCTCAAGACCCGCTCTACATCGCCGAAATAGAACTTCGCACGGTTTTTCTTTCCAACGAATAGAGTTGACGCCCTGTTGGATTGGATGCTGAATCCCGTCAGTGATCAGCGCCTCGATGGCCGTCTTGGTGACCGATGGCCATACTTCAAAGAAGTGGTATGCGACGGCATCCTTCCGGCGCCGCGCTGGTCCGCCCGGCATCTAGTCAACCCCGGCCATTCCAAAGTCGGTGATATGGTCGACCTTCAGCAAATTGTCGAGTGCATATAGCGAATCGGGGGCGCGCCGTTGCTGGACGCTCACCTAACGATTGTGCGAATCGACGCGCTATCGCGAAGCTCTGTCGCGTGCTCGTTCACGATGCGGTTCGCCTCTCATTGCGTATGGCCGCCCACGGAGCGCGACCGACCGAACCGATGATCGAATGCTGGCTGTTCGTCCGGCGTTCACGACGCTTCGCCCATCGGATGTCGCCTTGGCAATCGTTCCGGTCTTTGCCTTGGCAAGTACGGTCGGCCCATTTAACAGCCACGACGTGATGCTGTAACCGCGCACTTCCCGACACGACTGAACCAGGGGCGCCGGCGGTACGTAAATCTAACGTTCACCCCGATTTTTGGTCGCTAATCGTTAAGATCGCAAATCTTCCCCTTCGCACTGGAGGACGATCACCGTTATGGCCGGAGAACATAAGGACGGCGGCATTCCGCCCTTAGGACGGGGCGGGATCGCCGACGAGTTGGCAGCCGCCGGCTTCACCCACGCCGTCGAAGTCGGCAGGGGTGGCGCGGGCGTTGTCTACCGCTGTTACCAAACGTCACTCGGGCGAAGCGTAGCCATCAAGGTGATGGCGTCCGATCTCGACGAAGACAACCGAGAACGTTTCCTGCGTGAGGGTTACGCGATGGGCGGACTGTCCGGCCATCCGAACATCGTGAACATCCTGCAGGTCGGGGTCACCGAAAGTAACCGGCCATACATCGTGATGCCGTACCACTCGGCCAGTTCCCTGGCGGACCGAATTCGCCGGGTCGGTCCGATTGCGTGGCCTGATGCCCTGAAAATCGGAGTGAAATTGTGCGGGGCGCTGGAAACTGCGCACCGGGCGGGCACGCTGCACCGCGATATCAAGCCCGCGAACGTGCTCGTCAACGATTACGGTGAACCGCAGCTGAGCGACTTCGGAATCGCGCGCATAGCAGGGGGATTCGAAACCCAGACCGGGTTCTTCACGGGCACCATCGCCTTCACCGCTGCCGAGGTGCTGGCCGGAAGGCCTCCGACGACCACGTCCGACGTGTACTCCCTTGGCGCAACTCTTTACGCGCTGATCGCCGGGTCGGCCGCCCATGAGCGAAAGACCGGCGAAGACCTCATCGCGCACTACCTGCGGATCGGTTCGACACCCGTGCCGGACATGCGTCCCGGGGGAATTCCGGCCGATGTATGCGCCGCGATCGAGAAGGCGATGTCGCTCGATCCGGCCAATCGGCAGGCGTCGGCCGCCGACTTCGGCCGCGAACTGCAGGCAGCGCAGCGCCACAACGGGTTGATTCCTGATTCGATGGCGCTCAGCGAGCAGGCTGCCGATGAACGAGACCAGACAATGGGCGCGCCAGCGATGCAGCTGTCGGGGCCCGCCAGTCACGCCGGTCCGCCTCCGCCGCCGACCGGCGCGCCTCCATCCCCGCCGCGTACCCCTCCACCGCCGACTGGAACCCCACCACCAATGGCGGATGCACCGACACCGCACACCATGAACTTTGCGAGTATGCGCTCGCCGGTGCAGCAGCACGGTGCGCCGCCCGAGGCCACACGGAGAACCTGGAATCGCAAGGCGATGCTCATTGCCGGAGCGGCCGCCGTCGTAGCGCTCCTGTTGGTGCTCAGCGGTGTCTATTTCATCGCATTCCGCGACGAAGGCGATGCCGGCGGCACCACGGCCGCCGCGAGTCACCCAACCACCGAAACTCAGGGCGGGTGGCGACCGATCACGAATGCGCGCGTTGCCCGCGAGGCGGCGGCGACCACCGAGGCCGACGGCACCATCTGGATTTTCGGTGGGATCGAGGCGGATGGCCAGGTCAGTGGCCGACACGAGGGCTACGACCCTGCCATCGACAGCTGGAAGGGCGGCGACGACCTACCCGTTCCGGTACACCATGCGATGGCGGTGACATGGGACGGGAACCCGGTCGTGCTCGGCGGCTGGCGCGCCGAGGGCGCCGATACGAAGGTCGCGACCGACAAGGTTTGGCGGGTCGTCAACAGTCGCTGGGTAGAGCTGCCTCCACTGTTGCAGCCGCGCGCGGCGGGTTCGGCCGCGGTGGTCGGGGATCGCCTGATCGTCGCCGGCGGGGTGGGCGCCAACGGCAAGCTGTTGAACACCACCGAAGTCTTCGATGGCACCTCGTGGTCGCTCGGCGCCGAAATGCCGACGCCGCGCTCGATGCTCTCCGCCGCGGCAGATGACAGGGTGATGTACGTCGTTGGCGGCACCGACGGCGCCGCTGACCTACCGACGGTCCAGGCCTACGACCCGGCCGCCGATTCCTGGACGACGTTGCCCGCCCTTCCCCAGCCGCGCAGCGACCTCGGCGTGGCGATCGCCGACGAGCGTCTCGTGGCGGTCGGCGGATTGTCCGCGGGCCAGGTGGTCAAGAGCGTTGCGGCGATGGATCTTGCCACGAAGACGTGGGCCGGTTTACCGGACATGAGCACCGCGCGGCACGGCTCGGCCGTCGGCGGCGTGGACAAGTCGGTATACGCGATCGGCGGGGCGACCGGTGTCGACGACACCGAGGTGACCTCGGCCGCGGAGGCCCTGAAATTGGCGCCTCGCAAACTGCAGCCGCCGTCTGAATGGCGGATGCTTCCGGATGCGCAGACCCCCAGGCTGATGATGGCGTGGACGGTGCTCGACGACAAGATCTGGATCGCCGGTGGCATGACCCACGGAGACACGCTTCAGACAGTGCAGAGTTACGATCCGCAGACCGGAGCGTGGCAAGCGCAGCCCCCGCTGCCGATCCCCCTGCACCACGCGACCGCGGCGACCTACCGCGGTGAAGTGGTGGTCATCGGAGGCGCCAGTGACGAACTGGCGGATGCGTCGAACAAGGTTTTCGCTTTGCGGCGAGATACCTGGGTGGAGCTACCGAGCCTGACGCACGCCCGGGCGGCGGCGGGCGCAGCGGTCGTGGGTGACAAGCTAGTGGTCGTCGGCGGCCAGAACGCGAAGGCGCTCGTCCCGCAGACCGAGGTGTTCGACGGTCAGTCGTGGCAGGACGCAGCCGACTTGCCGACCCCGCGCGAACACCTGGCCACGGTGTCGGACGGGTTCTATGTCTACACGGTGGGTGGACGGTTCCTGTCCGCCGACAAGAACTCCGCGGCGTTCGAGCGCTTCGACCCGGCTTCCGGGGAGTGGACGAAGCTCGTCGACATGCCGACCCCGCGCGGCAGCTACGGAGCCGCGTTCATCGACGGCCGGATCGTCGCCGTCGGTGGCGAGGAGCCGACGCAGGTGCTGGCCACGGTGGAGATGTACGACATCGCCGAGGGAAAGTGGAGCTCACTGCCGCCGGTTCCGACGGCGCGGCACGGCGAGGTGGTCGCCACGGTCGGTGACACCGTGTACGCCATCGGCGGCGCGAATCGGCCGACACACGAAGGTCCGGTCGCAGCCGTCGAGGCGCTGGAATTCACCTGATGGAGGCGCTTGACCGCGGCCGCGCGTCATCCGTCGCGCTTACCGCCGTCGCGCAGCATGGCGAGAGTGACTGCCCCGCGTCTGATGGCCTCATTGGCCAGACGGATCCGGCGCTCTCCTTCCGCGGGCACAGCGAACTTGTCGTACAGGTGTTGGAGATGCTGTTTGATGGCCGCCTCGGTGACGAAGAGCTCGTGCGCCATCTGGCGGACCGATGACAGCTCGGGAAACGGGTCGCCCGAGACCAAGGGGCGACACAGGACTACCAACACCTCCAGCTCGCGCGGGGTCAGCCGCGGCGGCAGCTGGCCGGGTTCGACCGTTTCCGTCACGTCGCGGCCAGTTTGCCTCACTTCCCGAAAGACCAACCGTGAACTGCCCATGCGCAACTCGTCCCCGGACCGCAAGACCCGTTCGGCGGAGATCTTTTCTCCGTTGAGATAGGTGCCATTGCGACTGCCGACATCCCGTATCGACCAGACGGACCCGAGGTTTTCCAAGACGGCATGCAGGCGCGAGACGGTCGCGTCATGACTGAGCGATATGAGATTGGTCGAATCGTTGCCGACCGTCACTCGCTGGCCGGTCAGTTCGAACAGCTCCCGTCCCGCCGGTTTCCAGATCTCCAAGTGGGAAGACATACAGACCTCCTGTCGCACCCATTCTCATCTGCTGTCGTCGCTCAGGTAGTCGAAAACCAGACGGTAGAGCGAGCCGAACTGGCTTACCCGGAGGATAGGAAAGTCTTCCGCCGGAGAAGTCGAATCTGGCTCTGCAGCGATTACGGGGATCACCGGTCGACCGCGACCATTTCCCCATGACTTCCAACACTGAACACCGGCAGGCCATCTGGCAGGCGTCGGGCCTCGCCGAGGTGATCTTCGGCCCGGTACCGCATGAGCAGACCGAGGATGCGGCGGTTGGCTTCGGTCGGTATCACCGCACCATTACGCCCGGTCCCGTCCAGGCGTGGCCAAGGACCCTCGGCCACGCGGACCGTCGACGACTCGACCAGTGGGGCTACGTCGTCATCAACGATGTCGACAGCCAGGCCGCAGCCGAAGAACTCGTTCGCTCGGTAGGCGAACTGATTCCGCAATACAACGGTCACCTCACCCACGACGTGACCTACCGCCCCGGAAATGACGACCGGTCATACTCGCAAAGCGCGAACACGATCCTGGCCCACACCGAGGCACCCGGCTGGCATCCCAGTCCCGCTTACCTGGCACTGTTCTGCCACCGCCAGGCGCGCTGCGGCGGCGGCCACACCGATCTGCTCGACGCTCGGAGATTGGTCGGGGTACTCGATACCGACGAGATGGCCCTGATGACCGCGGCCGAGCTTCACTTTCCGGGGCCGGACGGCGGCATTCGAAGCACGATGCTGAGCACCGACACCAGCGGCAATACCGTCGCGCGCTTCAGCTACAACCTGCTCACGACGGCCGACTACGACCCATCGCTGGGCGCCGACGTCGGTCATTCGGAGCTGCCGCTCGGCGAGGCCGGTCGCAGGCTGGCGCACCGCGTCAGCGACGTGTTCCGCGAGCGACGCACCAGCGTGCTGATCCCGGATGGCTCGCTGCTGATCTGGGACAACCAGCGCATGCTCCACGCGCGGTCGGAATACGCCGACCGCTCTCGCCACCTCACCCGGTTCTGGAGCACCGACCGGAGGCGGGCATGAGCATCGACGAGCTTGCGTCGCGCACGGACACCGACGGCCTCGTGCACCTGCCCGGACTGCCGTCGTTCGATCCGATCGACACCGCCGAGAGCGCGATCATCAGTCGCCTTGCCGGAAATTGGCACCGGCGCGCGACAGTCAAGCGCGATGAGCCGGACATCGACGCGCTGTTCGAGGCCGGCCGACCCGACTACCCCGAAAGGATCGTCCCGTTCCGTGACCACCCCACCTGGCAGGGACTGCCGGACGAGCTGCGCTCGCGGCTGCTGAGCTGGGCATGGATCGCCTACAACCGGCACACAGTGCTGGCCGAGCAGCGCCTCGCCAACCCGGCCTTCGCGCTCGTGATGGAGGGTGAGTTCCCCGGCCTCGGCGGTCACGACATGGACATCGCCCTCGCCCAGGCCATGGTCGACGAGCAGTACCACAGCCTGATGCACATCTCCGCCAGCGCGTTGACCAGGCGCAGGCGCGAGTACGGATTCCCTGACAGTGTGCTGCCCGAATCACACACGGCGAGAACGCATCAACGGCTGCGCGCGCAGTGCACCGAACGATGGCAGCGCAGCCTGACCACGTTGGCCTTCGCGACTGTCTCCGAGATCTCGATCAACGCGTACCTCGATCTGCTGGCGGACGATCCTGAGATTCAGGTCGTCAATTCCACGACGGCCCGGCTCCACAACCGCGACGAGTACTGCCACGCGTCGATCTCCGACGAGATGGCGAAGCTCGTCTATGACGTGCTGGATCCCGGGATGCGCCGCTTCTTCCGCACCATGCTGGTGGCAGGGCTGAACGCCTTCGTCGCGACCGACTACGCCACCTGGACAGCCATTCTCCATACCGAAAATGTGCCCGGCGCCGACCGGATGATCGCCGAAGTCCAGGCAGACCGGGCAGGTTCACGCCTGGTCCGCGACTACAGCGGCCTGCATTCACTGATGTCTGACATGGACGTGCTGGACGAAGTCGACTTCGACTGGGGACTCGCGGTGGTGAAGCCATGACCGTGCTCTCCGCGGACAGGCACGCGGCGCTTGCCCCCCGGTCGATCAGCGGTGACCGGCTCTGCCGACTCATCGCCGAGCGCACCGGTGACACCGATCTCGCCCACGATGCGCGCGTGGTGTCGGCTGTTCTGCCCTTCAAAGCCAGCAGCTACGTGGTCGACGAGCTGATCGATTGGGACAAGGCGCCCGACGATCCGATCTACCGGCTGACCTTCCCCCACCGCGACATGCTCGAGAGCGAGCACTTCGACTTGGTCGAGGAGGCCGTGCTGGCGGGCGACAAGGAGGGCCTCCGGCAGGCCGTCACCAAGGTGCAGTACGCGCTGAACCCCCACCCCAGCAACCAGCTGAGCCAGAACGTTCCGCAGGACGGGGACCTCGATGCCTGGGGCCTGCAGCACAAGTATCCGGAGACGCTTCTGGTGTTTCCGCGTCAGGGGCAGACCTGCCACAGCTACTGCGGATACTGCTTCCGCTGGGCGCAATTCGTGGAGCGGCCCGAGCTGAAGCAGGCGGTGCCGGGGCCGGAGACGATGACCGATTACCTCGGCCGGCACCCGGAGGTCACCGACGTCCTGCTGACAGGCGGCGACCCCCTGGTCATGCGGACCGATCTCCTGGCCAGTTACCTCGAGCCGCTGCTCGAGCCGGGCCGGGAGCACGTCGAGACGATTCGGATCGGAACCAAGGCCCTCTCGTTCTGGCCGTACCGGCTGCTGGCGGGACCAGAGGCCGACAGCCTGCTCGATTTGCTCGAGCGGCTGACCGCCGCGGGCAAGCACGTAGCGATGATGCTGCACCTGTCGCACCCGGCGGAGTTGAAAACCGACGCCGTCAGGGCGGCACTGTCGAGGCTCGCATCGACCGGTGCGGTGTTACGGGCTCAGGCCCCGGTGGTGCGGCATGTCAACGACGACCCGCAAACGTGGGCGGAGCTGTGGCAGAACGAGGTTCGCAACGGCGTCGTGCCGTATTACATGTTCGTCGAACGGGACACCGGGGCACGCCGGTACTACGGCTTGCCGCTCGCCAGGGCCGCCGATATCTACCGCGACGCCCTGCAACGGGTTTCCGGTCTCGGGCGGACCGCCAGGGGTCCGGTGATGTCCGCGACGCCCGGCAAGGTCGCCATCGACGGAGTGGTCGAACTGGACCATGGGCCCGCGTTCGCACTGCGGATGCTGCAGGCGCGCCGGCCCGACATGGTCGGCAGGCCGTTCTTCGCTGTCTATGATCCGCACGCCCAGTGGTGGGACGACCTTCGCCCGTACGGCGCGCGTGACCGCGAATTCTTCGCCCCGGACCTCGAAGTGGCCGACCCGTGAAGGCCGCTACCTATGAGATCAGCTTGACTCAGCGTCATCTCTGGCGCTCGACCAGGGAGGCGATCCCGGTTCAGCACGCCCTGATCGTCGAGGTGGAGCAGGATGGCGTGACCGGTTTCGGTGAGGCGTCGGCGTTCATGACCGACCACTACAACTCGAGTCTGGACCAACTGCACGGTGACCTCCGCCGGGTTGCCCCGTTGTTGTCACAACTTGTCCCGGACAACCCATTTGACGTATGGGAGGCACTCGCCACGGAACTGCGGGAGTCGCCATTTGCGCTCGCTGCCATCGATGCCGCCGTGCACGATCTGCGAGCGAGAATGCTCGGCCTGCCGCTGTGGAAGGCCCTGGGTCTGGCCCCCCCTGATGGCCTTCGGTCGAGCTTCAGCATCGGTCTCGACGAGCCGTCGGCGATGGTGGGCAAGCTCCGCGAGCGACTTGGATGGTCGGCGTACAAGGTCAAGCTCGCCGACCCCGGCGACCTGACTGTGCTGCGCCAACTCCGTCGTCATACCGACGCGCCGTTCTACGTCGACGGCAACTGCGGGTGGAAGCTGTGTCAGGTGCTGCCCGCGCTGGAAGAGATGGCCGCTCTGGGGGTTTCGCTCATCGAGCAGCCCTTTCCCCGTGCGGCCTGGGAGGACGCCCGAATCCTGAAGTACCGCACTCCAATCCCGGTGATTGCCGATGAGAGCATCACCTCGCCTGGCGACCTCGACGCCTGCACCGAAGCGTTCCACGGCATCAACGTCAAGCCGATGAAGGCCGGCGGGATAACACCATCGCTGTCGCTGCTGCGCGCGGCTCGGGCGCGTGGGCTGATCACGATGCTCGGATGCATGCCCGAATCCGCCGCCGGGGTGTCCGGCACCGCTCATCTTGGCACCCTGGCCGACTACCTCGACGTCGACGTCGTCGACCTGTTGGCGGTGGACACCGGACACGGGCTGACGCTCGACGGCCGCGGCGCGATCACGGTGCCGGACCGGCCGGGGTCCGGTTACGTGCCAGATTCAACGGCGCTGGGCTGGCGCGTGCGACCGGTCCCCGCTGCCGAAGTGTGGCCGATCCGCCAGCAGGTCCTGCGCCCCGGACAGCCTGCGCAGCTCTGCTCCTACCCCGAGGACGATCGACCCGGCGCCCGGCACTTCGCCGCGCTGCACGAGGGGCGTCCGGTCGGCGCGGCCTCGGTGTATCACGAGGATCCGCCTCCCGAATTCGCCCTCCCCGGAATGAAACCGGGCCGGGCCTGGCGACTGCGCGGCATGGCCACCATCGACGACATCCGTGGCACCGGTCAGGGCAGCGCCCTGCTGCGCACCGCCATCACGCACGCCGTACTCGCCGGCGCAGAGGTGGTCTGGTGCAACGCCCGCACCTCTGCGGCCGATTTCTACCGCAAGTACGGATTTCACAGCGCGGGTGCGGCATTCGAGATGCCCGGGATCGGGCTGCACCATTTCATGTACTGGGACTGAACTTGTCGGTGGATCGAACTAGTGTTCGAAGTATGGGGTTGGGGGTGGTGGCCAAGCGGATCGCGGCGATGAGCGCCGAGCTGGATGCGTTGTTGGCCGAGCCGCTGGAGATGCTCAGCACCGCCGATCAGCTGGCCCTGACGTATCAGTGGGAGACCCTGGTCCGCCGCCAAGCCGCCCTGGGGCATCGGCTGGTGGCGGCGCTGGCCGCGGCCCCGGTCGCCGAGTTGGGGGCGCCGACGCCCGCGGCCGCGCTGGCCACGTTGTTGCGGATCACCAAGGACGAGGCCGCCGGTCGGGTCCGGCTGGCCCGGGATCTGGCGCCGCGGCACACCCTGACCGGTGAGGTGTTGGCTCCGGTGCTGCCGGCCACGGCCGCCGCCCAGCAGCAGGGCCGCATCGGCGCCGAACACGTCAAAAAGATTCGCAAGTTCTTCACCACGCTGCCGTGCTTCGTCGACCCCGAAACCCGGGGCCTGGCCGAAGCGCAGCTGGCCGACATCGCCGCCGAGGTCAACCCCGACGAACTCCGCGCGGCCGCCGACCGGCTGGCGGCACTGCTGGATCAGGACGGCACACTGTCCGACGCCGACCGGGCCCGGCGCCGCTACCTGCACCTGGGCCCGCAGCAGCCCGACGGGATGAGCGAGGTCCGCGGCCGCCTGGACCCGCAGGGCCGCGCCGTGCTGGATGCGGTGATCGCCAAACTGGGCGCCCCCGGCATGTGCCACCCCGACGACGACACCCCCTGTGTGGACGGGGCCCCCTCAATCGAGGCCACCCAGGGCGACACCCGCACCCAAGGCCAACGCAACCACGACGCGCTGACCGCGATGGGCCGGGCGCTGCTGGCCTCGCGGCAGCTGGGCAGCCACCACGGGCTGCCGGTCACCCTGGTCATCTCCACCACCCTCCAAGAGCTGCAATCAGCGGCCGGGCACGCGGTCACCGGCGGGGGCAGCCTGCTGCCGATGTCAGAGGTGATCCGCCAAGCCGGCGCCGCCCACCACTATCTGGCGGTGTTCGACCACCACACCGAAGAGCCGCTGTATCTGGGCCGGGCCCGGCGCCTGGCGTCGAAGGCTCAACGGATCGTGCTCTACAGCAAGGACCGCGGCTGCACCTTCCCCGGCTGCACCGCCCCCGCCTACCACTCCCAGGTCCACCACGCCACCGCCGACTGGGGCCAGGGCGGCCAAACCAACATCACCGACCTCACCCTGGCCTGCGGCCCGGACAACCGCCGCGTCAAACCCGGCGGCTGGAACACCCGCAAACGCAACGACGGCCGCACCGAATGGCTCCCACCCCCACAACTGGACACCGGACAAACCCGGATCAACAACTACCACCACCCCCAGCGCTACCTCATACCCGACGACGGGGACACCGCCCCCGACGGGCCGATTTCCTCGCACTTACCCGAGGGATAGGAAACTCTTCCCCTTCAGCGGTGGAATCTGGCTTTCCGACGATTACGGATTCGGTCCGTGCCCGCGACGATTTCTCTCATGACTTCGTCCAAGCCGCAAGTAGATCCGGTGATCTCAGAAGAAGCGGCACGTTCCCTCACTCGGATCGCGCTCACCGAAGCCGGACTGCCTACCGGGCACGCCGGTGACGTGGCTGACGCACTCGTGGAGACCTCCCTCCGCGGCATCGACACCCACGGATTGCGGCTGCTCCCACAGTACTTGGACGAACTGGCGACGGGCGTGGCCCGACCGGAAGCCCGGATCCGCGTGCTCAAGGACCGGGGTGCGGGCCTCCTGATCGACGCCGACGGCGCGCTCGGTGTGCTCGCAGGCCTGGCTGCCGCGCGGAGCGCTGCGGAGCGCGCACGACAGTTCGGCGTGGCAGCGGTCGGGGTCCGCAACTCCAACCATTTCGGCGCGGCATCGGTCTACACCCGGCGACTCGCCCGCGCCGGGCTGGTCGGCATTGCGGTGACCTCGGCCGCATCCCGGGTGGCGCCGTACGGCGGTGTCGAGCCACTGTTCGGCACCAACCCCATCAGCGTCGCCGCGGGCGACCCGGACCATGGAGCCGACGAGTTCGCCCTCGACATGGCCACCAGCCAGGTCTGCTTCGGCGAGGTCAAACTTCGCCGGGCGCAGCAGCGGCCGCTGGACCGCGGCTGGGTCACCGACGACGGCGGCCGACCGACGACCGATGCCGACGACGCGTACGCGCTGTCGCCGCTCGGTGGATACAAGGGACAGGGCCTCGGCATGGCGGTCACGCTGCTCGCGGGTGTGCTCACCGGGTCACCGTTGGACTGGCAGCTGTCTCAGGTCGGCGAGGGCAAGCCCGGGCAGGGACGCGAGGTCGGCCATCTTCTCCTCGCGTTGGATCCCCACGCCTTCAGTGGGCAACGGGACTTCGGCGCCGGCCTGGCCGGCTTGCTGGGCGCCGTGCGCTCGGCCGGACCCGCAGACCGCCGTCAGCCGG
This sequence comes from Mycobacterium sp. URHB0021, assembly GCF_054057895.1. Lineage (NCBI taxonomy): Bacteria > Bacillati > Actinomycetota > Actinomycetes > Mycobacteriales > Mycobacteriaceae > Mycobacterium > Mycobacterium sp. URHB0021. The sequence continues at coordinate 7,200,280 of NZ_JBSRZT010000002.1, forward strand.
TCCTGGCTCCGGGCGACCCGCAACGCGCCCACGAGTCTCAGCGGCGCCTCCGCGGCATCCCGCTGGATGTCCGAACCGCTGAACTCCTTTCGATGCTCGCGACAAAACTCGGTCTCCCCGGCCCCAGTGCAGCAGTCGTCACACATGAGGAGATGGCGTCGTGATTCTCGTATTGATCAGCCCCCGCCAGGCCGGCCTGCCGTTCGCGCAATGGCTTTCGGAGGACAAGGGTCAACTGGTCGCGGTCACCGCGGATGGCGTGACGCTCGGCGAGGGATTCGCCGAGGTCCTCACCGTTGCTGACTACTCCGACGACGACGCCGTACTCAGCGCCGCCAGAGACGCTGCCCGGCGGCACGCACCGCGGGCGGTCCTGGCACTGGCCGAGGTCGATGTGGTACGCGCCGCGCGGTTGCGTCACGAATTCGGCTTGCCGGGACTCGACAGTTTCGCCGCGACGGCCTACCGCGACAAAGTCATCATGAAGAAGTACGCACGCGCGGGGGGGATCCGGGTGCCGGAGTTCGCACCGGTGGCCTGCGTCGGTGACATTGCAGACTTCATGGCGCGTCATCCCGGACGGAGCGTGGTCAAGCCCCGAGCCGGCTCGGGCTCCAGCGGGGTGTATGTGCTCGACACCCCGGCGCAGGCGGCCGACCTCGCCGAGGCCGTATCGGCGGAACCGTACCAGGTCGAGCAGTTCGTCGACGGCGTGCTTCATCACGTCGACGCAATCAGGGTAGACCGGATTCCGGTCGCCGCCATCGCATCTCGCTATACCGGCCAAGGTTGCCTCGAGCATTGGACCGATGCCGCCTTCGGCTCCCAGACGGTAGACACCGCCGACCCCGTCGTAGACGAACTGGTGGACGAGACCTGGCGGCTGGTCAACGCGCTACCCTCGCCGCGCACCATCGCCGTGCACGCCGAGTTCTTCGTCACCGTGACGGGCACGATCGTGCTCTGCGAAGTGGCCGCGCGTATCGGCGGCGGCCCGATACCGACGATGCTGCGTCATGTCCTCGGCGTCGACCCGCGAGAACTGTCGTCGCGGGTGGAATGCGGCCTGCCGACCGACCTTCCGGCGGTGCGTGAGCGGGTACGCACCGCTCCCCACGCGGCCTTCTACGGTGTGCCACCCAGGAAGGGACGGGTGTCTCAGCTGCCCGAGTCCCCTTCCGGTGCAGTCGATTTCGCACTGAACACCTTCGTCGGTGACGAATGGAGCGACGATCGTTACGCGCAGCGCAAATCCGCCGACTTCCTCGCCAGCTGGGTGGTCACCGATACGGACACGGCCGCGCTGCAGGCGAAGCTGAACTCGACCGCAGCGTCGGTCAGCGCCGGGTTCGCCTGGGAGCACGCCGAATCCCTGAGTGGTGCGCGATGACCTACTCCGCCCATCTGCTGCCGCCGGACGTCCGTCCGACAGCGCGGGACTACCCCGGCCTCTCAGGGCCCGACACCATCTGGGTGGACGAGCGTTGGTGGCGGTTCACAGCCCACACCGACCTACACACGGTGCGTTATCTCGATGTGCGCCAGAGTGGTCGGTCCGTCGCGCTCGCCATGCTGTTGATCACTCCGAGACCTGGCGGCCTGCTCTTCTACGACCCGCCCAGACTGGCGGGAACGCCCGGCGCCTTGGCCGAGCCCGAGCTGCTCGACCCGTCCGGCCGGCAGCGTTGGGACGAGTTGACGGTGAGCCTGCCCGGCGCGGACCAGTATCCGTCCCTGGCGCTCGCCACCTTCGGTAACCACCACGGCGTCGCGCATGCACCTGACCGTACCGTCGATCAGCGCAGCGCGGTCATGGCTGCTCTCCCTGACCTTCTACTGAAGACCGCCGCCGAACTGGGCTGCCGCAGCATCGCCCTGCTGTATGTCGGCGAGCCGGACGCCGCGGGCGTCGACGAGTCCGCTTCTGGCGCCGGGTATGTGGCTACCCTGCTCGGCGCCGAGGCCGTGCTGGAGCTGGGCGCCACAAGCTGGGAGGGCTACCTGGTGGCCCTCAGCAAGCGTCGCCGCTACCAAACGCGAAAAGAGCTGCGAATCTACCAGGACGCCGGTTTCCGCACCGTGGTTCGCACCGGTCCCGACGCGTTCACCGAGGACTTGGTGGACCTGCAGGTCGCCCACCGGGCCAAGTACGGCCTGCCGGGCGGCGAAGATCGCGTCCGCCGCGACTTGTACGCCGTCCGCGACGAATTGGGTGAGAGCTGCGTCGTGTTCAGCGCCGAGCGCGACGGCCGGATGGCCAGCTTCACCCTCTATCTGCGCACCCGCGACGCGCTGTTCGCCCGGACCGGTGGCACCTTGCCGGAGGCGCGGGGCTGCTACTTCGCGGTCGATTATCACGAGACGGCTCGATGGGCCCTCGAAAACGGGATACGTCGAATCCACTACGGAATGAGCGCCTACGAGGCCAAGGTCACGCGGGGCTGCAAGCTACGGCCCCGATGGGGCTGGTTCGCTTTTCTGGGCGCCCAGTCCGGCACGTACCGCGACGTGCTCGAACTCCAGTCGCAGAGCATCGAACGCCGGCTGACCCTCGTCGGAGCTCCTGCCACGCCCGTTCCTTCCCGCATTGCACTCACCGCGACTTCAGGAGCGCCACAGTGAAACTGACGCCGACCGACACCATCTGGATGGACGGCGAGTTCGTCCCGTGGGACCAGGCACAAGTCCACGTGCTGACTCCCAGCCTCCACTACGGCTGGGGCGTCTACGAAGGCATCCGGGCTTATCCGACCGCGAATGGTCCAGCCGTCTTCCGATTGCGGGACCATCTGAAACGGCTGCACGACTCGGCGCGGGTTTACCTGGTGGATCCCGTCTGGACAGTCGACGAGCTCACCGAGGCTTCACTGGAACTGCTGCGACGCACTGGGCTGGAGTCCGGGTATCTACGCCCGATCGTCTACCTCGGCTACGGCGCGATGGGTGTCGCGCCCGCACTGGACAGTGCCCGCGTCGCCATCGCGGCCTGGCCGTGGGGGTCGTATCTAGGTGAGAAGGCGGAGCAGGAGGGTTGCCGGCTCGTCGTCAGCAGCTGGCAACGCAACGGAATTCATTCGGTCCCGCCGTTGGCCAAAGCGACCGGGGCATATGTCAACTCGGCGCTGGCCAAGGTCGCCGCGCTCCGGGCGGGTTACGACGACGCCCTGATGCTCACGCCGACCGGTCACGTGTCCGAAGCGTCCGCGGCCAACATCTTCGTGGTCCGCGACGACGTACTGATCACACCGCCGATCAGCGATAACATCCTGGCCGGCGTCACCCGCGACACGGTCATCACGCTGGCACGAGACCTGGGCCTCGCCGTCCGGGAGCAGAGCCTGACCCGCAGCGAGCTCTACGTCGCCGACGAAGCCTTCCTCACCGGGACCGCGGCCGAGATCATCCCGGTCGCTTCGGTGGATGACCGTCCGACGGGCACCGCCGGCTGCGGCCCGGTCACGGCACAACTGCGCGATGCGTTCCGCGACATAGTCCGCGGGCGCAACCCTTCCTACCGGCACTGGCTCGAATATGTGGGGCGCCCAGAGCCCACCGCGCCGCCTGCCATCGACAACTTGACACGGCTCGAAGAGCGGGTCACCAAGCTGGCCGACGCGGCCGCCGCATTGTTCGACGACGACAGCCCGGCCGCCGTCGCCCGCCGCGAGGAGGCCGCCGACCGCTGCGTCGATCTGATGGCGGCCCGGGCCTGGCAGAGTCTCCCGGGCGCTTCGCATGGCCCCGCACAGACGGCCGCCGAGAGTTGCGCCGCTTATGTTTTCACGGCCGAAGATGCATCAGACCGGTTTACGCTCACCGAAGCGGGACTCGTTCTGCTCACACACGAGAACCACTTCGACGCCGTCACCGACCGATGCCGGCAGCTGCTCGGTACCGTACCGGAGGGGCGGCTGTCGGGGGCATGGCAGATGGTCGACGACGGTCTGCACACGCTGAACACCACCCGCGACGAATGGGTCGGAGCCGACCCCGCAACCGTGGCAGCAGCGGGATGGGTGCTCGTCGACCGGATGGGCCGGCTGCTCATCGCCGCCTCGCTGGTGGCGGAGGCGGCGAGGGGTGGACCCGCGGCCACCACGGAACTGCTGGTCAATGCCGCCCGTCGCTACGCCTGGAACTATCTTCGCGGCCCCGCACCCGAGGCGGCGACCGCCACCCATGTGCGACGGTCAGCCGACTTGATCCGAGCGACTCAGCGCGCACCGCAGGAGGTTCCGCTGTGAAAGGTGCGCTCCGGCGGCTGGGTCTGATGCTGCTCCCCAACAATCCGGCCGGCCGCCCACTGGCGATCGGCGCCGGCATCGACTCGCTCGGCACGGGGATGTTCTTCGCCTCGTTCGCGCTGTACTTCGTCGGTGTCATCGGGATCGGCGCGACCGAGGTCGCCCTGGCGGCCACCATTGCCGGAGCGGTCGCCTTGCTGGCGCCGGTGCCACTGGGGCGTCTTGCTGACCGGTTGGGCACCGGACGGTTCTACGTAGCCCTGCTGTTGGTGCGCGGTCTCGGCTACGGGTGCTTCGCGTTCGTCACGGACTTCAACGGCTTCCTCGTGCTCACCGTGCTCCTCACCGCTGCGGACCGGTCGAGCTCCCCTATCCAGCAGGCCGTTGTGACGACGGTGATCGGAGGCAAGGACCGGACTCGGACGATGGCGTCCATCCGCGCCGTCCGCAACATCGGCCTGACCGTCGGGTTCCTTCTCGCCGGCGCGGCCTTCGCCGCCGCCGAGCCGGCCGTCTTCATCGCCATCTTCGTCGGGAATGGGCTTTCCTTCGTCGTGGTCGCCGCCATGGTGGGCCACGTGCTGTCACGGACGGGCCCGGTACTCGAACGAACCGCGCCCGCGGCGACCGCAGCCGTCCCGAGTGTCCGATCCCCATTCCGTGACCGATGGTTCATGGTCTTCACCGTCGGCAATGGCGTGCTGTCACTGCACGACACCGTGCTGATCGTCCTGCTACCGATCTGGGTCATCGAGCACACCGCGGTGCCGGTTGCGTTGGTACCCGTTCTGATGGCGGTCAATACGGTGTTGACGGTGCTGCTTCAGGTCTACGTCACACGATTCGCCGACAGTCCGGCCGCGGCGATCCGGTTGCTGGTGCTGTCCGGTGCGTTGATGGCGCTCTGCTGCGGTTTCTTCGCCATGGCTCAGGCCTCATCGGGGACAGCGGCGATCGCGGCGATATTGGTGGCGGTCGTGGTGCTTTCGATCGCGGAGAACATCCAGGAGGCCGCCGCCTGGGAGCTGTCGGCGGAACTGTCACCGGAAGCCGCCCGCGCGCGCTATCTGGGCGCCTTCAGCCTGGGCTTCAGCGGCCAGAAGGTCATCGGCCCAACCTTTCTGGTCGTTGTCTTGATGCCGAGCGGCCTGATCGCCTGGCCGGCGCTGGCGGGAGCCTTCGGCGCCGCCGCCCTCATCTCGCGGACGGCGGCTCGCCGTGGTCTGTCGGAAATTTCCACCACCCACCGAAACCTCGAGGTGAAATCATGAGAGAGCACGTTCTTGTCGTCGGCAGTGGCCGCGATCTACCCGCCCGAGTTCGACGGGCGCGCCCCGGCACCGAGACCTCGGTGATCTGCCGCCTGCAGTTCGTCGCAAAGCTCCGCGAGCTGACCGAGCACACCAGAGTCATCGCGGTGCGAGACGATGCCCCGGACGAAGAGTGGGTCGCACTGGCCTTGGCCGCTCACCAGCTGCATCCGTTCAGCCGGATTGCCACCTTCGGTGAGACCGACCAGGACCGCTGCGCGGTGATCGGGCAAGCACTCGGCATTGCCACCCATTCACCGCGCACTGTAGAACTGGTGCACGACAAGAACGCCATGCGGGTCCGGCTTCGCGAGACCGGCGTCGACACAACGGCTTCCGACCTGGTCGACGATCTGGCCGCCCTGACCGATTTCGTCGCCCTGCACGGCTTCCCTTGTGTGGTCAAGCCGGTCGCAGGCGCCGGCAGCGCCGGTGTCGCAGTGATCAGGGACCAGAGCTCACTCGCGTCGGCCTTCGAGCGAGCCAGCGGCCGATTCGAAGGATTGCCGGACGAGGGAGTGCTGGTCGAGGAGTTCCACGAAGGGCCGCAGTTCAGCGTCGAGGCGTTCTCTGAGCGCGGTGAGCACCAGGTTGTCGCGATCACCCGCAAGTTCTCTGATCCGATGAACTTCGTCGAGCTCGGGCACGTGGCCCCCGCGGATCTCACCTCCCAGGATCAGAAAGAGGTTCAGTATTTCGTGGAACGGGTGCTCGACGCCCTCGGCGTGACATTCGGCGCCACCCACACCGAGATCGTCCTCGGTGAGACTGGGCCACGGGTGATCGAGACCCACGTCAGGATGGGCGGGGACGAGATCCCGGCTCTGGCCCTCGATGCCACCGGCGTTGACCTCGCCGACTGCGTCGTGCGACAGACCATGGGCGAGAAGGTACTTCCCGAGATCCGCGCGGCGCTGGCCGACAATCGGCCCGCCCGCTGCTCGGCGATCTGGTTCGTCGCCGCACCGGCCACCGGCGTGGTGGTCGACGTCAGCGGAGCTCACGAGGCCCGCCAAACCGACGGGGTCAGGGACGTCGAAATACTGGTCGGGCCCGGCAGCACCGTCGGCAACCTGGAGTCCTCGGATTCGCGAATCGCATACGTGCGCGCCGTTGGGACAACACCCGAGCAAGCGGTGACCTCGGCGCGAACTGCCGCAGCACGCCTCGAGTTCCAGTTACGGGTCCGCGACATCGGCGAGAAGACGGTGTGACAGATCGTTCTCCGCCTGGACGTCAGGAGCTCGCGTGCTTGCCTGGCGGTCAGTAAACCCTTCCCATGCAGGAGCGAATTCTGGCTTTTCAGCGATTACGGAACCAGTCCTCGATCGCCGACCATTTCTCCATGACTACAAACCCGAAAGGTACTTCAATGAAGAAAATCCTCGTCACCTCGTTCGCGACAGGAGCGCTGGCCTCGTCGGCGCTGGGGCTGGCCGGAATCGGCAACGCCGCCCCGTCCGGCTCGCCATCGGTCAACGACACGGTCAGTGAGCTTCGTGCGCAGGGCTTCGAGGTCGTGGTGAATCGCATCGGCTCCGCGCCGGCAGATCAATGCACACTCGGCGGTGTGCGACCCGGCCACACGTTCTCGCGCACCGACTCCGGGGCGCCTGGAGCCGGCGAAGACCTCGTCACCACGGTCACCAACAAGACCGTCTACGTCGACGTCAGCTGCTGACGCTCATGTTCGTCCGGCCCAGTTCATCGCTGGCATTTCCGGCGCACCGTCCACCGACGTCGTTGGACGTCAAGCGAGCCGACTGTGTCGAGCAAGCGGTCACCACGAGTGACGGGGTACGGCTGGCGGTTCGCGACTACGGCTCGGCCGACACGTGCAGTCATACTCTCGTTCTGCTGCACGGTCTTTGCCTGACGCAGGAGAGCTGGGCGGTCCAGATCCGCCGGGCGGTCCGTCGGTGGGGTGACACCACCCGAATCATCACCTACGACCACCGCGGCCACGGCCGCTCGACCGGCGCCTCGATGCGCACCTACCGAATCGACCGCCTCGCTGCCGACCTCGCCGAGGTCCTCACCGCTCTGCGCGTCGAGGGCCCGGTCACCCTGGCCGGACACTCGATGGGCGGCATGGCGGCGCTGGCATACCTCGGCCGTCCTCCCCTCGACCGCCCGGTTGAACCGCAAGGCCTCGTCCTGATCGCCACCGCGGCCGGCAGGATCGCCGAACGAGGAATCGGCCGCTTGCTGGCCACTCCCGCCACCCGGATGCTGTTCGAGTTTGTCCACCACATGCCAGGAGGCGCTGCGGAGAAGGCGATCAAGGCTCTCGTACGGCCAATTTGCGAAACCATCACCAGGTATCCCGGCGGAGCCGGCGCCGAACGGAACGCCCTGGCCACAGTTGCCGCAGGCGCCGTCTCTTCCACGGGGTTGACGACGGCAGCGGGCTTTCTGCCCAGCCTGAAGCACTTCGACCAGTACCACACGGTCGCGTCCATCACCGCCAAGACCGTCATCGTCAGCGGCGGAGCGGACGTGTTGACCCCGGCCTCCCACGCACACGACCTACTGGCCGCAATCCCGGGCGCCACCCATGTGCACCGGCCCACCGCTGGGCACATGCTCCTCCAGGAAGCGCCTCATTGTGTCAGCGCCGCCATCGATTACGCGATGGGGACGCACCGCCGAGCCCGCTGCGCATAGAGCGGATCGGTACGCCGCTCAGGTGGATCGGCTGAGCGGCACACGGGCCACTTCGTCCAGCGCATCCGCACCGCGAGGCTGCTCGAAAAGCACTTCGGCGCTGCGGCCGTCCACCTCAATCGTGGCGATGGTGTTTCCGAACAGTGGCCCGCAGGTGTTCACCCAGGACAGCGGGAGCGCCGGGACGCCGCGCCGACGTGCCCACCATCCAGCGAGCGCGGCGGCGGGACGGGTCCAGCTCAGTCTGAACGCCGGTTTGATGAACAGGGGGACGTAGTTGTGCACCGGCGAGCACACGAGTTGATGCACCGTGGCGCCCGCCGGCAGAGCTGAATCACCGGCCCACTGGGCGCGCGCGGCATAGCTGTGGTGCACGTCGCCGGACAGCACACTGACCGTCGCCGGTCCGTTGGGATGTTTTGCGACGCGGGTGACCATCTCCGCCAGCTGTACGAAAGACTCGTGGAACGCCGGCCAGTGTTCGAAATCAATTGCTCTGCGCGCCTTTTCGGCAACAATTCCACGTAGGCCGGGCCGGTCGGCATTTCGCTCGTTGACCGCCTCCAGGTCTCCGATGGCGGGCGGCATCAGCCACGGCACCGACGAGGCCAGCATCAGGTGGTCCAACTCGTCCAGACGGTCGGCTGCCTGGGTCTGAAGCCACTCGAACTCCCGCTGCCCGATCATCATGCGGTCACCGGAGTCCAGAATCCGACCGTTGCGCGAGTCGATCATGATGAGCCGGCTGCGGCCGAGATCCCATCGATAGCTGAACCTGATGCCTTTGTTGCAGTCCACCTCGTCGTCGGCCCGGTCCGCCAAATCGACGAGATGCGGCCAGGTGTCGCCCGTTGTCGCCAGCAGGCGCTGGTAATCGTCGTCGGCGGCCAATTCAGCCGGACTCATATTGCCCAGGTGCTGATAAACCCAGTAGGACGCCAGCCCGGCGCGGATCCGGTCACGCCACCACGGCTTCTGCTTCATGTCGGCGCGCCAGGACGCCGATGTGTTCCAGTCGTCCCTGATGTCGTGATCATCGAAGATCATTGCGGTGGGAACCGTCGACATCAGCCATCTGATCTCGGGGTCACCCCACGAATGGCGGTACAGCCGTTCGTATTCGGCGAAGCTCACCACCTCGTCGGGCGGCCGCTTTCCACGGCGGTTGAGACGTGTGCGGCGGCCGGCTAGGCGTCGTCTCACCTCCGGCGTGAGTTCGTCGGCGTACAACTGGTCGCCGAGCAGGATGAGCGCCCCGGGCCACTCGTCGATCGGACGCGTGGCCATCCGGCCGGCGAACGCGTCCAGAGCATCGAGCCCTACTTTGGAGTCGATCTTCTCGTCGTCGGTTCTGGGGTACCGGCACGATCCGAAGATCGCCTGTAGCCGGTGAGTCGACGCCGGCCCGCGGGTGCGGATGACGCTCGGCGGAAAGGGCGAATCTTCCTGTGGCCAGACAAGTTCTCCGTCGACCTTCACGTCATATTCGGTGACGGTGTCTGGCATCAGTCCGGTCACGATGACAAGGGCGTAGTGATGGCCCTGCACCTCAAATGTCTGCGCGGCGCAGCCGAGCACCTGCACAGTCGCGGCGCTCTCGGTTTGCACCCACACGAGCGCCGTGGTGTCAGAAACGTGACGCAGGGCAGGACCAAGCAAGAGTGTCACCGAATCACCCTACGGGCAGAGGGCCGCCGCGCCGTGTCAAAAGTCACCAGTCGTCGACACATCTTCGGCTCCCCCGCAATCGCCTGTCGGCCCGAAGTCGCCCAGATTGTGATTTGCGTCACATAACGGGAAGATCACAAAATGGCTACGGTTCGGCGGCGGCGGGCCTCGGCCTCCCAGGTGCAGGCGCGACGTCGAGCTTTTAGAGGCACTCCACAGTTTGCCTAGGCGGAAAACGCAAAAGTGGCGAAAGGTGACGTGATCCACATCACACATTAACGTCGGTATCAACCCGCCCGGATATTTCCCACTGGCGGGCCTGGACCACTCATCGGTCCACCCAAATCGGACCTGGAGCTGGTTGCGGCCCCCGGAGTGAGACCGACGACGCTCCACCTCGAGAGCAAACGCCGGCCCAGTAGCCTCTCCAGCCCGAACAGGACAAGTTGTCTCCTGGGCGGCAGAGAGGACACCACAGCGCCATGAGTAGGTCGCATCGGAAGTCCACTACGACGGCCAAACATCGTCGGCCCGCGTCCCAGAAAGTCACCAAGAGCGCCGCCCCCCGGCCAGGTTTCCAGCGCGCCGACCACGTCGGCTCCGGAGGCAGCTGCCCGGGTGCCCGCGCCGGTTCTCCCCTGAGCGCAATGCCGGCCGAGGCGCAACACATCGTCCGCGCAGGCGTTTTGGCCTTCGCGCTCGGCGTCGGAGCCGCCATGGCGAGCACGCCTGCAGTGGCGTTCGCCGAACCTACCGACACAGGTTCTTCCAGATCGTCGTCTGGTTCGTCGTCGACGTCGTCGGGTTCCTCGTCGGAGTCCGCGACCGGTACGGCCTCGGAATCGACGGCGTCAACAACGTCGTCGGACTCGGCGTCCGCCTCTACACCAGATTCGTTGTCTGAAACGGCGCCGAGTTCGGGTGACTCCCACACCAGTTCGTCCTCGTCTCCACGTCAGGTTTCGACGGCAGACCCACGCTCGGGGATTGTGCAGAGTTCGGGAGGCGCGCTCACCGCCTCTGCCCCGTCAAGCAGCGACACCACCGCATCAGCTGAGCCGACACCCAGCGGAACCGAGGAGCCTTCTGCCGTCTCCGCAGCTTCGCCCGACGAGCCACCAACGGCAGCTATGCCCACCCCGCATCCGGCCGCGACGCCTCCGGTCGAGTCGGCGGACGTTGCTCCTGAGTCCACGACAAAGGTCGAGCCGCAACGGGATTCGCATACGTCACCGAATTCTCCCAGCAGCGCCCTGACGAGCCGCACCGCATCGGCGAGTTCGGCCTCGGTGAACCAGCAGTCAACGGTGATCGACCGCGTGGTCGCGACCCCGGTGTCGACCGCTGAACCGGAGACCACGACCGAAGCTGCGATGGACTCGGTAGGCGGCCTCGCCGTGGCCGCGGCGGATACTCGCGAGATGCAAGTCATTGCGGGTGCGATCAGTGATCCGCCGGCACCGCCGGAGCCCGTAACCGAAGTCGTGTCAAAGGTTCTGGCATCTGTGGGCCTGAGTCCGTTCGCGTCCAACAGCCCGCTGAACCCCGTCGACTCGCCGGCGCTGTGGACGGTGCTCGCCTGGGTGCGCCGCCGGGCGGAGGGGGCGCAGGACCCGTCAAGCTTTGGGCGAATGTTCCCGGTCGCGGAATCTACCGAGAGCACGGAGCCGCTCCCTCCGCTCAACCAGCAGACGAATCAGCAACTCGCCGACCTCGCCCAGACCATGTTGGAGGAGGTGGCGATCGCGAATCCGAAGGGCACCACCGCCGGCATCACCTTCTTCGGCCAGTTCATCGATCACGACCTGACACTCGACAACGAGCCGCAGCCAACCGACACGGTCGACGTCGAGGGGCTCGTGAACGGACGCTCGTTCGCGTTCGACCTCGACTCGGTGTACGGGGGCGGCCTCAAGAAGAACCCGGAGCTGTACGACGGCGACAGATTCTTGATCGGCACCGCCACCGACGGCGTGTCACCAGACCTGCCGCGCAACGCCGATGGCAGCGCAAACCTGGTGGAGCACCGCAACGACGAGAACCTGATCATCGCCCAGATTCATCTGTCGTTCCTCAGGCTGCACAACTCGCTGATCGACCAGGGCATGTCGTTCGATCAGGCACGCCAGACGGTGGTTGGTGCTTACCGCTATGTCGTGCTGAATGATTATCTGCCGCAGATCGTCGGCCAGGAAGCGGTGGACCAGGCGCTGCGCCGGCCCGTCACGGCCGGGTTCTACGACCCGGGGTCGCAGGACGCCCCGATGACCCCGGTGGAGTTCTCGGCGGCGGCATTCCGGTTCGGCCACTCCCAAGTTCGCAACGCCTACAACATCAACGACGCATCGGGTGGCGTACGGGTGTTCTCGCTCGACCCCGCCGTGGCCGACCTGCGCGGTGGCCGTCAGTTACCGGCGAACTTGATCATCGACTTCAACAACTTCTTCGCCGAGCTTCCGCGAGCCGGCACCGAGGATCCCGCGCTGACCGGGCGGGCGATCGATACCAAAATCGCGCCGTCGCTGTTCGAATTGCCGATCCCGGGTGCGGAGGGCGGCGGGTCGAACGTGCTCGCGTTCCGCAATCTCGTGCGTGCCAAGTTCTACGACGTGCCTTCGGGCGAGGACATCGCCGGGGCGATGGATGTGCCGGTCACCGGTGAACCCGTCTTCCCGGAGGGCACGCCGCTCTGGTATTACGTGCTTCGCGAAGCCGAACTCACTACGGGGGGTGCGGAACTCGGCGCGGTCGGCGGCGGGATTGTGGCGGAGGTCTTCGTCGACCTGCTCCGGATGAACGGCGGCATCAAGACACTCGAGACGCCCAACCTGCCCGACGTATCGGGTGGAGACTTCCGCATCGGGGACTTGCTCGTTGCCGCCGACCAGCCCCCGACAGTCGAACCGCAGCCACCGGCTGAGCAACCGCGCTACGGGCGGCACCGCCTCGACCGACAGCTGCACAGGGCAGATGACGGTGCCCCGGCGGGACGGCATCGCCTCCATCAACAGCTTCACAGAGCAACTGACCCAGCTGCGGGACGGCATCGCCTCTACCAAGAGATTCACGGCGCAGATCACTAGAGCGCCGCATTTGGTCGACGGCCGTCCGGGCTCATCGAGTCGCCCGTCCCACCATGAGTGGACGGACGATCGGTGGCATTGCGCGCCACACGGCGTCGTCGGCGTCGACCCCGAAGCCGTTGGCGCGCATCAGCTCGACGGTGCGGCGGTTGCAGCAGCAGCCCGCTGCAAAGCGGCGCCATGGTTGGAGCAGGTTGTCCTGGCAGGCCGCAAGGAACCGCGACCTCGCGCGCACGTGTTCGATGAACAGCAGCTGCCCATCCGGGCGGAGCACGCGGGCGATCTCGCGGAGCACCCGGTCGGGGTCATCGACGGTACACAGGACCAGTGTCGAGACGACGGTATCCACGGACGCATCGGCCAGCGGAAGCCGCTCTGCAGGCGCGTCGACGATCCGCGCATCCACCGCGTTGCGGTGCTGCAGGCGACGCGCGAGTCTCCGGCGCATCGCCGGATCGGGCTCGGCGAGCACCAGCTCGGCGATGCCGTCGGGATAACACGCGATGTTCAGCCCGGTCCCGGCGCCGATCTCGACGACGCGGCCGCGGGCGCCGCCGAGCAGCGCGCTCCGCATGCGGCGCATGCCTGTGATCTCGCTCAGCCAGAGAAACGGGTCGTACACGAGGGCGAAAATCCGAAGCCACGCGGCCGACGGTGCGCTCGCGTGAACTCCGGAATCGGCGATATCTGTCATCCGGCGAACGTACGAGCCGCGCAAGGATGCCCGCATCGCCCGAAGCGGCCATCTTCTGGAGATGGCCCCTTCGGGCTACCTCACAGCAGGCCGAGACGCGCGGCTTCGGCGACGGCGGCCGTCCGCGAGGTGCGGCCCAGCTTGCTGCGGATGTTCGCGACGTGGCGGTGAACGGTATGGGGGCTGAGCACGAGTTGTTCGGCGATCTCGCGATCGCTGAGACCGCGCGCGACGCAGGCGAGGATCTCCTGCTCACGACGGGACAGCAGGACCGGTCCCGGCTCGCTCGCATGCTCTGGCGTCGGCTGCGCCGGGCCCAGCGCTTCGCGACACGCGCGGATGACGGAATCGACATCACCATGCCAGGGGAAGTGCGCGCTGCCCTGCAGCGGGATGAACCTCGCGCCTGGAATCCCGGCCGCGACCTCACGCCCGAGTCGGTAGGGCACAGCGCGATCGTCGCGACGATGTACTACCAGCGCCGGCCGGCGGACGAGAGGAAGCTGCCCGCGTACGTCGAGGCGATAGACGAGGGCCAGCAAGGCGGCCGCGGTCTCGGCGGTCGCCGCCTCCCGCTGAAACCGCGCGAAGCTTTGGTGCTCCGCAGGATCAGCATCACCGAGGAACATGTCACTGAGCAGACGCGAGCCGAGTCCCCAGTGCGCGCGTACCGCCGCGAGAATCGCCTCCGAGACCGCCGGAGCGGTGATCGCTGCGCCATCGGAGTACGAGCCGTACAGCACCAGGCGCTCCACGCGCTCCGGAATTGCCGCGGTGAACGCGATCGCCGCGCAGCTCCCGCTCGAGCCCCCGACGAGCGACACACGCTCGAGCCCGAGTTCGTCGAGCAGCGCACGCAGCGTTGCGACTTCCCCGTCGATGGTCAGATCCGCGTCCCGCACCGTACGGTCCGACATGCCGACACCGAGACGGTCGTAGCGGATCAGTGTGTATCCATCCGCGACGCCCTGCCAGAACCGCCGAAATGCCGGGCTCTGCCAGTCCAGTTCGAGGTGGCTCACCCACCATGCCGGAGCGACGAGAGGTGGACCGTCCCCCCGAATCTCGTACGCCACGCGACGGTCGCCGAGGGCAAGGAACCGGATCTCGGAGTTCTCCAGCATCGCCAGAGCCTACGGCGGCCGTGTGGGCAGCGGAAGGACGGCAATGAGAGGTACCGCCGGCACCGGTCCGAGTGGCGCGACGTCTGATAGTCACGTCGTGCCGCGCATGCGCTGACAGCGTGAGCGGGAAGTCCGACGCGAAATCAGCCGCGCGGCACCGTGCTGTACGAGCCTGGCTGGCGAGCAGCCGAGATCTTCCTCGTCCTCAGCAGCTTCATCGAGGTCTATGTGTCCCCAGCACGATCCCACAAGTAGTGCACGAGTATGGGGAGCAGCAGTTCACCGGCGAGCTCAACCGTTCAGCGATCGGAGGACGCGGGTCGGCGCACACATGGGTGACGATGGGTGGGTGGCGCAACCGCCAGCCCTACCGCTTCGCCGATCCGGACGTCGACCGCCACATTCCCAATGTGTTTCACATACCTGTTGCCGCGACCGCCGGCGACCAGCCGTGCCGGCTTTCAGCTGTCGGAAACGTGCGATCCGGATGGATCAGACGGGTCGCCTCGGCGGTGGGTGCGGGCTCGATAGTGGTTGCTTCCGTACACCAAGCGCTAGGAGCGACGACAACGGACGACCAGCGCTGAGAGTGCATCAGCGTGCTGTCACGAGAATCGATTGGGCCGGTCATCGCCAGCTCGATCCGATCGAATTTTACGAGCAACCGGGTGAGCGCACCGCGGCCTACCATGCGAGCCAGCGCTGCGCCGACGCAAACTCATCTACTGCACTTGACATAAGTGGTCGCAGATCTAGCTCCTCGGCCCGCTCATCGAGCGACATCAAGTCATTCCCCGCCGATCATGGACGCTGCCCTAATGGCGCTCGGGTTCTGCAGCGCACTAGTCACTTCTCACTGTCTCTCGGCGTGTTTCGGGTTTCGCCTCTGATGGTGGCGATGGACGCCGCGTCGGCTGCGACGACCTGGATGGCCGCGTGCAGCACGGCTTGCACATCGTCGGCCGGTATGACCACGGCGCCGGAGGCGTCGGCGAAGACGTAGTCGCCGGGGCAGACCGCCACCCCGCCGATCACCACCGGCCGGTTCGCCTCGTATGGGGTGACGATGTCGCCGCCCCATCGCGTGGTTTCACCACGGCAGTAGATGGCCAGGTCGTAGTGCCGAAGCTCGGCGAAGTCGCGCAGCCGCCCGTCCGCGAGAATGCCGGCCAGCCGATGGTTCTGGGCACGCGACAGCTTTGTTCCACCGCCCAGTGACGCTTCGGGGTAGCCGTTGCTGGCCAAGACCAGCACGCGCCCGCCGGCGCCGCGTTCAATCGCCTGGTGGAGCAGCCTCTTGAAGTTGTAGCGCTCGGGCGGACGGGCGGCCTGGCACGCCGGGAAGTACGAGATGGTGACCGCGGGGCCGAAGAGCCGGCGACCGGGCGTTGGGCTCACCAAGTCGTTGATATGACAGCGATGTTGATGCAGTCGCCCCACCGCGTCCACGACGTCGGCGGTGCGCACCCGACTGGCGAGCGCGTCGAGCGACTCCATCAGCCGGCCGGGAAAGGGATGCGCCAGCACTGGGCGCCGCGTGGGTCCAGCCGCACGTCGGTCGGGGTTTGCACTAGTCGGACCAGCACATGGTCGCAGCTCTGGCAACGCACCACGATACCCGGGGCGCGTTGATAGATGTGAGTCTCGGCGAAAGCCCCGACCCGACCACATCCCGCGCATGTCACGATCGCAGTGGTGACATCGAATCCCAGCACTTTAGCGAAGGCGCCTGCTGCGGCGTTACCGTCGAGGTGCGTCGGTTCTGTCATCTTTCCTTCTTCCTGAATTAGCCGCTCGGTCCGAACCGCTCGGTCCGGATGGCCGATGGGGAATGTCCCTGCCCGATCAGCTTCGTGGCCACCGATTCAACGAATCCCGTTGGGCCGCAGACGTAGATGCGCGGACCGTCGTCGGGCATCCATCCAGGCGCCGCGAGATCACCACAGCCGACCCGACCCGGCCGCCGGGTGATCGGCGGCGCGACGGCCCGGGTGTAGACCAAAGCGACCTGCAACCAGTCGAAGTCGCGTTCGAGGCGGTCCAACTCGTGGGCGTAGAAGACGTCGGCGGGACTGCGCACCGAGTAGACAAGCCGAAACTTCCCGCTGCCCGCCGATATCCGCTGTCGCAGCATCGCCATCAACGGCACGATGCCCGAGCCGCCAGCGACCAACAAAATCCGGGCCTCCTCAGCCGGCCGCCAAACGAACCAACCGCCGATGGGTCCGCGAAGCGCGATCTCCTCGCCGGGGCGCACAGCCGTGAGATATGGCGAGACCTCTCCGTCGTCGATCTGCTGCACGGTGAGCTCGATGCGCTCACCGTCGGCCGGTCTGCTCAGCGAATAGCTGCGTTGTGCACTGTATCCGTCCTCAGCGGTCAGCTTGAGATCAATGTGCTGGCCCGCCAAGTGGCCGCCCCAGCCCGGCACCGCAAGTCCGATCGTTCGCGCGGATTCGGTCTCCGGCGTTGAGTTCACCACCCGCGCAACCCGCCACTGCAAATGGGGTGTCGGCCCATCCTCCACGGGTCAATCCCCGGCGTAGCGTTGTTCTCGCCACAGGTCACCGTAGCTGTGATAACCCAGGTGCTCCCAGAATCCGGGTATGTCGCTGTCGCGCAACTCAATGGACCGCACCCACTTCGCGGACTTCCAAAAATACAGATGGGGCACCAGCAGCCGCGCCGGACCACCGTGCACCGCGGTAAGTGGTTCGCCCTGGTAGGCGTCGACGATCCAGGCCTTCCCACCAAGTAGATCGGCTAGCGGAATATTGGTGGTATAGCCACCGTAAGAACCGACCAATGCGAACTCCGCGGTGGCGTCCACCGATTCGAAAAGCTTGTCCAGCGAAACGCCTTCCCACTTGGTGTCCAATTTGGACCACGTGGTGACGCAATGAATGTCGACAGTGAGCCGCTCGCTGGGCAATGCTTTCAGCTGGGTCCAGGTCCACACGTGTTCGGCGCCGTGCCCGTCGCGGATGGTGAACCGCCAATCATCGAGATCGATCCGCGGAGTCGGTCCGGCCTGCAGGACTGGGAAATCCGCGGTCAGATGCTGACCGGGCGGCAACTCGCGCGTCGACTCAGCGCGGCGCCCGCGAAAGCCTTTGTTGACAATAGTCATTCGTGCTCCCCTTCGTAGTGACGACTCATCCATCATCTCGGGCTCGTTGTCGGTGGCCTATCCAGTGTTTTCTCTGTTCCCGGGAATTGCCGTCGGCGCCGGTGGCGCGTGAACCGTCGGTGCGAACACGTTCCCTCCGGTCGGATTGACACTTTTTTCAGTCGGCGCGGGCGCGGGAACGAACGAGGTCGGGGACTGCGTGGTGGGGGTTGTCGTCGGCGGTTGCGTGGTCGACGGCGCGTTCGAACCGTTACCGCTACAACTCACGAGCGATGCCGCCAACCCACCGAGAACCGCCGTACCCGCGACGACATGCGTCAGGCGAACAGCATCCCAGTTTTCCATCACGATGTCTCCAATCGATTGGGCTTGATAGCTGACTCACCGCAAAGGTGTGAGCGAAACCATTCGTAGCGCATTTGTTGATGCTTCGATGCGGGTCGCAGAGGCCATCGCCCTACACCCGATACACCGCACGCGCGCCGTCGCCCAGGGTGCCGAACTGATGCGAACAGTGGGCGCAGTAACGCAGATAAAGCGTGGGCTGTAGGTGCTGCTCATGGCACGGATCGCATGCCAGTGACTGACCTCCGCAGCACTTCATCACGTAGATCCATTCGGCTGGTTTGGAACACTGACTGATCACCCGAAACGGACGCACCCTGTTGTCGACCCTCGTGGAGTCACAAAGGCGCTCGCCCTCACCAATGTTTAGGACCTCGTTGATGGGGCGTTCCAGAAGACGTGCCGCCATCATGCCTCCGGGTTCTTGCACCGGATGCAAGCCATCTCGAAGTCCGGGTAGCCACTCGATAGTCGCATTGAAGTGACGCATCATGGTGCCCTCTTCTCGGATGTTGTCCCGGTCGTCACGGCATCATCTTGATGCGCCTCGCTGCGGATGCGGTGAACATGGGATTCCTCCCGTAGCCGCTTGACCATGTGTGGGTAGTGCAGTTCGAACGCTGGTCGCTCGGACCGGATTCGGGGCAGCTCGGTGAAGTTGTGCCGCGGCGGCGGGCAGGTGGTCGCCCACTCCAGCGAGTTGCCGTAACCCCACGGATCGTCGACGGTGACCGGCTCGCCGTAACGCCAGCTCTTGAACACGTTCCACACGAACGGAAGCACTGAGGCGCCGAGGATGAGCGCCCCGATGGTCGACACGATGTTCAGCGTGGTGAACCCGTCGGAGGGCAGGTAGTCGGCATAGCGCCGTGGCATGCCGGCAGCGCCCAGCCAGTGCTGCACCAAAAACGTGGCATGAAACCCGATCAGGGTCAGCCAGAAATGCAGCTTGCCGAGCCGCTCATCCAATAACCGCCCGGTCATCTTCGGGAACCAGAAATACACCCCGCCATAGGTGGCGAACACGATCGTGCCGAACAGCACGTAATGGAAGTGCGCCACCACGAAATACGAGTCGGTGACGTGGAAGTCGATCGGCGGGGAGGCCAGCAGCACACCCGACAGACCGCCCAGCAAGAACGTCACCAGGAACCCCACCGAGAACAGCATCGGTGTTTCGAACGTCAGCTGGCCCTTCCACATGGTGCCGATCCAGTTGAAGAACTTGATACCCGTCGGCACCGCGATCAGGAACGTCATGAACGAAAAAAACGGCAGCAGCACCGCGCCTGTGGCGTAGAGGTGATGCGCCCACACCGCGATCGACAACGCGGCGATGGACAAAGTCGCATAAATCAGCGTGGTGTAGCCGAAGATCGGCTTGCGCGAGAACACCGGGATGATCTCGCTGACGATGCCGAAGAACGGCAACGCGATGATGTAGACCTCGGGGTGACCGAAGAACCAGAACAGGTGCTGCCACAGCAGGACACCGCCGTTGGCCGGATCGAAGACGTGCGCACCCAGGTGGCGATCGGCGGCCAACCCGAACAGCGCAGAGGTCAAGAGCGGGAACGCCACGAGCACCATCACGCTGGTCACCAGGATGTTCCAGGTGAAGATCGGCAACCGGAACATGGTCATGCCGGGGGCCCGCATGCACACCACGGTGGTGATCATGTTGACCGCGCCCAGAATGGTGCCCAGGCCGCCGACGATCAGACCGAGAATCCACAGATCCCCGCCCGCACCCGGGGAGTGGATCGCATTCGACAGCGGGGTGTAAGCGGTCCAGCCGAAGTCGGCCGGCCCGCCGGGGGCGACAAAGCCGCCCAGCGCGATAAAGGCGCCGAAAAGAAAAAGCCAGAAAGACATCGCGTTCAGCCGCGGGAACGCTACGTCCGGGGCGCCGATCTGAAGCGGCAGGACCAGGTTGGCGAACCCGAACACGATCGGGGTGGCGTAGAACAGCAGCATCACCGTGCCATGCATGGTGAACAGCTGGTTGTACTGCTCGTTGGACAGAAACTGCAGGCCTGGCGCGGCCAGTTCGGTGCGGATTAACAGCGCCATCAGCCCGCCGATGAAGAAAAACGCGAAGCACGCGACGACATACATCATGCCGATCACCTTGTGATCGGTGGTCGTCACCAGCTTGTAGAGCACCGTGCCCTTGGGACCCGGCCGCGCCGGAAAGGGACGCCGGCTCTGCAATTCTCCGATTAGGGCTGCGTGGGTTGTCAACGGTCCGGTTCTCCCCTGCCCTGCGTATTCTCGGCGGTCTCCGCTGATGTGGGGTAGGCGTCGAGCAGTTGGCGCCAGGAGGCTGCAAACTTGGCGACGCCGTCGTTTTCAAGCACTCTGAAGACATCCTCTAGGCCGACGCCGACCGCGCTGACGTCGTCGAGCACCGTTTGGGCGTCGGCGGCCGTGCCGGTGATGGAGTCGCCGACGATGACACCGTGGTCAGCGAGCGCCTCCAAGGTGCGTTCCGGGATGGTGCTCACGGTGTGCGGTGCGATCAGCTCGGTGACGTACATGGTGTCGGGATATGCAGGATTTTTCACCCCGGTCGATGCCCAGAGCGGCCGCTGCACGTGGGCGCCTGCGTAACTTAATGCGGCATAACGTGTTCCGGCTTCGAATACGTCCTGGTAGGCCGCATAGGCCAGGCGAGCGTTGGCGATTGCCGCCTGTCCACGCAGCGCCATGGCGGCATCAGTGCCGATCGCTTCGAGACGCTGATCGATTTCGGTATCAACTCGGGAGACGAACAACGAAGCCACCGAATGGATTCCGGTGAGGTCCCGCCCGGCTTGTTGCGCAGCTTCCAGCCCGGCCAGATACGCATCCATCACCTGGCGGTGACGCTCGACGGAGAAGATGAGCGTCACGTTGACTGAAATGCCCTCGGCCACCGTGGCGGTGATGGCAGGCATCCCGGCCGTCGTGGCGGGAATCTTGATGAACAGGTTGGGCCGGTCAATGATCTTCCACAGCTCGGCGGCTTGGCTGACCGTCGCCTCGGTGTCGTCGGCCAGCCGCGGGTCGACCTCGATCGATACCCGCCCGTCCACGCCACGGGAGGCTTCCCACTGCGGGCGCAGGACATCACAGGCCGCCCGGACGTCATCGGTGATGACGGTGCGGATGGCCGAATCGGCGTCGGCGCCACTTTCGGCCAACTGGGTGAGCTGCCGCGTGTAGGCCTGGCCATGGGAGATCGCGTGCAGAAAGATCGACGGGTTGGTGGTGACGCCCACGACGCTTCTGGTGTCGATCAGCTGCTGCAGGTTGCCCGATGTCAGGCGGTCACGAGATAGGTCATCCAGCCAGACCGACACTCCCGCCGCTGACAGCGCACTCAGAATGATGTTCTGCGTCATCGCCGACCCGCTTGCGGCTGGTGTCGCGGTGTCCGCGAGATTTTTACGGCGAGCAGCACGGCGCCGAAAGCGATGACCGGTAAGTACGCGGCGGTCAGCATCTGCCGATCACGCGCCGACATGCGGTGACACCACATCGCGTGGCACTCATTCATGACGGCTCGGCTCAACCGTGCTGCGCGTCGCGCCACCGGATTCACTGGGGTCAGACAATTTCCACTCCGGCCGCACGTAGTGGCAGGTGTAGCCGCCGGGGTAGCGCTGCAAATAGTCCTGGTGTTCTGGTTCGGCTTCCCAGAAGTCGCTGGCCGGCGTCACCTCGGTGGCCACTGCGCCAGGCCACAGTCCCGATGCATTGACATCGGCGATGGTGTCGCATGCAATGCGCTTCTGATCGTCATCGAGATAGAAGATCGCCGAGCGGTAGCTGGTGCCGACATCGTTGCCCTGGCGGTTCTTTGTGGTTGGATCATGGATCTGGAAGAAGAATTCCAACAAGGCACGGTAATCAGTTTTGGTGGGGTCGTAGGTGATCTCGATCGCCTCGGCGTGACCGGGGTGGTTGCGGTAGGTCGGGTGCTCGTTTTGGCCGCCGGTATAGCCGACGCGGGTCGTTTCCACGCCGGGCAGCAGGCGGATGAGGTCCTGGATGCCCCAGAAGCATCCACCCGCGAGTATCGCGGTCCTCGTCGTCATCGCTGCGGCTCTGTGAGTTCTGAATCGGCCTGCGTCGCAGAGCTGTCCGCGGTTTCAAAGAGGCTCAGGTAGTGCCCGTAGCCCTCAGCCTCGAGGTTGTCGCGGTGGATGAAGCGCAGAGCCGCGGAATTGATGCAGTAGCGCAGGCCTCCCTTGGACCGGGGTCCGTCGTTGAAAACATGCCCTAGGTGGCTGTCGCCCTGTCGCGAGCGCACTTCGGTGCGCACCATGTGGTGGCGGTGGTCGGACTTTTCGACGATGTTGTCGCCGTCGACCGGCTTGGTGAAGCTCGGCCAGCCGGTACCGCTGTCGAACTTGTCGACCGATGCGAACAGCGGCTCACCCGACACCACGTCGACGTAGACGCCTGGTTCATGGTTGTCGAGGTATTCGCCGGTGAAGGGTCGCTCGGTGCCGCTTTCTTGGGTGACGTAGTACTGCTCGGGGCGCAACGCGGCGATCGCGGCCGGATTCTTATGGTAGTCGTGCATCGGAGGTGCTCCTCGTGGTGGTGCGGTGATTGTTTTTGCCGCGGATCCCGGTGGGCTAGTTGCGGCCGGCCATGACGCCGCCATCAACGTTGAGAATCGTGCCGCTGATCCAGCTTGCTTGTTCGGAGAGCAGAAAGGTGATGGCGTTCGCCACGTCGGCCGGGGTGCCGACGCGGCCCAGCGGGTGCAGTGGCGCGAACGTCGCCAGTGTTGCGTCGATCTCCTCCTTGGCGATAAACCTCTCGTAGAGAGGCGTTTTCACCACCGCTGGTGCGACAGCATTGACTCGGATCTGATGGGGAGCCAGCTCGATCGCCAGATTGTGGGTGAGGGCGTGTAATCCCGCCTTCTGCATGGAGTAGCCCGACGACGGCGTCGCGCCGATCGCCTGATGCGCCCACATCGCGCCGATATTGACGATGGAGCCCCCCGCACAGTTGGCGATCATGCCCGCGACCACGGTCTGGGTGAGAAAGAACAGTGCGTAGTTCAGATCGAGATACGAATCGTAGGACTGGGCGTCGTAGTCCAGGAAGGGTTTTGGGATGAAGTAGCCGGCCGCGTTGACCATCAGCGTTGCGTCGCCGTGGTGCTCGGATAGCGCGCGCTGCACATCGGTAACTGCGGATCGGTCGGTCAGCTCGGCAGCGATCCCCCAGGCTCTACCCCGACGGTCCAGCTCGGCCACAGTGTCATCGACACGATCTTTCGAGCGTCCTATGATCACCGCGCTGCCACCGCGATCAATGACGTCCACCGCGGCTTGACGTCCCATGCCGGCACTGCCGCCTACGACAACGATCTTCTTACCGTCGAACTCTGCGTCCACTGGCGAGTTTCCTTTCTCTGGTTCCTTCAGCTGCTACACCGCATTGCACGTATGGTTATGTGGCGCCATACAGTCGGTGATCGCTGCGGAGGTCTGTCGAAAGACAAGCCTGGCCGGCCTAGGGGTGAGCTGTCTTCACCCTGCTGCCCCAATCACCCGGGTGAGGACGGACCGGGGCCACGAACGCGACATCGAGCAGGTATCTAAGTCCTGCGCTGTGTAATTGCGGGGCGCCGCAGTGGGTGCTCGACAGAATGACGCTGTTGACTCGCGCGCATCAGCAATGCCATACGCGGATTTCGTCAGCTGTCGACTTCGAGCGAGAAGTGATGAGCGGAGATCCGCAGGCGGTTGCGCATGTACAGCCGATGTGCCGCTGCCCGATCGCTTCCCACGCCTGAATCGAGGTGGACTGCTTCGCACCGGCGACGCCTAGCGTCAGCGATTACCCACCGCAAGAGCTCGTCTGCAAATCCGTTGCCACGCGCTGTCTCCAGTGTGCTCACATCGTCGATGTACATGTAGTACCCCCACGCGGTCGACCACAGCTCGCGGAAACCAACGATTGATACCGCCGCACCCGAGGAATGCTCGAAAGCGCCGGCCAGCCGATAGCCCGTCGGCCGAAGCTTGGTGTCAATTAAGTCGACAACGGCGTCGGCGGTCTTCCAGCGAGGCCTGAGCAAGAGCATTGCCTCGGCACCTTGCGCGGTCTCGCCTTCCATGATCTCGCGTATCACAGCCACGGGTCAAAGATGATCCCGGGCCATGGTGCTCTCATCCGCGATGATATGCATGGCCGCTTCCTCCGCCGACGCAGCGCCGCCGTCGATCCCCACATCGTGAGCACGGTAATCGGTAGTGGGATCTGTGGGGTCGACGCCGAACGCGACGAGCCGACCTGCACGGCTGTCGCCGACCTGATCGTCGATCGGCTCGCCATCGCTGTCGGTGACGTCACCGATCCCGTCGCCATCCCATCGGTCGGTCACTTCGGGCACCTCACGGGCCAGCCGGCGCGCCAGACTTTCATGGGTACGCGCTTCACTGGCGGTCAGCCCCCAGTCCCCCAGTTCTCGCGGACTCTCCGGGGGTGAATAGCCTTCGTCCAGGTCGATGCCAGTCTGTTCTGAGTCCAGGCTTTCTTCTGGTTCAAGCAGATGGGCCGCCACGTCATCAAACTCAGAATTCCCCATCAGTGCGTGCTCCATTCCCTATCGCGTCGGCTCCCGGCAATGATCATGCCGCGTAATGGGACGAGCTGTCCTCGCCCACTGCGCCATTCACCCGGGTGAGAGGCCGGCAGCCGCGTCGAATATCGCCATTCTTGAAGTCGCTCCGGGACATAGGCTGACCGGGCACGGCATTCGTGTTGAGTTTGGTGCGAACGCTTCTCTACGAAGTCTTCAGAGATAGTCCGTGAGGTCGCTGAGGAGCGCAGACTTTCCGCGCGCCCCCACTATGCGGGCGACCGGTTGGCCACCCTTGAACACGACCAGGGTAGGGATGGACACCACCTGGTACTGCTCAGCGATCAGGGGGTTGGCGCCAACGTCGAGTTTGGCCACGGTGAGGCGCTCGATGTTTTCGGCCGCGATTTCTTCGAGCACTGACGCTACGGCGCGGCATGGACCACACCAATGCGCCCAGAAGTCCACCAGTACCGGTGTGGTGCTTTCGAGGACGTCGGCCATGAACGAGGCATCGGTGACAGTGATCGAATGGGACTGGTCATTTTGGCGCGTTGTCCTTACTGATGGTGACGTTGTTTGTGGCAGTGCGTGAATGGGTGAGCCAGCGCTGCGCGTCGATCGCGGCTTGACAGCCGCTGGCGGCGGCGGTGACCGCTTGGCGATACCGGTGGTCGATCAGGTCGCCGGTGGCGAAAACCCCATCTACGTTGGAATGGGTGCTGTCGTCGCGGGTCAGGACATAGCCGCGCGTGTCGAGGTCAACCAGTCCCACCAGCAGATCTGAGCGAGGGGTCTGACCAATGGCCACGAATACCGCGTCGACGTCAATCTCGTACTCGGCGGCGGTGTGGGCCCTACGCACGCGCAGCCCGGTGACGTGGTGTCGGCCCTTTACGGCGAGCACTTCGGTGGAGTCCACGACAACGACATTGGGCTGAGCGCGCAGCCGGGCAGCCATGCCAGTCGATGCACGCAATCGGCGCCTACCGCGGATGACGGTCACGCGGCGGGCCAGCGGCGCAAGAAACAGCGCCTCTTCGGCGGCGGCGTCACCGCCCCCGACGACGGCGACGTCGCAGCCAGCGAACTTGTCACCGTCGCGTTTGGCGCTGGCGCTGACTCCGTTGCCTCGCAGCTCACGCTCTCCGGGAACGTTGAGGGGCCGGTTGACTGCGCCCATAGCGAGGATGAGCGCGGAAGCGTGACGCAGGTGGTGGTTGATGGCGACCGACTTGACCTCGCCTTCCAGATCGAATGCGTCGACGTCGCCAGTGTGGAACTCGGCGCCGAAACGTTGTGCCTGTGCGCGCAGGGCGCGGGCGAAGCCGGGTCCGCACACGGGCTGAGCAAAGCCGGGGTAATTGTCCATCTGCCCCGCCGCCATCAGGGCACCGCCGGGCAGATGGCCCTCGACGACCAGGGTGTCGAGTCCCGCGCGTGCGGCATAGAGCGCCGCGGTGTAGCCGGCGGGACCTGATCCGACGATGACAACGTCACGAACTCGGCCTACTCCCTGCATCAACGCGCGACGCTAACCCTGCACGCAGACGCGGCGGTGCGCCGTGAATCGTCACGCTGCGCCGGGTGGGTGTGCAATGGAACCGGCTCGAACTGCTGTGCCCGAATTTCGGCAACCATGGTGCGTAGTTGCGGCTCTTCTGGGCTGCCGGTGTAACCGTCTAGCCAGCGGGGCAGCCTGTCGAACACGGCCAGCGGCAACATCAGCCGGTCTGAGGTTCATGACCCGTCAGACACACACTGGCCTGCATCGGCAAGCATCCACGTCACGTTCGCGTCCGAGATGATCGACAAATCAACCGAGACGGCGCCGGCGATGATCATCCAGCCGACCTCGCCTTCGCAGATAGCGCCAATGTAGCGGTCATCTCACGCTGCGCTGGGTGGTTGGCGGACGCTGAGAGCGACTGCGGCCAGATGGTCGCGGTACGAGGCGGGGCCACGAATGAATGCCTCTGCTGCCCACGTGTTTGGCATCAGAGTGCCACCACGGCTTGCAGGATATCGAATGCGCTCACGAGAGTTTTGCCACACGTCGGGCATCGAGCGACACGATTGAACAATCGCCGCAGCGCCGTGGGCTGCATTTCTGCCGCCGTGCATTGCGCGGTGTATTCCAGTGCGTCTAGATGATCAGCACACACAAAACCGCACGCATTACCGTGCGCGTCACAGTCGAAGCGGTGACAGTGCCCGACCATGTGAAATTCCACGTACGCCACCGCCGGCAGGGCGCACCGGAATCCGTTATCGAGGAACCCCAGCTGACACAGCGGCGCAAACGCGCGGTGACCGATCATCGCGCGAGCAGCAACCGGGCGGCTCAGCAGCGGGGTTCTGTTTGATATTCGAGCAGGTGCCAGGCATCGCTCGTCGACGTCTGAATGCATGTCCTGGTTCCTTCCCAGACTTGGTTCGTGGCGCGCCACCGTTTGCCCTTGATCGTTTTGTTCTCGATCCGGTCACCGCGCCGTGCGGGGTCCGGCTTGGTTGTGCCGGTCTGATCAGAGCTGGCCAAGTCCGCTCACCATGAGATTTCCGCCGAGCGGGGTTATTGGTCATCACCCTTACGGCCGGTTCACCCGGGTGATTATCGCGGGATTCCGGCCGCCGCGGCGATTTACGAAAGGACCAGCTTGGACAAGGTGTCGCTCGACGGTTTAGAGCAGACCGAGCTCACGGGCGCGGGCGACCGCCGCGGCGCGGTCCTCAACGCCCAGTTTGCGGTACAGGGCGCGCTGGTGGGTCTTCACGGTGTTCAGTGAGACATACAGCCGCTGGCCGATCTCACGGCGCGACAGTCGGGTGGCCAGCAACCGAAGGACCTCTTGTTCTTTGGCGGTGAGCTCTTCGGCAACCGTGTTCCCCTGGTTGCGCGGGCTTAGCGCGACGCACTTGCCGCGCTGGGCCGAAGTGAGCACCGTTTGCGCTATTTCGGCGTCCGTACAGCCTAGAAGCAGCGCGCCGGCCTCATTCCGGCTGGCCGCCGCCGTCTCGTGATCACCGACGTCCTCGAGGATGGTGGCTCTGACTACCAGCGCCTTGGCAAGTTCGAGGATTCCTCCCCCCTTGCGGGCCAAGCTGACCGCCAGGGAAGCCGCATCCGCGGCAGCAGCCGCATCGCCACGCACATCAAGAATGGTGGCCGCCGCTAGCGACACGATCGCGTTGACGAAGTGCTCGCCACCCGCCGGGTATGTACCGATGCCCGTTGTTCGGCGAATGTGGTGCTCGGCATCTGCGAACTGACCGGATTCGGCCGCGATCAAAGCGAGATAACCCAGCGCATAGATACGGCGGCGCCGATCGCCGATCTTCTCGGCCAGCGCCACGGCCGCCCGGAAGGTGGCTTGGGCCTCGCCGATGCTGCCGGAGAAGTACAGCGCCGATCCATACATGCAGCACGCGGCCGACCGGGCCTGCAGTGCGTCGTCGAAGTCGAGGGTGATCGCGCGGCGAGCCGCCTCGAGCGCCGCAGCGACGTCACCGGTCTTGAACGCGTGGACCTCACGCAGGGCGACAAGTTGAGCGTCGAGGCTGCCATGATCGGCGGTGTCGGCCGCAGGCCCGGCTTCGACGGCCTCGATCCACATGAGCGCGTCATCAAACTTGCCCGCATTCAATGCGATCCAGGCCCGCGCCGCGCTCAGTCGCGGATCCTGTCGAACAGACTCGTCGGGAAGCAGATCGAGCCAGCCCGAGACGGTCGACAGGCCGCCACCGTTGAATTCGTTGACCCAGTCCGCGGCGATCAGATCAGCACTTGCCGCGATGTCGCCGGCAGCGACCAGGTGGCGCACCGCCTCATCAACAAGGCCCTCGGCCTGGAACCACGCCGCAGCTCGTCGATGCAGAACCGCGACGAGATCGGGCTCGCTGCGATGCAGCTCGGCGCGCAGCAACTCGCCGAACAGATGGTGATACCGATACCAGCGACGCGACATGTCCAGTGGCACCACAAACAGGTTCTCGTGCTCGATCTTCTCCAAGACCGAGGCCGAGCCAGACGTTTGCAGCATCGCGTCGCACAGTGCACCGCTGAGGCGTCCCAAGACCGATGTGCGCAGTAGGAAACTGCGCATCTGCGCTGACTGACTGTCGAGCACCTCGGCCATCAAATAGTCGACGATATGACGATTGTCGCCGGCGAAGGTCCTGATGAATGCGGCGGCATCACGGCGTCCGGCAAGCGAGAGCGCGGCAAGGTAGAGGCCGGCAGCCCACCCTTCGGTGCGTCGGTGCAAAAGCTGAACATCGTCGTCAGTCAAGTCCAGTCCGAGCACATCGTTCAGCAGATGGCCCGCCTCAATAACCCCGAAACGTAAATCGTCGCTTCGCATCTCGAGGAGATCGCCGGCGGCCCGCAGCCGAGCCAACGGCAACATCGGATCCGAGCGGGTGGCCAACACCAACCGAAGATTCGCCGGCATCCGGCCGATAACGAATGCCATCTGCTCATGAACCGCTCGATTTGCCACGCGGTGGTAGTCGTCGAGAATGAGCACCATCGGACTCTCGATTGTGTCCAGATCATTGAGCAGGGTAGGCAGAACGACCTGCACCGGGTCGGCGCCCATCGTCAGGAGTTCGACCGCGCGAGTCCCCACCCCCGGACTGACCTGCTGCAGCGCGGCGACCACGTACATCCAGAACCACACCGGGTCGTTGTCGGACGAATCAAGCGACAGCCAGCCGAACCGCTGGTCCTGGCCCGCACTCAAAGCCCACTGCGCCAGTAATGTCGTCTTGCCCCAGCCCGCGGGCGCACTCAGCAGGGTCAGCTTGCGGCGTCGTCCCGCCGACAGGGCGTCTAAAAGGGTTGCCCTCTGAACAACCTCGCCCCCGATCGCCGGGACGTGCAGTTTGGTGGCGAGCAGAACTGCTCGCTCAGCGCCTTCTGCGATGTGGTTGTCGCTAGGTCCATCTGACCTGAGCATGTCCGAACTCCGCGACTCAGTTGAACCGAGCGTCCGGGCGGGCACACTCGGCGTCGACAAATCCTGGGTGGGCCTTGGCTTCTCGGCCTCCCCGTCGCTCGCTGCGGAACCGCCCGGGCTCGTTCTGCGCGGTGATCGCGAAGTTGCTCTTGAATCAGATGCGTTCTTTCCGATTACCTCCGGGCGCTGGCGATGCCCGTTCAGGCTGGCGGACCCGTTTGCCGCCAACGGGCCAATGATTTTCTCGTGAGCTGCGCTCACACTGTGCCCGCTCACTGTAATTCTCCTCTAGGTCCATCGATGCATTGACTCATGCACCTCATGACAGCGCCGTGCGCGGATGGTGAGCGTCTCATCATGAGGTGAACTGGCGTCTCAAAGTGAGACGCCCGTGGGCGAGCTGGACCGTCCGTCATCGTGGGCTCATGGCCGTCGGGACACCAACGCGTACCCACCGACGGCGAACACCACCGGCATCATCATCAACATTCCCAACAAGGTGCTCATCATCACTTTCTCGATTCCTCTGTGTCCTCTCTCACGTTGGCAGGCGAACACAGCCGTCACCATCGGTCAACGGCTGATCTATAGGCCGGGATCGGTGTATACCTAGTGGCCTTGATATTTGACGCGCCAGTCAATACTGGCGGCGCATGAGTTGCGTCAGTTGAGCCCGAGACGTGATGTCGAGCTTGGCGAAGGCGTTGCGTAGATGCGTTTTCACCGTGTGCGGGGAGAGGTGCAGTTGCTGCGCGACGGAGCGGTTGGTCGCGCCTTCGGCGATCAGATGGACGACCGTGAGTTCGGAGTCGGTGAGGCTGTCCCAGCCCGTTTTTGCCCGTGGGTGCGTGACGATGCGCCGTTCCACGCCTAATCGGCGCAGCGCGCGGCCGACGCGGCGGGCATCGGCAATCGCTTCGCACTCAATGTAGGTGTCGAATGCCGCGTTCAGCTGGTCGAGCGCCTCAGCATTGCGCTGTGCGCGACTCAACTCGCCGCCGGCGTCCTCGGCGGCGCTTGCGTAAAGAAGCGGCCGCGACGACGAGGGGAGCAACTTCGCGGCAGCCACCAATGCCTGAACGTCACGTTCGAGTATCCCGCGGGCGTATCCGGCGACCCCCGAGAACAGCGGCACGGGTGGTCGCTCGCGCTCCAGCGCCTCGGCGGCCTGCAGGACACGTGCGCGCAAGCCGGCATCACCGGCGGCCGAGGCCACCCGCCCAGCCAAGATCACGAGATCCAAGACCTCAGGCGTAATGGGTGTCCCGAGCAAGGTGATGTCGCCGAGCCAGCGCATCGCGTCATGGACGTCGCCGCGCTGCCACGCCGCCAGCGCGAGCACGTGCGCCGCTGCTCGACGTACCGTAGTTCCGCCGGTGGGGTAGGCGTTACGAGCGTCATCGGCCATCTCCTGCAGCAAGTTTCGGTCGCCGGTGTGCACTGCTACTTCGGCCAAAAGCGCCATGCGGATCATGTCCAGGTCGGTCGGGCCTGTCCGGCGTGGGTGCGGCAGGGATTCAACCTCGGCGCGAGCTGCCTCCAACCGACCCGCTGCGAGATGGACCCAGGCATCGATATCGGCCCAGATACCGAGGGCCATCGCGTTGCGTTCCCGGCTGGCTTGCTCTTTTCCGTTGGCGATCTGAGCTGCAGCGTCATCCAACCGGCCGACCACCGCCAGTAGGTTCGCGTGGTGCGCTGCAAGC
Organism: Mycobacterium sp. URHB0021; assembly: GCF_054057895.1. Lineage (NCBI taxonomy): Bacteria > Bacillati > Actinomycetota > Actinomycetes > Mycobacteriales > Mycobacteriaceae > Mycobacterium > Mycobacterium sp. URHB0021. The sequence continues at coordinate 7,231,801 of NZ_JBSRZT010000002.1, forward strand.
AAGCCATGGGCCGCCGTCGGATCACTTGCGCGGTCGAGCCCACGAGTCTTCTCGAGGCGGCGCAGCGCGCGGTCGGCATACCCGTCCGCACAGTCGAGGCAAGCGAGGGTGACATCGGCGACGATCTTCGACTCAAGATCACCGGTTGATGCCGCGGCCGCGGCGGCCTCGTCGGCCGCCCCGCGGAGTTGCCCACGTTGGTCGTACAGCAGGTTGTACGCCAGCAAGGCAAGATGCCGCGCCCGGGTGACCTCGCTGATGCCGCCCAACTGCAGCGCTCGGCGATTCTCCTCCACGCGTCGCTGGGCACTGTGCGTATTGATCGTCGGGAGCCGGAGGCGAATCTCGGCCTCCTCCTCCGGCGACGCCGCCTCCGAGAGCGCCGCAACGGCCAATTCTTCCGCCTCGCCGTAGCGGCTGGCCCGGTTGAGCAACTCCACCGTTTCGGCGACCAGTGACCCGCGCTCAGCGTCGTCGGCGGGCAACAGCTCCAACGCACGCTTGATCAAGTCCGCGGCCGCGCTCGCATCGCCGCGGCCCACCGATTGCGCGGCTTGGCGCAGCGCGTCGATCGCCTCTCGGTCCCCGGGCTCGGCGCTGCGCGCCAACTGGGTGGCGACCTCGGCTGGGGCCGCGCCCATCCCCAGCATGACCGACGCCGATTGGCGCTCCATCGCTCGGCGCAGCGACTGGGGTAACGACTGCCGGGGTGGCCTCGCGCAGCAAGTCATGCCGAAACCGCAGCCGCTCACCATCTTCGACGAAAAGATCCGCACGCACCGCCTCCTCGAGCGCCGACATCAGCGATGCCGGCTGGCGGTCCAGCATCGCGGCCAACAGTCCGGCCGAAAACCGGTCGGGCAACACCGCGGCCACCTGCACCACCTCCGAAGCACTATCGGAGAGCAGGTCCAGTCGCTGCTGCATACCGACGCGCAGCCGCCGCGGCAGCGCATATCCGGTGGCCGCGGCACGCCCACCGGAGAACTCGAGCCGACCCTCCTCGCCAAGACCACCGACCAGTTCGCTGACTAAAAACGGATTCCCGTGCGCCTTGGCGGCCAGACTCAGCAGCGACGCATCCGCCCTCGCCCGCACCGCGTCGCAGACCATGTCGGCGACCGCGTCCGGCGTCATCGCTGCCAATCGCAACAATGTGGCATTCGTGCGTTGCAGCACCGACAACGTCTCCTGAACCCCCGCCCCGCCCGCCCCGGTGCGCGCGGTCACCACCCACAACACCGCCGCATCCGGCCGGACGGTGGCCAGCGACCCGCAGCGCCAGCAGGGTTCCGCTATCGGCCCAGTGGATGTCCTCCAACACAACCACCAGGGGGGTCTGCGCGGCCGCCGCATGAATCGCGTACGCCAGATCGTGCACCACCCAGTAGCGCAGATCCGCCGAGCCGCCCAGCCTGCGCAGCGCCTCAACATCACCGACCGGGGGATCAGCGCGCAGCGTGGCCATGAACAACGAGAAAAACGGCACCGTCTGCTGGTACTCGAACGCCTCGCCGAATAGTGCCCGAACACCGGCCTTCTCGGCGAGCGCCAAGATCTCGGTCAGCATGCGGCTCTTCCCGATGCCCGGCGGCCCCTCGATGACCAGTACTCCGCCGCGCCCCTGAGCAAGCGCATCGATCAGCGCGCCGATCACCTTCAACTCGCCCGCCCGACCGCGAATCGGCGGTATGCGCAGCTTCCCCGACGCCCTCGCGGTGCTCACGCGAACCGCCGCCCACCGACGTGAAGTAGGCGGGTGGAAGACCTCCAAGTTGTGTCGTCCACAGTTCTCGCCAACGCTAGCGCTGGACTCAGTGTAGGCGTGCTCCTGGCCCCATTTCCTGTCAATCGCGATCGACTGCGCAGTTGGCCAAACTGTGGTGCCCACGTCGGTTGCTCGGCACAGACAGCCACAGATCTGCATCCCCCAACGGACCAAGGAATTCCTACTGAGCCACCCTCACACCGTGCCCGCTCACGGTATTTCTTCCCGTCGCCCATCGATGCGTTGGCTCATGCGCCTCATGACAGCGCCGCGCGCGGATGGTGAGCGTTTCAACATGACGTGAATGGCGACTTGAAGTAAGACGCCAGAGGGCGGCCTGAACCCTCCGTCATCGTCGTCCTGTTTGGCTTCCCGCGGACGTGTCGGTTCGTCTGAGTAACGCCGCCGCCGCGCGTACAGTAAGTGTGTCTGGCGTCTGGGAAGATGTTTGACGCCTGTAGCCAGGGACGGGTGCGTCCAGCCGCAGGGACGGTCACGGGTCACGGCTAGTGACGGCGAGCCGAGGTCGAGGTAGTGGAGGATGAGGTCGCAGGCCGGCCATACGCCCAAAGTTGAGCGGGTCAGGGAAAAGTTCCTGACCGTCGGGTCCGTTGACGCGGTGCGCTCAGTCGACGACATTCTGCAGCCCAGTGTGCTGGACTCCTGGCGTAGGTCCCAGCTCCTGCACGTTCACCCCGACCGGGTCGAGCTACCCTACGTGCGCGAACCCAATAAGGGTTCGCGGCTGGTGCGCGCGGCCGCGCCGGTGCTGCAGCGCGTAACCGATGATCTAGCTGCGCAAGCTGTCAGCGTTGTCCTGACATCAACGAATGGTGTGGTGCTTGAACGGAGCGCCGCAGAAGTGTCCATCCTCAAAGCGTTAGACGCGATCAGCCTTGCACCGGGCTATAGCTTGGCTGAGGAGGTCGCGGGCACCAACGGGATTGGCACCGCGCTGGAGATTGGCCGGCCCGCCTTCATTCGCGGCGGCGAGCACTACGTCGGGATGTTCACCGGTTTCGCTTGCGCGGGCTCGCCGATCCGTGATCCGATAACGCGCAGGGTGATCGGCGCCGTTAATCTGAGTTGTCTGGCTGACGAATCCGATCCACTGTTGTTCGCGCTGGCTACCAGCGCCAGTCGCCACATCGAGGATCGGATGCGTGCGCTGGCTCATGAAGGCGACACCGCCCTCTTTGAGGCATATTTGCGGCAGGCACAACGGTCTTCCAGCGGTGTCCTTGCGATCGGCGGCGAGGTGGTGTTGATGAATCCGTACCTGCGTCGGACGCTTAACGGTAACGAGCAGACTGCGCTGCTCGAACATGCCTCCGATCTGCTCACCTCCACACCGCCGGGCACCGCGCTGGCTGTTCTGCCGAGCGGACGCATCGCCAAAATGACTGCTGCCGATCGGTCGGCACAGCGCAACGGCCGCACCAATGTCGTTTTCTGCGTTGATCTTTCCGCCGAGACCAGCTCGCACCCCGCCGGAGTCGGCCCGCCGTCGCGCAGTTACGTCCCTGGCCTGGCAGGTCGCAACAGCGCCTGGGTGCGCTGCTGCCGGCATGTGCGGCAATACTGCCGCGACCGAGAATGGGTGATGATCGTGGGAGAGAAAGGATCCGGTCGAGGACGGCTGGCGCAGGCGGTCGGGCAGGACGTGAAACCGGGCCGAACTGTTCGGGTGATGCGCGCCGAAATGTTTCCAAGCGCCGCGCGTCTCGTTGCCGAGTTGGCAGCCGAGTCCAGCGAGGAGGACTTCGCGCTGGTGGTCGCAGACGTGGACGACATCGACAACGACACACTCGAAGCGATTACCTCGATATTGGCCGCGCGCGCCTCCCGCGGATGGGTCGCGGCGACCAGCAGCGGCGCTCCTCCTTCAGCACCGCTCGAGCAGCTGCTGTCGATGTTTACCCATACCGTCACAGTGCCTGCTCTGCGACACAGGATTGACGACCTTTCGGATCTCGTGCCGCTGCTGCTGCACGAGATCACCCGGGGCGCTGATGTGGCGCTGGCGCCCGATGCCATGCGCCAACTCAGCAAACTACCGTGGCCGGGCAACGTTCCGCAGCTGCGGCGGGTTTTGACCGAAACCGTTGCCCACCAACGGTCCGGCACTATCGGCGCCGACAAGTTGCCGCCAGAGTGCCGCTCCGTAACCCGGCGCACGCTGACCCATATGGAAGCCCTGGAGCGCGACGCGATTGTCCGTAGCCTGCAAGACAACGGCGGCGACAAGAAAGAAGCGGCACGCGACCTGGGAATGTCGCGAGCCACCATCTACCGCAAGATAAACGAATACGGTATCGCGTAAGACCGCTGGGCTATCGGACGCAAAGCCTCGGCCAACAACCATCATCTCGAAGCGCCATATCCGTCGTCAGCCGTGCCGTGTGCCAACGACCGCATCCGCCAACTTCGTTTCAATGGCGGGCCTCCACCGAAACCCAGGTTGCGGTGGCTGCGCACGGTGCTCATAACACAAACTCACCCGGGTGAATTTGGTTGCTGGATGATGATCACTCACCCTGCGGCGGTGAATGCTGGATCAACGGCGGGCGAGCGGAGGAGCGAGTGGAGCCGACGATATACCAGATCTGCGTTCAGGGCCGCTTGACCGAGCGGCTGGCGTCGGCACTCGACGGGATGACCCTGCACGGCGGCGCAGTCAACACCGTGTTCACCGGCGAAGTCAAAGACCAGTCACAACTTTACGGAATCCTCGACCGGCTGCGCGATCTCGGCCTCGAGCTCATTAGCGTGCAACCGGAGGCCGCGGCTGGCGGGGATAACGACGAGGACCAGGCTGACGAGAGTGCTCAGCTCTGACCGGAAGGCCACATTCGCGCCAGGGCTGGCGCAAACCTCGATCCGTGAGGAGATCAGCCCGGTCACCGAAATAGGCCACGGCAGCAAGCGGCCTTGGCCACGCTCAGCACAACATCAGTCGGACCCGCATTCAGATAGCTCTGAAGCTGACGCCTGATCGAATCCGCCGAACCCACCGCGGCAATGTCTGCTGCGCTGGCGATACCCTCTCACGCAATCACCTTCCGATACCAGGGAAGTGCCTCGTAGAAGCTCAATTGCCCGGCCGCGAAATTTTTTGCGACATCAACGTTGTCGGACAGGATTGCGGGCACCTGTGCGATGATCCTGGGTTCCGGCCGTCCGGCGTCGGCGGCCGATTTCGAGACGGCCGGGTCCATGAACTCTTCGATGGTCCGAGGACCGGCGATATACGGCACAGTGGCATCGGCCAGCTCGCCGGTGACCTGCAATGCCTTTGGGCCCATCGCGGCCACGTATACCGGGACGGGCGCGCCGCCAGCGACCCGCACCGGCCATCCGGGCTGTGCGCTGATCTCTTTGCCGCTGTCGGCATGCGCCATTCGCACTGTTCGTTCGCCGCGCAGCCGGCCGAACCCATGAAACACTGCTACAACCGCTTGCCGCAATGATGCAGTTCGGTCTTGATCCGAGAGATGCTCGATGATCGCGTCGCGTTTCGCGAAGACGGCGGCAACATCAAGTCTTGAGCCCGAAACGGCCTCCCGTACACCAGGAACCGCCTTCGCAAGGTTGAACACCTCTTGCGGGCGAAGCAATGTTCTGCTTGGGCAGCAGGCAACAGTGGCACTCGCCACCGATCAGAAGATCCTCGATGAGCGCTACAGCAAGGCTTGCCGATGCAAGATTCCGCATGGTGGCCACACCGCCCACCCGCCGCCTACCACGATCACATCGAAGTCATTGCCAGTCGCATCCTTGTGGGACTGGTGGTGTCGCACCCGGTGTAGCGAACTGTCTGGGTCGGCGTGATCACGCGGGGTGCGGTTCTCCATGCTGTAGCTGGAAATCCAGTACCGCGAGCGGCGTCTGGGCATCAAGGAGAACGGAATCGTATTCACACGTCATCACTGCTGTGGTGCCGGTGTGCGTGTTGCGCGCGGTCAATTCGACCACCAGCCGCAGTCGCGTCGGCTCGGTCACGCCACGTCCCAGAACGCGGATGGCCGGCAGGTCGCTGAGCATGTCGAGTCGCATCGGTAACACTCTCATCGGGTGGCTGCGGGCATGTGCGTGGTCGCGAAGGGATGTCAATACGATGATGCCGGTGTCGGCGAGCAACAGGTCGTTCGACAATGCGTTACCGGTCAGAGTAATCGAGACCGCGCACTGCGCTTGCTGCGGTTCTGCTGCGGCCACCGCGGTGGCTCCGGCCAACACCAGCTCACGGGTGGCCTCGCGCCATTGGTGTGCCCGCGCGTATTCGGTGTGGTGGCCTGTTGTCGCTGCGCCTGAACGCTCGGTCGCGGTCTCTTGGGTTACGTTTTGCTGCGCCGGGTTCAACGCGTCGACCGCCGCCGGGTCCTCGTGGTCTTCATGTGACACGCATGTTCCTTGAGTGAGTGCGCGGTTGATTGTCAAGCGCGCCGGAACGCTCTTGGCCGGCTCCTTACCGGCTCAACTCCCTGGGTTACGGGCCGCCGGTCTTCGGTCGGTAACGCGTGGCGAATTCAGCTGCGGCCAACGTCGCGCCCCGGCAATCCGGCCCAGTTCTTGTCGTATTGAGACTGCCGCCGATCCGGGTGAGCTGTCCATCGCCCCAGCCAACTATTCACCCGGGTGATTAATGCGACAGCGTGAACGAACCGTGCCGGTTAGCAGTAATGGACAGCGCTGGACACGAGCGTTGCTTGTGTTGCAGGTGGCGTGATCAACACCGCGCCCAGCCAGAAATCTGGCTGTCAATTCGCCGCTGCCGCAGGCGCGGTGCGGGCGAGTGGCCTTGGGTCTAGCGCGGTACGGATCGGACGTCTACCAGCGCCGGGTTGCGTGCCGCTGTTTCCCTACAGATTGATGGCCTTACCGGCCAGCGCGTGAAAGCATTCCTGTAGCCCTTCACCGAGTGTGGGGTGGGTGTGTACGTTTCGCGCCAGCTCGGTGGCGGTGAGGTCCCACAGCTGCGCGAGCGTCAACTCGGGGAGGAGTTCGCTGACTTCGCTGCCCACCAAATGCGCTCCCAGGAGCTCGCCATGAGCATCATCGGCAATCAGTTTGATGAAACCGCCGCGTTCACCTAGTCCGTGGGCTTTGGCACTGGCCTGCATGGGAAAAGTAGCGACCCGCACGCGGTGACCGGCCGCGAGCGCCTGTTCTTCGGTATAGCCGAAGCTGGCGACTTGTGGCTGGCAGAAGGTCACTCGCGGCATCATCCGATAGTCCAACGGCATCGTTTCCACGCCTGCAATGGTTTCGGCAGCTACTACGCCTTGTGCGGAAGCGACGTGGGCGAGTTGAACTTTGGCGGTGACGTCGCCGATTGCATAGATATGGGGCACGGACGTACGCATGTAGCCATCGATGTCGATAGCCCCAGCGGCGGTGACACGCACTCCAGCGGCGTCCAGACCGATTTCCTCGACGTTGGGACAGAATCCGATGCAGATGAAGGCCCGGGTGGCCTGCGCGGTGAGGGACGTTCCGTCAGCGCCGGTGTGGCTGACGACGACGTGCTCGCCGTGGTCGATGACTTTGTCCACCCGGGTGGATGTGTGAATCGCCATCCCGCGGCGCCGGTAATGCCGCTGAAGTTCTCTTGACACATCGAAGTCCTCGTTAGGAAGGACACGGTCGGCGAATTCCAGAATCTCGACGCGGACGCCGTAACTGTGCAAGATGTACGCGAATTCCATGCCGATGGCACCGCCGCCGATGATCACGATGGACTCGGGCAGATCGGCGTTGAGAATCTGCTGTTCATAGGTGACGATGTTGTCGCTGAGCGCAACTCCGGGCAGCATGCGCACGCGCGATCCGGTCGCGATGACGGCGTGGTCGAAGCTGACTAGCCTACTGCCTCCCTCACGCAGGTCGATGTGAAGGTTGTGGGGACTGGTGAAACAGCCGTGGCCGTCGATCTCAGTGATGTTGTTCTTGCGCATCAGAAAATGCACGCCACGGACCCGAGCATCGGCAACTTCGCGGCTGCGTGACACGGCGCGGGAGTAGTCGAGATCGACGTCACCGGAGATGCCGAAGGTGGCGGACCCGTGGGTGATGATGGAAGCAATTTCAGCATTGCGCAGCAGCGCTTTTGAGGGAACGCAACCCGTGTTGAGGCACACGCCACCCCAATAACGTTCCTCAACTATCCCGACACTCATGCCTAGCTGGGCGGCGCGGATGGCTGCCACATATCCCCCGGAGCCGGCACCGAGGACGATGAGGTCGTAATGTTCGTCGGCTGTCGGTGTCATCTTGGCTCCTGTTTGATCACGGGCATTTTCATGGGCGGGAACTGTCAGGTTGCTTTGGCGGCTATCGCCCGTCTGCGGGTTGCGTCAATCGCATCCGCCAGCAGCCACAGCGCTAGGCCGAGATTCGCGATGTCCTTCATCAAAAATTCTCCGTCGGCAGACAAAACGGGAAAGCCACCGGCAGAAGCCTCGCCGACGCCGGGGGTCGTGACCATGAAACTCAGCGTGGTCACGAAGAACAGCGAGGCGAATACGCCGCCCACCACGGAAGCCTTCGGGAACCACGGCTTGACCGCCAGCAATGCTGCAACAATCAACTCTATTGATCCGTTCAATCGACCAAAGGCGTCGATGGACATGATGTTGTAGGCCCAACTCAAGAGGTGGCTATTGGCTACCCAATGTGAAATTCCCTGAGATTCATAAGAAGTGAACTTCATGGCACCGAACCAGGCCAAGACTATGACCAGACCATAGCGGGCCACGAGCGCCGCAACGTCGGTAGTTCGGGAGCTTCCCAGCTCATCAGCGATGATGCCTGTAGCGCGATTATAGGACATGCGGTCTCCGTTCGTATTTCGTTGCGCCGCTGCGGCCCTGTCGCACACTCTCTGTCTCCTTCACGCAGAAGGTTGATGATCAGTGCTACCGCTCGCGGCTCAGGTCAGCGACCACTATCTGCACACAGCGGGTGAGTTGTCCTCATCCAGCTGTGCAATTCACCCGGGTGAGAGGCAGACGAGAACGGTCCTGCGGCGCAGATCCTCGCTTGTGTGCCTCTGAGGCGGCCGTCAGTCACAATCGCCGGCCGGCCGCGTCACCGAGGCTGGCGTCGGTGACAGTGGGTCGTCGTTCGACCGCACTGTCCGGTGACGTGAACCTCCCTGCGCCGGCCGCGAGTCAATGAGCAAATTGCGCAACCGTTCTCGGCCGCGGTTGATTCTTGAACTCACCGTTCCCCGTTCGGTTTCCATGATCGCGGCGATCTCCTTGTAGGAGAAGCCCGCGACGTCGGCAAAGTACACGGCAATACGGAACTGTTCGGGCAGTGCCTGCATGGCGGCCTTGATCTGAGGGTCCGGCAGCGTTGCGAGCGCCTGATCTTCGGCCGACCACAGGCCAACCGACTGGTGCGCAGCGCCGGCTGCAAGCTGTCGGTCCGTGATCTGGTCGGTCGGATAATGCGCCGGCTGGCGTTTCTTGGTTCGGTAGCTGCTGATGTAGGTGTTGGTCATGATCCGGAACAGCCACGCCTTCAGATTCGTTTCCGGCTGAAATGAACGCCTACCGGCGTAGGCTTTGAGTAGCGTTTCCTGCAGCAGATCCTCTGCGTCCGCGATGGTGTAGGTCATCTGAATCGCCCGCCTGCGGAGGGGCTCGAGCAGTGGGATCACGTCACGCTCGAAGTGAGCGCCGCTTGCCGGATCCTCTGTCAGGCTGGCACGTTCAGTACGTGCGCGCGCCACGATACATTCCCATTGTCACGTCCGGTACATCGTCGGTTGCACTTGCCCTCCGGTCTCCAGCTGTTGAGCCAGCATTCATCGACGCGGGGTGAGTGGTCATCACCCGGCGAACCAATTCACCCGGATGAGCACAACCCAGGGGTGGACGCCCTCAGGTTCATATCTTCATGCGCGTGCGCGTCACTGAAAGCGGATGCAGTGTGTTATCCAGCTTCTCTGCAACGTATTCGCCGTCAGTCGACTTGTGCCGGTTTCGAATATCGAGATTGGGTAAGGCGCGGGCGGTGCTTGGTTTCAATGGCGTTTGATGGCGATGTTGGGTCAACGATCGCGTAGGCCGCGGCAGCGCTTGCTGCGGAGAAGACGCTGTAGCTAAGCGGTGATTCCATACCGAGCGATACAGCCATCGCGTTTCCAAATGCTGTGAGCACTAGGCAAGTCGCCGCGCCAACGAGTTTTGGCCGCCGGCCAACCAAGAGCAAGACTCCGAGGCTCGCTTCGGTGGCGGTGGCACCCCAGACAGTAATGGTCAAAACCCAACCAGAAGCAAACGGGACAAGCTGATGGGCATACTCGGCGAAGTCACTCATGCTCCCTCAGTTACCCTGTCCAAACGGCGCCCATCAGCCGAATCGGTCGGCAACAGCGGACAAAAGCGCCGCAGCGAGCGACAAGCGTAGTGCGATCCGGACAACCCGGATCCGGTAAGGCGTGTGCATGGACTGCTCCTGCTGTGCCGCCTCGCGAAACGGACTGCCCAAATTTATCTATGCCGAACAGTTGGAACGTTTTCATCGCCATCGCGAGGCTCAGCCTGGTGCGTTGTCGTCCGTGGTGAGCGGTCCGTCTCCGGTATCGAGCAAGAAGACTGCGAGTAGCTCAGCGGGTTCCGTGGCGCTGGCATTTTCACTGATCGTGTGGTGCGCGCCGGGCGATTCATTCCACGTCTCGCCAGCGTGATAAACACGGGCAGGCTCACCTTCGACCTGGCTGCGGATTGATCCTGAGATCACGTAGGCCATGATGAACGCCGTTTTTGCGTGATGGTGAGCTCCGCTCTTGGCCCCTGGCGGATAGCTGACGGTCACTCCTACCAGGGATTTGCCCGGAACGTTACTATTTTGATCGAAAACCGTTCGCACGACCGGCCTTTGATCTGAACTCTCGGACGTTGGCTCAGCGTGCGCGGCCGGTGCGAGCATCGCAACAGCGATCAACGCAGGGAGCAATGGTTTTACGGCCATCTTGGCTGCCTTCTCTTTGGGTTTCTGACGACTGACTCATGTGATCACACGGTCTGAGCTGACCTGCGTGCGTGTGAAGACTCCTCAGAACAGGTTGCGCACCTACGTAGTGGGGAGTCGGCCGCTGCCACCGAACACGCCGACTCCACACCTTGATCGTGGCCCACTGCATTGAGCAGGTGAGCGGTTGTGCCCGCCGCTGGCGTTGCACCCCAGTCAGCGGCGGGCTCAGCCTCGGGTCTCTGGCGGATGGGCGCACTGCTACCTCGCCTTCGAGTAGCGCAGGAAGAAACGAGTGAAGGCCCGCGATAACGCCGTCCGACAATGGGAGGTTCCTTTTCAGTCTTCGACTACGCGCACGATCGTCTTGCCAAGGATGCGCTTGTCGGGAGCGAATGCGGCAGCGGCTTCAGCAAGTGGCAACACGGCGCCCACCGCCGGCTTCAGGCGTCCATCCCGCACCCGCGCGGCGACGTCGGCGAGTTGGGCGCGATCGGCTTCGACAACGAAGAACACAGCCCGCCCGTCGTGCGGCTGGGTCTGCGGCGGCTCGGCTACGGTGACGAGCGTTCCGCCGGCGCGCACCAGTGCGGTCGAGCGGGCCAGAATGTCTCCGCCGATCACGTCGAACACCAGGTCGACGTCCCCTGCGTCCTCCAGCTTTTCGGTATCCAAGTCCAGGAAGGTATGGACTCCCAGCTCGGCCGCCCGGTCGCGATCTGCGGTCCGGCCGGTGCCGATAACACGCGCACCGACTTCAGCAGCGAGCTGCACGGCGGTCGATCCAACCGCACCCGCGACGCCGTGGATCAGAACCGTTTGTCCAGCGGTGAGGCGGCCGTGGTCGAACAGGCCCTGCCAGGCGGTCAATCCCGAGATCGGCAGCGCGGCGGCCACGGTGTGATCGATGTCGATTGGCAACGGTGCCAGATTACGGGCTTCCACCGCGGTGTACTCCGCCAGCGAGCCGTTGCGCGACCAGTCGGTCAATCCGAACACCCGCTGACCAACACTCAGTCCGGTTGTACCGTAACCTAACTCAACCACTACCCCCGACAGATCGTGGCCGGGCACGCTCGGTGTGCGGTCACGACCTGCGCGGTCGGTCCAGGTGTCCGGCCATTCAAGCTCATTGAATATGAAACTCGCAGCGTGCACCCGCACAACGACATCGTTTGAGGCCGCCTCGGGGTGGGGCAAGTCGGTAAACGACAGGCCGGCGACCCCCGCCTCACGATCTGATACAGCGATAGCTTTCATCACACGTCCTTCCTGATGTGGGTTGTTGTTTGAGAATGACCGCCTGGCGCACTACACGGGGCGGTGGTCGGGTTTGCTATGTCCAGTCATGCGGCTGTGCTCTCTCGGCGAATGTCCATATGCTGCCGTCGGCAGCGCTCGGCGAGCGACCGCCTTGCTGGCGTCTGAGAGCGTCAAGATCGATACGTCTCCTTGTCGTCGGTGTGCGAGTCAGCGCGGGGGTGTGCGAGTCAGCGCGGGTTGGGGTTGCACGCTGACATCCCTGAGCCGCGATCACGGGCCCGCTTCAGGAGCCCTAAGTCGTCGGCTGAGTGCGGATTTCACCAATGACCACGGCTTCGATCGCACCCGGCCTCGAGATGCGTCGCTGCTAATGCGAACCCAACCGTTCTCGGTCACCCTTCGCTCGACCAGCTGTTGAGTCAGCATTCACCGACGCGGGGTGAGTGGACATCACCCGGCGAGCCAATTCACCCGGGTGAGGACAAATGCGGTACTGGGCGGATCGCATTCATCGGGGGTGGACGCCATCGGGTCGAGCTCAGCGGCGGGGGTTGATTTCTAGTGGCCATGCCCCGAAGTCGTTATTCGGTCGCTTCACGGATGTAGCGGCCGATCTGCCGCAGTGAGCGGCTGGCTTCCGGGATCATCGGCGCGGCGAGTTGGAACACATGGATTTGGCCAGGCCATACGTGCAGTTCGACGGGCACGCCGGCGGCGGCTAGTTGTTGGGCCGCCTGCTGTGCGTCGTGGAGCAGGACTTCGCACCCGGACACATGGATCAGGGTGGGCGGCAGTCCGGGTTGGATGTGATCGAGGGGTTCGTAGAGCGCCTCGGGATCGACGTCGGTGTTGCGGTGTGCTGCGGCGCGGGTGATCAGGCCGTGGAAGGCATCGAATGCCCTTGGCGGAAACATCGCATCCGAGCCGGTGTTGGGGTGTGCCATTTTGGGTTGTGTAGCCAGTTGCAGCAGCGGTGACATGGCCACCATCGCTGCGGGCTGATCGCCGCACTCGAGCAGGCGTTGAGCCAGCGCTAGCGCCAGGTAGCCGCCGGCCGAATCACCGGCCAGCACGATCTGATCGGGCTGATAGCCTTCTTGGCGTAACCACCGGTAGCCGTCGAAACAGTCGTCGATCGCCTCGCGGATCGAATGTTTGGGAAGTTTGCGGTAATTGGGCACCAGTACCGGGCTGTCGGCGAAATCGGACAGCATGCTGACCAGTCGGCCGTGCGAGTAGGGGCCGCAGGTGAGGAACGCCCCGCCGTGCAGATACAGCACGACCCGGCGGGTGCCGTCAGCCGGTAGCACCCCGGCGGCACGGACGAGCTGCGCGGTGCAGTGCGGGAGCCCGATGCCGGCGCGCACCATGCCTGGCGTCGGCGCGATAGCACGCGCGGCGAACTCCGCGAGGCCCCATGGCCACGGTGCCGAGGGCAGATAGCTGCCCATGCTAAGCGTGGGTCGGATCATCAGCCGGGCGCTGAGCCACGCGATGCGCCCGGCCATGCTCGGATCGTCCCGGATGACCTCAACGATGGCGCCCGCCCGGAACGGATCGCGTCGAGTTTGTCGGGCCCTGGCTGCTCGTCGACCGGGGCGCGGTGACCCCGACATGACGGCGGGTGCACTCATGTCAATACTCCACGCCGGCGTCATTTGACGCCACGCCACGCGACCGATCACAGCCGACGCGGGGCTCGCCGTCTTCCGGTGCACGGGTTCGGTTTGCTCGCTTATCAGAACTGGCACCGAGACCGGCCGTAGGCTCATCGTGTCGGCTTTGGGTTGAGGCCGGCGCGCATGCCTCGCATAAGTGCGCTCCCAGCCGCTCAACGAATCTCGGTGACTCACTGTGGCTTTGGCGCGCACCTCCGCATAATGGGCACTGTCGGTCGGGCGCGGTAGCTGGCTGCCAGTCAGGGCGCCCCCACAGCGCTCGCGCCCGCGTCACCGCCTTGCGGCGTCGCCTGCCCAGCTGATGCTGCCGCCGGGCGGCCTCGTCGTTGGCGTAGGCGATCAGCGCGGCGGCGACCGAGGATCCCGCACAAATGGCGGCGGCGACGCCGAAATCGATTAGCTGACCGTCGATCAACATGAGGGCCGCGTAATCACCGGTCACTACAGCCACAAACAGGAAGGCGATGCGGAGTCCGGTCATGATGCCAGTCCCCCTGGCCCAATGGGGCGCACAACGAAGACACTGCTCAGGTATCGAGTGGGACGCTCGCAAGTGCTGCATACCGGGTGGGTGCCGCGTCGCGACGCCGTCTCGCGTTTGTCGCCCACGTAGGTGGCCATTGCCCGTTGCAAAGTAGCCAGGCAGGCTTGGCAGAGCGTCTCGACGAGGTCGCCGTATTGGCTTAGCCCCATCTGGTTGCATCCGTCGATGGCGTGTATCTCGGCGACCGCGACCGCCGGCGCGCCGCATGAAACGCCGGTCGACACCCGTTGGGCGCTGCAGATGGGCTGCAGTGTGTGAAGTTGTTCCTCGATCGCCCCGACGGCGTCTCTCGCGGCATCTCCTTTGCGATGCGCCGGACGCCGGGCAAAGGCGGTAGCCGCACGCACTCGATGCAGCAGCCATGGTGTTCGCGCAGCACCGGGGCCGTATTCAGCAGGCGATCGTTGAAATTGACGACGCTTCATCTGGTTTCTCCGATGTATGGCGATGGCGATGTACGGTGGTAACGCAGCCAGGGAGTGAACCGCTAACGCGACCCGTTACTCGCTTGCGCGTCGGCGAATGCAAGTCCGGTACATGGTCGGCTGCACTTACCGTCCACTCGCCTTCTGCTGAGCCAGCATTTACCGACGTAGGATGAGTGGTCATCATCCAGACAACTAATTCACCCGGGTGATCGGCCGAGTTATTCCAGCTTCACGAGCAACCAGACGAAAACGTGCCTAGGGGCGGATTTCGCAACGGCATCCGCGTAATTGGCCGACATCAGCCGGGAGCTGGAGCCTGATTGTCGGGGCGGCGGCACGGTGCGAATCGGGATGCGGTCAACCGCGCACCGGATTGCCGCAACGAGCTGCGGGCGCCGGCACCACATCAACCGCTTCGCTACCCGCACCGTGCAGGAGCAAATGCCAAAGGACACGGCGCTTCGCCGTGATGATTGTTAGCCAATGCTTTGGGCTGAGGAGCGTAGGGGTGTGGTGTCATGCGGCCACCTGGACTTCCACCGACAGATAGTCGGCGATGGCATGTATTGCGGGCCAGTCAGCATCGCGCACCGCTCGCCCGAGCAACTCTACTAATGGACTCCAGGCGTCCAACTCGGCCAGCCATGAGGCCACCGTCGCCGGGATGTGATCTGCGTGCACGCACACGGTACGGCCGTGTAGGCGATCGGTGAGCTGATAGATGGTCATTTCTTCATGCCTTGTCGCTGGATCACGTTGTGGTTGTCGCGATGCACCGGGACTCGTGCCGGATGGCCGGCGGCGGATCACCTGACAGCCGAGCCGCCGTTGCGCAGACGCTGTGTGCCGTTGCCTGCCTCACCGTGGCTCTTCCGATCCGGTCCCGGTATTTGCTGACGTAACCCATGACACCGCCGCCGGCGTATGCTGAACGTCTCGATCTGAGCAGGGTTGCGCGTCTCAATCTGAGACGCCGGTATCGCCGAGGGGCTGCCGCTCGGTCGGGGAGCGAGGTGCATGCGTCGATGAGCTTGCGGGCCGGCGTCCAAACTGACGTTCGGCAAATTCGGGAACGGTTCTTGTGCGAGGGTTCCTTGGAGGCCGAGACCTTGCCCCCAAGCGTGCTGGACTCCTGGCGTCGGTCCCAGGCCATGCGGGTTCACCCTGACCGGCTCGATTTGCCCTATGTTCGGCGGCCGGATACCGACTCACGACTAGCTCAGGCCGCGGAGCCTGTGCTACAGGAGGTCACGCGGGACATGACCACCGAGGCGATGACGGTGATCCTCACCTCGGCCGACGGCGTAGTGATCGAACGCTCAGCCTCGGAGGGTGCCTTCATGAAGGCCCTGGATTCGGTGAGCCTGGCCCCCGGCTACAGCTACGCTGAGGAATACGCCGGTACCAACGGGATCGGCACTACGCTCGAGACGGGGCGACCCACCTTCATTCGTGGCGGCGAGCATTTCGTCGGGTCGCTGGGCGAACTCGCTTGTGCCGGAGCGCCAATCCGTGACCCGATAACCCAGCGGCTCGTCGGCGTCGTTGATCTCACCTGCCGGGCTAGCCGCTCGAATCCGGTTTTATTGCCGTTGGTCACGAGCCTGGGAAGCCAGATCGAGGACCGGATGAGAGAGTCGGCCCACGCGAGCGAGATCGCGCTTCTGGAGGCGTATCAGAACCAGGCGCGACGGTTCCCACTCGGTGTGCTGGCGATCGGCGGTGACGTGTTGCTGATGAACCGCTACCTGCGCCAGACACTGGACACCAATGATCAAATCGCCCTGCTCGAGCACGCGTCGGATCTGCTTCACACCACCGCCACGCGACATCCGCCGGCGATGCTGCCGAGTGGAACGACCGCCGACATCTCTGTTGTCGACCATGCGGAAATCCCCGGTGGCAGGACGAACATCGTTTTCCATGTGCATCTGTCGACCGAGGCAACAGCGCCCCGTATCGCGACTCGCCAATCGGCCGCGTCGTACATCCCTGGCCTCGTTGGGCGTAGCAGCTCATGGCGGCGCACTTGTCAGCAGGTGGAGCAATGTTGCCGAGACCGAGATTGGGTACTGCTCGAAGGCGAAAAGGGATCCGGACGAGCCAAGCTGGCGCAGTGCGTCGCCCAGTACGTACACCCGAGAAGGACTGTGCGGGTGATGCGGGCTGAAACATTCCCGGCACCAGCACTTTTCGTCGCCGAGATGGTGGCCCAAACCGACGGCGATGACTTCGCCGTGGTGATTTCCGACCTGGACTGCATCGACGAGGGAACACTCGCAGCAGTCATTCCGGTGTTGCAGTCGCGTGCGAGTCGCGGATGGATCGCCGCGACGACGAGTTCGTCGAAGCCTTCACCAATGATTGAATTGCTGCTGCCGTTGTTCATCCACACGGTGAGGGTCCCCGCGCTGCGGCACCGGATTGAAGACATCGAGGTACTGGTGCCGTTCCTGTTGCGCGAGCTGACCTCCGGCGCTGATGTGCGCCTCGCTCCCGATGCGATGCGTCAACTCAATAAGCTGCCGTGGCCTGGTAATGTGGCACAGTTGCGGCGAATTATTGCCGAAACTGTTGCGCGACAACATTCAGGCGTTATCGGTGCAGACAAGCTGCCGCCCGAGTGTCGATCGCTCGCGAAGCGGACACTCACCCAGATGGAGGCGCTTGAGCGAGACGCCATCGTCCGCAGCTTGGCGGACAACTCCAACAACAAGCTGCAGGCGGCGATAGCCTTGGGGATGTCGCGGGCGACGATCTATCGCAAGATGCGGGACTACGGCATCGCCTGATCGGCCGAAGCCAGTGGAGCAGGCAGGCGCTCGCGCGGCCGCGTCGCATCAGGTTCAAAAGAAGCGCCCGCCGCCGCGGCGAGCCGGTCGCCTCGGGCACGCCTGGCTTCGAGTGCGTCTCGCGTTCCGGTACTGATGGCTCGACCCGGAGTCGTTGAATACGTAGCCCTCAGCGCCCTACTGCATTGCCACTCTGAGAAATTCCTCGGATGGTCGCCGGATATCATTCGCGCTCAACGGTCTACAGCGCTAGTTCGCGTGGAGGCCGCCGAGCCCTATTCGCTTGCTCATTCGCCCTGTTCGTCGAACAGCAGATCTCGGCGTCGTGCACGACGGCGGAGGAATCGGTAGCTCGACGGTTGCGACGACGTCAAGGAAGTCGCGCGACCACAGCTTTCAACGTCGCGCCTAGGGCCTCGGCCACATGCCGCAGCTCGATCACGTCAAGCCTGCGCTCCCCCGTCTCTACTTGCTGACGAACGATTGCGGGACACCGAGCCGCTCAGCGACGGCAGCCTGGGTCAATCCAGCGTCGCGGCGGAGCACACGCAGCAGCGCACACACCTGCAGGTACTCCTCCGTCCAGCTGGACTTCTCCACCGCCAGCGCGCCTTGCACCAATGTCACGTACGCCGCAAGACGGGGCTTGTAGAGGAGCCGACGAAGAGTCACGCCGGCGCGCACGGTGCCCGTGCTTGCGTTCGTCGCTCGGCTCTTGGAGACCGAGATCGTCGACCGCGGCGGCGGCGCACTGGTGTTCAAGTCGGCGGCGGGTTCCTCACGCTCGGCCAACCGCGCTACGCATTTACCAAGGCGACGGCCGCCGCCGGCGGGTGCGGCGGACCCCGGACCGGTACGCGCACTTGTTCGCGGACGATCTGGGCGCTCCGCGTCTCGATCGACTCGACATAGGACGGTCTCAAAACCGCTCACCCAAGAACACTGCACCAGGACGTGCAGGTCAACTGGTCGAGTAGACACGGGCGCCCCGCCCCACGTCGCCGGCTTTCCGACAGATGACGAGGGCCTCGACGTAGTCCCAGCGATAGCGGTCTGGGGCCTCTGCAACGCGTTCCTGGAGTTCTCCGAGGAAGTCGGCGAGGAGACCGGCAGCGCGCGCCTCGCCCTCGCGCGCGAAGGCGCGGAGCAGCAACGGCCCTCCCCACGCGGTCACGCTCCGGACGTAGTCCCGTGCGAACACCGCGGGATTGTCATGGCGGTAGGGGTTGTCGAGACGGAAAAGCTGGGCGCTCTCGAGCTCGAGGCCGGCGAAGCTCCCGCCGCCCGCTTCGAACGGCACCCGTAATTCGCCGAGTGTGCGCGACCAAACCGGAACGACCGCCGCGGCGACGGTGCCGCCGCCGATGCGCCCCGCACGGCGCCAGTCGGCGAGTAGCAGGTTCATGTCCCCGACGATCTCGACGTAGAGCCCCGTCCTGTCCGGGCATGGAGTGGGGGAGGCTGGGATGGCGGCGATAAACCACCCCCCAGGCGCCAGCTCAACTGCGCGCATCTCGAGCATTCGCTCCCACTGCCGCTCCGCAGCGATGCGCCAGGCGCGTCGCTCGTCCTCATCCACGTGGTCCGGATAGCCGGGGAAGACCGAGCCGCTCGAGGCTAGGCCGGCGGCGTCGGCGACCCAGTGCAGGGTTGTCCCGGTCACCGCGAGGTGCACTGTGCCTCGTGGAAAGGAGGGCGCCTGGTGGAGAGGGATTCCGGCCATGGAGACGACCGTGGCGGGCGGCGGGTCGCGATCGAGCGCTCGCCGACAGGCTTCGCCGTGCGCCTCCGGCGAGGCGTAATGGGGGCCCGTGCCCGTGTCGGCGATCCCGGCGCCGGACTCGGCCGAAGCAGGGATCACAACTATCGCGCCGCTGTCGGCCTCCGGGCCGAAGGCGTGCCGCAGGTGGTCGGCGGCGACCCGCCACGCGTTCGTCGGGAGATCAACGAGCGCGTAGATCAGCCGCCGACCGGCGCGCTGCGCGACGAGATCGCGGATGAGGTCGTGAGAGTTCACGCCGTCGGCGGCGCCCAGATCGGCCACGCAGAGCACGTGCTCGCTCGCCTGCCGGTCCGCGGCGGCCATCACGGCCGGGTGAATCGCCTCGAACGCGGCGCGTTGCGAGAGGGCGTGGCGCGCGTAGTCGTCCGCCATGCTCAAGAGCTCGGGGCGACGTGACGACGTGGCGCTTCCCCTTTCGCGCAGCGCCGCCGCGGTCCGGGCGGCGTGACCGAGGCCTATCGTCCCACAGGGCCAGCGTGCCCACGTGCAGATTCAGAGCCATTCTGATGTCCTACGACGCCAACGTAGTAGCCCTCGAACGGGTTTGGTCGAATGAGATGCCGTAAAGCGACGACATGAGACTTCTGTGACTGGCGTCGTCACCCTTATCTCAGCCGCAACGAGTTACCGCCCGCCTTTGCGTGGAGGTAAGCAAACACCCGGCCATCCGTCACGCGCCCGAAACCGTTCGCGCTTTTGGCCACTTAGTCGTCTCCACCCTCCCAGTCGTCGTCACCGCCGTACCAACCGTTGCGCCATCCGCCGTCCCACTGGTTCCAGCCTCCCCATACGGGCACGTCCAGACATGCGGATGCGTACCCGAACGGGCCGCTGATGCACCAACCCGGGTTTGCTGACGCATGTCCCGCCCCAGCGACCGCGAACACCACCGGCACTGCCACCGCGCCCACTGCCACCGCGGTCTTTCCGAGGATTCCTGAACAGGTCATACGCTCCTCCCGTCCTTCGATGCTCGTCCATCAAGACTAGTCCCGCGAGCCCGTAGACGAAACAGTGCGATTGTCGAAAAGTGAACCGCCCCATGGTCGATCCGGCGCAAACAGCGGGCGCTTCCGGGCAGCCAGGATCCGCAGATTACGCCGTGGCTGCGGTTGGCTCGACGGGTTGTTAACCCGGGGTGGGACGTCGTGCCCTCGGGCCGGGTACCCTTCTGGGCTCCGTGATGGCAGCACGCTGGTATTCGAGTCGGCGCGGCGGCGGGCTACCCGACGCTGTGGCAACCACCTTCGACGCCGCCGGTGAGACTACTGCGGCGATCACCGAACTGAGGGCGGTGCCAGAGACAATTAAGTGGCCTCTGGCCAGATTGGAACATGTCTGTTGTGAGATTCTGCGTAGGTGTCCGCTGATCCGGCGGCTGCTCCGCTGACCCTGCGGCTGGGTGCTGACGCTTCTGTTCACCGATATTGAGCGGTCGAGCCGTCGGAGGGAAGCTGACGCGGACGCGATGCGCGCGGCCCTGCAAGCGAGCGCCCAGCGTTATGCTTTCGCCAGCTTAAAGGGACTGGAGCCGCCGATGCCGAAACGTCATCCGCATGCGGTCGACCTCCGAGTGCAACAAGTTGCGCCGGACTCCCCGCGGACTTTGTTGTTGGGCACTCTGCTGCAGGTTGCGTTGCGCGCGGTACTCACCGTTTTCGTCGTCGTGACTCTGTTGGGTGAGCCGCCGAATCGCTACCTATGGATCTGCGTGGCGGTCATGGGAGTCTACGTGGTCGTGATCGGGTGCTGGAGCGCGTGGGCGGTGCGGACTGCGGCACGCGCAGTGTTACCCACCAAAACGCCGGTGACACTGGTAGTGCTGGCCGCCGACGTCGCGGTGGTATCCGTCCTGTCGGTTCTGACCGGCATCACCTCGCCGGATGACTGGACATCAAACGTGATGAGGAACGGTTTCTTTCTGATCCCTTTGATCGCGGCGGCGCAGTTGGATCCCATCATCAGCGGGGCCGTGGCAGTGCCGACCTTATCCGTATTCATTGCGACCTGCTGGATCACCAGATCGTCCAACCAGGAGCCGTGGACGTCGATTCTGTTGAGCTCGACGGTATTGGCAGCACTCGCCGGCGGCTCGGTCGCCTTATCGCTCATCCAGCGGTCCAAAGTTGAAATGATCGCAGACTTGGCGCGGCAACGAACCCAGTTGTTGGAGGAGTTGCTGGGACTGGAAAAGCGTGAGCGGCAGGCGGTTTCTGAACGTCTGCACGACGGTGCCCTTCAGTATGTCTTGGTCGCGCGCCAAGATATGGAGGACGTGCGGGACGGCTCAAAGGCTGCCGCGGAACGGGTGGAATCGGCACTCGTCGAGTGCTCGGGCCTGCTGCGCGACGTGGTCCGCGAACTGCATCCGGACGTGCTCGCGCGCCTGGGGTTGAAATCGGCGATCTCCGCCCTCACCGAGAGTCTCTCTTCGCGTACAGAGCTTTCGGTCGATCTCGCCGCACCTACATGGCCTGACGGCCTGCGTACCCAGGCGGATTACGTGCTGTACAGCGCGGCGCGTGAGGCGCTGACGAACGTCATCAAGCACGCGCGGGCTGAACACATTTGGATTGAGTTGGACCACCAGGAAGAGCTGGCTTCATTGCGTATATCCGACGACGGGGTTGGCATCTCGGAGGCGATTATCGCGCAGAAGGCTGAAGAAGGTCATATCGGAATGGCATCGATTCGCGCGAAGGTACTCGCGTCCGGGGGACAGTTCGACGTGCGCTCGACATCTCCCGGAACTGAAGTCACCGTGTTCATACCGCTGCGGCCGGCGCACCGCCAAGCTGTGGGTGGCTCGATCGTCAGCGGGAGCCGTGTCGAGCAGCTCAACCAGGCCGTCGTGTGAAGTTCGGAATAGAGATCCACACCGCGAGATAACCCAGCGCCGTGGCGGTTCCGATGACCGTCAATGTCGGCCGGTCCTGCAACGCCATGAAGATCGGCAGCAGGGAGAAGACCGGTAGCAGCGCCGCGGTCGCGCCGCCCGACAACAGGCACAGCGTGATGATCACCACCACGTCGACGGCCGCCCGCCGGGGCGCCGGCCCCTTCAGCACGGTGACCGGCCACAGCACCGCCGCCACCCCGTACACACCGAGGATCCGCCTACAACCCGGGTAGCCAGTGGTCGACCTCCGGTATCCACACCAGCACGGCGATCAGGCCGAGCTTTGGCACCCGCAGAATCGCGGGACGCGTATCGGTTGCGCGGCGAAGTAGTCGACGAATTGTTGGACGTGGGTCTTGAGGGTCGACGGCGCCAGGTACAGCTCGTTGGCCAACGCGGGAATGCTGCTGCCCGCGGCAATCAACCTCACCAGCTCCGCCTCGCGTGGGCTGAGCACCGGGCCTTGCGGTTGGGCTCGCCCCCGCATCTCCCCCACAGGCCGGCGGCAAGGCTGGGCGCCACCAGCACCGCCGCCCCCTCCTGCAGCGCCAGCACCGGCTGGTTCCTCCCCCGATCGGGGGACACGTGATTCATCCGTGTCACCGTCCGATCGCCGGACATACAAACCTCCCGCGGGGCGGCAGTCTTGGGTCATCACCGGAAAACACCGGCGAAAAGACACCAAACCTCAAAGGACACAGGAGAACTCACATGAACACCAACCGCTTCGCCCGCTACTTCGCCCTGCCGATCATCTCGGCCGGAATCATCGGCGGCGCCGCCCTCGGCCTGGCCGGGACGGCCAGCGCGGCCAACAACGCCGACGTGCGCCCGCCGGACGTCGTCGCGACGCCCGACGTCAAGGCACACCCGTCGCCCGAGGCGATGCCGGGCGCCCGCTGGCACCACGGGATCTACCAAGTCGA
Source organism: Mycobacterium sp. URHB0021 (assembly GCF_054057895.1). Taxonomy (NCBI): domain Bacteria; kingdom Bacillati; phylum Actinomycetota; class Actinomycetes; order Mycobacteriales; family Mycobacteriaceae; genus Mycobacterium; species Mycobacterium sp. URHB0021. The sequence continues at coordinate 7,254,865 of NZ_JBSRZT010000002.1, forward strand.
TGTCCTGCAGCCGGGCTACATCCGTTGATAAACATCACTGAGGCCCTCCCCCTGAGGAATTGGGGGAGGGCCTCGGTGCGTTGGGGCACAGTATCCGAATCGGCGTGGTGTTCCCCCAGACGGAACTCGGCGGTGACGCATCAGCGGGCCGTGCCTACGGCCAACAGGTAGAGGACAGGTAGAGGAACTGGGCGTCACCCACCTGCCGGCGGATGACCACGTCGTCGGCGTCGACCCCGCGGTGCACGAGGGCTCTGCCGGTCCATACGACTGCACACCAGTCCCACTGGTGATGTTAAGGACATGCCCGACGTGATATCTGCCAGGGCCGTCGGTGCGGCGGCAATCGCGACGCGGCAGCGCCTGTTGCTAATGGGGCCATGATGTAGCTAGTCCGGATTTTGATAGTGGCCTCCTTCGCGAATAGCCTCTCCTCGGGGCTGCCTGCAGCCCGCCTATTCGGAAGACCCCCGTCGTCCCCGCTGGCAACCAGTCCGGCTGTCCGTCACGATCGTCTGGCCGAAGCAGTTCGGGACCGCCTCATCACGTTGCGTTCCCGGTCGTCGCGGCTGTCGCAGTGCCTCGTGATCCATAGATCACTCCAATACTCCAATACCGTCCCCTCCGATACCGCGGAGCCACCTGAAGGGGCGGAATGTCGTCAGCGACGGCGCACTGGGCACCATGTGGTCAGGGTTGGTCCTGGAACCAGGACCTTCTGGTACTTGTAGCGACCACACCCGCCGACATCCACGTCCATCCCTTGATGGCCATGACGGCAGCCTCCTAGTGTCGATGCCCGGTCCCGGTCTATCGGTCAGGTACGGCCCCGAAGGTCACCCCTCGCCGCCGAGTTCGGTTTGGTCCCGCTCGGTGTCATCGCACCGCTGGTGCCGGGGGGCTGCCTGACAGCAGGCGGGATTGAGTCCTCCAACGAGGATGGGCCCCGCCAGCAGGCGGAGGCCATCGTCGTCCGTAGGCGCCGAGTCACGTCGTCGTTTTCAACTCCCGGCGTCGAATGGGGTCGATCTTGTTGATCAGGAGTCCAAAGCACAGCGCGCCGGCGACGAATGGGCTGCGTGCGCTGCCGATGTTGGAGAAGAGCTTCTGGGTCGAGCCGAGGGTGGCGACGGTGCTGAAGCCGACGACGTCAGCGGGCAGGCACCAGTTCGACACGATGGTGCAGGCCGCCGCCGCATACGAAGTCGACATCAGCACGAGCGGCTGCGAGGCTTCCGGGGCGATGGCGGCCAGCGCGATCACCGAGCAGACCATCATGCCGCCGACCAGACACGTCTTGCGGACCTTGTTCAGCGACCAGCCCCGGCCTGATAGATAGTCACCGATGAGACCGCCGGCCCAGCTGCCCAGGATGGCGGCCAGCGGCGGGATCATGCCGAAGACGCCGAGCTTGAGCAGGTTGAAGCCGCGTTCTTCGACCAGGTAGGAGGGGAACCAGGTGAGGAAGAACGTGATCATGAAGTTCAGGCAGAAGAAGCCCGGCATCATGTCCCACACCGTGCTGCTTGAACAGGTCGCCGATGCGCATCGGCTTGGCGTCGGGGTGCAGGTTGTCATTGCTCTGTTCCCGGTGGCTCTCGTGCTGACCGGTCACGACACGAGGGCAGTGGTGAAACGGGTACGGACGTCGCTGCGTTGGTCAGCAGTCCCGCGCTGAGCCGGCCACAGCGGCGCTGATCCACCAACCGACGCGAATTTTGTGGAGTGCACTGACGATTGGCCGTTCGGCGTGGCCGACGTACTCCTCCAGCTTGCGTTCTGACAACCCGCAGAAATGCGGTCGCCGGGCTGTGGGCGTCAGCTGATCGTGTCTCGGCATGCGTGCGGGGATCCGTGGGCCTTCTTGGATGTCAAGGGCAGCAACATGGACATGATGTAACGGTTGGTGCAGACGTTGCCTTTGGGGCGGATGTTAACTAACGAGACAGTTGTGATCCATGTTATGGATGTGATTGGGACAGAAGACTTTTCAAGACTGCAGAGGCCGGATTTCCGATATCACCCGGCTCCCATCTCGAAAGGATTGGTAATGAACGCATTTCAGAACCGCCACCACCGCGTGGCTCGGATGGCTGCTGTTGCGGCCGCCGGTGTGATCAGTGCACTGGCTGTCATGCCGGGTGTCGCCAATGCGGACACCCCGAGTAGCAGGCCCAACGTCGACAAGCCCTGTGGCGTCGCTCAGAAAGCCGCCAACACCAAGTACGAGCACGTGGTATGGATCGTGATGGAGAACAAAAGCTTTGCACAGGTGAATGGTTCTCCCGATGCGCCCTACATCAACAAGCTCGCCGGCATGTGCGGTGAGGCCACCAACTACAGCGCGATTACCAACCCGAGCCTGCCCAACTACATCGCCATGACATCCGGTTCAACGCAGGGAGTCACCAAAGATGGGAATCCGTCGGACTTCCCCCCGATCACTGCGGAAAGCATCTTCTCCCAGCTCGGCGGCGACTGGCGGGCACTCAACGAGTCGATGAAGACCAACTGCGAGGCACAGACCGACGGCCATTACGCGCCGAAGCACAATCCTGCGGCGTACTACGTCGAGAAGAACTTCTCGACATTGTGCCAGCAGAAGGACATCCCGTTTGACACGGTCTCGACGCCGGACCTCAGCGGAAAGTTCACCTTCATCACTCCGGACCTATGCGATGACATGCACGACGCCTGCGCTGGCACCGGCGTGCCTGGTGAGCTGCAGACCGGAGACAAGTACCTGTCCACCCTCATTCCGCAGTTGGTCAACAGCACCCAGTACCAGTCGGGAAACACCGCAATCTTCTTGACTTGGGACGAGGGTGGCGCCGGATCCAACCAGGTCCTCACCGAGGTGATCGCACCGACGGTCACCCCGGGCACCAAGGCGGCCGATGCCTTCACGCATTACTCGATGCTTGGCACCACCGAGGACATGCTCGGCCTTCCCCCGCTCGGCGAAGCGGCCAAGGCGGCCAGCATGCGCGACGCCTTCAGCATCTGATCCGGCGGATCACGCAGCGGCGGGGCGGCGAAAGTCGCCCTGCCGCGCACGTGCGAAGGCGACGAAGGCGGCGACCGTCCTTCCCTGTCGCACAGGAGCATTCGCTGAATCCGGCAAGAAAGCTGTCGTCGCTGTCGCGCACACCATTCTGGTGATCGTCTGGCACGTCTTGCACGACCAGGTCGCCTACGCCGAGTTGGGCGCTGACTACTACACCGAGCGCAATGATCCCGGTCTGCAGAAGGCTCGTTTGGTGCATCAGCTCAAAGAACTTGGTTTCGAGGTCGAGATCAGCCCCGCCGCCTGACAGCTGGGATCAGAGGCTGCGTCAGCTCGCGTTCGGTTTCGTCTGAGTCTGCGAAGGACCGCATGTGCATCATTTCTGCCCATCAACAACTCGGGTTATACCGAGCCGCCGCCGAGGTGTGCGGCACCACCCAAAAACCGTCAAACGGATCGTCGAGAAGTTCGCGACCGACCAGGCCAGAGCGCCGCCGCCGGAGGTGGTCGAGCGGGCCCATAACTATGACCGGGTGGCCGAGCTGGTCGCCGAACGGATCGCGAAGTCGCAGGGTGTCGGATCTCTGCGAAACGACTGTCGCCAGTCGCTGCGGCTGCGGGCTATCGGGGTTCTGACCGTAACTTCCGCCGCCTGGACGCTGAAGCGAAAGTGTTGTGGCGCAGGCAAAATCATCGCGGATGTCATCCTACGCTGTGGCCACCGGGTGAGTATTTGGTGATCGGTTGGGTCCAGGCAGCACCCGGGTTGTTCCCGTTCTGTGCGGTGCCGGCGTTTCTCGCGCTGCCGCTACGTCGCCTTCATCACCGATCAGCGAACCTCGACACCGTTGGCGTTGATCGCTGAAAGGCTGGTCGCAATCGGTGGCGTGCCGGTGCGGGTGCTGGCAATTGGATGGTCTGCCTGAAGGGTGTGTGGTCGTCAAGCGGTGGTCCCGACTCCGGATGATGTGCGCCTGGCCAACCACTATGGGTTCGCCCACGCCAATGCCGCAATCGAAGGCAATCGTGGAGAACCTGTGCGGCTGCGCCCAAGGCGACCTGGCCGTCCCGCTGCTAACCCAGGCGGTCATCGATGGCACCACGGTGGACGGACGGCCGCCAACACCGCGGCCAAGGCGTGGTGCGCCGAAGTCAACGCGGTGGTGCGTTCGTAGACCTGCGCGATCCCTGATGAGCGACTTTGTGTCGAACGTGGAGTGCTGCAATCGTTGCCGTCACCGCGGCTGCAGATCACAGCGCCGTCGGGGATACGCACGGTCGACCGGTTCTCCGGTGTCCGGTGTCCGGTACGACACCAACCCACGTCTGCCACACCTGCCTCTTCGCCGAGGCCGGCCCCGGATGGACCTCGGCGATCACCGCTCCAAGCAGGTCATCGGTGAGCTGACCATCTCACCGTCACCGTCCGGTCCGCATGCCCGCGCACGGTGACATACCGTCGCACCGTTTTGCCATCAGTCCCCGATAGCCGGGCAACCAACCCAACCCCTGCAGCCACAGCCACACATCTCCACGATCTCGATCACCGATCCTTCCGGTAGCTCATTGGGCCGATACAGCGGCCCAACAACCGGAAGCCCCCACACCACGCCGGAGTCGCCCATAACTGGCAAACCCCGCCGGCCAGGTGGTCCCATGCTCATGGCAAACCAGCCCTGAAATGGTCCCCCTTCACCTGGCAGCCGACAGCCGTTAGAGGCCGTGGCCGATGGGGACCCTCCAGGCGTTCAGACGCTCACAAACGTCAATAAACCTTGCAAACCAGGAACTGTGTTTCAAAAATGCTTCCTGCTGAGACGAACAGGCGATGTGGCCCCCAGCGTCGTCGTTGCACATCCGGCGCTGTTCGTCTCTTGAACGCCATCGAGCTGCCGATATTCAAAATCCTGCTGTCACGACGTCGGTTCGGAACCGGCTCCTAGTCTGCGGTCGCAGGCGCCGCTCTGACGTCTCGTTGCCACTAGAGCGCAACATTGGCGGCTGGGTGGTTACACGACACGGACTCCGGCTCAACCTTTAGAACATGGGCGTCCGCCACGTCGAGTCAAGCAGCGCAGAGTTTCGGGCGAGTTGTGACAAACCCTGACAATGTACGGTGACTCAAACGCGTGGTCAGCAGCCAAAATGCCTCTGACCAGTGTGGCAGGTGCAGGATTCGAACCTGCGTAGGCGTTAGCCGACGGATTTACAGTCCGCTCCCATTGGCCGCTCGGGCAACCTGCCTGGGTGCTGCACCTAGCCTTGGTGGTTTAGTGCGCAACGCAGAATACAACGAGGATGTACCTCAGATACAAACCGAGCCAATCCCCGAGGAGGAACGGATCCAATGGCGGATTCATCGTTCGACGTCGTCAGCAAGGTCGACCGGCAGGAGGTCGACAACGCGCTGAACCAGGCCGCCAAGGAGCTGGCCACCCGCTTCGACTTCCGCGGCACCGACACAACCATCGCCTGGCAAGGCGACGAGACCATCACCATCACCTCCTCCACCGAGGAGCGAGCGAAGGCCGCCATCGACGTCTTCAAGGAGAAACTGATCCGTCGCGACATCTCGATGAAGGCCTTCGACGTCGCGGGTGATCCCCAGGCCAGCGGCAAGACCTACAAGGTCAGCGGCACCATCAAGCAGGGCATCGACAGCGAGCACGCCAAGAAGATCACCAAGCTCATCCGCGACGAAGGACCCAAGGGCGTCAAAACCCAGATCCAAGGTGACGAGGTCCGCGTCAGCTCCAAGAAACGCGACGATCTGCAGGCCGTTCAGGCGCTGCTGCGCGGCGCCGATCTCGAGGTAGCACTGCAGTTCGTCAACTACCGCTGAGCTGACCAGCGAAGCTCGCCGCTAGCGCAGCTGGTCGGTCAGGTTGACCGCATCTTCGCCGAGGTGCTCACCCACGTTGCGGCACTCGCCGTAGAGCTTCAGCGACCCGTAACCCGGGTCGGCCGCGCGCGGTCCCACGGTGGCCGTCACACCGTTGCGGTTGAGACCCCCGCCGTGCACCTTCTGGCCCTCCGGTGCGCCAGCGCTCCAGCCCTGCTTCAGCATCGTGTCGCGGATCTGTCCGAACAGGGTGTCGGGGTCGGCCGGAAGCTTGAACGCCACCTCGACGCGGCCCTGGAACGGCGGGTCGCCCTGGTCGTTGCACGACCCGTACGAGAAGCCGCCGGTGACATCGTCGAGCTGCGGCAGCGCGCGCACCACATCCTTGGCCGGGTCCACCACCTGTGCCATCGTCTGCTCATCGGTGAGCGGATTCTCCGGCTCATCCCACGGGTGATCCGACTCCGAGCGGGATCCGACCATGCCACACCCTCCCATCACGAGCGCCGCCAGCAGCGCGGCCAGCCATCGCAGTCGAAACGTCATCAAGCAGTCCTATACCGGGTTGGTTCCGTCGAACTTGTTCTCGGATGTGATCGAGCCGGGGTCGCGTGCCGACTCGGGGTCGACGAGCTCCCAGGGCGACACCGGCATCTCGATCTTCGGCAGGTCGATCTCCCCCAACGGGGTATCGATCTTGTCCGGCGTGCTGACGGTCAGCGGACCCCGTTCCTCGGCGAGCATGCCCAGTTCCGCCAGCGCGTCGCCGTGGCCCGACGAGATGGCCGCCATGCTGTACAGCGACTCGCTGCCGATCGTGTAGTAGTACGAGTGGTCGTCCGTGTCGAGGAACCCCGAGCCCGGCACCTCGGCGTGAAACCGGGTGGCGCCGAAGGATTCCGCGGACGGGTCGTTTCCGAGGCCGACCGACCATCCGAGGTCGGTGCGCATCGGCCCGTTGATGAACGCCTGCTCGATGTCGGACGCCCCGATCCAGCCGACGGGGTCCGTCGAGGCGTTTGCGACGTACACCTGCCCACCCTGCAGATCGAAGTCTCCGGCATCGCGTGCCAAATCCGTTCCGGGACAACCGATCAGCACGGCGTTGGAGGCCTTCATGCCGCTGCCTGCGAACGCGTCGGCGACGGTCGTCGATCCGTACGAGTGGCCCAGCACGGTGATGTTCGGTGCGCCTGCCCTGGCATGCGTGACGCCGAGGCTGTTGACGTCGCCGGCCAGCAATCGGCCACCGTCGCGGGCCAGTAGCGGGTTGGCGATCCGCGCGTCGCTGAAGCCGTCAGGAGTTTCGTAGCCCATCCACAAGATGACGGCGTTCTGCTTCGTCGGGTCGGCATTGGTCATCTGGTCGAGCAAGTTGACCCCGTCGTTGCGTCCGCTCATCAGCCAGTCCTGCGACACGCTGCTGCCGGTGCCCGGGACGATCACGCCGATGTTGTCGGCGGTGTCGGGATTGCCGATCGCGACGGCGGCCTTGCCCTGGCCGTGGTGGGCCAGCGGGTCGTAGCCGAACAGGTACACCGGCCGGGGCCGGCCAGGGTTGTCGGCCTCGGCCTGGTGCTTCAGGCCGCCCCTGGTCTTCAGGCCGTTGCGGTAGGCGATGGCGTCGGCGGCCGTCAGACCGTACTTCTCCGGCTGGGCCGCGACGTCTTCTGATCGGGCACCGTTGGCGGTGGCAGCCTTGTCGACACGGGCGATATCGCGGTCCATCACCGCCGTGTTGAGCGCGTTGCGCACTTCGACCGGCAACCCGTCGAGATTGCCCAACCCGCGCGGCGCCGCCGCGAGGAGACGCTTCCTGTCCTCGTCACTCAGGCTGTTCCACCAGCGATCGACCTCCTCGGCACTGGCGCCCTCGGGTGGCCGCGGCAGCGCGGGTGCGCCGGGCGGCACCGCAGGCGGCGCGGCGCCCCACGCGGTCCTGACGGCGCCGGCGGTGGCCTCGTCGATGTCGGAGTACAGCTGCAGCAGCCGTTGGATGACCGCGGTGAACCCGGGTTCGAACAGCTTGAGGATCGGCGGGAACCGGGGCGCGCTCGCAGGGCCGTCGTCGGAGACCGTCCATCCCATGGCGCGCAACGTCTTCACGATCCGAAGAAGCCCATCACGGGCCGAGGACAGTTGCGTGCCGCCGTTTTGCAGGACGGACTGCAGGCCGTGAAGCCGCCCCCGCAGCGCTTCCTGCTGCCCGAGATTCTTCTCGGCCATGGCGACGGCGGCATCCGACCCGGTGCCCTGCCAGGCGGCCTTGAGCCGGACCAGAGCGGCCCGCTGGGTGGCGATGGTGGCGTCGACTGCGGCGATCTTGGGAGTCAGTCGGCCGGCGGCGGCGGTCAGTGCGTCAGGGTTCGACGCCTCCACGGTCGACACCGACACCGACACGCCACCCCCCTCAGCAAAGTCCGTCTAATTATGCCTGCGCCGCGCGCAGGGAACCTACGCTGATCGCCATGGCACCAGCGCAACGCGATCCCAAAGTCGTCGTCCTCGGTGGAGGCTCCTGGGGCACCACCGTGGCCTCCATCTGCGCGCGGCGCGGTCCGACGCTGCAGTGGGTTCGCTCCGAGGAAACCGCCGACGACATCAACGAGAAGCACCGCAACTCCAAGTACCTCGGCAACGACGTGATGCTGTCACCGACTTTGACCGCCACCACCGACTTCTCCGAAGCGGCCAACTGCGCGGATGTCGTCGTCATGGGCGTGCCGTCGCACGGCTTTCGCGGCGTGCTGAACGAGCTCGCCAAGGAGCTTCGGCCATGGGTGCCCGTGGTGTCGCTCGTCAAGGGTCTGGAGCAGGGCACGAACTATCGGATGAGTCAGATCGTCGACGAGGTGCTGCCGGGACATCCGGCCGGGATCCTCGCCGGCCCGAACATCGCCCGTGAGGTCGCCGACGGGTATGCGGCCGCCGCGGTGCTGGCGATGCCCGATCAGCATCTCGCTGCCCGGCTCGCAGAATTGTTCCGCACCAAGCGTTTTCGGACGTACACCACCGACGATGTGGTCGGCGTCGAGATGGCGGGCGCCTTGAAGAACGTATACGCCATCGCGGTCGGTATGGGCTACTCGCTGGGCATCGGCGAGAACACCCGCGCGATGGTGATCGCCCGCGCGCTGCGTGAGATGTCCAAGCTCGGCGAGGCGATGGGCGGACACCGTGACACGTTCGCGGGCTTGGCCGGCATGGGCGATCTCATCGTCACGTGCACGAGCCAGCGCAGCCGCAACCGTCACGTCGGTGAACAGCTGGGGGCGGGTAAGCCGATCGACGAGATCATCGCGGCGATGAATCAGGTTGCCGAAGGCGTCAAGGCGGCGAGCGTGATCATGGAGTTCGCCAACGAGTACGGCCTCAACATGCCGATCGCGCGCGAGGTCGACGGCGTCGTCAACCACGGCTCGACCGTCGAGGACGCCTACCGCGGGCTGGCCGCCGAGAAGCCCGGCCACGAGGTGCACGGCTCGGGGTTCTGAATATCAGGCACGGCCGCCGCCGGGCGGCCAGTCAGCGACGGCACGTGCCGCAGCTCAAACTCGTTGGCTGTTTGGCGGCGCCACGGTGCATACTCGGTGATCGTGTCCGAAAAGGAGGAGCAATCGTCGGCTTCTTTGTCGCTGGCCGCCGCGCTCGCCGGTGAGCCGTTCTATGTGCGTCGCGCCGTCGAGGTCCTCGGCCAGATCCTGACCGACTCGGTGACCACCCGCGCCACATTCGACGGCTTCCTGCATGCGTCGCTCGGTCGCTACAGCTCCGAAGTCGTCTGCGAATCCCGCTTGCTGACATCGGTTGGGCATGTGACCGCCGGCCTCGCATTGGCCGCCCTCATCGACAAGTTCGATCCTCCCATCGGACCCGGCGCCGAAGACGAACCCGCGACATGGGGATCCGTCACCATCGGCGACGAGCGGTTGGCTCCGCCGTCTGTGCTGGCGGCGTTCTTCGAAGCCGGCCAGTTGGCGCCGGCCGCGGTGGTGGTGCGGATCTGCGATTCGAGCGGGTTCTCGGAGAAATCGCGGATCCAGGTGTACGTGTCCCCCGCCGACCGTCCCCATGCGGCCGACGTCCTCGACGCCATCATGGACGACGCCGACGGCGCGAAAAGCCTCTTCCGTGGCCGGGTGCTGGCGGCCTCGGACGAGAACGGGCTCACCCTCGAACCGATCGAGCTTCCGGCCCTCAGCCGCGCAGATGTCGTCGTGCCCGACGACGTGTGGGCCGAGATCGACTTGAACGTCGCCTCGGTCACCGTCCACCGCCAGTTGATGGAGAACCTCGGTCTCGGTGTGCGGCGCGGGGTCCTGCTCGCCGGTCCGCCCGGCGTCGGCAAGACCGTTATCTCGCAGGTGATCGCCCGCGAACTTCTCGGCCAATTCACCGTGTTCGTGGTCGACGCCCGCGCGGGTCAGTCGGCGCTGTCCGCGGTGTACAAGGAGGCCCGCAGCATGGGGCCGGCGTTGATCGTGATCGAGGACATCGATCTGATCGTCGACAGCAGGCGCAACCGGCACGGCGCGCCGGCGGCGCTGTCGGAGTTCCTGGCCGCGATGGATGCACATCCCATGGCGCCGCTGCTGACCCTGGCGTCGACCAACGATGTGAGCACGCTCGACGCGGCGGCGGTGAGGTCGGCGCGCTTCGATTCGGTCATCGAGATCGGCTACCCCAACCGGGAGGCCGCCGCCGCCATCCTGGCCCGCTACCTGGAGGGCATCGCCGGCGCCTCCGACATCGAGGTGGGTTCGGTGGCAGCGCAATTCGGCGCGGACATGAGCGGTGCCGACATCCGCGAGGTGGTGCGCCGCACGGTGCTGTCCGGCTCGGGCTCGGTCGGTACGGCGGATCTGATCGCGACGGTGAACACCGGTCGCTTCAGGGCCCAGCTGCCCGAGGGCAACTACCTCTGACCCGTCCTCAGTTGGTGAACGGGTTCGTTCCCTCGGGCCGGTCCAGCAGGGGGTTCGACTCGTTGAGGATGAAGCTGCCACCCGGGCTGATCACGAAGCCCGACTGGTTGCGGGCATCGAGGCACGACGTCATCACGCCGTCGGTCCCACAGCTCACTGTCTGGTAGCTGATCCGCTGGTTCGGGGGAAGCGGCTTGACGGCGCCGATATTTCCGAACACCGGGCCGTTCGTGTTCGCGAAGCCCGGCACGGCGCCCAGCGAGCCGCTGACGAGATTCGCGCCCTCGGGTGCTCCGGGCAGCGCGCCGCTGCAGCCGTAGCTGCCGGTCTTCTGCACCACGCAGGTATCGCCACCGGGGGTGCTGAAGGCGTACCAGTTGTTGTCCATCACCGCGTACTCGGACAACTTCACCGGGGCGAACGCGTTGACGTTCAGCGGTGGCGGGGGCGGCTGCGGCACCGGATCCGGTGGCGGCTCGGCCACCGCGATGCCGGGGACACCGACGATGGCGGCCCCTACGGCCCCGACAAGACCGATCAGCAGTCTGCTCAGCACGCTCAACACCTTAGATGGTGCCCATCCGACTTGCAGCATGCTTGCTACATCGGCGGCGCCAGATGGCGCGTTACGGGTCCAAACGTAGGAGGGGCTAGTACTGGCCCGGACCGCGGCCGGCCATCTCCTCGAGGCGACGGATCCGGTCCTGCACCGGCGGGTGCGTCGAGAACAATTTGCCGATCTTCTCGCCCGAGCGGAACGGGTTGGCGATCATCAGGTGCGCCTGATCCGCCAGCTGCGGTTCCGGCGGCAGCGGCGCCTGCTGCACACCCGCGCTGATCTTGCGCAGCGCGCTCGCCAACGCCAGCGGATCTCCGGTCAGCTCCGCACCCGACTGGTCCGCCTGGTACTCGCGCGACCGCGACACGGCCAGCTTGATGACCGTCGCCGCGATCGGACCCAGAAGCGAAACCAGAAGGATGGCAAAGGGATTCGTGCCACCTTCGCGGTTTCCGCCGAACATGCTCGCGAAGTAGGCCAGGTTGGCCAGCATGGTGATGACCGCCGCCATCGCACCGGCGACGCTCGAGATGAGGATGTCGCGGTTGTACACGTGGGACAGCTCGTGGCCGAGCACGGCGCGCAGCTCGCGTTCGTTGAGGAGATGCAGGATGCCTGTCGTGCAGCACACCGCCGCGTTGCGCGGGTTGCGACCGGTCGCGAAGGCGTTCGGCGCGGCCGTGTCGCTGATGTAGAGCCGCGGCATCGGCTGGCGCGCCGTGGTCGCCAGCTCACGCACGATCCGGTACATCGCCGGTGCCTGCATCTCGTTGACCGGCTGGGCGTGCATCGCCTTCAGCGCCATCTTGTCGCTGTTGTAGTAGATGTACACGTTGAAGCCGACGGCGAACAGCACCGCCAGGCCCAAGATCGCGGTATTGCGGAACAGTGCGGCGATGAACACGATCAGCGTGGAGAACCCCACCAGCAACACGAACGTCTTGGCCGTGTTGGCGTGCGGATGCCAGGTCATCGCGGCTTCCTCCTGACGGAAACTAGGGAGCTCATCGCTGATTCAACGCGCCGAGGGCCAGTTCAGGTTCCGAACAGTCAGCCGTGGCGGTTCACCGTGTAGTCGACCAGCGTCGCCAGCGCCTGGCGACCAGGACTTTCCGGCAGGCCGGCGAGCTCGTCGCGGGCCTGGACGGCGTACCGCGCCACGGTGTCCTTGGCGTGCGCCATGCCCGGCGACGTGCGGAGCAGCCGCAGCGCCTCGGCGAGGTCCTCGTCGTTCTCGACCGGGCCCGCCAGCAGCGCGCGCAACCGGTCGGCGTCCGGGCCGATCTCGCGCAGGGCGTAGAGCACCGGCAGCGTATGCACGCCTTCGCGCAGGTCGGTGCCGGGCACCTTGCCGGATTCGTCGGGATCGCTGTCGATGTCGATGATGTCGTCGGAAATCTGAAAGGCGGTGCCGACGATGCCGCCGAGCCGGCTCAGCCGCTCGATCTGGTCTTTGTCCGCACCCGAGAACGTCGCCCCGAACCGGCCGGACGCCGCGATGAGGCACGCGGTCTTCTCGTAGACCACCTTCAGGTAATGCTCGACGGAATCGACGTGGTCGGCCGCGCCGCGGGTCTCCCGCATCTGGCCGGTGACCAGCTGGGCGAACGTATCCGCGATCACCCGCACCGCCTCGGGGCCCAGCCGGGACACCAGCCGTGAGGCGGTCGCGAACAGATAGTCGCCTGCCAGGATCGCGATGTTGTTGCCCCAGCGGGCGTTGGCGCTGTCCGCACCCCGCCGCACCTGGGCCTCGTCCATCACGTCGTCGTGGTACAGGGTCGCGAGGTGCACCAGCTCGATCACGGCGCCGGCCACGGTGACCTGCCACGCGTCGGGCTCGGGGCCCAGTTGCGCCGAGAGCACGGTGAACAGCGGGCGGAAGCGCTTGCCGCCGGCCTGAAACAGGTGCTGGACCGCCTCGGCCATCAACTCATCGGCTTTGCCCAGTTCAGTGGCCATCAGGTCCTCGACGCGGGCCACTCCGTCGCGCACATCCTGCGCAAATGCAGGGTCGCCGAAGTCCACCCCCGCCACCACACTCGCTGGTGTCCTCACTCTGCCAACATACTGGGAACCATGGACACGCAGGCTGACGTGGTCGTCGTCGGAGCCGGGCCCGCGGGCTCGGCGGCGGCCGCCTGGGCGGCCCGCAGCGGCCGCGACGTGCTGGTGATCGACTCCGCCCAGTTCCCCCGCGACAAGGCGTGCGGCGACGGGCTCACCCCCCGTGCCGTCGCCGAGATGCGCCTCCTGGGCCTCGGCCCGTGGCTCGACGGCCGCATCACCCACCGTGGGCTGCGGCTGTCGGGGTTCGGCGCCGACGTCGAGGTGGAGTGGCCGGGCCCATCGTTCCCGTCGACGAGCAGCGCCGTGCCCCGCACCGAGCTCGACGACCGCATCCGGATGGTGGCCGTCGATGACGGCGCAAAGATGATGCTCGGCGTCAAAGTTGTTGACGTGCGACATGATTCGTCGGGGCGGGTGTCCTCGGTTCGGGTCGACTCCGGCGCGGAGATCGGCTGCGCCGACCTGATCGTCGCCGACGGGGCCCGGTCGACGCTGGGTCGCAGCCTTGGCCGACAGTGGCATCGGGAGACCGTGTACGGCGTGGCGATCCGCGGATACATCGCGACGCCGCGGGCCAACGAGCCGTGGATCACGTCCCACCTGGAGTTGCGCTCGCCCGAGGGCAACGTGCTACCCGGGTACGGCTGGATCTTCCCGCTGGGCAATGGCGAGGCGAACATCGGTGTCGGCGCGCTGGCCACCTCGAAACGGCCCGCGGACTCCGCGCTGCGCCCGCTGATGAGCTACTACGCCGGGCTGCGCCGCGACGAGTGGGGTTTCGAGGGTGAGCCCCGGGCCGGGCTGTCGGCGTTGTTGCCGATGGGCGGCGCGGTGTCGGGCATCGCCGGACCGAACTGGATGCTGATCGGCGACGCGGCGGCCTGCGTGAACCCACTCAACGGCGAGGGCATCGACTACGGAATGGAGACCGGCCGGCTGGCCGCGGAACTGCTGGACACGCCCCGTCTGTCCGATTATTCGACGGTGTGGCCGGCGCTGCTGCGTGAGCACTACGCGCACGGGTTCTCGGTCGCGCGGCGCCTGGCACTGCTGCTGACCCTTCCACGGTTCCTCCCCTCGACGGGGCCCATCGCGATGCGCTCGGCGTTTCTGATGAACATCGCGGTACGGGTGATGGGGAACTTCGTGACCGACGAGGACGCCGACTGGGTGGCCCGGCTGTGGCGGCACGCCGGTGCGGGGTCCCACCGACTCGACGGCCGCCCACCCTTCAGCTAGCTCCCCATTTCGCGAGCGCGCGTGTCTGCGGGCGACACGCCGCGGCGAGACACGACTTCGCGCACGTTCGCGCGGCTATCGCCGGTAGCGCTGGTGAGCGCCAGGGCGATGAGCACGTCGGCCGCGGTGATGAACAGCCCCGCCCAGTACGCCCATTTGGCTGCCGGATCCGGTTGCGTCGCAAAGTAAATGATCAGGAAGATCGGGCCGACGATGCCGAACACGAACATCATCAGCTGAATGCGGACGTACCGCCAGAACGTGGCCATCGCCGAAACCCCCGTCACGTCATGGTGCTCGACAGAGATTATCGCGATGACCGCCGATGCTCATTGGTCCGGTGTAGGTCGGCCACGAGCGTGCGTAGAGTCACGAAATTCCACCGCGTGTCGGCCGCAGACACGCACGCTCGCGACGGCGCATCAACGAGGTGACGATTCATACGCGTCCTCAAACCGTGGATGGGTTAGGTGTTCGACGCCGCGTATGTGCCCGATCGTGCGCGGCGCCGCGACCCGTTGGTGTCGCCCGGTCTGGGGGTCGAAACGCCGACGACATCGCGGGTATCGCGCCGGCGTTGGTGGAGCTGGATGCGGCGAGTACAACGAGGTGCCCCGCGTCGGGACGTACGGTCACATCGCGGAACTCGTCACACGCGCACTCAGCTGACCTCCGTCACGCGTCCTCGAGTGCCTCACCCACCTCTTCGGCCACCTTGTTGTGCTGGTTCTGCACCAGCACATGGCCCGCGGCGATCGCCAGCGCGATGGGCCAGTCGATGATCTCGACTGCCGCCAGCACGCCGAGCGCGCCGAAATACGCCACCTGTTCCGGGTGCGGTATGCGCACCCGGCCGACGACGGGAAGGTCGATCGCGAGACTTCGCGCTTCGCGAATGCGGTCGACGGCCTCCCGGCGGGTGGTGGCGCGTGATTTTTCGGTCATTCGTTGCGCTCCAGTCATGTCGAGTTCGCCCGCTGTACGCCCGGAACCCGGACGGTTGCAGACGTGTCAGGTCTGTCTGTGTCAGTCGGCGCCGATCCATTGACGGATGCCGTTGCCGGGTTGCTGGCGTTCCCGTTGCGAGAGCTGTACGCCGTGTTGTTGCGGGTCGGAGTGGTCCAGGTCGACGACTGATCGTCCGGCTGGGGATCGGCGCGCCCGAGCAGCTTCGGGACGACGGCCGCCACTGCTGTCGCCGCTCCGGCCGTCGTCAACGCCTGCGCCCAGCCCACCGGTCCCAACCAGGTACTGCCCAGCAGCTGGCTCACCACCGGGGTACTGATCACCGTTCCCATCGCCAGCATCGTCCCCGCGGCGGTACCCACCACCAGCGGACTGTGTGAATCGATGAGCGTCTGCCCCAGCTGCGTCGCCACCAGCGCGACCAGCGCGACCGTCGAGGCCCGGCGCTGACGTCCGGTGATACTCGCCAGACCCCAAGCCGCCGTCGCCGCTGCGGCGGTGGTGGCCCCCCGGACGCCGACCGTCCGCCACAGTTCGGCCTGATCAGGTCCGCGCCGTTCGGGCGAGGGACTTGATGTCGGCCGGCTGACCGCGAGGGCGGCGGCGGGCAGCGCGTCGGTGAGCATGTTCATCAGGAGCAGCTGCCGGGTGTTCAGCGGCGACCGCCCGGTCAGCGCGGTGCCCACGATCGAGAACGCCACCTCGCCCGCATTGCCGCCGAGCAGCACCGCGACTGCGGCCTGCACACGCCGCCACAGTTGGCTGCCCTCCTCGAGGGCCTCGAGAAGCGAGCTGATCCGCCCGTCGACCAGCATCACGTCTGCGGCCGTCCGAGCCGGATCGCTGCCGCGGGCGGCGACACCGATGCCGACCGTTGCCGCACGGATGGCCGCCGCGTCGTTCGCGCCGTCACCGACCATCGCACACACTCGGCCCACCCGTTCCAATGTCTCGACGATCTGCACCTTGTGTTCCGGTGACATCCGCGCGAACACGACACACTTCTGGACCGCCTGCTCCTGCTGGCGACGCGCCATCTCCTCCCACTGCGCGCCACTGAGCACCTGATCATCGCCGACGGGCATGCCGAGTTCCGCGGCTATCGCCTTGGCCGTCACCGGATGGTCGCCGGTGATGAGGCGCGACTCGATGCCGGCCGCCTGCAGCCCGGCCAATACGTCTGCCGCATCGGGGCGAGGCGTATCGGAAAGTCCCAGCAGACCGGCGAATTGCAAACCCCCACTGCACAGTTCGGTGAACACATCGGAATCTTCCCCGGCCGCCCGCGCCTGGGCCTCGGTCAGCTCGCGCCGGGCGACAGCGAGTACGCGCAGCCCGTCTGCCGCCATCTTCTGCACGCGCCGTGACATCGCACCGCCCGAATCGCCGCTGGCGGGCAGAACCACCTCCGGCGCGCCCTTGATGGACAGCTCCAACCCGGCGATCGTCGCCGAGTATGGGCGACCCGAACGGAACGGCAGATGCGCATCCGCCGATTGTGTTGTGGCGCCTGATTTTTGGGCAGCCTCGACCACGGCGACATCCGTCGAGTGCTCGTGTCGGTCTCCGTTGGGCGGCGGTGTGGCGGAACTGGCGTGGGCGAGCACGTCGGCTTCCGATGCGCCACCCGCCGTCTCGATCCGGGTCACCCGCAGCCGGTTTTCGCTGAGGGTTCCGGTCTTGTCGAAGCACACCACGTCGACGCGCCCGAGCGCCTCGACCGAGCGTGGACTGCGGACGAGCGCACCGGACCTGGTCAGCCGCCGCGCCGAAGCCTGCTGGGCCAGGGTCGCGACCAGAGGCAGACCTTCCGGCACGGCCGCGACGCTCACGGCAATACCGCTGCTGACCGCCCGCCGCAGCGGTGCACGGCGTAGCGCGGCCAGGGCCGTCACCAGGCCGCCGCCGGCGAGACTGACGGGCCAGGCCCGATCCGTGAGATCACGCAGCTGGGCCTGCAGCCCGACCGAGGCTTCTTGCGAGTGGGGGGCCTGCGCCGCCCGTCGGGCCTGGGTTTGGGCGCCGACAGCGGTGACGATCGCCACGGCGGTGCCGGCGACCACCGTGGTGGCCGCGTGTATGAGGCAGGCACGCTCGGCCACCGGTACCGCGGGTGTGGCCGCGGTCTGCTTGGGCACCGGCAACGACTCCCCCGTGAGCGCCGATTCGTCGACCTCGAGATCGACGGCTTCGATCAGCCGGGCGTCCGCCGGCACCACCTCGCCGGGCCAAACCTCGATGATGTCGCCGGGCCGCAGGCCCGCGGCGTCGACCGATTCGCACTTTCCGTCGGCGATCCGGCGGCGCGCCGGTGGATCCTGTACGGCGAGCAGTCGTCCCAGGAGCCGCTCGGCGCGCAGCTTCTGGGTCGCGGCGAGCACGGCGTTGCCGGTCAACACCGAACCGACGAGCACCGCATCGGCCGGTGAACCCATTATCGCGCTGGCGGCCGAACCGATCGCGAGCACCGGCGTCAACGGATCGGACAGCTCTCCGCGCAGCGCGTTGGCGAACTCGCGCACATTTCGGCGCGCCGGGTCGACCACAGACCGGTTTGCCGACCTCAGCATCGTCGCCGGCGCCGTCAGCCGTGATCTTTCCGTGACCGGTTCGGCGGCTTCGGGCGGCGGCAACAGGCGACGCACCTGCTCGATGGACAACGCGTGCCAGTCGCGGTGTGTCTCGCGTGGCGGCGACGCGGCGGCGAGTACGCCGCGTGCGAGCCAGAACCCCGTCCAGGCCCCCGCGCCCGCACCGGCGGTAACCGGCCCAGGTCCGCGGCCCCGAACGCCGGGAACCATCAGCAGCGCACCCAAAAGCGAGGCGCCGGTGGCGATTTCCACGCCACGTTCGCTCGCCCGCCGGGCCGCCGGCAACGCGTGCACGACACGCCAGGCGCCGTCGAGATCCTCGACGATCAGGTCGGCACGCCAGGTCGGAGGCTGATCACCGACGCCGATCGCCACATCGGCATCAGCGAGCGCCTGCGGCGCGAGTCCCGACACCACGAGCACGGTACGTCCGTCCTGCTGCAGTCGCTTAACCGACTCGGCGAGTGCCTCGTCCACGGTTCCGTCGCAGGGATCCAGGTCGTCGAAGGCCGAGCGCAGGTCGTCCAGTGTGTCGACGTCCAGGGACACCACCTCGGCTCCGGCTCGCCGTGCCTCGCGCAGCACCGCCGAGGCCAAGGGATGAACCGCGCCCCGCACGAGGACTTCCCCCGCCGGTCTACGGCCGTTGCCACCCGGCACTCGATGCCATCCCAATCTCGTTGCGCCCTGGTCGATCTGGTCCTGCGTCCACTGCCATGCCGCCGCACGGTCGGAGTCGTCCACGTTTCGGATCCGCCCCACCGAGAGTTCGGCGGTGCACAGCGCGCGGGGATCGATGACGATCGCGTCGACACGGTCCAGCCGACGTAACGCTTCGGACGTCATCGGCAGCACGCCGTGGTTGCCGGCCAGGCCACGACCGAGCGTGGCCGCGAATGCCTCACGACTGGTGCGGGCGGCCTTGGGTGCCGCGACCAGCGACGCGGTGGCGGCAGCGTCAAGGTTCGCGGTGGCCAATCCGACCGCGGCCGAACCCAGCACCTGTGCCAACCCGCCGCGGTCACCGTGACGCTCCACGGGGCCGGGCGGACGGTCCCGTGGCCGCTCGGAGGCATGGATCCCGTCACGACAGTCGGCGTGCTCGGCCAGGGCCGGCTCGCGCCGTTCCCAGACGGCCGCCGCCGATTGGGTCTCGGCGGCGCGGGCAAGATGCATGACGAGGTCCACCGCCAGCGAGGCCGGTGCCTGCGTCAGCGTGTACGAAAGGCTCGCGGCGAAGGCCAGCGCAGTGTCGGCCGCGTTCGTTCCGAGTCGCTCTTCGAGCAGTCTGCGCAGCCGTGGCTGATAGTCGATGACCGTCACGGCCGCGGCCACGCCCGCGGGCAGGCGCGGCCAGCACAGCGCCCGGCCGGCCAGGGTCAGCGCCAGGCCTGCGGCGCTCGCCGCTGCCGCGGCGGTGCTCGCGGCAAGCACCACGGCGTCGACGGGCAGGTCGACTGGACGGTCGGCTCCGTCGTCGGTCTCCTGTGACGCCTCGTCCTCGGCGATCGCAACGATGTCGCACAGCTGGAGCGCCGACGTCGCATCGCTGTCGATCTCGACGACCGCGCGCGAGAGCGGATAGTTCAGCTTCACTGTGCGGACGCCGCGCTGTGCGCGCAGCTTGTTGGTGACGAGTTCGCCCAGGCGACCGTCGGGCGCGGAACCGCTCAGGCCGCGCACTTCGATCCAGCACCGGTCGCCACCGCTCCAGTGGCGCCGGGAACGGTCGCCACCGAGCAGCTCGGATGCCACCGCGGCCAACGATCCCAGGACCTGGCCGCCCGGCAGCTGCGAGACGGTCTGCACGGGCTTGGCCACGAGGTCGACACCAACGGCGGTGACCACCGACGCCATCTTCACGCCCAGACCAACGGCACGGAAAGGCGCCGATACCACGGCCGGCACCAGTTTGTTCACACCCACCGCGCTACCGGTTCGCCGCGGCGCGACGGTTGCCGGACGACGACTTACGTGTCGTCGAGCCGGTGGACTTGGCCGCCTTGCGCACGGAACTGCGCTTGGCGGCGGGACGCTTTGCCGCGGAGGAACGTTTGGCAGCGGATGCGCGCTGTGGCGTATCCGCAACGGCGGCGAGGATCGGCCTCTCCCGCCCATCGGATCGCTGCGTGAGTTGCCGGACGACGATGGCGGTCCCGCCGACGCCGAGCAGAACCGGCCATTCGACAAGTCCGGCCGCGCCGATCGCCGCGAGCGCCAACGCGGCCGCCGGGGTCGAGTGGCTGCCACTGCTGACGCCGTTCTTCATTCCGGCGACGGTGCCCTGCACGCCACCGATCACACCGCTGATTGCCGCACCACCGATTGCTCCCGCCGCAGCGACGGTCGCCTCCGCTGACTGTGTTATGACGCGCGTCGCGCCCTGGATCACATTCACTCTTCCGCCCAATCCATGCCGTATTCACCTGTTCGAAGCCTCCAGGCAACGGACCGGATACCCATCGGCGCCGGAACCAATCTGCCCCTGTCCGCTGCGGCAAAGCAATTGCGGCGCTGTGAGTTTGCTGCTGGAGTGGCCTCGCAAACTGGGTAAATCCGCACGGACCCCGGGCGACGATGCAGCGCGCCTGGTTTGACCCGCTTACCCCGTCGTTTTCACAGGTTGTCCGGCGTACGCTCGATCGGTACGGGTCAGCTACGGGATCGACGGAAGGATCCACGATGCCCCGAAGAGACCGACGCTTATGCGTGGCCGCCGCGGGCTGTGCGGTGGCGATCGTGAGTGCGTCCGCGACGGCCGCGGCCACCCCCGTCGGGCCGTGCGCGGAAGTCCCTTATGTCGGCGTCTGTGTTCCGGTGAGCGAACAGCCCTCTCCGTCAACACAACACACCTTCGGCGATGTCGTAGTCGCACCCGCTCCCGGCGGCGGCGTCGGCATTCAGACCGTCAACTGACCGAGAGACTTCGCGAACCCGCTGACATCGCGAATGCTCGCCTCGAACACCTCCGGCATCACCCGGTAACCGACGTCGGCGGCGCCGCTCGTCGCCATGCCGCCGCCGTGAAGATGCACGACGCTCGTCGACACTCCCGCCACGGCGGGAAGATGTCCGGCAAGCGCGTCGAACATGGCGTTCATGCCCTCTTTGCCCGCTGACGCGAACCCGCGCCGAGAGCGTACGCGGGAGGGCGAAAGTCGCTATCAGCGAGTAGGTTTCGTCGCGGCGTGTAGCGCGACGATGCCGCCCGTCAGATTGCGCCAGCGCACCGCAGACCATCCCGCATCGGCGATCCGGTGCGCCAGCTCCACCTGAGGGGGCCAGGCCCGGATCGACTCGGCCAGATACACGTACGCGTCCGGATTCGACGACACCGCGCGGGCCACCCGGGGTAGCGCCCGCATCAGATACTCCTTGTAGACGGTCGCGAACAGCGGGTTGGTCGGTGTAGAGAATTCGCACACCACCAACCGGCCGCCCGGCCGCGTCACCCGCGCCATCTCGCGCAGCCCGGCGGTGTGGTCGACCACGTTGCGCAACCCGAAACTGATCGTCACCGCATCGAACACCCCGTCGGCGAACGGCAGCCGCGTCGCATCACCCGCGACCTTCGGCACCCGCCGCCCCGTCCCCGCGGCCAGCATGCCGACCGAGAAGTCGGCGGCCACACACCACGCACCGGACGCCGAGAGCTCCACCGTCGACACGGCCGTACCCGCAGCCAGGTCGAGCACCTTGTCTGTGGGCCCGATCCGCAGCGCCGAGCGGGTCGCCCGCCGCCAGAACCGGTCCTGGCCGAGCGACAGCACGGTGTTCGTCAGGTCGTACCTACGCGCGACGGCATCGAACATCGACGCCACTTCACGTGGGTCTTTGTCCAGCGACGCGCGGTTCACGGAGCCGACGGTACCCGGTTGGCCAGTCGGGGCCGTTTCACGCTGATACGCAACTACGATGCGGACGTGACCGACCGCGTCGATGTGCTGAGGAACCCGGTGGTGTCCACGGCCGCGGGCGCCGCGGCGCTGGCCGTCGGCGGGGCCGCCACGACATACGGATTGGTGACCCGGCTGCCGGTGGTCGGCCCCTTGGTCCGTCGCGGCGCCGCCGCTCTTTCGGCCCAGGGCGAGCAGGTGATCGCCCACGGGCTCGACCCGGTGCGGACGCTTGTCACCGCACTCGCGGTCCGGATGGTCGAGCAGATCCTGGCCCAGCTCGATCTGACGGCACTGGTTCGCGAGCAGGTGGACGTGAACGCCATCGCCGCCGAATTCGACATCGACGCGATCGTGGACCGCATCGACCTGATCGGTCTGGCCAACAGGGTGATCGACGGCGTCGACCTGCCCGCGATCATCCGCGAATCGACGAACTCGGTCACCGCGGAGGTGATGACCGACGTCCGGACTCAAGGGGAACGGGCCGACGACGTCGTCGCCGGAATCGTCGACAGGGTCCTGGGGCGGAGCCGGGCGCCGCGGTGACGCAGCCGACCCTCAGCTCCGGGGATGCACGCCCTGCCGGAATCGTGAGCCGGGGACTCGCTGCGGTGATCGATCTCGTGGTCGTGCTGGTCGTCATGGGTGCGATGTACATCGGTTTGGTGCTGGCCCATCTGGTCTTCTCGCCCACCGCGTTCAGCCTGCCTTCGCTCAACGCGGTGTTTTCCTCCATGGTCGCGTTCGCGGTCGCGGTGCTTTATCTCGCCGGCTGTTGGGCGGTGTCGGGATGCACAGCGGGAGCGGTGGCGATGGGGCTACGCGTCGTCGGCCGTCGCTCTCAACGGGTCGGTCCGGTCGTCGGATTGATCCGCGCGATCACCTGCGTGCTGTTCCCCGTCGGCCTGCTCTGGGTCGCCGTCGACCGGAATCGACGATCATTGCAGGACATCGTGTTTCGCACTCGCGTCTACTACAGCCGCCCAGATTGAAGCTTTTGCCAGCCGATTCCCAGCCGGGGGTTTGGGCAAATCGGGAATGAGGAAACCGATCGCGGCCTTGAACCGCTGTGACCAGTAAAGGGAAGGTTCGACTATGACCGAAAAGATTTGGTTCATCACCGGGACATCACGCGGGTTCGGCCGCGAATGGTCCATCGCCGCCCTGGAGCGCGGCGACAAGGTGGCCGCCACGGCACGCGACACCACGACGCTGGCCGATCTGTCGGAGAAGTACGGGGACGCTGTACTACCCATCCGGCTCGACGTCAACGATCGTGACGCGGACTTCGCCGCCGTCAAGCAGGCTCACGACCACTTCGGGCGGCTGGACGTCGTCGTCAACAACGCGGGCTACGGGCAGTTCGGCTTCGTCGAGGAGCTGACCGAGCAGGAAGCCCGCGACCAGATCGAGACCAACCTGTTCGGCGCGCTCTGGGTCACCCAGGCGGCGCTGCCGTACCTGCGCGCCCAGCGCAGCGGGCACATCCTCCAGGTGTCGTCGATCGGCGGGATCACCGCGTTTCAGAATGTCGGCATCTACCACGCGTCGAAGTGGGCGCTCGAGGGGCTGTCCCAGTCGCTGGCGCAGGAGGTCGAGTCCTTCGGCATCCATGTCACGCTGATCGAACCGGCCAGCTTTTCGACCGACTGGGGCGGTTCGTCGGCCAAGCGCTCCGCTGCGCTGCCGGACTACAAAGAGGTCCACGAGGACGCCGACCGGAAGCGCAGCCAACGAGCGTCGAAGTCAGGAGATCCGAAGGCGTCGTCTGCGGCGGTGCTGAAGATCGTCGATGCTCCCGTGCCGCCGCTGCGGGTCTTCCTCGGTGCCCAGCCCTTCGGCCTGGCCAAAGCCGACTACGAGAACCGCCTCAAGACGTGGGAGGAGTGGCAGCCCGTCGCCGTCGAGGCCCAGGGCTGACCGTTTGAAACTTTTGGATATGTTTCGGCGTTGTTAACAGCAGATCACATCTGCTGGAGAGGCGACGTCATGCGCAAGGTCTGGTTCATCGCCGGGGCATCGAGCGGGTACGGGCGTGCCTGGGCGCGCATTGCTCTCGAACGAGGTGACCTGGTTGCGGGAACGGCCCGCGATGTCGGGATGCTCTCGGACCTCGCGGCGGCTTTCGGAGATTCGTTCCTGCCGATCGAGCTCGACGTCCGCGATCGCGACGCGGACGTCGCCGCGGTCAAGGCGGCCCACCGTCACTTCGGCCGGCTGGACGTGGTGGTGGCCAACGCGGCGTACGGACAGTTCGGCATGGTCGAGGAACTGTCCGAGAAAGAGGCGCGGTCACAGATGGACGCAAACTTCTTCGGCCCGCTGTGGATCGCCCAGGCCGCCATGCCCATCCTGCGCGGACAACGCAGTGGCCACATCATTGCGGTCTCGTCGGACACCGGCAGCGCCGCCCAACCGGAGCGCGGCGTCTACACCGCCTCGACGGCGGCGTTGCGGGCGTTGTCGGATTCGCTCGCCGCCGAGGTGGCGCAGTTCGGAATCAAGGTGACCTTCCTGCAGCCCGCCCGCACCGGCGCCGACTGGATCGAGGTGGCCGCCGAACACTCCGCTGTTCTGCCCGCATATCGGACGAACCACAGGCTGCCCGACGGTCCCCGCCGCGCCTACCCGGGCGCCGACGATCAAGCCGCGGCCGCGGCGATGATGACGATCGTCGACGGCGACGCACCGACGCGCCAGGCGTCTGTCGTTCCGGCCACGGATTACGTCGGCGCCGGCTACGTGGCATGACTCGAAGAATGCCGACAATGGCAACGAATTTCGAATGACGCGCAGGCTGCTTTTGACCGGCGCTTCTTTTGAATACGCCATGCGTGTAGTACCCGCGGTGCAGACTTTTGCGAAACTATTGCCGTTTTCGCGCTTATCGAGGGAAATGCCGTAGCACAATTGCTCTGACCTTCTACGATGGCGACAGCAAACGTCATGAGCGGAAGAGCAGACATCATGGGGGATAACGCTCGCCCAGAGTCACCCGGATACCGGAATCGAACGTTGCGACTCGCGCTGGCGATGCGTGGCGGTGTCAGCCTCGCGGTGTGGATCGGCGGCGCCGTCGCCGAGATCGACTTGTTCCGCCGGGCCTGCCGGCAGGCGGCGGCATCGCGATCGAACCTCGTCGCGGAGAATGAGAATGGCCGGCGCCGGGATCGCGCCGAGAAGTACGTCGAGTTGTTGATGACGACCAAGTACGACCGGGTCGAGGTCGACATCCTGGCGGGGGCGAGTGCCGGCGGACTGAATGCGGTGTTGTTCGGGCTGGCCCAGACGTGCGGCACCGTGATGGACGAGCCGGTCCGAAGCACTTGGATCGACTCCGGTGGAATCTGGGATCTGTTGCGAGAACCCGGATTCGGACGAGTTCCGTCCATCCTGAAGGGGGACGAAAGACTCTTCTCGGTGGTGCGAGATGCCCTGACAATCATCGCCAATCCGGCGAACACCGATAGCAAGTCAAAGGTGTTGGTGCATCGGGAAACCCGGGCGGAGCGGCTCGACGTCGAACTCGCCGCGACGCTGCTGGACGACCCCTACAACGAGGAGCGGGGAAACCGCGCCAGCTTCTCGTTCACCAAGACACCCGGTGATCTGGATTCCCACTTCACGACGATTCCCGGCACCGACGAGGCACGACATCCGATCGGGGTCGTCGCACTGAACCGGATGGCGCTGGCCGCGCGGTCGACATCGTCGTTCCCCGGGGCCTTCGAGCCCGCGGGCATCTACTCGTCTCCGGGCCACAGCGAGGATTTCAATCGCGGCCACATCAGACATCCGGCACCCCAGTCCGGCGACGGCACCGATGACGGTCTGTACGTCAACATGGCTCGGGCCTTCCTCTATGCCCGACCCAATGACAAGACGGGCTCCGAACCGTTCAATGTGGTCGACGGCGGCATTTTCGACAACATTCCCATCGACCGCGCCATCCGGGCGATCCGTCGCGCCCCCACGTCACAGCCCTCCGAACGATGGCTGATCTACCTCGATCCGGAACCACCCACCGCCAGCGAACCGGTGACCGAGTCGAAGAAGCACAAGTCGAGTGCCGCCAGCTGGGTTCCGGTCATTCGCAGATCGATGGCGCTGCAGCAGCGCACGGAAACGGCGTCGGACGAGCTCCGGGCGCTGCAGGGCCACAACCAGGCCGTGCTGGCGGGACGCGGCCGGCTGGAGGCACTGGCCGCCTTCCTCGACAATCTCCGCGAATCCGACCATGCGACGGCGTCGGCGAAGAAGATCGTCAACGACCAGTCGTACAACCAGTGCCGGATCGCCACCGACACAGCCAAAATCGCCACCCTGCTTGCCGAGCCGTGGTCGGAATTGTGTCAGCCGCCGCGTGAAGCCATCGACTATGCGAGCCTCGCGCCGGAGAAGTCCCTGTCGATCAAGTGGTGGGTGCAGACGGCGTACAACGACCCGACTGTCGATTGGGAACTCCCATGCGACGTCTACGCGATGATCGATTGGGTTCGCATCCTCATCGCTTGGGTGCATGCGCTGGAGAAGCTCCTGGAGGAACTGGCACAGGATTCGGCGGCGGTCCCGGAGGCTCGCACCGCGTTGTCGTCGCAGCTGGAGAAAAGCAAGAGCCGCCTCTACCGCTGTGTCACCGTGCTTGTCGAGGCGAAGCGCCTCACCACTGACCTGGTGCTGGCCGAGCCGCTCAGGGATGACGCCACAGCGGCCCGCAACTACGACCTCACCGAATTGCCTCTCCGCCTGGAGCTGGCGCGTAACCTCCAGCGCAACTTCACGATGCCGACCGACTTGGCGCAGCAACTGCGGCAGGACGACGTCGACGAGGCCAGGTTCTTCGAAGTCCTGAAGGGCTGGTCGGAATCTCACTTCGAGACCCACCGCTGCCTCATCGCGCTGTTCGGTGCGGGGCGGTTCTCCCCCGCTCTCGTGTTGACCGAGCCGTTCGACGGCAGTCTGGGCCCCGAGTCCAGCCAGATGTTCCTGCAGCGGCTCACCGCCGACCCAGTGGCCGCGAAGGCACTGCGAGAAGCGGTTTCCAGCGACGAGAGCTGCCGCAGATGCCTGGCCAAACTCGCCGAGGCCGCGAACAGCGGGGCGGTCAACGAGAGTCTTGCCGAAACCCTTTCCGCGGAGCTGAATGTCCTCCGCGAGGTGATCGAAACACACTCCGAGCCGATTGTCGCCGCGCTCGGCCATCAGCCGCTGAAGAAATGGTGGCGGCAGTGGAGCGAGTCTGTGTACTCCCGCTTTTATCGGCCGCCGCTGAGCGGGTTGTCTCTCGACGAGATATCGAGACTCTTTGCCACCGCGGGAATTCCGGACAGCAGTTCGATGATCGCGTTCGACGCGATCACCGGCAATGAACGTCCCGAGTTCGATGTGCGCCGACTCGAGAACGGGGCGCGGGCCAAGCAGCTGCGGGCATGGCTCAACCACCTGCCCAAAGAGGCGCCGATGCGTCGTGTCCTGGAACAGCCTCGCCGGGATATCTTGACCGCCGACGCCAAACTGGCCGGAAACGTCATGTCGAGATTCGGCGGGTTCTTCCGGGCTCGCTGGCGCGAAAATGACTGGCAATGGGGGCGACTCGACGCCGCAGCCGGGATCGTCAGAATCCTCAACAAGGGTCGCCCGAAGCCGCTGCCGGAGGACAGCGACGTCCTGCGCAACCACGTCGCAGAGTTACAGGCCTCGATCGTCTTCGAGGCCGCGGAATCCGTCGAGTCATCGGCGAAGTCGACCGGCCGCCGTGGTGAGTCCATCGTCGAGACCGTCGGCGCGGAGGATCTCGGAGCGCTCTCCCCGCACTATCGGTTCGCGCTCGCGTCTCGCATCGTCCCGCTCGTGTACCGGGCACTGATGCCGGCCAAGGATGCGCGTTGGTCGATCGGCGGTATCGCGACGCGGTTCGGCCAGTTCATCATCCGGCCCCTTGCCGTGCCGTTGACGCTGATCGCCGATCCCCTGCGGGCTGTACTGGCGCTTGGCGTCATCCTTGTCGCGGCGAGCTTCCTCGGCGCAGCACGAAGTCAGCCGTATTGGCAGATCACGTTCCTGGCGACCTACCTCATTGTGGGAGTGCTGATCGCGATACGCGCTCAGGTGGCGCGCGCGCGATGGCGCAATCTCATCGAACAGTTGCGCTCAATTGCCGAACCCCAGGACCTGGATGTCTGGGAATGGCAGTCCATTCTGGCCAGAGCCGCCAAAACCAAGCGGTGGTACATCGCCGGTTCGCTTCTGCTCGCCCTCATCACCTGTGCCTGGGCGGCGCACCATCTGTTCTACGTCATCCATGATCAGGCGACCGGGGCCGACCCTCACGTCGCGATGCCTGCCGAATCCATGATCGCGACCACCGGGCTCATCCTCGGCCTGCAACATTGGCTCAACAAGCGCGCCTACCACGTCAGCCCGGAGCCGACCACATTCCGTTCGGCGCTCGACGATTTCCGGCGCAATTGGCGTCGTCGGGTACTGGCGGTGCTGGCAGTGCTCGTGGGGCTCTTCGTCCTGCGGCTCTCGAACGTGATGGCCAACTATCAAGCGGCCAACAACTTTCAGGGCGCCGCACTGCGTCATGGCGACGCGTTGTACTGGTGGTGGCCATCGCTGCCGGGGGCCACCCTGGGACTCGAGGGGCACATCCCCGCCAAGATGTTCTGGCCGGGTCAAACTCCGTGGTGGTGGGATCAGCCACCGATCACCTGGGCCACCGCTGCCGTTGCGGTCGCACTGTTGATCCTGATCTCCCTGTGGGGATGGGCGGACAATCGCTGGGCGGTCGCGTGCACGATCGTCGGCGCGGCGGTGGCCGGATTGGCCCAATGGGGGCTGGACGACCGCGCTTCGGCGTCCCGGGATTGGGCGATCTGGGACGTGCTGCCGATGCTCATCTGGATGATCGTGCTCGGCGCCGTCGTTTCGGTGATGCCGATCCGGCGCACGCGCAATCACAAGCCGGCCAACTACGGCGAAACCGACGTTCCGGTGATCAGATCCGACGTTCCGTTCGCCAGAGCCGAGCCACCGGTAACCAAGACCGACATTCTGGTCACCAGTACCGAGGTACCGGCGCCCATCACCGACGCACCGGCGGTCAACGGCGACGCACGGGTCGCCACATAAGGCGGCAGCGGCTTGGTCAGGCGGCCCTGAGCGCGCGCTTGCCCTGCACGGCCTCGTAGTGGCCGATCAGTTCATCACAGATCGCCGGCCAGGTCCGGCCGAGCACGCTGCGGCGCGCGGCGATCGAATACCGGTGTCTTTCGGCGACCAGGTGGTCGACCGACTCGGTCAGCTTGGTCTCGAATTCGCTGACCGGCAGCAGCAGGCCCGTCCGGTACGGCGCGACGAGATCGCGCGGGCCGCCGGCGTCCGGCGCGATGACCGGCAGGCCCGACGCCATTGCCTCCTGGACGGCCTGGCAGAATGTCTCGTGCTCTCCGGGGTGCACGAACACGTCCATGCTGGCGTAGGCCGCCGCGAGTTCCCTGCCGTACAACGCGCCCGTGAAAACCGCAGTGGGAAGCGCGGTTTGGAGCTTTGTCGCGTCGACACCATCTCCGACGATGACGAGCTGCAGGTCGTCGCGGTGAGCCAGCGTCGCGAGGCGTTCGACATGCTTTTCAGGTGCCAGCCGACCGACGAAGCCCACGATCGGCTTGCCGTCCGGAGACCACTGCCTTCTCAGCGTGTCGTCACGGGACGACGGGGCGAACCCGGTGATGTCCACACCGCGGCCCCATTTGTAGATCCGTGGGATACGGTGCGCGGCAAGGTTTTCCATGGCGGACGTCGACGGGGCCAGGGTTCGGTCAGCGCGTTTGTGCAGGTGTCGGGTCCACGCCCATGCCACCCGCGCCGCCACGCCGATACCGTAACTCTGCGCAAAACCTGCGACGTCGGTCTGGAAGACGGCGACGGTCGGGATCCCCAGAAAGCGGGCGGCATGCAAACCGCCGTAGCCCAGAAGCGCCGGCGATGCCAGATGCACCACGTCCGGATCGAATCCGCGCAGCACCCCCACCATCCGTGGCCGGGGCACGCCGAGGGGCAGCGACGTGACCTTCGGGAACATCCGCGACGGCACCCGATGCACCCGGATACCGTCGTAGACCTTATCGGCGGGCGGTTCGCCGTTCGGCGTGTCCGGGGCGATGACGAGGACTTCGTGGCCCGAACGCCGGAGGTGCTCGATCACCCGAAGCACCGAGTTGGTGACGCCGTTGACATTCGGGAGGAAACTCTCTGCGACGATCGCAACGCGCACATCCAAAGGATGACATCAGCGACTGACTCAAAGGTTGCCTTTGGTTATACGACACGCGAAGATCTCGTGCCGATGATCGTCCGATCCGCGGCCCGCTGGTCAAGTATCGTGCGGACAACGGAGGGCGGTTGACATGCGGATGTCCCGAGGCACTGTGGTGCTGATGATAGGCCTTCTGCTCACCGCCGTCGGCTGCACCAAACAGGTCGCAGGCACGGCGGGGCCGGATCCCGCGAAACCGCCACTGAGCGTCAGCGAGGACGGCTTCGGCATCGTCGCCGGCTTCGACAACGCCCCGGCCAGGATCGAGATCTACACCGAGCCGCAGTGCAACCACTGCGCGGATCTGCAGGCCGATTTCGGCGATCAACTCGCCTACTACATCGCGGTCGGCCAACTCGAGGTCACCTACCGCCCGCTGACATTCCTCGACGACACATCCGGCGGCTACTCCGCGAAAGTCAGCAATGCGCTGTTCCTGGCCACCGAAGGCGCCGGTTCACCCGAGGTGAAGGCGACCGGCACCGAGTTCCAGCGGTTCGTCGCGGAGGTGTGGGCGCATCAGCGTCCCGGCGGGGAACCACCCACCGAAGACGAACTGCAGGAGATGGCAACGAAAGCCGGCATGCCCGAGCCCGTCGCCGACAACGTCAAGGGCGGCAAGTCGGCGGTCGACACCAAGGACATGGACGATTCCAACTTCGGGTTCCTCTACGAGATCGACAACCTGGAGACGGGCACGCCAACGGTCTACGACCTCGACAAGGGCGAGAAGCTCGACATCTTCGACAACGACTGGCTGAGCAAGCTCATGCAGACCTGAGGCCGTCCGGCATCGACATGTCGGTTCGGCGGAAACGTCGCTCGATCAGGGCCAGCCCGAACAGCGCAGCACCGGCGACCAACCAGCCGACCACCGCGATCGAACCGGCCGGAATGATCGCCAGCGCCGCGTTGCGGTGCTGAACCCGCACGATATCGGGGTCGTTCTTGTCGTACTCGACGTAGATCCGCATCCCGGTGTCGAGCTCGGACGGGTACAGCACGCCGAGCTCCGGGCGGTAGGTGACCCGGTCGGGCGTGACGAACTCGATGGTCGAACGGCGCGGACCGGCATTCAGCACGCTGGCCTCCGCGACGCCCATGTGGCGTTCGATCTGCCGGTCGTTGCGCCACGCGCCGAAGACCAGCAGCACCGATTGCAGCGTGACCAGGCATGCCACTATCACGATGCCGATTCGAATGCGCCGCAGGATGCATGCCGGTCGCGTCTCGTTCGGCTCACCGCTCAAATGCGGAACCACGATGAGCCACAACGCAACCAAACGTCGCCGCAGAGCACTCACAGTGCCTCGTCGTTCGCTCGGCTCACAGTGCCTCATCGTTCGCTCGGCTCACAGTGCCTCATCGTTCGCTCGGCTCACAGTGCGGCCTTGATCGATGCGTGCAGCGCGCGCAGCGACGACCGGTCGGCCTTCACCTCCAGCACCCGCATCCCCTCGAACGGCTCGGCCAGCGCATCGACGAGACCGTCGGCCTCGATCTGCCTGCTCTCGACGTGATAGGCGCGGCACAGCGCGCCGACGTCCACATCGTGCGGCGTGCCGAAGATTCGCGACGACACATCGGAGAACCGCGGGTCGCCCTGCTCGAGTAGTTCGAAGATGCCACCGCCGTTGTCGTTGGAGACGACGATCGTGAGGTCGCGCGGCGTCGGCTCCGTCGGCCCGATCAGCAATCCGGAACTGTCGTGCACAAACGTCAGGTCCCCGATGAGTGCGATCGTGCGCGCACGCGCGGTGCCGCCGGCCGAGCGGCTCCGGTCGTGCGCCAGGGCCGCGCCGACCGCCGTCGACACCGTTCCGTCGATACCGGCCACGCCCCGGTTCGACCGCACCTTGACATCTTGGGTGTTCAGCCCGACCAGCGCCGCGTCGCGCACCGGGTTGGACGCGCCGAGCACCAATTGGTCGCCGGGCCGAACCGCCGCGGCCACTGCGGCGGCCACATGCAGACCGGTGGTCAGCGGGTGGGCCGCGAGTTGCGTGCGAACCGCCTCGATCGCGTGCTGGTTGACCTCGGCGCACCGACGCAGCCACGCCGGGTTCGGCTCGCCGCTGGTGACCGCGCGGGTGCCGGTGGCCAGCGAGTTTCCCGAGACGTCGGGCCAACGGGGGCCCGTGGTCAGTGCGTACACCGGAACGGCGGGATCGGCGAGCAGCGACGAGACCGGGCGATGCAGTGTCGGGCGGCCCAGCATGATGACCTGCTGCGGCCGCAGCAGCCGCAGCGCGAACGGATGCAGCGGATTGTGCGCGGGCGGCGCGGTCGGCTCGGCGACCGTCGGCAGCGCGGCGAGATTCGGGTGGACGCCCGCGCCATGACCCGCGATGACCACCGTGTCGGGTGTCAGGTCGATGTCGAGCGGTTGGTCGAAGGACACCGGTGGCGTGTTGGTCCACGGCTTGCCGCCGGGGCGACCCTCGGGCGCGTAGACCGTCACCGGATCGGGTTCGGCGTCGGGAACCAGCGGTTCGCGCAGCGGGATGTCGAACTGCACCGGGCCCGCATTGCCCGATCGAGAGCCGGTGGCGGCCACCAGGACTCGGCACGTCGCAGAACGCCACTGCGCGTTGAGGGCATTCATGCGGTCCGTACCGCCCTCGGCCAGGCCCAGGCTGATCGCCTCACGGACCTGCGTCCCGAAGTAACCCAGCTGCTCCATCGTCTGGTTGGCGCCGGTACCGAGCAGCTCGTACGGACGGTTCGCCGACAACACGATCAGCGGCACCCGCGCGTAGTTGGCCTCCACCACCGCGGGCCCGAGGTTGGCCACCGCGGTGCCCGACGTCATGGCGACGCAGACCGGCGCGCACTCGGCGACCGCCAGCCCGATCGCCAGGTAGCCCGCCGTTCGTTCGTCGATGCGTACGTGCAGGCGCAGCCGCCCGGCCCGATCGGCGTCATGCAGCGCGAACGCCAGCGGTGCGTTGCGTGAACCCGGGCACAGCACGACGTCTTTGACGCCGCCGCGAATAAGCTCGTCGACGACGACGCGGGCTTGCGCGGTCGAGGGATTCACCATTACAGACTATCGGCGAAGAATTTCAGCACCGCCGCGTTGACCGCCTCCGGCGCCTCGAGGAATCCAAGGTGCCCGGTATCGGGAATCTCCAGGTAGGACGCGTTGGGGATGGCGTCGGCAACCTCCTTGGCGAGGTGCGGCGGCAGCACGACATCGTCGGCGAACCCGATCACCAGCGTGGGCGTCGTAATACTTCGGTAAGCCGCCAGCCGATTGTCCTGGGGGCCGATGCCGAGCTGGCACCGGTAACCCGGTGTCTGTTTGACCGGCCACATGGTGAACATGTCGATCCAGTCGCGCACGGCGATGTCGTCATTGAGCGTCTTAGGCGAAAAACTCTCAAGGAGGCGCACTTTCGCGTCATAGTTCGGCGGTGTGCGGGCACCGGACTCGCCGAACTCCCATTCGGCGATGCGAAAGAACTCCCGCGCCCGATCGTGCCTGCCGCGGGTGGCCATCAGCACCGCCTGGCTGACGAGCTCCGGGCGCGCGACCATCATTTCCTGCGCGATGTATGAGCCCATCGACACCCCGACGACGCGCACCGGCGCAATGTCGAGCTTTTCGATGAGCGCAGCAGTGTCGCCCACCATCGTCTCGGTGGTGAAGCCGCCGGCGCTCTCGGTGGCACCCACCCCCCGATTGTCGAAGGTGATGCATCGATACCCGGCCCGCTGGAACTCGGGCACCTGGTGCAGGTGCCAGGTGCGGCCGGCGCCGCCACGACCGGCGATGAACAGCACCGGATCGCCCGATCCTCGATCGTCGTAGGCCAGATTCACCCCGCCGACGCTACTTGAGGCCGATTTCCGCCTTGCGACCACGCTGCGACCGAACGCGCTGGATCGCGGCGTTCCACAGCAGCTGCACCGACGGGCTCAGCTGGCGGTGCTTGACAGCGTCCAGACTCAGCAGCGCCGTGGCGGTCGCCTTGGTGGCAACGGACGCCTTCGACATGTGACCGGAGTCGAACGGCGGTTGCGGGTCGTATTCGATGACCAGCTGCACCGCCTTGGCCTTGGCCTCGCCACAGATCTGGCCGTAGAGCCACATCGCGAGGTCGATACCCGCGGAGACCCCCGCCGCGGTGACGAACTTGTCCTCATGGACGATCCGCTGGTCGCCGACGGCCTCGACGCCGAACGGCTTCAGCATGGGCAGCGCCATCCAGTGCGAGGTGGCGCGACGGCCCTCCAACAGTCCGGCCGCGGCGAGGATGACCGAACCCGAGCACACCGACGTCGTCCAGGTCGAGGTCTTGTCGGCGCGCCGCACCCAGTCGAGCAGTTTCTCGTCACGGGCATGCTGGAATGTCGTCATGCCGCCGGGCACCAGAACGATGTCGGGTGAGGGCGTCTCGTCAAACGAATGCGTGGCACCGACGAGCAGCACGCCGGAATCAGCGGTGATCGGTCCCGGTTCATGCCAGACGAACCGGACCTCGGCGTCGGGCAGATTGCGCAGCACCTCATAGGGCCCGATGAAGTCCAGGGCGGTGAAGCCCGGATACACGACGATTGCGATCTGGGTCATTGTCATCTCCTTCTCGTTTCCAGGTCAGGCGAACGTCTTGCGGTAATGGTCGGGCGGGATGCCCAGCCGTCGAACGAAATTGCGGCGCAGCGTCTCGGCGGTGCCGAACCCGCAGCGCGCGGCGATCACGGTGACCGTGTCGTCGGTCTCCTCGAGTTGCCTGCGGGCTGCCTCCGTGCGGATCCGCTCGACATAGGCGCCGGGCGCCTCGCCGACCTCGTCGGTGAAGACGCGGGTGAAATGGCGCGGGCTCATCGCGGCGCGCCGCGCCAGCTCCGGGACGCTGTGTGCGCCACCGGGTTCGGACTCGATGGCCTCCTGCACGTCGCGGATCGGCGCGCGCTTCGCCCGCGGCATCCACACCGGCGCGGCGAACTGGGTCTGACCGCCGGGCCGCCGCAGGTACATCACCAGCCAGCGGGCCACCGTCTGCGCTACGTCGATGCCGTAGTCGTCCTCGACGAGAGACAACGCCAGGTCGATGCCGGCGGTGACACCCGCCGCGGTCCAGACCTTTTCGGAGCCGCGGACGAAGATCGGTTCGGGATCGACCTCGACCGTGGGGAATTCGCGCGCGAGTTGTCCGGCGAACGCCCAGTGGGTGGTGGCGGTGCAGCCGTCGAGCAGACCGGCCTGCGCGGCGAGGAACGCACCCGTGCAGACGCTGACCACACGGCGGGTGTGCTCGGCGGCGATCTGAATCCAGCCGATGACATCCGGCTGCCGACGCACGGCGTCCACCCCGGCGCCGCCGGGCAACACCAGCGTGTCGATGGGCTCCCGCGGATCGGGCAGTGGTCGGGCGACGAGCTCGAGTCCCGTGCCGGTGTTCGCCGGTTCGCCGTTGCGGGAGACGATGCCGACGCCGTAGCCCTCGCCGCCGCGTTGCTGTGCGGCCAGGTAGACGGTCGCGCCGGTGAACACCTCGAACGGCCCGACCAGGTCGAGAGCCTGGATGCCGGGATAGCCGAAGATCAGCACCGATCGCGCCATGGGCTCAGTGTTCGCGCCCGCGGCCGTGGCGTCTACGCCGTGGTCCCCACACATCAGGACATGGGCCGTCCCAGCTTCTTCAGGCCGCACGACCTTGGTGAACGGCCGCAGGGCGCCGATCGCGATGCGCAAGCTGCGCTGCAACGGCGGCAAATCGAAGACGGCATGGAGATGGTCGGTACCCAGGAGGAGTCGGCCCACGCCGCGACCGGCGCGGATACCGGACATCGCTGAACTCCAACCGTCGTCGGTGGGTTCAGTCACTGGGCGCCCTTCGCGGCGGCTTAGAGTAAGGGTCTACTCGAATCGCAGCCGGTAGCAGGCGGTGACACGCTCGATCCACCACTGCCGCCGCTCGGGCGGCGCGGCCAGGGCCGCCAGACGGGCCGGGTCCGGCGTCACCTGTCCGACGGGCAGATAGCCGTCGACCGGCGCCACGCCCTCGGCGACGTCCTCGACGAACAACCGGCCCGTTCCGAGGCCGCACGCGTGCTGTAGGTGCGGCAGCGCCGCGGCGGCGAGCAGCCCCCGCCCGATGCCCACGGCCGAATCCAAGGCGCTCGACACCACGATCGGGATGTCGATCTGCTCGGCGATGTCCAGCAACTTGCCCACGCCGCCCAACGGGGCGACCTTGAGCACGGCGATATCGGCGGCGCCCTCGCGAACGACGCGCAGCGGATCGCCGGCCTTGCGGATACTCTCGTCGGCGGCGACCGGCACGTCGACCCGGCGCCGAAGCTCGGCCAGTTCGGGCACCGTGGCGCAGGGCTGCTCGAGGTACTCCAGCGCACCGTCGGCGGTCAGCGCCCCGGCGGCCACAACGGCGTCGTCAACGGTCCAGCCGCCGTTGGCGTCCACCCGCACCGTCGGCACAAGTGCGCGAACGGCGTTGACCCGCGCGACGTCATCGCGCAGCGACTGCCCCGGCTCGGCGACCTTGACCTTCGCGGTGCGCGCTCCAGGGAAGCGGGCAAGCACCTCGGGAACCTCGTCGGCCGTCACGGCGGGGACGGTGGCGTTGATCGGGATGCGGTCGCGACCAACCTCCGGCGGCGGTTCATAGGCGGCTTCGACGGCCGAGGCCAGCCAATGCGCGGCCTCCGCCGGCCCGTATTCGAGGAAGGCTCCGAACTCGCCCCAGCCAACGGGGCCGTCGATGAGCGCCACCTCGCGAACCGTGATGCCGCGGAACCGAACCCGCATCGGCAATGCCACGACGTGCAGGCGATTCAGAATGTCGGTCAGCCGCGGCACACCTAGAGTGTCGTTCATGGCTGCCCGACCGACTCCCCAGACCCCGGGCCCGGGGCAGGAATCGGTGTGGGACTACCCGCGGCCGCCGCGGCTGGAAGAGTTCAGCGGCTCCATCACCGTCGAACTCGGCGGCGAGACCATCGCCTCGAGCAGGCACGGCTGGCGAGTGCTCGAAACCAGCCACCCGCCCACCTACTACCTGCCGCTGACCAGCTTCACCGACGGCAGCCTGCGCCCGGCCTCGGGTTCGTCGTGGTGCGAGTGGAAGGGGCAGGCCAGTTACTACGACGCGGTGAGCCGGGCCAAGGTCGCCCGTCACGCGGCGTGGACGTATCGGACGCCGACTCCGGGGTTCACCCAGATCGCCGGTGCCGTCGCCGTGATGGCGGCGCTGGTCGACCGGTGCACGGTCAACGGCGAGGAAGTGCTGCCACAGCCCGGCGGCTTCTACGGCGGGTGGGTGACCAGCTGGATCGCCGGACCGTTCAAGGGAGTTCCGGGGTCGATGGGGTGGTGACCTTCGTCGTCACGACGCGCACTTTTCCCTGCGGTGTTTAGGTTCGTGCCGAACGGGCTATTGTTTAAGAATCTTAACTATCAATCGGGTAGGAGCAAGATGTGCAGATTCGTACCTTGGTTCCTGCCGCGCTGGCCGTCACCGCCACTGCGGTCGTCGGCGGACTGGCCAGCCGGCCGGCGCAGTCGTCGTGGTACCTGAAGCTGAAGAAGCCGCCGTATCAGCCACCGCGGCAAGCCTTTCCGATCGTCTGGCCGATCCTGTACGCGGATATCGCGGCCGTCTCCGCGTCCACGCTAGATGACCTCGAGCGGCACGGGCAGCTCCGGGAGCGTCGCGTCTACCTCGTCGCGCTCGCCACGAATCTGGTTCTCAACGCCAGTTGGTCGTGGCTGTTCTTCAGTCGACGCCAGCTCGGGGTATCCGCGGTTGCCGCCGGTGTGCTGACCGCCAGCAGCGCGGATCTGACCCGGCGGGCCGTCGCTGTGCGGGGCAGCAAGGCGGCGCCCCTGGCCGCCTATCCGGCGTGGTGCGCGTTCGCGACGGCCCTGTCCACCCACATCTGGGCGCTCAACCGCCCCTGAGGAATACCCATGCAAATCATCAAGATTCCGGGACAGATCCTCGAGTCGGCGCTGTCCATCGCCGGCATCCGCATCGGCACCGAAGAACCGCACTGCCTCCGCCGGCCGCTGACGGACAGCGTGGAGATCCGTCGGTACGGGCCCAGGATCGCCGCCGAAACCACGGTGAACGACAACGAGGACCGTGCCCGCGGCGTCGGGTTCCGCCGGCTGGCCGACTACATCTTCGGCGCCAACGAGCGTGACGACACCATATCCATGACCGCGCCGGTCGCCCAGGCCCGAGGTAGCGACGGCCGGTGGACGATTCGGTTCTTCATGCCGTCGAAGTGGACCATGGACACCCTGCCCGCACCTGACAGCGAGGATGTGACGCTGGTGACGGCTCCGGGCGAAACCGTCGCGGTGCTGCGGTTCAGCGGCGACCGTGGTCCGAAGGCCGTGGCCGCACGCACCGACGAACTGATCAGGACGTTGCTCGACAACGGCATCGAGCCGGTCGGCGACGCCGTGGCATGGTTCTACGACCCGCCGTGGACGGTGCCGTTCCGGCGCCGTAACGAGATCGCGATACCCGTCGTGGATCCGACCTAGACCGACCGGCCGGCACTCTCCCAGTGCGGCTTGCGGAGATCCTTCTTGAGGATCTTGCCGGCGGGGTTGCGGGGCAAGGCGTCCATCACGTCGACCGTCTTCGGGCACTTGTATGCGGCCAGCCGCTCGCGGGCGAACGCGATGATCTCCTTCTCGGTGGCTTCACCTTCCAGGGCGACAACCGCTTTCACCGATTCGCCCCACTTCTCGTCGGGCACGCCGATCACGGCGACCTCGGCGATCGCGGGATGTTCGGCCAGTACCCGCTCGACCTCGATCGAGTAGATGTTCTCCCCGCCGGAGATGATCATGTCCTTGAGCCGGTCCTCGACGAAGATGTAGCCGTCGTCGTCGACGCGGCCGATGTCGCCGGTGCGGAACCACCCGTCCTCGGTGATCGCCTCGGCCGTCGCATCGGGCTTGTTGTGGTAGCCCTTCATCAATTGCTTTGACCGGAACCATAATTCCCCCTGGGTGCCGGCCGGCACCTCTGCCAGGCTGTCCGGGTCGACGACCTTCACCTCGGCGTTGGGCACCAGCGTTCCCGCGCTGGACAGCCGCTCCACGTTGTCGGAGCGATGATCGTCCGGCATCAGGTGGCTGATCACACCGCACAATTCGGTGAGCCCGTACGCCTGGATGAAATCCGTATTCGGCCAGGCCTTGAGGGCGGCGCGCAGCAGCGGCAGCGGCATCGGGGACGCACCGTAGGAATAGGTCTTGAGGGCGCTGAACAACTTCACCGCGTCCTCGCCCGACTGCAGCACCTTCGCCAGCACGGCGGGCACCAGGAAGGTGCGGTTGGCGCCGTGAAGGATCGCGCCGGCGAGCGCGGCCCCGTCGACGTCCCGCGTCATCACGCTCGGGATGCCGTTGTGAATGCCGAGCTGGGCGTAGGACGTGCCGCCGACGTGGAACAGGGGCATCGCCACCATGTTCTTGTCGCCGTCGTCGAACTCGAATCCCTCTTGGCCGTTTACGGTGTGCGCGATCAGGTTGGCCTGGGTCAGCGCCACGCCCTTCGGACGGCCGGTGGTGCCCGACGAGTACATGATGATGCAGACGTCGTCCGGTTCGACGGCGGCCGAGCGGTCCACCGGCGTGGCGGACGCGAGCATCCCCTCGTATTCGTCACCATCCTGGCCGCCGGGAGTGACCTCGATGACCTTCTCGACCTTCGGCAGCTTGTCGCGGATCTTGTCGACCGACGGCTTGAGGTCGGCCCCGACGATCAGCACCTTGGCGCCGGAATCGTTGAGCACATAGTCGAGTTCGTCGGCGGCGAGCCGGAAGTTGATGATCGCGTTGGCCGCCCCCAGCGATGCGGCGGCAAACGTCGACTCCAGGCACGCCGGGTGGTTCTTGTCGAGGAACGCGATGACGTCGCCGCGCTTGATGCCGCGTTCGGTGAGCGCGCCGGCCAGCCGCCGGACCCGGTCGTTCCACTGCGACCATGTCCAGGTCCGGTCGAGATAGGTCATCGCCTCGCCGTCGGGCTTGGTTTCGGCCCAGTAGGCCAGACGTTCGTCGAGAAATTGGGGGTCAGCCAGCGCAGGCATGATCAGAAGCGTGCCATGGCCGCGGGCGCATCAGACGTCGTTCGGGTAAACCTGCCGCCCCGCCAGGAACGTCGCG
Source organism: Mycobacterium sp. URHB0021 (assembly GCF_054057895.1). Taxonomy (NCBI): domain Bacteria; kingdom Bacillati; phylum Actinomycetota; class Actinomycetes; order Mycobacteriales; family Mycobacteriaceae; genus Mycobacterium; species Mycobacterium sp. URHB0021. Next base: position 7,295,439 of record NZ_JBSRZT010000002.1, read on the forward strand.
CGCACCTCCAGATCGGCGATCGCCTCGGGCGGCACGGCGCGCGGATCGGCCGACAGAACCACCATGTCGGCGTACTTGCCCACCTCGAGCGAGCCGGTCACGTCGTCGGCGAACAGCTGCCACGCCGCGTCGATGGTCTGCGCCCGGATGGCCTGCTCGACCGTCAGCCGCTCCTCGGGCGCCAGCACCCGCCCGCTCGGTGCCGTGCGGGTGACCGCGACGCTGATGTTGCGCAGCGGCTCCTCCGGTGTGACGGGCGGGTCGTTGTGCAGCGAGATGCGCATGCCGGTCGCGACGGCCGATCCGCATGGCATCCACCGCGCGCCGCGCTCGGGCCCGAACAGGCCGTCGACGATCACGTCGCCCCAGTAGTGGATCTGGTCGACGAAGATGCTGCAGGTGACGCCGAGGTCGTGGGCGCGCTGCAGCTGCTCGGGGCGGATGGCACCGACGTGCTCGAGCCGCAGCCGGTGATCGGACCTCGGGTGCTTGCGCAGCGTTTCCTGGTAGACGTCGAGGATCGTGTCGACGCCGGCGTCGCCCTGAACGTGGCAGGCCATCTGCCAGCCTCGGGGGAAGTAGGCCTCGACGATCTCGGTGAGCTGCTCACGGGTGTAGTTCGCGCAGCCGCACGACCCCGGTGGAATTCCGATCGTGCGGGTGGCGTCGGTGTCCAGGTAGGGAAACGACAGGTCGATGTTGCCGATCCAGGGTGACCCGTCGACCCAGATCTTGATGCCCGGCTGCCGGAGCAGGTCGTCGCCGTTGTCGGGCGCCATGTCAGTGCTCATCGAGGCATTGGAGATCTCGTACGGACGCAGCCGCACGGTGAGCTCGTCGTGCATCTGCTCGACGACCGGGCGGAAGATCGGATCGAACGCCATCTCGGAGCACATCGTCAGCCCGCCCCGGTTCAGCCGCGCGAGTTCGGCGCGCAGCATCTCCGGATAGGCGCTGGGCTGAATGGCAGCGCCGAGCACCGAGAACACCGTGCCGATCTCCTCGGCGGTGCCGTCGAGGTCGCCGTCGGCGTCTCGGCCGTAGCTGGATCCCTTCGGGTCGGGGGTGTCCCGCGTCAGGCCGCTGCGCGAGGCCGCCGCCGAGTTGAAGTAGGCCTTGTGCCCGGAGTTGTGGATGATCACCAACGGTGTCGCGGGAGCGAGGCCGTTCAGCCAATCGAGGGTCGGATCGGGAAGACCCTTCTGCAACAGCGGGTCCCAGCCGTTCAGGTAGGCGCCGTCGGCGCCCCGCTCGGCCACCTCGCTGCGGATCGCGGCAAGCACGTCGTCGGCGTCGGGCAACGTGACGGGCCGGATGTCGACCATCCGGTCGGACAACACGATCGCCTCCATCAGCGGATGACCGTGCGCCTCGACGAAGCCGGGCATCACGCAGCCGTCGCCGACGTCGAGTGTCTGGGTCTGCGGGCCGATCCAATTTTCGATCTCGGAGCGTGTGCCCACCGCGACGATGCGGCCGCCGGACACGGCAAGTGCCTCGGCGGTGGGCTGGAGCTCATCGACAGTGAGGACGGTTCCGGAAACGACCAGGTCAGCGGCGGGCATGCGGCCATGGTGTCAGCTCGGGAAAAGTTCTTCGAGAAATTCCTCCGACCGTGTCGATTTCGAGAGGTTGCCGTTCGACGTCATTGCGAGGGCAGTCCTGAACAAGAATGGACGAGCCCCTTCACCACACACAGAAGGAGACAACAATGTCGCGCTACATGCTGATCATGCGTTCCACCCCCGAGGCCGAGATCGCCATGCAAGAGGCGAACATCGACTTCAACGAAATCATCGAGTCGATGGGCCGATTCAACGAGGAACTCATCAAGGCCGGTGTCATGCTCGCCGGCGAGGGCCTGACCGGTCCGGAGGAGGGCTTCGTCGTCGACTTCAACGCGGATCCGCCCGTGGTCACCGACGGTCCGTACACCGAAGCCAAGGAGCTGTTCAACGGGTTCTGGATCCTCGACGTGTCGTCGAAGGAAGAGGCCAAGCAGTGGGCCAGGAAGGTGCCGCTGGGCAGGGGCGTCAAGCTCGAGGTGCGCCGGGTGTCCGAGACCGAGGAATTCCCCCAGGACAATCCGTGGATCGAGAAGGAGATCCAGTGGCGGGCCGAGCTCGCCGAGAAGATCGCGGCGCAAGCGCGGGCCGATGCGGAGAAGTTCGCGGGTCGCTGACCCCGGCTACTTGGCGCGGATCCGAATGGGTCCGCGCCAGGTGGCGTCCGGGTCGACGACCTCGCCCTTCTGGCTGATCTCGACCTCGCCCTCCCTGGCGAGTTTCCGCGCAATGTCACGGGCGTCGTCCATCAGGTCGCGCCACCGCTCGCCGCCCACTGCGCGGGCGGCGTCGGATGGGCAGATGGTCTTCGATGGTCCGCGCTCGCGCGCCAACACCAGGATGGCGTCGCGCAGTCGCTGCTCGCTCACCTCATCGAGTGAAGCCGAATCCGACCGCCCTTGCCACGAATTCTGTAACACGTTCTAATCTGAAGCCATGACCTCTGCCGTCGCCTCTTCGCGCGAGCTCTCATCGGGCGAACTGCTGCGCCATCCCATCCACTCCGGGCACATCACCGTCACCGCGTTGAAGCGGCACAGGGACAAGCCCGTGCTGTTCCTCGGCAACACCACGCTGACCGGGGGGCAGCTGGCCGAGCGCATCAGCCAGTACATTCAGGCGTTCGAGGCGCTCGGCGCGGGCACCGGCAGCATCTGCGGCCTGCTGTCGCTCAACCGGCCCGAGGTGCTGATGATCATCGGCGCCAGCCAGACGCAGGGCTACCGCCGCACCGCACTACACCCTCTCGGCTCGCTGGACGACCACGCCTTCGTCCTCACCGACGCCGAGGTGACGTCGTTGATCATCGACCCGAACCCGATGTTCGTCGAACGGGCGCTGGGCCTGCTCGCGAAGGTGCCGTCGCTCAAGCAGATCCTGACCATCGGCCCAGTGCCCGAGGCGCTGGCCGGGCACGCGGCCGTCGACCTCACCGCCGAGGCGGCGAAGTACTCGCCGACGCCGCTGGTGGCCGCCGACCTCCCGCCGGATCACATCGGCGGCATGACCTACACCGGCGGCACCACCGGACGGCCCAAGGGTGTGATGGGCACGACGCAGTCGATCACCACCATGACGACTGTTCAGCTCGCTGAGTGGGAGTGGCCGCAGAATCCGCGCTTCCTGATGTGCACGCCGCTCTCGCACGCGGGCGCGGCGTTCTTCACGCCGGTCATCGTCAAGGGTGGCGAGCTCATCGTGCTGACGAAATTCGATCCCGCCGAGGTGCTGCGCGTGATCGAGGAGCAGAAGATCTCGGCGACCATGCTGGTGCCGTCGATGATCTACGCGTTGATGGACCATCCCGATTCACACACCCGAGACCTGTCGTCGCTGGAGACCGTGTACTACGGCGCGTCCGCGATGAACCCGGTGCGACTGAAGGAGGCGATCAATCGGTTCGGTCCGATCTTCGCGCAGTACTACGGGCAGTCCGAGGCGCCGATGGTGATCACATACCTCGCCAAGGGTGACCACGACGAGAAGCGGCTGACGTCGTGCGGACGGCCGACGCTGTTCGCCCGCACCGCGCTACTCGGTGAGGACGGCAAACCGGTGCCGCAGGGCGAGGTGGGTGAGGTCTGCGTGTCGGGGCCGCTGCTGTGTGGCGGCTACTGGAACCTGCCGGAGGAGACGTGCAAGACCTTCCATGACGGCTGGATGCACACCGGCGATCTGGCCCGTGAAGACGAGGACGGCTTCTGGTACATCGTCGACCGGACCAAGGACATGATCGTGACGGGCGGTTTCAACGTCTTCCCTCGCGAGGTGGAAGACGTTGTGGCCGAGCACCCTTCGATCGCGCAGGTGTGCGTCATCGGGATCCCCGACGAGAAGTGGGGTGAGGCCGTCACCGCCGTGGTGGTGCTGCGGCCCGACGCCCAATCCGACGCGCAGTCCGTCGCCACGATGACCGCCGAGATCCAGGCCGCGGTCAAGGAACGCAAGGGTTCGGTGCAGTCGCCCAAGCAGGTCATCGTCGTCGACTCGCTGCGGGTGACCGCACTGGGCAAGCCGGACAAGAAGTCGGTGCGGGCGCAGTTCTGGGACGGCACGGGCCGATCCGTCGGCTGAGCCGACAATCCGGCCTGGGTCGGCTGAGCCGACAATCCGGCCTGGGTCGGCTGAGCCGACAATCCGGCCTGGGTCGGCTGAGCCGACCCTTGGCGCGAGCGTGCGCAGTGTCGCGAGAACGTCGGCGTGTCGCCTACAGACACGCACGCTCGCGGGGTTTGGGGACAGGTTGGGGACAATGGGTGGCGTGGCACCGGCCGTCGATATCCAGCAGACCGTCGATGCGGTGTGGCGAATGGAGGCCGCGAAGATCATCGCCACCCTGAGCCGCGCGGTCGGTGATATCGGGCTGGCCGAGGACCTGGCGCAGGAGGCGTTGGTCGACGCGCTGACGCAATGGCCGTCGTCGGGGATCCCGCGCAACGCCGGCGCCTGGTTGACGACCGTCGCCAAACGCAAGGCCATCGACCATTGGCGCAGGCAGGACAACCTCGACACCAAATACGCAGCGTTGGCCCGCGACCTCGAGCACAAGGTTGACGAGGCGTGGGATCCCGACCGCATCGACGACGACGTGCTGCGGCTGGTGTTCATCGCGGCACACCCGGTGCTGTCGCGCGAGGGCCAGATCGCGTTGACGCTGCGCGTGGTCGGCGGCCTGACCACCGACGAGATCGCGCGGGCGTTCCTGACGTCGACGCCGACGGTCGCGGCGCGGATCACCCGGGCCAAGAAGACGCTGGCCGACGCCGATGTGCCGTTCGACGTGCCGGACCGCACGGAGTTTCCGCAGCGGCTCTCGGCGGTCCTCAGCGTGATCTACCTGATCTACAACGAGGGTTACTCGGCGTCGTTCGGGCAGAAGTGGATCCGGGACGAGCTGTGCCACGAGGCGCTGCGGCTCGGCCGGGTGCTCGCGGCCCTGGTACCCGACGAACCCGAGGTGCACGGTCTGGTGGCGTTGATGGAGTTCCAGTCGTCGCGGTTCGCCGCCCGCACCGGCGCCGACGGCAGGCCGATACTGCTCGAGGACCAGAACAGGACGACGTGGGACCGCGCGCAGATCAGGCGCGGCGTCGCATCCCTGGAACGCGCCGCGAAAGCGGTGCAGCACAAGGGCACCGGCTGGGGCCCATACGCGCTACAGGCGGCGCTGGCCGAATGCCACGCGGTCGCGCCGACGGCGGCCGACACTGACTGGGCGCGCATCGTGTTGCTCTACGACGGGCTGCTCCAGGTGGCGCCCTCGCCGGTGGTCGAACTCAACCGGGCGGTCGCGGTGGCGATGGACTCGGGACCGGCGGAGGGTCTGCGGATCGTCGACGGCATCGGCGGCCTCGACGGTTCGTATCTGATGCCCAGCGTGCGCGGCGAACTGCTCGCCCGGCTGGGCCGCGGGCAGGAGGCCGCTGAGGAGTTCGACCGCGCGCTGTCGATGACCGATAACGAGCGCGAGCGAGAAGTACTGGCGGACAAAGCTGCTCGCGCCCGTCGGGCTTAGGCGCCGGGCACTCCGGTGCGGGCCGCCACCGACGTCGGCGATCCGGTGTCGAACACCTCGATCACCACGTCGGAGTCGACGTAACCCCCGATGTGGTGGAGTCCCGGGGTGGCACCGATGACGTCGTTGGCGCGATCACCCGTCATCGGATAGTCGGGCACCTCGTGGCGCCAGTGGGCCGCGACCACCGTCGCGCTCCGCGACAGCCGGGGAACCTCGCGATCCAGCACGGTCCGCAGCGTCGCGGGCTGCAGGTAGTAGCAGATCTCCGACAACACCACCAGATCGAAGCCGGCTGCCGGCCATGGCGCGTCGAGTGAACTGCGCAACAACGTCACCCGCTCCCGACAACCGGCATCGATCAGGCGGCGATGTGTCGCGTCCAAGGCGGCGGTGGAGATGTCGGTCGCCGTCACGTGATCGCATCGTCCGGCGAGCTGCTCGGTCAACACACCAATCGAACACCCCGGCTCGAACGCGTGCCGGTACCGCGGATACGGCAGAAGCGCCAGCGTGATCGCATATTTTCGCCGCTCGTACCAGCGCGACTGGAGCTGCCAGGGATCGGCCGCCTCGGCGTAGATGCGCTCGAAGTAGCCGTCCGACAGTCGCGGGGTCAGCGGAACACCACCTCTCCGACCACGAGCAGGCGGCGAACGACGGGCGGCGGCAGGACTGGCGCCCCGTCCGGACCGACTGGCTCTATCTGACTTCGAAAGCACTGCGCCGCAAGGTTTTTGCGTTCGATGGCGGCGCGCGTCAAGGGCACCGCGTACGCCAGGGACCACGGCACGTCGGGGTCACCCGGCACGGCCCAGTGCCACATCCAGACGGGGTACTCCACCAGCACGGCGCCGGTGCGCTCCACCGCGGTCGCTGCAGCACGCCCGACGGCCTCGTGGTCGGGGTGTCCGTCACCCCGCCAGGTGGCGGCGCACCAGCTTCCGGGGGGTCGGGCCGCGAGCATCTCGCCGAGCAGGTCGGCCAACCGCTCCTGGTGATCGGCGATCTCACCGTCCGGCAGGCCCAGACAGATCGGTGTGGCGGTCCCCAATATGCCTGCCGCCCGGTGCAATTCCGCCCGGCGCACCTGCTCCAGGCGATACCGCTGCAGCAAGCTGAGGCCTGGATATGATGCTCCCCCGTCGGTCGCCGAGACGACCTGAACCCGGACACCGAGTCCGGCGAGCAGCGCCGTCGTCGCGCCGAAACCGAGCGTCTCGTCGTCGGGGTGGGCACCCACCACGACGATCTCCCGGCACGGGGTCAGGTCGAGGTCCGGGAGGCTGCGGTCGGCGGCCAGCCAGACCTGGGGTGGCGTGCCACCGCCGGACAGCGGGCGCGCGGCGAACCGGGCACCGTTGCCGACCGACGCATGGATCGGCACGGCAGTCATCGTCGCCCCCCGGCCAGCCGGCCCAGCTGCTCGAGGTCGCGCTCCGCATGGCTCTGCCGGACATAGATCGTCAGGTCCGCGACCCGTCGCGCGTGCTGGGCGTCCTGACTCAACGGCGCGGGACCGAGCGCCCGGGCCGTGCGATGGATCGACTCCTCAACGGCGGTCTCGACGACGGCCCTGGTCCGTCGGGCGATCAGTTCGGCCTCGCCCTTGCGGTTCAACGGATCCGCATCGACGTCGGCGGCCGCCGCCATCAGCAGGGCCTGCCCGGCGGCCAGCGCTGCGTCCACCGCGCCCAGGTGAGCCAACGTATGAGGGTCGGCAGAACCCTTGGCGGCGCTGGCGTACAAGGGCGCCGCCACCGCTCGGGCTCCGCCGAGCCAGCAGGCGCTGACACCGATGCCGCCGTGCCAGAAGCCGGGCCGCGACAGGTATTCGCCGGCCTTGCCGACGGCGGAAGCCGTCGCACCGCTGAATTGCACGGAGCGCGTATCGGATTCGGCCATCCCCGGATTGCACCAGGTACGCCGAAGCGGCCGGACGGCCGGCTGGTCGAGCGTCATCGCGAACAGACCCCGGTCACCGGAGCCGAGCCGCGCGGTGATCAGGGCGTGCGTGCAGAGTGTCGCGCCGGAACACCACACCTTGGTGCCGTCGAGGGTCACGGCGTCGCGGTCGTCGCGGGCGGACAAGGCGGCGTCGTGCGACTCGGCGGCCCACACGCCCCATAACTGGCCGGGTCCCGGCCGAGGCCCGCCGAGTTCGGCGAGGATGGCGACGGCGTCGGTGTGCGCCTCGGCGAGCCGACCCGCAACGACGTCTGTTGCCGTGAGTTCGGCCAACCGCAGCCACCGCTGGGCGGTGTCACCCGAGCCCGGCATCGGCAGGTCCAGTGCTCCCGATGCGAGCCACCGGCCGATAAGTCCTGCGTTCATGCCCCGGTGCCGGCCTTTCGACACCGCGCCGACCCCGACAGTCTGCGCAAGTGCTTGGCGAAGCCGCCGGGCGCACGTCCGTCGCGGCGGTCCGAGGTCGCCACGGACAGCTCCGCAGCCCGGTGAATGCGCATGCCCGCGGCCTCGAAACGGTCGACCAATTCGACGTCCTCACCCGTCTCCAGCGCACGGAAGCCGCCGACACTCCAGTACGCGTCGGCGCGGAACCCCATGTTCGCGCGGTGAATGTGGTTGTGCCCCGGCCCTTTCGACTGATATGCCCGGAGGTGGCGCCGGGCCACCTCGACGGGGAAATGCCGCCACACCGGGATCCGCACCACACCGAGCACCATGTCGGCGTCGGCCGCGGTCATCTGGATCAACCACTGCGCGTTGACCACACTGTCGGCGTCGGTGGTCGCATACCAGGTGCCCTCCGGCGCCACCGTCGCGCATACGGATTTCGCGTACTCGAACCCGGCCGCGCGGGCCGCGCCGACATTGCCGGAATCGATCGACACGAAATGCACATCGGGACCGAACTGTCCGACAAGCCGGTCACTGCCGTCGTCGCAGGAATCCAGCACCACAACCGTCAGCACCGGCATGGGCGTGCAGAGGCCGGCGGTGGCCAGCGCGCGCAGGCAACGCGGCAGATCCTTCGCTTCGTTGTGTGCGGGAACCACCACGACGACCTGCTCGAGGTTTGGCATGGCAGTTATTTAGCCCGAACAGCGCTATTTCACACCTGTCACACCTGGCAACATGGGCGTATGCCGCAGGTACAGGCCGTGATGTTCGACTACTCCGGCACGTTGTTCCGCCTCGAGGAGGACGAAAGCTGGTTCCACGGCATCGAGGTCGACGAACGTCAGGTCGACGGGCATGTCCAGGCCGAGCTGATGCGCAGGCTTACCGCCCCCACCGGCCGGTCCGTCGAGATGACCGAGGAGGCCTACCACGCGTGGGTCAACCGCGACCTCGCACCGCACCTGCACCGTGAGGCGTATCTGCATGTGTTGCGGGAATCGGGGCTGGCCGAGCACCACGCCGAGTCGCTGTATGACCGGGTGATCAACCCGGCCAGCTGGACGGCCTATCCGGATACCGCCGGGGTACTGAAGGGTTTGCACGGGCAGGGCATCAAGACCGCGGTCGTCTCCAACATCGCCTTCGATGTGCGGCCGGCATTCGCGGCTCTGGAGGCCGCCGGCGACGTCGACGAATTCGTGCTCTCCTACGAAGTCGGTGCGATCAAACCCAATGCGGCGATCTTCGAGACCGCGCTGTCACGGCTGGGCGTCGACGCCGCGGACGCGGTGATGGTCGGCGACAGCGACGAGGCCGACGGTGGCGCCCGCGCCGTCGGCTGCGGATTCGTCCTCGTCGACCCGCTCCCCACGGCGCAGCGCACCGACGGTCTGCGAAAAGCGCTAAGCCAGTACGGTTTCGCGCTCTGAACATTACTGTCAAGGCCATGACCGACGAGAGGGTCCCTCCGCCGCGATTGCTCAAGCCGTTGAACAGAGTGCTGATGATCATGTTGCGGCTCGGCCTGCCCGTTCCCGGGGCGGAGGCGCCGGTGATTCTCACCGTCACGGGCCGCAGGTCGGGCAAGCCGCGGTCCACCCCGATCACACCGATGCACATCGACGGCAACCGCTACGTCGTCAGCTGCTATCCGGGCGCGGACTGGGCCCGCAACGTCCGGGCCGCCGACGATGCCGCGCTGAGGCAGGGGAGACGCTCCGAGCGGGTGCGAATGGTCGAACTGGCGCCGGACGAGGCCCGGCCGGTGCTACGGGAGTTCGCGACGAAGGTGCCGACCGGTGTCGACCTGATGAAGCGGGTCGGGGTCCTCGCCGACGGGTCCCCCGACGAACTCGAGAGTGTGGCGGGTCGCCTCCCCGTCTTCCGGATCGACACGGTCACGTAGCGTCGCCGTATGTCCAACGACGAGCGGATCCGGCTGCCGTGGTGGCTGAAGTACGTGAACAGGTTGATGATCGGACTGCAGAAGCTCGGTGTCGGTTTCGGCGGCAAGGGCCCCGTGGTGCTGACTGTTCCCGGCCGCAAAACCGGCAAGCCGCGTTCCACACCGGTCACCCCGATGACCGTCGACGGTAAGCGCTACATCGTCGGCGGAGTGCCCGGCTCGGACTGGGCAGCCAACGCCCGGGCCGCTGGCGAGGCCACCCTGCGTCAGGGGCGCTGCGCCGAGCGCGTCCGGATGGTGGAGATGTCGGTCGAGGAGGCGCGCCCGCTGCTGCGGGTGTTCCCCGTCGAGGTGCCGACCGGGGTCGGCTTCATCAAGAACGCCGGCCTGGTCACCGGGCCGGATCCCGACCAGTTCGAGGCGCTCGCCGGACGCTGCCCGGTGTTTCGGCTCGATCAGGCCACCGCATGAGCGGCAACCCGTTTCACCCCGAGCACTGGCAGCCCGTCGGCGGGTTCTCGGCTGGTTCTCACGGCCTGACCGACATCACCTATCACCGGCACGTGATCGACGGGAAGCCGCAGCCGACGGTGCGGGTGGCGTTCGACCGGCCCGAGGTGCGCAACGCGTTCCGGCCGCACACCGTCGACGAGCTGTACCGGGTGCTCGACCATGCGCGGATGTCGCCGGACGTCGGCGTGGTGCTGCTGACCGGCAACGGGCCATCGCCCAAGGACGGCGGATGGGCGTTCTGTTCGGGTGGTGACCAGCGCATCCGCGGCCGCACCGGCTATCAGTACGCATCTGGCGAGACCGGCGACACCGTCGATGCCGCCCGGGCGGGACGGCTGCACATCCTCGAGGTGCAGCGCCTGATCCGGTTCATGCCGAAGGTCGTCATCTGCCTGGTGAACGGATGGGCGGCCGGTGGCGGGCACAGCCTGCACGTGGTGTGCGACCTCACGTTGGCCAGCCGCGAGCACGCCCGCTTCAAGCAGACGGATGCCGACGTCGGCAGCTTCGACGGCGGTTACGGCAGCGCGTATCTGGCCAAGCAGGTCGGGCAGAAGTTCGCCCGGGAGATCTTCTTCCTCGGCAGGCCCTACACCGCCGAGCAGATGCACGCGATGGGCGCGGTCAACGAGGTTGTCGACCACGCTGAACTGGAGGCCGTCGCACTGGACTGGGCGACGACGATCAACGGCAAGTCGCCGCAGGCAGTCCGGATGCTGAAGTACGCGTTCAACCTCAGTGACGACGGGCTGGTGGGCCAGCAGCTTTTCGCCGGCGAGGCGACGCGACTGGCATACATGACCGATGAGGCGGTCGAGGGCCGCGACGCGTTTCTGGAGAAGCGCGAACCGGACTGGACGCCTTTCCCGCGATACTTCTAGCGGTCACTCCGATTCGGCGGCGCGGCGCGAGTCGCGGCTGGTCTTGACGAGGCTGAGCACCGTCGTGATGGACAGCGTGGCGACGATGAACAGCAGCGATGTCACGGTGCCGATCTCGGGTAGGTGGAATGAGCCGACACCGTCGATGTGGGAGCCGTGCAGCGCCTCGATGATCAGCTTCACGCCGATGAAGCCCAGGATCACGGCCAGTCCCTTGTTGAGGTAGACGACCTTTTCGAGCAGACCCTCGATGAGGAAGTAGAGCTGCCGCAGGCCCATCAGCGCCAGCGCGTTGGCGGTGAAGATGATGTAGGCGTCGTTGGTGAGGCCGAAGATCGCCGGGATCGAATCGAGGGCGAACACGACGTTGGCCATGCTGATCGCGGCGATGACGATGACCAGCGGGGTGAGCATACGGCGCTTGCCGGTGCGGGTGACCAGCCGGCGCCCGTCGTAGTCGGTGCTGATCGGCAGGATCCGGTGAAGGAACCGCAGCGCGGCGTTGTTGTGGAAGTCGGGCTCGTCGTCGGCGTCCTCGAGGGCCAGCTGGATCGCGGTGTAGACCAGGAATCCGCCCAGGATGTAGAAGACCCAGCTCGCCGCGGCGATGGCGGCGGCGCCGGCGAAGATGAACACGGCGCGGAACACCAGCGACAGCACGATGCCGATGTAGAGCACCTTGTCCTGGGCCAGCGCGGGCACCGAGAAGCGGGTCATGATGATCATGAACACGAACAGGTTGTCCACGCTCAGGCTGTATTCGGTGATGTAACCTGCGACGAACTCCTGGCCGCCCGACCCGGGCATGAAGATGAACAGGCCGGCCGCGAAGGCGGCGGCGAGCGCCACGTAGATCAGCACCCAGCGGACCGCGTCTTTGGTGGTCACGGTGCGTTGCCGGCGGGCGATCACCGTCAGGTCGAGGACCATGATGGCCAGCAACGCCGCGACGGTGATGATCCACACGAGGGGCGAGACAACAGAAACCACGGTCGACCTCCGGACGGCATGACGCAACGGTCCGGAGGTCTCTTCCGCCCGCGGCCTTGGCCGGGACCGACACCGCCGGGCCGGCCATGGGGCCTTCCGTGATGACGACGGTGCCGCGCGAGGAATACTCCCCTCCACGTACTCGCAGAACTATAGTCCGCTTTGCAGAACCGGTCGCGCCGGGCCCCGAGAAGTAGGACACCTAAACTCTGGATTCGTGGGTAAACGCTCGCCGCGACGGTTGATCGATGGAGTCGTCGCCGGCTTCCTGACGTTGGTCGTGCTGATGTCGGCCTCGTGCGACGCCAACCCGCCCGATCGGCGGGCCGACGCCCAGGCCTTCACGAACCAGCTCCGCACCATGCCCGGCGTGACCGCCGCGACCGACGACTACGCCGACAACCGAGCCCAGGCCAGGGTGTACTTCAGGGCCTACGTGGACGTCGCCGACGATGTCACCGCCGACCAGCTCGCGGCGATCACCGGCCGGTATCTGCGCGAACTCCGCACCGGGAACTACGCGGGCTACCGAGCCGAACTGGACGTGCGCCACGCGTGGAACGTCTTCACCGTCGACAGCGGGACGCTGCCGCTGACCAACGGCGATCAGATCGTGGTGCAGGCCAGGGACTGGGTGGCGCTACGGGACGAATTCCCGGGAGCCACAATCAGATTGAAGGCCACCGTCGCCCATCCCGACAACCGGATGCCGATCCAGGAGTGGGGTCACTCGAACGCCGCGACGATTACCCTGGCCGGCGGCGCCGACTACGCCGGCGTCGCCGCCACCGCTCGCCGCCTCGCCGCGGGGTATCCGGAGCTCGCCGGCGTCGACTGGAGCATCAGCGCCGGCAAGGACCACCCCGCACAGATCGCAACCTCGCGGCGGCTGCCCACCACCGCGGAGATCGACGTATGGGACAAGCTCAACGCCGACCAGACCATCCCACACATCGACAGGCTGCGGATCAACGGGCCGGTGACGCCCCCGGTGTGGATCTCCGAGGAGACCACGCAATCCAGAGACGTCGCCGTCGCACTCGCGCTCGCGCAGCGCCACCTGCCGATCGCCGCCGTCCTGCCCGGGCCCGTCCTGTACAGCGCGAGTGATCAGATCTCCGGGCACATCGGCGGGCAGGGCAATGCCAGGGGTCCGGTGTCGGTGACCGTCGGCGGCTGTACGAAGCACGACCCGTTGGTCTACCTGCCGATTCCGGCGGAACAGGCTCTGATCAACACCTATGAGACCTGCGCCCACTGAACGCCAACACATGCGCGATGTGGCTGTCCCTGCCGTCGTCGCTGCGACGAATCTGTCATCGTTTGTGCTGAAAGCCCGGTTTAGCAGGCTTTTTCGAGGATGGCATCGGCCAACGGGGCCAGCTGCTCAGGACCGGTCAGCCGCTCGGCGCCGCTCGCACATGCCGTTGACAGTCATCACGATATCGCCCGCGCCGCCGACGTCGAGTCATCGCGGATGCTGGCACGGTACCGCAGCGGCGACATGCCGACTTCGCGCTTGAAGGCGTTGGAAAACGCGCTCTCGGAGGTATAGCCCAGCTCGTAGGCCAGCGGGCCCACTCTGGTCTCACCATTGCGAAGGGCGCGCTGCGCCCAGCTGCATGCGCCACGTGTTCAGGTATGCCAACGGCGGAACGCCGGCGACGACGCGGAACCGTTCGGCGAACGATGTGCGCGACATCGCCGCGGCACGCGCCAACTCCTTGAGCCGCCAGGGCTTTCCGGGCTCGGCGTGCATGAGCCGCACCGCGGGGCGCAGTCGTTCGTCGGCCAGCACCCGGAGCCAGCCCACGGGCAGTTCGTCGGCCTCTGCGATATAGGCGCGCAGCACGGCAAGCACCAGGAGCTGCGAATACTGGTTGATTGCAAAGCCGGCGCCGATCCGATCTCCGATGACCTCGTGATACAGCCGATCGATGAGCCCGTGCAGTTCGGCCGCATCCTGCGCTACGCCGCGGACGTGCACCACCGCCGGCAGCACGGCGACCAGCAACTCCGCGCCGGCCCCGTTGACATCGATGTGGCCACCGATGAGAACGTCGGTGTCCCTGTCGTCGACGGTCAGGAACGTATTCGGATCGGTCATCGCGAATTCCGTGGCCAGTCCCTCCCCATTGCCGCCCGACAACGTCACCCATCGCCGGCTGTTCAGGACCACCACATCGCCGATGCCCACCTCGATCGGGCCGACAATGCCGTTGGTGTGCAGCACAGCGCCGCCCCGCACCATCGCCATGAACTTCAGTGGCATCTCCAGTTCGAACCGCGTCGTCCAGTTCCCGCCGACCGCGAACCCGCCGGAGATCGCACTACGCGCCTCGACGAGCTCCAACACCTCAGAAAGCTGATCGGTCGGCATATCTGGACTATCACGCAAGAAATCCGGATGCACAACCATGCCGAGTCCGCCTTCGCGTTGTTGTTGAAGGCATGACACAGAAACAGCAACCACTCGGAACAGGATTCACCGCCGCATCGACCGCCGAAGAGGTCCTCAAAGACATCGACCTGCGTGGCCGCAACGTTGTCGTCACCGCTGGACACGTCGGACTCGGCCGGGAAACCACGCGGGCATTGAGCAGCGCGGGCGCCTCCGTCGTGGTCGGCAGCCGTGATCCCGACCGCGCGTCGGCCGCGCTGGCGGGCATTGACCGTGTCGAGGTCGGCCGGCTCGATCTCGTCGACCCGGCGTCGGTTGATGCCTTTGCCGCCGGATATCGGAACTCGGGACGTGCGCTGCACATCCTGATCAACAACGCGGGCATCATGGGCGGTGAACTGGTCCGCGACGCGCGTGGCTACGAGCGGCAATTCGCGACCAACCACCTCTGCCACTTCCAGCTGACCAACGCCCTGCTGCCGTCATTGCGCAAGGCCGCCGGGGCGCGGGTCGTCGAGGTGTCGTCCTGGGGCCACCACCTTTCCGATATCCGCTGGGATGACCCACATTTCGAACGTGAATACGACGGGATGGTCGGCTACGGCCAGTCGAAGACCGCCAACGTGTTGTTCGCCGTCGAGCTCGACCGGCGCTGGGTCGACGACGGCATTCGCGGATACTCGCTGCATCCCGGCGGCATCGCCAGCACCAGCCTCGCGCCGTGGCTGACACCGGACGACAGGCGGGCGATGGGTCTCATCGACGACGGAGGGCAGCCGATCAT
Organism: Mycobacterium sp. URHB0021; assembly: GCF_054057895.1. Taxonomy (NCBI): domain Bacteria; kingdom Bacillati; phylum Actinomycetota; class Actinomycetes; order Mycobacteriales; family Mycobacteriaceae; genus Mycobacterium; species Mycobacterium sp. URHB0021. The sequence goes on from NZ_JBSRZT010000002.1 coordinate 7,310,858, forward strand.
CGACCCGGACAACGATATGAAGACACCCCATCAGGGGGCGTCGACGAGCGTGTTCGCCGCCACCAGCCCACTGCTGGCCGAGATCGGCGGCGTCTACCTGCAGAACAATGACATCGCTCCCCTCGAAGCGGGGGCTACCCCGATCGACATGGACATCGTGGCGGGCCCGCTGCGCACCACCGGGGGTGTCACCCCGTATGCCGTCGACGCTGAATCGGCACAGCGTCTGTGGGAGCTGAGCGAGCGGCTGACCACGAAACAAAACTAGGCAACCTAAACTCATGGCTCGTGAGGAAGAATCCGCTTCGCCGGCTGGCCGATCAGGTGTTGCTGGCCAGCATGCGGCCGCCGGTGACCCCGCAACTGATGGTTCTCGGGCCCGGCCGCGATCACGTTGACCTGGCCGGGAAGCGGATTCTGCTCACCGGAGCCTCCTCCGGTATCGGGGAGGCCGCCGCCGAGAAGTTCGCCCGCCGCGGAGCCACCGTGGTGGTGGCTGCGCGCCGCGGGGAATTGCTCGGCAAGCTCGTCGACCGGGTCACCGCGGCGGGCGGCACCGCGCACGCGCACGCCTGCGACCTGTCCGACCTCGATGCCATCGACGACCTGGTCGCCACGGTGGAAACCGAACTCGGCGGCATCGACATCCTGATCAACAACGCCGGCCGGTCGATCCGCCGCCCGCTGGCCGAATCGCTGGAACGCTGGCACGACGTCGAACGGACCATGGCACTCAACTACTACTCACCGCTGCGGCTCATCCGCGGCCTCGCCCCCGGCATGCGCGAGCGCGGCGACGGCCACATCATCAACGTGTCCACCTGGGGTGTACTGAGCGAATCATCGCCGCTGTTCGCGGTCTACAACGCGTCCAAGGCGGCGCTCAGCGCGGTCAGCCGGGTCATCGAAACGGAATGGGCCGCCGACGGTGTGCACTCCACCACGCTGTTCTACCCACTGGTGAGGACACCGATGATCGCGCCGACGCGGGCGTACGACGGTCTGCCCGGGCTGGACGCCGGCGAAGCGGCCGACTGGATGATCACCGCGGCGCGCGTCCGACCGGTCCGCATCGCCCCCCGGATGGCACTGACGGCCCACGCGCTCAACAGCATCGCGCCGGCCGCGGTGGACGCGGTGATGAAACGACAGCGCGTCCAGCCGAAAGACTGACCCCCGAAGATGCCGCATCCCGATATCGCCACGATCGCCGACATCATGCGGGTGCACGGGCGGAGCGGTCCGACGCCATCGCGTTGGTGGCCGGTGAGCGCGCCATCACCTGTGCCGAACTCGACGCCCGCTCCAGTCGGGTCGCTCAAGCGTTGGGGGCGGTCGGCGTCGGCTTCGGCGACCGGGTGGCCTTCGTCGAGAAGAACGGCGCCGAGTTCTTCGAAACCGTCTGCAGCCTAGGCACGTTTGGGCGCGGTCGGGGTCCCGGTGAATTGGCGGCTGGCCGCACCCGAGATGCAGCACATCATCGATGACGCACAGGCGCGAGTGGTCGTCGTCGGCGCGCCGTGATGCCGATGTTCCACATGGCCGGTTCGGGTTGGGCGCTGGTCGGCCTGTCCGAGGGCACCACCACCATCGTGCTGCGCGACGTCGACCCGTCGACGATTCTCAATGCCGTTGCGCGACATCGCATTACCAACATCCTTCTGGTCCCCGCGGTGATCCAGTCATTGCTCACCGGGCCCGGTGTCGACGACACCGGCTTCTCGTGCGCGGGGGCCATCGTGTACCGCGCCTCCCCCATCACCGACGACGTGCTGGTCAAGGGGCTCGAGCGGTTCGGCTGCGAGTTCCAGCAGGTATACGGCCTGACCGAAACCACCGGATCCATCACCCAACTCGACGAGCACGACCGGCAGCACCGGCCCCAGTTGCTGAGGTCCTGCGGCAAGCCCTACCCCTGGGTGGATTTGCGGATCACCGACGACGGCGGCGCCGATGTCCCCATCGGATCGGTCGGCGAGGTGTGGACGCGCTCGCCGCGGTCCTGATGACCCATCCCGCGGTTTCCGATGTCGCCGTCATCGGCGTCCCCGACGAATGCTGGGGCGAAGCGCTGAAGGCGGTCGTCCTACCGCCTCGGTCGCTACGCCACGCGAGGACGAGCTGATCGCGTACGCCCGCGCCCGGCTCGGCGGGTTCAAGCTGCCCAAGTCGGTGGACTTCGCCGAGGCGCTGCCCCGGACCCCGAGCGGGAAGTTGCTCCGCGTGCGCTGCGCGAGCCGTATCGGGCAGGCATCGGCCGACGGATCGGCTGATCGGTTCCCGCCACCGTGTTGCGCCCGTATCCGGCTCCAGGCGTGATAGACACAGTCCATGGAGATCCTCGCCAGCCGGATGCTCATCCGGCCGGAGGACTATCAACGATCGCTGGCGTTCTACCGTGACGACCTCGGTCTCGCCATTGCCCGCGATTACGGCGCGGGCACGGTTTTCTATGCCGGCCAGTCGCTGATCGAGGTCGCGGGACACGGCACTCCCAACGCCGGCGGCACGATGTGGCTCCAGGTGCGCGATATTTATGCCACCGAACAGGAACTGGCGCAGCGCGGCGTGGTGATCAATCGGGAAGCGCGCCAGGAGCCGTGGGGGCTTCACGAGATGCACGTGACCGATCCCGACGGCGTACTACTCATCTTCGTGCAGGTGCCCGAGGACCATCCGCTGCGCCACGACACCCGCGGGTGAGCCGTTCGGATGGCACCGCCATCGGAATTGGTGAACGACAGGCGAATATTTGCCGGACAAATGGCGTTAATCAGGGCGTTCGTAACCATGCCGTTCGACATAGTGCGGCTCCGAAAGCGAGAATTCTGCCGTGAACCTTCAGTTGTTCCTCCTGATCATCGTCGTGGTCACTGCACTCGCCTTCGATTTCACGAATGGCTTCCACGACACCGGTAACGCGATGGCCACCTCGATTGCCAGTGGTGCACTGAAACCGAAAGTCGCCGTTGCCCTCTCGGCGTCGCTGAATCTCGTCGGCGCTTTCCTGTCGACCGCCGTCGCCGCGACCATCGCCAAGGGGCTGGTCCAGTCCGGCCTCGTCACCCTCGAGATCGTCTTCGCCGGACTGGTCGGCGGGATCGTGTGGAACCTGCTCACCTGGCTTCTCGGCATACCGTCCAGTTCGTCGCATGCGCTGATCGGGGGCATCGTCGGGGCGGTGCTGGCAGCCGTCGGCGGCCACGGAGTCATTTGGAAGGGGCTGGTGTCCACGGTCCTCATCCCGGCCGCCATTGCCCCGTTCGTCGCCGGCTTCGTGGCGGTGGTCGGCACCTGGGTCGTGTACCGATTCGTTCGCGGCGTTCCGGAAGCCAGGACCGACAGGGGCTTCCGCTACGGGCAGATCGGATCGGCGTCGCTGGTCTCACTCGCGCACGGAACCAACGATGCCCAGAAGACCATGGGCGTCATCTTCCTCGCCCTGATCTCCTACGGGGCCGCCGACAAGACCGATGCCCTCCCGCCGTTGTGGGTGATCTTCTCCTGCGCCGCGGCGATCGCGCTCGGCACCTACCTCGGTGGCTGGCGCGTGATCCGGACGCTCGGCAAGGGTTTGGTCGAGATCAAGTCGCCGCAGGGGATGGCGGCAGAGACGTCGTCCGCGGCGGTCATCCTGCTCTCCAGCCACTTCGGCTACTCGTTGTCGACCACGCATGTGGCCACCGGCTCGATCCTGGGCAGTGGCGTCGGAAAACCCGGCGCCGTGGTGCGCTGGGGCGTTGCGGGCCGGATGGCGGCCGCCTGGCTGATCACGCTTCCGTCCGCAGCGATCGTCGGCGCGATCACCTACTGGATCACCCACCTCATCGGTGGATTCGCCGGTGCCGCAGTAGGTTTCGGTCTGCTGGTCGTCGTTTCGGGCCTCATCTACCTGCAGTCGCGCAAGGCGCCCATCGACCACAGCAACGTCAACGCCGAATGGGAAGGCGACCTGACCGCGGGAACGAGCGAGAAGGCACCCGCCCCCGCGAGGCCCCAGTCCACCTCGACGGTCTGAGTCCCGACCTGACGACGAGAGGCACCACATCATGAATGGCTGGTTCAACTACACCGCCGTACTGCAGATCATCGTCGCCGGCCTGATCGTAGGCGCCGGTCTGCCCGCCCTGTTCTCACTGGGCGTGCGACTCAACGCCGAAGGTGTCGGTGTCGCCGACCACGGTGGCACGGTCAGCGGCAAGAATCCGGCGCTGGTCGCGCTCAGCTGGGTCATCTTCGCTGTCGTGCTGGTGGCCGTCGTCGTCGGCGTACTGTTCATCGCCCGCGACTTCATCGGCCAGCACACCGGCCTGTACATCCTGGGCGCCACGGCAAAGTAACATCGGTCAAAAGGTTTCGGCAGCGGACGCCGGGGAAGCTGACATATTGTGAATAACTTTTTGGCCAAAATCGTCGCGTGGATCACGGACGGTTATCCCGAGGGTGTGCCGGGGCCCGACAGGGTCCCGCTGTTCGCGCTCCTGAAGCGCCGGCTCACCGACGACGAGGTCAAGGAGGTCGTCGGTGAACTTACCACTCGCGGCGAGTTCGACGAGGTCGACATCGGTGTCCTGATCACCCAGATCACCGATGCACTTCCGGACCCTGACGACGTCGAGCGGGTGCGAAACCATCTGGCCACCAACGGCTGGCCGCTCGACGATCCGCGCGACTGCGAGGAGACCGAATAACTGTCCTGCGCGCCGTCGCGGTCCCGTCCGGCGCTTCGGCACCGACGGTGCTGCCCGTTGTGCAGGACATGCTGGCCGGGCGCGCCTCGATTCTTCCGGTCCCAGTTGATGACCCTGGCGAAACCTCTGTGTTGACAACGTCGTTGCGCGCCGGTGAAGAAATCGAGCCCGAGGTTGCGGTCGTCGTGTCGACATCCGGAAGCACCGGCATTCCGAAGGGAGCCATGCTCACCGGGCGGGCGTTGACGGCGAGTGCAGAGGCAACGCACCGACGGCTGGGTGGTCCCGGGCAGTGGCTGCTGGCACTCGCCGCACATCACGTGGCGGGTTTGCAGGTTCTGGTCCGCAGCGTTGTCGCAGGCACCGCACCGGTCGCGGTGCCGGCTGGCTTCGACACGGCCGAATTGTCCTCGGCCATCGCGTCGATGGGGCACGGACGCCGCTATGCCTCACTCGTCGCGGTACAGCTCGTCAAGGCGTTGACCGATCCGGCCGCGACGGCCGCCCTCGCGTCACTGGATGCGGTGCTGATCGGAGGCGGCCCGATGCCTGCCGGCCTTTCCGAAAGGGCCGCGGCGGCAGGCATTTCGGTTGTCCGTACGTACGGCATGAGCGAGACGGCCGGCGGTTGCGTCTACGACGGCCTCGCCCTGGATGGGGTGCGGGTCCGGATCGACGATGGAAGGGTGGTGCTCGGTGGCGCGACTCTTGCCATGGGCTACCGCAACCCCGCAGTCCCGGATCCGTTCGCCGAGCCGGGCTGGTTCCGCACGGACGACCTTGGCGCCGTGGATGACTCGGGAATATTGACGATTCTGGGACGTGTCGACGATGCGATCAGCACCGGCGGGCTGACGGTGTTGCCGCAACTTGTCGAGGCGGCGCTGGCGACCCACCCCGCGGTCGCCGACTGCGCGGTGTTCGGCGTGCCCGACGATCGACTCGGGCACCGGGTGGTCGCAGCCGTGGTGGTGCCCCCCGGCCGTGCGACCCCCACGCTGGACGAACTGCGTTCACATGTCGCGCGGACGCTGGACTCCACGGCGGCCCCGCGCGAGTTTCACGTTCTCGACGAGTTGCCGCGCCGCGGCATCGGCAAGGTCGACCGGCGCGGACTGGCCGCCCGGTTCGGCGCTTGAGTGTTGTGTGCGGTGACCTCCGGGCGCCTTTGTCGCCACGATCACCGCGTTGAACCTCTCTTTTCGAGGAGCCGTTGAGCCGAACAGGTTCTCGGAAAGGAACGGCAATGAAGAACTTCCTCACCACTTCGCTCACGGCAGGCGCGCTGGTCGCGGCGGCACTCGGACTGGCGGGCACGGCGAGCGCGTTCCCCCACGCGCAGACGGCGGCGGACGCCATTGACGAACTGAAGGCGGAGGGCTACAACGTGCAGATCAACGGGCTCGTCCAGGCGCCCCTGTCGGAATGCACGGCGACCGGTGTGCACCCGTCGCTCGACGATAGGGCCACACTCCAGGAAAAGGAGCACACGCAGGTCTTCGTGGACGTGTCGTGCCCGTCGAACGACGGCTGAGATTACTTGGCGAAGGACGCCAGGCGGCCATCGAGAATCGCGTGAAAATGTCCGAGGGCGCTTTCGTGCGTGCCGAACTCGACGAACGTGTTCGCGCCCGCACGGAATCCGCGCTGAACCCCCTCCGACATTTCGTTGTCCTCGATGCCCGCCTGGACGAGCAGACTTGCGCCGCTCTCGCGGGGCCGCGAAGCTATTGCAGCCGAACGCTTCTCGGCAGCCCCCTTGGTGGCGAGGGCATAGATGGTCACCGTGGAATGATCGATGTCCACTGGGTCGATGACGATCACGAGCACCTGGTCGGGGAACGTCCCGATCATCACGTTGGGGAACAGGTGGTAGACGTACGTCACCCGGTGACCCGTTCGCCAGGTCGATTCCGGTCGATCGCGCAGTCGTTCGATGTTGCGATACGGGAAGGTGACTCGGCTGTTCGGCCCGAACGGCTCGACGATGTTGAGGTCGTCGTACTGCAGCGGGTAGAAGGTGTCCTTGTGTGTGGTGCGGATGTGGTAGCCCTCGAGGAACTGCTCCACGAGGACCTTCCAGTTCATCGCGCGCAGGTTCGTGTTGACGACCAGAAGCCGATCAGCGGGTAACAATTTGTGCCGCCACGGGGTGCCGTCCGCCAAGGCCGCCCTGGCCTCATCGGCAGCGCCGGTCGACCTGGGTTCGAGCGGTCCGATGACGACGAGGCCGTCGACCTCCCAGCTGGGCACCTCGACAAGCCCCCGGCTCGCGGGGTCGAGATCGCGGAAGGCGTCGGCATGCGGAACGTGTGACAGCGCGCCGTCCAGCCGATAGGTCCAGCCGTGGTAGCGGCACACCAGCGCCTGCGCGCAACCTGCGCTCTCGACGAGGGCCAATCCCCGGTGCCGGCAGGCGTTGCGGAACACGCGGGCGCGCTGGTCGCGCCCCCGGACCGCGAACAACGGGACACCGAAGCAGTCCCGCTCGACGTGGTCGCCGGGTTTCGGGATCGCCGCCGACGGAATGAACACGCTCGGCATGGCGCGCAGCATCGCGCGTTCGGCCGCAAATCGGTCGGGATCGAGGTAATTCGCCACGGGTTCGCGCCACGCCTCGCCCTCGTCCGTGGTCCCCGCATCGATATGCGTGAAGAGTCGTCGAACGATCTCCACGTCATCGGCAAGAAGAGATGTTGTCGGGGTGCTCATGCCGTGTCAGTATCACACGTTGCCCATCGCCGCGGTGCGACATTTGCACCTCGAGAAAGCCTCACGATTATCTGGTGACGGTCACCGGCAAGACATTCCAGATGTCCTCGCTGTACTCCGTGACGGCGCGGTCCGACGAGAACTTGCCGCTGCGCGCGGTGTTCAGAATCGACATCCGTGTCCACCCGTCCGTGTCCCGCCACGCTGCGCTCACGGCGCCCTGGCACTGCATGTAGGACGCGTAGTCGGCCAGCACGAGGAAGGGATCGTCGTAGCAGAGATTGTCCACCAGGGGGCGGAACACCTCGGTGTCACCGCGGGAGAACGCGCCGCTGCCGATCAGTCCCAGCACCGCCTTCAGCTCGTCGTCGCCGTCCACGTAGTCCATCGGCCGGTATCCATCACGCTTGACCTGCTCGACGTCGGATTCGGTCAGCCCGAAGAGGAAGAAGTTCTCGGCGCCGGCTTCGTCGCGCATTTCGACGTTGGCTCCGTCGAGCGTGCCGATGGTCAGGGCGCCGTTGATCATGAACTTCATGTTGCCCGTGCCGGACGCTTCCTTGCCCGCGGTCGAGATCTGCTCGGAGAGGTCGGCGGCCGGGTAGATCAGCTCGGCGTTCTGCACATTGAAGTTCGGGACAAACGCCACCTTCAGATACCGGTTCACCTCCGGATCGGCGTTGACCGTCTCGCCGACCGCGTTGATCAGCTTGATGATGCGCTTGGCCATGAAGTACCCGGGCGCAGCCTTACCGCCGAAGACAAAGGCCCGCGGCGGGATCTCGAGGCGGGGGGTCTGTTTGAGCCGGTGGTAGAGAGCGACGATGTGCAACACGTTGAGGTGCTGGCGCTTGTATTCGTGGATTCTCTTGACCTGAATGTCGAAGAGCCAATCAGGATCCAGCTCGACACCGGTGTTCGCGCGGACGTAGTCGGCGAGGCGCGCCTTGTTGGCGCGCTTGACCGCGCGCCACTTCGCACCAAATGCAGCATCGTCGACGACGGCCTCGAGGCCGCGAAGCTTCTGCAGGTTGAACAGCCAGCCGCCGCCGATGGTCTCGTCGAGCAGTTCACGCAAGCCCGGGTTGGCCACCGCGAGGAAGCGGCGCGGCGTGACGCCGTTGGTCTTGTTGCTGAACCGCTCCGGCCAGAGTTCGTAAAAGTCCTTCAACACACTGGTTTTCAGCAGATCGGAATGCAACGCGGCGACGCCGTTGACGGCGTGGCTGCCGACAGTGGCCAGATGCGCCATCCGCACCCTCTTGCCCCCGTCCTCGCCGATCAACGACATGCGGCGCAGCCGGTCGTCGTCACCGGGGAACATCGCGCGCACCTCGTCGAGGAATCGGCGGTTTATCTCGTAGATGATCTCGAGGTGCCGGGGCAACGATTCGCCGAACATCGGCAGCGGCCACGTTTCCAGCGCCTCCGGCAGCAGGGTGTGGTTGGTGTAGCCGAACGTGGCCACCGTGATGTCCCAGGCCTCGTCCCAGTCCAGCCGGCGTTCGTCGACCAGCAACCGCATCAGTTCGGCGACGCCGATCGACGGGTGAGTGTCGTTGAGCTGCAGCGCGAACCGCTCAGGTAGGTCCAACACCGACGCGTCCGCCAGATCATCCATGATGTGCAGGACGTGTTGCAGTGAGCACGATACGAAAAAGTACTGCTGCAGCAGGCGTAACCGCTTACCCACCTCGGGTTCGTCGTTGGGGTACAGCACCTTCGTCACGGTCTCCGAGTTGACCTCGTCTTCGACCGCCTTGTAGTAGTCGCCGGTGTTGAAGGCGTCCAGAGCGAACGACTCGACGGCCCGGGCGCTCCACAGTGTCAATACGTTGCAGGTGTGCACGCCGTAGCCCTGAATCGGCGTGTCGTAGGCGACGCCCTTCAAGACCCGCCCGGGCACCCACCGGACCCGGTCCTCGCCCGCGTCATCGGGGTAGTGCTCGGCGTAACCGCCCCATTTGACGAGGTAGTTCACATCGGGTTTGGGGATCTCCCACGGGTTGCCGTTGACCAGCCAGTTGTCGGTCTTCTCGACCTGCCAGCCGTCGTGGATCTGCTGGTTGAAGATGCCGTACTCGTAACGGATGCCGTAGCCGATGGCCGGGCGCTCCAGGGTGGCGAGCGAATCGAGGTAGCACGCGGCCAGCCGCCCGAGACCGCCGTTGCCCAGCCCGGGTTCCTCTTCGCACGCCAGCACCTCGTCGAGGTCCTGGCCGAGTTCGGCCAGCGCAGCACGGGTCTGCTTCTCGATTCCGAGGTTCAGCAGGTTACTGCCCAGCTGCGGTCCCATCAGGAACTCGGCCGAGAGGTAGCACGTCACCTTGCGGCCGAGATCAAGCGATGTCTGGGTGGACGCCACCCGGTTGTCCTGCATGCGGTCGCGCACGGCCAGTGCCGTCGCCCGGTAGTAGTGCTCGGGCCGCAGTGCGGCCGCCGGTCGACCGATCGAGTAGCGCAGATGGTCGAGAATGCCTCGCCGCAATGCATCGGCGGACAGGCCGGTGCGACTGTGTTCGTGGCTGTCGGCAGCGTCGCCGGCTGGTGCGGGTAGGACGTCGGTCATTGCCGAAGTCTGACAGCGGCCTGCGTCGGCAAAATGAACGGGAGCCCACCGAACGGCAACGGGCAGGCATGATAGACGCATGCGCCGCGAGGTCCGTACCGTCGACGAGCTCCGCGAGATCGTCGGGCATCCCAACAAGTACGTTGCGAACAAGGTCGGCGACAGGCTCACAGCGGCCCAACAGCATTGGCTGGCACATGCCCCGCTCGGCTTCGTTGCGACGACGGACGCGAAGGGCCGCGTCGACGTGTCTCCCAAGGGTGACCCGCCCGGCTTCGTCCACATCATCGACGACACCACCATCGCGATCCCGGAACGGCCAGGCAACAAACGGGTCGACGGCTATCTCAACGTGCTCGAGCACCCGTACGTCGGCACGCTGTTCCTCATCCCCGGCCGCGGCGATACGCTCCGGATCAACGGCTCCGCACGAATAGTGGCCGACGCGGACTACTTCGATGCGTTGGAAGTCGAGCGCAATCGGCCGATCCTGGCGCTGGAGATCGACGTCGAGGAGGTTTTCTTCCACTGCGCCAAGGCATTTCTGCGCTCGAACACCTGGGACCCGTCGACCTGGAACCCGACCGCGGTGCCGAGCGTCGCTCAGCTCACCCAGGCACTCAAGAAAGACATGAGCCTCGCCGAGCTCGAGAAGTACTACGCCGAGGACAACATGCGCCGGGTCCTCTACTAGTCATTGGCGCGAGCGTGCGTGTCTGCGGCCGACACGCCGTAACGACGGGCCTCGGCCATCAGCGCCTTGGCGGGGGCCGTCAGATGGCTTCGCCGGCTCACGGCTGCCACGTGCAGGTAGGACTCCGGCACGATCCGCTGCACCGTCGCTCCTGCCCGTTGGGCGGTCTGCGTCCACGATGACGGCATCACCGCCCGGCCCAGGCCGTTGAGGACCATTGGCAAAATCGAAGTCCGATGGGCGATCTCGGCGACGATTGTGATATCGATGCCATGCGCGAGCACATCGTCGACCAGGGCCCGCATGAGCGAGCCCCGCTGCGACACGATCAGCCGACAACCGCTCAGCTCGTCGCGCCGCATGGTGGGCCCCTCCCGGCATTCGGCGTCTGGTCCCGAGATCAGCACGAGTGCTTGACTTTCCAGCTCAACGACGTCCAAATCTGCTGCACGGGTGGGCTCAGCCGATCCGAGTATGCCGATCTCGCAGGCACCGCTGCGAACACTGTCCAGCACCTCGTCCGGGGTGAAACCAGCCTCGGCATTGACCGTGACGTCGGGGTGCTGACGCGCGAACGCGGTCAGGATCGCGGTCAGCGGCTCCATGCCGGGTGACGGCATCGTGATCACATCCACCCGGCCCCCGCGCAGGCCCTTCAGCTCGCGCATGGCGGCCGCGGCCTCGTCGACGTCGCGGAGCACCACCCGGGCCGGCCCGACCAGCGCCTTACCCGCGTCGCTGAGAACCACGCCGCGTCCGACCCGGTGAAACAGCGGCATCCCCAACTCGCGTTCGAAGCCGGCGATGGCCTGTGACAGCGACGGCTGCGCCACCATCAACTGCTCGGCAGCCTTGCTGAAACCGCCGTGATCGACCACCGCGAGGAAGAACTTCAGCTGCCGAACCTCCATCGCCACCTCTTTGATCAGCGTTGATAGGCCCAGCCTATACCCCGAATCGCAAGTTGGTCTTAGACGCAGCGTGGCCTGTGGCGTCCTAATGGAATCCACGCACTTGTGATGCGCACAACAACCAACCCAGGAGATTCCCGTGACTCAGCAAGTCTTCAAGATCGCAGCGATTCCCGCCGACGGGGTCGGCAAGGAAGTCGTCGCCGCCGGTCGCCGCGTGCTCGACACCTTGGCCGCGCGCTCCGGTGGCACGTTCTCCTTCGAGTGGACAGAGTTCCCGTGGGGCTGCGAGTACTACGAACGAACCGGCCGGATGATGGCCGCCGACGGGCTGGAGACCCTGCAAGCCTTCGACGCGATCTATTTCGGCGCGGTGGGCTGGGAGAACGTCCCCGACCACGTCAGCCTCTGGGGTCTGCGGCTGAACATCACGCAGAACTTCGACCAGTGGGCCAACATCCGTCCGGTGAAATTCCTCCCCGGCGTCGTCTCGCCACTGCGCAAGGCCGACGACCACGATCTCGACTGGGTAGTCCTTCGGGAGAACAGCGAGGGTGAGTACGCCGGGCTTGGCGGGCGGAATCTGGCAGGCCGCGGGCCGGGCAATGAGGTCGCCCTGCAGACCGCGCTGTTCACCGAGAAGGGTTGCGAGCGGATCATCCGCTACGCGTTCGATCTGGCTCGGACCCGTCGGGTCAAGAAAGTCTCCAGCGTCACCAAGTCCAACGCCCAGCAATACGGAATGGTTCTGTGGGACGAGGTCTTCAAACGTGTAGCAGCCGATTACCCGGACGTGGAGAACGAGAGCGTTCTGGTCGACGCGATGAGCGCGAAGTTCATCCTGCGCCCTGAGGACCTGTCGGTCGTCGTGGCGTCCAACCTCAACGCCGACATCCTCTCCGATCTCGGTTCGGCGTTGGCCGGCAGCCTTGGCGTGGCCGCGAGTGCAAACCTCAACCCTGAGCGACGCTTTCCCAGCATGTTCGAACCGGTGCACGGCTCCGCGCCAGACATCGCGGGTAAGGGCGTAAGCAATCCCATCGGCGCCATCGCCAGTGCGGCATTGATGCTGGACCACTTTGGACTGCACGACCAGGCCCGTCGAGTGGAGGCCGCGATCGAGGCCGCCACCGGTAGCGGTGTGCTGACCCGTGATATCGGCGGCTCGGCCGACACGAACGAAATGACCGACGCGGTGATCGCCGCATTGACCCCGGCCCTGACGCCCGCCTGACCCACACCGCAACGGACACAAGAGGTTACGTCATGACAACACAGACCCCAAAGAAACGTTGGTATCGGCAACTGTACTTCTGGGTGCTATTCGCCATCGTGATCGGCGTCCTGGTGGGTTGGGTCGCCCCGACCGCCGGTCAGGCGATGGAGCCCATCGGCACCACGTTCGTCACCGCGATGAAGATGCTGATCGGTCCGATCGTGTTCCTCACGATCGTCGGGGGCATCGCCAGCGTCGCCGATCTGAAAAAGGTCGGGCTGACCGGGATCAAGGCGCTGACCTACTTTCAGGTCGGCACCATCCTGGCGATGATCGCCGGTCTGGTCGCCATCAATCTGTTCCGGCTCGGTGACGGTGTCAACGCCGACCCGGGCAAGATCGAGGCCAGCGAGTCCGCGCAGAAGCTGATCAGCACGGGCGAGACGCAGCACTGGTGGGAGTTCGTCACCCATATCGTGCCCGATAGTGTGTTCGGTCCCTTCGTCGAGGGTGACATCCTCCAGATCATCTTCCTGGCAGTAATTTTCGGTGTCGCACTCAACGCCGTCGGTCAGATCGGCGGCCCCGTACTCGACGCCGTCAACCGGCTGACCAAGATCGTCTTCAAGGTGCTGTCCTACATCATGAAGCTTGCACCGCTGGGTGCGTTCGGCGCGATGGCATACGCGATCGGCAAGTATGGCGTGTCCACGTTGACCAGCCTCGGCAGCCTCATCCTGCTGTTCTACGTCACCTCCGCCCTCTTCGTGTTCGTGGTGCTCGGCTCGGTGATGGCCTACCTGCGGCTCAACATCTTCCACATGCTTCGCTACCTGCGTGAGGAACTGCTGCTGATCCTCGGCACCTCAACCGCTGAGCCTGCACTGCCCGGACTGATGCGCAAGCTCGAATACGCCGGCGTCAACAAGCCGACCGTCGGCCTCGTGGTTCCGACCGGCTACAGCTTCAATCTCGACGGTGCCGCGATCTATCTGTCCCTCGCGGCGCTGTACATCGCGCAGGCCACCAACACGCCGCTGTCGGTCAGTCAGCAGATCGGCCTGCTCGCGGTGATGCTCCTGACGTCCAAAGGTGCCGCGGGCGTCGCGGGCGGCGGCTTCATCGCGCTTACCGCGACGTTGAGCACGATCGGGCACATCCCGGCGATCGGCATCATGCTGGTGTTCGGCATCGACAAGTTCATGTCCGAATGTCGAGCGCTGGTCAACTTCATCGGCAACTCAGTGGCCACCCTCTTTGTCGCCAGGTGGAACGGGGAACTCGACGTCGACCGGGCGCGAAAAGTCTTCGCCGGTGATGAAGTGCCGCCGCTCGACGAGCCCACCGAGAAGACGACCGAGGCGGACGGCGACTCACCGCCGGCCTTCGGTGCATCACCGGCCGCACCGTCGGCGCTCGTCGGCTCGACGCCGCGCTCGTAGTCATTCGACAAAGGGAAGGTAGACGTGCGAGTCCTCACCTTTGCCGACGCCGACGGAGGACAGGTCGAACCATCGGCCGCCGTCCTTCATCACATCCAGTCGGTGAGCGCCGACGATGCCGTCGATCTCCGAGGTGTTGAACTCGTGGTCGCCGGCGACGTCGCCAGTCCCTCCTCGGTCCCGACGGCGCCACCATGGTGTTCGCGCCCCAGAAGGGTGCCTCGGCCGCCAACGTCGAGCATCTGGAAACAGGCCTCAGACAGCTTGTTTCGGGCATCAAGAGGACGGGCTGGCCGGACGCTGGGCGGTGGGCTGTGACGCCCGGCGCCGGCTCGGCAGGAGGGATCGGATTTGCGGCGCTCATGGTCGGCGGACGTATCGTCTCCGGAGGCGACTACTTTCTCGATCTGCTCGACTTCGACGGACGCGCGCACGGCGCCGACCTCGTGATCACCGGCGAGGGACGCCTCGACGACCTGACTTTGGCGGGCAAGCTACCTGTGGTAGTGGCGCGATGGGCGGCGCCGACACCGGTCGTGGTGGTCGTCGGGCACAACAGCATGACCGCCCGCACCCCGGTGTTTTCCCAAATCTGTGCCGTTGCGGAGCTTTCCGAAGATGACACCGCGGACGACCCCGTGCGCACCGCTGCACTTCTACGGCAGATCGGTGCAAACATGTCGGCACCCGTGATAAAGCTCCCCAGATCCGAGGTGACGATCAGGCGATGAAGTCTGTCTACCGACCCCTTCCGCGCATCGACGTCGCGGTTTGACTCGGTCGGCTGCGGGCATCCGACGTGCAGGACGGAACGAAAGGAGTATGTATGCAACCCGAGCGATTTCGACCGCTCGCAGACGCGGACGGCCCGTTTGCGTCCGTGTACTTCGACGATTCGCACGACACCGAGGACGCCGCTGCACAGCTGCAAGTGCGGTGGAAGGACATCGCCTCCGAGCTCGAGCGTCAGGGCGCCGATGCGGACCTGACCTCTGCGGTGCAACGCGCTGCACTCGAGCGAGCGCCGGCGGTGGGCCGAAGCGGCCGCGGCGTGATCGCAGGGCGTGGAGTGCTGCTGTCGGGCCGGCTGGCTCGTTCCCCCGAAATGTCGGAGATCCGGGTGTCCGACCTGCCTTACTTGATTCCCATGGTCGCCGACGGGGTGGCCGACGATACATACGTCACGGCCGTTGTCGATCACGCCGGTGCCGACATCACGGTGCATCGCGGCGGGCACGACCGCACTACTGCGGTGGACGGTGGCGGATATCCGGTGCACAAGGCGTCGGGCGCGGAGACGCCCGGCTACGGCGATCCCCAGCGGCGCGCCGAGGAAGCCGGGCGGAAGAATCTGCGTGCTGCAGCGGCCGAGGTCACCTCGGCGATCGATGACACCGCTCCGGTGGCACTGTTCGTCGTCGGTGAGATCGCCTCCTGTTCCCACTTCACCGAGATGCTGCCGAGACGGGTCGCCGATCTCGTCGTCGAAGTCCACGCGGGAGCGCGTCACAGCGTCGACCATGAGGCATTGCAGGCCGAGATCACCGACCATCTCGCACGGCTCCGACACCAGGTCGTCGACGAGGCGGTGCGAATTTTCCGAGCGGAGACCGGACGCGAATCCGGGCTGGCGACCGAAGGACTGCCGGGTGTGTGCGCGGCGCTCCGCGAGGGCGCGGTCGAGACGTTGATCATCGGTGACCTCGGCGACTCCACGGTGGTGCTCGGCGACAGCCGCACGCACATCGGGCCCAATGCCAATGTGCTGTCAGAGCTCGGCAGCACGTCGGCCCATATTGTGCGAGCCGACGAAGCCTTGCCGCTGGCAGCGGTCGCCATCGATGCTGCGCTGGTAAGAGCAGATGACGCTACCCAACCGCGCGACGGCATCGCAGCGGTACTGCGTTATGCACCGCGCACTGCGGCGTCTGACCGGGTGTGATGCATCGTGGGGGCCTCGGTAACCGTTTGCACCGCGAAGACCTTCGCGGCGGACATCGTTTGATCACGGACTGCGGGGGTACGTGGCTCGACGTGACCGCGTTCGACAATCACCGAAGAGAGTTCCTGGCATGACGACTCACGAATCCACCGGCGCTCGTGGACGGCCACCGGTTCAATTGGCCGCATTGATGGTCGGGGTGGTGTTCGTCATCGTGGGTATCGCCGGCTTCGTTCCCGGGTTGACCACCGGCTTGCATGAGCTGACCTGGGCCGGCCATCATTCCGGCAGCATGCTCCTCGGCATCTTCGCGGTTTCGGTGCTGCACCTTCTGTTCGGTGTCGCCGGCATTGCGTTCGCGCGGACCTTCGCTGCGGCCAAGGCATACCTCATCGGTGGCGGAGTCATCTACCTCGTGCTGTGGCTCTACGGCCTGGCGATCGACCATTCGAGCACGGCGAATTTCGTGCCGGTCAATACCGCCGACAACTGGTTACACCTGGGACTGGCGGTGGGCATGATCGGTTTGGGCGCATTGCTCGGCCGCTACGCCATCCACAGTGGCACCGGTGCCATGGGAAGCCCGGAATCTGCCCGCGGCGTCACTCCTCCGTGATGCACAGCGGCTGAGCGATCCGGAAGGATCCAGCGATGGACTGGCTCGTCGCCCCGGAATGGTGGTGGGGCAGGGAGATTCTGGAACGAGGCGTCGCTGCAGTGTACGTCGTCGCCTTCGTCTGCGCGGCCCGCCAGTTCCGCGGCCTGTTGGGCAGTCGCGGGCTGCTGCCCGTGCCGGAGTTTGTGGCTCGCAGTTCGTTTCGGAACGCACCGAGCGTCTTTCACCTCCACTACTCGGACCGCTTCTTCGCGGGCGTCAGCTGGACCGGCGTGGCAGTTTCGGCGGCTGTGGTGGCAGGCCTGGCCGACGCGGTGCCGGTGTGGCTGGCAATGCTGCTGTGGCTCGCGCTGTGGGCGTTGTACCTGTCGATCGTCAACGTCGGGCAGATCTGGTACGCGTTCGGCTGGGAATCCCTACTGCTCGAGACCGGATTGTTGATGGTGTTTCTCGGCAACGACGAGACCGCTCCACCCGCTTTGGTGATGTGGATGACGCGATGGCTTCTGTTCAGGGTGGAGTTCGGCGCCGGGCTGATCAAGCTGCGGGGCGACCGGTGCTGGCGGGACTTCACCTGCCTGATCTATCACCACGAGACGCAACCCATGCCGGGCCCGCTCAGCTGGTTCTTCCATCAGTTGCCGCGCCCATTTCACCGCATCGAAGTTGCCGGCAATCATCTGGCACAGCTCGTGGTTCCGTTCGGTTTGTTCGCTCCGCAGCCGGTCGCCGGCTTCGCTGCGGCCATCATCGTGGTGACACAGGTGTGGCTCGTCCTTTCGGGGAACTTCGCGTGGCTCAACTGGTTGACGATCGTTCTGGCTGCGAGCGTGATCGATACGTCGACATGGGCATCAGCGTTCGGCATCGAGACTCCGGCCAATTCGCCTGTCACACAGCCACTCTGGTTCATCGCGATAGTCATGGTCTTCACTGTGGTGGTGGTTGTGCTCAGCTGGCGGCCGGCGCGCAACCTCGTGTCCCGCAAACAGCGCATGAACAGCACCTTCGAACCGCTGCATCTGGTCAATGCCTACGGCGCGTTCGGCACCGTCGGCCGCAGTAGGGATGAGGTGATCTTCGAAGGCACCGCCGATGCCAGCCTGTCCGATGAGACGATGTGGATCGAGTACGACTTCAAGGGCAAGCCCGGCGACGTTCGACGGCGGCCGCGCCAATGGAGTCCGTACCACCTTCGGCTCGACTGGCTGATGTGGTTCGCTGCGATTTCGCCGTCCTACGCTCAGTCGTGGCTGGGCCCCTTGTGTCGGGGCATGCTGACCAACGAGCCCGCGATCATGCGGCTACTGGGGAACAATCCCTTCGCTGCCCGTCCACCGGCATACATCCGGGCAACTCTGTACCGCTACCGCTTCAGCACTAGACGCGAGCTCCTGTCGCATCGCGTGTGGTGGCGGCGCGAGTTGCTCGGCGAGTACCTGGCACCGATCGGTCCCGACGAGGTCAACCGGCTGACCGGCGGCTTCCGACGGGGCAGGTGAGGGCTCGAGACGGACCGATCTCGCGGACTCGCGCCGACCGGTGAACCACAGGCGGCGAACCGAGGGAAACCAACCGCAGTCGAACCGCTGCGCCCGTCGGCGGGTCGCAGCGGTTCAAGTGCCGGATTCAGATCTGGTTGATGCCACCGTCGACGGGGATGTCGGCGCCAGTGGTGTAGCTGCTCATATCCGAGGCCAGGAACAACACCGCGTTGGCGACCTCGTCGGCGTTGCCGAGCCGTCCCATCGGCACGACGCTGTGCTGGTAGTCGTCGAACTTCCGCTTGGCGTCCGGGCCGGGAAACATCAGGCCGGCAAGCGTTTCGATGCCGGGCGTTTCGGTCGCCCCGGGGCTCACAGCGTTGACGCGAATGTTGCGGAGTCGCAACTCACTTGCCCATGTCCGGGCGAACGAGCGCACGGCGGCCTTGATCGCCGCATATACCCCGATGCCGTCCGAGCCGCGAGCGGCGACATTCGATGCGTTGAGGATGATCGACCCGCCGTCGTTGAGCAACGGCAGTGCCTTCTGAACGGTGAACACCACACCTTTGAAGTCGACGCCGAGCTGGCGGTCGAGCTGTTCCTCGGTGATTTCGCCGACCCGCGCGACGTCGAGGATCGCGGCATTGGCGAATACGATGTCGATGCTGCGGCCGCTGTCGGCCACCGCGGCGTACAGCCGATCGACATCCTCGGCCTTGCTCACGTCGCTGCGGACGCCGATGGCATTGTCGCCGAGTTCCTTGACCGCCAAGTCGAGTTCGGCCTGCCTGCGGCCGGTGATGAAGACGTAGGCGCCTTCGTCGATGAATCGCTTTGCGGTGGCGAAACCGATGCCGGTCGAGCCTCCCGTGATCACTGCCGTCTTGCCTTCGAGAAGAGCCATGTCCATGCCTTTCATAAGTTCTGGACTAATCAGTCAAAAACTATGACATTCGAGGCACCGGTTATATTCCGCGCAGATGTGGGCAGGGGCGGAGCGCTTGTGCTGGTCATGACTTCTGCGCCGGGTCAGCCTCGGGGAATGAGGGCGATCATCTCCTCGGCCGCGGTCTTCAGCTGCGCGGGCTTCACACCGGCCTTGTGCAGCGCCTCCTGGCCGCGCATGAAGGCCAGCAGCGTCGTGGCCAACGCCTGGGAGCTCTGCGACGCGTCGACCGCCCCGTCGCGCTGGGCTTCCTCGACGCACTCGGCGAGGTCCGCGGTCCACCGTGCATAGGCGCGTTCGACCGTCTTTTCGACGGCGGCGTCGGTGCCGCCGAGTTCGGCGGCGCTCTTGGCCATCATGCAGCCACGGTGCGATGTGTCCGCGACGATGGCCTTGACTTGTGCGCGGATGTGGCGCAGCAGCCGGTCGTATGCGCTGTGCTTCGGATCGCGCAGCTGGGCGCGGACATCGTCGAGAGAGGAGTCGATGTAGTCGTCGAGCGCACGGAGGAAGAGCGCGTGCTTGTCCCCGAACGCCCCGTAGAGACTGCCCTTGCCGAGACCGGTGGCGGCGGTCAGGTCGTCCACCGACGTCGCCGTGTACCCCCGCGACCAGAACTCATCGCGCGCCGCGGCGATGACATCGGTCTCGTGGAACTTGCGGGGACGGGGCATGACGCCAGGATACGCGGTTATGGACCGATCAGTCCGTTAGCATGCGTCGGCTTGACCAGCACCGCGCGGGTATAGAGCAGGTGAAAGCCACGGCGCTGCACGTTCTGCTGCGATTTCGAGCCGGGGGCGGTGGTGACGACGGCGATATCGCACCCGGCGCGGGTGGCGTCGGCGAGCCGTGCCGCCAGTAGCGCGGTCTGCACACCACGGCGGCGGCAAACCGGCACGGTGGCCGCGCCGGTCAACTGCGCGACGCCATCGGAGATCCGCAGGCTGCCGCCCCCGGCGACGACGCCGTCGTAGTACGCGAGATACGGTGTGGCGCCGGCTTGTTCGGCATCGCGTTCGGCTTTTTCGACGATTTCGCGCGGGAAATCCTGGTGGGTCGGCGCCCCATCGGTGTCGGGGTGGGCGAACCCCGAGACCACCGCATCCAGCCAGGCCTCGAGTTCGTCACCGGCCGACCGGACCTCAACGCCGGGTGGGGCCACCGGCGACACCTCGCCGCCCAGCGCCCGTCCCAGCACGTTCTGGAAGGCCTCCAGCCGATAGCCGCGGCCGGTCAGGAGCGCACCGATGGCCGGGTCGGCCAGGTTGGCCAGCTCGACCTGGGTCGCGGGTGCGCGCGCGGCGGCGAACGCTTGCTCGATCTCTGCCAGCGCGTCCGCATCGGGCACGCCGTGAAATCCGAGTCCCACCACCTTGTTCAGCGGCGAGCCCTCGTCGGCGAAACACGCCGCGCCTCCTGCCACCGGAATGACGAAGGTCGTCTTGCCGGTGCGCGCGCCGGCGGCCGCGGCCCCGGCCGTGATGAATTGCGCTTCCACCCGTTCGATCCGCTCGGCCAGCGCGATGCTGCCGAACAGCGGCGCGTCGTCGATGGTCATCGCGAGGCACCCTACCGGTGCGGCCGCCGCTCGACGAACGCTTTTATTGCCACCAGCGTGCGGATTCTCGGGTTTTTTCGCGGCGTGTCAGCCGCAGACACGCACGCTCGCGAAAGAACGGGAGGCGTCATGGAATGGTCAGGCCGGTACTCAGCGACGGCCAATAGGCTGGCGGTCGTGCGGAAGGCTCGCAGGGAGGGGGTGGCGGTCGCCATCGGCATGGTGCTGGTGGTCGCGGCGTTCGCCATACCTCATCTGCACCTCACCACCGTCACACCGCTGATCAGAGCCAACGCCCAGCGCTTCTACAGCTTCGCCGACACCGCCCCGATCTTCGGCTGGTGGAACGCCCACGTCGGCTGGGGCACCGTCCCGGCGATCGTCATCGGGGCCGCGGCCGTGATGTGGGGTCAGGCGGTCGCCGGGCGGCTGCCGTGGCGTGTGCTGCCATGGGTGACATGGGCAACGGCCTGCGCGTGGGCCTTCTCGCTGGCCATGATCGACGGCTGGCAACGCGGGTTTGCCGGCAGGCTGACCGCCCGCCACGAATACCTCCGCCAAGTCCCGACCGTCTCCGACATCCCCGAGGCGGTCCGCACGTTCGCCCGCAGAATCCCCGATTTTCAACCGGATTCGTGGATCACCCACGTGTCGGGCCATCCGCCCGGCGCGCTGCTGACGTTCGTCTGGCTCGACCGCATCGGCCTCGGCGGCGGCGCATGGGCCGCAGTGTTGTGCCTGCTCGTCGGGTCCAGCGCGGCGGCCGCCATCGTCGTCGCGGCGCGTACCCTCGCCGACGAGAACACCGCCCGGCTGGCGGCGCCATTCGTCGCGGTCGCGCCGACGGCCATCTGGATCGCCGTCTCGGCCGACGGCTATTACGCCGGTGTCGCGGCGTGGGGCATCGCGCTGCTGGTGCTGGCTGTCCGCCGCGCGGTGCGCCTGCCGGTGCTGGCGGCTGCCGGTGCCGGCCTGCTGCTGGGATGGGGGATCTACCTCAACTACGGCCTGGCGTTGATGGCCGTGCCCGCGGTGGCGGTGCTGCTGTCCGCGATGAACTGGAGGGCGGCGGTCTCGGCTCTGGTCCCCGCCGTCGTCACCGCGCTCGCCGTGGTCGCGGTGTTCGCGGTCGCGGGCTTCTGGTGGTTCGACGGCTACACGTTGGTGCAGGGACGCTATTGGCAGGGCATCGCCGATGACCGACCCTTTCAATACTGGTCGTGGGCGAACCTCGCTTCGGTCGTGTGCGCCATCGGGCTGGGCAGCGTCGCCGGCATCGGCCGTGTCTTCGACATCGCGGCGATCAGGCGGCGCGCCGGCCTGAATCACGTGGTGCTGGCCGCACTGCTGGCGATCCTGTTCGCCGACCTCTCGATGCTGAGCAAGGCCGAAACCGAGCGCATCTGGCTGCCGTTCACCGTGTGGCTGACCGCGGCCGGAGCCTTCTTGCCGGCACGATCTCAACGGTGGTGGCTGGCCCTCAACGTCATCGGTGCGCTACTTCTCAACCATCTGATTCTGACCAATTGGTAACGCGAACCGATAAATCAGGCACTACGTCTCCATGTGCCGCCCGAATTGTGGAGCCTTGAGTCATGGCTGACGCCGACAGTCCCGACAAACCCGAGCCGACCGACACCGGCGGTTACGGCTTCCCCGTGCGTTTCTGGCGGACCCTCGACCGATTCGCTCCGCCCGGCGTCCGACGGCAGCGGTGGCGCAGTCCGCTGCGGGGACTCTGGCTGACATCGATGTTCGGCTCGCTACTGCTGGTTACCCTGCCGATCGTCATCATCACCGGGCTGTTGTCCTACATCGCCTACGGCCCGCAGTTCCATCAGGCCATACCGGGTGACGTCGGCTGGTTGAAGCTGCCCACCTTCGACTGGCCCACCGAACCGTCGTGGCTGTACCGGCTCACCCAGGGCCTGCACGTCGGACTCGGCCTCATCGTGATCCCCGTCGTGCTCGCCAAGCTCTGGTCGGTGATTCCACGGTTGTTCTCCTGGCCGCCGGCGCGGTCCATAGCACAAGTGCTGGAACGCCTTTCGCTGTTGATGCTGGTCGGCGGAATTCTCTTCGAGATCATCACCGGGGTACTGAACATCCAGTACGACTACATCTTCGGGTTCAGCTTCTACACCGCGCACTACTACGGCGCCTGGGTCTTCATCGCGGGCTTCCTGATCCACATCGCGATCAAGATTCCGCGCATGTGGGCCGGGCTGCGGTCGATGTCGCTGCGTGACGTCCTGCGCACCGACCGGGCCGACACCCGCCCGGAGCCGTTCGAACCCGACGGGCTCGTCGCCGCCGATCCCGCGCCGGCGACCATGAGCCGGCGCGGGGCGCTCGCGCTCGTCGGTGGTGGCGCGCTGTTCGTCGCCGTCCTGACCGCCGGCCAAACCATCGGCGGGATCACCCGCCAGGCCGCGCTGCTGCTGCCCCGCGGGCGCATCCGCGGCAGCGGTCCCAACGACTTCCAGGTCAACAGGACGGCGTTCGCCGCGCGGATATCACCGGACGTGACGGGCGACAAGTGGCGGCTCACCCTCAAGGGCGGGCCGGAACCGGTGGTGCTGGACCGGTCCGCGCTCACCGCGATGCCGCAGCACACCGCCCTGTTGCCGATCGCATGTGTGGAAGGTTGGTCCACCACCGAAGCCTGGACCGGCGTCCGGCTACGGGATCTGGCCCGGCTGGCCGGCGTGCCCGAGCCGCGGTCGGCCTTCGTGGCATCGGTGGAGCGCTTCGGCGCCTTCAACCGGGCGACGTTGCAGGGCAATCAGGTGATGGACGAGGACTCGCTGCTGGCGCTGCGCGTCAACGGCGCCGACCTCTCCCCCGACCACGGCTACCCGGCGCGCATCATCGTTCCCGCGCTGCCCGGTGTGCACAACACCAAATGGGTTGCCGCTATTGACTTCAGGATGGTGTGATCACATGTTGAGCCGATTTCGCGCAGTCTATGGATCACATCCTCTGCATCTGCTGACACTGGTGGCCGGCTTCGCGCTGTTCGGCTACGTGGTCGCCACCATCGGACTCGCCCCGCTGTGGAATCCGCGGACGTGGTGGCAGTCGATCATCGTGTGGTTCGCGGCGGCGATCATCGCGCACGACCTGGTTCTGTTCCCGATCTACGCGCTGGTCGACCGCATACATCTTGCCGCACAACGGGGTCGGCGACATGACCGCAGCGACGTCGACGTTCCGGTGCTGAACTACATCCGGATTCCCGCACTCGGAGCGGGATTGACGTTCCTGTTGTTCCTGCCCGGCATCATCAAGCAGGGCGCAGCCACCTTCGTTGCCGCAACGGGCCTCACGCAAGACCCGTTCCTGGGCAGGTGGCTGCTGCTCACGGCGGCTATGTTCGCAACCAGCGCAGTGGTTTACGCGGTGCGGCTGACACTTTCCCGCCGTGCTAAGGAGCGCTCAGGGTAGCCACCGCCCGCGCGCCTGCGGGGTAGATGGCGGTCAGGCTCAATCCCACCTCCTCGGCCAGGCTCGCCGCGCAGTCGAGGCCCACCGATGCCCACTGAAACCACGGGCCAATGGTTCTCGATGACTCCAGGCGGACCCAGGCGGTGCGCACTCCCTCGATGAAGGGATCGAACTCGACAACGCAGCGGCCGCCCGGCCGCAACAAATCGGCAGCCCGCCGCAGCACTCGCCACGGATCCCCGCCGAGTCCGACATTGCCGTCGGCCAGCAGGGCGGTCTGCCAGCGACCCGCGGCGGGAAGCGCGCCGAAGACGTCGCGGCGCAAGGCAGGCGCACCGCTGCGTCGAGCCATGGCCACCGCCGTCGCCGACTGGTCGACACCGAGCGCAGGGATACCGCGGCGGATCAGATCGACGACCAGGCGCCCGGGACCGCAGCCGAGATCGATTGTCGGGCCCTCGCACAGCTTCACCACCGCCTGATCGAAGGCTTCGTCGGCATGCCTGCCGCCAAGCCATCGGCGCACGGGCAACCTGCGCACGGCGCCGTCGTCCTCGCGGATCCAACATCGTTCACCGTCGAGGGCGCGTTCGTAAAGGTTGCCCAACAATATCTAGACCCCTGCCTTCCATGTGACACGTGCGAACCGGCCGCCGGGCGGACAGGCCCGACGTACGTCGTCGACGTCGTCGACGGTGTCGACATCGACCAATTCGAGAACCAGGTCCACCTTCATGCCTGTGCTGAGCAACGCGGACAGCGTCAACTCACCGGTGTCGGACTGCGACATCGGCACGGTGCGCAGGCAGCCCGCGCGGGTCGCGTCCTGCACACCGAGGACCCACCAGCCGCCGTCGCGGGCCATCCCCAGCACCGCCTCCGAATCAACAAGGGTGCGCGCGCATTCCGCCAGCAGCGCGTCGGTCACTTGCGGGGTGTCCATGCCGATCTGAAGAACCGGAAGCCCGTGCGCGACTCGTGACGCGTCCTCGTGCGCATTGGCCAGTCGCTCGGCGAAGCCGTCGCCGCGCTGCGCCACCACGGTGAAATCGGCGAGCCGCGACCGAATTTCACCGGAGCAGCTCGCACCGTCGAGATCGCCGGTGAGCGCCACCACTCGCGCCTGAACCGGGGCGGCCGCGACAGCGTCCAGGGTGTCCAGCAGCGCGGCTGCGGCGATGTCGGCGGCGGCCTGCTCACCCACCGTTACCGCCAGCCGCGTCTTCGCCAGCCCCGGCACCGGCGCCTTGGCCACCACCAGCACCGTGACCGGTATCACGAGATCACCCGCCAGAAGTCCAGGGCCGCCACCACGCTGCCGCGCAGGGAACCGCTCACCTTGGACCTGCCTCCGGTGCGGGGCCCGTATCCGACGTCGTGTTCGACCACGCGCCAGCCCGCAGCACCCGCCCGGACCAGCAGTTCGAGCGGATACCCCGACCTTCGGTCTGCTACTCCCAGCCGGAGCAATGCCTCACGGTTCGCCACCCGCATCGGAGCGATGTCGTGCACCGGCAGGCCGTGACGGGTGCGCAACCGCCAACAGACCGCTGCGGTGCCCAGTCGCGCATGCCAGGGCCAGCGCAGGCCCGGAACCGGCCGCCGGCGGCCGACCGCCAGGTCCGCACCACGGCCGAGTTCGTCGACCAACCGTGGAATGTCGTGGGGGTCCAGCGAACCGTCGGCGTCGATCACCGCGACGATCGGCGTGGTCGCCGCCTCGACGCCGGCATGAACCGCCGATCCGTAGCCTGGCCGCGATTCGGCGACGACCCGGGCGCCGTGTCGCCGCGCCACGTCCGCAGTGCCGTCGGTGCTGTTGTTGTCCACGACCAGCGGTTGATAGCCCTCTGGCATGGCGGCCAGCACGCCCGGCAGCGATGCCGCCTCGTTCAGGCAAGGCAGCACCACCGTGACGGGACAGTCGGGCATATTTGTCGACGTTAGGTG
This sequence comes from Mycobacterium sp. URHB0021, assembly GCF_054057895.1. Classification (NCBI taxonomy): domain Bacteria; kingdom Bacillati; phylum Actinomycetota; class Actinomycetes; order Mycobacteriales; family Mycobacteriaceae; genus Mycobacterium; species Mycobacterium sp. URHB0021. Next base: position 7,337,042 of record NZ_JBSRZT010000002.1, read on the forward strand.
AGCCGGCCGCGGTCCACCACGGTCAACCGTGACGAATCGATGACGTCAGCGCTGGTAGCAAAGCTGCCAAGCTAATCTCGGAGGTGTGACCCGGGTGCTGATCGCCGACGACGACGCCGTCGTACGCGACGTCGTGCGCCGTTACCTCGAGCGTGACGGCCTCGAGGTGGCGATCGCCCACGACGGCACCGAGGCGCTGCGACTGCTGGGTTCGCAGCCGATCGATGTCGCGGTTCTCGACGTGATGATGCCCGGCCCGGATGGGCTCTCGCTGTGCCGCAGCCTGCGTCAGCGCGGCGACTACACGGTGCCTGTGATTCTGCTGACCGCGCTCGGCGAGGAGGAGGACCGCATCGCCGGGCTGGAGGCCGGCGCCGACGACTACCTGACCAAGCCGTTCAGCCCGCGTGAGCTTGCGCTACGGGTACGGTCGGTGCTGAGGCGTGCCCCGTCGTCGGCGGGCATTCTCTCGTTGGACATTCATGTCGGCGAGCTGACCGTGTCCACCGCGTCGCGTTCGGTGACGATCAAGGACCAGCCGGTCAGCCTGACCAACCGGGAGTTCGACCTGCTGCTCTTCTTCCTCACCCATGCCGACACCGTCTTCTCCCGGGAAGAACTGCTGAAACTGGTGTGGCGCTGGGACTTTGGCGATCTATCGACGGTGACGGTGCACGTCAAGAGGCTGCGGTCCAAGCTCGGCGAGCACCACCGGGTGCAGACCGTGTGGGGCCGTGGGTACTTGTGGAGCGGGCATGCCCGCGAATGACTTCTGGGAGATCGTCGGCTGGGCGCTGTCCTGCTCCGTGCCGGTAGTTCTGGCGGGGGCGATCATCATCCGCCTGGCGCGGTCGTGGTCGCTGGCCGTCAGCATGGTGGCCCTGGTGCTCATTCCGGTGTTGGCGACGTTCACGGGCGTGCTGGGTGCCAGCGGCTTCATGATCACCGAGACGTTCGAGCGGACGGTGGTCGTGTTGGTGATCGTGTCCATCGTGACGATCCCGGCCGCGGTGATGCTGGCCCGCTATCAGGCCCGCCGCACGGTGTGGGAGCAGGAGATCCGGGATTCGGAGCGGTCGGCCGAGCAGTCGAGACGCCGGCTGGTCGCTTTTGTCAGCCACGACCTGCGCACGCCGCTGGCCGGGATCCGCGCGGTGTCCGAGGCGATCGCCGACGGCGTGGTTCCCGACGAGGAAGTCCGGGTGCATGCCAAACACATTGAGCAGGAATCGGTTCGGCTGTCGGAGATGGTCGACGACTTGTTCGAGATGTCGAAGATCAATGCCGGCGCGGTGCAGCCCCTGTTCGACAACGTGGCGCTCGACGAGGTAATCGACGATGTGCTGGCGGCGCATCGGATCGCCGCCGAGCGGGCGGGCGTCCAGTTGATGGCGGAACTGCCCGAGACACCGGTGCGGGTGGTCGGCAGTGACCGCGCGCTGGTTCGGGTGCTGTCGAACCTGGTCGCCAATGCGATAGCGCACACGCCCGAGGGCGGCAGGGTCGAATTGGCGCTGGGGTCGGACGAGAACGGCGCATGGGCGCGCGTCGACGACACCGGGGTCGGCATCGACGAGGCCGACCTGCCCCGGGTGTTCGACGTCGCCTACCGCGGCTCCAATGACCGGGTGCCGCGGGCGGACTCGTCGCTGCCCAGCGGTTCGGGCCTGGGCCTGGCGATCGCTGCGGGCCTGGTGCAGGCCCATCGCGGCACGCTATCGGCGCACAACCTGGCCAACGGCGCTCGGTTCGAGGTCCGGCTGCCGCTGGCCGTCGACGACTGATTCGCGAGACCTAACCCAGGGTCGTCAACTCGCGGTCTCAACGACCTGGAATATTGTTTCGGCGTCTTGTAATTGAGAGAACGTTCTACTAACGTCGTTAACCATGGCGACGACGAGTTCCCGCAGGGCGCTGCGCAAGTTCGAGTTCGAGCGGCAGATGGGTCGCGTCGTGATGAACCCGGTGGTCGCGGCACTCGACAAGATCGGTGTTCGCGCATCTCTGGTGGTTGATCTTGAAACCACCGGCCGCAAATCGGGTGAGGCACGGACAGTGCCGCTGGCTGGCCGCGCCGACGAGAACGGCGTGTGGGTGATCTCGCAGCACGGACGCCGCGCGGGGTGGGCCCACAACATCGCCGCCGACCCCCGGGTGCGGGTGCGCGTCGGTAATCAATGGCGCACCGGCACAGCCACTTTCGAGCCCGACGACGACGTGCGGGCGCGCGCCCGCAGTTTCGGCGGCTCCAGCAGGCTCCGCCGGTCCGCGACGGCGCTGACGATGCGCGCGATGGAGAGCGACCCGGTCTCGGTGCGGATCACCTACGCCGACTGATGCGCCGAGTGGCCGGTGAGCACACGACTGGCCGGCTAATCGGGCAGCGAGTTGCTCAATCGCTCGGTCGCGGCCAGGTAGTCCTCGATAAACTCCCGCACCACCTCGCGGGCGGGCTTGACCTTGTTCATCAGGCCGACCCCCTGCCCGACGAAGTACGTGGCCAGCGCCTGCGCACCTGGATGACCCTGCGATGCAAGCAGGTCCACGCGCCGGATGACCGGCTCGGCGAGCATCGACTGCAACGGCAGCGGCAACGGCTTCCGGCCGCCCTCGTGCGGCGCCCAGGCATCCGTCCACTCGGACACCAGTTGCCGCGCGGGCTTCCCGGTCCGCCCGGCGGACCGGATGGTGTCACGCGAGGTCGCGGCGAGGAACTTCCGCACGGTGTGCGGTGCCGTTTCGGCCTCCTCGGTGGTCAGCCACACCGAACCCGTCCACGCACCGTCGGCGCCCATCGCGACCGCCGCCGCCATCTGCCTGCCCGTCACGATTCCACCGGCGGCGAGGACCGGAACCGCGCCATCGATGGCCTGGATCACCTCGGGGATCAACACCATCGTGGTCACCTCGCCGCAGTGGCCACCGGCCTCGGTGCCCTGGGCGACGATCAGATCAACCCCCGCGCCGACCTGTTTGACCGCGTGCTCCTTGGCGCCGACCAGGGCGGCCACCGGGATGCCGCGTTCCTTACCCGCCTCGATCATGTAGTCCGGCGGAACCCCCAAGGCATTGGCGATGAGCTTGACCGGATGGCTCAGCGCGACGTCGAGCAGTTCGCCGCCGGTGTTCCCGGACAGCCACGATCCGCCGACGCGCGCGGCCGGATCCGGCGCGATGTCGTGGGCGGCCAGCAGCTCGGTGACGAAACCGCGGTAGTTCTCCGGGATCCGCGCGGCCAGATCTGCCGGGGTGAGCTTCTCACCCTTGCCCTCGAACGTGGCGGGCACGATCAAGTCGACGCCGTACGACCTGCCGCTGACGTGATCGTCTATCCACGCGAGTTCCTGGTCCAGCTGCGAAGGCGTGTACGCGGTGGCGCCCAGCACACCGAACCCGCCCGCATTGGTCACGGCGGCGACGACGTCGCGGCAGTGGCTGAATGCGAAGAGCGGGAAATCGATACCGAACTGCTCACAGAGGGCGGGCGTCACGTCACCAGTATCACCAAGTGACACCGGTCTCCGACAGGAACCCCGCCATGGCGGTGAGCATCCGGTGGCCGTCGACGAGCTCGGCGTCGTTGTGGCCCGCCCCCGGCACCAGGACGAACCGCCTGGGCCGGGGCGCCGCCTCGTAGAGTCGCTCGCTCAGGGCGGGGGGCACGATGTCGTCGCGATCGCCGGCGATCACGAGGACCGGCGCCTCTACCGACGCGATGCGATCGATCGACGGATAGCGATCGAGCAGAAGTCGGCCGACGGGCAGCCACGGGTAGTGCACCGCGCCGACATCGGCCAGCGACGTGAACGGCGACCGCAGCACCAGTGCCGCCGGTGGCCGCTGCACCGCCAGACCGACTGCCACTGCCGCGCCGAGAGATTCGCCGAAGTACACGATCCGGTCCGCGTCGTGGTGTGCGACCAGCCAGGCCTGGGCCGCCTGCGCATCGGCGGTCAGACCGTTCTCGGAGGGGCGGCCCTGGTTGCCACCGTAGCCGCGGTAGTCGAACAAAAGCACCGAAAACCCCATCCGATTCAGTGCGGTCGCCAGACCGGTCCGCATGGACCGGTCCCCTGCGTTTCCGTTGCACACCAGCATGGCTACGTCGCCGTGCCTTGGGAAATACCAAGCGCCTAAACGGATTCCGTCGGCGGTGCGCAACACCACATCGCGGCCATTCGGTGACACCGCGGCCGCGGCCGGGAGCGGTCCCCGCGTCGGGAAGTAGATCAACCGCCGCTGCAGCGCCCAGACCCGGTCGAGCACCTAACCCCGCAGCGGCGCTTGGGCGAACTCGCGCAACCCATCCCGCGGGTTGACGACGGCTCGAAAGCCGAGGACGTCGGCGGCCCGCGCCGGGTCCGCGACGATGTGGCGGACATCGCCACTGCGGTACTGGCCGGTGACCGCCGGGGACAGGTCGCCACGCTCCCGGCACAACTCGGTGGCCACGTCCAGGATCGAGATCGGCCGTCCCGAACAGACGTTGAAGGCGGCGAAGCCGTCGAGCGCCGCACCCACCGCCGCCACGTTGGCAGCGGCGATGTCGTCGACGTGCACGAAGTCACGCATCTGCCCGCCGTCCTCGAAGACCCTTGGTGCATCGCCCGCTTCGAGCTGCGACCGGAAGATCGCCGCAACCCCGGAGTACGGGGTGTCCCGCGGCATATTGGGTCCGTAGACATTGTGATAGCGCAGCGCCACCACCGAACCACCGCTGGACTCCGCCCACGCCAGCGCGTAATGCTCCTGGGCGACTTTGCTTGCGGCGTACAGGCTGCGCGGCCGCAGCGGCGCGTCCTCGTCGACCAGCCGCCACCCCACCTGCTCGCCGCCGAGCGGGCACCGATGCTCGAACGCGCCGGCATCGAGATCCTGCCGCCTGCGCGGCAGAGGGTCCACCAATCCGTGTGCCGGACACTCGAACCGGCCTTGCCCGTAGACCACCATCGACGAGGCCAGCACGAGGCGCCCGCAGCCCGCCTTGAACATCTCCGCGAGCAGCACGCTGGTGCCGTAGTCGTTGTGGCTGCCGTATGACGGCGCGTCAGCGGCGTTCACCCCGGCCCCGACGACAGCGGCCTGATGGCACACCACGTCGACACCGTCGAGCAGTGGCGACAGCGCGTCGGCGTCGCGCACGTCGACCAACTGCACACCGGTGGGCACCTCGGCCTCCGTGCCGTGCGCCGCGGCCAGCATCGCGTCGACGGCGACGACCTCGTGGTCGGCCCCGGCCAGCGCCGCGGCGATCCGCGCCCCGATGAAGCCGGCGGCGCCCGTCAGCAGCACCCTCACGGCAGTTCGATCGGCAACTCGACACCCTCATGGGGAAGGCAGTGAGTGCAGGTGCGCTCCTGGGCCACGTTGTTGATCGCCTCGTGCACCAGCTTCTTGAACGGCCCCAGGTTGCGCTCGAACTCGGCGAACACGTCGACGGCCCTCACCGCGGTTCCGGCGTCGATCCCGGCGTCCACATCGGTGACCAAAGCTATTGCGGCATAGCACATCTCGAGTTCACGCGCCAGTACCGCCTCCGGGTAACCGGTCATGTTGACCAGCGTGAAGCCCTGTCCCGCGAACCACTTGCTCTCCGCGCGGGTGGAGAACCGCGGCCCCTGGATCACCACCATCGTGCCGCCGTCGACGACGCCGGGCAGGTCCGCCGCCGCGGCGCGCAGGGACGGGCAGTACGGGTCGGCGAACCCGACGTGGACGCCGCCCGAGTCGAAGTAGGTATCCGCACGCCCGCTGGTTCGGTCGACCAACTGATCGGGCACCACCAACGCCCCCGTCCCGAGTTCGGAGGTCAGGCTACCGACCGCGCACGGCCCGAAGATCCGGCGCACCCCCAGCGCACGCAGCGCCCACATGTTGGCGCGGTAGGGCACGGTGTGAGGCGAGAATTCGTGCTTGAGGCCGTGACGGGGCAGAAACGCCACCTCATGCCGGCCGACGGTGCCGACGGTGATCGGAGCGCTCGGTGCACCATACGGGGTGTCCAGACTGATGCTGCGGGCGTCAGGACCGAAGAACGTATAGAACCCGCTGCCGCCGATGACTCCGATCATCGGACCATTGTCCATGCCGGCTGCGCGCCGCCGGCAAGCGACGGATCACTCCTCCTCGGTGCGCTCCGCGGCCCGTCGAGCCCCGTCACGGATCTCGAACACGTCGGTCGCCAGGCCGCCGATCGCGCCGGCGACGTCCTTGACGGCGGTGGTGATGATGGAGGCCACCTCCCCGACCGTCGAGGCCACCGACTCAACCGTCTCCTGGAGGGCGTCCTTGCGGATTTCTACCTTGCTGAGCCGTTCTTCCATGTGCTCAGTCTTGCCGCTGGGCGGCATGAGCGCCAGGCGTCCGATGCCGGCGTGCGACGATGACGCACGTGGCCAGTCTCGCGCAGTGGATCGAGGGCGCCAGGCCCAGGACGCTGCCGAACGCCGTCGCCCCGGTGATCGCGGGCACCGGCGCGGCTGCCTGGCTGGGCGCCGCCTGCTGGTGGCGGGCGCTGCTGGCCCTGGTGGTCGCCCTGTCGATGATCGTCGGCGTCAACTATGCAAACGACTACTCCGACGGCATCCGCGGTACCGACGACGTGCGGGCAGGGCCGCTGCGGTTGGTCGGCTCGAAGCTGGCGGCGCCCCGGTCCGTGCTGACCGCAGCGGTCGTCAGCCTCGGGGTCGCGGCGGTCACCGGAGTGGTCCTCGCCTGGTTCAGCGCACCGTGGCTGATCGCGGTCGGGGTGGTGTGCGTCGCAGGCGCGTGGCTCTACACCGGCGGCTCGAAACCCTACGGCTATCTCGGGCTTGGCGAGATCGCGGTGTTCGTGTTCTTCGGGCTCGTCGCGGTTCTCGGCACGCAGTACACGCAAGCACTGCGCATCGACTGGGTCGGGGCCGCGCTGGCGGTGGCGACGGGAAGCCTGTCGTCGGCCGTGCTGGTCGCCAACAATCTGCGCGACATCCCGACGGACACAGAAGCCGGCAAGATCACGCTCGCCGTGAGACTCGGCGATGCCCGCACCCGGATGCTGTATCAGGGCCTGCTCATCGCGGCCTTCGTGCTCACGCTGGTGCTGATGCTCGCCACCCCGTGGGCGGCCGTCGGTCTGGTGGCGCTGCCGCTGGCCGTGCGGGCCGCGGGCCCGGTCCGCAAGGGCCTGTGTGGCCGGGATCTCATCCCGGTGCTGCGCGACACCGGGTTGACGATGCTGGTGTGGTCGGTCGCGGTCGCGCTGGCCCTGGCATCGATCGGCTAGGCCGCGCGCCGGAGCAACTCGTCGACGGCGTCACGCAACCGTGCCGCATCGACGTACTCGGCGATCACGCTCATCGTGAACGTGTCGCCTCCGCGCAGGATGCCCAGGATGAGGTGTTCGCAGCCGATCCAGCTGTTCTTGTGCGCCAAGGTTTCTCGCAGCGCGAACTCGACCACCTTCTTGGCGGGTTTGGTGAACGGAAGGTGGCTGCGACGCCGCCTGCGTCGGCCGGACCTGCGCAGGGCGTTGTCGAATGTGCCCGCCCCGAAAGAATCGTCGACACTGTCGCGGACCGCCCGCAGGTCGATCCCGATCGAGCGCAGCGTCTCGGCGTCCTCAGCGAAGGACTCCTCGCCGGGTGATCCCGCGGCGGCGAGCCGGTCCCGGATCACGACCGCCGTCAGGCCGTGCGCGCCCAGGACACCCGAGAGGTCGCGGCCGGCGCTCTGCAGGACGCCCACCAAGAGATGTTCCGGCCGGATCTCATCGGAGTTCGACTCGCGAGCCTCTTCGGACGCCAGCACGACCGAGACCCTGGCACTGCGGCTGAAGCGCTCGAACATGGTCAGCTCCTCCGGTGGTATTTCTGGTGCACCGCCTGGCGGCTCACCTCGAGCGCATCCGCAATGGCCTGCCAGCTCCAGCCCTGCTCGCGGGCGTTGGTTACGTGGATCGCCTCGAGGCGCTCCTGCAATCGCTGCAGTGCGCGCACCGCGCGCAGGCCCTCTGCCGGGTCAGCACTACCTGCGCCGTCGCTCAAGTGGCTCAACGACTGCATCTCCATGACGTGTCAAGTTAGGTTGACATCTCGTCGGTGTCAAGGAAAGTTGACACTTCGTCGCGGTACGGTGTTCAACCGTTCGGGTCCGGGTACTCCGTGCCACGACTTTCCAAGATCAGTTCGAGAGGACGCATGACCGCAGCCCGAATACAGCCCGACCGCCGCGACGCCGACGAGGCACGGCGCATCGTCGCCGCCGTGACCGAAGCGTTCACCGCAAAGGTCGTCGGACAGGACAATCTGCGCGAGTCGCTGCTGATCGGATTGCTCGCCGGCGGGCATGTGCTGATCGAGAGCGTGCCGGGACTGGCCAAGACCACAGCTGCCCGGGTCATCGCGGAATCCATCGACGGCCGGTTCAGGCGAATCCAGTGCACGCCCGATCTGCTCCCGAGCGACATCATCGGGACGCAGGTCTACGAGTCGGCGACGAACTCGTTCGCCACTCAACTCGGGCCGGTGCACGCCAACATCGTGCTGCTCGACGAGATCAACCGCTCGAGCGCCAAAACTCAGAGCGCGATGTTGGAGGCGATGGAGGAACGCCAGACCACCATTGCCGGCACGGTGTTCCCGATCCCCGAACCGTTTCTGGTGATCGCCACCCAGAACCCGGTGGATCAGGAGGGCACCTACTCGCTGTCGGAAGCCCAGACCGACCGGTTCCTCCTCAAGGACATCGTCGGCTATCCCTCCCCCGAACAGGAGGTGGAGGTGATGGCGCGAATGGACGCCGGTATCTATGACAAGGAGCGCCGGAGCCGGCCCGTGATCGGCCTCGCGGAGGTGCGGCGGCTGCAGGCCGTGGTCCGCACCGTGCACATGGACCGCGAGCTCATGCACTACGCGAGCCGGCTCGTCAGCGTCACCCGGACTCCCGAGCGCTACCTGCCCGCCCAGTTGGCCCGGCTGGTGGAGTATGGCGCGAGCCCGCGGGCCACCATCGCGTTCTGCAAGGCCGCTCGTGCGCTGGCGGTGCTCTCGGGCCGAAGTCACGTCATCCCCGAAGATGTCGCCAGGCTGGCCCATCGCGTACTGCAGCACCGGCTGATTCTCGGTTTCGAGGCGGCCGGCGCCGACATCACCCCCGCGGTGATCGTCGACGCGGTCCTGCAAGCGGTCCGGGTGCCCTGAGGCCGCGCAACGGACAGCGGGAAACACAGTGGGCAAGCACCTCAACAAGGCGAAGGCGCATTTCGGCACCAACACCCGCGGTCTCCTCGAGGGTGGCCGGTACGCGTTGCTGCACACCCGCAGCATGGAATTCGACGATCTGCGCCCGTACGTTCCGGGCGACGACGTGCGCGACATCGACTGGAAGGCGTCGGCCCGATCAGGCGCCGTCCTCATCAAGCGGTTCGTATCGGAGAAGCACCACAAGATCCTGCTCATCACCGACGCCGGCCGCAACATGTCGGCGCTGACATCGGCCGGCGAGCCGAAACGCGATGTGGCCGCCAACATCCTGGGCGCCATCGGCCTTATCACCCTGGGGCGCTCGGATCAGGTCGGCATGGTGTACGGCGACTCGCGCGGCAGCGTCAACATCCACGTGCGCCGTGGCGAGAACCACATCGAGAGCATGCTGCACCGCTTTGATCTGCACAGCCGACAACACGCCGGCCCCAGCGACATCGTCTGCCAATTGGATTACGCCGGCGCTCATTACCGCCACCGGATGTTGATCGTGGTCGTCTCGGACGAACCCGACGTCGACGCGCGCCTCGACGACATCCTCACCCGTCTCGCCGCGCGCCACGACGTGATGTGGGCAATGGTGCCCGACATGCCGGCGGTGACCGAAGGCGACCGCGATGGCTACGACGTGTCCAGCGGCAGGTTGGTGCTCAACGGTGCGGCTCTGGGACCGCGCGTCATCGCCGCCTACCGTCGCGCCGAGCAGACCCGGCGCCATCGGCTGGCGGAGTTCATGACCGCCCATGCGATCCCGTACACCACCATCGCCCGCAGCGACGAGATCCGTCCGCGGCTGGTCGCGTTGACCGAGGTGCTGGCCCGTGCCGGATGACCTGCTCCGCTTCGTCAGCGGGCCGACGCCCTATTCGCCGTGGTGGCTGTGGATCGGACTGGGCCTACTCACCGTCGTGATCGCTTGGTACCTCACAGTTCTCGTATGGACTCTGCCGTCTGCTCAGCTGCGCCGGCTTCCGGTGGTGCGATCCGTACATGCCCGTGTGCTGCGACGCCGCTACGCCCGGACCGTGCGCACGATCGGTGAGCACTACCGCGCCGGCGCACTGCCGCCTGCGAGGGCGGGTGCCCAGCTGAGCCGGACGCTCCGCAGCTTCCTGCACCAGGCCACCGGAACGCGGGCCCAGTACATGCACGTCGACGACATCGCGGCGGGTGATCTGGCCAAGGCCGCTCCTCTCGTGTCAGCGCTCAACGACGCCCAGTTCAACACCGAATCGACGGTGGACGTCGGCCAGGCGGGCGTCCGGGCCGAGGAGCTGATCCGCACGTGGACTTGAGATGGTGGCCGGTCGCTCTCGCTGGGTTCGCTTGCCTGGCAGGGGCTGTCATGCTCGCGGCGCTGCTCCCGCTGGAGCAGATCCGCCGGAGGTTGCTACCTCTGGCCCACACCTCGCGGCTGACCCGGCTGCCCGAATATGCACGACTGGCCCGGACCAGAGCGGCCGCGGCGGTCGTCACCATCGCGCTGCTCGTGCTGTTGTTCGGCGCCGCGATGCTGGCCAGTGCCCGCCCGACCGGAAGCTGGTGGGCGACCGCGGATGCCACCGAGCACGAAGACATCATGCTGTGCATTGCACAACCGGTGACCGACGCGGCGACCGGGGAATTGCTCAGTTATTACGCGCGGCAGGTGGCCGCGTTCGGCAGTCAGCGCATCGGGCTGACGTCGCCGAACCGACGGGTCGTGCCGCTGACCCGCGACTATCAGTACGCCGCAGGACAATTCGGGAAGTTCGCCGAACTGGCACGAATACAGGCCGCGCGCGATGCGGGAAACCCGCTGTCGGTTGCCGAGTCGACCGCACTCCGGGACCGGTCAGCAGCGTTCTCGCCACCGGTGTCGTATGTCGACTACGCGCCCGGTGTCGCCGACGTCCTGGCGCTGTGCCTGACCGGATTTCCGCCGTTCGAAGCCGGGGGCGGCCGCAGCCGGACACTGATCTACCTCGGGCCCGGCGCCGTCGGCGACCCGGCCGAAAAGCGTCCGGCCCTGTTCAATGATCAGCGGGTCGCCGACATGGCGCGTGAGGCCGGTGTTCAGGTCAACGCGATCGCCACCCCGGCGCGGGGAACCGACACCCTGCGTTCGGTCACCAAATCCACTGGGGGGCAGTTCTTCCGGCTCGAGGGCAACGGGACGGACCGCTCCGGCACCAACCTCGACGGCAATCTGGACGCCATCCGGGCGAAGCCCCCGGCGATCGGCGCACAGGTGGCGGTCGGCCGGCTGGAGGACGCACCGGCCATTGCGTTGAGCGTGGCGCTGGCGGCGTCGGCGATTTTGGGTGTGGCGCTGGTGGTGCTGCGACGATGACGTTCGAGCCCGTCGTTCCGGCTGCGATACTCGCGGTGATCACCGTGGCTGTGATCGCCTCGCGGCTGATCACCATGAGGCAGCTGATGAACGCTCCCTCCGGTCGGGCCACGGTGCTGCGCTGGTGCGGACTGACTCTCGCGCTGCTGTTGCTGCTGATCGCCGCCGCCAGGCCGGTTCTCACGCCCGGCGGGAACGTGGCCGCGCCGCAAGGGGACAGTTCGAACGCGAATGTCTTCTTCATCGTCGACCGGTCGGCGGCATCCGGGGCGACCGACTGGGGTGACGGCGAGCCGCGGATCGCGGGGATGCGGGCCGACATGGCGGCGCTGATCAGGGACCACCCGCGGGGCCGGTTCGCGGTGATCGCGTTCGCGTCGCGGCCTTCGTTGGACTGGCCACTCTCCGATGACGCGTTCAGCCTCGACCCCGTCGTCGCACGCCTCGCCCCGTACGCCGACCAGACGCCAGACGCGCAATATCAAGTCAACGCGGCCGCCGCCGCCAATGTGCTGCGCTACCAACTGATCGCCAGTGGCCAGCAGTACCCCGATTCCACGAACCTCGTGTTCTATCTGGGTTCGGGCGCCCCGAATTCACGGGCACCTCAGGGTGAGTTCGATCCGGTCGCCGGATCGGTGGACGGTGGATCGGTGTTCGGTTACGGCGCACCCGACGAATCGGCGCTGACGCGGATCGCCCGGCAACTCGGCGTCCCGTACGTGCACCGGCAGGACGGCCAACCCATACCGGAGACCAACGCCGCCGCCTCGCCACCCACTGCCGCGGCCGGATCGGGCGATGTCGCCGAGCGCCGCGAACTGTACTGGGTGTTCACGTCGGTAGCGGCAGCACTGCTACTCGCCGAGTTGTACGCGTCACTGCGCGAGTTCCGCCGTAGCCGCATGGCACGTCCGGACGCGGCCCGGAATGAGGCGCTGTGACGCGCGCCGGATCGTCGGTGCCGTATCGGCTGCGGCTGCGGCGGCGCCTGGTGATGTTCTCGGCGCCGGCGGCGATCCTCGCCGTGCTCTTGGCGGCCAAGTTGATCTCGGTCACCGTCGCGGGCGGTTCGGCGGCGTCGGATTTCGCCGATGGCGATGCGGGGGCGATGCGCGACGACGTAGCGATGCTGAACGTGCTGAATGTGATCGAACCGGCGAAGGTATCGTTCGCCGTCGGCGCCCTCGCGGTTCTGGACGGCCGACTCGACGAGGCCGATACGCACTTCTCCGAGAACCTGTCGCGCACCGACGCCGCGAAGTCGTGCCCGGTGCGGGTCAACCTCGAACTGGTGCGCGAGAGGCAGGGTGACGTGGATGCCTGGGAAGGCCGCAAGGATCAGGCCAGGGAGCGTTACGGCGCGGCACTGGCGATCATCGAGGCCGCGTCCCCGGGGTGCTTCGGCGGCAACACCGACCCCGACGCCCAACGACGGGAGATCCGCAACGAGGCGGCGGCCCGTCTCGCCGCCAAGGTGGCCGCTCTGGACGCACCCGCACCGGCCGCCCCGCCGCCCGTGCCCGCGCCGGCCGCGCCGCCGCCCGCCCCATCCGCAGCCGTGGCGCCGGAGTCAGAGGTGCCGGAGTCCGGGCTGCGGTTGAATCCCGGCAACGGCGACCCGATCGACCGGCTGAGGCAACTCATGGAGGACGCCGCGGGCTAGCCGGTGGCGGGCTCGGCCCTGGGCTGTACCCTCCATGGCGACGTCCACCCACCGTTGACGTCGAGCCTGCGATCTCGGCGTGAATACCAGCGAGTGACCCAGCACGCGCAATTCGACCACCACTGCGCGCATCTAGAGCCCCGTCGATCCGAAGGTGAGGAAGGCGAGCGCGGCGATCGCGCCCGCGATGATCTGGCTCACCAAATACACGTCGCCGAGGCACGCGCCGACATCGACGGCGGCGGCGGTCACACCCACTGCAACGGCTAAGTCCGGCATCAGGTTTGACCGCCTAGGACCGTCGGAGGCGCAACTGAACACGACGTAGCTCAGCACCAGGGTGAACAACGCCGCGGCCGCGAACGCGGCCAGCAGCGGTCGCCCGGTCAACGTCGTCGCGGTCACTGCCGCCATCCGCCGAGGATCGATGATCACGTGCCAGACCAGCACCGCGCCCAAGCCTGCGGCGAATTGCGCGCACCAGTGACCTGCCGCCGCGCGCAATGAAATCCGGCCCCACAGCACGCCGGCCAACGTGATCGCCGGGGAGAAATGCGCGCCGGCTTGCTGAGCACCTGCGTAGATCATCGCCATCAAAACCCCGCCCAGGGCCACTGCGGCAAAGGGCTCCGCGGTGCACACCGCCACCCCGACCGTCACGAGCAGGCAGAATGTTCCGAGCAGTTCGAGCGCATACTTGCCGATCGCGTCTAAATGTTCGATGATTGCCGTGGATTCGTTGCCGTCGAAAGGCTCGGCAAGCAGCTGCCGCTGCCACACGGTCATGAGCTTTTATTCTTATGGATGCCAGTCCGGATGTCGTCAACGCTGACTGCCATCCGCAGCCCCTGGTGGCCTCCACTTGCTGTACCTGCTAGCGGTAAACCTGCTGACTCATCTGTGAAGTCGTTGCAAGATTGTTGGGATTGTGACAGACGCGCCCACTGAGAGGACCGACATGAGTGCCGTGCAGGTGGTCGTCGCTGACGACGACGTGCTGCTCCGGGAGGGGTTGGCCAGCCTGCTCGAGCGGTCGGGCTTCGATGTGGTGGGTCAGGCGGCCGATGCCACGGAGCTGCTCACCTTGGTGCGTGAGCGCAAGCCCGCCCTCGTGGTGGTCGACATCCGGATGCCGCCGACGCACACGACCGAGGGTCTCGATGCCGCTCGGGTGATCCGCACGGACTTCCCCGATACGGGCATCCTGGTGCTCTCGGCCCATGTCGAGGTGGAGCATGCGACCGAACTGCTGGCCAGTGGACACGCCATCGGTTATCTGCTCAAGACCCGGGTCACCGACGTCGCAGACTTCGTCGACACCCTGGAACGGATCGCCAAGGGCGCCTCGGTGGTGGACCCCGCACTGGTCCAGGAGCTTGTCTCCGCCCGCCGGCGTGACGACCCGTTAGCGGTCCTCAGCGGGCGCGAACAGGAGGTTTTGATGCTGATGGCCGAGGGCCGCTCCAATGCCGGCATCGCCCGGCGGCTCTGGGTCACCGAGGGCACCGTCGAAAAGCATGTGCGCAGCATCCTGACCAAGCTGAACCTGCCCGAGACGGGTGACGACCACCGCCGCGTGCGGGCCGTGATCACCTACCTCGACGCGCGGTGATTCAGAAGACTGCGAATGGCCTCGGGCGAAAGCGCGAACTTTTGCACGAAACCGACGGCTGAGCTGGTGGCAATCATGTCGACTAGGTCCGATTCGGCATATGTGGAGACGAGGATCACAGCCAATGCGCCAAGCGCGTCCGCGTGATGAAGTCGCTCGACGACCTCGAACCCGTCTTCCCCGCCCAGGTCCACGTCGACGAGAACGACGTCGGGACGCAGCTCGGCGTAACACTTAAGAGCCTCATCGCCATTGGAAGCGGTACCGACAACGCTGAAACCCGCGCGCTCGAGCATGGCGCTCGCGGCGTCGCGAAAATCCGCGCTGTCGTCAACGATTACGCAGCGCAAGGCGAGATCCACCGCTACACATCTGTTCAGCTTCGCAGAACTCCATCTTCCTGGCATTCCCGTTACCCAGAACTATTGAACGTTTTCTCCGCGTGGATCGTCGCGTGAAGGTGCGCTTATGGACGCTATCGCGGAATTCGCTGGCACTGGCAATAAATCCAAGCTCATCGTGTGTTGGACTTGGAGTTGATACCAAATGAGCCAGCACCGAACCACCCCACCGCCTGCGGACCTCAGTCAGCCCGGTCAAACACTTCGAGACCGGCTGCTGTCCATGCTGGTCCGACCGACCGCACCGCCCGTGTGGCTGGGGATCGTGGTGGCCGGGGCGTTCATCCTCGTCGAGACACTTCTGGTGTACCGGCTCCGGCAGATCGCGCCCGAGAACGCCTTCGGCGCGCTGTTCCTGCTGGGAGTCCTGGTCGTGTCCGCCGGCTGGGGATTCCGCCTCGCAGTCACCACATCCTTGCTCAGTGCAGTGGTCTATGTGTACTTCCACCTCGAGACCAACGGATCATTCGTGCCGACGCATCCACAGGATGCGGTCGCAATCCTGATCTTCCTTCCGGTCGCACTGTTGGCCAACGTTCTGGTCGGCCAGGCCCGGCTTCGCGCGGCAGAATCCGAACAGCGGCGCCGCGAGGCGGACCTCGCCTCCGAGCTGGCCCGCATGATGTTGCGCACCAACGATCTGCGGCCTGCGCTGCATACCGCGGGACGCAGGATGGCCGAGGTTCTCGGCCTGCCCTTCGCCATCATCGAACCCGACACGGTTCCGGCCGGAGAGCATCAGTCGGCGATACCGCTACACGATGGCCCCGGTCCGCTCGGCACGCTGCTGGTGCCGGGCAACCTGCCGAGGCCGATGCGTCAACGCCTGTACCGGCTGGTGCCGTCGCTGGAGGCATTGATCGCCGCGGCACGGGACCGCGAAGCGATCAACGCGGAACTCGAAGCCAGCCGAAGGGAATTGGAGCGGTTCTTCGACCTGACCTCCGAGCTGCTCTATATCGGCGGCGAAGCCTTCATGCGCCGGGTCAACCCCGCGTTCGAGAGGACGTTCGGCTACACGGCCAGCCAGCTGTTGTCGCGGCCGTTCCTGGAGTTCGTCCATCCGGCTGACCGGAACCGCACCGGCTCCCTGATCGACGCGCTGCTGAGTTCGGGCGGGACCGCCCAGTTCGAGAACCGGTGCGTCCGAAGCGACGGCGCCGAACGATGGCTGGAGTGGAGCGTCGTCGCGGAGAAGGGACTTCTCTACGGCGCGGCTCGCGACGTGACGGATCGCAGGCGCGAACAGGATCGGCTTCGCGAAGCCCAGCGCATGATCGAGGCCAGTCACGCCGAGGTGAGCGCTCTCGCCGAGCAGCAGGCGGCGCTGCGGCGTGTTGCCACGCTGGTGGCGCGCGGTGTCAGCCCCTCCGACATCTATCCGGCGGCGGTCTCCGAACTGTCCCGCGGCCTCGGCATCGACAACGTCGTTCTGCTGCAGTACGAATCAGACGAGGCGCTGGTGCTGCTCGCGACCCGTGACGAACGTGGCGTCACCAAACTTTCGATCGGAGAGCGTATTTCGCTCGACGGCGACAACGTGGCCGAGATGATCCACCGCACCGCCAAGCCGGCGCGGATGGACAGCTACGAGGGTGCCGCCGGGGCCACCGCGGAACGCATCCGTCGGCTCGCGATCCGCTCGGCGGTCGGCGCGCCGATCATCGTCGACGGACGGACCTGGGGGGCCCTGGTGATCGGGTCCTCGCGACTCGAACCGATGCCGCCGGAGACCGAGGCGCGCATCGGTGACTTCGCCGACCTTGTCGCGACCGCGATATCGAATGCACAGACCCGTGCCGAGCTGACCGCATCCCGCGCACGTATCGTCACCGCGGGCGACCAGGCGCGTCGCCGCTTCGAACGGGATCTGCACGACGGGGCACAACAACGAGTCGTGTCACTGAGCCTCGAGATCAGGGCGATCGAGGCGTCGATCGGGCCGCAACAGCAAGAGCTGCGGGACCGGCTGTCCCACGTCGTCGACGGCCTGTCATCCGTGTCGACGGAACTGCAGGAGATTTCCCGAGGCATCCACCCGGCGATTCTGTCCAAGGGTGGTCTGGGGCCCGCGATCAAGACGCTGGCCCGCCGGTCCGCCGTCCCCGTCGATCTGGAGCTCGAGGTCGACCGTCGGTTGCCGGAATCGGTGGAGGTCGCCGCCTATTACGTGGTCGCCGAGGCGTTGACCAACGCCGCCAAGCACGCCCAGGCAAGCGAGGTGCGCGTCCGGGCCTGCGCCGATGACGATGAGCTTCATCTGTCCATCAGGGACGACGGTATCGGCGGTGCGATCGCCGGCAACGGCTCCGGGCTGATCGGCCTCAAGGACCGGGTCGAGGCGATCGCGGGGCGCCTGACGATCGCCAGCGCCCCATGGAGCGGGACGGCGTTGGAGGTGACTATCCCGCTCCAGAATCAATAGGCCCGACGTTCTTGTGACCTCAGTGACCACCGTGGTGGAAGATCAGCCCGAGCCCCCCGAAGAAGGGGTACTGCGTCTGATAGTTGACCGACGGCGGCGTGGCGATGACTTGGGCGTTGCCGTCCGACTGGCAGACGCTTGCTGTTCCCGTGCTCGTGCAGTCGGGTCCCGACGGGGCGGCCAGCGCCACTGGCGAGAAGGCCACCGCGGCCGCGGCCGCTCCCGAGATCAGCAGGGGTGCCATGAAGTTCCGGATTTTCATGACTCCAGAATGCCCGTTGTGCCAACGGATGTCGTCGCTGCTGCCACCAACGATGGTTACCCGTTATCCCCCAGCGCGTCGAGAAGCCGGTCAAGGTCGTTGTCGGAATTGTACAGGTGAAACCCGACCCGCACCGCCCCGGCGCGGACCGAGGCACGGATGCCCGCCCGTTCCAGGCGCTCGGCCGCATCAGCGATCGGAATCGATACGATTGCCGAATCATGCTGCGGCAGTTGCAGTTCTAGCCGAGCACGATTCGCCAGACCGACCGCGTGGCGCTCGACAGCGTCACCGTCGAGTGACGCAAACCACGGCAATGTCAGCCCGCAGCCGAGCGCACTGAACCAGGCGGGCGAGGCGTCGAAGCGCCGCGCACTGTGCGCCAGCCGCAGCGGCAGTCCGTAGATCGTCTGCCACGGCAGCTCGCCCGCATACCAGTTCCCGGCGTGCGGCGTCATGATGCGACTCACCCGCTCGCTCAACGACATCCACGCGGTTCCGCGTGGCGACAACAGCCATTTGTAGACCGCGGCGACGGTCACATCGGCCCAGCCGACATCGAGCTTCTTCCAGCCCAGCGCCTGCGTGATATCGATCACGGTCAGCGTGTCGGTGCCGGCCACTGCCCGGCGCAGGGCCGCAGCGTCGAGCACTGCGCCGTTGGCGGACTGCACCAGGCTCGCAGTCACGACATCGAACCGACCCGCGCTCGACACCAACTCGTCGGCCGTGAGTTCGGTCACGGTCACACCGCGAGCGGCCTGCGCAGCGAACGGGAATGTGGTGCTTGTGAATTCGCCCACTAGCGTGGCGACCCGGCTGCCGTCGGGGATCGCGGCGGCGACCAGGCCCAGCAGGGCGGAGACCGTCCCGCCCATGGCCACCGAGTCGACCGGGACCCCGGCCAGCGCGGCGTATCCGGCGCGGCCCGCATGCACCGGCTCGTCGAAGGAAGTCGCATCCATGGTGCCCGCCTGCCACTGCGTCAGACATGTCTGCAACGCGTCAGTGAGAAAGCGGGGAGGCAAACCGTAGGTGGCGGTATTCAAAAATCCTGCTGCGCCGATGAATTCGGCCCCGAACGCCTCACGGGCCGCGGCCGCCGTCATTCTTTGCCGGGCTTGTCGTCGTCTCCCGCCGACTCTTCGCCGCGTAACCGGGCCTGCAGTTGCTCCCGGTCTCTGCGTCGGCGCGCGTCGATGGCGGCGACGCCGGCGGTGGCGCGGCGGCGTAGCGGAGCGAAGATCCAGATGCCCAACGGCAGCGCGATCACCAACGCGAACAGAAGTGCCACCACGAGCGGGAATTCATGTAGGCCGATCAGACGTGCGGCGCCGAAGATCACCGCGGTCAAGATCACCACCAGCAGCAGTCGGGCCAGGACGTACACCAGGACGTCCACCACTAGGCGAGATGCGGGCCGATCCTCAGACACGGCCCGAGCCTACTCACGGCGCGTATATTCGGAGCAAGGAGGTTTTCTGCGTGGCGTATTTGCTCCTGATTCTGGTTGTCGCGGGCCTGGCATATGCCGTCTGGCGGCTGACGCGGCTTGTCGCGAGTCGGCCGAAAACGCGTGTGATCGGCCCGGACGACGACCCGGATTTCTTGCGGCGGCTCGGCCACGGGGACAACAATCCCCGGCAGTAGCGCCGCGAATACCTAATTGGACAGATCGCTGGAGCGGGGTGCGCCGGGAAACCCGTCGGCGATAACAGCCGCCAGTTCGAGCAAGGCCTCGCGGGTTTCGGGCCGCAAACGTTCGAGGCTGATCTCGGCGCCTTCCTCCAGATGCGGGTCGAACGGCACCTGTCGCACGGCGCGGCAGCGCCGGGAGAAGTGATCCACCACCTTTTTCAGGTCGACCTTGCCCGAACGGGGCCGCACCGCGTTGATCACAGCGATGGAATTGCGGACCATGTCCTGGTGGCCGTGCGCGTCCAGCCAGTCCAGGGTGGCGGCCGCACTGCGGGCGCCGTCGACGGACCCGGAACTGATTACCACCAGCACGTCGGCCTTGTGCAGAACCGCCGACATCGCCGAATGCAGCATCCCGGTGCCGCAGTCGGTGAGCACGAGACTGTAGAAGCGCTCCAGAACCTCGAGGGTGCGGATGTAGTCGTCGGAGCTGAATGCCTCGGACACCGCGGGGTCGCTCTCGGAAGCCAGCACCTCCAGCCGGCTCGCCCCCTGCGACGTGTAGCCGCGAACATCGCTGTAGGCCTCGATGCCCTCGGCGTCGCGGAGCAGATGGCGCACGGTGGCCGGCGTCTCCAGCGGCACCTTCTGACTCAGCGTGCCACGGTCGGGGTTGGCGTCGACGGCCACGACACGGTCGCCCCGGATCGACGCGAACGTCGCGCCGACGGTGGCGGTGATGGTGGTCTTGCCGACGCCGCCCTTCAGTGAGAGCAGGGCGATCCGGTAGCACCCCCGCAGCGGGCGCTGTACCTGCGCCTCCAGCTCGGTGCGGCGTTTGACCTTCGGGCTTTCGCCGACATTGACGAGCTTGAAGGTGGCCAGGTACAGCCACCGCCGCCAGCCTTCCGACGGGGCCCGCTTCGGCTGGCCCAGCAGGGCCACCGTGGACAGGTCGAGATAGGGCGGTGGATTCTCCAGGGGTGCCGCGTCGGGGTCCCGCGCCGCCTCGTGCTTCGGCGCCGCCTCGTGCCTCGGCCCAACTCTGCTCGGCGTCCCGTTCGGCGGGGTCGAGTCGGCCGATTCCGCCGGCGGGGCGGCCGCCGGATCGGTGAAGCGCTGCTGCCCGCGAAAGCCGCCCGGCTGGTCAATCACCGGCTAGTCCCCTCTCATCGGCTCGGCCGTTCTCAGCCGACCCCAGCGTACGAATGCAGCCCGACCGTCACCAGGTTGATGAAGAACAGGTTGAAGACCATCGCCACGAACCCGACGACGTTGATCCAGGCCGCCTTCCTGTCGCGCCAGCCCGCCGTCGACCGGGCGTGCAGGTATGCCGCGTACACCACCCAGGCGATGAACGACACCGTCTCCTTCGGATCCCAGCCCCAATACCTGCCCCACGCCTCCTCAGCCCAGATCGCCCCGAAGATGACGCCGAAGCCGAAGATGGGGAATGCGAAAATCGTTGTACGGTAAGCAATCCGATCCAGCGTCTGGGCGTCGGGCAGACGCCCCACGACGCGGGCGAGCGTGCCATCGGCCAGGTCCAGCCTGCCGAGCGGCGACATCTTGAGAAGGAACAGGATGCTGGCCACGCCCGCAACGAGGAACACCCCCGAGCCGAGGCTCACCACCGAGACGTGGATAGGTAGCCAGTAGGACTGCAGTGCGGGCATCACCGGCGCCGCGTTGGTGTAAAGCCACCTGCCCGACACCGTGAGCAGAATCAGCACGGGAACGAGGACGAAGACCCACAGCGCCCGGTACTGCGGGCGGCGCAGCACGATCGTCGCCGCGAGCAGCCCCGAGAAGCAGGTCAGATTAATGAACTCGTACATGTTGCCCCACGGCACCCGCGAAGTGGCCAGACCTCGCAGCACGATGCAGATGAAAAGCAGCCCGATGCCCACGTACACCAACGCGAGACCGGACTTACCGACGCGTTCGTCGAGGGGGCGCCTGGGCGCCGCGGCGACGACACCCGGTGTGGTGCTGTCGGCGCCGACCGTCGCCGTCACCAGCTCCCTCTCCTCGACCTTGCGGCCGCTGCTGTAGGCCAGTTCGACCGCGAGCAACAGCAGCGCGGCGACCAGCACGACCACCGATGAGGTGAAGGCCCAGTCGGAGTAGCGGGCCAGTCCCACGTCGATGTGCTCGGTGTTCATCAGACCTTCTCCTTAGCGGCGGCGGCCACGTCACGGTCGGTCACCAGCCGCTGCGTCAACCGCTCGAACTCGTCGCCCCACCCCGAGTTGTCGGTGCGGGCCAAGCCGCCCAGCTCGACGCTTACCGTACCCGCGGCGGCCGGTGTCAGCCGAACCCAGACCCGTCTGCGCCGCACCACCAGCGACACCAACAGCCCGGCCATCATCGTGAGCGCGAACACCAGCACCCAGACCTGGGCGGGGTCGTGGGACACCTGAACGTTGATGAAGGGCACGGCACCGTCGAAGCGGACGACGGTGCCGTCCTCGAGGCGGGCCTGCTGGCCTGCCCGCAGGTTGATCCTGGTCATCTTGGTGAGCCGCTTTTGTTCGATGAGGCGGGGGTCGAGATCGAACAGCGACTGCGGCCGACCGGTGTCCAGGCCGGTGTCGCCCTGGTAGATGTCGACGGCCACGGCCGGGTCGTTCAGCGCGGGGTAGCTCGACGACAGCAGCGTGCCCTGGAGTTGCTCGGTCGGCGCGAACAGTCCCTGGATGGCGATCTGGTGCTTGCGCCGTTCGCCGGCGTCCGGATAGGTGCCGCCCGGCGGGTCGAAGCGCATGACCCCCGATGACAGCAACGTGATCTGATCCTCCGGCCGCCACTGCAGCGTCTGGGTCCGCGTCTGTCCGTCGGCAAAGGTGACGGTGAACGTCGGGGCGTAACCGTGGCCCTGCAGGTACACCCGGTCGCCGCCGACCCGCAGCGGCTCGTTGACCTTGAGGAGGTACGGCCGCCAGGTGTCGGTGTCGAGGTCCTCACCCGCCTGATACTCGATGTTCGAGGCGAACGAGACCGCCTGACCGGTCGGCAGATAGTGGGCCTGAAAATCGTTGACCCGCAGACAGATCGGGAACAGCGACGTGCCGTCGACGGTGTTGCCCGCCCGGAACGAGTCGAAAGCTGCCGGCGATGCCGAGCAGAATCCGGGGCCGCTGTCGGCGACGACGATGACGTTGCCCTCGTAGCCGAAAAGCTTCCCGGCGGCGACCGCGACCAGCAGACCGAGCAGGGAGAAGTGGAAGACGAGGTTGCCGAATTCGCGCAGATAGCCTTTCTCGGCCGAGATTTCGATGACGCCGCCCTCGGTCCGCGTGGTGCGGCGCCAGCCGCGCAACCGGTCTGCCATGGCGGTCGCGGTCGCCCCGGGATCGCCCGCCACCCGTGCGGTGTCGTGCTTCGGCAGCCGGCTGAGGTTTCGCGGCGCGGGGACGGGCATGGCCCGCATGCTGCGGGCGTGCTCGATCAGCCGTGGCGTCAGGCAGCCAACGAGAGAGACGAACAACAGCGCATAGATGGCGGTGAACCAGAAGCTGGAGAACACGTCGAAGGCCTGCACGCGGTCCAGCCACGGCCCGATGGCCGGATGCTCGGCGAGGTACTGCTCGACCTTGGACTCGTTGAGGCTGCGCTGCGGCAGCAGGGCACCCGGTATCGCCCCCAGCGCGAGCAGGAACAGCAGCACCAGCGCCGTCCCCATCGAGGTCAGGGTGCGCCAGGTGTTGCGGCAGTACGCGAAAATCCTTCTCATAGCGGCAAAGTCACATCACTGACGAATGTGTCGCGCACCCATGAGACGAAATCACTCCACACCCCGGTCACCAGCGCAGTCCCCACCAAGATCAGCAGTATTCCCCCGAAGATCTGGATGACGCGGGTGTGTCGTCGCAACCAGCTCAGCCCCTGCACCGCCCGCGCCGAACCAAAGGCGAGCAGCACGAACGGAATTCCCAGCCCCAGGCAATAGGCGATCACCAGGAGTACGCCGCGGGCCACATTGGTGCCGTCGGTGGCGGATGCGACCGCGATCACCCCGGTCAGCGTCGGCCCCAGGCACGGGGTCCAGCCAAGGCCGAACACCGCGCCGAGCAGCGGCGCACCGGCGATCGTGGACAACTGCCGGGGCGTGAACCGGGTATCGCGCTGCAGCGCAGGGACGAAACCGATGAACACCAGGCCCATCACGATGGTGAGGACTCCGCCGATCCGTTGCAGCAGAACCTGATTGGTGATAAGTGTGGTCGTCATGCCCAGCACCGCGACCGTACCCAGCACGAACACGGAGGTGAAACCCGCGACGAACAGGGTGGCGGCACCCGCCACCCGGACACGGGCCTTCCTGGCCACCGTCACCGCACCCGATGGCTCGACCCCGTCCTCCACGCCCACCACGGCGGCCAGATAGGAGAGGTAACCGGGTACCAGCGGCACCACACACGGCGAGGCGAACGACACCAGGCCCGCCAGCGCGCTGACCAGAAAGGCCAGCATCACGGGCCCGCCGGCCATCAACCGGTCGACGTGGTCCAGTGTCATGTCGACGGCGCCTTCGCGTCTTCGGCAGCCAGTCGTTCCACCACCGGTTGCAGGTCTTGCGCGAGAACCTCGCGCAGGAACACCGCGGCGACCCGATGCTGCCGATCCAGCACCACGGTGGACGGGATGACCGTG
Source organism: Mycobacterium sp. URHB0021 (assembly GCF_054057895.1). Taxonomy (NCBI): domain Bacteria; kingdom Bacillati; phylum Actinomycetota; class Actinomycetes; order Mycobacteriales; family Mycobacteriaceae; genus Mycobacterium; species Mycobacterium sp. URHB0021. The sequence continues at coordinate 7,361,276 of NZ_JBSRZT010000002.1, forward strand.
GTCGGGTATCTGCCCCCGAACGCAATCATGGTGCGCATCGACGGGTCATAGATGGACGGGAACGTGACCTTGCGGTCGACGATGAAATCGCGGGCGGCGTCACGGTTGTTGTCGCGCACGTCGATGCCCAGGAAAGCCACGCCCTGCGCGCGGGTGGCGTCGTAGACCTTCTGCAGCTGGGTGATCTCGGTGCGGCACGGTCCACACCACTGCCCCCACACGTTGATCACCACGACCTTGCCCGGGAAATCGTCGACCGAGACCGTCTTCGCCGGATCCATCAACTCGGGTCCGGTCAATCGGCCGGGCCGGCCACGGCTTGCGGGCGGATCGTAAGTGATGTCGGTCTTGCCGCCGGGTGCGACGAACTCGAAGGTGCCGCCTTGTGCCACGGCGTCGGCACCGGTCGAGCATCCGACCAGCGCGACCGTCGCCGCGCCAGCCAGAACCATCGCCAACCGCTTCACAGACGTCCCGCTGGCTCCGAATATCCCCAGCCGACCAGCCGCTCGCCGTCGAACTGGAACGAGGTCAGCGACGCCAGGTTGCACATGCGGTTGGTCGGAACGTGCGCGAGCCTCGACCCCGTCAGCGCGCGGCGCAGCGTCTCCACCGGCAGCTGGTGGCTGACGCACACCGCCTGGTGACCGGCGGCCTTGATACGCGCGCGGTGCACCGCTTCGGCCATCCGCGCGGCGATCTGGGTATAGGGCTCACCCCAAGACGGCTTGAGTGGGTTGCGCAGCAGCTTCCAATTACGGGGATCGCGCAATGCGCCGTCACCCGGCGAAACCTTCAATCCCTCGAACGAATTCCACGATTCGATCAGCTCGGGGTCGGTGTCGACCGACAAACCGTGGCGCGCGGCGATCGGCGCCGCCGTTTCCTGAGCGCGTTCCAGCGGTGAGGCGACGACGTAGACGATGTCGTTGCCGGCCAGCCAGTCGGCCGCGGCCTGAGCCTGGGCCCGGCCGTGATCCGACAGATGGTAGTCGGCGAGCCTGCCGTAGAGGATCTTGTCCGGGTTGTACACCTCGCCGTGCCGCATCACGTGCACGGTCGTCTTCTCGACCATCAGACGTTGGGATCCTGTGCTTCGGCCGCGGCACGGGCCGCCAAAGGCAGGGCAGCGGCGATACGGTCGAAGGCATCGTCATCCAGCACGGCTGACACGAACCAAGTTTCGAATGCGCTGGGCGGCGGGTAGATGCCGGCGTCGAGCAGACCATGGAAGAAGGGCGGGAACCGCCACGTCTGGGTGGCCCTGGCCGCCGCGAAATCGGTCACCGGCTCCTCGGAGAAGAACACCGACAGCATGTTGCCGGCCCGGGCAACCTGATGCGCCACACCGGCATCCGTCAATGCCGCGGCCAGCAGTCCGGCCAGCCGGTCGGCATTGGCGTCCAGTGCGGCGTAGGTGGCATCGTCGGCGGCCCGCAGCGTCGCCAGCCCGGCCGCCATGGCGACGGGATTGCCCGACAGCGTGCCCGCCTGGTACACCGGCCCGAGTGGGGCGAGGCGCTCCATCACCTCGGCGCGGCCACCGAACGCCGCGGCCGGCAGCCCGCCACTCATCACCTTGCCGAAGGTGAACACGTCAGCGTCGACAGGATCGATTCCGTACCAACCTGAGCGGCTCACCCGAAATCCGGTCATCACCTCGTCGGCGATCAGCAGTGCGCCGTGGGCGGCGGTGATGCGGCGCAGCGCGGCGTTGTATCCGGGAAAGGGCGCGACGGTGCCCATATTGCCCGCGCTGGCCTCGGTGATGACGCACGCGATCTCATCGCCGAACCGGCCGAACACATCCTCCAGGGCGGGGATGTTGTTGTACGGCAACACGATGGTGTCGGCAGCGGCGGCGCCGGTCACCCCCGGCGAGGACGGCAGTCCCAGCGTCGCAACGCCGGAGCCCGCGTCGGCGAGCAGTGCGTCGCTGTGACCGTGATAGCACCCCGAGAACTTGATGATCTTCGCGCGTCCGGTGTAGCCGCGGGCCAGCCGGATCGCGCTCATGGTGGCCTCGGTCCCGGAGTTGACCATCCGCAGCCGCTCGACCGGGGCGACGCGCCCGATGATCTCGGCGGCCAGCTCGGTCTCCGACGGCGTCGGGGCGCCGAACGACAGACCGTCGCCGGCCACCCGCCGGACGGCCTCGACGACCGCCGGATGCGCGTGACCCAGGATCATCGGCCCCCAGGAGCAGACCAGGTCGACATAGCGGTTGCCGTCGGCATCGGTCAGCCAGTAACCCGACGCGGAGGTGATGAACCGCGGGGTTCCGCCGACGGAGGAGAACGCCCGCACCGGAGAGTTCACCCCACCGGGGATGACGGCACACGCGTCGGCGAACAGCCTCGCCGATACCTCGGCTGATAAGTGGTCGGCACGCATGGCCACCAGTGTCCCAGCCACCCCGACAGCGTCAACTACAGGGTGTAGTGGCGTGGTCACCCCTTCGGGGTGACGACGAACACCGGATGGTCGGCCTCGCGGGGCAGATCGCGGAAGTACCCTTCGACCGCGCGGCCCGCCTTGTCCCGATAGGCGGTCAGGATCGCCTGTCGGTCCTGCTCGGGGATCTCACGGGCGACGTAGCTCTTCGACCCGATCGTGGCATTGGGGTCGGCCCGCAGATTCTTCACCCAGTCGGACTCGCCGCGGGTGGAGACGACATATCTGGTGCCCCCGACATCGATCGGGATCACCGGGACGTGCTGCGGTTGTCTGCTCTTGCGTCGGGTCACGGTCAGCGTTTCGGTGTCGCTCATGCCGGTCGCCATCGCGATCCGGTTGAAGACGGTCCGGGTGAACCAGGGCGGCTTGAGGTAGGCCATGACCTACGAGTCTGATCGCCCCATCGGGCCACCGCAAACGACCGGAACGCCGCGGCCGGCGTTCGCCCGGGGTTTGATGGCCACATGCAGCTTCCGCAATGGCTGGCACGGTTCAACCGGCACGTGACGAACCCGGTCCAGCGACTATGGGCGGGGTGGGCACCGACGATGTGCATCCTCGAGCACGTCGGCCGCAAATCCGGCACGACGTACCGCACCCCGCTGACCGTATTCACCACCGACGACGGCATTGCCGTCCTGCTGACGTACGGCCCGAACCGCGATTGGCTGAAGAACGCCATGGCCGCCGGCGGCGGCCGGATGCGGCGCTACGGCAAAACCATCGAACTGACCAATCCGCGGGTGGTGCCGAAGGCGGAGGCGGCGCAGACGGTCAAGGGGCCGTGGCGACCGCTTTTCGCGCTCCTGCCGTTCGAGCCCGCGGTGTGTTGTTCACCCGCGTCGGCTGACACTCGCCCGGATCGGCCCCTTGGCCACCGTGGTGAACGGCACCTCACACGGAAAGTCCTGATCCACCGAGCGGATCTCCATCGACCGGACGATCGTGGCCAGTGCGAGGGTGGTCTCCAACCGGGCGAAGTGTTCACCGATGCACGCACGTGCCCCGCCGGCGAAGGGGATGAAGTGCCAGCGGTCGCGATCCTTCGAATTCTCGGGGCTGAACCGATCGGGGTCGAAGACGAGTGGGTCCTTCCACAGGGCCGGATCCCGATGCAGGGCATAGATGCCGACCGCCAGCAGGCTACCGGCCTCAACGCGGTAGCCGTCAACCTCGATGTCGCGCACTGCCAGCCGGCCGACCCCGGCAGCCGGCGGGCACAACCGCAGTGCCTCGTGCAGCACCTGAACGGTGTATCCGAGTCGGGACACATCCTCGGGGGTCAGCTCGCGGTCGCCGATCTCGGCCACCTCGGCGGCCACCCGGTTCTGCACATCGGCGTGGTGCCCGAGCACCCACAACGCGTAGGTGAGCGCGGTCGCGGTGGTGTCGTGGCCGGCCAACATGAATATCAGCAGGTCATTGCAGATGTCGTCGTCGGAGAGTGGCTGCCCGGATGCGGGATCGCCGGCCGCGATCAGCGCGTGAACCAGCGGCGCATCGCGTGTCGGATCGGCACGGCACGCCTGCAGGATGTCGTTGGTGAAGGCGCGCATCGACGCGACCGCGGCACGCGCTCGGCGGCGTGCCGGTGTCGGCAGCCATCGCGGTGCCCGCAGCGGCCGAAGCGCGCGGTCGGCGGTGTAGGAGGACGCGACGTGCATGTGCTCCGCGATCACCTCCGCGCGGTCGTTGAGGTCGACGCCGAGCACCGACCGGCCCAGAGACTGCATGGTCAACCGGCGGCACTCCACGTCCAGGTCGACTTCGCCGCCGTCGCGCCAGCGCTCGACGAAAGCGTCGGCCGCCGTGGACATGTGGCCGCCGAACTGCCGGACGTTCTGCCGGGTGAACACGGGTTGCAGGGCGCGTTTGCGCGGACGCCACTGCTCATTGGGCAGGACGAACAAGCTGTCGCCCGCCATGTGCCGGACCTCTTTGTGGACGATGCACCGCTCGGACAGGGCGTCGTTGCGTCCCAACACGTCGCGGATGCCGTCGGGTGAGAACACCGCCACAAGCGGCGGAAACAGCCATTTGGGGCCTACCTGCAGCCGGGTGATCGCGCCGCCGCCGTCGCGGATCAGTTCCTGGCCCCTGTCCAGGTGCCGGACGGCTTTCAGCAACTTTCGGAGGGGCAGCGGATTCCTCGGGACCAACCGCAGCGCGCTGACGCCGGTGGGCCGGGTCGTTGTCCGGTTCACCTCACGGTCCAGGTGAGAGTCTCGCCTTCGCCCTTCGTCATCACCGTGCCGGGCATCACGCGCAGCCGATACGGGCTCAGCCGCAGCACGGCGAACTGAGCGGAGGTGGGGCCGTCGGCCCACATCGGGATGATGCCGGGGTCGTAGCCCACGGGCTCGGGCGCGCCGGCAAACCTGTCCCATACTGCGCGGCGGGTTTCCTCGTCGGAGTACCACTCGACCAGGCACTCTGCGCTGCAGGTGTTGTGGTTGCCGGTCCAGTAGCTCACCGACACCTCGGGATGGGCCGCCAGATGTGCCCGCTTGACCGGACTCGGCACAGTGGCGATCCAGCCGAAGAGATCAGTGCCGTCCCACTCCCAGAACGGATGCAGGATTCGGGTGCGCGGGCGACTGTCGGCGCCGACGGTGGCGACCGACGCCCACACGATCGAGTGAGCCATCTGAACGAACGCGGGTGCGATCCGGTCGAGAGAGGTCACGCCGAAACTGTACGGCACCTAACGGAATTCGCCCGCCTCCCGGCGCTCCTTCATTTCTTGCTTGGATTCCTTTTCCGCCTCTTCCTTGGCCTCTTCCTGGCCGGAAAAGTCGACCTTCCCCTTGTCCTCGTCGTCTACCCAGTCGTTGACGGCGGTGCCCGCCACAGTTCCCCCGCTGCCGGGCAGTGTGGTCGTCGGACGTTCCTCGTCATACGCCTTGGCCATCTCCTTGGCCTTTGCGGTGTGTTCCTCGGTCACTTCCGGCTTTTCGGTCCGCTCCCGTTCGTCTGTGCTCATGCGCCTGTGGCTGCCCGAAAGTGTGAGCTACGAAACAGTGGCACGCGTTTTGGCCGGTACAGCGCCTAACACCGCGAAAAGGCTGGGGAGAAAGTGCCGGTGGCAACGCCCGGATGTCGTCGGCGGACTCGAGAGGTTGGGCGCTCGGCAGCAGCAGCACCATGGCCGCGTAGCGCAGAATCGTATCGGCGATTTCGTCGACCCCCTGCTCGCCGATCCGCTCGGCCAAACCGTCGGGGGATCACCCGCAGCGCTTCGGCCATCCGCTGGATCGCCGCGGCGTGGTGACTGGACGCCAACGCCAGCACCAGGCCGGGTCGTCGGTGATCATCCGGCCCAGCACCCGGTGGCGGCGGAATTTCAGGATCGACAGCGTGAACGCCTCGACGTAGTAGTTGGATTGCGGCGCGGCCTGTTTGAGCTCGGCGGCAATGTCGGCGAACAGTCGGACGGTCTCGCGCTCGATGACGGCGGCGTCGACGATGGCTTGGGTCGTCGGGTCAGGCCGCCGATCAGGAACGGGCATAGCCCTTGAGCGCATAGCGGTTGTAGCGCAATCGCATTGGCAGAAGATCCCACACCCAGTTCACCGGCTGCGAGCGCCAGACCCCGGCGAAGCGCTGGTAGCGGCGCTCCTGGCGCTCGGTCCATGGCAGCTCGAGCAGGACGCGGGCCCGCGGTGGCAGCCCACCGGTGGTCAGGAAGGCGGCGACCGGGTTGAAGACGGGTGCGATGACGCGCCAGAGTGCGGGCCGCACCGCCCTGGGGCGCGGAAAGCCCTTGGTGACGTAGCCGACCCCGTACTTGGCGGTCGGGTGCGCGATGATGATCTCGTTCATCATCCGGTCCCAATATTCTTGAAAATCGGCGTAATTCGCCGGCATCGGGCGGTCGCTGACCCCGTAGCGCCGGTACCACGTCTTGGATTCGAGGTAGATCTGTTCCTTCTCCGCATCGGTCAGCCGCTTGACGAAGGTGTCGGCGAAGTACAGCACCTGCTCGACGAACGTTGCGTGCGCCCAGAAGTAGGTGTCCGGATCCAGCGCGTGGTAGCGGCCGGCCGACCCGTCCGGGCCGGGCAGATCGCCCTTGACGTGGTGATGAAAGTCGCGGACCTGCGTCCCCGCGTTGTCGGCGTCGGAACCGTAGACGGTGTCGAAGATCGGCGGGATCGTGCGCCTGAGCCGTTCCGCGGTGTCGGCGAAGAAGGTGGAGTGGTCACGCACACCCTGGCCGAGTTCGGCGAGCATGTTCTGCAGCACGGCGGGTCGTGGCCCGATGAGATACATCCGGTTGTCGCCGAAATAGCGCCACACCAGCGACCGCGGCCCCAACGGCAGGGCATCGTCGGTGCGCTGGGGTTTCGCGGCCAACTCGGTCATGCGAAACAGTGTGACAAATCTCGAACTCTGCACCAACCGGGTGCGAGACGGTTCACCCCCCGCCGCGATCGACGGACGCGCGTCAGATGAGCAGACGCAGCGGCTTCTCGACGATGTCGACGAGGGTGGCCATCCAGCGCGCCGCCAACGCGCCGTCGATGGCCCGGTGGTCAACCGAGAGCACGAGGTTGACCACGGTGGCGATCTCGACCTTGTCCGCCTCGTCGATCTTGTCCTCGATGACGATCGGTTGTTTCACCCCGGCACCGACGGCGAGGATGGCCGACTGCGGCGGATTGATGATCGCGGCGAACTCCTCGACGCCGTACATGCCGAGGTTGGTGACCGTGATGGCGCCGCCCTCGAGGTCGCGCTGCGCGAGGCGTCCGGCGTTCGCCTGCTCGACGAACTCGTGCACCTTTCGGGCCACCCCGCCGGGCGTGGTGTCCTGCACGTTGCGCAGGACCGGAGTCACCAGACCGCGCTCCGAAGCGATGGCCACCCCGATATTTACCGAAGCGAACGACCGCATCGCCTCGTCGGTCCAGATGACATTGGCCTCCGGCACCGCCACGTGCGCCGCCGCCACCGCCCGGATCACCAGGTCGTTGACCGAAATACGCTGTGGCGAAACGTCGTTGAGCTCAGCCCGCAGCCGCAGCAACGCGTCTATCCGCGCGGAGCGCTTGACGTAGAAGTGCGGCACGGTCTGCTTGCTGGACGTCAGGCGGGCGGCCACCGCCCGGCGCAGGCGGCTGTGCTCGATCTCGGTGAACGATCCCGCGGCGGCGCCGGCGGGCCGCGGTGCAGGCTCCGGCACCGGTGCGGGCTCGGCCGCCGGCGCGGGTGTCGACGGTGGCTGATGATCCCTGCGCGCCGCCGCCTGCAACGCGTCCTTCTTGGTGATCCGGCCGTTCGGTCCGGTGCCGGTCACGTCCTGGAGGTCGATGCCGGCCTGGGCCAATAACCGCCGCGACAGCGGTGTCGCGAAGATGCGGCCGCGGCCGTTGGTCTCGGCCCGGGGCGGCGGTGCCGGCGCGCTGCCCTGCACGCCGAGTTCGACCAGCAACGAGTCGATGTCGGCGCCGATCTCGTTCCGGCTGCCCAGCAGCAGCAACGGGGCCCCCACCGCAACCGACGCGCCGGGCTCCACCAGGCGCCGCAGCAGCACACCGCCCGTCTCGGCCTCTACCTCGACCATCGCCTTGTCGGTCTCCAATGCCACCACCGCGGCGCCGGTCTGGATGTCGGCACCGTCGTCTACCAGCCACTCCGACACGGTGACCTCGGTCGCGCCGGCGGCAACCTCGGGCACGCGGAACAACGTCGCCATGGGTGCTCTCCTCGTCTGGTTCGGGGGTCAGAAATTCGGCAGTCGCCGCAGTGCTTCGACGACCTCCTCGGTCCGCGCGATGGCGGCCCGCTCCAAAACCTTGCTGATGCTGGGTGAGGCGATGCCGCCGGTGACCCGCGCGATGGGCGCGTCCAGCCAGTCGAACAGGCGACGTCCGATCTCATCGGCGAGCCAGCCGCCGTAGGACGTGCCGACTGCTCCCTGCTCGACGATCAGCACCCGATTGGTCTTGCGGACGCTGGCGGTGATGGTGTCCCAATCCAGGGAGGCGCGGTCCAGCCAGCGCAGGTCGATGAGGTCTGCGGACACCTCGGGAACCTGCTGCAGTGCTTCCAGGCAGTGCCCGACCATGGAGAGGTAGGAGATGACGGTGACGTCGTCACCGGTGCTGCGCAACGCCGCCTTGCCGACCGGGATCAGGTAGTCCAGGTCGTCGACGGGTCCGATCCCGGTGCCGGCGTAGAGGTCGACGTGTTCGAGCACCACCACCGGGTCGTCCAGCCGCAGTGCGGTGTTCATCAGGCCCACGTAGTCGAACGGATTCGACGGTGCCACCACCCGCAGCCCCGCTGCGGTGGTGAGGATGCCCGCCGGATCCATCGAATGCTGGGAGCCGTAGCCGGTACCCGCCGCCAGCTTGCTGCGGAGCACCAGCGGGACCGTGCCGTGGCCGCCGAACATGTGCCGGGCCTTGGCGATCTGGTTGAAGATCTGGTCGGCGGCCACCCACATGAAGTCGGCATACATGAACTCCACGACCGGGCGGGTGCGGCCGTCCATGGCCATGCCGCCACCCATCCCGGCGAAGGCGTTCTCGCTGATCGGCGTGCCGAGCACGCGATCCGGGAACTTCGCCAGCGCGGCCTTGGTGGCACCGTTGGTGCCGCCCTTGAGCCCGTCGACGTCCTCGCCCAGCACGACGATGCGCTCGTCGAGTTCCATCTGCCGGCCCATCACGTCACTGACCACGTCGATGAAACGCCGCTCGGCCAGCTTGCCGGGGAACGTGTCGGCTTCCTCGTAGCGACTGCCCTCGAGTTCGCGCAGATCACCGCGGATGCCGACGTCGACGAACCCGGGATCGGGCCACTTGTCGGCCCTGACCCGACGCTGGCCGGGTTCTCCGTCGGGCACCGGCTCGAAGAAGCCGGCGCCGATCGACGTCATGACGTCGGTGATCTCCTGCCGCTTCTTGTCGATCTGGTCTTCGGTCATCAGCCCACGACGAATTATGTTCCGGCACAACAGATCCAGCGGGTCACGGGCCCGCCAGCTGTTCTCCTCCTCCTTGGTCCGATAGCCGAAGGCGCTGCCCGGGAACGGCCCGTTCTGGTGGAAGAAGCGGTACACCTCGGCCTCGATCAGAACAGGCCCACCTCCGGCGCGGAGGTGGCCGAGCGCCTCGGCCATGGCCAGTCGCACGGCGAGCGGATCCATCCCGTCCACCCGCCAGCTCGGGATGTCAAAGCCCAGTCCGCGGGCGGACAGCCTCGGTTCGGCGGTGGAGGTGGAAAGCGGCGTCGACACCGCGTACATGTTGTTCTCGACGAAGAAGCACACCGGCACCTTCATCGCGGCGGCCAGGTTGAACGACTCCAGCACCGAGCCGATGTTGATGGCACCGTCGCCGAAGTAGGTGACCGTGACCGCGTCGGTGCCCGAGCGCCGCTGATTGAAGGCGAAGCCCAGCGCCTGCGGCACACCGCCCCCGACGATGGCATTGGTGCCCATCGCCCCGGCCTCGCGCCACTGCAGGTGCATGGATCCACCGCGGCCCTTGCAGAATCCCTCCGCCAGGCCGCAGATCTCGGCCAACGCGCGGGATAGCACGGTGTGGACGTCGTCGGTGAGTTCCGGAAAGCCGTCGGTCGCGGCCTCCATGACGTGACCGAACGCCTTCGCCAGGAATTGGTGGTGGCCGCGGTGCGAGCCGTTGACGTAGTCATCGGAACGCAGGTCGAGGATCGAGCCGACCGCGCCTCCCTCCTGACCGATGCTCGAGTGCGCGGGCCCGTGCACCAGGCCCTCGGCGGCCAGGGAGAGCACATACTCCTCGAAGACCCGGATCCACAGCGTGTGGGCGGTCATCCGCAGCAGATCCCCGGCGGAGAGGTCGTCCCAGTCGGCGTCGGTGGTGGTCAGCTGCACCCACGGTGACGCCGGCGACAGCGGCTTCGTATTCGGCATCGCGCCTCCCTCTTTGGATCCATCGTGATGACGTAGATTCGCACTTATCAGGTGAAACGCGGCTCAAAGTGTGATCCCAGTGCCAATGTATGGCAGTAATGGATCCATTACAACCGTCTACGACCGTTTGGAGGACCAGAGATGTCCGCAGTAGGGCCCATCCCGGGCATCACCCGTGTCGACCATGTCGGCGTCACCGTTCCGGACCTGGATCAGGCGCACGCCTTCTTCACCGACGTGCTGGGCTGCGAGTACATGTACACGCTCGGACCGTTCGCGCACGACGACACCTGGATGAGCGAACACCTGAACGTCGCTGATGACACCGTGATGCGCCGGCTGCACTTCTACCGGCTCGGCGGCCAGGCCATCTTCGAGGTTTTCGAGTACCAGGCCGCCGACCAGCGCATGGCCCCGCCGCGCAACAGCGACATCGGCGGCCACCACGTGGCGTTGTACGTCGACGACCTGGACGCCGCGGTGGCTCGGCTACACACCCTCGGCCTGCGGGTGCTCGGCGAGCTGACCGTCAGCACCGGCCCCAGCGCCGGTCAGCGCTGGCTCTACTTCCTGTCGCCGTGGGGCATGCAGTTCGAGCTAGTCTCCTACCCGAACGGCAAAGCCTTCGACAAGCGCGGACAGGTGCACAGGTGAGCGAGATCGTCGTGGAACCCGCCTCGACGGTCGCCAGCCAGCGGATCGCTGACCACCTCCGCGACCAGATCCTGTCCGGCCGACTCACGCCGGGCACCCGAATTCGCCAGGACGAGCTCGCCGAGGAATTCAGCGCCAGCCGGCTGCCGGTGCGCGAGGCGTTGCGCATCCTGCAGTCGGCCGGCCTGGTGACGCTGCGGTCCAACAAGGGCGCCTGGGTCACCAGCCTGGACCAGCGGGACTGCGAGCGCAGCTACCAGATTCGCGAGCGGCTCGAGCCGCTACTGCTGCGGGAGAGCATGCCAGGGCTGACCGCAGCGGACCTCGCCGAGCTGGACGACATCCAGGACCGCATCGAAAGCACCAGCGACGTCGAGGAATTCCTGGTGCTGGACCGTCAGCTGCACTGGTTGACGTACCGCCACGGCGACCCGGGCGAGCTGCGGACCATCATCGGTCGGCTGTGGGACACCACCCAGCACTACCGGCGGGCGTTCAGCCACCTGACGCTCGGGGCGCGGGGGTGGGTCATCAACGCGGAGCACCGGCTGCTGATCCAGTCTCTACACGACGGTGACGCCGACGAGGCCGAACGCATCCTCGAGCTGCACATCCGCCGCACTCGCATCGAACTACGTTCTCATCCAGAGGTTTTCGCAGCAACAGAGCAAACCTGATGCGACTCAATGCGAGTCGCCGTGCACAAACCAGATGCCTTCGAAAACTTCGGGTCCCGGATTGCGCAGGATGTGCGGGATGGACGAGTCGAAGCCGAGCGATTCGCCGGTATTCAACACGAAGACCTCCTCGCCGACGGTGACCTCGACCTTGCCGGCCAGCACGTAGCCGTATTCGTAGCCGTCGTGGATGTTCGGGTCGCCGCCGGTGCCCGAGGCGGCGCCGGGTGCGTAGGAGATCTTCATGAAGCTCACGCCGTGCTCGGGTGTCGCGGCCAACCGCTCCCAGACCACGCCGTCGGCCATCTCGAGGTGCGGTCGGTGCGACGGGTGCACGACCGACACCCGATTGGAGTACTCCGACGGCCGCCACGCGTGGATGGGGTCGAGGCGTCCGCTGCCGTCCGGCCGGCCGTTCACCATCGGGGCCGCGGACACGCCGTTACGGGCCGGCGGCCCGTCCGCATCGGAGAACAGTTCGTCGACCGAGACGTTGAGCAGTCGGGAAAACGCGTAAAGGGTGGCGACGGACGGCTGCGATTTGCCGTTCTCGATCTGAGAGATCAGCGACGGGGATACGGCCGCCTGCCTGGCGAGTTCGCGCACCGTCATCCCGGCCCGCACCCGGACGCTCCTGAGTCGTTGACCCATGTGATCCATCAGCGTCCCTACCGGTCGAAGTCGTAGGCAAAAGATTAGCAGCACTGCACGCCCCCTGCCGAAAGCCGACTTCGTCGTGTCGGGTCAGCGCAGAAGAGGACTTGCTGTTCACTCTCACTAAACAGTAGGGTTTGCGTCGACACCCGGTACGAGTGGAGGACGTCAGTGACCGCAACAGCGAAGGGCCGCGCCCTGGTGGTGGGTGTGACCGGCATCGTCGGACAGGCCGTGGCGCGGGCGCTGCTCACCGACGGGTGGGACACGTTCGGGATGTCGCGTAGCGGCGGCAGTGCCGTCGACGGTGTGACGCCGGTGCGGGCCGATCCGGCCGGGTTGGCCGCCGCACTGGACGGCGTGGGTGCCGAGGTGGTGGCCATCACCGCGTGGACCCGCAAGGACACCGAGGCCGAGAACATCGCCGTCAACGGTGCGGCGGTGCGCCACCTGCTCGCCGCCCTCCAGCCGGCGCGGTCGGTGCGGCACGTGGCGCTGATGACCGGGCTCAAGCACTATCTCGGACCGTTCGAGGCGTATGCCACCGGCACGATGCCCGACACTCCGTTCCGCGAGGAGGAGCCACGACTGGCGACGCCGAACTTTTATTACGCCCAGGAGGACGAGTTGTTCTCGTCCGCCGAGCGCAACGGCTTCACGTGGAGCGTGCACCGCGCGCACACGGTCTTCGGCTTCGCCACCGGTAACGCGATGAACATGGTCGCCACGCTGTGCGCCTACGCCACGATATGCCAGGAGCGTGGGCTGCCGTTCGTCTTCCCCGGTTCGGCCACGCAATGGAACAGTGTCACCGACGTCACCGACGCCGAGCTGCTCGCCGAGCAGATCCTCTGGGCCGCAACCGATGAGAACGGCCAGAACGAGGCGTTCAACATCGCCAACGGCGATGTGTTCCGGTGGCGATGGCTGTGGCCGCAGATCGCCGCCCACTTCGGCCTCGAGTGGGAGGGGTTCGCCACCGCGCCCCGGCCGCTGGAGCAGGCGATGGCGGATATGGACGGCATCTGGGCGGACATCGCCGCCAAACACCAACTGGCCGAACCGGAATTGGCCCGGGTGGCGTCGTGGTGGCACACCGACGGAGACCTCGGCCGTGACATCGAAGTGCTGACCGATATGAACAAGAGCCGCACGGCGGGCTTCACCGCTACCCGCGACACCCGGAACAGTTTCTTCGACTACGCCGAGCGCTACCGCCGGGCCCGCATCATCCCGTGAGCGCCGCGGTCAGCTCGATGTGCGCCTTGATGGTCGATTCGGGGTGATGGGCAGCGTCGACCGCCGACACCGCATCGTCGATGGCGAACCGCTGCGTGACGATCGGGGACAGATCGATGCCGCTGTTGGCGAGGAACCGCAGCGTCTCCGGCCAGACCCCGGGTGAGCCGATCGACCCGGTGATGCGCAGCTCCTTGGACTGGATGAGGCCCAGTTTGGCCGGCGCCTCCGCCCCGACATCGATGCCGATGTACGGGACGCGCCCCTGGAAGGCAACGAGTTCCAGGGCGTGGGCCATCACGGCGGGGCGGCCGCTGGCCTCCACCACCAGATCCGCGCCACGTCCAGCGGTCAGTTCGGCGAGCACGTCCGCGGCATCGTCGGGATGTGTGGTGTGCCGGGCGCCCATCGCCGCGGCTGCCGTTCGGCGGTCCGCGGACGGCTCCACCACCAGCACCACCGCGCCCATCGCCTGGGCCGCGGCGACGACGGCGAGCCCGACCGGACCCGCACCGAGCACCGCGAGTGTGTCGCTGGCGTCCACGCCACCGGCACGCACCAGCGCGTAATACGCGACGCTGAACGGTTCGACCAGCGCACCCATGGTGTAGGACAACCCATCGGGCAGCCGATGCAGCCACTCCGGCCGGGCCACGAAGAATTCGGCGGCCGCCCCACTGATCGAGAAACCGAAATGGTCGGTGCCGAGGACACATTCGCCGACCACACGGTCACCAGGGGTGAAGCGGGCCACCTTGTCACCGACCGCGACCACCTCGCCGGACCATTCATGACCGGGAATCAGCGGATAGGAGAACGGGATGATGTAGCGGCCCTCGAGCAGGTCGATGTCCGAGTGGCACACGCCCACCGAGCGCGCGGCGACCAGCACCTCGTCATCGGCGATCTGTGGAGTGGGCAGCTCGGCCACCCGGGCGACGCCGCGCTCCCGGTACTGCAGTGCCTTCATGTGTCCTCCTGTGTCAGCGGGCCTGGACCAGGACCTTGACCTGGTCGCCCGAGGGTGAGAGCAGCGTTTCGAAACCCGATGAGACGATGTCGACCATCGAGATCTGCGCCGTGACGACCTTCTCCACCGGATAGCGGCCGCCGGCGATGAGCCCGATGATGCGCGGCCAGTCGTACACCGGGTAGCACCACGTTCCGGCCAGGGTGATGTCGTGTTCGGACAGCAGCATCGGATCGATCGAGGCCGCCTTGGTGTGCAGACCGGTCTGCGAAACCCGGCCGGCCGAACGTACCGCCGCCAGCGCCGTCTGCAGAGCGCGTTCGTTGCCGGAACATTCGATCACGGCGTCGAACCCGATCCCGGCGTTTCGGTCCTTGATCCACGCGGCCACGTCGACCTCGGACGGGTCGAGCACCTCACCGATGTCGAGGTTCCGGGCCAACGCCAGCCGCACCGGGTTCACCTCGGAGATGACCACGTCCGCCCCGACCGCCGATGCGTACAGCGCCGCCAGGGCACCGATCGGCCCGGCACCGGTGACCAGCACGGTGTCTCCGGGCACCACCTGTGCGGTGTCGACGCCGTAGGCCGCGACCGCCGCGGGTTCGACAAGCGCGCCCTGTAGGTCGGACACGTCATCGGGCAGGGCGCTGACGTGGGTGGCGGGTACCACGGCCAGCTCGGCAATGCCGCCCCAACCGAAGCTGAGTCCGATACACGCCATCGAGACACAGAGGTGGTTGAGTCCGCGCCTGCAGTAGTAGCACCGGCCACAGAACAGCAGCGGCATCACCGAGACACGCTGTCCCACAGCGATAGTCGTCACACTCGCGCCGAGTTCGACGATCTCTGCCGAGAATTCGTGGCCGAGGATCTGCGGCAGCTTCGACTGGTTCAGTGGGTGCGGCGTGGACGGGATGACGATGGGCCCCATCGCGTACTCGTGCAGATCGGTGCCGCAGATGCCGCACCAGCTGGGCCGCAGCAGCACCTCGCCGGGGCCCGGTTTGCCCGGCCCGGCAACGTCTTCGATGCGGATGTCGTGGTCACCGTAGAACACCGCCGCTTTCATCGGGAGCTCCTTCGCAATCGATGGCAGGTAGGGGTTGGCGCGCAGGTCAGCCGGGCACAAGCGCGGGGTCGAACAGCACCTTGCCGTCCAGCCGGCCGGTGGCCAGCAGCTCGAGCTGAGTGGGCAGGTCCTCCAGCGGATGCACGGACTCGAGCACTTCGTCGGCCAACCTGCTGCTGTCCAGGATGTCCAGTGCGGCGGCGAGGTCGTCTCCGCACACGTGGGCCAGCGTGGTGAGCACGGAGACCTCGCGCATCACCAGCGAGTGCACATCCACCTGCTGCGGTTTGGACGGCAATCCGACCTGCAGGATGGTGCCGCCGGGACGGACCAGCTCCGTGGCGGTGTCCAGCTGCCCTGGTGCTCCGCTGGCCTCGACGACCACGTCCGCGCCACTGCCGCCGAAGCTTTCGCGTACCCGCGCGACCACGTCGGGGCCGGCCTCGATGGTCCGGGTGGCACCGAGGCGCTGGGCGCGCTGCAGCCGCGACCCGGGGAAGTCGATCACGGTGATGTCGGCATCGGCCAACGACCGCAGTCCGGCCAGCACGAACGATCCGATCGCGCCGGCCCCGATCAGCACGACACGGTCCCCTTGGCGCACCCCGGACCGCCGCGCGGCGTGCAGACCCACCGCCATCGGTTGGGCCAGCCCGGCGCGGTCGACCGGCATCGACGGCGGGACGCCGACCAGCACGGTTTCCGGGACGGCCACCAGTTCGGCCATCCCGCCCGCGGTGTTCAGGCCCAGCGTGTAGTAGCGCTCGCACAGGTTGGTGCGACCCTGCCGACAGCGCTGACACGTACCGCATGACACGCCGGCGCCGGACGCGACGAGAGTGCCGGTCTCGAACCGGCCGCCGTCGGCGGGCTCGACGACTCTACCGATGAACTCGTGGCCGAGGATCATCGGCCCGTTGTGCGCGGTCACCGGGTGGCGGGTGGTGATCGGAAATGTCTTTGGTCCGCTAGACCATTCCGTGGCATCGGTGCCGCACACCCCGCTGCGGAGCACCTGCAGCAGCACTTCGCCCTCACCGGGCGACGGCGGCGGTCTGTCCTCGACCCGGACGTCGCGCGCCCCGTAGTAGACCGCGGCCCGCATCAGGCGTCGCCCGCCGCGGTTTCTTCGCCGCGGCCCGCCGCGGTTTCTTCGCCGCGGCCCGCCGCGGTTTCTTCGCCGCGGCCCGCCGCGGTGTTCAGGTGGGACTGCGAACTGCGCACCACCGGGAGCCGGCCGCTGACCGAGTAGTACCGCCGGCCGGCCACCAGCAGTTCCTCGGCGGGGAACTTGGTGACCACCTCGCAACCCGTCGCGGTGACCACGATCTCCTCTTCGATGCGCGCCGCGCCGATGCCGTCGGCCGACGGCCAGTACGTCTCGAGGGCGAAGAACATGCCTTCCTCGAGCACCTCGGGATGATCAAGGGAGACAAGCCGCGAGAAGATCGGCTTCTCCCAGATCGACAGGCCGACGCCGTGCCCGTACTGGAGCGCGAAGGCCGCTTCCTCGTCCGGGAAGCCGAACTCCTGGGCCGTCGGCCACACCGAGACGATGTCGGCGGTTGTCGCACCGGGCCGAACCAGCGCGATGGCCCGATCCATGTATTGCCGGGCCCGGGTGTACGCGTCGTGCTGCGCGGAGCTCGCCGAACCCACCGCGAAGGTGCGGTAATAGCAGGTCCGGTACCCGTTGTAGCTGTGCAGGATGTCGAAGAACGCGGGGTCGCCCGGGCGGATGATGCGGTCGGAGTAGACGTGTGGGTGCGGTGAGCAGCGCTCCCCCGAAATCGCGTTCACGCCTTCGACATACTCGGAACCGAGGTCGTAGAGCGTCTTGGCGACCAGCCCGACCGTCTCGTTCTCCCGCACTCCGGGCCGCAGGAACTCGTAGAGCTGATCGTAGGCGGCGTCGACCATCGAGGCGGCCTGGGTCAGCAGCGAGATCTCGTCTGGCGTCTTGATCGTACGGGCCCGCAGGAACACCTGCTGGCCGTCGACGACGTCGATGCCCGTCTGCTGCAGCGCGAACAGCACCGGCAGTTCGATGACGTCGACGCCCAGCGGTTCACCGAGCAGTTCGAAGCGCTCCAGTTCGCGCTTGATCTTGCGCGCCACCTCCTCGGCGACGCCCGCATCGGGGTTGAAAGCACCTCGCAGGGTGGAGATCCCGGCCCGCGCGCCCGATTCGGTCCGCGGCCGGACGGCGTTGTGGTGAGGCGCATGGGGATCGGCATCCAACTCGGCAGTGGTGGTCGCCAGCCACGGGTTGTAGAGCTGGTGGTGACGGGCCGCCGAGCCGAAGTCCCAGACGATCGGGTCGGAGTTACGGGTGAGCAGGGCGAAGCGGATCATCTTGTCCATCGCCCAGGTGCCGATGTGCGTCGCCGACATGTACCGGATGTTGGAGAAGTCGAAGGCCAGGATCGCGCCGAGATCGGATTTCTCGAGCTCGGCCTTCAGCCGGGCCAGACGCTCCGTGCGCAGCCGGTCGAAGGAGATCCGCTCCTCCCAGTCGACCGCATTGGTGCCGAATGTCGCTGTGCTCATGGTGATGTCGTGCCTTTCTTGATCTCTATATCCGCTGCCGACGGGAACGGACGAGGGTGTAGATGACGGCGGCAGCCAGAATCAGCACACCCTGGAAGTAGTACTGCACAGTGGACCCCAGACCGAGGAAGGTGCTGGCGTTGAGAAGTTGCTGCAACAGCACCGCCCCGATGACCGGTCCGATGAAGGTGCCACGTCCACCGAGCAGGCTGGTGCCGCCCAGCACCACCGCGGCGACACTGGTCAGAGTGAAGGCCGGGCCCTGGGCCGGGTCACCGATGCCGTACTGCCCCATGAACATCAACGCACCGAGGAAGACAAACAGTGCCGTGCCGATGTACGCGCCGATGACGGTGGCGTTGACGCCGACCCCGATGCGTCGCGCCGCGTCCTGGTCGGAGCCCACCGCCCGCAGCCGCCAACCCCATCGGCATTTGCGCAACGCGAATTCCATGGCGACGGCAAGGATCACGATCAGGACGAACGCGAGCGGCAACGGGCCGACGCTGAAGTTCACCGCCTCCTGAAAGAACCCGGCGATGTAGCCGTCCTGGGTGGGGCGCAACAGGAAAGCCAGCCCGCCCAGCGCGATGTAGAGCGTCAGCGTCGCGGCGATGGGGGTGAAGCGTCCGAACCGGATCAACGAGCCGTTGATCGCACCGACCACCGCCGCGATCGCGATCATCATCACCATCCCGGCGATGACCATGGTCGGCGGAGCGCCGTCGCCCACGTAAAAGGAGGCCACCACGACCAAGAACCCGGCGAGGGGCCCGACGGACAGATCGATGCCCCCGGTCAGCAGCGCGACGTTCTGACCCATGGCGATCAGTCCGACCGCCGTCGCCGCGGTCAGGATTGTGGAGATGTTGAATGCCGACAGGTAGCGGCCGTTACCGGAGGCGATGACCGCGGCGAGCAGGACGATCACCGCGAGCAGCAGGACGCTCGGGGTGTAGTCGCCGGTCAGGAACCGCCGCCAGGTGGCCCCTGCCGCCCGTCGCGCGGCGGCCACCGATACCGCCTCGGCGGTCGAGGTGACGGCCGCGGAGACGATCTTCTGCTCGGTGACATCGCTGCCGACCAGCGTCTCGACGACATGGCCGCGCGACATCACCAGCACCTGATCGCACAGGCCCTCCAGTTCGGCGGCGTCCGAGGAACACACCACCACGGGCACCCCCCGCATCGACGTCTCCCGCAGGATCGCGTAGATCTCGGCGCGTGCACCGACGTCGACGCCCTGGGTGGGCTCGTCAGCCACCAGCAGTGGTGGCTCGGAGAGCAGCGCGCGGGAGATGACCACCTTCTGCTGGTTACCGCCGGACAATGCGGATACCCCGGCCTCCAGCGAAGGCGTCTTGACCGAGAGCGACTCCAATGATGTCCGCACACCCCGAATCTCGCGGCCGCGGTTGAGGAACAGCCCGGAAGTGAAGCTGCGCAACGCCGACAGCGCGGCATTCTCCCGTACCGACAACCGCATCATCAGACCCTCGGTGTGCCGGTCGGCGGGAATGTAGCCGCCACGGCGCAACAGTTCGGCCTGGCTCAAGCTCTCGCCCCCGACGCTGATGGTTCCGGTCGACGGCTCCAAGCCCGCCAGCGCGCGCATCAGCTCGCTCTGACCGTTACCGACGACACCGGCGATACCGACGATCTCGCCGCGCGTCGACGACGCCGACACCGCCGAGAAGCCCGGCCCGGTGAGGTTGTCGAGGACGAAGTTGGGTGGGCTGTCCGCCGGCACATGCTTGTCGGGGAACGTCGAGTCCAGCCGCCGGCCCACGATCAGCGCCAGGAGTTCGGCGTCGGTGATGTCGGCGACCGCCACGGTGCCGCGCACGCGTCCGTCGCGCAGCACCGTGACCCGGCCGGCCAGCTGACGCACCTCGGCGAGACGGTGGGTGATGTACACCACGGACGTGCCCTGGGCCACCACCTCCCGGACCCGGCGGAACAGCAGGGCGACCGCGTCGGCGCCGAGCGGGGCGGTCGGCTCGTCGAGGACGAGTAACTTCGGTTTGATCGCAAAGGCTTTCGCGATCTCGAGCAGGTGTTTTTCGGCCAGCGTCAGCGACTCGACCCGGTCATTGAGGTGGACCCGCAGCCCGACGTCGTCCAGCATCCGGCGTGCGACCGTGGCCGCCGGCGCCCCCACGAAGACCGATGCCGGCAGCGCCACCTGCAGGTTCTCCTGCACGGTCAGGTCGGGAAGCACGGCTGGGTGTTGATGCACGATCGCGATGCCGAGCGCGGCTGCCGAGCGTGGGTTGAGGGCGGCGACCAACTCACCCCGCACCGTGATGGTGCCCTCATCGGGCTGGGCGGTGCCGGTGGCGATGTTCATCAGCGTCGACTTGCCTGCGCCGTTCTCGCCGAGAACCGCATGCACCTCGCCCGGAAGTACCCGCAGCGAGACGTCGGTCAGCGCGGCGACGCCGGCGTAGCGCTTGGCGATATGGGCCAATTCTATTGTCGCCGAATGTGTTTCCTCGGCAATGAGCACTTCGGCGTTCGGTTGTGTCACGGTGCTCCCCTGCGGTCCCTCGATAGTCATCTACTTGTCGATTTCGGCCTGCTGTTCACCGGAGATCTCGGCGGACAGATAGGTGTCGTCGGGCAGGTCGCGGCGGCACTGCACGCCGTTGGGCCGGCTGCTGACCGAGTCCTCGAAGACCGGGCCCCTGAACGCGTCGGCCGTGGGGACCTGTCCGCCGGTGGCACGCGCGACGGCGTGCTGCACGGCCAGTCGGACGTTGTCGTTTCCGGTGGCGACGGTCACCATCTTGAACGGACTGCCGGCCTGACTGTCCGCCCAGAAACAGCTCAGCGAGTTGCCGTCGGTGGTCGCCAGCGCGGGAATCGGGCGCCCACTCCTGGCAAACAGCGGCAGCGAGCTGACCAGAGTCGGCCCGAAGTCGGAGACGATCACGTCGATCTTGGGGTACTTGGCGATGTCCGCCGACAGCAACTGCTGGGTCAGCGTGGGGTCCCAGTTCGTCGGCTGGAACGGGGTTTGACCGATGAATGTGTAAGTCTCCGGCAGGTTCTGGCGCATCGCTTGATACTCCGCGATGCTCTGGCTGTTGCCGGGCGGCCCGCCGAGGAACAGGATGTTGCCGCCGCCGGGCACGTTCTTGTTGATCCAGCCCGCCCAGTTCCTGCCGTCGTTGGCGAAGTCGTCGCCGATCCAGGCGTCGTAGTTGACACCCGGTGCGCCGCCCGGGTCGATGCGGTAGGGCACGGTCACCACGCCCGTGCGGTAGGCGGCGGTCAACGCCGGCAGCACCGCCTTACCCGCGTCCGGAAAGACCACCATCGCGTCCACCGCCGACGCCATCGCCTTGATGTCCGAAATCGCCTTCAGCGTGTTGCCCTGGCCGTCGGCGTAGCGCAACCGGGTCACGCTCGGACACTTGGCCGCCTCTTCCTTGCCGGACGCGGTGGTGACCAACCGCCAACTGTTGCCGCCATATCCGTCGAGCAGACCGAGTTCGATCGGCCGGGTGCCGCACCACGACGGAGCGCCCTGCGCATGGGTGACCGGACCGGTCGGTACGTCGCGCCGCGGACTCGCCGAAGTGCAGCCGGCCAGCACCGAACTCACGGTCGTGACCAGTGCGCACATCAACGCTGTCCGGCTACCAGTCCTCATCGGTCGTCTCTCCTCTGCTTTCGCCGGCGGCACTAACCGGCCACCGCCGCGGTTGCCCGGCGGCGTTGGCGGACAGGCAGAATCGCAGTCCAGTTCAGGGTGTAGAGCGAAACCCCCACCGCCAGCGCGGCGGCTTGCACCAGTGGCGAGATGGCGGGCGACACCCCCAGCACACTGACCAGGGTGATCAACTGCTGCAGGAAGACGGCGGCGATGACCGTGGGAAGCGGAAACCCACGCCCGCCCAGCAGCGACGTGCCACCGAGCACGACCACGGCGATCGACGGCAGCAGGTAGGCGTCACCGGCGAAGGCGGTCGGCTGCGCGGTGATACCCGCGATCAGGATGCCGGCCAGGCAGTACAGCAGTTGTGCCCATACGTAGCACAGCGATTGGTGGCGTTTGACGCGCAACCCGGCCGTGCGCGCCGCGGCGGGATTCGCACCGATCGCCTCGAACCGCCGCCCGCCCACCGTGCGTTTGACCACGGCCGCCACCATGATCAACGCGATGACGGCGATGAACACCGAGTGGGGGATGCCCGAGGTGGAACCACCCGCGACAGCGGCCAACCGATCGGTGGTGGTGCGCGGGCGACCGCCGGAGATCCCGAGGTTGACGCCGTAGAGTACGGCGTTGGTGCCCAACGTCGCGATGATCGGATTCAGCCCGAGGCCGCCGATCAACAATCCGTTCAGCAGACCTGCGGCGACGGCGAACCCGATCGCCAGGGCGATCGCCGGCGCCAGCCTGGAGTTGTCCCCATCGGGAAAGTGCGTGACCGTCACCAGCGCCAGCGAGACACCGCCCGCCACCGACAGATCGATACCCGCCTGCTGGATGACCAGCATCTGGCCGAGCCCGGCAATGGCGAGACGGCGGCCACCGGCAGCATCCCGGCCATCGAGGTCGCCGAGACGCTGGCGGAGTCGATCAGTGCGCTGACCACGAACAACAGCACGGTCGCGACACCGACGGTCACCAGTCCTCTGGACGCGGCGGTACGGGATGCGGCGCGGAAGACACTCCGCCGTTCAGTCTCACCTGACACCGGTTAGCCCTCACTTTCGCGCTTCAACCGTGAAGCCGCTGGAAGAGCTGGCGCTCGGTGTGAGCGCGCTCACGGCATGTTGAGTGACACTGTACAAAGTTGAGTGCGTATGTACAACACCGGTTGAAGCTGGGAGCGTGAGTGCAGCAGTAGCAACGTCGGTCGGGCTAGCCGCGCCGCAATCGTGCGATCGCCATCACCGCCAGCGCTCCGGCCACGGCTGCGAGGAACAACGACAACACCACCAGGGGCGCGCTGTACGCCACCGATGTCGTCATGGGTTCGCCCTCGAGCAGCGGGGCGACGTCGACCGTCGAGCGGGCCGCCAGCCAACTCAGCACGCAACCGATCGCCGCGGCCACGGCCACCAGCAGTTCGATGATCGCGCGCCGCCTCATGACGCGGGCCCGGGAGGGATACGTTCCTCCACCAGCCGGGTCAACTCGGCCCGCAACTGCTGGTGTCTGCGCGCCCACGCCTGCGCGCCACGGTCGTCGCTCAGCTTGAGGCCGATGCCGGTGCGACCGCGCGGCACTCCGGTGAGTTCGCCAAGTGCCCGCGACGACTGCCATTTGGGCGCCTCCGCGCCGGTGGCCTCCGGGTAGATAGCCACGATGTCCTCGATGTCGGTTTTCTCGGTGCCCTGCCGAAGGTAGTCCGGCGTCAGCTCGACCGATGTGTGGATCCGGGCCGCCTTGACCTGAATCGCGATGAAACCCGTGACGAGCAGCAGAAAGATCGTGGGCACCAGCCACTGGAACCCCATACCGGCGGACACCTGGATCAATGCCATCGCCATCGCCGCGGCGGGCCCGGCCAGAATCCACAGCCAGCTCGCACCGGGTTCGTGGAACAGCACCTCGGGCGTCGACTGCGCAGGCGCGTCGCGTTGCATCACGGCTGTTCCTTCCCGCCCGGGGTGTCCGTCGCGGACCGCCTGATCAGGACGGTGCCGGCAATCAGCGGGATGACGGCCACCAGGGTGAGCATGTGCACCACGCCGAACACCGCGAACAGCGCGACGAGCACGACGATGGCCAGTGACAGCGCGACGGCGGCCCGGCGGAATCGCGGGTCACCGCTGCGCGCGCGGCCCGCCAGGAAAGCCATCGCGGCGCCCCCGGTCGCCGTGAGCACGCCGGCACCGCGGTAGACGGGCGGCAGACCGACCGAGGCAGCGATCAGACCGCCGATGATCAGCAGAATGGACGCGACCACCCAACACCAGAATGCGGCGGTGACGGCCCGCGGTCGCGGCGGGGGAGCTGTCATTGTCGGCAAAGCCTAGCGGACGTCACCGCGTGAAGAATGCGTGCGCATCCTTGCGGTGCAACAGGAACACTCCGCCCACGATCAGCACGGAACCGACGATCGCGGTGGCCGCGTAGGTGATCGCCACCGGGGTGGGCCGATCGACGGTGAACAGCCTGGTCGCCGTGTAGACCACCGCCGCGATCCCGCCTCCGGTCAGCACCGTGCGGGTCCACCGGTAGCCGTGTCGCATCAGGATCAGGAAGGTCACCACCACCGCGGCCACCACGATCACGAACACGATCGAGACGGCGTACAACAGCACCGGTGGATGGTCCGCCCGCGTGCCCACCAGGTCGACCAGGTACCCGATCGTCAGAAGCGGCAGTGCCGCCAGCCACAGCCAGAACCCGGTGTCGACGTCCAGCGGCCTGGCCGACGTGTCCGGTGCGGGCGACTGGCCGCTCACGCCAGCCATTCGGCCACGTCGACCGCCCAGTACGTCAGCACGAAATCGGCGCCGGCGCGACGGATGCTGGTCAGTGTTTCCAGGGCGACGGTCCGCAGATCGATCCAGCCGTTGGCAGCCGCCGCGGTGATCATCGAGAACTCACCGGACACCTGATAGGCGGCCACCGGGACGGGCGAGATGTCGGAGGCGGCCCGTACCACGTCCAGATAGGACATCGCCGGCTTGACCATCACGATGTCGGCGCCCTCGTCGATGTCGAGCCGGACCTCGTGCAGCGCCTCCCGCGCGTTGCCCGCGTCCTGTTGGTAGGTGCGCCGGTCCCCGCTGAGGCTGGAGGAGACCGCCTCGCGGAACGGGCCGTAGAAGCCCGACGCGAACTTGGCCGCATACGCCATGATCACGGTGTCGGTATACCCGGCGGTGTCGAGCCCCTCGCGGATCGCGGCGACCTGGCCGTCCATCATGCCGCTCGGCCCCACCACGTGGGCACCCGATTCCGCTTGCGCCACAGCCAGTTCGACATAGCGCAGGTTTGTCGCGTCGTTGTCGACCCGGCCGCGGTCGTCGAGCACGCCACAGTGACCGTGATCGGTGAACTCGTCGAGGCAGGTGTCGGCCATCAACACGGTCTCGTCGCCGAGATCCTTGGCCAGATCCCGCAGCGCGAGGTTGAGGATGCCGTCCTCGGCAACGCCGGCCGAACCGGTCGGGTCCTTGTCCTCGTCGCGCGGCACCCCGAACAGCATCAGCCCGCCGACTCCGGCGGTCACCGCGTCAGCGGCCGCCCGGCGCAGCGAGTCACGGGTGTGCTGCAGCACCCCGGGCATCGACGCGATCGGCTGCGGCTCGTCGATGCCGTCGGCGACGAACATCGGCAGCACCAGATGCCTGGTTTCCAGCGACGTCTGCGCCACCAGACGGCGCATCGCCGGGGTGGCTCGCAGTCTGCGGGGACGGTGACTCGGATAGGGCATGTAAAGCCATCCCTCCGTGGCTGTTGTGCGCCTAGCGGCGACGGCTCTTCTTACGCGGTGGCGGCAAGGCACCCTCCGCGCGCAACCGCGCGGCATGTTCGGCGAGCGCCTCGACAAGCGGACCGACCGCGGCGACCTCGGGTTGCACGTCGACGCGCAACCCGAATTCGGCTGCGGTTTCGGCCGTCTTGGGGCCGATGCACGCGACGATCGTCCGGGCATGCGGCTTGCCAGCGATGCCGACGAGGTTGCGCACCGTCGAACTCGAGGTGAAGCAGACCGCGTCGAATCCACCCGTCTTGATCATCTCGCGCGTCTGGGCCGGCGGCGGGGCCGCCCGCACAGTGCGGTAGGCGGTGACATCCTCGATTTCCCAGCCGCGTTCCCGTAGGCCCTCGGCCAGCGTCTCGGTCGCGATATCCGCACGCGGCAGCAGCACCCTGTTCACCGGATCGAAAACATCGTCGTAGGGCGGGAATTCATCGAGCAGGCCGAGTGAAGACTGCTCGCCGGACGGCACCAGCTCGGGATTGATGCCGAAGGCACGCACCCGATCGGCGGTCGCCTGACCGACGCAGGCGATCTTCACGCCGGAGAAGGCGCGGGCATCCAAGCCGAACTCGTTGAACTTCTCCCACACCGCGCGCACCGCGTTGGTGGAGGTGAAGACGACCCACTGGAACCGGCCGTCGACCAGACCCTTGACCGCGCGCACCATCTGCGCGGGACTGCGCGGCGGCTCGACGGCAATGGTCGGCACCTCCACCGGCAATGCGCCGTGGCTCCGCAGCTTTTCGCTCATCTCGCCGGCCTGGTCCTTGGTGCGCGGCACCAGCACGGTCCAGCCGTACAGAGCGCGGCTTTCCCACCAGTTCAGCTTCGCCCGGTTGGCGACCGTCTTACCGATCGTCACCACAAGCGGACCCGTCAGCGGGCCGGAAAGCTCTGAGCCCGCGGGCTTTTCGAGCACGGCCTTGTCGAGCAGACCGGCCAGCGTCGTCTCCACCGAACGCTGCTGACACGTCGTGCCCTTCTCGGTCACCACGGTCGGTGTGGAATCCGCGAGTCCGTACTCGACGAGCGTGCGCGCAGCCTCGGGCAGATGGGATGCGGTGGCGTGCAGGATCAGCGGACCCGGCGCGGCGGCCAGCGCCGCCCAGTCCACATCGCCGCGAACGTCGGCCACGGTGTGCGCCGAACCCAACGGCAGGCCCGCGTAGGTGGGCACCGCGGTGGTGTCGGGCAGACCCGGCACGATCTCGAAATTCAGATGGGTCTTCGCCAGGGCGTTCACCTCGGTGATCACGGCATCCACCGAGAGCGGATCGCCCGCCACCAGACGGACCACGTCGACTCCCGCGCGGGCTTCGTGGGCCAGGGTCTTGGCGACCTCGGCGGGATCACCGAGAGCGGGCCGGACGTCGGGGCCGCCGGGAAGCCTGGGAGCCGCAGGCGCCACCCGATCGACGGCATCGGAAATCAGCGCCTCGCCGTCCGTGGTCCCATCGGCCGCCGTGACGGTCGCTGCGGGTTCGGGTCCGGACGGCGGCGGCAGCTCGGACCCTGCCAGGGCCAGCACCGCCTCGGGCACGTCGGGATCGGTGAACACCAGCGCCGCGTTGGCCAGCACGGTCCGGGCCCGCGTCGTCAGCAGACCGGGGTCACCAGGCCCCGAGCCGACGAACGTGATGCGGCCCGGCTTCGGCTTACGCCCTCGACCGCTCCCTTGGCCAGTCATCTATCACTCACCTTCATGCTCTTCACTGACGCTCATCGCAGCTGTTACTGCTGTTCTATCGATCCGCCATGAGCTCGCGCGCCCCCAACTCGAACAACTCACCGGCCACCGAGACCCCGAGGTCTCGGGCCCGGTCGGGAGTCCCGATGCCGGACGCACGGATCACGTTGGATCCGTCCAGCGTCGCCACACATCCGCGCAACGACAGCTCCACGAAGACACGGCCGTCCTCATCGATGGACTCGACCACTTCCGCGATCGCGCCCACCGGTGCGGAACAACCCGCCTCCAGTTCGGCGAGCAGGACTCGTTCAGCGGTGACTGCTGCGCGTGTGTCGGCGTCGTCCATCACCTCCAGCAGCGCGGCAAGCTCGGTGTCGTCCGCGCGGCACTCCACCGCGAGCGCACCTTGAGCCGGCGCTGGCAACATCTGCACCGGCTCCAGAGTCTCGGTGACATCGGCGAGTCGTCCGATGCGGGCCAATCCCGCCCGGGCGACCACGATGCCGTCGAGATCACCGTTGCTAACCCTGTTCAACCTGGTATCAAGGTTGCCTCTTAGGGGGCGAATTTCCAAACCGAGACCCAGTGCTCTAAGCTGTGCAGCCCGGCGCGGACTCGAGGTGCCGATCACCGAGCCCGCGGGCAACTCTCCGAGCACCATCCCGTCGCGGGCCACCAGCGCATCCCTGGCGTCTTCGCGACGGGGTATGGCGGCGATGGTCAACCGCGGGTCCGGCGCCGTGGGCAAATCTTTGTAGGAATGCACGGCCATGTCCACGACCCCGTCGTGGATGGCTTCGCGCAGGGCGGCCGTGAACACCCCGACGCCGATCTCGGCAATCGGCGCGGCCGAGCGGTCGCCATGGGTGGAGATGATCACCAGTTCGGCCTGATGACCCGCTGCCACCAGAGCGTCTTTGATGACACCTGCCTGGGTCGTCGCCAACAGGCTGCCCCGGGTGCCTATCCGGATTATCGCGCGGCTTTGACTCAAGCGTTACTCAGACTTGTCGAAATCGGTTGCTATTAAAGGGAATTCGCCTGCGGCCACGGCATCGACGGCTTGCTGATCGAGTTCGAAGAGCTCACGCAGCGCCTCGGCGTAGCTGTCGCCGCCCGGTGCGCTCGCGAGCTGTTTCACTCGCACCGTCGGTGCGTGCAGCAGCTTGTCCACGACCCGCCGGACGGTCTTGGCGACCTCGTCGCGGTGCGCCGCGTCCAGCCCGGGCAGCCGGTTGTCCAGTCGCAGCAACTCGGCCTCGACCACGTCGGCGGCGCGCTGGCGCAGCGCCGTGACGGTCGGGGTCACCTCGGCCATCCGCTGCCCCGCCAGGTAGTTGGCAACCTCCGCGGCGACGATCGCGCGGGCGGCCTCCGCGTCGGAGGCGGCGGCCCGGGACGACGGCTCCCGCTGGATACGGTCCATGTCGACGACGAACACGCCGGGCAGGCCGGTCACCGCCGGGTCGACGTCACGCGGCATGCCCAGGTCGCAGATCACCAGCCGCTTGGGCTCTCCCCCGTGGGCCAGGCCGCGGTGGACGTCGGCCAGCGAGACCACCGGCCGCACCGCACCCGTGCAGCAGACGACGACGTCGGCGCCGGTGAGCACGGGCGTCAGGTGATCGAACGGAAAGGCATCGGCCGCGACGCCCATCTCGCGGATGCTCTCGGCGAGTTTCTTCGCGCGGGGAAGCGACCTGTTGACGACGTGGATGCGCTCGACCCCGGCACGGATCAGATGCTTGGCCGACAGCGCGCCCATCGCACCCGCTCCGACGACGGCGGCCCGGCGGCCGGTGAGCCCGTCCAGCTTCGTGTCGGCCATGCCGAGCGCCACCGACACCACGGACGCGCCCGCGGCGTCGATACCGGTCTCGGAGTGCACCCGCTTACCGACCGACAGCGCGCGCTGCGACAGCTCGTGCAACGTGCGCCCGACGGTGTGGTTGGCTTCGGCGGCCGCATAGGCGCGGCGGACCTGGCCGAGCACCTGCGCCTCGCCGATGACCGCGGAGTCGAGTCCGCTGGCCACAGAGAAGAGGTGCTCGACGGCCGCCTCGGCGTAGCGCACGTAGGCGTATTTGGTGAGGTCGTTGAGCGACATGCCGGAGTGCTCGGACAGCAACTGGCCGATAATCGAAAGCCCGCCGTGGAAGGCCTCGACGACGGCGTACACCTCGACCCGGTTACAGGTGGACAGCACCATCGCCTCGGTCACCAACGGGGATTGCAGCACCTGGTCGACGATCTTGGCCTGATCGGACTCATCGGTGCTCAATTGCTCCAGTACGGATACCGGCGCGGAACGGTGCGAAACCCCGAAAAGCAGGACGCTCACGGCTTCATCACCACGTCAACCAAGGTACTTGTTGAGCAGCTGGGGCACCAATTTGCCCAGGTCCTCACGTGAAAATGTATTCCGTGACACGTCTACCCGGGCGGAGGGGTCAGCCACCCGAGAGATCGGCCCGCAGCCTCGGTTCGTCGATCTCCCAGTAGCTGTGCTCGCTGCCGTCGAGGAGCACCACCGGAAGCCGGTCGCCGAATTCGGCGCGCAGGCCGGTGTCCCCCGCGGCCGCCGCCCGGTCGACGTCGGTCACTTTCAGCTGGAAGCCGAGCTCGCCGGCCAGCTGGGCCAGCCGCGTCGCGGCGCCCGAACAGAGCGTGCATCCCGCGCGCGTCAACAACTCCACCTGTCGGTCCATGTCGTCAGTATCGCCACCCGGTGACCTACTGTTGAACCGTGTCCGAATCCGGCGACATTGTGGAGGAGCAACAGCTCGCCGGAGAGGCCTCCGCCGAGGCGGCCGTCATGGACATGTCCAGTGAGACCGTCACCATCCCGCCGCCCCCGCCGCCCGATCTGACGGCTGCGGCTTTCTTCGATGTCGACAACACCTTGGTGCACGGCTCGTCGCTGGTGCACTTCGCCCGCGGTCTGGCTGCCCGCAAATTCTTCACCTACGGCGATCTGGGCCGATTCATCTATGCCCAGGCCAAGTTTCAGCTGACCGGCCGGGAGAACAGCGACGACGTGGCGGCCGGCCGGCGCAAGGCGCTGGCCTTCATCGAGGGCCGATCGACGGCCGAGCTGATGGCGGTGGGCGAAGAGATCTACGACGAGATCATCGCGGACAAAATCTGGCCGGGCACACGCGCGCTGGCGCAGATGCACCTCGACGCCGGCCAGCAGGTGTGGCTGGTCACCGCGACGCCCTATGAGTTGGCCGCCACGATCGCCAAGCGGCTGGGGCTGACCGGAGCGCTCGGCACCGTGGCCGAGTCGATCGACGGGGTGTTCACCGGCCGGCTGGTCGGCGACATCCTGCACGGGACCGGCAAGGCCCATGCGGTCCGTTCGCTGGCCATCCGCGAGGGGTTGAACCTGCGTCGCTGCACCGCATACTCCGACAGCTTCAACGATGTCCCGATGTTGTCTCTGGTCGGCACCGCCGTGGCCATCAACCCCGACTCCGATCTGCGCGATGTGGCCCGCGAGCGCGGGTGGGAGATTCGGGATTTCCGGACGGCCCGCAAGGCCGCCCGCATCGGGGTGCCCTCGGCGCTGGCACTGGGCGCCATCGGCGGCGCGCTGGCCGCCGTCGTCTCGCGCCGAGACAATTAGGGCTCGAGCGCGCTGATAGGCTCGGCGCCGCCGACACGCGACCGAAAGACTCGTTCAGAATGAGCATCGCCCAGGACATCATCGGGACCCACTACCGGTATCCCGACTACTTCGAGGTCAACCGGGAGAAGATTCGCGAGTTCGCGCGGGCCGTCAAGGACGATCACCCGGCGCACTACAGCGAGGAAGCCGCCAAAGAGTACGGTTACGACGCGCTGGTGGCGTCCCTGACCTTTCTGGCGGTGGCGGCCCGTCGCGTGCAGCTGGAGATCTTCGAGCACTTCGACGTGCCGGTCAACATGGAGCGGGTGCTGCACCGCGATCAGAAGCTGGTCTATCACCGGCCGATCCTGGCGGGCGACAAACTGTACTTCGACTCGTACCTGGATTCGGTGATCGAGTCACACGGCGCCATCCTCACCGAGATCCGCGGCGAGGTGACCGACGCCGACGGCAAGCCGGTGATCACCAGCATCGTCACCCTGCTCGGTGAGGCCGAGACACCGGAAGAGGCCGACGCGGTCACGGCGCAGATCGCCGCCGCGCGCGATGCGGCGATCGCGAAAATGGTTGCTGGGCAAAGGTCGAACCCGAGCTGATCCTCAGCCGAAGAAGGTGTTCCGCCTGTTGGCCAAGAGTTGATACAGCGTCTGCTGGATGGTCTCGCGGACCTGGTCGGTCAGCTCGAAGGTGACCATCGGGTCCTCGGCGGCGGCCTCGTCGTGCTCCACGGTCGAGATCGGTTCCCCGAATTGGATGTGCCACTTCGACGGCAGCGGCACCAACCCCACGGGTCCAGCCAGCGGGAAGAGCGGGGTGATCGGGAAGTACGGCAGGCCGAGGAGTCGCGCCAGCAGCTTCAGGTCGGCGACCATCGGATAGATCTCCTCCGAGCCGACGATCGAGCACGGAACAATCGGGGCGTGGGTCCGGATGGCAGCCGAGACGAATCCACCCCGACCGAAGCGCTGCAACTTGTAGCGGTCCTGGAAGTGCTTGCCCAGCCCCTTGTAGCCCTCGGGGAAGACCGCGGTGAGTTCGCCGGCGGCCAGCAGTCGGTGCGCGTCGGCGGTGCACGCCATGGTGTGGCCGGCCTTGCGCGCGGCCTGGCCGATCATCGGCATGTCGAACACCATGTCCGCCGCCAGCAGTCGCAGGTCGCGATGTGCGGGATGCTTGTCGTGCACGGCCACCGAGGTCATCAACCCGTCGAACGGCAACACACCCGCATGGTTGGCGACGATCAGTGCCGCCCCGGACTCGGGCAGATTTTCAATCCCGCTGACCTCAACCCGGAACCAGGACTTGAAAAGCGCTCGCAGCAAAGGCCAAAAAGATAGCGTCGTTGAGATGCTGGTCGAACCCGAACTCGTCGACGGTGTAATCGCCCATCATCCGCTTGCGGGTGAACTCCGCGATCGCGGCGATTCGCTTCGCCGCTTCCGACGGGCCCTCGTCGATCGTCGGCGCACCCGATACCGCGCCGCGATGCTGATCGATCTCGCGGACCACGGCGGCGATCTGTTCGGCCGAAGCCCGGCCGCCGGTGTCGGTCATGAGCGACGGATGCCGACGCGAACTTTCGCTGCGCTGCGCGGCCGTCCGCCGCTGAGCCGCACCGCGGCTCGAATTAGAATGCAGCGGAATTACTTTCGCTTTCGGCTCCCCAGCCACTACCTTCACCCCACCCGATTCGTCAGTTTTCTAACGTCCCCAGCGTTGGGCCGCCGACACCGCGCGACTCTCCATTGAGCGTACCCATCGTGGATCGATGATCGGAGTCAATCCACGGCCACGGACGTAATCGTCAAAGGCTTCCGCAGTTGTCCACTTTGGGCTATAGCCTAGGTCGTTTCGCATTCGCGAGGTGTCCATGACCCGGCCATAACTCAAGTAGTCGAGTTGCTCGCGATCGAGTTCAGTGTAGCGAGTGGCGCGCCTCAGCGAATCGACAGCCCACAGCGCCGATCGCGGCACCGGCAGGGGCAGCCGGCCCGACCGTCGGATCGCCTGACTCATCATGATGATTCCGGGGGCGCCGATGTTGTACGTGCCCGCCCTGCCCGACATCGTGGCGCGCTCCAGTGCGCCCAGCGCGTCCTGCTCGTGCAACAGCTGCAGGCGGGCGTCGTGCCCGACGACGGTGGGCACCACCGGACCGGCCAGGTATCGCGACAACGCGGTGTCCATCGCGGGCCCGATCATGTTGGCCAGCCGCAGGATGGTGACGGCGATGTCGGGCCTGCGCCTCCCCAGGCCACGCGCGTAACCCTCGATGTCGATGCTGTCGCGGGCGAAGCCCTCACCCGGTGGCCGCCGGGCGCTGCTGTCCTCGGTGAACATCACGGGATCCCGCGCGCTCGAGCCGTACACCTCGGAGGTGGACTTGAGGACGACGCGGCGCACCGTCGTGGCCTTCTGACACGCCGCGAACAACTGGATGGCGCCCATCACGTTGAACTCCTTGAGCGCCGCGCGGCCGCCCGAGCGGGGGGCATAGGACGCCGCGGCGGCATGCACCACGGTGTCGACATCGCCGTTGCGGATCACCTTGGCGATGAAAGGGTTCCGGATGTCGGCCCGGACGAATTCGGCACGACCCATCCGGCGCAGCAGATCCTTGCTCGGGGCGATCGCGTCGACGGCGATGACGTGATTGATCAGAGGATTCTGCGCCAGCCGTGCGGTCAGGTAACCGCCGAGGAACCGGCACGCACCGGTGACCAGAACCACCTTCGGATAGTGCACGGTGTCATCGTTCGACAGACCCCCGGAATCCATCGCGTCATCCTAGCGGCGCGGCGTGGAAACTACTTGCCGAGTTTTCTGCGCTGCACCCGAGTGCGACGAAGCAGCTTGCGGTGCTTCTTCTTCGACATGCGCTTACGCCGCTTCTTGATGACAGAACCCATTTACTCCGCTACCTAAGTCTTTCCAAGCCGATTTCGGCTGCCACGTGGCACCGACCCGGCTACCTTACCTGGGTCGGCTGGGTTAACGAAAAACGCGTGAGGCGCCTGACGTGCTAGCCCGCATCGAAGTACGAGCTCTCCAACATGTCGTGAACGGCCTTGGCGTGCACCCGGAACGAGCGGCCGACACGGACGGCAGGCAGCTCGCCGTTGTGCACCAGCCGGTACACCGTCATCTTGCTGACCCGCATCAGGCTCGCCACCTCGGCGACGGTGAGGAATTGAGCGCGTGGCGGTTGTCCGTCGCCGGCACCGCCTGCGCCGGCGTCTCGCGCCGCCTTCCCACTAGCCGAGTCTCGCGCCGATGGCCCGTTCATAGACGTCATCGCAACCCAATCCATCAGGCATGGGCAGTTCCAGCGGCTTCCCCACCGCTGGCACCGACCCATGCATACACGAGGAGAATAGCGTGGCCAATGGGGTTACTGCGACGGGTGTGGGGTAATTCTTTGCAA
Organism: Mycobacterium sp. URHB0021; assembly: GCF_054057895.1. Classification (NCBI taxonomy): domain Bacteria; kingdom Bacillati; phylum Actinomycetota; class Actinomycetes; order Mycobacteriales; family Mycobacteriaceae; genus Mycobacterium; species Mycobacterium sp. URHB0021. The sequence continues at coordinate 7,395,657 of NZ_JBSRZT010000002.1, forward strand.
ATTCATTAATTACCCTGATGTGATTCCTAGCTGCTCAGAGCGCTTTTTTGCCGCTTCGACGGCGTTCGCCACGGCTGCCCGCAAACCGCCCCGCTCGAGTTCGCGCAGACCAGCGGCGGTGGTGCCGCCGGGCGAGGTAACCGTGGCCCGCAGCTGGGCCGCGGTGGTGTCGATCGCCGTGCCCATCGCGACGTCTCCGGCAGGCTGAGCTTCGTCGAGGCGCTCCAGCAACATCGCGGCCGATCCGGCCATGGTTTGCACGACCAGATCGGTGGCCACCGAGCGCGACAGCCCCGCCGCGACGCCGGCGTCGACGAGGGCCTCGACAAGCAGGAAGAAGTACGCAGGTCCGGAGCCCGATACCGCGGTGACGGCGTCGAGCTGCGACTCGGGCACGGTCAGCACGCCGCCGACCGCGTCGAAGATCGCCGAAACCTCCTTGAGGTGTTCTGCAGTGGCGAAGCGGCCGCTGGACAGCGCGCTGACCCCGCCGCCGACAACGACCGGCGCGTTGGGCATCACCCGAATGACCGGGGCGCCCGCGGGCAGCTTGTTCTCGTAGTAGGCGGTGTTGACGCCCGCCGCGACTGTCACGAAAACCTGTTCGGCGGCGTCGCTCTCGGCCTTGGCGGCGGCGTCGGCGATACCGCTGACGATCGCCTCCACGTCGGCAGGCTTGACCGCGACGATGATGTACGTCGCGCTGTCGACCGCGTCCGCCACTGTGGTCACCAGAACCGAGTACTTGTCGGACAGGTACTTCGCGCGGGCGGGATCCTTCTCCGCGACCACCATGTCCTTGACGTGCCGCCCGGCGCGCAGCAGCCCCGACAGCAGTGCCTCGCCGATACTTCCACCGCCGACGATCGCGATTCTGGCCATGCGGGAAAGCATTGCACGCGAGCGTTACTGCGCGGCGGGCACCATCGCGAGTCGACGGCTGTGCACGACGATGGGGCCATGTCGTGGTGTCCGGACCTGCTTCAGCGCAGCAGATGTGCCCGGGCGAACTGCAGCGACTCGGCCAGCAGCGCTTCGCGCTCACCGGCATTGCGCACACCCGACGTGGTCACCTCGAGGATCACGTGGCCGGCGAAGTCCCCTGCGGCCAGCATCTCGCATACCTCGACGGTGGGCTGGGTACCGCGGCCCGGGACCAGGTGTTCGTCGGCGGAGGCGCCGCTGCCGTCGCACAGGTGCAGGTGCACGAGGCCATCCGGACCGTCAATGCCCATTCGGTGGGCCATGTCGAGCGCGTCGGTACCTGCGGTCGCGGTGTGCGACAGGTCCAGCGTGTAATGGGCGTGTTTGCCGTCCAGCGGGTCATAGGACGGCGCGAACGCCGAGATGCCCGGTCCGGGCTTACCGCCGCGCTTACGCATGCGCTCGATCGACGTCTGGCCCGCGCCGAAGAACCGGTCGGCCCGGAACGGGAACATGTTCTCCACCGCCACCATCACGTCGCTCGCCGCCTCGAGTTCGGCGACCTGTTCGGAGAACCCTTCGGCGTAGCGGCGCTGCCAGCGGAACGGTGGATGCACGACGACCGTCTGGGCGCCGAGTTGTTCGGCGGCGCGCACGCTGCGGTCGAGTTTGGTGATCGGATTGGCGCCCCACACCCGCTGCGAGATCAGCAGACATGGCGCGTGCACGGAGAGCACCGGCATCTGATACCGCTCCGCGAGCCGCTCGACGGCATCGATGTCCTGGCTGACCGTTTCGGCCCACACCATCAGCTCGACCCCGTCGTAGCCCAGCCGGGCCGCGTACTCGAAGGCAGCCTCGGTCCTCAACGGGTATACCGAGGCCGTCGAAAGACCGACCTTGATGGCGGGGCGCACGGTGAATGCGTGCCTAGCCCGACTGCAGCAGCGCCAGCGGGCCCAAGGTGACCAGCGCCCCGACCGCCACCGCGATCAGCGTGCTGCCGATGTCCTCGGTCTTGCGCACCACCCGAACGCCGACCACGAGGCCAAGGATCACCAGCACGGACAGCACCAGCGCGACGATGTTGTTCCACTTCCACAGCTGATCGAAAGCCACGAACAGGCCGGCGCCGAAGCCCACGGCGATCACGCACTGCACCACGACCCAGGTACCGCGCACGAACGACGACATCGCCGAGCGTGGTTCGGCCACGTCGGTCTCGTCCTCGTCAAGGTCGAGATCCTCGGGGCGGGGTGGGGCACCGCGGCGGGCGATGTCGTCGGCGACGGTCTGACCCCCGAACAGCGGGCCCTGGGTGGAGCGCAGGTACGACCGCGGCGGCTCATCGCCGTCGGTCTTGAGCGCGGCCTCGGTGTCGATGTCCTCGATATCCGGCGCCTCGTCGATGTCGAGCGGGGTCTCGTCCAGGTCCCCGTCGTCGACGGGATCCGGGCTCATCTGCTCCGCATCCGAGCCCGCGGGCGCCACGAAGCTCCGCGCCGCGCGGCCGAACTGCGGTCGGCGGGGCGGCGGGGCGAAGAAGTCGAGCGGGTCGGGGTCGGCTTCGCGCTGTTCGATGTGGGCCGCGTAATCGGCGACGGCGTCGGCGTAGTCGTCGTCATGCTCGTCGGCGGGCTCATCGGCCTCGTCGGCCGGCTCATCGGCCTCGTCGGCGTCGCGGGCGGCGGTGTCGGCATCCCGGTGGGCGGAATCGGTGCTCTCGGCGTCTTCGGCGGCGTCCGCCTCTTCGGCCTCTTCGGCGTCTTCGGCGCCGCCGTCGAGGTCGACGGGGGACCCGGGCTTCTCCTGCGCATCGACGTCGTCGGCGGGCTCGGCATTCTCGACGACGCCGTTGGCCGCCACGTGCGCGTCCAACTGCTCGTCGGTGACGGCGCTATGGATGTCGGTCTCGGCCTCGCGGGTGGGCGCGACATCGTGAGCCGTGACGATGGGGATCTCGCCGGTCAGCTCGGCCACGGTGACGGAATCGGTGTTCCCGCGGCGCCGGCGGCGCCGACCGCCGGCGGGCGGTGCGCCGATCGTTCCGTTCTTGGCCAGCAGTTCGGCGACCGAGATGGGTCGCGTGTTGCTGTGGTCTTCTGGTCCTGTCATCGTGTGTTGCCTCTGGGCCTCGCTACCTCACGTCGAGCGTTGCGCACCGACATGTCCACCGAGGCTGGCTTGCGGGCGTCGCCGGCGCCGCCGACGAAGCCGCTCCCGTCAGCTTCGCTGTCGAGTTTCCGCAGAATAAGCCCTTCTCGCAATGCCCAAGGGCAAATATCCACGCTCTCGACCGCGAGAGCCTTCATGCTCGCCTCAGCTACCAAGGCTCCAGCCACTATCTGTGGCGCCCGCTCGGCACTCACTCCTTCCAACTCGGCACGGTCAGCCGCGGTCATCCTAGAGATGAAAGCTATGAGCTGCCGGAGCCCGGTGGCTGTCAGCGTCCGTTTCACCCGCGGTCCCGCGCCGGATGGTGCGGCGCCGGTGAGCCGGGCCAGCGAGCGGAACGTCTTCGATGTCGCCACCGTGAGGTCGGGGTTGCCGTCCTTGAGCATCTCGGCGCCGGCGTCGGCCAGCTCGGTGGCCAGCCAGTCGCGCAGCATGGCGACGCGACGCCGCCCCGGCGGGTCGTCGGGTAGCCACTCACGGGTCAGCCGTCCGGCGCCGAATGGTAACGAGAGCGCCACCTCCGGTTCCTCGTCCACGCCGTTGGACAGTTCCAACGAGCCGCCGCCGATGTCGATGTTGATGATCCGGCCCGCGCTCCAGCCGTACCAGCGGCGCACCGCCAGGAACGTCAGCCGCGACTCGTCGACTCCGCTGAGCACCCGCAGCGCGACACCTGTCTCGGCGTGCACACGCGCGAGCACGTCGTCGGAATTGGTGGCGTCGCGCACCGCGGAGGTGGCGAACGCCATCACCTCGGCACAGCCCGAACTGGTGGCGATCTTGGCGAACTCGTCGAGCGTGCTGATGAGTTTGTCGGCGCCCCTGCGGGTCAGCTTGCCCGAGTTGTCGATGGACTCGGCGAGCCGCAACGACGCCTTGGTCGAGCTCATCGGCGTCGGGTGCCCGCCGCGGCGGGCATCGACAACCAACAGGTGGACGGTATTGCTGCCCACGTCGAGCACGCCTAATCGCACTCTCCCAACTTAATGGGTCTACCGTGGAAAACCGTGAGCGGATCGCATCCCGGAGAAGTTGAACTCGACTTCGCCCGTGAGTGGGTGGAGTTCTATGACCCTGACAATCCCGAGCATTTGATCGCCGCGGACCTGACGTGGCTGCTGTCGCGGTGGACGTGCGTGTTCGGCACGCCTGCCTGTCAGGGCACGGTCAAGGGCCGGCCCGACGACGGCTGCTGTTCGCACGGAGCGTTCCTGTCCGACGACGACGACCGCGCCCGCCTCGACGATGCCGTCAAGCAGTTGACCGACCAGGACTGGCAGTTCCGTGACAAGGGCCTGGCTAAAAAGGGCTATCTCGAGATGGACGAATACGACGGCAAGCCCAACCTTCGAACCCGAAAATACAAGGGCGCCTGCATCTTTCTGAACCGACCCGGGTTCCCCGGCGGCATCGGCTGCGCATTGCACAGCAAGGCGCTGAAGCTTGGCGTCGAGCCGCTGACCATGAAGCCTGATGTGTGCTGGCAGCTACCCATTCGCCGGACCCAGGAGTGGGTGACCCGGCCGGACGGCTCCGAGATCCTCAAGACCTGGATCACCGAATACGACCGGCGCGGCTGGGGCGAAGGCGGAGAAGACCTGCACTGGTACTGCACGGGCGATCCCGCCGCGCACGTCGGCAGCAAGCAGGTATGGCAGTCCTACGCTCCCGAACTCACCGAATTGCTCGGCGAGAAGGCGTATTCCGAGCTTGCCGCAATGTGTAAGCGCCGCAGCGCGCTGGGCCTGGTGGCTGTGCACCCCGCGACCCGTGCGGCCGAATGAGCGAGTCGCTCTTCCTGTTTCGTCTGGTGCCACCGCGCGCCGACTTCGCTCAGACCATGACGCACGAAGAGCGCCACGCCATGACGCTGCACACGGGCTACTGGCAGGAGTTGCTCACGGCGGGGCGAGTCGTGGTCTACGGGCCGGTCGCCGACCCAGAAGGAATGTGGGGGCTGGGCATCCTTCGCGTCGCCGGGCGCGCCGATGCGCTGGCCATCGGCGAGCGGGACCCGTCAGTCACCGCCGGGATCAACACGTTCGAGGTGCTGGAGATCCCCGGCGGCCGCACCGGCTGATCGCCGGAGAAACGTCAGCCCTCGAGCTTGTACCCGAGGCCGCGCACCGTCACCAGATGCACCGGGTTCGCCGGATCGGTCTCGATCTTCGACCGCAGCCGTTTGACGTGCACGTCGAGCGTCTTGGTGTCGCCGACGTAGTCCGCACCCCACACCCGGTCGATGAGCTGCCCACGGGTGAGCACCCGGCCGCTGTTGCGCATCAGGTACTCGAGTAGGTCGAACTCCTTGAGCGGCAACGTGATCTGCTCGCCGTTGACGCTGACGACGTGACGCTCCACATCCATCCGGACCGGGCCCGACTCCAGCACCCCGTCGCCGATGCCCGGGTCCTCGCTGTCGCTGCCACGGCGCAGCACGGCACGGATGCGCGCGATGAGCTCACGCGCCGAGTAGGGCTTGGTGACATAGTCGTCGGCACCGAGTTCCAGCCCGACCACTTTGTCGATCTCGCTGTCTCGGGCAGTCACCATGATGACGGGAACGCTTGACCGCGAACGCAACTGCTTGCAGACGTCCGTCCCGCTCATTCCGGGCAGCATGAGGTCCAACAGCACGATGTCGGCACCGGCCCGCTCGAATTCGGCCAGCGCCGACGGCCCGTCGGCCACCACGGTGGCCTCGAAGCCCTCCTTGCGAAGCAGAAAGGCCAGGGGATCAGCCAAGGACTCCTCGTCCTCCACGATCAACACACTGGTCATTGTCTCGCTAGTCCTCTCGCTCGGCTTGCATTTCAGGGTCATCGTCACCATAGGGGTAGGCCGGAATCGACAGGGTGAACGTCGATCCCGTTCCCGGCTGACTCCACAGCCGGATCGAACCGTTGTGATTGGCGGCGACGTGCTTGACGATCGCCAGACCCAGCCCGGTGCCGCCAGTGGCCCGCGACCGCGCCTTGTCCACGCGGAAGAACCGCTCGAACACCCGCTCCTGATCGGCGCGGGCGATGCCGATTCCGCGGTCGGTGACCGCGATCTCGACGTTGTTGCCCCGGCGACGACGGCTGATCGACACCGGAGATCCATTGGGCGAGTAGGCGATTGCGTTGGATACCAGGTTGGCAATCGCGGTCGCCAACAGCGACTGGTCACCGTGTACGCGGTAGCCGGTCGGCGCATCGGTGGTGATCGCGATGTCGGCATTGTCGGCGGCCACCTTGTACCGCGACAACGCCTCGGCGACAACGGTGTCGACGTCGACGGCGTCCAGGTCGGGCAGCCGCTCGGCGCCCTGCAGCCTGGACAATTCGATCAGCTCGCCGACCATGTTGGCCAGTCGATGGGATTCGGCCAGCATCTTCTCGGCGAACCGGCGCACATTGGCGGGGTCGTCGGCCGACGCCAGCAGCGCCTCGGCCAGCACCCCCATCGCCCCTACCGGTGTCTTCAGCTCGTGGCTGACGTTGGCCACGAAGTCGCGGCGGGTGGCCTCCATCCGCGCGTGCTCGGACTGATCGTCGACGTACACGACCGCGAACCGGCGGTCGTCGTCGGTCAGCAGCCGGACATGTCCGCGCACCGACAGGCCCGAGCGGCCGGGATTGGCACGCTTGCGCGGTGACAGGTCGACCTCGCCGTCCTCGCCCGAGGCCAGCGTGCGCTCGGCGGCCAGCCAGGCGCGGTCGTCGAGCAGCCGGTCACGCACCAGGCCGAGTTCGCGGGCCCGCTCGTTGGTGTAGACGACGTCACGGTAGGTGTCGACCACGACGATCCCCACCGGCGAGTGCGAGACGATGTGGTCGAGCATCTGCGAAACGGTCATGCCGGCCTGCTCGGCGGCCCTGCGGCGCTTTCGCTCCAGGATGCGCGGAGCGAGTCCGGCGCCGACACCGACGCCGATCACCGCCGCCGACAGCGCCACCACTGCCACCAGAAGCAGCGCCGATACCACACTCACGCGAAAATCGTACGCACCCGGTGAACGTCATCCCAGCAGCGTGCGGCCAAAACGGGCCATGTCACACAGCGCAGCGGAGGAGTTCGGTTCCTGTTTACCTGCGTTCACCCGCTGTTTGCCGTCCGGAACCCCGGAAACGCGCTACTTCTGGCCCTGCGCCGCCACCGCCGCCGCACCGGCCGCGGCGGCCTCCGGGTCCAGGTATGCGCCACCGATCATCTTCGGCTTGAGGTTCTCGTCCAGGTCATAGCGGAGCGGGATGCCGGTCGGGATGTTCAGACCGACCACGTCGTCGTCAGACATGCCGTCGAGGTACTTCACGAGCGCGCGCAACGAGTTGCCGTGCGCGGCGATCAGCACGGTCTTACCGGCCCTTAGGTCGGGCTCGATGGACCCGGTGTAATACGGCACGAAGCGCTCCACCACATCCTTGAGGCATTCGGTGCGCGGCGGGCCGCCCGCGATGTCGGCGTAGCGCGGATCGCCGTGCTCGCTGTACTTGCTGCCCGGCTCGATCGGCGGCGGTGGCGTGTCGTAACTGCGCCGCCACGCCATGAACTGCTCTTCGCCGTACTTGTCCTTCGTCTCGGCCTTGTTGAGCCCCTGCAGGGCGCCGTAGTGGCGCTCGTTGAGTCGCCAGTCGCGGTGCACCGGGATCCAATGCCGGCCGGCCTTGTCCAAGGCCACATTCGCGGTCGTGATCGCACGCCGCAGCAGCGAGGTGTACAGCACGTCGGGCTGGCGGTCCTGCTCGGCGATGAGCTCACCGGCGCGGAGCGCTTCGGCGCGTCCCTTGTCGGTGAGGTCGACGTCCACCCAGCCGGTGAACAGGTTCAATGCGTTCCACTCGCTCTCACCGTGGCGCAACAGGATCAAGGTCGGCTCAGCCATGGCGGAATCCTCTCATGTGGCGCTCGAGTCGTCTCTAGTCGTCTCGGACCTTCCCGCCATCCCAACCGTCATCGATCAGGTGCGCGAACGCCTGCAGGTTCTTCAGCGACTCTCCGCGCGATACCCGCCATTCCCATTCCTTCTGGATCGATGAGCGAAAACCCAACTCCAGCAAGGTGTTGAAGTCCGAGTCGACGGCCTCGAGCACCTGACCCAGCACCGCGTCGATCTCGTCGGCGCTGACCGATGTCAACGCCATCCGGCCCACCAGATAGATGTCGCCGACGTTGTCGAGGGTGTAGGCGACGCCGTAGAGCCTGCGGTTGCGCTTGAGCAGAAACCGGTAGACACCTTCGTGGTTCTCGTCGGGCTTACGGCAGACGAACGCCTCCACGCGCACCGAGTGCTCTCCGATGGTCAGGATCGTGTTGGTCTTGAGCCTGCGCTCGCCGGGCAACTCGACGACCAGCCCGGGCAGCCCGCCGCGCGCGCCTTCGTGACGGGTGTAGACGAGATCGTGCTCCGTGAGTGTGTCCTCGATGAGCTGCTGGACGGGATGGGCTTCTGTCACGCCCGCACGCCTCGCCGCATCGAGAAACGGCGGCCGGTACGTCGCGCGGTGGCGTCGCGGCGCGGATGACGCGCGGTGTAGTCGGCGATCGCCCGCCCGTAGCTGTCCAGCAGCGCGTCCACGGTGTGCGCCCAGGAGAACGTGGCCGCATGCTCGACGGCCGCGGCACCCATGGTCTCGGGTCCTCGCTCCAGCAGCGCGTGGATCGCCTTCGCCCAGTCGTCCACGTCGTGGCCGTCGACCAGGCTTCCGGTGACGCCGTCGCGCACGGCGACCGGCAGCCCGCCGACCGATGCGGCCACCACCGGCGTACCGCAGGCCTGCGCCTCGACCGCGACGAGCCCGAACGACTCCGAATAGCTCGGCACCGCCACCAGATCGGCCGCACGGTAGACGTGCACCAGCTGATCGCGGGACTGCGGCGGCAGGAACGTCACCCGGTCGCTCATACCCAGTTCGCCGGCGAGCCGAACCAGGCCGTCGGGCGCGGCCAGCCCGCTGCCGGATGGTCCGCCGGCGATCAGTACGCGGACGTCGGGCAGCTTCGCCGCGGCCCGCAGCAGCACGTCGGGCGCCTTGAGCGGCTGGATGCGCCCGACGAACGCGAGCACCTGTTCGTCGGCGTCGAGTCCCAGCGCAGCGCGGGCGGCGCGCTTGTCCCCTGGCGTGAACATCTCCAGATCCACGCCGGGGTGTACCACGTCGATACGTGCCGGGTCGGCATGGTGCAACGAAACTAGTTGGTGCGCTTCGTGTTCGGTGTTGACGATCAACCGGTCGGCCTCGTCGACCACCTGCTGCTCCCCGACCGCGCGCAACGGCGGCTCGGGGGCATCGCCGTCGGCCAGCGCGGCGTTTTTGACGGCGGCCAGCGTGTGGGCGGTGTGTACCAGCGGCACTGCCCACCGGTCGGAGGCCAGCCAGCCGACCTGACCGGACAGCCAGTAGTGCGAGTGCACGATGTCGTAGTACCCGGGCTCGTGGGTGGCCTCCGCGCGCAGCACGCCCGCGGTGAACGCGCACAACTGGGTCGGCAGGTCGTATTTGTCGAGGCCCTCGAACGGGCCGGCCACGACGTTGCGCACCAGCACGCCGGGCGCGACGTTGACCACCGGCTGATCGGCCGAGGAGGTGGCCCTGGTGAAGATCTCCACCTCGACACCGCGCCGCGCCATCTGCAGCGCGGTCTGCAAGACGTAGACATTCATGCCGCCGGCGTCGCCGGTGCCGGGCTGGGCGAGCGGGGAGGTGTGCACCGAGAGCACGGCTACCCGTTTCAGATCCGTGGCTAGGCGCACGTAGACATGTCTACACCTGACCGGACAGGGTCGACTTGTCAGGCGGTCGCTTCGGGGCGACGGCTCGCCGAGCGGCGCATCGCGCCGATCGGGTCGGCATACAGGCCGCCCAGGGATACGACACCCGCGCCCGCCTCCTGCACGCGGTTACCGAATGCCGTCATCCGGATGTCGCGGGACGGCAGCACCGACCGCTCGGCGAATGCGGCCTCGACGAGGTTCATGCCCTCCGGATACTCCGTGAACGCCTGTCCCCCGACCACCAGGTCATCGGGGTTGAGCATGTCGCGCAGCAGGGCAACGGCCTCGCCGAGCACCCGCGCCCGCTCGGCCAGCAGCGTCTGCGCCTGCTGGTTGCCGTTGCGGGCCGCCTTCAGCACGGCCGTCACCGTCGATGCCGGACCTCCGGCCGGGATCACCCGGGCCTTGCGGGCGGCGACGAGCACGGCCTCGTCGCTGACCGTCGACTCCAGCTGGCCGCTGCCGCCGAGGAGGTCCGACTGCGCGGGCAGCGCGGCGATGGTGCCCGGCCCGCTGGCCGGCGAGTGCACCCGGCCGCCGATCGACAGCGCGTAGCCGACGGTCTCGCGGGCGTAGACGTAGAGGCTGGTGGTGGCGGCCGTCGGCGGCCGGCGCACACCGAGCAGCAGCTCGGCCCCGGCCATCGCGTCGACGTGTGACGCCACCGAAACCGGCAGGCCAAGGGTTTCCGCCAGGACCGGGCCGACCGGGGCATCCGACCAGCCCAGGCGGGCGTGGTCGAGGTAGCCGGTGGTGCTGTCGACGACGCCACCGGCGGCCACCCCGACCCACAGCGGGCGGCGGCGATGCCACCGGCTCAGGTAGCGGCGCGCGCTGGCGGCCAGCGAGGCGAGCGCGGTGCCCTGATCCCCGCGCGGCGTCGGTGTCTCGACCACATCGAGTGTGCGGCCGAACAGGTCGGTGGCCACGATGCTGGTGGTGCGCGCACCGATGTGCACGCCGAGCGTCAGGTACGGCTCGTGGTTGACCTCGACCGGTACCCGCGGCCGTCCGATCGCACCGGAGACCGCCAGGTCGGCGCGCTCGCGCAGGATCCCCGCCTCCAGCAGCGCCGTCACCTGACGGTTGACCGTGGCGATGCTCAGCTGCGTGACCTGCGCGATGACATCGCGAGCGATCGGGCCGCGCAGCCGCGCGGCGCCGAATACCGACGCCGCGGCCGCGTCGGCGACCTTCAGCGACGGGGCGACGATGTGGTGACGAGCGAGCAGCGCGCGCTTGGCGTGGTCAGCGCTGCGGGTCGCCGTGATCGACGTCGCCGGCTGACGAAGAGCGGTGGTGGAGGAGGAAGTACGCACTGGCTTGTCCTTCGAGAAGTCGGGTGGGGGCTTCGGGCCACACCTGGCGACTCGTGCGGGACAGCGGAAGTGTCCGGGCTTCGGTCAGGCGCGGCGATGTGCGCCACAACAACACGCACAACGGAAGACCTGACAGCTCCGGGACATACGGAGAACTTAGCACGGCAACTAAAATCGGGCAGATGTCGACACCGTCAGGAACGAATCGCGTCGCAGTGGTCACCGGAGCAAGCGCAGGGATCGGCGAGGCGACCGCGAGAACCCTTGCCGCCCAAGGCTTCCATGTCGTCTGCGTGGCACGCCGGGAAGCACCGATCAAGCAGCTGGCGACCGATATCGGCGGTACCGCGATTGTGGCGGACGTCACATCCGACGAGGCGGTGGCGGCGCTGGCCGGCGCCCTGGACCGGGTCGATGTGCTGGTCAACAACGCCGGCGGCGCGCGCGGCCTGGAGCCCGTGCTGGAGGCGGACCTCGACAACTGGCGCTGGATGTGGGAGGCCAACGTGCTCGGCACGCTCCGCGTGACCCGCGCGCTGCTGCCCAAACTCATCGACTCCGGCGACGGGCTGATCGTCACGGTCACCTCGATTGCCGCGATGGAGATTTACGACAACGGCTCCGGCTACACCTCCGCCAAGCACGCCCAGGGCGCGCTGCACCGCACGCTGCGCGGCGAATTGCTGGGAAAACCCGTGCGGCTCACCGAGATTGCCCCGGGAATGGTCAAGACCGACTTCTCCCTGCGCAGGTTCGAGGGAGATCAGGAGCGAGCCGAGAAGGTCTATGCCGGCGTCACGCCGCTGGTGGCCGAGGACGTCGCCGAGGTGATCGGCTTCGTCGCGTCCCGACCGTCGCACGTCGACCTGGACACCATCGTGATCCGGCCGCGCGATCAGGCCAGCGCATCGCGCTACAACCGGAAGTAGCGCCTTAGCCGCCGGGCCGCTGGTTGACCGGCTGGGGCGCGTCGGTGGGCGTCACCGGGGCGGTGCTCGGAATCTGCGACGGCGGACTCTGCGGCGACAGCGCCGACATCGCCACCCACTCGTCCCACGGCACGGCCCAGTCCCAGATGTCGCCGTCGGCGTACGACAGCTCGATCGAGGTCCCGGTGACCTCGACGGGGTCACCGTAGATCGCGCTGTTGAAGTATTGCTGCGCGTCACCCGTCGACAGGTTGATGCAGCCGTTGGTCACGTTGGTGTTGCCCTGCGCTCCCGAGCTGGCCGGGTTGGCGTGGATGAACTCGCCGTTGTTGGAGATCCGCACCGCGAACCGCTCGTGGGCGTTGGTGTATCCCGCCGCCGGGTTGGACATGTAGAAGTCCTCGTACTTCTCGCTGACCACGTGGACGCCGCTGCGGGTGATGTTGCGCGGCAGGTCGGCCTCGCCGTAGCTGCAGGGGAAGTCCATGATCACGCCCTCGTCGGTGATCACCTGGATGCGGTGCGAGGACGCCTCGGCCTTGACCACCTGGCGGCGGCCGATCTCGATGTTCAGCGTGATGTCCTGGCCGCCGTAGGCGCCGTCGCCGAACTTCACCCCGTAGAGCTTCGCGTCGACGGAGACCTTGGTGCCCGCCGGGTAGTACTCCTTGGACCGGTAATGCACCCGGGAACCGCCGGCCTCGTCGGGCAGCCAGGCCCAGCCGCCCTCGACAGGAGGATCGGTGGTCACCTTGAGCGCCTTCTCCACCGCGGGCCGGTTGGCGTCGTCGATGGCCGCGTCGAACTGGAGTATGACCGGCACCGCGACCCCGACGACCTGGCCGTCGGCGAGCTGGAACTGGCCGTTGACCTGAGTATCGGGGTCGATGGTGGTGAACTTGCCCGCCACCGGCACGGCCTTGCCGTCATGGCCGACCACCGAGCCGCCCCAGGTGTAGGAGACGCCGTAGCCCAGCGGTTCGGTGGCCGTGAACGCGGTGCGGTCGCGGTTGAGCGCGCCCGCGACGACCTTGCCGTCGTCGGCGTTGGTCAGGGTGACCCGCTGGAACCAGCCGTTCTTCACCTCGACGCCGACGGGCGCCACGGGTGATACGTCCTTGGCGGCGTTGGCGGGCTTGTACGAGATGTCCGCGGCCGCCGGCGCTGCCTGCTCCTGCTCGGTGGGTTTGCTCGTCCTGCCGGCGCACGCGGCAAGGACACCGGGCGCGACGACACCGACCGCGAGTGCGGTCAGCGCTCGCCGTCGGCTGACCGACGGCACTGGCTTGGCTGGGCTCACGTGGACCCAGGGTACCTAGAAAGAGCAGCCAATCAGAATCGGCTCGGGTGTGAGTTCGATCCCGAATGCCGTCCGGACACCGTCCCGTACCGCCCTGGCCAGCGCGATCACGTCCGCAGTCCGGGCGTCGCCCCGGTTGGTCAGGGCCAGTGCGTGCTTGGTGGACAGCCGCACCGGAGCACCCTCACCGGGATAGCCTTTGGCGAACCCCGCCCGTTCGACCAGCCACCCGGCGGCCAGCTTCACCCCGTCCGGGGAAGGATAGTTCGGCACCGGTCCCCCGACGGTTTCGCTGAGCCGGTCGAATACCTCGGCAGGGACGACCGGGTTGGTGAAGAACGAGCCCACGCTCCAGGTGTCATGGTCGTCGGCATCGAGGACCATCCCCTTGCCCGCGCGCAACGACAACACCGCCTCGCGCACCCGGGTCAGGTCCGCGCTGTCGCCGGGTCGCGCGCCGAGTACACCGGCCAGCTCGCCGTAGCGCAGCGGCGCGCTACGGCCCTCCGAGTCGAGGGCGAACTCCACCTCGAGCACGACCGCATGCGGTGAATGCCTGAGAATACTTGTCCGATAACCGAATCGAAGTGCGTCGGGCGGCACCCAGCGAACCTCACCGCTGCGGCGGTCCAGCAGTCGCACCCGCCTGATGGTGTCGGCGACCTCGGCTCCGTAGGCCCCGACGTTCTGCACCGGCGTCGCCCCCGCCGAGCCGGGGATTCCGGACAGGCACTCGAGCCCGCCGAGCCCATGTGCCAGCGACGTCACGACGACGTCGTCCCATATCGCCCCGGCCTCTGCCCGCACGACGTTGTCCTCGACCGTGATCTCGGTGTTGGCGAGCAACACGACGGTCAGGTCGGTCATGTCGTCGGCCAGCACCACGTTGGATCCGCCTGCGAGGATCAACGCATCATCGGCCTCCCGCGAGCGGATCACGTCGATGACCTTCTCGGTGGTGTCGCAGGTGATCACGCGACGGGCAATCGGCCCGATCCGCAGCGTGGTCAGCGGCGAAAGCGGTACCGATTCGGCGACTTGGGGCTTCCCGGCATCCCCTGTCGACGAAGTGACCACGGCCCGTAACGGTAGCCTGGCCTGCTATGCCGCGTTCATTCGACATGGCCGCCGAGTACGAGGCCACCGTCGAACAGGTCCACCGGGCTTTCAGCGATGAGCAGTACTGGCTGGTGCGGTTGGCGGACTCGGGCGCCGACGACGCCACGCTGGATTCGATGGACATCGGCGAGGACGGGTCGATCGATGTGGTGACCACGCAGACGCTGCGCACGGACCGGTTGCCGGCCGTGGTGACGCAGTTTCATCGCGGCGATCTGAGCTTCGTGCGCGCGGAGACGTGGACGCCGGTGCGCGACGGGCAGGCCACCGCGGCCATCAAGGGCTCGATCACCGGCGCCCCCGCGACCTTGACCGGTACCGCGGCCCTGGCGCCGGCAACATCCCGGGCGGGCTCACGGCTGGAGTTCAAGGCGACCGTCGAGGTCAAGGTCCCCCTCGTCGGCGGGAAGATCGAGACCTTCGTCGGCAGCCAGCTGGTCGACCTGCTGATCGCCGAGCAACGCTTCACCACGGTGTGGATCACCGAAAACGCCTAACATTGTCTTCGATGTCCCGCCGACTGGAGTACGCGATCGCGTTCGATGCGCCGCCGGAGAAGATCTACCGGGACTTCACCAGCCGCGAGTACTGGCAAACGTTGATGGGAGCCTACCGGGCGCAGGGAGTCCCCCGTTCGGAGGTGACGTCGTTTCGCTCCGACGACCGCGGCACCGAGATCGTCTTCATCCACGTCGTGCCGCGCGAATACCTGCCGCCCATCGCCCGGTCCGTGATGCCGGTCGACATGGTGATCACCCGCACCCAGCGCTTCGACCCGTATGACCACGACCGGAACCGGGCACAGGGCGATTACACCGCGACGGTCACCGCCGGGCCAGGGCACTTCGGCGGCCGGTACGTCCTCACCGAGACCGATACCGGCAGCACGCTGCGGCTGGCCAGCGAATGCAAGGTGTGGATCCCGTTCGTCGGCGGCAAGCTGGAGACGCTGATCCTCGATGGCATGGTCGACGTGTTCAGGTCTGAGGAGGCGTTCACGGCCGATTGGATCGCCCGGCACCACTGACCGCCGCGGCATGCGCGGCGGAACAGCGTGACCGACCCCGGCCGCCATAAACTCAGCACATGGGCGCCCCCATCGGTCAGCTCACGCGCGGTACGACGGGCCACAACCGGCTGCGCCGCAGCGACCGTTGGCTGGTGCATTCGCGGCGGGTTCGCGCCGCCCTGCAGGCCGCCGCAGACCCGCTGGTGATCGACCTCGGCTACGGGGCGTTGCCGGTCACAACCCTGGAGCTGGCCGCGCGGCTGCGGGCGGTGCGCGCCGACATTCGGGTGATGGGTTTGGAAATCCACCCCGAACGTGTGGTGCCCGCCCGCGATGGGGTCGAATTCGGCCTCGGCGGCTTCGAATTGGCCGGCCGGCGGCCAGTTCTGGTGCGAGCGTTCAACGTGCTGCGCCAATACCCGGTCGAGGCGGTGGCCGGGGCCTGGTCGGCGATGCAGAAACAGCTGGCGCCCGGCGGGCTGATCGTCGATGGCACCTGCGACGAACTCGGCCGCCGGTGTTGCTGGGTACTACTGGACGCCGAGCGGCCGCGCAGCCTCACGCTGGCCTGCGACCCGTTCGCCATCGAACGTCCGTCCGACCTCGCCGAACGGCTGCCCAAGGTGCTGATCCACCACAACGTCACCGGCCGGCCGGTCAACACTCTGCTGACCGCCGCCGACCGGGCCTGGGCCAGTGTCGCGGGACACGGGGTGTTCGGTCCCCGGGTGCGCTGGCGGGCGATGCTCGAACGGATGCGCGACGAGGGTTACGCGGTCGAGCCGCCGCGCCGCCGGATGCGCGACGGTGTGCTCTCGGTGCCATGGGACACCGTGGCGCCGTCAGGCTGAGCGGCGCCGCACCACGACCACCGCAGCGGCCAGCACCGCGAGGAACACCGCTGCCGCGGCGCCGCCAAGCACGGGAATCGTGATGTCGTACGTCTCGTGTCGGTACACCACCCGCTGGAACGGTGCCCGAGAGCGGGGTCGCCTCCAACGGCCCCAGATGCACCTGGTCCAGTACGGCAGGGACCCCGGCGTGGCGGCGACGCCTTCCGGCGGTGAAGTACCCGGGCCGAACCTCCAGTCCCTGACCGTCTCCACCCGTGAAGCGGATAACTCCTGCAGTTCGTCGAAGAGTGTCTCACTCGCCGAGCCGACCTTCGCCGGCGTCGGCGTCGGCACGAGGGCGGCGTTGTCGGCCGTCGACTCGAGGTCCAACCGCATGACGACGGTCTCGGTGGTGCCGTCGGTCGTCCCCCGTGCCATCTCGTCGGCGACCCGGGTGGTGGCGTCATGGCTGAGCACGCCCCCACAGGCGCACGCCGTAGCGATTCCAGGAGCGCTCAGGCCCACCAGCCCTGACCCGGCAAACACCGCCGCGGCACCGAGCAACGACCATCAGCGAATCATGCGGCCTCCAAGGGGGCGCTCCGATCCAGCACAGACTAGCCCGGCGATTAAGCTGATGGGCATGCGTATCGCCCTGGCGCAGATCCTCAGCGGCACAGACCCTTCTGCCAACCTCGGCACGGTCGAGGACTACACCCGCCGCGCGGCCGACGCCGGCGCCGAGCTGGTGCTGTTCCCCGAGGCGACGATGTGCCGCTTCGGCGTGCGACTCGCGCCGATCGCCGAACCGCTGGACGGGCCGTGGGCATCGGGGGTGCGCGCCATCGCCGAGCGGTCGAACATCGTGGTGGTCGCCGGCATGTTCGTACCCGCCGACGACGGGCGAGTGACCAACACGCTCGTCGCGACCGGCCCGGGTGTCGAAGCGCACTACGACAAGATCCATCTCTACGACGCGTACGGCTTCGCCGAGTCGGACACCGTCGCCCCCGGCCGGGAGCCCGTGCTCATCGACGTCGGCGGGGTAAGCGTCGGCATCACACTCTGCTACGACATCCGCTTCCCCGAGCTGTACGTCGACCTCGCCGAGCGCGGCGCCGAGGTGATCACCGTGCACGCGTCCTGGGGAACCGGCCCGGGCAAGCTCGAACAGTGGACCTTGCTGGCGCGTGCCCGCGCGATCGACACCACCGGTGTGATCGCCGCCGTCGGCCAGGCCTATCCGGGTGAGGAGCTCGCCGCCGTCGGCCCGACCGGGGTAGGGGGCAGCCTGGTGGCCTCTGCGTTGGGCGAGGTGACTGCGTCGGCGGGAACCGACCCGCAGCTACTTGTCACCGACATCGACCTGGACGCGGCCCGGAAAGCCCGCGAAACGGTCGCCGTGTTGCGGAATCGCTCCGAGTTCATCCGCGTCGGTAAGGCACAATCGCTGGGGTGACCGATCCCTGGGCCCGGCCGGCCAATCAGGCCCCGCCCGCCCGACCGCAGCCACAGTTCCCGCACGGCCCGCCGCAGGGGCCACCCCAAGGCCCACTTCACGGTCCGCCCCAAGGCCCACCTCCGGGTTACGGCGGCCCGCCGCCGCAGCCGCCCGCCGGTCCGCCACCGGACGGCTCGTCGCGCGGGTCGAGACTGACCAGGCTGTTCAAGGATCCGCTGTCCATCGTGCTGGTCGTCGTGATTTTTCTGGCGCTGGTGGTGGCCGGAGTGCTCGGCGGCGAGCTCTACGCACGCCACCGTGCGGACAGCGTCGTCGCCAAGGCCACCCAATGCGTGGTGCAGGATGGGGTTTCGGCGTCCTTCGGTGTCATGCCGCCCTTCCTGGTACAGCACATGACGGGCCACTACACGAACATCAACATCACCACCGCAGGCAACCAGATCCGGCAAGCCAAGGGCATGAAAGTCGACCTGCACATCGAGGACGTCCGGCTGGAGGACACCGGCGACTCCAGCGGTTCGATCGGGTCATTGACCGCCGACATCACCTGGTCCGCCGACGGCATCAAGCAGACTCTCCAGGGCGCGATTCCCCTCGTCGGCAGTTTCGTCACCGGCGTCACGACCAACCCGAACGACGGCACCATCGAACTGCAGGGCGCGCTGGGCAGCATCACCGCCAAGCCGGCCGTCGTCGACAACGGGATTCAGCTTCAGGTCGTGAGCCTGACCGGTCTCGGTTTCACCTTGCCGCGCGAGACGGTGCAACCCGCGCTCGATGCGTTCACGTCGCAGCTGACGAAGAACTACCCGCTGGGCATCCATGCCGACAGTGTTCAGGTCACGGATAGCGGTGTGCAGAGCCGGTTTTCGACCCAGAACGCCTCGATCCCCAAGGGTGGCGACGATCCATGCTTCGCGGGGCTCTAGTCGAGCCCGTCGAGCACCGCCCGGGTACCCGACAGCCCCAGCCGGGTCGCTCCGGCGTCCAGCATCGCGATCGCGTCGGCCGCGGTGCGGATGCCTCCGCTGGCCTTGACCTGCACCCGCGGCGCCATGGTGGCCACCATCAGCTCCACGGCCTGTACGGACGCTCCCCCGCCGGGGTGAAAACCGGTGGAGGTCTTGACGAAATCGGCGCCGCCGGTATCGGCGGCACGGCACGCGTCCATCAACGTCTGCTCGCCACGGCGGCTCAGTAGCACCGCCGATTCGACGATCACCTTGAGGATGACGCCGTCGGGAACGGCGGCCCGCACCGCAGCGACATCGGCTCGCACCGCATCGAAATCGCCGAACAGCGCGGCGCCGACGTCGATGACCATGTCGACCTCGTCGGCCCCCGCGGCGACGGCGAGCCTGGCCTCCTCTGCCTTGATCGCCGAAAGATGCTTACCCGACGGGAATCCGACCACAGCGGCGATCGCCTGACCCAATGAGTGAGACCGCTTGGCAGCGGCCACCATCGACGGCGACACGCATATCGCGAACACGTCGAGTTCGGCGGCCTCGGAGGCCAACACCGCGATGTCGGCTTCGCCGGCCTCCGGCTTGAGCAAGGTGTGGTCCACCAGCGCCCGCGACATCCTTGCGGCTGTAGCGGCCCATCAGAACGGTTCTTCGGTGCCGCCCGGGTTACACCCGGCCGCCGCCATTGCGTCGCCGCCGACCTCGGGTCGCCAGGGTTCGAGGTTCCAGCTAGTCTTGCCCGGCTGCGCGAATTCGGCGTAATGCCAGTGGCACAGGAACTGGGCCTTCATCCCGGGGATGTCGGCGTCCGGCGACAGCCTCAGCACCTCGCCCCACGCCTCGTCGGCCTGGGCGTTGGTACCGAGCGCACCGGCCGCCGCCCGTCCGGAGACGGTCGGGTACACGCGCAGGCTCGACAGATCACCCCACTTCGCCCACGCGACATGGTCGACGAACGGCGGCCCCGCCGGGAAGGGGTCGGCCGATGCGGCCGGGGCGAACACGGTGAATACCAGGGGCAGGGACATCGCCGCCATGGTCGCGGCGGCGACGAAACGGGCGTCGGCCATCTGTGTCTATCGGGACTTTCCTTGGATCTCCAGGATCTTGGGCCTGACGTCGACGAGGTAGACGCCGGTGGCCACCGCCGCGATCGCCACGCCGGTGATGCCCAGGACGAATGACAGCAGGAGTCCGGCGCCGAGGATCACCAGCCAGACCGGCTTGGTCAGCTTCTCGGCTGCGGTGTACGCATCCGGCCGCTGCAACGCCGCATGCACGAGTGCGTAGACGGTCACCACCCAGACAGCGACCTGCAATACGAAGAGGACGTAACCCACGAGGCCTTGAAGCTGCACGGCTCAAGCCTAGGCGGGTTACGCCCCCTTGGTCGACTCCGGGTATTGGACCCGGCTATCGAACGACTACTTCTTACTTCTGGGTGACCTTCGTGGCGGCGGCCTTCTTGGCCGGAGCCTTCTTGGCCGGGGCCTTCTTGGCCGGAGCCTTCTTGGCCGGGGCCTTCTTGGCCGCAGCCTTACCCGGCAGCTCGACACCGACCAGCTTGGCGGCGCGCTCGCCGACCGCACGGGTCTGCGTCGCGACGTTGCCCAGCGCCTCCTCGGTCAGCTCGCGATAGCTCTCCACCCGCTCACGGCCCTCCTCGAGCGCGGGGGTGTTGCGGATCCGCTCCAGCGCGGCCTCGCCACGCTCGATGAGCTTGTTGTAGGTGCTCTGCGCGGTTTCCGCATAGGTCTCGGCGAACTTGCGCAGCTCATCGCTGTTCAGCTTCTCCCGCAGGTCGCCGAACTGGCTGGGCAGTTCTTCCTGCAGCTTGTTCACGCGTGCGCGGGTCTCCCCGACGCGCGCCTCGGCGTCGGTGCGAGCGTCGCCTGCGCGCTCACGCAGCGTGGCAACGATCTCGTTGACCCGCTCGAGGGCGAGATCGGCGGCGCCGACGGCGGCGAGCAGCGGAGCCTTCAGGTCGTCGACCGTCGGCTGGTTCTTCTGAGTCTTGCTGGCCATTTTGTGTTCCTTTCAGCGATTTTCGAGATTCCCGAGATCGTCCAGAGGTCTCGGTTCCCGGAGGGCTAATGAGCGGATGATCTGGTCTTCGTCAGTCGTCGGCTCCTCGTTTGTCGGCTGGATACCAGCGGCCTCGTTCTGTTGGCAAAACGACGTGTAGATGTCGAGCAGCACTTGCTTCTGCCGCTCGGTGATCGCCACGTCGGTGACGATGGCGTCGCGGACCTCGCTCGCCTCGCCGGGTTCGAGAATCCCGGCGCGGATGTAGAGCACTTCCGCCGAGACGCGCAACGCCTTGGCGATCTGGCTGAGCACATCAGCCGAGGGTTTACGCAGCCCCCGCTCGATCTGGCTGAGGTAGGGATTGCTGACGCCTGCCTTTTCCGCCAACTGCCGCACCGACACCTGCGCAGCTTCGCGCTGACTGCGAATGAAGGTGCCGATGTCCTGGGCGGCGTTCGAAACGACCGCGGCAAGATTTTCATCCTGCGACATCGTGCTCAGCCCCCTCGTTGCGTCGGGTATCCGATTGGTGACAACACAACCGTACGACGGGGTGCTAACTTTTGCAAGCACTAGTTAGCGCAGGTCAGAAGATCAGCTGCGCGACCGAATAGATCACAAGCCCCGCGAGGGCGCCCACCACAGTGCCGTTGATCCGGATGAATTGCAGGTCACGGCCCACATGCAATTCGATGCGTCGGCTGGCCTCGTCGGCGTCCCACCGCTCGATGGTGTCGGTGATGATCGTTGTGATTTCCGCCCCATATTGCTCGACCAGGTGCTGGGCCGCCCGGACGATCCAGCTGTCGACCTTGTCGCGCAGTTCGGCGTCGTCGCGCAGGGACTCGCCGATGTGCACCGCGGAGTCGGCGATGCGGGTGCGCAGCGCCGACGACGGGTCGTCGATGGACTCGAGGAAAATCCGCTTCGCGGTGTTCCAGGCCGTCTCCGCCGCCCTGGCCACCTCCTCGCGCGCCATGATCTGCTTCTTGACGTTCTCGGCCTTGCCGATCGTCGACTCATCGTGCTGCAGATCGTCGGCGAACTCGAAAAGGAAGCGGGTGGCCGAGCGCCGCAACTCGTGCTCGGGATTACGGCGCACCTTGTCGGTGAAGTCCATCAGCTCGCGATGGATGCGCTCGCCCACCAGATGGTCGACCCAGCGCGGCGACCAGGTGGGCGAATCACGCTCGACGACACGCTCGATGATGTCGCCGGAATTCAACGACCACTGGAACGCTCGATCGGCGAGCAATTGCAGCAGCGCCTCCTGCCTGCCCTCCTCGAGCAACGTTGCCAGCACCCGCCCGATGGGTGGCCCCCACTGCGGTTCGGCGACCCGCTTGACGATCATCCGATCCAGCACGGCCTGGACGTCCTCGTCGCGCAGCATCTCGACCAGCACCCGCAGCACGGTGGCGGCCTCACCGGCCACCCGCTCGGAGTGTGCCGGCTCCGAGAGCCACTTGCCGAGCCGGCCCGCCACCTGCGCGTCGCGCAGCTTGGTCTCCACCACCTCGGCCGACATGAAGTTTTCCCGCACGAAGCTGCCGAGACCCTCGCCCAGCTGGTCTTTCTTGCGTTTGATGATCGCGGTATGGGGGATCGGGATGCCCAGCGGATGCTTGAACAGTGCGGTGACCGCGAACCAGTCGGCCAGTGCGCCGACCATGCCGGCCTCCGCCGCCGCACGCACATAGCCGACCCATGCGGCCGCGCCGTCGGCCTGCGCCCAGGTGCACAACAGGAAGACGACAGTGGCGCCGAGCAGGAAGCTCAG
The DNA here is from genome assembly GCF_054057895.1 of Mycobacterium sp. URHB0021. NCBI lineage: Bacteria > Bacillati > Actinomycetota > Actinomycetes > Mycobacteriales > Mycobacteriaceae > Mycobacterium > Mycobacterium sp. URHB0021. The sequence continues at coordinate 7,418,260 of NZ_JBSRZT010000002.1, forward strand.
GGCCACGACTTTCATCCGTCGCAACGCCCGGAGTCGCTCCGCGTCGGCGGCGGAATCGGCACCCGCCAGGGACTCAGCGAAGCTGGTCCGGGTAGCCGGCGTTGATGGCGTCATGACGCCTTTGCCGACGTTCGGTCTGTGTGCCACTTCTCCATCATCCGCTAAGTCGCCGAGGTGGGTCCGCTACAGCGGGCCCCCGACCGACTTCGGCCGTACTATCAAGAAGAACTAGGGAACGGATCACGGCGATAGTGGCACAGCAGACCCCACCCGTAGCGGTCAAGACCGATGGACGCAAGCGGCGCTGGCACCAACACAAGGTGGAGCGCCGCAATGAGCTGGTAGACGGCACACTCGAGGCCATCCGCCGGCGCGGCAGCAACGTCAGCATGGACGAGATCGCCGCCGAGATCGGAGTGTCGAAGACGGTTCTGTACCGGTACTTCGTCGACAAGAACGATCTGACGACCGCGGTGATGATGCGGTTCGCACAGACCACCTTGATCCCCAACATGGCCGCGGCCCTTTCGTCGAACCTCGACGGTTTCGACCTGACCCGCGAGATCATCCGGGTATATGTCGAAACCGTGGCCTCCGAACCCGAGCCCTACCAGTTCGTCATGGTCAATAACTCGGCCAGCAAGAGCAAGGCGGTCGCGAATTCGGAGCAGATCATCGCCCGGATGCTCGCGGTGATGCTGCGCCGCCGCATGGTCGAGGCCGGCATGGTCACCGGCGGTGTCGAACCCTGGGCTTACCACACCGTCGGCGGTGTCCAGTTGGCCACTCACTCGTGGATGCAGCACCGGCGGATGAGCTCCGATGAGCTGATCGACTACCTCACGATGCTGTCGTGGAACGCGTTGTGCGGAATCGTGGAAGTCGGCGGATCGCTGGAAAAGTTCCGCCAAGGCCCACATCCGTCGCCGGTCTTACCGCCATTGTTGGCTGATGACTAAAGCAGAAGACCTGCCCAAACTCTGGACGCGCCAACCGCACGACTACCTGGTGTTCCGCAAGGGCGACAAGGTGGCGAACATCGACACCAGCGCCACCCCGGGATTCAAGGGTAAGAAGGCCGACGCCGCCGGGCTGCAGACCGAGCGTAACGAGCGGTTCGCGGCGCTGCAGGAGATGCTCTACGCGAACAGCCAAGCGGCGGGCGACAGTCGCTCGCTACTCCTGGTGCTGCAGGGTATGGATACCGCGGGTAAGGGCGGCATCGTCAAACACGTTGTGGGAGCGGCTAATCCGCAGGGCATTCACTACACCGCGTTTGGCGTGCCGACGGAGGAGGAGCGCAAGCACAACTACCTGTGGCGGATTCGCCGGGCGCTGCCGCCGGCAGGCGACATCGGCGTATTCGACCGCTCGCACTACGAGGACGTGCTGGTGGTGCGCGTGCACGATCTCGTCCCGCCCGAGGTGTGGGAAAAGCGCTACGACGAGATCAACAGCTTCGAGCAGAAGCTCGTCGAGACCGGCACGACGATCATCAAGGTGGCGATGTTCGTCTCCCTCGACGAGCAGAAGAAGCGGCTGTCCGAGCGGCTCGAGCGACCGGACAAGTTCTGGAAGTACAACCCGGCAGACGTGGACGAACGACTGAAGTGGCCGGCATACCAGGAGGCCTATCAGGCCATGCTGGAGCGGACCTCGACCGAATACGCGCCCTGGCACGTCGTGCCGTGCGATCGCAAGTGGTACAGCAGGCTGGCCATCCTCGAGCTGCTGATCGAAGCGCTCGAAGGTCTCGACTTGAGTTGGCCTCCAGCCGATTTCGATGTCGAGGCGGAGAAGAAGCGGCTCGCCGAGGCTTAGCGCCGCTCGCACCGTGCCGAGAGTGCGGCATATGACAGATTCCGGCCGATTCGCGTCACATCCCGTACTGTCGGGAACCTGTCGGCGGTGCTGCGCGCCTTATCCCCGTGGACGATCTCATTGTCGGCAGCGAGGCGCTCGCGGCGGGACTTGTCACCCGCCAGACCCTGCGCACCAAATACGTCAAACTCCATTACAACGTTTATGCGCGCGCCGGTCTCCAGCTCGACGCCGCCGACAGGGCGAGGGCGGCGTGGTTGTGGTCGAGCCGCAGGGCGACGCTGGTCGGAAGCTCGGCGGCAGCCATGCATGGCACGCGGTGGCTGCCGATCGATGCTCCGGCCGAGCTTGCATATGGCCGGCGGCCGGCGCCGCCGGCAATTCTGGTCCACCGCGGCACCATCGCAGACGACGAGATCTGCCTGAGACAGAGCATCTTCTGCACGACCCCGGCGAGAACCGCCTACGACATCGGCCGCCGCGTGCCAGGCGATACGGCCATCATCCGGATCGACGCACTTCTCAACGCCACGAGGTGCTCGGTCGATGAGATCGAACGCATCGCCGACCGCCACGCCGGTGCTCGCGGGATGCGTGCGCTACGCAAGGCTCTGGATCTCGCCGACGGCGGCGCGGAATCTCCGAAGGAGACCGAACTTCGACTTCTCATCGTGCGCGACGGACTGCCTCGGCCGGTCACTCAAGTCCCGGTCGGCAGGCGTCGCGTCGATATGGGGTGGCCGCAATGGAAAGTCGGCGTGGAGTACGACGGCGAACACCATTTCGTCAACCCTGATGACTACGCCAACGACATCGAGCGGCTGGAATACCTTGCAGCACAGGGCTGGACGATAATTCGGGTCAGCGCACGGCAGCTCCGCTACGACCGTCGCGGCATTCTGGGGCGAATCCGGCGAGCCCTGCCTCAGTACGTGTAGAAGCCCTGGCCGGATACGATACGTGCCATGCCCGCCGATCCCGCGGCCACCGAGGCTGGGACTGATATTGGCGCCGGCCTGACGGCCGGCTTCCCCGCGCTGCCCCACCAACAGGTCAACGTGTCGAACTGGCAGCAACCACGTAATGTGCGTTGGGCCTTCCGGCACATGCGTGAAATCATCCCGACGCAACTGATCTCGGCCGGAATCGGCAGTCCATGTCCGCTGCCGGCGACGGGAATCGAGTTTGGCAATCCGGTCGTCCTGCGGGTTGACGGAAGCTCGTCGACGGTCGAGGAGATCTTCGCCGGTACATTCACCGATGCCGTGATGGTGGTGCGCGATGGCGCTGTGGTTGACGAGCGCTACTTCGAGGAAATGACCGAAACGACCAGGCATCTGCTGATGTCGGTGTCCAAGTCCATTGTCGGATGTGTAGCTGGAGTCCTGGTGGCACAGGGACGCCTCGACCCGCAGGCGGCCGTGACCGCATACGTTCCCGAGGTAGCCGGCTCGGGATACCGGGGGGCGAGCGTGCGTGATGTCCTTGACATGCGCACCGGCGTGGCGTTCCGGGAAACATACACCGCCCGCGATTCCGAGGTTCGGAGCATGGAGCGGTCGATGGGTTGGGCCTCGGCGCTGGTTGACGACCCTCGGGGGGCCTATGCCTACCTGGCAACCATCCGGTCCGATGGACCACACAGCGGTGCGTTCACCTACCGGTCGGCCGACACCGACATGCTGGGTTGGGTGTGTGAACGTGCCGCCGGCGAGCGGATGGCCGATCTGATCTCGACGCTGATCTGGCAGCCGATGGGCGCAGAATTCGACGCCGAGATCACATGCGATCCGGTTGGGACCGCGGTTCACGACGGGGGCATCTCGGCGACGCTTCGCGACCTCGCACGGCTCGGTCAAATGATTCTCAACGACGGACTCGTCGACGGGAGACAGGTGGCACCCGCGGGATGGCTGGCCGATGCCTTCGACCCACCACCGGGCGTGCGGGAGGCGTTCGCCCACACCGAAAACGAGGCGATGTTGCCCGGCGGCTGGTACCGCAACCAGTTCTGGTTTTTTCGTACCGAGGCGGGTCCGATCCTGCTGTGCCTGGGGATTCACGGGCAGCTGGTATTCGTCGACCGAGCCTCCCGCACCGTGATCGTCAAGCTGTCATCCTGGCCAGATGCTCAGAACCCCGACTATCTGGCAAACACCGTGCGGGCGTGCTGCGCCATCACCGCCAAGATGGCGGCCTGAATCGCGGTCGGCCCTGTGCTCAGTGCATGTGCGCCGCATCTTCGTCGGCAAGGTGGTCGGCCGTGCCGGTGTGGCAGGTCCCACGCTCGCCCTTCGGCGTGGGGGCGACATCGATCGACGGGTTCTGGTCAAAGAATCCGGACGGCTTCAACCAGAACGAAATCGTGTCGACCGGCATGATCGGCCACTCCTCGACACGAGGGATGTGGTGGATGCCAAAGACGTACCAGAGCACGACGTCGACGTTTTCAAGCGGTGCGTCGTCCTTGATCCATTCCGTCAGACCGGTGTCAACGGTGGATTGCGTCGGATACTTGCCGCACGGCCAGCGCTGGTCGTCGTCGTGCCGTGTGATCCACAGAGTGTGGCCGATCACGGGCGCCCGAAGATATTGCGGCGTAGACGGATCCATCAGCGCAGGCAACGCGGCGCCGGGAACCAGTTTGTAGGCGACCGGGGTACCGTGCCGGTTCAGCTTGTCCGGGTTCACCACCTTCCAGCCGCGCTGGGTGTTCCAGTCGTAGTCGCGCGCGCCAGTCCTCTCGGAGGTGATCGGGGTGGACGTGGTGACCACTGCGAGCCCGTAGGGGTTTTCGTCGGATACCGGGGGTGCGACCGAGTCGACTTCGACGACAGTATTCGCCGAACCGTCGACGTCCAGGTCGAGGCGAGCGACGAGGAAGTGCTGGTGGATCGGTGCGTAGGTGCGGTTGTCGACGACGGTGCCATAGGGCGGCGCGGCCTCACCCTCGGCAAAGGGGGTGGTGACCATGATGCCGGTCGCGCGGACCTCGCACTCGATGTTGCCGTCCTGGTAGAAGCGCCAGTAGATGAGGTACTCGTAGTTCGCGACGGTCACGTGGCAGGAGATCACCATGCGACGCTGGCGGCGTACCTCGGCACCGGTTACCAAATCGACGTGCTTCCACAGCACGGCGTTGTCCTCTTCGTGTAGACAGATCGCGTCCTTTATCTCGTACGGTGCGCCCATGGAGTCGTGCAGCACCGCGTCGAGGTAACGGATCTCGCCGAGGCAATCGCAGCCGAGCTCTAGCGAGGTGGTCATGAAGCCGAGCCCCCACTCGCCGATGTCGTAGGCGGTCCTGCGGTAGTGCTCAAACGTGGGGTCACGGTAGGGCACCACCATCTCGGCGAATGACATGCGGTAGGCGATGTCGCGCCGTACCCCGTGATCGTCATAAGCGACCTGATAGATCACCGGGCCCTCGCGATAGTTGAAACCGAGGCGCAGCGACCAATTCTGCCAACGCAATTCGGTGCCATCCAGCGTGAAGGACGCGCCCTCCGGCTGGGTGATGTGCAGCGGCTTCAGATCGGTGCGCTGCCCACCGTTCCACGCTCCGGGCACGTATTCGCCAGCCACAGCCGGCATTCCGATGTCGTATTCGTCCTCGATCTCGAGGAGTTCGCGCGTGTTCATGTCCACAAGGACTTTCAGGCCCGGAACCGGATGGGCGTACGGGTTCCCGTCCGGGGTCTCGCGGATCCACAAGTCACACCAGCCCAGCCGTCGGTCACGGTACTTCTCGGGCATCAGCACTTTGCCGTAGGTCCAGACATCGACGATGAGAAGGCGTGTGTCGGTGATGCCGCGCTCGCGCAGTTTGGCGATGAGGTCCGGGTGCTCGCGAAGCGCGTCGTTGATCTCGTGGAACTCGTCGACGGTGAAGTTCGGCGTGACGTCGGGAATATGCTTGATCGAAAGAAGGGCATCGTCGGTCAGATCGACCGTTGCTTCATATGTCTTGTTGTCCAAACGGTTCCAGACCACCGCGAACGAGTGCCGCGGCATCGCGTCTCCGGCACGCCAGGCCAACACCTTCTGCTTAGGCGGTTCCAACAGCTCGATCGCCGCGAAACGGAAGGTGTCAGTGACGTGCCCATCGCGGCGCAGTATGTCGGCTGTTCGTTTGAACTCGTCCGCACTCAGTGGCTCCAGCGGGTGCGATGCCATCACCGGCCGCCCTTCCAAACCCCCGGCCCGACGGCCGACATGGGTGACCCGCTTGGGGTCGAGCCCGGGCCTCCCGCCGAGCGTGGACGACCGTTACTGATGGAGGGCACCATACCCTGCCGAAGCAGCGCTGAACGGCGCAAACAGGATATTTCCGGCGTACGCATCAGTCGGGCCGTTCATTCGGGCCGATCTCACCGAACACGTCCCCGGGACCCGGATTGTCCGGATGGGTACGACCACCGAAATGCCGCTGGATACCCCAGACCGCCTTCAACGCGGTCTGCACCGCGCCCTCCGCCCTCGAATTGCTGTGAGCGCAACCGGCCACCCATGTGGGAGGCCTCGTACACACGGGCCGCAGGCCCAGTTTCATCAGTTCGTATGCCGTGACCATGCCGGACATCCCGGCCCCCACGATCGCGACCTCCTCGCCGACACGCTCCTCGGGGATCGAACCGAGTCCGGCCAGGTGGGTGATCCAGTCGTCGAAGGGAAATGGAAAGTCGGGGCCGTTCGTTGCAGCACAGTCGAATTGGAGGCCAGGCGAACGCGCCGGGCGCGAGCTACTTGACGTAGGCGAGTGGGGTCAAGGCGGGGGGATTCGGCAGCAGCTCTGATCGGTAATTGTTGCGGATGCCCTCGATGTAGTGCTGACAGCGCGGTGTGAGGCCGTCCGCCGTCTGCATCCGTCCCTTGGTGACCAGGATGCCCAAATCGGCCCCACAGAACCGAAAATCTCCAGGGCCGTAGACCCGCAGGAAGAACGCCTCGTCCTCGCCGGTGATTTCGTGCCAGTCGTTGCTCACCCGTGCGAACTCGAGTTCGCCGTCCTCGCTGAGATGCCATGTGCCTGTCCGAGGTGCGGCAAGAAGCCGCTCGACCGACTCCACGGTGGTCTCCTTCATGATCAACTGCGACCAGACGTCAACGGCGGCAAGGTCACGCCAGCGGTCGTTGATCTCTTCGACGTTTACCGTGTAATCCACGTCCATGAATTCCAAGAGATGGAACAAGAACAGCGGTACGTCTGCGTAGGCGCCCGCGGTCACGTTCGTCATCGACGACGCGCCGGAAATGCGCGGATTGATTTCGCCGAGGTATACCTCGTCGGTGTCGAGGTCGATTAACACGTCGACCTCGAGGAACCCTAGATAGCCTTCTTGCGCGAGCCGATCACCCATCTTGCGCACGTGGCTGATCGCGGCGGCGCGGTGACTGTCTGAAAGCGCTTCGGGGAAAAGGTCGTTTCCACACCAGCCGCCCTTATACGGGGTCAGTTCGGGATAGCCCGTCAGATCGGTCATGAAGGGTCCGACAACGGTGCCATGCCGGGTGATGCAGGCCTCCACCGCCGCGGCCTTGTTGTTGATCCGCTTCATCACCTTCAGTTCTTGTCCCCTCATGTCCTCGGCGTTGACGTCCCAATCCGCCTCTGACTTGACGAAGAAGGTGGTCTTGCCCGAATCACCGTAGGGTGTCTGGACCACAAGATCGCCGCCCAGCTTGGCCGAGTCGGCTAGCGCCTGCAGCTCGGCGTGAGTATCGGCCCTGCCGATCACATTTGGCACAGAAGGGGCGCCTGCCTCGTTGCCCAGTTGGGTGGTGACGATCTTCGAATCAAGCCGCCGCCGTAGCGCGTCGGGCGGCAGAATCAGCTTGTAGCCCTGTTCACGGCAGATCTCCTCGGTTTCCTCGTCGAAGAAGACCATCGCCACCATCGGCGTGCCACCACGGCGTTCCAGGTAAGCGCGCACTTCCGCGTCGCGCAGCAGATAGTTGTTGATGTGCTCGCTTGACTCGAATTCGACGTACGGCTTGTTCTTCGGACTGAACACCCGCGGATGCGCGCCGTCCCATGAGTCGTAGTAAGCGACGTACTGGAAATTGCGCACCCAGCGGTCGATGCCGAGCAAATTGAACGCTGTCGGGCCCATGAAGTAGACCGGCTGCATATTGGTGCGGAAAAACGTTCGTATCTCGGCGATCCCATTCAGCGAGCCGCCACTACCGAACAGCCGCGACAAGGTTCGTTTAGGCGTGCGCTTCGGAGGGGTTGCCGACTTCCGGCGACGGGTGGTGTGGGTCTTTTGTTCGGCCATTATCGCCTCCTGCGGCTTCGACCTCCCCGGCGTCGTCGCGGCGCACGTCGAGCGTGAGTCGAGCGTAGGCCAAAGCCTGCGGACCTTCAGTCAAATGGTGCGAAACCCACGTGCATACCTCATTTTCCCGATCGATCGGACTTGCCGTGGCGACTCCGGCCCGCGATAACGCCCGGTTGCCTCGGGTTCTCTCCGGCGGACGGCCGGCCCGCGAGCGCCCCCGCAATCGCATCGAACGCGCGCAGCGTGTCTTGCAGGTAACCGGGATTTTGCGGATCTGGCCAGCTCGACAATTTCACGCACACCGTGCGCGTGCGGCGGGTCACGTGGACCAGTTGACCGTAGATGCCTTGGCACAGCAGCACGTCACCGTACGGTCCTGGGCGGAACCAGAATTGATTGCGATACCACCCCCCGGGCAGTGACACCTCGGCGGGAGAGCGGATGAATACGGACCGCGCATCGGCATCGACCGCCCACGCGTCGCGCAACCACCGCGATCCGATCACCGTTCGCGTGCCGTCGCGCCCGTCTGGTACCGAGCCGCCGTCAAGCAGCATCTGACCGAACCGCGCTAGATCCCTCGCGGTAGCGCACATGCCTCCGTCGTGCACCGCAGTGCCCAGCCCGTCGCAAAGGATCTCGGCATCGAACTCTGCGCCGAGCGGCTGCCAGATCAGCGTCGCCATCAACTCAGCCATCGGCTTGCCAGCCGCTCGTTCACAAACCCAGCCCAACACGTCGGTTTCCGCAGAACGGTATAGGAAGCGTTGGCCATGCGGCGCCTCGACCGACAGCCCGATGAGATACCGATACATACCCCACGGCGATGCCTGGTCCGACGGCGGCGCCTGGCTGAGCCACCGCGCCAGCACCCTCACCTCGGCGTCCGGGTCAAGGTAATCCTCGCGGAATCGCACGCCGCTGCGCATGTCGAGCACATGCCGCACCGTCGCGCCGGCATAGCCGCTGACTGCCAGCTCTGGAACATATTCGGTGACCAGCACGTCGGTATCCAGCAGGTTGCGCTCGACCAATGCGGCCGCGACACATCCGACCACCGCCTTCGTTATCGACATCACGGCATGCGTTCGGTCGGGGGCCCCCTCAGGGGCGTACCACTCGGCCACCAGTGCGCCGTCCTGCAACACGACGTAGGCGTCGGTGTAGGTGTTGGTCATCACTTGCCCAGCCGTCACCGCTGATCCGTCCACACTCGTCAGCGTGACGTCGGTGGCAACGATGGGGGTATTTGCCTGGATCAACTCTCGGGACGGCCCGCTTTGGCGCGGAATCAGCAGTGTCGGCAGGATCTCCCGGACGTGCCAATACGCCCAGCGACTAAACTGCGGCAACTGCCAGTTCTCGGCGGTCACCTGAACTCCGCCAGCCGACCCACCGCCGCCAACAGTCGACATAAGACCCGATCGTAGGCTCCGGCTCGCGGTGGTGTAGCGACCGACCACTTCGGGTCGATCAGGTTAGAACGTCGCCTCGATCGCCCCGGCATCGTGGCGCGAGTCCGCCGAGCGCTCGCTCAATATGTATAGAAGCCCCGGCCCGATTTCTTCCCCAGCTGGCCGGCCTCCACCATCCGCAGCAGCAGCGGCGGCGGCGCGTAGTTCGGGTCCTTCAGCTCGTCATACATCGAGTCGGCGATCAGCTTCATCGTGTCGAGACCGATCAGATCGGACAACCGCAGCGGGCCCATCGGGTGCGACAGCCCGGCGACGACCGCCGCGTCGACGTCCTCGACCGTCGCGAAGCCCGCCTCGACCATCCTGATCGCGGCCAGCAGGTACGGCACCAGCAGAGCGTTGACGATGAAGCCGGACCTGTCCCCGCAGCGCACCACCTGCTTGCCCAGCACGGTGCTTGCGAAGTTCTCCACCCGCGCGGCCGCCGCATCGCAGGTGACGAGCGTGCTGACGAGCTCGACGAGCGGCAGCACCGGCACCGGGTTGAAGAAGTGCAGACCGAGGACGCGGCCCGGATTTTTCGTCGCCGCAGCGATTTTCATGATCGGGATGCTGGACGTGTTCGACGCGAGCACCGCATCGGGATCGGCGATCAGCTCGTCGAGTTCGGCGAAGATCTTGGCCTTGACGGTCTCGTCCTCGACGACCGCCTCCATCACCAGCTGGCGGTCGGACAGGTCGGCCAGCTTCGTGGTCACGGTCAGCTTGGCGAGCGCCGCGTCGCGATCGGACTCGGTCAGCTTGCCCCTGTGGACGCCGCGCTCCAGGGACTTGGTGATGCGGTCACGGCCGGCCGTGGCCAGATCGTCGGTGGGCTCGAAGACGACCACGTCCACCCCGGCGCGCAGCGACACCTCGGCGATCCCCGAGCCCATCTGCCCCGCGCCGATGACTCCTACCCGTTCGATTGCATTGCTCAAGATTTCTACTCCGTCCAGATAGCGACAAGCCCCGCCCAACATTCGTGGGCGGGGCCTGCGCTGTCAATTTCCTCGTGGGCCACGCATGGTCAGTGGAACTGGCCCTCTTCGGTCGAACCCGTCAGCGCGGTCGTCGACGACGTCGGGTCCACCGTGGTGGCGATCCGGTCGAAGTAGCCGGCGCCGACCTCGCGCTGGTGCTTCGTCGCGGTGTAACCGCGCTCCTCGGCGGCGAACTCGCGCTCCTGCAGCTCGACGTACGCGCTCATCTGGTTGCGGGCGTAGCCGTAGGCCAGATCGAACATCGAGTAGTTCAGCGCGTGGAAGCCGGCCAGCGTGATGAACTGGAACTTGAAGCCCATCGACGCGAGCTCCTTCTGGAACTTCGCGATGGTCGCATCGTCGAGGTGCTGCTTCCAGTTGAACGACGGCGAGCAGTTGTAGGCCAGCATCTGGTCGGGGAACTCACTCTTCACGCCCTCGGCGAACTGCTTGGCCAGGTCGAGGTCCGGGGTGCCGGTCTCCATCCAGATCAGATCCGAGTAGGGCGCGTAGGCCTTGGCGCGGGCGATGCACGGCTCGAGGCCGTTGCGGACCCGGTAGAAGCCTTCCTTGGTCCGCTCGCCGGTGATGAACGGTTGGTCGCGCTCGTCGACGTCGGAGGTGATCAGCGTGGCCGCCTCGGCGTCGGTGCGGGCGATCACGACCGTCGGCACGTCCGCGACGTCGGAGGCCAGGCGGGCCGAGGTCAGCGTGCGGATGTGCTGCTGGGTCGGGATCAGCACCTTGCCGCCGAGGTGGCCGCACTTCTTCTCCGAGGCCAGCTGGTCTTCCCAGTGCGAGCCCGCGACGCCCGCGGCGATCATCGCCTTTTGCAGCTCGTAGACATTCAGCGCGCCACCGAAGCCGGCCTCACCGTCGGCCACGATCGGCACCAGCCAGTTCTCCACCGACCGGTCGCCCTCGACCTTCGCGATCTCGTCGGCGCGCAGCAGCGCGTTGTTGATGCGACGGATAACCTGCGGCACCGAGTTGGCCGGGTACAGGCTCTGGTCGGGGTAGGTGTGACCGGACAGGTTCGCATCGCCTGCGACCTGCCAGCCAGACAGGTAGATGGCCTTCAGGCCGGCGCGCACCTGCTGCACGGCTTGATTGCCGGTGAGCGCACCGAGCGAATTCACCCACTCCATGTCGTGGAGCTGCTCCCACAGCACCTCGGCGCCGCGGCGGGCCAGCGTCGACTCCTCGACAACAGATCCCTGCAGGGCCACCACATCGGCAGCGGTGTAGCTGCGCTCGGTGCCGTTCCACCGCGGATTGGTGTCCCAGTCGTGCTGGATCTGTTCGGGCGACTTCGGCGTGCCAACGGTTGACATTGGTGCTCCTTCGGATTGCAAGTCGCTGGGGCGCCGGTTCCCGGACGGGTTGTTAACGCCTTAGCGGCTTCACTTACTGTGCTAATGCGAGCATGCACCAACTCATATCCGCAGGTCCACTGGTTCTAACTGCAAATTTTCGCCAACGGCCATCGGCTAATTGCGAAGGTTGCGAAGGCTTCAACCAGCTGTACCGGTTCAGTAGCTACTCGCCGGTAGCGAATTTCCGCTGGTCAGTACGCCCGTACTGTGAGAACTGCGCGAGTCACAGCGCGAAGATCGCGGCGACGGCTTTGGTTTCTTCGCCGACCGCATATGTGAGCGTTGTAACAGTGCGATCCGCGAGTTCGACGCCGAACTGGTCCGTCGATCCCGGCGGATGCACATGCGTAATGATTTCGAGCTTGTCGCCCAGCGCGACCGCGGCATCGTGCTCGATGGTCACCCGGATCGGCTTGCGCAGCAGGTCCGGCGTGCCGAAGAGATAATCCTCGATCACGCTCCAGTACACCGAGTTGTTCATGTGATCGAAGATGTCGATGTCGGAGACCCGGACCGGATAGTCGCGGATCTCGGTCGCGTCCTCGCGGCTGCCGGCCTTCAGATAGGCCTTCCACCGCAACCGGTTGACGTCGGTGGTGCGCTGCAGGCCCGCGATGAAGTCGTCGGCGATGCGCGCCGGTCCCTGCGTCTCGCGGTTGATGTTGATCCAGAACGCCTCGGACTCCATGAGACCGCCCTTGCGCCCGTCGATGCGGACCCGCATCTCACACCACCGGTTGGACGTTCCTGAACACCACCGGCGCAGCCGCAGCATGTCCTGGAACTCGATGGGCTTGATGAGGTCGATCATGGTGCGCCGGACAATCCACAGCGGATGGGTCTCCTCGAAGCCGAGCTCGCGCAGATGGTCCGTGCCGATGTCCTGGATGTGCCTGGTGGCCGCGTCGAACTTCAGCCGTCCCTCCCGGTCGATGTCGGCGACGCGCAAGGGCCAGTGCACGTTGAACACGTCGGGGTGCGGATCGGGCACGGGCATCATCACCTTGCCCAGTCCGGTGTTGCCAGCGATTCCCGCCATGTCGATCTCCCCTGTTACCTCAACCGGCCCGATCCTGCCACAGCCGTCGATCTGCCAACAATGTGAAGGTCACCTTCGCAGCGTTGTTAGGCTATCCGACGTGGCGAAAACCTTTGTCGGTTCGCGTGTTCGGCAGCTTCGCGGCGAGCGAGGTTTCAGCCAGGCGGCGCTGGCCCAGATGCTGGAGATCTCGCCGAGCTACCTCAACCAGATCGAACATGACGTCCGTCCGCTGACGGTGGCGGTGCTGTTGCGCATCACCGAGGTCTTCGGCGTCGACGCGACGTTCTTCGCGTCGCAGGACGACACCCGGTTGGTGGCCGAACTCCGGGAAGTCACGATGGACCGCGACCTCGACATCGACATCGACCTCACCGAGATCGCCGACATCGTCAACACCCACCCGGCGCTGGCTCGGGCGATGGTCAACCTGCACAGTCGCTATCGACTCACCACCACGCAGTTGGCCGCCGCCACCGAGGACCGATTCTCCGACGGCGGCGGCTACAGCTCTGGGTCGGGATCCATCACCATGCCCCACGAAGAGGTCCGCGACTACTTCTATCAGCGACAGAATTATCTGCACGAACTTGACGCCGCGGCAGAGGAACTCACGTCCAGCATGCGCATGCACCGAGGCGACCTGGCCCGCGATCTGGGCGACCGGCTGCGGATCGTGCACGGCGTGACCATCATCCGTCGCATCGATCTCGGCCATAACGTGTTGCACCGCTACGACCCGGTGTTGAAGCGGCTGGAGATCAGCGGGCACTTGTCGTCGGGTCAGACGGTGTTCAAGATGGCCGCCGAGTTGGCGTACCTGGAGTTCGGTGACCTGATCGACAAGCTCGTCGACGAGGGAAAGTTCACCAGCGACGAGTCCAGGACGCTGGCGCGCCTGGGGCTGGCCAACTACTTCGCGGCGGCGACGGTGCTGCCGTACGGCCAGTTTCACGACGTCGCCGAGAAGTTCCGCTACGACGTCGAGCGGCTGTCGGCCTTCTACTCCGTCAGCTACGAGACGGTCGCGCACCGGCTCTCCACCCTGCAGCGTCCGTCGATGCGTGGCGTGCCGTTCTCGTTCGTCCGCGTCGACCGGGCGGGCAACATGTCGAAACGACAGTCGGCGACGGGTTTTCACTTCTCGTCCAGCGGCGGCACCTGCCCGCTGTGGAACGTCTACGAGACGTTTGCGAACCCGGGCAAGATTCTGGTGCAGGTCGCGCAGATGCCCGACGGCCGCAGCTACATGTGGGTGGCGCGGACGGTGGAGCGTCGCGCGTCGCGCTATGGTCAGCCGGGTAAGACGTTCGCGATCGGCCTGGGCTGCGAACTCCGCCACGCACACCGGCTGGTCTACTCGGAGGGGCTGGACTTGTCAGGTGACAACGCGACGCCGATCGGCGCCGGCTGCCGCGTCTGCGAGCGGGATACCTGCCCGCAGCGGGCGTTCCCCGCGCTGGGCCGGGCGCTGGACATCGACGAGCACCGCAGCACGGTGTCGCCGTACCTGGTGAGGCAATCGTGAGCGCGCGCGACGAACTCTCGCGCGACCAGCCGTCCACCCCGCCGCGCATCCCACCGGGTGGATTCCGTGAACTGGGGCCGGTCAACTGGGCCATCGCCAGGATCGGCGCGAGGACCATCAGGGCGCCGAGGTTCAGTCTGTTCAATGTTCTCGGCCAGCACCGGCTGCTGTTCCTGGCTTGGCTGCCTTACAGCGGAATGCTGCTGGGCATCCTGAGCAAGCTGCCCGTCAAGGACGCCGAGACGGTCATCCTTCGGGTCGGCCACCTGCGCGGCTGTGAGTACGAACTGCAGCAGCACCGCCGCCTGGCGCGAAGCCGCGGCATCGGGCCCAAGGTGCAGGCGAAGATCTTCGAGGGGCCCGACGCCGAAGGACTCACCGACCGGCAGCGCGCCCTCATCACCGCCACCGACGAGTTCGTCGTCACCCGCGGTGTGTCGTCCGAGACCTGGGCGACGTTGTCCGCGCATCTGACCAAGGCCCAACTCATCGAATTCTGCATGCTGGCAGCGCAATACGACGGTCTGGCGGCGACGATCACCACGCTCAACGTGCCGCTGGACTTCCCGGACTGAAGTCGGCGGGGCCAACCGGTCAGGGCCGGCACACCGTCCACAACTCGTGGGCGGCGGAGAGCTGCCGCGCCGCGACGTCGGTGCCGGCCGCGAAGGAGGCCTCCTGCAGCCGGTCCCCGATCCTCGGTGTCCGCAGCACTCGAGCACCGTTGTCCTGGAAGCGGATCGGAACGGCCGGCCGGTGGTGAGGACAGCGTCGACAAGATCGGCGAGGTGCCTCGCGGCGGGCACCGTCTCGACGATGAGCGAGTCCTCGAGAATGGCCGTCAACGGCAATTCGCACCAGTCCAGGAGATCCAGCGCGGACGGACAGTCGGGGAAGTAACGGAGGTCGGCCGGGTAGTCGGTCGGCAGTGCGGACCAGACGGCGTCGGCCAGCTGCCCGACGGCGGCCGACTCCACCGGCGGCCATCCGGGCATACGGCGGGAAGAAGTGCCGCAGCGAGTCGTCGTCGAGGGACATCAGGTGGATGGCGACCAGCTGCGCAAGGTTTAGCGACCGCAACGGCGCCGACCGGATGTCCTCGGCCGACCATTCCGGACCGCACTGCGGACACCCATAGCTGCGCAGGCGCCAGATATTCGGCGAACCGGTCATAGGTGCGCTCGATCGGGCCGGCGAGAGCCGTCATCGTCTGACTATAGGTACGTGACTCCAAGCACGGTCAGCGACAACAGCACCGGTGACACCGGCAGGCACCAGAGAAACGCCGCAAGGCCCTCCGACTTGCGCTGGTAGGACCGCCAGCCGATGGCGACCGCGACAGCTCCCGCGACGAAGGAGACCGCCGCGACGACGAGCACCCAGGTGTTGACCGACTTGGTGGCGATGGCGATGGAGATGCCGGCCAACCACAGAATGTGGCCGACCACCAATCCGCCGATTCCGGCGACCCAGATCGCTCTCAAAAGTTGATCATGTGGCCGATGAGCCCGTGGAAGCATTCCTGCAGGGCCTCCGACATCGTCGGGTGGGTGTGCACGTTGCGGGCCAGCTCGGTGGCGGTCAGATCCCACTTCTGGGCCAGGGTCAGTTCGGGCAGCAGCTCCGACACGTCGTGGCCGATGAGGTGTCCACCGATCAGCTCGCCGTACTTGGCGTCGGCGATCAACTTGACGAAGCCGCTCGGATCACCGACACCGTGCGCCTTGGCGTTGGCGGTGAACGGGAACTTGGCGACCTTCACGTCGTAGCCTTCGTCGCGCGCCTGCTCCTCGGTGAGGCCGAAGCTGGCCACCTGGGGCTGGCAGAACGTCGCGCGCGGCAGCATCCGGTAGTCGCCGAGCGGCAAAGTCTCTGCGCCGCCGATGGTTTCGGCCGCAACCACGCCCTGCGCCTCGGCCACGTGGGCGAGCTGCAGCAGCCCGGTGACGTCACCGATGGCGTAGATGTGCGGCACGTTCGTGCGCATGTAGTCGTCGATGCCGATCGCCTTGCGCTCGGTGACCTGCACGCCGGCCTTGTCCAGGCCGTAGCCCTCGATGTTCGGGGCGAAACCGATTGCCTGCAGCACCTTCTCGGCCTCGAGCTCATCCTTCTTGCCGTCCTTGCTGACGGTGACCCGAACGGAGCCGTTGCCCCCCTCATCCGAGATCGACTCGACCTTGGTGCCGGTGAGCACCTTGACGCCCAACTTCTTGAACTGCTTTTCGATCTCCTTGGAGACCTCGGCGTCCTCGTTGGGCAGCGCACGCGGCAGGAACTCGACGATGGTCACGTCGACGCCGTAGTTCTTGAGCACGTAGCCGAACTCCATGCCGATCGCGCCGGCGCCCGCAATCACGACGGACTTGGGCAGCTCGCGGGTCAGGATCAGCTTCTCGTAGGTGACCACGTTCTCCGACAACGAGGTGCCGGGCACCAACCGGGTGCTGCTGCCGGTGGCGATGATGATGTTGTCGAACGTCACCTTTTCGGTGCCACCCTCGTTGAGCTCGACGTCGAGGGTGTGGTCGTCGGCGAATTTGCCGTACCCGTGGATCTCGGTGATCTTGTTCTTCTTCATCAGGAAGTGCACGCCGGCGACCCGGCCCTCGGCGACCTTGCGGCTGCGGTCGAAGGCGATCCCGTAGTCGAACGTCGCCTCGCCGCTGATGCCGAACTGCTTGGCCTCCTTGGTGAAGATGTGCGCCAGTTCGGCGTTGCGCAGCAGGGCCTTGGACGGGATGCAGCCGACGTTCAGGCACACGCCACCCCAGTACTTGGGTTCGACGACTGCAGTGTTCAGGCCGAGTTGAGCGGCGCGAATGGCAGCGACATATCCGCCGGGACCTGCTCCGAGAACAACGACGTCATAGTGGGTCACGCCCCCACCCTAGTAGCCGACGTTCGGGCGCTGACGCGCGATCCATC
Organism: Mycobacterium sp. URHB0021; assembly: GCF_054057895.1. NCBI lineage: Bacteria > Bacillati > Actinomycetota > Actinomycetes > Mycobacteriales > Mycobacteriaceae > Mycobacterium > Mycobacterium sp. URHB0021. Next base: position 7,435,670 of record NZ_JBSRZT010000002.1, read on the forward strand.
CAAGAAGTGGGCTCCGTAGCGGGCGGCCGCCGCGGCGGTCGAGGCCGGCGGGCCGACATCAACTCGACAGCCGCGCCGTCACGACGTCGTCCTTCCTGCGGCCACTCGATCCGGGAAAACGCGCAACCCGTTCGATGCCATCCAGAAACACGTGGTCAATCCGGTCAAATATGTTGAGCCACTTGCAGGGTTACCAACCTTAGCAACAGGGGAACAAAGGGCTGCCCCGCGGCGTTTGCCAGGTTACCGAGCCTCAGAGAGGAGCCTCCATGCCCACGGACTACGACGCGCCGCGCGTCAGGGAAACCGATGAAACCGCGGACGAGCCACTGCAGGAACTGGCCGTCACGCGGCGCTCGGATGCCGCGACGGCGGTGCTCGACGTCGACGACGGCGATGCCGCCGATGCGTTCGAGTTACCCGATGCCGAGATTGCCGGTGAGGAGCTCGCGGTCCGGGTGATTCCCAAGCAGGCCAACGAGTTCACCTGCTCGAGCTGTTTTCTGGTGCAGCATCGCAATCGGTTGGCGCTGCAGCAGGGCGGTCAGCTGATCTGCGACGACTGCATCTGACGACCCAGCAGCTCTCTCGCGCGCTCCTGTGCCGTCATCGCCCCCCAGATTCCGTGCGGCTCGGGCGTTCGCAACGCATGCTCGCGGCACTGCGCCAGCACGGGACATTCGCGGCAGATGAGTTTCGCAGCATCTTCGCGCCGACGACGGTTCCGGCCGGCGTGGTCGTCGGGAAAGAACACATCCAGCGGCTGCCCCAGACAGCTACCCAGCAGCTGCCAGCTCCACGCAGATTCGGTGGCGGGCGGCAGCCGTAGGCACTGCGTGCGCGCGAACGACGTCTGATGATTACTCTGTCGCGCCATTCCCCGACCTCCCATCATGTGCCCCGCGAGTACCAGCAGGCACAGGTGTCACAGATGACGTCGGTCGATGTTTGCTAGTCGTTACACGCGCCGCGCGCCTCCGGGTATGGGACAGGCATCGACGGCCTCGGCGACGATGTGCGTGCCGCCATCTCGAGGACGTACTCCGCGCTCGTAGTCGGCCCCGGTGACCAGCGGCGTCTCTGCCAGCTGTGCATTCTCGGCCTCCGTGAAGGCGCGGCCTCGGCTCAGGAACCGCACGCCCTCGGGGGCTTCGAGGCTGAACCCGCCGCCCCGTCCGGGCACCACGTCGATCACCAGCTGGGTGTGCTTCCAGGCGTCGAACTGCGGTCCGGAGATCCACACCGGCACACCGCCCCCGACATCGAGGACGGCGAGCAGGATGTCGCGGTCGCCGACGATGAACTCACCGTCGGGGTAGCACATCGGCGAGGATCCGTCACAGCAGCCGCCGGACTGGTGGAACATCAGGTCGCCGTGGCGGTCCTGCAGCCGCCGCAACAAGTCGGCGGCGGCGGCAGTGACCAGTGCCCTGTGCATCAGAATCTTCGCCTCTCCCCCTGGTCCTTCGGACAGGGCGGTACCTCCACGCGCAAGCGCCCGTCAGAAGAATCCCTGGGCCTTGTTGCTGTACGACACCAGCAGGTTCTTGGTCTGCTGGTAATGGTCCAGCATCATCTTGTGGTTCTCGCGGCCGACGCCGGACTGCTTGTAGCCACCGAACGCCGCGTGCGCCGGGTACGCGTGGTAGCAGTTCGTCCACACCCGGCCGGCCTTGATGTCACGCCCGGCGCGGTAGGCGGTGTTGCCGTCACGGCTCCACACGCCTGCCCCCAATCCGTAGAGGGTGTCGTTGGCGATGTCGATCGCATCGTCGTAGTCCTTGAACGATGTCACGGCGACGACGGGCCCGAAGATCTCCTCCTGGAAGATCCGCATCTTGTTGTTGCCCTCGAAGATGGTCGGCTGCACATAGAACCCACCTGCGAGATCGCCGCCGAGGTCGGCGCGCTCACCACCGGTGACGACACGCGCGCCCTCGTCCTTGCCGACCTCGATGTAGGACAACACCTTTTCCAGCTGGTCGTTGGACGCCTGGCTGCCGATCATGGTCTCGGTGTCCAGCGGATCGCCCTGGCGCACGGCCTTGGTGCGGATCGCCGCGAGTTCCAGGAACTCGTCGTAGATGTCGGCCTGGATCAGCGACCGCGACGGGCAGGTGCAAACCTCACCCTGGTTGAGGGCGAACATGGTGAAGCCCTCCAGCGCCTTGTCCTGGAAGTCGTCGCCGGCGGCCATCACGTCGGAGAAGAAGATGTTGGGGCTCTTGCCGCCGAGTTCCAGCGTGACCGGGATCAGGTTCTGGCTGGCGTACTGCATGATCAGCCGGCCGGTCGTGGTCTCACCGGTGAAGGCGATCTTGGCGATCCGATTGCTCGACGCCAGCGGCTTGCCCGCCTCGAACCCGAATCCGTTGACCACGTTCACCACGCCCGCGGGCAGCAGGTCACCGATCAGGCTCATCAGATACAGGATCGATGCCGGGGTCTGTTCGGCCGGCTTGATCACCACGGCGTTGCCTGCCGCCAGCGCGGGCGCCAGCTTCCAGGTGGCCATCAGGATCGGGAAGTTCCACGGGATGATCTGCCCGACCACACCGAGCGGTTCGTGGAAGTGATACGCGACAGTGTCGTCGTCGATCTGGGACAGCGACCCCTCCTGCGCGCGGATGGCGCCGGCGAAGTAGCGGAAATGGTCGATGGCCAAGGGGATATCGGCGTTCAGCGTCTCCCGGATCGGCTTGCCGTTGTCCCACGCCTCGGCCAGCGCGATCGACTCGAGGTTGGCCTCGACGCGGTCGGCGATCTTGTTGAGGATGCCCGCTCGCTCGGCGGCCGACGTCTTGCCCCACGCGGTCGCCGCGCCGTGGGCCGCGTCGAGGGCCTTGTCGATATCGGCGTCCGTCGACCGGGGAATCTCGCAGAACGTCTGCCCCGTCACCGGCGTCGGGTTCTCGAAGTACTCACCTCCGGCCGGTGCGACCCACTCACCGCCGATGAAATTGGCGTACCGCGATTCGTAAGCCATCAGGGCGTCCGCAGCACCTGGGCGGCTGTACGTGGTCATAGCTGTCCTCCTTAATTGGATTTCGATTTCAAGAGTTCGGTGCGGGCGGCACGGACGAACGGTGCCGTCGATGTCGGCAGGAGTGTCGCCACGTCCCTCGGGTACTCGACCTCGACCTGCACCGAGGCAGCGATCCGGTACGGCTGGGCGGCGAGCAACCCGATGTACTGCTTACGTAGCCGCGACAACTCGGCACGCACAGTGACCACGCGGGAGGGATCGCCGTACAGATCGGCGGCCAGCTCGGGCGCGGATCGACCGGCAGGTGAAAGTGCAAGCGCCAGAAGGATTTCCGCATGCCTCAGCGTGAGATCGTGCCGCCAGCCGCCGAATTGGCCGAGCATCCTCAGCGACGGCGCGTCGGTGTCGCGCAGGTCGAGCGTTGCCCGCGACACGATGTCGAGGGATTCCTGTTCGGCGAGCCGGACCAGCCACCCACCGGGCAACGGTTCGACATCGCACGGGCCGAGCGTCGGGAACAGCAGCCGCCCCGGTGCGATCTCCTGCGGCAGCGCGATCCTGTTGTGCGGCGGCAGTGAGTCGACCGCCGCCACCCATCCATCCGGGTCGACGGCGAGCGCCGGGCTGGCAATTCGGGCGAGGATTGGCGCGGCCACGCTCCTGAGGCTGTTCAGCGTGCGGTCGTGCAGCTCACGCAAATGCGATTCGGCGAGTCGCGCCACTGCATCGACGAGCGCGACCGTCGTCGGGTGCACGGTCGCGGCGGGGCCGGACACGTCGACCACACCGATGACGTGGCCCGTTCTCGGGTCCTTGATCGGAGCACCGGCACACGTCCACGTGTGATGGCTGCGCGAGTAGTGCTCGGCGGAGAACACCTGCACCGCGTGGTTCGACATCAATGCGGTGCCGATGCCGTTGGTTCCGACGGCGTTCTCACCCCAGTGGGCGCCTTCGACGAAGCCGAGCCGGTCGGCGGCGCCGAGCACCGACCTCGACCCCGCGCGCCACAGCACCCGGCCCTGCGCGTCCGCCACGACGAGGATGTTGTCGCCCTCGGCGATCAGCGATTCGAGACCGCGGGAGAGTTCGTCCAGCACGGCTGTCAGCCCGGACGACTGACGCAGCGTCTCGAGCGCGTTGTCCTCGACGTCGGGCGCCGGCAGCCCGTCGGGGTCGATACCCTTCGCCATCAAGCGGTGCCACGAGTCCTCGATGACCTTGCGCGGTCGCGCGGGCGCCCGGACGCCCGCCATCGTGGCTTCGTAGACCACCGACATCAGCTGGGCGTAACGGCGTGGATCCTCGCCCACTGCGACAGCAGGTTCAGGTACAGGCGGACGAGGCATCACTGGTGATTGTGCTCCCCATCACATCCATCCGCCACAACGGGCGGTCACCGGTAGACCAAGCCGCCGTCGATGAGTCCGGACTGGCCGGTCATGTAGTCGGCGTCGGGACCGGCCAGGTACGACACGAACCCGGCGACGTCATCGGGTGTCTCGGCGCGCCCGAGGGCGATGCCGCCGACGAACTTGTCGTAGGTCTCGCCCTGCGCGGCGCCGGTCAGTTCGGCGAACCGCTTGTCTATCTCCACCCACATGTCGGTGCCGACCACGCCCGGGCAGTATGCGTTGACCGTGATGCCGTCTTGGGCGTGCTCCTTGGCCGCCGCCTGGGTGAGCGCGCGCACTGCGAACTTGGTGGCGCTGTAGACGCCCAGCATGGCGAAGCCGTCGTGGCCGGCGATCGACGACGCATTGATAATTTTCCCGCTGATCTTTCCTTTGGCACTTCCAAGTGCCTTCAGCTTCGCGACCGCGGCCTGGATCCCCCAGAGCACGCCGTCCACGTTGATCGACCAGATCCGGGCGACCTCCGTCGGCGTGACGTCGACGATCGGTCCGACCAGCGCGATGCCGGCGTTGTTCACCATGATGTCGAAGCCGCCCAGCGCGGTCGCGGCGTGATCGACAGCCGCGAACACCTGCTCGCGATCGCTCACATCCGCGACGAATGTCGTTGCCTTCGAGCCTATCCTGGCGATCTCGTCCGCCACGGCGTCAATCCCGTCCGCCCCGATGTCGACCAACGCGATATCCGCGCCATCGCGTGCCAGCCGCAGCGCGATGCCGCGCCCGATTCCGCGGCCGCCGCCGGTGACGAGGGCAACCTTGCCTGTCAGTGGTGATGTCACGACGCCTGCGCTCCTTGCATCGACGGATCGACGAGAACCTTCATTTTCGTTCCGAGGTGCAGCGCCTCGAAGCCCTGGTCGACCACGTCGTCGATGCCGATCTCGGTCACCCAGCCGGTGGTGTCGTACGCATCCTGCGCCATCAGGGCGATGACGGCCTCGAAATCCGCCGCGGTGTAACACAGTGATCCCTGGATGCGGGATTCGTTCATGACGAGATTCAACAGCGGTGTGGTGAGCGGCTTTTCGTAAATGGCGACGCTGACCATCGGCCGGCGGGCCCCGACACACGCCAGCGCCACTTCGACGGCGGGCGCCACACCCGCCGCGTCGAACACCGCACCGGCGCCGCCGCCATCGGTGTGATCGGCGATGAACGCCGGCACGTCCACGCCCGTCGGGTCCAGCGTCGCCGCGCCAAGCGCCTCGATCGACGCCCGTCTCGTCGGCGACGGTTCGACGACGAAGACGTCGTCCACACCCCTGCCGCGCAGCGCGAACCACAGCCCTATCCCGATCGGTCCCGCGCCGAAGACCACCGCGGTGTCACCGCTTTTCACGTCGCTCAGCGTGACGGCGTGATACGCCACCGACATCGGCTCGACCAGAGCACCCAGTTGCAGCGACACGTTGTCGGGCAACTTGTGCAGCATGTCGGTCGGCACAACGGTGTATTCGGCCATGCCGCCGTCGGACATCAACCCGTGAAAGCCGATCTGCGCGCAGATGTTGTAGTTACCCGCCCGACACGAGGGGCAGTGACCGCACTTGTAGACCGGCTCGATCGCCACCCGGTCACCCTCGGCCCAACCGGTGACTCCCTCGCCGACGTCGGTGATGACGCCGGAGAACTCGTGCCCGACCACCAGCGGCATCTGCTGGTGTGTCAGCGGATGGGGTTCGGTCGGGATGAAGATCGGGCCCGCGTAGTACTCGTGCAGGTCGGTGCCGCAGATTCCGTTGAAGCCGACCTTGACCTTGACGGTCCCTGGCGCCGGCGCGGGCTCGGCGACGTCTTCGACCTCGAGTTTGTTCGGTCCGTAGTAGACAGCTGCTCTCATCGCCTCAGCATGGTGTGACCGTCGCCACAGGCGGAAGAGTTGCAACGGGTTGCAACCCTTGCCGATCGGGGCGGAACAGGTGTGTGCTGTGTCACATGACGCAGACGCTGCAATCCACCACCACCACCCCGTCGCCGGCGGAACGCATCGACGCGTGGCTCGCCGACTTCGAGGCCGCCCTGGCTGTGCGTGATATCGAGCGGGTCATCGCCAAGTTCGCCGTCGACAGCTTCTGGCGTGACCTCGTCTCCTTCACGTGGAACATCAAGACACTCGAGGGCCGCGACGACATCGCCGACATGCTGACCGCCCGGCTGGCCGAGACCGACCCGTCCGGGTTCCGGACCCGGGAGACACCGACCGATGACGGCGGCGGGGTGGTATCGGCGTTCATCGAGTTCGAGACGGCCGTCGGCCGCGGCATCGGCCACCTGCGTCTGAAGGGCACTGCGGACGGAGCTCAGGAAAACGCACAAAAAGACGAGGCCTGGACGCTGTTGACGGCGATGCAGGAACTGAAGGGACACGAGGAGCCCAAAGGCGCGACCCGAGTGCTCGGCGCGGTCCACGGCGACGATCCCGACACCCGGTCGTGGGCCGAGAAGCGCGCCGACGAGGAGGCCGCGCTCGGTCGCACCACGCAGCCGTACGCGCTGGTGGTCGGCGGCGGCCAGGGCGGCATCGCACTGGGCGCCCGGCTGCGCCAACTCGGTGTGCCCGCCATCGTCGTCGACCGGCACGAGCGGCCGGGAGACCAGTGGCGCAAGCGCTACAAGTCGCTCTGCCTGCACGACCCGGTCTGGTATGACCACCTGCCGTACATGCCGTTCCCGCAGAACTGGCCGGTGTTCGCGCCGAAGGACAAGATCGGCGACTGGCTGGAGTTCTACACCAAGGTGATGGAGATCCCGTACTGGTCGAGGACCACCTGCCTGTCGGCGTCGTTCGACGAGGCCGAGAAGCGGTGGACCGTCGAGCTGGACCGGGACGGCGAGCAACTCACCCTGCACCCGACCCAGCTGATCCTGGCCACCGGCATGTCGGGCAAGCCGAGTGTGCCCACTTTGCCTGGGCAGGATATCTTCGCCGGCGACCAGCATCACTCGTCGGCACATCCCGGTCCCGATCGCTACGCCGGCAAGCGGGCCGTGGTGATCGGGTCCAACAACTCGGCGCACGATATCTGCAAGGCGCTGCAGGAGAACGGCGTCGACGTGACGATGGTGCAGCGGTCATCAACCCACATCGTCAGATCGGATTCGCTGATGGATCTGGGACTGGGTGATCTCTATTCCGAACGCGCGGTGGCGGCGGGGATGACGACGGAGAAGGCCGACCTGACGTTCGCCTCGTTGCCGTACCGCATCATGCACGAGTTCCAGACCCCGATCTACAACGCCATCCGGGAACGCGACAAGGACTTCTACGAGCGGCTCACCGCGGCCGGCTTCGAGCTGGACTGGGGTGATGACGAGTCGGGACTGTTCATGAAGTACCTACGCCGCGGGTCGGGCTACTACATCGACGTCGGGGCTTGTGACCTCGTCGCCGACGGCAGGATCAAGCTCGCGCACGGGCAGGTCGACCGGCTGACCGAGGACTCGGTGGTGCTCGCCGACGGCACAGAGCTGCCCGCCGACCTGGTGGTGTACGCGACGGGCTACGGGTCGATGAACGGCTGGGCCGCCGATCTGATCGGCCAGGACGTCGCCGACAAGGTGGGCAAGGTGTGGGGCCTCGGCTCCGGTACCACCAAGGACCCCGGGCCGTGGGAGGGCGAACAGCGCAACATGTGGAAGCCCACCCAGCAGGAGAATCTGTGGTTCCACGGCGGCAACCTGCATCAGTCGCGGCACTACTCGCTGTATCTGGCGTTGCAGATCAAGGCACGCGCCGAGGGCCTGCCCACTCCGGTCTACGGCCTCGGCGAGGTACACCACCTGAGTTGAGCGCAGCGTCTACGGCCAGAATGGCTGGCGTGGACGATGAGCGCTCGCGCGAAGAGCAGACTGGCACAGATCCGTATCTCTGGCTCGAGGATGTCACCGGCGACGACGCACTGGAGTGGGTCCGCAGGCACAACGAACCGACCGTCTCGGAGCTGGCGGGCGACCGATTCGAGCAGATGCGCACCGAAGCGCTCGAGGTGCTCGACACCGACGCCAGGATCCCTTACGTGCGGCGGCGGGGCGAGTATCTGTACAACTTCTGGCGGGACGCGGCCAACCCGCGCGGGCTGTGGCGGCGCACGACGCTGGCGAGCTACCGGTCTGAACAACCGGACTGGGACGTCGTCATCGACATCGACGAACTGGCGCGCGCGGACGATACGAACTGGGTGTGGGCCGGCGCCGATGTCATCGAGCCCGATCTCGACCTGGCGTTGATCAGCCTGTCGCGGGGCGGCTCGGACGCCGCCGTTGTCCGCGAATTCGACATGCGCACACGCGAATTCGTGATCGACGGCTTCGAGTTGCCCGAGGCCAAGACGCAGATCACCTGGGAAGACCGGAACACCGTCCTGGTGGGAACCGACTTCGGGGAAGGTTCGCTGACCGACTCCGGCTATCCACGGTTGGTCAAGCGCTGGCGGCGCGGACAGCCGCTCGAGGCGGCCGAGACGCTGTTCAGCGGCGCGCCGACGGACGTCATCGTGGCCGCAGGGGTGGACCGCACACCCGGATTCGAACGCACCACAGTGACTCGCGCCGTCGACTTCTTCAACGACGAGAGCTACGAACTGCGCGGCGGCGAGTTGATCCGCATCGACGCGCCGACCGACGCTACGGTCTCCGTCCACCGCAACTGGCTGCTGATCGAACTGCGCACCGACTGGTTCACCGGCGGCGTCGAGTTCCCCGCCGGCGCATTGCTGGCCGCCGACTACGACGAGTTCCTCGCCGGAACAGCGCGACTGCAGGTCGTCTTCCGGCCCGACGAGCACACCTGCCTGAACCACTACGCCTGGACTCGCGACAGGCTGATGCTCGTCACGCTGGCCGATGTCGCCAGCCGCGTGCAGGTGCTGACGCCGGGCACCTGGGAGGCCGAACCGATTGCGGCCGTGCCGGAGAACACCAACACGGTGATCGTCGCCACCGATCATCTGGGCGACGAGATCTTCCTGGATTCCAGCGGTTTCGACACCCCGTCACGGCTGCTCCACGGCAAGGCCGGCGGCGAACTCACCGAGATCAAGCGGGCGCCGTCGTTTTTCGACGCGGCCGATCTGGCGGTCGTTCAGCATTTCGCCACGTCGGACGACGGCACCGCGATTCCCTACTTCGTCGTCGGCCACCGCCACAACATGTCACCCGGGCCGACGTTGCTGGGCGGGTACGGCGGTTTCGAGGTGGCCCGCACACCGGGATACGAAGGTGTGCTCGGTCGGCTGTGGCTGGCCCGCGGCGGCACGTACGTGTTGGCCAATATCCGGGGAGGCGGCGAGTACGGGCCGACGTGGCATACCCAGGCGATGCGCGAGGGCAGGCACCTGGTTGCCGAGGACTTCGCCGCTGTGGCACAGGATCTGGTGAAACGCGGCATCACCACCGTCGAGCAACTGGGCGCACAGGGCGGCAGCAACGGCGGCCTGCTGATGGGCATCATGCTGACGCAGTACCCGGAGTTGTTCGGCGCGCTGGTGTGCAGTGTGCCGCTGCTGGACATGCGCCGGTTCCATCTGCTGCTGGCCGGCGCGTCGTGGGTTGCCGAGTACGGCGACCCGGACGACCCGGAGGACTGGGAGTTCATCTCCAAATACTCGCCGTACCAGAATGTTTCAGCGGACCGCAAGTATCCGCCGGTGCTGGTCACCACCTCGACCCGGGACGACCGGGTGCATCCGGGCCACGCCCGCAAGATGACCGCGGCGCTGGAGGAGGCGAACCAACCGGTTCAGTACTACGAGAACATCGAGGGTGGCCACGCCGGGGCGGCCGACAACGCCCAGACCGCGTTCCGGTCCGCGTTGATCTACGAGTTCCTGCACCGCACCCTCGACGGGTGACGCGACGTGTAACTTCGCCGCCTATCTCAACGCGATGTCGGTAAGCACGCCGATCATTGGGCGGATCGGTGCGCCGGTGGTCGCGGCCGCCACACCGGGCAGACTGGAATCCATGCCGACAACGTTCGAGACGCTGCTCTACACCACCGAACCGCCCGTTGCCACCATCACCCTGAACCGGCCGGAGCACCTCAACACCATCGTGCCGCCGATGCCCGACGAGATCGAGGCCGCGATCGGGCTGGCCGAACGCGATCCGGCCATCAAGGTGATCGTGCTGCGCGGTGCGGGCCGGTCCTTCTCGGGGGGCTACGACTTCGGCGGCGGCTTCCAGCACTGGGGCGACTCGATGAACACCGGCGGACGCTGGGATCCCGGCAAGGACTTCGCGATGGTCAGTGCCAGGGAGACCGGCCCGACCCAGAAGTTCATGGCGATCTGGCGTGCGTCCAAGCCCGTCATCGCCCAGGTGCACGGCTGGTGTGTCGGCGGCGCAAGCGATTACGCGCTGTGCGCAGATCTGGTGATTGCCAGTGACGACGCGGTCATCGGCACGCCGTACGCCCGGATGTGGGGGGCTTACCTGACCGGCATGTGGCTCTACCGGCTGTCCCTGGCCAAGGTGAAGTGGCATTCGTTGACCGGCGAACCGCTGACCGGAAAGGAAGCCGCCGCAGTCGAACTCATCAACGAGTCCGTCCCGTTCGAGAACCTGCAGGCCCGGGTCGGGGAAGTCGCCGCGAAGCTCGCCGAGATTCCGCTGTCCCAACTGCAGGCGCAGAAACTCATCGTGAACCAGGCGTACGAGAACATGGGCCTGTCCTCCACGCAGACACTCGGCGGCATCCTCGACGGACTGATGCGCAACACCCCGGAGGCACTCGAGTTCATCGACACGGCCGCCGACGACGGGGTACGCGCAGCGATCGAGCGCCGCGACGGACCGGGGCGACTACAGCCAGGCGCCGGCCGACAGACGGCCGAACCCCGAGCACATCATCGAGCCGTAACCATGGCGGTTGGCTCAGGCCGCCTCGCGATGTGACCCGGTGGCGGCGTGCCGGCCGCCCCGGTGCGTGCCTCGGGGTGCGCGCTCACGTTGTCCCGGACTCCTTCTTTGCGCGCGACCCGCTGCGTCGCGGCCGGCTTTCCGGGCGGCTTCGTCGCCCGTCTCCAGGGCTTCGTCGGTGACGTCGTCGCATGGGGCCGGACGGCGTCGTCAACGGTCTCATCGGCCTTGATCGTCGTGTCGGCCGCCCTCACCGCCGGCGCAATCGGAGTGACCTGGTTCGGGATCACGCCGCGCACGGCGTCGACGACATCGCGGGTCACCGCGACCGGGAACGTGACGGCCGCCTTGGTGACGTCGACGATGCCCTCCCGGACTGCGCCGGCGATCCTCGCCGGGTCCCCCGTGGCCAGGGCCTGGCGCAGGTTGAAGATCGCAGTTTGCGGCGCCACCAAGTTTCGGAAATCGACGAACAGCTCGGTCGGCAGTGCCGGATTCGGATTCACCGCGATCCCGTCCCAGCTCCGCAGCGTCCAACCGTCTGTCGGGTTGCCGGTGACGACCGCGACCGCCGTGTTCCCCAGCGGATGGATGAGGATCAGCAGCGGATCCGGGTTGTTCACGTTCATCATCGTCCAGGTCGAGATGGTCAGGCCGTGCGAGAACGCCACCGGGTTGATGTCGCCGCTGTCATGGATCGTCTGGATGGCGGTGTCGGTCCGCGCCTCGAACTCGCTGCCGTCGTAATCGGTGGAGCCGGGGATCGGCACGAAGCGCAACCCCAGCGTCCAGGCGATCGCGGGAAGGCATAGAGGATCCGCTGAAGACCCGAATTCTGAGGTGCCCCTTCGTAGCTGCCCGCATTGATCTCCCGAAGGCCGGGCAGCACATCTACCGGAAGCCCGGTCGCGGTGACGAACGGGTCCGCCGTCTGCCGGGTCCGGATCATGGTCGACACGTAGATCCCGTCATACGGAGTCCCGGTCGTGGTGAGTGCGTCGGCCACGTCCAGCGCCTTCTGCCGGCCGATCGCGGTCAGATCGGGACCAGACACCCGCGTGTCGATCGCGCCGTCCGCGTTGGCCTGCGATTCCCCGTGGCGGACAAACGTCAAGGTGATCGAACCGGCCGCCCACGCGGTGAAGGGCGCCGTGATGAAAAGAACGGCGGCCAACACGCACGCGGCCGCGGCGCGGGCAAATCCTCGCTTCGGCATAGCGACTCCTTTGTTCACCGAGCCGGGACGTATCACTCCCGCCGGCGCAGACCACCCAACATCGACACCAGGATGCCGAACACCACCAAGCCGCCGCCCGCCGCGAGCGTGAGGTTCAGCCACTGATGCAGACTGCCCTCCGCCTGGTTGGCCATCACATCGGCGACCTGCCGGATGTCGCCCTGCGTCCGGTCCAGTGCAGTGTCGATGTAGCGCCGCGCCACCTCGAGCCCGGCCCATCCCGCGGCGCCGACCAGCAGCGCCGACACACCAAGCGCCGCAAGCGCTTTGCCGCGAGCCCGGGCAGCAGCCAGCATCAGCAACGCGAATACCCCGGTGAGGATGCCGGCACCGATACTGGCCCAGGGTCCCCACGTCGCCACCTGACGCAGCTGGCCGGGGCGCATCGACTCCGAGACGGTCACGGGAACCGTCAACGAGTCCGGCACCTCGACGTTGAAGTTGGCCAGCGTCTGCTTGAACGATGTGTCCGACAGCATCGGCGCGAGGTCGACCATCCACCGCCCCTGCGAGTCCTGCGAGGTGGTGTCGGTGAACATCCACCGGTGCACGACATCGTTGGCCCGCGCGAATTGGCCGGGGAACGCCGCGCTGGCGGTGTAGGCGGCGGCGACACCGCCGACCAGACCGGGGTCGACGTCGTACCCCTGATCGGACAGCATTGCCGATACCTGCGTGGCGAGCTCTTCGGCCATCGCCTGCTGCAGCGCGGGGTCCTTGGCCGCCGACGCGGCGAACGCCGCGTACCCGCCTGCGTCCACCACGTTTCGCTGGGCCCAGATGGCCGGGACCGCCACCGCCAGGAGGACCGTCGTGACGAGCCACAGGAACAGGGTCGCCACAAAGCGCACGCGCGTCCTCCTTGCCTGAACGCCGCGGCGATCAGTCGGCCAGCGCGCGTCCGACGATGAGGGGATCGGGTCGGCCGACCACCTCATGGTCCTTGTTGTCGTAGTCGAACTTACTCAGCACGTGGCGCATCGCGTTGACTCGGGCGCGCTTCTTGTCGTTGCTCTTGACCACGGTCCACGGTGCGATTTCGGTGTCGGTCCAGGCGAACATGTCCTCCTTGGCCGCGGTGTAGTCCTCCCACTTGTCCAGCGAGGCGAGGTCGGTGGGCGAGAGCTTCCACTGCCGCACCGGATCGACCTGCCGGATGGTGAACCGGGTGCGCTGCTCGGACTGAGTCACCGAGAACCACAGCTTGGTCAGGCTGATGCCGTCGTTGACCAGCATCTGCTCGAACAGCGGGACCTGCCGGATGAACTCGGCATGCTGTTTGGCATTGCAGAAGCCCATCACCCGCTCGACGCCTGCACGGTTGTACCAGGAGCGGTCGAACAGCACCATCTCGCCCGCCGCGGGCAGATGGTTGACGTAGCGCTGGAAGTACCACTGGGTGCGTTCGCGCTCGGTCGGCTTCTCCAACGCAACGACGCGTGCCCCGCGCGGATTGAGGTGTTCCATGAACCGCTTGATCGTTCCGCCCTTGCCCGCGGCATCACGGCCCTCGAAGACGATGACATGCCGGCGCCCGTTGGCCTGGCTCCACTTCTGCAGCTTCAGCAGTTCGATCTGCAGCAGCCGCTTCTGCTCCTCGTACTCACTGCGCTTCATGCGTTCGTCGTACGGGTAGCTTTCGCGCCACGTGTCGACTTCGGTGCCGTCCGGTTGACATACCAGGACCGGGTCGTCGTCATCGTCATCGCGAACTGTGTAGCCCTCGGCTCCGTCAAGCATCGTCACCGACAAAAGGTATCGACGCGGGTGTACGTGCGGGTGACGGGACGGTGAACGGCGGGTACGTTACTTGGCGGCGCGACGCGGCGTGACCAGCGCCAATTTGGTCATCAGCTTGTTCATCCGCTTGAGCGCCTTGAGCGAGTTGTTGTAGTAGTTGCCGCCGGCGCCCACGTGGGTGCGTGGAGCCACCACCGCCTCCTGGCGGCAGAACTTGCGCAGCCCCTCGGCACCGCCGAACCGCGCGCCGATACCCGAGGTCTTCCAGCCGCCCATGGGCGCCGTGGTGCACATCAGATTGGAGATCACGTCGTTGATGTTCACCGCACCGCAATCCAGCTGCACTGCAACGGCTTTGGCGCGCTCGATGTCCTTGGAGAACACCGATGCCGACAGCCCGTACGGGCTGTCGTTGGCCAGCCGGATGGCCTCGTCGACGCTGGACACCTTCATGATCGGCAGAGTGGGGCCGAAGGTCTCCTCCGTCATGCAGTCCATCGAGTGGTCGACGTCGACGAGCACCGTCGGCGGATAGAAGCTGCCGGTGCCGGTGGTGCGCTGTCCGCCCGTCAGCGCCCGCGCGCCGGCGGCCAGCGCCTCGCGGACATGGCGTTCCGTCACCGCGACCTGACTCTCGTCGATCAACGCACCGAAGTCGTAGCCGTCGCCGGCCCCCATCTTGAGCTTCTCGACGTCGCGGACCACGGCCGCGACGAACCGGTCGTAGACGGCCTCCAGCGCATACACCCGTTCGACCGACACACACGTCTGCCCGGCGTTGAACATCGCACCCCACACCGCGGCGTGCGCGGCCTGATCGACGTCGGCGTCGTCCAGCACGATCATCGGGTCCTTGCCGCCGAGTTCCAGGCTGATCGGGGTGAGCCGGCGCGCGGCCCGTTCCATGACCTTCGCACCGGTCGCGCTCGAGCCGGTGAACTGGATGTAATCCGAGTTGTCCACCACGGCCTCGACGGCCTCGCGGGCGCCCTGGACGACCGCCATCACATCGGGCGCGCCCGAATCCTGCCAACCGCGAAGCAGGAGTTCGGCGGTCAGCGGCGTGCGCTCGGACGGTTTGAGCAGCACCGCGCAGCCGGCGGCCAGCGCGGGGATGCCGTCCATCAACAGATTGGCGACCGGGTAGTTCCACGGCGCGATGATGCCGACCACAGGACGCGGCCGGTAGTGCACCTCGACCTTCTTGATCGCCAGGAACGGCAACGACGCCGGACGCGATTCGGGGGCGAGCGCCTGCTCCATCGTCTTGATGTAGTACGAGGCGATCATGATCAGCAGCGGCACCTCCTGCGCCGCGTCGGTGGCGGACTTGCCGGTCTCCTTGACCAGCAACGCCTCGATCTCGTCGCGATGCTCACCCATCCACACCGCGTAACGGGCCAGCACCTTGGCCCGGCCCTTGGCGCCGCGCGCCTCCCAACCGCGCTGGGCCTCCCTCAAGCCCGCCACGATGCGGGGTACGTCGGCGGGGTCGGTCCACCGCACGTGGCCAGCCGCTGCGCCCGTCGCCGGGTTGGTGATCGTGGTGTCGGGCGAGGCAACTTCTGGCGACGCTGTCATGTGGCCATGGTAACCACTCGGTGTGACGCAGATCGCCCCGGGTTGACACCTGTCAAGTTCGTTGCGGTGCGCGTCCTGATGCGAGGGCCGCGCCGCACAGTAGCGCGGTGCCGAGCAGCAGGGCCCCGACGGTGTCGGTGAAGTAGTGGTAGGTGACCCCTTGCCCGACCATGCCGAGCGCGCACACCGCGGCGGCGACGAGCACCACCCACAGCGCGCCTCCGGCACCCAACACCACCAGCCCCATGATCACGACCAGCGCCGTGGTGTGACCGCTCGGATAAGCGAGCACACCGCCGCTGCGCCGGCCGAACAGCCGCTTCACCAATTGCACCAGCGCGACGGCGATCACCGGCGTGGCGGCCGCGACCAGCGTGAGGCGCCACCGCCGCCGATACGCCGCGACCGCTACGCACCCCGCCCACACGATGGCTTGCACGTGTGGGTCGGTGACGAACAGCAGCCACTTCGCGGGGCCGTGTCCGAACCGATGAAACCAGTCGTCGATCGGGGTCGAGCGCTTACCGACCACCCATCCGAGCAGCGCCATCACGGCCAACGCGACCGGCGGCCACAGAAGGATCGCCCGGCCCCCGATCGGGTCCGCCACGGTCAGCCCGCGATACCCCGCACATAAGCGGCCTGCCCCAGGTGCTGGGCGCAGTCGTCGATGATGCTCACCAGCCGTGCGCTCGCGGTGACCGCCGGGGTCCAGCGGGTGTCGACGACGCGGCTCAGTTCGTCGGGGGTGACGGATGCGATGTACTCCAGCGTCGCCTTGTGCACGGCGTGGTAGTAGCCGGCCAACAGATCGGCCGACGCGCGGACCTTGCCCACGTCGTTGGCGTCGTGGCCGTAGCCGCTGTCATTGCTCGGGAGATCGAGCCCGAACCGGTCCACCCAGCCGTCGCGCGACCAGACTTGCTCGACGCCGGCAATATCGCTGAGCTGGAGATCCTGGACGCGGGCGCTGTGCCAGACCAGCCAACCGATGCTGTTGGCGGCGGCGGTGGGGCGGAAGAACGCGACCTCGTCGGTCAAGCCGTCGGTCAACTCCTCGACATGCTCGATGAGCCTGGTGAACGAGTCGCGGAGCAGCTCACGGACCGCTGCAGCATCGGTATCAGCCATGCCTCGACGCTACCTGTGGCGGTTCAGCCCTCCGGCTGCGCGCGGTGGTAGACCGCCTCGATGTTGTTTCCGTCGGGATCGCGGACGAAGGCGCCGAAGTAGCCGGGGTGGTATTCCGGCCACAGCCGCGGCGCGTGCAGCGACTCGGCGCCCAGTTCCACTGCGGCGTCGTAGAAGGCACGGACGGCGTCGGTGTCGGCGGCGTCGAACGCCACGTGGACCTCCCGGTTGGGCCCCGCCGCGTCACCCGCGCTCATGTCGGCGATCCAGAAGTCGGGTTTGCCGTCTCTCCCGTATCCGATGGCGACCCGGTAATCCAGCTGCCGGGTATAGCCGAGCACCCCGAGCACGGTGTCGTAGAACGTCTTCGATCTGTCCCAGTCCGCACAGTTGATTCCCAGGTGGGCGATCACGGGCTCATCCTGGCATGGGCCGGAGCCACCGTCGTACATTCAGCTGATGGCGTACGAGTTGATCATCCGCAACGGCATCATCGTCGACGGCCTCGGCGGCGAGCCCTTCGTCGGCGATGTCGCGGTGTCGGACGGGGTGGTCAGCAAGGTCACCGCCGGTGACGCGGTCGACGGGTCGGCGACGCGCGAGATCGACGCGACGGGACTGCTGGTCACGCCGGGCTTCGTCGACCTTCACACCCACTACGACGGGCAGGCCATCTGGTCCGAGCGCATGACGCCGTCCTCGGCGCACGGCGTCACCACGGCGGTGATGGGCAACTGCGGTGTCGGTTTCGCGCCGTGCCGCGCCGCGGATCACGACGTGCTCGTCGACGTGATGGCCGGTGTGGAGGACATCCCCGGCGTGGTGATGGTCGACGGGCTGCCGTGGAACTGGGAGACCTTCCCCGAATTCCTCGACGTGCTCGACGCAGGCAAGCGCGACATTGACGTGGCCGCGTTCCTGCCGCACTCCCCGCTGCGGGTCTACGTGATGGGCCGGCGCGGCGTCGACCGCGAACCCGCCACACCCGAGGACCTGTCGCACATGCGCAAGCTGGCCGCCGAGGCGGTGCAGGCGGGCGCACTCGGGTTCGCGTCGTCGCGGCTGACCATCCACAAGACCGAGAGCGGCCGGCCGATACCGAGTTACGACGCGGGCCACGACGAAATCGGAGCCATCGCCCGAGGTGTCCAGGACGCCGGCGGTGGGCTGATCCAGTTCGTGCCCGACCTCGTCGCCGGGGACTACGAACCCGCGCTGCAGACGGTGTTCGACGTGGCCGCCGAGGTCGGGCTGCCGGTCACCTTCACGCTGGCGATCGGCAACGCGGGCCCGGCGTTCTTCGAAGACGCGATGAAGATGGTGGAGACGGCGAATGACAATGCCGGCGCGGACGGTCCGTCGGTCACGGCGCAGATCTTCCCGCGGCCGATCGGTCTGGTGATCGGCCTCGAGCTGTCGGGCAACCCGTTCGTGATGTATCCGAGCTATCGCGAGATCGCCCATCTGCCGCTGGCCGAGCGGGTCGCCGAGATGCGCAAAATCGAAGTGCGCCAACGTATCCTGAACGACAAACCGGCATCGGACGGCCATCCGCTGATGTTCGCGGTGCAGGCGTTCAACTGGATCTTCCCCCTGGGCGATCCGCCCGACTACGAACCCGATCGGTCGGACAGCATCGCGGCGCGCGCCGAGGCGCGCGGCGTGAGCGCACTGGAAGAGGCCTACGACCGACTGCTCGACGACGACGGCCACGCCATGCTGCTCGTCACACTGGCCAACTTCCGCGATGGCTCACTGGACACGGTGGCCGAACTGGTGCGCCGCGACGATGTCGTGCTCGGCCTCGGCGACGGCGGGGCTCACTACGGAATGATCTGTGACGCAAGCTTTCCCACCTACATGCTGACGCACTGGGTGCGCGACAGGGCGACCGGACGGCTCGGCGTCGCAGAGGCGGTGCGCGAACTGACGTCGGTACCCGCGCGGGTGGCGGGGCTGGCTGACCGCGGCAGAATTGCGGTGGGCTACAAGGCCGATCTGAACGTGATCGACCATGGGGCGCTGCGACTGCACAAGCCGACGGTGGCCTACGACCTGCCCGCGGGCGGGCGCCGACTGGACCAGACCGCGGACG
The DNA here is from genome assembly GCF_054057895.1 of Mycobacterium sp. URHB0021. Lineage (NCBI taxonomy): Bacteria > Bacillati > Actinomycetota > Actinomycetes > Mycobacteriales > Mycobacteriaceae > Mycobacterium > Mycobacterium sp. URHB0021. The sequence continues at coordinate 7,454,716 of NZ_JBSRZT010000002.1, forward strand.
GCTACGTCGCCACGGTGGTGTCCGGCCAGGTGATCTCCGAGAACGGCACACCCACCGACGCGCGTCCGGGCAAGCTGATCCGCGGCCGCCAACCCACGCCGGCCTAGAGGAGCATCGTGACCGACCACAGTGAACTCTCGGAGATTGAGATGAGGGTCAGGGCACTGGAATCGATCCTGACCGAGAAGGGATACCTCGATCCGGCGGCGGTCGACGCCATCACCGAGACCTACGAGACGCGGATCGGGCCGCGCAACGGCGCCACGGTGGTTGCCAAGGCGTGGCTGGACGACGGCTTCGCCGAATGGCTGCGAACCGACAGCACCGCGGCCGTGCGGTCGCTCGGCTTCCATGGCCGCGGTGGCGAACACGTTCGCGCCGTGGCGAATACGCCGACCGAGCACAACGTGGTGGTGTGCACCCTGTGCTCCTGCTATCCGTGGCCCCTGCTCGGCCTGCCGCCGGTGTGGTACAAATCCGCCCCGTACCGGTCGCGGGTGGTCATCGACCCGCGCGGCGTGCTGGCCGACTTCGGTGTGACACTTGCCCCCGACACCCGCATCCGGGTCTGGGATTCGACGTCGGAGATGCGCTATCTGGTGGTGCCCATGCGGCCCGCCGGCACCGACGGCTGGACGGAGCAACAGCTGGCCGAACTGGTCACCCGGGACTCCATGATCGGTACCGGATTCGCCCTCGAACCCGATCAGGTGGCCTCCCCATGAACGGTGTGCACGATATGGGCGGCCTGATGAATTTCGGTCCCGTCGACGAGGAGCCGAACGAGCCGCCCTTCCATGCCGACTGGGAGAGACGTGCGTTCGGCATTGTCGTCGCCATGGGCGCCACCCGCGAATGGACCGGTGACGGAGGCCGATTCGCGCGCGAATCGATCCCGCCGGCCCGCTACCTGTCGTCGAGCTACTACGAGATCTGGTTCGAGGGACTACAGAGGCTGCTCCTGCAGACGGGCCTCGTCACCGCGGATGAGCTCGCCGCCGGCCGGGCACTGGAGGCCGCCAAGCCGGTTGCGCGTGTGCTGGCGGCCGATGAGGTGCCATCGGTGTTGGCGACCGGTTCCCCCTTCAGTCGCGCGATCGACACCGCCGCGCGTTTCGCTGTCGGCGACGCCGTGCTGACCCGGAACATCAACCCGACGGGCCATACCCGGCTGCCGCGCTACGCGCGTGCGAAACGCGGTGTGGTGGAACGTATCCACGGTGCACACGTGCTGCCGGATTCGAATGCCCACGGCGACGGCGAGTCACCGCAGTGGCTGTACACCGTGGTCTTCACCGGAACCGAACTGTGGGGCGAGGACGCCGACCCCACGCTCGTATCGTCGATCGACGCCTGGGAGAGCTACCTTGAACCGGCCTGACGACGCAGAGCCGGTATTCGAGGCGCCATGGCAGGCCCAGGCATTCGCGATGAAGGAGAGTCTGCAGGACCGCGGCCTGTTCTCGTCGTCCGAGTGGGCTGTGGCGCTGGGTGCCGAGATCAAGCGGGCGCAGGCCGGCGGCGATCCCGACGACGGCTCCACGTACTACCGGCACTGGCTCGCCGCCCTCGAGCGACTGATCGTCGACAAGGGCGTGTCCACCACCGCCCACCTCGACGGCCGCCGCGCCGCCTGGGGCCGCGCCGCCCACGCGACGCCGCACGGTCTGCCGATCACGCTCGACAACAATCCGCTCGCCGATCGGCCGGATACCACGGAGGCGTGTTGATGGCCGATCCGTACATCGGGAGTCTCAGATCTGCGCCGGCGTCAGACCCGAGATGAGGTGAAGGCCTGCCTGCACTCCTATGCCGGCGCGGTCACCGGGTGCGATATCGCTCGAACGTAGCGCACGAGACGTTCGATCCTCGCGGCATGAGTGTCAGAGTCGATCCGGACCAGCTGGGCGGCGCGCTGGACCCGGTCTGCCGATCACCCGCACGGTCGCCACTGGTGACACCGCTCACCGCCAAAACAATCCTGCGCCCAATAGTTTGGTCTCCGGGCTTGAGCTGACCGGCAATCGATTCGTGTTCTACCCGGGCTGTCAGGACATCGCCGACCTGCCGCTGGCAGAACCTGTCGCCGAGTTGAGCAACCCGGGGTTCGCGCCCGCATCGTGGCCGACGAGCCTGCGGCGGGCTGACATCCGCTGTTGTATCTGGCGCAGGCGTGGGCCCGCACCAACCTGATCGGTTGCGGGTTGCAGACGGCGACGTCAGTCCCTGGGAAACTTCACACTCAGCAGACAGGGCCCCTCGGCAGTCGTATGGATTCGCACCCGCAAGCTACCGAGGGGCCCTGCCCCCATCGCTGACCTACGAAGTGATCACCCAACCGGAGCAGTCCAGACCCATCGTCGAGATGCGCTGTTACACAAGAATGATTGCCGGGTGGACGCGGTCGGTGGCGGAGAAGCCGCGAGCTCCGATGAGGCGAGTTCGTCGGCAAATATCTTTCGGCGAACCCGCATTTCGTTATTCACGACGGAGCCGACCAGGCAAGCGGGAAACGCTGTGCCCGCACCAACCTCAAGGTGCACACATCTGCGCAGCAACCGCCCTGCCGGGTAGCGGCCACACACGAAAATCCCGAACCTGGAAATTCCATGTCGCCTGTCACGGCGGCCGCGCGTGGCCCCCGCAGGTCCTTGTAATCACCCGGTCTCAGCATTCAGGCCCGGTGCCGCAGGACCACATCCGGGCGTGCGGGGCCCTGATTTCACAGGGGCCTATCCTCGACTCATGAGCGTGAGAGTGGATCTGGACCAGCTGGCCGGCGCGCTGGACGATTTCACATTCGCCTATCTGATCACTGTCGACGACGACTTTCATGCGCACACGGTCGCGGTCGAACCGGTGCTTGCCGAGGGGGTGATCGACGTCGGACCCATCGGCAACAGCACCCGCAGGAACGTCTCCGACCACGTCGACGTCACCCTGGTCTGGCCACCGCGCGAACCCGGCGGCTACACGCTGATCGTGGACGGCCGCGGCGAGCCCGGCGATTCCGCGCTGCACATCGTGCCGAGGCGCGCGGTGTTGCACCGCAAGGCGGAGGCTGATTCCCCCGCACACGCCACCGGCTGCCTGCACGACTGCGTACCCATCGAAGCGAGCTGAGCTTCACACCCAACCGTCTCGCCGAGAGGGAAGCCCAGGGTGCTGAGCGCGCCAATCAGCAACCTCGAATTCCATTTCGCACGCTATGCGGCGCCTGACGCGTCGCTCGAATCCGAGTTGTCCGCACCGCCGGTTTCACCGGCCGGCGACCCGGTCGGATCAGTGGTGCCGCCTGCCGATTGGTCGTTGCTGCCCGGAGTCGTCACACTCGTGCCATTCCCATTGCCATTGCCGCCGTCCTTGTCCTCGGCGGCATCGGCGTTCTCGGCCTTGTGACCCTTGACCTCGCTGCCGAACTTGTCGCCCGGGTGGACCTTGTTGCCCGACTTCACCGTGTTCCTCACCGGCTCATCCGCCTTGAGCTCGGAGACGTCCGTGTCGGCTGCGGGCGTCGCATCGGGATCGACGTCACCGGCGACGGCCGGAGCAGAGTCCTTTGGCGTGCCCGAAGGTGTGTGCTCCGTCGAGTCCAGTTCCTCGAACTTCTTCTCGACGGGATCAGCGCTCGACAACGTGCTGGCACCGGCGACCTGCGCACCCGGGGTGGCCGACGGGAATGGGGTCGGCGAGATCGGCGTCGGGAGCTGCGCTAGCAGGTTGTTGATGTTGTTGGAGATGGCCGCGACGATGTTGGTCGCCTGCTCGCCGATCGGCCCCGGAAGGGTGGTGAATGGTTGGGAAGCGTAATGCAGCAGGTCCCCGAACAGGCCACCGTCCGGAATGTCCGGCGACAGCAGCCCGTACGCCAGATTGCTCACCAGGCCGGGAATGTCGTTAGGATTCTGCAGCGCCGACTCGAACGTCGCCTCCACATCTGCAGGCAGATAACCCAGGTAGTACGTGGTGCTGTACAGCATCCACACGGGGGCGATCACGGCGGAGTTGACGGCAACGACCGTGCGGCCGATGTCGGTGGCCCAGAACTCCAGCGCACCCAGCTCTCCGAGTCCCGGGTCGGGCAGCCCGGCGAGGGCGTTGTTGATCGCGTCGGCGATCTGGTTGACGGTGTTGATGATCGAGCCGCTGTCCACCCCGTTCGGCCCAAGCGGGTACGGCAGCAGGGCCGCCAGCGGCTCAATCGAGAAGTTCTTGATTTCCTTCGGATACGAGTACCACGGGTAGTTGTCGGACGGGTTGGCGTACCGCTGTACCAACCAGGACAGCAGGGTCGGGCCCAGCGACGCGTTCTGCGCGGCGACGGTAAAGGCGGTCAGGGCATCGAACGGCAGCGACGACGAGGCATCGTTCGCGAGTGCCACGCCGGAGGCGACGCCGTTGATGGCATCACCCAGTCCGTAGAGTGCGTCGGTGATCACCGACGCACTCGCCACGTCGATGTCTAGCACCGGAAGGTCGCGATTCTCCGCCACCCCGACCAGCGAGGCCGCCGAGACCACGCCGGCAGCCATCAACGCGGCGGCGAACTTTGTCCGCGGACGAACAGAAAAAGCGTTCATATGATTCCCCTTGGAATCCAGCGGTCCCCTACCGAAAGCGAAGTATAGGACTCCTTTTGACGCATGAATCAATAATGGGAAACCTCATCGCCGACAAGGAACTCGCGGCCGCTGAGCCCGCAGTCAGCAACCCCGAATTACATTTCGCCGCAGAGACACGAAAAAGCCCGGCCTGCCGAAGCAGACCGGGCCTTCCCGTTGGACAGACTTAGAAGTCCATGCCGCCCATGCCACCGGTCGGGTCGCCCGCGGGTGCGGACGCCTTCTCCGGCTTGTCGGCGACGACGGCCTCGGTGGTCAGGAACAGCGCCGCGATGGACGCCGCGTTCTGCAGCGCCGAACGCGTCACCTTCACCGGGTCGGCAACGCCGGCCTTGAGCAGGTCCTCGTACTCACCGGTTGCGGCGTTCAGGCCGGTTCCGGCGGGCGAGTTGCGGACCTTCTCGGCCACCACACCCGGCTCCAGACCACCGTTGAAGGCGATCTGCTTCAGCGGGGCCTCGAGCGCGACGCGCACGATGTTCGCGCCGGTCGCCTCGTCACCGGTGAGCTTCAGCTCCTCGAGCGACGGAGCCGACTGCAGCAGGGCGACGCCACCACCGGCGACGATGCCCTCCTCGACGGCGGCCTTCGCGTTGCGAACGGCGTCCTCGATGCGGTGCTTGCGCTCCTTGAGCTCCACCTCGGTGGCGGCTCCGGCCTTGATCACCGCAACACCGCCGGCCAGCTTGGCCAGGCGCTCCTGCAGCTTCTCGCGGTCGTAGTCGGAGTCGCTGTTCTCGATCTCGGCGCGGATCTGGGCCACCCGGCCCGAGATCGCATCGGAGTCGCCGGCGCCCTCGACGAGAGTGGTCTCGTCCTTGGTCACGACGACCTTGCGGGCCTGACCGAGCAGCGAGACATCCGCGGTCTCCAGCGAGAGGCCGACCTCTTCGCTGATGACCTGGCCACCGGTGAGGATCGCGATGTCCTGCAGCATCGCCTTGCGGCGGTCACCGAAGCCCGGGGCCTTGACGGCGACGGACTTGAAGGTGCCGCGGATCTTGTTGACGACGAGCGTGGACAGCGCCTCGCCCTCGACGTCCTCAGCGATGATCAGCAGCGGCTTGCCGGACTGGATGACCTTCTCCAGCAGCGGAAGCAGATCCTTGACGGTCGACACCTTCGAAGAGACGAGCAGGATGTAGGGATCCTCGAGGACCGCTTCCTGACGCTCCGGGTCGGTGACGAAGTAACCCGAGATGTAGCCCTTGTCGAAGCGCATGCCCTCGGTCAGCTCGAGCTGCAGACCGAAGGTGTTGGACTCCTCGACGGTGATGACACCCTCGTTGCCGACCTTGTCCATGGCCTCGGCGATCAGCTCGCCGATCTGGGTGTCGCCGGCCGAGATCGCGGCGGTGGCAGCGATCTGCTCCTTGGTCTCGACCTCTTTGGCCGACTTCAGCAGCGTCTCGGTGATCTTCTCGACGGCCTTCTCGATGCCACGCTTCAGGCCGAGCGGGTTGGCACCCGCCGCGACGTTGCGCAGACCCTCGCGCACGAGCGCCTGGGCCAGCACGGTGGCGGTGGTGGTGCCGTCGCCCGCGACGTCGTCGGTCTTCTTGGCGACTTCCTTGACCAGCTCAGCGCCGATCTTCTCGTACGGGTCCTCCAGCTCGATCTCCTTGGCGATGGACACGCCATCGTTGGTGATCGTGGGAGCGCCCCACTTCTTCTCCAGGACGACGTTGCGGCCCTTGGGTCCCAACGTCACCTTTACCGCGTCGGCGAGGCTGTTCAGGCCCCGCTCGAGGCCGCGACGGGCCTCTTCGTCATACGCAATTGTCTTGGCCATTGCGAAGTGTTTCCTCCGGATTTGGGGATGCACGTCTTATTGGTCGGGTGCAGTGCCCGCGACGGACGGCTGTGGGTGTGCTCCGCAGTGCGGCCCCTTGCCTCACCGTCCCGACCTAGCACTCACTGATCGAGAGTGCCAACTGCCTTTCTAGCACTCGACCAGGGCGAGTGCAAGGTCGAGCTGACTACCGCGTGACCGCGACCCCTTCGCGGATCAGAATGGCGCGGATCGCGTCGATTTCAGCGTCGTCCAGCGGCGACAACGGGTCGGCGCAGCGTGGTGTGTCGATCACTCCGCGCAGGTATTGGGCGGCCTTGAAGGCGCCCAGCGCTCCGGCGGTGAAGCCGATCCGGGACCGATCCGCGACGTCGATGATCGTGAAGACCCGCCGCAGCCGCTCCTGCTCGGCGGCGGCGCCGGTCCAGTCCCCTGCGCCGGCCGCCTTGCCGATCCGCACGTAGCCCGCGGGGTCGACGTTCGCCAGTCCCGGCACGGCGCCGTGGGCGCCCAGGTGCAGAGCGAGATCGGTGACCGTCTCGGATCCGGTGAACACCCGGAGCCCGGTGGCCGAGGTCGCCGACAGCAAGGCCCGGAACCCGTCGACGTCCCCGCTGGAGTCCTTCAGCGCGGCGATGGTCGCCTCCCGCGCGAGTTGTTCGACGGCGACCAGCGGCAGCGGGGAGTGCGTGGCGCTGGGAATGTCGTAGGCGATCACCGGCACATCGACCGCGTCGCGGAGTAACCGGAAGTGCCGGACCACTTCGTCGGGGTGGGGTGCGACGTAGAAGGGCGGCGTCGACACCACGGCGACCGCACCCGCCTTCACCGCCTCGCGTGCGTGGTCGATGACGCGCCAGGTGCCCGTGTCGATGACGCCGGCCAGCACTGGAACTTGGCCGGCCGCAGCCGCGGCGGCCACCCTGATCACCTTGGTGCGCTGGGTATCTGACAACAACGCCACCTCGCCGGAGGAACCGCAGACGAACAGTCCGTCGACGCCCGCCTCGAGCAGGAACGCGCACAGCCGATCGAGCGAGCGCTCGTCGACGTCACCTCCGGGGGTCAGCGGTGTGGTGAGCGGCGGGATCAACCCGGCGATGGATTCCGTGGTGGTCATGCGGCTCCTGTCATGGCGTCAGAGTGCCGGGGGGCGAACCGGCGCGGAATGTCGAACCCGACGAGAATCGCGACCAGCGCGGTGAAGCCCAGCGTCAACACCATCAGCGCGTTGCCCAGCCCGATCGAGGAGGCGATGGAGGCGCCGGCGATCGGGGCGATCGCGCCACCCAGCGCACCGATGTTGTAGCAGAAGCCAAGGCTGCTCGCGCGCAGGTTGATCGGGAAGTGGTCCGACAAGAACTTCGGCAGCAACCCGGAGATGCCCTGGCTGGTGAACTGCAGACCGAACAGCAGGACCCACAGCCACACGGCGTGCGCTCCGGTCATCGCGAACACGGGGACGACGAACAACAGCGAGATGACCAGACCCAGCACGTAGGTGCGCTGGGTGCCCAGCCTGTCGGCGACGACACCCGAAACCACCGACCCCGCCGCATAGCCGAGCCCCGCCCACAGCAGCACGTGAGCGACCTGCGCCGGATCGAAGTGCAGTTCGGTCTTCAGATAGGTGGGCAGCAGCGACTGGGTCGGCCAGGAGTACAGGAACGCCGAGAGCACGGTGACCATGAGCATGACGAACATCGGCGTCAGCTTTCCCGCGATCTGACGGGTCAGCGCGTAGAAGCAGGCGGCTGCGATGACGGCCAACGCCCACACCCACGGCCCGGTGATCACCCGGCCGAAGATCAGCACCAGGTCGGCGATCGCGACGACGGTGATCGCGATGTTCACCAGCCGTCGTTCAGGAGTGAACAACAGTTGGATGGCGGTGCGCTCGGTGACCGCTTCGCTCTTGTTGTCCTGCCATTCCTGCGCTTCCGGCAGGGAGCGCCGCATCCACCACGCGACCGCGGCGGGGAACAACCCGATGAAGAACATCCATCGCCATCCGAGATGCGGCACAACCAGCGGATACAACTGGCTGGCGAGCACCACGCCGATCGGGTACGCGGACAGTAGCGCGCCACTGGCCCGGTTCCGGAACCGCTTCGGCCACGACTCCATCGCGTAGGTCACGCTGGCGGCGTATTCACCGGCCATGCCGATGCCCACGATCGCGCGGAAGATGAACAGCGGCCAGTAGCCCCACGCGATGCCGCACAGAAGGCTGCCGACCGAGAAGCACAGGATGCTGATGACCATCGCGGACCGGCGGCCGAACCGGTCCCCGATGGCGCCGAGCAGCAGACCGCCGAACCACCGGGACACGAACGCCGCGCTGACCAACGTGGTGGCCTCGACCAGGCTGAGGCCGAATTCGTCGGCCACCTCGGTCAACACCAGCGTGATCAGCAGAAAGTCGAAACCGTCGAGCAAGTACCCGAGCCACGCGGCGAACAACTGTTTCCACTGCGTACGGGTCAGCGAGCGTTCCTCGGCAGCTGGCGATGTGGTCATGTCGACTCCCAGGACCTATGAGATATCAGATATGTGAGGTCAGGCCGACGTTACAACATGACGGATGTCACATCAAGGGGCCGACGACGACGCGTCGGCGTCGAGGCTGCGCTGAAGATCCTCGAAGTGCCGGGCCACCGCATCGGTCATCGCGGTGCGATCGCCCGAACGCAGGGCAGCGACAATCGCCGCATGATCCTCCGCGGTGGGTCGGCGCAGGTCGAGGACGATGTGGTCGGACGCCCGGCTGAAGATGGTCCAGAACACGTCGATCAGTTGCAGCACAAAGGGATTGGCGAGCGGTTCGAAGAGCGCCTGGTGAAACGCCTGGTCGACGTCGGCCGGCACGCGTCCGTTCTCGGCACGCGCGCGCATCTGGTCGACCAGGTCGTCCAGGCGCTCGAGGTCCGTCTCGGTGACGACCTTGGCCAACTCGCAGACGAGCCCTTCTTCCAGCGCCCGCCGCGCCTGCAGGAGTTGGCGCAGCGGGACATTGCTGGCCTGGAGGCCGTAGGGCAGATGTTCGATCAGCGGGCCGAACCCGAACGCCCCGACGAACAGGCCTTTGCCCCGACGCACCTCGACCACTCCGTGCGCCTCGAGCCGGCGGAGCGCCTCCCGCACCGAGGTCTTGCCGACATCGAGCAACGCGGCCAGTTCGCCCTCGGAGGGAAGTGCATCGCCCGGTTGCAGACCCCGATCGACGATGAAGTCCCGGATGGCGTCGCCGACCTCCCGTGAGAGAAGCGTGCGCATGTGCCCTCCTGACGGCGGCGGGAGTCTTCTCGGATATCTGTTAGGTTAGCCCGGCTGAATCATCGCGGCCGCAGGCCGTCCAGGATCACCTCCAGCAGCCGGTGCGCCGCCTCGGGCGTGTAGGCCTGCATCGCCTGACACCCCACCACGATGGCCTTGACGTCGCGGACGTCGACATCCGCCCGCACGGAGCCCGCCTTCTGAGCGGCCGCCAACAGGTCGCCGACCAGCCCCAGGAAGGCCGCTTCGGCATCGGGCACCGCTTCGTTGATATCGATCCCGACCCCGGCCAGCGCGTCGACGAGGCCGTGATCCGCCGCTCCCCACTGCAGCACCATCGACCGGATGAAGGTGAACAGCGCCCCACCCGGGTTCTGAGAGGACAACAGCGCGCGGCCGTCGTCGACGATGCTGCTGATCCGCTCCTCGACCACCGCGCGGAACAGATCTTCCTTGGTGGGGAAATGACGGTAGACGGTGCCTGCGCCGACGCCCGCCCGTCGGGCGATCTCGTCGATGGGCACGGAAAGCCCCTCGGCGGCGAACGTCTGGTAGGCGATCTCCAGCACGCGGGCGCGATTGCGCGCCGCGTCGGCGCGCAACGGCCGAGCGGACTGAGCCATCTCACACCACCTAGGAGTCGGCGGGAATAGAAAAGCGGGGCGCACGTTCCGTATAGTCGTGATCAAACGGAGCTTCCGCCCCGTTTAACCGATTGTAGGAGAATCCCATGACCAAGTGGACCACCGCCGACATTCCCGACCAGACCGGGCGCACCGCCATCATCACGGGCGCCAACACGGGCCTCGGGTATGAGACGGCCGCCGCGCTCGCGGCCAAGGGCGCGCACGTCGTACTCGCCGTCCGCAACCTCGACAAGGGCAAGGACGCCGCCACCCGCATCGCCGCCGGCGCCCCCGGCGCCACCGTGACGCTGCAGGAACTCGACCTCACTTCGCTGGAGTCCATCCGGGCAGCGGCAGACCAACTGCGCTCCCGGCACGACACCATCGATCTGCTGATCAACAACGCGGGCGTGATGTTCACGCCGAGGTCCACCACCAAGGACGGTTTTGAATTGCAGTTCGGCACCAACCATTTGGGCCACTTCGCGTTCACGGGCCTGCTGCTCGACCGCGTGGTGGCGGCCCCCGGTTCACGCGTGGTGACGGTCAGCAGCGTCGGCCATCGCTTCGCCCGCAACGGAATCCGTTTCGAGGATCTCCAATGGGAGCGCAGTTACAGCCGGACCGGTGCCTACGGGCAGGCCAAGTTGGCCAACCTGCTCTTCACCTACGAACTGCAGCGGCGCCTGACCGGCACGACCACCCTTGCCGCGGCCGCGCACCCCGGCGGGTCGCGCACCGAACTGACCCGCAATCTGCCGCCGCTGGTCGGTGCCGTGACGAGGCTGGTGGAACCGCTCTTCCAGGACGCCGACATGGGAGCGCTCCCGACCCTGCGCGCCGCCACCGACCCGAACGTTCTCGGCGGCCAGTACTACGGGCCCGACGGTTTCGCCGAGCAACGCGGCTATCCGCGGGTGGTCGCCTCCAGCACCGCCTCGCACGACGTCGCCGCGCAGAAGCGGCTGTGGACGGTGTCGGAGGAACTGACCGGCGTGACGTATCCCGTCGGCTTACTGTCGCACTGAGGCCTCATCACCGTCGACGCCGAACCATCCGGTCACGCAGCTGAGGATCGTTTTCCCACCACAGTCCTGACGTGGCTGCCGAGATCCCGTCGCGGTCAACGACGACCTCGCGTTGGGCGCGGTCGAGTTCGGCGTCGACGGTGACCGCCCTGGCGTGTTCGTCCGCTGAGAAGAAGCGCATCAAGACGATGCTGAATCCCACGCCGAGCACATCGCCGACAATCCAAAGGACGCCCGCGCCGATCGACTGATCGACACGTGGGCTCGGCCCCCAATGCCGGTCGATGCCTTGGTAGTAGGAGACGGCGATCAACGGCCCGAGCCACAACACGATGCCGAGCAGCCCGTCGCCCAGCGACTCGACGATGCTGATCACGAGTGAGATCAGCTGGGAGTAGCGGCGCGGCACGGGGTCGGTCTGCAACCGGGCGTAGAAGTACGCGAAACCCACGAGCAGCAACACCGCCCTCGTGATCGATGCCACCACCGGATACCGCAATGCGCCGAGATACCAGGGCGTCACGTACAGCAGCCACGGCGTCGCGAGCATCGCCACCGACGTCGCCGCGGGATGAGCCACCATGCGCGCCGCCCGGGAGGCCAGCACCCGGTCCAGCCGCGACCGGCCTACGGTTCCCGATGCGGCGCGCAAGACCGTGGCGGGCCGGCCGGCCGCGAGGAAGAACGGCACAACCATCAGCAGCAGCAGCACCTGAAGCGCGCGTACCCAGAACAGCACCCGGTCGTAGACGCCGATCACGCTCATGGTCGCGGCGATCAACAACACGACCCCGATCGCGAACGACCACGCGTGCTTGCGCGCGACGGTGTCGTCGCATCGCGCGGCACGACGCCACGCCCAGCCGTAGGCGCCCGTGAGCGCGACGGCCAACACGGCCGCCACGCTGTCCCACCGCCAGCTGGTGAGCGCGCTCGACCACATCAGCGGCGCACTCGCCGGATCCATGCCCGTACTATGCGGCGCCGACCTGTACCGGGCCTGTGGCTAGGGTGGGAATCGATGTCACTCGTCGTGCCTCCCTACCCGCCGCCGCGCTACACCGAGGACGAGCCGGAAGTCAGCGCCTGGCTACGGCGCGGCGACGAAGCACCGGACCACGACTCATTCGGTCGGGTGAAATACCACTATCTGGCCAACCAGGCGGCCACCAACGGTGATTACGGCCTGTACCGGGTCGACATCGGCCCGCGGGGCGGCGGCCCGGGCCCGCACTTCCACCGAGCGATGTCCGAGGCGTTCTTCGTGTTGTCCGGGACGATCCGGCTCTTCGACGGCAAGGACTGGATCGACGCGCGTCCGAACGATTTCCTTTACGTCCCACCGGGGGGCATCCACGGTTTCAGCAACGACGCCGACGAACCGACCTCGATCCTGATGCTGTTCGCCCCGGGCGCGCCGCGGGAGGCCTACTTCGAAGGATTCGCGCACCTGGCCGACATGACCGACGACGAACGCCGCGAGTGGTTCATCCGCAACGACAACTTCTTCATCGAGTAGTCAGCCGCGCGGCGAGGTAGGGCGCCGTCCTGCTGCGCGTCGAGCCGGCGACCTTGTCCGGTGTCCCCTGCGCCACGACCCGCCCGCCGTCGTTGCCCGCGCCGGGTCCCAGATCGATCACCCAGTCCGCTCCCGCCACCATTCGCATGTCGTGCTCGGCCACCACCACGGTGTTGTCGGAGTCCACGAGGCGGTGAAGCTGCGCGTCGAGCAGATCGACGTCGGCCGGATGCAGTCCGGTGGTCGGCTCGTCGAGGACGTACAGCGTGTGCCCGCGGCGGGGCCGCTGCAGCTCGGATGCCAGCTTGATCCGCTGGGCCTCACCGCCGGACAGCTCAGTGGCCGGCTGCCCGAGGCGCAGATACCCCAACCCGACCTCGCGAAGGGTCGTCAGGCTGCGGGCCGCGCCCGGCACCCCGCCGAAGAAGGCGAACGCCTCGTCGACCGTCATCGTGAGCACCTCGGCGATGGTCCGCTCGCGGTAGCGGACCTGCAGCGTCTCGTCCGAGTAGCGGGCGCCACGGCATGTCGGGCAGGTGGCGTAGGTGCCGGGCAGGAACAGCAGTTCGACGGATACGAAGCCCTCACCCTGACAGGTCGGGCAGCGCCCCTCAGCGACATTGAAGGAGAACCGCCCCGGGGTCCAGCCCCGACGTCGGGCCTCCGGTGTCGCCGCGAACTCCCGCCGTACGGTGTCGAAAAGCCCGGTGTAGGTGGCCAGCGTCGAGCGGGGGGTGCGCCCGATGGGGCGCTGGTCCACCGCGACGATCCGGTGAATGAGGTCCAGGCCGTCGGCGGTCACGCCCGCGCTGGCGTCGTGATCCAGGTCGACGATCTCGGCGTCGGAATCGCCGTCGTCGAGCTCAGCCTCTCCCGGCTCGGTCATGCGGCCCAGATGGCGGTTAACGACGTCACCGAGCACCTTGACCACCAACGTCGACTTTCCCGAGCCGGATACGCCGGTGACCGCTGTGTAGACCCCCAGCGGCAGGTCCACATCCAGGTCACGCAGGTTGTGGAAACAGACGCCCCGAAGCCGCAGCCTGCCGGACGGCTTCCGGGGCGACCGAGTCGGGCGCGGCCCGTCGCCGAACAGATACCGGCGGGTGACCGACCCCTCGACATCGGCGAGGCCCGACACCGGTCCGCTGTAGAGGACCTCGCCACCGAACTCACCGGCTCCCGGTCCGACGTCGACGATCCACTCGGCGCGGCGCACCACGTCCATGTCGTGCTCGACGACGAACAGCGAATTCCCGGCCCGCCGAAGGCGATCCAACACCTCGAGCAGCGGTTCGGCATCGGCCGGATGCAAACCGGCCGACGGCTCGTCCAGCACGTAGAGCACGCCGAACAGGCCGGCGCGCAGCTGAGTGGCCAGCCGCAGCCGCTGCAACTCCCCCGGCGAGACAGTAGGCGTCCTGCGGTTCAGCGTCAGATATCCGAGACCGAGGTCGACGAGCACCTGGATGCGGGCGACCAGGTCGGCGGCGATCATCGTCGCGACCTCGGTGAGCTCACCGGACTCCGTCGACTCGAACGCCGCGGCAGCATCCGTGCGCGCGGCCGTCGGGCGCAGCGCATCGGCGAGCGCGGCCAGCGGCATCCCGACGTAGTCAGCGATCGTCCGGCCGGCGAAGGTCACCTCCAGCGCCTCGGGCCGCAGCCCCGACCCCCCGCACACCGAGCACTCGACGCTGTCGACGAACCGCAACACCCGACGACGCATCATCGCGCTCTGCGAGTTGGCCAACGTATGGCGGACATGCCGCTCGGCACTCGAGAACGTGCCGTTGTAGTAGTAATCCGCGGTCACAGGATGCTGGCTCGGATCGATCTCCACCGTCGGCTGCTCGTCGGTGAACAGGATCCAATCACGCTGCCGCTTGGGCAGTTTGCGCCACGGCTTGTCGATGTCGTAGCCCAACGTGATGAGGATGTCACGCAGGTTCTGACCCTGCCAGGCGCCCGGCCAGGCGGCGACCGCTCCCTGCCTGATCGTCAGCGACGTGTCGGGAACCAGGGTGTCCTCGGTGACCTGGTGAATTCGACCGAGGCCGTGGCATTCCGGACACGCGCCCACGGCCGTGTTCGGCGAGAACGCGTCGGAGTCGAGCCGCTCTTCGGCACCCCGCGGATACGTCCCGGCGCGGGAGAACAACATCCTCAGCAGGTTCGACAACGTCGTCACGGTGCCGACCGTCGACCGCGATGTCGCCGATCCCCTGCGCTGCTGAAGGGCCACCGCTGGCGGCAAACCCGTGATGTCGTCCACCTTCGGCGCTCCGGTGGGCAGCAGCAGGCGCCGGGCGTAGGGGGCGACGGATTCGAAGTAGCGGCGTTGCGCCTCGGCGTAGATGGTGCCGAACGCCAACGACGACTTGCCGGACCCGGAAATCCCGGTGAACGCCACCAGCGCGTCGCGCGGGGCGGCAACGTCGACGCCCTTTAAGTTGTGAACCCGGGTGCCGAACACGCGCACGTACCGGTCGATGCCGTCGTTTTGCGGATAGGGCGTTGCTGTCATCGTGGGCAGAACAGTACCCACCCGGCGGCCCTGCCAGCACCGTGTTTGCTGTAGCAATACATAGGCGGAGCACGAAGCGGGCCGGCGTCTGCCTTGCCGCGGCGCGGCCGCACGCCACCGGCCGCAGCGGTTCCGCCCAGCGAACGCGCCGCGAGCCGACACGTCGTCCTGGAGAGATGCGCGCCCGTAATCGCTTGCGCTAGGCTGCTCTTCGATCAGTGAGGAGTCCTTGGGTGCGGGCTTATTCAGCGCCCGACACCCAGGCCTTGCGTGGCTGGCAGCGTCGGGCATTGGTGCGGTATCTTGGCGCGCGGCCGCGCGACTTCCTGGCCGTGGCGACCCCGGGATCCGGAAAGACGGCGTTTGCCCTCCGGGTGGCCGGCGAGCTGCTGGCCGATGGCACCGTCGAGCAGATCACGGTCGTCGTCCCCACCGAGCACCTCAAGATCCAGTGGGCATTGGCGGCGGCGAACGTCGGGATCTCCCTCGACCCGAAGTTCACCAACTCCAACGCCCAGACGTCGTCGGAGTACCACGGCGTCGTCGTCACCTATGCCCAGGTGGCCAGTCACCCGACCCGGCACCGGGTGCGCACCGAGAACCACCGCACGCTGGTCGTGTTCGACGAGATTCACCACGGCGGCGACGCCAAGAGTTGGGGTGATGCGATCCGCGAGGCGTTCGGCGACGCCACCCGCCGGCTGGCTCTGACGGGCACTCCGTTCCGCAGCGACGACAGCCCGATCCCGTTCGTCAACTACGAACGCGACGGCGAGGGGTTGCTGCGCTCGCAGGCGGACCACAGCTACGGCTACTCGGAAGCGCTGGCCGACGGCGTGGTCCGGCCGGTCGTCTTCCTCGCCTATTCCGGTGAGGCCCGCTGGCGCACCAGCGCCGGCGAGGAGCACGCGGCCCGGCTGGGTGAGCCGCTGAACGCCGAGCAGACCGCCCGCGCCTGGCGCACGGTGCTCGACCCGAAGGGCGAGTGGATTCCGGCGGTTCTGCAGGCGGCCGACACCCGCCTCACCCAGAAGCGCAACGGCGGTGTGCCCGATGCCGGCGCCCTGTTGATTGCCACCGACCAGAAGGCCGCCCGCGCCTACGCCGATGTGCTGACCAGGTTGACCGGCGAGGCGCCGACGGTGGTGCTGTCCGACGACCCGGGCTCGTCGAAGCGGATCGCCGAGTACTCGGCGGGCACCACCCGCTGGATGGTCGCGGTCCGGATGGTGTCCGAAGGCGTCGACGTGCCGCGGCTGGCGGTGGGGGTCTATGCCACGAGCGCCTCCACCCCGCTGTTCTTCGCGCAGGCGATCGGCCGCTACGTCCGGTCCCGCCGGCCCGGCGAGACCGCGAGCATCTTCCTGCCGTCGGTGCCGACGCTGCTCGATCTGGCCAGCCAGATGGAGGCGCAACGCGATCACGTGCTCGGCAAGCCGCACCGCGAGTCGCTCGGCGACGAGGAACTGGTCGAACGCCGCCGCAGCGAGCCGACCGACGAGGACAACGGCTTCGAATCACTGGGCGCCGATGCCGAACTCGACCAGGTCATCTTCGACGGATCCTTCTTCGGCACCGCTACGCCTGCAGGCAGCGAGGAGGAGGCCGACTACCTCGGCATCCCCGGGTTGCTCGATGCCGACCAGATGCGGGACTTGTTGCGGCGCAGGCAAGAAGAGCAGATCACCAGAAGAACGGCCAGCGGTGAGGTGCCCCGCGTGTCGACGCATGGACAGCTACGTGAGCTGCGTCGCGAACTCAATGCGCTCGTCTCGATCGCCCACCATCGCACCGGCAAGCCGCACGGCTGGATCCACAACGAGCTGCGCCGGGTGTGCGGTGGTCCGCCGATCGCGGCCGCGACCACCGATCAGCTCAAGGCGCGCATCGAAGCAGTACGCTCACTACAGGCTTAGACGGTCACCCCGCCGGAGTGCTAGAGCGGCCCCGTGCCAGCTCCGCCAGATGCCGCAATGAGTTGTCGAGGTGCACGACGTCGAACGGTGGAAACTCGATGTGCTCCCGCGTGGGCGGCGGCACCGCCGACCAGTCGTAGGTCAGCGTGACGTCGGTCCGGTCCCGGCCGGCCGGCCTCAGGTCGTAGTGCCAGATCCAGCCGCCGAATTCCGGCGCCCCGTTGTCGCCGAACTGGCCCGGCTGCCACGCGATCGCTCGCGACGGCTCGAATACCTCGACCCGATTGGCTATTTCGTAGTCCTTGTTCGGATGGTTGTCGTGGTACATCGCCATCCGGAATATCTGACCTGTCCCGCTCAGCGTCGCACCGTCGAGCGACTCGCGCACCCAGCCCGTGCCGTCGATCGCCTCATGTGTCGACGGGTCGGCCAGCACGTCGAACACCGCGTCGGCCGGCGCGTCGACGGTGATGTGTGCACACACTTTCTCATCGGACATAACGACTCCTCCAATAGTTGCCTTCACCAAACTGACTCGTGCGCAACGGAAGACTCATCGCCAGATCACAAATATCCGTCTACGTTGGTCTCGTGCCCGCCGACGCCCCGACCATCCTCGCGACCAGCGGTGGCATCCGGGAAGGGCGCCGCACCCGCTGGGAGTTCAGCGTGCTGACCGAGTACGCGGTCGACCTCGCCGGGGTGGACGGGCGGGCACCACGGGTGTGCCTGCTGAACACGGCGTACGGTGACGACTCGGCGGTGCTGCACCACCTCTACGAGGCGGCACAGGTTCGTGGGTTCAGCGCATCTCATCTCGCGCTCTTCCCGATGCCGAACGTCGAGGACATCACGGCACATCTGCTCGCCCACGACGTGGTGTGGGTGTACGGCGGAAGTGTGGCGGGACTGCTGGCGATGTGGCGGCTGCACGGCGTCGACGCGGCGATGCGCGCCGCCTGGCGCGCCGGCGTCGTCCTGACCGGCATCTCCGCCGGATCGATCTGCTGGCACGTCGGGGGCACCACGGACTCGTTCGGCCCCGACCTACGGCCGGTGACCGATGGCCTGGCGCTGGTGCCCTACGCCAACGGGGTGCACTACGACTCGGAGGACCAGCGACGTCCGCTGCTGCAGCGGTTGGTCGCGGACGGCACACTGCCCCCGGCATACGCCACCGACGGCGGCGCGGGCGTGCTCTACCGCGGCGCCGAGTTCGTCGGGGCGCTCAGCGAACGGGACGGCGCTGCCGCGTATTTCGTAGCCGCCGAAGACGGCCGCGCCGTAGAGAACCGGCTCGACACCACCCGGATCTCATAGCCCCAGCAGCTCCGGAAGATCGGCGACCGAGTCGATCACATGGTTGGGCTGCATCGCGAATTCGTCGGCGGACCAACGGTCGAGAGTGTCCTGACGGAACTTGCCGGTGCGCACCAGCACGCCCGTCATCCCGACCACCTGTGCGGCCAGCACGTCGTTGTTGAGGTCGTCGCCGACCATGTACATCTCGTCGGGGTCGACGCCGAGTCGGCTTGCCGCAGCGAGGAATCCGGCCGGCGCCGGCTTGCCGACAGCGGTCGCCTTGCGCCCCGAGGTCTCTTCCATTCCGATCAGGTACATGCCGGTGTCGACGCGCAGACCGTCGGTGGTGGTCCACGCGGTGCTGCGGTGCATCGCGACGACGGGCACGCCCTGCGCCATCCAGTCGTACACCCAGGACAGCGTCAGATGGCTGTATTCGGGTCCTGCCCCGCCGAGAAGCACCACATCGGGTGTCTCCGGCGTCTCGGGCCCGGCGAACTCACTGGAGTAGACGATGTCGATCCCGGTCATGTCCTCCGCGATCTGACCGCTGTTGACCAGAAAACATCGGGCGTCCGGATAGCGGTTGCGCACGTACTCCGCAGTGAGCACCGCCGCGGTGATGACTTCGTCGGCACGCACGTCCATCCCGGCCTCGGTGAGCAATCCGGCGATCTGGGCCCTGGTCCGCGTGGTCGTGTTGGTCAGATACGAGCACGCCACCTGGTGGGACGACAGCGTCCGCAGAGTCTGCGATGCACCCCCGATCGGCTTCCATGAGGTCACCAGGACGCCATCGATGTCGAAGAGCACTCCACCGATAGCCATGGTGCGACAGTAAACGGCAAACCTTTGCGCGCAACTCGGCCTACGCCCGAGTACGCCACCACCGGTTGTCGGCGATCCAGGGCGATGCCGCCGCGGCGATCGACCAGGCGTCCTCCGCGGGCACGTCGATCACCCGGTAACGCTTCTCCCCGGCCGCGGTCGCTGCGACCAGCGTCGCCACCCCGGCCCGGCGCTGCAACAGCGTCTGGCGCACCGTCCAGCCGACGATGCCGGGCGCGGCGATGCAGTCGCGCCTGCGTTCCAGGCTGCCGGCCCGCGCCACCAGCCACCCGTCCCCGGCCAGATGTCCCAGCGACCGCGACCGGTCCACCGCCAGCAGCGCGCAGCACACCGCCAGTACCGCCGGCACGACCCAGAACCACGGCGGCACAGTCGCCGCGACCGCCAGAATCACCATCAGCGCCGCCACGACGACGGGCAGGGTCATGGCGCGGGTCCAACGTCTGCGGGTCGCGGTCCGGCCGTGGGCCCGCAACGGGCCCGTGACCAGGTCGGGCCTGTTGATCAAGCCGGTGAGAACCGCCTCGGCGGTCGGCCTCGGGCACGGCGGAAGCAGCAGCGACGCCTCGCCCGCGCCGGCGACACCGGTCATCACCGCGTCCAGCCGCGCACCGCCGAATACCCTGACCAACAAAGCTTCTCGCAGCGTCCCGCCGCGCAGGCGTCGCATGTCGAACGTGTGCTCCCGCACGCGCAGCAGCCCGTGCTCGAGGTGCAGAGCGCCGTCCTTGCCGCCGGAGTCCCGCCGGGTCAGCGAGAGGTTGCCGTACGTCAACAGCGATCTCAGCACCGACAGCACTGCCGAGGCCACCAGCACCGCGACCGCGCCGACCACCACACTCGCGAACAGACCGAATCGTTCGGCGGCGTCCAGCCCCGACCGCGCCAGCTGCGAATTCCGCAGCAGCGCAGCGGCACCCGCCTGATAGGCCAGACCGACCGCGGCCACGATCATCGCGAGTCCGGTGAAGCTCAGCGGGCTGTACCTCAGCCACGACGGCTGCCAATGGGCCAGCACCTGCCCGGTCGGCTCGCCGTCTTCGCCGGCGGGTGCCAGCGAGTCCGCCAGCAGGATCGCCCGCAGCCGCGGCACCTGTTCGGCCTCGACCGCGTCGAGGGCGAATGCGGCATCGCCCCTGGCCTCCTGGCCGGTGCTCACCTGCAACACCGTCAGCCCGAGCAGCCGGTGCAGCAGCCGAGCGTCGGTAGACACCGATCGGATCCTGTTGCGTGGCAAGGACAAAACCTTGCGTTGCAGCACACCGCTGCGCAGCTGCACTTCCTGGGAGTCGATCCGGTAGGTGGTGGTGAACCAGCGCGCCACGCCGTAGCAGACGATGAGCGCCAGACCGAACAGCGTCCACATCGGGTTACCGGTCGCCGAGCCAAGCACCACGGACCCGATCAGGAGCGGAATCTGCCGCAGCACCTCGTGCACCGGGTGCACCAACAGCATGCGCGGGCTGAGCCGCTGCCACACCTCACCCGTCTCGGCCGTCATGTGGCGTCCTCGGCGCCGATGGCCGCGATGTCGGTCAGCTGCGCGACGACGCGGTCGGCGACGTCGGAATCCAGGGCGGCGATGCGGACTGCGCCCGCCGATGACGCCGTCGTCACGGTGACGTTCGCCAGCCCGAACAACCGATCCACCGGACCCCGCTCGGTGTCCACGGTCTGCACCCGCGAGATCGGCGCTATCCGGCGCTCCTGCACCAGCCAACCCGATCGGGTGTAGACGGCCTTGGCGTCGACGTCCCAACGGTGCACGCGATAGCGCCACAGCGGCACCACGATGACGAACACGGTCACCCCGAGCACCGTGACCCCGGCGGCGAGCGCGTGCACCCAGCCAAGGCGCGCGTCGAGTACGAACCACACCACCTGGGCGACCACCAGCAACAGCCACGGGATGGCTGCGCCGATCGCCCAGACCAACGGCGCCTTCGTGCTCGGCGGATGGGCGGGGTCGACCAGATTCATGATGTCTCGAGACGCAGGCACCGGCGCACACCGGCCGTCACCGACCGGTTCACCTGCCGGACACTCGGCGCGTCGAGAAGCCTTGCGAAAACTCGCTTACCCATGGCACGAAACTAACGGGCCGCGCAAGCCACCGGGCACTGAGTATGTTGAGGCCATGGGCAGCAAGTGGACGGCGGCTGACGTGCCAGATCAATCCGGCCGGGTGGCCGTCATCACCGGCGCCAACACCGGCCTCGGCTACGAGACCGCCGCCGTCCTGGCGGGCAAGGGTGCGCACGTGGTGCTGGCGGTGCGCAACCCGGACAAGGGCAAGCAGGCGGCCGAGCGCATCACCGCCACGCACCCCGGCGCCGATGTCACCGTTGCGAAGCTCGATCTGACGTCGCTCGACGACATCCGCACGGCCGCCGGCGAGCTGCGCGCCAGGTACCCGCGCATCGACCTGCTGATCAACAACGCCGGCGTGATGTACACCGACAAGGGGGTGACCAAGGACGGTTTCGAGTCTCAGTTCGGCACCAACCACCTCGGCCACTTCGCGCTCACGGGCCTCCTGCTCGACAACATCCTGCCGGTCGACGGCTCCCGGGTGGTCACGGTGAGCAGTGTCGGGCATCGAATCCGCGCCAAGATCCACTTCGACGACCTGCAATTGGACTGCAACTACAACCGGGTCGTCGCCTACGGCCAGTCCAAGCTGGCGAACCTGCTGTTCACCTACGAGCTGGCGCGCCGCCTGAAGGCCAAGGCCGCACCGACCGCCGCGCTCGCCGCCCACCCCGGCGGCGCGCAGACCGAGCTGCTGCGCAACATGCCACCGATCATCAAGCCGGTCAGCGAGTTCTTCTGGAATTTCATCGCGCAGCCCGCCGACATGGGCGCGCTCCCGACGCTGCGTGCGGCCGTCGATCCCACCGCCCAAAGTGGGCAGTATTACGGCCCCGACGGCATCGGGCAACAGCGCGGCCACCCGAAAGTCGTTGAGTCGAGTGCACAATCGCACAACGTGGGCATCCAGCGCCGGCTCTGGACGGTGTCCGAGGAGCTGACGGGTGTTACCTTCCCGGTGTGATGCGCTCAGTCGATGACCACCGGCGTGTTGTCGCCGGCCTGATCACCCGCAAGCCGCCGGTGACGCTGCCGATCGCCGACACTCTCGGGCTGGTGCTGGCCGAGGATGTCGTCGCCCCGTTGGCACTGCCCGGCTTCGACAACTCGGCGATGGACGGCTACGCGGTCATCGCCGAGGAGGTGGCCGCCGCGACGCCCGGTCAGCCGGTGGTCCTTCCGGTCGCCGAGGACATCCCTGCGGGGCGTACCGATTCGCTCACGCTGAAACCGGGTACCGCACACCGCATCATGACCGGTGCCCCGCTTCCGGCCGGGGCGACCGCCGTAGTGCCGGTCGAGTCGACCGACGGCGGCACCGACAACGTCGCGATCGCCGCGGGTGTCGCGCCCGGCCAGCACGTCCGCCGGGCGGGCGAGGACGTCTCCGCGGGCACCACCGTGTTGCATGGCGGACACGTCATCACCCCCGCTACGTTGGGCCTGGCCGCCGCGCTCGGCCTGGGCGAGCTGACGGTCGTTCCCCGCCAGCGCGTGCTCGTGATGTCCACCGGCACGGAACTGGTGGCCCCGGGGACGCCGCTGCAGCCCGGCCAGATCTACGAATCCAACGCGGTGATGCTGGCCGCCGCCGTCCGGGACGCCGGTGCCCAGGTGGTGGCGTCTCCGATGACCGGTGACGACGTCGCCACCTTCCGCGACGCGCTCGACCGCTACACCGGCCAGGCCGACCTGATCATCACCACCGGCGGCGTCAGCGCGGGCGCCTACGAGGTGGTGAAGGACTCACTCGGCGACCACGTCGACTTCGTCAAGGTGGCGATGCAGCCCGGCATGCCGCAGGGCGCGGGCACCATCGACGGCACACCGATCATCACCCTGCCCGGAAACCCGGTCAGCGCCCTGGTGTCGTTCGAGGTGTTCATCCGTTCTCCGCTGCGCACGGCGATGGGGCTGCCCGCGCCCGACCGGCCGCGGCTGGAGGCGGTGCTGACGGAGCATCTCACGTCCCCCGCGGGCAAGCGACAGTTCCGTCGCGGCGTGCTCGACGCGGCGGCCGGAACGGTCACCAGTTACGGACCGCCCGCGTCGCATCACTTGCGGTGGCTGGCGTCGGCCAATTGCCTGCTCGAGATCGACGAAGATGTCGCTGAGGTGGCGGCCGGGTCACAGGTGCACGTCTGGGACCTGGCCTGACGTTTCCGAAGCCCGCCACCCGTAGAATCGCTGCACGATGGCCAGACGCCCCGACCTCCGATCAGGCCCCGCGCGACTCGTGGCGCTGGTGCGAACCTCCGTACCGCCGATGCATCGCGCCGGCCTGCCCTTCGTCGGCGCGAGCCTGGTGGTGGCCGCCGCGGGACGCAAGAACCGCTGGCTGCGCGGCGCCGGGCTGACGTCGGCGGCCGCCAACGCCGCGTTCTTCCGGCACCCGCCCCGGGTGCCACCCACCCGGCCCGGTCTGGTCGTCGCGCCCGCCGACGGACTCATCTGCCTGATCGGCGAGGAACTGCCCCCTGCCGAACTCGGCCTGCCCGCAACGCCGTTGCCGCGCATCAGCATTTTCCTGTCGATCCTGGACGCCCACGTGCAGCGGGCGCCGATCGGCGGCGAAGTGGTCGCCGCCGTACATCAGCCCGGGTTGTTCCTGTCCGCGGACCTGGAAGCGGCCAGTGCCGACAACGAACGCAACAGCGTCCTCATCCGCACACCGGACGGCACCGAGGTGATCGCCGTCCAGATCGCCGGACTCGTGGCGCGCCGCATCGTCTGCGACGTCAAGGCAGGTGACAAGTTGTCGATCGGCGATACCTACGGCCTGATCCGATACGGCTCGCGACTGGACACGTACCTTCCTGAGGGTGCCAACATCCTGGTCACCACGGGACAGCGCGCGCTGGCAGGCGAAACGGTATTGGCCGAGCTGCCATGATCAAACCGCGCATCAAGGCGCCCGTCGTCAGCCTGCGAATACTGCCCAGCGCCATGACCGTCGCGGCCATCTGCTTCGGCCTGAGCGCGGTGAAGATGGCGCTCGACAACAGGCCGACGGAGTCGATGGCGTTCCTCGCCCTCGCCGCGATCCTCGACGCGCTCGACGGGCGCATCGCCCGGATCCTCAAGGCGACCTCGCGGATGGGGGAGGAGATCGACTCGCTGGCCGACGCGGTGAACTTCGGTGTGGCACCGGCGTTCATCGTCTACGGCACCCTGCTGTCGCATTCGCGGATCGGCTGGATAGTGGTGCTGCTGTACTCGGTCTGCATCGTGCTGCGGCTGGCCAGGTTCAACGCGCTGCTCGACGTGGACCAGCCCGCCTACCAGAAGGAGTACTTCGTCGGCATGCCCGCGCCCGCGGGCGCGATCGGCGCCATCGGGCCGCTGGCTGCCAAGATGCAGTTCGGCGACGGCTGGTGGACGTCGGAACCGGCCGTGGTGATCTGGATGATCGGAGTCTCGCTGCTCGTCGTCAGCACCCTGCCGATGCGCAAGATCCACACCTTCTCGGTGTCGCCGAACATGGTCGCCCCGCTGCTGGCCGCGACCGCCATCCTGGTGGCGGCGTCAATTCTCTACGGGTACATCACCATCCTGGTGATCATCCTCGCCTATGTCATCCACATCCCGTTCGCCATCCGCACCAGGCGGTTCCTCGCGGCTCATCCCGAGGTGTGGGGCGACAAGCCACGCCAACAGCGGGCGGCGCGACGGGCGATCCGGCGATCTCAACCGCACCGCCGGTCGGTGTCGCGCCTGGGACTGCGCAGGCCGGGTTAGTGACGTGACGGAGACCGGCACTGCCGAGGAAAGTGGGCTCAACCATCTCAGGCTGACGGCACGGCTGAACACGTCGGCCTTGGATTCGCGCCGTGGAGTTGTCCGCCTTCACCCGGAAGCCATTGCAGCACTGAGCATCCGGGAATGGGATGCGGTTTCACTGACGGGTTCGCGCACCACCGCCTCGGTGGCGGGAATTGCGCCGCCCGGCACCCCGGTCGGCACCGCCCTGCTCGACGACGTCACCTTGTCCAACGCCGGACTGCCCGAGAACACCACCGTGATCGTCGCGCCGGTGACGGTCTACGGTGCCCGTTCGGTGACGGTCAGCGGCTCGAATCTGGCCACCCAGTCGATCTCGTCCGCCACCTTGCGGCAGGCGTTGCTGGGCAAGGTGATGACGGTGGGCGACACCGTCTCATTGCTTCCGCGCGACCTGGGCCCCGGCACGTCGACATCCACGGCTGCCAGTGCGCTGGCCTCCTCGGTCGGCATCACCTGGACGTCGGAGTTGCTGACGGTGACCGGCGTCGACCCCGCCGGAACGGTGAGCGTGCAACCCAATTCGGTGGTGACCTGGGGCAACGGGGTGGCTCCGACCATGCACCCCACCGCAGGCAGGCACGTGGTGACCACACCGACACAGACTCAGGCCAGGGAGTCGGTCAACATCGACGACCTGAAGGGTGCACACGCCCAGGCCGGCCGGCTGACCGAATGGCTAAAACTCGCCCTCGACCAACCCGAACTACTCCAAACCCTTGGTGCCACCGCCAATCTGGGCGTCCTGGTGTCCGGCCCCGCCGGGGTGGGGAAGGCTGCGCTGGTCCGTGCCGTGTGCGCGAACCGGCGACTCGTCGAACTGGACGGCCCTGAGGTGGGTGCGCTGCGCGCCGACGACAGACTGGCGCGCGTGGCGTCGGCCGTCGCGACCGTGCGGGACGGTGGCGGCGTCCTGCTGATCACCGACATCGATGCGCTGTTGCCCGCGGGCACCCCGGACCGACCGGCCGACCCGGTGGCCACGCTCATCCTGACCGAACTGCGTAACGCGGTGGCCACCCCGGGCATCGCGTTCATCGCCACCTCAGCGGTCCCCGACAACGTGGACCCGCGACTGCGCGCGCCCGATCTATGCGACCGGGAACTGGGCCTCAGCCTGCCCGACGGCGGGGTGCGCAAACAACTGCTGGAAGTACTGCTGCGCGGGGTGCCATCAGAAGATCTCAGCCTTGACGAAATCGGCGAGCGCACACCGGGTTTCGTAGTCGCAGATCTGGCCGCACTGGTTCGCGAGGCGGCGCTGAGGGCGGCTGCACGGGCCAGCAGTGACGGCAAGGCACCGGTGCTGACCCAGGACGACCTGACCGGCGCGCTCAGCGTCATCCGCCCTCTGTCGCGGTCGGCCACCGAGGAGGTCTCGGTCGGGTCGGTGACCCTGGACGACGTCGGCGACATGGCGGCCACCAAACAGGCGCTCACCGAGGCGGTGCTGTGGCCACTGCAGCACCCCGACACCTTCCAGCGCCTCGGGGTCGCACCGCCACGAGGTGTGCTGCTGTACGGGCCGCCGGGCTGCGGCAAGACGTTCATCGTACGGGCGCTGGCCAGCTCGGGGCGGCTGTCGGTACATGCCGTCAAAGGCGCTGAGTTGATGGACAAATGGGTCGGCGCGTCGGAGAAGGCGGTACGCGAGCTGTTCCGCCGGGCCCGCGACTCGGCTCCATCCCTGGTGTTTCTGGACGAGATCGACGCGCTGGCGCCGAGGCGGGGCCAGAGCTTCGACTCCGGCGTGACCGATCGCGTGGTGGCGGCGCTACTCACCGAACTCGACGGCATCGACCCACTGCGTGACGTCGTGGTCCTCGGTGCGACGAACCGGCCCGATCTCATCGATCCCGCGCTGTTGCGGCCCGGCCGACTGGAGAAGCTGGTGTTCGTCGAACCGCCCGACGCCGAGGCCCGCCGCGAAATCCTGCGCACCGCAGGTAAATCCGTGCCTCTGAGCAACGACGTCGATCTCGACAGGGTGGCCGACGAACTCGACGGCTACAGCGCGGCGGATTGCGTGGCGTTGCTGCGGGAGGCCGCACTGACGGCGATGCGGCGGTCCATCGACGCCGCCGACGTGACGGCCGCCGACGTCGCCAAGGCCAAGGAAACGGTTCGGCCGTCGCTGGACCCGGCGCAGGTCGAGTCGCTGAGGGCGTTCTCCGCCGCGCGCTGAGCACCGTCGGATGGGAGGGCACGGTGACCACCTGGACCGCGAAATTCGCTTCCGCCGTTCACTCACTCGAAAGTGCAGCGAACCGGATCACCCGGCGAAAGGTCAAGCCGACACCATTGCCGGAGAAGAACCGCGGTGCGACGTTCAACGCCTCGGGTGTCGTGCAGGTGGGTCAGCGCCGATTCGTCTTCATCGACAACCATGATCCCGGGGCCTTCTTCGAAATCAAACTCGACGCGAAAGACGAAGAGGTCGAATGGATCCGGCGGCGGCCACTGGCCGGCATCGCCGACGGCCAGTTCAGCGACCCCGAGGGCCTCTGCCGGGTCGACGAGAACGGCGAAATCTACCTCATTGCCGCGTCCTCCCTGTGCGCCACCGGCGCCGACCGGTCGGGCCGACGGCGAGTCAGTGACGGGTTGGTGCGCGCTCGCTACACACCCGAGGGTGACCTGCCCGCCGAGGCGATGGCCGGATTCCGCGCGTGGCTGCTCGCGCACGAGCCGTCGCTGGTGGAAGCCGGCGAACGGGAGCCGGATGCGGGCGGGCTGAACATCGAGGGCCTGGCGTGGGATCCCGCGGCCGGGGAGCTCCTGTTCGGCCAGCGCGGGCCTGCGGATCCCGGGCGAATCACGGTCATCGTTGTGTCCGTCGATGCGGCCGGGGCCGCGTGGACGACCGCGTCGTTGGCGACTCCGGCTGTCGTCCACGCCGCGATACCGCACTCGAGCGCGACGCTCGGGATCCGGGACATCTCCTACGACAACTCCTACGACGTGGACAGCGGCCGCTTCCTGATCGTGCTCGGGCGTTCGCTCAGTCGAGGCGACGAACCCTTTCAGCTCTGCACCTGGAACCGCGGCAGTGACACGGTGAGACCACTTGCTGTCAGTTTCCACCGGTCGATGAAGCCCGAGGGACTCACGACATTTTCTTCGGGCGACAAGAAGAAGATCCTCGTCGTCGACGACGGTGGCGGCTACGCGGTGCTGCGGTCGCCCAAGATATCTTGACAGTGACAAGTTAAGGAGGCATAGTCGGTCACACAACTAGTCACTGTCTAGATAATTCCGGAGGGATCATGACCGTTCGCACCGCACCGACCGTCCGGGCCGGCGATCACGACCGCGAAGAGACCGCGAACCAGCTGGCTCAGGCGCTGACGCAGGGCTACCTCGCGATGGACGAGTACGAATCTCGCCTGCAGGCGGCGTTCACCAGTAACACCACCGCTGAGCTACGCCACCTCGTCGCCGACCTGCCCCTGGCCCAGCTGCGACGCAATGATCCTCGGCGCTGCGAGGCCCGGCGCAGGGCCGCGCGGCGGGGAGTTCAGATCCACCTCGCCGGTTACCTTACGATGGTCGTCATCGTGCTCTCGGTGTGGCTGGCCGTCGGATTCGGCGCCGGCGCCTGGTACTTCTGGCCGATCTGGCCGATCCTCGGCGCAGGCATCGGGGTCATCGGCCACGCCCTGCCGATCCGGTTCGCGATGCCGGCGTCCTGTCACCAGCGTCACGGCTCGATCAGACCGGCCCGGATCGCGTAGCGGGTCAACGCGAGACGGTCGCGCAGGCCGAGTTTGGCCAGTGTGTTCGTCCGATGCCGGTCGACGGTCTTGACGCTGATTCCCAGTGTCGCAGCGATCTCCCGGGCCGAATATCCCTCGGCGATCAGCTTGAGCACCTCCTCCTCGCGCGGGGTGAGGATGGTCTCCGGCAGCGCATCACCCTGCCGCGCCCGGTGCAGATAGTCGCGGATCAGCGCGTTCATCGCGCCGGCGTAGAGGAATGGCTCGCCGCGCAGCGTCGCACGGCACGCCTCGAGCAGGTCACGGTCGACGACCGATTTGAGGACGTAGCCCGACGCGCCGGCCTTGAGAGCCTCGAAGAAGTACTGCTCGTTGTCGTACATCGACAGGATCAGGATCCGCACGTGCGGATGGGCGCGGCTCATCTCCCTGGCCGCCTGCAGACCGGTCATCCGGGGCATGGCGATGTCGAGGATCGCCAGGTCCGCTGGAGTTTGTTCGAGCGCGGCCAGCGCCCGCCGTTGTGGTGATATTCGCGCTCTTCGTCGCGTTCACGAGGGTGCTGTTCCGCGCCGACCTACGCGCCGACACCGTGCATATCGATGAGGTGCTGGTGCTCCAGGAACGTCGCGCTATCAAAGATGCCCGGCTTCTGGTCCGGTCCATGGCGGTGCTCTCCGTGGTCATCGCCGGCTTCGCGCTGCATTCCGTCCTGCACGTCGCGCCGTCGGTCGTCGCGCTCGTGGGGGCAGGCGCCATGCTGTTGGTCACTGACGTCGATGTGGCAGACATCCTTCCGGAGGTGGAGTGGTCGACGCTGGTGTTCTTCATGGGCCTGTTCGCCATGGTCGGCGGCCTCGTGCACACCGGCGTGATCGGCGCGCTCGACTCGGTGGCCGAATCGGCCTTCGGCGACAACTACTTCGTCGCGGCGACAGCACTGATCTTCGGGTCGTCCATCGTCGGAGCGTTCGTCGACAACATTCCCTACACCGCGACCATGACCCCGGTCGTAGAGGGAATGGCCGCCCAGGCACCCGACGCCGAAACCGGCCGCGCGCTGTGGTGGGCGTTCGCCCTCGGGGCATGTTTCAGCGGCAACGGTACGGCGATCGCCGCGAGCGCCAACGTCGTCGCCATCGGAATCGCTGCACGGGCCGGCCACGCCATCAGCTTCTGGCGGTTCACCCGGTACGGCATCGTCGTCACCCTACTCAGCAGTGTGCTGGCGTGGCTGTATGTGTGGCTGCGCTACTTCCGAGCCGGAGGACTCCAGCGATCGATCGCTGCTGACAGTTCGACCGCACTCGGCATGCGTTCGCTGGCCCAGGCGACATAGCCGTCCGGGCGGACCAGCATGGCGTCCGGCAGTTCGGGATGCTTGTCGACGGTGTGCACGACGTGCGACCGATCCAAGGTCACCGGCGTCGCGGTCACCAGGACGAACTTTCCCTCGCGCAGCCGCTCGTACAGCCGCTTGCCGTCGCATTCGATGTCCGGCATCCGGCGCCCGACCATCCGGTCTTCGCCGCGCTCGTGCTGATAGCCGATGCCGATCCCGGTCAGCCGCTCGGCCATCATGCGTTTCGTGCGGGGTATCCGCGTCACCGCGCCGATCGCGATGGTCTGGACGAGGCGCTGGGCCTTGGTGCGGCCGAGCACCAGCTGGTTGAACGCGTCGGTCAGGCGTAAGACGCTGGCGCCGACCGGATGCCGCTCGTTCTCATAGCTGTCCAACAGCCACGATGGCGCGGTCCCGGCGAGGGCGGCAGCCAGTTTCCAGCCGAGATTCATCGCGTCGCCGATACCGGTGTTCATGCCCTGCCCGCCGAGCGGGGAATGCACGTGGGCGGCGTCGCCCCCGATGAACACCCGTCCGGAGCGGTAGTGCCTGGCCTGCTTGCGCTCGGACAGGAACCGCGAGCTCCACCGCATCTCCGTCATGCCGAAATCCTGGCCCGCGATCCGGCCGAAGGAGTCGCGCATCTCGTCGACGGTGACCGGCTCCTTCATCGGCGCCTGCTCACGCAGTCGATCCCACGCGATGGCGCGGAACCAGCCGTCCCCGAACGGGATGACGATCACCGCGCCCTTCTCGTTGGTGACACCGGTCAGCGTGTCGGTCGGTGGCGTCGAGAGACGCACGTCGGCCAGCAGGATGTGCGTCTCGTACTGTTTGCCGACGAAGTCGATGCCGACCAAGCGGCGCACCGCGCTGTGCGCCCCGTCGCAGCCGGCCACATATCGGGTGCGAACGGTGTCGCCGCCGGCACACTCGATGGTCACCCCGTCGCGGTCCTGCGTCAGCCCGGTCACCTCGGCGCCGCGCACGACCTCGATGCCGAGCTCGGCGGCCCGCGCGGCCAGCACCTGTTCCGTGCCACTCTGCGGGACGACCAGCAACATTCCATAGCGGGTCGGCAGCGCGCGCAGGTTCATCACCGCACCGCCCGGCGGAGCGATCTCGTGCACCGGCACGCCCCGGGAGAGGAGGTCGTCGGCCAGCCCGCGCGCATCGAGCAGTTCCAAGGTGCGGGCGTGCACCGCGAAGGCCCTGGTGATGTTCGGCTTCTCCACACGCGCCTCGAGCAGCGTCGGCTTCACGCCACCCAGCGCGAGTTCACAGGCCAGCATCAGGCCGGTCGGCCCGGCCCCGACCACCACGACATCGGCAGTGCCCACGACGCGGGATAGTAGCCATATCCGCCCACGTAGACTGCCGTTACACCAAAGCCATCGAATAACACCGACCGGCTGACACCCCGCTGTCCGCAATTCGCCGACCATCCCGACGAGACCGGAGTGCCATGCTCGCCATCCTTGCTGCCCACGCGGTCGCAACCGCGCTGGCACCCCTGCTGGTGTACCGGTGGGGCCGGATGGCGTTCTATCCGCTGGCACTGGTTCCGCTCGGTTCGCTGGTCTGGGTGGTGCTGAACTGGCCGGGGGCCCGCGGTGACACCACCGCGGACGTGCAGTGGGTGCCCGGGCTTTCGATGGACATCACGCTGCGCTTCGACGCGCTCGCGGCGATCATGAGCGTGCTGGTGCTGGGCATCGGCGCGCTTGTCCTCTTCTACTGCGCCGACTACTTCCACCATCCCGACGGCCGCACTGAGAAGCGACTGCCCAGCTTCGCCGCCGAACTGGTCGCGTTCTCGGGCGCGATGTTCGGGCTTGTCGCCAGCGACAACATGCTGGTGCTCTACGTGTTCTGGGAGCTCACCACCGTGCTGTCGTTTCTGTTGGTGGGCCACTACGCCGAGCGCGCCACCAGCAGACGCGCCGCGACCCAGGCGCTGCTGGTGACGACGTTCGGCGGGCTGGCGATGCTGGTCGGCATCATCGTGCTGGGCAACATGTCCGGGACATACCTGCTCTCCGAGCTGATCGCGGCGCCGCCGAGCGGCCTCGCGGCGTCGGTCGCGGTGGTGTTGATCCTCGTCGGCGCGCTGGCCAAGTCGGCGATCGTGCCGATGCACTTCTGGCTTCCCGGCGCGATGGCCGCTCCCACGCCGGTGAGCGCGTATCTGCACGCCGCCGCGATGGTCAAGGCCGGCGTCTACCTCGTGGCGCGGATGACGCCCGGGTTCGCGGACTCGCCGCCGTGGCGGCCGACGGTCGTCGTGCTCGGGGTGTTGACCATGCTTCTGGCCGGTTGGCGCGCGGCCCGCGAGTACGACCTCAAGCTGATCCTGGCGTTCGGCACGGTCAGCCAGCTCGGCCTGATCACCCTGATGGTCGGCGCGGGCGGCGGGGATTTGATGCTCGCCGGGCTGGCGATGTTGTGCGCACACGCGATGTTCAAGGCCTGCCTGTTCATGGTCGTCGGCGTCATCGACCACGCCACCGGCACCCGGGACATCCGCCGGCTGGCCTGGCTCGGTCAGCGCAGCCGGCCGTTGCTCATCATCGCGATCGGTGCGACAGCCAGCATGGCCGCGCTGCCGCCGTTCCTCGGCTTCGTCGCCAAGGAGGCCGACTTCGAGACCGTCGCCCACTCCGCGTCGCTCGGCGGGGCGGCACCCTTCGTGCTGGCCGGCATCGCGGTGGGCTCCGTGTTCACCACCATCTACAGTCTGCGATTCCTGCTGGGGGCCTTCGGCCGCAAGGGGTTACCACAACCCAGCGCGCGGGTCGCCGAAATGCACCGCCCCGAAACGACCTTCCTCATTCCGCCGGCGATCCTCGCGTTCACCGGTCTGCTGTTCGGGATCTGGCCGGCCAGGCTCGACACCGCATTGGACGATTACGCCGACTCGGTGCCCGGCGGCGAGGATTACGACCTGGCCCTGTGGCACGGTGTCGGCCTGCCTCTGGTGTTGTCGGTGATCGTGCTCGCGACCGGCACCGCGGCCTACTTCGGCCGCGCCCGGCTGCGGCGGCTACGCACTACCCGCGAGCCGCTGGGCAACGCGGACCGCATCTACGACGCCGCCGTCCACGGCCTCGACCTGTTGTCGGTGAAGCTCACCGGGGTCACCCAGCGCGGATCGATCCCGGCCACGCAGTCGGTGATCCTGTCCACCCTGGTGCTGGTGCCCATCGTGGTGCTGGCGCTCGGCGCGCGCGACCGACCCCACTTCGAGCTGTGGGACTCGCCGCTGCAGGTCGTCGTCGGCCTGCTGATCCTGGCCGCCGCGGTCGCCGCGACGACGATGCGCAATCGGCTGGCGGCGGTGCTGCTGGTGGGTGTGGTCGGTTACGGCTGCGGCACGATCTTCGTCTTCCACGGCGCACCGGATCTGGCGTTGACACAGTTCCTGGTCGAGACGCTCACGCTGGTGATCTTCGTGCTGGTGCTGCGCACCCTGCCCGCCGAGACCGACCGGGCGAACCTCAAACGGTATCGGCTGCCGCGCGCCGTACTGGCGCTGGCCGTCGGCGCCACCGTCACGACGCTGGCCGTGTATGCGATGGCGGCCCGCACCGGCACGCCGATCGCCGACCTGCTGCCGGACGCGGCGTATTACCGCGGCCACGGGGCCAACACGGTCAACGTTCTGCTGGTGGACATCCGCGCCTGGGACACCCTCGGTGAAGTGTCGGTACTGCTCGTCGCCGCGACGGGCGTGGCGTCGCTTGTCTTCCGGCACAGGCGTTTTGGCGCCGCACCGCGGGTCGCCGATGCGGGCCAGCCCGATATCGGCAGGCTGGCGTCATCCGTCGTCAACAGCCCCGCGGCCGGCGATGTCACCTGGTTGCGCGGCAGCGAACTGCGCGACCCGCGGCACCGGTCACTGGTCCTGGAGGTTGCCACCCGGATGATCTTCCCGCTCATCATGGTGCTGTCGGCGTACTTCTTCTTCGCCGGGCACAACACGCCGGGCGGCGGTTTCGCTGGAGGTCTGACCGCAGGACTTGCGCTGGTGCTGCGCTACCTGGCGGGCGGCCGCTACGAACTCGGCGAAACGCTGCCCTTGGACGCGGGCAAGATCCTCGGCGTCGGTCTCGGTCTCTCCGCAGGCACCGCGGTCGCCTCGCTGCTGCTGGACGCACCGGTGCTGTCGTCGGCGTTGATCCAGATCGACCTTCCGGTTCTCGGCACGGTCAAATTCGTCACCGCGTTGTTCTTCGATCTCGGCGTGTATCTCATCGTGGTCGGCCTGGTGCTGGACGTGCTGCGCAGCCTTGGCGCCCGCGTCGACATCGACATGAGCCGGTCGGCCGCGGGAGCGACGCGATGATCACCTACCTGATCCCCCTCGTCCTGATCGGCGGCCTCACCAGCGCAGGCGTCTATCTGCTGCTTGAACGCAATCTGACCCGGATGCTGTTGGGCCTGTTGCTGATCGGCAACGCGATCAATCTGCTCATCCTGATGGTCGGCGGTCCGTCCGGCAATCCCCCGGTGCGGGGACGCATCAGCGACGGCGAGACCACCACGGCGGATCCGTTGGCGCAGGGGATGATTCTGACGGCCATCGTCATCAGCATGGGCATCGCGGCGTTCGTGCTGGCCCTGACGTACCGCTCGTTCCGGTTGACCACGGAGGAGGAGGTTACCGACGACCCCGAGGACACCCGGGTATCGCGGATGGCGGAGATCGACGGCGCCGCGTTCGAAGAGGACCGACCGCAGCCGGAAAAGGCCAGGGACACCGACCAGCCCGACGAACTGGACGCGCTGCCGGGATTCGAGGGGTCACGATGACGCTGGCGGCGGCGTTGACGCCGCTACCCGTGTTGATCCCGCTGCTGGGCGCGGCCATGACGATGTTCGCCGGCCGCAGACCGCGCCTGCAGCGGGCCATCACGCTCGCCGCGCTGTCGACGGTGGTCGTGGTGTGTGCGGCGCTGCTCCACCTCACCGACCGCGACGGCACGCTCGCGCTCAATGTCGGCGGCTGGGGCCAGTCGGTGCCGGGCATGGGCCCGCTGGGCATCACGCTGGTGGTGGATCGGCTGTCGGCGCTGATGCTCGTGGTGTCGTCGATCGTCCTGCTCGCGGTGGTGTTCTACGCGATCGGGCAGGGCATCCGGGACGGCGACGAACGCCAGCCGGTGTCGATCTTCCTGCCCACCTATCTGGTGTTGTCGGCCGGAGTCTGTACGGCGTTCCTGGCGGGCGATCTGTTCAATCTGTTCGTCGGGTTCGAAGTGCTGTTGTCGGCGAGCTTCGTGCTGCTGACCATCGGCGCCAGCAAGGACCGGGTCCGCGCCGGAATCGCCTACGTGCTGGTGTCGATGGTGTCGTCGCTGGTGTTCCTGCTCGGCATCGCGCTCGTCTACGCCGCGACCGGAACGTTGAACATGGCCGACCTCGCCCTGCGGCTCGACCACGTGACAGCAGGCACGCGCACGGCGCTGTTCGCGGTGCTGCTGGTCGCCTTCGGCATCAAGGCAGCGGTGTTCCCGCTCTCGACGTGGTTGCCCGACTCGTATCCCACCGCACCTGCGCCCGTCACCGCCGTGTTCGCCGGCTTGCTGACGAAAGTCGGTGTGTACGCGATCATCCGCGCACATTCGCTGCTGTTCCCGACCGGTGGACTGGACCCGCTGCTTCTGGTCGCGGCGCTGCTCACGATGGTGATCGGCATCCTCGGCGCCATCGCCCAGAGCGACATCAAACGACTGCTGTCCTTCACCCTGGTCAGCCACATCGGTTACATGGTGTTCGGCATCGCACTGTCGAGCGAGCTGGGCATGTCCGGAGCGATTTACTATGTGGCGCATCATATTCTGGTCCAGACAACGCTGTTTCTGGTCGTCGGACTGATCGAGCGCCAGGCGGGCGCCTCGACGTTGCAGCGGCTGGGCGGGCTGGCCGCCGCCAGCCCGATCCTGGCGTTCGTTTTCGTGGTCCCCGCGCTCAACCTGGGCGGCATTCCACCGTTTTCCGGATTCATCGGCAAGGTGGCGCTGCTGGAGGCCGGCGCCCAGAACGGTTCCGTGCTGGCGTGGCTGCTGGTCGGCGGGGGCGTGGTCACCAGCCTGTTGACGTTGTACGTGATCGCCAGGGTGTGGACCAAGGCGTTCTGGCGCTCGCGCGAGGACGCGCCCGAAGGACACCTGGCCGCGGCGGCACCCGCGGTGCTCCTCGACCACTCGGAGGACGTCGAGTTCATCGACCGCGACGATGTCGGACGGATGCCGGTCGGCATGTTGGTGCCGACCGGAGCGCTCATCGCGGTGACCTTGGCGCTCACCGTGCTGGCCGGCCCGATCTTCGCCTACAGCGGCCGGGCGGCCGGCGAGGTGTTGGACCGCGGGCAGTACATCACGGCCGTGGTGGGTTCGCGATGAGCGCTCGCGCGAAGAGCCGAGGACACCGATGAGCGCTTGCGCGAAGAGCCGAGGACACCGATGAGCGCTCGCGCGAAGAGCCGAGGGCACCGATGAGGCGGGCGGCGCTGCGGACATGGGTGCTGTGCTGGTTGGTCCTCGTGTGGATTCTATTGTGGGGCACGTTCTCTGCGGCCAACGTGATTTCCGGGCTGCTGATCGCGTTGATCATCACGCTGCTGCCGTTGCCGGTGGTGCCGATCGAGGGCAGGGTTCATCCGCTCTCGCTGATGCGGCTCGGGATCACGGTCGGGTGGTATCTGGTGCTGTCGTCGGGGCAGGTGGCCTGGCTCGCGGTCAAGCCGGGCCCTCCGCCGCTGTCGGCGGTGCTGAGGATTCACCTCGCGGTCAAGTCGGATCTGGTGTTGGCGCTTGCCGTCAACATCTTCAACCTCATCCCCGGCTCGATCGTGCTGGAGATCGACCAGGCCCGCCGCATGCTCTACATGCACGTCATCAATGTCGGTTCCGACCGCGCGATGGCCAGCTTCTACCGTCAGGTGGCCGTGGTGGAGCGGCAGTTGGTGGCGGCATTCGAGCGCGAGGCCGACTGGCGACCCGCAAAACTCGAGGATCGAGAGGATCGCGCATGACTTGCGAGCGAGTAGCGAAGGCGGATCGCGCATGACTTGCGAGCGAGTAGCGAAGGCGGATCGCGCATGACTTGCGAGCGAGTAGCGAAGGCGGATCGCGCATGACAATCGTTTGGATCATCGCGGCGGTGATGCTGACCGCGGCCGCCGTCGTCACCATGGTCCGGCTTCTCGCCGGCCCGACCACGCTGGACCGGCTGGTGGCGCTGGACACCTTCGTCGCGGTGACGATGTGCGCGATCGGCACATGGGCGGCGTTCAGCCTCGATACCACGGCCACCTACGGGCTGACGGCGCTGGCGCTGATCAGTTTCGTCGGTTCGGTCAGCGTGGCGCGCTTCCGCGTGCCCGACATCCGGAGCCCGCGCTCGGCGAGGAAGTCGCGATGACCGTCCTTGACATCGTCACCAGCGTGTTGATACTGGGCGGTTCGACGCTCGCGCTGACCGCCGCGATCGGCGTGGTCCGCTTTCCCGACACGTTGACGCGGATGCACGCGGCGTCCAAGCCTCAGGTGCTCGGTCTGTTGCTGGTGTTGGTCGGCGCGGCGATCCGCCTGCGCGGCAACGTCGACGTCGGCATGGTCATTCTCACCGGCCTGTTCACCGTCATCACGGCGCCGGTGGTGGCCAACCGCGTCGGCCAACTGGCCTACCGGGAACAGAACATCCGTGACGATCTCCTGACCACGGACGAGATGCGTGAGTTCGCTCGAGAACGGGAATCCGGCGGCAATGTCCAGGACTGACGACGACAGCTGGGACATCACCGAGGGCGTCGGCGCAACCGCGCTCGGGGTGGCGTGGGCGCGCGCTCAGGAGGCGCACTGCAGCTGCCCCCTGTTCATCGATTCATTCGCCCAGCTCTTCATCGATGCGGCGCTCGAACGCGGGTGGCGGCTGCCGCCGAAACACATGGTCGAGCGGATCCGGTCCATCTCGGGCTACGCCGCATCACGCACGAAGTTCTTCGACGACTTCTTCATCACTGCGGGCGCCAACGGAATTGAGCAGTCGGTCATTCTGGCCGCGGGTCTGGATGCCCGGGCGTGGCGGCTGCCGTGGGTGGACGGCAGCGTGGTCTATGAGATCGACCAGCCGAAGGTGCTGCAGTTCAAGTCCGAGACGCTGCGCGCCCACGCTGCCACACCTGCCACCCGCTACGCCGCGGTACCCATCGACCTTCGTCAGGATTGGCCGAAAGCCTTGTGCGAGGCCGGATTCGATGCCGAGGCGCCGACCGCATGGGCGGCGGAGGGGCTGCTGCCCTACTTGCCCGCGGACGCGCAGGATGTCCTGTTCGAGCGGATCGCCGAACTCAGCGCTGCGGGCAGTCGCGTCGCGGTGGAGTCCTTCGGCGCGGGCTTCTTCGATTCCGACTATCTGGCCGGCCGTCGTGAACAGATACGTCGGCTGCGCGAGGAGGCCGGAGAGGATGAGGGGACCCGGCCGGACGTTCAGGATCTCTGGTTCATCGAGGAACGGGCCGACGTCGCCGACTGGCTCATGCAACGCGGCTGGGTGGTCACGGCAGTCGAGGCGGCCGACCTGATGCAGCGGTTCGACCGCTGCGCCCCCCCGGCGACCGAGGACACCACGCCCCGAACCGTTTTCATCGAGGGAAGGTTGGCCTGAACCATGGACAGCGCTGGGCCGCCAAGCGTCTCCGGTCAGGACGCCGGACGCTTCAGCTCCTCATCACGACCTGGGACCTCGCCGACGGCGGACCGTTCCCCGCGAGTGCAGTCGGCAGCGGCATCACGCGCTACGCGGTGCGCACCGAACCGCCGCATTCGATGCGCGTCGACGAACTCGTCGACGCGGTGGCATCGACCCCTTCAGCGCGATCTCACCGGAGCGCCGTCGTAGCGGTCCGCTCATTCCCCTGACAACTGGAACTCCACCATCGCGGCGGCTGTGTCCACGGCTTCGCTCAACGCCGCCGTCCGCGCGGCCACCGTCGGCGCGGCCAGCACCGCATACCGGTCTGCTTGGCCGAATGGGAGCCGGGTTGTCAACGTGTACAACCACATTGCGGCATCACCGGACTCGTCGGCGCCGAGCACGATGTCGCGCCCGTTGACCTCGGCGCCACGTGCGGCGGCGATCCGCTCGAACAGTGCGATCATGCGGTCCTCGATGTCGCGGATCGCGTCGATGTCCACGGGACCACCCGGCTCGTCCGGCCATGGTTCGACCGAAGCGCGTGGGTACGGATCGTCGGGCAGCCACTCCAGCACGCGCAGTCGTTCGGCCATCACGCATCTGAGCCGGTAGCGTCCGTCGCCATCATCGACGCACTCGGCGATGCGCGCCATCGCGCCGACATCGCTGCGCGCATCACCGCCGCCGACCTCCCGGCCCGCGGAGATCAGCACCACGCCGAAGGCCGGGTCGTCGGTCGCCAGACAATGCCGCACCAGCGCTGAGTAGCGCGGCTCGAAGATCCGCAGGGGCAACTCCTCACCCGGGAGCATCGCCACTTCGAGCGGGAACATCGGGGTGATCGGCACGGCGCCCTAGATATCCAGCTCGGCGACCAGCGCGTCGACCACCGCCCGCAGGTCGCCGTCGTGCTCCTCGGCCTCCCTGCGCTGACGTTGATACGACGCGCCGGAGGTGTAGATATCGGCCACCCACGCCAGTTCGTCCTCACAGTGCAGCGACTTGGCCACGGGCGCAAGCCGGTTCAGCAGCTCGTCGAGATCCTCGGTGACCAAGCGCTCGTTGCTGTCGGCGTCCAGGATGATCACCGCGTCCAGACCGTAGCGCGCGGCGCGCCACTTGTTCTCCTGCACGTGCCACGGCGGCATCGCAGGCAATTGATCGCCGGCGTCCAGGCGCCGGTCGAGGTCCACGATGAGGCAGTGCGTCAGCGCGACGAGCGCGGCCAGCTCGCGCAGGTTGGAAACTCCGTCGAAGATCCGGACCTCGATCGTGCCGAGATGCGGCGAAGGACGGATATCCCAACGGATCTCGTTCATATGGTCGATGATGCCGGTCTTCTTCTGGTCGTGGACGAAGCCTTCGAACTCGGTCCAGGTCTGGAAGTGGAACGGCAGACCGGCGGTCGGCAGCTGCTGGAACATCATCGCGCGGTTGCTCGCGTAGCCGGTGTCCTCGCCGTCCCAGAACGGGGAGGACGCGGACAGCGCCAGCAGGTGTGGGTACTGGTTCAGCAGCGACGTGATGATCGGCATCACCTTCTGGGCCGACGAGATGCCGACGTGAACATGCACACCCCAGATCAGCATCTGCCTGCCCCACCACTGCGTGCGCTTGATCAGCTCGGCATACCGCGGTGCATCGGTGAGCTTCTGAGCCGACCATTTCGCGAACGGATGCGTTCCCGCGCAGAACAGTTCCATGCCCCGGTCGTGAACGATCCGTCGTGCGGGAATCAGCGTCGAGCGGAGGTCATCCATGGCCTGCCCGGCGTTGTCGCAGATGCCGGTGACGATCTCAACGGTGTTGCGCAGCAATTCCTTGTGCACGCGCGGGTTTTCGCCGATCTCGGCGATCACCGTCGCGGCCTCGTTGCTCAGGTCGCGGGTGATGGCGTCGACGAGCGCGAATTCCCACTCGACACCAACGGTCGGCCGGTATGAACCGGCGAAGTCGATGCGGCGGCTAACCGGTTCCGATAACACCGCAGGCCACGCGTTTTCCGGCGTCACCGGTGGACAGGGTGGTCTCGTCAGGCGGCGGGTTGCCGCCGTTCACCTGCTGGTAGCGCTCCGGCGGGATGTTGGCGAAGTTGTCCGCCTTCTCGTGGATGATGATCGCCGTCTTCGCGCCGCCGAGCAGATCCTCGGCCGTGAACGCGTCGGTCGTCGTCACCAGCTTCGCGGTACCGTCCCCACGCACCTGCAGCGAGGTCAGGTCACCGCTGGCGGGGTGCATGGTGTGGCCGGCTTTCTGAAAATGCCCACCCGCGGAGTTGAAGTCACCGGGTGCACCGCCGGTCGGAGCGACGGAGCTGGCCTCGCACTTGCCCACCGAGTGGATGTGCAGTCCGTGAAAGCCGGGGGTCAGTTCACCCGGCGCGGTGGTCTGGACGGTGACGGTGGCGTAGCCGTCGGTGAATTCGATGTCGGCGGTGGCCACCGTCGTGCCGTCGGCCAGCTTCAGCTGGGCGGTTAGCTTCTCGCCGCTGGCCGCCGCCTGGCCCGTCCCCCCTCCTCCGCCCCCGCCTTGTTCGGGAGACGCGGACGGCGACGTCGAGCCGGTCCAGACCGACGGGGTGGTTCCCGGCTGCGTGGCCACGGGTTCGTTCGGACTGCAGGCGCACAACGCGAGCGCGGGGACGGCGAACATGGCGGCAGCGGCAGCGGTCCTCAGCATGTGCAAGAGCCTAACCGGTGACCGCCACGACCACGCCCGGCGGTTGATCTACCACCTCGGGGACCCGCGGCGCCACCGGCGCCTCGAGGAGCTTGCCCACCTCGTCGGCGGCTTCCCGCTCACCCGGAGCCTCACCGAAGTACACCGTGGTCTCGGTCAGGTCCGGTAACGACAGGTTGCCCGTCTCGGTCACATTCCAGCCGGCCTCCCGCAACCGGTTCGCGGTGCCTTCGGCGGCGCCGTCGACCGAGGACGTGTTGTAGACCCGGACTTCGGCCTTGGCGGGCGCCGGAGGTGTGGTCGTCGTTGCCGACGGCGTGGTGGTGACGGTCGCGGTTCCGAGTGACGACTGATCACTGTCGTCGTCGCCGGAACCCATTGCCTGAAATCCGACCAACAGGAACACCACGCCCAGGAAGAGCAGCACCATCACCATGGCGCGCAAAGGCAGCCCGGAGGATTCTCGCTGGTTCATCACCGCCCACTGTATCGAGGAGGACCGCCCCGCCCTAAAACGCTCAGGTGACGTCGAAGCCCAGGCGACGTGCCGCTCTGGCCTTTTGCCGGCTGGCCCGCAGCCGCCGCAGCCGCTTGACCAGCATCGGGTCCGCAGCAAGCGCCTCCGGGCGGTCTACCAGCGCGTTGAGCACCTGGTAGTACCGGGTTGCCGACATCGAGAACAACTCCTTGATGGCGTCTTCCTTGGAGCCCGCGTATTTCCACCACTGACGTTCGAACGCCAGGATGTCGTGTTCCCGACGGGTCAGCCCATCGGTGAGAGCAGCGTCGTCCCCCGATTGGTCAGTCCGCGCGATGGCGCCGTCCATATCGCTCTTGGACCCTTCCGACACTAGAAATGACATCCCTGTGTTTCGGCCAACATTCAAACACGGGTTTGCAAGCTGAGGCGTCACCCAAGCCCGCGAGTCGGCTCATTAAGCTTCCGACCATGGCCGTCGTACCTATCCGCATCGTAGGAGATCCCGTCTTACACACCGCCGCCGAGCCGGTACCCGTTGGCGACGACGGTTCTCTGCCGCCCGATCTCGCCGACTTGATCAAGGATCTCTACGACACGATGGACGCCGCGAACGGTGTCGGGTTGGCGGCGAATCAGATCGGCGTTTCCAAGCGGGTGTTCGTCTACGACTGCGCCGACGTACGCGGCCGTACGCCCCGGCGCCGGGGCGTCGTGGTCAACCCGGTGCTGGAAACCTCCGAGGTTCCCGAGACCATGCCGGACCCCGACAACGACGACGAGGGCTGCCTGTCGGTGCCCGGCGAGTCCTTTCCGACGGGCCGCGCCGACTGGGCGCGGGTGACAGGCCTTGACGCCGACGGCAATGCGATCACCATCGAGGGCGACGATCTGTTTGCGCGGATGCTGCAACACGAGACCGGCCATCTGGATGGATTCCTCTACCTGGACCGGCTTGTGGGCAGGAACGCACGCAGCGCCAAGCGGGCGGTCAAGTCACATGGCTGGGGTGTGCCCGGGCTCAGTTGGAACCCGGGCAAGGATCCCGATCCGTTCGGCCACTAGTCATGGCTCAACTGCCCGCCGTCGGGACCCGGGTCAGTCTGCGGTACCGGCTGCCGTCCGGCTCCATGCCGCCGATGACCGATGTGGTCGGCCACCTGGAGGCGGTCGGCGCGACGCTTCGGGTGCGCACCAAGCGCGACGAACTCGTCGACGTCGCGGCGGAGGACGTGGTGGCGATCAAGGCGTTGGCCGCAGTGCCCGTCCGCACGGGTGATATCCGCAATCTCGAGCATGCCGCGGCGCTGGCGTGGCCCGGCATCGAGCACGAGTGGATCGACGGCTG
Organism: Mycobacterium sp. URHB0021; assembly: GCF_054057895.1. NCBI lineage: Bacteria > Bacillati > Actinomycetota > Actinomycetes > Mycobacteriales > Mycobacteriaceae > Mycobacterium > Mycobacterium sp. URHB0021. The sequence continues at coordinate 7,498,307 of NZ_JBSRZT010000002.1, forward strand.
GTTGTTGAGGTATGGCAACGGCAGCACTCGGCGGGCGAATTCAGCAGTCCCGCTCGCGGTTTCAGCGGTGGACCAGCTGGATGCGATCGTCGACTGGTACGCGGGCCGTGGGACACCGCCGCTGCTGGCCGTGCCCGATCGGTTGTTCCGCATACCACCCGGGGTTCCGGTCGATGGCGAAAACCTGGTGATGACCAGCGAGCTCGGCACCGCGACTCCGTCGACGTCGGACGTGACGCTGGCCGCCCGGCCCGATGACGAATGGCTACGGCTCTACCGGCGTGAGGTGCCGCCCGGCGTCTTGACCGCCGTCATCGACGGCGAGTTGGCGTTCGCGACGATGGCCGGTGCCGCGGTGGGGCGGGCCGCCCTCACCACGGCGCCCGACGGCACATCCTGGGTCGGCTTGTCGGCGGTGCATGTGATGGAGCAAGCCCGCGGACGCGGGCTGGCCCGCGCGTTGTGCAGTTTTCTTTTGTCGTGGGGGGCCGGGCGTTCGGCGACGCGCGCATACGTCCAGGTGCTCACGGACAACGCCGTCGCGACAGGGCTCTATGAGTCGATGGGGTTCGGCGTCCACCACCGCTCCCGCTACGTGCGAGCCGATGAATTGGCGCGCCGGGACGTAAGCTGAAACAGGTGCGAATAGCCACCTGGAACGTCAACTCGATCCGCGCGCGCGTCGACCGGGTGACCGACTGGCTCGAACGTGCCGACGTCGACGTGCTGGCGATGCAGGAGACCAAGTGCTCCGACGACCAGTTCCCCACCATGCCGTTCATCGCGGCGGGCTACGACGTCGCGCACTGCGGGTTCAACCAGTGGAACGGCGTGGCCATCGCATCGCGCGTCGGGATCGAAGACATCCAGGTTGGGTTCGAAGGTCAGCCGACGTGGAGCGACAAGCCCGAGGTCGAAGCGGCGGCGGAAGCCCGGGCGCTCGGTGCGACGTGCAACGGTGTCCGGGTGTGGAGCCTGTATGTGCCCAACGGGCGCTTCGTCGAATCGCCGCACTACGTCTATAAGCTGCAATGGCTTGCCGCACTGCGGAATACGGCCCGCCGGTGGCTCGACGATGATCCGTCGGCACAGATCGCGCTCGTGGGCGACTGGAACATCGCGCCCACCGACGATGACGTCTGGAGCGTCGAGTTCTATAAGAACAGCACCCACGTCACACCGCCCGAGCGCGCCGCCTTCAACGCGATCGTCGACGCTCAATTCACCGACGTGGTCCGGCCCTTCACGCCGGGGCCGGCAGTCTTCACCTACTGGGATTACACGCAGCTGAGGTTCCCGAAGAACCGCGGGATGCGCATCGACTTCATCCTCGGTTCACCGTCGCTGGCCGCCCGGGTGGCCCACGCCGAGATCGTGCGTCAGGAGCGCAAGGGCAAGGGCGCGAGCGACCACGCGCCGGTTCTCGTCGAAGTCGGTTAAGACCTGAGGACAAACTTCTGACTCTGTCGGCGGATGCGTTGCTGTCGGCAATCGAGGCCGGCCGGCGTGAGGAGTCGGCGGGTGGCAGACGCGTCCGCGCGGTTACTTCGGACGGCTATCAGGCCGGCGCGAAGTCAGCCGAACAACGGTAGCGTTCGCTTGCGCGCCAAGGCATCCATGCCTCGCTGAATGCTCTCCTGCACCTCGCGGTACTTCGCGTCCACGTACGCGTCGTCGTCGGCGCGGTCGGGGTTGTGCTCCACATCGACGGCGGGCATCAGCCGGGTCCGGATCTTGGCCGGCAGGGGCAACTGCGGCAGGGCGGCGGGAGCGATACCCCACGGCAACGACACCGCGATCGGAAACACCTTGAGCCGCAACAACTTGTCGAGACGCAACAACTGCGAGAGACGGTCTCCTCGAATGAGTACCGGCATGGCGTCGGCGCCGCCGACGGTCGCGATCGGCACGATGGGGACCCCGGCGCGAATGGCCATCTTCACAAATCCCTTGCGTCCGGCCAGGTTTGCGCGGTCGCGCTCGCTCCACGGCCGCAGCGAGTCGACCTCGCCACCGGGCCAGACCGCGACGTCTCGTCCCTCGGCCAGAGCGGCGGCCATCGAGTCCGGCGCCGCCGGCAGCACACCCATGGCGCGGAAGTAGCGTCCGATCAGCGGGATGGCCATCAGGGCGTCGTGGGCGGTGCCGTGCAGCAGCCGATCCTGACCGAACCGGCGCCACCATTGCACGCCGACGGTCCAGGCATCCCATACGAACGGTGCTCCGGAGTGAATGCCGACCAACAGCACGGGCGGCTCGGGCAGGTTCTCCCACCCGTCGAACTCCATCCGGAACCAGTGGTCGACGAGGGTGTTCCAGAAGTACTTCTGGCGCTGCATCGTCGCTTCGTCGGCGGTGCTGAGCTCCCACTCCCCGGCACGCCTGTTCAGCCAGCCGGTGAGTCCCTCGTCATTCTCGCTGCGCCGGGCGTCCATCCGGTTGCGCTCCCGCTCGGCGTGCTGCTGCGCCTGCTCGCGGATATCTGAGGGTCTGGCGTCGCCGGTGTCGCTCATCCAGGGCGGGTACCCCGGATGTGGCGTCAGGCCACATTGTCGGCACCGGGCGCATCGGCGTAGCGGCCCGGGTTGAACAGCGAGGCGATCAGGCCGATCACCATCATCACCGCAGCGGCGATGAACACCACGACCAAGCCGGAATGGAACGGCTCGGTGATCAGGTGCGGGAAGAACGTCTTGCCGGTCAGCACATCCGCATGCACACCGGGCTGCTGCAACGCGCCCGACGGACCCAACAGCTCGGCGATCGGGTTGTAGCCCAGGAACGCCGCAAACAGGCTCCCGACCGGCGGCAGGTTGGCCACGTCGTGCGCCACCGACGCGGACACTCCCTGCTCCTGCAGACCACCGCTCATCGCACCGGGCAGCGAGTTGGCCAGCCCGACGATCATCAGCGAGAAGAAGATGCCGATCGACAGCGACGACCCCGCGTTGAAGAATGTCGCGCGCACACCGGATGCCGCACCGCGCTCGGCGGCCGGAACGCTCGACATGATCGCGGCGGTGTTCGGTGCGGTGAAGATGCCGCCGCCGAGCCCGTTGAGGAACACCAGCAGCGCGAACACCCAGTAGTTGAAGTCCACCGGGATCATCACCAGCGCGATGAACGACGCCGCCATCAGGGCCATCCCCGACACCGTGAACGGCCGCGCTCCGTACCGATCTGACAGCGACCCCGCGAGCGGACCGGCGATCAGGAAGCCCGCGGTCATCGGCAGCATGTAGATGCCTGCCCACAGCGGTGTCGACTCAAAGCTATAGCCGTGCAACGGAAGCCAGATGCCCTGCAGCCAGATGATCAGCATGAACTGCAGCCCGCCGCGGCCCACCGACGACATCAGCCCGGCCAGGTTACCCATCCCGAAGGACGTCGAACGGAACAGCCGGATGTTCATCATCGGCTGCTCGACGTGCAATTCGATGAGACAGAACGCCACCAACAGCAGCAGCCCGGAGCCGATCGCGGTCAGCACCCACGGGCTGGTCCATCCGGTCGTCGCGCCCCCATAGGGCTGGATGCCGTACGTGATGCCGGTCAGCAGTACCGTCAACCCGACCCCGAAGGTCACACAACCGGCCCAGTCCAGCCGCCCCGGCGTGCGCACCCCGAGTTCCCTCAGCGACCGCAAACTCCAGATCGTCCCGATGATGCCCACCGGCACACCGACCCAGAACACGGCCTTCCAGTGCCATTCGGAGAGCACACCGCCGATCAGCAGGCCGAGGAACGAGCCGGCCACCGCGGCGACCATGTTCACCCCAAGCGCCATGCCGCGCTGGTTGGCCGGGAACGCGTCGGTCAGGATCGCCGACGACGAGGCCATCAACATGGCGCCACCGACACCCTGGACGACCCGCCATCCGATCAACCACAGCGCGCCGCCACCCAGATGGAACGGATCGAACGACAGCGCGACGGCGGCCACGGTGAAGACGACGAATCCGAGGTTGTAGATGCGCACCCGACCGAACATGTCCCCGAGTCGTCCGAACATGACCACGAGAACCGCGGTCACCACCAGGTAGCCCATCAGCATCCACAGCAGATAGCTGACGTTGCCCGGGGCCAACGGATTCAGGCCGATCCCGCGGAAGATCGCGGGCAGCGAGATCAGCACGATCGACGCGTTGATCGTCGCCAGCAACGTGCCCAGGGTCGTGTTGGACAGCGCGATCCACTTATAGAAGGGATGGTCGTGGTCCATGCGCCGCCGACGGCGCGCCGTCTCGACAAGGGCCGTATCGGCGTCGGCCACAACCGGATGTTTCGTCATCTCAATCTCAGTCGCCATCTACTTCGCTTCGTATCCATCGAGTTCTTAGCTACAAAACACATATGTTAGCTATATAAAACATCGTTGGACAATTCCTATTCCCACCGGCCGCCTGCCTGCGCTAGCGTGTCAGTCGTCCACACCACGCGGGAGCGCACACCCAGTGCGCTGAGAGGACAGCTGGGGCTGTCGACCGTACGAACCTGACCGGGTAATGCCGGCGTAGGGAGATGTTCGAAAATGCCGCAGTCTGTTGTCGTCGACCCGTCTGTGACCACCGGCCCTATCGCGGGCAGCACCAAGGTCTACCAGGACCTGCCCGGAGTGAGCGGCGCGCGCGTGCCGTATCGCCGGGTGAAGCTGTCCAATGGCGAGCACCTCGACCTGTATGACACCTCGGGGCCGTATACGGATCCCGAGGCGGCCATCGACCTGCACTCCGGTCTTACGCCGCGCGCCGGCATGGTCCGTGACCGCGGCACCCAGCTGCAGCGGGCCCGGGCCGGGGAGATCACCGCGGAGATGGCGTTCATCGCCGCACGTGAGGACGTCCCGGCCGAACTGGTCCGCGACGAGGTGGCCCGGGGCCGCGCCGTGATTCCCGCCAACCACAATCATCCCGAGAGCGAGCCGATGATCATCGGCAAGGCGTTCGGGGTGAAAATCAATGCGAATATCGGCAATTCGGCGGTCACCAGCTCGATCGCCGAAGAGGTCGACAAGATGGTGTGGGCCACCCGCTGGGGTGCCGACACCATCATGGACCTCTCCACCGGACGCGACATCCACCTGACTCGCGAGTGGATCCTGCGGAACTCACCGGTGCCGGTCGGCACCGTGCCCATCTATCAGGCCCTGGAGAAGATCAACGGCGACCCCACCGCGCTGACGTGGGAGTGCTATCGCGACACCGTGATCGAACAATGCGAACAGGGTGTCGACTATATGACGGTGCACGCCGGGGTGCTGCTGCGCTACATCCCGCTGACCGCCAACCGGGTCACCGGCATCGTCAGCCGCGGCGGATCGATCATGGCGGCGTGGTGTCTGGCCCATCACACCGAGTCTTTCCTCTACACGCACTTCGAAGAGCTGTGCGACATCCTGGCCCGCTACGACGTGACCTTCTCGCTCGGTGACGGTCTGCGACCGGGCTCGATCGCCGACGCCAATGACGCCGCCCAGTTCGCCGAACTGCGTACCCTCGGCGAGTTGACGAAGATCGCGAAATCCCATGGCGTGCAGGTCATGATCGAGGGACCGGGGCATATCCCGATGCACAAGATCGTCGAGAACGTGCGGCTGGAAGAGGAGCTCTGCGAGGAGGCGCCGTTCTACACGCTCGGCCCGCTGGCGACCGACATCGCTCCCGCCTACGACCACATCACCAGCGCGATCGGCGCGGCTATCATCGCCCAGGCCGGCACCGCGATGCTGTGCTACGTCACGCCCAAGGAGCACCTCGGCCTGCCGGATCGAAAAGATGTGAAGGACGGCGTCATCGCGTACAAGATCGCCGCCCACGCAGCGGATCTCGCCAAAGGACATCCACGGGCCCAGATGCGTGACGACGCCCTGTCGCGGGCGCGGTTCGAGTTCCGCTGGAATGACCAGTTCGCGCTGTCGCTCGACCCCGACACGGCGCGCGAGTTTCACGACGAGACGCTGCCCGCCGAGCCCGCCAAGACCGCACACTTCTGCTCGATGTGCGGGCCCAAGTTCTGCTCGATGCGCATCACCCAGGACATTCGGGCGGCGATGGCGGAGAAATCCCAGGAGTTCGCCGACCACGGCAACCGGGTTTACCTACCCTTAGCGGAATGAGTTTCCTGCCACTCACACCGCCCGGTGAGACGCCGCTGCGGGTGTTGACGATCGCCGGATCCGATTCCGGCGGCGGGGCGGGTATCCAGGCCGATCTGCGCACATTTGCGTTACTCGGCATGCACGGGCTCGTCGCGGTTACCGCGGTGACGGTGCAGAACTCGCTCGGTGTCAAAGGTTTTCACGAAATTCCCGTCGATGTCATCGGCGGCCAGATCGCGGCGGTGGCCTCGGACATCGGCATCCAGGCCGCCAAGACCGGCATGCTGGCGTCGTCGGCGATCATCGACACCATCGCCGGAACCTGGTGTGACCAGGGCCTTGCGGGCACGGTGCCACTGGTCGTCGACCCGGTGTGCGCATCGATGCACGGCGACCCGCTGCTGCATCCGTCCGCACTGGATTCGCTTAAGCACCAGCTCTTTCCGTTGGCCACGCTGGTGACTCCCAACCTCGACGAGGTTCGGCTGCTGGTAGACATCGATGTCGTCGACGACGAATCGCAGCGGAATGCGGCCCGCGCCCTGCACGCGCTGGGCCCGCAGTGGGCGCTGGTCAAGGGCGGCCACCTGCGGTCCTCGCCGAACAGTCCCGATCTGTTGTTCGACGGCACCGACTTCCATGAGTTCGACACCACCCGCATCGACACCGCAGACGACCACGGCGCGGGTGACACCCTGGCCGCCGCGGTCGCCAGCGCACTGGCGCACGGCTACGCCGTGCCGGACGCGGTGGCCTTCGGGAAGCGCTGGGTGACCGAATGCCTGCGCGCCGCCTACCCGCTGGGCCACGGCCACGGACCCGTCTCGGCCCTGTTCAGGCTGGGCTCGTGAGCCTCGAGCAGATCGCGGGGATCGCGCACCGTCCCGACGGCACCGCCAACGGCGTCGTGGTGCTGACCCACGGTGCCGGGGGCAGCCGCGAATCGCCGCTGCTGGTGAAGATCTGCGACGAATGGGCCGCCCGCGGCTGGCTCGCGGTGCGGTACAACCTGCCCTACCGCCGACGCCGGCCGAAGGGGCCACCGTCCGGATCGGCGGCCAGCGATCAGGCAGGCGTCGTCGAGGCGATCGAGGTGGCCCGCACCCTGGCCGCCGGACCCGGCGGACCTGGCGGACCCGTTATCGCGGGCGGCCACTCATACGGTGGCCGGATGACATCGATGGTGCTCGCCGAGAAGGCCGCCGACGTCGATGTGCTGACGCTGTTCTCCTATCCCCTGCATCCACCGGGGAAGCCGGAACGGGCCCGCACCGAACACCTGCTCCGGATCACCGTGCCGACCGTCTTCACTCACGGCACCGCCGATCCCTTCGGATCCATCGACGAGCTGCGGCCCGCCGCCGCGCTCATCTCCGCGCCTACCGAAATCGTGGAAGTCACCGGCGCTCGCCACGATCTCGGCTCCAAGACACTCGATGTTCCGGCCCTGGCCGTGGACAGCGCGCTACGGTTGCTGGTCTGACAGCGAGAGTTCGCGGCTGACGCTATCGTCAGCGGGTGACCATGCCGCCGAGCAATCCCCCGCCCTACGGACAGCCACCTCCGCCGTACGGACAGCAACCGCCGGGGCCGGCCGGCCAACCACAGCCCATGCCGTATCCGCCGCCTCCGCCGCCGATGCCGTTTCAGGGGCCGCCGCCCGGGTTCTACCCGCCACCTCCGAACGCCCCGAAGACCACGAACTGGTGGGCTGTCGTCTCGCTGATCTTCGGCGTCATCGGCGGGGTCCTGATCAGCGTCATCTGCGGCATCGTCGGTCTCAACAAGGCCAAACAGGGCCGGGGCGGACGCGGGATGGCGATCGCCGGGCTGGTCCTGTCCGGCCTGTGGGTGCTGGTGGCGATCGCGGCCGTCGCCATCTATTTCATCGTCGGCAAGGGCACGGTGACCGCGACGGACGTCAAGGTCGGCGACTGTCTGAAGGAGATCCCCGATGGCACCCGGGTGTTGACGGTCGAGACCGTCGAATGCGAGGAGTCGCACGCGGGCGAGGTGTTCGCGGTGCTGTTGATGCCCGAGGGCGACTTCCCGGGTCCTTCGGCGATCGAGAAGTACCAGAGCAGGTGCGAGCCGGCGCTGGCCTCCTATTCGCCGGCCGCGATCACCGACGACTCGGTGCAGCTCTATGTCCTGTATCCGACCGCGGAGACCTGGCAGCAGGGTGACCGCGCGGTGACCTGCGTCGCCACCCTCGATCCGCCGCGGACGGGATCCATCAAAGGTTGAGCCGATGGCGGAGATAAGCAGTACCTCAGGTACCGTCTGGTCCATGACTTCGGAGCTTTACGACGCGGTCATCGTAGGGGCCGGTTTCGGAGGGATCGGCGCTGCGATCCAGCTCAAGCGGATGGACTACCAGAACTTCGTGATCCTGGATCGCGAGGACGACCTTGGCGGGACGTGGTACGTCAACCACTACCCGGGCCTGGCCGTCGACGTTCCCACCACGACATATTCCTACTTCTTCGAGCCAAACCCGAACTGGTCGCGGCTGTTCACCCCCGGCCCCGAGATCAAGCAGTACGCCGACGACGTCGCGGACAAGTTCGACGTCCGCAAGCACATGCGGTTCAACACCGTCGTCGAGGGCGCCCGCTGGGACGAGGAGGCCGGCGTCTGGCAGGTTGCCGTTTCCGGTGGTGCGACGCTGACCGCGCGCTACCTGATCACCGCGACGGGTTTCTTGTCCCAGCCCAAGGTGCCCGACATCCCGGGAGTGGCCAACTTCGCGGGCAAGGTCATTCACACCACCGACTGGGACGACAGCTACGACCCGGCCGGGCGGCGCGTCGCGATCATCGGAACCGGTGCCACCGCGGTGCAGTTGATTCCCGAACTGGCCAGGACGACGGCGGATCTGACCGTCTACCAGCGCACCCCGATCTGGGTGGTACCCAAGATCGACCTACGCTTCGGCGAACGGGCCAAGAAGCTCTTCGCGCGAATCCCGTCGACTCAGCGGGCGATTCGCTGGCTGACCGACTCCATCTACGAAGTCATGATCAACACCGGGGTGATTCACCACCGGTATTTCCGCCGGCTGAACATCGCCGCCGCGGACCTGTCGAAGATGCACCGGTTCGCATCGATCCGCGATAAGGAACTGCGCCGCAAGCTGACCCCGGACTACGACTTCGGGTGCAAGCGGCCGACGTTCTCCAACGGCTACTACCGCGCGTTCACGAAACCGAACGTGCATCTGCAGGCCGACGGGATCGAGCGCATCGAGACTGACGGCATCGTCAACGCCGACGGCACCAAGACCGTCGTCGACACCCTGGTGCTGGCCACCGGATTCGACCTGTGGGACGCCAACTTCCCCGCCGTCGAGATCATCGGCCGACGAGGACGCAATCTCGGAAAGTGGTGGCGCGAAACCAGATTCCAGGCGTACCAGGGCATGACGATGCCCTACTTCCCCAACTACCTGAGTCTGGCCAGCCCCTTCGCATTCCTCGGGTTGAACTTCTTCAACACCATGGAATACCAGATGCGGCACATGGACCGGCTGTTCGCCGAGATGAAGCGGCGCGGGGCCAGCACCTTTGAGGTGACGGAGGACGCCAATACCCGTTACCGCGACCGGATGACCGAAATGATGGGCAATTCGCTGTGGACGATCGGAAATTGCGCGACGTCGCGGTCTTACTATTTCAATCCGCAGGGTGAGCCGACGCTGCTGCGGCCCATGTCGACGAAGATGGCGATCAAAGAGGCCGAGCAATTCCCGATGAGCGACTACCAGATTGCGTGACTCGGGCTGAGCGCACGCCGGACCCGCGCGGCGTCGATCGGCGGCTTCATCGGGTACGGCGCCTGTCTGGCGGGCAATGGAGCCCGAAGCCGGGAGCGGTCCAACAACGTCACGCGCTCCACGCGGTACAGCGCGGCGGCGGAGATGCCGACGCGTGCGGCGATCGCCTCCATGCTGACACCGTGTTAGCCGAGGGCGCTGAACGCTTCGGCCGACGCGCGGGCGATCTGGCGCTTCCGGTCCTTCGGCCGACGCCGGATGTCGCGGCCATCGCTGGTCGGACCGGTGCGCGCCATGGTCAACACCATACGGACCGGGGACTTACATGGGTGCGTGCATCAGCGGGCATCATCGCCACCGTATCGCTGCCGGTTCACCACGAATCCGCCTGACGTAGCATCGCGGCGTGAGCACGCCGGACGGTTCTGCGTTGAAGCGACGGCTCGGCACCTTCGACGCCGTCACGATCGGGCTCGGCTCGATGATCGGCGCGGGCGTCTTCGTCGCCCTCGCGCCCGCCGCCGCCGCGGCCGGTTCGGGCCTGATGATCGGACTCGCGGTCGCAGCCGTCGTCGCCTACTGCAACGCAACGTCGTCGGCACGGCTGGCCGCCCGCTATCCGCAATCCGGCGGCACCTATGTGTACGGCCGAGAGCGGCTCGGCGCATTCTGGGGATACACAGCCGGATTCAGCTTCGTGGTCGGCAAGACCGCGTCGTGTGCGGCGATGGCACTGACGGTCGGGTTCTATGCGTGGCCGGCCCATGCGCATGCGGTGGCGGTGGCCGCCGTGGTGGCGCTGACAGTGTTGAACTATGCAGGCGTCCAGAAATCCGCCATGTTGACCCGGGTCATCGTGGCCTTGGTGCTGGCCGTGCTGACCGCCGTGGTGGTGATCATCGTCGGCTCGGGTCACGTCGATGCCTCACGGCTGGCCTGGGGCCACGATGCCGGCGTTCGTGGTGTGCTGCAGGCCGGCGGGTTGCTGTTCTTCGCCTTCGCGGGCTACGCGCGCATCGCCACGCTCGGCGAAGAGGTGCGTGATCCCGCCCGCACCATCCCCCGCGCCATCCCGATCGCACTCGGCATCACGCTGGTGGTCTACGCGGTGGTGGCGGCCGCGGTGCTGGGCGAATTGGGCAGCGCCACACTGGCGTCGGCCGACGCCCCGCTGGCCGAGGCGGTACGCGCTGCGGGTCGGCCGGGGTTCGAGGTGGTGGTCCGCGCCGGCGCCGCCGTCGCCGCGCTCGGTTCCTTGCTGGCACTGATTCTCGGCGTATCGCGGACCACACTGGCGATGGCCCGCGACCGTCATCTGCCCTATGCCCTGGCGGCCGTGCATCCGCGATTCGGCAGCCCATACCGCGCCGAGGTGGTGGTGGGTGTCGTGGTGGCGGCCGTCGCCGCGGTGGTCGACGTGCGTGGAGCGATCGGCTTCTCGTCGTTCGCCGTGTTGCTGTACTACGCGATCGCCAACGCATCGGCATGGACGCTCGGCCGCCGCCTCATCCCGGCGACCGGCCTGGTCGGGTGCCTGCTCCTGGCGGTCCTGCTACCGCTGAGCTCGGTGCTGACCGGTGCGGCGGTGGTGCTGATCGGTACGCTCACCTACGGGGTCAGGAAGATCAGGCAGTAGTCGCCGCCCGTCAGGCCGCTCCGTCGACCAAGACTGTTGCGGCACCGGCCATGTGCTCACGGACGGCCGCAGCAGCCGTGTCTGCGTCGCCGGAGTCGATCGCGTCGACGATCTCGAAGTGCCGTTTGGCATCCATGTTCTTCAGCGCCCGCTCCACCCCGGCGAACATGATCGACATCCGGATGCTGCCTTCGAGCGACGACCACGAGTGCATGAGGGTCTCGTTACCCGACAGATAGCACATGGTGCGGTGAAACTTGAGGTCTGCCTCGATCCGGTCCTCCAGGTTGGACGCCGCCCAGCGCTCCATGTCGGCCACCGCGGCGCGAAGCTCGGCGACGGCGCTTGCGCGGTCGGGACGGCCAGCCAGCGTCTGGGCGGCCAGCGCCTCCAGCGCAGCCCGCACGTTGAAGATGTCCTTGATCTCCTTGGCGTCGAGGTGGCGGACCGACAGCCTGCCGCGCGCACCGGCGGAGATCAGGCCCTCCTGCTGGAGCTGCCGCATCGCTTCGCGGAGCGTGCCGCGGCTGATCTGCAAGGCTTCGGACAGCTCCGTCTCCACCAGGTGGGTCCCCGGCGTCAGTTGCCCTGTGGTGATCGCCCGTCGCAACGCCGTGAGCGCCTGTTGGCGAAGGCTGGTTTTCTCCAGCCGTAGCAGCGGCGAGGCCTCCACCGACATCGGGCGGCTCCTTTAGTGTCAACAATCGGCTGTCAACAGTCATGCTACAGACGCTCGAGCACCGACGCGACGACGCGCGCGGTCGACAGGCCGTAGCGATCGTGCAGGGTGGGCAACGCCCCGGCGGCGAGGAACTCGTCCGGCAGCGCGATCGGGGTGATCTGGCGCCGCACACCCCGGCGCACGGCCTCGGCCGCGACCGTCTCGAACAGCCCGCCCACCCGCGTGTGGTTCTCCAGCGTGATCGCCAGCCGGTCCGAATCGATCTGCGCCAGCACGGTATCCGCGTCGAACGGCTTCAGAGTCGGTGTGTGGACCACCGCGGCGTCGACATGGTGTCCCGACAGTTCCTCGGCGGCGAGCAGGGCCCGCATCGTCATCAGCCCACTGGACACGAACACCACGTCGGCACCGTCCCGCAGTACCTTGGCCTTGCCGAGTTCGAAGGTGTAGTCATATTCGTCGAGCACGGTGGGCACCTGTCCCCGCAGCAGCCGTAGATAGGTCGGGCCGACGTGCGCGGCCAGTTGCGGTACGGCCTGGGCGATGTCGACGGAGTCACACGGGTCGACGATGGTGAGCCCGGGTATGCCGCGGAAGATCGCGACGTCCTCGGTGGCCTGGTGCGACGGCCCGTAGCCGGTGGTGAGCCCCGGCAGGCCACCGATGATGTTGACGTTCAGACCCGGCTCGGCGATGTCGAGACAGATGAAGTCGTATGCCCGCCGCGCGGCGAACACCGAGTAGGTGGACGCGAACGGCAACAGGCCCGTTTCCGCCATTCCCGCGGCGGCCCCGAAGAGCAGCTGTTCGGCCATCCCCATCTGGAAGTACCGGTTGGGAAACGCCTTGGCGAAGATGTGCATGTCGGTGTACTTGCCCAGGTCGGCGGTGAGACCGACGATCCGGTTGTCGGCCTCCGCCGCGGCGACGAGCGCATGCCCGAACGGTGCGGGGCTGGTGCGCTGGCCGGGATCGGCGAACGATGCGATCATCGCCGAGGTGCGAAGCGGTGAACTGGTTGTCATTGTGTCGTCTCCACATATCCGGCGGCCAGCTGTTCCCGGCACACCTGCCACTCGTCGGTCTCGATGCGCATGAAGTGCGCCTTTTCTCTCGTCTCGAGCATCGGCACGCCACATCCGATCCTGGTGTCGCACAGAATCACTGCGGGTGTGCCCGTCGGTTCGGACCGTTCGCCGACGGCGTCGAACGCGGCGAGCAGAGCCTCGACGTCGTTGCCGTCCACGCGTTGTACGAACCACCCGCACGCCGCCCATTTCTCGGCAACCGGTTCGGTGCGCAGCACGCCCGCGGTGGGACCGTCGGCCTGAAGCGCGTTGATGTCCACCAGCGCAGTCAGGTGGCCGAGCCGGTGATGGCTTGCGCCCATCGCGGCTTCCCACGTCGACCCCTCGTCCAACTCCCCGTCCGACAGGAAGTTGATGACTTTCGACATGGAACCCTGATGACGCAGACCCAACGCCATCCCGACCGCGACGGTCAGACCGTGTCCCAGCGATCCGCCGGAGATCTCCATCCCCGGGGTGTAGGACGCCATCCCCGACATCGGCAGCCGCGAATCATCGCAGCCGTAGGTGTCCAGTTCGTCGACCTCGATGATCCCGGCCTCGGCCAGGGCCGCGTAGAGCCCGATCGCATAGTGCCCGGTGGACAACAAGAACCGGTCGCGCTCCTGCCATTCGGGTTCATCGGCCCGATAGCGAAGCTGGTCGGCGTAGACGCACGCCAGCATGTCGGCGGCATCGAGTGCCTGGCCGACGTAACCCTGGCCCTGGGCCTCGCCCATGTTCAACACGTGGTGACGCATGCGGTAGGCGGCCGCCGCCACCTTCTGCCGGCGGCCGGTCTCGATCGTGAGTGTCATCGGATGTCGCCCGATGCGCTCAGGGTGACGTCGGACCGATTCGCTTGTGCCGCAGCCTCATCAGCCAACTGGCGCTCGTGTGGCCCCCAGGTCTCGCGGGTGATGAGTGCCGCCACCAGACCGATCGCTGCGTAGGTGCTGAACAGCAGGGCCGGCCCGATCCACCCGAAGGAGACGAACAGCAGCGTGGTGATAAAGGGCGTGAAGCCCGACACCATCGCCGAGATCTGGTAGGCCAATGACGCTCCTGACGCGCGGGTGTTCGCCGTGAACAGCTCGGGGAACCACGCGCCCTGGGCACCGGCCAGCGAGTTCTGAACCACCCCGTATGCCAACACGAAGGTCGCGATGATCAACAGGAAGATTCCCGTGTTCACCAGCATGAACATCAGCACCCCGAACGGGATGGCGAACGCGCAGCTCCACACGTAGACGGTGCGCCGACCGATCTTGTCGGTCAGGCGGGCCCACGCCATGGTGGCGACGATGCCGATCGCCGACGCCACGCACAGCGCGGTGAGAGTCTCGGACTTGGTGGCCAGTTCGGCACCCTTCAGATACGAGATCATGTAGGTGATCGACACTGCGTAGCCGGCGGTCTCGGCGATGCGAAGGCCGATGCCGCGCAGGATGTTTCGCCAGTCGGTCTTGATCACGGCGACGATCGGGGACTTGACGATGTCGCCGTGCTCCTTGACGTCCTCGAACACCGGCGACTCGGGCACCTTGGCGCGGATGATCAGGCCGACGATGACCAGGATGATGCTGGCGAGGAACGGCAATCGCCAGGCCCAGTCGCCGGGCAGGTGCACGCTGACAAGGAACACCAGGTTGGCCAGCAGCAGACCAACGGGGAAGCCGGCCTGAACCATGCCCGTGTAGCGGCCCTTCTCTCTCCACGGCGCGTGCTCGTAGCTCATCAGGATCGCCCCGCCCCACTCGGCGCCGAAGGCGATGCCCTGGATGATGCGCACCGTCACCAGCAGGATCGGCGCCAGGACGCCGACCGCGGCATAGGTGGGCAGCAGGCCGATGACGAACGTCGCCAACACCATGACGATCAACGAGGCGACGAGCACCGGCTTGCGGCCGAGCTTGTCGCCGAGATGGCCACCGATGATGCCGCCGAGCGGACGTGCGGCGAATCCGACGCCGAGGGTGGCGAACGAGGCCAGCGTGCCCGCTATCGGGCTGGCGCCGGGGAAGAACGCGTGGCCGAAGTAGAGGGCGGCGGCGGTGCCGAACCCGATGAAGTCGTAGGTCTCGATGACCGCGCCGACGCCTGAGCCGATGGCGACCTTCTTGGCGTCTTTGGTGCCGAGTACCGGCCCCCGCATGGATAGAGCGGCGTCGCTCATGAGCTGATCCTTTCAAAAGCCCAAGTGAAGGGCTAGACGGAAATCACTGTTGACAGTCGACAGTGCGTTACGTCACCCAGTGTGACTCCGCGCATACGCTGGTGTCAACAGTCAACAGACATTTTTGTTGCCGGTTGACTGTTGACAGTCGACTGAACTATTGTGGTGGTCATCACAACCGTGGACCAAGGACGTGGCAAATGATTCACAGCCGGCTGGGCTGCTCGACCATCAGCTTCCGGTACCTCGGACTCGAGGAAGCGTTGACCTCGATTCGGGCGATCGGATTCGCCGAGATCGACCTCGGTGCGCTGCCGGGAGTCTGCGACCACGTCCCCTACGAACTCGACGGACCGGCCGTCGAGGCCGTCGCGCGCACGTTGACGGACTCAGGGCTGCGGGTGCGCTCCGTCAACGGCGACATCGGCGATCTCAACAAGCCGCTCGACGCGGTCGCGCGCGCCGGTCGTGACAGCCATCTGGACCTGCTGCTCACCCTCGCCGCGGCGACCGACGCCCGTGCCCTGGTGCTGCCGTGCGGCGCGCTGGACCACCAACCGGTGACCTCGATGGATGCCGACCTGGACCGGGTGGCCGGTGAACTGATCCGCGCCGCGGATCGTGCCGAGCACTACGGTGTCGAGATCTGGACCGAATCCCTGCACTTCTACCGGCTGTGCTGCAGCCTCGAACGCGCACAACAACTCACCACCCGACTGGCCGACAGTGCGGTGCGCATCGTCATGGACTTCAGCCACGTCGTGGCATCCGGCGGCGATCCGCAGGAGTTCGTCGAGCGCTTCGCCGCCCGGATCTCACATGTCCACATCCGCGACGCGGTGCCGGGCAACATCAACCTGTCCGTCGGCAATGGTGAGGTCGACTTCGCCGGCGGGCTCAAGACGTTGGCCGATGCGGGTTATACCGGCCACTTCGCGCTGGAGCTGGAAACCCGCGACATCACCGACGACCAGCGGCCGAGGGCCACCGCCCAAGCCGCTCAACTGATTTCCGAACTCATCTAACAGGAGAAGATCGATGTCCAATACACAACGCACCGCGGTGGTCACCGGTGCAACCTCAGACCGCGGCATCGGCATGGCCGTCGCCCACCGGTATGCCGGCGAGGGCTGGGCGGTAGTCGTCCTTGATCTCGACGGTGAGAAGTCGGCGAAGGTGGCCGCAGAGATCGGTAACCGTTTCGCCGTTCCGGCATTCGGTCACGCCGTCGACGTGACATCGGAGGAGTCGGTGGCCGCCGCAGAAGCCGCGGTCGCCGCCGAGGTGCGGTCGGGTGCGCTGCCACCCGTGGGCGCCGTGGCCAACATCGCCGGAATCACCTCCCCTGTCCCGTTCCTCGAAACCACGCTGGAACTGTGGAACACCGTGATGGCGGTCAACGCCACCGGGACCTACCTCGTCACGAAGGCGTTCCTGCCGGCGATGATCGAAAACGGATGGGGCCGCATCGTCAACATGTCGTCGGTGTCCGCGCAGCGCGGCGGCGGTGTGTTCGGCAAGGTTCCGTATTCGTCGGCCAAGGCCGCGATCCTGGGCTTCACCAAGGCCCTGGCCCGCGAGATCGGCGGTACGGGGGTCACGGTCAACGCCGTCACCCCGGGCGCGGTCGACACCAACATCCGCGTCGGCTCCACCGACGAGCAGGAAGCCAAGCTCGCCGCCGACATTCCGGTCGGGCGTACCGCGACCACCGACGAGGTCGCCGCGGTCATCACCTTCCTGTCGAGCGACGATGCCAGTTACCTGACGGGCACCACCATCGACATCAACGGCGGCAGCCACATTCACTGACGGGATCGGGGCGGGAGCCAGCAGAATGAGCTCCCGTGATCCCTCTGACATGGAAACCCGTCGAGTCGAGGTCCGACAGTGACTTCGTCGTCGCCCCCGACGAACGCCTGAGCTGGCCCCGCACCCTCGGCATCGGCGCCCAGCACGTGGTGGCAATGTTCGGTGCCACCTTCCTGGTGCCGGTGCTCACCGGATTCCCGCCCGCCACCACGCTGTTGTTCTCCGGCGTCGGCACGGTGCTGTTCCTGCTGATCACCGGCAACCGGCTGCCGAGTTACCTGGGGTCGAGCTTTTCGGTGATCGCGCCGGTGACCGCGGCCACGGCCGCGCACGAAACCGGAAGCGCGCTGGGCGGTTTGGTGGCCGTGGGGGTCGTGCTGATCATCATCGGCGCGATCGTGCACCTTGTCGGCACGCGCTGGCTGGACGCCACGCTGCCCCCGGTGGTGACGGGCGCGATCGTCGCCCTGATCGGGTTCAACCTCGCGCCGGCCGCCAAGGCGAATTTCGAGAAGGGCCCGCTCGTCGGCCTGGTCACGTTGGTGTTGCTGGTCGGGGCGCTCGCGTTCTTCCGGGGCATCATCGGCCGCCTGGCGATCTTCCTGGCCGTCGTCGCCGGTTATCTGCTGGCGCTGGTCCTCGGCGATGTCGACACGTCGAGCATCGCCGCGGCTTCCTGGATCGGCCTGCCGGAATTCCAGACCCCGACGTTCACGCCCGCGGTGCTGCCAATGTTCCTGCCCGCGGTGATCGCGCTGATCGCCGAGAACATCGGGCATGTGAAGTCGGTCGGGCAGATGACCGACACCGACGTCGACCCGCTGATCGGCCGCGCGCTCGCCGCCGACGGGGTGGCCACCACGCTGGCCGGTTTCGGTGGCGGCACCGCGACCACCACGTACGCCGAGAACATCGGCGTGATGGCGGCGACCCGGGTCTACTCGACAGCGGCGTACTGGGTGGCCGCCGCCGTGGCCATCGTCCTGTCACTGTGTCCGAAGGTCGGAGCCACGATCTCGGCCATTCCGCCCGGCGTGCTCGGCGGTGCAACGGTCGTTCTCTACGGTCTGGTCGGTGTGCTCGGCGTGCGCATCTGGCTGACGAACCACGTCGACTTCGGCAAGCCGCTGAACCAGATGACCGCTGCCATCCCGCTGATCATCGGTATCGCCGACTTCACCTGGCAGGCAGGTAATCTGACGTTCACCGGCATCGCGCTCGGAGCAATCGCAGCCCTGGTGGTGTACC
This sequence comes from Mycobacterium sp. URHB0021, assembly GCF_054057895.1. Taxonomy (NCBI): domain Bacteria; kingdom Bacillati; phylum Actinomycetota; class Actinomycetes; order Mycobacteriales; family Mycobacteriaceae; genus Mycobacterium; species Mycobacterium sp. URHB0021. Next base: position 7,516,800 of record NZ_JBSRZT010000002.1, read on the forward strand.
ACGGCATGCGACTGCTGGGACTCAGGCGGGATCGAGCAACGCCGACGGACCGCGCGTCATCAGCTGTCGTCCCACGATGATCCGCTGGATCTCGCTGGCGCCCTCCCAGATGCGTTCCACCCGAAGCTCGCGGAACATCCGTTCCGCGACGTTCTCCCGCATGTAGCCGCGGCCACCGAACACCTGAACCGCGCGGTCGGCGACTCGTCCCGCCATCTCCGAGCAGTACAGCTTGGCCATCGACGCCTGCCCGTGCAGGGTCTTGCGGTCGCGGCCGGCATCGATGGACCGGGCCGCCTCGTACAGCATGGTTCTGGCGGCGAACAGCTCGGTGGCACTGTCGGCCAGCATGGCCGCCACCAGCTGGTGCTCGCCGAGCGGCCGGCCGTCGACCACTCTGGTCTGCGCGAACGCCGTCATCTCGTCGAGCAGGCGCTGCGCCGCACCCACGCACCTGGCGGCGACCATCATCCGTTCGAACCGGAACCAGTCCTGGGTGAAGGTCATCGGACCGCCCTCTACCCCGACGAGATGGGCTGCGGGCACCCGCACATCGGTGAACGACACGATCGGATGCTCGTCGGCAATGTGATGCGAATACTGCGGGGTGCGAACGACTTCCACGCCGGGCCACGGCAGGTCCAGCACCAGCAGCACGTGATCGCCCGCGTGCTCACCGTCGGACAGCACGGCCTCGACGAAGAGGTAGTCGGCCAGGTTGAACGACGTGACATGCCACTTGACGCCGTTGACCACATACTCGTCACCGACCCGCCGCGCGGTGGCCGCCAGTGCCGACACATCGGAGCCGGCGAACTCCTCAGTGATCGCGTAGGCCTCGTGCTTCTCACCCCGCACCGCCGGCTGCAACCACCGCTGCAGTTGGTACTCGGAGGCCACCTCGGCCCACCACTGCGGCGGTGTCGCCATCACCCAGGCCAGCCCGTTGGTCACCCGTCCGCACTGCTCCTGCACCAGCACCTGCTGCAACGCCGTGCAACCCGGACCGCCCACCGAGGTGGGCATGTTGGTGGCGTACAGGCCCAATTCGATTGCGCGAGCCTGATGCTCGGCGGTCAGCTCCTTCGGCAGCCACCCGCCGGCCAGCTCCGCCTCCACCTCGTACGGCATCAGCGTCTCGACGAATGCGCGGGCCGTAGCCCGGATCCGTCGATCCTCGTCCGTCAGACCGTACAAGCGGCCACCTCCCTCTTGACTGAGCGTTCAGTCTATGCCAGCGTTCCTTAGTATGACCAGTCTCCGCAGCGCGGATGTCGTGGTGGTCGGCGGTGGAACGGTCGGTGCGTGGACGGCCGTGCTGCTCGCCGAGAGCGGCGTCCGAATTGTCGTGCTACTCGAAGCAAGAACGCTGGGCGACGGCGCCAGCAGCCGGGCCGCCGGCATGGTCCGCGCCCAGGGCGGCACGGAGACCGCCATCCGGTTGGGGCTGCGCAGCCAGGAGTTCTACCAATCGAGCGGAGAGCGCTTCCCGCTCGATTGCGGATTCGTGGCGCAGGGATATCTGATGCCGTGTTTCAATGACACCGAGGTGGCGCAGGCGCACCACCGGATCGCATTGCAACGCACGCTCGGCCTGGAGGTGGAGTGGCTGTCGGGAGCCGATCTCGACGCCCGAGGCACCGGCCTGGCGCCCGGCGTGACGCTCGGCGCCTCCTATGCCGCCGGTGACGGCTACATCGACGCGCCGCGCAACGTGCTGGCCTACACCGCCGCGCTCGCCGTATCCGGGGTCGACGTCCGGGAACACTGCGCCTTCACGGGCCTTCGGGTCACGGGTGGTCGTGTCGTCGGCGTCGACACCTCGGACGGCCCGATCGACACCGGGCACGTCGTGCTGACCGGCGGCCCACAGCTGGCCGACGTCGGCGCGACTGCGGGGGCGCGGATTCCCGCGGGGGGCACCCGCCACCAGGTCGTGGTCACCGCACCGCTGCGCGATCTCGACATCAACCGGCTGCCGATGGTCTTCGACGTGACCTCCGGAATCTATTGGCGGCCCGGTGAATCCGGCGGAGTGCTGTGGGGTATGAGCAATCCCGCCGAGCCGCCGGGGGTCGCCACCGACTTCGACACGGTGTATTACCGCAAGGCACGTGACCGGATCGAAGAGCTCTTCCCCGCGGTTGCCGGCCTGGGCCTCAAGCGGGCCTGGGCGGCAACCATCGACTACACCCCGGATCACCTGCCCATCCTCGGGCCACTGCTCACCGACGACGGGCCCGTCGACGGCGCGGTGGTGGCCAGTCCCGCCGGCCACGGCATGATGTGGGGACCTGCGGTCGCCCAGGTGGCCGCGGACCTGACGACGACGGGCGGGTGTGACTGGCTCGACCTGACCGACCTCGGTCTCGACCGCTTCGATGCCGACGGCAACAGCCGGGTGGCGCCCGAGCCGATCTCCCTGCCCTTCCCCGAGCGCGTTGCCGTCGAAAGGATCTCCCGATGACCCAAGCCGTGATCACCTCCATCCTGGCCGGCGCCGCCGATGCGGAACTGGAGGACTGGGGGCCGCTGGAAGAGGCGACCGGCGGTCCGATGGCGACCCACGGCATCGAGATGTGGGTGGACGGTGACAAGTCCGCCGGGATCTGGCAGTGCACACCCGGCCCGTCGTACTGGGTTCAGGAACAGAACGAGGTGATCTACCTGCTGTCGGGCCGGATGACCGTGACACCCGACGGGGGCCAGCCCGCCGAAGTCGGCACCGGCGATATCGCAGTGTTCCCGGTGGGCTGGAAGGGCACCTGGGACATCCACGAGACCGTGCGTAAGGTCTATTCGATCTTTTGAAGCAACCGCGTGGGCTGTGCCAACGTCAGTGCGCCGACCGGATCGTCGAGCAATTTCCGGAAGGCGACCTCAGAAGCACCGACGAGTACCGACTCGTCGCCCAGCCTGGGCAACACGATGCGCGGCAGCAGGCCCGGAATCTGCAGCGCGCGCGAAGCCATCTCGGCGTGGATGTCGTCCTCGACCCAGCGGTACAGGGAACGCAGATAGCCGCCCAGCACGATGATCTCGGGATTGAGCAGATTCGCCAACCCGGCAAGCCCACGCCCGAGGTGACGGCCGATCGTCGCCAGTTCGGCGGGCGCCGAGTCCAACCTGTCGAGGTAGCCGCCGAGATCGGTCAAGCGGTCGGGTGGGCAGCCGACCGCCTCCGCCATCGCTGCCGCGCCGATCTCGGTCTCCCAGCATCCCGTTGCCCCGCAATGACATTGCCGGACACCGTCACCGAACGGGAGGTGCCCGACCTCGCCTGCGAAGCCAGCCGCCCCGTTGACAGGTGTGCCGCCCGCAATCAGTCCGGCGCCGACGCCGACCTCTCCTGAAACGTAGACTAGGTCGTCGACGTCGCGGCCCACGCCGCGCAGGTGTTCCGCGAGCGCGCCGTGGTCGGCTTCGTTACCCAGAACCGCGTCGAGCGGTGTGCCGAGCCGGATCGTCAGCATCGCCGCGAAAGGAACGTCACGCCATTCGAGATTTGGTGCAAGCCGGACGATTCCGCTGTCCTGTGCGGCTATGCCGGGCACACTGACCCCGATCCCGACCAACACCGATTCGGGGTCGCCGTCGCGCACCACCATCCCGACCAGGTCGGCGATCGCGTCCACGGTGGCCTGCGGGTGATGTCCCTTCGGCGACGGGCCGGTAGCCACGGACAGCACCCGCCCGCCGAGGCCGACCCGGGCCACCGCCAATCCTGACACCCGCACATCCACCGCAAGCACGTACGCGTGGTCGGTGGCGGTGACGCCGACCGACGGCCTGCCCGCCGCCGGATGACCGCGGGCGTTCGGGACCTGTTGTTCGGCCAGCCCCAGCAATTCGACCTCGGAGACGAGGTCGGCGATCGTGCTGCGATTCAGACCCATCAACGTCGTCAGTGACGACCGCGACGACGGACCCTCGAGATGAAGGTGTCGCAGCAGCGTGCTCAGGTTGTGCCGTCGCACGTTCTCCTGATTGGTTCCGACGCCCGCACCTGACGTGTGCACTCAGCCCAGGCCCGTCGCCGACCGGCGCCTGCGGGAGATCGCGTCGACGCTCGCCGCGAGGAGCAGCACACCGCCGGTGACCAGAAAGTTGATGTACGACGACTGGTTCAGTAGCCCAAGCCCGTTCGCAATCGTCGCCACCACCACTCCGCCGATGACCGCGTCGACCGCGCGGCCCTTGCCGCCGAACAGGCTGGTGCCTCCGATCACGGCCGCACCCACTGCGTACAGCAGCACGTTGCCGGCTCCCGACGATGCGGATACCTTGCCGCCGTACGAGGCCGCGATGATTCCGCTCAGCGCGGCCAGCGAGGAGCACACGACGAACACCGACATCCGGATTCGGCTGACGTTGATGCCCGCTCGCCGCGCCGCCTCCGGGTTGCCACCAACCGCGTAGACGTGCCGCCCGTAGGACGTCCGGGTCAACACCAGCGTCAGCACGATCAACAGCACCGCCACAATCGGCAGAACGTAAGGCACGCCGCGGATCTCGATACGCGGATTGACGCTCCGATTGAGGTTCATCACATATGTGACGCCGAGTGTCACCACCGCGACCCCGACGATGCGTGCGGCCACCACACCCAGCGGGGCGTGATGCAATCCGAGCACGACCTTTCGGCGGTGCCGGTAGGACTCCAGACCGGCGATGCCCGCGACGATCAGCAGCGCGCAGATCCAACCCGTCGTGACGGACAGGTTGTCGATGGTGATGCCCCGGATGACCGGATCGTCCACTCGCACCGAGCCGCCTTCGCCGATGAGCTTGAGCGTGACGCCCTGCAGCCCGAGGAAGAACGCCAGCGTCACCACAAACGACGGGATGCCCAGCTTGGCGCGCAACATGCCGATGGCCACGCCGATGAGCGCTCCGCACAACACGCCCGCGGCCACCGCGGCCCACCACGGCCAGCCGTAGTCGACGATCGTGAGCGCCGTCGCGCACGCCGAGACCCCGCCGGCCACCCCGGCCGACAAGTCGATATCGCCGAGCAGCAGGACGAATACCAACCCCAGTGCCAACACACAGATCGAGCCGGCCTGGGTGACGAGATTGGCCAGATTCAGCGCTGACATGAACCGATCATTGGCGAGCCCGAACACCACGAACAGCACCACGAGACCGAGGATCGCCGGCAGCGCACCCATGTCCCCGCCACGCACCCGCTGCAGGTAGGAACGCGCGGCGTCGAGGAACGTGTCATCGGAACGGTTGTCCGCGGCGAAATCCGCATCGGCGCGCTGGCCGTTGAACTTCGGGCTGACAGCTGTCATTTCCGATTCCCTCATGTCGACTGCGCGGCATCGGCCGGCGCCAGGCCCAGGCCGCCCGAGCGGCCCGCGGTGATCAACTCGACGACCTGGCTGTGAGTGACGTCGGCCGCCTTGACTTCTGCGGCAACCCGGCCGAGGTACAGCGCGCAGACGCGGTCGGCGACGTCGAATACGTCGACCATGTTGTGGCTGATCAGCACGACGCCGACACCCTGATCGGCCAGCCGCCGGACCAGGTCGATCACCTGACGGGTCTGCGCGACGCCGAGTGCGGCCGTCGGCTCGTCGAGCAGGACGACCTTGGACTTCCACAGCACCGACTTGGCGATGGCCACCGTCTGGCGCTGACCGCCGGACAGGCTGGACACCATCTGCCGCACGGACTTCACCGTGCGCACCGACAGGGACGTAAGCGCCTCGCGGGCAAGGGATTCCATCGTGGCCTCGTCGAGCACACCGCGTCGCCTCACCTCCCGGCCGAGGAACATGTTCGAGACGATGTCCAGGTTGTCGCACAGCGCCAGATCCTGATAGACGACCTCGATGCCCAGGGCCGCGGCATCATTGGGTCCGTGCACCGAGACGGTCTTGCCCTCGAATGTGTATGTGCCGCTGTCGATCGGATGAATCCCGGCGATCGCTTTGACCAGAGTCGACTTGCCCGCACCGTTGTCGCCGACCAATGCGGTGACTTCACCCGGATACACCTGAAAGTCGACGTCGTGCAACACGTGCACGACCCCGAAACTCTTGTTCACGCCGCGCAGTTCGAGGATGGGCTGGGCCGTTGACGTCATGGGTCACAGCCCCGCGGCCGTGCACATCGGGGCGAACTGCCCGGCGCACACCTCTTCTTTGGACTGGCCGCCATCACTGAACACCACGTCGACGGTGTCCTTGGTGATCGACTTGGGGGTCAGCAACACCGAGGGCACGTCCCGATTGCCCTTGTCGTCGCGAGAGGTGCTGTTGGTCTTGGGCTGCTCCCCCTTGGCGAGCGCGATCGCGGCGTCGGCGAGCGCGCCGGCTTCCTCCTTGGCGGACTTGTACACGGACATACATTGCGTGCCGGCGAGGATGTTCTGCAGCCCCTCGACAGTGGCGTCCTGCCCGGTAACGGGCACCTGACCGGCCCGGCCGTTCTTCTCCAGAATGGAGATCACGGATCCGGCAAGGCCGTCATTGGCGGCATAGACGCCGTCGATCTTCCCGTCCGCAGCGGTGTACATCTGTTCGAAGATGGTGACAGCCTTGTCGTTGTCCCAGTCGGGCACCGCCTGCTCGCCGACGATTTTCATCGTGGGCGTCTTGTCGACCACCGAGTGCGCACCGCCGGTGAACAGGGTGGCGTTGTTATCGGTGGGGGAACCGTTGAGGAACACCACATTCGACGGCTTGCCGGCCAGGCAGTCCACCAGCCCCTGCCCTTGTAGCTCGCCCACCTTGGTGTTGTCGAACGATACATAGGCGTCGGCCGATCCGCCGAGCGTGAGCCGGTCGTAGTCGATGGTCTTGACCCCTTGGCCGGCCGCCTTCTGTTGGATGGCCGCGCCGCTGTCGGAATCGAGGTTGACGATCGCGAGCACGGTGACTCCGTCGGCAATCATGGCGTCGGCAATCGTCGCCATGGTGTCGGCGGATCCCTCGGCGTTCTGGATCGTGTACGGCACGCCGGCGGCCTTGAAGGCGGCCTCGAGAGCCGGGCGGTCTTTGGTCTCCCACCGGACCGACGACTTGGTGTCCGGCAGGATCACGCCGACCTTGCCCGTCTGGGCCTGGTCGCCTCCTCCCCCGCCGCCGCTGCCGCCGCACGCCGTGAGGGACAGACCCGCTCCGATGACCACGGCGCACACCAGACCGCTCAGTCGCTTCATAGAGATCGCCTCCGCCTTTTTCTTGCCGGACTCAGAGATTTGTTGTTTCGGACAACATATAGCGTGACCGATGTCACGTCCATAGCCGCTGGATCGCCGGTGGTCCAGCTTTACTCGCCGATCCCGCCGCGCACTATCAGCAAGGCGTCGACCGCGACGACACCACGGGATGAGGCGATCACCGGATTGGCCTCCACCGCATCCAGCACGTCGCCGAGCTCGATCGCCATGTCCGAGAACCGCAATACCACATCCACCAAGGCCTCGACGTCCACCGCGGCGGCACCGCGCCAGCCGGACAGCATCGGCCGGATCCGCAGATCGTCGATCAACCGTCGCGCCATGACACGCGACACCGGCGGGCATGCCACCGCCCGGTCGGCAAGAAGTTCCACCAGTGTTCCGCCGGCGGCGACGACCACCAGCGGGCCGAAGGCCTCGTCACGCACGAAGCCGACGGAGACCTCGACGCCGTCCGCGGCCATCGGCTGGATGTCCACCGCAGGTCCCAGCCGCCGCGCCAGATCGGAGTAGGCGGTGCGCAGCGCATCGGCGTCGGTCAAGCCCAGCACCACGCCGCCGACGTCGCTCTTGTGAAGAACACCAGCCGTTTTCAGGACCACCGGATAGCCAAGGGCGTCGGCCACAGCGAGCGCATCGTCGGCCGACGTCGCGGCCCGCGATTCGACGACCGGCACCCCATAGTCCGCCAGCAACTCGAAGGCAGGCACATCGCCGATCGCATGGCCGCCCCACCGCTCCCGCCTGTCGTGCCGTACCGCCACCGGGCCGGCGTCCACCGGGCGCGGCCAGCAGGCCAGATGCCCCAGCGCCGCCAGCCCGCTGCGGAATCCCTCCAATACCGGAATCCCATTGTCACGCAGCCGTGCTGCGGTGGGCCGGTCGATCGCCGACGGCACCGATGCCAGGATCGCCAACGGCGCGTCGGTGGCCGAGGCGACGTCCAGCATCGCATCGGCGTAGGCGGTGTCGCCGTCATACTCGGTGACCAGGTCGACCGCGAGCGCGGTGACGCCGACCGACGGATCGTCGGCCATCGCCCGCAGGCACGCGCCGAACAGGTTGCGGGTGTCCGTGCCCGTACCCCACACATCCAGCGGATTGGTGGGCGCCAGACCGTCGTCCAGTAGCGCGCCGACAGTACTCAGTGTGGCGTCGGCCAGATCGGCGAACTCGACATCCAGTTCGTGCGCCAGATCGGTCACCAGCGCGCGTTCGGCACCCGAATCATGCACTGTCGCAATGCCGCCGGCGCTACACCGCCGTCCCGCGGAGAACAGCTCGACGGTGTCGGCGAGCTCGGCGAGGTCGCTCACCCGGACGGCGCCGGTGCCGTCGCAGAACGCCCGCCATGCGGCATGCTCACCGGCGAGCGCACCCGAGTGTGCGGTCACCATGGATCGGCCGTGTGGTGAGCCGCCGACGGTGAGGATCACCACCGGCACGTTCTGGCCGGCGGCTCGCAGCAGTGCCTGACGCAGCCTCGGGACCGAGCGCGGTGTCTCCATCAACAGCGCGATGATCCGGGTCTCGGGATCGTCGAGCGCATACTCCACATAGTCGGCGGTGTCGGTGACGAGTTCCTGACCCGAGGACACCGCGAGCCGGAAGCCGAAGCCGCGCCTTGCCCGCAGCAGCGTCGAGAACGCCGAACCGGAGTGGGTGACGAGGCTGACTCCACCGGCAGGCAATGGATCGGGCTCCTGGTAGCCCAGCGCCCGCACGCCGAGCGCGTTGTTCACAAAGCCCATGCAACCGGCCCCGCACAGTGCCATCCCCGCACCCGCCGCCGTCGCGGTGATCTCCCCGCGGATGCGGTGCGCGGAACCGAACAACACCGCCGAGCGCGCGCCCGTCAGTGCGGCGGCCTCCAGCTGCTCCACCAACGCCACATCCGGCACCCCGAGCAGGACGACATCGACGGCCTCGTCGAGGTCCGCCAGCGACGGCTTACAGGGCAGCTCGCCGATGCGGTCGTACCGTGGATTCACCAGATGTACGCGCGCGGAACCGCGTTGGGCCTCCAGGACCATCCGGGCGCCGAAGCTACCGGGCCGTGGACTGGCCCCCACCAGGGCCATCGATCGCGCACCGAGCATCGCGGCGACCGCCGCCCGCCGCGACTGGTTCATCGCGAACGGCGGAACCGCCGACTCCGTTTCTTGTCGGTGAGCGCCGCGCGGGCCGCCTGCCAGCCGGGGATCCCGCACACGCCTCCGCCGGCGTGCGTGGCCGAACTGCCGTTGTACAGACCGGCGATCGGTGTGCGGTAGTCGGCGAAGCCGGGTGCCGGGCGCATGTGGAACAGCTGCTCTAGGGACAGCTCACCGTGGAAGATGTTGCCGCCGATCAAGCCGTATTCCCGCTCCATCTCATGCGGGCCCACGACATCACGATGGGTGATCGACGCCTTGAACCCGGGGGCGACCTGATCGTAGGTGTCGATCACCCGGTCGGCGTACGCGTCGAGTTCCTCGGCGTGCGGCTCGTTCGCCCATTCGGCGGGCACCCATTGGGTGAACAGCGACATGATGTGCGTGCCATCGGGATTGAGTGTCTTGTCCAATGTGGTGGGGATGACACCGTCGCTGAACGGCAGCAGCGCCGGCTGGCCGACGCGGGCGTCCTGGAAGGCGGCCTCGATGTAGTCCATCGTCGGCGCCATCTCGATCGAGCCGGTGAGGTGCTCGGCCATCCCCGAGCTCGGGTCCGCGGTGAAACTGGGCAGCTCGGCCAGCGCGATGTTGATCTTGACCACGCCGCTGCGGGTCTTCCAGTGCTCGATGTCGCCGACGAACTCTTCGGGCAGTTCGTTCCGCGAAAGGTGGTCGAGGAAGGCGATCTTCGGGTGCAACGTGGTGACCACAGCGGGTGCCGTGATCTCGTCACCGTTGTCGAGCACCACACCGCGGACCTGCCCGCCACGCGTCAGCACCCGGGAAACCCTGGCGTTGGTACGGATCTCGGCGCCGAAGCTCCGCGCCGATCGCGCGATGGCCTCCGATACGCCGCCCATGCCGCCCTCGGGGTAGCCCCAGCTGCCGAGTTGACCGTCGCCGACGTCGCCGATCGAATGGTGGGCCATGACGTACGCGGTACCGGGTTCGTACGGGCCGGCCCAGGTACCGATGATGCCGTTGACGGCCATCAGGCCTTTGACCTGTGGTGACTCGAACCAGTCGTCGAGCAGGTCCGCGATGCTCATCGTCAGCAGCCGGGTCACGTCGGCGGTGAGGCGCGGCGTGATGCCGCGCTGACCCCAGGCCAGCTTCGCCAGGTCCAGCAGATCCGACGGTCGCTTCGACCCGATGTTCGGGGGCACCTGGGTGAGCAGCGGGCCCATCACCGCCGCGATGCCCTCGATCCACTCGTTGTACTTCGGCAGGGCGTCCGCGTCCTTTTTCGAGAACTTTGCGAGTTGCTCGTGGGTCCGCTGGGGGTCGTCTTCGTAGATGATCAGCGACCCGCCCTCGGGAAACGCCTGATAGGAGGGGCCCATCGGGTGCACCTTATAGCCGTGCCGCTCCAGTTGAAGGTCCCGCACGATGGTGGGTGGCATGAGGCTCATCACATAGGACAGTCGGGTCACCCGCAGGTGCGGCGCGTTCTCCCACGGGGCTTCCGTGGTGGCCGCACCCCCGAGCGAGTTGCGCGATTCCAGCACCAGCGTTCGTGCCCCTGAGCGCGCGAGATAGGCCGCCGAGACCAATCCGTTGTGGCCACCGCCGACCACGATCGCGTCGTAGTTGTTCCCGCCGGTGTGGTTACCGTTCGACATCGAAGACCCACTTTCGTCCGCGCCATGTGCGCGATCCTGACTGACTGTTCAATCTAATCAAGTGTTACGCTTCAGACAAGGGGCAACGCGGCACTCGGAGGGGCGAGCGAGACCATGGCAGAACCGGCACCGGCAACCGAACAGAATGAGGCACGTCGGGTCGAAATGCTCCGCGCCGCAGCAGAGCTGATCTGCGAGCGGGGATTCGGCGACACCCGCATCGCCGACGTCGCCAAGCGGGCCGGAGTCAGCTCGGCTCTCGTCATCTACTACTTCGGCACCCGTGACCGCCTGTTGGTCGACGCGCTGCGCTATTCGGAGGAGTCCTTCTACGAAGCGGCCGAGCAGATGCTGGGCGAGGTGTCCTCGCTGCGGGAACGGCTGTCGCTGCTCACCAAGTGGACCTGCGTGCCGGAGGTCAACGAAGAGATCCCCGGCGCATGGGGACTCTGGTTCGACCTGTGGGCACAGGCGTTCCGGCACGACGAGATCAAGGCGGGCCGGGCGGAACTCGATTCGCGCTGGCGCAGGATGATCGTCGACGCCATCAAGTCCGCGGAAGCGTCCGACGAACTCGACATCAAGGTCAACGCCCGCATGTTCGCGTTGGAGTTCTCCGCCCTCCTCGACGGTCTGTCCATTCAGGTTGCGCTCGAAGACCCCGAGGTGGACTCCGATCTGGCCTACGAGATCGCCATGGGGTTCGCCGAGCGTGAGCTGAACCTGCCGCCTGCCAAGAAGAAGGTCAACGGTAAGGCCAAGTCGCTCAAGAAGGGCTGAGCACGCCGAGTGGTTCGGCCACCGGATCGGCGATGGGCACCGCGGAACTGCGCTGGAGTACCCGCACCGCATCGTGCGTGCAGACACAGTTGACCGTCGCGCCAGGGGCATGGGACACCGAACCGGGCCCGGCATGGTTGGGCACCTCGACGATCAGAGCCGCGGGCGCGCCGACGTCCACGTGGACCTGGGTGCAGTGGCCCAGATAAACCACTTCGGAGACGACTCCCGTGATGACGTTGCGCCCAGGCCCGACCGGCTCGCCGGGATTCTGCAGCGTGATGCGCTCCGGCCGGATCACGATCGCCGCGGCAGCGCCTTTCTGCGGTGAGTCGTCGACGGCCGCGCCGAGGCGCGTAGCCAGCGCCGAGCAGGTGGCCGACCCACCACCGGCCTCGAGCACATCAGCGTCGAAGATGTTGGCAGCACCGAGGAATCCGGCGACGAAGGTGGTGGCCGGAGCCGAGTAGATCTCCTGCGGCGGCCCCACCTGCTCCACCCGGCCCTCGGCCAGCACGGCGATCTGGTCGCTCATGGTGAGCGCTTCCTCTTGGTCATGGGTCACGTAGACGAACGTGATGCCCACCTCGCGTTGTACCGCGCGCAGTTCGAGCTGAAGTTGTTTGCGCAGTTTCGCGTCCAGTGCGCCCAGCGGCTCGTCGAGTAGGAGCACCCGCGGGCGCAGCACCAACGCCCGTGCCAGCGCGACGCGTTGCTGCTGGCCCCCGGACAGCTGCGCCGGGCGCCGTTTTGCGAAGTCGGTCATGCGGACCAGGTCCAGTGCCTCGTCGACGCGGCGCTTGGTCTCCCCGCGGGATGCCTTCTGATACCTGAGCCCGAACGCCACGTTGTCCCACACCGTCATGAACGGAAACAGCGCATAGGTCTGGAAGACGGTGTTCACCGGACGCTTGTGCGGCGGCTCGCCCGCGACATCCTGGCCGTCGAGTTCGATGCGGCCGGAATCCGGCTTTTCGAACCCGGCGATCATCCGCAGGGTCGTCGTCTTGCCGCAGCCGGACGCACCCAACAGCGAATAGAACTGGCCGGCGGGGATATCCAGGTCGATACCCGTGACGGCGGGCACCCCGGCGAACGACTTGACCAGCCGCTGGAGCCGGATCGCGCCGCCCTTCACGGGAATTTGCCGTTCAGCTCGCCGGCTCCGCGGGGAGCCGCGACAGAGCCTCCGCGAAACGCGCGAAGTTGGTGGCGAACCGGTCGACATCGTCCGAGTTGTGCTGAACCGACAACAGCCATTGCTCCACCTTCCCCCACGGCGGGAGAAATACTCCGCCATTGTGCTGCATGAGCCAGTGCAAATGGCCGAGTCTGGCATCGATCTTCAGGAAGTCACGAAATTCCCGTACGGGTTCGCTCCGGAAGGTGACGCATCCCTTTGCCCCCGCGGTGACAACGTGCCATCCGAAGCCGTGCCGCGTGATGGTCGCCTCCAGTGCGGTACGCAGCCGGGTCGCCAGCTCGTCGAGGTGCGCGTACGACTCCGGCGTGAGCACCTCGGTGAGGGTGGCCCTGGTGGCGGCCATCGCCAGCGGGTTGCCGTTGAAGGTGCCCACCTGCTCGTAGCGGCCGTCGGCGATCGCCGACATCACGGTGGTGGTTCCGCCGATCGCGGCGACCGCGATACCGCCGCCGAGAGCCTTGGCCAGGCACACCATGTCGGGCACCACGCCGCTGCGGCCGGTGATTCCGCCCGGGCCGGTGGTGAATCCGGTCTTCACCTCGTCATAGATCAGCAGTGCACCTTCACCGTGCGCCAGATCGCGGATGACTTCCAGGTATCCGTCCTCGGGCGCGATGATGCCCGCGTTCATCATCACCGGTTCGAGGATCATCGCCGCGACCTGCCCGCGGTACTCGGCCAGCGCCCTCGCCACCGCGCCGGCGTCGTTGAACGGCACGACGATGACGAGATCGCGGATCGCGGCGGGGATGCCGGTGTTGCCCGGCACCGGGTTCGGCGCGTCACGCGGCCCGACCTCGTCGGCCTCGGGCAACACCGAGACCTGCACCGAGTCGTGGTGGCCGTGATAGCAGCCCTCGACCTTGATGATGAGATCGCGTCCGGTCAGCGCGCGGGCGAGATGGACGGCGTCCATCGTGGCTTCGGTGCCGGAATTGGCGAACCGCCACAGCGGAAGGTCGAAGCGACGGGACAGCTCGCCGGCGATCCAGATCGCGTCTTCGGTCGGCTGCGCGAAATGTGTTCCCCGCCTGACCCGGTCGCTGACCGCCGTGACGATCGCCGGATGAGCGTGCCCGGCGATCGCGGCGCCGTAGCCGCCATGCATGTCGACGTACTCGTTGCCGTCGACGTCGTAGACCTTCGAACCCTTGCCGTGGCTCATCCAGACCGCCTGCGGCTCGGCAATCTGCCAGTTGGAGGTGGCGGCGCCGGCGAGGTGCTCACCCGCCTCCGCGATCAGCTCGGTGCTGCGCGGCTGCCGACGGAGGAATATCGTCTCCTGGTCGGCAATCAGCTGGTCAACGGTCTCGGCCACAGGGCTTTCAACCACCGACGAAGACACGGGAAACCTCCGCTCGCGAACGGTTGACTGAGCATTCAGTCTATGCGAGAGTCCTACCAGCAACAAGACGCGAAAGCAACGGGGAGGCACCAATGTCAACACGTCCGACCCGACGAGAGTTCCTGGCGCGCGCAGCACTTGTCGCTGCCGCTGCGCCGACGCTTGGCGCGTTCCTGCAGGCGTGCTCGAAGTCGGGCCCCTCTTCGTCGGCGCCGACGCTGACGATCGCGGCGCCGGACAAACCCGTCAAGTGGGACATCCCGGACGACAACAAGCCGATCGCCGACGGCCTGGCGCCGGAGAAGGACGCCACCCTGCAGCTGTACAACTACGCCGATTACCTCAGCCCGGACGCGGTCAAGTCGTTCGAGGAGAAATACCAGACCAAGATCCAGATCTCGACGTTCAACGACACCGACGAAGCGCTCACGAAGATCCGCGGCGGCAACGTCGATTACGACATCTACTTCCCGAGTTACGACCAGATCAGCAAACTGGTCTCCGGAGGCCTGGCCCGTCCGGTGAACCACAGCTACATCCCGAACATCAAGAACGTGTGGCCCACCTTCACCAACCCCTGGTACGACCAGGAATGGCGCTACTCGGTGCCGAACTTCATCTACACCACCGGCATCGGATGGCGCAACGACCAGGTGCCCGCCGACATCGGGGCGCTGCCCAATCCTTATGACGCGCTGTGGGATCCGCAGTACAAGAACAAGACCGCCGTGATCGACGACTGGCACACCGCGATGGCGATGGTGCTACTGCGCGCGGGCAAGACCGACGTCAACACGTCTTCCCCCGACGACCTCAAGCTGATCGGTGATCAGCTCAACGCCCTGGTGGCCGCGACCTCGCCGAAGGTCACCATCACGATGTACAGCGACCTGCCTGCCGGCCAGATGGGGCTGGCCCAGATGTGGTCTGGCGACATCATCAACAGCGCACTGAGCTACATGCCGGAGGGAACGAGCCCCGAGATCCTGCAGTACTGGTTCCCGCAGAATGGAAAAGGGTTGGTGGACAACGACCTTCTGATCATGCTTCGCGGCGGCAAGAACCCGGTGCTGTCCCATCTGTTCATCAACCACCTGCTCGAGTCCGACGTGGCCCAGCAGAACTTCGCGCAGACCGGCTACCAGCCGCCGCAGAACAACATCAACCCGGACTCGCTGGTGTCCAGCGGATTCATCCCGCCGAACCTGAAGTCCGCGGTGGTCAGGCCAGAGTATTTCGACGCGGGCTACCGCCTGCTGGAACTCGACCCGGCCAATGACGCTGCCTGGCACAATGTCTGGCGGGCATTCAAAGCCGGAGGCGGGGCCTGACGGTCCGGCGGGCAGGTGGGCCCACGCCCGCAGGGCAGGGGACGAAGCGACCGGGGGCAGGGAGGTGGCGCAGTGGCGGTCCCGGTAGTCACCGCACCACCGCGGGCGGCACCGCCGCCCCGCGAGCGCCGCAGCAGGCTCTGGTCGGCGTTGGCCGCGCCCGGAATCATCTGGCTGTCGGCCTTTTTCATCTTTCCGCTGTACGTCGTGCTGTGCATCGTATTCGGCCAGGTCGATCCGATCTTCCGCACCCCGGTGCCGGTGTGGAACCCACTGCAGTGGGACCCCACGCAATTCACCTATGTGCTGACCCACATCGTCGGCACCAGCGGCGTCTTCGGGGCCGCGATCCTTCGCACCTTCATCTTCGTGCTCGCCGCCAGCGCCCTCTGTCTGCTGATCGCGTTCCCCGTCTCCTACTACGTGGCCCGGCTTTCCGGTAAGCGCAAGGGACTGCTGCTGGCGCTGTTGATCGCGCCGTTCTGGATCAGCTACATGATGCGCATGTTCGCCTGGGTGAATCTCCTGCAGGACGACGGTCTGTTCAACAAGATGGTGAGCTTCGGTGGACTGTTCACTCCCGACGTCAAGTGGTTGACCGGGCAGCCCGTGGTGGTGATTCTCGGGCTGGTGTACGGATACGTGCCGTACATGATCCTGCCCCTCTATGCGGGTCTCGACCGGCTGTCGCAGCCGATGCTCGAAGCGTCGCGTGATCTTGGCGCCGACCGGTTTTCATCGTTTTGGCGGGTGACGCTGCCCCTGTGCCGGCCGACGATTGTCGCCGCCGTCCTGCTGACCTGCCTGCCGATGCTCGGCGACTACTTCACCAGCGACATGCTTTCGGCATCCCCGAAGACCGCGATGGTCGGCAACCTGATCAACGACAGTGTCCAGTCGCCCGGCCAGACCGGGCAGGCGGGCGCATTCGTCATGTTGGTGTTCCTGGCGGCCCTGCTGCCGATGCTCTACTACATCCGGGTCACCTCCCGACGCGACGAGGTGTCGACATGAGGGGCCCGGTCGCGTGGTGGAACGACCCGTGGCGGCCGCCGCGATTCCTGGTCGCCATCACCGCCGGGTATCTGGCGTGGTCGTTGCTGCCGGTGCTCATCGCGGTGGCGTACTCGTTCAACAACGGCCGGTCCCGCACCTCGTGGCAGGGCTTTTCGTTCCGCTGGTACTGGGGCGACCAGACGCTGTCGGTCTGGCACAACGATGCCCTGCACACCGCGCTGCTGCAGACCATCAAGCTCGGGGTTATCGCGACGTTGATCACCGTCCCGCTCGGAACCCTGTTCGCCATCGGCATCGACCGCTGGCGGGGCAAACTCCCCGCCGGGGCGAACTTCCTGATGCTGCTCTCGTTCGTGCTGCCCGAGGTGCTGCTCGCGGTCGCGCTGCTGTTCGTGATCACCACGGTGGCCGTTCCCATTCAGCTCGGCACCGCCGCGCAGGTCGTCGGCCTGGTCACCTTCCAGGTGTCCTACCCGGCCGTGCTGGTGCGGGCCCGGCTGGCCACCATCGGCCCGCAATACGAGGAAGCTGCAATGGATCTCGGCGCGTCACCGCTCGGCGCGCTGCGGCGGATCATCATGCCGATGCTGCTGCCCGCGATGTTCGCCAGCACCGTGCTCGTCTTCGCCGACGTGATCGACGATTTCGTCCTGGTGCGCTACCTGTCGGGCAACGCCTCCACCGAGCCGGTCTCGGTGAAGATCTACAACACCGCGCGCGCCGCGCCGACGCCTGCCCTGAATGCGCTGGCCACCCTTCTGCTGCTGGCCGCGCTGACGGCCGTGGTGATCGGGTTCCTGGTGTATCGGTTCATGACCCGGGCCGACACCACCGCCGACCGCGGGATCGGTGGCTTCACCGGAGAGGCGTGATCTCACCGGCTGGCGCTCACAGGGTTCATGCCTACCCTGGGACCAGTGGTGGACATCAACCGGAGAACATTCGTCGGTGCGTCCGTGGCGGTCGGTGGGGTGGTGGCGGCCACTCCCCTCATCGCCGGGTGCGGAGACACCGACAATCAGCAGGCCGCGGCATCGTCCGAAGTGCACATGCGGATCAACGGGGAGCAACGTCGGGTCACCGTGGACAACCGCACGTCGCTGCTGGACATGTTGCGTGAACGGGCCGGTCTGACCGGCACCAAGAAGGGCTGCGACCAGGGCGCGTGTGGCGCGTGCACGATTCTGGTGAACGGGCAGCGGGTCAACTCGTGCCTGACCCTGGCGGTGATGCACGACGGCGCGGAGATCACCACGATCGAAGGCCTCGAAGAGAACGGCCGGCTGCACCCGCTACAGCAGGCGTTCATCGACGAAGACGCATTCCAGTGCGGATATTGCACAGCGGGACAGATCATCTCCGGCGTCGGCTGCATCAACGAAGGCCACACCGGCTCGCCCGCCGAGATCCGCGAGTGGATGAGCGGCAACATCTGTCGCTGCGGCGCGTACACCAACATCGTCAACGCGGTCATCACCGCGGCACGCAAGGTCTGACGGCCGTGTTCCCGTTCGAGTTCAGCAAGGCGCGCGACGAGGAGTCCGCGTTGGCGGCGGCCGCCACCGGCGCCCGCTACATCGCGGGCGGCACCACATTGGTCGACCTGATGCGCGAGACGGTCGAGCGGCCGTCCGCCGTCGTCGACATCAACGCCCTGCCCTATCGCGACATCGACCTGCAGCCCTCGAAGCTGCGGGTCGGTGCGTTGGTGCGGATGTCCGACCTCGCCGCCCACCCCGGTGTGCGGCAGCAGTTCCCGGTGATCGCGCAGGCGCTGGAGCTGTCTGCGTCGGCCCAGATCCGCAACATGGCGTCGATCGGAGGCAACTTGATGCAGCGGCCGCGTTGCCTGTACTTTCGCGACGTCTCGGCCGCGTGCAACCGCCGCACACCCGGCACCGGCTGCGCGGCGATCGGGGGCCGCAACCGCACCCACGCGATCCTCGGCACCAGCGACTCATGTGTGGCCACCCATCCCTCCGATCTGGCGGTGGCACTCGTTGCGCTCGACGCGATGGTCGTCACCCGGGACCGTGACGGGGAGAAGTCGATTCGGGCCGCGCAATTCTTCCGCCAGCCCGGCACCACGCCCGATCAGGAACACGATCTGCGTCCCGGCGCCCTGATCACGGCCGTCGAGGTGCCGGTCGTGCCCGAGTCACGGCGGTCGGGCTACCTCAAGGTGCGTGATCGTGAGTCCTTCGAGTTCGCGCTCGCGTCGGCTGCCGTCGCCATGGACGTCACAGCGGGCACCGTGCGAACGGCGCGGGTCGCGGTCGGCGGCGTCGGAACGGTGCCGTGGCGGCTGCCCGGCGTCGAGCAGGCGCTGACGAACCGGCCTGCGGGTCCCGATCTGTGGCGCTCGGCCGCTACACACGCCGCCGATGACGCCAGGCCGTTGGCGGAGAACGGATTCAAGGTGGAACTGATCAAGCGGACGGTCGAACGTCAGCTCGCGGCCGTGGCGGGGCTGCCGTGACCCGCCCCGTGCCGGCGGCCCTGATCTCCGGCCAGCCCCTGACGCGGATAGACGGTCGGCTCAAGGTCACCGGGAAGGCGCTCTACGCCGCCGACAACCCGACCAAGAACCTGGCGTACGCCGCACTTGTATGCAGCACGGTCGCGCGCGGCAGCGTCGAGCGCATCGACCCCGCTCCGGCGCTGCGCGACCACGATGTGTTGCGCGTTCTCACCGAGTTCGGCGGCGTCAAGCTGCCCTACGACATCCGGCAGGTGTCCTGCTTCGGCCAGCCCGTGGCCGTCGTGGTCGCCACCACGCTGGAGGCCGCGATGCACGGGGCCTCGGTGGTCGAGGTGCGGTACCGGCCCGGTGCGCAAGTGACCAACATCGACGCGCCCGAGGCCAAGCAGGTGGAGGCCAAGCGGACGAAGGACTACGCGCGCGGGAACGCCGACGACGCGTTGCGGGGTGCCGCGGTGGTGACCGACCTGGAGTACTCCATCGAGCGCAACAACCACAACCCGATGGAGTTGCCGTCGACCGTGGCCAGCTGGGACGGCGACCGGCTGACCGTGTGGGACAAGGTGCAGAGCATCAGCGGCGCACAGCAGACCTACGCCGGCGCCTTCGCGATTCCCGCCGACCAGGTCAGGGTGATCTCGCCGTTCGTCGGCGGAGCGTTCGGCAGCGCGGGCACCACCTGGCCACACCAGCTGCTCGCGGCCTACGCGGCCCGCCAACTGCGGCGCCCGGTCAAGCTGGTGCTGAGCCGAAAGCAAATGTACAGCGGCATCGGGTACCGCCCCACCAGCCGTCAGCGTTTGGCGATCGGCGCGGACCGCTCCGGCCGGATCAGCGCGATCGTGCACGAAGGACGCCACGAGACGTCGCGGTACAACGCTTTCGAGGACAGCCTGATGGCCAACCCGAGGTTCATGTACAGCTCGCCGAATATGCGCTCGACGTATCGGATTGTGCCGCTCGACGTGAACCCGCCATGCCCCATGCGTGGGCCCGGGGCGACATCGGGTGAGTTCGCGATGGAGTCCGCGATGGACGATCTGGCGGCCCGGCTCGGACTGGACCCGATCGAACTGCGGTTGCGCAACGAACCACAGCGCGATGAATCGGATGGCCTGCCGTTCTCGACCCGACGGCTCACCGACTGCCTACGCCAGGGCGGCGCCGAGTTCGGCTGGTCGCGCCGAAACCCCAAACCCCGGGCGGTGTCCGACGGCGATCAGCTGATCGGCATCGGCATGGCGGCATCCGTCTACCACACCGCGCGAAGCGAATGCTCGGCGACGGTCCGCGTCAACGCCGACGGCACGGCCGACGTCGAGTGCGGCACCAGCGATATGGGGCCGGGGACCTACACATCGATGACCCAGGTGGCCGCGGACGCACTCGGTCTGCCCTTCGGTCGCGTGCGATTCGTACTGGGCGACAGCAACTTTCCGCCCGCTCCATCGCATTCCGGGTCCAGGACCATGGCCAGTGTCGGCTCTGCGATCCTCACCACGGCGACCATGCTGCGCGACCGCTTCGTGCGCACCGCGGTGGTCGACCCCGGCTCACCGCTGAACGGACTTCGGCCCGCGGACGTCTCGGTGACGGACGGGCGGATGTTCCGCACCGCCGACCCGGCCCGGACCGAGAGCTACCAGGACCTCCTCCGGCGCAAGGGCTGGCACAACCTGGACACGCATCAGACCTGGTCCCCTGATGACGCCGATCAACGGTTCTCGATGAACGCCTACGGGGCCGTGTTCGCCGAGGTCGCGGTCGACGAGGCGCTCTCCACGGTCCGGATCCGCCGCATTCACGCGTGCTACGACGCCGGCCGGATCATCAATCCGAAGCTCGCGCACAGTCAGGCCATCGGCGGGATGGTAGGTGGCATCGGGATGGCACTGCTGGAAGGCGCGAACCTGGACTACCGCGACGGGCGGGTGGTGAACGCCAACATGTCCGACTACCTCGTGCCGGTCAACGCGGACGTGCCCGCCCTGGACGCCACCTTCCTCACCGCCGAGGACACCATCGCCGATCCCCTCGGAGTCAAGGGCCTCGGCGAACTCGTCATCGTCGGAGTGCCCGCCGCGATAGCCAATGCGGTGTTCAACGCGACCGGAAAGCGGGTCACTGAGCTCCCCATCACGCTGGAGAAACTGCTGTAGTCTCCGGCGGGAGCGGGTTGAACTGTGGACCTGCCGAGCCGGGCCCGCTAGGCTGACTGTATGTTCAAACAGCAGGGTCCGGCACCGGTTCCCGCAGCTGACCTCGCCGCGGCGCTGGCCCCGTTCGGCCAGTCGCGGATGCTGCCGCGGGAGGCCTACGTGGATCCAGCGGTGTTCGAATGGGAGCAGACGGCCATCTTCTCGGGCTGGACGTGCGTCGGCCATGCCTCGGACCTGGCGGCCGTCGGCGCGCAGCGGGCGGTGGGATCCGGGCCGAACTCGATCCTGTTGGTGCGTGGCGACGACGACGTGGTCCGCGCGTTCGCGAACACCTGCAGGCACCGGGGACACGAACTTCTCGCCTGCAACGCCACCACCAAGGGCCGCGCAATCGTCTGTCCGTACCATTCGTGGTCGTACCGGCTGGACGGCCGGTTGCGCAACGCACCCGGCTTCCGCACCCTCGAAAGCTTCGACCCTGATCAGTTCGGGCTGGCCGAGCTGCGGCTGGTCGACTGGCACGGCTGGCTGTTCGTGGATCCCAGTGGCCAGGACGCCGAATTCGAACAGCATGTCGCCGGTTTAGAGGACGTCATCGGGCCGTATCGTCCGGAAGACCTGACGATCGTGGACCGCCACTCCTACGAGCTCGCCACCAACTGGAAGGTGATCGCCGAGAACTACCAGGAGTGCTACCACTGCTCGACCATCCATCCGGAGCTGTCCCGGATCAGCCCGCCGACCAGCGGCGAGAACCTCGAACTGGCAGGCTCGTGGATGGGCGGCTGGATGTCGATCATCGAGGGCGCCGAGACGATGTCGCTGTCGGGCAAGAGTGGCGGCGTCGCCATCCAGGGCCTGTCGGAGCAGGAGCTGCACAGCGTCATGTATCTGGTCGGCTATCCCAACCTGCTGGTGAGCCTGCACCCCGACTATGTGATGACCCACCTGATGACTCCAATTGCGGTGGACCGGACGCATGTCGAGTGCGCCTGGGCGTTCCCGAAAGATGTTGCGGCCCAAGCGGATTTCGATCCTTCGTATGCCGTTGACTTCTGGGACCTGACCAACCGGCAGGACTGGGCCGCGTGTGAGTCGGTACAGCGCGGCCTTTCCTCACCGCATGCGCGACCAGGTCCGCTGGCCCCCGACGAAGACGGCGTCTACCAGTTCGTCACCCGGGTGGCTAAGGCGTATTCCGGTGCCGCCGGTCCCGCGGCGGGACTCCATTGACACCGTCGGTCGACTGCGCGTACGCACCCACCGCGTAGGCGACGGCGGGTCCGGTGAGCGACAGCGCGCGCCGGTCGATGTTGTCGATGGTGTCGCCGGCGGTGTGGTAGTTCGGGTCGAACGCTACACCGGCCCGTCCACCCCAAAGCCGTGCCTGCACTTCGGTCTTCCGTTGAGATGATCCCGTGGTTATCCCGCCGATCGGGATGCCGGCCAACAGGAATGCGGTGTAGTCGGTGTTCTTGGCCAGTGGCAGATCCGCCGGACGCACACCCGCAAGGTTGAGGTAACCGGCGAGATTGCGTTCGATGCCCGCCGATCCGTCGGGCACGGTGCGCGACGGGATCTCCGGATTGGGCTGGGCGGACTGGTCACCGTCGTAGGTGAAGTAGCCGGCATTGGGCGATCCGAGCATGTCGGCGTTGACGTAGAGCGCGATGTCCTCGCGTTGGTCGGCGTTCAGGCCGCGAAGATAGTTCGCCGCCCCGCCGAGGCCGTTCTCCTCGGATGCCCAGAAGGCGAACCGGACCGCGTTGGTGATCTGCGGCGCCGAGCCGAGCGCCGCGGCGGCCTCCAGAATCGCCGCGACACCCGAGCCGTCGTCGTTGATACCGGGGCTGCGGGCCGAGCTGTCGAGATGTGCGCCCACCATGACGACGTTCTTGATGTCACCGGACTTGGTCTGAGCCACCACGTTTCGCGACTTGACCATCACCGGCCTGCTGTCCAGCACCAGCCGCACCGGGTTGTTCGTGCGCCGCAGCGCCGCGTCCGCGGCCGTGTCGATGACCCCGACCGGAACGGTGAGTTCCTGGTAGTAACCCGGCGTGAACAGCCCGGCCGGGCTGCCGGCCGAACCGGGTGCGCTCACGACGAGCACGCCGACCGCACCCATCGACACGGCGGTCTTCTGCTTGACGACGACCGAACAACCGGCGTCGTCGACCACGGCGATCGCGCGCTCGACCGACACCGAACCGTAGTCGGCACCGACGCAACCGGGCGACTTCTGCGGTCGCACCGTGAGCGCGGTCAACCCACCCGGCGGAGTGGTGACCATCAGCGACGCCTGGTCCACCTGGTGGTCACGGCCTGCGACGGTGAGCCTGGGTTTGCCGCCCTGTGTCCGCGCCAGCCGCTCGAACTCCGGTGTCTGGACGTCGAATCCCTTGTCTTTCAGCGTCTGCGCGACGTAGTCCAGGCTGCCGTCATAGCCGGGCGTTCCGTCGGCGCGGGTGGAGCCGTTGGCGTCGGCGACCTCCTGCAGCTTGCGCAGGTGCGCGTACATCCCGTCGACGCTCACCTTGCCCGCCAGCTCGCGCGCCAAGTCGGGCGGCGTCGAGGTCTCCTTCGACGAACACGACGTCAGGGCCATCGCGACCACGACCACCAGGCTCGCCCAGGCCACCGGCCTCACGATGTCGTCAGCGCATGCCGGGTGCGGTCGTCGCGGACCGGCACGCCATTTCGTCCGCTCTGGTCCTGCGCATAGAGTCCCACCGCGTAAGCGACTCCGCCACCGTGGATTCCCAACGCGCCGCGGTCGATATGGTCGAGCGTGTCGGTCGCCTTGTGGTAGTTCGGATCGAACGGCTCATTCGCCTGACCGCCCCACAACCTGGCCAGCTCGTCGGACTTCTTCTCCTCGGCGCCCGAGAAGAGGCCGCCTGCGGGAACTCCCGATTGGGTGAAGCCGTCGTAATCGGACCGGCCGTCGAACGACGTGTCCCGGGCTGTTTTTCCCGCTCCGTCGAGATAGGCCACCAGCAGCCGTTCGATGCCCGCCGAACCCTCGGGGACCCGCGGGAAACCGCCCTTCGGGTCGGGCGGAGCCGACTGATCGCCGTCGTAGGTGAAGTATCCGGGGTTGGGCGAGCCGAGCATATCGAAGTTGAGATAGAGCGCGATGTCCTTGAGCTTGTCGATGTCCAGCGACTCGACGTAGTTGGTCGAACCGAGAAGTCCCTCTTCCTCGGCGCCCCAGAAGCCGAACCTCACTGCGTTGTTGATCTTTGGCGAACTCCCCAGCTGCAGCGCGGTTTCCAGGGTCGCCGCCACCCCGGAGCCGTTGTCGTTGATCCCCGGCCCATCGGGCACACTGTCGAGGTGGGCGCCGACCATCACGACGTCGGCGCCCGAACCGGTCCTGGTCTGCGCAATGACGTTGCGCGTGTGCTCGACCCGCACGCCCGCGTGCAGCTTGATGGCGGTGGGCTCGCCTCCCATGCCACGCAGTCGCTGTCCGGTGGCCTTGGTAACGCTGATGACCGGGACCTTCACGTCGGTCGTCTCCCCCAGGGTCCCGCCCATTTCGTCGCCGTCCTCGTTGTTGGCGATGATCAGCGCCACCGCGCCGCGCTCCGCGGCCACCGCCTGCTTCGCCCCGAACGGGCATGCGCCACGGTCCACCAGCACCACCCCGCCGGCGACGGGCAAACCGTCGTAGTCCGATGCGGTACACCCGGGCGTGTCCTCGGCCTCTGCGGGCACCAGGGGCCCCGACGCGCCGGCGGGCGGAGTACCGATGGTGAAGTTCAGGGGCCGTGCCGTGATCTTCTCACGTGCCACGCTCAGGTCGGGCTCGTCGGCGAACGGCAGCCGCACCTCGAACTCGGGCGTCTGTACGTCGAAACCCTTGTCCCGTAGCGTGTCCGCGACGTAGTCCACGCTGGCGTCGTAACCGGGAGTGCCGAGGGCGCGGGTGCCCTTGTTGGCATCGGCGATGTCCTGCAGCTTCTGCAGATGCGCCATCATCGCGTCCGCGGTGACCTTTTTCTGCAGCGCGGCGGCGAAGTCGCTGGCCGGACCGGCCGGCGCGCCCGAGGTCGACGACGGCTGCGGCTGCGGTCGCATCTCACGTCCGCAACCGCCCAGCGCCCAGGTCGTGACAGTCGCCATCAGAATGGCGAACGCCGCCAGCCATCTACGCCCCATCGCGCCCACGTTAGCCGAGTCACGCATCGCGGCGGTTCACCACGACGATCGCCGCGACGAAGGCGAGGGCGACGATCACGGTGAAGTACACCAGCGAGCCGAGCACACCCCAGTGCATCACGTATGACGGATACAGCCACGGCACCCCGAGGAACAGGAAGACATTCACGAACGGCAGGTAGGGCCCGACCTCCGTGCCGGCGTTCGGCAGGTTGCCGATCACCGGTTCCACCAGCAGCGGCCAGAGCAACAGCACCGCCACGGACGCCGCCGCATGCCGCACCAGTGCGCCGACCCCGACCCCGAGCACGGCGGCCAGCGCGGCATACAGCGAGATGGCGCCGACCGCGCGCCAGCTGGATGCCTGTGACAGCGACAGCTCACCGCCGACGAACGGTTCGGCGAACATCCGCGCGACGATGAT
This sequence comes from Mycobacterium sp. URHB0021, assembly GCF_054057895.1. Classification (NCBI taxonomy): domain Bacteria; kingdom Bacillati; phylum Actinomycetota; class Actinomycetes; order Mycobacteriales; family Mycobacteriaceae; genus Mycobacterium; species Mycobacterium sp. URHB0021. Next base: position 7,542,679 of record NZ_JBSRZT010000002.1, read on the forward strand.
CGAGGTGATCACCATCAGCGCTGTGTACACACCCGAACTGATGGCCGCCACAACGGCTTTGGCGGCCAGCACCAGCGCCCGACTCGGAGTGGCCATGAACGTGGTGCGGATCGTCGAGGTGCGGTACTCGCTCGTCACCGACATCGATGCCAGGATCATCAGCACCGGCACGCCGAACACCGCCACCCCGATCGCCGCCTTCTCGGGTGGCAGCGCGGTGTAGTCGTAGGCGGTGGCGCCCTGCAGCGCCGCCAGCCCCAGGCTGAGGACGGCAACCACCCCACCCGTCCACAGCGGCGATTTCGTCGTCGACAGTTTGATCCGTTCGGCGTCGAGCACCGCAACAGCGCTCATCGGCTCACCGCGCGGAAGTCGACGGCCTCGTCGGTGAGCTTCATGTACGCCTCCTCCAGCGAGGCCCGCTGGGTGCTCAGTTCGTGCAGGGTGATCGCGTTGCGGGCGGCGAGGTCACCCACCACTTCGATGGCGGCGCCGCGCACCACCGCCGCGCCGTCGGGTTCCGCGTCGACCGTCAGGCCCGCGTCACCCAGCAGCCGGCGCAACGCGTCCAGCTGGGGGCTGCGCACCCGGACGGTGTCGCCGCCGGAGCGGCTGACGAACTCGTGCACCGTGGTGGACGCGATCAGCCGGCCCCTGCCGATGACCACCAGCCGGTCCGCGGTATTGGCCATCTCCGCCAGCAGGTGGCTCGAGACGAATACGGTGCGGCCCTGCGCCGCGAGTGTGCGCATCAGCGTGCGGACCCAGCGGATGCCCTCGGGATCCAGACCGTTGACCGGCTCGTCGAACAGCACCACGGGTGGATCGCCGAGCAAAGCGGCGGCGATGCCGAGGCGTTGGCTCATCCCCAGCGACAGCGAACCCGCGTTCTGTCCTGCCAGCGCGGCGAGGCCGACCATCTCCAGCACCTCGTCGACCCGTTTCGTGCGTATCCGGTTGCTCGCCGCGATCCATCGCAGATGGTTGACCGCCGACCGGTTCGGGTGCATCTGCCTGGCGTCCAGCAGGGCGCCGACCTTGCGCAGCGGGTTGGGGATCTCCTTATAGGTCTTGCCGTCGATCGTCGCCGTGCCCGAGGTCGGACGGTCCAGACCGAGGATGAGCCGCATCGTCGTGGTCTTGCCCGCACCGTTCGGGCCGAGAAACCCGGTCACCATCCCGGGTTCGATCGAGCAGGTCAGGTCGTCGACGGCGCGGGTGCTGTCGAACACCTTGGTCAGTCCCGCGAGCTCGATCATCGGCCCATGATGTCAGGCCAACCTGTCGGCAACGTGTCATGAATCTCTCGACGACTTTCTCGAGGTTCGGGGGCAACGGGGCGGGCCGTCCCGGTAGGCCAGCCGAATTCCGGGCCCGCCGCCATCGAGCTGCCCAGCGCCACATGGCGGCTCACAAGGCGGGACTGGAGGCCTGTGCCCAGAATCGCTTCGGGATGCGGCCGGCCTGGCGGGCCAGGTGGCCGGCGGTGACGGCGGATGCCATCGCCGCGGCCATCGTCGGCGGATCGGCCGCCCGCGTGACCGCGGTGGCCAGTAGCACCGCATCACAGCCCAGCTCCATCGCCAGCGCAGCGTCGCTGGCGGTGCCGATCCCCGCGTCGAGCACCACCGGCACCCCGGCCGCCTCGACGATCATCTCGATGTTGTGCGGATTGGCGATGCCCAGGCCGGTGCCGATCGGCGAGCCCAGCGGCATCACCACGGCGCAGCCGATGTCCTCGAGCCGACGGGCCAGCACCGGGTCGTCGTTGGCGTAGGGCAGCACGACGAACCCCGCGTCGACCAATTGTTCTGCCGCGCGGACCAATTCCACGGCGTCGGGCAGCAGGGTCCGCTCGTCGGCGATCACCTCGAGCTTGACCCAGTCGGTCTGCAACGCCTCGCGGGCCAGCTGTGCGGTGAGCACCGCCTCGGCGGCGCCGCGGCATCCGGCGGTGTTGGGTAGCGGCGTGATCCCGAGCCGGTTCAGCAGGTCGAGCACCCCGGTGCCGCCCTCGGCGTCGACCCGGCGCATCGCGACCGTGGTCAGCTCGGTGCCCGACGCGACCAGCGCCTCCTCCAGCACCGCGAGATTGGCGGCACCGCCGGTGCCGAGGATGAGCCGGGAACCGAACTCCCGGCCCGCGATCGTGAGCTTGGAGTCAGCCACCCTGCACCGCCGTCATCACTTCCACACGTGCGCCATCGGACAGCATCGTCTCCCACTCCGATCTGGGCACGACCGACCAGTCGACCGCCACCGCAATCCCCTTCTCCGGAAATCCGAGGCGCACCAGCAGGGCGGCCACCGTCGTCCGCTCGTCGACCTCGACCGCTTCGTCGTTCACCGTGACCTTCATCGCGCCCCCACTAAACCAGCTTCGGGAAGCGGGGCACCGCGCAATTCGGCGATGATCGCTTCGGCGGTCCACGGTGCCAGCAGAAATCCCGACCTCCCGTGGCCGGCGGCGACCAGCGTGCGCTCGTCCAGCCGGCCGACGATGGGCAGATTGTCGGCCGTCATCGGACGCAGACCAGCCGCGCATTCGGCGAATTCGTACTCGCCGAGGGCCGGCATCACCGCGCATGCGTCGTCGAGCAGTTCCCGCACACCGGTCACGGCCGGCGACGTGTCGCGGCCGTGCTCGTATTGCGTGGCGCCGACGACCACCCCGTCCGCGCGCGGCACCAGGTAGACCTGACGACCGTGCACCCGGGCGCGGATCACCTGCTGCGGCAACGGCATACATCCGCGGCGCCAGCGCAACCGGAGCACCTCGCCCTTCACCGGTCTGATCGGCAGGCCGGGCCACAGCCCGGGCGCGTCGATGCCGTTGGCGATCACCACCGCGTCGGCCTGCACGGCGGCCAGATCGGCCACGGCCGGCGCCCAGCGCACGCCAAGCCGGTCGCAGTGTGCCGCCAGCGCCGCCACGACGGCCCGATTGTCCACTGCCAGCTCGGTTTCCGCGGTGAACCCGTGCCGGATGCCCTGCGCCAGCAACGGCTCGATGTCGCGCGCCGATGTCGTGGGAGACACCGGATGGCCCTGCGACGCGAGCCACTCACCGACCGTCTTCAGGTCGGCGGCGTCGGCGCGGTCGACGGCCACCACAAGCGATCCGCGGGCGGTGACGACCTCGGCGGGCAGGCCGTCGAGGAAGCCGCCGTGCCACATCGCCAAGGACGCCAGCCCGAGCCGCAGCAACCGTTCCTCACCGGGCCAGCCCTCGCTGTGCGGGGCGAGCATGCCACCCGCCACCCAGGAGGCGCCGTGTTCGGAGCTCCTGTGCACACGGACGGACCAGCCGTCGAGTGCCGCGCGTCGCGCGATGGAGAGGCCGATGACACCGCCGCCGACGACGGCCAACCGGTCCAGCATCTTTTCCTCCCTTCGCCGGCATGACCCGGATCAGGTGTGACGGTAAGGACGGCGCGTCCACTCTCAGCCCCCGGTCCAGGGACTCCCGTGTATTGCAGGTCTAGCGTACTACCCGGTCGGCACCGGCTCGACCGGGCGGGACGGGGCCCGTCGGCCGCCGCGCAGCATGCGCAGCGCGATCCTGGGACTCAGCAGGCGCGACGGCGGGTCGAGGAAGGCGATCACCCGCGTGAGCTGTTCGGAGACGACGGAGTCGGTTTCGGCCGCGGTCTGAAGCCGCTCGACGTAGGAGTTGGACACGCGCACCGACAACGGCCGGCGTCCCTCGACCTGGGGCAGGCTGAGATCACCGCCCACGGCGAACCGCCAGGCCACGCCGATCGGCTTGGCCGCGGCCCGGAAATAACGCCGCGCCAGATCGTCCCGACCGCGCTCGAGGCACTGCGCCAGTGCCTGTGCCTGCAGGGCGGCCACCGACATGCCCTGGCCGTAGATCGGGTTGAAACTGCACATCGCGTCGCCGAGCACCAGCAGGCCGTCAGGGAACCGGCGCATCTTGTCGTATCTGCGCCACCGGCTTTCGGGGTAATGGAACCGGCAGCCGTCGACCACGGCCTCCCCGGCGGCGACGGCCGCGAGTATGTGCGGCGGCGCCAAGCCCTCGGCGAAGGCGACCATCTCGGCCAGCCCGCTCGGCGGTTCGCAGCCCGCCATGCCGAACACCGTGAACATCCAGGTGTCGTTCTCGTAGCCGAGCAACACCATGCCCGTCGACCGCTGCGCAGTGGGGCTGACGATGGTCGTCACCTCGCGCAGCGTGCCCGGCGGAATCCGCAGCAGCTGGCTCGAGTAGGACAGTCGGACCCTCACCCGGTCCTCGGGGGGCCGGCCGTAACCGAGGGAGTCCAGAAATCCGGGCGTGCGCGCGCCGCGGCCGGTGGCATCGACCACCAGATCCGCACTCAACGCCTGTTCGCCGTCGCCGTTGTGCGGGCGGATCCGCGCTCCGGTGACCCTGTCACCGCCCGGGCTCGCCGTCAGACCGACGACGTCATAACCTTCGAACAGGGTGACGTTCGGTATCGCGCGCACCCGACGCCGAACCAGGTTTTCCAGCAGCGGCCGGCTCGGGGTGATTACCGGTGGCAGTCCCGTGAACCCGCCGGTCTGCGGAAATTCGTGACCGGCAAAGTTGAAGTACACCTCGGACAGGTCGGTGTAGTCGAAGCTGGGCGCACCGGCTGCGGTGAGTTCCTCGGTGAAGCCCGGGAAGAGTTCGCGGAGGACCTGGCACCCGCGGCCGAGGAGCGCGTGCACGTGGCGACCCTGCGGCACGCCCCGCCGATTGGCGGCGTCGTGGGGCAAGAGGTCGCGCTCCACCACCGTGACGGACTCGAAGTGGTCGGCGAGCACACGCGCGGCTACCAAGCCCCCCATGCTCGCCCCCAGCACGATCGCGTGCTCGCCGACCTTCGCCACGACACCACCTACTCCCCTTATCCCTGGTAGTGACATGGTTTCGCGGGATCGGGTGGGCGCCTAGAGTATGTGACTACTCGAATTCGGACACGACGGCTAGCGTCGCCGTGTGTGTAATCCACGTGACCGACTCACGACCGCGTCGCTGTACCTGTGCACCGACGCCCGCCGCGAGCGCGGCGATCTCGCCGAATTCGCCGATGCCGCGCTGGCCGGCGGTGTTGATCTCATCCAGCTGCGGGACAAGGGGTCGCCGGGCGAGCAGAAGTTCGGGCCGCTGGAGGCGCGCGACGAACTCGCTGCGCTGGAGGTGCTGGCCGACGCGGCACGGCGGCACAACGCGCTGCTCGCCGTCAACGACCGCGCCGACATCGCGCGTGCCGCGCGCGCCGACGTGCTGCACCTCGGCCAGGACGATCTGCCGTTGCCGGTCGCACGGGACATCATCGGCCCGGGACCGGTGATCGGCCGATCCACCCACGACAGAGCACAGGTCGACGCCGCGGTGGCCGAGGCGACCGACTATTTCTGTGTCGGCCCGTGCTGGCCCACCCCGACGAAGCCGGGACGTCACGCGCCGGGTCTGGACCTCGTCCGCGCCACCGGCGACATCGGAACGGACAAGCCATGGTTCGCGATCGGCGGCATCGACGAGCAGCGGCTGCCCGAGGTGCTCGCCGCGGGTGCCCGCCGGATCGTCGTGGTGCGGGCCATCACCGCGGCCGGCGACCCGGGTGCGGCCGCGCGGCGGCTGAAGGCTGCTCTCAGCGCGGCGGGTTGACCAACAGCGGGATCGACGCGGTCACCACCCGCAGCCGCTCCCAGCTGGCGGCGAAGCCCGGATGCAGCGGCAGTCCGGCCACGTCCTCCTCAGCAACCCAGCGAAGCTCGGAACTCTCCCGGTTGGGAACCGTCTCCAATTGTTCGGGGGCGTCGGCGATCACGGTCGTGTAGGTCCAGCGGCCCCCGCTCGAGCCGGAGATCTCGGCGGTGACGACGGTGGTCCGCACGGTCAGCTGTTCGGCGGTCAGCCCGGCCTCCTCGTTGGCTTCGCGAACGGCGGCCTGTTCCGGAGTTTCGTGGCTGTCGCGGGCCCCGCCGGGAAGACCCCAGGTGCCGCCCTGATGGCTCCACGGCGCGCGGTGTTGGAGCAATACCGCCGCCGTTCCGGTGGTGCCCGGCGCGCGGAGCAGCAGACCGGCCGCACCGTGCCTGCCCCAGAAATGCGCGCCGCTCTCGGAGATCACCCAACCGTCACCGTCGCCGCGCACGCGTTCAGCTTAGGGAACGGCTGCCGTGTCGAATCCCCACGCGTCACCGCTGAAACTCTTAGAATTCTTTTATACAGTTGGGGACAGTCCAGAAAGTAGCCGGAAAGACGAGGTCCGCGCACACGTGACTGTGGAGTTGGCGCACCCTTCGACCGAACCACTGGCGTCACGGTCGCCGACCACCCCAGCGCACCCGCGCTGGTGGTTCCTCTGGACCACCCCCGGGCGGATTCTGACCATCGGGTTCGTGCTGTCCGCGCTCGTCATCGCCAGCGCCTTCGCCACCTCGACGACGATCAACGACCGTCAGGAAGCGCTGACCACCGTTCTCAACCACACCGAACCGCTGTCATTTGCCGCCGGCCAGCTTTACACGACGTTGTCGGTGGCCGACGCCGCAGCCGCCACCGCGTTCATCGCGGGCGCCGAACCGCAGGATGTCCGGCAGCGTTACGAGCAGGCGATCACCGACGCGTCGGTAGCCGTCACCCGCGCGTCGAGCGGTCTGACCGACGAACCGATGGTCCGACTGCTCGGCCGGGTCAACGCGGAACTCGCCGTCTACACCGGGCTGGTGGAGACGGCGCGCACCAACAACCGAGCGGGCAACCCGGTCGGATCGTCGTATCTGTCCGAGGCGTCGTCGTTGATGCAGACGCAGATCCTGCCTGACGCGCAACGGCTCTACGAGGAGACGTCCGCGCGGGTCGACGCCGAGACCACCGCGTCGACAAGGATTCCCGGGCCCGTCATCCTGGTGGTGCTCGGGACGCTGTTGTTCGGCACATTCGCCAACCGATGGCTGGCCCGGCGAACCCGCAGGCGGGTGAACATCGGTTTCGTCGCAGGCGGCGTTGCGGTGCTGATTATGTTGATATGGGTGGGGACGGCGCTGGTGATCTCGACGGTCGACAGCCGCAGCGCGAAAGACACTGCGGCGGAATCCCTCAAGACCGTCACGAATCTCGCGATCACCGCGCAGCAGGCGCGCGCCGATGAGACGCTGTCGCTGATCCGGCGCGGCGACGAGGACGTCCGCAAGCAGTCCTACTACCAGCGCATCGACTCGATGCAGCAACAGCTGTCGGACTACCTGTCGCGCGCCGACGCGATCGACAAGGCCGATCTCGAGGATGCCGAGGCGCTGTTGAAGCGGTGGCGGGCCGCGGACGACCGGATCAATTCCTACATCGGCGTCGGTAACTATCAGGCCGCGACTCAGGTGGCGCTCGGCACCGGCGAGGACGACTCCACCCCGGCGTTCACCAAGCTCGACGATGCACTGAGCAAGGGCATCGAGGAGAGCCGCAACCAGTTGCGCAACGACATCCTCAACGCGCGCCGGGTGTTGTCGGGGGCGACCGTCGGCGCCGCCGTGCTGTCCGTGGTCGCCGCGGTCGCGGTGGCGCTCGGGCTGTGGCCACGACTCAGCGAGTATCGGTGATGAGCGCTCGCGCGAAGAACAGACAGCTGGTGATGAGCGCTCGCGCGAAGAACAGTCAGCTGGTGATGAAGAAGCTCTGGACCGTGGTTGCGGTGGCGGCGTTGTCGGCCGGCTGCGGGCAGGCCGGCTCGGTGGTGCCCAACCCGGGCGTCACGCTCACGCCGCCGACCCCGGCGGGCATGGACGAGCTGCCCCCGTCGCCGCCGAAACCCCCGGCCGACAACGACGACTGCGACCGGACCGCGAGCCTGCGCCCGTTTCCCAACAAGGCCGATGCGGACGCGGCGGTCGCCAACATCCGCAACCGCGGCCGGCTCATCGTGGGGCTGGACATCGGCAGCAACCTGTTCAGCTTTCGCGACCCGATCACCGGCGAGATCACCGGCTTCGACGTCGACATCGCCGGTGAGATCGCGCGCGACATCTTCGGCACGCCGTCCCAGGTGGAATACCGCATCCTGTCGTCCGCCGATCGGATCGCGGCGCTGCAGAACAATCAGGTCGACGTCGTCGTCAAGACCATGACCATCACGTGCGAGCGCAAGAAGCTGGTCAACTTCTCCACGGTCTACTTCTCGGCCAACCAGCGCATCCTGGCGCCGCGCGACTCGCCGATCACGCAGCCGTCCGACCTGTCCGGCAGGCGGGTGTGCGTCGCGAAGGGCACCACCTCACTCAACCGGATCCAGCAGATCACCCCGCCGCCGATCATCGTCGAAGTCGTGACATGGGCCGACTGCCTGGTGGCCCTGCAACAGCGACAGGTCGACGCCGTCAGCACCGACGACTCCATCCTGGCAGGGCTGGTATCGCAGGACCCGTATCTGCACATCGTGGGGCCGAGCCTCAACCAGGAGCCCTACGGCATCGGGATCAACCTGCAGAACACCGGGCTGGTGCGCTTCGTCAACGGAACGCTCGAGCGGGTGCGGCGCGACGGCACGTGGAACACGTTGTACCGCAAGTGGTTGACGGTGCTGGGCCCGGCACCCGCACCCCCGGTCGCGAGGTATGTCGACTGATGGCCGAAGCACGTCAAGAAGAATTCGACGAAGACCCGGGGACCCAACCGGCCAGCTTCGACGATCTTGGAATGGACTCCGGCTCGACGCTGCGCCCGATGGCGACGCAGGCGGTGTTCCGGCCGCACTTCGATGACGACGACGAGCATCCGTCGGTCGGCACCGCCGAGACGGAACCGGAGGACCATTCGACGACCATGACCCGCGCGTTGTCGCCGACGCGACGGCTCGGTGGCGGGCTGGTGGAGATTCCCCGGGTGCCGGCCACCGACCCGCTCGCTGCGCTGATGACCAACCCCGTAGTGGCGGAGTCGAAGCGGTTCTGCTGGAACTGCGGCCGCCCGGTGGGCCGCTCCTCACCCGACGGCCGTGCCCTGTCAGAGGGCTGGTGCCCGCATTGCGGCAGCGCGTATTCGTTTCTGCCACAATTGAGTCCGGGCGATACGGTCAACGAGCAGTACCAGATCAAGGGCTGCATCGCCCACGGCGGGCTGGGCTGGGTGTACCTGGCCTTCGACCAGAACGTCAACGACCGCCCGGTGGTGCTCAAGGGCCTGGTGCACTCCGGGGACGCCGAGGCGCAGGCCATCGCGATGGCCGAACGCCAGTTCCTTGCCGAAGTCACCCATCCGGGGATCGTCAAGATCTACAACTTCGTCGAACACGACGACAAGCACGGCAACCCGGTCGGTTACATCGTCATGGAGTACGTCGGCGGGACCTCGCTCAAACAGGCCAGGGGCGACCGGCTTCCGGTAGCCGAGGCCATCGGTTTCATGCTCGAGATCCTGCCCGCGCTGGGGTATCTGCACTCCATCGGCCTGGTCTACAACGATCTCAAGCCGGAGAACATCATGATCACCGAGGAGCAGCTCAAGCTGATCGACCTCGGGGCCGTTTCGCGCATCAACTCCTTCGGGTATCTGTACGGCACACCCGGTTACCAGGCCCCGGAGATCGTCAAGACCGGTCCGACGGTGGCGACCGACATCTACACGGTGGGACGCACGCTGGCCGCGCTGACGCTGAATCTGCGCACCCGCAAGGGCCGCTACGTCGAGGGGCTGCCGGAAGACGACCCGGTCCTGACCGAATACGACTCGTTCGGGCGGTTGCTGCGCCGCGCCATCGACCCGGATCCGCGGCGGCGGTTCGTCAGCGCCGAGGAAATGTCGAGCCAGCTGATGGGCGTGCTGCGTGAGGTGGTCGCCAAGGACACCGGCACCGCCCGGCCCGGTCTGTCGACGGTGTTCAGCCCGTCGCGCTCGACGTTCGGCGTCGATCTGTTGGTCGCCCACACCGACGTCTATCTCGACGGGCAGGTGCACTCCGAGAAGCTCACCGCGCAGGACATCGTCAAGGCGCTGCAGGTGCCGCTGGTCGATCCCACCGACGTCGGCGCGACGGTGTTGTCGGCGACCCTGCTCAGCCAGCCCGTGCAGACCTTGGATTCGTTGCGGGCAGCGCGGCACGGAACGCTGGACTCCGAAGGCATCGACCTTTCCGAGTCGGTGGAACTGCCGCTGATGGAGGTCCGCGCGCTGCTCGACCTCGGCGATGTCGCCAAGGCCACCCGCAAGCTCGACGACCTGGCCGAGCGCGTCGGCTGGCGGTGGCGGCTGGTGTGGTTCCGGGCGGTATCGGAGATGCTCACCGCCGACTACGACTCGGCGACAAAGCATTTCACCGAGGTGCTCGACACGCTGCCGGGGGAACTGGCGCCCAAACTCGCGCTGGCCGCGACGGCCGAACTCGCCGGCTCGGGCATCGCAGAAGCCTGCGAGCGCAAGTTCTACAACACGGTGTGGAGCACCGACAACGGCGTGATCTCGGCCGGTTTCGGGTTGGCGCGGGCGCAGTCCGCGGCGGGCGAGCGCGACGCCGCGGTGCGCACGCTCGACGAAGTGCCGGCCACATCAAGGCATTTCACCACCGCCCGGTTGACGAGCGCGGTCACCTTGCTGTCGGGCCGCTCGATGACCGAGGTCACCGAACAACACATCCGCGACGCGGCCCGACGGGTCGAGGCGCTGCCCGACACGGAGCCGAGAGTGTTGCAGATCCGCGCCCTGGTACTCGGCACCGCGATGGACTGGCTAGCCGACAACACCGCGAGCACCAACCACATCCTCGGCTTCCCGTTCACCGAGCACGGCCTCCAACTCGGCGTCGAGGCCTCGTTGCGGAGCCTGGCCCGGGTGGCGCCGACCCAGGCGCACCGCTACGCCCTGGTCGACCTGGCCAACAGCGTCCGGCCGACGAGCACCTTCTAGCAAACTACGGATCTCGTTGTTGACCCCGCCGGGGGTTCACTGCACAGCCCGTCGCACGGTCGTCGCAGGGCCAGAAACCCTGGTAGACCCACATAGTTTTGCCATGCTAAGACCATGGTCAGACGACGAAATCAGTAGTAGATTCTGGTCAGGTTGAAACCACAGCCCACGGTGACGTCATCGACGCCCAGCGCCCGACTCCAGGGCACGGCGGCTTTCAGACAAAAGGGCCAGATCCTGACGTAAAGCCACAGTGTGAATCGCTTTGAATTGCTCTTGTACTGAGGGAGCCCCACACGTGACCACTGCCACCTGCCGCGTATTCCGAGCCGCCCCCGAAACCCGCGACGCGAGGGAAACCCACCACCGGGGACGGTTCTCCTCGTGCCATTTCCCGTCGTCGACCGTGCTGGTCACCGTCGAAGGCGAGATCGACGCCGCAAATCACCGCGCGCTGGCCCGCTATGTCGAGAGCCAGGCCGCCGGTGCCACGCGGCTCGTCCTCGACCTCGCCAACGTCGAGTTCTTCGGGACTGCCGGCTTCGCTTCTTTGCATAACATCAACGTGATCTGCTCGCGCTACGGCGCCTCATGGGAGCTGCTGGTCGGCCCGCAGGTACGTCGCGTCCTTCGGATCTGCGATCCGGACGGCACCCTGCCGATCGGCGAGCGGTCATTCGTCGAGGACCCGAACGCATCCGCGGGCGATCGCGAGTTCCTCGTTGGTGGGAATCACTAGTACCGTCGTCGGCGAACTATCGGCGGAGATCCGCCGCGCGGCGCGGGCCGGGCTGGCGTTCAGGTGCTCGTCGAGCTCGATCCCCAACGCCGCCATCCCGGACAGCACATCGCGGCGCACTGCCGGGTCGTTCTCCCCGACACCGGCGGTGAAGGTGATGACGTCGGCGGAGCCGAGCACGGCAAGGTAGGCGCCGATGTACTTGCGCAGCCGGTGGAGGTACACCTCGTAGGCCAGTTGCGCGGCCTCCCGATCCGGCCCGGCGCCGGACTCGATCCGCTGGTGCACCACCCTGAAGTCGATCTCGCCGCCGAGGCCCAGCATGCCCGCCCGCCGGTTGAGCATCACCTCGATGTCCTCGACGCTCATCTTCGCCGCGCGCCACAGATACGTGATCACGCCGGGATCGATGTCACCCGACCGGGTGCCCATCACCAGGCCTTCCATCGGCGTCAGGCCCATGGACGTGTCCACCGGCCGCCCACCGACGATCGCCGAGGCCGATGCGCCGTTTCCCAGATGCAGCACGATCTGGTTCAGTGATGACAGCGGCACGTCGAGAAACACCGCCGCCTCCTCGCTGACGTACTGGTGAGAGGTACCGTGAAACCCGTACCGCCGGATGTGCCACTGCGCGGCGAGGTCCCGATCGATCGCGTATGTCGCTGCCGCGGGAGGGAGGTCGTGGAAGAACGCCGTGTCGAACACCGCGATGTGCGGCAGCCCGGGCAACACCTTGCGCGCCACCCGGATGCCGAGCACCGCAGGCGGATTGTGCAGCGGCGCAAGCGGAGCCAACTCCTCCAGCGTGGCGATCAACGCATCGTCGACCACCGTCGGCCGGTACAGATCGGGGCCGCCGTGCACCACCCGGTGTCCGACCGCGACCAGACCGACGGTGTCCAGGTGCGCGCCCGCCTCGTCGAACAATTCGAACGCGGTCCGCAACGCCGCCTCGTGGTCGGCGACCCGCTCGTCGCGGGCGACTTCCCTGTCGGCGACGGTCAGGCTCGCAGCCGACGAGTCCTCGCCGACCCGCTCGACGATCCCGTCGGCCAGCGAGGCGCCCGAATCGGGAGCCACCAGTTGAAATTTCACCGACGACGAGCCCGAGTTGAGCACCAGGACAGTGCGGCTCACGACGGCCGGCCCTGCGCCTGGATCGCCGTGATCGCCACGGTGTTCACGATATCCTCGACGAGCGCGCCACGCGACAGATCGTTGACCGGCTTGTTCAGGCCCTGCAGCACGGGACCGATCGCGATCGCGCCTGCGCTGCGCTGCACCGCCTTGTAGGTGTTGTTGCCGGTGTTGAGGTCCGGGAAGATGAGCACGGTCGCCCGGCCGGCGACCTTCGAATCGGGCATCTTCGTGGCCGCCACCGTCGGCTCCACGGCGGCGTCGTACTGGATGGGCCCCTCGACCAGCAGGCCCGGTTCCCGGGAGCGCACCAATTCGGTTGCCGCCCTGACCTTGTCGACGTCGGCGCCGGTACCCGACGTGCCGGTCGAATATGACAGCATGGCCACCCGCGGGTCAATGCCGAACTGCGCGGCGGTGCGCGCCGACGAGATCGCGATATCGGCCAGTTGCTCGGCAGTGGGGTCCGGCACGATCGCGCAGTCGCCGTATGCCAGCACCCGGTCGGCCAGGCACATCAGGAAGATGCTCGACACCGTGGAGACGTCCGGCAGCGTCTTGATGATCTCGAACGCGGGCCGGACGGTGTGGGCGGTGGTGTGCGTCGCCCCGGACACCATCCCGTCGACCATGTCGTTGTGCACCAGCATCGTGCCGAAATACGAGACATCGTGGATGATTTCGCGGGCCTGCTCGACGGTGACGCCCTTGTGCCTGCGCAGCTGCGCATACTGCTCGGCGAACGTGTCACACAGCTCGCTGGTGCGCGGGTCGAGCACCACGGCGGCCGACAGGTCGACGGCCAGCTCGGCGGCGCGGGATCGGACCCGGCCCTCCTCGCCGAGGATCGTCAGGTCGGCCACGCCGCGCTGCAACAACCGCCCCGCCGCCCGCAGAATGCGGTCGTCGTCGCCCTCGGGCAGCACGATGCGCTTGCGGTCCGAGCAGGCCTGGTCCTGCAACTGGTGTGTGAACATCTGCGGGGTCACCACCGACGGGATGGGAATCGCCAACTGCGCAAGCAGATCCGCGACGTCGACGTGGCTGTCCATCAGCGCCAGCGCGGTGTCGATCTTTCGCTGCGACCTCGCGGTCACCCTCCCCCTTGCGGCGGCCACCCGGCTGGCGGTCTCGAAGGTGCCGAATCGGGTCGCGATGATCGGCAACCGGAGTCCGAGACCCGACACCAACGAGGCGATCGCCTGATGCAGCTCGAGTCCACCGTTGAGAATCACGCACGACAGCGACGGAAATCCCTCCGCCGCATGGGCGCTCACCACCGCCAGCAGAACGTCCGATCGGTCTCCCGGGGTGATCACCGCGACGCTGTCGGTCAGGCGCTCCAGCACGTGCTCAGCCGTCATGCCGGCCACCAGCACATCCATCACTTCTCGGGTCAACAGCGCGGGGTCGCCACGGAGCAGGCTGCCCTCGACCGCGGTCTGCAGTTCGGCCACCGACGGCGCGACCAGCAGGGGCTCCTCGGGCAGCACGTAGGTGCGTGGCGGCTCGAACCGCTTCAACGCGCCTGCCACCTCGGCCAGGTGACCGGGGTCGCAGCGGTTGGCCACCACGGCAGCCGTGTGCGCGTGTTGGGCCGCGATCTCGGCAAGGCAGACCTCGACCACCTGAACCACCTGATCGGGGATGCGGCCCCTGGCTTTCACCGCGAGCACCACGGGTGCACCGAGATTGGCCGCGATACGGGCATTCGTCGACAGCTCGCTGGGCGCGGTGACGTCGGTGTAGTCGCTTCCGACGATCAGCACCGCGTCGCACCGATCGGCGACCAGGTGGTATCGATCGACGATGTCGGCCAACGCGGTGTCGGGATCCTCGTGCAACCGCTGGTAGCTGACGCCGACACACTCCTCGTAGGGCAGGCCCGCGGTGGTGTGTGCGAGCAGGAGCTCGAGGATGTAGTCGCGCTCGTCACCGAGGCGGGTGATCGGACGGAAGACGCCGACCCGGGCCACGGTCGCCGCCAGGCGGTGCAGGATGCCCAGCGCGATCGTCGATTTTCCGGTGTCACCTTCAGGCGACGCGATGTAAATCGCGCGCGAAGACCCTGAGCCGGTTGGCACGCCGCAAAGGTATCAGGCGAGCCGGCGCAGCCGCGGCTCCAAGTCCTTGCCGAACAGTTCGAGGAAGCGGCGCTGGTCGTGTCCTGGCGCGTGGAAGACCAAGTGGTTCAGGCCCCACTTCACGTACTGGCCCACCTTCTCGACGGCCTCATCCGGGTCGGAGGCCACGATCCAGCGCTTGGCGACCTGCTCGATGGGCAGCTCGTCGGCGGCCTTCTCCATCTCGAGGGGGTCGTGGATGCTGGTCTTCTGCTCGGCCGTCAGCGACAGCGGCGCCCAGAACCGGGTGTTCTCCAACGCCAGCTCGGGATCGGTGTCGTAGGAGATCTTGATCTCGATCATCCGGTCGACGTCGTCGGGGTTCTTTCCCGCCGCCTCCGCGCCTTCCTTCATGGCGGGGATGAGCTTGTCCTTGTACAGCTCCTCGCCCTTGCCAGAGGTGCAGATGAAACCTTCGCCGGCCCGGCCGGCGTACTTGGCCACCTGCGGTCCGCCTGCGGCGATGTAGATGGGAATGCCGCCCTCGGGCACGTCGTAGATGGAAGCGCCCTTGGTGTGGTAGTACTCACCGTCGAAGTCGACGCGATCGCCGAGCCACAGCTCGCGCATCAGCCGCACCGACTCGCGAAGCCGCGCATAGCGCTCCTTGAACTCGGGCCAGTCGCCCTCGTAGCCGGTGGCGATCTCGTTGAGCGACTCGCCGGTGCCGACGCCGAGGAAGATGCGGTCCGGGTACAGGCAGCCCATGGTCGCGAACGCCTGCGCGATGACCGCGGGGTTGTAGCGGAACGTCGGGGTCAGCACCGACGTGCCCAGGATGAGGCGTTTGGTCCGCTCGCCGACGGCCGTCATCCAGGCCAGCGAGAAAGGTGCGTGACCGCCCTCGTGGCGCCACGGCTGGAAGTGGTCGCTGACCGTTGCGCTGTCCATCCCGTGCTCTTCGGCGGACACGCCGAGTTCGACGAGTTCGCGGGGGGCGAATTGCTCCGCCGACGCCTTGTATCCGAGTTTGAGTTCAGCCACATGTTCGTTTCTACTCCACCAATAAACTCAGGGCATGGCACCCGCTCTCACGGCCATCACCGACCGTGTGCACTTCGCCCAGACCGACCTGGTCAACTGGACACTCGTCACCGACTCCGACGGCGGCGTGACGCTCATCGACGCCGGGTACCCCGGCAGCCGCGACGAGGTGCTCGTGTCGCTGCGCGACCTCGGTCACGGCGTCGAGGACCTGCGCGCGATCCTGCTGACCCATGCCCATATCGATCATTTCGGCTCGGCCATCTGGTTCGCGAAAACCCATGGCACACCAGTGTATTGCCATGCCTCGGAGGTTGGCCACTCCAAGCGCGAATATCTGGAGCAGGCGTCGGTGGTCGACATCGTCACCCATGCGTGGCAGCCGCGCTGGCTGAAGTGGTCGCTGGCGATCAGCCGCAAGGGCGGCATGGTCCGCGACGGCATCCCGACCACGCAGGCGCTCACCGAGGACGTGGCGGCGGCGTTGCCGGGGGCCCCGCATTCCGTCCCCACGCCCGGACACACCGGCGGGCACTGTTCATACATCGTCGACGGCGTCCTGGTCAGCGGCGACGCCCTGGTGACCGGGCACCCCGTCGCACCGCGGAGGGGCCCGCAGCTGCTGCCGTCGTTGTTCAACCACGATCAGGAGGGCTGCCTGCGCAGCCTGGCGGCGCTGGGAATGCTGAACACCGATGTGCTGCTGCCGGGCCACGGGCCGGTGTGGCGGGGGCCGATCCGCGAGGCCGTCGAACAGGCGACGGCGGGGTGATCTACGTGTCGGCGGCGCCCGCACGGTCGGTGCGGTCGGCCACGAGCACCACACGTCGAGTCCGTCCCGCTCCAGGCGGGCCGGGTTCGGGTGGTGTACCGCGCGGTCCGCTATGCGAAGTGATCGCGAATGAAGGTCACCAGCCGCCGGCTGGCCGGGGTGACCGCGGTGGGCCCCCAGGCCAGCGAGATGTCGCGGCGGTAGGTGTCGGGGGTCAACGTGACCTCGGCGGTGTCGGTGGCGCCCCGGTCGTCGTGGGGTAGCAGCGCGATCCCGAGCCCGCGGCCGATCAGCTCGCGGATCGTGACGAACTCGGTGATCTCCAGGGCGATATGCGGACTGTATCCCGCGTTCCGACACCAGCTCTCGGTCAACTGGCGCAGGTTGTAGCTGGTCGGGTTGGCGATGAAGGTCTCGCCACGCAGGTCTTCGAGTCGCAGCCGCCGCCGCGACGCCAGTCGGTGAGGTGCCGGAAGCACGGCGCGAACGGTCTGCACACCGATGAGTGTGTGACGCACCTCCGTCGGCGGCGGGATGACGACGGCCACGTCGAGGTCGCCTGCCTTGAGATCCGCGGCGAGTTCGGAGCCGTGCGCCTGTTTGATCTGCAGCCGGATGCCGGGCGCGTGACGGAAGAATTCGGCGATCAGGGTGGGTAACCGGCCCGACCCCATGGTCAACGGAAATCCGAAGCGCACGGTGCCGTGTTCAGGGTCGGCCTCACCGGCGATCGCGTCGACGGTCGCCTCGAGTTCGCGCAACGGTTCGCGGGCGCGCTCGGCGAGCCGCAGTGCGGCCGGGGTCAGCCGCACCGTTCTGCCCTCCTGGATGATCAGGCGCAGGCGGAGAGTCTTTTCGAGGGCGTGAATGCGCCGGCTCATCGACGACTGGGGAATCGCGAGCGCGTCGGCGGCGCGCGTCATATGCCCGTCGTGATTGGCCAGCTCCTCCAGCGCCCTCAGCTGCGGGGAGAGCTGAACCATCCAATGATCCATAAATGGATGGTAATCGCCCAATCATTCATTGGACGGATTGAAGGTGCCGAGGGATCCTGAGGTCATGGCTCTTACCTCAATCGACACCGCCGAGGACACCGTCGACGTCGTGCTGATCGGCGGCGGCATCATGTCGGCAACGTTGGGCGCGATGCTCACCCAGCTCGAACCCCAGTGGCGGATCGTGGTGGTCGAACGGGCTACCGAGGCGGGGACGGAGAGCAGCCAGGCATGGAACAACGCTGGCACCGGCCACTCCGGCTACTGCGAACTCAACTACATGCCCGACCCCTCCGATGGCGGGAAGGCGGCCGAGATAGCGCGGCAGTTCCAGATCACCCGGCAGTGGTGGGCCGGCCTGGTCGAGCAGGGACTGCTCGATCCGGCGATGTTCGTCCACGCCACCCCGCACATGGATCTGGTGTTCGGTGACCGGGACACCGCGTACCTGCGTCGCCGGTTCCAGACGCTGACCGCCGATCCGCAGTTCGCAGACCTGGAGTTCACTGACGACACGGCGCGCATCGGGCAGTGGGCACCGCTGGTGATGGAGGGCCGCGACCCGGGCGAACCCGTTGCGGCGACACGCCACAGCGGAGGAACTGACGTGGACTTCGGCGCACTGACCAACAGCCTCCTCCGGATCGTGACGAACAACGGCGGCCGACTACTGCTGCGCCACGATGTCCGCACGTTGAACCGAGCCTCGGATACCGGTTGGGTGGTCGGCGGACGGCGCACCGATACGGGTGCCCGCTTTCGATTGCGGGCCTCGTACGTCTTCGTCGGCGCCGGCGGGTTCGCACTCCGGCTGCTGCAACGCGCGGGACTGTCCGAGGTGCGCGGGTACGGGGTGCTGCCGGTCGGTGCGGCCTTCCTGCGCTGCTCGGACCCGCAGGTGGTGGCCAGGCACGACGCCAAGGTCTACGGCCAGGCTCCCATGGGCGCACCCCCGATGTCGGTGCCGCACTTGGACAAACGAGTCGTCGACGGCACGGGGCATCTACTGTTCGGCCCGTACGCGACCTTCAGCACGAAACTGCTCAAGCACGGCAAGCTCACCGACTTCTTCACCACGCTGCGATGGCACAACGTCCGGGTGCTCGCGGCGGCGGGCCGGCAGAACCTGCCCCTGGTGCGGTACCTGATCGCCCAACTGTTGGCATCGCGTCGCAAGAAGTTCGCGGCGCTGACGAGGTACTACCCCTTCGCCGACCCTGCCCAGTGGGAGCTGATCTCCGCCGGGCAACGGGCACAACTGGTCACCCCCGACGCCGAGCACACGGGTGCGCTCCGTTCGGGAACCGAGCTTGTCGTCGCCGCCGACGGCAGCATCGCCGGCCTCCTCGGCGCGTCCCCGGGCGCGTCGACTGCGGTCCCGATCATGCTCGATCTGCTGCAGCGTTGCTTCCCCCCGCAGTGGGAACGACTACGCGAGAGTCTCGTAACCCAGCAGGAACACCGCGGTCAGGCACAGTCCGCAGCCCACGACGACGGTGGGCATCAGGATCATGCTGTCGAGTTCGTCGTCGTCGAGAATCTCGCCCTCGAACCGGCCGAACAGGACGCGCGCCACGGCCCGTCTTACGGAAGGTGCGGATCAGGCCACGCACCGCCTTCGTGTGGCGCTTGCGGCCGACGAGCACCCGGGATGCCGACCCGACCACGAACGTCAGTGTGGCGCATAGCAGAAGCAGCCACCCGACCGTCGTCTGGGAAATCGACACGGCCCAGCCTATAGGCCAAGGTGATCCCGCAGGGTATGGCCGGTGTACCCGGTCCGGAAGGCGCCGCGCTCCTGCAACATCGGCACCACGCGGTCGACGAACTCGTCGAGGCCGCGCGGTGTCAGGTGAGGCACGAGGATGAAGCCGTCGCAGGCGTCGGACTGGACGTGAAGGTCGATCTCGTCGGCGACCTGGGCCGGTGTGCCGACGAACTGCTGGCGGCTGGTGACGGCGATGACCAGTTCGCGAATGCTGAGCTTCTCGGCCTGCGCGCGCTCGCGCCACGCGGCGGCGACGGCCTTCGGGTCACCATGGCGGACGCGGCCCTGCGTGACTGTCGGGTCCTCGGTCGGCTCGACATCGGGAAGCGGACCGTCGGGGTCATACGCCGACAGATCGCGCTGCCAGACCTGCTCCAGCATGGCGATCGCGGTTTGCGGGCTCACCTGCTGGTGTCGGATATGCCGGGCCCGCTCGGCGGCCTCCTGCGCGGTGTCGCCGAGGACGAACGTCGCGGCGGGAAAGACCTTGAGCCCGTCCGGGTCTCGGCCGTATGATTCCGCCCGGCCCTTGACATCCGCGTAGTAGCGCTGACCGGCTTCCAGTGCGGAGTGCAGGGTGAACAGGGCGTCGGCGTGCTCGGCGCCGAAGGCGCGTCCGTCGGCCGAGTCACCGGCTTGCAGCAGCACGGGATGGCGCTGCGGCGATGCCGGCAACGTGGCGACGCCGCGGACATCGAACTGGGGTCCGTGGTGCTCGACCCCGCGAATCTTGTCGGGATCGACATATATTCCGGCGTCGCGGTCGGCGCGCACCGCGTCGGCCGCCCAGCTGTCCCAGAACTCCCGCGCCACGGTGATGAATTCTTCGGCGCGGTGATAACGATCGGCGTGATCGAGAAAGCCGCCCCGGCGGAAGTTCCCGCCGGTGAAGGCATCCGATGACGTGACCATGTTCCAGCCGGCACGACCGTCGGACAGGTGGTCCAGGGTCGCGAATTGCCTTGCGACCTCGAACGGTTCGTTGAACGTGGTGTTGATGGTGCCCGCCAGTCCGAGCCGCTCGGTGACGCCGGCCAGCGCGGCGAGCACCGTGAAGGTGTCGGGACGCCCCACGACATCGAGGTCATGGATGCGGCCGCGGTGCTCGCGCAGGCGCAGACCCTCGGCGAGGAAGAAGAAGTCGAACAGGCCGCGCTCCGCGGTGCGGGCGAGGTGGACGAACGAGTCGAATTCGATCTGGCTGCCCGAATCCTGATCCATCCACACCGTGGTGTTGTTGACCCCGGGGAAGTGTGCGGCCAGGTGAATGGGCTTGCGCTGCGCACCCTCGCGAACTGCGGTCATCCCGTCAGCCCCCAGCGCTTGGCGATCAATTCATGCGAACGCAGCCGATCCGCATGCCGGTGGGTGACGGAGGTGATGACCAGTTCGTCGGCCCCGGTGGCCCGCTGCAGGGTGTCCAGCTGGTCAGCGACCTCGTCGGCATTGCCCACGAATTGCGTTGCGGTGCGGTCTCTCACCACGGCGAGCTGCTCGTCGCTCAAGGGATCGGCGGTGTCGGGGTCCGGGTAGGGAATGGCCCCGTCGCCGGCGCGGATCGAATACACCCAGTGGCCGTAGGTCGACGCCAGGCGCTTGGCGGTGTCGGTGTCGTCGGCCACCACGACATCAGCCGACACCACGACGTAGGGCTGGGGCAGCGCAGCCGACGGCTGGAACTCGTTGCGGTATACCTCGATCGCGTCCAGGGCGGTGGCCGGGGTGATGTGGTAGCTCGCGACGAACGGCAGGCCGCGGGCACCGGCGACTCGCGCGCTCTGGCCCTTGCTACTGCCGAAAACCCACGGCACCAGGCCGGACCGCTCACCAGGCGTGGCGTGTGCCTCGACGCCGTCGATCTCGTAGCTGCCGTCGACCATTGCCAGGATGTCGCTCACCTGCTCGGCGAAGTCGGGAGTGACGGCCTCGGGCTGCTGCAACACCGACTGCTTGGCGCGCAGGCGGGGGTTGCGCATGAGCACGCTCATGTCGAACGGCGGCGGGACGACGACGCCCTGGACGTCCAGCCATTCCGTACGCGGTTGGCGCTTCGGCTTGGACTGGCCCTCCTTGAGGACCTCCTGGCGCCTCTGCCCGGATCGTCCGACGCCGAGATCGATACGGCCGGGGTGGAACGCCTCGAGCATGCCGAAGCTTTCCACCGTTGCGATCGCGGTGGTCTGGCCGAGTTGCACGGCAGCCGCGCCGACGCGAATCCGGCAGGTAGCGGCGGCGATCTGGCCGATCAGCACGGCCGGCGCCGCGCTCGCGACCGAGACAAAGTGATGTTCGGCGACCCAGTAGCGGCGGTATCCCCACTGCTCGGCGTGCTGTGCGAGGTCGACGGTGTTGCGCAGCGCGGAGGCGGCGTCGCTGCCCTCGCTGATCGGCGACAGGTCCAGGATCGACAGGGGAACGCTCATGATGACTCCACCTTGGTGTAGCGGTTGTCGGCCGTGGCCAACCCGAGGCGCTCGCGTAGCGTCTCGCCGTCGCGGTACCCGACGCGGAACACCCCGGCCTGTTGCAGCAGCGGCACCACGTTCTCGACGATCACGGAGAGGTCGGTGGCGTGTACGGCAGGCCGGAGCCTGACTCCGTCGATGCCAAGGCGTTGCCAGCGCAGCACGAGGTCCACCAGTTCGCTTGGGGTCCGGTCGAATACATACGCATCCGAGCGAGAGTCGGCGAGGTCACCGAAGGTCACGTAGATGTCGGCGTAGGTCTTGAGGTCGGTGCCGCCGGCCCGCGCGACCTGAGCCAGAATGGCCCGTACCGACTCGTCGTCCTGCGGGGTGACGAACACGATATCCGCGCTGCGCGCTGCGAATTCGTAGACGCGAAGGGCGTGGGCGAGGGCCGTCACCACGGGTTGCCCCTGCGGCGGTCGTGGGGTGATGGACGGACCCTTGACCGAGAAGTACTCTCCGGCGAAGTCGATGTAGTGCAGCTTGTCCCGGTCCACGAAGCGTCCCGTGGCGGAATCGCGGATGACGGCATCGTCCTCCCAGCTGTCCCACAGTCGGCGGGCGACCTCGACCGCGTCGGACGCCTCGTCGAACAGGTCGGCGCCCTGGACGTCGCGCCTGCCGAACAGCTCGGCCTCGTGCTGGGTTCCGCTGACCCTGACCTGCCAGCCGGCCCGGCCGTGAGAGATGAAGTCTAGTGTGGCAATGGCTTTGGAGACGTGGAAGGGTTCCGTATGAGTCACGGTGGCGACCGGGATGAGCCCGATGTGGCGGGTCACGGGCGCGACTCGGGAGGCGACCAGCACGGCGTCCGGCCTGCCCGCGAGCCACCGCGGTTCGATCTCCGGACGGCGACGGCGCTGCGGGGTGAGGGCGTCGTCGAACGTCACGAAGTCCAGCAGTCCGCGCTCGGCGGTGGCGGCGAGCTCCGACCAGTACCGGCCACTGGTCACCGGTCCACTGTCCGGACCGTGCCGCCAGGCCTCCGGATGCCACCCGTGGCCGTCCAGCGCGACGCCGACGTGCACCTGCCCGGTCACGGCAGCTCCTTGACGAAGGCGACCGGAAAGACGTCACCCTCCGCGGGCAGGGGTTCGTCCAGCCGCGTGTAGCCGGTCGCGAGATACAGCGCCTCCGCTTCGGGTTGGCGGTCGCCCGTCGTCAGGTACACGCGCCGATAGCCGCGTGCGGCGATAGCCGTCTCCAGTTCGATCAGCAGCGCCCTTGCGTGTCCCCGCCGACGGTGCCCGCTGTCGGTCCAGATGCGTTTGAGCTCGGCGGTGTCGTCGTCGAACCGGCAGAACGCCCCACCGGTGACGGGTTGGGCGTCCAACAGCCCGATCAACAGTCCGCCCTGGGGTGGCGCGAACTCCTGCGCCGGATATTCGCGCAGCCACTTCGACACCATGTCCTCGGTCGCGCCGTATCGGCTGGCGTACTCGACTGTGAGCTCAGCCAGCAGCGGCTCGGCCAGCGGATCCTCCTGGCCGACCGTAACGAAGCGCAGATCGTTCACCGCAGACACACCCATCACCTAACTGTCTAACGCAAGTCGCCAAACCGCATTCCTGAGCCGCCGATTCGATCAACGTGAGCGCAAATACGCACAGTTCGCCAAACCGGCGGGTCGGCGTCAGGCGTCCGGCCGGCCGGCGGGAGGCACGCGACCGCCTAGTCGCAGGCCTGTCGAATGAAGGCGGCGACGGCGCGCGGCTGTGACATGTAGACAGCATGGCTGGCGGCCACCTCGCCCGTGGTGGCGCCGGCCCGCTGCGCCATGGCCCGCTGGGCGGACGGCGAGATCATCCGGTCTTCGGTGGCAACCAAGTACCAGCTTGGCTTGTCACGCCAGGCTGGCTCGGTGACCGGCCCGGCCATCGCGTTCACCGCCCACGGGACCTGGGAGTCGGCCAGGAATACGGCGTCGGCGGCGGACAAGTCGGCACCGAACGACGCGTGGAACTTCGCCCGGTCTTGGAACAAGACCCCGCCTGGCGCGCGGACGATCGGCAACCCCGGCGTATCCGGGTCGCCGCCCAGCACTTTCACCGATTCGCCCCTGTCCGGCGCGAATGCCGCGATGTAGACCAGGGCCGTCACCTTGTCGTGGGTGCCGGCCTCGGTGATCACCGCGCCGCCGTAGGAGTGCCCCACCAGGACGACCGGCCCGTCTTGCGCGTCGATGGTCAGCCGCGTCGCTTCGGCGTCGCCGGGCAGCGATATGGTCGGATTTTGCACCACGGCGACGTGGTAGCCGTCGCTGGTGAGAAGGTCGTAAACTGCCCGCCAGCTGGATCCGTCCACGAACGCGCCGTGGACGAGAACGATGTTCCGCGCTCCGGAGCCGGTATTCATGGTGATCTCCTCGCATGATCTCGGTAGCGGTAACCGTACTGGCGGCCACCTGAGAGGGTAGGGCGCGCCGACCATCACGCATCGACCGCCTTCGACCAAAACTTGACACGTGTAAAGTCTGGCCGCATGGACCGCATCAGGGGCAGAACCATCGCGATCACGGGCGCCGCCCGCGGCATCGGCTACGCCACCGCCAAGGCCCTGCTGGCCGAGGGCGCCCGGGTGGTGATCGGCGACCGCGACGTCGCACTCCAGGAGTCGGCCGTCGCGGACCTCACCAAGCTGGGCCCGGTCTCGGGGTATCCGCTCGACGTCACCGACCGGGAGTCGTTCGCGACCTTCCTCGACAAAGCCCGCACCGACGGTGGCGGCCACGTCGACGTATTGATCAACAACGCCGGCGTGATGCCGATCGGCCCGTTCCTCGAGCAGTCCGAACAGTCGATTCGGTCGTCGATCGAGGTCAATCTCTACGGTGTGCTCACCGGATGCCAACTGGTGCTGCCGGGCATGATCGCCCGCCGCAGCGGCCACATCATCAACATCGCGTCGCTGTCCGGTTTGATGCCCGTGCCGGGGCAGGTGGCCTACGTCGGCGCCAAGTTCGGCGTCGTCGGGTTGACGGCCGCGCTGGCCGATGAGGTCGCGCCGCACGGCGTCGACGTCTCGGTCGTCATGCCGCCGTTCACCAACACCGAGCTGATCTCCGGAACCAAGACCGGCGGCGCCATCAAGCCGGTCGAGCCTGAGGACGTCGCGGCGGCCGTCATCAAGACGCTCGAGAAGCCCAAGACCCACGTCGCCGTTCCGGCGCCGTTGCGGTTCACCGCGCAGGCCGCCCAGATGCTCGGTCCCCGCGGACGTCGATGGCTGAACAAGCGCCTCGGCCTGGACCGCGTGTTCCTCGACTTCGACCAGACCGCGCGCAGCGACTACGAACGGCGTGCGCGGGCCGCGCAGGGAGTTGTTGAAGGGCCACCGGAGTCATAGCCTTCGTCCATGACGGTCTGGTTCATCACAGGGGCATCGCGCGGTTTCGGCTTGGAGATCACCAAGGAGGCGCTGTCCCGCGGCGACAGCGTCATCGCCACGGCGCGCAATCCGCAGGCGGTGCTCGATGTGTTCCCCGCCGACGCCGATCGCCTGCTGGCCGTCCCCCTCGACGTCCATCAACCCGACCAGATCATCATCGCCGTCGACGCGGGTATCGAGAAGTTCGGACGCATCGACGCATTGGTGAACAACGCGGGCCGCGGCCTGCTCGGCGCGGTCGAGGAAGCCACCGACGAGGACGTGCGAGCGGTCTTCGACGTCAACGTGTTCGGTCTACTCGCCGTGACCCGCGCCGTGCTGCCGCACCTGCGCGGGCAGCGATCCGGTCTCGTCGTCAACCTGTCCTCGGTGGCCGGTTTCGTGGCGAGCGCCGGCTGGGGCGTGTACGCGTCGACGAAATTCGCGGTGGAGGCCCTTTCCGAGGCGATGGCTCAGGAGCTTGGCCCGCTTGGCATCCGCGTGGTGGCCATCGAGCCGGGCCCGTTCCGCACCAACTTCCTCGACGGCAGCAGCCTCGGCGTCGTCTCCACCGAAATCGACGACTACGCAGCGACGGTCGGCAAGACCAGGCAGTGGGCCACCGAAACCAACTACGGCCAGGACGGCGACCCCGTCAAGGCCGCGAAGATCATCGTCGACCTCGCCGACCGTGACGACATTCCCCAGCGAATCCAACTCGGCGCCAACGCCTTCCAGCGAATCGAGGAGAAGCTGGCCCGCACCGCCCGCGATCAGGAGGCGTGGCGGGAGACCGCGCTGTCGGCAGATTTCGAGCCGGCTAGCTGAAATCCGGCCGCGGCTGGCCGTGTCGGTGGGACTCGATCACGTCGAGGTGATCGAACAACTCATCGAGGCCGAACTGGTAGTCATCGGCGGTGCCGACGAACACCACGTGCGCGACCTCGCTGCCGTCGTCGGCCGCCAAGACGATTGTCGTCGCCGGCACGACTTCCTCGTCGGTGACTTCGGCCCGCGACGGCGGGAAAAACCAGAGCGCGGAGTCGTCGTCGGACAGTTCTTCGTCGAAGACCCAGCCGCGCTCGGTGATCCGTTCGTCGATGCGTTCGAGTACCGCGGCGAACTCGATCTCGTCCGAGAGCCCCTCGAACACCGTCCCGGGTATCCATCGCGCGTCCCGGGCCGCCCGCCGCTTCTTCCGGCGGGCCTGCTTCGCTGTTACCTTTTTGCTCCTCGCGTGCGCGGGTCCGCGACGCGACACCCTAGCTCAGT
Organism: Mycobacterium sp. URHB0021; assembly: GCF_054057895.1. NCBI lineage: Bacteria > Bacillati > Actinomycetota > Actinomycetes > Mycobacteriales > Mycobacteriaceae > Mycobacterium > Mycobacterium sp. URHB0021. The sequence continues at coordinate 7,569,176 of NZ_JBSRZT010000002.1, forward strand.
GCCCGGTCGAGGTCATTGATCAGATCGTCGGTTCCCTCCAGCCCCACCGAGATCCGCACCAGCCCGTCACCGAGACCGATCGCGGCACGGCCTTCCGGACCCATCGCACGATGGGTCGTGGTGGCCGGGTGGGTGATCAGCGACTTGGAGTCGCCGAGGTTGTTGGATATGTCGATCAGCTCGAGCTTGTCGAGCACCTCGAAGGCGCGCTCCTTGCCGCCGTCCGCGAGTTCGAACGTGATGACCGTTCCGCCACCGGTCATCTGGCGCTTCGCGAGGTCGTACTGCGGGTGCGACTCCAGGAACGGGTAGCGGACCCACTCCACCGCCCGATGGCCTTCCAGGAATTCGGCGACCCGGTGCGCCGACGTGTTCTGATGTTCCACGCGGACCGCCAGCGTCTCCAGACCCTTGAGCAGCGTCCACGCGTTGAAGGGGCTCATCGCGGGCCCGGTGTGCCGCATCAGTTTCTGCACCGGTTCATTGATGTACTGTTCGTCGCCGAGAATCGCCCCGCCGAGGACCCGGCCCTGCCCGTCGATGTGTTTGGTGGCCGAGTACACCACGACGTCGACCCCCAGGGGGAAACCCTGCTGCAGGATGGGTGTGGCGAATACGTTGTCGAGCACCACCTTTGCGCCCGCGCCGTGCGCCATCTCGCATACCGCCGCGATATCGACCAACGACTGCATCGGGTTGGAGGGGGTCTCGAAGAACACCGCCTGGGTGGGCACCGAAAGCGCCTCCTCCCACTGCGCGAGGTCATCGCCGTCGACGAACACCGTCTGGACCCCCCAGCGCGGCAGGATCTCGTTGCACACCATGAAGCACGACCCGAACAGGCTGCGGGCGGCCACCAGCCGGTCTCCGGCGCCCAACAGCGCACCCAACGAGGTGAACACCGCCGCCATCCCGGTCGCGGTCGCGAAGCAGGCGGGCGCACCTTCGATCAGCCGAAGCCGCTCCTCGAACATCGAGATCGTCGGGTTGCCGTAACGGGAGTAGACGTACCGGTCGATCTCACCGGTGAACGCCTTCTCGGCATCGGCGGCCGTCTCGTAGACATAGCCCGACGTGAGGTACATCGCTTCGGCAGTCTCGTCGAATCCCGATCTCAGCAGGCCGCCGCGGACACCGATGGTGGCCTGGCTGACGCCGTCGGGCAGCGCAGCGGGCTTACGGACAGACGGGGTCGATGATTTTTCACTCATGATTGTTTCCAAGGCAGGCCGACAGCTTTCCATCCACTTCCGCCGCGATGCCGCTGCTCGTCGAGGTTCCCCTCGAATCCGTCCAGGATGTTGTAGGACGGGGCGATACCCGCCTCGGTGGCGGCCTCGGCGGCGCCGATCGAACGATTGCCGGAGCGACAGAGGAAGATCACCGGGCGGTCACCGGACGTGACGCCCGCCGCCCTCAAATCGTCGATGAAGCTGTCGTTGTGTTTTCCGTCGGCGGTGTTCCACTCGACGTACACCACGTCGCGCTCGAGCGACGTCAGATCAGGCACCCCGACAAACCGCCACTCGGCGGCGGTACGACAATCGACCAGCACTGCCTCGGGGTTGTCGACCAGCAGCTTCCAGGCCTCCTCAGGCGTCATGTCTCCGGCATAACTCACGGTCGTGAGTCTTCCACAGCTGCCCGGGGCCGATCACCTGTGCTGGTCACCCCATGTCGTCTCGGTGCGTAGAACCGACTTGACCACCTTCCCCGCAGGGTTGCGCCGCAGCGACTCGGAGCGCAGCGCGATGTACTGCGGCACCTTGAAGTCGGCGATCCTCGTGGCGGCGAAACTCCGGAAATCGCCGGGGTCGAGTTCGGCGCCGGGCCGCACGACGATCACCGCGGCGACCTTTTCCCCCATCATCGGGTCGGGCACCCCGACCACCGCCGCCTCGAACACGGCGGGATGCTCCACCAGGGCGTTCTCGACCTCGACGCAGTACACGTTCTCGCCGCCCCGGTTGATCATGTCCTTCAACCGGTCCACGATCTGGACGAACCCATCGTCGTCGACGCGGGCCAGGTCTCCGGTGCGAAGCCAGCCGTCGACGAACGTTTCCGCGGTCTTGTCCGGTTTGCCCCAGTAGCCTGCCACGACGTTCTGACCGCGGTCAGCAGTTCTCCGACGCCTGACGGGTCGACGTCGGCGAGGTCCACCTCTACGACGGGCACGGTGAAGCCCACCGTCTCAGGGCGCGAGTCGGTGTACTGATCCGGCAGGAACATGCGACGCGGTCTCGGTGAGTCCGAAGCCGTTGCCCAGCTTCGCGTTCGGAAACGATGCGCGAAGCGCAGCGATCATCTCCGGCGGTGTGGGGTCGCCGCCGTAGGTGAGCTACCGGACACCGCTCATGTCGAACTCGCCGAAGTTCTTCTGGCTCATCGCGCGCCAGTAGATCGCCGGCGCCGAAACCAGGGTGTCGATCCGTTCCTCGACGATCGCGTGAAGAAACGCCTGCGGCTCGAACTGCGGCATGATCACCGTCGTCCCACCCACATCGGCGGTCACGATCAACTGGCTGTTGCAGCCCGTCACGTGGAACAGCGGCACCGAGATCAGGTTCCGGATGGGATGGTCGTCGGGAAAGTCGATCGCCCGCCGGCAGGTCTCGCTGTTCGACAGAAGTTCTCGTGCGTCATCATCGCGCCCTTGGGACACCCGGTGGTGCCGCTGGTGTAAAAGATCCCGGCCTGCGTCTCTGGGCGTGAGCCCTCGACCACGAGCGGGTCGCCGTCTGGCAGCGCCCCGCCGGGTTCGAGCATGACCTCGGCGCCCGAGTCGGAGACCACGTAGTCGATCTCCTGGGCGGAGAACCGGGAGTTGACGGGCACGACCACACCGCCGGCCATGAGTGTTCCCCAGAAACCCAGGACCCAGTCGAGGCCGTTGCCGTGGCGGTTCGCGACGCGGTCGCCTGCGCGCACCCCGGCCGCGGCCAGCCCACCGGCGACGCGTTCGGCGCGGTCCCACAAGTCGCGGTAGCTGACCCGTTCGCCGCCCAACACGACCACGCTCTCGCGGTCGGGAAACTGCTCGGCCCAGGCCCGCAGCATGTCCAGCAGCGACGGGTGAAGGTTGGTGTAGCGCAGCACACCGTCGTCGCCGCGCGCCACCCCGGACATGTCGAAGGGCATGATCCGCGCGGCGTCCGGCCCTGCTTGGTGATCACGGGCTCTTCGTACACACCTTCCATGCCCCGTCCTCTCGCGCGAAGGCTATCTCGGAGCCCGATGAGGTGTCCGGCACCTTGTCGAACTGGTACATCACGATCGCCGTGGCCTTGTCGCCGTCGATCATCACGTTGGTGACATCCTCCACGGAGCGGTGTCCCCGCTCCCCCACCGAACGCCGTTGGCGGCCGAGTACCTCGCCCTCGTTCGCCTGCTGCGCCCGGCACGTGTACGCGCGGAAGTCGGCGTAGTTCTCGCGCTGGAGGGCGTCATTCTGGCCGACGGCGGCGCGGCCGACCCGCTGCTCCTCGGAGAGCCCGTCGCCGCGGAAGACGCTGAACAGGCCGACGCCGATGATGACGAGGACGATGATCACCAGCGCGCCGAGAAACGGCGCCATCGTCGGCCGATCCTCCTCGGGGCCTGTCGGCTGGTTCACCGGCTACCAGAGTTTGCGCAGTGCGGTGGACACCCGCCTGGCCCTGTCCCTGGCGACGATCGGATCGGGAGCGGTGGCCAGCGCGACGCCGAGCCGCCTGCGTCCGTCGGTCTCATCGGGCCGGTCGAACAACCGCACGTCGCTCTCGGCGACGGCGAGCGCTTCGGCAAGCACCCCGCTCAACTGACCGCCGTCGGTTTTGACGACGCCCGACTCGGCACCGGCATAGCTGACTTCGGCGGCCGCCGGCGAGATCATGATGGTGTCCACGGGCAGGCCCAGGATCGCCCTGGCGTGCAACTCGAACTCCGAAAGCCGTTGTGAGCGAAGCGTCACCAGCCCACTGTCGTACGGGCGCGGCCGCACGTCGGAGAAGTACACCTCGTCCCCGCGCACCAGCAATTCGACGCCGAACACGCCGCGCCCGCCGAGCGAGCCGACGATCCGCGCCGCGATCGACTTCGCGGCGTCCAACGCGGCGGGTGCCATCTGCTGGGGCTGCCAGGACTCCAGCACGTCTCCGCCGGACAGGTGGTGTCCGATCGGTTCGCAGAAGTGCACGGCCGGGCCCGCCGGACCGGTCGTGCGAATGGTCAGCAGCGTGACCTCGAAATCGACATCGACGACGGTCTCCGCCATCACCCTGTTGTGCGCGATACGGCCGGCCGCGACCGCGCGCTGCCAGGCCGGCTCGATGTCGTCTTCGCGCAGCAGCACCGACTGTCCGTCGCCGGGGGCGGCCGAGACGGGCTTGACCACGAGCGGGAACCCGGCGTGCTCGGCCACCGCCGTGAGTTCCTCGACGGAGCCGGCGAACCAGAACGGCGCCGTGGGCAGCCCGAGTTCGTCGGCGGCCAGCCGGCGCAGGCCTTCGCGGTCGATCGACAGGCGGGTACTGCGCGGCGTCGGGAACACCTCGACGTTGCCGGCCTCGGCGACGGCGATCAACGCGTCGGCGGCGATGATGCCCGCCTCGGCCACGACGTACCTCGGGCTTTCCTTGGCGATCAGAGCCGTGAGCTCCTCGGCGTCGTTCATCTTCACCACGGCCGCCCGGTCCGCCACGCCGTGGGCGGGTGCGTCGGCATAGCGGTCGACGGCGATGACGTCGGCGCCGAGCCGCTGGAACGCGAGCACCAGCTCGCGACTCAACTCGCCCGAGCCGAGCAGCATGACCGTGGATCCGGTGACCGCCGCCGGCGGCTCCGCGGTCGGGCTGGTGGGCTCGGGATCGGTCTGCGGGGCCGGGTCGGTCTTGGTGTCGCCGTCAGTCGTTTCACTCATCGCGAGTCCAGCCTGCCAGATCGTCAACCCACTCGGACGTCGATGTAGCACCACCGCCAGTCCTCGCCCGGCTCGGCCGAGCGCATCACCGGATGCCCGGTCTCGTGGAAGTGCCCGTACGCGTGCTGGAGCGGGCTCGAATCGCAGCAACCGACATGGCCGCAGGTCAGGCACATCCGCAGGTGCGCCCACGAACTCTCGCCGAGTTCACCGCATTCCTCGCAGTGCCCGGGCGTCAGCGCTGCCGGATCCGGTCCCGAGCCGACCCCGCCTGGCGCGAGGTGCTCACATGTTTCGCTGACGGCGGCGGCCTCCGGCTCGCGCCGGCGTGATCTCCTCAGCATGCTGATCAAGGATACGGACGGGCTACCAAGGAGGTTTTGCGACGTGGGTGCCTCGTTGCTGGGTGTTCTGGTGGTGTCGATCCTGCTGGCCGCGCTGGCCCGGCGCTACGACGTGTCGGTCCCGCTGGCCCTCGTGCTGGCGGGACTCGCGCTCGGGCTGATTCCCGGACTGCGCGGCGCTGGTTTCAACGTCGACCTCGACCCCGAGCTGGTGTTGTACGTGGTGCTGCCGCCGCTGTTGTGGTCGGCCGGCCTGGAGAGCAGCGCCGTGGCCCTTCGCACCAACTTCCGGTCGATCGGCCTGCTCGCTGTCGGGCTGCCGTTGGCGACGACGTTCGCCGCGGGCTTCGTCGCGTACCTGACGGTGCCCGAACTGACCCTGGCCGCCGCCGTCACCCTCGGCGCCATCGTCGCGCCCCCGGATGCGGTCTCGGCGACGGCGGTCGGCCGCAGGCTCGGGTTGCCGCGACGCCTCATGACGCTGCTCGGTGGAGAGAGCCTGCTCAACGACGCCACCGCACTGACCGCGTACAAGGTGTCGCTGGCCGCCGCGATTGGCGCGGCCGCGACCTGGAGCAGCGCGGCGGGCACCTTCGCGCTGGCCGCGGTCGGTGGCGTGGTGGTGGGGGTGGCGCTGGGATCGGTGATCGCGTTCATCCGGTCGCGGCTGAACGATCCGGTGGTGGAGAGCGCCGTCGGCCTGATCGCGCCGTTCGTCATCTATTTGATCGCCGAGGGCATCCACGGCTCCGGCGTGCTCGCGGTGGTGGTCGCGGCGTTGATCCTCGGGCAGCGCTCCACACAGGCCAGCTACGCCACCCGGTTGCAGGACAGCGCGGTGTGGCAGGCCCTCCAGCTCATCCTGGAGTCGTTCGCGTTCCTGCTGATCGGCCTGCAGCTGCCGATGGTCATCGGGGAGATGCGGGGCATCTCCGGACCGGTGATCGCGATCTCGTCGGTGGCGGTGCTGGCGACGGTGATCGGCGTGCGGATCGTGTGGGTGTTCACGTTCGCCTACCTACCGCGGACGCTGTTCGCGCGGATCCGCGGCCGTGAGCGCAAGCCCACGGCCGCACAGGTATTCATCCTCGCCTGGGCCGGTATGCGCGGCGTGGTGTCGCTGGCCGCCGCGTTCGGTGTGCCGCTGACGACGCTGTCGGGTGCCCCGTTCCCCGGCCGGGCGCACATCGTGTTCCTGACGTTCGTCGTCGTGATCGGCACCCTGCTCCTGCACGGCCTCACGCTGCCCTGGCTGATCCACAGGCTCGGCGTCGAGGGCGACGATGCGCGGAGCGACGCCGTGGCGGCGGCCGCCGCACAGGACAAGGCGGCGCGCGCGGCGGCGGACCGGCTCGACCAGATACTCACCGAGGGCGGTACCACCGATGTGCACGAGCGGGCGGCCGAGGTGCTGAGGGGCTGGAACACCCGGCGCCGCAACGCTGCATGGGAGCGGCTGGGCCGCGACGACGACGATATCGGCGAGAGCCCGGCGGCGGCGTTCCGCCGGCTGCGACTGGGAATGCTGGCGGCCGAACGTCAGACATTCATCGACGAGCGCGACCAGGGCCGGATCGACGACGAGGTGCTGCGCGAGATGCTCCGGGGACTGGACCTCGAGGAGGCCACGCTCAACCGGAACTAGCCGTCGAGCTGCGAACGGAACCTGCGCATGGCCTCCACGAGAGCGGCGAACGTCCGATGCGCGGCGGCCAGGTCGTCATCGGACAAGTCGGCGAGGGCCCGCGTGTTGTGCTCGGCCAGCGGTGTGAAAAACCCTCGCGCCACCTCCGTTCCGTCTTCGGCGACACGCAGGATGACCTTGCGACGATCGGTCGGGTCGGAGTCACGGTTCAGATGCCCGGACGCGATCATCCGCTCCACCAGATAGGTGATCGCCGCACCGGACATGCCCATCCGTTTGCGCAGTTCGCCCGCCGTCATCGGCGATCCGGCCGTCTCCGCCACCATGACATGCAGCAACGCGCGAAAGTCGTTGGCGGCCAGGTCATGTCGTCGAGCAAAGTGGCCACCGATCTGATCGGACTCGGCGGTCAGCGCGCGCACGTCGGCGGCGATGCGCGATTCCAGCTGCGCACGGTTGTCGGCCTTCGGCACGAAACCAGCATAGTCCGATCATGTTCATTTGATTAACTGTTAAGAATCTGAAATATTCGTGTCATGTCCCGCCGGCTGTCCTGGGTGCTCGCACTCGTCGTGATCGCGGCCGCCGGCGCAGTGATGGCCCTGATCGGCGCCGACGATTCCACCCAACGGTCGCCGGTACCGGTGCCGGCGAACGCCGAGTCGGCCCGCGCAGACACCGCCCGCGCCCACCTGCCCGGCGGTGACCGCGTGCCCGTCATCCTCGTGGTCACCCGTACCGACGGAAACCCGCTCACGCCGGCCGACCTCGACGCGGCCGGAATCGCCCGACAACGCATGCTCGAGGCCGCGCACACGGAACCGCACCCACCACCGGTTCAGGTCTCCACCGACGGACAGGCCGCGGTGACCACCGTCGCGCTCGACGCCGACTTGTCCGGTTTCGCACTCAACGACGCCATCAAGGCCCTGCGCAAGGCCGCGACCGACGGAATGCCGACCGGCCTGCGGGCCGAGGTGACCGGCGGGCCGGCATTTGGCGCCGATATCGCAAACTCGTTCTCGGGCGCCAACATCACGCTGCTGGCAGTTACCGCGGGGGTGGTGGCGCTGCTGTTGATCGTCACCTACCGATCACCGGTGCTCTGGCTGGTGCCACTGGCGGTCATCGGGTTCGCCGACCGGGTCGCCGCGGTGATGGGCACCGCGATCGCCGACGCGGTCGGCATGGACCCGGACGGCTCGACATCGGGCATCACCAGCGTGCTCGTCTTCGGGGCAGGCACGAACTATGCGCTGCTACTGATCTCCCGCTATCGAGAAGAATTGGGCCGCAGCGAGAGTCATGGTGAAGCACTGGCCACCGCGGTGCGCCGGGCCGGCCCGGCCATCGTGGCGAGCAACGCGACCGTGGTGCTTGCCCTGCTGACGCTGGTGTTGGCCTCGTCACCGAGCACCCGCAGCCTCGGCGTGCAGGCCGCTTCGGGCCTGGTGGTCGCGGCAGTGTTCGTGCTGCTGGTGCTGCCCCCTGCACTGGGAGTGTTCGGCCGTCGACTGTTCTGGCCGTTCATCCCGCGCGTCGGCACGAAACCGCTGACCGACAGCGGCATTTGGCATCGCATCGCCGACGGTGTGGCGCACCGGCCCGGCCGGGTGGCGGTAATCGCCATCGCCGGACTTGCGCTGCTGTGCACCGGGCTCCTCACGACGCCGATCGGGCTCTCCCAGACCGAGCAGTTCCGGGTTCAGGCCGAATCGGTCAACGGCTACCGGACGCTGTCGGCCCACTTCCCCAGCGGGCTGACCGACCCCACGCGTGTCATCGGGTCGACTCAGCACGCCGGCGCGACACAGCAGGCCATCACCGGCACCCCCGGCGTCGTGTCTGCCTCCCCGGCCGGTTCATCCCCGACCGATCCGATGCAGTGGTCGGTGGTGCTCGATGCCGAGCCGGCATCCGATGAGGCATTCGAAATCATTGACGCTCTACGCAATTCGGTGCATGCGGTGGATCCGGACGCACTGGTGGGTGGATCCGATGCCCAGGCGCGCGACGCCAGTGCGGCGGCGGCGCGGGACCGGCTGGTGGTGGTTCCGGCCATCCTGGCCGTGGTGCTCATCGTGCTTTATGCGTTGCTGCGCGCCGTCCTCGCACCGCTGATCCTGGTCGCGGTGACCGTGCTGAGCGCATTGGCCGCAATCGGCCTCGGCGGCTGGGTGAGTGTGCACCTCCTCGGTTTTCGGGCACTGGACAACACCGCCCCGCTGTTCGCCTTCCTGTTCCTGGTGGCCCTCGGGGTGGATTACACGATCTTCCTGGTCACCCGGGCGCGTGAGGAGACACCCGGGCACGGCACCAGGACCGGGATCGTCCGCGCGGTATCGGCGACCGGTGCGGTCATCACCAGCGCGGGCATCGTGCTGGCGGCGGTGTTCTGCGTGCTCGGGGTGCTGCCGCTGATCGTGCTCACCCAGGTGGGCATCATCGTTGGCCTCGGCATTCTGCTGGACACTTTCGTGGTGCGTACGGTGATCGTCCCTACTCTGTTCACGCTCATCGGCCCCCGGATCTGGTGGCCTGCACTCGGCTCGGACGGGTACCGTCCGGACCGTAGAGGAACACCGGGTCGACACCGCGCTGGGACGGATACATCTACGTACCCGCGGTAGCGGTGAGGCGATCATGTTCTGGCCCAGTCTCCTGATGACGGGCGACATGTGGACGGCACAGGCCGACCATTTCGGCACCGACCATCACGTGATCCTGGTCGACCCGCCAGGGCATGGCGGCAGTGAGAAGCTCACCGCCCCCTTCAGTTTCGCCGATTGCGTGCAATGCGTCGTCGACATCCTCGACGGCCTCGGCGTGCAGCGGACGCATTTCGTCGGCAACTCGTGGGGCGGGATGATCGGCGGCACCTTCGCGGCCACCCGCCCCGACCGAATCGGCAGCGCGGTGTTGATGAACTGCACCGCGTCGGCGGCCGGAGCCCGGCAGAAGATCGAATACGGTTCGCTGTTGCAGACGGCCAAGCTGCTCGGCGGGATCCGGCAGCCGCTGACCCGGTCGGTGCTGAAGGCATTCCTCGGGCCCACGACTTTTGCCACGCGCCCCGACGTCGTCAGCTTCGTGCGCGAGACGGTGCAGGCCGTCGATTCGCGGTCCGGCTCCTGGGCGGTCAAGAGCGTGGTGCCGGCCCGGCCCGATCAGCGGCAGCTGTTGTCGGCGGTGAAGACGCCGGTGCTGGTGATCGCCGGCGCGGAAGACGCCACGTTCCCGGTGGCCGAGACGACCGCGATGGCGCAAGCCATCCCCGGTGCCGACATCAGAGTGCTGGACGGCGTCGCGCACCTGGCGGGGCTCGAGGACCCACCAAGGGTCAACAAGCTGATCGAGGAGTTCGTCTTGCGCGGGTAGCTTCGAAGTCATGACCCAAGCTCCGGAGTTGCCACCGTTGCACATGCGGCGCATCGCCTTCGATCCTGTCCCGGAGCTTCGCGAGATCCGCGAGTCCATCGGCGTTCGGACGGTCACCAACTCGTTCGGCATGACGGTCTACCTCGTCACCCGCTACGACGACATCAAGGAGGTGCTGTCGGACCACCAGCGGTTCTCCAACGGCCGACCACCGGGATTCGTCCTTCCTGGCGCGCCTCCTGTCTCGGCCGAGGAGCAGGCCAGCACGCGGTCAGGCAATCTCCTCGGGCTCGACCCGCCCGAGCATCAGCAGCTGCGGCGCATGCTCACACCCGAGTTCACGATCCGACGGATGAAGCGTCTGGAGCCACGCATCGCCGAGATCGTCGACCAACAGCTCGACGCGATGGAGACGGCCGGCCCGCCCACCGATCTGGTCGAGCACTTCGCGCTGCCCATCCCGTCGCTGGTGATCTGTGAGCTGCTGGGTGTTCCGTACGACGACCGTGACGACTTTCAGCGGCGCAGCGCCCGCCAGCTCGATCTGTCGCTACCGATCGCCGAGCGGATGGAGTTGCAGCGGCAGGGCCGCGAATACATGGCCGGTCTCGTCGCGCGATCGCGCCTCGACCCCGGTGATGACATCCTCGGCATGCTGGTGCGCGACCACGGCGCCGAACTCACCGACGACCAGCTGATCGGCGTGGCCGGCCTGCTGCTGCTGGCGGGTCACGAGACCACGTCGAACATGCTCGGGCTGGGCACGCTGGCCCTGTTGCGGCATCCCGACCAGCTCGCCGCGGTCCGCGACGATCCCTACGCGGTCGCGCCCGCCGTCGAGGAGCTGCTGCGGTGGTTGTCGATCGTGCAGACCGCGATTCCGCGCATCACCACCACCGACGTCGAGATCGCCGGGGTGCCGATCCCGGCCGGACAGCTGGTGTTCGCGTCGCTGCCGTCGGGCAACCGGGATCCGGGCTTCATCGAGTCGGCGGAAGTCTTGGACATCCATCGCGGGGCGATCGGACACCTGGCCTTCGGCCACGGGGTCCATCACTGCCTGGGCGCGCCGCTGGCCCGGATGGAGATGCGGATCGCCTTCCCGGCACTGCTACGCCGATTCCCGAACCTGGCGCTCGCCGAAGACTTCGCCGATGTGGCCTTTCGGTCGTTCCACTTCATCTACGGTCTGAAAGCACTGGAGGTGAGTTGGTGAAGGTTCAGGCCGATCGCGATGTCTGTATCCAGTCCGGTAACTGCGTCATGATCTCCGACGATCTGTTCGATCAGGACGACGACGGCATCGTGGTGGTGCTGGTCGACGAAGTGCCCGAAGGCGAAGAAGACCACGCCCGGGAGGCCGTGAAGATGTGCCCCTCACAGGCTTTGCAGCTGACCGACTAATCGCCGTCGTGGCGGTCGAGGTCGATGACGCCGGCCCGCGCCAACAGCAACAGGCTGACCACCAGGACCCAGGTCGGGAACGCCAGCGTCAGCCACATCGTGATATCGCTGGCGAGCAGAAGTCCCACGGCCACAAGGTAAGTCACCGCGACCAGCCCGCGCGGCATCAGTCCCGTCTTCAGCCAGATGGTGGCGAGCGAGATCATGAACACCGCCGCCATCCGCAGCGCGTAGGTCTTCGATATCGCGAGCAGCACCATCTGACCGAAGGTGGCCACCTCGGTGCCCGCGATCTGCGCGCTACTGGCCTCCAGCCCAGCGGCGACGCCGGACGCCACGAACATCATCGCCAGGAACAGCAGTCCGCTGCCGATGAACACCGTCGAGAAGAACTTGTCTTCGAAACCGGCGAACCCGTCCCGGACGACGCCGATGAACCACAGGAACATGATCCCGGCGAACGGCATGATCATCGCCGAGATCCTGAGGTTGGTGCTGCCCTCGATCACCCACTGCGAACCTGGCTGGTCGCCTTCGGGCAACGCGGTGCGGATGAGGACCAGCGCCGTCGCGAACAGCAGGGCGAACAGCACACCGGCCAGTCCGGCCGCGCGCGGGGTGGCCAGGCGACGCACATGACGGGTGGCTGCTGATTTCTGCGTCACGCCGTCATGGTGACACGGTCACGGCTGCCCGGGGAGCAATCTGATCATCAGCCCGTTCGCCTCGGCGAGCAGGTTGCCGTCGGGCCCGCGCAGTTCGGCGTTGATGAATGCCTTGCGGCCCTCGGCTTCCCGCACCCAGCCACGCACCGTCAACTGTGTGTCGATCGGGGTGACCCTGCGGTAGTCGACGTGCAGGAACCCCGTCCGGCTGATCGGGCGGCCGGTCGCGTGGATGACCATGCCGAACACCGAGTCGAACATGAGCGGCAGCACCCCGCCGTGCACCGCGTAATTGCCGCCCACGTGGAAGCGACTGAACTGCACGTCGAGCTCCACGGCCTCGGAATCGAATTTGGTCACCCGGAACGGCACCATCAACAGGCTCCCGGCGCCGGGCAGAGACGGCACGCGGTTGGCCGGGCCCACGCCTTCGGGCGCCTCGAAGGGGTCGAGCAGTTTCACCAGCTCCTCGGCGCGGTCGGCCGCCTGCTCCCAGGTGTCGCTGTCGGGATCGGCCGACACGGCGAGATCCTGCGCGCGCCGCATCGCGGTGAGGAACCTGCCGAAACCCGGGCCCGGTTCTGCCGCTTGGAAATTCGGAAATCCGCCGTGCCTGTCATAGTCGGGGTCGACCAGCCGGGGATCTTCCGTCACGGTCGCGCTGCCAGGACGTCGCGGCGCACGATCGTCTGGTCCCGCCCGGGGCCCACGCCGATGCACGAAACATGGGCGCCGGCAAGCTCTTCCAGCCGCAGCACATAGTCGCGCGCCTTGGCGGGCAGATCGTCGAACTCCCGCGCGGTGGAGATGTTCTCCCACCAGCCCGGCAGTTCTTCGTAGATCGGTTCGGCTCTGGCGATGTCACTCTGGGTCATCGGCATGTCGTCGAGGCGCTTGCCGTTGACACGGTAGCCGACACAGACCGGCACGGTGTCGAGGCTGGAAAGCACGTCGAGCTTGGTCAGGAAGTAATCGGTGATGCCGTTGACCCGGGTCGCGTAGCGGGCGATGACGGCGTCGAACCAGCCACATCGGCGGCGCCTGCCCGTCGTCACCCCGACCTCGCCGCCGGTCTTGGCCAGGTACTCGCCGTTCTCGTCGAACAGTTCGGTGGGGAACGGGCCCGAGCCGACCCTGGTGGTGTACGCCTTCAGGATGCCCAGCACTGTGGTGATCCGGGTGGGACCGATGCCGGAACCGACCGCCGCCCCACCCGCGGTCGGATTCGACGATGTGACAAAGGGATACGTGCCGTGATCGACGTCGAGCAGTGTCCCCTGCGAGCCTTCCAGGAGCACCGCTTCGCCGTTCTCGAGCGCGGCGTTGAGCAGGTACCGGGTATCGGCGATGCGGTGCGTGAAACCCTCGGCCTGGGTCAGCAAGTTCTCCAGCACCTCGGCGGGCTCGAGCGCCTTCCGGTTGTAGACCTTGACCAGCACCTGGTTCTTCAATTCCAGTGCGGCACCGATCTTGTCGGCGAGCAGGGCCTGGTCGAGCACGTCGGCGACCCGGATCCCGATCCGTGAGATCTTGTCCTGGTAGCACGGACCGATACCGCGCCCGGTGGTGCCGATCTTCTTGTTGCCCGCGTACCGCTCCACGACCTTGTCCATCGCCACGTGATACGGCATCAACAGGTGCGCGTCGGCGGAGATCAACAGCCGTTCGGTGTCGACGCCGCGATCCTCGAGCCCCCTGAGCTCGGTGAGCAGCACACCGGGATCGACCACCACGCCGTTGCCGATGACGTTGGTGACGCCGGGGGTCAGGATTCCCGACGGGATCAGGTGCAGCGCGAAGTTCTCGCCCGTCGGCAGCACCACCGTGTGCCCGGCGTTGTTGCCGCCCTGGTACCGCACGACCCACTGGACACGGCCACCGAGCAGATCGGTGGCTTTCCCTTTGCCCTCGTCGCCCCACTGTGCGCCGATGAGCACTATTGCCGGCATGGCATTTGTCTCCCGCTTTATCTGCCTCAATACTCTGTGCAGCCGGTGAGCTACCCTATCCCAGCCGTTTGCGAGGAGCTGCTTTGACCACCACCGACGTTGTGGTGTTGCGCTTCGAGGGCCGACGGACCCCGCGCGCGCTTCGGAATCTGCCGACCACGGATCTGGACAACCTGACCTCGCATCGACGAGTGATCGTTGTCGGATCCCATACCGATCTCGCGACGGTGCTGACCCGGTTGATGCGGGCGGATCGGCTCGACATCGAGGTCGCGCACGTGCACCGGCCGTGGGGTGGGCGCCGCGCTCTCACTGCCCCGGCCACCCGGATGCCGCTGATCCGCGACGAGACAGGCACCGTCATCACCCGGGCCGCGTTCTGGCTGGCCACCGAGGGTCGGCAGGCGATTCACGGCGAGGCGACCGTCGACGACACCCCGTTGTTCGACGGCGAGGTGACCGGCGTCCGGATCGAGCCGATCCCGGCCATGCCCGGCCTGCGCGCCAGCGTCCTGACGACTCGCATGCGGCCCAAGCGCTGGATCACCGGCCGCGCCGCGCAGCTCGGCAGCGACTCCGCGCTGGTGATCCGCGACGGACTGCACGGACCGCGGCCCGTGCGCCGCTCCACCTTCTACCGCCATACCGAGGGCTGGCTGCAGGTAGCTTCGTGAGGTGAACATCCGCCCGCTGCGTCAATCGGTGCGGCCGAGCCCGATCTTCCTGGCCGTCGTGGCCATCACCGCCGCCGGAGGCGGACTGGCCTGGTTCGTCGGGGACGACATCAGGGCGCCACTGGCCTATGTCGGTGTGTTCGTCTTCGTGGTGTTCGGCTGGCTGGTATCGCTGTGCCTGCACGAATTCGGCCACGCCTACACGGCCTGGCGCTTCGGCGATCGCGGCGTCGAGGCCTATGGATACCTGACGCTGAACCCGTTGAAATATTCCCATCCGATGCTGTCGCTGGGGCTGCCCGTGCTGTTCATCGCGCTCGGCGGCATCGGATTCCCCGGCGGCGCGGTGTACCTGCGGACGTCGTTCATGACCCCACGGCAGAAGTCCCTGGTCAGCATGGCCGGCCCGGTCGCCAACGTGGTGCTGGGGGTGGTGCTCCTGATCGCCATCCGCGCGTTCGGCGATTTCGACCACCTGGCGTTCTGGGGAGCCATGGCGTTCCTGGCTTTCCTGCAGATCACCGCGGCCGTGCTCAACCTGCTGCCCATTCCCGGTCTGGACGGCTACGGCGCCCTGGAACCACACCTGAGCCCCGAAACCCAGCGCGCAGTGGCACCGGCAAAGCAATTCGGCTTCCTGATCCTGCTGGTCCTGCTGCTCGCGCCCGGCCTCAATCAGTGGTTCTTCGCGGTGATCGACTGGATCATCGGCCTGTCCGGGATTCCCGAAGGCCTCTGGCAGCTGGGCGGTCGGCTGACCCGGTTCTGGTCCGCCTGGGTCTGAGCCGGCCGCTTGCGACATATGCGACTTTGCGCATATATTGCAGGAATGGGCGCCGGGCACGATCACAGCAACGCCGACACCCGTGTCAGCCGGATGCTCATCGCGGCGGGAATCCTGACGGCGTTCTTCGTGCTCGAGCTGACGACCGCGCTGCTGATCAACTCGATCGCGCTGCTCGCCGACGCCGGCCACATGCTCACCGATCTGGTGGCCATGTTCATGGGACTGACCGCGGTGCTGCTCGCCCGCCGCGGCAGCACCTCGCCCGCCCGCACCTACGGCTGGCATCGGGCCGAGGTCTTCACCGCGGTCGCCAACGCCGTGCTGCTGATCGGGGTCGCGGCGTTCATCCTCTTCGAGGCGTTCGAGCGGCTCGGCCGGGCGCCGGACGTCCCCGGTGTGCCGATGATCGTCGTCGCGCTGGCCGGGCTGGTCGCCAACGCCGTGGTGGTCCTGATGCTGCGATCGCATTCCGAGGACAGCCTGGCCGTCAAGGGCGCCTACATGGAGGTGGTGGCCGACACCGTCGGCAGCATCGGCGTGCTGCTCGCAGGCATCGTCACCGTGACGACCAGCTGGCCCTATGCGGATGTGGTGGTCGCGGTATTCGTCGCGCTGTGGGTGCTGCCGCGGGCGATCGCGCTGGCGCGCGCCGCGTTGCGGATCCTGTCCGAATCCTCCCCCAACCACATCGACGTCAACGAACTTCGGTCCGCGCTGTGCGCCGTCGAAGGTGTCACAGAGGTGCACGACCTGCACGTGTGGACCCTGGTACCGGGCAAGGACATGGTCACCGCACACCTGACCAGCGAACGGGATTCGGCCACGGTGCTCGACGCCGCCCGCGCGATCCTGACCGCGCGGGGCCTCGACCACGCCACGGTCCAGGTGGAGCCGCCAACCGGCGCCGCCGACTGCAAATGCGACGCCGAATGAACGGCTATCGCCGATGAGCCGCTTGCGCGAAGAGCATCAGCCCAGACCGAGTGCGGCGCGGGCCCCGGGATCGCAGTCGTCGAGCAGATCCAGGCAACGCTGATTCTCGTCGGTCTCACCGATCGAGTCGGCGGCGCGCGCGAGCGCCGCGACACAGCGCAGGAACCCGCGGTTCGGCTCGTGGCGATACGGCACGGGTCCGAAACCCTTCCAGCCACTGCGGCGCAACTGATCCAGGCCGCGGTGATAGCCGGTGCGCGCATACGCATACGCGGTGACGGCCTTGTCGTCGGCCAGCGCGTCCTCGGCGAGCGCGGCCCATGCCACCGATGCCGACGGGTGCGCGGCGGCCACGATCGCCGGATTCTCCGCGGCGGCCAGTTCGGCCTCTGCGGCGGGGTCGCCGGGCAGCAGTACTGGTTCCGGTCCGAGGAGATCACCCATGCTCGTCATGGCCCCATTGTGCCGTGGCGGGCAATCGCACTGAACCACGCATGGCTTCGAGCATCGGGCGGACCGGATGACTAAGCTTCCCGCGTAGCGTCGTACGGGAGGACCAGAGCAGGGGTGTCAGGGATGTCAGGGATGTCTAAGCCATCAGGGCCGGACCAACCGGACAAACGCACTGACGAGGGCGCCGGACCCGACGACGCCGCGCCGGCCCACGGCACCGCGTCCGATGCGGCCGGGGACCAGTCCGAGACCGCCCCGTACCCGCTCGCTGCGGGGCACGAGCCGGCCACGGAGATCTTCGCTCCGGCCGAGCCGCAGGCGCCGGAGCGCCGCTTCACCGCGCCGTCAGGATTCGACGGATCAACACAGAAGATCGACACGCCCCCGGAACCCGCCACCGAGATCTTCTCGGTACCGACCGAGAAGACGGCGTCGCAGAAAAATGTTTCGCCGCAAGTGATTCCACCCCGCGGCGAGGCGCCCAAGCCGCCACGCACCCGTCGCAGCTGGGGCTGGGTGGTGGCGGTGATCCTGGTCATCGCGGCGTTGGTCGCGCTCGCCATTCTCGGCGCGGTGCTGTTGACCCGGGACTCCGATCCGAAGGCGTCGCAGGCGGACAGTGTCCGCGCGACGATCCAGAACTTCGACATCGCGATCCAGAACGGCGACCTCGCGACGCTGCGCAGCATCACCTGCGGCACCACGCGTGACAGCTACGTCAACTACGACGAGAGCTCCTGGACCGAGACGCACTCCCGGGTGGCCGCGGCCAAGCAGTACCCCGTCGTCGCGAGCATTGACCAGGTGGTGATCAACGGCGACCACGCCGAGGCCAACGTCACCACGTTCATGGCCTACGCGCCACAGACCCGTTCGACGCGCAGCTTCGACCTGCAGTTCCGCGACGACCAGTGGAAGATCTGCCAGGCCGCGACCGGTTAACCGGCGGTGTCCAATTGCCGGCTCAGCCGGCGGTGTCCAATTGCCGCTTCAGCCGGCGGTAACCGACCGGCCCGCGCTGTGCAGGTCGGTGCACGCCTCGACGACCCGCTCACTCATGCCGGCCTCGGCCTTCTTCAGATAACTGCGCGGGTCGTAGACCTTCTTGTTGCCGACCTCGCCGTCGACCTTGAGCACACCGTCGTAGTTGGTGAACATGTGCGCGGCGAGCGGTCGGGTGAACGCGTACTGGGTGTCGGTGTCGACGTTCATCTTGACCACGCCGAACTTCAGCGAGTCCTCGATCTCCGACTTCAACGAACCGGAGCCGCCGTGGAACACGAAGTCGAAAGGCTTTGCGTCGTCGCTTAATCCGAGCTTCTTCGCCGCCACCTTCTGTCCCTGCTCGAGAACCTCCGGGCGCAGCTTGACGTTGCCCGGCTTGTATACGCCGTGTACGTTGCCGAATGTCGCGGCCAGCAGGTACCTGCCATGCTCGCCCGCGCCGAGGGCGTCGATGGTCTTCTCGAAATCGTCGGCCGAGGTGTAGAGCTTCTCGTTGATCTCGGCCTCGACGCCGTCCTCCTCACCGCCGACCACACCGATCTCGATCTCGAGGATGATCTTGGCCTCGGACGCGGCCTTCAGCAGTTCCTTGGCGATGTCGAGGTTCTCGTCGATCGGCACTGCCGAGCCGTCCCACATGTGCGATTGGAACAGCGGATCGCCGCCCTTGGCGACGCGCTCCGCCGAGATGGCCAACAGCGGACGCACGTAGGTGTCGAGCTTGTCCTTGGGACAGTGGTCGGTGTGCAGGGCGACGGTGATCGGGTATTTGGCCGCGATGACGTGGGCGAATTCCGCCAGCGCGGCGGCCCCGGTCACCATCTCCTTGACGCCGAGGCCGGAGGCGAACTCGGCCCCACCGGTGGAGAACTGGATGATGCCGTCGCTGCCCGCGTCGGCGAAACCCTTGATGGCGGCATTGACCGACTCCGAGCCGACGCAGTTGATGGCCGGGAACGCGAACGAATGCTCCTTGGCGCGGCCGAGCATCTCGGCATAGACCTCGGGCGTTGCGATGGGCATG
The DNA here is from genome assembly GCF_054057895.1 of Mycobacterium sp. URHB0021. NCBI lineage: Bacteria > Bacillati > Actinomycetota > Actinomycetes > Mycobacteriales > Mycobacteriaceae > Mycobacterium > Mycobacterium sp. URHB0021. The sequence goes on from NZ_JBSRZT010000002.1 coordinate 7,588,337, forward strand.
GCAGTTCCTCTCGGCCGATCTGCGTGTCAGGACCCGAGTATCTCAAGAAGCTAGACCGCCAGCACCATGCGGTAGCGGGCCCGCCCTTCCTGCATCGCCGCGAACGCCTCGGCCGCCTCGGCCAGCGGACGCTCCTCGATGCGGGCCCGGACACCGGAGAGCACGGCGAAGTGCATCGTCTCCTCCACGTCGCGCGACGTGCCGGACGGATGACCGACTACGGACAGATTGGGAGTGATCAGATCGGCAGGTGAGATGGGCAGCGGTTCGGTGGTCACGCCGACCGTGACGAGCTCGCCCTGGGCGGCCAGTCCGCCGACCGTCGCAGCCATTGCCGCGGAGTTGGCCGCGGTGGCCAGCACCACCTGGGCACCGCCCAGTTTCTGCAGTGCGGCGGCGACGTCGCCGGCGGTGGAATCGATGTAGTGATGAGCGCCGAGTTCACGCGTCGGCTTCCTTGTCGGCCCCACGCGCGATCGCGATCGTCTCGAAGCCCATCGTCCGTGCCCACTGCACGCCGAGGTGCCCGAGGCCACCGATACCCAGCACCGCGACCCGGTCCCCCGTCACCGCTTTGGACTGGCGCAACGCGTTGTACGTCGTCACCCCGGCACAGCCAAGCGGCGCGGCCTCGGCGAACGACAACCCGTCCGGGATGCGGGCCAGCGCGGAGGCCGGCGACGTCACCGATTCGGCGTAGCCGCCCGGATAGTGCCAACTCGGCACCTCGAGGTACTCGCACTGCATGAACTGTCCCTTGCGGCAGGGTGTGCAGCCCTTGCAGTTGCCGCCGAACCAGCCGACCGCCACCCGGTCACCGACGGCGAAGTGCTCGACGCCGTCGCCGATCTCGGCGATGGTCCCCGCGATCTCGTGGCCGAGCGTCAGCGGCCACGTCATTCCGGGGAATCCCCCGCTGGCGAAGCCGTGGTCGGTGCCGCACACGCCGCAGGCGGCAACCGCGATGCGCACATGGCCGGGGCCCGGCGGCGAAGTCTCCACGTCGACGAGGGTGAGTGGCTGGTTTGCGGACGTTATCTGAGCGGCTCTGTGGGTGGGCATAACGGGACCATATCGCCGTCGGCCGCCCGCTTCAGGCTGTTCTCAGAGGGTCGCCGGTAGCCTTGAGACCCGTGATCGCCACCGCCGTCTCCGCCGCATCCACCAATCTGGCACTCATGCCGGATTTCCTGGATCCGATCAAGCTGATCGGCTACTTCGGCACCTGGGCGATGGTCGGACTGCTGGTGGTCATCTTCATCGAGTCGGGCGTGCTGTTCCCGGTGCTGCCGGGCGACACCCTGTTGTTCGTGGCGGGCATGCTCGCCGCGGGTACCGCCGCCGCGGCCGCGGACGGCGCCCCGCACGCCGATTTCCAGCTGTGGCAGCTGCTGGTGTTCATTCCCATTGCCGCCATCCTCGGCGGACAGGTCGGGTACTGGATCGGGCGCAACGTCGGCACCGCGATGTTCAAGCCGAACGCCCGGTTTCTCAAACAGCGCTATCTGGACGAGGCTCATGCGTTTTTCGAGCAGCGGGGCCCGTTCGCGATCGTGATCGCCCGGTTTGTGCCCATCGTGCGGACGCTGGCGCCGATCACCGCGGGCGCCGCCCGGATGGGCTACGGCGCGTTCACGCTGTTCAACGTCATCGGCGCCGTCGTGTGGGGCATCGGACTGACCCTGCTCGGCTACGGACTGGGCCAGTTCGAGGTGATCCAGAAGCTGCTCGAGCCGATCTTCATCCTGATCGTGGTCGCGTCGATCACGCCGATGTTGATCGAGTGGTACAAGCGGCGCAAGGCGGCCAAACGGGCGGCGGGCGGAACTCCCGAGCAGGCCACCGACCCGACGGGCTAAGTCCGCGACAGCGCGGCGAAGAGCACCTTCAAGCCGTCGAGTGAATGCGCGGGCAGGAAAAGATCGCAGTACGGCAGCGCCGCGGCCATCGACCCGGCGAGCGGACGGAAATCCGGATGCGCCGCCCGTGGGTTGAGCCAGACCAGCGTGTGAGCCCTGCGACGCACCCGTGGCATCGCCCGTTGGAGCACTTCGGGCGGATCGCTGTCCCATCCGTCGGAGGCGATGATCACCACCGCGCCGCGCAGCGCGTTCCCGTGCGGCGCCGCCAGCAGATCCCCGACGCTCCGACCAAGTCGTGTCCCGCCGTAGCGGTCGACGACCTTCGCATTGGCTCTGGCCAGCGCGACCTCCGCGGACCGGTGCGACAACGCCGCGGTGAGCCGGGTCAGCGACGTCGAAAACGCGAAGACTTCCGGACGGATCCCCCGCCGGCGCAGCGCCGTGGCGCGCATCAGGTGCAGGTACATGGTGGTGTAGGGCTGCATCGAACGGCTGACGTCACAGAGCAACACGATGCGACGCGGGTGCTCGCGGTTGCGGGTGTGCGCGACCCGCATCGCCTCCCAGCCCGTCGCACGTGACCGTTTCATCGTCTCCCGCAAGTCGATTCGCTTGCCATGCGGGTGGAGCTCCCGCCGCATGCTGCGGCGCTGCGGCCACCGCATGAACGCCTGCTCCAACCACGTGCCGATGAGGCGCAGATCCTCTTCGCCGAAGCGCTCGAACGGATCGTCGGGCCTGGCAACAAGTCTGCTGGCGAGGGCATCGGGCACCGCGACCCCACCGTCGGTGAACTCGGCCGCCCGCATCGACGCCGGCAGCGTCGTCCACGGCAGGCCCTCGCCCTCGTTGCTGCTGTCGGTTCCGCCGCCACCCGGCGCCGGGGCTGCCTGTGCCTGGAGGCCGCGGTCCTCCGGTTGGATCCCCCGGGCGGCCACCGAGTCGGCGAAGACGACGTCGAAGACCGCATCGAAGGCGGCCAGGTCCTCGGCCCGGTTCAGTAGGGTCAACCGGGCGGTCCAGTACAGCTCGGTCCGGGTATGCGGCGCCAGCAGGCGCATCGCCTGCACCAACGTCGCGGGCCCATCGGCCGACACCGTCACCGTGCCCGCGCGTAGCTTGGCGACCAGCGCCACGGCGAACGCCGACAGGTCGACGCCGCGAAACACCAGAGGCATTGTCATCGAGTCCGGCGCCGCGCCTTTCGCGCGATGCGCAGCCGCCCCAGGGTGAAGAACACTGCGGCCGCGAGGAAAGCACCCAGGACCGGCGGGCCGTACTTCTTCAGCGCCCCGCCACCGGCGAGCTGGAGCAGGTCGATCGGCTCCGTCTCCGGCGGGGCCTGCGCCGGCGGGGCCAGCGGTGCCGCCGCGCCGTTGTGGGTCGGCGGCGCCGCGGCCTGCGGTGCGGGGTTCTGGTTCACCGCCAGCTTCGCCTCCAGCGAGTCGACGAACTGACCCAGCAACTTCTCCGAAACCTGTTGCAACATACCGCTTCCGAACTGCGCCAGCTTGCCGACGACCTTCACGTCGGTGTGCACGGTCACCCGGGTGTGCCCGCCGGCGTCGTGCAGTTGCGCGGTGACGGTGGCGGCCGCGTTGCCGGTACCGCGGGATTCCTTGCCCTTGCCGTCGATGACGGCGCGGTGCTCGTCACGGTTCTGTTCCACGAAATGCACCTTGCCGCTGAACTCGCTTGTCACCGGCCCCACCTTGACCTTGACCTTGCCCAGCACGTCGTCGCCGTCACGACCGGTCATCTGGGCACCGGGCATCAGGGGGATGACCTGTTCGAGGTCGGTGAGGACGTCCCAGGCATCGTCGATCGGGACACTGACGGTGAACTCGTTGGCGATCTTCATCGGGTGCTTCCTCTCAGTTCGAGCTGTAGGGACGCGAACGCGTCACTGATGGCGGCGTGGTCATCGGGCGTCTTGGCCAGCGCACCGAGCCCAGCCATTGCCTGTTCGGTGCCCGCGGAGATGAGGTCGGTCACCCCGAGCGCGGCGAGTGCGGCCACCCAATCGATGATCTCCGCCACTCCGGGTGGCTTGTCGAGATCGAGACTCCTTGTGTCACCGACGAATTGAGTTGCATGCTCGATGAGGGCGGTGGCGGCACCGGGTACCGTGCGCCGAACGATCGCGGCGGCGCGAGACGGCGGCGGGTAGTCGATCCAGTGGTAGAGGCACCGCCGCCGGAGCGCGTCGTGCAGATCGCGGCTGCGGTTGGAGGTGAGCACCGCGATCGGCGGCCGCTCGGCGACGAAGGTCCCCAACTCGGGGACGGTGACCGACGCCTCACCGAGAAACTCCAGCAGCAGTGCCTCGAACTCGTCGTCGGCACGGTCGATCTCGTCGATCAGCAGCACGGGGGCGTTATCGCCCCGATACCGCACGCATTGCAGGATCGGGCGGTCGACCAGATATGCCTCGGTGTACAGGTCGGACTCGTCGATCCCGGCGCCGCGTGCCTCGGCCAACCGGATGGACAGCAGCTGACGTTGATAGTTCCAGTCGTAGAGCGCTTCGGCCGCTGTCAAGCCCCTCGTAGCACTGGAGGCGGAGCAGTGGTGTGCCCAGCACGGCTGCAAGCGTTTTCGCGGCGGTTGTCTTACCGACTCCCGCCTCGCCCTCCAGCAACAGCGGCCGGCCGAGGGTGACCGCCAGATAGATCGCGGATGCGGTGCCGATGTCGAGGAGGTAATCCTGCGCGTCGAACCTGCGGATGACGTCATCGACGTCGTCGAACGGGTTGGTCATGCGTCGGCTTTCAGCCCGTCGACCCGGATGAACTTGATCACCTCGGCCACGATCGACACGGCGATCTCGAACGGCGTCTTTGCCCCGATCGGCAGTCCGACGGGCGTGTGAACCCGGCCTCGCTCTGCCTCGGAGAGGTCAAGGCGCTCGAGGACAGAGGCGCCCCGGACGCGACTGGCGACCAGGCCGATGTATCCGACACCCGCATCGAGCGCCGCCCGGATCGCCTCGGCTTCCGGACCGCCGAGGCTGGCGATCACCACCGCGGTGGTGCCCGCCAGATCGTCTGCGTCACCGCAGCGGGCGTCGTAACCCATGGCACCGCACAGATCGACGAGAGCGTCGGCGATCGGGGTCGCACCAAAGACCCGCACGAGCGGGGACGGCACCTGCGGAACCAGGAAGATCTCCAGGGCGCCGCCGGACAGGCATGGGTTGACCACCACGCACGCGCCGGATGCTTCCGGGAAATGCACGTCGCCGTCGGGCAATACCCGCAACAGCACGCTCTCCTGAGTCTGGAGCGCGCCCATCGCCGCCTTGCGCACCGAGTTCTGCGCGCAGTGACCGCCGACGAAGCCCTCGATCGTCCCGTCGGGCAGCAGGATCGCCTCGTCGCCCGCATGCGCGGAGGTGGGCGGCGCCGCACGCACCACGGTCGCGTGGACGAACGGCGTCCGCGCGCGCACCAGCTGCCGTGCACGCTCGTCCATCCGTATCGCAGTTCGCATCAGTTCCTCTAGATCGGCGGCGTCGCGTTGCCCTGCATGGCCTCCCACACCCGCGACGGTGTCAGCGGCATGTCGGCGTGGCGCACCCCGTAGGGTGCCAACGCATCCACCACCGCATTGACGACGGCCGGCGGCGAGCCGACCGTCGCGGACTCGCCGATGCCCTTGGCGCCGATGGGATGGTGTGGCGACGGGGTGACCGTGTACCCGGTCTCGAAGTGCGGCACTTCCATGGCGGTGGGAATCAGGTAATCCATCAGCGATCCGCCCAGGCAGTTGCCCTCCTCGTCGAACGCGATCATCTCCATCAACGCCATGCCGATCCCGTCGACCAGGCCGCCGTGCACCTGACCTTCGATGATCATCGGATTGATGCGGGTGCCGCAGTCATCGACGGCGAGGAACCGCCGCACCTTGACCACCGCCGTCCCCGGATCGATGTCGACCACGCAGAAGTACGCCCCGTACGGGTAGGTGAGATTCTCGGGGTTGTAACAGATCTGGGCGTCGAGTCCGCCTTCCAGACCCTCGGGCAGGTCTCCCGCACCGTGCGCGCGCATCGCGATGTCCTGGATGGTCACCGATGCTGACGGATCGCCCTTGACCCTGAACGTTCCCTTTTCCCACTCCAGGTCGGCAACGGATGCCTCGAGCATGCCCGATGCGATGATCTTGGCCTTTTCCCTGACCTTCCGTGCGACCAGCGCCGCCGCGGCGCCCGACACCGGGGTCGACCGGCTGCCGTAGGTCCCCAGGCCGAACGGTGTCTGGTCGGTATCACCGTGCACGACGTCGATGTCGTCGGGCGGGATGCCCAGCTCCTCCGCGACGATCTGCGCGAACGTCGTTTCGTGTCCCTGACCCTGGGTCTGGACCGACAGCCGGACAACGGCTTTGCCCGTTGGATGAACCCGCAGCTCGCACCCGTCCGCCATACCGAGACCCAAGATGTCCATGTCCTTGCGCGGCCCGGCCCCGACGGCCTCGGTGAAGAACGCCATCCCGATGCCCATCAGCTCGCCGCGCTCGCGCTTCTCGGCCTGCTCGGCGCGCAGCGCGTCGTAGCCGATCATGTCCATCGCCAGTCGCATGGTCGTCTCGTAGTCGCCCGAGTCGTACACCCAGCCCGTCTTGGACTTGTACGGGAACTGGTCCGGTCTCAACAGGTTTTGCAGCCGCAGCTGCGCCGGGTCCGTCTTCAGCTCGAACGCCAGGCAGTCCACCAGGCGCTCGACGAAATACACGGCCTCGGTGATGCGGAAGGAACACGCGTATGCCACGCCGCCGGGAGCCTTGTTGGTGTAGACCGCCGTCATGTGGCAGTAGGCCGCCTCGATGTCGTAGCTACCCGTGAACACACCGAAGAAGCCCGCGGGATACTTCACCGGTGCGGCCGTCCCGTTGAAGGCGCCGTGGTCGGCGAGCACGTTGGACCGGATGGCCAGGATCCTGCCGTCGGCCGTGGCGGCGATCTCGCCGACCATGATGTAATCGCGGGCGAACCCTGTGCTGGTGAGGTTTTCGCTGCGGTCTTCCATCCACTTGACCGGCCTGCCGAGCAACAGCGAGCCGACGATCGCGCACACGTAGCCCGGGTAGATCGGCACCTTGTTGCCGAAGCCGCCGCCGATATCGGGCGAGATGACCCGGATCTTGTGCTCGGGCAGGCCTGCGACCAACGCGTACAGCGTGCGATGGGCATGCGGTGCCTGCGACGTCGACCACAGCGTGAGCTTCCCGGTCACCGGGTCCAGGTCGGCGACCGCTCCGCAGGTTTCCATCGGCGCGGGATGCACACGCGGATAGACGATCTCCTGCTTGACGATCACATCGGCTTTGGCGAACGCGGCTTCGGTGGCCGCGGCATCACCGGTCTCCCAGTCGAAGCAGTGGTTGTCCGCCTTGCCCTCGAGGTCGGTGCGAATCACCTCGGCGTCGGGATCCAGCGCGCGCCTCGCGTCGACGACGGGGTCGAGGGGTTCGTAGTCGACATCGATGAGTTCCAGTGCGTCCCGCGCCGAATAGCGGTCCTCGGCGACGACGAACGCGACCTCCTGGCCCTGGAACCGCACCTTGTCGGTGGCCAACACAGCCTGCACGTCATTGGACAGCGTGGGCATCCACGCCAGCCCCTTCTCGGCGAGGTCCGCGCCGGTGACGACGGCCTTCACCTTGGGGTGTGCCTGCGCCGCAGAGACATCGATACCGGCAATGCGGGCGTGGGCGTACGGCGAGCGCAGGATGGCCAGATGCAGCATGCCCTTGAGCGAGATGTCGTCGACGTAGTTGCCGCGGCCCCGGATGAACCGCGGATCCTCCTTGCGCAGCATCCGGCCGTGCCCGCACGGCTTCTGGTCGTTGTCCGCCAGGTCATCCGGTGACGGGGGCCGCTCCTCGATGGTCGTCACGCGGTGACCTCTAGTCCGGCCCCCTGCTTGGCGTTGCGGGCCGCCCACTGCACGGACCGGACGATGGTCGTGTATCCGGTGCACCGGCAGATCTGCCCGGAGATCGCCTCGCGGATCTCGTCCTCGGTCGGATCGGGATTGCGGTCCAGAAGCGCGCGGGCGGTGATCATCATGCCGGGCGTGCAGAACCCGCACTGCAGGCCGTGGCACTGCATGAAGCCCTCCTGGACGGGGTCGAGTCTGCCGTCGGTCTCCAGCCCCTCGACGGTGCGGACGCTGTGCCCGGAGGCCATCGCGGTGAGCATCGTGCAGGACTTGACGGGTTCACCGTCGACCTCGACCACACAGGTGCCGCAATTGCTGGTGTCACAACCCCAATGGGTTCCCGTCAGCCCCAGGTGGTCCCGCAGGAAGTGCACGAGCAGAATCCGCGGCTCCACCTCGGCCGTCACGACCTCGCCGTTGACGGTCATGTTCACCTGCATGTCAGTTCCCTTCCAGGGCCGGGGTATTGCGTATTCGCGCGACCGCGGTGCGCAGGGTCCGGACGGTCAATTCGCCGGCGAGGTGGCGCTTGTACTCCGCGCTGCCCCGCATATCGCTCACCGGTGCGCAAGCCGCCGCGGCACGCCTGCCCGCCTCGGCGAACAACTCCTCCGTCGGCGCCTCGCCCACCAGAACACCCGGCACCCCGGCGAGTTCGTCCGCGTCGGTGTTCACCGCCGTCAATCCGATGCGTGCCGCGGCGATGGTGCCGCCGTCGAGCGTCACCGCCGCAGCCGCCGCGGCGACTGCCCAGTCCCCGACCCTGCGTTCGACCTTGGCGTACGCACTGGAGCTGTTGAGCCGCAACGGAATCCGTACCTCGACGAGCATCTCGTTGTAGGCCAGCGACGTCTCGTAGGGTCCGTCGAGGAAGTCGTCGATCGGGATCTCGCGCTCGCCCGACGGACCACGCGCCAGACAGACCGCATTCAGCACCGTGTTCACCGTTGTCAGGTCCTCTGCGGGATCCGCCTGGCACAGCGACCCGCCCAGGGTGCCGCGATTGCGCACCACCGGGTCGGCGATCACCCGTTCGGCGTCGCGGAAAATCGGGCACACCGCGGCCAGCTCGTCGCTCTCGAGCACCTGGCGATGCCGCGCCATGGCCCCGATCCGGACCAGTGTCGGCTCGATGGCGATGTAGCCGAGTTCGGCGGCCAGGTCGTTGATGTCGACGAGGTATTCGGGGTTGGCGATGCGCAGCTTCATCATCGGCAACAGGCTGTGCCCGCCTGCGACCAGTAATGCGCCGTCACCGAGGCGGTCCAGCAGGCCGACGGCATGGTCCACACTGGTGGCTCGCTCGTACTCGAAGGGGCCAGGTACCTGCATGTGACTGACCTCACCTCTGTAGCCGGGAGCATCAGTGTCGTCCCGGCCGGCAGGGCCGTCAATATCGAGTTCAGTGATCGCTTAACCAGGTCGGACGTACGCTCGATCCGTGACCCCAGCTCAGCTCCGGGCCTTCTCGGCAGTGGTGCGGCTGGGTTCGGTCCGGGCGGCGGCCGCGGAACTGGGCGTCTCCGATGCGGGGGTGTCCATGCACGTCGCGCAGCTGCGCAAGGAGCTCGACGACCCGCTGTTCGCCCGAACCGGGGCCGGGCTCGCGTTCACTCCGGGCGGGCTGCGGCTGGCAAGCCGCGCGATCGAGATCCTCGGCCTGCAGCAGCAGACCGCGATCGAGGTCACCGAGGCCGCCCATGGCCGGCGCCTGCTGCGGATCGCCGCGTCGAGCGCCTTCGCCGAACACGCCGCCCCCGGCCTGATCGAATTGTTCTCGTCACGCGCCAACGATTTGTCCGTCGAGCTCAGCGTGCATGCCCGGAGCCGGTTCCGGGAACTCATCACATCCCGCGCGGTCGACATCACGCTCGGCCCCGTCGGAGACGAGTCGTCCGATCCGGCGATCGTCGTGCGGCCCTTCCTGAAATATCAGATTGTCGCGGTCGCCGGCCCGGGCAGCCCGCTCGCCACCCAGCCGCCGACGCCTGCGCTGCTGCGCGCGCAACCCTGGATGCTCGGGCCGTCGGCCGGTAGCACCGATGGTGAAATAGCGGCAATGCTCAGGGGTTTGGCGATACCGGAGTCGGCGCAGCGGATTTTCCAGAGCGATGCCGCGGCGCTGGAGGAGGTGCAGCGCGTCGGGGGTGTCACCCTGGCGATCGGCTTCTCGGTCGGCAAGGACCTCAGCAACGGCCGGCTGATCCACATCAAGGGCCCTGGGCTGCAGGCCTCGGGCGAGTGGAGCGCCATGACGCTGCCACCCGATGCGCGTCAGCCCGCCGTGTCGGAGCTCGTCCGCTTCATCACCACGCCGCGGTGCACACAGGCGATGCTGCGCGGAGCCGGCGTCGGGGTGACCCGGTTCCGGCCGAAGATCCACGTCACGTTGTGGAGTTAGCCTCGAGTGCCCGGATCAGGCTGGCGGAATCCCACGGCCCCTTGTGCCGCTTGCCGTTGACGAAGAACGTCGGCGTCGAGTTCAGGTCCATCAGTTCCGCGTCCTCGACGTCGTCGGCCACGTGGTGCAGCACCTTCGACGCGTGCGCCCGCACATCCTGGTCGAATTGTTCGATGTCGCAGCCGACCGACACCGCGTAGCGATACATGTCCGACCATTCCAGGTCGTCCTGATGGGCGAACAGCGTGATGGCCATTTCCCAGAACTTGCCCTGCAGCGCCGCCGCCTCACTGGCCCGTGCCGCGTCGAAGGCGCGCGGATGCACCCGCTCCAGCGGAAGGTGGCGCCAGACATAGCGCAACCGGACCCCGAAATGAGCACGGACCTCGTCGATGGAACCCGTGGCGCGGCTGCAGAACGGGCATTCGAAGTCGCCGTACTCGACCAACGTCAGCGGGGCGTCCGGGTCGCCCTTGATGTGGTCGCGTTCCGGGTTGACGGCCCGCAGTAGCTTGAGCCCGACGGGTTCGGGCGGGCTGACCCAGTCGGTGATCCGGAAGTATGCCCAACCGACCACGAACGCCAGCACGGACGCGGCCAGCACTCCGATGCGCGCCTGATCCTGCCGGCCGGGTTCGGCGATCGCGATGTCGACGATGAAAAGCGAGATGGTAAAACCGATTCCGGACAACGCGGCACCGCCCGCCACCCGCCGCAGCGTCAGTCCCGGCGCCAGCTCGCCCAGACCCGTGCGCCGCATGAACCACGTCGCGCCGCTGATACCGACGAACTTGCCGAGTACCAGGCCCGCGACGATGCCCCACGACAGCGGTGACCGCAGCGCCGCCAGCACACTGTCGGCATCCAGCCGCACTCCCGCGTTCACCAACGCGAACAGCGGCAGCACCAGGAAGGACACGTAGGGCCCGACGTCGGTCTGCAACCGCTCGTTGATCGAGATCGATTCGCGCAGGCTGCGGGTGGCGGCCCGCGCGTACTGCGAGTTCGGCGACTGCCGGAAGGCCCGGATCACCTCGACGGTTTCCTCCACCTGCCTGCGTGCCGGGGTGAACACGGGAATCAGCAGCGCGATCGCCACCCCGGCCAGCGTCGGATGGACCCCGGACAGGTACAGCGACACCCACAATGCCAATCCCAGTGCCGCATAGGCCGGACCACGACCGGCGGGAACGAACCGCACCAGCGCGATCGCGATGACCAGGACCAGCGAAACCACCAGCGGTACGACCCTGATGTTGTCGGAGTAGAACAGCGCGATCACGCAGAGCGCGCCGACATCGTCGACCACCGCCAGGGTGAGCAGAAAAATCCGTAGCCGGGCAGGGAATTTCGGCTTGATGATGGCCAGCGCGCCGACCAGGAAGGCGGTATCGGTGGAGATGACCACGCCCCAAGCCACCGCGTTCTCTCCCGTCGGATTGAACAGCAGGAAAACCACTGCGGGCACCGCCAGCCCGGCAAGCGCGGCGACCACCGGCACCGCGGCCCGTGCGCGGTCGGTGAGCTCGCCGATCGCGAACTCCCGGGTCACCTCCAGTCCGACGATGAAGAAGAAGAACGTCATCAGGCCGTCGTTGATCAGATGCTTGACGGTCAGCTCGAAGCGGGCGGCACCGAAGCCGAATCCGACGTGGGTGTCCAGCAGCGCCCAATAGCTGGCCGCCCATGGCGAATTCGCCCACACGATGGCTGCGACGGTCGATGCCAGCAGCAGCGCCGCTGCCCATTTCTCGGTGGTCCCGATCGCCTTGGGATCGCGGTGCAAGCGTGTCGGCAGCAACCGGACGACACGCGGCGCGGACTCGCTGGTCACGCTTCTTCGGGCTCGGCTTCGCCGGTTTCTTCTGGTTCTTCTGGTACTTCGGTTTCTTCAGGCGGGGCGACGGAGTGAGCGGCCTCCATCAGCATCCATCCCGACAACTGCACGGACATGTCGCGTTCGGGAATCTCCGATGCGTTGACCGCGCCTTCGACGAGCTCAGCCTGCTTGCCCCCGGCGACCGGGATCTCGGCCTGGCGTTCCCAGAACGCGCTGAACAGGGGGAGGTCGTCGACGGTCTGCCGGTGATCCCACGCCGCCCGGGCGGACTCCAGCACGAGCGAGCGGGCCGTGTCCATGGCCTCGGCGTCGGCCGGACCGTTCTGCGGCAGGGTGGTCGCCACCAACGCGAGGTAGCGGGCCAGGATCCCGTTGAAGAGGCCGCCGTCGCCGCCACCGGCGCCCTTGATGACGCCGTCCGCCGTCATGTTGTCGCGGATCGCGGCGACCAGCCGATGGACCCGCTCGGCATGGTCGGGGTCCTCGGTGCGGGCCGCGAGCTCGGTCTCCAGCCCGAGCACCACGCCTTGGCAGTAGGTGTACTGCGCCCGCACGATCGAGCCGGCCTTGATGCCGTCGAACACCAGATGGGTCTCGGGGTCGATCAGCGTCTCGTCGATCCAGTCGGCCATCTGCTGGGCGCGCCGCAGCCGGTCGTCGTAACGGGCCAGGAAGATCGCGGCGGGTCCGTTGGCCGGCGCATTGAAGAACTGGTCCTGTTTGCGCCACGGGATGCCGCCGCCGTCTTCGGGCACCCACGCGCTGACAAACTGCTCGGCCAGCTTCTTCAACGCCTGGGGATGCTCGACGCCGGCCAGCCGCCCCGCGCGCTCGAGTGCCAGCGCCAACCAGGCCATGTCGTCGTAGTAGTCGTTGACCCAGGTTCCGTTGTTGCGCAGCTGATGTGCCCGGATCTGGCGGGCGATCTTCTGCTTCCTGGCGGGTTGCGGATCGCGTAGCTGGGCATCGACCAGGTTGTCCAGCAGATGGGCCTGCCACCAGTAGTGCCAGGTGCCGAACCATCGGTACTTCCGCTCCGACGGCCATGCGACGACGCCCAACTGGGTCCCGGGCAGGCCCCAAAGACGTTTGAGGTGTCGCTTGGCAATGGCCGCTTCCGCACTAGCCGCACGGTTGGCCCATACCTGATCCATGGCATTGATCCTGCCCTACCAGGCGTTGTCCATGTCTCCATGTTGGGTGATCCAGGTGTGCATCGCGATGCCCGCGGCGACGGCGGCGTTGACACTGCGGGTCGACCCGAATTGCGCGATCGACACGGTCAGCGTGGCACCCACCCTGGCTTCGTCGGTGATGCCGGGCCCCTCCTGACCGAAGATCATCAGGCAGTCCCGCGGCAAGGTGGTGTGTTCGAGCCGGACCGCGCCGGGAACGTTGTCGACGGCGACGACGGTAAGCCCGGCTTCGGCGGCGGCGGCCAGCAATTCGGCGGTGGTGTCATGGTGGCACAGCCGCTGGTATCGATCGGTCACCATGGCCCCGCGCCGGTTCCAGCGGCGCCGGCCGACGATGTGCACGGTGTCCACCGCGAAGGCGTTGGCAGTGCGCACGACACCGCCGATGTTGGCGTCGTTGCCGAAGTTCTCGATCGCGATGTGCAGCGGGTGTCGGCGCCGGTCGATGTCGGCCACGATCGCCTCGCGCGTCCAGTACCGGTACGCGTCAACGACGTTGCGGGTGTCGCCGTCGCGCAGCAGCGCAGGGTCGTAGCGGGGGTCGTCGGGTGGGTCGCCGGCCCAGGGTCCCACTCCGGGACCCACCCCCCATTCGGTCGGGCCCGGCTCACTCATCTTTGGTCCACAGCGCGGCGTGTGTGCCGACCATCGACACGGTGGCGTACAGCAGCGCGGCGTTGATCTCACCCTGCGTACACAGTGAGGCGCGCACCTGAACGGCGTCGAGCGAGGCGTCGGGCAGGACGAGCACCGACGCACCGTAGACGTCGCAGGCGTGGCTGAGTCCGGGCGGCGGCAGTGTCGGTGCGGCCAACACCATCAGCGGACCGCCGCGGCGGGCCGAGTCATCGCGGTATCTCGTTGCCAGACCGCCGATTTCGAGACCGATCAACATGTAGCCGTTGCCGCTGAACGCCGCAGGGTCGCCCAGTGCGGTGGGCTCGAGCTGGGTGCCGTCGGCCCGGAACGCATCGACGCTCGTCGTCTTGAGCTGCAGCCCGGTGTCATTCTCGTTGGTCGGGGGGACGCCGACCGGGAACGCCGCCGGGTAGGCCGCGGTGGTCCCCGGGGTGCGGTCGCGGGGCGAATAGACGTACACGCCGCGCACCTGCGACTCGTCCCGGAAGGGTCCGAGGCAGACCGTGCCCGTCAGCCGATCCGGCGTCGGAGCCGACAGGGGTTGCAGAGCAAGGCTTGTCGCGTCGCGGCAGCCGTTGAGACCGTTGGCCTCGATCGGGTGGGCGAGGGCGCCGTACAACCCGAACCGGATGTCGTCGGGCTTGGCGTGCGGGGATCCGGCCTGCGCCGGTGCGGCGTCCACGTCGACGAGTACGTAACCGCCGTCGAACCGCAGGTTGCTCACGGACATGTTCCAGCCCAAGATGGCCTGCGACTGCCCCATCCCCGAGGCCTGCGTCGAATACGGATGCGGGGGGCTGTCGTCGCCGGAACACGCCGAGGCCGCGATGACGACCACCGCCGACACGGCGATCAGCCGCACCGGCAGCTACGTCCGGCCACGGCCTCTGCCAACAACTTTCGTCACGGTACGCACCAGGTTGCGTGGCACCACGCGGCCACCCGCGGTAAGCACCTTGTACTGCAGTCCGGGGACGATGACGACCTTGCCCTTGGCGACGTCGGCCATGGTTTCGCGCACCACGTCCTCGACCTCGAGCCACAGGAACGACGGTGTGCCGCTCATCTCGATGCCCGCGCGCTCGTGGAATTCGGTATGGACGAAGCCGGGGCACAGCGCGTGCACGCCGACGCCGGTACCGCCCAGACCATTCGCCAGACCCTCCGAAAACGCGATCACCCACGCCTTGGACGCCGAGTACGTCGACCCGCGGCCGGGCAACAGCCCGGCCACACTGGCGACGTTGATCACCGTTCCCGCCGCGGCGGCGCGCATCGGCGGCATCGCGGCATGGGTCAGCTGCATCACCGCGGTGACATTGACGTCCAACTGCTTCTGCAAGAGCGCCAGGTCGGCCGACCAGAACTCACCGGAGGTGCCGAAGCCGGCGTTGTTCACCAGAACCCGCACCCCGGCCGCCAGCCGGTCGCGCACCTTCGCGCGGTCGGCCGGGTCGGCGAGGTCGGCGGGAAGCACCTCGACGCCTGCGCCCGCCTCGTCGTGCAGTTCCGCGGCGAGCCGCTCGAGCCGCGCCACGTCGCGGGCGACGAGCACCAGGTCATAACCGTCGATCGCGTACCGGCGGGCGAACCCCGCCCCCAGCCCGGAGGTGGGTCCGGTGATCAGGGCAACAGGGCGTGACATGCCCTAGAGAGTACTTACCGCTGATAGTGCGGTGACTGGCGTCCGTTGCGCGAGGGTGGCGGCGGCCGCTGCTCGGACTGGCGGGGGTCCGGCCGCTGCTGGGTGTAGCGGCCCACGTCGGCACGGCTCGGCGGAAGATCGGTGCGACCGGGCGGCAGTTCGGAGCGGGCCGGCGCAGGCGTCAGCGGCCGGCTCGGCGATCCGCTGCGACGTGCCACGGGCTGACCGGTGCCGCCCTGACCCGTCTGCGGTACCGGCGGCAGCACCCGGAGCAGATCGTTGAACTGGCGGACGGTGCGCAGGCCCTCGTCCCACTGGGCACGCGTGCTGGTGACGGGCATGCTCACCAGCGTCCAGTTCTGCTCGTTCCACATGATCTCGGCGCAGTCGGGCGCCGTGTGGGCGAATGTGACCATCCGCCGGTCGCAGGCGCGCCTCGCGGCGTCGAGGTTGGTGGAGTACACCATCCGCGGACCGATGGCGCCGAGCAGCCAGATGTCGTTCTCCCGCGGCTCTTTGATGCCCTTGAGCCGCAGGTCGACCACCACGTTGGTGCCGACCTTGCGGTGCAGCGCGATGACGGTCGCGACGTCTTCGAGGTCGAAGATGAACACGGCCTCGCCGCGGATCTGGCCGAGCACCACGTTCTTGGCGCTGATGTCCCCGACGGTCGACATCACACCGCGTTTCCAGCGCTTCAGGATCTCCCGCGATTCCTGCTCGTAGTCGAAGCCGTGCGACTTCGCCCACGATTTGCGGCGGCGCCCCAGCCCGCGTCGACGGTCGATGTCGACGTACAGCAGCACCGCCGCACCCACAAAGCAGAGTGCGGACAGGGTGAACCAGAGCGGGACCATCAGGCCTAGCCTATCTGCTGGGCCCGCCGAACCCCGAACTCGAGCAAGTCACAATCTCCTCACATAGCGTCTGCACGTGGCCCATGACGTCGGCCGGATCGGCGAGCTAAGCCGCGGGGCGGTCGAGGTGGGCCGCCGAGGAGGAAGATCGGGTGGCCGTGGTCAACTCGGCGAATCCCGAGCCCGCCTCCGGCCAGCCCGTAGGCGTCGAGAAGCTAGTCGTGATCACCCGCGAAACTGTATTCCAGCAGGAAAAGTACGAGTAGACGCCTGCTGGAATACAGTTTCGGCGAAGTAGATCATCCCAGAACCAGGGTGTCTCCGTCCGCGCCGACGTTGACCGGCACCACGTCGCCGTCGTGCACGTCACCGGCCAGCAGCAGCTTGGCCAGCTGGTCACCGATCGCCTGCTGAATCAGCCTGCGCAGCGGGCGGGCCCCGTAGAGGGGGTCGAACCCACGGTCGGCCAGCCACTTCTTCGCGCGCAGCGACACCTCGAGGGTGAGCCGCCGCTGTGCCAGCCGCTTGGCCAGCTGCTGTAGCTGGATGTCAACGATCTCGACCAGCTCCTCGGGGTTGAGGCCGTCGAAGATGATGACGTCATCGAGGCGGTTGATGAACTCCGGCTTGAACGCCGAACGCACCGCCGCCATCACCTGCGCCTCCGTGCCGCCGGAGCCGAGGTTGCTCGTCAGGATCAGGATGGTGTTGCGGAAGTCGACGGTGCGGCCCTGACCATCGGTCAGCCTGCCCTCGTCGAGCACCTGCAGCAGCACGTCGAACACGTCCGGATGGGCCTTCTCGATTTCGTCGAACAGGATCACCGTGTACGGACGCCGCCGCACCGCCTCGGTCAGCTGACCACCCTGGTCGTAGCCGATGTAGCCGGGAGGCGCACCGACGAGGCGGGCCACCGAGTGCTTCTCGCCGTACTCACTCATGTCGATGCGGACCATCGCCCGCTCGTCGTCGAACAGGAATTCCGCCAGCGCCTTGGCCAGCTCGGTCTTACCGACACCGGTGGGGCCGAGGAACATGAACGAGCCGGTCGGCCGATTCGGGTCGGCCACGCCTGCGCGGCTGCGGCGCACCGCATCAGAAACGGCCTGGACGGCCTTCTTCTGACCGACGACGCGCTTGCCGAGCTCGTATTCCATCCGCAGCAGCTTCGCGGTCTCGCCCTCGAGCATCCGCCCGGCCGGGATGCCGGTCCACGCCGACACCACGTCGGCGATGTCGTCGGGCCCGACCTCTTCCTTGAGCATGACGTCCTCGCGGGCCTCGGCCTGCGGCAGCGCCGCGTCGAGCTTCTTCTCGACTTCCGGGATGCGGCCGTAGCGCAGCTCGGAGGCCTTGGCCAGGTCACCGTCGCGCTCGGCCCGGTCGGCCTCGCCACGCAGCGTGTCCAGCTGCTCCTTGAGCTGACGCACGATGTCGATGGCGTTCTTCTCGTTCTGCCACC
Organism: Mycobacterium sp. URHB0021; assembly: GCF_054057895.1. NCBI lineage: Bacteria > Bacillati > Actinomycetota > Actinomycetes > Mycobacteriales > Mycobacteriaceae > Mycobacterium > Mycobacterium sp. URHB0021. Next base: position 7,606,184 of record NZ_JBSRZT010000002.1, read on the forward strand.
GGGTGGTGAGCTCCGCGAGCTTCTCCTTGCGGTCGGCCAGCTCGGCACGCAACTTCTCCAGCCGGTCCTTGGAGGCGTCGTCTTCCTCTTTGGCGAGCGCCATCTCCTCGATCTCGAGCCGGCGCACGATGCGCTCCACCTCGTCGATCTCGACGGGGCGGGAGTCGATCTCCATGCGCAGCCGGGACGCGGCCTCGTCGACCAGGTCGATGGCCTTGTCCGGCAGGAACCGCGCGGTGATGTAGCGGTCGCTCAAGGTGGCCGCCGCGACCAGCGCGGAGTCGGTGATGCGCACACCGTGGTGCACCTCGTAGCGGTCCTTGAGACCGCGCAGGATGCCGACGGTGTCCTCGACGGACGGTTCGCCGACCAGCACCTGCTGGAAGCGGCGTTCCAGCGCGGCGTCCTTCTCGATGTACTTGCGGTACTCGTCGAGCGTGGTGGCGCCGACCAGCCGCAGCTCTCCGCGGGCCAGCATCGGCTTGATCATGTTGCCGGCGTCCATCGCGGATTCGCCGGTCGCACCGGCGCCGACGATGGTGTGCAGCTCGTCGATGAACGTGATGATCTGACCGGCCGAGTTCTTGATGTCGTCGAGCACGGCCTTGAGCCGCTCCTCGAATTCGCCGCGGTATTTCGCTCCGGCGACCATCGAGCCGAGGTCCAGCGATACGACGGTCTTGTCGCGCAGGCTCTCCGGGACGTCGCCCGCCACGATCCGCTGGGCCAGACCCTCCACGATCGCGGTCTTACCGACGCCGGGCTCACCGATGAGCACCGGGTTGTTCTTGGTGCGGCGCGACAGCACCTGCACGACACGGCGAATCTCGTTGTCGCGGCCGATGACCGGGTCGAGCTTGCCTTCCCTGGCGCGCTCGGTCAGGTCGGTGGAGTATTTCTCCAGCGCCTGATACGTGGCCTCAGGATCGGGGTTGGTGACGCGGGCGCTTCCGCGCACCTTGACGAAGGCGTCGCGCAGCGCCTCCGGTGACGCACCGTGCCCGGTGAGCAGCTTCGCCACCTCGGAATCTCCGGCGGCCAGGCCGAACATCAAATGTTCGGTCGAGACGTACTCGTCGTCCATCTCGGTGGCGAGGTTCTGGGCGGCCGTGATCGCGGCCAGCGAGTCCCGCGACAGTTGCGGCGTCGAGGCCGCGCCGCTGGCGCTGGGCAGTCGGTCCAGGAGTCGTTGCGTCTCGGCGCGGATTGTCGCGGGTTCGACGCCGACGGCCTCCAGGAGGGGGGCGGCAATGCCGTCGTTCTGAGTGAGCAGTGCCATCAAAAGGTGGGCGGGCCGGATCTCCGGGTTGCCTGCGGTGGTCGCCGCCTGCAGGGCCGAAGTCAGGGCCGCCTGGGTCTTGGTCGTCGGATTGAACGAATCCACGACGATCCTCCGATCATTCGAAAATGGCTGGGTAAATGCTTGTCGTGATGTGCAACGCCGTCAAGGTTGAGTCTGTTCCGCTCAACTCCAACTTTTTTGCCGAGCCTGCGGGGAGATCGCGCCATCCGTGTATTTCGCGACCTGTTCGCAGTTTCGCCAGTTTCGCCGGCATCGCCGAGTCGGTCGACGATTTCACGTCGGCCGCTGGAGACCCGGGCCGCTGCCGCCAGCAACCTGGGTTCGCGCAACTCAGTAATCGGCACGTCGACATCGGCAAACTCGTTTACCACACCGTTTGTTGGCTTACGCTGAATCGAGCAAGTGCGGGCGCGTTGCGCCAGAGGACGCTTTGGCTGCGAGGGGAAACGCATTTGGACATCAACACCGTCACCGAAGTTGTCCGCCAACCACTCGACCCGCCAGGAGCCCACTGGCGACCCGGCGACGCCTGGCTGGCCGGCGGCACCTGGTTGTTCTCCGATCAGCAACCCGACCTGCGCCGCCTCATCGACCTGGTGCCGCTCGGCTGGGACGCCCTGGCGGCCGGTGACGCGGGCCTCGAAATCGGCGCCATGTGCACGATTCGGGACCTGTACGCGTTCGCAGCGCCGACCGATTGGCGGGCCGGCCCGCTGTTCGCCGTCAGTTGTGAGGCGTTTTTGGCGTCGTTCAAGGTGTGGAACTCGGCCACGGTCGGCGGCAATATCTGCATGTCCCTGCCCGCGGGGCCGATGATCACGATGACCGTGGCGCTCGAGGCGACCTACACGCTGCTGTCCCCGGATGGCACGGCACGCACTGTAGACGCAGTCGATTTCGTGACCGGGAACCACGAGAACATCCTGTCGCCGGGGGAGCTGCTGCGAAGAGTTGACATCCCGCTGGGCGCGCTACGTAAGCGGTACGCACATCGGCGCTTCACCCTCACCCAGCTCGGGCGGTCGACGATCTTCATGATCGCCACCCAGCGGCCCGGCGCCGACGACTTACTCCTGACGATCACCGCGGGCACCACCCGCCCGGTGCGTCTCGCGTTCGACGTCATGCCGGACGCCGACACGTTGGCGGGCCGCATCGACGAGTTGTCCGACACGGTCTGGTTCGACGATCCGAACGGCACGCCCGACCATCGTCGCCACCTCGCACAACATTTCGCCGAAGACATCCGCACCGAACTCAGCGTCGGAGCGTTCTCATGACGTACACCGTCAACGGTGAGGCATTCGATGCGGAGCCACATCCCGGGCAGTGCCTGCGCACCCTCGTTCGGTCGTTGGGCTGGCACGGTGTCAAAAAAGGGTGTGATGCAGGTGACTGTGGCGCGTGCACGGTGTGGCTGGACGGGGACCCGGTGCACAGCTGCATCACCCCCGCATTCCGCGCCGAGGGCCGCGAGGTCACCACGATCGAGGGCCTCGGCACGCCGGAGGACCTGCACCCGATGCAGCGGCAGTTCCGCGACGCCCCGGGATTTCAGTGCGGCTTCTGCACCGCGGGCATGATCATGACCGCGGCCACCTTCACCGACGAGCAGAAGAAGGATCTGCCCCGCGCGCTGAAGGGAAACCTCTGCCGGTGCACCGGATATCGCGCGATCGAAGACGCCGTCAACGGCTTCACCGCCATCGAGGAGGCCGAACCCGGCAACGCCGTCGGCGCCAGCGTGGGTGCGCCCGCGGCCATCGGCGTCGTGACGGGAACCGCCGAGTTCACGATGGACACCGAGATGGCGGGCATGCTGCACATCAAGGTGCTGCACTCGCCGCATGCGCACGCCCGCATCGTGTCCATCGACAAGACCGCCGCGCTGGCGGTCCCCGGCGTGCATCGCGTGTACACCTGGGAGGACGTCCCGCGGAAGCGGTACAGCACCGCGATCCACACCGACCACCTGGTGGATCCCGACGACACCTACATCCTCGACAACGTCGTGCGCTTCACGGGCCAGCGGGTGGCCGCTGTGCTCGCCGAGTCGGTCGAGGCCGCCGAAGAGGGCTGCCGCATGGTTGGTGTCGAGTACGAGATGCTGCCCGCCATCTTCGATCCCGAAGAGGCGATGGCCGACGGCGCGCCCCAGTTGCACCGCTACGACGACCCGTTCGCCCGCGACAAGGACCGCAACATCCTGCTCCAGTTGCACGGTGAAATCGGCGATGCCGGAGCGGGATTCGCCGAGGCCGACGTCATCCATGAAGGCACGTACTTCTCGCCGCGGGTGCAACACGCACATCTCGAGACGCACGGATCGATCACCTGGATGGCGGACGGCAGGCTGCACGTCCGCACGGCCTCGCAGTCACCGTCGATCGCCAAGCTCAAGCTGTCCCATCTGTTCGACCTGCGTCCCGACCAGTTGCGCGTGTTCTGCAAGCGCGTCGGAGGCGGCTTCGGTGGCAAACAGGAGTTGATCTCAGAGGATCTGCCCGCGCTGGCCACGCTGGACACCGGCCGCCCGGTGTCCTGGGAGTACACCCGCGAGGAGGAGTTCACCACGGCCTCGCCGCGGCACCCGATGAAGGTGACGGTGAAACTCGGGGCCAAGGCCGACGGGACGCTGACCGCGTTCGGATACCGCAACGTGTCCAACACCGGCGCCTACGGCAATCACGGCGGTGAGACGCTGTTCGCCGCCGGCGCCGCAATCGCGCTCTACCGTTGTCCCAACAAGAAATTCGACGCCTGGTCGGTTTACACCAACACCGTGCCCAGCGGCGCGCTGCGCGGCTACGGCATGACCCAGCCGGGCTACGCGGTGGAATGCGCGATTCACGAGTTGGCGGTGAAGCTGGGCATGGATCCGATGGAACTGCGGCGCCGAAACGTCGTCCGACCCGGCGACGCGCTGCTGGCGCTCGACGATCACCCCGACGACGTGGCTTTCACCCAGGACGGCATCACGCAGTGCATCGACCTCGTCGACGAAGCCCTACGGCTCGACGACACCGGACGTGACCTCGGCGATGACTGGCTCGTCGGGTCCGGTGCCGCGACGTCGCTACACGAAACCGCGCCGCCGACGGACCACATCTCTGATGCCTGGGCAACGCTTCGTGACGACTGCACCTACGAGATCGCCGTCGGCACAGTCGAGTTCGGTGAAGGCACCTCGACCGTGCACGTGCAGATCGCGGCGACCAACCTGGCTACCACACCGTCCCGGATCCGCCTGGTGCAATCCGACACCGACAGGACGGGCTTCGACACCGGCGCGTTCGCGAGTGCAGGCATGTTCGTCGCAGGCAACGCGGTGAACTATGCCTCCACCGCACTGCGGAAGCGGATACTCGAATTCGCGGCCATCCACGCCGGCGTCGACGTCGCCGACTGCGCGATGGACGACGACGGGGTCGTGTGCGGTGGCAACCGCGTGTCGCTGGCCGAACTCGTCGAGGCCGGCCGCGCCCGCGGTATTCGGTTCACCGAGTCGCGCAAGGCATACGGCTCGCCGCGCAGCGTCACGTCGAACACGCACGGCTTCCGCATCGCGGTCCACCGGGTCACCGGTGAGATCCGCATCCTCTACAGCGTGCACGCCACCGACGCGGGTGTGATCATCAACCCCGCACAGGTGCGCGGTCAGGTCGACGGTGGCGTCGCGATGGGCATCGGCTTCGCACTGACCGAGAACTTCCGCGTCGACCACAACGGCGTGATGGTCAACCCGAACCTGCGCAACTATCGGATCCCCACTTACGCGGACGTCCCCCGCACCGAGCTGCTGTTCGTGAGATCGTCCGACTCGGTGGGACCGATGAAGTCCAAGGGCATGGCGGAGTGTTGCATCAACCCGGTGGCACCGGCGTTGGCCAATGCGCTGGAGGACGCGACGGGTGTGCGCTTTCGGGCGTTGCCGCTGACACCCGAGAGGATCTACGCCCGGCTCGATTCGACGAACCTGATCGCGGTGACCTGAGCATGGACACCAAGAATCCAACCGATACCGCTGCCACCGTCATCATCGGCCAAAAGGTGCGCCCCGGCCGCGAGCAGCAGTTCGAAGCTTGGCAGAAGGACATGAACCGGGAAGCGTCCAAATACCCGGGGTTCATCGGCGCCGAGATCAATCCGCCGACCGCAGTGCAGGCCGAGTGGGTGGTGGTCTACCGCTTCGACTCGATCGCCCACGTCCAGGCGTGGCTGAACAGCGCCACCCGTCAGGAACGCCTCGACGAAGGGCAGCAGTACTGCGAGGGGATCGGGACGCAACAGGTTCTCGGCGGCGGTGCCCGCCACACGGATCCCCTGGTGACGGTGGCCGTTACGCACGTCGTCGCCCCAGAGTCCGTCGACGACTTCCTCGACTGGCAAGAACGGCTTCGCCAGGCGGAGAGCAAGTTCCCCGGCTTCCGCGGAACGGAGCTGTTTCGCCCAGTCAAGGGCGTGCAGGATGAGTGGACGGCCCTGTACCGCTTCGACAACGCCACCAACCTCGACAAATGGCTGACCTCCGAGGATCGCCGACAGTTGCTGGCAGAGGGGGAACAGTTCTCCGAATTCCGGTCACGGACCATCGACAACTCGTTCGGCAGCTGGTTCGCGTTCGAGGACCGCGGCGACGAGGCGCCACCGCCGTCGGAGCTCAAGACATCCATCGCGGTGTGGGTGGGCCTCTATCCCACCGTCGTGCTCCTCACGCTCGTACTGTCGCCGCTGCACATGCCGCTGTGGCTGGGCATGCTCGTCGGCAACCTCTTCTCCAGCCTCCTGATGAGCTTCGTGACGATGCCCTACTACGTGAACCCGCTATTGAAATACTGGCTGCGGCCACCGCCGAATGCGCCCGAGGCACAGACGAATTGGCGCGGCATCGGTATCGCCGCCATTGCCCTGGTGGCCTGGACAGTCGTCTTCTACATCGTCACCAGGGTGTTCTGGCACCTACCCTGACACACCCCGGCTTCGCCCACCCGAAACCCTAGCGCCCGCCGAGCGGCACGACACCAGGCGCTGTGGGCATCGGCACCGTCGCAATGAGCTTGGGCGCAAGGGTTTTCCTGTCTGGCGCCGGGCGTTCAAGCGTGAACTTCCGCACCTCTGGACCACCTGGCACCATGCCGGCCGCCAGGAGGTCGGCGCCGTGGGTGGTACTCGTCGTCGCGACGGTCACACCGGCACCCGCGAATGGTTCGAACGAAGCGATCTGGGCGTACTTGACGTTTTCCTCGTGGTGGTTCGGGTTGTCGAGGTACATCCCGGGCTGACCGTCGAGCCGCGACCCCGACGACCACACCCGGACCGTGCCGGCTCCGCCGACCTGTCCGGTGACGATGCTCTTGGCGCCGCCCTCGGCACCCGCGACCCAGCCGGTCGACAGGGTGACGCCGCCCTTGTAGTTCTCCTCGTACGCCATGAACTGCGACGACATCCGGGGATCGCTCGGCTTGCTCGGATGTCCCTGCGGCGTGGTTCCGTTGGCCTGTGCCCTCGCCGTCGGAGTGAACAGGTCCCACCGGAAGGTCTTGATCAGCGGCGCATCGCCGGGGCCGGGCGCCGTCACCACACTCTCCCGGCCCGAACCCGCCTCCACCAGTCCGGTCGAAAGGGTCACACCCGCTTGGGACCCGGGATACGGAGTGAACGCGGAGAACACGTCGGGGGCCTTGCCCGCCTCGGACGGCACTGTCGAGGAAAAGACCTTGATCTGCGATTCCATGCCCGGTCCCGACCCGACAATGACGTTGTCAGCCATCGCGTTTCCGTCGATGTCGGCGCCCGCCACCGTCACCCCGCCGGTGAAGTCCGCGTCGAACGGCGCGAACCGCGTCAGCTCGGTCTTGAAGACGCCGTCCTTGGTGTTGTTGCCGTCGTAGACCGCGACCTCGGGCGACACCCCCCGGCCCGTGCCGACCACCAGGTCCAGGATCATGTCCCCGTTTACGTCGGCCATGGCGACGCTGGGGGCGCTCTCGAAATCGGGGAACGGGACCACTGTTTGCAACACCTTGTCGCCCTCGGCGTCTCGCACCTGGACCGAGGCCGGCTTGCCGTTGCCGCCGGGGATCGCGACGGCATACGTCGACACCTCGGGGATGACGTTGATGAGCGCCATCAGGCCGTTGTCCTCGTGGTTGAGCCGGTGGCAGTGGATCACGTAGGTCCCGGCGAATTCCAGGAACTCCTGTCGAAGGTTGAGCGACGCAGGCGTGGTCGCTACGTGGTTCTCGTCGATGAGCGGAGCGGGCACGTTGGCGTTGTCCACGCCGAACGGTTGTACGCCCGTCGTTCCTCGATTCGGATCGTCGACCTGCGTGACCTGGAAGTCGTTGACGTGGATGTGCATCGGATGCGCATCGTTGTTGAAGTTGGTGATCGACCACTCTTCCACCGAGTTGAGGCGCGGCTGAATCAGCGGAATGTTCGGGAACGTGTTGGCGTCGAACATGTACACGATGGCCTTGGGGTCGTTGTGGTCGGCCTTCTCGTTGCCGAACCCGCCGGTGACCGTCAGCGCCCGGTTGACCGCGGGCGTCATCACCGACGTGTCCACGAACGACGTATACGCGTCGAGGTTCTGGCCCGGCTCGAACGCCGTGGTCTGTCCGTACCCGCTGGTGTCGGGGGTGGCCCGCAGCAGCGTCTGCGTCGGGAACACGAAGAAACCGTCGGCGTAGCTCACGTACTTCGGGTCGACGTGGAGCGTGCCGAGCACCGCAGGCGGATTCTTGGTGCCATTATTGGTATACAGCACACCGGGATTGACGATCGGCTTCGCGCGCGGGTCAGGCGGGAACTCGAGGACCAGGTCGCCCTGCCCTGGCATGGTGACCGCGATCGCGAACCGTGACGCGGGTGGGATGTCGAGCGTCGTTCCGTCGCCGTAGGTCGGGCGACCGACCTGGGTATACGGGTTGCCGTCCTGCCCCACGATGGAGAACTTCGGGTGGTTTCCGGTCGCGGTCTCGGTCAATCTGACTGTCATGTAAGCGATGTCGCTGACGTTGGCCACCGTCCAGATCTCCGTCTGGCCCGGCTTGAGCTTCAACTCCGGCTGGAACTGGCCGTTGACCGTGAACTGCAGATCGCGCTGATTCTCCGGCAGGGCCGGATTCTCGGCGACCTTCTTGGTCGGGCTGTCGAAGGCGATCAGGTTCGACGGCATGAACTGGGTCTGTCCGCGGTTGTTGTGCGGCGACAGCGGGCCCTGCCACCAGGCGGTGATGTACTCGGCTCCGTTGGTGGTCTGTTCGAAGTTCACCGGCGCAAGGCTGGGTCGATACGTACCGTCCGCCATCTGCGACCCCTCGGGGCCCGTCAGCGTGCTCACCCACTGCGGCCAGGTCAGGTTGTTGAGCTGATGGCCGGTGCCGTTGCGGTCGAAGACATAGTTGTACTGAATCGCCATGTCGCGCACCGGAATGTCGTTCTTCGTCACCAGCGGAAGATTGCCGTCGGGCCTGCCGATCTCGAGCAGGCCGGCCAGGCCCATGTACGTCTGCATCGCCGTCATGGTGTGGCGGTGGCTGTGGTACCAGTACAGCCCGTTGGGCATGGTCTTCGGCACGTCGTAGGTGTATGTGTTGCCCATCCCGGCCGGAATCGACAGCAGCACGTTGTCGGCGTTGCCCTGCGGGCTGACGTGCAGACCGTGAGTATGCAGGTTCAGCGGCGCCTCGGTGAGCATCGGTGGGTAGACCGGCACCTGGCCGTCCTGGGGGGTGAAGGCCGGATCATAGAAGTCCTGGATGTTCAGGCCCTGAAGGTCGTTGTCGTAGTGGACGATCAAGCGCTCACCGGGTTCGACCCGCAGGGTCGGGGCCGGGTAGAGGTTGTCACCCTTGGCCGCACCGTCCGAACTCGTGCCATTGATCAGGTCATAGCCGAAGACGAGGAAGTTGGAGACGGGTTCCTTGACGGTGTCCAGAGCGACGGTGCCCTGGTGGGCCGACAGCCGCACCTCGAGCACGCCGTCCTTGCTGGACAGCCGGACCGGCTCCTGGAACGCGGCCGGCTTGCCGTCGGGTCCGGCGTTGACACCGGCCTGCGGCGCGGGCGCCTGCCGCTGTCTCGAACATGACGTGAACATCGCCACCAGCGATACGACCACCAGCAAAGCGATGGCGAGGACCAGGTTCCGTCGACGGACCACAGCGGTCTCCCCCATTCCCCCACGGACGTGATCGAGCAGCGTCAATGCCGCAAGAAGACTACCCAGCAAACCGCGGTCCGGAGGAAGACTTGTCAAACTGGTGGGTTTGCTACAGCTTCGTATCCTGCGCCGACAACGCCTTCCACACCGAGCGTTGCCGATCTGGTACGCATGGCCCATCACTATCAGAGAGACCGAGCGAAATCCGGCGATTGGGCCTACCTTCTGGTCAGGGGACGAAGGGCAATCTGTGACGCATAATTGGGGCTCGGTGCTGACCGAACTCATTCCGTTGGCCCTTGTGGTGGCGCTGTCGCCGCTCTCGATCATTCCCGCGGTGCTGGTGCTGCACACGCCCCGGCCACGCCCGACGGGGCTGGCGTTCCTGGCTGGTTGGTTGATCGGCCTGGCTGCCTTGACGGCCATCTTCGTCGAGGTGTCCAGCTTGATGGGCGGGTTCGACAAGCCGCCGTCATGGGCGTCATGGCTGCGCATCGTCGTCGGTGTAGCGCTGGTGGTGTTCGGCCTGTACCGCTGGTTCACCCGCAAGCGCGCCGCCCACACGCCGGCGTGGATGCGCAGCCTGAGCAACGTCACGCCGATGCGGGCGGCGTTGACCGCAGCCGTCCTCACCGTGCTCAACCCTAAGGTGCTATTCATCTGCGCGGCCGCCGGTTTGGCCATCGGATCGGCCGGCCTCGGTTCCTCTGGTGTGTGGATCGCCGAGATCTGGTATGTCGCCTTCGCCGGCTCGACGGTGTCGATCCCGATCCTTGCCTATACGGTGTCGGGAGACCGTCTCGACGGCCCACTGGCCCGGCTCAAGGACTGGATGGAAGCTCAGCACGCCACCCTGGTGGCTGGGATTCTCGTGGTCATCGGTCTTCTGGTGCTGTACAAGGGAATTCACGGGCTATAGACCGGGCAGGCCCAACTCCTCGGCGTCGGCGGTCAGATAGCGGGTGACCGTCGGTGCGATCAGTGTCACCACGTCGTCGGCGGACAGTGTCGCCAGCGGCGCCACCTCCATGACGTAGCGCAGCATCGCGGTACCCACCAGGCTGCTCGCCGCCAGCAGCGATCGCAGTCGGGCCTGCTCACCGCCGCCGAGCACTCCCGACACCGCGGTCAGCACGTAGCTCTGCATGAAATCGCGGAACGCGTCGTGCGCGTCGGAGTTCGATGTGGCCGACTGCAACATCGCGCGCATGCTGGCCGCGGTGTCGGGCGTCTCCCAGATGTTCAGGTAGGTGCGCACCATCCGGGTGCCGATGTCGGGGTCGTCGTCAGGATCGCCGCGGAGGGCGGTGACCAGGACCTCGGGGTCGATGATCAGCCGCAGCGACTCCCGGAACAGTTCATCCTTGGACCCGAACAGGTACAGCACCATCGACGGGTCGACATGGACATCGCGCGCGATCGCGCGCAGCGTCGTCTTCTCGTAGCCCTCTGTCGCGAATCGTTGCTTGGCCGCGGCCAGCACGGTGTCACGGGACACCGGCACGCCCTGACGCCGGCCTCGTCGCTTGGCTGATGTCGCAGGTGGAGCCACTCTTCGACACTAACATTTCAATGGCTGTTGAAATATATCTGCCTCGGCGTTAAGCTGCTGGAAAGGAGTAATTCAACACTGGATGAAAAGAGTGATCGATGAACACGGACACCCTTCCCCGGTACAGCCAGTACGCCTCGCCGACGCACGAACCACCGGCCGCCGTCCGTGCGGTAGGCATCGTGATCGCGCTCGCCGTCGCGATCGCGGTGATTGCGATCGCGTTCGCGCTGCCCGCCACGCGTTCCAAGCCGCACGACGTGCCCATCGGTGCGGCCGGACCGCAGGCGGCCAATGGGCAAGTGGCCGACCTTCTCGAACGCCACGCCCCGGGTTCCTTCGCGCTCACCTACTATCCGGGCGAGGCGGCGCTGCGGGACGCGATCCGCAACCGGGACGTCTACGGCGGGATCTCGTTCGGACCGGACGGGCGCAAGCTGCTGATCGCGACCGGCGCCGGCCCCGCCGTCGCGCAGATGCTGACGCAGCTGGGCACCGGAATCGCCCAACAGGCGGGCGTTCCATTGGCCACGGAGGACCTCGCCGCCCCCACCGCCCGGGATCCGCGCGGCATAGGGCTCGCGGCGTCGGCGCTGCCGATCACGCTGGCCGGGCTGCTGCCCGCGATCTCGCTCGTGATGATGCTCAGGCGAGAGATCTGGACCCGGTTCGCGGCCGTGGTCGTGTTCAGCGGGCTGGCCGGCCTCACGATCGCCGCACTGCTGCGTTACGTCTTGGGTTCCATCGACCAGAATTTCTGGGGCGTGGCCGGTGGTCTGACGCTGGGTGTGCTGGCCGCCGGGCTGTCGATGCTGGGCCTCGGCTCACTGTTCGGCCGGGCCGGTCTGGCGACCGGCGCGCTGGTGGCGCTCCTGCTGGGCAATCCGCTGTCGGGCCTGACCAGCGCCCCCGAGCTGCTGCCCAGCGGCTGGGGCACGCTCGGGCAGTGGTTGCCGCAGGGCGCCAACGCCACCCTGCTGCGGTCCACGGCGTTCTTCGACGGCGCCGGTGCGACAACCGCGATAGCCGTGTTGGCCTGCTGGATCCTGGCCGGTGTGGCGCTGACGGTGGCCGCGGCACTGCGGCAGCCAAAGCGCCGAGCCGCCTGACTTACACTCGGGCGGCGTGGGACTCGACGACCGTGACGCGCTGCGTCTGCTGCGCGACGCGGTCGATCCCTCGCGCGGCTCCGACGACCTGATCCGCCGGTTCTACACCCGCTGGTTCGCCATCGACATGTCGGTGCGCGACCTGTTCCCGCCGGACATGGACGTTCAGCGCCACGCATTCGCGGAGGCGGTGACGTGGCTGTTCGGCGAACTCATCGCACAGCGCGCCCAGGAGCCGGTGGCGTTCCTCGCCCAGCTCGGCCGGGATCACCGCAAATACGGTGTCACGCAACGGCATTACGACACGATGCAGGACGCGCTGTTGACGACGCTGCGGAGCCATCTCATCGAGAAGTGGGACGACAGGCTGGCCGGGACGACTCGGGACGTCGTCGCACTGGTCGTCGGCGTGATGCGCGGCGCCGCCGACGCCGAAAAGGGGCCGCCGTTCCGTGACGGCACGGTGATCGAGCACATCCGAGCGACTCGCGACGTCTCGGTGGTCCGGCTGCAACTGGACCGGCCGCTCTTCTACCACCCCGGCCAGTACGTCATGGCCCAGGTGCCCCAGTGGCCACGCAGGTGGCGCTACCTGAGCCCGGCGATCCCCGCCGACCGCGACGGCGGCATCGAGTTCCACATCCGATCGGTCACCGGCGGCATGATCAGTCCCGCGATCGTCGGCGAGACCAGGCGCGGCGACCGGTGGCGGCTGTCCAACCCGCACGGGGCCATGCACATCGACCGCAACGGCGGCGACGTGCTGATGGTGGCGGGCAGCACCGGTCTGGCGCCGCTGCGCACGCTGATCATGGACCTCACCCGCTTCGGTGAGAACCCGCGTGTTCACTTGTTCTTCGGCGCCCGTTACCCCTGCGAGCTGTACGACCTGCGGACTCTGTGGCAGGTGGCGTCGACCAACCCGTGGCTGTCGGTCACCCCGGTATCGGAATACGGCAGCGATCCGCCGTGGGCCGCCGACTATCCGGACGTGCAGCCGCCGCGGGGCCTGCACGTGCGCCAGACGGGGACCCTGCCCCAGGTGGTGACGCGCTACGGCAGCTGGGGCGATCGCCAGATCCTGATCTGCGGCGGGCCCAATATGGTGGCCGCGACGAAGGCCGCGCTGATCGCCAAAGGCGCACCGGTCGAACGTATTCAGCACGACCCTCCTGCCAGCTGAAACGCGGTCGTGGCAGGATCGTGAACCATGCCGGAGTTTGAAACCGTCACGCTGCGTGACCCCTCGTCCAAACTGACCGCCACCTACGTGCCGAAGGCCGGCATGATCGGCACGTCGCTGGACGACGACGGGGTGGAGTTGCTCGGCCAGCGCCGCGGTCTGCAGGCCTACGTGTCGACGCACCGCACGATGGGCATCCCGATCCTCTATCCGTGGGCGAACCGATTGAGCAGCAACGGCTATGGCGTCGATGGTGCCGTCGTGACCCTGACCCCCGGCACCGGCGGCATCCGGACCGACGAGCACGGCGTGCCGATTCACGGCACGTTGGCCGCCTACCCAGACTGGAGCGTCACCACGCAGCTGGAGTCCCAGCTGACGGCCGAACTCGATTTCGCCGCGCGGCCGGGACTGCTGGCAACGTTCCCGTTCCCGCACCTGCTGACGTTGGACATCACTCTGGCCGATCGCGCGCTGACCGTGACGACCACCGTCACGGCCACGACCGGCGCGCGGGTGCCGCTGTGCTTCGGTTTCCATCCGTACCTCCAGCTACCCGATGTGCCGAGGTCGCAGTGGCAGATCGAGACACCGGCCATGCGCTTCCGTCCGGTCAACGCGTGGGGGGTGCCGACCGGTGCGACGGAAGCCCGGGAGGCGTCCACAGAACTGTTGGGCGACAAGTCCATCGACGATGGCTACGACGAGGTCGCACCCGGCGCGGTGTTCGCGTTGTCGGGCGGCGGCCGGCGCATCGAAGTGCACTTCGACGAGGGGTTCAGCGCCGCGCAGGTCTTCGCCCCCGCCAACGACGATGTGGTGTGTTTCGAGCCGATGGCCGCGCCGACCGACTCCCTGCGCCGCGGCGGTTACCGCGCGGTGCAGGCCGGCGAATCGGCGGTCGCGCGGTTCCGGATCACCGTCGCCTAGCCGGGCCGGTGCGGGGCTGCCACACCACCAGCGCGGTGCTCTTGGGACGCGGCTGGGTGCGCAGCGCCTCGAGCTCCTGGGTCATCTCGTGCAGCCGCGACTGCAGCGCTTCGACCTGGTTGGTCAGCTCGATGATCCGCTTGATACCGGCGAGGTTCACGCCCTCGTCCTGGGACAGCCGCTGCACCTCCCTCAGCAGGTCGACATCGTGCTGCGAATAGCGGCGCCCGCCGCCCGAACTGCGCCGCGGGCTGACCAATCCGAGCCGGTCATAGGTGCGCAGTGTCTGCGCGTGCATACCTGCCAGCTCGGCGGCCACCGAGATCAGAAACGTGCGGGCCTCGTCGCTGGAGCGCTTCGACGGCATCACACACCGGCCCATCCGGCCCGCGGATCGAATCCACTGGCCCGTTCGGCCTTCGAGTAGGCCTCCAGCGCCTCCGCCGCTTCGCCTTCCAGGTTGGGTGGCACCGCCACCCTGACCGTCACGAGCAGGTCCCCGTGGCCTCCGGAGCGCTTGGGCACCCCACGACCACGCACCCGAAGGATGCGGCCGTCCGACGTGCCCTTGGGCACCCGGACACCGACCTTGCCTTCCAGCGTGGGAACCGAAAGCGTTGTCCCCAAAGCCAACTCGTGGAAGCTCACCGGCACCGAGACGGTGAGATCGTCACCGTCTCGACCGAATACCTTGTCCGGCTTGACATGTACGGTCACATACAGGTCACCGGAGGGAGCTCCCCGTAGACCGGCCTCGCCCTGGCCCGCCAACCGGATGCGCTGGCCGTCCTCGACACCCGGCGGAATCCGGACGTTGATGGTGCGGGTCCGGGTGGTGACACCGGTGCCCTTACATTCGTCGCACGGATGCTCGATGATCGAGCCGCTGCCGCGACATTCGGTACACGGTTCGGAGAATCCGAACGCACCCTGGTTTCGACTGACGACACCGGAGCCGTTGCAGTTCGGGCACACCTTCGGGCTGGTGCCCGGACGCGCGCCGCTGCCATGGCAATTCGTGCACGGCGCGGGACTGGTGAGCCGCAGCGGCATGGCGACACCCTTGGTGGCCTCCATGAAACTGAGCTCGGTCTCGGTTTCCAGGTCGTTGCCTCGACGCGGCCTGGTGGGCCGCGGCTGTTGGGCGCCACGCCCGAACAGACCGCCGAACAGGTCGCCGATGTTGGCGCCACCCGTTTGCCCGGCGGCATCGAAGAGGTCGTTCAGGTTGAACTCGGCTCCGTCGCCGCCGAATCCGCCGAAGTTGCCGCCACCACCGTACCGGCCTCGACCGAACCCGCCGCTGGCGAACAGCCTGCGGGTTTCGTCGTATTCCTTACGCTTGGCGGAGTCGGTCAGCACTTCCTTGGCTTCGGACACGGCCTTGTACCGATCTTCGGCCGCCTGATTGCCCGGATTGCGGTCGGGATGGTTCTCGGCGAGCAGCTTGCGGGCGGCTCGTTTGATGTCCTGCTCGGTGGCGTCAGAGGAGACGCCGAGCTCCTTGTAGAAATCCTTTTCGACCCATTCACGTTGGGCCATGGTGCGTCACCTCCTCACCTTTACTGGTTTTTACGATTCTGAGGCCTCATCGGCCTGCTCACCGTTCTTGTCGGCCTGCGCGTCGCCGGCATCGTCGGGCACGGTGTCGACCACACCGACGAGGGCGTGGCGGAGCACCTGATCGCCGACCTTGTAGCCACGCCGCATCACGGTGCCGACCATGGGATGGGTGCCCTCGCCCTCGTGCTGCACGGCTTCGTGCAACGCCGGGTCGAACGCGTCACCTTCGGCGCCGAAACCCGAAAGGCCAAGCCCTTCAAGCGCTGTCGACAACTTATCGGCTACCGACTTCAGCGGACCTGATTCCAGGTCGCCGTGGCTGCGGGCGCGGTCGAGGTCGTCGAGCACGCCGAGCAACTGGGCGACCACCGCGGCCTTGGACCGCTCGGCGACCTGCTGCTGATCGCGCAATGCCCGTTTGCGGTAGTTGTCATACTCCGCCTTCACGCGCTGCAGAGTGGATTTGAGTTCGGCCACCTCATCGGCGTCCGATCCAGCCACCGCCTCCGGCGCCGGCCCACTGGGGGCCGGCCCGGCCGCGGTTTCCCGGATTTCACCGGTTTCGGGATCGATACGCCGTTTGTCGGTGACGGTCACCGGCTCGTGCGGATCGCTCTGGCTCACTTGTTCTCCTGGTCATCCTCGACAACCTCGGCGTCCACGACGTCGTCGTTCTGCGACGACCCGGCCGTCCCGGCATCGGAGCCGCCGGCGGCCTGTTCGGCCTGGGTGGCTTCGTAGATGGCCTGGCCCAGGGCCTGAGACTCCTGGCCCAGCTTCTCCATCGCGGTCTTGATCGCGGCGATGTCGGTGCCGGCGAGCGCCGTTTTGGCCTCGGTGATCGCGCTGTCGACCTTGGTCAGGGTGTCCGCGGATACTGCCGGACCACCCGCTCCCTCCTTTGGTTCACGCTGTTCTTTGACGAACTTCTCCGTCTGGTACACCAGCGACTCGGCCTGGTTGCGGACATCGGCCTCCTCGCGGCGCTGACGGTCCTCGTCGGCGTGCGCCTCGGCATCCTTGATCATCCGGTCGATCTCCTCCTTGGACAGGCCGGAGCCCTCCTGGATGCGGATCGTGTTCTCCTTGCCGGTGCCCTTGTCCTTCGCGGTCACGTGCACGATGCCGTTGGCGTCGATGTCGAAGGTGACCTCGATCTGCGGCACGCCGCGCGGGGCCGGCGGGATACCGGTCAGCTCGAAGCTGCCCAGCAGCTTGTTGTGCGAGGCGATCTCGCGCTCACCCTGGAAGACCTGGATCTGCACCGACGGCTGGTTGTCGTCGGCCGTGGTAAAGGTCTCGCTCCGCTTGGTCGGGATCGTGGTGTTGCGCTCGATCAGCTTGGTCATCACGCCACCCTTGGTTTCGATACCGAGGGACAGCGGCGTGACATCAAGGAGCAGAACGTCTTTCACCTCACCCTTGAGGACACCGGCCTGCAGTGCGGCGCCGACGGCGACGACCTCGTCGGGGTTGACGCCCTTGTTGGGCTCCTTGCCGCCGGTCATCTCCTTGACCAGTTCGGTGACCGCAGGCATGCGGGTGGAGCCACCGACGAGCACGACGTGGTCGATCTCCGACACCGAGATGCCGGCGTCCTTGATCACCGACTGGAACGGCTGACGGGTGCGGTCCAGGAGATCTTGGGTGATCCGCTGGAACTCGGCGCGGGTCAACTGCTCGTCGAGGAACAGCGGGTTCTTGTCCGCGTCGACGGTGATGTAGGGCAGGTTGATCGAGGTGCTCTGGCTCGAGCTCAGCTCGATCTTGGCCTTCTCGGCCGCTTCACGCAGCCGCTGCATGGCCATCTTGTCCTTGGTCAGGTCGATGCCCGACGTGCCCTTGAACTTGTCGACCAGCCACTCGACGATCCGGTCGTCCCAGTCGTCGCCACCGAGGTGGTTGTCGCCCGACGTGGCACGCACCTCGACGACGCCCTCACCGATCTCGAGCAGCGAGACGTCGAACGTGCCGCCACCGAGGTCGAAGACCAGGATGGTCTGTTCCTTCTCGCCCTTGTCCAGGCCATAGGCCAGGGCCGCCGCCGTCGGTTCGTTGACGATGCGCAGCACGTTGAGGCCGGCGATCTGGCCGGCTTCCTTGGTGGCCTGACGCTGGGCGTCGTTGAAGTAGGCCGGCACCGTGATGACGGCGTCGGCGATGTCCTCACCGAGGTAGCTCTCGGCGTCGCGCTTGAGCTTCTGCAAGATGCGCGCACTGATCTCCTGTGGCGTGTATTTCTTGCCGTCGATCTCCACAGACCAGTCGGTGCCGATTTCACGCTTCACCGAACGGATGGTCCGGTCGACGTTGGTCACCGCCTGGTTCTTGGCGGGCTGGCCGACCAGCACCTCTCCGTTACGCGCGAACGCGACAACGGACGGCGTGGTGCGGGAACCCTCGGAGTTCGCGACGACGACGGGGTCGCCACCCTCCAGCACCGCGACGACCGAGTTGGTGGTCCCGAGGTCGATTCCGACCGCACGAGCCATGGTGTTTCCTCCTGATATCTCCTGTTTAGGACGTTCTAGGGGTGTGAGTGCACCGCACTCAAGACTGCTCCAGCAGACACTACCGTGTCAACTCAGACTTGAGCCTGCTCCACTCAACTGTCGAAGTGGTCAACGGCAGGGTTCTCGACTTTGTTCCCGATCTATTCCGACAACGCCCAACATGGGAGCGTGACCGATTCATCCGGCAGCTCCAGCCGCGCCCTGTTCGCAGGAACTGCCTGGTACTACGCGCAATACCGGCCCGGCTATCCGGAGGCGTTCTTTGCCGACCTCGTCGGGCGGTTCCACCTCGACGGCATCGGGCGACTTCTCGACCTGGGCTGCGGCACCGGTCAGCTGACCATCCCGCTCGCACAACACGTCGCCGCGGCGATCGGCGTGGACCCGGAGCCCGAGATGCTCGCCGAAGCCGCCGGCGAAGCGCAGGCGGCCCACATCACCAATGTGACGTGGGCACCGGGAAGTTCGGCGGACCTTGCGGCCGGGTTCGGACGCTTCAGGCTGGTGACCATGGGGCGCTCATTCCACTGGATGGACCGCGAACGAGTCCTGACCGTCCTCGATGACATGGTCGAGGCCGGAGGCGGCATCGTGATCGCCAACGACAGTTGCCTCGTCCGGCCGACCACGGCATGGCAGCAAGCCATCGAGGACGTCCAACGCCACTTCCTGCCACCCGACTGGTAGGCCGGCATCCCGAACATGGCCGACGCCGGCGAGCCGCACGAGGAGATTCTGGCTCGCTCGCCGTTTTGTCACGTGCATCGGCTGGTCTACGAATTCACGCGGGCTTGGACGACCGAACAGGCGCTGGGTTATTTCCACTCGACCTCGCTGCCACTTCGCCGGCTGCTGGGTGACAGGCGGACCGCGTTCGAACAAGAAATCACCGACGCGCTGCTCGCGATCGAGCCGCGTGGACAGTTCAGCGAACCTGTCGCGTTGCAGGTGCTGGCGGCCACCAAGCCCACGTGATTCCTTCCCGAGTTCTGCGTCATGGCTGTCGCCGCCCCCAAGAGGCGACCGTCCTGCAGAAGTCGCGCGGCGCGGCACCACCGCGAGCGCGCCGCCGCTGCATAACCTTGGCCTGTGATGGCCCGCACGGCTCCTGCCTGCGTTCTTGTGTCGGTCGCGGTCCTGGCCGGCTGCCACAGCACGACGGCGGGCAGTCCGGTCGGGAGCCCGCCGTCCGGGACGGAACCCAGCTTTCCCACAAGCCAACCGACCAGGCCCACGGCGGCCCCGCCCCGCACGATCAACCCCCCGCCGCCGAGTTCGCCGACACGGGCGCCGGGCTCGGAGGAGCTGACGCCCGCGAACGGCTACGTGTACATCGAGACCAAGTCCGGCAAGACCCGCTGTCAGCTCGACGAATCCGAGGTCGGCTGCGAATCCCAGTTCACCAACTCCCCCACGATGGACGGCATGCCCGCCAACGGCGTCCGGCTCACCGCCGATGGCACCCTGAGCTGGATCGTCGGCAACCTCGGCGACATCCCGGTGGTCACGCTGGACTACCGCACGTACCAGGCCGTCGGCTGGACAATCGTGGCCGGCGAGGACGGCACGCGGTTCACCAACGACGCCACCCGCCACGGCATGGTGGTGGCCACCTCGGGCGTGCAGTCTTTCTGAGGCGCACCATGGTGTGATGGAGACGACCGTCGACGAAATCGGAACCGGCATCTACCGGCTCTCCACCTGGGTTCCAGACATCACCGAACACGGCTTCACGTTCAACCAGTTCCTGCTCACCGGCGAGGAACCGTTTCTGTTCCACTGCGGTCACCGACGGCTGTTTCCTCAGGTGTCCGCGGCCATCAACCGCGTCATGCCGCTCGAGACGCTGCGCTGGATCTCGTTCGGCCACGTCGAGGCCGACGAATCCGGTGCGGTGAACCTGCTGCTCGCCGCCGCACCCAACGCCGAGGTCACCCACGGTCCGCTGGCATGCATGCTGTCGCTCACCGACATGTGCGACCGGCCGCCGGTGCCGGCCATGGAGCAAGCGCGCGACATCGGCGGGCACCGGCTGCGGTTCATCGAGACGCCGCACGTGCCCCATAACTGGGAAGCGGGGCTGTGGTTCGACGAGACGACGTCGACGCTGCTCGCCGGTGATCTGTTCACCCATACCGGCCGGTGCCCGGCGGTGACCGACTCCGATTGCGTGGCACCGGCACTCGAAGCGGAGGCGATCTTCGGAGCGACGGGTCTGACGACGAATTTGCAGCCGACGCTCGAACGGCTGGCCGGGCTGAACCCCACCACGCTGGCGCTCATGCACGGTTCGTCGTACACCGGCGATGGCGCCGCCCAGCTACGCGGCCTTGCCGATGGATACGCCGCGATGGCCTGAGTGGTCACGAACGCCACTCTCGGCGCCCGAGAGCGATCCATCGGGAACAGTAGTAACTATTTCTGATGGTATGTGGTAATTACTACTTTTGGCCGGGTGGCCGAGGAGGGAACCTCATGACGGTGCGCAACTCAACCGGGGTGACCGCCGATGACCGCGACAGATTGCGTGACCTCGCCGAGACCGAGGCGTCTTTGCGGCGCATTGCCATGCTCGTCGCCGACGGCGCAGCCCCGGAAACGGTGTTCGACGCTGTCACGAAAGAAGCCCTCCGCCACTTCGGATCCGGCACCGCCCGGATGATCCGCTTCGAGCCGGACGGAACGACAACGATGCTGGCCAACGAAGGCACCTCGGGCCCGCACGTGAAGGTGGGTCACGCATGGGAGAACTATCCGCCGACCGGTCTGACCGCGACCATCCAGCGCACCGGAGCACCCGCCCGCGTCGACGACTACCGCGACATACCCGGCGGCGAGGCCTACCTCGAGGAAGGACTGCGCTGCAGCGCCGGGATGCCCATCCACGTCGACGGTCGACTGTGGGGGATGATCGCCGTCGGGTCCCAGCAGGGCCCGCTGCCGCCCGACACCGAACTCCGCATGACGGAATTCACCGAGCTCCTGGCGACCGCGATCGCGACGGCCCACAATCGCGCCGAGCTGATCGCCTCGCGGACACGACTCGTCGCTGCCGCAGACGAGGCCCGCCGCCGCATCACTCGCGACCTCCACGACGGCGCACAACAGCGCCTCGTCGCGCTCGCGCTGCGACTGCGGACCGCAGCCGAGTACTGCACGGATCTCGACTCCGCTCGCGATGACCTGCGCGCGGCGGTCGCCGACGCATTCGAGATCGGCGAAGAACTCCGCGAGATCGCCCATGGGATCCACCCCTCGGTGCTGTCCGAAGCCGGCCTGGGCCCCGCGCTGCGGGCGCTCGGACGTCGATCCGCCATCCCGACGGAGGTATGCGTCTCGTTCGCCGACCGGTTGCCTGCACCGATTGAAGTAGGCGCCTACTACGTGGTCTCGGAGATGCTCACCAACGCGGCGAAGCACGCGAACGCGACGGCGATCCAGATCCACGCCGATCTCGTCGGCGGCCACCTCCACGTCACGGTCCGCGACGACGGGATCGGCGGCGCTGACTGCGCAGGCTTCGGACTCACCGGTCTGCGCGACCGCGTCGAGGCCCTCGGTGGGACGTTCACCGTCGACAGCAAACCGGGCGACGGGACCGTCGGGAGCTGTCGGCTGCCGACCACGCTGCCCGAGTGCCCATCTTGGTGAACGCGGGCAGGACCGGCAGGGGTCGTTCTAGGGTTTGACGATGACCGCGGCCCAACGTGAACGCGCTGCCCTCGTCGACACCATGCGCACGGTCGGGCCCGACGCACCGACACTGTGCGCGGGCTGGACGACCCGCGACCTCGCGGCCCACCTGGTGGTGCGGGAGCGCCGTCTCGACGCGACGCCCGGTATCGCGATCCCGTTTCTGGCCGGCTATACCGAAAAGGTCCAGCGCCAGGTCGCCGCCTCCGCGGACTGGGACGACCTGCTGGACAAGATCGCATCCGGCCCGCCGCTCCTTTCGCCGTTCAAACTCCTCGATCCGGTCGCGAACATGGACGAGATGTTCATCCACCACGAGGACGTCCGCCGCGCCCAGACCGATTGGGAGCCAAGGTCCCTCGACGACGGCACCGTGACCGCGCTGCGCCGGCCGCTCGCCGTCATGGCCCGGCTGACGATGGGTAAGGTGCCCGCGCATGTGACGCTCGAGACGCCGGAGGGTGAGACCGTCGCGGTGGTGGGCCACGGGCCGGAGTTGATCGTCACCGGCGAAGTGAGCGAGCTCACGTTGTTCGTCGCCGGACGCGACGAGGCCGACCTCGCCTTTTCCGACGCCCAGGTCATCGCCGCCGTCCGCGCGGCCCGCCGCGGCTTGTGACGGACCTCTAGGCTGGCGGGCGTGGATTTCCGCGTCTTCGTCGAACCCCAGCAGGGCGCCTCGTACGCCGACCAACTAGCCGTGGCCCGCACCGCCGAATCGGCGGGATATTCGGCCTTCTTCCGATCCGACCATTACGTCGCGATGAGTGGCGACGGTCTTCCCGGACCCACCGACTCCTGGGTGACGCTGGCGGGACTCGCCCGCGAGACCTCGACCATCCGTCTCGGCACGATGGTCACCTCGGCCACCTTCCGCTACCCCGGCCCGCTTGCCATCTCGGTGGCTCAGGTCGATGAAATGAGCGGTGGCCGAGTCGAATTGGGCCTCGGAGCAGGCTGGTTCGAAGCCGAGCACCAGGCCTATGGCATCCCCTTCCCGTCACTGGGCGAACGATTCGACCGGCTCACCGAGCAGCTGCACATCATCAAGGGCATGTGGACGACCCCGGTCGGCGAGAAGTATGACTACAGCGGAAAGCACTACACCGTCGCGGCATCGCCCGCGCTGCCCAAGCCCGTTCAGTCGCCGCATCCGCCGATCATCATCGGTGGCGGAGGCGCCAAGCGGACCCCGGCGCTGGCCGCGGAGTTCGCCGCCGAGTTCAACATCCCATTCGCCCCCCTGGAGACGGTGCAGCTACAGTTCGGCCGCGTCGCGACCGCCGTCGCCGACGCGGGGCGGGCACCCGGCTCGTTGACCTGTTCGGCGGCGTTCGTGGTGTGCGCCGGCCGCGATGACGCGGAGGTCGCGCGGCGGGCCGCCGCGATCGGTCGAGACGTCGACGAGGTGCGCAGCAACTCGCCGGTGGCAGGCACGCCCGCGGAGATCGTGGACAAGTTGGGGCCCTTCGTCGAGGCCGGTGTGCAACGGGTTTACCTCCAGCTTCTGGACATGTCCGACCTCGCGCACATCGACTTCTTCGCCGAACAGGTCGTTCCGCAATTCGGCTGATCCGGCAGGCCGGCACGCCCCGCGGCTACTATCGGTGGCCGTGACTGGCCGGGACACCGACGGCGAGGGCCCGGCGGCGCCCACACCCTGGTACAACCGCACAGGAGCGGTCGTCGGGGCCAGCGTGGCCGGCCTCGCGGTGATCGGCATCCTGGTCGCGGCGGGGATCTTCGTGACGCGTCAGTTCAGCGAGCCGGACCAGGCTCCGCTCGACTTCGTCGAGCCGTCCTTCTCCGCGACCAGCGCGGGATCGTCGACTCCGACCACCACCGCGACCATCACGAGCACCAGTCCCCCGGTCACCACCGACATCGACGCCCCGACCAGCTCGCCGACGTCGTCATCGGACACGTCGGGCAGCACGACGCCGAGTTCGGAGTCGTCATCGCGTCCTGCGCCGCGCACCACCAGCGAACAGGACGACGACGGCGAGTCGACCACCCACACGACGCGCCGCGGACCCCGCACGAATGTGACTCGTACGCTCTATCCGCGGCCGTGAACGCCTACTATCGGTCCCCGTGGCGCGCTACGGACCCGACAATCCGAACTATTCCGACGACGAGCCAACCGCCTACATCAATTACGGCGGCAACGATCAACCCCCGGGTGCACCTCCCGGGCCACCGCCGGGCACACCGGACCCCTGGTATCGCAGGCCGGTGGCACTGGTCGCATTCGGTGCGATCGGCGCGGTGCTGGTCGCCCTCGTCGTGTACGGACTGGCCAAGCTGATCTCGGGTGATGCCCCATCGCCGACCACATCCATCACCCCGATCACGACGAGCAGTACGACGGCTGCGGTGACGACGTCGACGACGAGCAGCGTCCCCGAGTCCACGACGCAGACCACCGAGCCGACCACCACCACGCCCACGACGACTGAGCCGACCACCACGACACCCACCACGACGACGACCACCACGACGGAGCCGACGACCACCGTCAGCACCAGCACCAGCACCAGCACGGTGACCGAGACGGTCACGGTGTCCCCAGCCGGTGGATGAGGTTGTCCGGCAATGCCTTCGCGTGCCGGTCAGCGGCCTCGCGCCGCGTACTCCGCCACCATCGCCTCGGCGCTGCGCACCGCGGCACGGCAGGCCCGCGTGGTGAACGGATCGTTCAGCGGGTGATCGGCGCGCCGCCGCCACCGCTGTGCGGCCGCGAACGCGGCCCGCGGGCCGTCGTAGGGGGCATCGGGCTGCAGACCCAGCCTGCTCGCGGCGTCGGTTCCCGACCCGCCGATGATGCGGCGCAGTGACGCCATCTCGTCGTCGTTGAAAGTCGTTGTCCGCGAGCGTAGTTGACTGAGGAGTCGCAGCTCCTCGAAGGCATGCGTGTCGGCCAGCAGTGGGTCGATGTCGGCGATGATGTAGGGCGTCGCATAGATCGGGTTGTTCTGCACGAACTGCCGCAGCGACAACAGCCCGGTGTGCGCCTTGAGCAGGTCGGACCGCTGGGCGAACTGCTGATCGATCACGTCGCGCAGCGAGACCAGCCCGCTGCGCTCCAGGAGTTCGTCGGCCAGCGCCACCGAGTCGCTGACACCGGCGCGCAGCACCGCGATCGAGATCCGGATGCCGAACATGCCGAACCGCTCCAGCAGCGCCGCCCGGGTCGCGGCGTCGACCGGCAACTGACTGTCCTCACGGACGAAGCGGTCCACGCTGAGCATCGCCTTGGTGAGCTCGGCGGAATCGACGCCGGACAGTTTCTCCAGCGCGACGAACTCGCTCTGCCGCAGCGTGCGGGCGGTCAACGCCAGCAGCCCCGACACGGGGACGACGGCCTGGCAGATACCGGTCTTGTCCATCTCCGAGGTGAACCGCTTGGCCACATCCTTGGCCGAGAGCATGGCGTCGATGCGACCGGCGCCGATCTCGTCGGCGCGGGACGCCACCCCGATCACGCCCAGCGCACCCGACGATCCGCCGACCAGTTCGCCGATCTGCTTGAGCAGCGCGATATCGGCGGCGTTGAGGGTGCGCAGCAGGAAAACCACCGCGTCGACGCGGGGCACCCCGTCCTGCGGCACCAGCAGGCGCAGCGTGCGTTCGGACACATCGCGCGACAGCGACGACGTTCCCGGCGTGTCGATGATGGTGGTGTCGATGAGCTCGGCCGCCGGCCAGTCCACGTCGAGGTCGACGACATCCTCCGGGTCGAGGCTGGCGAAATCGAAGGTGAGCCCCTTATCGGTGGGGTCGCGCGCGATCGGCACGTTGGTCCGCCGGCCCCCGCGGTGGTTGGCCGTCACCTTCGGCGTGGGTCCGTGCCGGAACCACGTCACGATGCGGGTGGCCTCGGTGGCATCGGTGGGTGCGATGTCTTCGCCCACAAGCGCATTCACCAGGGTGGACTTACCGGCCTTCAACGTCCCGGCGAGGGCGATCCGGATGGGTTGATTGAGCCGGCGGCCGATGCGCTCGAGCTCGTTGTGCACGTCGGGGCGCTGTTGGTAGGCAGGGTCGCTCCGGTACGCCTGGATGGTTCCGGTCAGGATGGCGCGCACCTGATCGCTCGTGCTCATCTCGGGCTACTCGCTAACGTTCTGGGCTGACCGCCCATTCCGGTAATGGCCGACTGTCCAGCTTAGGCGGCTAGGTGGTGGCGACGGGCTGGGGAGCCGATTCGGCGCCGCCGGGAGCCAGCTTGACCGCATGATCGGTGACCTGTTTGAGGATGTTGAGCTGCCGCTCGAGTTCCCGGATCCGGGTGTTGCGCTCGTTCTGCTCGAGGGTGGCCGAGGCAATGGTGGCCTGCAGCGACTCGTTGAGCGAGCGGGTGGTCTGGTTGGCGATGCCGCGGTAGTGGTCACGAAGCTGACGCTGGATGCCCTTGAGCCGGTCGCGAGATTCCTTGTTGACGACGAACGACACGTCGTCGATGAAGCGCCGCACGTTCATCTTGGCCTCGTTGCGCACCCGCATCATCCGGTTGTCCATGTCTTCCTTGTAGGCCTTGCGGCCCAACAGGAGCCCGGCACCCAGCGACAGCGGGTTGAACATGCCGAGGCCGGCGAACGATGTCAGCATGCCGAACATCAGCACACCGCCATACGAACCGCGCATACCCGTGACCGCCTTGTGGGTGGCCCTGATGGGTTTGGACTCCAACTTGGCCAGCGACTTGAATTCGCCGAAGCTGGCGCCCATTTCGCGGGCGTCGAGCTGTGGCATCCGGATCGACTCCAGGCCGGCCTCCACGAACGTGCGCCCCACCTCGGCGGCCAGCACCTCGGCCCGCTGGTAGGCCCAGACAAAGTTGTCGCCGACGGCGGTCGCGACCGCGTTCTCCAGCTCGGAGCCGATCTCGGCCCAGTGGTGAGTCGGATCGCAGGAGTCGATGACCTCTTCGGTGTGCTGGGAGATGGCCCGGAAGCGGCCCCGCAGGTCGTGGTCGACATCGGCGGTCAGATCGGTGATTCCGTCGTTGAGCACCTGCTGCCACAGCGCGGTCTGCTGCAGGGCGTCCTGCGCTTCCTTTTTGCGGGCCTCGAGGTCGGCGGTGAGGCGCTCGCAAGCGTCCGGGTCGTTGAGGGCCGACAGTTCGGCATCGGCCGCCAAAGTCAGATGCTCGGCCGCTGAACGGATCTCGGCCAGCACCTGGTCGCGCACCCGGTCGTTCTCCCGGGACAGCACCTTGTCGGTGAGGAACTTCACGATCGCCGGGAAGTTGGATTCGGCGTTGAGTTCCTTGTCGTTGAGTTGGAGGGCGTGGCTGCGCAGCAGCGACGACGCCGGCGTCATGGGTATCGACAGCCCCGCCCGCTGCAGATGGGCCTCGTTCGCGGCGACGACCTCGCGCCAGTGCGGGTACAGATCGGTCTTGGTGGCCACAATGGTGGCCAGCGGGCAGATTTCGAACGCCTGACGGATGAAGGTCATCTCGGGTTCGGTGAATTCCTGGCTGGTGTCGCTGACCATCAGCATCGCGTCGGCATCGGGCAGCAGCCCCAGCGTGGCCGACAGGTGTGGCTGGCCGTGGCCCCCGACGCCGGGGGTGTCGACGAACACCAAGCCGTTCTTCAGTAGCGGGCTGGGCGCGGTCACCGCGACACGGAGCACCGCGCGGCCACCGGCCGCGGGATGGCGGCGCAAGTCGTTCTTGATGTCGGCGATGGGGATCTCGACGGAGTCCGGTTCCCCGCCGTCGGCGGCGGTGACGATCAATCGCGCCGTGGGTTGCTCGCCGTGGGAGACCATCGTCGCGAGCACCGTGGTCTCGTCGTCGCCAACCCGGGACACCGGAACGTTGAGCAGTGAATTCAACAGCTGGCTTTTGCCCTGCTTGAGCTGGCCGGCGATCACCACCCGGATCTGTGGGTCGGTGATCCGCTCCTTGGCCTTGCACAGGCGTTCCACCAGGTCGCCGCGCTCCTGCGCCTGCGCGATCTTGGTCGCATGGTCGATGAGCTCGACGATGACCTTGACCTTGCGGGGGTCATTCGGTTGCGTCATGGTGTCCTTCTACTTTCGGCCTGCTCTGGGCGCCCGGCTCCAACGGTAGGCGTGCCAACCGGCGGGGATCGGATAACGATCCCCGCCGGCTGCGCTACTGGGTTGTCTCTGCTCAGAACAGGTCGACGTCGACGCCCTGGTGGATATCGGTGGTCTCGTGGACCGAGTTGTCGTCGTGGCTGTCCTGGGTCGAGTTGTCGGTGTTGTGGCTGTTCGACGAATTGTCGTCGTGGCTGGCGTCGATCCCGCCCGAGATGTCCCCACCGCCGGTTTCGACAGTGGTGACGTCGCCGCCGTGGGTTTCCGTGGTCGTGGTCTGGACGGGAGCGATGATCACTCCACCACCACCGCCGGCGTTCGCGTCGCCACCGTCGCCGCCGCCACCGGTGAGGATGCCGCCGCTGTGGCCACCGTCGCCACCGGACGCGTTGCCGCCGCTGGTGTCGATGTCTCCGGTCTTGACGACCGGGCCGTCGTTGTCCTGGATGATGTCGCCGCCGCCGGTCTCCTGCGAGTTGTCCTCGGTCTCGTTGCCGGTGCCCACGATCACCGGCGAGTGATCGCCGGTCTCGATGTCGCCGGTGTTGGCGGTGTTGTCGTCGCCCTCCTGCTTCACCGAGCCGTCGGTCAGGATGTCGCCGTCGTTGTCACCGTCGACCACCACGCCACCGTTGGTGGCGGTGTTCGTGGTCTTGTCCCCGAACGTGATATCGCCGAAGTCCAGATCGACGCTGTGGTCGACCACGGTGTTCGTCTCGGGGCTCAGGAACCGGGTGTCGTTGTGGCTCAGCGTGTCATTGTTGCTGAGCACCTCGGGCTGGTACTGGGGCGTGAAGGCGATGCCGTGGGTCTCGGCGACGGCCTGCTGCAGACCGTGCACCGGGTTCCCGCCGCCGTGGATGACTGCGGCGGGAGCCACGGAAGCGGCCACGGCATTCACCTGGGCCGCGGTGACGTTCTGCACGCCGGCGGTGGCCATGGAGCGGTCTGGGTTGTCGAGAAAGGCCCGGGCCTGAACCGGATCGCGGAAGAGGTCGAGAATCCAATCGAGTACGTTCGTCATTTCTGTGGTCCTTTCGGGTGTGTGTTCTCGGAAGCTGGTCGCCGGCTGCCCGGCGAACTGATGACTACGTTATGGACGGCAGGACGCCCCAGAAACGGGGCGCGAACCCCTCCCTCCACACATACATGCCGGGATCGGGGCCGTCCCCCCATTAGGGGATTAGGGGGTCGTTAGGGGCAGACAAAAAGCCCGGCCACTTCAGGGCCGGGCTTCTCTCGGGCTTCCCGCGCGACTACTCGAAGATGTCGAACCCGGACGAATCCGTCTCCAGGTGGTGGTCGTCCTGCTGATGGTCACTGACGGAGTGGCTCCAGTCATCGTCGGCGGCCGTTTCGTGGACGGGCGCATCGTCGATCACCGGTCCGTCGAACTGCAGCGACGGGTCATCGACCCCCGCCACGTCCGGCACGCCGGCATCACCCAGGCCACCGAGCCCGGACTGCAATCCGGTGTCGGGATCATTGACGAGTTCGGTGGACACCAAGTGCACGTCGTCGACGACGGCGGCCGGCACATGATCGTCGAACGCATCGAACGCAGCGGTTGCCGCACCGCTGGCCCACACGTTTCCGCCACCGTCGTCGAAGCCGTCGCCGCCCTGT
Organism: Mycobacterium sp. URHB0021; assembly: GCF_054057895.1. Taxonomy (NCBI): domain Bacteria; kingdom Bacillati; phylum Actinomycetota; class Actinomycetes; order Mycobacteriales; family Mycobacteriaceae; genus Mycobacterium; species Mycobacterium sp. URHB0021. The sequence continues at coordinate 7,635,898 of NZ_JBSRZT010000002.1, forward strand.
GACACCGAGGACGCAGAGGACACTGAGGGCGCCGCCATCGACAGCGACTCCGATACCACTGGAATCAGATTGTTCACATCGACGCTGGTCACGTCGGTCAAGTTGGCGTCGGCGATCGCCTGTGCCGGATTGTCGGCGTAGGCTGCCGCGGCATCGGGATCACGCACCAGCGACATCACAAAATCGAGCAGCGAGTTGGCCATCGAACTTCCCCTCCCTCCTATTTGAGTTGTTGTCACGATGCTATCGGCGGACCAAGCGGTGGTGATCGGTGCGAAACCCACCTGTGCCGCTGGAGCATTAGGGGACACGACGTTAGGGGCTTTCCGCCACTAGGGGGATGTCCCTGAATCGGGCATCCCGAGCCGCTATGGTGAGTTTCGGCCGAATTCGCGGCCACAAGCATGGGGTGGAAATTGAGCGACTCGCTTGGGTTGTCGATCGGGATGACCAACCTGGTGGCGGCCCGGATGGGCCGAGCCCCGGTGATGCGGCGTTCCGTCCTCACGCTGTTCGCCGACCGGGCCGCCGAAGTGGGTGTGCCCGGGGAGAACCCGAACCTGAATGCGCCCGGTCTGGTGCTCAGCGGATTTGTCGACCGGGTCGGCGACCCGGTGCCGCTGGTCGCCGCCGACGGTTCATCGCACCGCGGCGAGCGGGTCTTGGTCGAAGCCCTCGACTCGATGGCCCGCACGGTGGGCGGCGGAGCCCCGGTCGCGATCGCCGTGCCCGCGCACTGGGGGCCGGCCACCGTCGGTGCGCTGCGGGGAGCGCTTCGCGCCGTCCCGAGCCTCGCTCCCGACGGCGTGCCCGCGGCGCTGATCCCGGATTCGGTCGCCGCACTCGCGGCACTGCAGGCCGCACCGGGACTGCCGTCGAACGGGGTCGTCGTGCTCGTGGACCTCGGCGGCAGCGGAACCAACATCACGCTGGCCGACGCCGGCGCGAACCTCGATGCCATCGGGGAAACCGTTCGCTACCAAGATTTCTCGGGTGATCAGGTCGACCAGGCGCTACTCAACCATGTGATCGTCGGCATTGCGGAGGCCAACGACGCCGACCCGGCGAGCACCGCCGCCGTCGGCTCGCTGGCCCGGCTGCGCGACGAGTGCAGAAAGGCCAAGGAGCGCTTGTCGGCCGACACCGCGACAGCGGTTCCCGCCGAGCTGCCCGGGTTCAACTCGGACGTCCGGGTGACCCGCACCGAACTGGAGAACATCATCTCCGGACCCCTCGCCGGTCTGCTCAACATCGTCGATGAATCATTGCAGCGCAACAACATTGCCGTCGCCGACGTATCTGCGGTGGCGACTGTCGGCGGCGGGGCCAACATTCCGCTGGTCACGCAGCAGCTGTCGGAACGGCTACGCGCGCCAGTGGTCACCACGCCGCAGTCACAACTCAACGTGGCGACGGGCGCCGCCCTGGTCGCCGACCGCGGGATGTCGGCGGACGCGCCGACAGGGATGGCGACCGCCGCCGATGTGCCCACGGGCATCGCCCCCGCGGCGTGGGCCGCCGGCGCCGCCGGACTCGCGGCCGCCGAATCGGCCTCCGACGGCGCCGCGTCGGCGACATTCCGGGCGCTGGCGTGGTCGCAGGACGATGCGCCGGGCGCCGAACCGGTTCCGTACGCGGGCGAGGACTACACCTTCGATCCGGGACCGACCGATGCCCGGCCGCATGTCGAGTTCGCCCATGAGGAAGAGGGAATCGGCCTCGAGCCTGGACCGCTGCCGTGGTACAAGCGGCCGCCGCTGCTGTTCGGCGCGGCCGCGGCGGCGGTGCTGCTGGCCGTCGGCGGGCTGGCCGTCACCCTGACCAGCACGAGCAGCAACACCGGACCGGTGACCGAAACGGCGACGACGGTCGAGACGGGGCCGTCACCCGGACAACCTGCGACATCCGAAGCGCCGCAGACGATCACGGTGACCGGTGACGACGGCCAGGCCACCACCTCTGTGATACCACCTCCGCCGCCTCCGCCGCCGACGACAACGACCACGTCGCCGACCACGACCACCACCACTACCACGACCACCACCACCACCACGACGACCACCACCACCACGCCACCCACCACGACCACCACCCAGCAGACCACCACGCAGCCGACCACCACGACCCAGCCGGTCACCACCACCACCCAGGCGGCGGTGACGACCACGACGGCGGCCGCCATGGAGCCGATCACGTCGGCCGCACCGCAAACCACCGTCACCGCATCTGTCAGTCCGTGACCCATGGCGAGCCCGGCACCGGATCCGTTGGCCGACATCCCGCCCGCCGCGCGTGCCGCCGTCGCAGCGCTGTGCGACGACCCAGCCGTGCCGGTCAAGATCCTGGTCTCCGGAGGCATTGGCACCGGTAAGAGTTCCGTTCTCGCCACCGTCCGTTCCGCACTGCGCGGCGCCGGCATGGCGCTGCTGACCCGACCGCCCCGCGACGGCGATGACCCTTGCGCCGCGGTCGTCATCGACGATGCGCACCTGCTCGGTGACGACGAACTCGGTCGACTCCTCGAACGTGTCGGCGATCCCGGGTCGACCGTCGTCGTTGCCACCGAACCCCTGGTCCATCGCGCGGCGCTGCGCGCGTTGACCACGGCCATCGAACGCGAGAACCCCGTGGTGGCGTTGAGCGCCTTGAAGCCGTCCGACGTCGGCCGGGTCGCCGCCGAAATACTCAGCGCTGCACCGCCTTCGGATGTCGTCAAGTCCCTGATGCCGGCGACGGCGGGGCTACCGTTCCTGTTGCGGCCCGCGATCGCCGCAGCCGGCTCGTCGGACAGCGAATCCGCTGCCGCGGCTGTGGTTTCGGCCGCGACGTTCGCGCTGATCGACCGGCTTCGCCGGCTGGACGAACCCGTGCTCGATGCGCTGCTCGTCTCGTCGCTGAGCACCGACCTCGGGCCCGACGACATCGCCGCGGCGCTGCGACTGGGCGCCGATGAGGCGCAGACGCTCGTCGACCGTGCCAGAGCCAGCGGACTGCTCGAGCCCTCCCATCACCAGTCGTTCCTGCATTCCGTACATCACTGCATCGCCCAGATCATCGGGGCCGCCCGGCATCACGACGTCGAGATTTCATTGCTGGTATCGCAGATCGAATCATCAACTCTGTCAACAGATCTCGCGCTGCGCATGGCGGAGCACGGCCTTCGTGACGACCGGCTCGCCACCGCCCTGACTGAGCTGGCCGCCCGCAGCCGGGACCACCCCGCCAAGGCGGCGCGGCTGTACCGTGCCGCGGCGGACGCGGGCGCGACAGCGCTGTCCGCGCGGCTGGCCGATGCGCTGGCGCTGACCGGCGACTGCGCCACCGCAGGCCGGCTGGCCGACGAGCTGCTGGCCTCCGAAGACCATGCCGAACGCGCTGCCGCCGTGCGCATCTCGGCGAGCATCGCCGTACACGACGGCAGTGCCGCCCAGGCCGCCGACCTGTTTCGCTGGCTCGGCCCCTACCCCGACTCGTTCGTCAGCGCCGCAGGCGCGATCGTCGCCGTCGCCGCGGGTGATCTCCAGGCCGCCCGGACGGCACTGAGCGCGGAGAGCCTGGGCCCACCGACGTCGACCGCGCGCGCGGCCCGCAGCCTCGCCGAAGGGTTGCTGCTGTCCCTCGACCAACCGTTCCCGGTCGCGGTGGCCCGGCTCGGCCAGTCGATCACCGCCGAGCAGCAGCCGGCCGGCGTCGCCCCCGATACCCCGGCCGCCTTGGTGACGCTGGCCGCTTTGCACGGCGGCGACCCCGTGCGTGCCAGAAGTGTGATCGGCCGCGCGGTGCGCAGCGGAGCCGATGACGAGCTCTTCGTCGTGCACCGGCACCGGCTGCTGCTGGGCTGGGTCAGGATGCAGGACGGGCAGTTGCCCGCAGCGACCTCCGATGTGGCTGCGGCGGTCGGATCGGCGGATTCGACACTGCACCGTCGCGACGCGCTGTGGGCAGCGGCCCTGCAGACGGCGATCGGCAGGCGCAGCGGCGACAGCGGCGCAGTGCAGAAGCATTGGTACGCGGCGATGGAGGTGCTCGCCGAGTACTCGATGGATCTCTTCGCACTCCTGCCGCTGGGTGAACTGTGGGTGGCTGCGGCGCGGCTGCGCCAGGTGGATCGACTGCAGCACACTCTCGCCGAGGCGTTCGCTCTGCTGGACTCGCTCGGCAATCCCGTGCTGTGGTCGCTGCCATTGCACTGGGCGGGTGTGCACGCCGGGATTCTGGCGAATTCACCTGAAGCGGTGGCGCCGCACGGCCAGGCGCTGACCGCCGCCGCGGGCGAGAGCGCATTTGCCAGGGTGCTGGCCAACGCCGGCCGCAGCTGGCTTCGCGTGCTGGCCAACCACGTCGACGTCGACGAGGTCACCGCGGCAGCACGGGGCCTGTCGCAATTCGGGCTGACGGCCGATGCCACGCGACTGGCCGGCCAGGCCGCGCTCCAGACGCCCGACGGCCGGGTGTCCGGGGCGATGCTGCAACTCGCGAGGGACCTGAAGCAGACCGTTGCGGTGGACGAGGCCCCCGGAACGGAACACGCGGCCGCCACGACGCCCAGCGCCGGCCCGTCGCGGCCCATGTCGTCACGGTTGTCCGATCGGGAGCGCGAGGTTGCCGAACTCCTGCTGCTCGGCATGCCCTACCGGGACATCGGCAGTCAGCTGTTCATCTCCGCCAAGACCGTCGAACACCATGTCGCGCGGATCAGGCGGCGTCTCGGCGCCGAGTCCCGCTCGGAGATGCTGTCGATGCTGCGCGCCCTCCTTGCGCCACAAGGCTGATCCCCCTACAGCGACGCATCCCCTAATCGATTTCCCCTACTGCCCGCTTTTCGTGACGGGACCTGCACCGGATTTGCGGTCACGACGTTCGCCATACGGTCATTCGCAGTCATATTCGTTCCCGATCTGCGAGGTGTCCGATGTCCGATCTGCACGCCACCTGTGGCCATTGGCTCGGCCTGTCGGTCGGTGCGACGAACCTGGCGGGCACCCGGGACGGGCAATCCGCGGTCGTCCGGCCCTCGGAGATCAGCGTGCGGGGGCACCGACTGACCGGCTTCGTCGACCGGGTCGGCGATCCGGTGCCGCTGGTTGCCCACGATGGATCCCGGCATCAGCCCGGACGGTTGCTTGCCGGGGCGCTGGACGCGACGGCGCAAGCGGCGACCGACGGCAAGCCGGTGGCGGCCACGGCGATCGCGGTCCCGGCGCACTGGCCCGCGCCGATATTCGACGCGCTGCGCCGCTGCCTGCCGGACGGACTCCCGGTGATGTCGGACGCCATCGCCGCCCTGACGGCCCTGCGGGCGAACCCCGGTCTGCCGACGAACGGCGTGATCGTGCTGTGCGACTTCGGCGGTAGCGGCACGAGCATCACCCTCGCCGACGCCGGAGCCGACCTCGCCCGCATCGGTGAAACGGTCCGCCTGCCCGACTTCTCCGGCGACGAAATCGACCAGGCGCTGCTGCGGCACGTCGTCGCCGGACTCGGCGAGGCCGCGCACGCAGACCCGTCGGGCACCGCGATGGTGGGCTCGCTCGTCCGGTTGCGCGAGGAATGTCGCGGCGCCAAGGAGCGGCTGTCCGCGGAGACGGCCACCGCGATCGGCGCCGACCTGCCAGGGCGGCGCGTCGACATTCGGGTCACCCGCACCGAACTCGAGGACCTGCTGGCCGCTCCACTCGCGGAGTTCATCGCGGCGCTGGACGATACGCTCCAGCACACCGGTGTTCCGGCGGCCGGGGTGACGGCCGTCGCGACGATCGGTGGCGGTGCGCGCATTCCGCTGGTCACCCTTCGCCTCTCCGAACATCTGCGCGCACCCGTGGTCACCACCCCGCACCCCCAGCTCACCGCTGCGGAGGGCGCGGCGTTGATCGCCCAGCGCGGTCGGATCGTCGATGTCCCCACCACGTTGACTCCGGCCCCCGGAATCGCGGTACCGACCGCCGTCACCCTGGCGTGGTCCGATGAGACGGACGCGACCGGCTTCTACGAGCAGCCGGCCGACGGCCGACCGGAGGTGGTGTTCCGGCACGAGGAGTGGCAGGCGAGCGAACAGACGCCCCGGCGCGCCCCGCTGGTGCTCTTCGGACTGTCCGCGCTCGCCGCCGCCATCGCCGCCACGGTGTTCGGCATCACGTTGGTCAGCGACACCACCACCACCCCGGTCGAAGCGGCCACCACCGCCACCGACACCTCCACTCTCTCGACGGCCCCCTCGACCATTTCCCCCGCGCCTGCGGCGTCGGCACCTCTCCCAACTCCCCCGGCGCCGCAGGCCTCCCACGTCACCACCGTCGTCGTCCAGCAACCGGTCACACGCTTCACGCCCGCACCGCGGCCGTGGACGCAGGCGCCGGTGACCACGCAGGCGCCGCCACCGCCCGCGCCCGAGCCCCCGGCGGCGGATCCGACGACGCCGCCGCCGTGGACACCTCCGCTCTGGACATCTCCGTGGACACCGCCGACGTGGACCCCGCCCTGGGAAGCCCCGAAGACCCCGCAGGACCCACCGGTACCGCCCATCGACCCCGGTGCGGGCAACGGTGATACCGGCACGGGCAACGCAGATGCCGCGCCGGCCGCCGGAAGTTAGTTAGGGCACCCTTCGTAGCGACATTTCCCCACAGGATGCCACTATGAGCCGGTATCGAGCTAAAGTTACTGGCGAGTAACATCCGATAAGTTACCCTTGGGTAACTTGGGAACCGGGAGGCACGCCGTGGATACGCAGACGCTGATCAGGCTCATCGTCGGGCTACTGATGACAGCCGTCGTGCTGGTGTTCGCCGCCAAGCGCGTCCTGTGGCTGACCAACCTGATCCGCTCGGGCCAGAAAACCAGCGACGAGCACGGCCGCAAGGATCACCTCGACACCCGCATCACCACGCAGTTCAAGGAGGTCTTCGGGCAAACCCGGCTGCTGCGCTGGTCGATTCCTGGCATCGCGCACTTCTTCACGATGTGGGGCTTCTTCATCCTTGCCAGCGTCTACCTCGAGGCCTACGGCGTGCTGTTCGACCCGAAGTTCGCCATCCCGTTCGTCGGCCACTGGGACGCCCTGGGCTTCCTGCAGGACTTCTTCGCTCTCGCGGTGCTGCTCGGCATTGCGACCTTCGCGGTGATCCGGCTGCGCTCGGAGCCCAAGGAATACGGCCGCGACTCGCGCTTCTACGGTTCACACACCGGCGGCGCGTGGCTGATCCTCTTCATGATCTTCAACGTCATCTGGACCTACGCGCTGTTCCGCGGGTCGTCGGTGGTCAACGAGAACCTCCCCTACGGCTGGGGCGCCTTCTTCTCGCACGGCATGGGGGCGGTGCTCTCGCCGCTGGGCAGCCATGCCAACGAGATCATCGAGACCGTCGCGCTGTTGCTGCACATCGGCGTCATGCTGGTCTTCCTCCTGATCGTGCTGCACTCCAAGCACCTGCACATCGGCCTCGCGCCCATCAACGTGACGTTCAAGCGGCTGCCGAACGCCCTCGGACCGCTGCTTCCGGTGGAGTCGAAGGGCGTGCCCATCGACTTCGAGGATCCTGCCGAGGACGCGGTGCTGGGCCGCGGCAAGATCGAGGACTTCACCTGGAAGGGTTATCTCGACTTCACCACGTGCACGGAGTGCGGCCGCTGCCAGTCGCAGTGCCCTGCCTGGAACACCGGGAAGCCGCTGTCACCCAAGCTCGTGATCATGGACCTGCGCGACCACATGTTCGCCAAGGCGCCATACATCCTGGGCGACAAGGAAACCCCGCTGGAGAACACCCCTGAGGGTGGCGCGGGCGAGGAACTTCGCGGGGAGAAGCACGCTGAAGAACACCACGTCCCGGAGTCGGGCTTCGGAAGGGTTCTCGGCTCCGGTCCCGATCAGGCCACCCGCCCGCTGGTCGGCACCGCCGAGCAGAAGGGCGTGATCGACCCCGACGTATTGTGGTCCTGCACCACATGCGGCGCGTGCGTCGAGCAGTGTCCGGTCGACATCGAGCACATCGATCACATCGTCGACATGCGCCGCTACCAGGTGATGATGGAATCCGAGTTCCCCTCCGAGCTCGGTGTGCTGTTCAAAAACCTCGAGGCCAAAGGCAATCCGTGGGGCCAGAACTCCAAGGATCGCACCAACTGGATCGACGAGGTCGACTTCGACGTGCCGGTCTACGGCAAGGACGTCGAGTCCTTCGAGGGTTATGAGTACCTGTTCTGGGTGGGTTGTGCGGGCGCCTACGAGGATCGCGCGAAGAAGACCACCAAGGCCGTGGCCGAGCTGCTGGCCATCGCCGGGGTCAAGTATCTGGTGCTCGGCGAGGGCGAGACGTGCAACGGCGACTCGGCCCGCCGCTCCGGCAACGAGTTTCTCTTCCAGCAACTGGCCGCACAGAACGTGGAGACCCTGAACGATCTGTTCTCCGGTGTCGAGCGGGTGGACCGCAAGGTCGTCGTCACGTGCCCGCACTGCTTCAACACGCTGGGTCGCGAGTACCCGCAGGTGGGTGGCAACTACACGGTGCTGCACCACACGCAGCTCTTGAACCGGCTGATCCGCGACAAGAAGCTGGTGCCCGTCAAGCCGGTCGGCGGTGGTGAGGAAGTCACCTACCACGACCCCTGTTACCTGGGCCGGCACAACAAGGTCTACGAGGCGCCGCGTGAGCTCATCGAGGCTTCACGGGCCAAGCTGACCGAGATGCCGCGCCACGCTGACCGCGGCCTGTGCTGCGGCGCCGGTGGTGCGCGCATGTGGATGGAAGAGCACATCGGAAAGCGCGTCAACCACGAGCGCGTCGAGGAGGCGCTGGACACCGGCGCGTCCAAGATCGCCACCGGCTGCCCGTTCTGCCGCGTGATGATCACCGACGGTGTCGATGACGTCGCCGCAGCCAACGACGTGCCCAAGGCCGAGGTGCTCGACGTGGCCCAGCTGCTGCTGGGCTCGCTCGACACGAGCTCGGTCACTCTGCCCGAGAAGGGAACTGCTGCAAGGGAATCCGAGGAACGCGCGGCCCGGGTCGAGGCGTCCACCCCCGCTGTCGTGGCTCCCGATGAAGCCGAGCCCGAGGATGTGCCGGAGCCCGCTGCACCGGCCGCCGATAAGCCGGCGGCCGCTGCGCCGGTCAAGGGACTCGGCATCGCCGGCGGCGCCAAGCGTCCCGGCACCAAGAAGACGGCGGCGCCCGCTGCGACGGAAGCGGCGGCCGCTGCTCCCCAACAGGCGCCTGCGCCGCCCGCCAAGGGGTTGGGCATCGCGGCTGGCGCCAAGCGTCCCGGCGCCAAGAAGACGGCGGCCCCCGCGGCGACGGAAGCGGCGGCGGAGACACTTAAACCCGAACCCGAGGTCAAGGGACTCGGCATCGCCGCAGGCGCCAAGCGTCCGGGCGCCAAGAAGGCGACCTCCGCCGCTCCGGCGGCCGAGACGCCGGCGGCGCAGGCTCCGGCGGCCGAGACGCCGAAGGCCGAGCCGGAGGTCAAGGGACTCGGCATCGCCGCTGGTGCCAGGCGCCCGGGTGCCAAGAAAGCGCCGGCCAAGCAGGCGGTCCCCGAGCCTGCACCGGCACCGGCGCCCGAACCCGAGGCACCCGAGCCCGCAAAGCCGGAGCCCGCAAGCCCCGCACCCGAGGTCAAGGGACTCGGTATCGCACCGGGCGCACGGCGGCCGGGAGCCAGGAAATCGGCCCCGCCCGCTGCGAAAGCTCCTGCCCAACAAGCCGAAGCGCAACCGAACGGTGAATCCAGTGCTGCGCCTGAGACTTCCGCGGAGGGTAACGGCGAGACCCCCGCGCCACCGGTGAAGGGACTCGGCATCGCCAAGGGCGCCCGTCCGCCGGGTAAGCGTTAACGGGCGACTCAGCAAAATCGGTCGACAGCAATGCGATCATGGATGACGTGAGTACGCATCAGCTGCCGTGGCACAGCACCGGCCATCATCCGCGGCAGCGCACGTTCACGCAGTCGTCCAAACTGCAGGACGTCCTGTACGAGATCCGGGGCCCGGTGCACGAGCATGCGTCGCGCTTGGAGGCCGAGGGCCACCGTATCCTCAAGCTGAACATCGGCAACCCCGCGCCTTTCGGCTTCGAGGCGCCCGACGTCATCATGCGCGACATCATCGCGGCGCTACCGAATGCGCAGGGCTACTCCGACTCCAAGGGCATCCAGGCCGCCCGGCGCGCGGTGTTCACGCGGTACGAATTGGTCGAGGGCTTCCCGCGATTCGACGTCGACGACGTCTACCTGGGCAACGGGGTTTCCGAGCTCATCACGATGACGCTGCAGGCGCTGCTCGACAACGGCGACCAGGTGCTGATCCCCGCGCCCGACTATCCGCTGTGGACGGCGTCCACGTCGCTCGCCGGCGGGACGCCGGTGCATTACCTGTGTGACGAGACCCAGGGGTGGCAGCCCGACATCGCCGACCTAGAGTCGAAGATCACCGAACGCACCAAGGCGCTGGTGGTGATCAATCCGAACAACCCGACCGGGGCGGTCTACTCCCGCGAAATGCTCGAGCAGATTGCCGAATTGGCGCGTACGCATCAACTGCTGCTGCTCGCCGACGAGATCTACGACAAGATTCTCTACGACGACGCCAAGCACATCAGCATGGCCTCCGTCGCGCCGGACGTGCTGACGCTGACCTACAACGGCCTGTCCAAGGCCTACCGGGTCGCGGGCTACCGGTCGGGGTGGCTCGTCATCACCGGCCCGAAGGAGCACGCGAGCAGCTTCATCGAGGGCATCAGCCTGCTGGCCAACATGCGGTTGTGCCCGAACGTCCCTGCCCAGCACGCGATCCAGGTGGCGCTCGGCGGCCACCAGAGCATCGACGACCTGGTGCTGCCCGGCGGACGGCTGCTCGAGCAGCGCGATGTGGCCTGGTCCGCGCTCAACGACATCCCCGGGGTCTCCTGCGTGAAGCCGGAGGGCGCGCTGTACGCCTTCCCACGGCTGGACCCCGAGGTCCACGAGATCCACGACGACGAGCAACTGGTGCTCGACCTGCTGTTGCAGGAGAAGATCCTGGTCACCCAGGGCACCGGCTTCAACTGGCCGACGCCCGACCACCTGCGCCTCGTGACGCTGCCGTGGGCGCGTGACCTCGTCAACGCGATCGAACGGCTGGGCAACTTCCTGGCCGGTTACCGCCAGTAGCCGGCCAGCCGCAGCCTCTACCCTGTTGCGGGTGACGCACTCGCACGCGCATTCGCATTCCCCGAGTGGCGGTCCCGCTCCGCTCGGCCCGTTGGCGGCCAAGGTCGTCGTCGGCCTCCTCATCGCGATCGGGGTGGCGGCGCTTGCCGGCGCGGCGTGGCTGTGGCCCAGCGAGCAGCGGGTCGACATCCCGCTACCCTTCCAGAACGCCGCGGGCGGCGCGGTGACCACCGAATCCGGCCACGTGCTGTCCAGCAGCGCCGCGGTCTGCGGCAGTCCGTCGGCGGGCGCGGTGCTGACCGCCGATCCAGTGCAGGCGCCGGGCGACCGGGCCCAGTGCATCCAGACCACGGTGGCCATCGACTCCGGACCCAACAAGGGCGCCAACACCCTGCTCGAGTTCAGCCCCGGCCCGGGACAGCCCAGCCTCGCCGTCGGCGACCACGTCCGCCTCAGCCGTCAGGTCGACCAGGCAGGCGCTACCTCGTATGCGTTCTACGACTTCGAACGGACGTGGCCGCTGGCCGCCATGGCGGCGGCGTTCGCCGTCGTGGTGGTGGCCGTCGCCCGGTGGCGTGGGCTGCGGGCCCTGGTCGGGATCGTCGTTGCCTTCGCGGTACTGGTGGTCTTCCTGCTGCCCGCGCTTCGCGAAGGGGCGGCGGCGATCCCGGTCTCGCTGGTGGCGTCGGCGGCGATCCTGTACGCGGTGATCTATCTCGCGCACGGGGTCAGCCTGCGTACCAGTGCAGCACTCCTCGGCACTCTGGCCTCACTCCTGCTCGCGGCACTGTTGTCCTGGGCCGCAATAGCACTCGCGCATCTGACCGGGCTTTCGGAGGACCAGAACAACGAGGTCGCCGCCTACCTGGGCAACGTGTCGATCACCGGCCTGCTGCTGGCGGGCTTCATCATCGGTTCGCTCGGCGTGCTCAATGACGTCACGGTGACACAGGCGTCGACCGTCTTCGAACTGGCCGAACTGGGCGACGGCAGCTCGCGCCGCGCCATCTTCCTCGGCGCCATGCGGGTGGGCCGCGACCACATCGCCAGCACCGTGTACACCCTGGTGCTGGCGTACGCCGGCAGCGCGCTACCGCTCCTGTTGCTGTTCAGCGTCGCCAATCGGACTCTGGGGGACGTGTTGACCAGTGAGAGTGTGGCCATCGAGATCGCGCGCTCGGCCGTCGGCGGTATCGCGCTGGCTCTGTCGGTGCCGCTCACCACCGCGATCGCCGCGGTGCTGGCCACCCCGGTCAGCCACGGTCGATCAGTTGCAACAGGTAGTCGCCATAGCCGGACTTGAGCAACTTCTGCCCGCGGGCCGCCAACTGCTCGTCGTCGATGAACCCCATCCGCCAGGCCACCTCTTCGGGCACCCCGATCTTCAGCCCTTGCCGCCGTTCGATGGTGCGCACGAAATCGCTTGCGTCGAGCAGACTGTCGACGGTCCCGGTGTCCAGCCAGGCGGTCCCGCGGTCGAGTGTCTCGACGATCAGCCTGCCCGCATTGAGGTAGGTCAGGTTGACGTCGGTGATCTCGTACTCACCTCGCGCCGACGGGCGCAACGACCGGGCGATCTCGATCACGTCGTTGTCGTAGAAGTACAGACCCGGCACGGCGTAGTTCGACTTCGGGGTGATGGGCTTTTCCTCGATCGACAGCGCGACGCCGTCATCGGAGAACTCGACGACACCGTAGGCCGAGGGATTGGCCACCCAGTACGCGAAAATCGCTCCGCCATCGATGGTTTGGAAGCGCCGCAGTGCGGTGCCGAGGCTGTGGCCGTAGAACACGTTATCGCCGAGCGCCAATGCCACGGAGCCGGTCCCGATGTGCTGGGCGCCGATCACGAACGCCTGAGCCAGCCCATCGGGCCGATCCTGCACCGCGTAGGTGATGTTGACGCCGAGCGCCGAGCCGTCTCCGAGCAGTCGGTGAAACGCCGGCGCATCGCTGGCGGTGCTGATGATCAGGATGTCGCGGATCCCGGCCATCATCAACGTCGACAGCGGGTAGTAGATGAGTGGCTTGTCGTAGACCGGCAGCAATTGCTTGCTGACGCCGATCGTGATCGGGTGCAGGCGGGTGCCCGAACCGCCGGCCAGGATGATTCCGCGCATCAGTTCACGAGATCTTTCTCGGTCAGCTCGGTCGCGGCGAGCGCGGAGGCCAGGTCGTCGTGGCGGAACACCGACGTGATGTGGTCGTGCACGACGCGGAACGCCGACGCCGCGGTAGCCGTGCCCATCCCGGGGGTCGTGGCGGACGTGACCTGCTGTTCGACGACGACGACGCCGTCGTGCACATAGATCCGGCGCGGTTCGGCCGTGATGCCCGCGGAGCGGGCCCAGTCGAGCAGCGCGGCGTGCCCCTGCGCGGCACCGCTCGCATCACCCACCTCGACGTCGTCGCTGGACAGGCTCACCAGCGTGTCGAAGTCCTGGTCGTTCAGTGCGTCGTGCCAGGCGAGGACGGTCGCGATCTCCGAAGTCGTCATGGTCGGAAGGATGCCACTCAGAAGGGCGTGCGCGCGAGCCAGCTGTCCCAGACCGCGGCATCGCCGAACATCTCGATGCCCGATTCGGCGACCGTTGCCCGGCGCACGACAGCCAGCAGCAGGTCTTTCGCCGGCCCGCGCAGCGCGACATCGCCCTTGCCGTGGTCGTGGGACCAGGAGATGCCGTCGTGCTCGTCGCTGGTGATGGTCCACTCGCCGGTCGGGCCCAGCCCGTCGTCGGTGGCGTGCAGATGCACCGTCCGCCCCCGATCGAGCGGCGGAGAGTGCGGCTTGGCCTCCACGGAAACCCGCTCGATCCACTCGCTGATGGCGTCGGCGGCCAACTCCGGCGAGAGCTCGTAATCCACGCCGAGCGCCATCGCCGCGTCGGCGCGATGCACGGTGGCTTCGTGCAGGCGGCGGCGGATCCACCAGCCGGCGGCCCGCGGACCGAGAAACGTCCACACCGGGGTTTGAGGGCCGACGCGGTCGACGGCGTCGAGGATGAGCTGCACACCGCCGTTGAGCCAATCGGTGGCGCCGTCCGGATCATCCGGCGGCTTACCGTCGCGAACCTCACGGGGGTCCAGCGTCTCCGTCCGGCGCTCGGCGATGATCTGTGCCGCCCAGCGGTTTCCACGCCCGACGTGGCGGAACAGCTGTCGCAGTGTCCATTCGGGACAGGTCGGCACCGGGGTTGACGCATCTGCGCTGCCGATCAGGTCCCCGAACTCCCGGGTCTGGTCGAGCAGTGCCGCTCGGAAATCCACCTCATGAACTTACCGCGGTGCGCGCCGTGCCAAGCGTGATCGGTAGAGAGGACCAGCCGCGCAGCACCCGGGTGTCGCGCCGGCTGCCATCGCCGGCCAGCCGGGCGCCCGGAAAGCGTTCGAAGAACGTCCGCAGGCCGACCTCGCCCTCGGCGCGGGCCAGCGCCGCACCGAGGCAGAAGTGCCTGCCCCCGGAGAACGACAGGTGCTTGCCGGCGTTGTCGCGTTCGATGTCGAACCGGTGCGGGTCGGTGAAGACCTTGGGGTCGCGGTTCGCGCCGGCCAGATAGAGGATTACGCCCTCGCCGCGACGGATCCGCGTGCCCGCGACCTCGACATCGTTGCGGGCCATCCGCGCGCTGAGCTGCACCGGCGAGTCCAGTCGCAGGATCTCCTCGACGGTGTTCGGCCACAGCTCGGGTCGGGCCGCCAACGTCTGGATGTGTTCCGGGTTGTCGAGCAGCATCCGGATCCCGTTGCCCAGCAGATTGACCGTGGTCTCGAAGCCGGCAGCCAACACGAGCCCCGCGGTGGCGAGCAGCTCCCGGTCGTCGAGAAGTGCGCCCTGGTCCGAGGCCTGGATCAGCTGGCTGAGCAGATCGTCGCCCGGGTGGCGCCGCAGCTGCTGCAGATGCTCGCCCAGCCACCGGTTGAATCCCTCGATGCCGCGGTAGACCTGCCGGTACTGCCGCCACGTCAGTCCGATGTCCAGGCTGGCCGCACCCAGTTCACCGAACTCCAGGATGAGCGGCCGCGCGTCGTCCGGCACGCCGAGAATGTCGCTGATCACGGCGACGGGAAGCTCCGAACAGTAACGATCGACCACATCCACCGTGTCCGCGCCATCAAGGTCGTCGAGAAGCGCATTCGCGGTGTCCTGCACCCGATCACGCAGCGCGGCGACTGCGCGGGTGGTGAACACCGACGACACCAGCTTGCGGTAGCGGGTGTGGTCGGGCGGCTCGACCGACAGCATGGACGGCGCCTCGAGCGGGTGCAGCAGATCGGGCTTGGTGCGATCTGCCACCCACTGCAGGGGTTTGGGCAGGTTGGACCCCATCGCGATGACGCGGAAGTCGTCGGACCGCAGCAGGTCGAAGGCGACCTGATGCTCGACGGTCATGTAGATGGCGCGGCATCGGACGATCGGACCCAGTGCGCGGAGTTCCTCGGTGAACTCGACCGGTTTGGCTCGCACGGCGGGATCGGCGATCAGCCGGCCCTGGGGGTCGCCGCGGCGCGCCAGAAGTTTTGAAATGCCGCGGATGACGCCGTGGATGGCCATCCATCGGATTCGTTGTCCAACGGGACCATGCATGTCGGACTCCATACAACCGAATTGCGGTTCGGTAAGTCGTCGACAGCGTACCGAATTACTATTCGGTATGGCAAGGAAGCGGATACCGGCCGAGGAGCGGCGGATTCGCATTCTCGACGCGGCGGTCGAGGTGTTTGCCGACCGCGGCTACGCCGGGGCGAAGATGTCGGACATCGCCGCGCAGGCGGGTGTCGTGCCCTCGGTCCTGTACGACCACTTCGCGTCCAAGCGCGAACTGCACGTGACACTTCTCGAGCAGCATGCCCAGCAGCTCAGGGAGCGCTCACTGCGACGGCTGGAGGGCGCCACGGTCGAGGAGTTGGTCCGCGCCGGCATTGCGAACTACTTCGAGTTCGTCGAAAAGGATCCGTTCATCTGGCGCGTCCTGCATCAGGATCCCCCGGCGGACGCCGACATCGCGGCCGTCTACCGGGACATTGCCGATCAAGGCACCGCCAGCATCGCCGATCTCATCAAGTTCGGCGCGGGAAAGGCCAAGTCGGTCCACGGCATAACGCTCGACGACGCTTCGTGGATTCTCGCCCGCGCGACACAATCGGCCACCGACGGTGTTGCCCGCTGGTGGTACGAACACCGCGACGTGCCGCGCGAGCGCGTGGTCGAGCTCGTCTTCATGCTGTTGTGGCAGGGCTTCGACGGAATGCTCAGGCAGGCATCTGCCGACTGATGCGCTGCGCGCTTTTGCCCAGCGCGTACAGCCGCCAGCCGGATCGGGACCATCGCTGAACGTCCAGGCAATTGCGACCGTCCACAATGACTTTGGCGCGCACCGTGTCGGCAAGGTCGTCGGGGTCGAGCTCGACGAACTCGCGCCACTCGGTGAGCACCAGCACGGCATCGGCTCGCTCACAGGCTTCGACGACCGAGGTCGAGTAGTTCAGGGTCGGGAACAGCCGACGCGAGTTCTCTATCGCCTTGGGGTCGTACACGTTGACCGTCGCGCCGTTGAGCTGCAGCATGCCCGCCACGTTCAGCGCGGGCGAGTCGCGGACGTCGTCGGATTCCGGCTTGAATGCCGCGCCGAGCACGGCGATGTTGGCGCCGAGCAGCGACCCGCCGCAGGCCGTGCCGGCCAGCTCGACCATCCGGGATCGGCGCCGCATGTTGATGCTGTCGACCTCTCGCAGGAAGGTCAGCGCATGGTTGGCGCCCAGCTCGCCTGCGCGGGCCATGAAGGCGCGAATGTCCTTGGGCAGGCAGCCCCCGCCGAAGCCCAGGCCGGCGTTGAGGAAGCGACGACCGATCCGCGGGTCGTACCCCAGCGCGTCCGCCAACAACGTGACGTCTGCGTCGGCCGCCTCGCATACCTCCGAGATCGCGTTGATGAACGAGATCTTGGTGGCCAGAAACGCGTTCGCGGACACCTTCACCAGTTCGGCGGTCTGCAGGTCGGTCACCAGGAAGGGCACGCCCTCCGTGAGCAGCGGTGCGTAGAGCTCTCTGATCGCCGCTTCGGCCCGCGCCGAATCCTTCTGCACACCAATCACGATGCGATCGGGGTGCAGGGTGTCGTTGACCGCGTAACCCTCCCGGAGAAACTCGGGGTTCCAGGCGATCTCCACGTCGACACCGTCGCGCGCCAGCCTCTGGGCCCGGTGGACCAGTTCAGCGGCGGTTCCGACGGGGACTGTCGACTTGCCGACGATGACGGCGGACCGGCCCAGCCGGGGCACCAGCGTGTCGATGACAGCGTGCACATGACGCAGGTCGGCGCCGTACTCGCCCTTCTTCTGCGGAGTTCCGACGCCGAGGAAGTGCACATCGGCGAACTCAGCAGCGTCGTCATAGTCGGTGGTGAAGCGCAACCTGCCGGCCGCGAGGTTGTCGCTCAACATCTTTCGCAAGCCCGGCTCGTAGAACGGGATGTCGCCGGCCGCCAGTTTCGCGACCTTACCCGGGTCGATGTCGACGCCGACAACGTCGTGTCCGAGTTCGGCCATCCCGGCCGCATGTGTGGCTCCGAGGTAACCCGTTCCGAAGACGGTGCATCGCATACTGCTTCTATATGCAGCCGCGATGAGCTAACTGCTACGCGACACTGAGCAGCAGACCAACGGTAGGTGACGAACCGTGTTCCTAGCGGTGGCCGCCGCTGCAGAAGATCAGGAAGCAGCCTCCTCCGCCGCCGCCACCTCCGCCGCCCCCGCCGCGACCGCCGCCGGGGCCGTGGTCAGAACCGCCACCGAAGCCCGGGAAGCCACCCGAACCGCCACCGTTACCGGGGAAGCCATCATGGCCTCCGTTACCCCCGTGACCGCCCGACTCCGAGCCGCCGCCCGAACCGCCACCCGGCCACTGCTGCCACGGTGGCTGCTGCGGGAAGTCGGGTTCGTCCGGCTCCTGTTGTGGCAGCTGTGGCTGTTGGGGCCACGGATTCCACGGCGGGTTCTGCTGCGGCGGCTGCCACGGGTTCCACGGATTCTGCGGGCGTGGCAGTACGACCACCGGCGGCGGAAGCACGACCGGCGGGACCCAGGCCGGCGGGGGCAGCGCAGGCGGGGGCGCATCCGGCGGCGGAGCGGGAGCCGGCGCCTCGGGCGCCGGGGCCGGTGCTGCCTGCGGAGGGGGCGCCTGCTCGACGACGACCTGTCGCGGCGCCGGCGCCTGTGGCGGCGCTTCCTGCACGGCGACGGGCACGGGTGCCTTGATCGTCTCCGGCGGCGGCGCGGGCGGCGGAACCGGCTGCTGGGCCTCCTGTGCCGGCGGTGCGGCGGCCGGCGCCTGGCTGCTCGGCACGATCGCACTCTGACCGGGGCTGGGCCGTTGGTCGGCGGTGGGACGGATGCTGATCGCCAGCGAAATGACCAGCGCGACAACGCCCACGACGAAGATCGACGTCAACGCGCTGCCGACCAGCAGGAAGGGTTTGCGTCCCTCGTCGATCGGTTCCTCGTCGGTCTGCGGAGCGTAGTCGTCGAGCAGCGCGTCCGCGCCGCCTGCGGGTGCCATCTGGGTATCCGCGAACGCAAGGCCGCGATAGGCGTTACCGGCGGTCGTGCCGTCGGGATCCTGCGAGTAGGCCAGGCCGACGGTGGTCGCCTCGAACGCGGGCGCGTTGGCCGATGCCAGCGCCGCACCGCGGGCCAGGGCCAGCCCCGGCTCCTCGGGCGCACTGACCGGAATGCGGACGAGGTGCTCGAGGTGCGCCTTCACCGAACTGACGTCGACGCCGGACCCGACGACGAACATCCCCTGCGGCGGCGAATCCTGCTCGTCGACTGCCGCGGCCATCTCGCTGAGCACGGCCATCGCGTCGGCGCTGTGCAGGGTGCGGCTGAGCACCTTGACGACGGAGCCGTCGTCGGTCTGCACCACCGACAGGGTCGCGTTGTCGCGGTCGATGAAGAACAGGGCGGTGGTGTCGTAGCCGACCGCTCGGCCCACGGCCTGAGCCAGGGCTGCGGCGGCATGGCCCTCCGCGATGAGCATCACGTCGTCGATGCCACGGGCGGTCAGCGCGTCGCGCAGCGCGGACGCCTCGGTGTGGTCACTCCACGTGACGCCGATTGATTTGAGGTGATGGCCGCCGGCTTCGGCACTCTCCTTGGTGCCGAGGACGGCGGAGATCACTTGGTCTGCCGCACTAAATGTTTGCGGGCCTTCGACGGACGCGATGTCGAATGCATCGTGGTCGACGGTTTTCCCGTCGGCCTTCTCCCCCTCGACCAGCACCATGCGGACCGTCGTAGGTGTCATCGACACACCTAATACGATGTCCACTCCACCCTCCAAAATGTTTGCTACGTGTTCGGGGCCACCGATGGGCACTCATCCCGTACGAGCCGGCTACTAGAGACTTCATCGGCGCTGACAGCAGTGGCGTTACATCAAACGGTGTTAGCTGATGGCGCTGAAGCTCTGGCCGGACCGCGACGGTTCAAGTGCTCGCCGGCGCCGGTAAGAAGAACCTTACCCGGGTTAACGACAACGGGCGCCGCGCGGTTCACATTCCCGGGACGATGCTCAGGAGTCGGTTCCTCCGGCGGGCTTCGGTCGGGGGCGGGGCGCTCCCAGCTCACCGAGCAACGACGGGCGGCGCAACGGCTGATGGCCGTGCACGCCCTCGGCGTAGGCGGTCTCGGCGTGTTGGGTGAAGTCGACGCCGGACGTCTCGTCCTCGGCGCTGAGACGGAAACCGACGGTGTGGTCGATCACCTTGCCCAGTACATAGGACACGGCGAAGGCGTAGGTGCCCACCACCAGCGCGCCCAGCGCCTGCTTGCCCAATTGTGCGAAGCCGCCGCCGTAGAAGAGGCCGCTCGCACCCCCGGTCATCGCCCGAGTCGCCAGCAGCCCGATGAGCAGCACCCCGACGACACCGCCGACGAAGTGCACGCCGACGACGTCCAGGGAATCGTCATAGCCGAACCGGAACTTCGCCCCGACGGCGAAGGAGCACACGATCCCGGCGGCGAGTCCAACGGCCGCGGCTCCGAGGGTGTTCACAGTTCCGCAGGACGGTGTGATCGCCACCAGGCCGGCGACCACACCGGAGGCGGCGCCGAACGTCGTCGGCTTACCGTCGCGGACCTGTTCGACGGTGAGCCATCCGAGCATGCCGAGGCACCCGGCCACCAACGTGTTCAAAAACACGGCCGAGGCCATTCCGTTGGCGGCCAGCGCCGAGCCGGCGTTGAAGCCGAACCAACCGAACCACAGCAGGCCGACCCCCAGCAGCACGAAGGGCAGGTTGTGCGGCCGCATCGCGTCTTTCTTGAAACCGATCCGCGGGCCGAGCACCAGAGCCAGCGCCAGTGCGGACATGCCGGAGACGATCTCGACCACCAGGCCACCCGCGTAGTCGAGGGCGCCGAACTCGAAGAGCCAGCCGTCAGGGGCCCACACCCAGTGGGCGACTACGGCGTAGACCGTCACCGTCCACACCGGGACGAAGACCATCCAGGCCGCGAATTTGGCGCGGTCGGCGATCGCGCCGCTGACCAGTGCGGCGGTGACGATTGCGAAGCCGAGTTGAAAAGTGGCGAAGAGCAGTTCGGGAACCGGCCCGCGCGCGGTGCCCGGGTCGATGCCGAGCATCCCAAAGTGGGTGAGGTTGCCGATCAGCCCACCACCGCTGTCCTCGGAAAAAGCCAGCGTGTAGCCGACGAGCAGCCAGGCGACGGTGACCAGCGGAATCGAGATGAAGCTCATCATGATCATGTTGAGCACGCCCGTGGTGCGCACCATCCCGCCGTAGAAGATGGCCAGGCCGGGCGTCATGAGCAGGACGAGTGCGGTGCTCGCGAGCAGCCAGGCGGTGAGGGCAGGATCGATGACTGGCACTTCAGGCTCCCTTGCCCGGGTCAGCTGGACTTGATGAAGTTTTGATACGAGCGCGAGGGCGTCGGGCCGCGCTGGCCCTGGTACTTCGAGCCGACCCGGGCGCTGCCGTAGGGATGCTCGGCGGGGCTGGTCAGTCGGAGCAGGCACAGCTGACCGATCTTCATCCCGGGCCAGAGCGTGATCGGCAGGTTGGCGACGTTCGACAACTCGAGGGTGATGTGGCCGGTGAAGCCCGGGTCGATGAAGCCCGCGGTGGAATGCGTCAACAGGCCGAGACGTCCCAGCGACGACTTGCCTTCGAGGCGACCGGCGAGATCGTCGGGCAGCGTGCACCGCTCCAGCGTGGACCCGAGCACGAACTCGCCGGGGTGCAGCACGAACGGCTCGCCCTCTTTGGGCTCGACGAGCGTGGTGAGGTCGTCCTGCCGGGTCGCAGGGTCGATGTGGGTGTAGCGGGTGTTGTTGAAGACGCGGAACAGGTTGTCCAGACGGACATCGACGCTCGATGGCTGCACCAGATCGGGGTCGTGCGGGTCGATGCCCAGCCGCCCGGCTTTGATTTCGGCACGAATGTCGCGATCGGAGAGCAGCACGCGACGAGCGTAGCCGGTGAGGTGTTAGCCTTCGTGTTCACTGGGATCAGCCAGTCAGGCCGATGTAGTTCAATGGCAGAACATCAGCTTCCCAAGCTGAATACGCGGGTTCGATTCCCGTCATCGGCTCCACGAAACCGCGGCTAAACGGCAACTTACGGGCGCCGAAAAAATGTTAGTACACCCACACGTGACGCGGTCGTAACGCTGCCATCGCCGGAAGGCAGTTTGCTAGCCGATTCGCGCCCACCTCAGAGTTTCTGCGCTCAGGTGGCCCCACTGGCTATATCTTCGTCCTGGCAAGTGCCGTTGCGAGTGAGGGGACTCCGTGACCGCCGTGGCGGTCATGAGCCGTTCGGCGGTCGCGCTCGCCGCTGATAGCGCGGTCACGATCGGCCGAGCAGATCGGTCGGGACGATCGAAGACATACGAAGGTGCAAAACAAGCTATTTGAGCTCATCAAAGGCTCGAACATCGGCGTGTTGGTCTAGAACTTCGCGAAGGTTAACAGCGCCCCTGGAAAACCATCATCAAAGCCTACCGGCAAGAAAATGCCGGGTTTTTTGCATCGCAACGTTACAGACCATGCATCTCTACCGCGTTTCACCTGACCGCTGGTCAAATTACGAGTGCGGTAATTCCGAAGCTCTTGAATTGACCCGATGAACTAGTTCGTGATAACCGACCCATCATCAAAAACCGCTGGAGATCTGCGCTCGATAGCCTCACCGATCAATCGGCCCAGGCGGTTGCGGCGAGATCAAGTTCATACTGACTTCAAAGAGCCAATTGTTCGAAGGATCGCTAAATCAGAACTCCACTCGGTCAACCGCTCCCAAAAGAACGCGGTTGCGCAATATCGCGATCCATGCACTCTCGAGGGATGTGCACCGTCGCGCTGGCAGCGGTCTGGTAGTGGTCGGGTTTGTAAGGAATGACTATTTCCCCAGCATGTGCTCGATGGAGATCAGCCCCGATTCCGGAGCGAACTCCTGGCGTCGAATCGGCGAGTGCGAGCTATAAATCCTGATAAACCTGGGTTTCTAGCAGACCTTTGCCAAGATGGCCCGGCAAAAGGCTGGGTGCACGGAATTACGGACGAAGTTCGCGTGCTCTCATCGAGGAGTGGATCGTGGCTTCACCTTCAACCAATTCCGCTCACGGGCGATGAGCCGTTGCCGTTCCACACCGGGCAGCGGCATGCTCCGTGATGTCCGAAACCCATGTGGACATTCGGGAGATGTCAGCTGCAGTTTCGCCGACTCAGGTCGGTCTGGGGCTGCATTCAAGCGCCCATAGTGCGCCTCGCTGTCCTGACACGTGGCGGAATGCCAGGGCAAAGCAGGTGACTGGGGTGACGGCGGCAAGCGGCACGGCCTGGCGGCATACGCGTTGCGAGCCCCAAGCAGCGCGTAGTTCCATTTCGCCACCGCCACAGGTCGGAAGGTGTTCACTGTTAACACCGTGATTCGGTCTATCGAGGTGGGTCTCATGGCACGCATTGATCTGTTTGCGAAGATTCCATTGATCGGGATGTCCCTGGTGTTCCTGGCGATGTTCATCGTCGCGGTCACCGCGTACCTCCACGCCGGTTGGTATTCGATAATCGGCTACGCGATTGCGGCCGTCGTCGCCGTGTGTGGCTTCGTTATGACGTTTCGGGACGTCCGCGACACGCCGGGGCCCCCGGAACAGTGGGATGCCCTAGGTAATCCTATTGATCCTGCATCACCCCGAAACTAACTAGAGCGAGGACTGGTTCGATGACCACCACACCCAAGTCGCCCGCTTACGACAACTCCGCGCTGATGGCGGAGGACGAGGGCTACCACAAGGGCCTAAAGCCCCGGCAACTGCAGATGATCGCGATCGGCGGTGCCATCGGCACCGGGCTGTTCCTCGGTGCCGGCGGCCGACTACACAACGCCGGACCGGGCCTGTTCTTGAGCTACGCGTTCTGCGGCATCTTCGTCTTCCTGATCCTGCGTGCGCTGGGCGAGCTCGTGCTGCACCGACCGTCGTCGGGGTCCTTCGTGTCGTATGCGCGCGAATTCCTCGGCGAGAAGGCTGCCTTCGTCGCCGGCTGGATGTACTGGCTGAACTGGGCATTCACGGCCATTGTCGACTCGACGGCGATCGCCACCTATTTCCACTACTGGACGTCGTTCGGGAGCGTCCCGCAGTGGCTGATCGCCCTGCTCGCGTTGGCGGCCGTGGTGGGCATAAACCTCATCTCGGTTACCTTGTTCGGGGAGCTCGAGTTCTGGGCTGCGGCCATCAAAGTCCTTGCACTGATGACATTTCTGGTCGCAGGCACCATCTTTCTTGCGGGCCGCTACCAGATCCAAGGGCAGCCAACCGGTTTCAGCGTGATCGCCGACAATGGCGGGCTTTTTCCCCACGGCCTATTCCCGTTGGTGATTGTCATGTCTGGCGTCGTGTTTGCCTATGCCGCAGTCGAACTCGTTGGAACAGCGGCCGGTGAGACCGCTCATCCGCATAAGATCATGCCGCGTGCGATCAACTCGGTGATTGCACGTATCGCTGTCTTCTACGTCGGTTCACTGTTCCTGCTGGCCCTTCTTCTCCCGTACACCACCTATAAGGCCGGCGAGAGTCCGTTCGTCACGTTCTTCTCCAAGATCGGAGTCCAGGGCGCGGGCACGGTCATGAACATCGTCGTGCTGACCGCCGCATTCTCCAGCCTTAACGCCGGGTTGTACTCGACCGGCCGGATCCTGCGGTCGATGGCAATGAACGGCAGCGCACCGAAGTTCACGGCGAAGATGTCCAGCCGCGGCGTGCCGTACGGCGGAATCTTCCTGACCGCGGCCGTCGGGCTGTTCGGCGTCATTCTCAACCTTCTCGTGCCCGGCCAGGCGTTCGAGATCGTGCTCAACATCGCGGCCCTCGGAATCATCGCGTCTTGGGGCACCATCGTCATCTGTCAGATCCAGCTCTACCGCTGGTCGAAACGGGGCATCCTCGAGCGGCCGTCATTCCGGTTGTGGGGCACGCCGTACACCGGTTATCTCACGTTGGTGTTCCTGTTCGGGGTCGTCGTGCTGATGGCGTTCGACCCGCCGATCGGCACCTGGACCGTCGCCACGCTGGTGGTCATCATTCCGGCACTCATCGTCGGCTGGTTTGCGGTCCGCGGGCGGGTGCTGGAGGTCGCTCGGGAACGCGAGGGCTTCACCGGCCAATTCCCGGTCGTCGCCAACCGCCCGCTGCCACACGATGAGGACGACGACAAATAACGCCAGTCCCGGAGCGATCTCATCGGCGAGTTCGGCGTTGAACCGAGCGATCTGGTGGTTTGCTTCCTCGGCGTCAACGATGAAGCTGGAGGGGAGCAGAGCGGGCCCGCGCTGATGATGTTGAGGCCGGGCGTGGGTGCTCTGGCGAAATTGAGCGGGTCGGCGAGGTTGAACCCGATCAACGCGAGTGTGCCGCCACGTTGGTGTAACCGGCGCCCGGAGAGAAATCGAACCCAGCAAGGGGATGCCGCAGACATCGACCGCGACGCCGGACAGGTCTGTGTCAGCATGGTGCCCAGCGCCGTGTTGATGGCGCTCTCCAGGTCATAGCCCAGGGACTGCCACAGCCCCGACAGATCGACGTTGTCGAGGATCTCCGATTCCAGCGCCGCCCCGAGTGACCGGAGCACGTCGTACTTCCGAAGCACGAGGCCGAACGTCCGATTCGGAAACGGAGCCGGGTCGGGCGCCCCTGGCGCGAGTGCCCTGGGCGGCAGTCCCGGCGAAGCCGGCGTGGCGGTCAGGGCGGCCGGCGGGACCTGTCCGAGTTGCGTGGACATCTCCGGGACGACGGGGCCCGTAGTAACAGTCGCCAGTTTGCTCATCAACGTCATCTGCAGTGTTGGCCTGAGCCCGAATAGCCGCCATCCTGCGCGTGCCATCAGGATCGTTTCCGAGAGCACGCAACGGGTTTCGCGTACTACGCCGCTACCCGGAAGTGGTCAGCTTCCGATGAGGACGCGGGTTCGATTCCTGTCGTCGGCTCCCGGTGTCGGCGTGACCGCTCGGGGGACTTCGACGCTGTTTTCCTGCACAATCACCGCGTCGCCGACGTTGACCGTGTTGAAGTACCACTCGGCGTCCTCGGGGCTCAGGCTGATACAGCCGTGGCTGACATTCTCGAACCCGAGTGAGTTGACGGCCCACGGAGCGGAATGCACGAAGAGGCCGCGGTCGGTGATGCGGACGGCGTATTCCACGTCCAGCAGGTAACCGTCCGGCGCGTCGACCGGGATGCCGACACTGCTCGAATCCATTGTCACGTCGCGGTCCTTGCCCAGCACGGGGTAGATGCCGACCGGCGTCGGGTATTCAGGCCGACCCATCGAGGCCGGAAACACGCCCGCTTCACCCCAGTGCGGTCGGTGGTGCGGCGCCGGCGGCGCAGACGGCGGTCCCGCATCGACACCGTCGATGCTCACGGTGAACGTGTGATCCGCGACGTTGGCAACACCGACGACGGAGGGTCCCGTTTGAAAGCTCGTGGCCAGGCCGCCGACCGAGAGCGCGATCGTGCTGTGCGCCGGCCAGAATCGGTCGGGGGCCCACTGCACAATGTTGTTGTCGAGCCACTCGAACTTGCCCGACATCGCAGCTGCCGATTTGATGTCCACGGCGCGTTCGGCCGCGCGCCGGTCGGCGACGGGCCCACTGAACGTCACCACCACAGGGTGCGCCACACCCACCACCTCGCCCCGCGTCGGTAGAACCGACGCGATGGCGAGCCCATCCGGCCCGTTCGCCGCCGCATCGCTGACACCAGCGGGCCCCGCGACCACACTCGCCGCGATCACGCTCATCGCGAGAACACACCGAACAACCGCCCGCATGGCTCTTACTCCCGTCGAAATGAAGTTGTCATTGTGATGGTAGGGCTGACGTGAAGAGTGAAAATACAAGCGTGCGTTAGTCATTCGTCGCTAGTCAGTCACGCATTGGCTATCCTGAGCCAATCTGGGCAATGGCACGCCGAGGACGTGCCACGCACCCGCTGGGGGCAACCCCAGCGGGTCCGCACAAACGCAAAGAGCTTCCGCCTCAGCCCGCAGGCGACGGACCGGGCACAATCGGCTGACCGGGCAGAGGTGCGCCAGGCGGCGGCGGTCCAGTGGGATCGCCCTTACCGGCAAAGGCCCCAGCCATGTCAATCAGTGGCGCACCCACTGGCACCGGCGCAGCCACCGGAATCGGCGCGCCCACCGGAGCGCCCACCGGCACCGGCGCACCCACCGGCACCGGCGCACCCACCGGCACCGGCGCACCGACAGGCACCGGCGCAGCCACCGGCACCGGCCCAGGCAACGCCAGCGGAACACCGGCAGCCATGTCGACGACCGGAGCACTGGCGGGACTGCACGCGCCCGCGGGCCCGCCGGCGGCTACCGGCGCGCCGGCGGCTGCCGGCGCCGCACCGCCGCCCGCTGACGTCTGGATGCAGGCGTAGCCGCCGCCCGTTATGAACGGGGCGGCGACCGCGCCCGGGCTCAACGTCACGGCCGCCACGCACAACCCAGCGCCAGCAACTACTTTGATGCTGACCCGATCTAACATCGTCATCAACGTCAACTCCCTATCCGCTAATCCAGCCGGCCCGCCGGCTGTACTGAACTCGTGCGTGAAGACCTGCCACAATTGACGGCCGACACAATTGGAGCAGCGCCGATACGAAAAACGACACGCGCCGCACCGATCGTTTCCAAAAGGTGACTTTGACAGTGCCGAGCCCCACTCAGCAACCGTCTGCAATTACCACATCATTCTCGACTCCCGCGACGCAGGGGATCATATACCGCTCAGGTGATCTTGAAACGCCCCCCACCTCGCTCTTTGCTCGCCGGCCGCACCCGCCGGCCGAGTCCTACCGAAGTCGTTTTACGGCGAAGTGTGCATGGCAAATCCGAATGCCATTCGTCGGGCCCGATCGAAGGTGGTCAAGCGACCGACACGTCTTGCGAGATATCGCCGACCGATCACGGAATGTGCAGCGGCGACAAGGGTTTCGTGACGGCGAAGGCGAATGCGGTCTTGATGGAAGGCACCGCGCGCAGTTTCGCCTCCACGGCGTCGACGACTTCGGGTGTGTGCGACTGCAAGGTCAGGCGGGCGAACGCGGTGATCGCCAGTCCGACGGCGGTCTGCGCCACGACCGGCTGAATAGCCGGCAATCACGCCGCTGTCTTGCAGCGCGTTTCACCCCGCCGACGGCGCGCTTACGCTTGACGTTCACTTGGCTGCGACGGGCACTACCTCGGCCTCGCTGGGCGAGTTGGTCAAAGCCGCGCGTACCCGGGCAATTGCCCCAACGGCCGCACCCACGACAGACCGGATCGGCCGGACCCGGCGCGCCGGCACAGTCCACGACGTTTCCGGAACCGCCACCACATGCCGCCCGGCAGTGGTTCTCGTCGGCCTGGGATGGCGCTTGCGATGCACGTCGCGTCGCTCGGATCGTGCATTGGCTGCCACATTGGCGATCTGTACTGCTATCAGTTTCGACGACATTGTCGGTCCCCCGTTTCGACTGTCTGATGACATCCGAAACGTATCGACGCGTCTCAGGCAGGGCACGCGTAGCGGACTACCTGTAAAAATGCCCAGGCGCGCAAGGGAGTACGCGCTCGCGACGCTCGACGACTCAGATGCCGATCAGTGGCGCGTAGAACAGCACACCGGTCACCAGCACCGCGACGCCGAGGATGTCGAACACGATCCCGCTGCGCAGCGTGGTGGTCAACGGCACCATCCCCCCGAGCCGTACCCGATCGCGTTCGGCGGCGTGGACACCGGGAGCCCGTAGCCGGCGGGTCCGCCCTACTTGGTGCTGATGGCGCTCACCGCGCTGACGATGCCGGGGCCGATCGGGAACAGCATGGCGGCCGTCGCGGTGTTGGAGATGAACGCTGACAGCAGGGCGGCCAACGCACCGAACGCGACCACGGTTCTGGCGAGCGACCGCATGATCCAGGGCACCGACAGCACCCCGAGCGCGATCCGCCGGTCCAGGCCGTGAACTGTCACGGCGCGGGCGATGATTAATCCGTCGAGGAACGTGAAGATCGTGTCGTAGCCGAATGCGCCGAACACGGTGTCCTCATCGGCGACGCCCATCGCCACGCACAGCACGATCGCGAAGATCGCCGTCGCCGCCAGCGGTAGCGCCTCCCTGATCCACCACACGATGACGAGCGCGAACACCGCCGACGGTGCTCGCTGCGGCCATTCCGGCCCCGAGGCGAGGACCAGCACGAGGGCGAAGAGCACCGGTCCGAGCCACAGTCCGACAGAGCCGCGCAGATCGTCGAACCGCTGGTGGGGCGAGGCCGGGGCCGTCTGATCGACTGGTTCTCGTCCTCGGTGGTAGCGGCGGCCGGATTGGTCTGGTGCCATCGTGCCCACTCCCCGATACAGTGTTCCGCTATACGGGCAACGTCACGTGTTGGAGACCACTCCCCGGATGGGTGGTGGCACCGGACCCGGGTCCGGCTCAGGGATCTCCAGGTGGGCTGCCTTAGGCTCCCGGCGTGAGCACCGAGCCCGATGACGTGATTCCCGACCGTTCGACCGGCGTGCAGTCGATCGAACGCGCCGCGGCGATTCTGAGTGCTTTCTCCAGGGCCAGGCCGGTGATGGGGATCAGCGAGATCGCGCGCCAGACCAGCCTCACCCGCGGCACGACGCACCGGTTGGTCACCGCACTGGTGCGGCACGGGCTGCTGACCCAGGTCCCCGACTCCAGCGCGTACTCACTGGGACCCTGGCTACTCAGCCTGGCCGACAACGCCCGCGAACAGCTGTCGCTGGAGAACCAGGCCCGGCCGGTGATGACCCGCCTGCGGGACGTCACCGACGAGACCGTCGGCCTGCACATCCTGGACGCGACCCCGAGCCGGCGCACGATCGGGCAGGTCGAGTCGCACCAGGCCCTGCGCCGCACCTACACCGATCTCGGCATCGCGATACCCGCACATCAGGGGGCGCCGGGCAAGGTCCTGCTGGCATATGCCGACGCCGGGGTCAGATCCAAGGTGCTCGACACGCTGGCGCAGTCCGATCCGCAAGCGGCGGCACAGCTGCGCACCGAGCTGGCCGAAGCCACCAGCCGGGGCTACGCGACATCGCTCGAGGACCGCGTGAAAGGTGTTGTCGCCGTGGCCATGCCGATTTTCGACCATCGTGGCCTGGTCGGTGCGCTGAGTATCTCCATTCCGTCGATCCGGGCCGGACTCGATGAGCTGCTGGGATTGGTGCCGGTGCTGCGCAGGGCCACCGACGAACTCTCGGAACGGCTGGGCGCCCACGGCACCCGGATGGGGGCCGGCTCATGAGGATTGTTGTACTGGACGACTATCAGAGTTGCGCAGCGCAATTCGCCGACTGGACCACGTTGGACGACGCCGAGGTCGACTTCGTCAACGAGCATCTCACCGGCGGCGCGCTGGCACGGCGCATCGGCGCCGCCGAGGTGGTGGTGGCCATGCGGGAGCGGGTGGCGTTCGACGCGGCGTTGTTCTCCCAACTGGGAGGTCTTCGGCTGCTGGTCACCACCGGGCCGCACAACGCGGCGATCGACCTGGACGCAGCCCGTAGTTGTGGTGTGACGGTCTGCGGCACAGGTGGTCTGAGCACACCGGCGGCCGAGATGACCTGGGCGCTGATCCATGCGGTCGCCCGGCAGGTACCGCGGTCGGATGCCGACGTGCGCGCCGGTCGTTGGCAGCGGACCATCGGGTTCGACCTGGCCGGCGCTCGCCTCGGGGTGGTCGGGCTGGGCCGGCTGGGCCGCCAGGTGGCCCGCGTCGGGCTCGCCTTCGAGATGGACGTCGTCGCGTGGTCGCAGAACCTGACCGACGACGCCGCCGCGAAGGCCGGTGTACGCCGTGTCGAGCACGACGAACTCTTCGAGACCTCCGACGTGGTCACTCTGCACCTGCGCCTCAGCGAGCGCACGCGCGGCATCGTCGGCGCAGCCGAGCTCGCCCTGATGCGGCCGTCGGCGGTCCTGATCAACACGTCCCGCGGCCCACTGGTCGACGAGGCCGCTCTGATCGACGCGCTCCGCGCGGGCCGCATCGCCGCCGCGGGTCTCGACGTGTTCGACCAGGAGCCATTACCCGCCGGGCACCCGTTCACCCTGCTGGACAACGTGGTACTGAGTCCGCATCTGGGCTACGTCACCCGCGGCTCATACGACATCTTCTTCCGTGACGCCGTCGACGACATCGCCGCCTGGCGCGCCGGAACCCCGGTCCGCGTGATCTGACCCGCACTCAGAACGTCCGGATGGCTATCTCCGCGGGCTCGGCCAGCAGTGAGGTGATCTCGTCGTCGAGCCTTACCAGGGTCACCGAGCAGCCGGCCATGTCCAGCGACGTGCAGTATTCACCGACGTAGCTTCGGCCCACATTGATGCCGCGGCCGGCCAGCTGATCGTGTGCGCGGCCGTAGAGCAGGTAAAGCTCGCTGATCGGGGTGCCGCCGAGACCATTGATCATCAGTGCGACGTCGTCACCCTTGTCGTACGGCAGATCGCTGACCACAGCCTCCACCAGTTCGTCGATGATTTCGTTTGCGCCGGCAAGCTTTTCGCGCCGCCGACCGGGCTCGCCGTGAATGCCGACACCCATCTCCATCTCGTCGGCACCGAGTTCGAAGAGCGGCGATCCCTTCGCCGGTGGTGTGCACGACGTCAGCGCCATCCCCATGGTCCTGGTCACCGAGTTCACCTTCTCGCCGATCCGGATCAGCTCGTCGAGGTCCGCGCCCTTCTCCGACGCCGCGCCGACCGCCTTGATCACGAAGAAATTGCCTGCCACGCCGCGGCGCCCGACCGTGTAGGTGGAGTCCTTGACCGCGACGTCGTCGTCGACAACGAGTGTCTTGATGATGACCCCGTCGGCCTCCGCCATCTCGCGGCCCATATCGAAGGCCATCCGGTCGCCCGTGTAGTTGTTGATGATGTGCAGCACACCCATCGGCGATGCGAGAAGTTTCGACGTCTCGAGCACGTAATCCATTGGCGGAGCCGCAAAGACATCGCCGGGGCAGGCCGCGTCGAGCATCCCCTTACCGACGATCATCACGTGTGCGGGTTCGTGGCCCGAACCGGAGCCCTGGACGATCGACACCTTGTTCTCATAGGGTGCGTCGGTCCGCATGATCAGGTTGTACTCGGGTACGTACTTCAAGGTGTCCGGATTCGCCAGCGCGATACCGCGCAGCATCTCCGGCACGAATTCCTTGGGATCGTTGACGAACTTCTTCATTGAAGTGCCTTCCTGTCGTTCAATTGCGTTGCCATTGGTCTGCCAGTGCTTCGATGAGAACCGCGACGGCCACCGCACCGGCATCGAGCGTTCCGACGCTTCGTTCGCCGGTATAGGCGGCTCGTCCCTTCTTGGCGACCATCGGTCGCGTCGCTTCCGCCGCCGACCGCGCTGTCGCCGCCGCGGCCTGCAGTGTCTCGCCCGCGGTCGATCCCGCCTTCGCCCGCTCCTCGAGCATGTCGGTGACGGGTATGAGCGCATCGAGCAACGTCTTATCACCGAGCTCGGCGCTGCCGCGTGCCTTGATTCCTTCGACGGCCGCTCTCAGCATGGCGGCAATCTGTTCTGCCTCAAGGCTGTTGGCGCCTGCCGCGGTAGATGCCGCGCGGAGGAACCCAGTGCCCCAGATGGGGCCTGAGGTCCCTCCGATCCGGCTGGTGATCACCACGGCGACCTTCTTCAGGAAGGTGGAGATATCGGTACGGTCGAAGCCGTCCCAATCGGACAGCACGATCTCGAAGCCTCGCGCCATCGAATAGCCGAAGTCGCCGTCGCCGACGACCGCGTCGAGATCGCCGAAGTACTTCTCGTTGGCCACCACGGTTTCGGCGATCACCCGTACGGTGCGCTCCACGTCGAGAAGTGTTGCAGCCATGAGATTTTCCCTTCGTCGATCAGAAAAGTCGGGTGGCGACGGGCTCAGCACACCAGGGCCTGGAGCGTCGCGCGCGTGACCCAGTCACCCACCGGCACGCCGCTGGCGTTAGCCAGCACCTCCGTGTCCTCGCCGTCGGGATCGCCCAGGCTCGACACCACCAGGGCGGCGGTGCCGAAGTCATCGTCGCGTGTGTAATCGTTGACGGTGACCACGCACTTGATGCCTGCGGCATGAGCGGCGTCGAGTCCGTTTCCGGAGTCCTCGATCACGACAGCGTCGGAGGCCCGCAGCCCCAACCGTTCCAGCGCCAGCAGGTAGATGTCGGGAGCCGGTTTCTTGCGCGGCACCACGTCGCCGGCAAGAACGAGGAATCCGGCCGCTGCCTCCGGCCCGACCACGTGCTCCAGCACGGCCCGCACCGACGACTCGGCCGAGGTCGACGCGACGGCCAGCCGCCAGCCCGCCTCCGCCGCCTCCGCGGCCAGGCGCCGGACGCCCGGACGCGCGGGAAGGGCTCCCGCGCCGACGATCTCGGTGTATATCTCGGTCTTACGCTGATGCCATCGACCGACGACCGCCCGCTGCCCATCGGTATCGGAAGGCAGGTTGGCGGCGGCCACGAACTCGGGGGTGAGCAGACTCATCATCCGCTCCTTGCCGCCGCCGATCTTCAGCTTGCGGCCGTACTCCTCCTCGCTCCAGCGCACGGGCAGGCCGAAGTCGGCGAACATCTGGTTGAACGCGGGCAGATGTCCGAAGCGTTCGGTGTCGGCCAGCACGCCGTCGCAGTCGAAGATGAGCGCGCTCACCGGCGACTCACCACGCTTTGCCCGCGCTGCCGAACCTGTCGATGTATCCCGCCGCCAGATCGATGACCGTCGCGCGCACATCACGGAACAGCGAAGGCGGGTCCCACTTGTCGGCCGCCTCGGCGCCGCGCAGGAGCTCGAGGTTGGTCTTCATGAAGGCGACCTTGAGGGCCGTCGAGATGTTGACCTTCGCGCAGCCGCGGGCGATGAGGTCGGCGAACTGCTCGTCGGTCATGCCCGTTCCGCCGTGCAGCGCAACGGGTATCCCCGTCGCTTCGACGAGATCGCTGACCCGCTGCGCGTCGAGCGTGGGCTCGGCGACGTACACGCCGTGGGCGTTCCCGATCGACGGTGCGAAGACGTCGACGCCGGAGCGTCCGATGAAGTCCACGGCCACCTCGAGTGACTGCCGCTTGGCCACGTCGTCGGAGCCGATGCCGTCCTCCACCCCGGTGATCGCCTCGATCTCGCCCTCCACGTGGGCGCCGACGGACCGCGCTTCCGCCACGACCTCGATGACCTGGCGCAGGTTTTCCTCGACCGGCAGCCGAGACGCGTCGAACAGCACTGAGTTCCAGCCCTTGCGCAGACAATCGGTGATGACGTCCCGTTCCGGACAGTGGTCAAGGTGCAGGCACACCGGAACCTCGATGCCTGCGGTCATCGTCTCCCACATGCCGTACAGCACATCCAGGCCGATCGACCGAACCGTCTTCACCGAGGTCTGGATGATGATCGGCGAACGTCGGTCGACCGCCGCGGCGAGCACGGCTTCCAGCGTCAGGTCGTTGAAGATGTTGATCGCGGCGACGCCGTATCGCTCGGCCAGCGCACGATCCAGGATGTCTTTCAAGGGCACGACGGGCACGCACCGAACCTACGTGCGCGCCCGGCGGCCGGGTATCGGTGAAACCACCCGTCTCGGGGTGGGGATATCCCCCTCAACGTCGATGGACGGACGCCACGAGTTCCGTGCGATTGCGTACCTGCGACTTGCGCAGCAACGAGCTGACGTGTTTCTCGACGGTCTTGACCGAGATCATCAGCTCCTGGGCGATCCGCTTGTCCGGCAGGCCCTTCTCGAGCAGCGCGCGCACCTCGAGCTCCCGGTTGGTGAGCGTGCCGGAGCCTTCCCGGCGCAGGCCGCGCCGAAGGCTCTGCAATGCCGTTCCGGACAGAAATGCCTGGCCGCGTGCGGTGGCGACGACCGCTTGCGCGAACGCGGGCCCGTCAACACCCTTGTCCAGGCAGCCGTGCGCCCCCACCCGCAGCGCGGCCGCCACGAGATGGTCGTCGCCGGGTTCGGACAGGCACAGCACCGGTCCGCGGCCGGCCTCGACGAGCCGCCTGGTCAACTCGACGCCGTCGGCCTCCCCGTCGTCGCCGAGGCGCAGGCTCGAAACGACCACGTCGGCACACACGACGTCCTGCAGCCCGACCGCCTGGTCGGCACCCACGGCCTCCCCGACCACATCGATGTTCAGGCCGGCCTGGGTCATCAGCCTGCGGACACCGGCCCTCACCAGAGGCTGCGGATCGACGATCAGGACCCGCAGCGGCCTGCCCTCGGCCGCTGGCGCCGGCTGCGAATAAGGGAACCGGACGCGCAGGCTCGTTCCCCAGCCGGGCACGGAGTCGAGTTCGACCCGGCCGCCGACGGCATGGGCGCGATCCGACATGCGCCGAAGTCCCGATCCGGCATCGGGCGAAAGGCTGTGGGGATCGAAACCGCGGCCGTCGTCCTGGATCAACAGCGAGACACCCGCCGGGTCATAGGCGATACCCAGCCGGACCAACGTCGCGTCCGCATGCTGGACGGTGTTGGTCAAGGCCTCCTGGGCGATCCGGAGCATCTCGTGGGCCTGCGCCGGATCCAGGGGCGCCGACTTTCCGGCGACCACCAGCCGCACGTCGAGGCGACCCGCCCGCCGGGCCCACTCGACCTCATCGGCCAGCACCTCCTCGAGCCCGCGGTCACCGAGGGCAGAACCCATCAGCCCCAACATGTTTCGGCGGGTCGCCGACAGCGCGTTTCGGGCTTCCTGGTGTGCCACGCCGATCAGATGCTGGACAGCGGTGTCGAGGGCCCCGTCGAGACCGCCGGACAGTGCGTCCTCAGCACGGCCGAGGTAACCGACGACACCGACCAGGCCCTGATTGAGGGTGTCGTAGACCTCGCGCAACAGCCGCTCCCGTTCGGCCGCAGTCGCCCGCGCACGCGCCTGTTCCTCCGCGATGTCATGCATCCGGGCATTGGTCAGCGCGACCGCGGCCTGTTTGGCGAACAACAACAGCAGTTCGGCATCGTCGGGGCCGAACGCCCGGGCGTCGTCGCGGCTGAACACGATGCAGACGCCGATGATCGACCCGCGCCATTCCAGCGGCACTCCGATGACGCCCCGCAGGGTCGCGCGGTCCGCCGAGTCGACGTGGCCGCCCACCACCTCGTCGTAGCGGTCGAACCAGACCGGCCGCCGGTGGCCGACGACAGCGCCCGTCATCCCCTCGCTGATGGGGAAAACCTGGCCCGATTGGCACCGGATGCCGATGTCCGCTTCCTTGCGGTAGGTGCCGGCCGCCTCGTCGACGCTGGAGATCGATCCGGCGTCACATCCCAGCAATTCTGTGCAGCGCAACAAGATCCGTTCAAGGAGCGGCCGCAACGAGAACTCGCCCGCAAGGTCTTCCGCAACGGCCGTGACCGCCTGCGCCGTGGCCCAAGACGGCTCGGTACCCGTCAGCGACATGTATTCAACGTACCCGCGGCGCCGATCGACTCGAAAGCCCCTCGACGGTTGAACGATTCGGCGTACCGTCAAGTTGGGAGGTCATCGATGACCGAACTCAACGATCGCACGATTTCGCAGTTGCCGCCCCAGGTGGCGACGCCGTCCTATGACCGCGCCCGCCTCAAGCGTGGTATCGCCCACTTCGGGGTGGGAAACTTCCACCGCGCGCACCAGGCTTTCTACATCGACCGGTGCCTGGCCCTGCCCGGTCAGCAGGCCTGGGGCATCGTCGGCATCGGCCTCTCCGGCGGTGAGCGCGCGCAACGCAAGGCCTCGCAGTACCACGCCCAGGACTGCCTGTACTCGCTCACCATCGCGTCGGCGAACGGCGACACCGAGGTACGCGTGATCGGTGCCCAACTCGAGTACCTGCTCGCGCCCGAGCAGCCCGGCGAGGTGCTCGAGTTGCTGACCAGCCCTGACCTGCGCATCGTCACGCTGACCATCACCGAGGGCGGCTACCACGTCGATGCGGCATCGGACTCGTTTCTCACCGACCACCCCGACGTCGCCCACGACATTGCCGGAAACGACCACCCGCGAACCGTTTTCGGCTTCGTGACAGAGGCCCTCGCGCGCCGCCGCGCGGCCGGCGTCACGCCGTTCACCGTGGTCTCGTGTGACAACCTGCGCCACAACGGCGACGTCGCACGTACCGCCTTCGTCGGCTTCGCCCGTGCACGCAACCCGGAACTCGGCGACTGGATCGCCACCAACGTCGCCTTTCCCAACTCGCTCGTCGACCGCATCACGCCGTCGGTGTCTGCCGAGGACGCGATGCGGCTGAACACAGGCAGCGGCCTGGACGACCAAATCCCGCTCGTGGCCGAGGACTTCACCCAGTGGGTGATCGAGGACCGCTTCGTCGACGGACGCCCCGCGCTCGACGCCGTCGGTGTGCAGTTCAGTGACGAAGTCAAGCTCTGGGAACAGGTCAAAGTACGGGTGCTCAACGCCGGCCACCTGACCCTGGCATATCCGGCCGTGCTGCTCGGCTACCACGAGGTAGCCGAGGCCATGCGCGACTCGCAGGTGCGGGCACTGCTCGACCGCTTCCTCGACACCGTCGTGTTGCCATTGCTCGAACCTCCGCGCGATGTGAATCTGACCGACTACAAAAACACTGTGCTCAAACGCTTCTCGAACGAGGCGATGCACGACCAGCTGACGCGCATTGCATCTGATGGCGCGTCCAAGATTCCCGTCTTCTTCACCGCCACGCTCAACCAACTGCTCACGCGCGGCGGCGATCACCGCATCCCCGCGTTCACGCTGGCGGCGTGGAGTCGTGTGCTGCAGGGCCAGGATGACGACGGCAAGGCCATTGAGGCAACCGAGCCTCGCCTCGACGACAGCGCGCGGAATCTACTGGTATCGGGCGATCCGTCCGAAGCGCTGCGAATCGAGCCGCTTCTGGCGAGCGGTGCCGCGGAGCACGCCGGCTTCGTTGCCGCTTTCGACCGGTACCGCTGCGCTCTCGCCGAGCACGGCGCGAAGGAGACGATCGCGGCAGTGTTGGACGCCACGGCCTGATGCGTCGCGGCGAACTACTTCTCGTTGAGCAGACGCAGG
Organism: Mycobacterium sp. URHB0021; assembly: GCF_054057895.1. Taxonomy (NCBI): domain Bacteria; kingdom Bacillati; phylum Actinomycetota; class Actinomycetes; order Mycobacteriales; family Mycobacteriaceae; genus Mycobacterium; species Mycobacterium sp. URHB0021. The sequence continues at coordinate 7,673,653 of NZ_JBSRZT010000002.1, forward strand.
TCGGAGGGCTCGCGCAGGAGATCTTCGAGAATCCTGTTGCCCTCGGTGTTGTACGGCTGACGCATGTGTTCGTCCCACGCCGCCCGCGACCGGAACATCTCGAGCATCATCCACGTGTCCGGATCGTCTTGTGGCTGAAGAAAATGCATGAACACACAGCCGGGCTCGGTGAGCGTGTGCTGTCGCATCGACTTCAGCTGGGCCGCCGCCTCCTCGAGGCGGTCGAGTCGAGGCTTGATCGTCACGACGAGAAACAGTGCTTGGTCCTCGTCACCGTCCGGCAACAGGCACCTCGATCGAGTTCTGCAGGGTATCGATGAACGCGTTCGCGTTCTTGCTACCCCCGTAGGCGGCCACCGCGTCGTACAGAGCACCCTGGAAATCCGAGGACATGAGCTCACCGTGGGTCATCGAGAGAAGAACCCTGTCGTTGAACAACGACTCCGAGGCCTGTCTCTGATACAGCGGTAGCGACGCGACGTCGACATCGCTGCGGATCGGCACGGATCCCTTGAGCTTGTTGAACTCCAGCGACACTTTCGGGTCCGCAACGGTCTCCAAGAACTTCAAGGCATTCACCCCGTCCTTCGCGTCGACCGATACGACGAACGTGTCGACGATGGCGAGGTAGGCCCCCGTCGTTCCGGGATAGGGGATGTACCCGAAGTCCTGGCCTTCCACAGCCTTGTTCGCGACGAGTTCTCCGTAGACGGAGTCGTTCATCGACAGGAACGCGCACTGGCCGGTCGCCAGTTTCTTCGCCGCCTGATCCCAGGTGAGTCCCCCGGCGGCCGGATCGGCGCGCGCGACGATCTCGCCATACTCTGTGACGGCCTGTCGGAGCTGGGATCCCGTCCAGTTGAAGGAGTCGTCTCGGATCTTGGCCCATCCGTCGGTGCCGACCACGCCGAGCAGCGTGTTCTCGAACAGCTCGGTGGAGGTGAACCTGTCCTTGGCGCCCAGACACAACGCGGTCTTGCCGCCGGCCGCGAGCTTCGCGAGATCCGCCCGGAACGCCTCTGTCGTGTAGCCGGGCCCGGGCGGCGCAATGCCCGCCTCACGGAGCAAGCGCAGGTTGAACCACAGCACGTTGCCTCGATGCGAGCCTGTCGGCACGCCCCAGGCCTTCACCCGGTAGGTCGCCGCGTCGAGCAGGGTCTGCGGCATGGTGCGGTCCAACCCCGAACTCTCGAACACGCGGGACACGTCGACGATCCGGTCGGCGTCCACCCACGCGCGCAACGAACTGCCGAGGAACGTCTGCCAGACGTCCGGCGGGTCACCGGCCCTCAGCCGCGCGGCCAGCGCGACCTGCACATTGCTGCCGCCGCCGCCGGCGACGGCACCATCGACGACTTCCACGTCGGCGTTTCCGGCCTTGAAGGCGTTCAGCAATACCTCGAAAGCTGGATGCTCCGACGGAGACACCCACCAGGACACGACCTCGAGCCGCTTCGTCGCGTCGGAGAAGTTGGCCTTCTGGCCGCCACCACCACAGGCGGCCAGGACCAGCGTCAGCAAGATGATCCAGTAGCGCTTCATGCTGCTTGTTCCTTAACCGCGTTGGGTGATGCCTTCAGATCGAAAACGGCGAAACTGGTGACGACGGCGAAGCAGACGGCCGGGACGATGAAGGACAGCGCGGGGCTGGTCGCGTCGAGGAGTCGCCCCTGAATCAGCGGCATGATCGCACCTCCGACGATGGCCATCACCAGGCCGGCGGCGCCGAATTTGGTTGCCGGGCCGAGCCCTTGGAGCGCGACACCGTAAATCGTCGGGAACATCAGGGACAGACAGAAGGACAACGCGACGACCGCGGTGACACCGGCCACGTTCGGGGACACCATCGCGAAGACGCAGAGCACGACGGCCAGTGCGCCCAGAATCCCGAGCACCTTGGTCGCCCGGACGCGACCGATGACCCACGTCATGATGAAGCGCGAGATGAGGAACACGATCAGGCTGACCTGCAACAGGTAGCCGCCCAACTCCAGCGAGCCGTTCAGCGCCTGCTGCGAGTACTGGATGAGGTAGGTCCACGTACACACCTGGGCGGCCACATTGAAGAACTGCGCGACGACTCCGTACACGTAGCGCTTGTTCGACAGCAGGATCTTCAGCGGCCGCTGGCCTTCCATGTCAGAGTCCGGAAACTCCTCGACGATCGGCGGGGACTTCTTGATGGCGATCACGATCCCGATCGCAATGAGTACGAATCCCAGCCCGAGGTATGGGCCCATCACCGCGCCCAGCTGTCCGGCCCGGATGGTCTGCTCCTGCGCGGGGGTCAGGTTCGCCATGTTCATCGGCTCGTCCAGCTTGGGCAGGATGAGAGTGGCCGCGAGGAGGACGCCGATGTTCGTCCCGACGGGGTTGAACGCCTGGGCGAAATTCAGCCGGCGGGTGGCCGTTTCCTCCGGCCCGAGCGACAGCACGTACGGGTTCGCGGACGTTTCGAGAATCGAGCAACCCGCGGCGATCGCGAACAGGGCGACCAGGAACGCCTCGTAGGTCATGATCTTGCTGGCCGGATAGAAGGCAATGGCACCCGCCGCCGCGAGCAGCACACCGCTCAGGAGTCCGGCCTTGTACCCGAACCGCTGATTGATGAGGGCCGCAGGAATAGCGAGCAGGAAATAAGCGCCGAAATACGCCAACTGCACAAGCGATGCCTGGAAGGTGTTCATGTCGAAGATCTGCTTGAACCCCGCCACCATCGGGGTGGTCAGGTCGGCCGCGATTCCCCACGCGGTGAAACAGCAGATGAGGACCACGAACAGCAGCCCCATCCCCGGGAACACCAAACCCTGTTTCGCCGTCTTGGCCGTTGGGACGTCGGCCGGCTGATCAGCATGCTGAGTCGTCGTCATGCGCGGTACCTCTCGTCATCCGAGAAGAGTTCAGTTCCCGAATTCAACCTGTGATCTGGATCACGCTACTCAGGTCTGTCGACGGATGCGTCGGTTTGCGCATGTGGTTTGACGTGGGTATTCCCCCGTTTGAAACCGTTTCGCCGCGGGGCGTCGAAGCCGACAGTCCGGCTATCGCCTCAGCGGTAGTAGACCTCGCCGCCGGTCGGATATCCGCCGCCGGTCGTGGTGATGTGAACGTGGTCGAAGTGTCCGCCCGCACTGCCCCGCGGACCGTTGGGCGTGTAGTACACGCCGCGCCAGATCGCGTCCTGCAGTCCGAATCGAACGGCATTCTTCAGCGCGAACGCGACGATTTGGTTTCCGAGCGCGATGCCCTCGGCGGTGCCGGGGTTGGGAATCATCACGTCGAGCGCCAGACCGTTCGGATGCCAGCGCAGCGCGTCGGGTCTGACGCCGCCGATGTTGTGGATCTCGGGGAAGACCGCGCTGATGCTGCGGGCCGCCAGAATCGTTTTGACCTGCAGGCCCTGCTCCGGCGCCACACCGGTGGGAAGCGCCCGCGGAATGTCGACGACGCGCCATCGCGATGCCGAGACCAGCTCGCCGGAGGCCGGGCTGGTGGCCGACTGCGTGAGGTAGGTCGCCGACGACAGCGCGATCGGAGCCGCCACGATCTCCAGGCAGCACGGCGGGAGACTCTCGGCGACAGGGTCGGTGCGGGGGCCGGTGGCGAGCGGGTAGACATCCCCCGCGACCGCCAGAAAGACAGCGGCGGGCGCGATGACTGTCGCCATGACGACCGACGACTTTCGTCGGGTGCTGGCTAGTCGGTGCCTGCCCACAGAAGCACTTTACGAGGAAACCGATACCAAATAGCAACCTTTGTAGATTGAAATCGTGATGTGCGGGCGCATCGGGGCGGTCCCCGGCAGGCACCGCGGCCCTCGGGAGCCATTGGGACGCTCAGCAATCACCCGTTCTCGCGCAATCCCCAGACAACCATGAAAGACACCCAGATTGACGGTCACGGCAATCCAATCGAAGGTAACTGTACGGTGGGCGGCAGTTTTGGCCGCCGCCGTGACGGTGTGCGTTCTTGGACTCGTTGGCGCAGTTACCGGCGTTGCCTTCCCGCGGCCGATGGTGATCACCGGCCCCTTTGCTGGGTGACGGCGCCGTACGCCTCGGCAAATATCTTCCGGTCGTCGACATCGCGGACGTGCAAACTGGTGTAACTCGGCCTGACCCGCCACCCGGTAGTCTCGTGACCGATTGACAGGCAGATCGGGGGCAGTTATGGACCTCGTGCTCGGTCTATCGATGACGTCGACGACCGTGCGCTGGGTGCTCGTCGAAGGGACGACGGGTGAGGGCGCCACCATCTCTCGCGGCGTGTCCGACATCGCCACCGTTGACACGCTCGGCGACGAGATCGCCGCCGCGTTCGGCAACAGGCTCCACGCCATCGGCGTGACGTGGACCAGCGGCGCCCAAGGTGCGGCGTCGGGCGTCCTGAAGGCCCTGACGGACAGCGGCCTCGGCGCCGTGGTCGCGGTTTCCGAACTCGAGGCGGCCGAGGCGCTGGCGGTCGGTGTCGGCGAGATGTCCGGCTACGACGATATTGCGGTGTGCATCGTCGAGGAGGACGCCACCATCGTCGCGCTGGTCGGCGCCGCGACGGTGTCGCTCGAGACCATCGATCGAGTGTCTGGAGACGGCGCGGCGCAGCACATCGGCGACGTCACCGCCCTGCTGGAACGCAGCGACCGCCGGCCCGGCGCGATATTCGTGCTCGGTTCGGCGCAGGACGCCGATGCGCTCGCGTCATCGCTCGACGGCGCCGTCGACTCACTGATCTTCTCCGCGGCCGACGCCGATCTCGCGCTGGCCCGCGGTGCGGCGGTGACGTCGGCGCGCGCGGTCGCCACCCCTGCGCCCCGGCCCACCACGTCGCGCCGGCCGTTTGTCACGCGAAGCGGCGCGGTAGCCGCCGTCCTCGTCGCGGCGGTGATGACCTTTGTGGTGTCGCTGTCGGTTGCCGTCGGTCTTCGGTTGGCGCCCGGCGCGGATCCGGGTCCAAAGAAGCAGCAGTTGGCCACTGCGGCCACGCCCGCCCTGGGGCGGGTAGCCGGGGTGCCGTCGATCGCGAAGGCCGCGCCGAAACTGCCGCCGCCCGTCGCGCCGCCGCCGGCACCCCCAGCCGACGCCGTTCCCCCGGTGGGGCAGACCATCGCGGCGGCCGCCCCGCCCGCTCCGGAAGCGGCACCTGAACCGGTGTACAACCCACCGCCTGCCGCGGCGCCGGTCGAGCCGCCCCCGGTCTATCAGGCCCCGGTGGCGCCGCCGCCGGCCTACGTGCCGCCGGCGCCGGCCTACGTGCCGCCCGCGCCCAACTATGTACCGCCCGTACCGCAGCAGCCGCGGCTACGCGATCGCATCATCGAGCGCATACCGATCATCAACCGGTTCCACGAACCCGAATATCCCTAGGGGGAGTCAGGGACACGCCGACGCCGCGTCATCGCGCACGGCATGCTCCGCCGGCAGCGTGTAGGTGACCACCGCCTCGGCGGTCCCCGGTCCACGGTTGGACACCGCGTGCGGCACGCCGGCCTGGATGAAGACCGCCTGACCCGCGGTGTAGGCGACCGGCACGCACCCGGACGCTTGCTGGATGTCCACGGTGCCATCGTTGATGACGGTGTACTCCGGCCCGGCGTGGGTGTGCCATCCGCTGCTGGCGGCAGGCTTGAGCACCAGATTCTGTACGTAGAAGGTGGTCTCCTGGCCGACAGCGACAATCGCGATCGGCACATCCGTTGTGCCCTTGGCGATTTCGGTGCGAACGATCTCCCCTTCGGCGGGCGTTGCACCCGCAGCGCCCACCGGTGCGACAACGAAGGACAACATCGCCGCGGCTGGCGCGATGAAGACGCGCATCATCGGCCTCCCGTCCGGCCGAATTTCGCTTCGTGCAACGCTTTTGCCATCGCGGCCGCCGATTCCGGAGTGCTGACGATCCGCCAGTCCGTCTCCTTCTCGTGCTCGAACCAGACGAAGCCCATCACATCTCGCGCCTCCACGACGAATTCCATGAAACGCGCAATCCAATCTGCTTTACAGCCACCGGATTCGGCGCACCCGACTTCAGAGATGAGGATCGGCTTGTCTGCTGAGACGGCGCGCAGCGCGTCCAGCGGGTCACCGAAGAGTTCGTCGGGGGCTGCCCATCTGGTCGACCGGTGACTGGCCCCCCAGTTGTAGCCGTCGATGCCCAGCACGTCCACGTAGTCGTCGCCGGGATACCAGTCCCGAAAATTGCTCGCCCCGATGGCCGACGGTGCCCATACCCACTTGACATTACCCGCCCCGCGATCCGCGAAGATGTCGTGCAGGCGGCGCCATGCCTCCACGTAAGCGCGGGCCGACGTGCCGAACGTCGGCGTCCACGGATACCAGTCCCCGTTGAACTCGTGGGCGAACCGGACGTAGACGGTCGATGCCCAGTCTCTGATCTCGTCGGCCCAGCGGGATGCGTAGTCGTCCAACGCCCCGGACAACACGGACTGGACAACAGCGGGAGATCGGTCGTCGGTCCAGCACCACGGTTCCCACGTGATGATCGGATCCGCGCCGCAGTACTTGACCACCGCCAGTTCTGCGATCGGCGGCGTGGCGAAGAAGTCCTCGAACGCCATCACCATCTCGGCCCGCCGGCCGACGGCGTCCGCGACCGCCTGGAGTTCTGCCGCGCCCAGGAATCCTCCGGGGGTGCTCACGCCGAATCTCAGCGGCTCGTCGAGCTCCGTGTTCTGTGCACAGCTAACCGCTAATGCCTGTGTCTCCATTCCAGCCCCCACCTGACCTCTGACTGCGAGACGCCGAACTTCCCACGCCGGAATTCTCGCAAACAGGTTGAACACGAGGAGGTGGAATTGACGTATCCGTCAGACAGATGGTGAGGACTCCGGGCCCGCTCAGTGCGGTGAGTCGTCACGCCAGGAAAAGCTGTTCACATACTTGCCCATGTCCAGGGCCAGTTGCAGGTTGGCGCCCGACGGGTGGCCGCTGCCGAAGTCGGGGGCGAACGCGTGATAGGGACCGGTCGCTGCCGCCACGAGCGCGTAGTCGTTCTTCACCGCGACCATCACGACCATTCGAAGCCGCGTGAAGCTGCCGCTCGAGCCCTGCGGGTAATCGTCGGCCACCACTCCGTAGCCGGGCTGGTATCCGACCATCGCATTGGGGATCTCGTAATCGACGGTGGCGTCCGGGTACCACTCGTGGATCAGGTGCTCGGCGATCTGCTTGGGCGTGCGGTCCTCCCCGGGGAGACCGAACAGGTCCAGCGTTCCGGTGTCACCGCCGGTGAATTCCAGCGCCACCCCGTCCGGATCCAGTGTCGCCTTGTACGCCGATCCTTCTCCCGGGTACTGGACCGAGAATCTGCCGTCACTCGACGTGAACCGCGGGTTGCTCTCCACCGGCTTCCCGATCGGGGGCGTCCCGCAGTCGGGCGGACACACATATCGTGGGACGACCGGAGTGGTCAGGATCGACAGCCCGACCGCCACCGCCGCCACGACGAGCACACCGGTACCCAACGACAGCAGCAGCCGCCGATGGCTGGTGTGACGCACCGGTTGCACCGCATACGATCCCGCGGGCACCGCATACCCGGGGCGCGTTGTCGTTACCGCGCCGTCGGGCTGTGCCCGCCGCGCCGAGCGGGCGGTTCGGGACGCCGCCCGGGTGGCAACGCCGCAGTTCGGGCAGAACGCCATATCGGGAACAACGTGGTCGCAGTGTGGGCACAACACCTGTGCGTCCGTGTCGATCTCGTCGTGCGCCTCGTGCAGGAGCGCGGCCTGCAATCCGCATCGCAAAGCCAGTAATGCGATTACGGTGACCGCCAAGTGAGCGCCGACGTGCGCTCCGTTCGAGATCGGAACCGTCTCCAACAAACCCAAGGCGGTGTACACCGCAATCACCAGAAGCACACTGGAGATGAGCAGAATTATCGGGAGTCTTCGGGTATGTCGTGCGTCGGCCGGCCGGGTGAACCATAGTGCGGCACCGACCAATCCGCCCATCGCCGCGGCGGACAATGGCAGGGCCACCCCCTGAATTGCCGCCTCGGTGAGTAGATCGTCGACCGGCTGATCTCGTGCCACCACTCCAGTGGCGAACTGCGGCGCCAACCGGGTCAGCGTCGCCGCGGCGGTGAAGCCGATCGCACCCAGTGCGCCGATTACGAACCCGTCCAACGACTCTCGAGTCGCGGGCCGGAACAGCCGCATCACCGTGGCGGGCGCGAGCATGCAGATCGCGGTGCCTGCCGGGATGATGAGGCCCTCCAGCAGGGAATGCGCCCCGGACGTACCGTCGCTCAGCGCGACGTCGTACGAGTGGGCGATGATGTTCCCGGTGAACCACGCCCACCCGACGCCGAGAACGGCGCCCATCGCCGCGGTCAGGGCCAGGGAACCAACCGGCAGATCGTCGTCGACGTCGGACTCGTGAAGATAAAAGAAAAACAGCAGCGGGAAACCGAGCGAGCCGATCGCGATCAGGGGCGCCTGCCATCGCAGGAATGCCAGGGCGACCACCCCGATGAGCAGTATCGCCAATCCGACCCGGAACGGCATGCGCGAGCGGTGCGGCAGGTGCGGGAACAACGAGCTGGCCACCGACAGCCGAAGCACGTGCTCGCCGGGCGCTGCCGCGTATGCCCCCGCCCGCATCAGGCCGCGGCCATCTCCACGCAGCGTCGTCAACTGCGCGCCGCAGGTGCCGCAGAAGGCGGCGGCAGGCACGTCGGTGCGGCAAGCCGCGCACCGCGTCATCGGCACCGCACCGTCGGCGGCCGTGGTCATCGCGGCGCGCGCCCCCTCTGGATGTCGAGCAGATCGCGGACGAGGTAGTCGACGTTCGGACTGCCCAGCCCGGTCACCAGGTCGTAGCCGGGCGCAGAGAAGTCGACGGCGTTTCCCCCCAGGATCACATCACGGAACCCGGGCAGGTTGGCGCCTGATGCGACCCGATAGAGGAGTGGGTTGATATTGCCCAGCTGGCGGCCGCCGTTCGCCACCAGGTACTGGTTCATCAAGACAGTCAACGCCGCCCAGATCGGCGCCGCTTGCGAGGTTCCCGCGCCGATCAGCTCCTGTTGGTTGTAGATGATCCGCACGCCGGTGAACGGATCGGCGACCGCGGCCACGTCGGGGGAGAGCCGACGGTGCTCGAGGTCGCGCTCGACGGTCAATCGGTTCTGCCATTGGGGCCGGCCGTACAGGCCCGACACCCCGCCGCTACTCCCCTGCGACAGCGGCGAATCGATCCAGGCGTGTTCGGCAATCCATCGCCCGCGCTCGTCGGTCGACAGCGTGGTGCCACCGACGGACGTCATCGCCGGCAGCGACGAGACGGCGTCCAGCCCGATATCGTCGGGGCCCGGTGGCGACGACCATTCGTCACCACCCTTGCATTCCAGACCGGCGGTGTCCCCGCTCGCATCGAACGCCGACGTTCCGTTCTTCTGCGCAGCCTCCAGCGCCGAGGCCACCGGTGCGAGGTCGGCGGCCCGGACCAGCGCGTCACACCCCCACCCGATCGACAGACTCCACACCGCACCGGGGAACTGCCGATCGACCGTCTCGAAGAGCTGGCCGATCTTCTCGTATCCGCCGTCCCCTTCGACGGTCGGCCGCGCGTTGACGACAACCTTCTGCGCATCCGGCGCAACCGCGTGTGCCACTTCGAGATCCATCACGGTCTCGGCACCCGACCCGGGAAACTGGTCTCCGACCATCACGGGCGTGAACTTGGGCAGGCGCGAGGTCTCCGAGAAGGTGTCGAGATCCTCCTGGTCGAAGCCGCTGAATTCGAAGAACACGATCGTGGCGCCCTTGCCGGTGAAACCCGCTGCGCTGAGCGGGGCGGCGTTGTACGCCTCCAACAGGGCGGTCGGCGTCAACCCCTTCTGGGGCACATCGAGCGGAAGGAAACCGGGGCTGTTCGTGCGGTGCGGGGTGTAGCTCAGGATCCGCCCCACCTCGGTGACCTTGTCGCGCAGCGCTTCCGGGGCCTGCGCCTGGTGTGAGGACGCATAGTACATCTGCCCCTCCTGGCCCCGATAGTCGTGCACCGGAACGTCGAAGGCACGTGCCAGCGCCCTGGCGGGCCCTTCCACGACCGCCCACCGATCACCGGATCGCCAACGCACCGACAGACCACGAGAATCCGCCCACTCGATCAGCCCCGCGGGCCGCGTGTCCGACAGAGTGACCGTCACTTGTGCGTCGGCAGACCGCGACGGACCCAGATCGGTTGAGCTCGCCAACAAGTACCGCAGGGGCCCACGAATCAGTTCGGGCCCGTGCGCCACAGAGGTGACGCGCATACAGCCGGCGAGTGCGAGCCCGCCCACAGCGAGCATCACCAGCAGCCGATAACCGGCAGTTGCACTTTGCCAAGGCAACCTCGCAGCCATCAGCTGCGCGGTCTGACGACGATCGACTGGTGCTGGCCGCCGTTTACGGCGCGTCAGCGGGCCTCTCACCGTGACGACCGGTGGGCGGCGCCGCGGGCTCGACATGGGTCGGCGTGAAGGCGTTGGGGCCGGTCGGATTGATGCTCTTCTCCGTTGGGGACGGAGGGGCCGCCGGCGACGTCGTGGTCGCCGTCGTGGTGGTTGTCGTCGTTGTCGAGGTTTCGGGCGCCTTCTCTTCTTCCTTGGCGCAGGACGCAGTGAAGCTGACCATTCCGACGATCGCAAGACCGCCGGCAACGGCACTGAGGCGGCGAGCCAGACGTGGTGAATCCATGTTAATTCCCATTCTTATGGCCTGCTACCAGCTGATTTGCGACCCTAAACCAGTCTGACAGACGAGTTACATGACGACGCCATCATGCCACAGTTAACTCTGTGCCCGCCACTATATCGGAAAAATTGACGAATCCGTCTTTTTCCGCGCCTTTCCGGTCGAATCGATATGAGCTAATTTCTCGAGATTGCCTATGCAGGCCCGGTGTTCAATTCGAGCTACCGAGGCCGACAATTCGGACTCCCCCCGGGTCCGTCAAAGATGTTGTCAGGCTTGCCCATTGAAATGGCGGTCGAGCACCGAAATTTTTTCGTCTCGAGTTGCCAACGCAGGAATTTTCCCGAAGATTCAACGAGGCCGTCGGAACAAGGGAAAGCTGTACGGGAATCAGCCCGGCGCCTGCAAAGGGAGCGAGATGTACAAACTGCGCAAAGTCCTGACCATCGCGTGTGTCACCCCGCTGATCGCGATGGGTGTTGCCGCGTGCGGTGGGCAAGAGACCTCGGGCGGCGGCGGCGGCGGTGGTGGCGGTGGCGGCGACATCACGGTCACGATGTCGTCGTTCCCCGACTACGTCGACCCGCAGCTGTCCTACACCGTCGAGGGTTGGGAGACCCTCTACAACGTCTACACGCCCCTGCTCACCTACAAGCACGCCAAAGGCGAAGAGGGCACACAGGTCGTCCCCGGCCTGGCCCAAGACATGCCCGAGATCTCGCCCGACGGCAAGACCTACAAGCTGAAGATGCGGCCCAACATGAAGTACTCCGACGGCACAGCCATCAAGGCGTCGGACTTCACCTATGCCATTCAGCGTCTCTTCAAAGCCAACTCCGGCGGCTCGGTGTTCTACGAACCTATCGTCGGCGCAAAGGAATATGCAGACGGTACGGCCCCAACGATCACCGGTATCGTCACCGACGACAACACCGGTGACATCACCATCACGCTGACCGAGCCCAACGGCACGTTCGAGAACATCCTCGCTCTGCCGTTCGCCGCGCCGGTGCCTCCGTCGACTGCGCTGGACAAGGACGCGACCAACAATCCGCCACCGGCCAGCGGCCCGTTCGTGATAACCCATGTCCAGGCGCCGCAGACGCTGACCATGGAGCGCAATCCGCAGTTCAAGACCGTCAAGGACGCGGGCGCCAGCGAGGTGGCGGATGCCAACGTCAACAAGATCACCGTCAACCAGAACAAGAGCAATACCGCACAGGTCACCGACATCGAGCAGAACCGCGTCGACTACATGTCCGATCCGCCGGACGCCGACCGGCTCGCGGAGGTGAAGTCGCGTTACGGCGACCGCTTCCGGATGGAGGACTCCATCAACACCTACTACTTCTGGATGAACACCCAGCAGGCGCCGTTCAACGACATCAAGGTGCGCCAGGCCGTCAACTACGCGGTCGATCCCGAGGCGCTCAACCGGGTGTTCGGCGGGCGTCTTCACGCGTCGCAACAGATCCTGCCACCGGGCATGCCGGGCCACGAGGAGTTCAAGCTGTACCCCGGCCCGGACATGAACAAGGCCAAGCAGCTGATGGCCGAGGCCAACCCGGCCGACAAGAACATCACCGTATGGACGGACGACGAGCCCGACCGCAAGCGCATCGGCGAGTACTACCACGACGTGCTGACCCAGCTGGGATTCAACGCCACGCTGAAGGTGATCGCCGGCGACGTGTACTGGACCACCATCGGCAACCAGTCGACACCCGACCTCGACACCGGCTTCGCTGACTGGTTCCAGGATTTCCCGCACCCGGACGACTTCTTCCGGCCGCTGCTCAACGGGGCCAGTATCCTGCCCACCAATGGAAACAATTACTCCCGGGTCAATCTCCCCGATCTCGACGCCAAGATGAACCAGCTGCGCAACGAGCAACTCGGCGATGGCGGCGTCAAGGAGCAGTACGCCGCTTTGGACAAGGCGTACATGGAGCAGGCGGTGTGGGCTCCGTACGGCAATGAGCAGTACACGACCTTCCTGTCGGAGCGCATGGACTTCGACAAGAGCTATCGACATCTGCTGTTCGCCCAGGACTTCACCTCGTTCGCCGTGAAGTAATGGCCGCTCCATTCACCGAGGTGGAGGCGCCGGGAGAACCGCCGCTTCCCACCGGGATTCCGTCTGCCCTGATCCAGGGGCGCAGCCCCTGGTATCTGGCCGCACTCCGGATGCGCCGCAACAAGGTTGCGTTGGCATTCGGCGTGCTGTTCATCGCCATCGTGGTGCTGTGTCTGTGCGCTCCGCTGTGGGCCGACCACGTCGCCCACACCACACCCGACGCCAACCACATCACCGACCAGATCACCGTCGACGGCCAACAGGTCGACATCGTGTCCCCCGACGGCACCCCGGTCGGGCCGGGACTGCGCGGACAGTACCTGCTCGGCGCCGACCAGAACGGACGCGACGTGATGGTGCGCCTGCTCTACGGTGGCCGCACGTCGATCTTCATCGGCGTCGTCTCGGCGGCGATCACGACGGTCGTCGCGGTGATCGTAGGGATGTTGTGCGGCTTCTACCGTGGCTGGATCGACGCCGTACTGTCGCGGGCGATGGACGTCGTGTGGGCGTTCCCTGTGCTGCTGCTCGGGATTGCATTGGGCACGGCACTTGCGGTCGGCGGCCTCAACATCGGCGTCACGACGATCGCCGGTGATTCGGTCTGGATCCCGATCCTGATCATCGGCCTGGTCTATGTGCCTTACATGGCCAGACCGATCCGGGGCGAGGTCCTGGCGTTGCGGGAGAAGGAGTTCGTCGAGGCCGCGGTCGCCCAGGGCAAGGGCCCGTTGCGGATCATGGTGACCGAACTGCTGCCCAACGTGGTGTCGACGATCATCGTGTTCTTCACGCTCAACATCGCCAACGACATGCTTCTGGAGTCGGCGCTGTCCTTTCTCGGGGCAGGTGTGCGGCCGCCGAGCGCGTCGTGGGGCACGATGATCGCCGACGGCTACCAGACCATCTACACCGCACCGCATCTGACCATCGTTCCCGGGCTGATGATCGTGCTCACCGTGTTGTCGCTCAACGTGTTCGGCGACGGCCTTCGCGATGCGCTTGATCCGCGCGCCAAGATCCGGTTGGAGCACTGACGACATGACCCGATTCATCGCCCGACGGGTAACCGGGATGGTGGCCGTGCTGTTCGCCATCTCGGTGATCGTCTTCCTCATCTTCAACGTCATTCCGAACTCGAACCCGGCGGTCCGGATCGCCGGCAAGAACGCCAACCCCGAGCTGATCGCCAGGGTGAGTGCAGATCTCGGGCTCGACCAGCCCCTGCCGGTGCAATACCTGACCCTGATGAAGAAGATCTTCACCGGGCAGCTCACCTCGTACGCGAGTGCCCAGAACGTCACCGAGCAGATCTGGCGCGGTCTGCCCGCCACGCTGTCGCTCACCATCGGCGCCGGCGTCCTGTGGATGGTGCTCGCGGTCGTGTTCGGCTACATGAGCGCCGTCCATGCCGGCAGGTTCACCGACCGGGCCCTGACAATCCTGTCACTGGTGGGTATTTCGATGCCGGTGTTCTGGCTGGCGGCGATCCTGCTCTACTTCTTCACCTTCAAAATCGAGTTGTTCCCGACAAGCAGTTACGTCCCACTGACGCAGGATCCGTTGCGGTGGGCATCGCACCTGATCCTGCCCTGGCTGACGCTCGCCGTGCTCTACGTCGGCTTCTACAGCCGGGTGCTGCGCTCTAACATGCTCGACGTCATGAACGAGGATTACGTACGCACCGCTCGCGCAAAGGGAGTCAGCGAACGGCAGGTGCGCATCCGCCACGTGCTCCGCAATTCCATGATTCCGATCATCACGCTGTTCGGGCTGGACTTCGGTGCCGTCGTCGGCGGTGGCGCGATCCTCACCGAAACCGTGTTCAACATCAACGGCGTCGGCTTGTACGCGGGCCGAGCCATCGGCAGCCTCGACCTCCCGCCCCTGATGGGCGTGACCATGTTCGGAGCGTTCTTCATCGTGCTGTTCAACACGATCGTCGACACCCTTTACGCATATCTCGATCCGCGGATCCGGCTGGGAGAGGCGGCACCTGCATGAGTCCACTGTTGTCGGTGAGCGACCTACGGGTGCGCTTCGCCACAGACGACGGCGTGGTCAAGGCGGTCGACGGGGTGTCCTTCGATCTGGCACCCGGCGAGATTCTGGCCATCGTCGGCGAATCCGGTTGCGGCAAAAGCGTGACGGCGCAGACCATCATCGGGTTGACCCGATCGTCGAACGCCACGATCGAAGGTGCCGTCGACTTCGAGGACCGTGACCTGACCAAGCTCGATGACCAGGGATTGCGCGGTGTCCGGGGTGAACAGATCGCGATGATCTTCCAGGATCCGATGTCGTCGCTGAACCCGGTGTACCGCATCGGCGACCAGATCGTCGAAATGATCCGGGCCCACCGCGAGGTCTCCAAGGCCGAGGCCCGTTCTCGTGCCGTCGAATTACTGCGCACGGTCGGCATCCCGAACCCCGAGAGGCGGATACGCAGTTATCCGCACGAGTTCTCGGGCGGTATGCGTCAGCGGGTGATGATCGCGATGGCGCTGGCGCTCGAGCCCGAACTGCTCATCGCGGATGAACCCACCACAGCGTTGGACGTGACGGTGCAGGCCCAGATCCTGCGGCTGATCGAGAAACTCAACCTCGAGCGCAATCTCGCGGTCGTATTGATCACCCACGATCTCGGTGTGGTCGCCGAGGTGGCCGGCCGTGTGGTCGTGATGTACGCCGGACAGATCGTCGAGGACGGCACAGTCGACGAGATCTTCTACGATCCCCAGCATCCCTACACCGCCGGGCTGCTCGGATCGCTTGCGCGACTTGATGAGCCGCGCGCCGGCAAGCTCAACCAGATCTCGGGTGCGCCACCGTCGCTGCTCGATCCGCCGGCGGGCTGTCGCTTCGCCGCCCGCTGCCCGCACACGTTCGACAAGTGTGACACGATGCCGCCCCTCGAGGCTCGTGCCGGTGACGGCCATCTCGACCGGTGCTGGCTGGAACCCGCCGAGAAGCGGGAGGTGAACCGTGTCAACCGGTGAACCTCTGCTCGAGGTGACTGATCTGGTGAAGCATTTTCCCATCAAGTCGGGGCTGGTGGTCGACCGGGAGGTGGCGCGCGTGCGCGCCGTCGATGGAGTCAGCCTCAGCCTGAATGAGGGCGAGACGCTGGGGTTGGTCGGCGAATCCGGATGCGGCAAGTCGACGTTGTGCCGAGCGATACTCCAACTCACCGCACCCACATCGGGTTCGGTCCGGTTCCGTGGGAAGGAACTGGTTGGCCTGTCGCGACGCGACCTGCGTCCGGTCCGCCGCGATATGCAGATGATCTTCCAGGACCCCTACGCCTCGCTCAATCCGCGCAAACGCGTCGGTCAGATCGTCGGTGACCCGATGGAACTGTACGGGCTGGCGAAAGGGTCCGACGTCAAGCGTCGAGTGCAGGACCTGCTCGACCGCGTGGGGCTGCGCCCCGAGCATTACAACCGCTTCCCCCACGAGTTCTCCGGCGGGCAACGGCAGCGCATCGGCATCGCACGGGCCCTGGCGCTGCAACCCAAGCTGATTGTCGCCGACGAGCCGGTATCGGCGCTCGACGTATCAGTGCAGGCTCAGATCATCAACCTGCTCAAGGAATTACAGGACGAGTTCGGCCTGTCGTATCTGTTCGTCGCCCATGACCTCGGCGTCGTGCGGCACGTATCCGACCGGGTGGCGGTGATGTATCTCGGTAAAGTTGTCGAGGACTCCAGCACCGACCCGCTCTACGAGCAGCCGCATCACCCGTATACGACGGCGCTGTTGTCGGCCGTGCCGATCCCCGATCCGAGGCGCAACGCCGAGCGTGACCGGCTGGTGCTGGAAGGAGACGTGCCGAGCCCCATCGATCCACCGCCGGGATGCAGCTTCCACACCCGGTGCCCATGGGCCACCGATGTGTGCACCGATGACGAACCCGCTCTGACGGAACATGATTCCGGTCATGTCGCGGCGTGCCACCATCCGCGCAACGTCGCACAGCCGGTGTAGCAGAACCGTCGCTACGGCAGCTGCTGCGGCTGCAACTGCTGATACGGATTCGGCGCGAACGGATTGGGCGCGAACGGATTCGGCGGATAGGGATTCTGCGGATAGGGATTCTGCGGCACCTGGGTCTGCGGCACCTGAATCGGAATCGGCACCGGGACGAACGGCACGGTGATGAACGTCGTCGTCATCGCGGTCGTCGGAGGCGTCGTGGTGGTCGTCGTGGTCGTGGGTGTCGTTGTGGTTGTTGTCGTTGTGGTTGTCGTCGTCGTGGTGGTGGTCGTCGTGGTCGGCGTCGCCGTGGTGGGTTGTGTGGTGGTGACCCACGTTGTCGTCGGCGGCGGCGGAGGTGGAGGCTGCGTCGTCGTGGGCGGCGGTGGCGGCGGCGGCTCGCTGGTGACCGTGACGGTTTCGACGCGCGGAGCCGCGGGCGGCTCGGTGCTCGGGGGTGGCGGCGCTGCCGACGTCACAGATTTGGGCGCCTGTTTGGTGTCGGAACTGTCGGTGGCGCTCGTCAGCGCAATGGCGACACCGCCTACGGCGATCAGCGCGAGCGCGGCCGCGATCCCGAATATCAACTGCGGCAAACGGTGCCAGGGACGGACCGCCTCGATCAGCTCGGTCGGAGGCACGTACTGGACTGGCGGACGGGCGGCGGTGCCAACGGTGTCGTAGAGGTCGTCACCGACGTACGGGACCGGCTCGCCCGAGGCGTCGTCGTCCTGCGACCACGCCAACGCGCGGAACGTCGATGAATCGGACCCGCCAGCGGACGTTGAGTTTTCGGTTGCCGGCACGGGGGCCAACCCGGTCTCGGCATCGGCGCTCGAACCGTACGAGGCGAGCAGGGCTGCGCCCGTCGCGGCGTCCAGCGCGGGCTGCGGTGTCGTCACCACCGGCGCTTGTGACTGCTCGGACAGCTTCTGCGTGATCAGCGGGATGCTGGCTCCACCGCCGACGGTGACCACCGCGGATACCGCCGACCAGCTGATCCTGTTGCGTTCCAGCGCATTTTCCAGCGCGGCCAGCACACCTGCCAGCGGCTGGGCGATCATGTCCTCCAGTTCGCCGCGCGTCACCCGAATACCGGCCCGCGTACCGGGTAGCTCGGCGATCAGTTCGGTGACGGTGTCGGCCGAGAGCCTCTCCTTGGCGTGACGGCACTCCTCACGTAACCGGGTGAGCGATCCGACGGCGGCGGTTCCGGCCGGATCGAGTTCGCCCGCATTGGCAAGGCCCTCCAGCACGTGACTGAGCAGAACCTGGTCGATCTGATCGCCGGAGAATTCGATGTGGCGGGTGGTCTCGTCGATCGGTTCGAACGCCGATGCGGCGTCGGCCAGGGTGATGCTCGTGCCGCTGCCGCCGAAATCGAGGAGCGCCACCACCCCCTGCGACGAGAGGCCAGGATCGCGCTGCAGCGCGGTGAGTGCGGCGACGGCGTCGCCGACCAGTCGGGGCGGCGCGCCGGTGGGAGCCAGCGTCGGGCTGGTCCGCAGCTCCTCGCGGAGGGCGAACTGGGTGGCCGGCCCCCAGTGCGCGGGTACGGCGATCACGATCTCGGCGGGCGGTTCACCGCCCGCTGCGAGACACATGCCCTCGAGAGCGTCGGCCAGCAGTCGTTCAGCGGGGTAGGAGGAACCGTCGGCGGCCACCATGGGCACCGGATCGCCGACGCGCTCGACGAACCCGCCCAGCACGATGCCGTCGGTGTGTGGTGACGGCATGCCGACTTCCGGCGCGGTGTGGTTGAACAGGGTCAACACCGAACGCCGTGTCATCGGTTGATTACCGAGACGGGCTGCGACCAGGTTGGTCGTCCCGATCGACAACCCCAGCGGGTCGCTCATAACGGTGCACACGATAGCCGCCCGGCGCCGCGACGGCCGTTAGACACTCCGTAACAACGCACGACGAACAGCGTTCCGCCAGCACGTTTTTGGTGCGTATGGCCAGCGCCTTCCACGGACTGTCAGATGTGGGACACAGCAACCGGTGCCGCAGCGGTAACCACGACAGAAGCCAGGTCGAGCAATTCCTGCCGGACCAGCTGTGTTGCAATGTCGGTCATGAGTGACATCGACGAGATCCAGCGAGTGAAATACCGGTACCTGCGCGCGCTCGACACCAAGCACTGGGACGACTTCGCCGAAACCCTGACCGAGGACATCGTCGGTGACTACGGGAGCTCACTAGGCGAAGAGCACCACTTCACCGATCGCGACACGTTGGTCGAGTTCATGCGTGAGTCGATGCCCGCCAATGTGCTGACCGAGCACCGGGTGACCCACCCCGAGATCGACGTCGACGGCGACGAGGCCACCGGCGTCTGGTATCTGCAGGACCGGGTGATCGTGCCCGATTTCAATTTCATGCTCTACGGCGCGGCTTTCTACAACGACCGCTACCGGCGCACCGCCGACGGCTGGCGGATCAGCGCGACCGGTTACCAGCGCACCTACGAGGTGAACATGTCCACCGAGAACATCACCGGCTTCAAGGTGAATCCCGGTAAGGCGCTGAATATTTGAGCACTATTTGGTGATCGCGATGAGTGCGCCCGGCTGGAGCCAGCGCATGATCTCGACGAGGGTGCCGTCATCGATGGCCACACAGCCGGCGGTCGGTCCGCCGTCGGTGGCATGCAGGAAGAACGCGCCACCGTTGCCGGGAACGCGCGCCTTGTTGACACCCATCACCACCGCGTGCACGTATTGCGGGATCTTGAGGTTCTCGGTGCCGCTGGCTGGATCGGTGTCGAATGGACACTGATTCTTCTTGCACACCTGCATCGTGTTGTAGGTCGCGCTTTTCATATCGCCGTCCCACCAGTGGTCGGAATCGACCTGGACGTACTGCAGACCGCCCCCGGGATTCGGGGCGGTACCGAAGGCGAAGTCGAGCGTGAAGATGCCCATCGGGGTTTTCGCCTGGCCGTCGTGGGTCTCGGGCGCCATGCCGTTGGAGCCGATGAAGGCGGGGATCCCGACGCGAATGGATTGCCATCCGGCGGCGGTGCGCTGAAAAACGTCCAGGGTCGCCTTGGAACCGGCGGCTCCCACAACGGAAATCACCTGGGTGGCGTTGCCGACTTTCGGGGCGAACCACGGTACGTAGTCGGCGGCCGCGGCCGGTGCGGCGACCGCTGCCAGCACGAACGACACCATCGCCGCACCTAGACCTCCCCGCCAATGGCGCACGCGACCATGGTCGCACATGGTCGGGCCGACCCGGTCTCCTCTCCGGGGTCGGCGAGCCATCCTCGATGACCTAGGTTGGCCACATGGAATTGCTGGACATGGGACGGCGCTGGATCGGGGTCCGGCAGATCGGCCAGGGTCTGGGCACGCTGGACCGCGAGGTGTTCGAGGCCGTCGCGGAGTCGCCCAGCCCGCTGCTCGATGCCGTGATGCCGCGGCTGACGTCGGCCGCGGATCATTCGAAGCTGTGGTTGGCGATCGCGGGGGCGCTGGTGGCGACGCGCCACAACGCGACACAGCGCGGCGCCCTCCGCGGCGTGGCGAGTCTCGCCGTGACCAGCCTCTTCACCAATCAGGTGGCCAAGCAGACCTGGAAGCGGCCGCGGCCCAACAAGCTCGTGGTGCCGCTGGCCCGGCGCGGTCGGCGCACTCCGACATCGAACTCGCTGCCGTCGGGTCACTCGGCCAGCGCAGCCGCATTCGCAGTGGGAGTGGGCCTGGAGAACCCGCCGGCCGGCCTGGGACTGGCTCTGCTGGCCGGCCTGGTCGGCATGTCGCGTATCGCCACGGGCGCCCATTACCCGGGCGATGTGCTCGCGGGGTTCGGCATCGGTGCCGCGATCGCGGTGATCGGTGCCCGCGTGGTGCCGCCCGTCGTCGAAACAAAGTTGCCCACGGCCGACCCGTTGCGGATCGACACACCGGAGCGTCCGGACGGCACCGGTGTGGTGCTGGTGATCAATCCCAACTCGGGTGGCGGCACGGGCGCCCGCGTGGTCGACGAGGTCCGCGACGCGCTGCCGCAGGCGGAGATCGTCCTGCTCGACGAGGGCGACGATCTCGAGCAGGTGCTGCGCTCGGCCAGCGAGCGCGCGGAGGTGCTGGCCGTCGGCGGCGGGGACGGGACGGTGTCGTGTGCCGCGGGGATCGCCGTCGAGGCCGGTGTTCCGCTTGCGGTTTTTGCCGGCGGCACGTTCAACCACTTCGCCAAGGACATCGGCTGCGACACCGTGGCGAAAACGGTCGACGCTATTCGCCGCGGCAGCGTCTCCTGCGTCGACCTCGTGTGCTTGAACGACGAGCGGCTGGTGATCAACACCGCCAGCATCGGCGCGTATCCGGCGTTCGTGCGGACGCGGGAGAAACTCGAACGCCGGATCGGTAAGCCCCTGGCGGGCATCTATGCGATGTTCCATACGCTGCGCCGCGAGGCTCCGGTGCGCATCGAGTACGACAACCACAACTTGCAGACGTCGCTGTTCTTCCTCGGTAACTCCACCTACCTGCCGTCGGGGTTCGCACCGTCGCGGAGGCACCGGATGGACGACGGCCTGATGGACGTCCGCATCCTCGAAACCGGGCGCCGGCTGAGCAAGGTGCGGATTCTGGTCGGTCTGCTCCTCGGCCGACTGACCCGCAGTCCGCTCTATCACGAGATGCGGGTCCCGGAATTCGAGTTCACATCGGTCGACGGTCCGACCGTGCTCGCCCACGACGGCGAGGTCGGGACGGAGTTGACCAAGGCGAAATTCAGCGTGCGATACCGGGCGCTTCCGGTATTTCGTCCGCTTCCGTGACGGGACGCGTGGGGGGCACCAACAGCAGGCAGCCGGCGAAGTAGGCGTAACCCAGCGCCCAGCCGGCCAGTACGTCGGACGGATAATGGACATTCAGCACAACCCTGCCGACGCCGACCGCGATCACGACCACTAGCCCCAGCGCGACGATCCACGGCCATCGGGTTTGGCGCACGAGCGGCAGTACGACGGTGAGAAGGGCCAGGACGCCGACCATCACCCCGAGTGCGTGACCGGACGGAAAAGAGGTCGACAATGCGAAGACCATCGCCGTCTCGGGACGGGGTCGGTTGGCGATCGCTTTGGCGATCTCGGTGATCAGTCCGCTCAGCTCGACGCTGATCACGAGGAACATCGCGAGCCGCAGGTTGCGCCGGACCAGCGCGATGACGATGATCACCAGACTCGCGAGGCGGAAGGCGGTCGGGCCGAAGGCGGTACAGAACACATTCCATGCGATCACCCAGCCGGGGTGGTCGACGCCGTGGCGATGGAATGCATCGAGTGCCGAGGAGTCGATGGTGTTCAGCCAGTTCCAGCCTTGCGTGTAGCCGATCCACATCAGTGCGTAAATCGCGACCGCAGACAGCGCCGAGCCGATCAGCCAGCTCTTCGGCGGTGTCATCCTCCAACCTGTACCACCTGTAACTTCGGGCCGTTATGGTGACTGGCCATGGCTGTGTTTCTGCGCAAGCTGTTCCGCATCGGCAAGCTGCCCGACCAGATGCGCGCCGAGCTCGAAGCCGAGGGCATTTTGCACATCGCCGAGTACATCGCCGTCACGCGCCGGTTCACCGGGAAGGTGCCCGGCAAGCGGTCGGCGGGAAGCATCACGAGCTACGTCGGATCGTTGGTTCTCACCAACCAGAGGGTGCTCGCCACCATGTCCGTCGTGCCGAAGTTGGCGGGACGGACCATCGACCAACGATGGGATGCGTCGCAGCAGGGTGCCGTCAAGGGTGAAATTTCGGCGACGGGCCTGGTACTCGATGTGCAAGTCGCCGACGTGGATCCGCGGTGCACCGGTCATCTGTCGCTGCACTACAAGGACGCCATCCCCGAGGAAGTCCTGATGCGCCTGCCCCGGCGCTCGTTGGCGTTCGACGTGCCCCCGGAGTACGTGTTCCGCGCCGTCGGAGTGCCGTACCACCCGTAGCGGCGCAAAAGGCAATGGCCGCATGGAGTTCGAACAGCGAGACGCACGTCAGCGCGGCTCTTGTCTGCGGCGGCCGACCAAGTACCCCGGAAGACCCCAGGAGTGAAGCGAAGTGACCGAGCCGCGACGAGACAACCTGCTGATCGTGCACTGGCATGACCTCGGCCGCTATCTCGGCGTGTACGGCCATGAAGACGTCTTCAGCCCCCGGCTGGATCGGCTCGCGGCCGAAGGCATCCTGTTCACCCGCGCGCATGCCACCGCGCCCCTGTGCTCGCCGTCGCGCGGCTCGCTGTTCACCGGCCGCTACCCCCAGAGCAACGGCCTGGTCGGACTCGCCCACCACGGCTGGGAATACCGCACCGGAGTCCGCACGCTACCCCGGGTACTGTCCGAATCAGGCTGGCACACCGCACTATTCGGTATGCAGCACGAGACGTCGTACCCGTCCACGCTTGGCTTCGACGAATTCGACGTGTCCAACTCGTACTGCGAGTACGTCGTCGAACACGCCAACCGCTGGCTGAGCGATCCGCCGAGTGACCCGTTCCTTCTCACCGCGGGATTCTTCGAGACACACCGGCCCTACCCGCGCGATCGCTACGAACCCGCGAATGCCGACGACGTCCTTGTGCCCGACTACCTGCCCGACACCGGCGACGTCCGTCAGGATCTTGCCGAGTTCTACGGGTCCATCTCGGTCGCCGACGCCGCCGTCGGACGACTGCTCGACACCCTCGCCGAGACCGGCCTGGACCGCAACACCTGGGTCGTCTTCATGACCGACCATGGCCCGGCACTGCCCCGGGCGAAGTCCACCCTCTACGACGCGGGCACCGGAATCGCGATGATCGTTCGCCCGCCGCTGGATTCCGCCTTGCCGCCGCGGGTCTACGACGAACTGTTCAGCGGCGTCGACCTTCTGCCGACGCTCCTCGAAGTCCTCGCTGTCGACATTCCCGCGGAAGTCGACGGTGTCTCCCATGCCCGCAATTTGCTGGCCGCACCGGTCGAGAATGCGATAGCGCGCTCCGAGGTCTACACCACAAAGACATACCACGATTCTTTTGATCCAATACGCGCCATTCGGACGAAGGAATACAGCTACATCGAGAATTACGCGGCGCGGCCGATGCTCGATCTGCCGTGGGACATTGCTGAGAGCGCGCCGGGCCGGACCATGGCCCCGCTGGTGCTGGGGGAACGCCCCCAGCGTGAACTCTACGACCTCGTCGAGGACCCCACCGAGTCACACAACCTGCTGGGACCGGGCGCCACGGACAAGGCGGAGGTGATCGCCAACGACCTCTCGCTGCTGTTGAACGACTGGCGCCAGAAAACCAATGACGTGATACCGTCCGAATTCGCCGGCACCAGAATTTCGGAGCGTTATACCGAGACATATCTGCAAATCCATGGCGCACAGGTGACCAGCCGTTCGGCGATCGCGGCGGAACGCGGCATCGAGGACGAACCGACCAGCACCCCTGCGCAATAGTTATATTCAGCAAGACCCAAATTCCTTGGGGCTGCCGCGACTTTTGATTGCCGTTAGGCTCACGCGCATGTCAGCCCACCCGACGGCATATCTGGTGCTTGCGTCGCAACGCAGCGGCAGCACCCTGCTCGTCGAATCGCTGCGGGCGACCGGGGTTGCGGGTGAGCCCGGCGAGTTCTTCCAGTATCTGCCGACCACGAGCCAGTCGCCGCAGCCGCGGCAATGGTTCCACGGTGTCGACGACCCATCGATCCTGCGACTGCTCGACCCACTCGACGAGGGCAAGCCCGACCTCGCACCGCCGGAGATCTGGCGCGACTACATCCGCACGGTGGGCCGGACACCCAACGGCATCTGGGGCGGCAAGCTGATGTGGAACCAGACCCCGTTGTTACTGCAGCGCGCACAGGGTCTGGCGGACCGCTCCGGGCACGGGCTGCTCTCGGCGATCCGCGACGTCATCGGAAGCGATCCGGTGTTGATCCACGTCTACCGCCCCGACGTGGTCTCCCAGGCGGTTTCGTTCTGGCGAGCCGTTCAGACCCGCGTCTGGCGCGGCCGACCCGATCCGGCGCGTGACTCCCGTGCCGAGTACAACGCAGCCGCCATCGCCCATGTCGTCACGATGCTGCGCGAACAGGAGAAGGGCTGGCGCGGTTGGTTCGACGAGGAGAGTGTCGAACACATCGAGGTCTCCTACCCGGTGCTCTGGCGTAACCTCACCGAGATCGTGGGCGCCGTGCTCGAGGCGCTCGGTCAGGACCCGGGACTGGCACCCTCGCCGGTGCTCGAACGTCAGGCCGATCAACGCTCCGATGAATGGGCAGACCGCTACCGGGTCGACGCGGAACGAGACGGGCTACCGACATGATCCACACCACCAGCGACACGCTGCACGTCGACGAGTTGCGCCTCCTCGAGGCCGAGGCCGTGCACATCATCCGGGAAGTGGTCGCCGAACTCGAGCGACCCGTGCTGCTCTTCTCGGCGGGCAAAGACTCGATCGTCCTTCTGCGCCTGGCAGAGAAAGCTTTTCGGCCCATCCCGTTGCCCTTCCCGGTGATGCACGTCGACACCGGGCACAACTTCGACGAGGTCATCGAGTTCCGCGACCGCCGCGTGACAGGCGAGGGCCACAGGCTGATCGTCGCCGCAGTCCAGGAATCCATCGACAGCGGCCGGGTGCCCGACCCGGGACCCGGCGCCTCCCGCAACCGGCAGCAGACCCGCACTCTGCTGGACGCACTGGAGACCGGAGGTTTCGACGCGGCGTTCGGCGGTGCGCGCCGTGACGAGGAACGCGCCCGGGCGAAAGAACGCATCCTGTCCTTCCGAGACGAGTTCGGGCAGTGGGACCCTCGCGCCCAGCGCCCGGAGCCATGGTCTCTGTACAACGGCCGGATCAAGAGGGGCGAACAGGTCCGGGTCTTCCCGCTCAGCAACTGGACCGAACTGGACGTGTGGCGCTACATCGAACTGGAGCACCTCGAGCTGCCGTCGATCTACTTCGCCCACGAACGCGAGGTGTTCGAACGCGACGGGATCCTGCTCGCAGTGTCCGAATACGCCGGACCAACCGACGGCGAGACCGCATCGGTCGAATGGGTGCGCTACCGCACCGTCGGCGACCTCACCATCACCGGCGCGGTGCGGTCCACCGCTACCGACATCGAACGGGTGATCGCCGAGGTCTCCGCGGCCACCGTGTCCGAGCGGGGCGAGACGCGGGCTGACGACCGCACCTCGGCCGCCGCCATGGAAGACCGCAAGCGCGAGGGGTATTTCTGATGACCGAGACCCGTCAACTGCTACGGATCACCACGGCGGGCTCCGTCGACGACGGCAAGAGCACGCTGATCGGCCGACTGCTCCACGACACCGACAGCCTCCCCCTAGACCATCTGGAGGCGGTGACGGACGACGAAGGCGTCGCCGATCTTGCCGCGCTGTCCGACGGTCTGCGCGCGGAGCGGGAGCAGGGGATCACCATCGACGTGGCCTATCGCTTCTTCTCCACCGAGCGCCGCAGTTACATCCTGGCCGACACACCCGGACATGAGCGCTACACCCGCAACACGTTCACCGGTGCGTCCAACGCCCATGTGGCGGTGCTGCTGGTCGACGCTCGCGCCGGGGTGCTTCGCCAGACCAACAGGCATGCGCGGATCGCAAAGCTGTTGGGCATGAAGCATTTCGTCGCCACAGTGAACAAGATCGATCTGGTCGATTTCGACCAGGCGCGGTTCGCCGAGGTCACCGAGGAGTTGCATCAGGTGGCCGCACGTCTCGGCGGTGTCGACATCACCGTCATCCCGATCGCGGCCAAGCACGGAGACAACGTCGTTCACCCATCCGACCGCACGCCCTGGTATGACGGCCCCACCCTGCTGGACTACCTGGAGAACGTCGAGCTGTCGGCACCACAACCCGTACCGGGCAAGCTTCGGCTTCCGGTGCAGTGGGTGTCCCGACCGACCGCGCAGCAGCGCCGCCGTTACACCGGCCGGCTGTCGGCCGGTACCCTGCGCGTCGGCGATCCGGTGGTCAGCCTGCCGTCCGGCACCACATCGGTCGTGACCGCACTGGACACCCTCGACGACGACCGCACGACCGCGGTTGCGCCGCTGTCGGTTTCGATTGAACTCGCCGACGACATCGACGTGGGCCGCGGTGACGTCTTCGTCAGTGGCACCGACGCGGCGAGCCTGCCGGTGTCCGCCCGCGAACTCGACGCCACGGTGTGCTGGTTCGTCGACAGCCCGTTGCGCGCCGGCGACCGGCTCGCCCTCAAACAGGGCGCCAGAACCGTGCGGGCCACCGTCCAGGCGCTGCACTCCCGCCTGGACCCCGAAACCCTCGATGAGCTCGACAACCCAGTCGAGTTGGTCCTCAACGACATCGGCGAGGTGACGCTGCGGACCAGTTCGGTGGTCGTCGCCGACTCCTACGCCGACAACCGTGACAGCGGTGCGTTCATCCTGATCAACGAGACCACCAACGACACCGTCGGTGCAGGCACCATCATCGAGCCACGTGAGGTGAAACCGGGTGTGCAGACCCGCAACGACATCCGCTGGCACCCGTCGTCGCTGGACCGCGGTTACCGCTTCGCCGCGACCGGTCAGCGCGGCGCCACGATCTGGTTCACGGGGCTCCCGGCGTCCGGCAAGTCAACGGTCGCGGTGGCGGTGGAGCGGGCGCTCGTGGAGTCCGGAGACGTGGCTTACCTGCTCGACGGCGACAACATCCGGCACGGGCTCTCCGACGATCTAGGGTTCTCGGCCGGAGACCGGGCCGAGAACATCCGGCGCGTCGGACACCTCACCCGGCTCTTCGCCGACGCGGGCGTGGTCGCATTGGCCTCGCTGGTGTCTCCGCTGAAATCCGATCGGGAGATCGCCCGGGCCCTCAACGACGCGGCCAGGTTGCCATTCATCGAGGTACACGTGGCCACACCCCGCGACGAGTGCGAGAGGCGCGACCCGAAGGGGCTGTATGCGCGGGCGCGGTCCGGCGAACTGAAGGGCCTCACCGGCGTCGACGCACCCTACGAGGCGCCCGAGAACCCCGACCTGGTGCTGGACACCACCGGCGCCGACATCGACGATCTCGTCGCCCGGGTGATCGATCTGCTCAACAAGCGACGCTCCGCCTAATTCACCTGTGCCACAAGAAAAATCCGGCGGAACGGGAAGTAGGTCTTGCCATCGGGTCGGCGCGGATAGGCGGCGTCCAGAAGCGGGATCAGCTCGAGGCGGAACTGTTGCCACTGCGGTTCGGTGAGCAGGCTCTTCACCGGCCGTAACGCGGTTCCGGTGATCCACTCCAGCACCGGATTCTCACCCTCCAACTCGTGGATGTAGGTGGTCTCCCACGCATCCACCGTGCAGCCGGCGTCGGTGAGGAGGTCGGCGTATCCCGAGGGGGATTCCACCTGCCCCTCCCGGAACGGGAAGTCCTGCAACGGCTCTGACCAGTTTTCGCGTCTGGCGAGTTCGCGCACGGCCTGATGGGACGGAGCGTCGAAGTTGCCTGGCACCTGCATGGCGATCCACGAACCCGCGGTCAGCTGGCCCGCCCAACGCACCAGCAGTTTGGGGTGCTCGGGCACCCACTGCAGGGCGGCGTTGGTCACGACGACGTCGGTATCGGGCTCAGGCTGCCACTCGCGCACGTCGCCGACCTTGGCGTCGACCCCACGCTCGCGCGCGGATTCGACAGATTTCCATCTCCGGTGAGCTGTCCCACGCCTCGATGACGGCCGCCGGCCATCGCTGAGCCAAGGTGGCGGTGAGGTTGCCCGGCCCGCAGCCCAGGTCGACCACTCGGCGGGGCGCTTCGGCGGCCACCCGCGCCACCAACTCGTAGAACGGTCGGCCGCGGTGATCGGCGAAGGTCAGATAGACGTCGGGGTTCCACATGACGCCAGTGTCGCATCATCACCGGCGGCACCGGACTCTCAGGAGGTTCGCAGCAGCGGCACAGTCCCCGGCCCAGCATCAACCTGCACGGTGGCAACGTGACCGCCCTTGTCGAGTTGCCTGCCACGGCCGGCACCGATCCGGGCGGGCGTCGCGCCGCGTGGCCGCGTTGGGCGCTGACGGTGCTGCTTGTCTTGACCGCGGTCCTCTACCTGTGGAACCTGTCGGCCAGCGGTTACGGCAATTCCTTCTACGCCGCTGCGGCTCAGGCGGGCTCGCAGAACTGGTCGTCGTGGTTCTTCGGGTCACTCGACGCGCACAATTTCATCACCGTCGACAAACCGCCCGCTTCGCTCTGGCTGACCGGGCTGTCGATGCGGCTGTTCGGAGTGAACAGCCTCTCCGCGTTGGCCCCGCAGGCACTCATGGGCGTCGCCGCCGTTGCGGTGTTGTTCTGCACGGTACGACGTGGTTTCAGCGACAGCACCCAGGGCGTCGCCGCGGGCCTGCTGGCCGGCGCGGTGCTGGCCCTCACGCCCGCGGCGGCCCTCATGTTCCGCTACAACAATCCCGATGCCCTGCTGGTCCTGCTGATGACGGCAGGCGCATATTGCCTCGCGCGGGCCGTGCAAACAGCGTCATGGCGCTGGCTGGTGCTGGTCGGCGTGGTCATGGGCACGTCGTTTCTGACCAAGATGTTGCAGGGATTCCTGGTACTGCCGGGTTTCGCGCTCACCTACCTGTGGTTCGCGCCGACGACGTGGCCCCGGCGTGCGCTGCACCTGCTCGCCGCCACCGCGGGATCGGTGGTCACCGCCGGGTGGTGGGTACTGGCGGTGCAACTCACCCCCGCGGATGCCCGCCCCTATATCGGTGGCTCGAGCGACAACACCGTCCTCGATCTGGCTTTCGGATACAACGGGATCAGCCGGATCCTGGGCCATCGCAGCCCAGGCGTGGCGCTCGGCAGTTGGGGCCGCGGATCCGGCCTGCCGCTGTTCGGGGGGCGCACCGGTCTGCACCGGCTGGTCACCGGGGAAATGGGCAACGAGATCGCCTGGTTGCTTGCCGTCGCGTTGTTCGTGATCGTATTCGGCACATATCTGGCTGCCCGCCGCCGGTTGAGTCGGGCCGAGATGGCGGCATTGTCGATGTGGACCGGATGGCTCGTGCTGTCCGCGCTGGTGTTCAGCTTCATGGGCGGCGTGGTCCACCCGTACTACACCGTTGCGCTGGCACCGGCCCTCGCCGCACTCATCGGCATGGGCGGGGTGTGGGCGTTTGGGTCCCGGTCCAGGTGGGACGGTCGTGTCGCTGCGGCCGTGATGTTCGCGCTGGCAGCCGCGGCATCAGTGATACTGCTGCCCCGCAACGCTTTTGGTCCGCTGTGGTTCGCCTGGCTGATCGTGGCGGTGGCGGCGGTCGGCGCCATCGGCGTCATGTGGCGCCACACGCAGGTCGCCGCGGTGGTGCTCGGGACAATCGCCGGCCTCGCCGGTACTGCGGTCTATTCCCTCGCCACCGTCAGCACACCGCACCACGGCTCGATACCGACCGCCATCCGGCCCGCGATCCAAAGCCTCACGTGGATGGGCGACGAAGGCACCAACACCCAATTGGCCGGCCTGCTGGCCGCGACGCACACCCCGTGGGCTGCGGCGACGAACGGCTCGCAGTCTGCGGCGGCGTTGGAGCTCGCGTCGGGCACTTCGGTGATGGCTGTCGGTGGTTGGAGCGGCGACCCCGTGCCGACCCTGCGGCAGTTCATCGACGACGTGCATGCCGGCAAGATCGCCTATTACGTCGAGGGCGGACACGGCGCGCTCGGGCCCGGCGCCCACGGTGAGGTCATCCGTTCGGAGAATCACTTCGCATCGCACACCAGGGAGATCGCCGACTGGGTCGCCGCACACTATCCCAGCACCACCGTTGGCAATTCGACGGTCTATCGGTTGACGTAACGGCGCGCACAGGTCGGGTTACGATGCGGGCGTGGATACCGACGGTGCCCCAGTCGATCCGCC
Source organism: Mycobacterium sp. URHB0021 (assembly GCF_054057895.1). Classification (NCBI taxonomy): domain Bacteria; kingdom Bacillati; phylum Actinomycetota; class Actinomycetes; order Mycobacteriales; family Mycobacteriaceae; genus Mycobacterium; species Mycobacterium sp. URHB0021. Next base: position 7,704,286 of record NZ_JBSRZT010000002.1, read on the forward strand.
GATCCCCGTCCCCGACGTTGCCGGCGCCGACGCCGGTGCCCGCGGGCTGCCGCGCCGCATCGACCTGACGCTTCGCCAGCGCGCGATCGTCGACTCGTAGGCCGTCGCCGACATCGCGCTGCGCACCGCCATCGCGTCGCTGCTGAGTGCCACCATGCTGCCGACGGTGGTCGGAGCGCTGCGGCGCTCCTGGTCCCGCGCGGAGCATGATCACCTGCGCTTCTACGCAGAGTTGGCGAGCGCTCGCGACACTTCGCTCGCGTTCCCGGCGCCGACGTCGGTGCCCCGGGTGTCCTCACGGCCGGCGAACCCCGTCGCCGAGTGGATCGCCAAGGGCAACGTGCACAACATCCGGTTCAACAGCAGCTTCGAGGCGGTGAACCCAGCGCTGCGGGAGCAGTGCCGGGGATACGCGCGCAACAACGTCGTCCACGCCCAGCATTGGCGCCACGGCGACGGGCCACGCCCCACGCTGTGCCTGATTCACGGCTTCATGGGGTCGGCATACCTGTTCAACGGATTGTTCTTCTCGCTGCCGTGGTTCTACCGCTCCGGCTACGACATCATGCTGTACACGCTGCCCTTCCACGGTGGCCGCGCCGAAAAGGATTCCCTGTTCAGTGGTTACGGCTACTTTGCGCACGGCTTCGCCGGATTCGCCGAGGCGATGGCGCAGGCGGTACACGACTTCCGTTCGCTCATCGACTATCTCGAGTTCACCGGTGTCGACCGGATCGCGCTGACCGGCATGTCGTTGGGCGGCTACACGTCTGCGCTGATCGCCAGCGTCGACGAGAGGATTCAGGCAGTCATTCCCAACGTGCCGGTCGTCACGCCGGACAGGACGGTCGACGAATGGTTCCCCGCCAACAAGGTGGTGGCGTTGCGAGAGGCGCTCTCCGGCACGGACACGGAGCTGAGCCGCGCCGCGACGAGGTACTCCTCACCACTGAACTATCGGCCGCTGGTACCACGGGACCGGCGCCTGATCATCGCCGGTCTCGGCGACCGGTTGGCGCCTCCCGAACAGGCCGAGCTGCTGTGGGAACACTGGGACCGCTGCGCCTTCCACTGGTTTCCCGGAAACCACATCCTGCACGTCAGCCAGCCGGATTACCTGCGGCGCATGACCCGGTTCCTGCACGACTTCATGCTCACCTGAGCCGCGGCGAGCCGGGACGTGACCGGCCTGGTGCAATTGGGCCGGGCGCGGTGTCCAGCCGATCCACCGACAGCGGGTACAGGGCGTCGACGGAGGTCCGTACCATGCGCGCAGCGGCGAGAGACCCGGCAGTGACGCTTTGGCCCCGGTCGTTCACCGCCGCGAATGGCGCAGAGCACCGCGATGGTCCGATTTCGGGTGGTCCCCCCGAATTCAAGTGCGGTCCAGATCTCCGGCGCCGAATCGGACCACAGCTTGGTGAGGGTGCTCGTCAGCCGAGCATCGACCGCGACGCGGCAGGCGGTCACATACCCTGACGCGTCGCGCATCCCTCACCTGGTCTCCTTCGTCATGCCATGGATCGGCGCATCGACGGCGTTGGTGACCACGACATTCCAGCCGGTCTCGCTGAGGTGGTCGACCAGCATGCGGACGGCGACTTCGGCGGTGTCGCGCAACGGGATCCGCGGTGACCTCGCCCGTAAGGCCGCAAGATTGTCCGCGGCGCCCAGCGTCAGCGAGACCTGCACACGGGCGCCCGGATCGAAAACTTGGCCGGCACGGGTGACGTGCTCGCCAAGCCGGACAGTGCGCGATCTGTCGGCGGGATCTGGTTTGGCTTCGAAAGCTTTGGTCCACAACGGCTCAAGGGTCTATACGGCGATATCGGGGTGTACCGGGTGTCAAGCCGCTAGACCAGCGGGCGTCCCGTCCGAATTCGCCAATCCAGGTCTATCAGCACCCAATTGAACGGGAACCGTCGAACAGCGCGCGGCAGCAGGTTGTTGATCCTGCCCAGCGCCGCCGTCACCCGGTTGAACCGGCGCTGCTTTGCCTCGTCCCACGGCAGGTTCATCTCGTCGCGGAACCGCTGCGGCAGAAGGCCGGTCGTGACGAAGAGATTCACCGGGTCCAGGCGCTTTTCCAGCCAGCGGGGTGGATTCGCCCCGGCGACCCGGCCCGCGGCAATCGGATACAGGTAGTCACGGACGGCGTTGTCAATGTGCACCCGATCCAGCGACTGTTGCCAGTATTCGTCGAAGGCCTTTCGGTCCGCAGGCCACATCTGTGCGGGCACCTGCAGCGTCGTGGCGAGCTTCCTACCTTCCCGATAATGGTGGTCCGCCCACTCGTCGTCCATCTCACCGACGAAGATCCGCACGACGTCGACGAAGCCCTTGTACAAGCACGCCGCGACCCACAGCTGCAGGTCCTTGTCGAAGGCGTTGTATGACACCTGGCTCTCCGGCAACGAGTACACCTGGGCGTGAGACTTGTTGACCGCCCGACGATAGGTTGCCTTCTGTGTCCCGCTGCCGGCGAGGGCCACGGCGAGATATGTGATCGTGGTCCTCGCCCGTTTGAAGGGGTGTCGGTCCGCGCGTCCGCTCTCGACCCGAGAATCCTTCACGCCATAGCCGACGCCGGGCCGGGCGAGTTCCATGATCACGTTGGCCGCCCCGGACAACAGCCCGATCCCCAGCATGGCATCCTCAGATGCGGCCATCCATCGGGGCGGTCGCCTCCCACCCGCCAGAACCGGATCGTTGATCGCCCGTCCGACGTGATCTATCGGCCCGCTGACGGTCATGGCCACCTCGGTCGACTGAATGTGAGAACGTGTGTTTCCTGATATTGTCCGCACGGCGTGACGGGTGTCAAGATGGTCCGCATGGCGTCGAATGGCACCGCGCGGCCGTACCGCGGCGTCGATGCGGCAGATCGCCTCGCCTGTCGTCGGCGACAGCTGCTGGAGGCTGGCCTCGAGCTGCTCGGGTCGGAACCGGATGCCTCCGAGCTCACCGTGCGCGCGGTCTGCCGGCAGGCCGGTCTGACCGTTCGGTACTTCTACGAGAGCTTCACCGACAAGGACGATCTGGTCGCCGCGGTCTTCGACTGGGTCATCGCCGACATCGCGGCCACCACGCAGGCCGCCGTCGCAGCGGCGCCGGCTGACGAGCAGAGCCGGGCCGGCATGGCCAACGTCGTCCGCGCCATCGCCGCCGACGCCCGGGTGGGCCGTCTGTTGTTCGGTGCCGAACTGTCGAATGCGGTGATCGTGCGCAAACGCGCGGAATCGACCGCGCTGTTCGCGGCGCTGTTGTTTCAACATGCCGGGTCTCTCGGGGCACAGGAGAACGACACCACCGGGGCCACTTCACATTTCGCCGTAGGCGGCGTAAGCCAGGCCATCTCGGCGTGGCTCTCCGGCGCGGTCACGCTGAGCGCGGGGCAGCTCGCAGACCAATTGGCGGCAACGCTCGATGCGCTCGCCGACCCGTCGCGTTACACGGGCTAGCCCGCGGCCACCGGCGGTCGGCGGTCTGCCGAGGTCTTCGGCGTCGCGCTGGTGTCGCTCTCGGTGAATTCTTTGGTCCAGCAGGCGAACTCGAGTGTGATGCCATCTGGATCCAGGAAGTAGAACGATCGGACGTAGACGCCCGGGTGCACGGTAGACGAGACCTGGGCATCACTTTCGTCGTGATTGAGCACCGGCCCGACCCGCACACCCTTGGCTTTGAGCCGCCGCCGGTACTCGTCGAACTTCTCCGCGGGCACATGAAATGCCAAGTGGTTCATGGTGCTCACCGCGCTGACAATGTCCCCGATGCCCGGGATCGCCTCAGGCGACGAAATACCCGGCACCCGGTCAGGTGCCTTGACGAACCAGAAGAACGCGACGCAGTCTCCGTTGCCTGCATCGAAGAAGAAATGCTGGCCCATGCCGCCAGGGAGATCGAGCGACTTGATCAGTGGCATCCCCAGCACATTGCGGTAGAAGTCGACGGTCTTCGCCATGTCCGAGCACACCAGCGCGACATGGTTGACGCCACCGAGTTCGAACTCCGAGTTGGGATTGTCCGGCTTGATCACGTCGGCCCTCCCAGCCCTGGTCAAGATCGTAATCTGAATCTAACATCAGGTTCAGTTCCGGACAACGCCCGACGAAGGGGCGCGCCACAGTGACCACCGGCCCGCGCGAACACTTGCCGACCCTGCGCGGCAGGCAGACGCAGGCCGCGATCGACGCCGCGGCCAAGACGGTGATCGCGCGCAAGGGGATCCTCGCGACCACGATTTCGGATATCGCCGCCGAGGCGGGCAAGTCAACCGGCTCGTTCTACAACTATTACGACTCCAAGGAGGCGATGGTCCACGAGTGGGCCGTCCGATTCCGCGATGAGGCACGCGAACGATCCCGGGCCGCCGCGGAACCGGGCCTGACCAACTGGGAGCGGTCGTATGAGGCCGCAGCGGCACACTGGCACACCTACCGCAACCGACTGGCCGAGATCATCAGCGTGTCGCAGCTGGCGATGGTCAGTGACGACTTCGCCGGGTACTGGAACGACATCTGTTCGCTGCCGATCCGGCTGATCACGGAAATCGTGAAACAGGCTCAGCGCGAGGCACTTTGCAGGCAGGATGATGATCCACACCTGATCGCGGTCGCGATGGTGTCGATGCTCAACCAGTTCTGCTACACACAGTTGAGCGGCAACCGTGTGCTGCAGGCGGTGGACGACGAGGCATGCGTCACCACCTTGGCCAAGATCTTCTACCGGACGATCTATCACGAGGAGACCAGCTGACATGACCAGAACATCGGCGTCTTCCGGCTCGCCGGGCGTCACCCGCGAATTCGTCGGGCTGCCGTCGGCGACCGCCAGGCGCGCGGGCGCGGGCGGTCACCCGTGTCAGGGTCTCTACCACCGGGGCGTGGGGCGCAAGCCGAAGGTCGCGATCATCGCCACCCACTACCAGATCGACTTCTCGGAGCACTATCTCGCCGACTACATGGCCACGCGCGGCATCGGCTTCCTCGGCTGGAACACCCGCTACCGCGGATTCGAAAGCAGCTTCCTGCTCGACCACGCCCTGGTCGACATCGGTGTCGGTGTGCGCTGGCTGCACGAGGTCGCGGGCGTGGAAACCGTGGTGCTGTTGGGCAACTCCGGCGGTGGTTCGCTGATGGCCGCCTACCAGGCACAGGCCGTGGACCCGCATGTCACACCCCTGGAGGGCATGCGCCCTGCGGCCGGCCTCAACGACCTGACGCCCGCCGACGGCTATATCGCCAGCGCGGCGCACCCCGGCCGACCCGATGTCCTCGCCGCGTGGATGGACGCGTCGGTGGTCGACGAAAGCGACCCGATTCCAAGCGATCCCGACCTCGACCTGTTCGACGGGCGCAACGGTCCGCCGTACTCGGCCGATTTCCTCAAGCGATACCGTGCGGCCCAGATCGCCCGCAGCAACGCGATCACCGACTGGGCCGAGGCCGAACTCAAACGGGTACACGCGGCCGGCTTCTCCGACCGCCCCTTCACGGTCCTGCGCACATGGGCCGACCCCCGCATGATCGACCCGACGATCGAACCGACGAAGCGCCCGGCCAACATGTGCTACGCGGGTCCGCCGGTCAAGGCCAACCGCTCCGCCCACGGCATCGCCGCGGCGTGCACGTTGCGCAATTGGCTCGGCATGTGGAGCCTGCGGCACGCGCAGACCCGGGCCGAACCGCATCTGGCCCGCATCACCTGCCCGGCGCTGGTGATCAACGCCGAGCAGGACACCGGTGTGTTCCCGTCCGACGCGCAACGCATCCACAATGCGCTGGCGAGCACCGACAAGGCACTGTGCGCAATCGACACCGACCACTACTTCACCACGCCCGGCGCGCGCAGCGAGAAGGCCGATACGATCGCCAGGTGGATAGCGAAGCGGTGGCGCTGAAAGTCCTCGCACACTTCACCCCCGGCGCGAAAGCCACGGCTTTCCTTGCCTCACAGACGGATTGGCTGGACATTCGGTACTGCGCCGAGGACGACGACGAGACGTTCTATCGCGAACTCCCCGACACCGACGTGATCTGGCACGTTCTGCGCCCGATAAGCGGTGATGACCTGGAGAAGGCGCCACGGCTGCGGCTGGTGCACAAGCTCGGCGCCGGGGTCAACACCATCGACGTCGATACCGCGACCCGGCTGGGCGTCGCCGTCGCGAACATGCCCGGGGCCAATGCGCCGTCGGTCGCCGAGGGTGCCGTGCTGCTCATGCTTGCCGCGCTGCGCCGGCTGCCCGAGTTGGACCGGACCACCCGCGAGGGCCGAGGCTGGCCCTCTGACGCCAGCCTCGGCGAGACCGTACGCGATGTCGGCGGTTGCACCGTCGGGCTGATCGGCTACGGCAACATCGCCAAGCGGGTGGAGACGATCGTGACGGCGATGGGCACGCCGGCTTCCCGGGTGCTGCACACCAGCACCCGCGACGACGGGCATCCCGGCTGGCGGACGCTGCCCGACCTCCTGGCGACCAGCGACATCGTCTCGCTGCACCTGCCGCTCACCGAACGGACCGCGGGCATGCTGGACCGGGCCGCCATCGCCGGGATGAAGCCGGACGCGGTCCTGGTCAACACGTCACGAGGCCCGGTCGTCGACGAGGCCGCCCTGGTCGAGGCGCTGAACAGCGGCGGACTGGCCGCCGCGGGCCTCGACGTCTTCGCCGTCGAACCCGTTGCCGCCGACAATCCGCTGCTGGTCCTCGACAACGTCGTGCTCACGCCGCACGTCACCTGGTACACAGCCGACACCATGCGGCGCTACCTGGAACAAGCGGTGGACAACTGCCGTCGGATGCGCGACGGGGGTGAACTCGCCAACGTGGTGAACGGGTAATGTCGCTCCCCACCGACCGGTTAATAGGGAAGCCCCCACGAAGAGGTGCATCGATGCCCATCGCGATCACTCCTGAACACAACGACCTGGCCGATTCGGTGCGGTCCTTGGTGGCGCGGGTGGCGCCGTCCGAGGTGCTGCAGGACGCGCTGGAGACTGCGATCCCAAATCCACCGCCCTATTGGAAGGCCGCGGCCGAGCAGGGCCTACAGGGTGTGCACCTCGCAGAATCCGTTGGCGGACAAGGGTTTGGCATCCTTGAACTGGCCATAGTCATCGCCGAGTTCGGCTACGGCGCCGTGCCGGGGCCGTTCGTCCCCTCGGCCATCGCCAGCGCGTTGATCTCCGCGAACGACCCCGATGCCAAGCTGCTGGGCGAGCTGGCGTCCGGCGACGTGATCGCCGCCTACGCCATCGACTCGGGGCTCACCGCCACCCGCCACGGGGACAGCCTGGTCATCCGCGGTGAGGTGCGTGCGGTGCCCGCGGCCGCGCAGGCGTCCGTGCTCGTATTGCCGGTGGCCATCGACAGTGGCGAAGAGTGGGTGGTGCTGGACGCGGATACGCTGGAAATCGAACCCGTCAAGAGCGTGGACCCGCTGCGGCCGCTGGCCCACGTGCGCGCGAACGCGGTCGAGGTCGGCGACGACCGGGTACTGAGCAACCTGAGTCGCACGCTGGCCCGTGCGCTGATGTCGACGCTGCTGTCCGCGGAGTCCATCGGCGTCGCCCGCTGGGCGACCGACACCGCGGCGGCCTACGCGAAGATCCGTGAGCAGTTCGGCCGCCCGATCGGTCAGTTCCAGGCGATCAAGCACAAGTGCGCGGGCATGATGGCGGACACCGAACAGGCCACCGCGGCGGTATGGGACGCCGCTCGCGCCATCGACGCGGCCCGCGAAAGCGGTTCGGAAGGCTCGAAATACGAATTCGCCGCCGCCGTCGCTGCCACGCTCGCGCCAGCCGCCGCACAGCACTGCGCGCAGGACTGCATCCAGGTACACGGTGGCATCGGCTTCACCTGGGAACACGACACCAACATCTATTACCGCCGGGCGCTCGTGCTGGCCGCGTGCTTCGGCCGCGCCGCGGACTATCCGCAACTGGTGGTGGACCTCGCGACGACGAGCGGGCTGCGCTCCGTCAACATCGACCTCGACCCGGAGACCACGGAGCTGCGGGACGCCATCCGGGCCGAAGTCGATGCGCTCAAGGCGCTACCGCGTGAAGAGCGCACGGTGGCGATCGCCGAGGGCGGCTGGGTGCAGCCGCATCTGCCGGTGCCGTGGGGACGTGCGTCGGGTCCGGTGGAGCAGATCATCATCGCCCAGGAGTTCAACAGCGGTCGCGTGCGCCGGCCCGCGATGGGCATCGCCGCCTGGATCATCCCGTCGATCGTCGCGTTCGGCACCGACGAGCAGAAGGAGCGTTTCCTGCCGCCGACCTTCCGCGGCGAGACGATCTGGTGTCAGCTCTTTTCCGAGCCAGGAGCCGGATCGGATCTGGCCAGCCTGACCACCAAGGCCACCAAGGTCGACGGCGGCTGGCGAATCACCGGGCAGAAGATCTGGACCACGGGTGCACAGGTCTCGGAGTGGGGCGCCCTGCTGGCGCGGACCGACCCGAACGCGCCGAAACACAACGGCATCACCTACTTCCTGCTCGACATGCGCAGCGACGGCATCGAGGTGAAGCCGCTGCGTGAACTGACCGGCAACGCGATGTTCAACACCGTGTTCATCGACGACGTCTTCGTTCCCGACGACCTGGTGCTCGGCGAGGTGAACCGCGGTTGGGAGGTCAGCCGCAACACCCTGACCGCCGAGCGGGTGTCGATCGGCTCCAGCGAACCGCCGTTCCTGCCCAGCCTGGATGGTTTCGTGGAGTTCATCCGCGACGGCCAGTTCGACCAGATCGGGCACGACCACGCGGGCCACCTGATCGCCGAGGGTCACGCGGCCAAGGTGCTGAACCTGCGGTCTACCCTGCTCACGCTGGCCGGGGGGGATCCGATGCCGGCGGCGGCGATATCCAAACTGTTGTCGATGAGGACCGGCCAGGGCTACGCGGAGTTCGCCGTGTCGTCGTTCGGCACCGACGGTGCGATCGGCGATCCCGACCAGCTGCCGGGCAGATGGGCCGAATATCTGCTCGCGAGCCGCGCCACCACGATTTACGGCGGCACGTCGGAGGTGCAGCTCAACATCATCGCCGAGCGACTGCTGGGGTTGCCCCGCGATCCGTAATCACTGTCCGGCGCGCAGCTCGAGGTCTACCATCTGAAGAGTTGGCAGCCGAAAGCGTTGGCATTGATATGAGTCTCATCGGACGGCGTCTTGCGCGCATTGTCGTCACCGGAGCGGCGGCGCTGGCTTTCCTGGCCACCCCCGTCGCCCTGTCCATCGGAAACGCTCCACAGGCGTCCGCGCGGCCCTGCTACAACGGCGTCATCCCCTGGGCTCCGTTTGTTCAGAGCTGCACGCTTCCCGGACCGCAGGCCCCGAGGGTGCGCGGAGCGGCGCCCGATGCGAACGCGATCATTGCCTGCCGGAACCATCCTGGCTGCTTGTCCTGGTACATCAACGGGGGCCCCTGACCGGTCGTCATGACCCATGACGCCGAAAAGCGGTTCGACCGGCCCGATGCGTTCCGCGCGGCAGCCAAATACACGGCCGCGGTTGTCGTGGTGGCCGCTATCGCGTTCGCCGTCTACGCACTGACCGCGAAACACTCCATGGTCGTCGCGTCGGTCGTCCCGGCGGTTTTGTTCCTCGGCGGGATCGGCGCGTTTATCCAGACCTACCGGCTATGGAAGGCCGAGGGGGCGTGGGTGCCGTGGCAGGGCGCCGGGTGGTTCCTGCTGACGCTGATGCTGTTCTGCCTGTCCATCCCGTGGGCGGCGGCCTCTTCCACTTCGGGCGTTTAGGGCAGGATCGAATCCACGTAGCCGCCGTCGACCCGCAGCGCGCCGCCCGTCGTCGCCGACGCCAGCGGAGACGCGAGATAGCCGACCATATTGGCGATTTCGTAGGGCTCGATGAGCCGCTCCAGTAGCGATTGCGGCCGGTGCTTGCGCATGAATTCTCGCTGCGCCTCGTCCCACGGCAGGGACTTGTCCACCAATTGGTAGACGAAGTCCTCGACGCCGGCGGTGTGCGTCGGCCCGGCGATGACCGAGTTGACCGTGACCCCACTGCCCTTGGCGTCCTTGGCGAAACCGCGGGACAACGCCAACAGCGCCGTCTTGGAAACCCCGTAGTGGATCATCTCCTCGGGGATCACAACCGCCGAGTCGCTGGCGATCTGCAGCACTCTGCCCCACCCGCGCTCGGTCATCCCGGGCAGATAGCTGCGGATAAGCCGTGCTGCCGCAAGAACATTCACCTCGAAGTAGGTGCGCCACTGCTCGTCGGTGATTTCGCGGGCAGGCACCGCCCCGAAGATGCCGAGGTTGTTCACCAGGATGTCGATGTCGGGAAGCTCCCGCAGCAGCGCGGCGGTCCCCTCCTCGGTCGCGACGTCCGCCGCCACGCCGATCACGTCACCCTGCAAATTGGCCACCGCTTCCTCGACGCGCGACGGGGTGCGGCCGTTCACCGCCACCCGGGCACCGGCGTTGGCCAATCCTTCGGCGATCGCCAGCCCGATGCCCTGGGTCGAGCCGGTGACGAGCGCGGTCTTTCCGGTCAGATCGATGTTCACGCCGCAGTACTACCACCGCGAGACGTCGGGTATTCCTGTCCGGCTACTCCACTTGTGCCTTCTGGTCGTCTCCGCCGACTTGCGCCTTCTCGTCGTCTCCGCCGACTTGCGCCTTCTAGTCGTCTCCGCCGACGGCCATGTCGCGGAGCTCGCGCTTCAAAACCTTCCCGGTCGGGTTGCGCGGCAGTTCGTCGAGGAAGACCACCTCGCGCGGCACCTTGTAGCGGGCCAGGTGATCGCGCACATACGTCTTGATGGTGTCCTCGTCCACACTGGCGCCCTCGGCCTTGACCACGAAGGCGCGCAGCCGGTGACCCCACTCTTTGTCCTCGACACCGAGCGCGGTCGCCTCGATGATCTCGGGGTGACCGCTGATCAGGTCCTCGACCTCGGCGGGGAAGACGTTCTCGCCACCCGAGACGATCATCTCGTCGTCGCGCCCGCTGACGTAGAGCAGGCCGTGCTCATCGAAATAGCCGACGTCACCCGACGACATCAAACCGTCGATGATCTGCTTGTGGCCGCCGCCGGTGTAGCCCTCGAACGGAAAGAAATTTCCGACGAAGATCCGGCCGACCTCACCCTGCGGCAGCTCGTGGCCGTTGTCGTCGAGGATCTTGACTCTGACGCCCTTGACCACGGGTCCGACCGTCGCAGGGTTGATCGACAGATCCCTCGGCCGCGCGATGGTCGCGAACGCGATCTCGGTCGACCCGTACAGGTTGTAGATGACCGGCCCGAGATCCTTCAGCGCGCGACTCGCCAGCTCGGCACCCAACTGCGATCCGGATACGAACACGATCCGCAGCGACGACAGATCGGGCTTGCGGTCCATCCCGTCCAGCGCGTCCAGGATGCGTGACAGCATGACCGGCACCACCACCATGCCGGTCACCTTGTGCTCCTCGATATCGGCCAGCACGGTCGCCGGCTTGAATCGGCGGCGCAACACCAGGGTCGTGCCGAGCATCATCGCGATGGTGGCATGAAGGAAGCCCAGCGCGTGGAACATCGGAGCGGGTAACGAGGTGACCTCACCCGATTTGAACGGGACGTGGGAGAGCACACCGCCGATCGGCGCGAGCGTGGGCGGTGTGCTTCGGTTCGCACCCTTCGGTGTTCCGGTGGTGCCGCTGGTCAGAATGATGATCGACGAGTGCCGGGTCGTCTTGGGTGCCGGCCTACCGCTGCTGCGGGCGACCAGTTCCTCCAGCGTTTCGTCGGTGCTGCTGGACGGCTCGTCCTTGTCCGGGTTCCTACCGAGGGCGCGCAGCTTGCCCAGCGGTGGTTCGGCCTTCGAGACCGCCTGGCAGTACTCGTCGTCGTAGATGATCACCTTCGCGCCCTCGCGCTCGGAGACCTCTTTGATCTGCGGACCCGAGAACTCGCTGTTGAGCAGGATGACGCGGGCACCGGTGCGCGCCGCGCCGTAGAGCGCGATCAGAAACCAGCGGTGATTGCGGGCCAGGATTGCGACGCCGTCGCCGCCCTTGATGCCCATCGCGAGCAAGCCGTTGGCCACTTCGTGGGCGGCATCGTCGAGCTCTTTGAAGGTCACCTCACCGTCGTCGTCGATGATCGCGGTGGCGTTGGGCGTGCGGCGCGCGTTGAGTGCCGGGATCATGCCGAACTCGCCCCAACGGCGAATATCGGCGAGCATCGCCGCGACGTTCTGCGGCGGTTCGAGCTTGAACGCGCCAGCCTGGAACATCTTGAGGGCGTAGTGCAGTTCCGCCGAGCCGCGTTCGGCGAGCTGGTTAACCTTGGCTACTGCCTGCAAAGGAAGATCAGTCAGCTTGGGCATGAGCCCACCCTATGTGACGGCCGTCGCACGGCGGCTCGGAACTTACCATGACAACATGCCCGCTTCGCTTCACCTCGAGGTCGACGGCCGGCAGGTGCCCATCACCAACCCCGACAAGGTCGTCTTTCCCGACCTGGGCGTGACCAAGATGGATTTGATGCGCTATTACGGCGAGGTTGCCGAGGGCGCGCTGCGCGGCGTGCGCGACCGGCCGATGATCCTCAAGCGGTTCGTGAAGGGCATCGCTGAGGAGGCGATCTTCCAGAAGCGGGCGCCCGAGAAGCGGCCCCACTTCATCGATGTGGCCGAGTTGAAGTACGCCTCCGGAACCTCGGCCAAGGAGGCCGTGCTCCACGAGGCCGCCGGGCTGGTGTGGGCGGTCAACCTCGGGTGCGTCGACCTGAATCCGCACCCGGTGCGCGCCGACGACCTCGACCATCCCGATGAGCTCCGCGTGGACCTCGACCCGATGCCCGGGGTCACGTGGCGCCAGATCCTCGACGTCGCCTTTGTCGCCCGCGAGGTTCTCGAGGACCACGGGCTCATCGCATGGCCGAAGACATCGGGATCCCGCGGCTTCCACATCTATGCGCGTATACAGCCCCGGTGGCCGTTCAAGTTCGTCCGGCTGGCCGCCGAAGCGGTGGCGCGCGAGGTCGAACGACGCGCACCGGCGCAGGCGACAGCGAGATGGTGGAAGGAGGAACGCGAAGGCGTCTTCGTGGATTTCAACCAGAACGCGAAGGACCGTACCGTGGCGTCGGCGTACTCCGTTCGCGCAACTCCGGATGCGCGGGTCTCTACACCGCTCTTCTGGGACGAGGTCGCCGGCTGCCGGCCCGAGAACTTCACGATCGCCACGGTGCCCAAGCGCTTCGCCGATTACGGTGACCCCTGGGAGGGTATGGATGATGCGGTCGGCAATTTAGACCAATTGCTCGACCTGGCGGACCGGTTGGGTCCCGCCGAGAAGGCCCCGCGGGGAGCGAAGAAGGGAACGGGTAGACGCCAGTCGGTCATGCCGCTGATCGAGGTCGCACGCACCAAGACCAAAGACGAGGCGATGGCCGCGCTCGACACGTGGCGCGAAAGATACCCGTCAGTAGCCGAAAAGCTGGCACCCGTCGACATTCTCGTGGACGGCATGCGTGGTCCCAGCTCGATCTGGTACCGGGTCCGGCTGAATCTGCAGCACGTACCCGAGGATCAGCGGCCTGCACAGGAGCCGTTGCTCGCCGATTACAACCCGTGGCAGAACTACACGGGCCCGCAGTGGCTTCGCGATAAGTGACCACATTCGGCCCGGTTTGCTGAGTCGGCAAAGTCGGTTCTTACCAAAGTATTAGCCGTTACACCCAGCAGCCTTAAATTGGTTCATTAACTTGAACCTCAACGGACGAGCGAAGGAGGCGCACATGTACGGCAATCCGACATTCGACTGCGATGGCGCCCAGGTTCGGGCTCACTGCCGACAGCTCGCGACGGTTGTGTCGATCACCGGTGACGTCGACGGCGAGAACGTCGATCGCATCAGTGCTCACACCAAGCGGTTCATCCTGGCGGAGAAGCCCGTCATCCTCGATCTGAGTGGCGTGAATTCTTTTTCACCAGAAAGCGTTTCATTGCTCTATTCGGTCGACGAGCGGTGTGTCGCCGCCGGTGTCGAGTGGTCGCTGATCGCCAGCACACCGGTCAACTGGGCGCTGCGGGTTTTCGACGACCAACTTCAGGTTCCGGTCACCGAATCGGTTCCCGAGGCGCTGAACCATTTCGCCGAAGCACTGACCGAGCGTCGCCGACTGCTACCGCTTCTCACGAAGTCCGCTTAGAAAGGAGGGCGATCACAGTGTTGCTAGACGTTCGATGGCTGACCTACCTCCTTCATCATCGGCGGCAGAAGGCCGCGCAGGCGCAGCTGGCGCTGCCACGCTGACAACCCGTTGGTCGCCCGTGTGCCGATGCCGTATCGGCGCTAGATGCCGGGCAGTTGGGGAAGTGTCCTCAGCGAGCTGATTCCGCTCGCCCTGGTGGTCTCGCTGTCACTGGTGTCGATCATCCCGGCTGTCCTGCTCGTGCTGCACAGCGAGCGGCCGAAGCCGACCGGACTGGCGTTTCTGGCCGGCTGGCTCCTCGGGCTGGCGGCCGTCACGACGATCTTCGTCCAAGTGCCCCGGCTGGACGATTCCGGACCGTCATGGACGGGCTGGCCGCGCATCGGGATCGGAGTCGTCCTGACAGGGTTCGGCGTGCGGCGATGGCTGACGCGCTCGTACCCGATCCACGAGCCGGCCTGGCTGCGCCGGATCAGTCGCATCACCCCCACTGCCGCCACAGCCATCGGGGTGGGGCTCACGCTGGTGCGGCCCAGGGTGCTCGTCGTGACCGCGGCGGCCGGGTTGATGATCGGCACGGCCAAGCTCGGGGTACCGGGTACGTGGCTGGCCATCGCCCACTACACCGTCATCGCGGGTTCGACGGTCGCAGTCCCGATACTGGCCTACTTCGTGGCGGGCCACCGGGTCGATCGTCGGCTCGAGCGGGTGAGGGACTGGCTGCTGCAGCGGCAGCATGCGGTGTTGACCGCCGTCATCCTCCTCGTCGTCGGCGTGGCGCTGGTGTACAGCGGTATCGCTGCTCTGTACTGACCATTGTTGCGTGCCAATTCTTTTCGCTGAACTCGCAATTGAAGCACGGCTTCAATAGGACGCGGCCTGCTGCGCCAGACTGAGCATCACATAGGCCACGGACAGGAGCACGTTCAGCACCAGGAGCACCATGCCGAGCACGATTAGCCATCGGATGGCGCAGCGCCGTCCGTGTTCGAACCTCGCGTGACGCTGCTGGCGCCGAATACCGGTGGCGGCCAGCGCAAAACCGACATCGGTCAGCTCGTCGTCCGCGGCGGGCGCGCCCGCCGACATCTCCCGGAGCCGGGCGGGCGGAATTCCGACCCCGACGTCGGCGAAGCGCCGGCTCAGCCGCCGAGCCTGTCTCCTGCCGAGCACCGGACCTCCCCATCCGGGCGTCCATGGGTCCAACGGCGTGGCCATGTTGTGGGATTCTCCTCCCCCGGGCTCGACTTCGAGCGCGATTTGCCGACTACACCCCTAGGGTCGAGGCATGAATCGCCTCGATCGCTTCTTCGAGCTTTCGGCACGAAAGTCCACGGTCGCCGCCGAGATCCGCGGCGGCGTAGTCACATTCATCGCGATGGCCTACATCATCGTGCTGAACCCGATCATCCTGTCGAGCCCCGAGGACGTCGTCGGGACCACGCTCGAGTTCGCACAGGTCTCGGCGATGACCTCGCTGGCCGCGGGATGTATGACGATCCTGTTCGGCATCGTGGCTCGGCTCCCGTTCGCATTCGCGGCCGGCCTCGGCATCAATTCATTTCTCGCCACCACCATGGTCGCTTCGCTCTCCTGGCCCGAGGCGATGGGCCTGGTCGTCATCAACGGCCTGATCATCGTGGTCCTGGCTGTCACAGGTCTGCGGAGGCTTGTCTTCGACGCGGTGCCGATGGAGCTCAAACTGGCGATCACCGCGGGCATCGGGCTGTTCATCCTCTTCATCGGGCTCGTCGACGCCGGCTTCATCAGCTCGACGGGGCGCCCGTCACCGCCGGTCGGACTGGGCGCCGGCGGCCTCGGCTCGATCACCACCGTGCCGACCGCCGTTTTCGTGCTGACGTTGTTCCTGACCGGCATCCTGGTTGCCCGGCGCGTGCGCGGCGGCATCCTCATCGGATTGGTGGCGGGCACCGTCGTCGCGATCGTCATCGAGGCGATCTGGCATCTCGGATCCGCGACCGAGCATTCCGGCGGCTGGTCCCTCTCGGTGCCGACGCTGTCGGGCTCGCCGTTCGCGCTTCCCGATCTGTCACTACTCGGCGACTTCAGTCTGGGCGGTAGCTTCGCCCGCATCGGCGTGCTCGCGGCCACCATGCTCTTGTTAACGCTGGTCTTCGCCAACTTCTTCGACGCGATGGGCACTTTCACGGGTTTGTCCCGTGAGGCGGGCCTCGCCGACGCACGGGGGACGTTTCCACGGTTGCGTTCGGCGCTGATCGTGGAGGGCGCCGGCGCGGTCGTCGGCGGTGCGACATCGGCGTCGTCCAACACGGTGTTCATCGAATCCGGCGCCGGTATCGAGGAGGGTGCCCGGACCGGGCTTGCGAACATCGTGACGGGCGTGTTGTTTCTGGCGGCGATGTTCGTCTCGCCGTTGGCCTCCATCGTCCCGACCGAGGTCGCGGCGGCCGCTTTGGTGATCGTGGGCGCGATGATGGCTTCCCACCTGCGTCACATCGAGCTCTCCGACTTCTCGATCGCGTTGCCCGTCGTGCTGACCGTGGCGACGATGCCGTTCTCCTACTCGATCGCCAATGGAATCGGTATCGGCTTCATCTCGTGGGTCGTCCTTCGGTCGGCGGCCGGCAAGGCCCGCGAGATCCGGCCGCTTCTCTGGATCGTCGCCGTCGGCTTCGTGTTCTATTTCGCGCGCAGCTGGATCGAGTCGCTCATCGGCGTGTGAGCCGGTTAGCTTCCGCCGACCTCGGCGGGCAGTGGAGGCGGCAACGGAGTGGGCGGCGTCGTCTTGGTGGGTGTGGCGGCTGCGGTCGGCGCTGCCTGCTTCGGCGTCGGCGACGTGGTCTGGCCGTGGAAATTCACCATCGGTTCGTCGCGGATCACCCGACTGCCTGCGCTGACGACCAACGCGCTCGAGGTCACCGTGTAGGTGACTCCATTGTTCTCGGCCGTGTATGCGCCGTCACCGGACTGCTTGGCGTCGACGACGAGCTTCGCGCCGTCGGTCACCCGCACACCGCGGTATTCGTACAGACCACCGGCAGACTTGCAGATGGCGACGCGCGAGGTCGCAGTGTCACCGAAGGCGACAGCCACATCCGGTGCGGTGCAGCGTGCAGTCGAGTCGACGAAACCGTGATCATCGGTGGCCGGCGCGGCGGTGGCTAGGGGCAAGCCGATGGCGAGCAATGTGGAGACCGCCGCCCCGGCGACGGTCAGGCGGCAGGCGGTCATTCGCGAAGAAGTCATCGATTCCACCAGACCATGCCTGCCGTATTTACGCGCGCATCGACTCATGGCTACGCAACATTGTTAGGTTTCTGAAACCGAACCGATGCTCCAGACGGACCAACCGCTGGACATCTCCGCCATCGTCCAGGACCACCGGCGTAGGCCGGGCCGCGGACATCGCCACACTGCCGAGGTCGTGATGATCGCCGCCGAGATCCCCGATTTGGTCCGCGATTGCGTGGCGGATCTGGTCAACCGACGTCATCGCCGCCTGTGCGCACGCCGCGGCACTGATTGGAACTCGTTCTACTGCCCCAGGCAAAGCACTTAGATCAGCTATATTGTCAGGCGCGCCGCACGCTCCAGCAGCCTTTGTGCCCCTACCTTCGTGGGGTGACGGTGACCAGCCCGGCCGGAGACGTCATCCAACTGGCGGCCGGCCATGTCGGTGCGACCGTGGCGCAGCTCGAACGTCGCATCCATGCCCGGTTCGGCGAGCGGGGGCTGACGAAGGCGGCGCGCGATCTCGGTCGCCTGGTCGGCCTGGTGCACAAGGAGGCGAACCTTTCGCGTGATCGGCTTCGGCGCCGGATCGTGGCCGCCCGCACTGTGAGCATCACGATCGTCGCAGCGACCGTGGCCGCGCTGGCGTTCAGCCTGCGCTCGGCCTTCATCGACGGGCTCGCACACACCGCCGACTGGTTTCCCCTCGTCGAGAGCAGCATGAACGATCTGGTGTTCGCTGCGATCGCGGTGGTGTTCCTCTGGGCATTTCCCGAATGGTTGGAACGCCGGGTGCTGCTGCGGTTGCTTCACCGGCTTCGCACGCTGGCTCACGTGATCGACATGCATCAACTCTCCAAGGACCCGGAGCAGGCCGGCACGTCCTACACCCCGACCGAGCAGAGCGTCCGCCACGGCCTGGACGCCGACCAGCTTTACCACTACCTCAACCATTGCTCGGAAATGCTCAGCCTGACGGCCAAGACGGCCGCCCCCTGCGCCGAGCACAGCGCCGACGGCGTGGTGCTCGAAACCATCTCCTACATCGAGACGTTGACAACCGAACTGTCCAACAAGATCTGGCAGAAGATCTCGTTGCTTCCCCGCGGCTAGGTCAATTGTCAAGCGTCTCGCCCGCCCTCAATAATGCTGTCCACGGGGATGATTGGCCCTGCGATGATGATTTTGCGTCCCGCGGCATCGGGTCGTGAGTTCCCATCGGGTAGCTACGCGGTACGCCCAGCGAATGGAACATGTTGGGCTCGATCGGCTCGATCGAGCGGGCGGATGTCTGAGGCGAGACGTGCGCGTACATACGCTGCGCCAGCACCTCATCAGCAGCCATCCCCTCTTGCAGGGCAACGGCTAACGGCTCCGACATCGATTCACCGTGACGCAGGACGAATGTCGACGTCGTGGTAATCCCTCGCCCGATTCAGCCGGTTCACCCGCAACAACGAAGCAATCCGCTTTGACAGAAGAACGCTTCGACATCTCCCAGTGTGACGCCACTGGCGACATTCGACGGCGCAATAGTCAATGTTGCAGGCAACAGCATCGGTCAATTACCGGTAGCCGGAATGACATTGACGAACACCGGGAAATAATCAGATGGCCCGCTGAGGAGGGCCGTCGCGGTGAAGCGGCCACGAACGGAACCACCAGGGGTGATATGGGGGATTCTCGGTCTGCATTGGGCAGGCATTCGACAGAGGACGCGGAGGTGCAGTGTGCGCGTAAGCGTGGCACGACATGTAGTGGTATTTGGTTTGATGGGTGGCGTTGTGTTCACCGCAGCAGGGTGTAATCAGCAGCCGCAACCCCAAGCTCAGCAAAACAATCTGAAGATTGTCGCGCAGGAGCAGATCGATCAGAACGGGGCGAAAGTGCCGACCGCCACGGGTGCCGCGCCTGCCGACCCGGCCGGGGACGGGAAGGCCAACTGCCCGCCGGTGTCGATCGCCGTGGCCACCTCGGTCAGTGGCCCGGAGGCCGCGCTGGGCGCCAACGTGAAGAACGGCGTGCAGTTGGCGGTCGACAAGCACAACGCCGCCAACCCTGGCTGCCAGGTGCAACTGAAATCCTTCGACACCGAGAACGATCCACAGAAGGCAACCGAAGTCGCACCGCAGATCGTCGATGACGCGAGCATTCTCGGTGTCGTCGGTCCGACCTTCTCCGGGGAGACCAAGGCCACCGGCGACATCTTCAACCAGGCCGGAGTGGTCGCGGCCACCCCGGGGGCGACGAACGTCACCCTCAGCCAGAACGGCTGGAAGACGTTCTTCCGCGGCCTGGCCAATGACGGCGTGCAGGCTCCCTCCGATGCGGCGTATCTCAAGAACGCGCTCGGCGACAAGAAGGTATGTGTCGTCGACGACAGCTCCGACTTCGGCGTCGGCTTCGCACAGTCGATGCATGCTGCGCTTGGTGCGGCTGAAGACGCGGCGTGCCGTATCTCGGTGAAGAAGGGAGACAAGGACTTCTCCGCGGCGGTCACCCAGATCAAGGGCGCGGGAGCCGACGCCGTCTTCTACGCCGGCTATTACACCGAGGCAGCGTTGTTCACTCAGCAACTCCGGGACGCCGGAGTCACTGCGACCTTCGCTTCCGCCGACGGCTCAAAAGATCCCGAGTACGTCAAGCAGGCCGGTGCGGCGGCAAAGGACGCCTTGCTGTCGTGCCCTTGCGGCCCCGCCGCGGGATCATTCCTCGACGAGTACACCAAGAAGTTCGGCCAGGAGCCC
This sequence comes from Mycobacterium sp. URHB0021, assembly GCF_054057895.1. Classification (NCBI taxonomy): domain Bacteria; kingdom Bacillati; phylum Actinomycetota; class Actinomycetes; order Mycobacteriales; family Mycobacteriaceae; genus Mycobacterium; species Mycobacterium sp. URHB0021. Next base: position 7,724,427 of record NZ_JBSRZT010000002.1, read on the forward strand.
GGCACGTACAGCACCGAGGCCTACGATTTGGCCACGATCTTCGTCAAGGGGATCGACTCCGGTATCACCACCCGCCAGGGGCTGCTGGACTATGTCCGCAACTACAACGGACAGGGTGTCGGGCGCCACTACCAGTGGAACCCGGACGGCGAGTTGACCACCTCCTTGATCTGGATGTACAAGGTCCAGTAGATCGCACCGGCGACTCACTCGTCAGTGCCTGGCACCGGCGAGTGAGTCGCCGAGCGTCCAGATGGCCACGCCGATGAGAACCAGGTCCTTGAGCAGAAACTGGCCCGGCTGCGCAGAAAGGACGGGCAGCCCCCAGGCGTGGGTCGTCACGACACCGGGCGAGGTGAACAAGAAGCTCAATGTGCCGAGGAACAGGGCAACGGCCAGCGCGCTGCCGACCGCCGAAACTCGTGGCCACCGCGGACGTAGCGCAATCAGAAGCGCGGCAACGATTTCCATCGTGCCCAACCCTCGCGCGACGGTGGTGACACTGAGGTAGTCGTAGATCCAGCTCATCAGCGGACTGTGCTCGATGAGCACACGTGCTTCCATCTTGACGTACTTGCCGAAGCCGATCCAGGCCAAGACGGTGACCAGACCATAGCGAGTCACCTGCCGGCCCGCCTCCATCAGCAGGAAGGCAGCCTTCCCGTACACGTTGGCGGCCGTGACCTCGGATACAGCCATGCGTATGCCTCTCTTTCCCTGGACCGTTCTGGCCAAAGACACTGGTGCAGCGCCAGTCTGGCCTTGCATTACGGACATCCATTGATTGATCCTTGAAGATTCGATAAAGAAAACGGGCCTACCACGGGCAATGCTTCGACGCGGCGCGGATCGGCGGGCACTATGGGTACATGGACAACGCCGCCGCACCGCCCGCGGTCCAGGAGTTGCGGGCGCTGGTGGTGGACGACGAGGTGCCGCTGGCCGACGTGGTCGCGAGCTATCTGAAACGGGAGATGTTCGAAGTTCACCTCGCCCATGACGGCCGCGATGCCCTTGCCATGGCGCGCGAGGCCGATCCCGACGTGGTCATCCTCGACATCGGCCTGCCCGGTGTCAACGGGATCGAGGTGTGCAGGCAACTCCGGGCCTTCTCGGACGCCTACATCATCATGTTGACCGCGCGCGACACCGAATTGGACACCATCGTCGGCCTGTCCGTGGGCGCCGACGACTACGTCACCAAGCCGTTCAGTCCCCGCGAACTGGTGGCCCGCATCCGTGCGATGTTGCGGAGGCCCCGTCGCGCAACGACATCCGGCGTGAATTCCGGCGAGATTGTCATTCCTCCCCGCGTCTTCGGCGCGCTCCGCATCAACGTCGACAGCCGGGAGGTTCACCTGGATGAGACACCGATCATGTTGACCCGCACCGAGTTCGATGTGCTCGCGGCCCTGTCCGCGCGCCCGGGTACGGTGCTCACCAGGCGACACCTGCTCGAAACCATATGGGGCGACTCATGGGTCGGCGCCGACAACGTCGTCGATGTGCACATCGGGCACTTGCGCCGAAAGCTGGGCGACAACCCCGCTACGCCGCGCTATGTCACCACTGTGCGCGGCGTCGGATACCGGATGGGCACAGGATGATGGCGCGCGGCATCCGCGGGCAGCTGCTGGTCGCCAATTCGGTCGTCGTCATCGCAGGTATCGCGACGACGAGTGTGGTGGCCGCCATCGTGGGACCGCCGATGTTCCGCAGGCTCATGGACGAGGCGGTCCCCCCGGGCGGCAACGATCCCTACGAACACGCATTCCGGGACGCGACCGCGATGTCCGTCGGAATCGCGTTGGCCGTGTCCGCGTTGGCGGCACTGACCCTGAGTTGGTACCTCAGCCGCCGGGTACACCGATCCGCCACGGCTCTGTCCGATGCGGCATCCGCGGTTGCCAACGGACACTACGACATTCGCGTTCCACCGCCGCACCTCGGGAAGGAATTCGACGCTGTCGCCGCGGCCTTCAACACGATGGCCCGGCAACTCGGGGTGGTCGACGACACCCGCCGCCAGATGCTCGCCGACCTCGCACATGAGATCAGGACGCCGGTCGCGGTGCTCGACGCCTACATGGAGGCATTGGAGGACGGCGTGCAGCGTCTCGACGAGGAGACGATCAGCACGCTGCGTGACCAGACGCGCCGGCTCACCCGCTTCAGCGTCGATGTCAACGCACTGTCTGTCGCAGAGGGCCGCGCGGCATCCGTCGATGCTCAGTGGGTGTCGGCCGAAACCCTGATATCCACCGCCGTTTCGGCGTTCACTCCCCGGTACAACACGAAGGGCGTGACATTGACGGCGCGCGTCGCGAATGGCCTGCCCCAGGTGTGGGCCGATCCGCAGCGACTCGGCCAGGTGCTCGGCAATCTGCTCGACAATGCACTGCGTCATTCGGGACGGGGCGGGACGGTCGGGGTGGCCGCCACGACCGTTCACGACGGATTGGTGATCACGATGTCGGACGACGGCGACGGGGTGGCGCCCGAACATCTGCCGCGGCTGTTCGACCGCTTCTACCGGGTGGACGGCGCCCGCGATCGCCGGCATGGGGGCGCCGGTATCGGGCTGGCCATCGCCAAAGCGCTCGTGGAGGCGCACGACGGCCACATCGACGTACACAGCGAGGGACCCGGAACCGGGTGCACGTTCACCATCACCCTGCCGTTGCGGCGGGCAGCGCCTTCTGAAATGAGTTTGCCCGAAGCAGGATAGCGGGCAGCGCCTCGGGCCGGCACCGCCGCCAGACGGTGGGTCGGCACCCGGTGACGACGGAGTTTGCCCGCGAACAGCCGCGCCCGACGCGCCCATTGCTGGCGGCGACGTCCCGGTGGGGCCGGCAGGACGAGCACGTCGCGGCCAAACCTCGATCGTGATACTTCACCAGGCAACTACCGGATGCGAATGGAGTGCGCCGCCTCGGCGGGGCGGTCAAAAGCGTCCGATCGGAAGTGAATAGTTTTGCCTCCGCCGTACGTTGGTTAACGGCATGGCGACTTTTCCCCGGAAGGCGCTGAGGACCATCGGCCTTGTGGAGAGGCATGTGCGTCGGTGCCTGCTTCACACCGCGACAGTTTCCGGCCGTTCCTTTCTAACACAGTGCGGTCAGCTCGGCACCGTTTCCATTCCGTGTGTCCTCGCCATTTTCGACACGCCAGTCGCCCAGTACGCGCCCGACGTCTGGCGGAGGAAGCGGTCATGACCTACAACGGAACCCACAGCGGGCCAGTGGATCCGTTCGGCGGCGCCGGCTTCACGGGGGCGTTACCCGGCCCGGACCCGCGGCCGCCGGAGCCACCTCGCCCGTCCGGGACGGACGCCAAGACACTGGCCACATTGTCGATCGTGTTCGCGTTCGTGTTCGCGCCGGTGGGTGTGGTGCTCGGCCACTTGGCGCTTTCGCAGATCAAGGTCGGCAGACGGCAGGGCCGCGACCGTGCGCTCGTCGGCCTGACGTTGTCTTATGTGTTCCTCCTGTTCGCGATCGTCGGATTGGTCTTGTGGGCGATCACGGCCCGCACCGGTCAGTCATCATCCCCGGCGCAACCCGTGACCACCGCCGCGGCGCCGCCGCCGCCGACCGCGGATGTGCAAACGACCGTTGTCACCCCTGCGCCGCCCGTCCGGCGGACGGTGAACGTCGAAGATCTCCGGGCCGGCGATTGCGTCGAGATCCAGCAAACCCAGCCTGACCCGAATAACGCTGATAGCCAGTTGATCAAAATTTATCCAGTGAACTGCGAGGGTCGCGATGGTGTGTTTCGCGTCGACATGGTGTCGTCATCGACAAACCCCTGCACCGACGAGTACCTGGCCAACAGGACGAACACCGTCTTCGCCTGCATCACGAAGTTCAGGGGTTGACGCCATGTCCGGTGGCCGCGCACTGAAGAGGTTCGTGCGATGACCGTCGCAGGAGATCCTTTCCGCCAGCCGCCGGTGCATGCGTCGACTCCGCCGAGCGGGCCGTCCGGCACCGTTCACATGCCGCCTGCGGCGCTGTGGCCATTCACTCCTTCCGGTGAAACTCCGTACCCACCACCGAAACAGTCCCACAACACGCTCGCCGTGCTGGCTCCTGTCTTCGCCGTCGTGCTGCCACCCGTCGGTGTGATTCTGGGTCACTGGGCGCTGGTGCAGATCCGCCGATCGGGCGAACCGGGACGCACGGCCGCGATCTGGGGCTTGATCATCGGCTACGTGCTGACCGTGGCGCTGATCGCCGCTTTGATCGTGTGGGCTGTCGTGAGTCCGTCTCAACGGCCCCAGTCGGTGCCGAACACGGGCACCATACCGGCAGCGCCGGCGCTGCCGCAGGTACTCCCACCGGTGGTGGTGACATCGGTGGCGCCGCCGCCGATCACACGCCGGGTAAAACTCGACCTCGCGCAGGTGACCGTCGGCACCTGCGCCGAGATACAGAAGCGCGATCTCGGCGACGATGCGCTCGACCTGTTCGGGGTCCCGTGCGAGCACCGCCAGGGCGTGTACACGGTCGTGGGTCGCGTCACGACCGACATGAACTGCCAGTCCACCTATGTCGCAGCGCCACCCGATCATTCGTTCGCACTCTGCCTCAACGAGTTCTGACATGGTCGATCCGTTTGATTTCAGCGACTTCGGCCCGCCGCGCGGGGTGCCGACCTCACCTGCGGGACACACCACGCTGCCTTCACCTCATCTCGATTCCAAACTGAATTCCGGCTTTGATCCGTTCGCCGCCGATTCACCACCAGGCCCGGCAAAGCCTCTCGAGGTATTCGGCGCGACCACGGCCGCGGCGGCCTCGCCGGGCGGGAATCTCACGGTGGCGCGACCTCCGTTGGCGTTGTTCGGTCTGGCGATCACGCTGGCCGGGGCCGGTGCGGCGGTGGCCGGCGGGTGGGGCGGTGCGCCGGCGGCCGCCTCCGTCGGGTGGTTGCTGGCCGGCCCCTTCGCGATCGGAATCCTGGCCGTCTACACCGTTGTCGACACCAGTCGTCGCACCAGTGCCGTGTATTCGGCCCCGAGCTGGACCAAGGCCGCGTACTGGACGGTGGTCGCGGTATGCATGGCCGGAATTGCCATTGCTGCATGGCATCTCGCGCTTTGGGCGGGGAGGTGGTAGGCGCGATGAGCGCCCTGTCGTTCACGCGGCCCGGTATCGCTGCGCTGTGCCGGTGGATCCTGACGGCAGTGCTTGCCGTCGGCCTGGCGGCGCTGGGCTGGCCCGTCGCCCACGCCGACGCAGACGCGGGCGGTGCCACGCGCTACGGGGGTTGTCTGGCGGCGCAGAAGAGTGGCGACCTGCTGGTCCTCTTCGACGAGTCCAGCAGCTTGCAGTCGACGGATGCCAAGGCGGCGCGGTTGTCGGCGGCGAAATATCTCGTCCAGACGCTCGGCAAATACGCTGACCGGGTCGGCGCCGATCTCGATGTCGCGGTTGCCGGATTCTCCGACACGTATGCGCTACATCAAGATTGGACGAAGCTGACAACCGCTACGGCGGACTCGATCGGCGACCAAATGGCCCCGCAGGCATCGCGCGACACGGGAATCGACACCGATTACTGGCTCGCGCTCGATGGTGCGCGCCAGACGCTGGCGACCAGGGGAGGCGGCCCCGACGGCGCCAATCGCTGCCAGGCGATCGCGTGGTTCTCGGACGGCAAGATCGATTTCACGGCGCGACCGCTGGTCAAGCCGTACGCCCCCGGAGTCAGCCTCGACAGCGCGGGCGGTATCGATGAAACGGTACACAAGGCGCAGGAGTCGATCTGCCGGCCCGGCGGACTCGCGGATCAGGTCCGCTCACGCGGCATCGTGATGCTGGCGGTGGGTCTGCGCGGCAGCACCGATCCTGGCGATTTCGACACGATGTCGGCGATCGCGACCGGCAAGGGCGTGGGCGGCACGTCGTGCGGCGGCATCACCGATCCGGTGCCCGGGGACTTCTTCCCGGTGTCCGGCCTCGACGGCATGTTGTTCGCGTTCGACGCGCTCAACCCGGATCCCGGTGTCTCGCAGCAGGGGCCGGTGTGCCACTTGCAGGTGTGCCAAGAGGCGCGCCACGACTTCGTGCTCGACCGCTCCATCAAGTCGGTGAGCATCCTCGGTTCCGGCGGCATGCCCGGCATCGTGCCGTACCTGATCTCCCCATCGGGACAGACGGTGGAACTGCCGAGCAAGCCGGGCAGGGTCGACACCCAGATTGCCGGTACGCCGGTGCAGTACCAATGGCAGTCGGACTCCGCGCAATCCATCTCGATCCGTAACTCCGGCGGGCCCGAATGGGCGGGCGAGTGGGCGGTCGTCTACGTCGACACCACCGGCCGACATCCCGATGCGGTGTCCCGGGTCAACATCCACATCACCACCGACATCTACCCCGCACTCGCCGGCGCGGCCAAGATCTCCTGGCACAGCGCGCAAGTGGTCAAGGGCCTCACGTTCGGACTGGCCGACGGGCAGGGCCACCCGTTGGCACCGACCGATCTGGCGGGCACCGCGACGCTGTCGGCGGCGCTGGTTCCCGACGGCGCTGCGCCGATCCCGCTGATCGAGTCGGTGCCCAAGACCGGCATCACCAAGCCCGTCGACGCGGATCTGACCGACGTCAAGCCGGGACACGCCGTGCTGCGCATGTCACTGGTCATCACCACCGCGCCGGCCACCGGCCGCAACGGCGAACAGATCGCACCGGGCACGACGCTGTCACCGCAGGACGTCGACGTGCCGATCCAGATCCTGCCCAAGGTGGGCCTGCCCACCCCCGGTACCCGGATCGACTTCGGCACGGTCGAGGGCGTCAAGGGGGCCACGGCGTCACTGCCGATCACCGGCCCGGGCTGCGCGTGGCTGTCCCCCTCCGATGCCGCCAAAGTCGTTGCGGCACCCGATGGTATCGGCGCCCCGCACATCAACGCCCCGGCCAGCGGACCCGACAACTGCCTGAAGGTGCCCGCCGGGCAGACGGTGAATCTGCCGATCACGCTGCGCACCGACCACGACGGTCACGGAGGGCTCGACGGCAGCGTTGCGTTACACGTCGCCGCCCTGCAGAACCCCGATGGCCCACAGGTGGTCGACGTGCCGTTCTTCGCCTCCCTGACCCATCCGCTGAGCACCACCAACTTTGTGGTGGTGCTCATCGCCGCCCTTCTGCTCGGGCCGGGTATCCCGCTGACGCTGCTGTACGCCGCGAAGTGGCGGGTCAGCCGGATCCCTCCCACACCCCTACTGGCCGAACGCATTCAGGTGGAGGTGAACGGCGATACCGTGCTGCGGGACGGCGCACCGTTTGCCATGGCCGAGACCGATCTGGTACAGCCGGTGCCCGGCCTGGCCCGCGCCACCCGAAGGCTGACCGTGCTCGGCGCCACGTTGACCGCGGCCACCGGCCGGAGCCCGTTCGGCAGTGGCCATGTGCGCGTCGTGGCCGACGGCCGCGTGAGCATCGGCGCCACTGTCGGCTCGCGGCTGCCCGGCACCGACCGCAGCGGCTTGCAAGCGGTTCTCCCACTGGCGGTGCACAATACCTGGGTGCTCTTGCACGCCCCAGAAGGTCCGGCCGGCTCCGCAGAGGTGCTGCTGCTGATCGGCGGGCGCACCGACAACGCGGCCCGCGCGCGCATCTACGATGACGTGGCCCGCCGGGTGCCTGATCTCCTGGCCGCGCTGCGGCTCAGAGCTGTCGACGCCGGCGTCGCGCCTTTCCACGACGCCACCACACGTTCATCGCCGTTCGGTGAAACGGTTTCGGTGACAACACAATCCGATCCTTTCGATCCGTTTACTGGAGGAGCCTGATGCGTCGATTCTTGATAGTGGGCTGCGGCGGTTCGGGCGGCGCGACGCTGTCCTACATCATGGACCAGCTGCGCTCTGAACTGCACGCCGCGGGTGTCGACAAACTGATCGCCGGTTGGCAGTTCGTCCATATCGACGTGCCCAGCGCGGCAGATCCAGGTCCGGACGGGCTGGCGAACGTGCCCGCCCAGGGCGGTACGTACATCGGGTGCGGCCCGCGTGGGAGCAGTTACGCGATTCTCGACGGTGCGCTGTCTGCCCGGCTCGCCGCCGACACCGCACTGGACACGCTCGCGACGTGGGCACCGCGTCAGCCCGATCAGGTGACCAACCCGATTTCCGCCGGCGCCGGACAGTACCGGGCGATCGGCCGGATGATCACGCTGAGCAAGGCCGGTGAGATCCGCGCCAAGCTGCAGGCGGCGTGGGATCAGCTGTTCCGGGTGGAGACCATTTCGCAGATGGCCTCGCTCGAGGTGCCCGGCATGGGGCGGTTCGATCCCAATCAGCCGCCCCTCGTGCTGGTGGTGTCGTCGATGGCCGGCGGTGCGGGAGCGTCCATGGCGCTCGATGTGTGCCGGCTGCTGACCATGGTGTCGGGGCTCGACGTGAAGCTGATGGGCGTCTTCATGGTCACCCCCGACATCTTCGAATCGCTGCCGCAGAGCGCACGAATCGGCGTGCGGGCCAACGCGCTTGCCATGCTCGGCGAGATCGTCGCGTCGCAGTCGGGCGCGGCGCGCGATCACGATGTTCGGATCCTCCGCGCACTCGGCCAGCAGCACGGTGCGGGTGAGCCGATCCCGTTCGCGCGGGTGTTCCCGGTGGGCCGTTACATCGGCGCCGACCGCACCCAGTTCGGCGACGGCTCGCAGTTCGCGGTGTATCGCGGGCTCGGCCGTGGGCTGGCCGGGCTGATGATGAGCGGGACCGCCAGCGACCAGTTCGTTTCCTATGACCTGGGTAACACCGCCTCGCCGGTCGGTGACAAGGACCTGCTCGGCTGGGGCATCTCGGTGTGGGATCCGCTGCCGTGGGGCACTTACGGGTTCTCCAGCCTGTCGATGGGTCGCGACCGCTACGCCGAGTACGCCGCGCAGCGGCTGGCCCGAAGCGCCGCGGACAAGCTGCTGCACGGTCACCTGCAGCCCGGCAACCCCGCCTCCGGCAACGAGCAGCTCGAGGCGCTGCTCTCCAGCCAATGGGACGCGATCTGCAGCACCGTCGGCCTGCCGTCCGCGGTCGGCGACGAGGAGAGCCGAATCAACATCCTCGGCACCTGGGTCGCCAACACCGCATTCTCACCCGATGTCGTCGGCTCGACCGTGAACGGGCTCGTCGATCGGCAGCTGCGCGGCTATCTGCCCCATCCCGAGGGAATGAGCGCCGAGCAATGGGTGCCGATGTTCCGTCAGGCGATCGCCAACCGCCGCGAGGCGCTGGCGACCGCCTGCACCGAGGCCGCCTACGCCATGGCGTTCAGCTGGCACCGCGACTTCGCCGAGCGGCTCTCGGGGGCGGTGATCGACGCTGTCGCCACCCTCGGGCTGCCGTACGCGCGGGCACTGGTCGACCGGGTGCGCCGCCGCATCGACGACCTGCTGGCCGGTTCGCTGACGCAGCTCGGAACCATGGGCCCCGCCGATATCGTCGCGCTGCCCGCACACATCGAAACCGCGCTGGGAGGTCTGCGCGGCGTGCTGTCCAACACCGATCAGGTGCTGGCGACGGCGCTCGAAGGCTTCCACGCCGGTGTGCGCCGCCAACTCTTCGCCAACGCGTCGGCGCGAATCGCCGACGTGATGCGGGTGATGGGTGCCGAACTGCTGGCGCCGTTGCGCGACGGGCTCGGGGAAGCGTTGGTGATCCTCGAGCAGGCCAGCACCGACCCGCCGACGGACGTCGGATTGGCACGGTTGGCCACCGACCAGTACACGGCGTGGCCTGCGGATGCCGACGAATTGGTGCCCGGCCGGTTCGCCGAAGCCAACAACGAAGTGCTGCTGATCAATTCGTCGGCTTTCAAGGCGCGTTACGAGTCGGATCTGGTCAAAGCGGTGGTCGGCTCGCAGGGGTTGATACCCTTCGCCTCCGCAGTGGACCAGGCCACCACCGCCGTCGTCGCCGGCGAGTGGCGGACCACCGGCGGCGTCTCCGCCCCCGGGGGACTGCTGGAAAGCACCGCGACATGGAACACCCGCGCGTTGGGTACCGATCCCGAGAGCGGGCGCACCCGGGTCCCGTCGATGGCGCAATTCGACGTGCACACCCGCCCCGGGGAGCTGCTGGCGCGGGCCCGGCTGTACGTCGACCGGCCGAGCGAATCGTTCTACGAGTTCTGCAAGGTCTCGCTGCGCGACTTCGTTTCCGGCGTAGGCGCATCCGAGTCCGAGTTGGCCGCGCGCCGGCATGACATCGCGATTAAGTTCGCCGAGGCGTTGTCGCTCGCACGTCCGCTGGCCAGCGTCAGCGACCAGGCGATGCAGCGGGTGCATCCGGGACAGCAGGTGGAGTACCGGTACAAATTCTCCGACATCCCGTTCGCCGGGCAGCCGGTGGCCGCGGCGCTCGAGGAAGCGCTGGGGTCCAACCCACGGATCGACAGGGCCACCAAGGAGAATTTCGCGCGCTCGCTCTCCGACGAGGACGGGGTGATCCGCGTCGATATCTTCGGCTCCTACCCGAACTACTCGCCGCTGGCCTTCGACTCGGTGCTGGTTCCCGCCGCGCAGGAGTGGGCGTCGATGGCAAGCCAGGGCCGGACGGGATTCTGGCGCTTCCGGCGCTCGCGGCCGCTGCCGGCGTCGCTGCCGATGACCGATGCCGAACGACGCACCATGACCGCAGGCTGGTTCGTCGGACAGATCATCGGTCGCGTCCAGATCCCCCCAGCCCCGTACACCGAGCCGGTGCGCATATTCGACGGTGCCGCGGCTCAATGGCTGACGTTTCCCAACCCGTTGCTGACCCCGCCGTCGGAGTACAAGGCCAGCTACGACTGGCTGCCCGCCGTGCTGGAGTCGATTCTGCTGGCCATCGCCCAGTCACATGAGCCGCCGTTGATGTCCTCGCTGCGGCCCTACCAGGTGTTGCGTGAGCTGTTCGACGCAAACTCACAAGACCCGGCAAGCGGCATCCTGCAGTTGTCGGCGGTGCCCCTGCTGCGTGAATTCGTCACGACGGGATCGTCCGGGCATGGTGTGGTGTCCCGGCTGATGCCGGTGGCAGCCGCCTCGACGCCGGCCGACCGGATCGCCGCCGCCACGGAATGGCTCGGCCGGGTCCGGGACACCGCCGCCCAGTACCTGCCTGCCGGATCGCCCGGCGCGGATCCGAACGGCACGTTCACGACGATTTCCGCCCGCGCCAAGGCGGCCAAGACCCCGATCTTCCGCGATATGGCCCCCGACGTGTTCTGGGCCACCGAGACCCTGATCAAGACACTCGATCAGATCGCGACGCTCGGCCATGACGACGAGGCACCGGGTGCGGACGACGAGGTCGTGCTGTCGCGGGGAGTGATGTTCTGACGATGACCGCGCCGGCTTCCCCACCGATCCCATCGACGCTGACGGTGCTGCTCGCACCTCGAGCCTCCACCGAGGAGATTCTCGCGGTGCTCGCCGACTACAGCGCGGCGGGCCTGCTGTCCGCGTTCGCATGGATCGACGCCGCCGCGGTGGGCCACCGCTCGGTACCCGCAATACTGGTGCGGGAAGGCACATCCGAGCAGTTCTCACTACAGCGCCTGCTGACCGGTCAGCGCTACCGGCGAGTGCGGCTCGCCGTGCTGGTGCCGGTACAGGCAACGCGGGACGACGCTGACAACCGCGTGCCACTGGTGGCCGAGCAGACGGTGGAGCGGGTGGTGCGAAGCGCTTCGGTGGGCGCTGACGTCACCCTGCTGCGACTGTTGTTGACGGGCTCGGGCGAGGCCGGGGCGGCACACCAGGATCAGGTGCCGGTGCTGGAGGGCTGGCACAACCTGCTGATCGCCCCGGAGGACGCGCCGTCCCCCGACCTGGGTTCGGTGATCATCGACCCGCTGACCGATCCGCTCGATCTCGCCCGCCATGTCGCGCCGGCCATCTGCGGCGTGGCCGGAATGTGGGCGGGCATCGACACCACCCCGTTCGACACGGTGGAGATCGTGCCCGGCCAGACCCTGCGCGCGGTGCGCGGTTTCTACCGTCAGCTCGACACCGCCGACGTCGAGGACCAGCTGCGCGGGCAACTGTTCTCCACGACCGGTCATCTGCCCTTGCCGAACGGCGGCCCGGTGCATGTGGTGTACCTCGAAGACGCCGCGCTGGCCGCGCAGAAAATGGCTCGGGCGCTGTGGACCAAGCATCGCAATGTCTTGCGGGGTCCCCGCCTGTCGCTGGACAGTCCAGCTGCACAAGCGATTTCGATCTGGGCCGCGGTGAAGATGTTCTTGAAGTTCCTCGGCGTCGCGCTGCGCCGCGCACCGTCGGCCTGGATGGCGGCGATGCTGGGGTCGGTGTCCTCCGCGCTTGCCGCGACCGTGCAGAGCACGATGTTCGGCCGCTCCGGCTCGGCGTTTGCCGTGGTCGCCGATCCCCAGGTCACCGGCTGGCAGGAGCTCGGCCGCAGCGCCGATGCCATGAGCACTGCGTTGCTGGGACGGGTCGACGGTGAGCACCGGCCCCGGCGTGACTTGAGTTCGCTGTGGACCGATTTCGTCAACGGCGCACTGACATTGGGCGACGGTGGCCGGCGTGGAACCGAGCTCGAACCGGTCAACGTCGGCGCCGGCGTCGGGGTGGTCCGTAGCTGCGCCGATGTGGTGCCCGGCGTGGCGGACAGGTTCTGCGCGATTCCCGCGTCCCTGGCCGCGGTGATCGGCACGGATTCGGTGGAGCCCGTCGACGTATTGGCGGTCGCGGACCTACGGGATCGGCTGACACGTGCCTACACCGACCAGGCCGCCGGAGTAGAGGCCCGCCATGCCGCCGCTGAACTGGAGCGTTGGCAGGAGCAGGTCTCCACGAGCTACGCCTGGCAGGTGGCGGCGATCCTCGCCGACTTCATGGGACGGGCGCGCGTGGAGGTCACCACCTTGGTCGAGCAGATCCGCGCGGCGTCGGTCAGCGAGTCGATCGACGAGCGGCTTCGCCGGCGGCAGCAAGCAATCGGCTTGATGCTCAGAACATTCGGCTGGGCGCTCTTCGTCGCGTTGGCCGCGCTGACCGGTGCAGCCGCGATCGGATGGTCGACCTGGTCATTCGCGCTGACCTGCGGCGGTGTCCTGCTCGCCACATATCTGTTGGTGGCAGCGGCCATGTTCGTGGTGGCCCAGCGCGACATGTTCGCCGAGATGAACTCACGAAAGACCGCGCTGAGCCAACTCGAGGCGATGCAGACCAACCTGCGGTCGGCGCTGGAGGATCTGAGCCGCCTCTCGATGGCTTACGGGCAGCTGCTGTCGTGGTGCCGCGCGGTCGGTGCGTTCCTGCCCGCACCGTTCGGGACGGTGGCGCCGACCGGAGAGGCACGCGCCGTGCTGATTCAGGGACTGCCCCGCTCGACGCAGGTCGCGGTCGCCCCGGCCGGATCCGACCACGGAGATACCGCACTGCACCGCATCCAACAGCGGCTGTACCGACTCGGTTGGCTGACCCGGCCGTGGGAGCAGCTGCTGGCAGCGTCGGCCGTGGACGCGCGCACCGAGCCGGCCAACGTGCTGGCGATGCCCGGCGCCGGCAGCGGCTCGGCGCTGGACCGCTGGTCGGGCGCACTCGCCGCGGGACAGCTGACCACGACCGGGGCCGACCTCCTGTGGCGCCGCGTGCAGCAGATGTTCGACGATCCGGCCATCGGTGTCGGTGACAGCCTGATCGACACCCTGACGCTGCCGGACGGCAGACGAGTGCCTGCCGCGCAGTTCGGCGAAGGGATGACCGAACACCGTGTCGGCGCAGCGGCGCCGTTCGATGCTTCGTTGTTCACTCATGCCGCACAGACGACCAGCAGTTCGGCGGTGGCCATCGATCAGGGGATGGTGGCGCGGCGCGGGTTGGGTTACCGCGCGGTGGTGATCCAGGCCGGTGAGGGTCTGCCCGCATACGACTTCGCCGTATTCGCTCCACCGCAGCCGGCCGCACCAAGCGACAACGAATTGCCGCCCGGCTCAGGCGATCTGGTCTTCTAGCAATGTCCGAGCCCAGCCCGATCGACGATGACAGCGATCCGCGCCTGCCAGAGCTGCTGCTGTGGCGTCAACGACTGATCGCCTCCGGTGCGGTGTCGGCCCACACCTTCAAGGAAGCCCACCTGAGGATGGTGTTGCGGTCCGGGCGTACCGATGCCGAGCAGATCCGGATGATGTTGCCCGACCCGGTGAGTGAGCACGCCGACGAGATGGCCCGGGTGCTTTCCGCGGCGCCCGGTGTGGGCGCACCGCGGCATGCCGACCAAATAGATTTCCCGTCAGCCGAATTCACCCCGTTCATCCCCACCGGGCAGGACGGCGAACCACAACCGCTCGGGCTGCGCCGCGAACACAGTGGCGCGATAGCACTCTCGTGGCCCAGCTACGACGCCCCGTATGTCGTTTATCGGATCGTCAGCAGCGAGGACGACCCGCCGTACTCTCCCGACCGGGCGCACCTGGTGGCCTCCACGACGTCCGCTGAAGCGTTCGACGAGCGCGACGCGGCCGGCGCGGTGCGCCATTACCAGGTGTGGGTCAACGCAGGCACTTCACGCACGCAGGCCCTCGCCGCGCAACCGCGGTTGCATGCCGCGGGTCTCGTCGTGGCCGCCGTGCGCGGGATGGCGGTGCGGGACGACTCCGGACGCGTCATCGGCCGATGGACGGTCTTCCCGGGTGTGCGGGCGGTACACGTCGAACGCGTGCCGATCGAGGAATCGTCGCTCGGCGGACCGCACTACCGCATCCTGGCCGATGACGAGAACCTCGGCGGCTTCGTCGATTCCGATGCTCAAGGCGGCCGACGCTATGTGTACCGGGCCCGCTGCGAGGTGCTGGTCGACGGGGTCGGCCGGCTATCGGAGGCGGTGCAGGCAGACGTGGCGGTCACGGCGGTGCTGGCTCCCGTGGACGACCTGTCGTTGACCGTGCACGACAGCGAACCGGTCACCATCGATCTGACGTGGACGCCCCCGCCCGCGGGACGGGTGTTCGTCTTCCGCACCCCGTCTGCGCCTCGGGTGGAGGTGGGCGACATCCCGCACCCGGCGGTGGAGCAGGCCGGGCTGCACGGCGAAATGCAACTGACGCATCCCATCTCGCAGCGGCTCGACGACCAGGGCCGGCCACAGGCGGTGATGGCCGGCGTGCCGTGGCCGCGCGACTGGAGCCGCGCCTACTTCACCCCGGTGACGGTGATAGCCGGGAAGGCCCGACTCGGCACAACGGCCTCGACTGTGCGCACCGCACCGATTCGCGACGTCGAACTCATCGAGTTCTGCAACAAACAGGTGCTGACATTCGGCTGGCCCGACGGCGCGGCGGCCGTCATCGTCTACCTCGCCGCGAAGGGACACGATCCCCGCTCCGGACTGACCGGACGCTCGTACGAAATCACGCTGGAGGACTACCAGCGCTACGGCGGCATGCAGTTCACCACCGAGTTGCCCGCGGGCGGCTGCTCGTTGCACCTTGCGCCGGTCGCCTTCTCGGCGGGTCGGCGGGTGCTCGGCGAAATCAGCAGCATCACCTACGACGGTCTGCTACGGCTGTGGTACTGGGTGCAGATCGGCCGCGACCCCGCCGGCTGGCCCGTGACCGCGGCACTGACGGTGCGGGCCGAGGTCGACGTGACCGGCTCCCCACCGTTCGTACTGGTACACAATCCCGACCGGATGCCTCTGAGCGTCAACGATGGTCGACCGGTGGACGTGGCACCGCTCAACGACCGGGGCGAATTCGCCGGACCTCCGGCGAAGGAGATCCGATACTCGTCGATCGGCACCGAAGGAAGTGGCGAGGTGTGGGTTGCCGATGTCCGGTTCCGCACCGGATGGATCCGGCTGTTCGCCAACCTCGGCGACCAGCGCCGGCTGCGCCGACTGGCCTTGCTCGACCCGCCGGTGTCGGCGTTGCGATTGACGGGAGGGCCGGCCTGATGCCGATCTATGTGTTGGGCCCGCGCAACAGGTCTGTGGTGATACCGAACCAGGCACTGACCGTATCGATCAGCGGTTCCGTGCGCGGCGCGTCGCTGGTGGTCCATGCGAGCGGCGGCCAGGAGACGATGCAGCCGAATTCGCAGCTGGCGGTGCTGAACCGGGTGAGCGAACGGGTGTCGATCACCGTCGTTCCCGCCGGCGGTGAGCCCTTCGCTCGGGGAACCCAGGTGAGTCTGGCCATCGGCCATGACGCTGCGGGCGACCTCGACCCTGTCCAGGTGCTCTTCGATCCCGTTGATGTCAGCGGGGATTCGAATGTGGAGCTGGCTCGGCTGACCGCGCGGGACGGCATCGTGGAAATCTCCGCGGCGGCAGGTATGGACAGCCCGCTGAGCCCGTTGGCGTCCGCGGCGCGCATATCGGCACGGAAAACCCTGGACCACCACAGCCGGACGGTGCACGGCCCGGTCCTGGTGGCGCTGGACACATCGGCTTCGATGCTGCCGATTTTTGCCAGCGGCGGGGCCGCCGCCGCCGTCGATATCGTCGTCGGTGTCGCGGCGGCCGTCGGGATCAACGATGTGTCCGCCGTGCTGATCGGCGAGGACGCCGTCGAGGTGGGCTGTGGCGTGGCCGCCCAGTTGGCCGCAGAGGTCAGGCACGCGGTACCCCGGTGGAGCGCGGGTGCTCGATGGTCGCGCCTTCCGGATGCTGGCGGCCGCATCATCATCTGCACCGACTTCCCTACCCGAAATACGCTGCAGCGGTTCGCGGTCATCACATTCTCCGACGACGCGCACACGGACTCACGGTGCGTGCGGATGCCGCCACCACGGTCTGGTTTACAGAGCGACGTCGAGCTGCTCGCCGACTCGTCCACGCTGGACCGGATCACGGCCTCGTTGGTCCGGGCACTGCGATGAGCAAATGCCCGAGGTGCTTCTCGGTACTGACCGACGACGACTACGCCTGGTCGGTCTCGCCGTTCGCCGGCAGCGAGCGCTACAGCGATCCGGTAGCCTCCGCATTCGCCGGTGTCGTGACGGAGTCGGGCCCGATCTACAGCGTTACCCGCCCGCCGGGTTACCGCGGCCCGCTTCTCTCGGCATCCGATGCCGCGGCGGCATTGGAGGCACCGGTGGTCGAGATCTGCCCGGTCTGTCACGCCGCGCTACCGGACGGGTGGCGGAACGGGCATGCCCTCTGCATCGCCATGGCCGGGACGCCGGCCACCGGAAAGAGCACCTTCCTCGCCGTGTTGATCAAGCAGATGCAGTTGCTGTGCGAAGGTCTCGGCGTCTCGATGGAGCCGGCCACGCGCGCCAGCGCCGACTCGTACCTGCTGAATTACGAACAGCCACTGTACGAGTTGCGTGGTCTGATCCCACCGACGCCCACGCTGCTGGCACAAGCACCTCACCAGCGCGAGCCACTCATTTTCACGCTCGGGCTTCGCGACGGAGTACGAAGGTTCCTGGTCATCCGTGACGTCGCAGGCGAGGACCTCGAATACGGTGACATGCAGGCTCCGCGGTTCCGCTACTTCGCCAATGCCGATGCGATCTTCTTCATGTTCGATCCCTTGCGGGTCAACGGGATACGGGATCAACTTCACGACCTGTTGCCCACCCAGTCCTTCAGCACCGGTGATCCCCGGCCGCTGCTGACGAACGTGCTGCTCGCCATCGGGGACGGGCGGCCCCAACTGGCGATCATCCTGTCCAAGTTCGATGCGCTGCGGGCATTGGGCGATGTGGAGGGGTCGGAGTGGGGGCAGATCATGTCCAACGCGGGTGCGGCCTACCTCCGTGACAACTCGGCAGCCCGGTACTACGACGACGTCGACGGCGAGCTGTTGCACGAGGAGGTGCGCAGCCTGTTGCTTCGGCTGCACGGGGGATCCATCGTCACCGCGATCGAAAGTCATTCCACCGCAGCGCAATCCATGCATCGATACTTCGTCGTCTCGGCGCTGGGGCAACCACACGCCGGTGCGAGGCTGAATTCGAGGGGTATCACACCATTCCGCTGCACCGACCCGTTGCGGTGGATCACTTCACGGTGTGGGGTGTTGTGACCTGTCAGCGATCACGGCCAAATATCGGGACGCGGCGCCTCTCCCTCGTGCACAGGTCGCGGTGCACTCTGATCGCCGCGGCGCGTGATGTCGCGCACGGGATGTTCGGGCGGCCAGATGTCCGGATGCAGCGCCTGCTCGTTGCGCACGAACTCCGCTGCCACGCTGGGCTCCTCATCGAGGGACTCATCGGTGGACTCATCATCGGGCGCCGGCCGTGACTGCGGCTCGTCGCCATCGTGTTCGGCGTCATCGGTCTTCTGCCGGCGCATCTCGTTGACGAGCAGAAGCAGCAGTCCCGCGGTGCTGACCCCGATGGTGCACCACGCGAAGGCCAGGCTGCCGGAGGTGATGGCGATGACCAGTGCCAGGAATGCGATGGCGGCAATGCCGATCACGATGACGAGCAGCATCGGTTGCCCTCCTCCGTGCCGAGCCGCTGACCTCCATTGTGTTCCTGTGCCGGCAGTGGCACAACCAGTCAGTCAGCAGCGCTACCCTGGCCCGTCGGGAGCACGGCGACGCATGCGAGGCAAGGAGGCATCATGGTAGATGTAGCACCGGTGAGCGCGTCGACTGTGCTGGAATCGCTTCCGGTCAACCGCTGGCACTGGCGACTGGTCGTGCTGGTGGGTCTCGGCTCGTTCTTCGACCTCTACGAGGTGTTCCTCGGCGGCGTGCTGGCGCCGGTGCTGGCCGGCGAGTTCGGACTGGGAAACGTCGGTAAGGCGATGGTGATCTCGGCCGGTTTCGCCGGCATGTTCGTCGGCGCCAACCTGCTCTCGATCGCCGCCGACCGGCTGGGGCGGCGCCGGATATTCATCATCAACCTGCTGGTGTACTCGCTGTTCTCGCTGGCCGCCGCCTTCTCACCGAATGTGGAAACGTTCCTGATCCTGCGCTTCCTGGCCGGCATCGGGCTCGGCGCGGAGCTGGTGCTCGTCGACACCTACCTCGCCGAGTTCGTCCCGGCCCGGGTACGCGGCCGGATGACGGCGTGCGCGTACACGATCGGATTCATCGGGGTGCCGCTTGCCGCGCTGCTCGGCGGCAAACTGGTCGCGCGTCACCAGATGCTCGGCATCGACGGGTGGCGGTGGCTGTTGGTGTTCGGCGGGCTGGGCGCGGTGTTCGTGCTGGCCGTGCGGATGCTGCTGCCCGAGTCACCGCGCTGGCTGGAAAGCCGGGGTCGCGCCGCCGAGGCTCGCGAGGTCGTCGCATCGGTGGTGGCCAAGGCGGCTCCGGACACCCCGGTGCCGGAAATCCGCGCCAGTCCGGCCGATTCGAGCGATGAGGCGCCCAGTGTTGCCGAGGTGTTGCGGATTGCCTTCCGGGACTATCGTCCGCGCAGCGTGATGCTGGTGATCTTTCAGGTCCTCCAGACGATCGCCTACTACGGCTTCGGCACACTTGCACCGCTTGTTCTGGTGCACAAGGGTTTTGAGGTCACCGAATCGCTTGGCTATGCGGCCCTGACCTTCGCCGGCTACCCGATCGGTTCGCTCGTCTCGATCCCGATGGTGGAACGGTTCGAGCGCAAGTTCCTCATCATCGGCTCGGCGCTGGGAATCGCCTTGTGCGGCATCGTGTTCGCGGCGGCGGACAACGTCGTGCTGATCGTTGTCGCCGGGTTCCTGCTGACCGCCGTCTCCAACGTCTTCTCCAATGCGTTTCACATCTACCAGGCCGAGATCTTCCCGACGGCGATCCGAACCACGGCCAGCGGCATCGCGTACTCACTGTCGCGCGCCACCTCGACCGTGCTGCCATTCGTGGCGGTGCCTGCGCTCGCGGCCTTCGGTCCAGTGGCCGTGTTCTCCGGTTCGGCGGTGCTCATCGTGTTGCTCTGCATCGACGTCGGTTTACTCGGCCCGCGCAGCACAGGCCTCATCCTGGAAGAGGTTCAACACATTTCGTGAGAATCATCGGCGCGCCAGGTCCGCGGCCGCCAAACGGATCGCATCCGTGACGCGTTCGACGATCGGGCTGTCCAGCTTCCAGCATTGCCAGAACAGCGGCACGTCGAGGTGCGCATCGCAGACCCGGACGACGGAACCGTCGGCCAGCGCGGGCGCAGCCAGACTCTCGGGAAACATGCCCCACCCGTGACCGGCGCGCACCCCGGCGCCGAACCCCTCCGCCGTCGCCACATAGTGGACCCGCCTGGCGATGGACCGACGAAAAACTTTCCGCACCAACATGTCCTGCAAGGCGTCGTCGCGATTCCACGCCATCGACGGCGCCTGCTCGACCGCCTGCCCAGTGAAGCCGTCCGGAAAGTACCGCGCGACGTATTCCGCGCTGCCGATCGGCACATACCGCATGACGCCCAGCGGCCGGGCCCGGCAACCCGGCACCGGGGTGCGTTCGGTGGTGACCGCGCCCATCACCACCCCCTCGCGCAGTAGCCGCGCCGAATGGTCCTGATCCTCGATCCGGACGTCGAACAGCACATCGTCCAACACAGCGAACACCCCGGTGAACCACGTCGACATGGAATCGGCGTTGACCGCCAACGCGATCCGGGGCAGCGACCCGTCGCCGGCCCCCATATCGGTGAGCGCCTCGGCCTCGAGCAGTGCGGTCTGCGCGGCCAGCCGCAGCAGCGGCACTCCCGCCGCCGTTGCCGTACAGGGTTTGTCCCGCACCACCAGGACCCGACCGACGCGCTGCTCCAGGGCCTTGATGCGCTGGCTGACCGCGGACGGTGTGACGTGCAAGCATGCCGCCGCCGCGTCGAACGAGCCCCGCTCGATCACCGCGGCGAACGCGGCGAGTTGCTGACCGTCGATCTGCACATTAGTGATGCTAATCCGGCCGCGGAAGAATCAGGTGAGCTGATCTCTCGCCGGAGTGGTGGCGAACCAGCGCTCCTCGGCGTGACTGAGTCGCCAGTAGGCGATCGCACAGGCCCATGTCAGGACGAACAGCGCGACGATCACGAAGCCGAAGTTGTTGAGGTTGACCGCGCTTATCCAGTCGGTGACGGGGTCGGCCCAGCCCAGATCGTCGTGCACCACCGTCACCAACTCGATGGTCCCGATGATGAGCGCTACCGCGACCGACAATCCCGTGATGGTCAGGTTGTAGAAGATCTTGCGGACCGGGTTGGCGAACGCCCAGTCGTAGGCGATCGTCATGAAAAGGCCGTCGACGGTGTCCATCACGCTCATGCCGGCGCCGAACAGCACCGGCAGGGTGAGCACCGCGTACCACGGCAGACCGGCGACCGCTCCGGTGCCGGCGAGCATGAGAAGGGCGACCTCGCTGGCGGTATCGAAGCCGAGACCGAACATCAGCCCGACCCCGAACATCTGCTCAGGGCGGGTGATCCGCTTCATGATCGGTCGCAGGATGCGCGTCAGTAAGCCATGGCCGTCGAGGTGGCCTTTGAGCGCCCGTTCATCAAAGGCGCCCAGGCGCATCGCCCGCAGGGCGCGCCAAACGCCCAGCAGGGCAATGACATTGATGACAGCGATCAGATAGAGGAATCCGCCCGACGCAAGCGTGCCTGTGATGCCAAGGCTGTGCCGCACGGGCGAGTCGTCGTCGACCATGACGCTGGCCGCCCGCGCCGCGGCGACGACCAGGACCGCCAGTACCAGGACCATTGTCGAATGGCCGATGGCGAACCAGAAGCCGATCGATTTCGGCCTCTTGCCGTCGGCGGCCAGTTTTCGGGTGGTGTTGTCGATCGCGGCGATGTGGTCGGCGTCGAAGGCGTGCCGCAGCCCGAAGGTGTAGGCAGTCACTCCGAGTCCCACGCCGAACACGTGTGCGCCGATGTGATAGTGGTTCGGGGCGACGAGGATGAACAACGCTCCGAAGCCCACCGCATGCAGCAGCGCGATCGCGGCACCGAGAGTCGCGAACTCTGCCCAGTCGCGGCGGTTCCAAGCCCCGGTCAGGCGGCCGAACGCGCCGGCGGTGGTGGAAGCCTGTCCTCGCCTCGCCATGACTACGCCCTCCTCGGAGATCTCGCGCCCCCGTCCTGGCGGATTCCGCACGGTTCACCACAGACCGCCCGGACGCTAGCCGCCTCCGCTGGGACAGCGCTGGGAGCGCGAGGGACTAGCGCCGCGTGCTCTCAGTCGGAATGTTGCGCGGGTCACGTGGCGGTTCTATGGTAGAACCACAGTTTGGTCGTCCCAGAGTCAGGTACCCTCATGGCAGAGCCGTCGTCGCTACCCATCCGAGTCATGCTCGCCAAGATCGGGCTCGACGGCCACGACCGCGGGGTCAAGGTGGTCGCCCGTACCCTGCGTGACGCCGGGATGGAGGTCATCTACACCGGCCTGCACCGGAGCCCCGACCAGGTCATCGAGGCAGCCACCCAGGAAGATGTCGACGTCCTCGGCGTGAGCCTGCTGTCCGGTGCACACATGCCGATCTTCACCAAGATCTTCGAGATCCTCGATGAGATGGAGGAGCGGCCGCGCTTCACGATCGTGGCCGGCGGCGTGATGCCCGACGAGGACGAGGTCGAACTTCAGAAGATGGGGGTCGCCGCCGTCCTCGGCCAGGACACCACCCCGGAGACGATCGTCGAGACCGTCAAGGCCTGCGCCCCGCTGGAGGCGAGTTCCTGATGGCTCCTGGCGAGCGAAGCGACGGGGAAGGCCTCTGCATGGAGTCGTGGAGCTGGCCCCCGCGCTACGACCCGGACTTCCGCCCGGCGCCGGAGCAGCCGTACTGGTTCCCCGTGCGGGAGACGATGTATCCCGCACAGCGCGACGAGGCAATCCTGGAGCGCATCCGGCAGCTGATGAGTTACGCGTGGGAGCGCTCGCCGTTCTACCGCCGGAAGTGGTCCGAGGCCGGTCTCACACCCGGCGACATCACCTCACTCGAAGTTTTCGAGGCGGTTCCGGTGGTCAGGAAAGAAGAGCTTCGCGCGGACCAGGCCGAGCACGAGCCCTACGGCAGCTACCTGTGCATCGACCCCATCGACGTCACCCACATCAAGGGCACGTCGGGCACGACGGGGCGCCCGACCGCATTCGGGATCAGCCAGCGCGACTGGGCAGCGGTCGCCAATGCGCATGCCCGGGTCATGTGGGGCATGGGGATCCGCCCGCACGACGTGGTCCTCGTCGGTTCACCGCTGACGCAGTACTGGGGATCATGGGGCGCCTACATCGGCGCCGAACGGCTTGGCGCCGCGGTGTTCCCGTTCGGCGCCGGGTTCGCCGGGCAGAGTCTCCGGACGCTGCAATGGATGCGTCAGATGTCGACGACGGTGTTCTACGGCACGCCCTCCTACGCGCTGCGACTCGCCGAGGTGGCCGTCGCGCACGACATCGATCCCCGAGGCCTGGGGCTGCGCAAGATGTTCTTCTCCGGCGAGCCCGGTGCCAGCGTGCCAGCGATCCGGCAGCGCATCATCGACGCGTTCGGCGCCGAGGTCTACGACTCGGGCAGCATGGGCGAAGTCGCGCCGTGGATGCATCTTGGCGCCAGCAGTAATGAACCCGGCGTATTCGCTTGGCAGGACCTGGTTTACACCGAAGTCTGCGATCCGCAGACCATGCGGCGCGTCCCCTTCGGTGGCGAGGGCACCCCGGTCTACACGACCCTGGAGCGCACGTCGCAGCCGATGATCCGCCTGCTGTCCAACGATCTCACCAGCTGGGAGGCCCCCGACCCGGCGCGCGGGCGAACCTATCCCTTCCTGCCGAAGGGCATCTACGGCCGGATCGACGACATGTTCCAGATCCGCGGCGAGAACGTCCATCCGAATGCGATCGACGACGTGGTGATGAGCACCGAAGGCTATGGCGGCGAACACCGCATCGTGATCACGCGCGATGCCGCGATGGACGAATTGCACGTGCAGGTCGAGTTCGACCCCCAGCGGACGACCGTGGCAGAAGACGTGTGGGTCAAACGGATGAGCGAGGACCTGCGCACGGTGCTCGGAGTCGGCGCCAAGGTCGTGACGATGCCGCCGGCCACGTTCGACCGCACCGAATTCAAGGCACGTCGGGTAATCGATGACCGCAAACTCTTCGAGTCGTTCCGGCGGGCCTCGCCATCATGAGCAACGCAGCTACCGCAACTCCGGTCGTCGCGCTCGCCGATCGGATCCGCGCGGGCTCACAGGTCTCCCTCGCGCGCGGTCTGTCGCTGGTCGAGAGTCGTTCGGACGCAGCGGCGGAGCTGCTCGCGGAGATCTGGAAGGACAGCGGCCGCGCCCACGTCCTGGGCATCACGGGACCCGCCGGCAGCGGCAAGAGCACCCTGGTCACCCAGATCGCGAAGGAGTACGTCGCTCGTGGTGCCAAGGTGGCGATTCTGGCGGTCGATCCGTCCAGCGCCTACTCCGGCGGCGCGATTCTCGGCGACCGCATCCGCATGACCGAACTCGCAGGCAGAAAAGATATTTACATTCGTTCGATGGCGTCTCGTGGCGCCACCGGCGGTCTGTCGCGCGCGGTGCTCGACGGCATCGTCCTGCTCGACGCCGCCGGTTTCGATGTCGTCATCCTCGAGACCGTCGGCGTCGGCCAAGCCGAGGTCGACGTGATCAGTGTTGCGCACACCGTGCTGGTCGTCAGCGTTCCCGGTCTCGGTGACGATATCCAGGCGATCAAGGCGGGACTCATCGAGATCGCCGACATCCACCTGGTGAACAAGGCCGACCGCCCGGGCGCCGACCTCACCGTCAAGGAACTGCGCGAATCGCTTCGACTGGCCCATCGGAAGGCGGGTCAATGGAATGTGCCCATTCTGAAGGCCACGGCCACCACCGGCGAGGGAGTTTCGGACCTCCTTGACGAGACGGCGAAGCACCGAAGCTGGATGACGGACCACGGTGCCCTTCGCGAGGTGGAGCGGCGCAACGCGGCAACCCGGATCCGTTGGGCCGCAGAGGCACTCATGGCAGACCGGCTCCGGTCCGGCCAGCATGGCTTCGACGCTGCCGTCGAAGCGCTGATCGCCCGTGAGGAGGAACCCCGTCACGCCGCCGCTCGGCTGTTGACAGCCATGGCCGTGGACCCGACCGAAATCGATGGAGAAGGAAGACCATGACCGACGACAACACGGTGACGCCGGAGGAACTGCGCCTCGCCTCCGACGCGTTGGCCAAACGCGCCGAAGCCGACCTCGACGAGTGGGAGCACCGTGAGCTCGCCGAGTTCATCAGCCGCGCCCCAGAGTCGAAGGAGAGCTACCTCACCGGCTCCGGAATGCCGGTGAAACGGGTCTACGGTCCTCAGGATCTTCCCGAGAGCTGGGACGAGATCGGCCTTCCCGGCCGCTATCCCTACACCCGCGGCCCGTACCCGACGATGTACCGGGGTCGGAAGTGGACCATGCGACAGATCGCCGGTTTCGGGCAGGCCGAGGAGACCAACAAACGGTTCCAGTACCTGATCGCCCAAGGGCAGACCGGACTTTCGGTGGACTTCGACATGCCCACGCTCATGGGACTCGACAGTGACGATGCAATGAGCCTGGGCGAGGTCGGTCGTGAAGGGGTGGCGGTCGATGTACTGCCCGACATGGCGGCCCTGTTCGACAACATCGACCTGGAGAATATCTCGGTGTCGATGACGATCAACCCGTCGGCGTGGATCCTGCTCGCCATGTACATCGCCGTCGCCGAGGACCGCGGTTACGACCTGAACAAGCTGTCCGGCACCATCCAGAACGACATTCTGAAAGAGTATGTCGCACAGAAAGAATGGATCTTCCCCGTCCGGCCGAGCATGCGCATCGTCCGGGACTGCATCGCCTACGGCGCCGAGCACATGGCCCGCTACAACCCGGTCAACATCAGCGGCTACCACATCAGCGAGGCGGGCGCCAACGCCGTCCAGGAGGTCGCCTTCACGATGGCGATCACCAAGGCCTACGTCGAGGACGTGGTCGCGGCGGGCATCGATGTCGACACGTTCGCCTCGCGACTTTCGTTCTTCTTCGTCTCCCAGGCGGACCTCTTCGAGGAGGTGGCCAAGTTCCGGGCCGTGCGGCGCTACTACGCCAAGATGATGAAGGAGCACTTCGGGGCGAAGAAGGCGAACTCCATGCGGTTGCGCTTCCACGCTCAGACCGCAGCGGCGACACTCACCAAGCCGCAGCCGATGGTGAACATCGTCCGCACTGCGCTGCAGGCGCTCTCGGCCGTCCTGGGTGGTGCGCAGTCGATCCATACGAACGGACTCGATGAGGCCTACACCATCCCGAGTGAGATGGCGATGAAGCTTGCGCTGCGCACGCAGCAGGTCATCGCCGACGAGACCAACGTCCCCAACGTGATCGACCCGCTGGGCGGTTCCTACTACGTCGAGGCCCTGACCGACGAGATCGAGAAGGGTATCCAGGCCTACATCGACAAGGTCGAGGCGATGGGTGGCGTCGTCGCGGCAATCGAGCAGGGCTTCTTCCAAAAGGAGATCTCGGATACCGCCTACGAGTACGCCAGGCGCAAGGCGAGTGGGGACCGGCCGGTGATCGGCGTCAACAAGTACGTCGACGCTCAAGAGGATCAGAAGATCGAGGTACACAAACTCGACCCGGAGTCCGAGGCGCGCCAGATCCGACGGCTCAAGCAGGTGCGCTCGGGACGGGATCCGCAGCGCGCACAGGCCGCGCTCGACAAACTCCTGGCCGTGGCCCGCGACGAGAACGCCAATCTGATGCCCGCGACCATCGAGGCGGTGCGTGCGCATCTGTCGATGGGTGAGATCACCGGTGCTCTACGGGAGGTGTTCGGTAGCTATCAAGAGACGCCGGTGTTCTGACGCCGCGTCGCTGTACCGACCATTGGCCGGGTAAACCAGGCAGTGGTCAGTACCATCGAGGACCTCAGGATCTTCGCGGGAAGAGAGGTGCGAGCGTGTCGGAGCCAACTCAGCCCGAGTGGAAGCCACTACCGCGCATGCGCACGCATGAGCAGGTCGTCGCAGAGATCGAGAGCCGCCTGATAGCGGGGAGCCTCAAGGCGGGCGATCGCCTGCCCCCCGAACGGCAATTTGCCGAAGCGCTCGGGGTCAGCCGTGGCGCGGTCCGTGAAGCCCTACGCATTCTCGAGGCGATCGGGGTCGTCGAGGCGGGCACCGGCTCCGGGCCGTCATCGGGCTCCATGATCGTCAAGGACAGCATCGCCGGGATGGCCATGGTGCTGCGGATCCACCTGCAGCTGGCGTCCTTCACCCAGGACGATCTGGTCGAGGTCCGGCTGTTGATCGAACGCTTGGCGGCGCGCAAAGCGGCCGGCACCGCCGGCAGTGAAGACATCGCCGACCTGCGCTCACTTGTGGACGGGATGCGCGGCGTCCACACCACCGCGGCCTACAACGACCTCGACGCCGCGTTCCACGTCCGGATCGTGCGAGCATCCGACAACGCCCTGGCGGCCGTGCTGATGGCGGCTCTGCGGGAGGCGCTGCGCCAGGCCATGGTGACCGCGTTCGAGAGCCTCGAGGACCCCGTCAGCACGATGCGGACGCTGACCGACGAGCACGCCGCCATCGTCGACGCAATCGCCGCAGGTGACGGTGACCGAGCCGCCGAGCTGGTGACCAGACACATCACCGGCTTCTACCGTGCGCTCGGGTTCAGCGACCTGAAATGGGCCGGCTGACCCTTCCCTGCTGTCACCCAGCGTGACGCTCGGCGTCGACATCGACGCGGCGTGACGCTCGTGCCGTCTGTGGCGCACCCAACTTGTCGGTCCGTCTTGTGGCGTTAACCACAGTTGTGGTAGGACCATAGTAAGATCCGTCCGACCCGACCGTCAT
This sequence comes from Mycobacterium sp. URHB0021, assembly GCF_054057895.1. NCBI lineage: Bacteria > Bacillati > Actinomycetota > Actinomycetes > Mycobacteriales > Mycobacteriaceae > Mycobacterium > Mycobacterium sp. URHB0021. The sequence goes on from NZ_JBSRZT010000002.1 coordinate 7,752,166, forward strand.
GGAGACCGCTATGTACCAACAGCAAGTGGCGCCGGTCGGCAGCGTGTGGCTCTCCGCTCTGCTCGCGGCCTTGCCGCTTCTGGTGCTGTTTGTCCTGCTGGGCGGCCTGAAGCTGAAGGCCTGGATGGCCTCGGTGATCGGATTGGCGCTGGCCTTGGCGGTGGCCCTGGTCGTGTACCGGATGCCCGCCGACCAAGCCGGACTCTCGGCCCTGGAGGGCGCGGCGTTCGGCCTGTTCCCAGCGATGTGGATCGTCGTGAACGCGATCTGGATCCACAACATGACGGTGAAATCCGGCGCGTTCGACGTGATCAAGCGGTCGTTCGTGGCGGTCAGCACCGACCAGCGGATCCAGGGACTGATCATCGCGTTCTGCTTCGGCGCCGTCCTGGAGGCGCTGGCCGGATTCGGCGCGCCGGTGGCCATCTGCTCCGTGCTTCTCGTTGCCATCGGCCTGAGCCCGCTCAAGGCCGCGACCGCTGCCCTGGTCGCGAACACCGCCCCGGTCGCCTACGGCGCCGTCGCCCTTCCGATCATCACCCTGTCGGCCGTCAGCGGATTGCCCATCCGTGACCTCAGCCAGATGACCGGCCGACAGGTTCCGTTGCTGGCGATCGTCGTGCCGTTCCTTCTGCTCGTCATCCTCGACGGCCGCCGCGGATTGCGTGAGGTCTGGCCCGTGGCCATGGTCGGCGGCCTGAGCTTCGCCTGCACCCAGTTCCTGATGGCCAACTTCGGCCCGGTCGAGCTTGCCGACATCGCGGCCGGACTGGTCGCCACGCTCGCGATCCTGGGTTTCCTGATCGTCGTACCGAAATGGCGGACGAGCGGGCAGGCACCTGCCGACACCGTTGACGACAGTGGCGGTTCGGCGGCGACACCGGCCGGGCCGGGCACGTCGAGGGCCGGGTCGACCATGCTGGCCCAGGAACTCGATGCCCGTCAGGACACCGCATCGCAACGACTGCGTGCGTTCTCCCCGTACATCATCATCATCGCGCTCTTCAGCACCATCTCGATCCCGCCGGTCAAGGACGTTCTCAACAAGACCACGATGATGATCAAGTGGCCCGGGTTGCATGTGACGAGTGCGGACGGCAAGCCGCTGACCCTCGCCACGTACAAATTCGATTGGCTGATCAACGGCGGGACCGTGCTGCTGATCGCCGGCATCCTGACGGCCCTGCTCCTGAACCTCTCACTTCCCGTCGCCGCACGCACCTACGGAGCCACGCTGGTTCAAGTGCGATTCGCCGCCGTCACCGTCGCCAGTGTGCTGGCGATGGCCTACGTGATGAACGCCTCCGGGCAGACCGTCACGATGGGGGTCTTCCTGGCCGGCGCCGGTGCCTGGTTTGCGGTTCTGTCGCCGATCTTGGGCTGGTTCGGCACGGCAGTGACAGGTTCGGATACGTCGTCCAATTCGCTCTTCGGCGTGTTGCAGGTCACCGCCGCGCACCAAACCGGCATGAGCGACGTGCTGCTCGCCTCCGCGAACACCAGCGGTGGCGTGCTGGGCAAGATGATCAGCCCCCAGAACCTCGCGGTGGGTGCGGCCGCGGTCGGTTTGTCCGGCCGCGAGGGCGAATTGTTCCGAAAGGTGTTGTGGGCCACCGCCATCCTGCTGCCGATGATGTGCCTCATCGCGTGGCTGCAGTCCACGCCCGTGCTGGACTGGATGGTGCCGTAAGCGAAACCGAGCTACGCCGGCTGAGCGGTGGCGATCACCACGTAGCGGTTCAGGCTGAAGAAGTACTCACCAGCGTCGCTGCGGGCTTTCAGGTCCGCCAGCCAGGCTGCGGCGTCAGCCTCGGTCAGGCCGTGGCGTCCTGGCACGTACTCGGCGATCCCATGCATCGTGTTGGCGCTGAACGCATCGTCGTCCAGTTCGGTATTGAAGAGCACGTGCACCCGTTGAGCGGTCACGGTGAATCCGGCGCTGCGCATCAGTCCGGCAAGCACTTTCGGTAGGTGCGGATGCACGAGGTGTTCGTCCCAGGCTGCGGCGACACGTCGGTGCAAGTCCCGGTCGGCGGTGTGCCACACCAACGAGTCCCAGTCGGTGTCGAGGACAAGGATCCGTCCACCCGGCCGCAACACACGGTGCACTTCGCCCAGTGCACGCGGCATGTCCGCCACGTACTCGTAGACCTGGGTCGAGACGGCGACATCGAAGGTGCCGTCGGCGTAGGGCAGTTCGAGCGCATCGCCCTCGTCAATCTGCACCCAGGCTTTGTCGGCGCAGCGTCGGCCGGCGATCGAGTTCATGGCCGCACTGGCATCCAGGCCGTGCACCGCGCCGCCAGGTCCGACGGCCGCACCCATCTCGGAAATCAGGTAACCGGGTCCGGATCCGATGTCGAGCACACGCTCGCCCGGCTGCAGCGCCAACAACTCCATCACGAACGCCCGCTGCGCCACGACGTCTCGCTTCGCATACGACTTGTCGATCCGGGCAGCCCCTGCCTCGTCAAATTCCAAGATTGCCATAACACCTACAACCATGACACAGCGATATTCATTCGCGTCTGTGAAATCGCCAGCTTCTGCAGTCTCACACTGGCGCTGTCCCTTTCGTATCGGGTTCGACCCCCGCGCCGCGGGTGAAGAACTCCGCCAGGTACTCCGATACCAGTCCGAAGGAGGCACCCAAACTCGCCGAGGCGATGACCACGCCGACCAGATTGGATGCCACCGACCGGACCCAACCCATCGGCCCACCACCGACAAAGAAGAACGACGCCCACGCCAGGAACACCACCCAGATCGGAACAGTCACCACGGCCGCGGTGAACGCGACCGCGACCCCACCAAGTACCCCGATACTGATCGTCGGGGCCGATCTTGCATCCAACCGATCACACCTTCACACCTCCCCGCTCTTGCTCCGACGAAACGGATTGCCGCGCAGGCGATATCACATGTCGCCACCTGCGTCCCACGATCGGCCTTGCGTGTTTCCCCGGAGTAACACCACACTTGCGGCTGGCAGCAGACCAGGACAAATTGTGCGCAAAACAGGACATCCGCTCAGCGCGGGACTCCCGCGTTCGAGAGCAATCCGGTGATATCAGCCTGGATGGCCTCGATCCGGGCCTGGCCGACGCCCCATGGCTCGTCCACCCCGGCGCGACGGTCGAGATCCCACAGCACGCACTGTTCGCCCGGCATCGCGACCAGCGACCACGCGACAACGGTTCTGCGGAGCTGTTCTTCCATCGGCTCGGTGGCCGCCGGGCTGCCGGCGGGTGCACCTCCGACAGGGTGGTGGTGCATGAACTTTCCATAGGCCCTGGCGCAAAATGTCTGATACCGCGCGGTGCAAAGGATCAGGCCGTGCCACGACTCGTCCACCGCATGTGACGGCATCCCGATCATCCGGTCGTCCCGTAGCGCCGCGGCACAGCAGCGGAGCCACTGCCGCAGCCCCATCTCGATGAGTTCACGAGGCTGCCACGGACACGTCTTGAAAACGGCCGGCGGGAGTTCGAGTTCTGCCACCGCGCTTGACCGTTCGAAGCCGGTGCCACGTCGGCAATGCATTGCGATCATTTTCGGCCTCCTCCCGGCGACGGGTTTCGCTAACCGCCGCGGCCGCCGCAAGCTCCGCATCCGCCGTAGCTTTCGTCCGCTGACGCGATGACAATCCATGCGACGGTGTGGTGATCTCCTGAGTCCCCGGACTCCGGTGCACCGGCCGCCCAGACGTCATCGGAATCGCGTTCAGTGCTCCGAACTTTTTGGGCTGCACGAACAGAAAGTCGCGCCACGTCATCTGCATGACAACCTCCCCGGTCGATGCCGTTCATCCTGCGAGGGCGCCGCGGGGCAGACAAGGAGACTCGGGTGGCCGGGCCGTTTCCTTACACAACCCGCAGTTTCGCCCGCGCGCAGTTACGCAAGTCTGCGGATCGTGCAAGGAAATGCCGCGATCGAACCGCTTCTCTTCCGTTGGCCGAGGGTGCTCTCCACCATGAGGTGACCTACACAGGAGAGGAGGTCCTTCAGATGCAGTCGACACAATCGGCAACCTACGAAGGATCTCGCCGAGATTCATCGACCATCGGCCGAAACCAGCTGATCCGCCGCTTCCACGTCGCACCTGCCGACGTCGGCACCGTCGGCTACGTCGGCGGTGGCCGACTACTCGAATGGATCGACGATGCCGCCCACGCCGCCGCCGCACAGTGGAGCGGTTGCGACTGCGTCACCACCTACGTCGGCAACCTGCATCTGCACCGGCCCATCGGGGTCGGCGATTTCGTCCAGCTGACCGCCAGTGTGGTCCACACCGGACACACCAGCATTCACCTTCTGGTCACCGTCGACAGCAGCGGCCCGGCAGGAGACAACGGCCAAACCGCGCAGTGCCCCATCATCTTTGTCGCAATAGACGACATCGGACGGCCCGTCGATGTCCCGCGATGGGCTCCGGTCACCATGCTGCAAATGCAACGACATCACCATGCGCGGCTCCGGATACCGGTGTGCAAACGCATCGAACGGGTGATGGCCGCAGAAAGCCACCCGCCAACGCCCGCCACGGTGCGCTTCATCGCCGGGTCCGGCGACGCTGATTCTCGCGGCAGAGTTCACGGCGGCCGGGTCATGCGGTGGATCGACGAATCCGCGTACGAATGTGGAGCCGACTGGACCTCCGTACCCACCATCGCGTCCTACCTCGCCGGGGTTCGCTTCTACCGTCCCGTCGGTGTCGGCGACGTCATCGGGGTCACCGCCCGGATCATGCACACCGGACCGCGCAGCGTTCACTGCCGAATCCACATCACCGCCGACGACATCGGCGTCGGCGAACCCCAGGTTGCGGCATGTGCGGTGGCGGTCGTCGTTTCGCTCGATGCGCGAGGCGCCGCCAGGGCTGTTCCCCTCTGGAAACCCCATTCGGACGAAGACCATCGACTCGATCAGAGCGCCCGGCAGTTGCTTCAATTACGACAGTTCATGGAACCCAACTGATCAGGTCGCAGCACGCCACGACTCGAGGAAGCGCAGAAACGCCGTGGCGCCGGGGTCCTGCAGTCCGATGCTGCGCTCCTGCAGCCAGGACGCCCGGCCGCGACGGGACTGTAATCCGGTGGTGTCGATGACGGCCCGTTCGGCCCCGGTGATCGCGGTCTCCAATCCCGAGGTGCCGTCCGACGCGGCGTCGAGAGCGTCGGCGGCGGGCATGATCGCATCGAGGATCGTCTTGTCTCCGAGTTGGGTCTTGCCGCGTTGTGCGATGTTGTCACCGGCGGCGCGGATGAAGCTCGCCGCATCGGTGACGGTGATGTCGGTGACGTCGGTCCAGGTCTTCGAGCCGGCGAGCAGGCCACCGGCGACCAGGGCGGCCATCGTCGACGGGTTGGCGTTCGCGAACGCCTTGGCGCATTCGCGCGCAATCTGCGCGGGAGTGGCGGAGTCGGGCAGCGCCGACACTGCGTCGATGACCGCCTCCGCGCCGAGAGTGACGGTGATTCCGAGGTCCCCGTCCCCCAGGGCTTGGTCGAGGTCACGAAGCTCGTCGGCGAATTTGACCAATTCGGTGAGGCTGCCCCGGATGCGTTCCTTCAGTTCCTCGGCGTTCACCGGCTCAGACCTCCCGGAAGAACGGAGACGACGCGGGCGCGTTCAGCAGGGCCAGTCGCTCGTCGTTGAGTGCAAGCAAAGAGATTGACGCACCGGCCATTTCGAGACTGGTGGCGTACTCGCCGACATAGCTCCTGGCGATCTCGACACCGCGGCCGGTGAGCACCTGGTGGACGCGCCGGTAAACGATGTAGAGCTCCTCCGGGGGGGTGGCTCCCAGCCCGTTGACAAGCGCGGCCACCCGGTCCCCGGACTCCAGTTCGAGGTCATCGACCAACGCGGTGACGATCCGGTCGGCGATGGCGTCTGCGGAATCCAGTTCACCGCGGTGGATTCCCGGCTCGCCGTGGATTCCGATACCGATCTCCATCTCGCCGTCTGCCAGTTCGAAGCTCGCGGCTCCGGTGGTCGGCAGGATGGTCGGGGACAGCCCGATGCCCATCGTCGCGGTGTGCTCTACCACGTCCTCGGCCACCGCCGCGACCCGCTCCAGGTCGTCGCCCCGCTCGGCCGCGGCCCCGGCGGCCTTGTACGCGAAGAAGATTCCCGCCACTCCGCGGCGGTCGGTCTTGCGGTCCTTGGGCTGGCTGGCGACGTCGTCGCGGCCCAGCACGGTGCGGGTCGGAATGTCCTCGAGCTCGGCCAGGTCGGCGGCGAGATCGAAGTTGAAGACGTCACCCCCGTAGTTGCCGTACAGGTAGAGCACTCCGGCGCCACCGTTCACCGCGACGGTCGCCTCGAAACACTGCTGCGAGCTCGGCGAGCTGAACACATTGCCGATTGCCACGCCGTCGCACAACCCTTTGCCCACGTAGCCTTTGAAGAGCGGAAGGTGTCCGGAACCGCCACCGGTGATGATTCCGACCTTCCCGGAGACGGGCGCGTCGGCGCGCACCATGATGCGCAGGTCCTCACCAGGCGTCTTGAGCTGGTCCGGGTGCGCGAGCAGGATGCCCTCGACCATCTCGTCGACGAAGTTGTCCGGCTTGTTCAGGATCTTCTTCATGTCTTTCCCTCTGATGCTGGTACGCGATTGGGTTTTCGTTGCCGTCGACGGCGCCAGGTGACCTGGTCGGCGATCATGACCAGGATCAGGATCACCCCTTGGGCGATGGCGTACTGGTAGGCGGAGAGCCGCAGCGCAGTGAAGCCGCTGGCAACGATCTGCAGTGTGAGAGTGGCCAATACGACGCCCAGCACCGTCGCGAATCCACCGGTGGGGTTTGTTCCGCCGAGCACGGCGATGACGATGACGAGCAGCACATAGGACGCTCCGTAGTCGGCCGACGCGGAGGGATTGCGGGCGATGAACAGCACGCCGGCCAGCCCGCCGAGCAGTCCGGTGACGAGGTAGGTGCTGGTCAAGACCGAGCGGCTGCGGATGCCCGAGTACACGGCCGCCGTCGGGTTGGAGCCCTCAAGCTGGATCTTCAGGCCGATCGGGGTGCGGTTGATCAGCAGCGCGACGAGTACAGCCGCCAGGATGAATACCAGGAAGAGGATGGGGATTCCGGCCACCGTGGCCTGGCCGAGGCCGGTGAGCGTGGCGGGCGAGCCGTAGAGCGTGCGTCCCCCGGTCCACACGACCGCGATCCCGTTGTAGATCTGCATGGTGCCCAAGGTCGCCAGGATCGGGGTGATTCCGACGTAGGCGACGAGCACGGCGTTGATCGCCCCGCCGACCAGCCCCATGGCCAGCCCGGCGAGCACGAGGACGGGTACCAGTTGTTCGGCGAGCGCGGGGTTCGAGCCGTGGATCGCCGTGTACAACGTCGACATGGTGATCGCCGACAGGTTGGCGATGTTGACCAGCGACAGGTCGATGCCGCCGGTCAGCATCGCGAGCATCATCGCGATGGCGAGGACGCCGACCTCCGGGGCGGCGAGCGCGAGGTTCTGCAAATTCAGCGTGCTGAGAAAGATGTTGGGCCGCAGCGCCGCGAAGAACACAAATGCCACCACCAGCAGTACCAGCATGCGGCCGGTGCCGCGGCTGACGTGCAGCCGTTCGATGATTTCGGATGTGCGCGCGCCCAAGTCGTCGTTGAGCTGCCGGAGACCGGTCATACGGTCATGGCCTCCTGCGTCAGGTCCGGGCCGTCGGCGCTCGGCTGGCGTTTGCGCCGCCGCTTGGCCGATACCGCCTGCACCCCGACACCGATGATGAGCAGGGTCCCGACGGCGGCGCGCTGCCACGCGCTCGGGACGCCGGCCAGGATCAGGCTGTTCCCGATGACCTGGACGAGCAGCACACCCAGGATCGTGCCGAGGACCGAACCACGCCCGCCGAAGATCGACGCGCCGCCCAGCACCACCGCGGCGATGATGTCCAGTTCGGTGCCGACGAGGTCCTGCGGGCTGGCGCTGCGGCCCATGACGATGTAGATCAGTCCGCCGAGCGCGGCGGTCATGCCGACCAGGACGTAGAGCAGGATCTGTGTCCGGACCACGTGGAAGCCGGCGCGGCGCGCCGCCTCGGCGTCGCCGCCGATCGCGTAGATCGATCGCCCGAACATGGTGCGGTGCAACATCCACGCCGTCGCGCAGCACAACAGGACGGCCGGAATGACCATCACGTGCAGGTAGGCGCGGCCACTCGCCGTTGCCACCGAGATCAGGTTGGTGGTCGACAAACCGGCGATGGCGTTCGGCAGATCGGCGATGAAGCGCGAGCCGACGAAGGTGAGCAGGGCGCCCTTGAAAATCCCCTGCGTTCCGAGTGTCACGATCAACGTCGGCAGCCGGAACCGCGCGATGACGACGCCGTTGATGAGGCCAAGCACCGCACCGATCGCCAGGGCGAGCAACACCGCCCCGACCAGTCCGGTGCCGAAGGCGCCCGACGAGAATGCCGTCACCGTCGTGTAGCCGGCGAAGATGGCGATCGCGGCGAAAGAGACGTCGATGCCGCCGGAGATGATGACCAGCAGCACGCCGAGCGCGAAGATCAGCGGCACGATCGAGCTGCGAACGATCGCGAACAGCGTCGAGACCGAGAAGAAGACCGGGTTGAGCAGCGACATCACGACGATCAGACCCAGCAGGATCAGCGCGAGGATGCCCTCGTTGTTCGGGCCCCGGAGACTGGGTAGCGAAAAGTGATGTGGCTCATTACCTTTCACTGGGCTGTTCACGCCGCCATCCTCTCCAGGATGAGGTCGACGTTGATGTCGTCGCTCTCCAGCGTGTGGCTGATCCGGCCCTGCCGGACCACGAGCACCCGGTGGCAGGCCGCGACCAGTTCGGGGACGTCATCGGAGATGATGATGATGGAACGGCCGTCGGCGGCCTCGTCGCGCAGGATCTCGAGGATGTCTTCCTTCGAGCCGACGTCGACTCCGACCGTGGGTCCGTTGAGGATGAGTACCCGGGGCCGGATGGCGAGCCATTTGGCCAGCACGACGCGTTGTGCGTTGCCACCCGAGAGGGAGCGGACCGGGGCCGCGACGCGGGGCGCCTTGATGCGCAGGCGGTCGAACAACGTGCGAATGGTCTTGCGCGTCTTGCCGTTGTCCAGGGTGCCCCAGCGTGTCCGGTACCGGTCGAGTGATCCGGCGATGATGTTGTCGCCGATGGCGCGGTCCATGAACAGGCCCTGCGTCAGGCGGTCCTCGGGAACGTAGCCGATGCCGGCGGAGATCGCGTCCTGGATGGACTGCAGTTTCACCGGCTTTCCGTCCAGTGTGACCGTGCCGCTCTGCGCGGGACGGACGCCGAACAGGGCCTCGGCGATTTCGGTGCGGCCCGAGCCGAGTAGGCCTGTCACGCCGAGAATTTCGCCCTGGCGAACGGAGAAGCTGACGTCGTCGAAGGCGCCCGGGCGGGTCAGCCCCGCGACGTCGAGTACCACGGGCGCGTCCGCCGGAAGGTCGCTGACGACACGGTCTTCACTGATCTCGCGACCGGTCATGGATTCACTGATCGACTGCCGGGTGAAGTCGGACGTAGGCCCGGTGACCACCTTGCGACCGGATCGCAGGATCGTGACCCGTTGCGCGACACGCAGCACCTCGTCGAGCTTGTGGGAGACGAAGACCAGCCCGACGCCGCGGGACCGCAGCGTCTCGACGAGGGCGAAGAGGCGGTCGACCTCGCTGTGGGTGAGTGCGGTGGTGGGCTCGTCCATGATGATGACGCGGGCTTCATGTACGACGGCACGGCAGATGGCGGTGAGCTGCCGGTCGGCGACGGGAAGCGCCGCGACGTCGGCGTCGAGGTCGAGGTTCAGGCGCAGTTCGTCGACGATCCGCCGCGCCGTTTTCTGCGCGCCTGCAGGCGAATAGAGCCTGCGGCGTTCGGCGACGGCGCTGGTGAGGGCGATGTTCTCGGCGACGGTGAGGTTTCCGAACAGCGAGAAGTCCTGGTAGATCACCTGTATGCCGCTGGTGATCGCTGCCGTGGCGTTCATCGCACGATGTGCGACGTCGTCGACGATGATCTCACCCGAGTCCGGCCGCTCAGCGCCGGAGATGATTTTGATGAGGGTGGACTTGCCGCACCCGTTTTCGCCTGCGAGGCAGTGCACTTCGCCCGGATAGAGCTCGAAGGAGACGCCGTCCAGGGCGGTGACGCCGCCGTACGTCTTCACGATGTCACGTACCTGGAGCACCGGCGTGTCTGTGTCCGGTGCGCTGGGCGCCGTCATAGAACTCAGAAGTTGTACTGGGACATGGTCTTGGCGTCGGCTTCCAGTGCCGCATCGCCGACGTAGACGTTGTCGTAGCCGTCGAGCTTGGTCAGCTTCTCATAGCCGGGGATGTTCAGATTGGTGCCGGCCTCGATGGTCTTGCCCTGCGCGAGCATCATGGCGATCTGCAATTGGGCCTCGCCGGCCAGCGCCGGGTCCCAGAAGAAGATCTTGTCGATCGAGCCGTCGGCGAGATACTTCGACGCCGCCGACGGGATCGACGTGCCCATCACGCAGATCTTGTCCTGCAGGCCGGCCTCCTGCACGGCACGCGCGATGCCCGGCACGTCGTTGCCCGCCGACCCCTGGAAGCCCTTGATGTCCGGGTACTTCGCCAGCACTTCCTTGGCCTTCTCGTAGGCGGCCTGCTCGTTGTCGGTGCTCTCGATCGGATCCTCGACGCGGGTCATGCCCGGGAACTGGGCGACCTGCATGTCGTGGGCGGCGCCGACCCACTGCATGTGGGTCTTGGCGGTCAGGCCCCCGACGAACTGAACGTATTTGCCCTGCTGACCCATGCATTGCGCGAGATTCTGCATGATCTGCTTGCCGTAGGCGGCGTTGTCGAAGGCCTCGATGTCGATGTCGGCGTTCTGGATACCGGTGGCCTCGTGGGAAACGACCTTGATGCCCTGGGCGCGCGCCTGGCCGAGAACGTTCTGGAGTGCCTCCGGCGAGTTCGGCACCACGGTGATGGCGGTGGGGTGCTGAGGAATCAGATCCTGGATGATCTGGATCTGCTTTTCTGGGCTGGTGTCGTCGGCGCCTTCCTGGCGGGTGTCGACGCCGGTGCGCTTCGCGAAGTTCTCATCGCCGATAGCCATCCGGTCGAACCAGGCGATGCCCTTGATCTTGACGACGTTGACCATCGTCATGTCCTTGGGATCCTGGGTGGTTCCGCCCGCAGGGGCGTTGCTGCTGCCGCCGGCTCCTCCGCCGACCGAGCCGCAGGCCGCGATCAGCGTCATGCTCAACCCCACCGCGCCAAAAAGCGCCGCCCGCCTGAACTGCATTCATCACTCCCTTGTGAGGCCCTGCGTGTTTGTGGGCCTACGCGCCAGCCCGACTTGCGTGACAGTAGACGTGACCCACCCCACAGTCAAGCATTCTCCTGCACGAAACCATGCATTAGTGTGCGAAATATGCGTGTAAACGCGCATGCGAGTTTGCTATCATAATTTCCGGCCTGCGCCGAAGGTCGGCTAGTCGGGAGAAGGCTCGGTCCATGTCACGTCGTACAGACATCGTCAATCATCTGCAGGACCGCGGATTTCAGAGTGTGAGCGCCCTGGCACAGGCGTTCGGTGTCGATGCCTCGACGATTCGGCGCGATCTGGACAAGCTCGAGGCCGAAGGCATCGTCGAGCGCACGCACGGTGGGGCGGTGCCTGTTGATCCCCGTCACTCATCGGCGGGTGGCGGCGCCCGGCATCAGGCCGAAAAGGCGGCGATCGGTGCCGCGATGGCCGAACGGGTGCATGAAGGGCAGACGATCATGCTCGACACCGGCGAGACGACTCTGGAGGTCGCCCGCCACCTCCGCCATTCACGGTTGACGGTCGTGACCCACGATCTTCGCGTCGGGCTGGAAATCGCGACCAAGCCGTCCATCAACCTGGTGTTCGTCGGCGGCGAGTTGCTGCCGTCCGGCTTTGGCATGTGGGGGCCCACCTCCGTGCAACAGGTGGAGAATCTCCGCGTCAATGTCGCCATTTTCGGTGCGGGCACCGTCATGGACGACGGGATCTACTCGGCGTCCAGCTATGAGATCGAGCTCAAACGCAAGATGCGGTCCATCGCCAACGAGGCGTTCTTCGTCGCGGACAGCTCCAAGTTCGGTCGTGAGGCGCTCTTCAAAGTCTTCGGCTTCGAAGACTTCACGGCCGGCATCACCGACTCGATGCTGGATCCCATCCGCGCCGCCGCGCTTCCGGTGCCGGTCATCCGGGTAGCGGTGGGCGCGGCGCAATCGGGGCGCAACGGCGGCCTCGCGAGTCATCGCAAATCGGTGCGTCCGCAGCGGGGTGGGCGTCGCAATCAATCACCTTCCGATGCAAACGGTTCCGTCGTAGCCCGAAGCTGACACGTTTGGTTCGTCGCGCTGTTCGAGACCCCGCTGGTCTGATCGTCCTTGGCGCCGCTTTGCTGTCGGGATGACGATCCCGACGAAATCAAGGAAAAGTCCCATGAGCATTCATCAGCCGGTCCTTGCGGCGCGGGGCGATCACGACTACACGCCGTCGACGACTGCGTCGTGCTGCTCACCGTCGCCAAACCTGTTCATCGTTAGGCAATCCCCTAATGGCCACGGTCTACCTCGACACAGCGGCCACCGTCGCGGGCCCGGTCTGCTGCACGCCGCCACCGGGAAAGCCCACCGGAACGACGACGGAGATCCCCGCGACCACGGCAATTCGACGGGCTTGTGATTCGACGACCGTTCGGTGGGCTGCTGGATAGGCTGGTTGATCGGTTCGGCATCGGGAGCGGCTCGTGGTCACGATAGACCGCCTGGTCAATGTGTTGGGAAGCTACGGCGTGCGGTTGCGGTTCTGCCCGATTCCGCGGTCCACCGAGTTGCGCAGCGTCGTCATGCATGAGCTCACCGAGGGTCGCACCGTCGTCGGAGACGTGTTGTTGGGCATCGGTGCGCGCTCGGTCGAAGAGGCGGTGCGCTGGGCGGCGTCGGCCCGCGCAGTCGTGGTGATGATCCGGGGTGGCGACGATGACGACACCATGTTCTCTGGTGCGGCCGCGGGTGTCGCGGTGATGGTGGTCGACCCGGCGATGACATGGAGCGAGTTGGCCGCGGTCGCCTACGGATTGGTCTTGGAAGGCCGTGAAACCGATTCTGGGCGCGGCCCAACGGATATGTTCGCCTTGGCCGACAGTTTGGCGGAGGCCACCGGCGGAGCGGTCATCATCGAGGACCGCCTTTCGCGGGTGCTGGCGTATTCCCGTCGACAGCAGGACGCCGATCCGGCACGGGTGGCGACCATTGTCGAGCGACAGGCACCCGAGCAATTGCGTGCATTCTTCGACGACCGTGGGGTGTACACGCATATAGCGGCCTCCGATGAGCCCATGTTCGTCACCCGGGACTCTGATCAGGGGATGACCGGACGCATGGTGGTGGCGGTGCGCTCGGGACGAGAACTCATGGGATCGGTGTGGGTGGAGTGTACGGCGCCGTTGGATGGGTCCGCGCTCACCGCGTTGGCCGACGGGGCCCGCACGGTCGCGCTGCACCTGTTGCGTTCCCGCGCGAGCGCGGACCTCGAGCGCCAGGTCGAATCCGAACTCGTGATCAGGTTGCTGGAGGGCACGGCCGATGCCGCCACTGCGGCCAGCCGGCTCGGCCTGCCCCACACCCTGTTGCGGGTGATCGCGGTGCAGGCGTTCATCGGCGCCGAACGAGACGCCGCCCTGCTGTTGGCGTTCGAGCGTGCCACCACCGGTTTCGGCTGGTCACGGCCCGGGCGCAGCGCGCTGGCCGGCAACACCGTCTACACCTTGCTGCCCGGCGAGCAATCCGCGACGGCGAGGAAGTGGGTTACCGCTCTGCAGGCAGCACTTCCCGAACGAATGACGGTATTGGCCGGCGTCAGCGGGCCCGCCGAGGTGGCCGACCTCGGCGCGGCCCGCCACGAGGCCGACGAATGTCTGGCGCTCCACGAGATGTGGCCCCGCGGCGCCATGCCTCCGGCTTACGACAAGTCCTGGGATGAGATCCTGCTGCAGCGACTGCGCACCGCGGCGCGCTCAGGTCGATCTCCGAACCGGGGACCGGTGGCCGAGCTGCGCCGCCATGACCGCGACCACACAACCGACTACGTGCCGACGCTCCGCGCTTGGCTAGAGGCCCAGGGCGACGCCGCCGAAGCGGGCACCCGTCTGGGAGTCCACGAAAACACCGTGCGCTACCGACTTCGCAAGATGGCCGAGATCACCAGCCTGCAACTCGACGATGCCAAAAAGCGGCTAGCCATGATGATCGAACTCGCCTCCACCGAACCCGACTAACGATGCGCGCTGTGGCAACCCGACAAGGCACCAGCGCGCCGTTGTCTAACTGGGGCAAGCCCTGCAGCAGCCATGCGCGCCACGATGGAGCTAACCGATGGTCGGGCTGTGGAGGGGGTGATGATCTCATCGCTGCGACCTTGTTCACTGTCACCTGGGCAGTTTGTGACCGTATCCGCTTCACACGATGGCAGCACGACCGCATTTGCACCCCGGCCCCCGATCACTTTGCAGCGCGGCGGATCGACGAACACGCTGCGCAAGGAGATGAGTTGCCGGACCCACCGGTCCACTAGATCCCGAATAGGCGGCGGTGGTCCAGCCCCACACACAACCCATACGGCGATCCGCTGCTCCACGGTTGGCAACTACGACATCATCGGCAACAACAACCGGTCTTCGTCATCGCAACCCACCGAAATCCGACCACTTCATCCACTGGCAGTGATGACCAGGCCCGCGGCCACCAACACCGACGAACAGTCGTGTGCTGTCGAGACGCGACAAAGTGAAGCGGCGTCGTTGTTCGCCGTGAGCAAGCCCGGACACGCAATCTCCCCCACCCTGGAAGTTGAACCCAGATGGTGTGAGAGGTGGAGGCCTTGATGGACGACGGACAGCGCTACCGCGATCAATCGTCGCAGCCCGCGCCAGCCTTGCTGGGCCGTCGCCGCCCAGCCGAAGCCGGGAGTCCACGCGGTGTGTCGGCGGTCAGCCCGTCCTCCGCGCCGACTGCTCACCCGTCAGTTTGCAAAGCGACTTGATTGAAGGGATCTCAATGAAGGCTCCGCGGCCGCACGATCGGCCGATCGGCACCCACGCGACGGCTGACGAACTACCGGAAACCTTTACGGTGCGCCTACCACCTTGGCCCATCTTCGGGCTGTTTCGCCGTAATCCTCTGCTACGTGGCCCCGATCGGATCGAGGCGCTGGCAATGGCGGTGGCCGTTATGGTGCTGCTGCTGGCCGTCCCAGTCGCCGCCGCGGTCGGCACCGCCGTTCACGATTCACGACGCGACGTCTACGCCGAGCAGCATCACACTCGTCAGCTCGTCACCGCAACAGTCACCGACGGCACTGCGGCGCAGGACATCTCACAAACCACTGTCACAATGGCGGCCCGATGGTCAGCTGCCGGAGAAGAACACACCGGCGCGGTCACGGCGCAATCGACGACCAAGGCCGGCGACGAGCTCGCCATCTGGGTCGACGACAACGGCGCGGCGACCGACGAACCGACTTCGACCACCCGGGCCGGGGTGGATGCGGTGACGGCCGCGCTCTTCATGTGGGCAGGCGTCACAGCTGCTGTGACCATCCTGTTGGCTGGTACCCGGACAGTGTGTGACCGTATCCGCGCCATTGGATGGCAACACGCCCTCGACACCCTGGTCGGCCGCGACGGGCACAAACCCAGCCAGGCCTAAACCGCCGCCCATCCTCAACCAGCCAACTCATTCACCACTACGGGAGTCCCCTCATGTCCGCACCACCGGTGTCCTTCGAGACCACCCAGGCTCGTCGGTGGACGATCGCACATCCCCGATTGCGGTTGAAGCCCGCGCACCGTTCTGCAGGCTTTGTGCAGGGCGGCTGGTGGCCGCTATCCGACCAGCTGTACATCGAACTTCGGCTGCTGCTGGCGGCTTTGTCGTCGCGGTCGGGGACCGTCGAGCGGGTCATCTACGACGAGAACAGCTGGGGCTCAGCGTCATCGCGGATGGAGTTTCGCGGCCACAGCGTGATCCTTGAGCCCAGCAATACCTCGCCCAGCACACTGACCGTCAGCGGCAAGAAGTTCGGAACGCTCGTGCTGCTGGTGGTCCCCCCCGACACCGATTCGGCCGCCGCGCACGCCGCGGTGATGGCGGCAGCCGACCCCGACGACGTGTCGACCGCCGAAGAACTGCTGGCGATCGCGATGCGGCCGGCGCAGCCGGACCGTCCTGCATCGTGACGGCCTACCGCGGTGGGCCCGACGCCGAGACGGCACGCCGCAGGGCATCAACGCCGCGAACGCGCGGCATTTCCGTTCGCCTGGCAACGTGCAGCCCGGTGTGCCGGTGCGACCGAGGAACAACGCGCGGTGGATGTAGTCATAGCCACGTACATCCGACTCGGTTTGCACATTCGCGCGCAGCGAGACAGCCCGCTTGCTTCGCACCTGGTAGCCGACGCGTCAAGAAAATGGCGGGCCTACAGCATTGTCGGATCGGCACAACCTGGCCTCTACTGCTTGTCGAATTTCGGCAAAGGATCCGCGCGTGGGAGACGAGAAGAAAGTTCAGATGTGGAGGGTTTGTGATGGGTGGCGTCGAGCGCATTGACGGCGGACCCCGGTCGGTGATCGTGGTCGGTGCCGGCATCGTCGGGTTGTCCACGGCGTGGTTCCTGCAGGAACGCGGAGTCGATGTCACCGTGGTCGACCGCACCGGCGTCGCCGCCGGCGCCTCGTGGGGCAACGCCGGATGGATCTCACCGGCGCTGACCATTCCGCTGAACTCGCCGGGCGTGCTGCGCTACGGGCTGCGCTCACTCCTGGATCCGGCCGCACCCCTACATATTCCGTTGAAGGCCGACTCCGGGCTGGCCGGCTTCTTGCTCCAGTTCGCCGCCAACTGCCGGCGTTCTTCGTGGCGGCGGGCGGTACGGGCCAATGTGCCGCTCAACGCGGAAGCGATCGAGGCCTACGACGTGCTCGTCGCCAATGGAGTCGACGCGCCGGTGACCGACGCCCCGATCACTGCGGTGTTTCGCACCACTGAAGAAGCCGAACAGATGATGCGTGAGCTTCGCGCGCTCGAAACCGCCGGACAGACAATGTCTGTCACTGCACTGGCCGGGGCGGCGCTACGTGAACACGTACCCCTGGCATCACCGGTGATCACCGCCGCGCTCAACATCAACGGTCAGCGCTTCGTCGACCCGGACCGATTCGTCCACGCCCTGGGCCGTGCGGTCGCCGACCGCGGAGCCACGATCCGCACGGTGGAAGTTCGCCGCGTGGTCAGCTCCGGCAGCGCAGTCACGGTGCATCTGCGCAGCGGCAGGCCGTTGACCACCGACGCCGCGGTGATCGCCACCGGCGCATGGTTATCCCGACTGGCCGGCGGGCGGGTCCGGGTGCCGGTGCGGGCCGGCCGCGGCTACTCGTTCACCGTGCCCGTGGACCGCCCGATACCCGGCCCGATCTACCTGCCCGACGCGCGGGTGGCGTGCACGCCCCACCCGGCAGGATTGCGGGTGTCGGGCACCATGGAGTTCCGCGACCCCGACGAACCGGCGGTACCAGAACGGGTGGGCGCCATCATCGCCTCGGCCACCCCCCTGCTGGACGGAGTGCATTGGGCCCAACGCAGCGACATCTGGGTGGGCCCGCGCCCGGTCACCCCCGACGGGCGGGCCCTCATCGGGGAGATGTCGCGCGGCGTCTACCTCGCCGGCGGCCACGGCATGTGGGGACTGGCGCACGGCCCGGTGACCGGCCGGCTGCTTTCCGAACAGATCACCACCGGCAAGCAACCCGAAGCCCTACGCGAATTCGACCCGCTACGCCGAACCGGCCGCTAGAGCCGCCCCCCGGCGGCCCACACCGCCACCAACCACGCCCATCATGGGCCCCCGAGTCGTCAGGGGCGGCGCTTGTCTCGGCCCGCCCCTGACGACAACCCCTACCTCAACGGAAAGGACAGCACCGACATGACTACCACCGTAGGCCTTTGGATGACCCGGAAGGCCCACAGTCGGCTGCAGGCCGAACGGGATGCGCTGCGTTCACGTCCCCACACAGCAGTCCCCGAAGAGTTCATGGACTACGACGACAACTTCGTCGCGAACTACACCGCGCGACAAGCCCGCATCCGCCAAATTCAACACCTGCTGTGCAGTGCCGTGGTCGGTGAAGACCCACCCGATGAGGGCATCGCCGAACCGGGAATGGTGCTGACCGTCAGCTACGACGACACCGGCGAGACGGAAACATTCCTGTTGGGTGTGCGTGTCGTCGAAGACACCGACATCGACGTGTACTCGATGCAATCACCATTGGGCAGCGCGATCGCCGGCGCACACATCGGCGAACAGCGCACCTACTCCATCCCCAGCGGAGCCAACCTGCCCGTCACGCTACTCGAAGCGGTGCCCTACAGAATGTATACGCCCAAATCACGCTCGGCCACAGCATCTTCCGGCCGACGCGAGGGCGCCCCTCCGCAAGTCGCCGCCAAGCACACTCCTGCTGCACCTACGAACTCAAGGAACTGACATGGCCACAACGCCCCGGGTATGGATTTCACCGCAAGCCCACGAGCGGCTGCACCGCGAACCGACCACCCTACGGTTCCTGTTCTCCGGAGTCGCCGCTGAGGATACCGACGAAAACGCCACCGCGGTGCCACGCGCGTGGGCCAGGCGGATTCAACAGATTTAAGAGGAAGTCCCGTGTCTCCAACAGCTCCCACCTTCGTCACACTCAATGACCGACTCACTAAGGCGCACCGCCGAATCCGCGAACTCGAACGCCGCGAAACTGAGCTTCTCGCCCACCACATCACCCTGTGCGCATCATCAAACTCGGTCACGATGATGACCCGCTCGCCGTCGCCGAACTCAGCCCGTCGTCCAACGACGGCAGTGATGGATTCGGCATCTGCAATGACATTGGCAAGCCCACAGGCCAGCACCTCGGTAAGCCGCCGTCACAGATCCCTGCACAGAACCTCGCGCCGGCTGGCGCATCCGGCAGCTACGAACCGCGCTAAAACGACGTGATCGCACCAGGTTTGGCCTCGACCCAATCGGCGCGAGGCTCCTCATCATCGCCATATTGTGGCTCGTCCCCGCCACACGCCGGCGCCCGAACAGAACTCATCATGAAGGCACATCGCACAACCGAAGGACAGCACATGTTGGCAATCACCGACACCAGCGCCGAGCCCCCGGCGCGCCGGCCGACCATGGGCACCGTGCGCCTACGGTTGAAACCCGCACACCGGTCATGCGGGTTCGTCCAAGGCGCCTGGTGGCCACGATCCACAGAACTCGGCAGTGAGCTACCCTCACTGCTGGCAGCACTCTCGTTACGAGGCGGCTCGATCGACGGTGTGCTCTATCACGAAAATGACTGGTCCCCAGCACCCCCGAGCATCAAACGCCAGGGCGACCAGGTAATCGTCAGTGCCCACCAAAAATGGCCGAACGTCATCTCGCTGTTCGGGCCCCGGTTCGGAAGACTCGACCTGTTGGTGGTACCCCCATACACCGAACCCACGCACGCCTACAACGTGGTGACCGCGGCGGCCAGCATCACCGACACGTCCACACCCGATCAACTACTCGGCATCCCACGCCGCGCCGACGAGCGACCATTGTTACCCATCGCGCTTGAGCGATGGGAAGCCGACGGTGGAGCACTACTCCGCACGCCGCGATCACAACCTCGGACGCAGGACGCGATGCGTCGATCTGCCTGACGCGCGTGGATCTTGCCGTAAGCCGCGGATCCGGCGCCCGGCTCCCGGGTTCGATAAGCCTTGCTAATGCAGATGAAGAATCATTAGCTGTACTTATGCGCTCAGCGTACCTAGCGTCGGACATATGAGTTCACCCCTGGTTCTTGGTTTCGTCGCCTCCTTCACGCTGATCGCCGCGATCGGCGCGCAGAACGCGTTCGTGCTGCGGCAGGGCATCCGCCGCGAGCACGTGTTGCCCGTCGTGGCGCTGTGCACGGTCTCCGACATCGCGCTCATCGCAGCGGGGATCGCCGGGGTCGGCGCACTCATCGGTGCGCACCCAGGCGCATTGACCGTCGCCAAGTTCGGCGGGGCGGCCTTCCTCGCCGGCTACGGCTTGCTCGCGGCACGCCGTGCGTGGCGGCCGTCGGCGCTCACCCCGTCGGAAAGCGCCCCCGCCCGTCTCATCGATGTGCTGCTCACCTGCGCGGCGCTGACCTTCCTCAACCCGCACGTCTATCTCGACACCGTCGTCCTGCTGGGTGCGCTGGCCAACGAGCAGCGCGACGAACGGTGGCTGTTCGGCGTGGGCGCGGTGACCGCGAGCGCGGTCTGGTTCGTCAGCCTCGGGTTGGGCGCAAGAAGGCTGGCCGGCCTGTTCGCCGCGCCCGTGACGTGGCGCATCCTCGACGGACTGATCGCGGTCACAATGCTCACGCTCGGCGTGTTTCTGGCCGTGGCCTGACACAATCGCGGCATGGGGGACGTCACTGACGGACTCGGGTTGCGGGACCGCAAGAAGATCAAGACCCGCGACGCCATCCGCCGCGCCGCGATGACGCTGATCGACAAGAACGGCTACGCGCACACGACCGTCGAGCAGATCGCCGACGCGGCCGAGGTCTCGCCAAGCACCTTCTTCCGGTACTTCCCGTGCAAGGAGCAGGTGCTCATCGCCAACGATCTCGACCACGTGACGGTCGACGCGCTCGCGCGACAGCCCAAGGACAAGCCTTCCCTGCAGGCCTTTCGCAGCGCACTCGAGATCACCCTGGCCACGCTGTCTCGCGATGAGTGGGAGTTCGAACGCGACCGTCAGCGGCTGGTGCTGACCATCCCCGAGCTACTCGCCGCACAGTTCGACGAGTACCGCCGCACGGTGGCGATGCTGGTGGAGGCGGAGTGCGTCCGACTCGGTCGCGACGCCGACGACCTCGAGGTGAGGGTCTTTTTCGGCGCGCTCGCCGGTGGGCTGATGGCGGTGCTCGACCGCCCGAAGGACGTCGCCGGGCGGATGAAGCGGGCGCTGGAATTCATGGAAGCGGGCATGCCGCTCAAGTGACGCTGGCACACTCCTGCCGTGTTCAGGTTGACCGTCGAGGACGTGTTCGTCATCCGCAATCGCGGGGTCGTCGCCACCGGCCGGGTCGAAAGCGGCGTGCTGAGGGTCGGCGACGTGGTGGCGATCGACGGTGTCGGCGAAGCGCGGGTCGACGCCATCGAGGTGTTCCGGAAGTCGATCGACGAGGCGACCGTCGGCGACAACATCGGCGTCCTGTTCAGGAACGTCGAGCAGGATCAACTCGGTCGCGGGGCGGTACTGACCGCCGCGGGCGAAGCGCCACCGATCGAATCGACCGGCTTCACCATCTGATTGTTCGGTTCGCGGTTCGGGCACCTCCAGATCAATTAGCTAGGCTCGCTCGGTGCCCATCAGGTGGTCCCGGCGAGGGTTCCTCGCATCGACGGCGGGAGCCGCGCTCGCCGCGGCCTGCAGTCCGGAAAAGCCAGGCGCCGTCGCAAAGGACGGCTCCGTCACCGTCAAGCACCTCTTCGGCGAGACCAAGATCGCGGCGCCGCCCAAGCGCGTGGTGAGCGCGGGCTACACCGAGCAGGACGATCTGCTGGCGGTCGGCGTCGTCCCGATCGCGGTGACCGACTGGTTCGGTGGCCAGCCATTCGGTGTGTGGCCGTGGGCGCAGTCCAGGCTCGGCACTGCGCAGCCGGTCGTCCTCAGCCTCGCCGACGGCATCCAGGTGGACCAGATCTCCTCGCTCAAGCCCGATCTGATCGTCGCCACCAACGCCGGGCTCGACCAGGACACCTACACCAAGCTCGCCGCCATCGCGCCCACTGTCGCGCAGTCCGGGTCGGATGCGTTCTTCGAGCCCTGGAAGGAGCAGGCGACGATCGTCGGTCAGGCAGTGTTCAAGGCCGACGACATGCAGAAGTTGATCACCGGTGTCGACGACAAGTTCACAACCGCGGGGACGAACAACCCCCAATTGGCGGGCAAGAGCGTTCTGCTGCTCGGCGGCACACTCTCCGGTGACGGCGCCGAGGTGGTGGCCCCGGGATGGCGCACGGAGTTCCTGACCCAGATGGGCATGGTGATCCCGGATACCGGCGGTGCGCAGATTTCGCGTGACCGGATGGCATCGGTACTCGACGGTGTCGACCTGCTGATCTGGACCACCGAGAGCGACGACGAACAGGCCGCGCTGCTGGCCGACCCCACGGTCGCCAAACTCAGGGCGACGACCCAGCGCCGCAACATATTCACGGGCAAGGACCTCGCGGGCGCCATCGCGTTCGGCTCCCCGCTGTCGTATCCGGTGGTGGCCGACTCGCTGCCGCCGATGCTCGCGAGCGCGCTGGCCTGACAAGATATCCGGGTGACAAGCGACCAGACCGCTACCAGGACACAGCACGCCGCGTTCGCCCAGGTGGGGTCGGCCTACTATCCGATTCTCATCGCGGTCTTCACGGCGCTGGTGATCATCTCCAACGTGACCGCGACGAAGGGCGTCGCGTTCGGGCCGATCATCACCGACGGCGGATTCATCGTCTTCCCGCTGACCTACGTCATCGGTGACGTGCTGTCCGAGGTGTACGGCTTCAAGGCCGCGCGGCGCGCGATCTTGCTGGGGTTCGCGATGAACGCTCTGGCCGCCCTTGCGTTCTGGGTGACGGTCTACCTGCCGGCCGCTGACTTCTACACCAATCAGGAGCACTTCGAGAACATCGTGCACGCTTACACCCAGCTGATCGTCGCGGGCCTCGCGGGGTTTATCGTCGGGCAGACCATCAACGCATGGGTGGTGGTTCTCATCAAGGAGCGCACCAAGGAGAAGCACCTGTGGGCCCGACTGGTCGGCTCGACGTTCGCCGGACAACTGGGCGACACGCTCGTCTTCTGCAGCATCGCCGCCGGCGCGATCGGCATCACCACCTTCGGTGACTTCGCGACATATACGGCCCTGGGCTGGTTTTACAAGACCGCCGTCGAGGTGGTCATGCTGCCGGTCACCTACCGCGTGATCGGCTACATCAAACGCCGCGAGCCGACATACGGAGTCGCTGTCTGAGCAGGCATTAAATGTTTTTTGGCAAGGCTCACAGAGCTGGTTAGTTATTAGCTACTCGCGGGTAGGTTCTGGCTATGAGTGTGGCAACAGACGTGATGGACACCGGCCCGAGCGCCGGCCGCATCACTATCCGTGACTATGGCGACCAGGCCCTGCTACTCGAGTTCGACAGCACCGCCGAGGTATTGACGTGGACCGAGGCACTGCGTTACGCCGATCTACTCGGGGTCGTCGACATCGTGCCGGCGTCGCGGACGGTGCTGGTCAAGCTGGCCGGACCCCGGTACCAGGCGCCGACCCGGCAACGGCTCGGCAAGCTGCGCGTGACCCCGGATGCCCTGTCGGACGCCGCCGCACCGGTCGAGGGACGCCCCGACGTCCAGATCGATGTCGTCTACGACGGCGCCGATCTCGACGAGGTGGCCCGGTTCACCGGGATGACTGCCGAAGAAGTGGTAGCCGCTCACACGGGCACCCCGTGGCGGGTCGGATTCGGTGGCTTCGCACCGGGTTTCGCCTACCTCATCGGCGGCGACGAACGACTGACCGTGCCGCGCCGATCCGAGCCGCGCACCAAGGTGCCGGTCGGATCCGTCGGGCTGGCCGGTGAGTTCACTGGGATCTACCCGCGGGAGTCACCCGGTGGTTGGCAGCTGATCGGACGCACCGAATCGGTGCTGTGGGATGTCGATCGCGACCCGCCCGCGCTGCTGACGCCGGGCCTGTGGGTCCAGTTCCGGGAGGTGCGCTGATGAGCGTCACCTTGGAGGTGCTGCGCACGGGTCCGCTGGCGTTGATCGAAGACCTCGGCCGCCCGGGGCGGGCCGAGATGGGCGTCACCTGTTCGGGCGCCGCCGATCGCCGCTCGCACAAGCTGGCCAACCGGCTGGTGGCCAACCCCGGCGACAAGGCCACCATCGAGGTCACGTTCGGTGGGTTCTCGGCGCGGGTGGCCGGCGGCGACATCGCGATCGCGGTGACCGGTGCCGACACCGATCCGGCCGTCAACGGTGTGCCGTTCGGCACCAACAGCATTCATTACGCCCACGACGGTGAGGTGATCTCACTGGGTGCACCGCATTCCGGGTTACGCAGCTACCTGGCGGTGCGCGGTGGCATCGACGTGTCGCCGGTGCTGGGCTCGCGGTCCTACGACGTGATGTCGGCGATCGGCCCACTCCCGCTGCGGCCGGGTGATGTCCTTCCCGTCGGGGTGCACAGTACCGAGTTCCCCGAACTGGACCAGGCGCCGGTCGCCGCAATCGAAAGCGATGTGCTCGACCTCAAGGTGGTGCCCGGACCGCGCGACGACTGGTTCGTGGATCCCGACGTGCTGGTCCGCACCAACTGGCAGGTGACCAACAAGAGCGACCGCGTCGGAATGCGACTGGTGGGCATGCCACTGGACTACCGCTGGCCGGACCGGCAGCTGCCCAGTGAGGGCGCCACCCGAGGAGCGATTCAGGTGCCGCCCAACGGCTTTCCGGTGATCTTGGGACCCGACCATCCGGTCACCGGCGGCTATCCGGTGATCGGGGTGGTGATCGACGACGACATCGACAAGGTTGCCCAGATCCGGCCCGGCCAGACGGTTCGGCTGCACTGGGCGCGTCCACGACATCCGGTTCGGTGACTCCGGGCCGCCACGGCTGGTAGAACGAGGATGTGCACAGCCAGGAAATCCGTGCTCCTCATGTGCGCGGCGTCCACACCGCCCGCCTGATCCACACTTCCGATCTCGACGCCGAGACCCGCGAGGACGCGCGGCGAATGGTCAACGAAGCGTTCGGCGGCGAGTTCACCGACGCGGACTGGGAGCACGCCCTCGGCGGCATGCATGCGTTGATCTGCGATCACGGCGCGCTGATCGCCCACGCCGCGGTCGTTCAGCGCCGACTGCTGTACCGCGACACGGTGCTGCGCTGCGGCTACGTCGAGGGTGTGGCGGTGCGGGAGGACCGGCGCGGGCAGGGGCTCGCCCATGCCCTGATGGACGCCGCCGAACAGGTGCTGCGGGGCGCCTACCACCTCGGCGCGCTGAGCGCGTCGGAGGCGGGCAGGGACATGTACACCTCACGCGGTTGGCTGGCGTGGCAGGGGCCGACGTCGGTCCTGGCCCCCACTGGGGTGACCCGGACACCGGATGACGACCGCTCGTTGTTCGTCCTGCCCGTTACCGTCGACGTCGATCCGGCCGCCGAGATCACCTGTGATTGGCGCGACGGCGACGTGTGGTGAGCGGCGTACTTTGGGGAAGATGACCAGTGAAGCCTCCTTTCGCCCCGACCCCGAGATGTTCGACAGGGTCTACCGCGGCGAGCCCCGATTCGAGGGAGGTCCCGCACCGGCGGGTATTCCGTGGGATATCGGTGCGGCCCAACCACGACTGATGGAACTCGAAGCGCTCGGCGGCATTTCGGGCGAGGTGCTCGATATCGGGTGCGGCCCCGGCGACAACGCCATCTTCCTGGCATCGCGCGGTCATTCTGTGACGGGGCTCGACGGATCGCCCGCCGCCATCGAGCAGGCTCGCCGACGTGCCGCGGAGGCCGGCGTCGCGGTGACCTTCGGCGTCGCCGACGCCACCAAGCTCACCGGATATGACGGCCGGTTCGACACGGTGATCGACAGTGCGCTCTACCACTGCCTCGACGACGAGGGACGGCAGGCCTACATGGCAGGGCTCTACCGGGCCACCCGATCCGGCGCCAGGCTGCACCTGATGTGTTTCGCCGACGGCAACGTCAACGGGGTGATCGCACCGATGGCCGCGGTGCCGGAGGCGAATATCCGCGATACCTTGACCGCCAACGGATGGCGCATCGATTTCCTCGGCCCCACAACATATCTGGGTAACGCGGTCAGGATGTCCGGTGATGAGATCCCACCGGAGATGACCGAGCAGTTTCCTCCGGAGGCAGTGGAACGGATGAAGGACGTGGCCGCGAGGTACGCCAAGATCGCCGAACTGCTCGACGGCAACCGAATCCACATGCCGTTCACCGTCGTGCACGCGCATCGCGTCGACTAGGCCGACCTCACACCGCCCGCACGGTACGGGTGAGCGGAATTTCACGGCGGGGTCATCGCGGGCAGCGCCTCGGAAATAATGCTTTCTTAGCGTTGGCCGCATGTCACATCGCATCACCGACTGGGACCCCGAGGACGTCGTCGCGTGGGAAGCCGGTAACAAGCGCGTCGCCCGCCGCAACCTGATCTGGTCGGTGGCCGCCGAGCACATCGGCTTCTCGATCTGGTCCATCTGGTCGGTGCTGGTGCTGTTCATGCCGGAGACGGTCTACGGCTTCACCGCGGGCGACAAGTTCCTGCTGGCCGCCACCGCGACACTCGTCGGCGCCTGCCTGCGCATCCCCTACACGCTGGCCACGGCGACGTTCGGCGGCCGTGACTGGACGGTGCTCTCGGCGTTCGTGCTGCTGATACCGACTGTCGGCACCTGGTGGCTGCTGGCCCACCCCGGGCTGCCGCTGTGGCCGTACCTGGTGTGCGCGGCGCTGACCGGATTCGGCGGCGGCAACTTCGCCTCCTCGATGACGAACATCAACGCCTTCTATCCGCAGCGGCTCAAGGGCTGGGCGCTCGGCGTCAATGCGGGCGGCGGCAACATCGGCGTGCCGATGATCCAGCTCGTCGGTCTGCTCGTCATCGCCACCGCGGGTAACCGGGCGCCCTATTGGGTGTGCGCGGTATATCTGGTGGCGCTCGCGGTCGCGGGAATCGGCGCCGCGGCCTTCATGGACAACCTCGAACAGCACAAGATCGACCTGACCGCGATGGCTGCGATCCTGCAGCATCGCGACACCTGGGTGATCTCACTGCTCTACATCGGCACGTTCGGGTCGTTCATCGGCTTCGCGTTCGCGTTCGGCCAGGTGTTGCAGATCAACTTCGCGGCGGGCGGCCACAACGCGGCGCAAGCGTCGCTGCACGCCGCGCAGATCGCGTTCGTCGGACCGCTGCTGGGCTCGCTATCGCGCGTGTACGGCGGCAAGCTGGCCGACCGGGTCGGCGGCGGACGGGTCACGCTGGCCGTCTTCGCCGGGATGATCCTGGCCGCCGGGATCCTGGTTGCCGTCGGCACGGCCGACGACCACACCCGGGGCGCCGCCACCGCCACCACGATGGCCGGCTATGTGATCGGCTTCATCGCGCTGTTCCTGCTGTCCGGGATCGGCAACGGCTCGGTCTACAAGATGATCCCGTCGATCTTCGAGGCCCGCAGCCGCTCCCTGGACGTCGACGAGGCCGCGCGCCGGCATTGGTCGCGCGCGATGTCCGGCGCGTTGATCGGGTTCGCCGGTGCGATCGGCGCGCTCGGCGGTGTCGGCATCAACCTGGCGCTGCGGCAGTCTTACCTCAGCAGTGGATCGGCCACCTCGGCGTTCTGGATCTTCCTGGTGTTCTATGCGTTTGCCTCGGTGGTGACCTGGGCGATGTACGTGCGACGCCCGTCGTCCACCGGGGTGGCCGTCGCCGACGCCCACCCCGACCTGGCCCAGGCCTAACGGCCACGACGTGGCAACGGCCGGGTAATCGGGTGGAAACACGGACTGAATACACAGGTGGCATGAGTGAGCCCGATTGGTCACCGCTCACCGGTTTTCGGGTGGCGGTGACCTCGGCGCGGCGCGCCGACGAACTGAGTGCCCTGCTGAAACGCCGGGGTGCGGCGGTGACGTGCGCGGCGGCGATCGCCATGGTGCCGCTGCCCGACGACGACGAGCTGCGCGAACACACCGAAGCGTTGATCGAGGTGCCGCCCGACGTAGTGATCGCCACCACCGGAATCGGCTTCCGCGGCTGGGTGGCAGCGGCCGACGGCTGGGGGCTGGCCACCGACCTTCTCATCGCGCTCGGCAAGGCACGCATCGTCTCGCGCGGCCCCAAGGCCACCGGAGCGTTGCGGGCGGCGGGCCTGCCGGAGGAATGGTCGCCCGATTCGGAATCGTCGCGCGAGCTGGTGCACTACCTGGTCGAGGGCGGTATCGCCGGCCGGCGCATCGCGGTGCAACTGCACGGCGCCACCGATGAGTGGGACCCGTTCCCCGAGTTCCTCGACGAGCTGCGCACCGCGGGCGCCGAGGTGGTTCCCATCCGCGTGTACCGCTGGCATCCGGCGCCGCGCAACGGTGACTTCGACCTGCTGATCGCCGGTATCGCCGAGGAGAAGTTCGACGCGGTCAGCTTCACGTCGGCGCCGGCGGTGGCGTCGGTGCTGATGCGCGCCGCGGAGATGGGCATCGAAGACCGGGTGCTGACCGCGTTGCGGACCGGGGTGCACGCGATGTGCGTCGGGCCGGTGACGTCACGGCCGCTGGTGCGGGTCGGGGTGCCGACGTCGTCGCCGGTGCGGATGCGGTTGGGCGCGTTGGCCCGCCACATCACCGACGAACTGCCGCTGCTACAGGCTCGCACAGTGCCGGTGGCGGGACACTTGCTGGAGATCCGCGGCACCTGCGTGCTGGTCGACGGTGTGGTCAAGGCGTTGTCACCGGCCGCGATGGCGACCATCCGGGCGCTTGCGCACCGCCCGGGGGCGGTGGTGTCGCGGACCGATCTGCTGCGTGCGCTGCCGGGCGCGGGCACCGACACCCATGCGGTCGAAACCGCGGTGCTGCGGCTTCGAACAGCGTTGGGCGACAAACGCATTGTGTCCACCGTGGTCAAACGCGGCTACCGGTTGCCGATCGACGAACCGGCCGATCAACCGGCATCCGCGCCATGAGGCTGCTGCTGGTGGCGCACGGCACCCGCAAGCCGTCCGGCGTCGAGCTGATCGGGGACATCGCCGAGCGTGTTTCGGCGACAGTCGGACACCAGGTTCGGGTGGCGTTCGTCGACGTGGTCGGGCCGACCCCGGCCGAGGTACTGCGGCAGATGCGCGGTGAGCACGTGGTTCTGGTTCCGGCGTTCCTCTCCCGCGGCTACCACGTCGGCGTCGACGTGCCGGCCCACGTCGCCGCGAGCGGCCATCCCGAGGTGACCGTGACGCAGGCGCTGGGACCCGACCCGCAGCTGGTTCGGGTGCTGGCCCAGCGCCTGGTCCAATTCGGTTGGCGCCCGGATGATTCTGTGATACTCGCCGCAGCGGGTACCTCCGACCCCGTCGCCGGGCGCGACCTCCACACCATGGCGACCTGGCTGTCGGCGACCACCGGTTCCCGGGCCGAGCCGGCGTTCGCCGCGACCGGGCTGCCCCGAGTGCCCGACGCGGTGTCGGCGTTGCGGCGTCACCGCGGCGGACGCGTCGTGGTGGCGTCCTATCTGTTGTCCGATGGACTGTTCCAGGATCGGCTGCGGGTCAGCGGCGCCGACATCGTGACGGCACCACTTGGCACACATCCTGGATTGGTCCGCCTGATCGCGAGTCGGTTCCGGCGGGCGCTGATGCCTGCGGCGGCGTAGTCACGCGAAGGTCAGCCGCTGACTTCGACTCTGCCGTCCACCACGCGCACCGAGTAGACCGGCACCGCGACGCCGGGGTCATCGAGACAGGTGCCGTCGTCGAGGGCGAACGCCTGTTTGTTGATCGGCGACTGGACGGTGACTCGCCCGCCGCGGTCACCGACGATGCCGCGCGACATCACCGCCGCCCCCGAGATCGGATCGATGTTGCCGACCGCGTGCAGTGAGCCGTCGTCGAGCCGGAACAGCGCCGCCTGCGACCCGTCATGCAGGAGTACTCCGACCCCGCGGCCCGGAATCAGGTGGCCGTAAGGGCAGGCGATGGTCCAGAGCTGGATATCGTTGAGCAGAGTCATCTTTGGGGCACCTTCGGCATTCCGATGTGGGTCGGTGCGGGAACCTTGCGGCCCGACCGTTCGGTGAATGTGACAGTGGGGTCGGCGACCTCGGGGGCATTGACGAACGAGACGAACCGCGAGAGTTTGTCCGGATCCTCGAGTACGCGCTTCCATTCGCAGGCGTATCCCTCGACGTGGCGAGCGACGGCCTCCTCGAATTCCGCCGCCAGGCCCAGCGAGTCGTCGCACACGACCTCACGCAGATGCTCGAGCCCTGTCTGCTCGACCCACGGCGCGGTCCGCTGCAGGCGGTCGGCGGTCCGGATATAGAACATCAGGAACCGGTCGATATAGCGCACGAGCGTCTCATCGTCGAGATCGCCTGCCAGTAGCTGCGCGTGCTTGGGCGTCATTCCCCCGTTGCCGCCGACGTAGAGGTTCCAGCCGTTCTCGGTGGCGATCACGCCGACGTCTTTGCCGCGGGCCTCGGCACATTCCCGGGCGCACCCCGAGACGCCCATCTTGAACTTGTGCGGTGCACGCAGCCCGCGGTAGCGCAGCTCGAGGTTGATGGCCATCTGCACCGAATCCTGCTGCCCGTACCGGCACCAGTCGCTGCCGACGCAACTCTTCACGGTGCGCAGCGCCTTGCCGTAGGCGTGGCCGGACTCCATGCCGCCGTCGACCAGCCTGCGCCAGATCTCGGGCAGCTGGTCCACCGTCGCCCCGAACAGGTCGATGCGTTGCCCGCCGGTGATCTTGGTGTAGAGATTGAAATCCCTGGCGACCTCGCCGATCAGGATCAGGTGTTGCGGGCTGATGTCACCCCCGGGCACCGCGGCACCACCGAATAGCTGCCGTTGCGCTGGATGTTGGCCAGGAAGTGGTCGTTGGAGTCCTGCAGTGAGGCCTGCTCGCCGTCCAGGATGTGCTCGGAGCTGGTGGATGCGAGTATCGAGGCCACCACGGGTTTGCAGATGTCGCAGCCCTTTCCGGCGCCGAAACGCTCGATCAGCCCGGAAAAAGTTCGGATCGCGGTCGCCGACACGATCTCGAACAGTTCGGCTCTGGACTGGCTGAAGTGTTCGCACAGCGCCTTCGACTGCTCGACGCCCTCGGATTCCAGCATCTGTTTGAGCAGCGGCACGCACGAGCCACACGAGGTGCCGGCGAGCGTGCACTTCTTCAGCGTGGCGACGTCGCAGCAGCCACCGGCGATGGCCTCGCTGAGGTCACCCTTGGTGACGTTGTTGCATGAGCAGATCTGTGCGCCCGGCGAAAGGGCGCCGACCCCCAGGGCCGCACCGGCGCCGCCGTCGGACCCGGCCGGCGAGATCAGTGCCAGCGGGTCACCGGGCAGTGGTCCACCGACCATCGGCCGCAGCAGGCCGTACGACGAGGCGTCGCCGACCAGGATGCCGCCGAGCAGTGTCGAGGCGTCGTCGGAGAGCACGAGTTTGGCGTAGGTCTGGTTGACCGCGTCGTTGACGACGACCTCGAGGCAGCCGGCGGTGGCGCCCATCGCGTCGCCGAAGCTGGCTACGTCGACACTGAGCAGCTTGAGTTTGGTGGACAGGTCGGCCTCCGGGAACTCGGCGCCGCCTCGCAGCAGCCGGTCGGCCACCACCTCCGCGCTGGTGTAGCCGGGACCGACCAGGCCGTAGCACCGGCCCTCGATCGCGGCCACCTCACCGATCGCGTGGATATTGGGATCGCTGGTGGCACAGGACAGGTCGGTCAGCACACCGCCACGCTCGGCCACTGCGAGGCCTGCGGCGCTGGCGAGTTCGTCGCGCGGGCGCACCCCGGCCGCAAATATCACCAGGCGCGCGTCGATCGTCGAGCCGTCGCCGAGGGTGACGCGGAGGCCGCCGTCGCGGGTTTCGATCGAGTCGGTGGTGACGTCGAGATGTATGTCGATCCCCAGGGCGCCGATCATCCGGTTGAGCAGCGCACCCCCGGCCTCGTCCAGCTGCGTGTTCATCAAGCGCGGTGCGCGCTCGACCACGTGGACGCGTAACCCGAACTGGCGCAATGCATTAGCGGCCTCAAGGCCCAGCAGGCCACCGCCGATGACCACACCGGCCGCCGGTCCGCCGGTCCGGCTGGCGTCGGCCCGGATCGCATCGAGGTCGTCGAGCGTGCGGTAGACGTGGCAGGCCGGCAGGTCATGGCCGGGTACCGGCGGCACGAACGCAGACGAGCCGGTGGCCAGCACCAGCGCGTCATACCCGACGCGGTCACCGTGCGCGGTCACCACCGACTTGCCCGCACGGTCGATTTCGGTCACGCGGCTGCCGAGCCGCAGTTCAACAAGGTCGTCACCGGAGTAGGAGTTGCCCGCCAGAGCGAGTCGGCCCCGCTCCCAGTGCTCGGTGTAACCGGTCAATCCGACCCGGTCGTAAGCGGCGTCGGACTCTTCGGCGAGCACCGTCACCCGCCACGTCCCCTCGGCGTCGCGTGAGCGCAGCGCCTCGACGAACCGGTGACCGACCATGCCGTGGCCGACCACCACCACGTTCCTTCCTGACTGCATGTGCCGAGGCTAGGCAGCCGATATTGCCGCAATGTCGCCCCGTGTGAAGCGCCCATCACGGTGTGCTCACGGACGCGGCCGGGCACATGTGAGCGCGTTTCGCCCGTTCGCCAAGGGCGAACGCGCCGTCGGAACTTGAGTGGGGTCGACTCATGTTGTTCGGGCCCCGACGTCGGTCACCGCGTCGATTCCCCGGCTGCCGAACGCGCTGCAGCGGCCGCATCGACTACTGGAACCGATTGAGAGCGCCCGGGCCTGACGCTCAGATGTGGCCCGCGTTGGTCGGCGTGGTTGTCCCGTACGGGTTGGTGGTGGTCGTGGTCTCCCCGGACTGTGCCGTCGTCGCGGCGTCGCCGGGCTGCCCCGGCGTCGAACTGACGGGTGCGCCGGTGTCCGTGTCGTCCTCGCTCGTCTGCACCGTGGGCACTGAATAACTGGTGCTCGACGTGCTCGACGTGGTGTAGACCGACGATCCGCTCGACGAGGTTTCGGGCGGGATGGAATCGGACGGCACCGAGCCGCGCGAACTGTGGATCACCGCCCACACCAACAGGCCCGCCAGAACCAGACCGGCCGCCCCGGCCGCGAAGACGATGCCCTTCTGGTTGTGCCAACTCGGATCGTCGTCATCGTCGCGGTCAGCACTCACGGCCGAAATGCTAGGCCCAGCGGCCGAGTACCTCCTTGGTGCGGGCCGCCAGCACGGACTGCAGGAACGGCCCGAAACTGATCCGGCCGACCCCCAGTGGTCCGAAGGATGCCGGGTCATCCTGATCCGGCAGAGCAATGGCGTTGATCGGCAACGGCAGCTCGGTTGCCAGGCGGCGAAGCGTGGCCGGATCGTGCCGTCCGACCGGATACAGCGAATCGGCGCCGGCCTCGGCGGCCTCCACGAGCCGCGCGATGGCGCGGTCGACCCGGTCGGCTTCATCCCCGTGCTGCCCGAGGAACAGATCCGTTCTGGCGTTGATGACGACGTGCACGCCCGCCGCGTCCGCGGCCGCCCGCAGTGCCCCGACGAGTTCGGCGTGTTCGCGCGACGATCGCAGCCGGCCTCCTTCGCTGTGAACGGTGTCCTCGACGTTCAACCCGACGGCGCCCGCGTCGAGCAACCCCTCGATGAGGCGGCCGGGCGTCTGCCCGTAGCCGGATTCGATGTCGACCGACAGCGGCACGTCGATCGCCGCGGTGATCTGCCCGACGCGAGCGAGCAGGTCGTCGAATGTCATGCCCTCGCCGTCGCTCTTGCCGATCGACTCGGCCAGCGGGTGGCTGCCGACAGTCAACGCGGCAAACCCCGCTGCCACAGCAAGCCGCGCCGACCACGCGTCCCAGACCGTGGGCAGAACTACCGGGTTGCCAGGCCGGTGCAACGTCAGCAGGGCCTGCGCCTGATCCTGCAGAACTTTGTTGGACATCGGCCTACCTCCGCATCTTTGACGTGATCTGTTTCACGTCCTGACTCCATACTGTGGTGAGTATCGGGTGTCGTACTGTGATCCATGACACCCTTCAGCCCAAGGAGGTCAATTGTCCAGCACAAGCGAACTCGCCGAACTGCACGAGCTAATCGGCAGTCTGCGGCGGTGCGTGACTTCGTTGGCGTCGAGGTACGGGAACACTCCCGCCACCCGGCGCATCGTCAACGACGCCGAACGCATCCTCAACGATATTGATCGGCTCGACATCGACGCCGAAGAGTTGGAACTCGGGCGGGGGCTGACCCATCACCACCACGTCGGGGAGAAGATCTCGATCCCGGACACCCCGTACGACACCGCTTTCTGGGGCGAAGAGGACGACCGAGGTGTCACCGGCTAGCCCAGCGGCTATACAGACCGGGACACCATCACACCGAAAGGGAACAGTGAGCGCACCCACCGCCGACCGCAAAGCGACCGGCGTCTTCTCACCGAACCGTGCCCAGATCCCGCAGCGCACCCTGCGCACCGACCGCTGGTGGCAGTCGCCGCTGATCGTCGACCTGGGCTTCGCCGCATTCGTGATCTATGCGACGGTTCGGGCGTTCCTGCAGAACAACTACTACGTCGCCGAGTACCACTACCTGACGCCGTTCTACTCGCCGTGCATCAGCACGGGCTGCACGCCGGAGGCCAGCCACTTCTGGCCCCAAATCCTGCCCGACGTGTGGTGGCTTCCCTACGCGGCGCTGTCGTTGCCGTTCCTGCTGTTGTTCCGGCTCACCTGCTACTACTACCGCGGTGCCTACTACCGGTCGGTGTGGCAGTCCCCGACCGCGTGCGCGGTGGCCGAACCTCATGCGACGTACACCGGTGAGACGCGGTTGCCGCTGGTGATCCAGAACACACACCGGTACTTCTTCTACATCGCCGGCATCATCTCGGTGATCAACACCTACGACGCGATCGTGGCCTTCCACTCACCCAGTGGTTTCGGATTCGGTTTGGGCAACGTCATTCTCGTCGTCAACGTGGTGATGCTCTGGGTGTACACGTTGTCGTGCCACTCCTGCCGCCACATTGTCGGCGGCCGCCTCAAGCATTT
This sequence comes from Mycobacterium sp. URHB0021, assembly GCF_054057895.1. Lineage (NCBI taxonomy): Bacteria > Bacillati > Actinomycetota > Actinomycetes > Mycobacteriales > Mycobacteriaceae > Mycobacterium > Mycobacterium sp. URHB0021. The sequence goes on from NZ_JBSRZT010000002.1 coordinate 7,787,111, forward strand.
CTCGAAACACCCTGTCCGATACTGGATGTGGACGCAGGTGAGCACGCTGAACACCCGGCACAAGCTGTATGCGTGGGTCACGCTCGGCACCCTGATGCTGACCGACTTCTACATCATGCTGGTGGCCAGCGGAACCATCTCCGACCTGAGATTCATCGGTTGATCGGCTGGCTGGCAAACGTTTTCACAACATCGGGGCGATACGGGCAAGCGAGGATATATGACTGAGCCGGAGGCTCTTCGCGCAAGCGGCTCATCGGAAGCCGAACGGCATCAATACGACGTGGTCGTGATCGGTGCCGGCGGCGCGGGTCTGCGTGCGGTCATCGAGGCACGCGAGCGCGGTTTGAAGGTCGCGGTGGTCTGCAAGTCGTTGTTCGGCAAGGCGCACACCGTGATGGCCGAGGGCGGCTGCGCGGCGTCGATGGGCAACACTAACCCGAAGGACAACTGGCAGGTCCACTTCGGCGACACCATGCGCGGTGGCAAGTTCCTCAACAACTGGCGGATGGCCGAACTGCACGCCAAGGAGGCGCCGGACCGCGTCTGGGAACTGGAGACCTACGGCGCGTTGTTCGACCGCACCCAGGACGGCCGGATCAGCCAGCGCAACTTCGGCGGTCACACCTACCCGCGGTTGGCCCACGTCGGTGACCGCACCGGCCTGGAAATCATCCGCACCATGCAGCAGAAGATCGTCTCGCTGCAGCAGGAGGACAAGGCCGAGCTCGGCGACTACGAGGCGCGCATCAAGGTGTTCGCCGAGTGCACGGTCACCGATCTGATGGTGGACGAGATCGGCGGCGAGAAAAGAATCGCCGGCGCCTTCGGATACTGGCGCGAGAACGGCAACTTCATCGTGTTCGAGGCGCCGGCGATCGTGCTCGCCACCGGCGGCATCGGGAAGTCCTACAAGGTGACGTCGAATTCCTGGGAGTACACCGGCGACGGGCATGCGCTGGCACTGCGGGCCGGCGCGACGCTGATCAACATGGAGTTCATCCAGTTCCACCCCACCGGAATGGTCTGGCCGCCCAGCGTCAAGGGCATCCTCGTCACCGAGGGTGTGCGCGGCGACGGCGGAGTGCTGAAGAACTCCGAGGGCACGCGGTTCATGTTCGACTACATCCCGCAGGTGTTCAAAGGCCAGTACGCCGAGAGCATCGACGAGGCCGACCAGTGGCTCAAGGACAACGATTCCGCGCGCCGCACCCCCGACCTGCTCCCCCGCGACGAGGTCGCCCGCGCAATCAACTCCGAGGTCAAAGCCGGACGCAACTCCCCGCACGGCGGCGTCTACCTCGACATCGCGTCACGGCTGCCCGCCGAGGAGATCAAGCGGCGGCTGCCGTCGATGTATCACCAGTTCATGGAGCTGGCCGAGGTCGACATCACCAAGGAGGCGATGGAGGTCGGGCCGACCTGCCACTACGTCATGGGGGGGATCGAGGTCGACCCCGACACCGGCGCGGCCAAGACGCCGGGTCTGTTCGCGGCGGGTGAGTGCTCGGGCGGCATGCACGGCTCCAACCGCCTCGGCGGCAACTCGCTGTCGGACCTGTTGGTATTCGGACGACGGGCGGGTCTCGGAGCGTCGGACTACGTGCGCGGCCTCACCGATCGCCCCACGGTGCCGGAATCGGCCGTCGAGGACGCCACGAGGCTTGCGCTCGCGCCGTTCGAGGGTCCGAGCAACGGCGACGCGCCGGAGAACCCGTACACGGTGTGGCTCGACCTGCAGGACACGATGAACGAGCTGGTCGGCATCATCCGCAAGGCCGAGGAGATCACCGAGGCCATGGACAAGCTCGTGGAACTGCGGGAACGCTACAAGAGGGTCAAGGTGGAGGGCCACCGGCTGTTCAATCCCGGCTGGCACCTGGCCATCGACCTGCGCAACATGCTGCTGGTCAGCGAGTGCGTGGCCAAGGCCGCCCTCGAACGAACCGAGAGCCGCGGCGGACACACCCGCGACGACTACCCGTCGATGGACGCGCAGTGGCGTAGGACGCTGCTCGTATGCCGGACCGCCGACCATGGGACCGACGGGTCCGGTGACGTGGTCGTCCCCGACGTCAGCGTGACAAAAGAGGATCAGGTGCCGATGCGGGACGATCTGCTCGAGATCCTCGACATCGAAGAGTTGGAGAAGTACTTCACCCCCGAAGAACTCGCCAACCACCCGGCAAGGAGAAGCTGATGAGCTACCAGGCGAATATGCGGGTGTGGCGCGGCGACGACAGCGGCGGTGCACTGCAGGACTATTCCGTCGAGGTCAACGAGGGCGAGGTGGTGCTCGACATCATCCACCGGTTGCAGCAGACGCAGACCGGTGACCTGGCCGTGCGGTGGAACTGCAAGGCGGGCAAGTGCGGGTCGTGCTCGGCCGAGATCAACGGACGGCCGCGGCTGCTGTGCATGACGCGGATGTCGACTTTCGAACCGGCCGAGACCATCACGGTGACGCCGCTGCGGGCGTTCCCGGTGATCCGCGATCTGGTCACCGACGTCTCTTTCAACTACGAAAAGGCCAGGGAGATACCCTCTTTTACCCCGCCGAAGGATCTGCAGCCCGGCGAGTACCGGATGATGCAAGAGGACGTGAACCGGTCGCAGGAGTTCCGTAAGTGCATCGAGTGCTTCCTGTGTCAGAACACCTGCCATGTGGTGCGCGACCACGAGGAGAACAAGAAGGCGTTCGCCGGCCCGCGCTACCTGATGCGGCAGGCCGAGCTCGACATGCACCCGCTGGACGTCCTCGATCGACGCCCCGAACAGGCCCAGGACGAGAACGGCCTCGGCTTCTGCAACATCACCAAGTGCTGCACCGAGGTATGCCCCGAACACATCAAGATCACGGACAACGCGCTGATCCCGATGAAGGAGCGGGCGGTCGACCGCAAGTACGACCCTGTGGTCTGGCTCGGGAACAAGCTGTTCAGAAGGGACTAGAAGACCGTGTAGACGACGCCGTTCCGCGGGTACCCTCGGTCTGGAGTTGCCGGTCCGATCGGCAGCTGACAACTGCGGCCAATCAACGGCGAAAGGCAGCACTGTGAATATGCGAGGGTCTCACAGCATCAGCGACATTCGCACGGCGATCCGCGAACTGAGCGCACGGGCCGTGCTGGCCCGCAAGGAAGGGCGGCCCGACGACGCTGCCGAACTGGAGCGCCGCGTTCAGGGCTACCGCGAAGAGCTCAGCGCCCGTCCGTAATCGCGGTTCCGTCAGGCACCGAGTCGGCGAAATGTACTGCGGTGAAACACGATTGGCGCCACATCGGCATGAACGACGATATCGTCGACGCGCAAGATGACAATGGTGTGATCGCCCGCTGGCACCAGCTGCTCGATAGCGCTTTCCACCCAGACGCTGGTTCCGGCGATGAACACCGCACCGGATTCCCGCGAGACTGTCTCCAGGCCCGCGAACCGGTCGCCGGTCTTGGCCGCCAACGCGCGAGCGGCTTCGTCGTGGGCTTCCCCGAGCACGCTGATCCCCAGCGAGGGCACGTCCTTGAGCTTCGGCCAGGTCTCCGAGGTGTTCTGCACACAGAACGACACCAGCGGCGGCTCGAGAGACACGGGCACGAAGGTGCTGGCGGCCAATCCCACCAGGGTTCCGTCCACCTCGGCGGCGATCGCGATGACGCCGGACGGGAAATATCCGAAAGCATCCCGGAGCGACGAGGGTTGGAGATTCGTGCGGTCGTTGTTCATCACTTCCATCATCACACGGGTCTGCCGACCCGACCACGTGCGTGATGGCCGCCCGGTTCGACACTGACCACCGACCTGCCGTGCACCTTTGGAATCGCTGTGAATACAAGTCGATTGCCCGGCGGCAGCCCTCGACGTCGCCAAGACCACCGCCAGAGGACGGGCGGTAACCTGACGCGCATGCCCTTGCCGTCGATCCTCTCCGTGCTGCGCGAGCGCGCCGGTCTGCAACCCGATGACATCGCCTTCACCTACACCGATTACGACCGGGACTGGGACGGCGTTCCCGAGAGCCTGACCTGGTCGCAAGCCTATCGACGGGCGGTCAACGTCGCGCTGGAGATCAGCAAGCAGGGATCGATCGGCGACCGCGCCGTGATCCTGGCTCCGCAGGGACTGTCCTACATCGTGGCGTTCATCGGCGCGATCCAGGCGGGGCGGATCGCCGTCCCCCTGTCGGTCCCGCAGGTCGGATCCCACGACGAACGCGTGAGTGCCGTGTTCGCCGACACCACACCGTCGGTCATCCTGACAACGTCGGAGGTCGCACCCAGTGTCGCCGAGTACGTGGCGGAGCTGAAGTCGTCCTCCACAGCACCCGTCGTCATCGCGGTCGATGCCCTCGACCTCGACGGCCGCAACGGCTCGGCCCCCCGCCTCAGGGATGCGCCTGCCACCGCCTACCTGCAGTACACGTCGGGATCGACCCGGGTCCCGGCCGGCGTGATGATCTCCGAGGACAACCTCGCGGCCAACTTCAAGCAGCTGATGACCGATTACTTTCCCGAGCGCGGCGGCATGGCGCCGCCCGACACCACGCTCGTCACCTGGCTGCCCTTCTACCACGACATGGGGCTGATGCTCGGGGTCATCGCCCCGATCCTCGGCGGCTTCCACACCGAGATCACCAGCCCGATGGCTTTCCTGCAGCGCCCGGCCCGGTGGATCCAGGCGATGGCCAAAGCCAGCAGCGCCTACTCGGCCGCACCGAACTTCGCCTTCGAACTCGCCATCCGGAAGACCTCCGACGACGACATGATCGGATACGACCTGTCCGATGTGCTGACCATCGTCAGTGGCAGCGAGCGGGTACACCCGGCCACCCTGAAGCGGTTCGGCGACCGGTTCGCCCCCTTCGGTTTCCGGGGCAGCATGATGACGCCGTCCTACGGGATGGCGGAGGCCACGGTCTATGTGGCGACCCGGGAGACCCGCGATGCGCCGCAGGTGGTCGACTTCGACTCGGAGAAGCTGGCCGCCGGTACGGCGGCACGGGTGGCGACGGGTTCCGGCAGCCCGCTGCTCAGCTACGGCGTGCCGAAGTCGCCGATCGTGCGGATCGTCGCCCCCGACACGGGTGTCGAATGCGAGGCGAACACGGTCGGCGAGATCTGGGTGCGCGGCGACAATGTCGCCGCCGGTTACTGGAACAAGCCGGAGGAGACGGCCCGCACGTTCGGCGGCATGATCGTGGACCCGTCACCGGGCACGCCCGCAGGACCGTGGCTGCGCACCGGCGACCTCGGCTTCATGTCCGACGACGAATTGTTCATCGTGGGCCGGATCAAGGATCTGCTGATCGTTTACGGGCGCAACCACTACGCCGAGGACATCGAGGCCACGGTCCAAGAGATCACCCACGGCCGGGTCGCCGCGATCTCGATTCCGGTCGACCACACCGAGAAACTGGTCACCATCATCGAGCTCAAGAAACGCGGCGCGTCCGACGACGAGGTGAAGCAGCAGTTCAGCGTCGTCAAAAAGGACGTCAGCTCGGCGATATTGACATCGCACGGGCTGAACCCCGCCGATCTGGTGCTCGTGGCCCCCGGCACGATTCCCACCACCACGAGCGGCAAGATCCGCCGCGCCTCCTGCGTCGAGCTGTACCGGGCCGAACAGTTCGCCCGGTTGGACGTCTAGGGCCGCGCCGGCCTTATCCATGTGGATCACCGTCTTGGTGATGGCCATCGCGGTGAGCCTGGAACCGTTCCGCATCGGGATGACTGTCGTGATGCTGAACAGGCCGCGGCCGATGCTGCAATTGCTCGCCTTCCTGGCCGGCGGCTTCGTCATGGGCACCTCCGTCGGCCTGGCGGTGCTCTTCGTGTTCCGCCCGGTGCTGCCGAGTGCGACGCACTTCACCCTGCCCAAGGTGCAGATCGTGATCGGGGTGGTGGCACTGGTCGCGGCGGTGGTGGTGGCCACCGAAGTGCTGGGCGGACGCGCCGAGCGCAAGGGCAAACTGGCGGCACGGGCGCGTCGACTGCGGACCGGACGGTCGCTGTGGGTCGCAGGAGTGGCCGGCCTGGGCATCGCGCTGCCGTCCGTCGACTACCTGGCGGCGCTGGCGGTCATCATGGCCTCCGGGGCGGTCGCCTCGACACAGGTCGCCGCGCTGTTGACGTTCAACATCGTGGCATTTGCACTCGTGGAGATTCCACTGCTCGCCTACCTCGTGGCTCCTGAGCGGACGCGGGCGCTGACGGCCTCGCTGCACGACTGGATCCGGGCACGTCGTCGCCGCGAGGTGGCCTCGCTGCTGGCTGTGGTCGGCTTTGTCCTGCTGATCGCCGGGATCGCGGGTCTGTGACCGGCAGAACATGCGTTGCCGCCGCCCGCTTCCCAGAAAGGCGCGGTAACGTAGCGGCCGTAAACCGGGATTTGATCGAGGTTTTCGTGCACCGGAGGCGAAAGACTAGATGAGACGACTACTCGCGGGAGCCGTCGCAGTGGGGGTCGTTGCCGCCTCGGGCGGACTCGGGCTCGGCATCGCGATCGCCGAACCCGCGCTTCCGTGGAACAACACCTCCGGTACTCCGGCCCCGTCACCGGTGGGTGACCAGTCGACCGCACAGGTGGTCTACGCCCTTGGCGGCGCCCGGGCGCCGGGCATTCCCTGGTACGACTACACGATGCGGGCGGGTTCGGACTACTTCCCCCACGCCAAACGTGACCTCATCGACTATCCCGCCGGTGCACCGTTCAGCTGGGTGCCGAGCATGTTCCTGCCGCCGGGCCCCCGAGACAACGTCACCATCGGGGTGGCCGCGAAGGACGCGACGACCAGCCTCGACAAGGCGATCCGCAGCAACGGCGCCCCCGCCGCCGCCGTCGGCTTGTCCCAGGGCACGCTCGCCCTCGATCAGGAGCAGGCGAGGCTGGCCAACGATCCCAAGGCGCCGCCGCCCGACAAACTGCAGTTCACCACGATCGGTGACCCGACCGGACATCACGGCTTCGGACAGAGCTTCCTGGCAGGCCTCTTCCCGCCGGGCAGCTACATCCCGTTCATCGACTACACGATGCCGAAACCGGTCGAGAGCCAATACAACAGCAACAGGGTGATCGCGACCTACGACGGCCTCTCCGACTTCCCGGACCGGCCGGACAACCTGTGGGCCGACGCCAACGCGCTCGCCGCGTCGGCGATCGTGCACACTCCTGCTGCATTCACCGGACCGGACATGGTGCCGCCGCAGAACATGAAGACGACGGTCAACTCCAAGGGCGCCACGGAGACGACCTATCTGATCCCGGTCAACCATCTGCCCCTGACACTGCCGCTGCGCTATCTGGGCCTGTCGCCGGGTTTCGTCGATTCGATCGACGCCGTGCTGCAACCTCAGGTCGATGCCGGCTACTCCCGCTATGACAATCCGTTGAACCGGCCGACCTCGGTGGATCCGGTCCGCGGGATGGACCCGATCGGCAGCCTCGATCCGGCTACCCGCGGCACCATCGAGGACACGTTCGCCACGGTGCGCAGTTTCATGCCGCCGCTGCCCTGACCCGCTGGTTGCCTGCGCGATCCTTGATGCCCAAGTGAGGAGACCACCATGCCCGTCACAGTGACATTGGAACTGCGACTCAAGCCCGAATCCGTCGCTGCGGCACGCGATGTCATGGGCCGCGCGCTGCAAGTCACCCGGGCGTTCGAAGGAAACCTCGGCACGGACGTGCTCGTCGATGAGGACGACGAAGCGCACTGGCTGATCTACGAGCTCTGGGAGACCGTCGAGCACGACGAGGCCTACCGTAGCTTTCGCGCCGGCGAAGGGCGCCTGACCGAACTTCCGCCGTTGCTGGCCGCGCCCGCGGTCAAAACGAGGTACGCGACCACGGACATCTGAGGTCGGAGACCGTCACGGTCACACCTTGTCGAAGACGGTCTCTTTCTTCTTCGGCGGGTCCTCGATCGACCGCTTTCCCTGCCATGGGCGTGCCGGCCACCAGCCGGCCCGGCCCAACAGCGTGGCGATCGCGGGCACCGTGGTGGTGCGCACCACGAAGGTGTCGAGCAGGATTCCGACGCCGATGACGAAGCCGGCCTGCACCACCGTGTCGATGCTGGAGAACAGCAAGCCCGACATCGACGCGGCGAATATCAGACCCGCGGCCGTGATCACCCCGCCGGTGTAACGCACGGTGCGAATCACGCCGTAGCGCAGGCCGTTAGGGGCTTCGTCGCGCAGTCGTGAGGCGAGCAGCATGTTGTAGTCCGCGCCGACGGCAACCAGTACCACGAACGCCAAACCGGGAACGCTCCAATGTAGTTCGCGTCCAAGCAGGTATTGGAACACAAGAACACCGATGCCGACCGCCGACAGGTAGGACAGGATCACGCTTCCCACCAGATACAGCGGCGCGACTACCGCGCGGAGCAGCGCCATGAGAATCAGCAACACCACGGCCACGGTCACGACCATGATCAGCCGGAGGTCATGCTGGTAATAGTCGCGGGTGTCGCGCAGCGTCGCCGGATAGCCCGAGATCGAGACCTTCGCACCAGCGAGCGTGGTGTTCGGTTGTGCACTGTGGGCGGCATCGATGGCCTCGTTGAGCTGGTCCATCGCCTCGGTACTGAACGGGTTGAGATTGGTCTGAATGAAATACCGCGCCGCATGGCCGTCCGGTGAGATGAAGATCTGGGCGGCTTTCTTGAACTCGTCGGTGTCGAGCACCTCGGCCGGAAGGTTGAACCCCGCCATGGACGGCTCGGATGCGTTCTGGCCCATCGCCATCAAGAACTCCGAGGCCTGCGACAGACCGGCGCCCATCTGTTTGGTCTGGTCGACGAGCATCGTCACCCCGTCGGCGATCTGCCGGCTCGCGCCGGCCAGGTCGTTCGCGCCCTTCTGCACGGTGACCAGTCGCGTTCGCGCGCTGCCCGGAGTGTCCAACCCGAGCGAATGCAGCGAGCCGGAAATGGAATTCATCGATTTGGTCAGTCCGGTCACCATCGACGCAAGGCTTGAAAGGGGATTCGCGGACTGCAACTGCTTGGCCATGCTCGAAAGCCGGTCGAGTGTTCCGTCGTCCCTGGCGATCTGGAGCTTGTGGAACTGTCCTCGCGCATTACTGCAGATGACGCTGTTGTCGCAGTACGGGCTGGCGTCGAGCGCGACCACGACGGGGTCGATCCACTGGAAATCGGTCGCCATGGTGCCGAATGTCGTCTGCATTGTGTCGCCGAGCGAGCGCATCCCGGAGATCAGGCGGTCGGCGCTACCGAGATCGCCGAGCGCCTTGCCGCCGCCCGTCATGGTCTGAATGAAGGTCAGCGCATCCACCAGGCCACCGACGTTGGACATGGCCTTGGTGATCTGGCCGCGAACGTCTCCCAGGCTGTCGGCCAATTGGTCGGAGCCGGAGGCCAACCGGTTGAGATCGCCGGTTCGTCCGGTGATCATGTCGGACGCGCCGCCCAACTGGTTACCGACCTCCCCCGCCTGATAGGTGGCCCTGGCCTGCTCCAGCGATTCGCCGCTCGGTCGCGTGATTCCGCGTACCGAGGCGATCCCGGGCACCTGGCTGACGCGCTGGGCCATCTGCTCCAGATCGGCAAGGGCCCGCGGCGTTCGCAGGTCGTTCGGCGACTGGATGAATAGGTACTGCGGGATAACCTGATTCACCGAAAAGTGGCGGTCCAGCGCCGCATACCCCACGGAGCTTTCCATCGAGGCGGGCAGCGCCTTACGGTCGTCGTAGTTGTAGCGGACCAGACCGGCGCAGCTGGCCAGGGCGATCAACACGACCAGGCTCGCGACGAGGTGGCGCACCGGCTTTCGCACGATCCGGATACCGGTCTTGCGCCAGAAGACGGCGGTGCGCTCACTGCGCGGTTGGACCCAGCCCCGCGGGCCGGCCAGCACCAGGATGGCGGGCAGCAATGTCACCGCGGCGAGGAACGCGATACCGATGGCCAACGCCAACGCGATACCGATCGTGGAGAACAACCCGAGCTTCGCGAAGCCCATGCCGAGAAAGGTGATGCCGACGGTGGCCGCCGACGCGCCGACCACCTTGCCGATGGAGACCAGCGCGTGCTGCACCGCTCGTATCGGATCCTCGCCGAGCCGCAGGTAGTCGTGATAACGGCTGATCAGGAAGACGGCATAATCCGTCCCCGCACCGGCGATCATCGCACTCAAGAGCACGATCGATTGGTTGGAGATCGGCAGCCCGGTCATCAGCGAGACTCCGGCGACCACCGCCTGAGCCGTCATCAGCGATGCGCCGATCGTGAGGAGCGGAAGCATCATGGTGACCGGATTGCGGTAGATGACCGTCAGGATGATCAACAACATGACGGCGATCGCCAACTCGATCGGCATCCGGTCGTTCGCGCCGGCCTCGGTCAGGTCGGCGACGGTGGCCGCCGGTCCGGTCAGGTTCGCGGTGAGCGACGTGCCGTCGACAGTCCGCTTCACCATGTCGGCGACGTTGCTGTATGCGGTGTAGGCCTCCGGTGTGCCCACCCCGCCCGCCAGGCCGACGGGCAGAATCCACGCCTTGCCGTCCTTGCTGCCGAGCACCTCGCGCAATTGCGGTGTGGTCGTGAACTCTTGGAGCATCACGACATCCCGGGTGTCCATCTTCAGCCGGTCGACCAGCGTGCGGTAGACCTGCTCGTCCGCGGGCCCCAACCCCTTCTCGTCGGTCAGCAGGACCACGAGTACGTTGTCGGACCCCGATTCGTGGAAGGTCTCGGTCATCTGCTTGGAGGCGACCGTCGAGGGTGCATCCGCCGGAAGCAGCGCAACCGGGTTCCGCTGCGACATATCCGTCAGCGACGGCAGCATCAGCGGCACCAGCAGTGCGAGCACTGCCCAGCATCCGATGACCACCCCTGGCCACCGGGTGATGATCTTGCCTAGCCGGCCGAAGATGCGCTCACCTCCGGACGATCAGGTCGAGGAACAGTCCACAATCAGGCGACATTTCGCCAATGTCCGTTCTCGGCAACACGTTCGAATACCGACTTCAACGCGGCCAGGTACACGGCAACGGACTCTTGTGCGATCGGGTTGTCGGGGAACATCACCGCGACCGCGGTCTGCTCGGCGACGCGCATGACGTAGATGCACAGCTGATACGAGTACCGGCCGTCGCTGTAAATGCCGATGTTCAAATCGTCCAGATCGGCGGTGAGCAAGACCGAGAGCGGAGCGGTGCCCGCATCGAGGAAGTTCACCACCGGGAAGTTGGGCCGCGGCTTGACCAGTGCGGGCGCCAGTTCCAGCACGCGGTCATACGGCACCTCCGCCAGGCTCAGCCCCCCGTCGAACGCGACCTGTGCGGTCTTCGCGGCGTCACCGAATGTCGATCCGGCGATGGGGACGGTGATCGGAACGAGCCCCGTGAACCAGCCCTGCGTCAACGCATCCGTCGGCGTGCGCCGGGTGTCGCTCGGCGTGAGCCCGTAATACGTTTCGGCGCCGACCAATTCGTATTCGGCGAGACCACTGCACGCCAGCACACCGCCGATGAAGCGGGCGCCCCCCGCGGTACACGCCAATTCGAACCTGTGAGTCTGTTCCGCATCCATCATCGTCATGGTGACGATGTCGGCCTCGCAGTACACCGACGGGTCACCCAGGGGCAGCGGGAAGTCGGGCATGCTGCCGCGGTTGTTCTCGGCGAACTCGGTCCACACCCGCACCTGGGGGGATTCCAGGGTCAGCGCGGAGGTGAACGACCGCTGCTTGACGCAGAACTCGTCGTAGCTACCCGCAGCGGGCAGCGCCAGCGGAGGATCGCCGCCCGTCAGCGCGAGATAGTTCATGTAGAACTCGGTCAGCGTGGTGCCGACGATCATCGCGTCGACGTGCACGTGGTCGATGCTCGCGTAGAACGTGAAATGGTCGGTGCCCTGAATGACCCCGTAGCGGAAGCAATCCCACTGCAGGGGATCGGGGGTGTTGACCAAGTGTTCGCGCGCCTCGTCCACTGTCATCGCGCCGTGACGCTTGGGCACGAATTCGATGTCGGCGGGATCCTCGATCGTGTGCCGGATGAAACGTGCGTCGTCGGTGTATTCGAACCAGCTGCGGTAGGTGTCGTGCCGCCGTAGGTGCGTGTTGATGACGAAGCCCATCGCCCGTACATCACACTGCCCGGGGGCGTCACAACTGACCACCATCAGCCGCGAATAGTCGAGCCCCTTCTCCAGCTGATCGCAGTAGCCGCGCAGATGTTGCGCCTGCATGTAGCTGACCGGCACGTCACTCACGGGCGCGCGCGACGCCGCCTCACGCGCCGCGGGCGACGGGTGCCACGTGGTGACCGATCCCGCGGCCGGCGTCCAGTCCGCGGGTGTTCCTACTATCAATGGCCCTACACGCAACGCTCCTCCTCGATCGATACGCCCTCGACAGGGCGGTGTCCACCCGGCAGTCTGCCATCAGGTGGCCGATGCCTCCGCCTCCTTGCTGGTTAGCTGCTCACACAGGTGATCGGACAGCCCACGCACCGTGGTGATGTGTGTCGGACCGATGCGGATGCCCGTCTGCGTCTCGATGCGGGTCCGCAGCTCCAGGTTGCCCAGCGAGTCCAGACCATAGTCCGACAGCGGTCGGTCCGGGTCGATGGTGCGGCGCAACAGCAGGCTGAGTTGGTCGGACACCAGCCGCCGAATCGCGCTCGGCCATTCGTCACGCGGCAGCGCCATGAGCTCGGCGCGGAACTTCCCCGTGTCGGTGCGGTCCCCGCCCATGGACTGGAATCCTTCGGCGAATCGGCTGCGTTGCGCGAACGCGGTCAGCCAGGGGGTTCCGATCAGCGGGGCGTACCCGGTGTAGGTGCGGTCGTGACGCAGCATCGCCTGGAAGGCGTGCGCGCCCTCGGCCGGCGCGATCGCGACGCCGGCGTCTTCGGCCAGCGCGGTGGCCCGCCCGACCTCACCCCATGCGCCCCACGCGATGGCAGTGCTCGGACGTCCCTGGGCCCTGCGCCAGTGCGCGAACGCGTCGAGCCAGCTGTTGGCCGCCGCATACGCGCCCTGACCCGGCGAACCCACCAGCGCCGCCGCCGAGGAGAACGAGCAGAACCAGTCGAGTGGCTCCGCGATGGTGGCTTGGTGCATGTTCCAAGCCCCGTCGACCTTCGGCACCCAGCAGCGCCCGACCAGTTCATCGGTGACGTTGGTGAGCGTGGCGTCCTCCACGACCGCCGCGGCATGCAGCACGCCCCGCACCGGCAGCCCCGACTCGCCGGCCACCGCGACCAGCCGGTCCGCGACCTCGGGATCGGAGATGTCGCCACATTCCACCCGGACGTCGGCGCCGGTGGCGCGGATGCGTGCGATGGCCTCCTGCGCATCCTGGCTTGGTGCCGACCGCGAGTTGAGCACGATTCGCCCGCACCCCGCCGCCGCCATCTCGCCGGCAAGGAAGATGCCGAGACCGCCGATGCCGCCGGTGATGATGTAGGAGCCGTCCGGCCGGAACACCCTCACCAGCGCGGGCGGCACCACGGCCACGCTCTTGCCCTCGCGCGGGATGTCGAGCACCACCTTTCCGCTGTGCCCGGCACCGCCGACCAGCCGCACGGCGGTGGCCGCGTCACGAATCGGGTAGTGGGTGGTTTGTGGCAGTGGCAGTACGCCTTCCGCGGTGCGCTGATACACCGTGGTCAGCAGGCGCTGAACGGTCTCCGGGTGGCTGTGCGTCATCAATGCCAGGTCGACGGCGTACAGCGACAGGTTGCGGCGGAACGGGAACAGGCCGAGTCGGGTGTCGCCGTAGATATCGCGCTTACCGATCTCGACGAATCGTCCACCGAACGCCAGCAGTTCCAGACCGGCTCGCTGGGCGGCGCCGGGTAGCGAGTTGAGCACGATGTCGACGCCGTATCCGTCGGTGTCCCGGCGGATCTGCTCGGCGAACTCCACACTGCGTGAATCGTAGACATGCTCGATACCCATGTCGCGCAACAACTGTCGTCGCTGTTCGCTGCCCGCCGTGGCGAAGATCTCGGCTCCCGCGGCGCGGGCGATGGCGATCGCGGCCTGGCCGACCCCGCCGGTGCCCGAATGGATCAGGACCTTGTCTGCCGAGGAGATCCTGGCCAGATCATGCAGGCTGTACCACGCCGTCGCATGCGCGGTCGGCACCGCGGCGGCCTCTTCCAGCGGTATCTCGGCGGGGAGAGTGATCGCCAGCCGGGCGTCGCAGTTGACGAATGTGCTCCAGCAACCGTTGGCCGACATGCCGCCGACCCGGTCGCCTACCCGGTGTCCGGTGACGTCGGGGCCGACCGCCGTCACCACGCCGGCGAAGTCGATACCCAGCTGCTGGCGGTACCCCTCGAACGTGGGATACCGGCCGAAGGCGACCAAAACGTCGGCGAAGTTCACGCTGGATGCCGTCACCGCCACCTCGATCTCACCCGGGCCGGGCGGGATACGGTCGTACGCGGTGTATTCGAGGGACTCCACGTCACCGGGTGTCCGGATTTGCAACCGCATGCCGTCGCGCTCGTGCTCGACGACGGTGGTCCGGCGTTCAGCCGGCCGCAGCGGTCCCGGCCGCAGGCGTGCGGTGTACCAGTCGCCGTTGCGCCACGCCGTCTCGTCTTCCTCTGATCGGCTGAGGAGTTGCTGTGCCACCTTGGCGATCTCGGTCTCGTCGTCGAGGTCGATCTGGGTGGCGTTCAGGTGTGGATGTTCGGAGTCGATCACCCTCATCAGGCCGCGCAGCCCACCTTGCTCGAGGTTGGCCAGATCCCCGGCCAGCACACTGGCGGCGTTTCTGGTCACCACGCACAGTCGCGGGGCGTCGCCGGGGAGTTCGGCCATCTCACGGGCGATCCCCACCAGGTGTGCCACATGGTCCTGGCCGCGCCGGGTGAGCCGTTCCCTCGGCTCGCCGTCCGGGGGGCCCGTCACCACGATCACACCCGTCAGTACCTGCATCGCATTGCCCAGCGGGGTGGCGTCGACCAGATTGCCCGCACCCACCGGCCAGGAAACCGTCGTGCTCCGCGCACCCTGGGCAGTCAACGCTTCGGCCAACCCGGCGGTCAGCGGGTCGGCAGCGTCCGAAACACTCAGCAGCAGCCAGGATCCCGCTTCGCTGTGCGGCGCGTCGAGGTCGCGCTGCTCCCACTCGATGGCCAGCAGACGCTCGTTCAGCACCCGGTCGGCGTGCTCGTTTTCCGAGCCTCCCCCGGCGAGCCGCAGACCCTCGACGGACAGCAGCACCGTTCCGGACTGATCGAGCACCTCGAGGTCGGCCTCGCATTCGCCCGGCCGGGTGGCCGTGACGCGCGTGAGGCAGTAGTGGGCGTTGCGGGTCGGGTGATAGCAACGCAGTCGACGAACCCCGACGGGGAGCAGCAGACCGGCGCCACCGGCGGCACTCTGGACATCGGGGTGAACGACCACGGACTGAAAGCACGCGTCGAGTAGTGCCGGGTGGCTCGCATACGCCGCCTGCTGCGAGCGGATCGCGCCCGGCAGGGCGACCTCGGCGAGCACGGTGGTGACGCCATCGTCGGCGGTATGTGTCGCCGCGAGGCCCGAGAACGCCGGACCGTACTGAATTCCGACGCTGTCGAACACCTTTCGCAATTCGTCGCCGTCCAGCCGCACGGGATGGGCGGCCATCAGCGCGTCGATTTCGTGTGCGGGCGGCTCCTGACTGTCCTCCACGGCATGCAGGGCCGCGGCCGCCCGACGAACCCGTTCGCCCTCCTCGTGGGTGTTCACCTCGAACTCGAGGATGCCCGGCGCCGCCACGGTGGCCCCCGCAGACACCATCGTCAGCTCGTCGAGCAACAGCGTCTGCTCGAAGCGGATGTCGCGTACTTCAGAGTCCTCGCCCAGGGTCGCGCGCGCCGCGGCCAGTGCCATCTCGCAGTAGGCCGCACCGGGAAGGGCTGCCACATTGTGGATCTGATGATCGGCGAGCCACGGGTGTGCGGCGGTGCCTGCCTCCCCCTGCCAGACGTGCCGCTCGGGTTCCTCCAGAAGGTGCACGTGCGCGCCGAGCAGTGGATGCGTGGCGAGCAGGGCCGCGCCGTGCGCCTGTTGGTCCTGGTTCTCGCGGCTGAGCATCAGGTTGCGGTGGGTCCACGTCGGCAACGGTGCGTCCACCAGGCGTCCGCCGGGATACATCGTGGAGAAGTCGACCGCAGCGCCCGCACTGTGCACATCGGCGACGAAATACCGCAATCCGAAGGGCATCTGTTGCTCACGCCGCATCGCGGCCAGCGCAGCGATGGGCATGTCGAGGCTGCTTGCACTCTGTTCCACGGCATGGGTCAGCAGTGGGTGCGGGGACAGCTCGCCGAACACCCGGTAGCCATCCTCCAGCGCCGCCCTCACGGCCGCGGCGAAGCGCACCGTGTAGCGCAGGTTGTCAGCCCAGTAGTCACCGTTGAACGCCGGCCGGTCACGCGGATCCCACAGGGTGGCCGAGTAGTACGGCACCTTCGGCGTCATCGGTTCGATGTCGGCCAGCGCCTCGATCAGATCATCGAGGATGGGATCGACCTGCGGTGAGTGCGAGGCGACGTCCACTGCCACCTCGCGCGCCATCACATCCTTCTGCTCCCATGCCGCCACCAGTTCGCGGATCGCCTCGGTCTCGCCGCCGACCACGGTGGAGGTGGGGGACGCCACGACGGAGAGTGCCACGTCGGTGACACCCCGAACAGAGAGTTCCGAAAGTACCTGTTGCGCAGGCAGTTCCACCGATGCCATGGCACCGCTGCCCGCGATGCGCGACATCAAGCGGGAGCGGCGGCAGATGACGCGCAGCCCGTCCTCCAACGACAGCGCTTCGGCCACAACGGCTGCGGCCGCCTCACCCAGCGAATGTCCGATGACGGCGCCCGGTCGGACACCGTAGGACTTCATCGTCTCGGCCAGCGCGACCTGCATCGTGAAAATGGTCGGCTGGACCCGGTCGATGCCCGTGACCGTCTGCGCGGCCGACATCGCCTCGGTCACCGAGAACCCGGACTCTTCGGCGATGATCGGTTCGATCCTCGCCACGGTACCGGCGAATACGGGCTCAGAGGCCAGCAATTCGGCGCCCATCCGGGCCCACTGCGAACCCTGCCCGGAGAAGACCCACACCGGTCCGCGGTCACCCTGCCCGACCGCGGGCTCGTACGGAATCTCACTGTCCGCAACCTCTCGGAGGGCCGCGCTCAGTCCCTGCAGGCCTGCGGCCGCCACCGCGGTGCGTACCGGCCGGTGTGCACGGCGGCGCGCCAGCGTGTAGCCGAGGTCCCAGAACCCTTCACCCTTCTGGTCGCCGCGCGCGTCCACCCAGTCCGCCAACCGGGCGGCCGTCACGCGCAGTTGCTCAGCTGACGTCGCCGAAACCGGAAACAGCAGGGGCTCTTGAGTGCTGGGCGTCTCGGTGTCGACAGTCGTCGAATGATCCTGCACCGGAGCCTGTTCCAGGATGGCGTGCACGTTGGTTCCGGACAATCCGTACGACGACACCGCGGCGCGACGGGGATGGTGACCGTTGGTCGGCCATGGCGTGGTCTCCTGCGGCACGAAGAGCTGCGTGTCGATCGCCGCGAGTTCGTCGGGCAGCGCGGTGAAGTGCAGGTTCTGCGGGACGACGCCATGTTCCAGTGCGAGGATCGCCTTGATCATCCCCAGCGGGCCCGATGTCGACTGCAGATGTCCGAAGTTGGTCTTCACCGACGCCAGCGCGGTGGGGCCCGCCGTGCCGTAGACAGTGGCCAGGCTGGCGTACTCGATCGGATCACCGACCGGGGTGCCGGTGCCGTGCGCCTCGACCAGACCGACGGTGGCAGGGTCGACCGCGGCCGCGGCCAGTGCGGCCTGATACACCGCGACCTGCGCGGGCTCCGACGGGGTCGCGATGTTCACGGTCCGGCCGTCCTGGTTGGCGGCGGTGCCCCGCACGACGGCCAGGATCCGGTCGCCGTCGCGCTCGGCGTCGGGCAGGCGCTTCATCAACAGCACGACGCAGCCCTCGCCCGATACGAAACCATCGGCGCGGACGTCGAACGCATAACAGTGACCGGTCGGCGAGAGCATGCCCTGAAGCGATCCGGAGACCGACTTGCGCGGTTCGAGTGTCACGGCGACGCCGCCGGCGATGGCGAGCTCGCTTTCGCCGTCGTGCAGGCTGCGGCAGGCCTGATGGATGGCCATCAGACCCGATGAGCACGCGGTGTCGACGGTCACCGCGGGACCGTGCAGTCCCAGCGCGTAAGACACCCGACCGGACGCGAAGCTGTTACTGGTGCCGGTGAATCCGTACGGTCCCTCGGCGGCGCCGGTGTCGGCCGACAACAGCTCGTAATCGCCGTGGGTCAGCCCGACGAACACGCCCGTCTGAGTCTGGGACAGCGACGCCGGATCGAGCCCGGCGTGCTCGAGGGCGTCCCAGGACGCCTCCAGCAGCAGGCGATGCTGGGGGTCGATGGCGGTGGCCTCGCGCTCCGTCATCCCGAAGAAATCCGAATCGAAGCCCCCGACGTCGTCGAGGAAGGCGCCCCACCGCGTCACCGACCGGCCGGGTACACCGGGTTCTGGGTCGTAGTAAACGTCGGCATCCCACCGGTTCGCGGGAATCTCGTCGACGAAGTCGTCACCGCGCAGCAACGCCTCCCACAGACCTTGCGGCGAATCGATCCCCCCCGGAAGGCGGCAGGCCATACCGATGATGGCAACGGGTGTAGCTGTTCCAGCGGGCACTATGCGTTCACTCCCCACTCTCGGCCGTGATATCGGGCCGTCGATTGCTGTCTGAACACAGAAAAGCCCCGAGGCGCGGGCGCCCAGGAGATCCTCCGTGCATTCGGGTTTTTAGGCATTAATGTCAATCTGAAGCGTTAGCTTAGCGACTCAAACTGTAAGTGGCTCGTTAACCAAGTCGTCAATTTTGCTCGAAATCTCCGCTGCGACTGGGAAATTGCGCGATTTGCGACGCGCAGGCCTTTCGCTGTGGTAGCCAAAAATCCTGGTACCCGAACGTCATGGTGCAGCGATGCTAGTCGACGGCGTGGGCCGGGCCCGCATCGCCACGCTTGGCGTTTGCCAGAATCACCACAGCTGGGACGCGTCCGGACGGCTGCGTTTCCTCGCGGCTCCGACACTCCCAACGCTGGCATCGCACCGCGCCGCCGTGCCCGACCGCCAGGTGGACGGATTCGATTCGCGCGCGCGTTGGTCTGGCAAGTGACGAACACACCGGGTTCCCGAGCGGTCGGCGCCGCCCTGAAAAAGTTTTGGTGCGGCTGTAACGACCCGTCGCAACCGTCCGATACAGGGGATAGCTCCGTGTTGGCGTCTGACCCCCCGACCCGACGTCAACACGGGGCTCTCACCATTGCGCGTCGCGTGCTTCGATGAGCCGCATGCGCATCAGCGTCATCTTCAGCTCATCGGTCACCGGGAGCGACAGCCGTTCGCTGTTCGAGACAACCCGCGATGGCCTCGCTCAACTGCGCGACGAGGGATTCAGCCGGGTGTGGATGGCCCAGTTGCCGTGGGACGCCGATCTCACGACGCTGCTCGCGGCCGCGCTGCGCGATGTCGACACCATCGAAGTCGCATCCGGTGTCATCCCGATCCAGGTACAGCACCCGACGCAGCCGGCCCGCGGGCGCTCACGCTGAACGCGATCACCGGCGGCCGATTCATCCTCGGCATCGGCATGAACCATCGGCCGCTTGCTGGCGAGATGTGGGGCGCGGCCTGGGAGAAACCGGTGCGCCAGATGCGCGAGTACCTCGACGGCCTGCAACTGCTGTTGGCCGGCGAGCGCGCCGACGCCGCCGGGGAGTTCTGGACGGCCCGCGCCGCCCTTCAGCTTCCTGGCGCTCCGACACCGCCGGTGTACCTTGCCGCGCTGGGGCCTCAGATGCTGCGGCTCGCAGGTCGCCGCAGCGCGGGAACGCTGACCTGGATGACAGGCCCCAAGACCTTGGCCAACCACATCGTGCCGACCCTGCGGGCGGCCGCCGTCGACGCCGGGCGGGCAGAGACCGCCGTTCAGGTGGCGGCGGCGCTCCCGGTCAGCGTCACCGACGACGTCGACGCGGCGCGTGCCCGGGCCGCCAACGATTTCGCCGTGTACGGAACGTTGCCGTCCTACCGCGCCATGCTGGACCGGGAGGGATATCCGCGGCCCGAGGACGCCGCGATCATCGGTGATGAGCAGACCGTGTCCGATCGCCTCGACGAATTGAACGCGGCGGGCGTCGACGAATTCGTCGCGTGGATTCTCGACGATTCTCCCGAGGTCGGCGCACGGACGCGCGCGCTGCTGAGGTCGAAGGACCGCTGATCGGTCAGCGCGGAATGTCCGAGAATAGGTCTGGTGTGGCAGCAATCACAGGCGTACGATCGGTCGCACGACGGGTTCGGGAGTGACCTATCCGAAGAGTCGGCAAGAGGTGAAAGCCGACCGCGCGAGACTAACGTGACGCCCTTGTTGTCCTCCCGAACCCGCCTTTTTTGTCTCTGCAGGCCCCGTCACTCCATCGATCCGGCCGTGTCCGCGAGGCTTTGGTGGCGACCCGTCACACCCACAGAGCCCGGGCGGAGCGCCGAAGTCGACGGAAGATGCAAAAGGCCCCCGGGAAGAGACCGGGGGCCTTTTGGTTCGAAGCGGCGCGAGAAGGTTAGAACGCCGCCTCGTCCAGTTCCATGACCTCGTTGTCGAGGGTGTCGAGCACCTGGCGGGTGCTGGTCAGCAGCGGCAGGAAGTTCTTCGCGAAGAACGACGCTCCCGCGATCTTGCCCTCGTAGAAGGGGCGGTCGATGCCGGCACTTGTGCTGGATGTCGCCGGCGTCCCCGCTCCGGCGTCGAGCGCTTCGATGGCCTTGGCGGACTGCAGCAGCAGCAGCCAGCCGATGATCAGGTCTCCGACGCTCATCAGGAAGCGCACCGAACCCAGTCCGACCTTGTAGAGCTCGGCCGGATTCTCTTGTGCCGCCATCAGATACCCGGTCAGCGTGGCGGCCATGCCCTGCACGTCCTCCAGTGCGGTGGCCAGCAGCGTCCGCTCGGCCTTGAGTCGGCCATTGCCCGACTCGTTCTTGACGAACGTCCCGATCTGCCCGGCCAGGTAAGCCAGCGCCTGACCCTTGTCGCGGACGATCTTGCGGAAGAAGAAGTCCTGCGCCTGGATGGCCGTGGTGCCCTCGTAGAGCGAATCGATCTTGGCATCACGGATGTACTGCTCGATCGGGTAGTCCTGCAGGAAGCCGGAACCACCGAAGGTCTGCAGGCTCTCGGTGAGCTTGGCGTAGGCCTGCTCGGAGCCGACCCCCTTCACGACCGGCAGCAGAAGGTCGTTGATCTTGACCGCCAGTTCCGGATCGACATCGTGCAGCGCCTTGGCCACCTTCGCGTCCTGGAATGTCGCGGTGTACAGGTACAGCGCGCGCAACCCCTCGGCGTAGGCCTTCTGGGTCATCAGCGAGCGGCGTACGTCGGGGTGGTGTGTGATGGTCACCCGCGGGGCGGTCTTGTCCGTCATCTGCGTCATGTCGGCGCCCTGCACGCGGTTCTTGGCATAGTCCAGCGCGTTCAGGTAGCCGGTGGACAAGGTGGCAATAGCCTTGGTGCCCACCATCATACGGGCCTGCTCGATGACGTCGAACATCTGCGCAATGCCGTTGTGGACCTCGCCGACCAGCCAGCCCTTGGCCGGCACGCCATGCTGTCCCAGTGACAACTCGCAGGTGGCGGAAACCTTAAGACCCATCTTGTGCTCGACGTTGGTGACGAAGACACCGTTGCGCTCGCCGGGTTCGCCGGTCTCCGGATCGAACAGGAACTTCGGCACGAAGAAGAGCGACAGTCCCTTGGTGCCCGGTCCGGCGCCCTCGGGGCGCGCCAGCACCAGGTGCAGGATGTTCTCGCCGAGGTCGTCGGCGTCACCGGAGGTGATGAAGCGTTTCACTCCGTCGATGTGCCAGGAGCCGTCGTCCTGCTGGACGGCCTTGGTACGGCCGGCGCCGACGTCCGAGCCGGCGTCCGGCTCGGTCAGCACCATGGTCGAGGTCCAGCCGCGTTCCGCGGCCAGCACGGCCCACTTCTTCTGCTCGTCGGTGCCGAGGTGGTGCAGGATCTGCGCGAAGCCAGCGCCCATGGCGTACATGTAGACCGCGGGGTTGGCGCCGAGAACGTGCTCGACCAGTGCCCACTGAAGCGCCCGGGGCACCGGCACACCGCCGAGTTCCTCCAGCACGCCGATCTTGTCCCAGCCGCCGTCCACCAGCGCGCGCACCGACTTCTTGAACGAGTCCGGCAGGGTGACGGTGTGTGTGTTCGGGTCGAACATCGGCGGGTGGCGGTCCGCGTCGGCGAACGATTCCGCGATCGGGCCCTCGGCCAGCCGGGCGATCTCGCCCAGCATCTCGGTGGCGGTGTCGGCATCGAGGTCGGCGTATGCGCCCTCACCGAGCACCTTGTCCAGGCCGTACACCTCGAACAGGTTGAATACCTGGTCACGAACGTTACTCTTGTAGTGGCTCACGTTTCCTCCTCATCGAGAACGCCACTTGCGGTTGGGTACTCAGGAAAGTTACCCACCAGTAACTGGCGCCGACTATACCGTTCAGTAACTTCAACGCAAAGACTCCGCGAGCAATTTCCATTGCCTAAGCAACTCAGTGGTTGGTCGGGCCGCCCTCTCCATAGCTGAGCAGGGGTTTTGCGCTGCTGTGATGATGGTCACGACGCGCCCGTTTAGGGTGGGCGGATGCTCCGTGTCGCGGTGTGGGGAACAGGCAATATGGGGGCCACCTCCATCCGGTCGGCTATCGCGTTCCCCGGGCTGCGGTTGAGCGGTGTCATCACATCGTCGGAGCACAAAGCGGGCAGGGACGCCGCGACGTTCGCCAACCTCGATGCCGTCACCGGTGTGACCGCCAGCACCGATGTCGACGCCGTGCTCGCCGGCTGTGATGCGGTTGCCTACATGGCGTCCGGGGACATCCGCCCCGAGGAGGCGATAGCGGACATCGAGCGATGCCTGCGCGCGGGCCGACACGTCGTCACGCCGTCGCTGTATTCGCTCTACGACCCTCGCTCGGCGCCGCCGGAGTGGGTCGAGCGCCTCACCAACGCCGCCGAGGAGGGCGGGGCCACACTGCTCGTCAGCGGTGTCGACCCGGGCTGGGGGAACGACGCCCTGGCCGTCATCGCCGCTGGCCTGTGCACCCGCGTCCGGTCCGTTCACTGCCAGGAGATCTTCGATTACTCCACCTACGACCAGCCGCATGCGGTCAAAGTGTTGTGCGGTTTCGGTGGGTCGATGGACGAGACTCCGATGATGCTGTTGCCGTCCGTCCCGACCATGGTGTGGGGCGGCAACATCCGGCTGATCGGCCGGGGCCTGGGGCTCGAGATCGACGAGATCCGCGAGGAGGTCGAGCGGCTGCCGCTGACCGAATCGGTCGACACCGTCATGGGCCCGTTCGAGAAGGGCACGCAGGGCGCCTTCTGGCTCAAGTGATCGGCAAGTCGGGTGGAAACGAACGGATCGTCATCGACCACATCACGCGGATCCACCCGTCGTGCGGCCCGGACTGGCCGCAGTCCGATCAGGGCGTCGGCGACCACCGGGTCATCGTCGACGGCGACCCCCAGCTGACCATCGTGAGCCGCGCCGACGTGTCCGGCGGCACCCGGGCCGACGGCGGCAACACGACCGCCGCTAACCGGCTGCTGGGTGCGATCGACTGGCTGGCCACGCAGAAGCCCGGGATCTACGACGGCCTCGACGTGCCGCTGCACCCGCCGCTGGCCCCCGACGTGGAAGCGCAACGCTGGGCCTGAAAGCCCTGACAAGCCCCGGCGGACTCAGGCTTCCAGGATGGCGGTGACGCCCTGCCCCCCCGCCGCACAGATCGAGATCAGGCCGCGTACCGGCTGACCGCTCTCGCTTTTCTTCTCGGCCAACTGTTTGGCCATCTGAGCGACGATCCGGCCGCCGGTGGCGGCGAACGGATGGCCGGCGGCCAGTGACGAGCCGTTGACGTTGAGCCTCGCGCGGTCGATCGCGCCGAGCGCCGAGTCCAGGCCCAGCCGCTCCTTGCAGTACTCCTCGGACTCCCACGCCTGCAGGTGCGCGAGCACCACCGACGCGAATGCCTCGTGGATTTCGTAGAAGTCGAAGTCCTGCAGGCTCAACCCATTTCGGGCGAGTAGGCGCGGCACCGCGTAGGTGGGCGCCATCAGCAGGCCATCCTTGCCGTTGACGTAGTCGACCGCCGCGGTCTCGGAGTCGACGAAGTAGGCGAGCGGCTCGATCGAGTGCGCCTGCGCCCACTCGTCGGAGGCCAGCAGGGACACCGAGGCCCCGTCGGTGAGCGGCGTCGAGTTGCCCGCGGTTCCCGTCGCGTCGCCGGCCTTGACGCCGAAGACCGGCTTCAGGGACGCCAGCTTTTCGGGAGTCGAGTCGGGCCGCAGATTGTTGTCGCGGTACAGGCCGAGAAACGGCGTGACGAGGTCGTCGAAGAAGCCACGGTCATAGGCGGCCGCCATGTTGCGGTGGCTGGCGGCGGCGAGCTCGTCCTGGTCGACGCGCTTGATGCCCATCTCCTTGGCGGTAATGGCCGCATGCTCGCCCATCGAGCGCCCGGTGCGCGGCTCGCTGTTGACCGGGATCTGCACACCCAACGATGCGGGCAGCTTGCCGACGAGTTTGAGCCGCTCGACGTTGGACTTCGACCGTCGCAGCCCGAGAAGCACGCGGCGCAGGTCGTCGCCGAGCGCGATCGGTGCGTCGGAGGCGGTGTCCACCCCTCCCGCCGCGGCCACCTCGTAGCGCCCCGCGGCGATGCCGTCGGCCGCCGAGATCGTCGCCTGCAGCCCGGTGCCACACGCCTGCTGTAGATCGAACGCCGGTGTATAGGACGACAGCGCACTACCGAGCACGCACTCACGGATCAGGTTGAAGTCGCGACTGTGCTTGAGCACGGCGCCGCCGATGAGCGCATCGAGCCGTTCGCCGTCCAGATTGAAGCGGTTGATCAGCCCGCCGAGCGCAGCGGTGAACATGTCCTGGTTCGACGCGTTGGCGTAAGCGCCGTCCGATCGCGCAAAGGGAATCCGATTGCCACCGAGAACTGCGACGCGTCGGCGTGGTGTGGTGTCAGCCATAGGGGCCATACTACCCACGGTACTTACTCTGGAGTAAGTTCAGTCTCATGGCTTCCGATCTGTACTCGCAAATCGTCCACTCGGCGCCCGGATCCTTCTTGGCCAAGCAACTCGGCATCCCGCAACCCGAGACACTGCGCCGGTATCGGCCCGGCGAACCTGCGCTGGCCGGCACCCTGCTGATCGGCGGAGAGGGTCGCGTCGTCGAGCCGTTGCGCGCCGCACTGGCCGAGGACTATGACGTCGTCTCGAACAATCTGGGCGGACGCTGGGCCGACCAGTTCGGCGGCCTGGTGTTCGACGCCACCGGCATCACCGAACCCGCCGGCCTGAAGCAGCTGTACAAATTCTTCACGCCGCTCCTGCGCAATCTGGGTCCGTCCGGGCGCATCGTCGTCATCGGGACCCCGCCGGAGCAGACGGGCAGTGCGCACGAGCAGGTAGCGCAGCGCGCGCTCGAGGGGTTCACGCGCTCGCTCGCCAAGGAGTTGCGCCGCGGTGCGACGGTGAACTTGGTGTACCTGTCGGCGGACGCGAAACCCGCGGCGACGGGCCTGGAGTCGACGTTACGGTTCATCCTGTCGGGCAAATCGGCCTACGTCGACGGACAGGTTTTCCACGTCGGCGGGGCCGACTCGGCGCCGCCGGCCGACTGGGACAGACCGCTGGACGGCAAGATCGCGCTGGTGACAGGCGCGGCGCGCGGCATCGGTGCGACCATCGCCGAGGTCTTCGCGCGTGACGGCGCCAGTGTGGTGTGCGTCGACATCGAAGGCCCAGAGGGATCGAATGAGGCGCTGGGCACGACCGCCGCGAAATTGGGTGCGACGGCGCTGACGCTCGACGTGACGGCCGAAGACGCCGTGGACCGGATCACCGAACACGTACGCGAGCACTACCACGGCTCTCGGCTGGACATTCTGGTCAACAACGCAGGCATCACCCGGGACAAGTTGTTGGCCAATATGGACGAGTCCCGCTGGGATTCCGTCGTCGCGGTGAATCTGCTTGCCCCGCTGCGGCTTACCGAGGGCCTCGTGGACAACGACGTGCTCGCCGAGAACGGTCGAGTCGTCGGCCTGTCCTCGATGGCGGGCATCGCGGGCAACCGCGGGCAGACCAACTACGCCGCCACCAAGGCCGGGATGATCGGGTTGACCGAGGCGCTGGCCCCGAAGCTGGGCGAGAAGGGCATCACCATCAACGCCGTTGCCCCCGGTTTCATCGAGACCAAGATGACCGAGGCGATCCCGCTCGCTACCCGCGAGGTGGGTCGCAGGCTCAACTCGCTGTATCAGGGCGGCCAGCCCGTCGACGTGGCCGAGACCATCGCCTACTTCGCCAGCCCGGCGTCGAATGCCGTCACGGGCAACACTATCCGGGTCTGCGGCCAGGCCATGTTGGGGGCATAGGTTGAGCACGGGGAGCCAGCCCTCCGGGCTGCAAAATCTGATTCGCGCGACGGCCGGGGCACTTCCCTTCGTGCCGCGCGGCGACACGCTGCCCGAGCGCACGCTGACGGTCGAGGACCTGGCCATCGACGCGGCCAATGTCGCCGCCTACGCCAAGGTGACCGGCCTGCGGTTCGGCGATGCCGTACCGTTGACGTATCCGTTCGCGTTGACGTTCCCGTCGGTCATGTCGCTGGTTACCGGTTTCGATTTCCCTTTCGCCGCAATGGGTTCGGTGCACATCGAGAACCACGTCACGCAGTACCGGCCGATCCTCGTGACCGACACGGTGGCGGTGCGGGTGCACGCAGCGAACCTGCGCGAGCACCGGCGCGGTCTGTTGGTCGACATCGTCACCGACGTGAACGTCGGCAACGAGACGGCGTGGCATCAGGTGACTACTTTTCTGCATCAGCAGAAGACCAGCCTGTCCGATGAGCCGAAGGCGCCGCCGCAGAAACAGCCCAAGCTCCGCCCGCCGAATGCGGTGCTGCACATCACGCCGGGCCAGATCCGTCACTATGCCTCGGTCAGCGGTGACCACAACCCGATCCACACCAATCCGATCGCGGCGAAACTATTCGGATTTCCGACCGTGATCGCGCACGGAATGTTCAGTGCAGCAGCAGTTTTAGCGAACATCGAAGGGCGGCTGCCCGATGGGGTGCGCTACTCGGTGAAGTTCGCGAAGCCGGTGGTACTGCCGGCCAGCGCCGGCCTGTACGTCGACCGGGGCTCCGACGGATGGGAGCTCACGCTGCGCCACCTGAGCAAGGGCGACCCCCATCTGATCGGCACCGTGGCACCGCTGTAGCGGGCACCGATGCTATGGACGTTCGGCAGCTGCGCTACTTTCTCGCCGTCGTCGACCATGGAACCGTCCATCGGGCCGCCGAGTTGCTGCATGTGGCCCAGCCCTCGATCTCGCATTCGCTGCGGCGGCTGGAAAAGGAACTCGGCGCGGAGCTGTTCCTGCGCCGGGGACGCGGTCTGGTGCTCACCTCGGCGGGCCGGGCGCTGGTCGAGCCGGCCCGCGGCGTGGTGCATCTGCTGGAGGTGGCGCGCGCCACCGTCGAGACCGTCGACGGACTCCGCGGCGGTCGCCTGACGATCGCCTCGATGCCGTCGCAGGCGGTGAGCCCGCTGACCCGGCTGATCGCCGACTTCACGCGAACCTATCCCGACGTCGAGGTCGCGGTCGTGGCCAGCGACCGACCCGATGATGTACGCGAGGCGCTGCGGACCGGCGCCGCCGAGCTGGGCGTCCTGGCCATGCCTGGCGGCTTGCACGGACTCGATGGCATGCGGGTGCGGCGCCTCGAGACCCACCGCTTCGTCTTGGTCGCACGGGCCGATGCCGGGTTACCCGACGACGAACCGCTCGAGATCGCCGACCTGCCGGGCCTGCCGCTGATCGTCGGTCAACCAGGCACCGGCATGCGCCGTGTCGCGGACGCGATCCTGGCCGCCACCGACTGCCGGCTGGCCATCGAGATCGAACACCGCGAGGCGCTGCTGCCCCTGGTGCTCGCCGGCGTCGGCGTCGCGGTCGTCGCCGACTCCTGGCGTCCGCTCGCCGACGCGGTCGGGTTGTCCGTGCGCGAACTGGCCTCGACCGAGAGGTTGCACGTGGCTCTGGTGTGGCAGCACAGCCGACTCAGTCCCGCGGCGAAAGCATTCCTGAACTTGTCGCCCACGGACCGATAGGGATTTTCTATCGAACCGCTTCCATCTGGGTCTTGGACATCGCCCGGTCCGCACCCGTTCAATGGCGAGCATGACCACCCGCTTTCGCATCGCTCTGATCCCCGGTGACGGCATCGGCACCGAGGTCATCCCGCCCGCGTGTGCCGTCCTCGATGTGGTCGGTCACCGGCACGGCATCGACTTCACCTACGACGCGTTCGACTGGTCCTGCGAGCGCTACGTCGCCGAAGGCGCGATGATGCCCGCGGACGGGCTGGCGCAAATCCGTTTCCACGACGCTGTTCTGCTCGGGGCCGTTGGCTGGCCCGGCGTACCCGACCACGTGTCGTTGTGGGGTCTGCTGATCCCCATCCGCCGCCAGTTCCGCCAGTACGTGAATCTTCGACCGATCAAGGTGCTCGAGGGTGTGCCGAGTCCGGTCACCAGGGCCACCACGGACGTCGACCTGGTGGTGGTCCGGGAAAATGTCGAAGGCGAGTACTCCGAGATCGGAGGCCGTTTCAATCGCGGTTTTCCCGACGAGATGGCGGTGCAGGAGTCGGTCTTCACCCGCGCCGGCACCGAGCGAATCCTGAAGTACGCCTTCGATCTTGCGGGCTCGAGGCGCGGCGATTTGGTGTCGGCCACCAAGTCCAACGGCATCATGCACACCATGCCGTTCTGGGACGAACTGGTGAAAGAGACCGCCGCCGGCTTCCCCGCGGTGTCGTGGCGCCAGGAACACATCGACGCGCTCGTCGCCAAGGTGGTGCTCGATCCGGCGGCCTTCGACGTGATCGTCGGATCGAATCTGTTCGGCGACATCCTCAGCGACCTCGCCGCCGCGGTCGCCGGCAGCATCGGAATCGCACCCGCCGCCAACCTCAACCCCGAGCGCGAGTACCCGTCGATGTTCGAGCCGGTGCACGGTTCCGCGCCGGACATCGCCGGGACAGGGATCGCCAACCCCCTCGGCGCCATCTGGTCGGCGTCGATGATGCTCGACCACCTCGGCCACCCGGAAGCCGGCGCGGAGGTGTTCTCGGCGTTCGCGTCGGTGCTGGCGTCGGCGCAGGTTCGCACGGCCGACCTGGGCGGCACCGCCACCACCAAGGAGTTCACCGACGCCGTCCTCGAACAGATCGGCCGCTGAAGACCTCTCAGCCGGGACCCGCGACCACCGGAGCATCGGACGGCGTGCCCTTCAGGCCGCGCCAGAACAGGTTGATCATCAGCTCAGCCGCCTCGTCGACATCGGCGTCGCCGGTGCTGACCCGCGTCGCCACGGCCTCACCCGCGCCCACCAGCGCGACCGCCATCGTGTCGAAATCGGTGTCCGGTTCCGGGTGTCTGGTGCCGGCCCGAAGTAGGCCGCCGACCAGTTCGATGATCCGTTCGCGTCCCTCGCGCACCGTGTGCGCGAACGCCTGCGAGCTGGTGGCCTGCGTGTACAACACCATCCACGACGCCCGATTCGTGTCGATGTAGTGCAGGAACGACAGAACTGCGTTGCGCAGCAGGTCCTTTGGGCTCTGCGTGAAATCGATGTCGGCGCGCACGGTTTCGACGAACCGGCCCAGCTCTCGGCTCAGGCAGGCACCGAACAGCTCCTCCTTGGAGCCGTAGTACAGATACAGCATCGGCTTGGAGATCTGGGCCTGCGCGGCGATGGCGTCCATCGACGTCTCGTGATAGCCGTTGACCGAGAACATCTGCACGGCGGCATCGAGCATCTGCTGCTCCCTGACGGCGCGCGGTAACCGCTTGCTTCCACCTGCCATGCGCGCGCCCTCCGAGAACAGATACCGACCGTGTACTTACTCAAGAGTAAGCAATGGGTGCCCGATCAGCGTCCGCACCGCGGGTTCGGGCCCTTCACCGCCGCCATCCGCAGCACCGACGCGTCGACCTGCGGCATCGTCAACTCGCCCGCCGCCAGCGCCTTCTCCAGCCGGTCCAGCACTGCGGGCACCTCATCGGTGGTCACCCACAACGCGGTGTCGGCGCCGGCCTGCAGGCTGCGCAGCGCCGCCTCGGCGACCCCGAAGCGGTCGCTGATGGCCTGCATGCTGGACAGGTCGTCGGTGAACACCGGCCCGTTGAACGGCGGGCCCCCGTACTCCCCCGACCGCAGCAGCGCATAGGCCGCGGGGCTCAGGCTGGCCGGATCGCTGCCCGTCAGGCCCGGCACCTCGATGTGCCCGACCATCACACCGACCGGCGCCTGCGTGTCCAGCGTCCGATAGGGGATCAGGTCGTCGTTCTGCAGATCCCCGATGGGCGGGGTGACGACGCTTCCGGTGTGGGTATCGCCGGAGCCGTGGCCATGGCCCGGAAAGTGTTTGAGCACCGGCAGCAGGCCGGCATCGCGCAGGCCGCGCGCATAGGCGCCCGCATAGTCGGTGACCGTCGCCGGGTTCGCGCCGAAGGACCGGTCGCCGATCACGGTGTCGTCGGGCGCGTCGGTGACGTCGACGACGGGCGCGAAGTCGATGGTGATGCCGAGGTTCTTCATCGCGCGACCGCGTTCCAGCGCCATCGCGTACACCTCGTCGGGGGTGTGGGTCTGGGCCAGCACCCGGGGCGAGGGCTGGCTGCCGATCACCCCGGCCAGCCGCGACACCCGGCCGCCTTCCTCGTCGACGCTGACGGCCAGCGGCAGCGGGCCCGCCGAGGCGGCGATGCCGGTCAGCGAGCCGTCGGTGAGCATCGACAGATCCGTCCAGCTGCCGATGAAGATGCCGCCGACGTGATGGTTGCCGACCACGGCGCGGGCGTCGTCGGCGCCGGTCACGCCGACCATCAGCAGCTGGGCCAGCTTGTCACGGGTGGACATGCCGGCCAGCAGCGCCGGCCCGTCACCGCACGCCGGCATCGCGGGCCCGGCCTCCAGGGGGGCTGGAGCGGCGGTTCCCCCGGCCATCGCGGGCGCAGGCGACGACGGGGCGGCCGGATGCTCAGCGGCGGGCGAACAGGCCAGCAGGACGGCCGGCAGTGCCGCCAGCGCTAACAGGGCTCGGGACAGTGCCATGGGCCTCGACAGTAATAGCAGTGAAAGCCTGGTCCTATCCCGTGGTGGTCGACGCGCGTGCACACCAGGTCAAGCACGTCGGACCCGGCACCGGGGGTGCGCATCGTGGAACGTCACGCCCATCCTGGTCTGCTACCTTGGCCCGATGGACCGGTTCCTCGTGCCCGCCGCGGCCAGTATTGTCGTCGGCCTGCTGCTGGGCGCGGCGGCCATCTTCGGTGTGACGCTGATGGTGCAGCAGGACAACAAGCCTCCACTGCAGGCGGGCGACCCGGCGTCATCCGTGCTCAACCGGGTCGAGTACGGCGACCGCACCTAACGTGGACTTGCCGCTGCCGCGGCAGGCGTTGGATTTGCCACTGTCACGGCGCTGGCTGTGGGCGGTCGCGGCGGCGGCACTGACCCTGGCCTTCGCTCAGTCGCCCGGGCAGATCTCGCCTGATACCAAGCTGGATCTGACCGCCAACCCGCTGCGGTTTCTGACCCGCGCGTTCAACTTGTGGAACAGCGAGCTGCCGTTCGGGCAGGCGCAGAACCAGGCATACGGCTACCTTTTCCCGCACGGCGCCTTCTTCGTGCTGGGTAACGAGCTCGGCGTGCCCGGCTGGGTCACCCAGCGGTTGTGGTGGGCACTGCTGCTGGTGGTGGGGTTCTGGGGGCTGCTTCGGGTCGCCGAGGCGTTGAACGATGGCCGGGGCATCGGGACTCCGACCTCACGGGTCATCGCCTCGGCCGCGTTCGCGTTGTCGCCTCGGGTACTGACCACCCTTGGCGCGATCTCCTCGGAGACGCTGCCGATGATGCTGGCGCCGTGGGTGCTGCTGCCGGTGATCGTGGCGCTGCGGGGTCAGGGCTCCGTCCGCGTGCTCGCCGCCCGTTCCGCGGTGGCGATCGCATTGATGGGCGCGGTCAACGCGGTCGCGACGCTGACCGGCTGTCTGGCCGCGGTGATCTGGCTGGCCTGTCATCGACCGAACCGGCTCTGGTGGCGGTTCATCGCGTGGTGGCTGTCGTGCTCGGTGCTGGCCGTGCTGTGGTGGGTGGTGGCGCTGTTCCTCCTGGGCCGCATCAGCCCGCCGTTCCTCGACTTCATCGAGTCGTCCGGGGTGACCACTCGATGGATGTCGCTGACCGAGATGCTGCGGGGCACCGACGCGTGGACACCGTTCGTGGCGCCCAACGCCACCGCGGGCGCCCCGCTGGTGACCGGCTCGGTCGCGGTGCTGGCTACGACATTGGTTGCGGCTGCCGGTCTGGCCGGGCTCGCACTGCGGACGATGCCGTCGCGCGGTCGCCTCATCACCATTCTTCTGATCGGCGTCGTGCTGCTTGCCGCCGGATACTCCGGCGGACTCGGCTCGCCGCTGGCCCATCAGGTGCAGGCGTTCCTCGACGCGGGCGGCACGCCGCTGCGCAACATTCACAAGCTCGAACCGCTGCTGCGAATCCCGCTGGCGTTGGGACTGGCGCATCTACTCGGCCGCATCCCGCTTCCGGGCAGCGCGCCGCGGCCGGTGTGGCTGCACGCCTTCGCTCACCCCGAACAGGACAAGCGGGTGGCCGTCGGGATCATCGTGCTGGCGGCCTTGACCGCCGCCTCGTCACTGGCCTGGACCGGGCGGCTGACCCCGCCGGGTGCCTTCGACGCGATCCCGCAGTACTGGCACGACACCGCCGGCTGGCTCGACGAGCACAACACCGACGGGCGCGTACTGGTGGCTCCGGGCGCTCCTTTCGCCACCCAGGTGTGGGGCACCAGCCACGACGAGCCGCTGCAGGTGCTCGGCAACAGCGCATGGGGCGTCCGGGACTCGATTCCCCTAACACCGCCGGCGACGATCCGCGCGCTCGACTCGGTGCAGCGGTTGTTCGCCGCGGGCCGGCCGTCCGCCGGACTCGCGGATACACTTGCCCGAGAGGGCATTTCGTACGTCGTCGTCCGCAACGACCTTGACCCCGAAACATCCCGGTCGGCACGGCCGGTACTCGTGCACCGTGCCATCGAGGGATCACCGGGGCTGTCGAAGGTCGCGCAGTTCGGCGATCCGGTCGGACCCGGCACCCTGGCCGGATTCATCACCGACAGCGGGCTGCGGCCGCGGTATCCGGCCGTCGAGATCTACCGCGTGGACACCGCCGAAAAACCCATGGCACCGTATCTCGTCGACACCGATGCGATGTCCCGCGTCGACGGCGGGCCGGAGGCGCTGCTGCGGCTCGACGAACGGCGCAGGCTATTGGGGCAACCCCCGTTGGGGCCGATGCTGTTGACCCCCGACGCGCAACGGGCCGGCCTGCTGGTCCCGGTTGTCACCGTCACCGATACGCCGCTGGCCCGCGAGACCGACTACGGCCGCGTCGACGACCACTCGTCGGCGATCCGGGCACCCGACGATCCCCGGCACACGTTCAACCGGGTGCTCGACTATCCCGCAGCCGGCGGCGACATCGTCGCCGGCCAGTGGAACGGTGGACGGATAAGCGTGTCGAGTTCGGCGTCGGATTCGACGGCGCTGCCCAACGTCTCCCCCGCCGCCGGGCCGCCGGCCACCGTCGACGGCGATCCATCGACGAGTTGGGTGTCGAATGCGCTGCAGGCCGCTGTCGGTCAGTGGCTGCAGGTGGATTTCGACCACCCGGTCACCAACGCCACGATCACCATCACGCCCAGCGCCACCGCCGTCGGCGCTCAGGTCCGCCGCCTCGAGGTGGCCACCGTCAACGGCACGAGCACGCTGCGATTCGACCAGGCCGGCAAACCGCTCACCGCGGCACTGCCCTACGGCGAGACGCCGTGGGTCCGAATCACCGCGGTCGGCACCGACGACGGATCGCCCGGCGTGCAGTTCGGCATCACCGACTTCACCATCACGCAGTACGACGCGAACGGGTTCGCCCATCCCGTCAATCTGCGCCACACCGTCCGGGTTCCCGCACCGCCGCCGAAATCTGCTGTCGTGCAATGGGATCTGGGCTCGGAGCTGCTGGGGCGGCAGGGGTGCGCGGAGAGCCCGAACGGAATCCGGTGCGCGGCGTCGATGGCGCTGTCACCCGAGGAGCCGGTGAATTTCAGCCGCACACTGAACGTTTCCGAGCCGACGGCCGTCACGCCGACGGTGTGGGTGCGGGCCCGGCAGGGACCGAACCTGGCCGACCTCGTCGCCGCGCCCGGAGCCGCGCGGGCCACCGGCGACGCCGATCCGATCGATGTGCAGGGCTCCGCATACGCCGCCGCCGACGGCGATCCGGAAACCGCGTGGACCGCACCGCAGAGCGTCGTGCAGCACCGGACTCCACCGACCCTGACGCTGAAACTACCCATCCCGACCGAGGTTGGCGGATTACGGATCACGCCGAGTTCCGCTGAGCTGCCCGCACATCCGACGATGCTGGCGGTGGATCTCGGCAACGGCCCGCAGGTACGCCGGCTCACCGCCGACGGCGGACCGCAGCGAATCGATCTCAAGCCGCTGGTCACCGACACCATCAAGGTGTCGCTGCTGGACTGGAACAACGTCATCGACCGCACTGCACTCGGCTTCGACCAGCTCAAGCCGCCGGGCCTGGCCGAGGTGGCGGCCCTCGATTCGCGTGGGGCGCCGATCGCCGCGGCCGACAACGCCCGGAACCTGGCCAGGACGATCGACCTGCCATGCGGGCGGGGACCGATCATCGGCGTCGCGGGACAGTTCGTGCAGACGTCGGTGCAGACCACCGTGCGGGCGTTGCTCGACGGCGATCCGGTGCCCGCCCACCCGTGCCGCACCGAGCCGATCACCCTGCCCGCCGGTCAACAGGAGTTGCTGGTCAGCCCCGGCGCCGCATTCGTCGTGGACGGCGTCCAGTTGGCGGGGCCGCTCGCCGGTCAATTGCCTACGGCGGCAACAGTTCGCGCGCAAACCGGGACGTGGAGCGCAGACCACCGTGAACTGACCGTGCCCGCATCATCGGCATCGCGGCTGCTCGTCGTGCCGGAGAGCATCAACCCCGGCTGGACGGCCCGCCTGGCCGACGGTTCACAGTTGACTCCGGTGACGGTCAACGGTTGGCAGCAGGGTTGGGTGCTCCCGCCGGGTACTTCGGGCACCGTTACCCTGGCATTCACCTCCAACACGCTCTATCGCACCGGACTCATCGGCGGTTTGGCCCTGTTGCCGCTGCTGGGATTGTTCGCGTTCCTGCCCGTCCGGCGTCGGCGGCCGCCGGATGCGATGGCGCGACCGTGGCAACCCGGCCCCGCGGCGGCGGGCGTCGCGACGGCGGCGACGGGCGCCGTCATCGCCGGAGTCGCGGGCGTGGTGGTGGTCGGTGTGGCGGTGGGCGTGCGCCATCTCCTGCGCCGACGCGAAAAGCTCAGGGAAGCAATCACGGTCGGATCTGCCGCGGGTGGCTTGATCCTTGCCGGAGCGGTGCTGAGCCAGAATCCATGGCGATCGGTCGACGGCTACGTCGGGCATTCCGTGGGAGTGCAGCTGCTGGCACTGGTCTCGGTGGCGGCCCTCGCGGCGTCGGTGGTGAACGTGGCCACGGTGCGCCCGCCCGCCGCGGCACCTTCGGAGCCGGCTCTGCTCGATTCGGCGGATGCGTCCGCAGATCCGGCCTAGCATCGGCGGAGTGCCTCAACTCAACACAGCCGGCGGGTCCATCGACACCGCGGATCTCGGCGTCACGCTCATGCACGAGCACGTTTTCGTGTTGTCCCCCGAGATCACCGACAACTACCCCGACGTCTGGGGCGACGAGGCCAAACGGGAAGCCGACGCGATCGCACGGCTGAATGAACTCAAGTCCCGTGGCGTCGACAGCATCGTGGATCTCACGGTGATCGGCCTGGGACGCTACATCCCGCGCATCGCGCGGATCGCCGCGGAAACCGACATCAACATCGTCGTGGCCACCGGGGTCTACACCTACAACGACGTGCCGATGCACTTCCACTTCAGTGGTCCGGGAACGCTTCTCGACGGCCCGGAGCCGATGGTCGAGATGTTCGTGCGCGACATCGAGCAGGGCATCGCCGGCACCGACATCAAGGCTGCAATCCTCAAGTGCGCCACCGACGAACCTGGTGTCACCGCGGGCGTCGAGCGGGTGCTGCGCGCCGTCGCCCAGGCGCACCGCCGGACCGGCGTCCCGATCTCCACCCATACCCACGCCCCGACCCGCCGCGGACTCGAGCAGCAGCGCATCTTCGCCGAGGAGGGCGTCGACCTGACCCGTGTGGTCATCGGGCATTGCGGTGACAGCACCGATGTGGATTATCTGGAGGAGATCATCGGCAACGGCTCGTTCATCGGCATGGACCGGTTCGGCCTTGATCTGATGCTGCCGTTCGAGGATCGGGTGGACACCGTGGCACGGATGTGCGAACGCGGCCACGCCGACAAGATGGTGCTCTCTCACGATGCGTCGTGCTTCATCGACTGGCTGCCCGAGGAGTTGGTCCCGGTTGCGGTACCGAACTGGCACTACTTGCACATCCACAACGACGTCATCCCGGCACTGAAGCAGCGGGGCGTCACCGACGGACAACTGAGCACGATGCTCGTCGACAATCCGCGGCGAGTCTTCGAGCACGAGGGCGCCTACTGAGATGACCGGCCTGGTCCCGCCGATCGGCACGCAGGTGTCCCGCCTGGCCGCGCAGTCACCGGATGCGCCCGCCGTCACCTGCGAGGGCCGCACGCTGACCCGCGCTGAGCTCGACGCGTCGACGAACCGGCTGGCCCGCGCGTTCGCCGAGCGCGGTGTCGGCGTCGGCGACTACGCCACGATCGTGCTGCCCAACTCGATCGAATGGGTCCAGGCCGTGCTCGCCGCCTGGAAGCTGGGTGCCGTGCCCCAGCCGTTGTCGGCGCGGCTGCCCGATGCCGAACTCCATGCCTTGCTCGAACTGCACCCACCCAAGCTGCTGTTCGGGCGCGACGATCCCACTGGTCGGATCCAGGGCCTGGCAAGGCATTTCGCTCCCGGACCGGAACTATCTGACGGCCCGCTGCCCGAAGCGGTGTCGCCGGTGTGGAAGTCGATGGCGTCGGGCGGCAGCACCGGCAGACCCAAGCTGATCGAGTCGGGCGGCGACAGCCGGGTGCCCGCCGCCGCCGGCTACCCGCTCGGCGCGCAGGAGGGTGACGTCAGCCTGATGTCGGTGCCGTTGAGTCACAACACGGGGTTCACCACGTTCGCCATCGGCCTGCTGCAGGGCCACCATCTGGTGCTCATGCCACGATTCGAACCGCAGGAATTCCTGCGGCTGGTCACCGAGGACCACATCACCTTCTTGGCGACCGTGCCGACGATCATGCAACGCCTGTTGCCGGTCTACCGGGCGCATCCGGAGGCCTACGACCTGTCGTCGATCCGCCGGTTCTGGCACCTCGCCGCGCCGTGTCCACCGGTGATCAAGCAGGCCTGGATCGATATTCTGGGACCGGACGTGGTGTGGGAACTCTACGGCGGCACCGAGTTACAGGCGCTCACTTTCATCTCCGGCGCCCAGTGGCTGAGCCATCCCGGATCGGTCGGCGTCGTCGTCTCGGGCGAGATGAAGGTGCTCGACGACGACGGCAACGAGTGCCCGCCCGGTGCGGTGGGCGAGATCTACATGCGGCCGTCGCCGGGCAGCGCGCCCACCTACCGCTACATCGGGGCGACGGCGAGGCAGCGCGACGGCTGGGATTCTCTGGGAGACCTCGGCTATTTCGACGAGGACGGCTTCCTCTATCTCAACGACCGCCGGGTGGACATGTTCACCGTCGGGGGCCGCAACGTATATCCGGCCGAGGTTGAGTCGGCACTGTCGGCACACCCAAAGGTGCTGTCCTGCTTGGTGGTCGGCGTGCCCGACGAAGAAGGAGACCTGGGTCAGGTTCCGCATGCGATTGTGCAGGCCGACGGACTGGACGAGGCGGCCGTCATCGAGTTCCTGTCCGGGCGGCTGGCCGGTTACAAGCAGCCGGGCACTGTCGAGTTCACCGACCGGCCGTTGCGCGATGACGCAGGCAAGGCCCGCCGCTCCGCGGTACGCGACGAGATCATCGAGCGACGGGCTCGGGCACACTCCTGACCGCACTATCCAGGGGCGGCACCGGGCGTTGTACACGATATTCCCAGCGCCGCAACGCGACCCGGCACGGCGACTCGACGAGGGCGTAGCTGACCGCCGCGATCGCGAAGCCGAAGACCACCGTCAGGACGAGCACGACGGGCATGTGCCCATTGAACGCGAACTCGCCGATCATCGGGAACACCATTGCCAGCGCGGCGAGGTGCCAGACGAACAGGCCGTAAGACCAGCGGCCCAGCGTCACCATCGTCGTGTTGCCCAGCCACCGGTGCGGGGTGTCGGGACGGTCGAGCACGAGTGGGGCGATGAGGGCCGCCGCGAGCACCGCGCCCATCATCGTCTTGACGATGAACTGGCCGACCGTGCCCGGCGTCAGCCCCTCCGGACCGGCCAGCGGCGATGCGGCCACCGCGAACGCGACAATGGCGACGGCGGGCATCAGCAGGCGGCGCCGGGCCCACCGGTGCGGCCATCCGACCGGGCTCACGGTCAGCTCCGCGAGCAGCATGCCCGCGGCAAACCACGAGAAGAACGCGGGCGGCCAGTTCAAGGGGTTCACCCCGGCCGGGGCATCGAACGGGATCAGACCCCACGCGAAGCTGGCGACAGCCACGGCGGCGATCGCGGGGATGCGGCCACGCACCGGGATACGCCGGGCGAGCAGCGCCAGCAGCGGGAGCGCCAGATAGAAGGTCACCTCGACCGACAGGCTCCACATCTGGGTCAGGCCCGCCGTCAAGGTCAGCGGCACATAGATCTGGGTCAGCGACAGGTTGGCCAGCCAGACCGTCAGGTCCGCCTTGGCGTCGGGGAACAACGTCAGGATGACCACCACGGCCACCAGATAGCCCGGCAGGATCCGCACGATCCGCGACCGCAGGTAGTGCCCGGTCGGGGGCACGGATCGCAAACCCCTCACCGCCGCGGCGTGGCCGCGCCACAAGAGGAAACCGGACAGGGCGAAGAACACCGCAACGGCGAGATCGAACCGGCCGAAGAACCGGCCCGCGAGTCCGCCCGTGTGCCCGGTCTGGAAAGCGACGTGGGTGACGACGACGCCGACGGCCGCGCAGGCGCGCATGCCCTCGAGTGCGGGCAGGAAGTTACGTGTCCCACCGACCGCGGATTCCGTCACGCCGACCAGTGTGCCGGGCGCATCAAACCGCATGGAAATGGGGTAGTCAGCGGGCGTCGGTGGATGCACTCGTAGTAAACAATGGCCTTAGTTTCTGCTGTTAGGGTCGAACGGGTTTGCGTCCACTGCCCTGGTCGGGGCATGTGTACGCACTGTAAATGGGGTCTTTGGACCGAAGGAGGCACGGCTTGAACCGCGCAGTGGCGCTGCGTATCGCGGCGTGCGGGATCATGGGGCTGGGCGCTGCCTTGCTGATCGCCGCGCTGTTGCTGTCCACCTATACCAAGAGCAAGATCGCCAAGGTCCCGCTGAACGTGGACGCCACGCTCGTCAGTGAAGGCACCGGCACCGCATTCGACCCGGAGTCACTGAACGCCGACAAATTCGTCGTCAGCAAGAACGTCCCGGTTGCGCTTCAGGAGCAGGTCTCGGTGGAATCCCCGTCGAACGCCGACGTGGTGACGCTGCAGGTCGGCAGCACGCTGCGACGCACCGATCAGCAACAGGACAACGGGCTTCTGCTCGCGTTGGTCGACACCGTGACCATGAACCGCAAGTCCGCGATGGCTGTCTCCAGCGAGAGCAACCCCGGCGGAGCGGTGCAGAAGCCACGCGCCATCGAAGACGAGAACCCGCCGACCAACATCGCCCTGCCCCACGAGGGGCTCACCTACCGGTTCCCGTTCGACACCGAGAAGCGGACGTACCCGATGTTCGACCCGATCGCGCAGAAGGCGTTCGACGCGAACTACGACGGCGAGGAAGACGTCAACGGGCTGACCACCTACCGCTTCACCCAGAACGTCGGCTACGACGCTGACGGCAAACTGGTGGAGCCGGTCAAGTACTCGTCGCTCTATGACGACGATGCGGACAGCACCGTGACCGCGCGCGCCTCCCTGTGGGGCCTGCCGGGCGACCCGGACGAGTCCATCACGATGACCCGCTACTACGCGGCGCAGCGCACGCTCTGGGTCGATCCGGTGTCGGGCACGATCGTGAAGAAGGAAGAGCACGGCTACCACTACTACGCGCGTGAACCGCTCAAGCCCGAGGTGACGTTCGTCGACTTCAAGGTCACCACGAACGAGCAGACCGTGGAATCCCAGGTCGCCGGCGCGCGCGACGAACGGGACCGGGTCGCCTTGTGGGGCCGCATCCTGCCCATCACGTTCACCGCAATGGGTCTGGTGGCGCTGATCGGCGGCGCCCTGCTCGGCTCGTTCGGCCTGCGCGCGGAGTCGGCGTTGATCGACCCGGGTCTGGACGAGGCCGATCACCGCTTCTTCGGGTCACGCGGACCCGAGGGTGAACCGGTGCCGGGCGCCGAGGCCAAGACCGAGAAACTGCCGGCGTCCCGGCCGTCCGATCTACCCCCGGACAGACCGGTCTGATCTCCGTCTCCCCCACGCCCCGGTGGGCGCGTTCGGTGGTGGCGCCGGCCTATGCGCTGGTGCTGACCTTGCTCGTGGCGGCGCCCGCGCTGGCGCCGGGCTACCTGCTTCTGCGCGACGCGGTCTCGACACCGCGCTCGCACCTGTCCGATACGGCACTCGGACTGACCGAGGCCGCGCCGCGGGCACTACCACAGGACTTCCTGGTCGGGCTGGCGTCTCAGATGATCGACGGCGGCGTGGTGGTCAAGGTTCTGCTCGTGCTCGGTTTGTGGTCGGCCGGGTGGGGTGCGGCCCGACTCGCAGCCGCGGTGATCCCGGAAGCGCGGGTGGCCGGTCAGTGCGTGGCCGTGACGGTCGCAATCTGGAATCCCTATGTCGCCGAACGCCTTTTACAGGGGCACTGGAGTCTGATGGTCGGGTACGGTTGCCTGCCCTGGGTCGCGATCGCCGTGCTGCGCCTGCGCACGTCGACCGACGCACTGTGTGCCGGCGCGTACGCGCTGTTGTTCTGGACCGCATCGGCCGGGCTGACACCGACCGGGTTGATGCTCGCCGCGACGGTCGCGGTGGCGTGCGTCTTCGCGCCAGGTGCCGGTCGGCCGCGGTGGTTGTGCGCTGCGGTCGGCCTCGGCGTGGCGGTTCTGGTGGCATTGCCGTGGCTGACGGCGGCGGCTGTGGCCGGCTCGCTGTCGTCGACCCAGGCTACCGGTGTGACAGCGTTCGCAGCGCGGGCCGAACCGGGCCTCGGCACCCTTGCCAGCCTGGCGAGCCTCGGCGGTATCTGGAACGCTGAGGCCGTACCTGCCTCTCGAGCAACACTTTTCGCAGTCGTGGCCGCGGTGGTGTTGCTGGGTGTCGTCGCGCTCGGACTGCCCGTGCTGCTACGGCGACCGGTCGCGGTGCCGTTGCTCGTGCTGGCGGCGGTCGCAGTCGTGGTGCCCGCCGCCATGGCGACGGGACCAGGCCTGGCATTCGTCGAGGCGACGATTCGGACGTTCCCCGGCCTGGGAGTGGTGCGCGACGCCCAGAAGTGGGTGGCATTGGCGGTGCCTGCATACAGCCTGGCCGGTGCGGCCGCGGTCGTCACCCTGCGGGGCCGGATTCCTGCCCCGGCGACCGCACTGATGTGTTGCGCCGCATTGATGACAACGCTGCCCGATCTGGCGTGGGGTGTCGGCGGCAAGGTGTCGGCGGTTCACTACCCGTCGGGGTGGTCCGCCACCGCCGCGCTCATCAACGCCGACCCGCGTCCTGTCGCTGTGCTGCCCCTGGACAGCATGCGGCACTTCGCGTGGGCGGGACCGGCGCCGGTACTCGACCCGCTGCCGCGGTTCGTGCGGGCCGAGGTGCTCACAACGGGCGACCTGACGATCGGGGACCGGACGGTGCCCGGCGAGGGTGATCGCGCCCGGGCGGTACAGCAGTTGCTGATTTCCGGCGCCGACCAGGCCGCCCTGTCCGACGCCGGCGTGGGATGGGTGGTTGTCGAATCCGAGGGCGAGACAAGCGATTCCGAACCCGCGTTACCACTGCCGACGGTCTATCACGACGATGACATCACGCTGTACCGGGTCGGCGGCCAGCATCCGGTGACTCCGCACCGCGGGATCGTGCTGATGGCACACTTCGTCTGGCTCGCATCGCTGATCGCCGGGTTGGCGGGAATGATCGTGAGCCGCCGCAGGCGTCCGTCACTGCATGCACACGCTCGGAGCGAGCAGTAGCACCGGCCACATCACCGCGACCTGTCCGAACGCCGCTATCTCGGAACCGGCCGGCAGCCGGGTCTGCAGCAGGGTCTCGATGTGCTGCACCTGCTCCGCGTGGAAGAACGCCCACACCAGTCCGATGACGACGTAGGGATGGCAAGCCACATCACAATTTCCAGCATCGCCTCGACTCTCACCCGGTGGCTCAGCGCCCGACGCGCCGATTCCCGAAGCGCCCGCATCAGACCAGCCGACGGTTGTCCCGGACGCGCATTCGCACATCGGCCAGCAGCAGATTACTGCCGCCCTGGCGGATGAATCCGGGCAGAAAACGGTTGACGAAGGCCACGAACAGGAACAGCCGTTCCAAACAGAATTGTCTCGCGCCGCCCGAACCGATGCCCAATGCGTCCCGGAACACCGGAGCGAGATATCCGGCGGTGAGGAACTTCATCAGGGGCCGAAACGGCAGCCTTAGGACAGGATTGATCATCCTCAGGTTGATCAGGTCGAGCAGGTAGCGGCGCACCACGTCGTCGAT
Organism: Mycobacterium sp. URHB0021; assembly: GCF_054057895.1. Lineage (NCBI taxonomy): Bacteria > Bacillati > Actinomycetota > Actinomycetes > Mycobacteriales > Mycobacteriaceae > Mycobacterium > Mycobacterium sp. URHB0021. The sequence goes on from NZ_JBSRZT010000002.1 coordinate 7,830,245, forward strand.
GACCACTTGTCGGCATGCGTCGGTCCGGTATTCGTCGAATTCTTTTCGGGTCGGTGGCCATTGCGCGTCGACGACCTGCAGTGTTGTTCCGAGAGGCCAGGCCGAGCGGTAGAACTGGTCACCCTGCTCGGCGGTGATCTCACCCCGCAACAGCGGACAGGTATCCTCCAAACCGACGAACAGGCATGCGGCCAAACACATCTGCAGTTCGCGGTCGAACGCGTCATAGCACACCGGACTCTCGGCGGTCGAGTGGACGTGCCGGTGTGACTCGTTGACGGCTTCACGAAAGGCGTTGCGGTCCTCAGTATTTCCGAGATGGCGACGGCCAGGTACTGGAACGTGGTGCGGGCCCGCTTCCAGGGGTGCTTGAGGAGGTTACCCGAGTCGACCTTGCTCTCGACGACGCCGTAGCCGACGCCTTGGCGCGACAGCTGCATCATCACGTTGGCCACCCCTGCGGCGAAGGCTCAGAACTCCATCGCCTCGGCGGCGCTGACCGGTTCCGTCGTCCATCGCGCCGCGCGTCGGGACACATGATGCGACACGTCTATGGTGAGTTCGGTCATGTCATGCACACGTCGGCGAGGAGCAGCACCGGCCACACCGCGATCGTGCCGAGGGTCGACAGGATCCGGTCGAGCCCGTGTGTCTGGCTCAGATGCGCCGTGTGCGTGGCGGCCCAGACACGCCGATGACGAGGTACGGGGTCAGTACTATCAGCGCGGGCCGACCCACTCGGCGATGGTCATTTCGTAACTCATGATTCGACGAGCGACCGCCAGCATGCCGATATGGTGATGCCGATTATCTTTTCGGCTGATCGTTTCGCGGTGGTGATCCACCGTTGCGAATTCATTCACAGGCGGCGCCCACACCGGTGAAATGTGGGACGGCGAAGAGGTGCCATTCGCCGGGTACGCCTTTGAGGTGGTGGGCGCCGCGGTCGTCGAACTGGAGTCCTGACCCGATCACCAGGTCGCGCAGCGTGCTGGAGACGAGTACGTCGTTCGGCCCCGCCAGGGTGCTGACGCGCGCGCCGATGTGCGCCGCGATTCCGCCGGTGTCGTCGCCGCGGACCTCGCACTCGCCGGCGTGCAACCCTGCGCGACCTGGATGCCGAGCGTATGCACCGCGTCGCGGATCGCCATCGCGCAGCAGATCGGTCGCTGAGGGCGTCGAACATCGCGAGGAAGCCGTCGCCCGACGTGCCGACCTCGCGGCCCCGAAAGCGCGCGAGCTGGGCGGATGACGGATCAGTCGACCGAGCGTAGTCATCGCCTCGACCCAGCTTGGAATAGAGGCCAGCTCCGGGAAGCGGGTCAAATTTCGGCGTCACGCGACCTTCGAAAACCATCTGGTACTCCAAACAACATCCGAACGCCGGTCCAACAGCGACCCCGCCGCCAAACATGAAGTGCCAGTGTCGCTTACGTGACTGTCCAACGCCTTCGCGCAGCCGGCTCGGATGGCGTGGAAGCTAAGCGAGCGGATCAACGGCACCGTGACGACCGCGTTGACCTTGCCGGCCCCGCAAACCGTCGCCCGACGGAGGGCACGTGACCGGACCGCCCCCAAAATGCCGAGATTCGAGGGAATACCAGAAGGGCCGCCGGCGTTCTGAACAAGGAGGTCTGCGAAAGGGTCTAGCCAGTCCATGCGTTCCGGCTCAGACTGAAGTCGCTTGAAACTACGACATACAACCGAATCGGAGAAGGCCCGAAGGAGAGCACACGATGACTTCCTTGGAACTGACAAGCAGCGGGACGCCGGACTTCAATGAGGGTGATCTTTATTTCATCGGTAACGCCACCACACTGATCCGGTTCTGCGGACTGACGATCCTGACCGATCCCGCCTTCCTCCACAAGGGCGAGCACGTCTTTCTGGGTCATGGCATCTGGGCGCGGCGCGAGGTCGAGCCGGCTTGCCAGATCGCCGATCTACCACCGATCGATCTGGTCGTCTTGTCGCACTATCACGGCGATCATTTCGACGACGTCGCCGCGCAGGAACTCGACAAGACACTTCCCATCGTCTCGACGGCTGACGCGGTGGACAAGCTCAGCGCACTCGGCTTCGAACAAGGCTATCCCCTCGGCACCTGGGACTCCCTCATAGTTCACAAGGGCGACGCGACGCTGAAGATCACCGCCATGCCGGGCAAGCACGCCACGGATGAGGCCGTCAACGAGCTTTTGATGCCTGTCAACGGGCACATGCTCGAATTCAGCCGGCACTCCGATCACCTCTACCGGCTTTACATCACCGGGGACACGATGCTCTTCGACAGCCTCGAGGACATTCCGCGCCGCTACCCCGATATAGACCTCGGTCTGATTCACACGGGTGGCACGACCTTCCTCGTCACGGTCGTCACGATGACGGGCGAGCAGGCTGTGAAGGCTGTCGAGATCACCAAACCTCGCACTGCCATCCCGATCCACTACAACGACTTCTCGGTATTCCTATCGGGACTCGACGATTTCAAGAAGGCCGCGGAGAACTCGACCGGCCGGACTGAGTTCGTCTACCTCGCACACGGGGAGACCTACCGATTCAAGCCCAGCGAGTGAACGAGCCTGTTCAGAAAATGCGAGCGTCAACCAACGATGCTCAACACCGAGCCGCTGGTGACGATGTTGGCGGCGATATCGGTGACCGGAGTGTTGGAGTCCTGGGAAAGCTTGGTCAGCAGTGTATTTGCCTCGGTGGCGGTTACGCCGAATCGCTCCATGATCATTCGTTTGGCTTCATCTACCCCGGCTGCGTTGGTCGTCCCCGCGGGGTCGGACGCGGTTTCACGTGCGCGCCACGCCAGACGTTCGTAGTCGACGATCAGTACCGTCTTACTTTGTAACCTGATCCAACCGTAATTGCTGAAGTCGCTCAGCGCCTTGTTCACCGTTTCGCGGCTCGCACCGACGAGCTGGGACAGCTCTCCTTGAGTGAGGTCATGGGTGACGCGCAGAACACCCCTGTGCGGCACACCGAACTGCTGAGCCAGCCGCAGCAACTGTTTGGCCAATCGCCCGGCCACGTCGGTGAACATCAGATCGGACTGATCGTCATCGGCGCGCCGTAGCCGGCGGGCGAGGACGAGCATCATCTGCTCTGCGATCTCCGGACGCTGGGCCACCCACGCCAACAGAACGTCGCGCGGCACCACCGCGGCGCGGACCTGGGTCAGTGCGGTCGCCGTGCAGTTACGCAAACCCGGGTCCAACGTCGACACTTCGCCGAACGTTTCCGACGGTCCAAGGACCGCGAAAAGCTTTTGGCGTCCATCCGGCGCGCGACAGCCGATTTTCACCTTGCCCGACACGACGATGTACATCCAGCCGCCGACGTCACCTTCGGTGAAGAAGACATGGCCGGGCGCAGTGTCGACGGTGCGCAGGTCGTCTGTCAACGCGGAGATCAGCTCTGGCCGAACGGCCTGGAAAATGGCCGCTTCGGAAATCATCTGATCCACCACACACTCCAACGGTCCGGCTGAATGCCGATTGCTCGTTGTGGGCAGTACCCGCTGGATGGCGGCGACAAACTTGCCGAAAGGCGTTGCGCTGGAGACGGCTGCCGTCGACCCGTGCCGAAAGGGCCGGCTATACGACACCGCTGACGATCCGCCTGGCATGTACCGCCTCGAGGACGGTGCGCATCGCGTCGGCGGTTTGGCCCCATGAGAATTCGCCGCTGCGCGCCTGCGCCTTGGCGCCCAGCTGATCGCGCAGGACGTCATCGGTCAGCAGCCGCTCCAGGTCACCGACCAGTTCCTCGTGATCGTCGACCAGCAGTCCGGTCACCCCGTCGACGATGGAGTCCGTGAGGCCGCCCGACGACCGATAGCCGATGGTGGGCACCGCGTGCTGCGCGGCCTCGGTGACCGCCACACCCCAGCCCTCCTTGCGGGATGGCAGCACGTGAACCCAACAACGTTGCAAGACCTCGTGTTTGGTGTTGTCGTCGACGTGTCCGTGAAACGTCACCGCGCCCGATATGTTCAGCAGCGCGGCGTGATCGACCAGCCGCTGCTCCCACCAGCCGCTGCCCAGAATGTCGAGGTGCACATCGGGGATCCGCCGCCGTAGTTCGGCGACGGCGTCCAGCGCATCCTCGATCTGCTTGTGCGGAACCAGCCGCGACAGCACGACTACCCGCGGTGTCACCGACCGCGGCACGTCCAGCGTCGGCGCGGGCGCCTCATCCAGGCCGTTGCGCACCACCGCGATGTGTTCCGGATTCACGCCGAGACGCGTCAGATCCCGCGCCGAGGGCAGCGACACCGTGACGTACTGGTTGCGGCGGTGGACCCGCGGCGAGAGCTTCGACTCCACGAACCATCCCACTCTGCCCATCACCGGACCCGCCACCGGCCACTGCTCACGGTGGCAGTGGTGCACGAGCACCGCCACCTTGCGACCAAAGGCCAGACGGGCCATGAACGGCAACCCGTTCTGGGTGTCGACCACCACGTCCGGCCGCACCCGCCGCAGCGGACCGAAACCGATCCGCGCCGCCACCATCGCCAGCCCCGCCCATATATATAGGGAGTAGTGGCCGCCACCGCGGCTGATGTGCACCCCGTCGACCACCTCACGGCGCGCCGAACCAGGATAGCGCGCGGTGCGCAACGTCACCCTGACGCCCGACCGGGCCAGCTGGGACCCGATGCGCTGCAGATAGGTTTCACTGCCGCCGCCCTGCGGGTGCCCGGTGTCGCGCCAGCACAGAAGCAGCACGGAACCCACGCGGCGGTCAGACATCGCCACCACGATAGCGGCTGGTTACTGTTCGACCGATGGCTGTCACCGACCTGTTCGCCCGGCGGGCTACCCTGTCCCGGTCGCTGCGACTGCTCGCGCAGTTCCGCTTCGAACAGCGCGACCCCGCCCGCTTCTACGGCGCGCTGGCCGACGACACCGCAGCGATGGTCACCGATCTGTGGCGTTCGGCAACAGGCACCGATCCGCACGGTCGCACAATTCTCGACGTCGGCGGCGGCCCAGGGTACTTCGCGGCGGCATTCACCCGCGCCGGCATGCACTATCTCGGGGTCGAACCCGACTCAGCCGAGATGCACGCGGGCCCTGCCGTTGTCGGCAGCGACGCGCCCTATGTCCGCGCGTCGGGCATGGCGCTGCCGTTCGGCGACGGCAGCGTCGACGTCTGCTTGTCGTCCAACGTCGCCGAACACGTCCCGCAACCGTGGCGGCTGGGCCGCGAAATGCTACGGGTCACCAGACCGGGCGGGCTGGTGGTGCTGTCCTACACCGTGTGGTTCGGACCGTTCGGCGGCCACGAGATGGGGTTGACGCATTATCTCGGCGGGGCCCGCGCGGCTGAGCGCTACACGCGCAAACACGGCCACCGACCGAAGAACGACTACGGATCGTCGTTGTTCGAGGTATCGGCGGCCGACGGGCTCGAATGGGCACACAGCACCGACGCGCTACTCGCCGCCTTGCCCCGCTACCACCCACGATGGGCCTGGTGGGTGACAAGCGTTCCCCTGCTGCGGGAGTTCGTCGTCAGCAATCTGGTGCTGGTGATGCAACCGCCCTATCCCGATGACTGAAACAGGTTCTTGTTTTGCTTATAGATAGGTAGGGTGGCGCCAATAGGGCGCGGACGTGAGGAGCACTGAGTTGACGCAGAGCACTGCTTTCAAGACCGAGTGGGACAAGCTGTTCATCGGCGGCAAGTGGGTCGAGCCGGCAGCAGGTCCCGCGTCAGAAGTCATCGAGGTGCACTCCCCCGCCACCGGCGAACTCGTCGGTAAGGTGCCGCTGGCCGGCCAGGGCGATGTCGATGCCGCCTGCGCGGCCGCCCGCAAGGCCTTCGACGAGGGCCCGTGGCCGCAAATGTCTCCCGAGGAGCGCGCCGCGGTGCTCGGCGCCGCGGTCAAGCTGATGGAGGAGCGCGCCGACGAGCTGAAGTTCCTGCTGGCCGCCGAAACTGGTCAGCCGCCGACGATCGTCGACATGCTGCAGTACGGCGCCGCAATGTCGGCATTCCAGTACTACGCCGGCGCGGCCGACAAGTTCACCTGGAGGGACATCCGGGACGGTGTCTACGGCCAGACCCTCGTGCTACGCGAGCCGATCGGTGTCGTCGGCGCCGTCACCGCGTGGAATGTTCCGTTCTTCCTGGCCGCCAACAAACTCGGCCCCGCTCTGATCGCCGGCTGCACGGTCGTGCTCAAGCCCGCGAGCGAGACCCCGCTGTCCGTGTTCGCGATGGCGGAGATGTTCGCCGAGGCCGGCCTGCCCGAGGGCGTGCTATCGATCGTGCCCGGCGGCCCCGAGACCGGCCGCGCGCTGACCGCCAACTCCGAGGTGGACAAGTTCACGTTCACCGGCAGCTCGGCGGTCGGCAAGGAGGTCGCCAAGATCGCCGCCGAGAAGCTCAAGGCGTGCACGCTGGAACTCGGCGGCAAGTCCGCGGCGATCATCCTCGAGGACGCCGATCTCGACTCCACGCTGCCGATGCTGGTGTTCTCCGGCCTGATGAACTGCGGCCAGGCCTGCGTCGGGCAGACCCGTGTGCTCGCCCCCCGGTCGCGCTACGACGAGGTCGTGGAGAAGCTGTCCGGTGCGGTCGCCGCAATGCCCATCGGGTTGCCCGACGACGCGGGCGCCATGATCGGCCCGCTGATCTCCGAGCGGCAGCGCGACCGCGTGGAGGGCTACATCAAGAAGGGCATCGAGGAGGGTGCGCGAATCGTCACCGGTGGTGGTCGTCCCGAGGGCCTGGACAGCGGCTGGTTCGTCCAGCCGACGGTGTTCGCCGACGTGGACAATTCGATGACCATTGCCCAGGAGGAGATCTTCGGCCCGGTACTGGCGGTCATTCCCTACGACACCGAGGACGACGCGGTGCGCATCGCCAACGACTCTGTCTACGGCCTGGCGGGCAGCGTGTGGACGACCGACTACCCGAAGGCCATGAAGATTGCGTCGAAGATCCGCACCGGCACATACGCGGTCAACATGTACGCCTTCGATCCCGGTGCGCCGTTCGGCGGCTACAAGAACTCCGGCATCGGGCGCGAGAACGGTCCCGAAGGCATCGAGCAGTACACCGAGGCCAAGAGCATCCTGCTGCCGTTCGGCTACACACCCGAGAGCTGAGATTCAGAAGGCGTTTTCAGGCAGGTCCATGGCCGTGAGGTCGACGGATTCGACGATCTTGCGTTCAGCAGTCAACCGGGGCAGCACGTTCTTCGCGAAGAATGTGGCCGTGACGATTTTTCCCTCGTAGTAAGCGCGGTCCTTCGCCGTTATGTCCCCGTCGAGCGCGTTCAGCGCGATCTCGGCCTGGTGCAGCAGAAACCATCCGATCAACACGTCGCCGACAGACAGGAGGAAGGCCACCGACTCGAGCCCGAGGCGGTACAACTCGCGGGGGTTCTCCTGGGCGCCCATGAGAAAACCGGTCATCGCGACCACCATGGCCTGCAGATCGGCGAGCGCGGTGGCCACCAGCGCGCGTCCGTCGGCCAGTTCGGGCCTTGCCGATTCACTGCCCAGGAACGCCGTGAGCTGGTTGACCACATGTTGTAGTGCGGCGCCCTGGTCACGGGCGATCTTGCGGAAGAAGAAGTCCTGGGCCTGGATCGCGGTGGTGCCCTCGTAGAGCGAGTCGATCTTGGCGTCGCGGATGTACTGCTCGATCGGATAGTCCTGCAGAAAGCCCGAGCCTCCGAGCGTCTGCAGTGATTCCGTCAGGCACTGGTATGCCCGCTCCGAGCCCACCCCCTTGACGATCGGCAGCAGCAGGTCGTTGACCCGCTCCGCCATCGACGAGTCTGCGCCCGAGACGATCTCGGCGACGGCGGCGTCTTGGTGCGCGGCGGTGTAGAGGTACAGCGCACGAAGCCCCTCGGCGTAGGCCTTCTGGGTGAGCAGGGCGCGACGGACATCCGGATGATGGACGATCGTGACGCGCGGCGCCGCCTTGTCGGTCATCTGCGTCATGTCGGCGCCCTGTACGCGCGTTTTGGCGTAGTCCAACGCGTTCAGATAGCCGGTCGACAGCGTGGCGATCGCCTTGGTGCCGACCATCATTCGGGCGTACTCGATGACCCTGAACATCTGGGCGATTCCGCTGTGCGAGTCATTGACCAGATAGCCCACGGCGGGAGTGCCGTGCTGGCCGAAGGTGAGCTCGCACGTCGCTGACGCCTTCAGCCCCATCTTGTGCTCCAGCCCCGTCACGAAAACCCCGTTACGAAAGCCGATTTCGCCACTTTCTGAGTCGAACATGTACTTGGGCACGATGAACAGGCTCAACCCTTTGGTGCCCGGGCCGGCGCCCTCCGGCCGGGCCAGGACGAGGTGCAGAGTGTTCTCGAACAGATCGTCCGCGTCGCCGTTGGTGATGAAGCGCTTCACCCCGTCGATGTGCCAGGTGCCGTCGGGCTGCTGCACCGCCTTCGTCCGTCCGGCTCCGACATCCGAGCCGGCGTCGGGCTCGGTCAGGACCATCGTGGCACCCCACTGGCGCTCGAAGGCCAGCTCCGCCCAGTGGCGCTGCTGCTCGTTGCCGATGTGATAGACGATGTTCGCCATGATCGGGCCCGCCAGGTACATGAACGCCGCGGGCTGGGCGCCGAGCGGGAACTCGTTGATCGCCCAGGCGACCATCGCCGGGGCCGCGACCCCGCCGATCGCCTCGTCGAGGCCGACCCGGTACCACTCCCCCTGCTGCCAGGCCCGGAGCGACTTCTTGAACGGCTCGGGCAGGGTCACGACGTGCGTGCCGGGGTCGAACGTCGGCGGATGGCGGTCGGCCTCGGCGAAGGATTCGGCCAGCGGCCCCTCGGCGAGGCGCGCGGCCTCCTGCAACATCTCCCGCAGGGACGCAGCATCGAGGTCGCCGAACTCGCCGGTGGCCAGCGCCTTCTCCAGTTCGAGCACCTCGAAGAGGTTGAACTCCAGATCGCGCACATTGCTTTTGTAATGGCCCATCCGTAGCGCCTTTCGCCGTCCTGACTGGTTATGGACTCACCGTGGGACTGTGACCAACCGACGATCGTGGCTGCATGCGTGGCGGTTGGTTCTGGGCGAAGCCGACACAGGTGCCGAAGTGCCCGCCGACGCAGGGCACGCCATTCATCGTCGGGACGGGACCGCCGGACACCGGTGTCGAAGCGCCGTTGTATCCGTTGTCGGTGGTTTCTGCGCTGGCGACCGGGCCCGCCACGATTGCCGCAGTACAGCAGCCCACCAGTAGCGACCCGCCCAGGCCCCGCATCACGGTCATCCTCGACCCCGTTCTTCCTACGTCGTCCGTCACCCTACGCGCATAAACACCCCCTGAGCAGCGAACTATCTCACCACAGAGTTATGGTCCCCACCATAATCGGTGATACAGGCTGGCCGTCGCACATGTGCTGTCGCTGGCGTTCACCTGCCATTCACTCAGTCGGAGGTGTGACGGGGAATACATAAATTGGCCGCGTGCGTTAACAGATTTATGGTGGATGTCATAAAGAGGGAGGCGCCCGATGTGGATCGTTGAGGTCAACTTCGTCGGCCGTCGGTTCACCTACGTAGTGCCCCGGCGTCGGCCGCTTTTGCGGTTCGGCCAGCGCAGCATCGGATGGCGTCCGTCGGCGGCACCCGACCCGCGCGCAGCCTGACTCCCCGCACCACACCGCAGGAGGTTTCGCTCTGTCCGCGACAGCGACCAAGCCCACGAAGCGTGTTTCCAGCCGGACGAAGATGCTCGTCAGCGCGGCGGCGGTGATGCGTGAGCGCGGCGCCGCAGGCGTGACCATCGACGAGGTGCTGGCGCGCAGTGGGGCGCCCAGGGGTTCGGTGTACTACCACTTCCCCGAGGGCAGGAATCAGATGCTGACCGAGGCGCTGCTTTTCGCCGGGGAAGCGATCAACCAGGTGATCGACGAAGCCGCCGAGAAGGGCGGGATGTTCCTGATTCGACAATTCGTCGAGTTCTGGGAGCGCCTCCTCGTGGAGAGCGAGTTCACCGCGGGTTGCGCCGTGGTGGCTGCGGCCATCGGCTCGGCCACCGATGAACCGCAATTGACCTCCGTGGCCGGCGATATCTTCGGCCTCTGGCGCGACGGTCTGACCCGCGCATTCGTCAGCGACGGCTTCGACGAACCCTGCGCCGCGTCGTTGGCCATCATGTGCATCGCGTCCCTCGAGGGCGCGGTGGTGCTGTGCAGGTCCACCCGCAGCGTCGACGCACTCCGCGAAGTCGCCGAGCAGATCGAATTCCTCATCAAGTCAAGAGAATTCGTCCGGCGTTACGGTCTGCCCACGACGGATCACTGAGCTCTGCGCCACCGGGCGCAGACGAAATCTCCATTGACGGCAGTTTCGGCCAGCGTCCAATCCGAGCGGATCGGGAGCACGCGCGAACCGCCGCCCAGCGAGCACGGCGCGTAGCTGACGATCATCTGATCGATCAAACCGGCCGACACGAACTGCGCCGCGACATTCCCGCCGCCGACCACCCAGACGTCCTTGCCTGCCGCCGCGGACACCAGTTCCGGGTGCAGATCGGCGACATCGCCGTGGAACGTCTGCACCGGATGGCCTTCGTCGATGATGTGCGGGCGGTGCGTCAGCACCCACGACGGCTGTTCATACATCCAGTCACCGGGTTGATTCTTGACCAGCCACTCGTAGGTGGACGAGCCCATCACCAGTGCGCCGACGTCTTTCACGAACGCCTCATACCCGAACGGACCGTTCGCATCCACGGCCCGCGACATGAGCCAGTCGAGGCTGTCGGCCTCGTCGACGATGTAGCCGTCCAGGCTGGACGCGGTGAAGTACACGGTGCCCGTGTCACCCATGTCAATTGCCTCTCATCCAGTCCAGCGGATCACCCCGGCCGGCGTCGACGCCGTGGCGGGCCAGCATCGCGCGGGCCAGCTCGCGCCGGTGAGCGGAGTAGTGCAACACGTGCGCGACGATGCCGTACAGCTGGAACGACTCCGGCGGGTCACACAAGGCGTCGATGACCGTGTCACCAAGGCGCCCTTCCGATGTGTATTCCGATACCATTGCGCGCCAACGATTTCCGATGCCCGCGTGGTGAAGCGCCAACGACTCCGGGGTGGCGCTGGACGCCCGGGTGGCCTGCCGGTCCGGGAAGTCGCGGCCGTCGATGGTGGCCAGCCAGACTTCCTTGGACCAGACGACGGTCCCGAGCACGGCGCCGATGCTGGGTTCGGGGCCGTCCCACTCCAGGATCACCTGGCCGGGCGAAATCTCCTCTGTCCATTGGTGTCCCGACAGCTCCGCGGCCCGGCCGATCAGGTATGCGGTGTCTGCGATGTCGTGCGCCACCATCAGCGCTGAGATGTCGGGCTCCTTCGTGTCCCCGTCGCTGTCCAGCCAGAGCGACTGCGGCGGATGAAAATGCAGGCCGTTCGGTGCGGGAAGCCGAAACCGGACGTCGGCCGCCCGGGACGGCGGCACCCCGAAGGTGCGGCTGAACGCGCGAGAGAACACTTCGGCGGAGGACCAGCCTTCGGCGGCCGCTACCGCGGAGACTGTCTCGCCGCGATGCAGTCGCCAGGCGGCGCGCTCCAGCATGATGCGGCGGCGCAGTGCGGCCGGCGCTTCCCCCGTCAGCCGGCGAACCTCGCGGGAGAAGTGGAATTCCGAGGCGTAGCTGCTGCGCGCCATGCCGCCGACATGGGTGTTGTCGGCGTCGACCACCGCGTCGAGCAGTTCCCGGAGCCGGTCGCGGCGTTGTCCCTCACCCACGTTGTCCGAGTATGGTCGTCCGCCCGCCGAAAGGACATGACGATTCCTGCTGCGGCCCGAGGTCACTAGTGTCAGAGCGGATGAGCGATTTTGAAGCGCTGTGCGCCAACGACGCCGACCTGGCCACCATGCGAGGCTCGATCCGAGACTTCCTGGTCGCGGATCGGGCGGAGTTCGGCTGGCAACCGGCCGTCGACTCCTGGCTGGCCGACTGGGATGCGGATTTCAGCGCGCGCCTCGGCTCCGCGGGTTTCGTCGGTTTGACGATCCCGACCGAGTACGGCGGCCACGGGCTGGGACATCTGCACCGCTACGTCGTGACCGAGGAATTACTGGCCCAGGGGGCCCCGGTCGCGGCACACTGGTTCTCCGACCGCCAGTTCGCGCCGTCCCTGCTGTCCTACGGCACGGAGGCGCAGCGGCGAGAGCTGCTGCCCGTCATCGCCGAGGGCCGGATGTATGCGGCGATCGGGATGAGCGAGCACGGCGCGGGTTCCGATCTGGCGGCGGTGCGGTCGCGCGCCGACCGGGCCGACGGCGGCTGGAGGCTGCACGGGACCAAGGTGTGGACGAGCGGCGCGCACCTGGCGCATCGCATCGTCGTCCTGGCCCGAACCACCCCGCTGGATCCGGACCACCGGCACGCCGGTTTCAGTCAGTTCATCGTGCCGCTGGATTCACCGGGTATCACCATCGATCCGATCGTGCAGATGGGCGGCGAACACCACTTCAACGAAGTCACGTTCGACGATGTCTTCGTGCCCGACGCCGACGTGCTCGGCGAGATCGGCTCGGGCTGGCGGCAGGTCACCTCCGAACTCGGCTTCGAGCGCAGCGGTCCCGAGCGCATCCTGTCGACCGCGACCCTGATCTTCAGCGTGATCCGCGCACTGGGCACGGACGCCGACGACGGCACCGCCGCGGACGTGGGTGACCTGATGGCCCGCGTCATCTCGCTTCGGCAGCTGTCGATCTCGGTGGCCCGGGCCCTGGCCGACGGCCAGGACGCGGCGACGCGGGCGGCGCTGGTGAAAGACCTCGGCACCCGCTTCGAACAGGACTCGGTCGAACTGGCCGCCGATCTGCTCGACCGGGTGGACCCACGATCGCCGGAGGCCGGGCGACTGCGGACACTGCTGGCCATCGCTCGCCTGCACGCGCCGCTGTTCACGCTGCGGGGCGGGACGAATGAGGTGCTGCGCGGGGTGGTCGCGCGTGGTTTGGGAGTGCGATGAGCGCTTGCGCGAAGAGCCGAAGGCACAGGTGAAATGAACGAACTCGAGCAGCTCGTCGACGACATCGGACAGCGGTCGTTCGACGCCCGGCTGGGCCGGCGTGGCTTCCCCGACTCCTTTGACGAGGAGTTGTGGCGCAATCTCGAGGACACCGGCCTGTCCCGGCTGACCAGCGGTCAGGACGCCGGCCCCGCGGAACTGGCCACCGTGCTGGCCGGACTGGCCCGCCACGCGGGGGCCGTACCGATCGCCGAGACCGACCTGCTGGCCGCCTGGCTGGCGGGTGAGGCCGGCGTGGCGGTTCCCGACACCGGTCCGTTGACGGTCGCGCCGGCGGACGCCGAGGACCGCGACGGACGGATCACCGGCACGGCGCACGATGTGCCGTGGCCGCATGCGACCGTCGTACTGGCAGCGCGCACGACCGGCGGCCTGTACGTCTCGGTGCTCGACGACCCGCAGATCGTGGACGGCCACAATCTGGCCGGCGAGCCGCGCGGCTCGGTGACGTTCGACGTGTCCGCCGAGGACTGCCGGCGGGTCGATGGTGCGGTCGCCGACGAACTGGCCCGCCGGGGCGCGTGGGCCCGCTGCCAGCAGATCATCGGTGCGCTCGATGCGGCGCGCGCGCTCACCGTCACCCACACCGGCGAGCGCGTCCAGTTCGGCCGTCCGCTCAGCAAGTTTCAGGCCGTACAGCATTCACTGGCCGCGATGGCCGGCGAGATCGAGCGGGGTCGCGCCGCCGCCATGCTGGCGGTCGCCGCCGTAACGGAGCACGGATTCGCCAGTTTGGAAAGCGAATACGCGGTGACGGTCGCGAAGGTCGCCATCGGGCGCGCGGTCGAACCGGTGACCACGATCGCGCACCAGTTGCACGGCGCGATCGGGGTGACGGTCGAGCATCGGCTGTGGCTGGCCACGATGCGGGCGCGGAGCTGGGTCGACGAGTTCGGCAGCACCGGGCATCACGCCCGGCGAATGGGCCGGATGACACTGGCCGCCGACGATCCGTGGTCCGTCGTGGTCAGCTGCCCGGTGGTCAGCTGTCCAGGACTTCGCTGACGCGGGCCTCGACATCGGATCGACGGCCGAGACCGGTGATGTCGATGCCGAAGCGGCTGGTCAGGAAGTCGAGCACCTGCGCGGCGGTGTCGAACGTGGTCTTCGCCGTCTCACCGTCGCGGTGAATCGCGAGGTGCCTGCCCCGCAGATTCCACCGTGCCTCGTCGGTGACCAGCGCCGCGGTCAGGCCGGTGACGAAGTGCGAGTTGGGATGCGTTGAGGCGTACCAACTTCCGACCTGAAGGTCGATCAAGGGCTGTGGCGCCGTGGTGAACGTGTAGAGGGGCTGCCATTGGCCGCCGACCTCGGCCTCGAGCACGTACCCGTCACCGCGCTCGCGAAGCCGGTACGGCTCGTGCCGAGTGCTCTGGGCGGGGCCCACTTCGAGCCGGATCGGTGACGTGAGTGTCTGGCCACCGAACCCGACGTCCACCAGCATCCTGCCGTCGACGTCGGGGATGTCGACCGAGAGGACCTGGTGGGTACGGGCCGGCAGGTCGTCACCGGTCTTCATCCAGACGACCCGGGCGGCGAGCCGTTCCGCTCCGTAGCCCAACGCCTCTAGCACGGATCCCATCAAGCCGTTCTGCTCGTAGCAGTACCCGCCGCGACGGCGCCGGACCAGTTTGTCGGCCAGCGCGGTCGAGCTCAGGTCGAACACCGGGACACCCAGCAGCGGGTCGAGGTTCTCGAACGGGATGGCCCTGTTGTGCGCGGCGACCAACGCGCCCAGTGTTTCGAGGGTCGGTTCCGTACCGCCCTGGTAGGCGACCCGGTCGAAGTAACTCTGCACGTCGATCATGTCGCCATCCTGCGACCTCAACACAGGTTGACGTCAAGCGGTTGGCGCAATTGAATCGAACACGCACCGCCTAGGCCCGCCCGGTCGCAATCACCATCGGCTGTTCGACCACGGTGACACCGTCGAAGACATGGGCGCGTGTGCCCTCGACGAACTGCCGTTCCATCGCCGCCTTCGACGGCTCCGGGGATTGCTCAATGAGCGCCGCCATCGGGGTGAGGTTGATGTACTGCCACAGGAACTCCGCGGGCGTGGGCAGTCGGAATGTCGTCGTCGAGACAGATGCCGACACGTCGCGAAATCCGTGGTCGCGCAAAAATGCGGCGAGTTCGTCTGGGTTGTTGATCGAGAACACGGCGCCGACGAAGCCCCCTAAGTCCGTGCTGATGTGCTCGACAATCGCGCGCTCCATCAACTCGAAAACAGGTTGGATACGGCCGGGCGTATTGATCGCCACTCGACCGGAGTGCTTCAGGACTCGGTGCATCTCGGCTACCGCCGCCGCCCTGTTATCCATGAACATCAGTGCCATCTGACACAGGACGACGTCGACTGAGTCATCGGGAATTGGCAGCGTCGCCGCATCGGCGATCCGCCAGTCGATCTTGGCGCCGTCCGGCGCGGCGACGGATTTCGCGACCTCGATCATGTCCGGAGCGATGTCGATGCCGGTCACCGATCCGTCCGCACCGACGCACTCAGACGCCAGTCTTGAGATCAGGCCCGTACCGCAGGCAACGTCGAGGACGCGTTCTCCCCTCTGTAAATTGGCTGCGTGCAGCAGATCTCGGGATACGGGCTCGGCGATCGCGGGTACGAAGTCGCGCTGGTAGTTCTCCGCCGCGGTGCCGGTGAAGTGTCGATATGAAACAGAGGACATGATCAGCACATTAGGCGGGCCGCCGTTGATCGGGCATCGGTCGAACATCCCATCTACGCGGATGGGTCAAATGACTGATGATTCAAACTAGGTGGTGCGCGTAAGCGTACGCGGTGGCCGCCGCCCGGTTCGGGACCCCGAGTTTGGCGTAGATGTGCTCGATATGACGGGCGACGGTATGTGGGCTGACCACCAGCATTTCGGCGATTTCCCGGTTGGTCCGACCGGCGGCCAGATGGGCCAGCACCTCCCGTTCGCGCGCGGACAAGGCAATTGATTCCCCGGGTGGGCCGATGTGGTGAGCCAGTCCGGCCGACAATTCGGTCACACGTGCCAGATCCGGCGCAGCGCCCAGTGTCGCGAAGACATCTCGCGCGCTCTCGAACTCCATCTCGGCACCGCTCTGATCGCCCAGCGCGGCGCATGCCAGTCCCAGTAGGACCGCGGTGCATGCGGCTTCGTACGGCATGTGGTGGGTCCGCCACGTCGCTGCTGCGGAACGCAGCTTTATCAGGGCCGCCGCTGGGTCGCCGGTCGCCATTAGCACGGATGCCGTCGCCTGCGCGGCCATCGCCTGAAGGACTTCCGACGTCGATCGGGCGGCGATCGCCGACAACTCATCTGCAGTCATCCTGGCCAGCGCGAAATCTCCTGTGGTGCGGAAGATTTCGACCGCGGCCGCCAGCAACGTGGCTCGCGGGCTAGAGCCTCGTTCGTGCAAGCAACGCTGGATCGTCGCGGCGGCCGCCACGCCGTCTCCACGGCCCAGTTGCAGCAGTGCCAGGCCGGGCATCGGGTCATATCCATTCCGGGCGGCCCGCCGGTAAGCATGTTCGGCTCGGTCGAACTTTCCCACCAGCCGATGCAGCTCGCCCTCCTGGTAACTGGCAAGGCCGAGCGCCGGGTGCAACGGATGAGCGAGGTGTCGGCAGGCACTTTCGGCACTGGCGATCGCGCCATGCCAATCACCCTCCGCCTGCTGAACCTGCGATCGGTGCACAAGGCACTGGCCCCGGAAAGGCACCCGGTCGGGCTGGGCATGGCACCACGCTTCGAGGGCGTCGGTCCACTCGGCGGCCCGGCGCAGGTCGAACAATGCCATGCACTCGAGGACCACTGCGCAATACACGATGCCCGCGGTTATCGAACCGAGCTCTCCGGTCGTGACCGCCACCATGACCTCGTCGAGCCGAGCCACACCCTTATCCGGGTCGCCGAGCGCGATCAGAGCCTGCCCCTGGCAAAGCCCACCGAACGCGCACAGATCCGCATCGCCGAATCGGTCTCCGATTTCGCTGGCTTGAACACCGTATTGGTGGCTGCGATGCGGATCGCCGGACTCGAGCGCCGTAAGTGCCGCAGGGATCAAGACGTACCCCGATGCGCGGCACCCGGTGCCGGATTCCGCGACGAGGCCCTCGGCCCGCGCCAGCCAGCCACTTGCGAGGGCCATCTGGCCGCGTAATAGGAGCAGAAATCCGAGCCAGAACGCGTAACGCGCCGACTCACCTGGATCACCCGCGGCCAATGCAGCTCGCTGCGCAGCCTCCCACTGAACGGTGCTTTCCCCATCAGCGCCGAGCAGATACGCCCGGATCGCTGCCCGTTCGTGCACCGCCGCATCGACCGCCGACGTCATGACTCCAGCATCGGTCCAGCGCGGCTACGATAGCCGAACCGGTCGAAGCAGCTGCACGTCGATAGAACCCATCCTGCGACCTCGATTTGAGTTTAGGTCAAGGGCGAAAAATCGAGCGTCGCGTTGTGTTGACCTTTAGCGGGTACTTCTCACATCGGCCGAGCACTGGGCCGGCCGGTGAACAGAGGAACGACGTGGTCCGCTGATGGCGCTCAAAACCGACATCCGTGGCATGAGCCGCACGTACCCGGACCACTGGATCGCGGAGCGGGAGCGAATCCGCGGCTATGCGAGCGCCATCGCGGCAACCGATCCCGCCAGCTTCGACGAAAAGGCCGCCGCGGAGCTCGGGCACCGATCGATCGTCGCGCCGTTGACGTTCACATCCATATTCGCGCTTCTGCTGCAGGACGAGTTCTTCCGGAACGTCGACGTGGGGCTGGCGGCCATGCAGATAGTCCAGGTCGAGCAGAGGTTCGTCTATCACAAGCCGGTTCTCGCGGGCGACAGGCTGCGGGGCCGCGTGGATATCGAGTCCGTCGACGAACGGTTCGGCGCCGACATCGTGGTCATCCGCAACACCTACACCGATGACGACGGGGAGCTCGTCGTGGAGGCCTACACGACGTTGATGGGACAGCAGGGCGAAGACTCCACCCGGATCAGGATGTAGAGGTGGGGGCGCCCGGCTCGGCTGCCGTCGACTCCCGAACCCGTGAGCCGGCCGGCGTCGAGGTGGCGCCCGGGGCGTTCGACTGGTCGCCCGCCGACGGCTCGGCGCCGTGGGTCAGCTCCCGCAACCGGGCGTGAAGGACCTCGAGCACGGGAATCCGGTTGCCGTGCTCGGTCTCATGATCGAACAATGTCCGCAGCTGCGCCTCCTCGAGCGACCGGATGCGGTGCCGCAGATCGTTGAGCGATAGCTGGTCGTAGTCCGCCAGTGGCAGTTGTTCACCGTGTGCCATGCATGTGGGTTGCCCACGGCCGCGCAGCCATAACCTCGTCATCACCGGGCATCACGCTGCGGCCTCGTCGATCGTGGTCGTCACCCGTACCACCTGCGGGGACGCCGGCGCGGACGAGAAACCAAAGGTGACCGGCGGCCGCAGCGGTGCAAGCCCGCCCAGGTCCCACCCGTCGAACGTGCCATCGACACCCACGATCCGGTGCGACCGCCGGACGCCGTAATACTCGCGCCGCCCTGCCGCCGCGGCACCGGCGGTGCGCACGCCCGGCATCACCCTCGCCGCGACAGGGTCGATCGCGCGCAACCACACCGGCGACGTGGCGATGCGGGCCGGAACCCATCTGAGCAGCCGGTCGATCGGGGCAGGTCCGCCGATCGTCACCGCTATGTCCAACCCCGGCGCCGACACCACCAATCCGCCGTCGGATAGTTCGGAGGTCACCGCGCCCGTCCGAACCAGATCGAAATGGTATGTCGCGGCAACGAATTCGGCGATCTCGCGGTCGGGGGCCAGCAGCACCCGCTCGCCATCGGCACGCTGCACCATCACGTCGGAGAACGACCCCAGCGGCGACTGCGCCCATACGCCGATGACGAACCGCACACCGGCGGCCGAGCCGAACCCGGCGATATGGCCGTCGAAGACCCAGCGACTCAGGTGCCGGTCCACTTCGGTGCGCGCTTCTCGGCGAACGCGATCGCGCCCTCCTTCGCGTCGTTGCTGCTGAACACGGGCATCAGGATCTTCACCTGTTCGGCGAACATCGTGTCGGGGCTCCAGCCGCGCGACTCGGTGATGATCCGCTTGGTCGCCGCGACGGCGAGCGGCCCGTTGGCGGTGATCCGCTCGGCCAGCTCGATCGCCGCCTCCAGCACGTGGCCGGGCTCCGCGAGAACGTTGACCAGTCCGAGGGCGAGCGCCCGCTCGGCGGACAGGCTGTCCCCGGTGAGCGCGAGCTCCATCGCGATCGCCGGCGGAATGCGCTGCGGCAGCCGCAGCAGGCCTCCGCCACCTGCGACCAGGCCACGCTTCACCTCGGGGATGCCGAACTCGGAGTCCTTCGCCGCCACGATCAGATCAGTCGCCAGCGCCAGCTCCATACCGCCCGCGAGCCCGTAGCCTTCGACCGCCGCGATCAGTGGCTTCACGGGCGGGCGCTCGGTGAAGCCCATCCCGCGGCCCTCGACCACCACGTTCTCGCCCCGGGCGAACGCCTTGAGGTCCATGCCTGCGCAGAACGATCCCCCTGCGCCCGTAACGATGCCGACCGACAGCCCCGCGTCGCCGTCGAGGCGGTCCACCGCGTCCGCCAGCCCGCGGCTGACCGCGGCATTCACCGCGTTCTTGGCCTGCGGCCGGTTGATGATGATGATCAGGATGCGGTCACGCTGTTCGACCAGGACAGGTTCTTCGGTATTGGCTTCATCGGTCACGCACGCGATGCTATCGACCTGTGGCAACGTTGCCGCGGCGACTGAGTACGATAAAACTAGAACACGTTCTAATTCGACAGGGAGCCCCATGGCCACGACCGATATCGAGCCCTCGGAACTCATGAAGTGGGATCCGGGCCTGACCGAGCGCGTGATGGGGATGACCCGGCCCTTCCTGAAGCGCTATTTCCGGTCGGAGGTGCGCGGGCTGGAGAACATCCCGCCCGGCGGCGCGCTGCTGGTGTCGAACCACTCCGGCGGCATGATGCCGATGGATGTGCCGATCCTGGCGGCCGACTACTACCGGGAACACGGTTACGGACGGCCGCTGTACACGCTGAGCCACGACATGCTCATGGTCGGACCGGCCGGGGACTTCTTCAAGAAGATCGGCTACATCAGCGCCAACCACGAGAACGCGGACGCGGCCCTGCGGTCGGGCGGTCTGGTGGTCGTGTTCCCCGGCGGCGACTACGACGTGTACCGCCCGACACTGTCGGAGAACGTCATCGACTTCGGCGGCCGTACCGGCTACGTGAAGGCCGCGCTCAACGCCGGCGTCCCGATCGTGCCCACGGTCGGCATCGGAGGCCAGGAAACCCAGCTCTACCTGTCCCGCGGCACCTGGCTGGCCAAGCGTCTCGGACCGATCGCCCGCCTCGCCCGGGCCAAGATCGTGCCGATCTCGTTCGGATTCCCCTTCGGCCTGAGTGTGGTGGTCCCGCCCAATGTCCCGTTGCCGGCCAAGATCGTCATGCGCGTGCTGCCGCCCATCAACATCATCGAGCAGTTCGGCGCGGAGCCGGACATCGATGAAGTCGACGCCCACGTGCGTCACGTCATGCAGCGGGCGCTCGACGAACTCGCCAAGGACCGCCGACTCCCGGTGCTGGGCTGAGCGGCGGTTTCGAATCGCCGTCCGTCGGCTATCAGCCTCCTCCATGAGCAGACATCGTCATCCGCTACTGCATGCGGTCGCTGAGCTCGTCAACGCCGCCAACGGTCTATCGCCCATCGCCCGCGAGGGCTACATCACCATCCCGGTCTTCGCGTTCGGCTGGCCCACCTCGGAATTGTCGCTGCTGTACCTCGCCGGCTCCGTACTCGACGCCGTGCGTCGCGGGCTGCGCGGCGACTTTCGCGGGATGCGGGGACGAATTGCGTTCCAGCTCACCACGATCCATGGGGCCTGCTGTGGCTGATTCACCACCGCAATGCGGCCTCGCAACCCAGTTTCGAGGAGCCCCTTCGCGAGGCCCTCGGCGACGACTACGAAACGGTCGCAGCGCAGTCCCAGCCGGCCCGACGGCGCCGTCGGATCGGCATTCCGCCCAACGACCTGATCCGTCGCCGCTACGTGGAGAAGGCCGGCACCGTGCAGTACGGCCCCGATCCCAAGATCAACCTCGCCGACATCTGGCGCAGCGCCGACCTGCCCCGGGACGGCAAGGCCCCGGTCCTGCTACAGGTGCCCGGCGGGGCGTGGACGATCGGTATGCGGCGACCGCAAGCTTATGGGTTGTTGAGTCACATGGCCGACCGCGGCTGGGGTGTGTGTGTCGATCGACTACCGGGTCAGTCCGAAGCACACCTGGCCCGATCACATCGTCGACGTCAAACGCGCACTGGCGTGGATCAAGGAGAACATCGCCGATTTCGGCGGGGATCCGGATTTCGTGGCGATCACCGGAGGATCCGCGGGCGGGCACCTCTGCTCACTGGCCGCGTTGACGTCCGACGATCCGCAGTACCAGCCCGGATTCGAGGACGCCGACACGTCGGTGGTGGCCGCCGTTCCGATCTACGGCCGCTACGACTGGGTGTCCAGCCGAGGCTCCGGCCGCAAGGAGTTCATCGCCTTCCTGCAGAAGTTCGTGGTCAAGAAGCGATTCGCCGAACACAGGCAGATCTACGTCAACGCGTCTCCGATCAGTAGGTTACGCTCAGACGCGCCACCGTTTTTCGTCCTGCACGGTCAGGACGACTCGATCATCCCCGTGCCTGAGGGCCGCGAATTCGTCGAGGCGCTGCGTGCGGTGTCGACGTCGACGGTGGCATACGCGGAGATCCCACACGCCCAGCATGCCTTCGACTTCTACTACGGGTCACCGCGGGCACACCACACCGCGCAGGCGGTCGAGGAGTTCCTGTCCTGGGTGCACGCCGCCCGGCGACCGACAAGCGTTACTGCGCCGACGTCGGCAGAAGCCACAATCAGGCCGACGTCGGCAGAGGCGACAATTGGGCCGACGTCGGCAGAGCCGACAATTAGGCCATGGCCGACTCGACGACGGACAGCTCCTCGGAAAGACCCGCGGCGCAGCGGATTTCGACGAATGACTTGATCATCTCGCCCGTCAGTTCGTGCGGATCCGCCAGGGTGGCGCCATCGGAGAGCACCGAGATGTTGAGCTGATCCACGTAGCTCCACACGGTGATGTTCAGGCCACTGCCCGTGGTGAGCGGGCCGACCGAATAGATTTCGGTGACCAGCGCGCCGCCGACCCGGCCGGGTTCGCGCGGGCCGGGCACGTTGGAGACCGGCAGGTTGAGCACCTTGTTCTGACCGTCTTTCTCGGCCAGCCAACGGAACAGCCGCTCGGCCGGCGCGGGCGGGAAGTATGCCGACCACCGGCTGATCAGTTCGGGCCCCATCAGGTGATGGGTCTCCTTTGCCTCTACCGCCCCCTCGTGCACCGCCTGCACCCGCGCCAATGGATCGTCGAGTTCGATGGGCACCACCATCATCACGCCGGTGAAGTAGTTACCGGAGATACGCTCCCTGGAGAAGTCGAAACTCACTGGGACAGAGGCCAACAGCGGATGGTCCGCCTGACCGTCGTACTTCAGCGAGAGGGTCCGCAGCACCCCGGCCGAGACGGCCAGCACCATGTCGTTGATCGTGACGCCCAGATGTTTGGCAGTCTCCTTGACGTCGGCCAGCGCCAGGGTGGCGGTGGCGAACTTGCGCTGCGCGTCGACGCGGTGATTCATGAACGACGGCGGTGGGGTGAATGGCATCGTCAGGTCCGCCGACAGCTTGCGTGAACTCTTTCGGATGCGGTTGACCCCCTGCGCTGTGTAGCGCAGCACGCTGGGCAGCCGGCCGATCTGCCGCATGTGATCGGCGAATGCCGCGCGCACAAGTTCAGCGCGGCTGGGCGCGGGATCCGTTGCGTACGAGTCCCGGTCGGCCAGCGGGCTCTCCTGCAGGTCCATCCCGCGGGCCAGCAGGTTCGCCGACGCGACACCGTCGGCAAGCGCGTGGTGGATCTTGCCCAGCACGGCGATCCGACCGCCCGCAAGGCCCTCGATGAAGTACATCTCCCACAGCGGCCTGCTGCGGTCCAGCGGAGTTCCGGCGATGCGGCCGACCGCCTCGTCGAGTTGGCGGCGGCCGCCCGGACTGTCGACCCGGTAGGGTCGGACGTGATAGTCGAGATCGACCTCGCAGTTCTCCCGCCACATCGGGCGGTGGAACTTAAACGGTATGTCGACGAGTTCGTAGCGGAAGGGATCGAGCTTGTAAAGCCGGCCATGGATGACCTTGCGGAAGTCGGCGATGCCGAACTCGCGCCCCTTCATTTCAGAGAGATCGATCACCGCCAGCTTGAGGGTGTGCATGTGCACGGTGGGGGTCCGGTACGGGCCCCGTCGATCATGTCGAATGCGTGGCCCGCACCCGGCAGCTCGACGTAGCTCACCACCGAACGCGACGCGGCCCTTAGCCGTCCGACGAAGCTGCGGGCCTGTTCGACGGGGATGACGCTGTCGCCGGTGCCGTGGATGACCAGGAACGGTGGCGCGCCGGCGTGCACCCGCGCGATCGGCGACGCCTTGCGGAAGATGTCAGGATGCTTCGCGATCTTGCGGCCGACGACGACGCGTTCGAGGAAGTCGAGAAACCTGGCCCGCTCGGCAGTGGAGCGGTCCTCCCAGTCATACCGGCCGTAGATGCCGATCACGGCGTCCACCGAGGTGTCCGACCCCTCGGGCAGTTCGGCCTGCATCTCGGGGTCATCGGCGGTCAGTCCGGCCAGCGCCGACAGATGACCACCGGCCGAACAACCCGCAATCGCAACGAAATTGCGGTCGCCGCCGAACTTGTCGACGTTGGCGCGCGCCCACGCGATCGCGGTCTTGACGTCGGTCAGGTGCGACGGCCAGCGGTGATGCGGCGCCACCCGATAGTCGATGGACAGGCACACCCAGCCCTTCTCGGCCAAATGCGACATCAGGGCGTAGCCCTGTAGCAGGCGACTGCCGTGCACCCATGCGCCGCCGGGGACGAAGATCAGCACCGGTGCGTCGGGCGCCAGGTCCTCGCGGCGCCACACGACGAGCAGCTGCGAGGGGCGGGGCCCGTATCGCACCGACGTCTTGTACACACTGCGCCGATACTCGCGCATCCGCCACAGCGGCGGCGTGCGCTCGGGGGCGGGCCACTCGATCGCCAGATCCTTCGCCGGCACCACTTCGCGCAGTGCGGCTTCGGTCACGGCGTGCGTGCTGTCGCGCTCCTGTTGCCGTAGCTCGGCATTGCCCGGGCTACCCCACGAGCGCGCCGTTGCACCGAGGAATTCGGGCAGGTGACGGTAACCCCAGACGCCCATGGCGGTCATCGCACCAAGGGGCTCAAGGTGTTTCCCGATGACGGGGAGCGATGCCGATGCCACGCTCATGGCCAGCATGTAGTCGGATGGACCGGCTCTCAGCAACCACCGGGCGCGTGTCCACATCGTGGGTCCGGGGTACCGGGTGTCCGGTCGTACCGTCATGGCGCGAGCGTACCCCGCTGTTGCATTCGTAAACGACAACATTCGCCAGGTGTCTACTCATCGATTCGGCATCTAGCGTTGCTCGACAGCCGTCAAACGGAAAGAGGACTTCCATTGTGAGTAAGTCAGGTACAGGGGCGAGTCGTGTTCCCAGGTGAAGCCGATGCCGCCGTGGAGCTGAATATTGCTCTGCACGTTGAAGATCTGCGTGCAGATGGCGTGCGTTGCGGCCACCGCCGCGGCGCCGTCGTGGGACAGACGCCGACTCTGACGCAGGCATATCTGGGCAACCGGGCGATGACCATCGCGGGTGGCACATCGGAGATCACCCGCAACACGATCGCCGAGCGGATCCTCGGGCTGCCACGGGATCCGCTGCTCAAGTAGCGCCGCCTTCTCCCGCGAGTGTGCGCCTTTTCGCCGCGTGTCGCCCCGCAGACACGCACGCTCGGCCCACGGGTGGTCAGCGGTCAGCGCAGGGTTGCGCGACCGCGGATCCGGCCGAGCAACACCAGGGCCAGCAGCGTCACCAGCAGCAGCACCGTGGTGCACGCGGCGGCCTGGAACGCCTGGCCGCGATCGGTCAGGGCAAAGATCGTCACCGGCATCGTCTTCCATGTCGCCGGGTAGACCATCACCGTTGCGCCCAATTCACCCATGGACAGTGCGACGGCCAGTCCCGCGGCGGCACCCAACGCGGGAAGCAGCAGCGGAAGCGTGACCCGGAACAGCACCCGCACCGGACCGGCGCCCAGGGACTCGGCGGCCTGGCGGTAGGCGGGATCGAGCCGGTCCAGCGCCGCCGAGACCGCGCTGAACGCAAAGGCCAGCACCAGCACCGTATGCGCGAGGATGACGATCCACCGCGTCCCGCCCAGAAGCAACGGCCGTGAGTCGAACGCGATCAGCAACCCGAGCCCGATCGCCACCGAGGGCACCGCGATCGGCAGATGGAACACCGCGTCGGTGACCCGACTCAACCATCGCGGCGCCTCGCTGGCGGACAGCGCCGCCCAGGTGCCCAGCACCAACGCGAGGGCACCGGCGATGAACGCCGTCTGCAGGCTGACGGACAGGCTGGCCAGGTTCTCCCCGGAGAGCGCGCCACCGAATCGGGCGAAGCCCAGGCCGGATGGCAACGCGTCGTTCCAAGACCCCGCGAAACCCGCGAGGGCCACCGTCGCCAGCGGCGCCGCGAACACCACCAGCACCACGAGGGCGAACATGGCAAGAACGGCGACCCTACTTCGCCGGCTCCACAACAACATCGGCCTGCCCCCTTTCGCGACCGCTCATCATCCGCGCGAAGATCACGCGGTACAGCCCGTAGAGCACCAGCGACAGCGCGACCTGGACGGTGGCGATCACCGCGGCGCCGGGCAGGTCGAACGTCACGATGCCGCGGGTGTAGATCAGCACCGGTAGGGTGATCACGCCCTTTGCGCCGGTGAACAACACGATCCCGAATTCGTTGAGGGTCAACAGAAGTACCAGGCTGCCGCCGGCCATCAGCGCCGGCCAGGCCTCGGGCATGATCACCGACCGCAGCACCCGCACGGGTGACGCGCCGAGGCTGGCGGCCACGTCGAGCTGAGCGCGCGGGAGGACGGCGAACGAGGCCAGCAGCTGCCGCACCACAAACGGCGTGAAGAAGGTGATCTCCGCGAGGATGACCCCGGCCGGGGTGTAGAGGAAGTTCAGGGCGGCCGAGGCACCGCCGGTCAGTCCGGCGATCGCGGCGTTCACCGCGCCGGCGGTGCCGTACAGGAACGTGAACGCCAACGTGATCAGGAACGACGGCAGCGCCAGGATGGTGTCGATCAGACGTCCGACCAGCCGCGAGGCAGGAAACGGTACGAAGGCCAGCACGATCGCCAGGAACGTGCCGAGCACCAGGCAGCCGGCCGTCGAGGTCGCCGCGATCGCCACGGTGCGCCACAACGCATCGCGGAACATCCCCGACGCCAGGACGCCGACCCAGGTAGCCCAACCCTGCTGAGTGCCATTGCCTTTCGCCGATTCCAAGAAAACTCGGACGAGCGGATACACGACAGCCACGAGCACGACGAGCAGCGGCGGGATGGTCCAGAGCGCGGCACGCGACCGTATCGGCGATGTCCGCTGCGGCACGTCAGCCGCTGGGACCGGCGCGTCGAGTAGCGCGGTCACGCCGATGCCTGGACGAGCACTCCGGCCGGTTCGGGAAGCCGGATCCCGACCTCGGTGCCGATGGCGATCTGCGTATTGCCGGGGACATCGATGTCGATGAGCTGATCGGGCAGCCCGGTCACCGATACCACCAGACGTGTGGTGGCACCTCGCCAGACCGCCGACTTGACGGTGGCCCGCAGCGCATCCCGCTCGCCCAGCGAGACGATGCGCATGGCATGCGGCCGAATGCACAGCAGCGCTTTGGGTTCCGGGGCCCAGTCGATCTTGCCGACCGACGGCTGCGGGGCTTCCGCACTGACGGTCTTGTGTGCGATCGTCACCAGTGCCGAGGTGCCGATCACCCGGCCCACCGTGCACGGGATCAGGTTCGCCCCGCCGAGGAAGGCGGCGGTGAAGCTGGTCGGCGGGCGCTTCCAGAGGTTGTCGGCGGTGTCGACGTCCATCAGTCGCGCGTCCTTCATCACGACGATCCGGTCGGCCAGCGCGAGCGCCTCCGCCTGATCGTGGGTGACGTAGAGCATCGCCGTATCGGGCAGCGACTCCTTCAGCCGCTGCAACTCGGCGAGCGTCGACTGGCGCAGCTGCGCGTCCAACGCGGCCAACGGTTCGTCGAGCAGCAACACCTTCGGCCGGATCGCCAGAGCGCGCGCGATCGCCACCCGCTGCTGCTGACCGCCCGAAAGCTCACGGGGCAAACGCTTTCCATGGGAGACCATGCCCACCATGTCCAGCGCCTCGGCCACCCGTGACCCGATCTCACGCCGAGAGACGCGATGTGACTTGAGGCCGAACGCCACGTTGTCGGCCACCCGCATGTGCGGGAACAACGCATAGGACTGCAACACCACCCCGATGCCCCGCTTGGCCGGCGGCAGTTCCGTGACGTCACGGCCCGCCAGCCGGACCCGGCCCGTCGTCGGTCTGACAAACCCCGCGAGCGCGTTGAGCGCGGTCGATTTGCCCGATCCGCTCGGCCCGAGCAGCGCCACCGTCTCACCCGTCGCCACCCGAAGACTGAAGTCGACCAGCGCCCTGGTCGCCCGTTGACCGCGCCCGTAGGACACGCCGACGCGGTCAAAGGTGATGGCCGGGGTGGGGCTTTGCGCCTGCTGCGCGACTTTCCTTGCGCCGGACTGCTTCTGGCCCAGCCGGATTTCGGTCACGTCGTCAGCCCCCGGTGGCCTTCTGGTATGCCGCCACGTCGGCATCCAACTCCGAGAGCACGGTGTTCCAGTCCGGCGCCCACACCTCGACGCCGTCGAGCACGGCGGCCGGAGTGTTCGCCGCCGGGGATTCCGCAGCGGCGGTGCGGATCTGGTCACGCACCGGGATGCCGAGCGCATCGGGCTCGACGGTCTTCTGCACGTCGTCCGACAACAGGAATGTGAGCAGCTTCTTGGCGGATTCCTCGTGTGGCGCGCCCTTGGCCACCCCCGCGACATACGGCAGGGAAATCGTGGTCCGCTTGCCGTCCGGCTCAGCCGGGATGAAGATGTCGAACTTCGAGCCGTCGGACTTGAGCGAGTCCAGGTTCATCTGCACGTCCCCGTTGGCGACCAGCAGTTCGCCGTTGTTGACCTTGGGCTGCAGCTTTCCGGTGGACGACGACGGGCCAACGTTGTTGGCCTGCAGCTTGCTGAGGTAGTCCAGCGCGCCCTGCTTGCCGCGCAGGTGCTGCAGCAGAACCAGCACGGCGGTGCCGTCGCCGGCCTGACCGGGCGTGGAGTACTGCACCTTGCCCTTGTACTGCGGTGCCAGCAAGTCGTCCCACGTCTTGGGGTGCGGTTTGGCACCCGGGCTGGCGATGAAGCTGAGTGCATTGTTGACGATCGGCACGTAGTTGGCCGAGACCTGATCGGCGGCGATTCCGGTGGTGTCGACGCCACTGGCCACCAAAAGGCCCGACGTGTCGGACTTTTGGATGAACGGGGGCAGCGTCACGAGGAGGTCCGCCTGCGGGTTGGACTGCTCCTTTTCCAGTCGCGAGACCACTTCACCCGAGCCTGCCTCGACGACGTTGACAGCGATGCCGGTGTCCTTGGTGAACCTGTCGAACTGGTTCTTGTACCAGTTGGCGAGCCCGTCGGCGCTGTAGACGGTGACCGTCTCACCACCCGATCCGGACGACCCGGTGCCGCCGCAGGCGGCCGTCATGGCGGCGGCCGCAGCGATCACAGTGATGCCGGCGACGCGGAGAGTGTTGCGTAACTGCATGTTTCCTTCTCTAGTTGGCGATGTGCAGGATGAGCTCGGCGAACTCCGTTACGGTGGCGACCACATGCGTGGCGCCGGCGGCGCGCAGCTGCTGCTCGTCGTGAGCGCCGGTGAGCACGCCGGCGGCCACCGCCGCACCGGCCCGCAGCGCGCTCTCCACGTCGCTGCTGGTGTCACCGAGCACGGCGACATTGCCGACGCCGTCGATGTCGAGGCGCATCAGGGCGGAGAGGATGAGGTCGGGGTAGGGCCGGCCCCGGACGCCACCGCCCGGGGCGACGACCAGATCCGCCAGCGACTGCCAGCCCAGCGCGGCGAGCAACTTCTCTTGGGTGGCCCCGCTGAACCCGGTGGACAGCGCCACCCTGATTCCCGCTTCACGTAGGCGGGTGATCGCCTGTGCCGCACCGTCGATCGGCTTTGCCCGGCCCTCGTCGACCAGCGCCTCGTAAGCGGTCTCGAAGGCCGCGTTCGCCGCCTGAGCCGTCTCCTCGGCATCGAAGAGCGCCCGGAACACACTGATCTTCGACTGTCCCATGGTCTCGAGCACATACCGCCTGGCGCGGTCGCGCTGTTCACCCGATTCCGGCACGCCCGCGGCAGTCGCGGCCGCCTCGAATGCGGTGACGACGAGTCCGTCGTCGGACACGGTGGTGCCGGCCATGTCGATGACCGCCAGCTGAATTGTGCGACTTTGCATAGATTTCCTCTCGCCGTCGGTTACAGGCCCATCAGATCGGCCGACTGTTCGGCGATCACGGGTCCCAGGGTCATGCCGCGCCCGCCCGGCCCGGTGACCACCCACACGCCGTCGTCCGGCGATGTTCGGCACACAAGCGCATCCGGGTCGATGCACTGGCTGTAGACGCCCGCCCAGCGCCGCACGATCGGGGGCAGAGCGCGGCCGAGGAACTGCTCGACCGTTTCGGCGAGGTAAACGTACGGCTCTTCGGTGACGTCGAACGGGAACGGCTCG
This sequence comes from Mycobacterium sp. URHB0021, assembly GCF_054057895.1. Classification (NCBI taxonomy): domain Bacteria; kingdom Bacillati; phylum Actinomycetota; class Actinomycetes; order Mycobacteriales; family Mycobacteriaceae; genus Mycobacterium; species Mycobacterium sp. URHB0021. The sequence continues at coordinate 7,860,157 of NZ_JBSRZT010000002.1, forward strand.
CGGTATTCGTGGGTGTCCCCGATCGTCAGCCCCCCGTGCAGTCGCTGTACGCAGAGCAGCTGCATGCGGTGCTCATCGGCCACCGGATCCTGTGGCTCGTGGCGCCGCAGGTCATTCAAGGCGTGTCCGGCGAATCCCGGGTAGTAGCGGAAGCTGTCGCCGTCGGCGATCGCCGTCGTCAATGCCTCACCCAGCGGGGCGGTCTGCATCATCTGCAGTCGCACTCGCCGCACGGGCAGATCTGCCGCGAGCTCTCGAACGAGTCCGCTGTGTGCGGCGCCTACACAGACCACGACCAGGTCACTGTCATGAACGTCGCCCCGGTCGTCCGTCACCCGCAGGCCGGCGACGGACCTCGCCTCGACACCCGGCAGGAACGTGTACCTGCCGGTCAGCGCCAGGTGCTCACGGATCGCCGGCAGCGCCTGCCGTGATTCGACGGCGGCGTCCCACGAACAGTGCAACGCGCCCAGGTACTTGCCGCGCAGTGCCGGGTTCAGCGCCCGCGCGCGGTCGGCTTCCAGCAGGGCGAAACCACGACCCTGCGCGTCGGCGCGCGCCACCACCTCTTCGGCCACCGCCACCTCGCGGGGGGTGCGCAGAAGGGTCAGTGATCCGGTGGCCCGAAAGCCCACCGCCGGGATGTCGGTGCCGAGTGCCTCCCACAGCTCCCTGGAGCGCAGCGAGGCGGCCAGTTCGCCGCGGGCGCGCCCCGACACCCAGACCAGGCCGAAATTGCGGACGGTAGCCCCCCGCGCCTCGACCTCGCGTTCGAGCTGTACGACGTCATGACCCCGGCGGACCGCCTCCAGGGCGTGCATGGTGCCGAGAACCCCGCCCCCGACGATCGTCACACGCATCTCGTAGACCTTTCCCACTTCCCGCAACAACCCTGCTGCCAGCGGGTGTTGCGCTGCGGAACAACAGGTTAAGAATTGGTATAGACCAATTGCGGTATCGTACGCAGCGTGTTCGCGATCGACGACGTGAAGAATCTGCTGTACTCGCTGCGCGGCGTCTGGGACGAAGACGCCGTCGACGAACTCGACCATGCGCTCCAAGCTGCCGCCCAGGCGCTGACCGACGGGGCCGACGACGAACTGGTGCTGGCGGCCGCGTTGCACGACGCCGCGCACAGCCCGTTGCTGGGCGCGGTCTCGATACCGGAGCATGAGCGCGTCGCCCGGGACTGGCTCGTCCCACGGTTCGGCGACCGGGTCGGCTGGCTGGCGGGCGCGCACGTGGCGGCCAAGCGCTATCTGGTGGCGACCGATCCCGCCTACGCCGGCACGCTGTCGGAGGTCTCGGTGCACTCTCTCGACCGTCAGGGCGGCGCCGCGATCGACTCGGAGTTCGTCGACCATCCCTGGTGGCCGGACGCGATCCGGCTGCGCCGGTACGACGACGCCGCGAAGATACCGGGCGGTGCGGCCGCATCGATCTCCGAGGTTTTGGGTATTGCGGAACACGTACTCACGCAACGGATTTCGCGTTGAGCGCGCAGGAGCGGCTACCGAAGCCGTACCTGGTTCGCACGGCCGTCGACGACATTCTCGCCGACCTCGACGAGGGCGACCCGGTGCCGCCCGAGCGTGAACTCGCCGTCCGGTTCGGCGTGTCCCGGGAGACGGTCCGGCAGGCGCTGCACGAACTGCTGGTCGAGGGCCGCATCGAGCGGCGCGGACGCGGCACCGTGGTGTCCCGGCCCAAACTGGTTCAGCCGCTGTCGCTACGGTCCTACACCGAGGGCGCCGCCGAGCGCGGCCGCGTGCCCGGACGCATACCGGTGACGTGGGGGGAAATCCCGGCGACGCCAGAGATGGCCGAGGCGCTGTCGATTCCGACCGGCGACACCGTCATCCACCTGGAGCGGGTGCTCCTCGCCGATGGTCAGCGGATCGGGCTGGAGAGCACCCACCTGCCCAAGAGCAGATTCGGCACGTTCACCGAAAGCTTCGACCCGGCGACCTCGCTGTACGCAGCGGTCCGCGCGACGGGCGTGGAGTTCGGCTCGGCCGTCGAACGTATCGAGACCGTGCTTCCGTCGCCGCGCGAGGCCTCGCTGTTGGAGTCGACGACCGCGATGCCGATGCTGCTGCTGAGGCGGACGTCGGTCGACACGGCCGGCCGGCCCATCGAGATGGTCCGGGCCCTCTACCGCGGGGACCGGGTGGCCTTCGAGACGCACCTGACGTAATACTGGGCAGGTGCCCAGAACCCCGGATTTTCATCCCGATCTGCGGCGCGCCGCCGGGCGCATTCCCAAGCAGATCATCACGCCGGTGACGGTGCCGATCATTCGCGCCTCCGAGCGCCTGCTGTGGCGGCGAACGCCCAGGGACGTCGAGGTGCTCACGCTGGCATCGGGAGTCGGGGTTCGGCTGTTCCGTCCTACCGGTACCTCGGATCGGTCCCCCGGAATGGTCTGGATCCACGGTGGCGGATTCGTGATCGGGAAGGCTGCACAGGACGACGTGCTGTGCCGCCGCTACGCCCGGGCACTCGGCGCCACCGTGGCCTCGGTGGAGTACCGCATGGCGCCCGAAAATCACTATCCCGCGCAGATCGAGGACTGCTACGAGGTGCTGCAGTGGCTGGCCCGACTGCCCTCGGTCGACGCAACCCGGCTGGCGATCGGCGGTGCCAGCGCCGGTGGTTGCCTGGCGGCGGCCCTGGCGCTGTGGACCCGCGACCGCGGCGAAATCGAACCGGCCGCACAGTTACTGGTTTACCCGATGCTCGACGACCGCACGGTCCAGCGGAAAGATCTGGACAATCCGGGCCATCGACTGTGGAACCAGTCGAGCAACAAGTTCGGCTGGTCGGCCTATCTGGGCGACGCCGACCGCGACGTGGCGGTGCCGGCGCGACGGGCTGACCTCGCCGGGTTGCCGCCCGCGTGGATGGGAGTGGGCACGCTGGACCTGTTCCACGACGAGAACCTGGCTTATGCGAAGCGGCTCACCGCGGCCGGCGTTACGTGTGAGGTCGAGGTCGTCGAGGGCGCCTTCCACGGTTTCGACGGGATCGTCCCGAAAGCCAAAGTGTCGCAACAGTTCTTCGAGAGCCAGTGCGCGATGCTGCGGCAGGCACTGGCACCCGCGGCGGCCTGAGCTATGCCACCGGAATCCGCGGCGGACTGAATCCGGACGCGTCGCCGCCCAGAGTGGCGGTTGGCTGGGCAGCCAACGCGGCGTGCGGCTGCCCGAAGTCGATGCGGCTGACCTCGTCGAGGTGGCGGTACTGCCGGTCATCGAGGCGGACATCGAGCGCCGCGAGATAGGACTCTGTCTGCGCCGCGGTCCGGGGGCCGACGATCGGCACCACACCGGTGGATGACCGCCTGCCCCGCTCGAGCAGCCACGCCACCGCGACCTGCGCGGCAGGTACCCCGAGTGCGTCGGCGGTCTCGATCACCGCGTCGACCGTTGCGGTCTTGGCCTGCTCGTCCTCGATGTGCACCAACCGGTTCCAGTCGGTCAGCCTGCCGGCGGTGCCCGACCGGTACTTTCCGGACAACAGCCCGCCGCCGAGCGGCGACCACAGCGCTGCGCCGAGACCCATCGCCTCGGCCATCGGGAGGTTCTCCCGGTCGGCGCTGCGTTCGACGAGGCTGTACTCGAGCTGTACACCCGAGATCGGGATCAGCCCGCGCACCTCGGCCAGGGTCGCCGCCCGCGCCGACATCCACGCCGGGAAGTTGGACAGTCCCGCGTAGAGGATCTTGCCGGACCTGGCGAGATCGTCGAGTCCGCGGACGATCTCGTCCAACGGGGTGACGAAGTCGGGGAAGTGCACCCACAGCAGGTCGATGTAGTCGGTGCCGAGTCGGCGCAGGCTGGCCTCCACCGAACGGAACATCGCGCGGCGGCCGTTGCCGGTCTGCAGCACCCCGGTTCCTTCGGGTCCGCCGATCGCGAACTTGGTCGCCACGGTGAATTGATCGCGCCGGCCGTCGAGTAGGCCGCCGAGGTTCTCCTCGGCCTCGCCGACCTGATAGCTCGCCGCGGTGTCGATGAACGTGCCGCCCGCCTCGGCGAACGTCTCGAAGATCCGCGGTATGTCGTCGGGCTCGGCGCCATAACCCCAACGGGAACCGAGGCTTCCTGTCCCGAGTGCGAGCGCCGAGACGCGCAGGCCGTTGTTGCTGCCGAACGTGAAGTGCTCCATCACCACAACCTACCGAAGCTGAGTATATTCCGCAGTACTTAGCTGGGCGTCGCGGCCATCGCCGCCAGGCTGCTGATGTCGTCGAGGTCGAGCATTCGCCAGCACGTCCCGACGAGCCGTTGCGCAACGGCCTCGCCCAGCACGGGCGCGGCCAACGCGAAGAACTTGTCTTCGAGCTGCCCGTCGCTCATCGGGTTGTCGGGGGTGCCGAGGTTGTGGGCGACGTAGCGCTCGAGCGTCCGGCCGTCGCTCAGCGACAGCACCACCCGGGCGGAGTCCTTGGTCTGCTCGGGGTCGACGTGGACATGCACCTTCTGTCGGAGCCGGCCCAGCTCCGGGTCGGCCACTCGCTCGTCGGTGAACTGGTCGAGTAAGGCGGCGCCGTCGGCCAGTGCGACCGAGAGCACATGATAAATGCTGAACTTGCCCTCCAGTCCGGTGCGGGGTTCCCGCAGACCCGTCGTCGTCTTCACGTAATCGTGGACGTAGGCGTCGACCGCAACGACGTCGGCTGCGGTGAGGTTGTGCTCGGTGCGCATCTCGATGAGAGCCTGCGCCGGCGGATGCGTCAGGGAGCCGCACGCGTAGGGCTTGAATCCATTGCGCGGCAGGCACCAGAGCTCACCGATGCCCTCGAGTGCCCGCTCCGGGGCAGGATCCGGCGAGAACAGGTGCAGGAATCCGCGGTGGCCCTCGATAGCCTGGCTGCTCGAAGTGAACCCGTGGCGCGCAAGGAAACCCGAGAGCACCCCATCCATTGCCGCCTTCCCAGGGTGCAGGGACTTGCCCATCGACCCGTAGACCACCTTCATGCCCGCGGCCTGAGTGGCACCGGTACCGAGCGCCGCCAGTGTTTGCGCCGGCGACAGGCCCAGCAACCGTGCGGTGGCCGCCGCCGCGCCGATGTGTCCCACCGTGCCGGTCACATGCCAGCCGGCGTCGTAGTGTCCCGCCCCGGCGGCGATCGCCACCCGCGTCTGCACTTCGAAACCCGCGACGAAGGCGGCCACGGCCTGGAGTCCCGACACCGGAATCAACTCGCCGGTGGCGACGATGGCGGGCCACAGGGGTGCGCTGCCATGGATGGTCGTCCGGTCCGGATTGAACGTGTCGTCGAAGTCCAGCACATGCGCGGCGATTCCGTTCGCCAGCGCGGCGTAACCCACCGAGCAGCGCTGCGGACTGCCCACGATCGTCGCCGCGCGGGAACCACCCGGGTCGAGCGCGTCGATGCCCGCGCGGACCGCTGCGCACTCGGGTGTGGCGGATCCCGCGATGGCGCAGCCGAGCCAGTCCACGAGGCAACGGACCGCCTGATGGACCACGTCGTCAGGGAGATCATCGGCCGTCAGGCCGGAGGCGAAGGTGGCCAGACCGGAGCTCACCGATGATCGATCACTCACCGCCAGACTCCAGTCTGTGATACGGAAAGAAATTCTGTTATACAGACTACATGGGAGACGCCGCGGAAAGCTACGACGACCGGACCTCCGCCGAGACGCGCACGCTGCTCGATTTCGTGTGTCAGACCGCGCCCGGCAAAATCCCCGACGAGGTCATGCACGAGAGCACCCGATGCCTGCTCGACCATCTCGGTCTCGCCGTCGCGGGTGCCGGGGAGCCCGCGTCGCGGATCGCCAGGGAGCAGTGTCTTCTGCTCGGCGGCGATCCGCAGGCCAGGGCGCTCGGCACCGCGGATCGGCTGCGGGTCACCGACGCCGCGTTGGTCAACGGGATCTCCTGCCATGCACTGGATTTCGACGACACCCACGTACCGACGATCCTCCATCCGACCACGCCCCTTTACGCGGCGGGCACAGCGCTGGCGGAGTGGCGCGACGCCGGGGGTGTCGACCTGCTCGCGGCGCACGCGCTGGGTTACGAGTTGTCGGCGCGGGTGAGCAATGCGCTGTACCCAGAGCACTACGACGCGGGCTGGCACATGACCGGCACCACCGGGGCGCTCGCGTCGGCGACTGTTGCCGTCCGGCTGCTCGGCCTGAGCGGGATCGCGGCCACCCACTGTCTGAGCATCGCCGCGACCCAGGCGGCCGGCCACCGCGAGCAGTTCGGCACCATGACCAAGCCCTTCCATGCCGGACACGCGGCGGCGGCCGGTGTCTGGGCGGGCCTGCTCGCCGCAGGCGGATTCACCGGAGCGCCCGATCCGCTGCAGGGCCGGCGCGGCATGTTCGCGGTGATGTCGTCGGCCAGCACCCCCGCCGACCTCGTCGACGGCCTCGGCGAGCGGTGGCAGATCTTCGACAACGGCGTCAAACCCTACGCGTGCGGCGTGGTGATCCACCCCGCCATCGACGCCGTCCGCGACCTGGCCGTCCGCCGGGGGCTGACGCCGGAACGGATCGAGAAGATCACGCTGCGCGTGCACCCGCTGGTGCGCGAGCTGACCGGAAAGACTGACCCCCGAACAGGTTTGGAAGGAAAATTCTCGGTGACGTTCGCATGTTCCATCGCGCTGGTCGACGGCAGGGCGGGCGAGGCCGAGTTCTCCGACTCCGCCGTCGCGCGCACCGACGTCCGGGACCTGATGGCGCGCATCGAGGTGGTCGCCGACGCCGCCGTTTCGCACACGCAGGCCGGCGCCGAGGCGGTCACCGATTCCGGCGAGACGGTGCAAACCTGGGTTGATCATGCGCGCGGCACGCCCGGCAACAGGCTGACCGATGACGAGCTCACCGAGAAGTTCCACGGGCTCGCCGATCCGGTGCTGGGGAGTGCCCGCGCCGCCAGGCTGGCCGAAACCGTTTTCGCGCTACGGGATACCGGCGACGTCGACGCGATGCTGGCGCTCACCACGCCGTAGGCGCAGTGCTGACGACGGCGCCGTCGCAGTCGATTCGCACCACCGTACCGGTGCACTCGGCGGCGTCGGCGAATGCCAGGCGCGAGACCTCTGCGGCGATCGCGCTTCGGCACCGGTCCAGGTCTTCGCCCTCAGTGTCGACACCGGGCGATACCGCGTTGACGGCCACTCCGTCGGCGCGCAGGGCCGCCGCGAGTGCCAGGGTCAGGCCGACCAGACCGTGCTTGGCCGCCGAAAGGTGAACGCGCTCAGGGTCCCCCGCCAGCGCATTGCGACCGAGGATGTTGACGATGCGTCCACCCGGGATGAGCGTGGGCAGCGCGCAGCGAATGCAGCGGAACGCGCCGTCGAGCGTGACCGCATGAACCTGGTGCCAGTCCTGCTCGGTGATGGTCTGGAATGGTTGCCGGGGACGGTAGGAGGCGTTGTTGATCAGGACACGCAGCGTGCCCTTCACGGCGACGCTGTCGAACATGCGCCGCACGGCCGACGGATCGGTGACGTCGGCCGTGACGGCGAAGGCCTTGCCTCCGGCCAGCCGGATCGCCGCCGCCACCGCGTCCGCCTTCTCGGTGTGAGCGCGAGTGTTGACAGCGATCGTAAGACCCTGGGCTGCAAGATGTTGGGCGACGATCGCCCCGAGGCCGCTTCCAGCCCCGGTGACCAGCGCGACGTCGGGCATCAGTCCGGGACGGTCTGGCCGAGTAGCACCGAGACGTCGGCGAGCTCGTCGACCTGCCAGCAGGCTGCCAACAGCCGCTCAGTGCGCTCCGCGCCGAGCACCGGACCGACCAGCTCACGGAACTTCGCGCCGAGCTCGTCGTCGTCGAGGGGAGCGGCAGGCGTACCGCGGTTTCCCCGCACCTGGGTGGACAGTGTCCGCCCCGATGCCAAGGTGATCTCGACGTCGGCGTCCTGCTTTCCGAGCGCCGGGTCGGTGACGACTTTGACCCGGTCGCGCAGGTCGACGACGTCGGGCCGGCCCAGCACCTCCCGGGACAGCTCCTCGGTGCCCAGCCGCCGGAACACCACGGCCGCGGCCGCACAGTGCCGCAGGCTGAATTTGGCCTGCATAGGCGTGCCGGGCCGGGGCAGGTCGGTGAAGCGCGCCGCGGGCGGCGACACCCGGACGTCGATCACGGTGACCTCGCCGGCGGCGACGTCCTCGCCGGCGACCAGGGCGATGACGCCGTCGACCATCGGATGAGTCAACGAGCCACTGGGATAGAGCTTGTGTCCGTTGGACGTGAGATTCCACGTCTCGCCGAGGCCCGTACTGATCCGGTCCGGTGCGGGGTCGGTGCTCATCACCGCGAGGTAGCCGAAGTCGCCTTCGAGCACGCGCGGGCTGGCGGTCAACCGGTGCTCGACGAGGGTGGCCGCCAGCACGCCGTCCATCGCGGCCTTGCCGGGATGCATGCTCTTGAGGTCACTGCCCGCCATGATTCGCAGCCCGGCCGCCTGGGTGGCGCCTGCGGCCATCGCGTGTTCGACCTGCTCGCGGTCCAGGCCCATCGTGCGGGCGGCCGCGGCGGCCGCCCCGACATGCCCCGAGGTACCGGTGACGTGCCAGCCGGCGTCGTAGTGCGTCTGGCCGGCGGCGTGCGCCACCCGGGTCTCCACCTCGAATCCCAGCGCGAAGCTGGCCAGCGCATCGCGGCCGCTGACGGGCCGGTTGTCGGCGACGGCCAGGATGGCGGGCCACACCGAGCAGCTGCCGTGCACCGTGGTGCCGGGCGGGTTGTACACGTCATCGAGGTCGAGCACGTGTGATGCGAACGCGTTGAGAAACGCGGCGAACGGTGCGGCGACCCGCATTCGCGACCCGACAACCGTTGCACTGCCGCCGCTTCCGCTGGCAGCGATCGCGGCGCGGGCCCGGCGGGTGGCGTCATCGGCCGAGCCGGCCACCGTGACCCCGATGTGGTCGACGAGCGCACGGCGCGCCGCGTGCATGACGGGTTCGGGGATCTGCTCGCACTCCTGCTCAGTGACGAACGTCGCCAGGACCGATGTCGCTTCGGTTCCGATCACTGATCCTTCCTCAGGCCTAGTCCTGCCAGCAGGCCGCCCACGATGTCGGTCTGTTCCTTCAGATACGCCGTCAGCTTGTCATCCTGAAGGTTCTGGGTGACCAGGCCGTTTTCCTTGGCGAGGGTCTTCCAGTCTTCGGTCTCGATCATCTTCGACAGGTCGTCCTGGTAGCGCTGCACGGCGTCCGCGGGCATGTCCGGGGCACCCATCACGGCGCGGAACTGGACGGGCACCTTCGACGAATCGATGCCCTGTGCTGTGGTGGTGGTGACGTCGGGGAAGGTGTCCAGCTTCTGGTCGCCGACCACCGCGATGACCTTGAGCTGGCCCGCCTTGACCTGTTCGGCGACGTCGGACGCGCTGCCCAGCATGATGTTCGCGTCGTTGCGCAGCAGCGCGGTGATGCGGGAGCCGGTGTCCTCGAACGACAGGAACTTCCACTTGGCGCCCAGGGTGTCCTGCAATACCAACCGGGTCAGCGCGTCGTTGGCGGTGCTGGAGCCACCGGCCTGGACCAGGGTGTCGGGCGCGGCCTTGGCGGCGTTGACGAAGTCGGCGAACGAGTTGAACGGAGACTTCGCGTTCGTGACGATCACCTGGGGCTCGGTCGCGACCAGTGTGATCGGTGTCAGGTCCGCGAGGCTGACCTTGGCATTGGAAACGGTCATCGGGGTCGCCAGCCAGGTGGGTGTCACCTGAGCGATCAAGCCCGCGTTGCCCTTCTTGTCGATCATGTACGACATCGCACCGATCGAATCACCGGCGGGCACGTTACGGACCGGCCAGTTGGTGTCGATGATCTTGTTCTCGTACATCACCTTGATCATCTGGCGGGTGAACACGTCACTTCCGCCGCCGACGGCGTTGTGCGTGACAACCTCGACGGGGCCGTTCTTGCTGCCGCCGCCCCCTCCTCCACTCCCGCATGCCGCGAGCGCGACGAGTGCCACCGCCGAGACCACGATGGTGACGAGTTTCCTGATACGGATCATCTCCGCTTCCTTCCTGCCGAAAATCGTTGAAGTCACGGGTGTCATACGTCGATCTCGATTACCTGCTCGCGCACCTTGCGCGTCCGCCGCCCGAACGTCAGCAGCAGCAGGAGCAGGACCGCGACCCCGATGAGCGCCGCCGAGATGGGCCGCTGGAGATAGATGATCGGGCTGTTGTCGGAGAGCAGCAGCGATTGCCGGATCGAGTTCTCCGCGATCGGGCCGAGCACGAAGGCCAGCACCAGCGGGGCCGGCGGGATGTCGAGCTTGCGCATGACGTACCCGAGAAGCCCGAACACGACCAGCAGACCGACGTCGAAGATCGAGAAGTTCACGCTGTAGACGCCGACCACCGAGATCAGCAGGATCGCCGGGTACAGCACCTTGTAGGGCGTGTTCAGCAGCTTGGCGAAGAACGGCACCATGGGCAGGTTCATCACCAGCAGGGCGATGTTGCCCAGGTACATGCTGGCGATAATCGGCCACACCACGTCGGCGTGTTCGTGGAAGAGCAACGGGCCCGGGTTGAGCCCGTAGAGCACCAACGCGCCGAGAAGCACTGCGCCCGTGCCTGATCCGGGAATACCCATGGTCAGCAGCGGCACCATCGCGCCACCGGTCTCCGAGTTGTTCGCCGCCTCCGGGGCCGCGACGCCTTCGATCGAGCCGTGGCCGAACTCCTCGGGTGTCTTGGACGTCTTCTTGGCGATGATGTACGAGACGAACGAGGCGACCGTGGAGCCCGCCCCGGGCAGGATCCCGATCAGGAAACCGACGATGCCCCCCTGCAACATGGCCGGGGTCGACTTCCTGATGTCTTGCCGGGACGGCAGCAGTTCCCGCATCTTGCTGGGGACCTTGAAGAGCTTCTTCTCGGTCTTGTCCTCGATGTTCACCAGTACCTCGCCGACGGCGAAGATGCCGACGCTCAAGGCAATGAACTCGATGCCGCCCGCCAGCTCGATCTGACCGCCGGTGAAACGCTGTTCACCGGAGAACAGATCCGTCCCGATCGTCGACAGGAACAGCCCGATGAACATCGAGATGAAGCCCTTGAGCATCGAGTCGCCCGCCAGCATGATCACCAGCAGCAGTGCGAACACCATCAACGCCGAGTACTCCGGCGGACCGAAGTTGACCGCGACATCGGCCGCGACCGGGGCGAGGAAGGTCAGGCCGATCACGCCGATCGTGCCCGCCACGAATGAACCGATCGCGGCGATCCCGAGGGCCTTGCCGGCGCGGCCCTGCTTGGCCATCTCATAACCGTCGATACACGTGACGACCGACGAGGACTCGCCGGGAATGTTCAACAGGATCGAGGTGGTCGAACCGCCGTACTTGGCGCCGTAATAGATACCGGCCATCATGATCAGGCCGGTCGCCGGCTCGAACCCGGTGGCCAGCGGTAGCAGGATCGCGATCGTCGCCGGCGGCCCGAGGCCGGGAAGGATGCCGACGAGCGTGCCGAGCAGGCAGCCGACCAGGAGCCAGAGCAGGTTCGTCGGCGTGATCGCGGCTTGCAACCCGTGCAGCAGGCCGTCAACCGCGTTCACCGGCGGGCTCCCGCACCGCCGGATTCACGAAAGTCGTTCAGTACCACAGGGTTCCTCCTGGAAGTTGAACCTCGAGCAGGGTGTCGAACAGGAAGTACATGGCAGGCGGAAGCAACAGCAGCGTGATGATCAGGGGAATGGATCGGATCCGCTCGACCACGATGATCACGAGCAGGACCAGGACCTCGCCCGCCACCAGGAAGCCGAGCGGCTCGATCAAGAATGCACAGACCACGAGCGCGAACCACACCAGCAGTGCGCGGCCCATGCCACTGGGCGACAGCGAGAGGGTGGGCGCATCTCCCCGGCGGGCGCGCGGTCCCCACAACCACACGGCCGACAGCGCCAGACCGAGCCCGATCAGGCAGATGGTCAGCAGCACTGGTAGGTAACCGGGCCCCGGCTCGTTGTTGGCGCCGCGGAATGCCAGGTCGGTTCTGCTCATATAGAGCAGCCATGCGCTGACCGCGGCGATCACGATGCCGAGCACGACGTGGACGCGACGGGTCACCCGCACGTCGTGGGCATCGTCCTTCTCAACGGCGTCCTTCTCAACGGCGGCCTTCTCGTCGACGGCTGTGTCGGGATCCTGGCCGAGTGTGTCGTCTTCGGCCACGACGGGCTCCTGGGCGGGTTCCTGATCGGCCACCGCGGGGCTGCGCGGAGCCGGGGGTTCAGCGGCGACGTCCGCGACGAGGCGCCGGTCCGTGTCTTGATCCATGCGGTCCCTTTCAGGGCGATGTCTTCAAGATGGAAAGTTCTTCTGCTGTGAGAAAACCTATGAGGACAGTCCCGATGTGTCAAGCGTCACTTTCACCGCCTCGATACCGGTCTCGCAGTAGCAAAGCCTAGGCGAAAAAGGGCCGGTACCATTCTTCTATGCAGAAGATGCGACCGGAGAGCGAAACTGGCCCGGCCTATCCGATTGCGTCGGTCAACAACGCGTTGTTGTTGCTGCTGCTGTTTCGGGAGCAGCCGCGGGTCCGGCTCACCGACGCCTGCAAGTACCTCGGTGTCGCGCACTCGACGGCCCACCGACTACTCGCGATGCTGGCCCACCACGGCTTCGTCCAGCAGGAACCGGTCACCCGCGCGTACATCGCCGGCCCGGCACTGGTCGAGGTGGGGCTGGCCGTCGTCGGTTCGCTGAACGTCCGGGAGCAGGCCCGGCCGATGATGGAGGAGTTGTCCGCCGAGCTCGGTGAGACCGTTCACCTCGGTGTCCTCGAGGGCAACCAGGTGCGGTATGTCGACGCCGTGGAATCCGAACGCGCGCTGCGGGTGGTCGCCCGCACGGGCACATTGGTGCCCGCGCACTGCACGTCGCTGGGCAAGGCGCTGCTGTCGCTGATGACCGACCAGCAGGTGGCCGAACTCTACCCGGCATCCGCCGAGCCGTTCGCCGCCCGTACGGAGCGCTCCATCACCACCCAGGCCAAGCTGCTCAAAGAGGTGTCGAAGGCGCGGGCGCGCGGATACGCCCTCAACGCAGGCGAGACGGAGGACGACGTCGGCTCCGTCGCTGTCGCATTCCGGGATTTCGTCGGACGCCCGGCGGCGATCGCGGTTGCGGCACCGACGAGTCGCCTCAGCTCGCAACGGATCCCCCACATCGCGGACTTGATGATCCAGACCGTCGCCAAGACCCCCGAATCACAGGTGACCGCTCAAGCGCCGTCCGATTGAGGTTTGCGCCTGGCGCTGAGTGCGCCGGCGCCCGCCGTCGTGAGCATGACGGCCGCCAGCAGTGCGAAGGCCGTCTCGACCCCGAACCACTGCGATGCGGCGCCGGCCGCGGCGAGGATGAAGGTCTGCCCGACGCGGTTGGTCGCCACCCGCAACCCGAGCGCGGAGCCGCGGCTGGTGTCGCCCACCAGATCGACGACCCAGTCCATGGTCGTCGTCTGCGTCAGGCCGAGGGCGAAGCCGAGCACCGACATCGCCAGCATCATCGGCGTCAGGTTGTGGCTCAGCGCCACGATCAGAAGGCACATCGCCGCGACGACCGTGGCGACCACGGTCAGGTTCACGCTCGGGATCCGGCGGACGAACAACGGGGTTGCCGCGCGGGCCAGCAGCGCTCCGCCGGAGCTGATACCCAGCAGGATGCCCACCTGGGAGGACGTCAGCCCGACGGAGGCGCCGAGCAGCGGCACATAGACGAGGAGAAGGTCGTTGCCGCCCTTCGCGGAGAAGCTCGTCATCAGGGCGGCGGGCATCCCGCGCAGGCGCAACAGACTCCACACCCGCTCCGCACGACCGGTCCGCACCGTCGACTTCTGGATCGTCGTGCGCATCGCCAGCACGGCGGCGGGCAGACCACCGACGAACACCCAGGCCGCGACGAGAAGACCAGACGACGTCGAGCCGAGGCTGGGGCTGTCGGTGTGGCCGATGATCAAGCCGCCGAGGACGGGCCCGACGATCTGGCCCAGTGCCGAAATCGTGGTGAGCGTGCCGAACCTGCTGATGCGCGCGAGTGAACTCTGCGCCTGGGCCATGATGCTCTGGCCTCCGATGGTCGCCGACATGTGCCCGATGCCGAGCGCCGTGGTGGCGAGGGCGAAGACCGGGATCGCCTCGACGAACACGAGCGCGAAGGCACCGACGGCGGCGATGATGAAGCCGAGCACCATCAGGATGGCGGGGTGGTGCCGCTCGGTCCAGCGGCCGAAGCCGACTGCCAGCAGCATCGGCGGCACGGCGAAGCACGCGGCTGTCAGACCGAGGGTGGTGCCGTCGGCGCCGAGGGCCAGCAGCCGGTAGGTGGACACCGGGCGCGCCAGCGTGACCGCCACCTGCAACAGGAAGATGCTGGTGACGGTGCCGACGAGCCACAGCGGCGGGAGTGAACGCTCCGCTAGGCGGGTCACTGGGTCAGTCGAGCGCCGGCCCAGATGGATCTGGGCCGGGGCTCGCTTCTGTCAGAACTTCCAGCCACGCTCTGGCGTGGCGACATCGACCTCGACACCGTCCGGATCGCGGAACTTGAAGAACCGTGGTGGGTCGGCGGCTTCCGCACCGTATACCTCGATTCCCCGGTCCTTCAGCGCCGTGACGACGGATCCAGTGTCCTCGATCGTCACACCGATGTGGTTGGGGCCCATCGCTCCGTACGTCCAGTCTGACCGCTGGATGTCCGGATTGGGCTGCAGGAGCGAGTAATTCACCTCGCCATCGCTGAGGTCGAGTGCCTTGCCGGGGTAGTGGCCAGGCGTTCGGGCGTCTCCCAGACGCTTGAAGCCCAGCACGTTCTCGTAGAACTCGGCGGTCCGCTCGAGGTCCTGGACCACGATTCCAAGGTGTCGGATACGCACTGCTTTCTCCCTGTTCTGCTGGTGAATGACCATCTTCCGTAATGTAGAAATAGTGTCTGCAAATCAGACTCTAGGTGGTGCGGGTTGTTTCCGTCAACGGGCTCACACAGAAAGAATCACTCCCGCCGGAAGACCACCTCGCCGGCGACGACTGTGGCCGCGACCATGTCCGAGTCCAGCTCCGCCAGCACCTGTTCCGGCGGTGCCGACAGTACGCACAGCTCACCCGGCTGGCCGGGCGCGACGCTCCTGATTCGCACGGGCCGATCCGGTGCGCCGAAGAACATCGTCAAAGCGTCGCGCGCCGAGACACATTCGCCGGCGTTCAGCACGACGCCGCCGGTGGTGGTCCGGCTGACCGCCGCACGCATCGCCGCCCATGGATCGCTCTCACCGAAGGGCATGTCGGTGGACAGCGCGACCGAAACGCCGGCGCGCAGCAGCGCATCAGCCGGCTCGCCTGGCCGGCGGAGACCCGGCCGCGCGGCGACAGCCCGAGCATCGTTGCGCGGCCGGTCAGGATCTGGTCGGCGGCCACCCTGACGCCCGCTGGGCGCTGGAGCGCACCGCAGCGGGAATGGCCAGCGACGTCACCCCATCATTGTGCTCAGAACTGCAGGGCGGTGAACCGCCAATCGAGCACCTGCCGATCCGGCTCGCCACCGTCTGAAACCGCATGAACCAGAGACCGCAGTTTGAGCACTCCGCCGCGGTCCTCGGGCAGCGGCACCGCGCCGTCGACATGCAGTTCGCTGTAGAGGGTGTCGCCCTCGTGCACCGGTCCGGTGTGGTTGCACGACTGCCAGCCCAGCACGGTGACGAGGTTGGGCAGCAGCCTGGTGGCCTGGGCCAGTGCCAGCCCGATGGTATGCCCCCCGTAGACCAGGCGTTGGCCTCCGACTCGTGAATCATGGTGGGTAGCAGCGATGTTCAGCGTGAGCCGGGCCAGCTCTGGCGCGCTGCTCACGACGTCGGCGGTGCTGTGCAGGACGGTGCCCGCAACCCCCGAGTCGAAGTGCGCACCGGGTACTTTGGCCCGGTACGCCTCGGCGCTCCATTCGGCGGTCGGATCGGGCGCGTGCGGGGCTTCGGCGCCCACCGCGGACAGATCGTCGCGGCGACCGGTCTCCCCGGTGTCGTGGCGCAGGGGCAGCATCGCGCACCGATAGAAGTCGAGCACCAGCCGGCCGAGGTCGTCGACGGTGGTCATCCGAAGCGCCGCCAACCCGGTCGGGGCGCGGCCGGGTTTGACCGAATTCTGCTTGAGCCCCACCACCTCGGTGCGGGTGAAGATCGTGTCGCCGATGACCGGGAAGCGGTGGAAGGTCAGGCCCCGGTAGAACAGGTTGGCCTTTACCCGCTGGGTGGCCAGCGTCGACTGCCCGATGGCGACATCGCACACCAGCGCGGGGTGTGCGAGCGGACCCGGCGCGCCCGTCACGGCCACGGCCAACTCGGTGTCCAGGGCGAGTCGCAGTCGGTCGCCGATGATGGATTGGTGCGCGGCGGCCGCGCCGGCCGTCAGCGTCATCGCGGGGGCCCAGTCGAACACCTGGCCCACCTCCAGGTCGTCGAAATAGGGTCCACCGAGAATATGGCCGGACAAAGTCACAGCTGCCTATGTTGGCAGTGTGACCAACGGCGTGTCAATGTTGTCGATATGGCCGTACATTTCTGGCGATCGAGGTACCCCACGCGATGAAGTTGAGCGAAGAAGAAGCCCTGCTGGTCGAGACGGTTCGGGCGTTCGTCGAGCGCGACGTCAAGCCCACCGTGTGCGAGGTCGAGCACGCCAACTCCTATCCGGAGGACTGGATCGAGCAGATGAAGCGGATCGGCGTCTATGGCCTGGCGATCCCCGAGTCTTACGGTGGCTCGCCGGTGTCGATGCCGTGCTACGTCTTCGTCACGCAGGAACTCTCCCGCGGTTGGATGAGCCTGGCCGGTGCGATGGGCGGCCACACCGTGGTGGCCAAGCTGCTGACCCTCTTCGGCACCGAGGAACAGAAGCGCCGGTATCTGCCCGCACTGGCGACCGGCGAGGTGCGCGCCACCATGGCGCTGACCGAACCGGGTGGTGGTTCGGACCTTCAGAACATGAAGACGACCGCGCTGCCGTCCGGTGACGATCTGGTGATCAACGGGTCCAAGACGTGGATCAGCAATGCCCGCCGGTCCGGGCTGATCGCGCTGCTCTGCAAAACCGATCCGTCGGCTCAGCCTGCACACAAAGGAATCTCGGTGCTCCTCGTCGAACACACGAAAGGACTGACCGTGTCCCAGGACCTGGCCAAGCTGGGTTACAAGGGCGTCGAGTCTTGCGAGCTGACGTTCGACGACTGTCGGGTGCCCTCCTCGGCGATCTTGGGCGGTGAGCCCGGCAAGGGTTTCGCCCAGATGATGAAAGGGCTTGAGACGGGCCGGATTCAGGTTGCCTCCCGGGCCCTGGGGGTCGGTGCCGCGGCGCTCGAGGATTCGCTGCGTTACGCCCAGGACAGGGAGAGCTTCGGTCAGCCGATCTGGAAGCATCAGGCCGTCGGCCACTATCTCGCCGACATGGCCACGAAGCTGACCGCGGCCCGCCAGCTCACCCTGTACGCCGCCGAGCGGTACGACAGCGGCGAGCGCTGCGATATGGAGGCCGGCATGGCCAAGCTGTTCGCGTCGGAGGTGGCCATGGAGATAGCACTCAATGCCGTCCGGATACACGGTGGCTACGGGTATTCCACCGAATTCGACGTGGAACGCTACTTCCGGGACGCGCCTCTGATGATCGTCGGCGAGGGCACCAACGAGATCCAGCGCAACGTGATCGCTGGACAACTCGTCGCGCGGGGCGGAATCTGACATGAAGACGGAGCCGGCGTACCGGACACTTCGAGAACGGTTGCGCGAAGAGATCACGGCGGGCCGATACAGAGACGGCAGCCGGCTGCCCACAGAGTCGGAACTCGTTGCGCGACATGGCCTGTCGCGACAGACGGTGCGGCGGGCCTTTCAGGATCTGGTTGCCGAGGGTGTGGTCTACCGCGTGCCTGGTCGCGGCACCTACGCCAGCGAACCGAGATACCTGCGGCAGCTCGGATCCATCGAGGATCTGATGAGCCTGTCCGACGACACCACCATGGAGGTGTCGTCGGGTCTGCGTCGACGGGTGGACGTCGACGTCGCGAGCCGGCTACGGCTCGCCGACGACATCGTGTATTCGGTGGTGTTCCGGCGCTGCCACGACGGGGTGCCCTTCGTGATGACGACAGTGCACCTTCCTCCAGCGGTCGCCCAGGCGGCGCTGCCGATGGCCGAACTGGCCGATGGCGCCAAGGGCACCCACACGGTCATCGGGCTGCTCGAACCACGCCTCATCGACCCGATTGCCGAAGCCGCGCAATCGATCACGGTCGCGGCGGCGGACACGGCGGTCGCCGCCGCCGTGGGATGCGCGCCCGGCCATCCGATGCTGCGCGTGGACCGGCTGTATTCCGACACGAGCGGTCGGCCGGTGGAGTTGGCGGTCAGCCACTTCCTGCCCGAGCAGTACACCTACCGTGTCACGTTGCGTCGTTCTGGCTAGTGTCCTGAGTCGTCGGGTGCAGTAGTTGCCGATTGATTCGAGTATTTGGTCGGCGGTCCTGGTCCAGATGTAGGGTCGTGGGTTGTCGTTTCAGGTGGGTTCCAGGCTCGCCGGGGTGTTGTGCGCCGCCAATATTGCGTTGACCGATGACGCACGGGCCGGCCATGGCAGAGTTGGCTGATGGCACTGATCACGCTGTGGCGCAGCGGTTAATAGCCGATCAGGTTGGGCCTGTTGGCATCTGATCCCGGCCGGGTTCGGGTGGCCCGAATTTGTCGGACCTGGGTGCGATGATGGGGTTATGTCTTCGACCGCTTCGCTTGAGGTGCCGGTGGTGCGGGCTGGCGAGCGTGTTGAGGTGTTGTTCGGGGAGTTGTCGGAGTTGGCGGGGCAGCGCAATGCCATTGATGGGCGCATTGTGCAGATCGTCGCGGAGTTGGACCACGACGGGTTGTGCGGGTCGACCGGGGCGCGGTCGATCGCGGCGTTGGTGGCCTGGAAGCTGGGCGCCTCGTCGGGCAACGCCGCCACGATCGCCGCCATCGCGCACCGGTTGCCGGTGTTTCCGCGCTGCGCGCAGGGGATGCGGGAGGGTCGGCTGTCGCTGGATCAGGTCGGGGTGATCGCCGGCGGCGCCGCCGATGGCTCTGATGAGCATTATGCGGAGTTCGCCCGTGTCGCCTCGGTGTCGCAGTTGCGCACCGCGGTCAAGCTCGAACCCCCACCCGAACCCGACCCCGACCCGCAGCCCGAGCCGCAGCCCGAGCCCGAGCCGGAGCCGGAGTCGGAGCCGCGGGTTTCGATCAGCTCCACCTCCGATGAGCAGTTCTGCTATTACCGGATCACGTTGCCGCATCTGGAGGCGGCGAAGTTCGACGCGGCCCTGGGGTCTCATCGTGAGGCGCTGGTCGCCGAATGCAAACGCGATCACGCCGCCGGCGGCGACGCGTCCGGGCGGCGGCCGCCGCTCCCGTCCACCGGCGCGGCGTTTCTGCGGCTGGTCGATGCCGGCTGGGACGCCGAGGCGGCGGCCCGCCCCCACGGGCAGCACACCACCGTGGTGGTGCATGTGGATGTGCACGACCGGGTGGCGCAGCTGCATCTGGGTCCGCTGCTGTCGGCTGCTGACCGGCGTTACCTGACCTGTGATGCCACCTGCGAGGTGTGGTTCCAACGCGCCGGGGCGCCGATCGGGGCCGGGCGGGCGTCTCGGGTGATCAGCCGCCGGCTGCGCCGCGCCCTGGAGTACCGCGACCGCAGCTGCGCGGTGCCCGGGTGTGCGGCCACCCGGGGTTTGCATGCGCATCACCTGTGGCATTGGGAAGACGGCGGACCCACCGAGCTGGACAACCTGGTGCCGCTGCTGTGCCCCTACCATCACCGGCTGCACCACCGCGGCGATATCACCATCACCGGACCCCCAGCCCAGTTGTGCGTCACCGACAACACCGGCCGCACCCTGAGCCCGGGGTCGCTGGCCCGCCCCCCGACCCAGCCCCCACCCGCGGTCCCACCGTATCCGGGACCCACCGGCGAACGCGCCCACTGGTGGTGGTATCAACCCTTCCAACCCCAACCACCACCCACACCCAACTGATATGTAGAGAACCATGTCAAGGGGGCATGGGGAGGCGCCGTCGGGGAGCTATCCCGACGGCGCCTCGTTGCTTCCTCGGCGAGCCTGTGTGGTGAGCGTGTCGTTGGCAACGCGCGGTCAGACTGATATACGCGTGTTTGCCTACGGCAGGACGGGTTTCGGCTGGATCGCATCCGCGTGTCTAGTGTCGAGCGTCGACCCGAGCGGGTCTGCTCATAGTTGTGTCGCGGGTCGATCCACGCGTTGCGACCACCGAACTGGGGGAGGAAGCAGATCAGGTGACGGTCAGTCCTCCATGACCGCCAGCGACCAGCACCAGCCGGCCAGTTCACGAGCGATCGCAACGTTGGCCACGGTGGACCGCTTGCGCCGCGCCAGGAAACCCACCCACCGGTCTCCTACGCTCACTGAACACCGGGGCCTCCCACCACTGTCGGATAGACCGAGCAGGCGCTCCCTACTCGGTAGCCCACGAACATGGGTGAGTGGGGCCCCGGCCCGCAATCCCCAACTCAACGCCGAGGGTCACCCATACCGTCTAGCTTCAATCACCGAAGCCGGTCATCACCAGCCGCGGGGCCATCCGCGGTAGACGATGGCAAGGTTGTCGCGAGCGAGGAATTCGGTCGGCGGTCCTGGTCCAGAGATATAGGGTCATAAGTTGTCGTCGTCCCGGATGTCGATCCAGGCTCGGACATCGGCGTTGAATTGCTCGCATCGCCAACCACCGCAACCGAATCAACGACAAGACACTAGACGCAATCGACAGCACCGCGCACCGCGGCCGTGAGCTCCTTGATCGCCAGGCCTGACCGGTCCGGCGAGATGAAGCAGAGACCCAGCGATCCTGGACCCGCCGGCGCTGCTCTCTCGGCTTGCCGCGCCGGGGCGGCCTGCGCTGTCGCCAGCAGAGCGTCGATGGCGATCGCCACCGCGATCGCACCCGTAACGAGAACCAACACGAGCAACCGCATCGTTCGACGCAGGCTCGAAGCATGCACGGGGTGGCCGTTGATTTCGATTTCCATGATGAACCTTTCACGATCGTTCATCAGTCAAGACACCGCCGGACGCGTCTTTGTGACGTGGTGTTCGCCACTCAGGGCGTCGACATGGCACGCAACTTGTCCGGACTCAAGGTCCACATCACCTGATCGATCTCGTGATCGGCCACGGTGGCGGTGAGGAAGGCATACACCTCGGCATCGCGCGAGATGAGCACGGCAGGTTGCCCGTTGGCCTGAATCCAGGTGAGTGTGGCACCCACCCAGAAATGGGGGGCGAATGCCTTGACGAACTTCGCCACGACCGAGCGGCCGTGCACGGGGATGCGGGAGGCGCCCCGCATCCCGTTGCCATCGGTGTAGCTGACCACGTCTTGTGCCAACAGTTTCTCGAGGGTGGACAGGTCACCCGCCTGCGCCGCCGAAACGAATGCCTCCAACAACCGTTTCTGCTCGGCCGGGTCGACGGCTCGGCGGCGTGTCGCCCCGATGTGTTTCCGGGCGCGGCTGACCAGTTGCCGCGCATTGTCCTCTTTCATCTGAAGAATCTCGGCGATCTGCCAGTACGGATAATCGAACGCCTCACGCAGGACGTAGGCGGCCCGTTCGGTCGGCGAGAGCTTCTCGAGCAGCATCAGGGTGGCGAATTCCATCGCTTCGCCACGTTCGGCGCCCAAAAGCGGGTCAGCGCCGGTGTCCACGGGCTCGGGAAGCCAGGGGCCGATGTAGGTTTCGCGGCGCGCCCGTGCGGACTGCAATTCGTTGATGCACAACCTCGTGGTCGTGGTCGCCAGGAAGGCGGGTGGGTCAACCACGGCGCTTCGATCACACGTCTGCCATCGGACCCAGGTGTCCTGGACGATGTCTTCGGCCTCTGAGCGACTGCCGAGCATGCGGTAGGCGATTCCGAACAGCCGGCCCCGCACCGCGACGAACTCGGCCGTGGCGTGTTCGAGATCGGTCGACGGTCCGGCGCCCTGGGTCACACGGCCATGAAAGCACAACCGGCTAAAGGGTGACCCTGTGACGATCGACCTGCGGGTAGAAGCGCCTGGCCCAGTCGCGCAACCGGACGAAATCGTCGGACTCCGACGGCGCGAGACCCGGCTGATCCAGGTACCGCTGGTGCGACCAGATGGCGATATCGGCGGGCAGACTCTGTTTCGCCGCGGCGAGTCGGTCCTCGTAGTCCAGGTCTTCCGAGACCCAATAGGTGGCGAAGATATCGGTTGTGGTCTCGTCGACCGGTGTGGGGCAGACCGACACGATCTGCATTCCGTCGCCGTTGTCCTCGCAGGTAAGACTCAAACCGATTCCGTACCAACAGACTTCAACGGGCTCGCCTGCGCCGAAGCGCATGGTGGCGTGCCAGCTGGAGTTACCGGCAACGGCGGCCAGCACCGTTGGGCTGACGGGGACGCGATGGACGAAGCGGTAATGCTGGGGATCGACCGAGCTTTCGACGACCACCTGCGGATGCACCGTCACCCCGGCGAAGTACTGCTTCTCCTCGGGGCCCACGGGGCGGAAGTAATAGACATCGGTGGCGCCGCTGATTTCCCGCCAGGCATCGGGGACCAACCACCCGGGTGGGCGGTCTTCGGCGTCGTGCCACACATAGATGCATTCGTTGAGTTCGGTGACGGCCCACGCCCGCACCCTGAGGTCTCCGTCGGGATGTGACTCGTAAGGATTGCGGACATTGCGGCCGTCGTCGCCGCCCCAGACCCAGCCGTGGAACGGGCACTGGATCCCGCCTTCGACGACGCAACCGCCGTACGACATGTCCGCGCCGAAGTGCTGGCAGTGCGCATCGAGGATGCGCACCACACCGTCGAGATCGCGGAACATCACCAGGTCCGCGCCGAAGTAGCGCAGCGCCTTGACGTCGCCGACATCGAGGTCGGCGCTCCAGGCCACCTGAAACCAGCCGGTGGGTCGCATGCTCGGCAACCCCATGCGGTCAAGCGTGCCACTGATGGGCCTCAGGCGGGGGCGACCTCGTCGATCAGGCCCCACCACAGTGCCGTCGCGGGGTCGATGGTCCGGCCGGACAGCACCAGATACGCCGTCCGCCAGCGACCGATGCGCCGCGTCACGCTCACGGTGCCGCCGGCGCCGGGGATCAAGCCGAGGCTCAGTTCGGGCAGACCCAGCACGGCGTCGGGCCGTGCGCGCAGCCATCCGCAGTAGGCGGCCATCTCCAGCCCACTGCCCAGCACGCGGCCGTGCACCTCGGCCCGACAGGCCCGGCCCAGCCGGCCGGTCAGTTCGTCGAGCACCAGGGCGGGGCGGTGTCTGGTGCGGGCCAGATGCGCGGCGGCCGGATCGGTGAACGTGCCGCACTCGGCGAGGTCCCCGCCACTGCAGAACGACGGGCCGTTGCCCGACAGCACGACCTCGGTGACAGAAGAGTCGAGGCGCCACCTCCAGCGCCTCGAGCAGTGCGGCGCGGGCGTCTGTGGAGAAAGCGTTGTGGCGCTGCGGCCGGTTGAATCGGACGTTCAGACGGTCGCCGTCGCGGTCGGCCTGCACCGGGTCGCAGACTTCGGGCACACTGGCCGGTCCCCGCTCCGCGAGCCAGCGCGCGAATTCCGGTCCGGACTGCAGGTGGAAATACGCGAGAGACTCGGTGATCACCCCGGCGAACGCCGCAGCCGCGGGATCGAATGCGCGCAGCACGTCGTCGCAGACCGCGGCGGCCAGCGGATGGCGTGCGCATCGATCGGTGAGATCGGCGACGGCTTCGGGTACCGAATCCACGGTGACGACGCGGCGATCCTCGCAATCCTGGTCGGCAGGGTCACAGTGGCCTCGTCGGACGGCGATCCGACGGCGATGACCACACCGCCCGCGAGCACGATCACGAGTACTTCTTCATCAGCTCCTGTTTGTACAGCTTGCCGGTTTCCGTCCGCGGCAGTTGCGCCTCGAACGAGATCGACCGCGGGCATTTGTAGTGCGCCAGTCTCCCCCGCAGCCAGTCCAGTAGTTCCTCGGCGAAACCCTCGGTGGCGTGGGCGGGATCGACGGTCTGCACGACTCCCTTCACGCTTTGGCCCATCTCGTCGTCCGGGATTCCGAAGACCGCGGCGTCCATCACCCTGGGATGGGTGACCAGCATGTTCTCTGCTTCCTGGGGGTAGACGTTCACCCCGCCGGAAATGATCATGTGGTGGCGCCGGTCGGTGAGGTACAGATAGCCCTCCTCGTCGAGATAGCCGATGTCGCCCACGGTCTTCCAGCCGTGCTTGTCGCGTGACTTCGCCGTCTTCTCCGGGTCGTTGAGGTACTCGAAGTCGTGGCCGCCCTCGAAGTAGATGTCACCGGCCTGGCCCGGCGGCAACTCGTTACCGTCCTCATCGAGAATGTGCAGGGCGCTCATCATCGACTTGCCGACCGAACCCGGATGCGCCAGCCAGTCCTCCGCGGTGATCAGTGTCGAGCCGATGGCCTCGGACGAGGCGTAGTACTCGTCGACGATCGGACCCCACCAGTCGATCATCTGCTGTTTGATCTCGACAGGGCACGCCGCCGCGGCGTGCATGACCCGTTTCAGGCTCGAGAGGTCGTAGGAATTGCGGACCTCCTCGGGAAGCTTGAGCATCCGCGTGAACATGGCAGGCACGAACTGGCCGTGCGTCACCTTGTTGCGCGCAATCGCATCGAGGCAGCCCTCGGCGTCGAACTTGTCCATCACGACCGTCGTGATGCCCGCGCCCTGAATCGTCATCGACCACACCGAGGGCGCTGTGTGATACAGCGGAGCCGGGCTGAGGTAGACCGCCTCGGGGTCCATCCAGACCCCGACGAGCCCCGACATCATGCCCGGCGCCTCCGCCGGCGGCAGGTGCGGAAGCTCCCTCTTGATTCCTTTCGGACGCCCAGTTGTCCCTGATGAGTACTGCAGCAGGTCGCCCTCGATCTCGTCAGCAATGGGTGTATCCGGTTGATCGGCAACGCATTCGGGGTAGCGATGCCATCCGTCCATGGTGTCGTCGGTGACGATGAGCAGTTCGGGCACGCCGTTGCGCAACTCTGCGGCCAGACCCCCGAGCGTCTTGCGCGTCGCCGCAGAGCCGATGACCGCCTTGGCACTGCTGTTGTCGATGATGTAGGCCGCTTCGGCCGACGTCAGGTGCGTGTTGATCGGGACGTAATACAGACCGCTGCGTCGCGCCGCCCACATCACGGTGTGGAAGTGCTCGTTGTTCTCCATCAAGATGGCGACCGAGTCGCCCTCGACGAGACCTGCGTTCCGGAAGAAGTGAGCCAGCCGGTTGGCGCGCTTCTCGAGCTCGCCGAATGTCACCACCGTCCCGGCCGGGTGCATGATCACGGCCGGCTTGTCGGGAACGGCCACGGCGTGTGCACGTGTCTGCATGGGCCGACTTTACGGCGCCGCGATTTGACAGGTGTCAATTGGGTCGGGCATCCCCCGATCGATAGCCCACTGGCTAATTTGGCACTCATTGCGATAATTCGTTATGAGGGCGATTTTCAGCTACCAATGGTAATCATCTGTCGCCATTGTTATATTGCTGGTTAATAGTCAGCAAAGTCTGGAGGCGTGATGATGAGGTTCGACTACATCATCCTCGGGGCCGGATCGGCGGGGTGTGTGCTGGCGAATCGCCTGTCGGCGAACCCTGCCAACGAGGTGCTGCTCGTCGAGGCGGGTGGCGCGGCGCGGAACCCGTATCTGCACGTGCCCAAGATCAGCGGGCGCCTTCTGGCGAGCGAGCGTTACGCGTGGCACTACCGGACGCGGCCATTCGGCCCGAACGGCACGACCGAAATCTGGCCACGCGGCAAGGTGATCGGCGGTTCCAGCGCCATCAACGGCCTCGTGTACAACCGCGGCGGCCGCGCCGATTACGACGACCTCGAACGGCGGGGCAACACCGGCTGGGGATGGGACGACATGCTGCCCGTCTTCAAGTCCATCGAAGACAACCAGTTCGGCGCGTCGCCGACGCGTGGCAACGGCGGCGAACTGAGCGTCACCACCGCGAGCGACCCCGACGTGCTGTGCTCAGAACTGATCACCGCGGGAACCCGACTGGGACTGCGCCCCATGCAGGACATCAACGAATCCGATGAAGAACGGATCGGCTTCTCGATGGCCACCATTCGCGACGGCCGGCGAGTCAGCGCCGCCACGGCGTTTCTCAATCCGATTCGGCGCCGACCGAATCTGCACGTCCTCTCCAGGACTGTCGCCCTACGGCTGGTCCTGGAGCACGGCCGAGCCACCGGCGTGGTGCTGCGCAGCGGCGTCGGCGATCACGAGGTGCGTGCGCGGCGTGAGGTCATCGTCTCGCTGGGTGCTCTCGCATCACCAAAGCTCTTGCAGCTGTCGGGGATTGGACCGCGGGAGGTCCTCGCCGGCGCCGGCGTTCCGATTTATCTCGAGCGCGACAACGTTGGGCGTCGGATGCGCGAGCACCGGTGCATGGTCAACACGTACCGGCTCATGGACGACCTCGGGCACAACCGCAGCCTGTCCACGCTGACGGCCAAAGCACGCACGGCGATGAAGTACCTGGCAAACGGCGACGGTCCGCTGGCACGGCCGGGCGGAGGCGAAGTCCTCGCCATCTTCAAGACGCAGCCCCATCTGGACCGGGTGGACGGGCAGATGCTGGTCGCTCCGATCACGTTGAAAGCGGTCAAGCGCGGAGGATCCGCGGTCGAGCGGCTTCCTGGAATATGCGCTATGGGCGAGGTCCTGCGGGCAACGTCAGAGGGCAGCGTATGGATCACCTCGCCGGACCCCGATGCCCCGCTCGTGGTGGACCCGAACTTTTTGACCAGCGAATACGACCGACGGACGGGTGCCGACGTCCTGCGCACGATGCGCAGGTTGTTTCTCCAGTCGCCGATCGCCGAACGCATCGGTCACGAAATGCTGCCGGGACTCGATGCCCAGACCGACGACGAACTGATCGATGCGGCGCTGGACAACGCCTCGACGGGCTATCACGCGACGGGTTTCCATGCGATGGGCACCTGCGCTATGGGGCCGGACGACGACGACATCGTCGACGACCGACTGCGCGTCCGCGGCATCGACGGCCTGCGGGTGATGGACTGCTCGATCGTGCCGACGATGGTGTCGGGCAATCCCAATGGGCCGACCATGGCAATGGCGGCGCGCGCGGCCGAGCTGATCCTCGATGATGCTCGCCCCGTTCACCGGCGGATCGCCCCGCACCACAACTTGACGAGCGTCAAGAGCGCATAAACCGCAGGTCGGCCACGCCGGCCGACCTACGATGGCATCTCCGGTGATCGGAGCGTGCTCAGGCTGTCGTGCCTGGCATCTCATTGATCGAAGACAACGACGCGGTGGTGGAGATCTGCCGCCGGCTCGACGGGATACCCCAGGCCATAGAGCTGGCCGCATCACGACTTCTGTCGATGGCCGTCATCG
Organism: Mycobacterium sp. URHB0021; assembly: GCF_054057895.1. Classification (NCBI taxonomy): domain Bacteria; kingdom Bacillati; phylum Actinomycetota; class Actinomycetes; order Mycobacteriales; family Mycobacteriaceae; genus Mycobacterium; species Mycobacterium sp. URHB0021. The sequence goes on from NZ_JBSRZT010000002.1 coordinate 7,887,658, forward strand.
AGGTGCGGGATCGTTTGCACGGCCGGTTCCGGCTGCTCGTCGGCGCGCGACGCGGACCGGAACGTCACCAGACGCTGCGCCACGCGGTGCAGTGGTCATATGACTTGCTTGATGATGCCGAAAAGTACTTGCTGGCAAGGTGTTCCGTATTCGCGCGGCTTTGACCTCCCAGGTGCGCATGCGGTGGCCGGTCTTGACGACGAGTTCGCCACCTTGGATCTGCTCGATTCGCTCGTACGCAAGTCGCTTCTGGTGGCCGACTCGTCATCTGGACGAACCAGGTTCTCGATGCTGGAGACCATCCGTCAGTTCGCCGGGGAGCAACTTGTCCAGACCGGTGGGAGCGATCAGGCGCGCAGCGCACACGCCCGATACTTCGCCGGTCGGAGTCCCGATGTCATGGCGCTGTGGGACGGGCCCCGCCAACGGCAAGCCTACGAATGGTTGGCTGTCGAGTTCGCGAATCTGCGCGGTGCATTCCGGCGGGCCGCAGACCGCGACGACCTCGACACCGCCTCCGACATCGTCTGCTACGCAGGGTTTCTCGGCATCTGGAATGAACAGTACGAACCCGTGGGTTGGGCCGAGGAACTCATCGATGCCGCGCGGGCTGTCGACCACCGGCGTCTGCCGCAGATCTACGTGGTGGCGGCGATGTGCTATGCGCGCGGAAGGGTCGACGACTCCGTCGGCTATGCCAAAGCCGGCGGGCCGGCCATCGAAAGCAAACATTTCGACAAGGTGCCATACGAGTTCGGAGTCGCATTCAGCGGTACCTATGCCGCGTCGGGAGAGCCCGATGAGTGGGTTAAGTTGTGCCGCAACATCCTCGGACGAGAACCGGCCAATCATGGCCTTGCCCAGGCATTCCTGGTCATGGGATTAGCGATCACCGGCGCCACCGACAGAGGCCGTCGCGATGTTGGAAAGCTTGCAAACTGTTGCCGAGGCCGCTGCCAATCCCGCCCTGCTCGCGTATGCACTTCTCGCGCGGGGCCTTGCTTACCGTTACGTCGACGGTGTCGCCGCCTACGACGCACATCGCCAAGGTATGACGGTCGCTCAAGACAGCGGAATCGACTGATCGCGTCGCACTTTCCAGGCACCCTGGCGCAGCTTGCGACCGGCAGCGACAGCGACCTGACCGATACGGCGAGCCGACGGATGCGTCCGACTACCTGGCCCTGGCCATCCGCCAGTTCAGCGACGCGGGCAGCTTCCTTCACCTGCGCGTCCCGTTGGCATCCTCGCCAACGTCTTCGACCGGCTCGGACACCACGAACCCGCCGCCATCATCAGCGGGTATTCGACGACGCTTCTCACCCGGACCTCGATTCCCGAGATGGACATCACCATCAGCCACCTGCGCGAAGTACTCGGCGACGAGGTGTACGAATCACTCGGCCGCACAGGTGAAGCCATGTCCAACGCCGAGATGGCGAAATACGCACTCGAGCGGATCGACTTGGCCCGTGCGCTGATGTAGTCACGAGCGTGCGTGAAAGCCCACGCTCGCGGATAGTCGGCTGAGGCTAGTCCGCCTCGGCCAGGCGGTGCTTCAGGGCGTCGAACTCGTCCTTGATGCCCGTCGGCAGCTTCTCACCCACGAACTCGAACCACTCCTCGATCAGCGGCAGTTCCTTGCGCCACTCGTCGGCGTTGACCGCGAGCGCCTCGTCCACGTCCGCAGAATCTACGTCCAGGCCCTCGAGATCCAGGTCGGCTGCGGTCGGCACGATACCGATCGGCGTGGTCTTGCCGTCGGCCTTGTGCTCGATGCGCTCGATCGCCCACTTGAGTACGCGGCTGTTCTCGCCGAAGCCCGGCCACAGGAAACGACCGTCGCCGCCGCGGCGGAACCAGTTGACGAAGAACACCTTCGGCATCTTGGACTCGTCGGCGTTCTTACCGATGTTGATCCAGTGCTGGAAGTAGTCGCCCACGTTGTAGCCGAGGAACGGCAGCATCGCCATCGGGTCGCGACGGACCGTGCCGACCTTGCCCTCCGCGGCTGCCGTCTGCTCCGAACCGAGGGTGGCGCCGATGAACACGCCGTGCTGCCAGTCACGCGCCTCGGTGATCAGCGGCACCGTCGTCTTGCGGCGGCCGCCGAACAAGATCGCCGAGATCGGCACGCCCTGCGGGTCGTCCCACTCGGGCGCCAGCGTCGGGCACTGCGAAATCGGGGTGCAGTAGCGCGAGTTGGGGTGGGCGGCCTTCTCGTCGGACTCGGGCGTCCAGTCGCGGCCCTTCCAGTCGATCAGGTGCTGCGGGTCGCCCTCCAGGCCCTCCCACCACACGTCGTCGTCATCGGTCAGCGCGACGTTGGTGAAGACGGTGTTGCCCTCTTCGATCGTCTTCATGGCGTTGGGGTTCGAACTCCAGTTGGTGCCGGGCGCGACTCCGAAGAAGCCGAACTCCGGGTTCGTCGCGTACAGGCGACCGTCCTTGCCGAACCGCATCCACGCGATGTCGTCACCGACCGTCTCGGCACGCCAGCCGGGGATCGTGGGTTGCAGCATCGCCAGATTGGTCTTGCCGCACGCCGACGGGAACGCCGCGGCGATGAAGTACGCCTTGTTCTCCGGGGAGATCAGCTTGACGATCAGCATGTGCTCGGCGAGCCAGCCCTCGTCGTGGGCCATCGCCGACGCGATCCGCAGGGAATAGCACTTCTTGCCCAGCAGCGCGTTGCCGCCGTAACCCGAGCCGTAGCTCCAGATCTCGCGGGTCTCGGGAAAGTGGCTGATGTACTTGGTGTCGTTGCACGGCCATGGCACGTCGTCCTGGCCTTGCTCCAGCGGCGCGCCCAGCGAGTGCAGCGCCTTGACGAAGAAGCCGTCGGTGCCCATCTTGTCCAGTGCGGCCTGTCCCATCCGCGTCATGGTGCGCATCGAGATGACGACGTACTCGGAGTCGGTGATCTCCACTCCGAGCTTGGGGTCCTCGGCGTCCAACGGTCCCATGCAGAACGGCACCACGAACATGGTGCGGCCACGCATGCTCCCCCGGTACAGGTCGGTCATGAGACCGCGCATGTCGGCCGGGTCCATCCAGTTGTTGGTGGGCCCCGCGTCGATTTCCCGCTCGGTACAGATGAAGGTCCGCGACTCCACCCGGGCCACATCCGACGGGTCGGACAGCGCGAGGTACGAGTTCGACTTCTTCTCGTCGTTCAGCGTCTTGAACGTGCCTGCGGCGACCAGTTCCTCGGTGAGCCGCGCAGCCTCTTCCTCGGAGCCGTCGGCGAACACCACCCGGTCCGGTTGCGTCAGCTCGGCGACCTCCTGGACCCAGGCAAGCAGCCCCTTATGCTTGGTCGGTGCGGTGTCCAGACCCGGAATCGTCGCTGCGGTCATCTGTGTCTCCTGCGTAGGTTTTCTGCCAGGACGCAGGCCCCCATCACGACAGCCGACATGAAGCTGCGCCACGGTCGTCCCTGTACAGAGGTTAACGTGGGTGACATACCCACGGGGAATCGGGACTATGTCCGATGACTCACAGGAACGATTCAGAACAGACTTTTCCGTGGTTTATCGATTCAGGAGTCGCCGCTGCTCCACCTGTCAATTGGTCGATCCCGTCCCGCCGGCTGACGGGGGTCCGGACAACTCGGCCCGGACGACGTCCAGCGCCTGTTGCAGCGGCGGCAGCCCGCGGTCGCGCAGCGCGACCGCCCGGGCCGTCGCCGCGGCGTGCTCCCGCAGTTCGGCGTCGATCTCGGCGACGCGATCGGTCGCGGCGGCACTCTCGCGTTCCTCTCGCTCGGCCAGCTCTGAGGTGAAGGCGGTCTCGGTGGCGAGCAACCGGGTGGCGACCCACTCCTCGACCGTGGACCGCAGAGACGCGGTGGCATCGCTGACCCAGCGGTCGAGCACCGCGCGATCGTGCAGCAGTCCCCGGATACCCACCACCCACACCGTCAGGAGCAGACCCACCGCACCGCCGGCCACCAGCCCGGCAATGGTCAGCCCGGGCGCCAGTCCGGCGAACAAACGTGTCACCGCGAGCGCGACACCAAGGCCGAAGCCGGCGCCGAGAAGCATCATCAGCTGAATTTCCAGCCGTCGCGATTCCACCGGCGGTGACGACACGTCGGGCGGCGGTGGCGGCGGAAGCGGCGGCAGCGCGGTCAGCTGCAGTTCCGTCGCCACGTCGCCGAGCTGTGTGGTCATGCCCTCGTCGACCTCGTCGACCACGTCGCCGATCCGGGCCCGCACGTACGGCTCGAATTCGCCGAGCCGTCTGCGCGTCATGTTCGAGGCGTCCTCGGCCAGTTCCGCGCGGACCGAAGTGCACCGGTTGCGGGCGAAATAGGTCAATTGCACCCGCGCCTGCTGGATCTGGCTGCGCAACGCGATGGTGCGCTGCAACTTGTCCAGCCGGCGTTCACGCAGGACACCCTCTCGATTCGTACGCAGCGCCGTCACCCGGGCCAGGCGGTCCGCCCCGGCGGCCTCACCCTCATACCGGTCGATCATTGTCTGTAATCGAAATTCCCAGGCCCGCAGCCGGTTCCGGCGAGCCGAATCGGTGTCGGAGAGCCACCGACGCAGCAGGCCGACGAGGTCGTCGAGTATCGGATCGCCCAGGTCGGGCGCGGCCGCGGCGCCCACCCACGGCACGTGTTCGTAGCGCGGCGCGTGGGCGGCGAGCAGGGCACGGTCGTCCGCCAGTACCTCTCGCCAGTTCCGGTGGGTATCGATCTTGGAGACCACACCGACCACGTGATCGGTACACCTCGCAGCGAAATCAACTAGCGCACAATCAGATTCGGTTATGGGGGCGATCGCCGAGACCACGAACACCGCCGCCGTGGGCGCCTCGTCAGGGGCCAACTCGCCGGCCTCCACGAACACACGTTCGGGCATCTCATTGCGCAGTGCGGCGACCAGGCTGGAGCTGCCGGCCAGCCACGGTCCGGTGACCAGCACGGCGTCACGGCTCTGGGTAGCCGGCGGGACGATATCGGAGACGATGGCCGCGACCGTCGCGTCGACGGCCGCGACCGGATCGCTCACCACGCCTGCCCGAGTAGTCGCAGTGATCCCCTGCAGATGTCGGCGCCGCAGCTGCGATGCAGCGTGTCGACCGGCCCACGACTGTAGTGCTGCCACCGCACGGCACGGCGCAGGTGCGCGGCAGCATCGTCATCACGGTCCACCGTCAGCCCGGCCGCCTCGACCACGTCGACCGCCGCCGACATCACGTCGAGCACGGTTCGGTCGGTCGACAAGAACTCCATAAGAGACTCATCCGCGGATTGCACTGCCAGCCGATGTAGTTCGGCGATGGCAACGCGAAGCCGGCGATAACGCACCGGGGCGCCGGCGGCATGGACCTGTGCGACGACGCGGTCGACCTGGCTGAGCCGCTGCAGGAGCGCCCGCATTGCGGTGGCGTCGGCCCCGTCCCCGATCGCGAGCACGGCGTGGGCGATGCCGAACCGGTCCAGCGTCTCGAGCAGCCGCCGGCGGCGCGCGGAAGGCAGCCGGTGTTCCGTCTGCACGAAGGCGTCGGTCGACGTGAGGTCGGCAGGTTCGGCGACCAGCACCTTGAGCGCGGCCATCAGGTCTTCGTCAACAACCGCCACGGCGAGCGGAGCGATCATCGCCACCGTCGGCCGCCCGGTCAGCGCACGGCAGGCCGCGGCACGCTGGTTGGCCCGCGCGAGCGGGCCGTCGGCGCCGAGCCCCACTAGATCGGCCTTGTTGAGCACCATCACCACCGGCCGATCGGCGGGGGCGGACGTCACGTCCTCGGGCTTGAGGGCCTCGGCGATCACCACCACCTCGACATCGGCGGCCGAAACGTCGGTCGTCACCGGCACGCCCGCAGCCGCCAGAGCAGCGGCCACCGTCGCGCGGCCGACGCCGTCGCGACCCCGTACAGCAATTCGCACCGGCTGCGCGATACCGGCGACGATCGGCGTCAGCCGCGGGTTACCGCTCTGCTCAGCGAATCGCTTCAATGCATCGACGAAAATGTGGAGGCCTTCCGCTAACTCCGGCCGAATCGGCCCGTCCCCACTGAAAATGGTGGCATCCCCACAGACCCGGCGCGAACGCTTGTTTCGGTCGACCAGGCTGTTCGACCCTGTACCAGCCGAAGGCAACTGTTGGGTATCAATCTGTACCACGATGCGGGTACTGGACCCTCCATGAGCGACCATGGACGGATGCACGCGCCCAGGCCCGTCGTCGCCAGCCGTCCGGCTCCGGGGCCCGAAGCTCCCGCGTCGCATCTGCACCCCCGGGTCACCAGCTTCCGCACTCGACGGTCGGCACTGTCCGGCGCCCAGCATGCGACATGGGACAGGCGTTGGCCCGAGCTGGGCATGTACGCCCGCGACGCCGATGGACCCGCGCCCCAGCTGGACACCGAGAGATGGTTCGGCCGGTCGGCGCCGGTGGTGCTGGAGATCGGCTGTGGAACCGGCACGTCCACGCTTGCGATGGCGCAGGCGGAGCCGCACCTCGACGTGGTCGCGGTAGAGGTCTACCGCCGAGGCCTGGCCCAGCTCCTCAGCGCCATCGACCGTGAAAATGTCACCAACATCCGGCTCGTCCGGGGCGACGGAGTCGACGTGCTCGAGCACATGTTCGGGACGGACTCGCTGACCGGCGTCCGGGTGTTCTTCCCCGACCCCTGGCCGAAGTCGCGCCACCACAAGCGCAGGTTCCTGCAGCCGGCCACTGTCGCCCTGATCGCCGACCGGCTGCGACCGGGCGGGGTGTTGCATGCCGCAACCGACCACGCGGGTTATGCCGAGCACATCGCCGAGGTCGGCGATGCCGAGGATCGGCTGCGCCGCGTTGCCGACGCCACCGCAGGTCTGCCGATGTCGGTCGAGCGGCCGGTCACGAAATATGAGGGAAAAGCCCATCGCGCGGGCAGCGCCGTCACCGAATTGCTCTGGGAGAAACGACCATGAGCCTGACCGAAGACATCCACCAGTTAGATGTGACGCCGCCACCGACACTCCCCACCGACGCCACCGCCAAGGTGCTGCTGGTGTGGGATGCGCCCAACCTCGACATGGGCCTCGGCTCCATCATCGGCGGCAGGCCCACCGCCGCTCACCGGCCGCGCTTCGACGCACTGGGCCGCTGGCTGCTGAACCGCACCGCCGAACTGTCCGGGGAGCGTCCCGACGTCGTATTGGAGCCCGAAGCCACCGTCTTCACCAATATCGCCCCAGGTAGCGCCGATGTCGTTCGCCCCTGGGTGGAAGCGTTGCGTAACGTGGGTTTCGCGGTCTTCGCCAAACCGAAGATCGACGAAGACAGCGACGTCGACAGCGACATGCTCGATCACATCGCGCTGCGACGGAGCGAGGGTTTGGCCAGCGTGCTGGTGGCCTCCGCCGACGGGCAAGCGTTCAAGCTTCCCCTGGAGGAGATCGCCCGCGACGGCGTGCCGGTACAGGTGCTGGGATTTCGCGAACATGCCAGTTGGGCGTTAGCGTCGGATACCTTGGAGTTCGTCGACCTGGAAGACATTCCTGGTGTCTTCCGGGAGCCGTTACCGCGAATCGGCCTAGATTCGCTGCCCGAGCAGGGGGCTTGGCTGCAGCCATTCCGGCCGCTGTCATCGCTACTGACCGCGCGCATCCAATAACTCCACATGCCCAGGTAGTCCAGGTAGTCCAGGTAGTCGAGGATGTCAAGGATTTAGTAAGGAGCTCACGTGTTCGCCTGGTGGGGTCGAACGGTGTACCGGTACCGATACATAGTGATCGGGGTAATGGTCGCACTGTGCCTTGGCGGCGGCGTGTTCGGCATCACCCTCGGCCAGCACGTCACTCAGAGTGGCTTCTACGACGACGGCAGCCAGTCGGTGCACGCCTCGGTCACCGCCGACAAGGCATACGGCCGCGACACGTCGGGCCACATCATCGGGATCTATGCGGCCCCCAGCGGCAAGACCGTGGACGATCCGCAGTTCAAGAAGAAGATCCTCGACAACCTCGCCCAGGTCGAGAAGGACCACCCCGACGAGATCCTGCGTTCGATCGGCTACTTCAAGAGCCCCGACGTGCTGAAGAACATGTCCGACGGGGACAAGAAGCACGCGTTCATGTCGATCCAGCTCAAGGGCGACAACGATGACGCGATCCTGACGAACTACAAGAAGGTCAAAGACGATCTGCTGAAGGTCAAGGACGACGGCGTCGATGTCAGGCTGGCCGGCCTTCAGCCGCTGGCGGCCGAGTTGACCGGCACCATCGGCGACGACCAGAAGCGCGCCGAAGTAGCGGCCATCCCGCTGGTGTGCGTGGTGTTGTTCTTCGTGTTCGGCGGTGTGGTCGCGGCCGCTCTGCCGGGGATCATCGGCGGGCTGACCATTGCAGGCGCGCTGGGCATCATGCGACTCCTCGCCGAATTCATGCCCGTGCACTTCTTCGCCCAGCCGGTGGTGACGCTGATGGGCCTGGGCATCGCGGTGGACTACGGGCTGTTCATGGTCAGCCGGTTCCGGGAGGAGATCGCCGAAGGCTACGACACCGAGGCGGCGGTCCGCCGGACGGTGATGACCTCGGGCCGCACCATCATGTTCTCCGCGGTGATCCTGGTGGCGTCGTCGGTGCCGCTGCTGCTGTTCCCGCAGGGGTTCCTGAAGTCCATCACCTACGCGATCATCGCGTCGGTGATGCTCGCGGCGATCCTGTCGATCACGGTGCTGGCCGCGGCGCTGGCCATTCTCGGGCCCAACGTGGACGCCCTTGGCGTACGCACACTCTTGCGGGTGCCGTTCTTCCGTAACTGGAAGCCGATGCGGGTGTATCTGACGTGGCTGGCCGACAAGACGCAGAAGACGAAGACCCGCGCAGAAGTCGAGAAGGGCTTCTGGGGCAAGCTCGTCAACCGGGTGATGAAACGGCCCGCAGCCTTCGCCGCTCCCATCGTCATCGTGATGATCCTGCTGATCATTCCGCTGGGGCAGTTGGCTCTCGGCGGGATCAGCGAGAAATACCTTCCACCGGACAACTCTGTGCGCTTGGCGCAGGAGGAGTTCGACAAGATCTTCCCTGGCTTCCGCACCGAACCGCTGACCATCGTGATGGAAAGTGACAACGGGCAGCCGATCACCGCGCAACAGATCGCAGACGTGCGCAACAAGGCGATGGGCGTTTCCGGCTTCATCGATCCCGACAACGATCCGTCCAAGATGTGGCAGGAACGGCCGTACCTCGACGGCGCGTCGAAGGATCCGACGATCCGGGTGATCCAGAACGGCCTGGTCAACCGCAACGACGCGTCGAAGAAGATCGACGAGTTGCGGGCGCTGTCCCCGCCGCGGGGCGTCACGGTGTCGGTGGGCGGCACCCCCGCGCTGGAACAGGACAGTATCCACAGCTTGTTCGCCAAGCTGCCGTTGATGGTGGTCCTGTTGATCACCACGACGACGGTCCTGATGTTCCTGGCGTTCGGTTCGGTCGTGTTGCCGATCAAGGCCGCAGTGATGAGCGCGCTGACCCTGGGCTCGACCATGGGCGTGCTCACATGGATGTTCGTCGACGGGCACGGTTCCGGGCTGATGAACTACACGCCACAGCCGCTGATGGCACCCATGATCGGGTTGATCATCGCGGTGATCTGGGGTCTGTCGACCGACTACGAGGTGTTCCTTGTGTCCCGCATGGTGGAGGCGCGGGAGCGCGGCATGTCCACCGCCGAGGCCATCCGGATCGGGACGGCGACGACGGGCCGGCTGATCACCGGTGCGGCTCTGGTACTAGCCGTCGTCGCGGGTGCGTTCGTGTTCTCCGACCTGGTGATGATGAAGTACCTGGCGTTCGGTCTGCTGATCGCGCTGCTGCTGGATGCCACCGTGGTCCGGATGTTCCTGGTACCCGCGGTGATGAAGCTGCTCGGCGACGATTGCTGGTGGGCGCCGCGCTGGATGAAGCGACTCCAGGAACGCCTCGGCCTCGGCGAAACCGAGTTGCCCGACGAGCGGAAGCGGCCGGCGGTGCGCGATCCCCGAGACGACCCCGAGGCACTCGTCGGGGCCGGCGGCCCGGCACCGCGTCCGCGGCCACCGCACGACCCGACCCATCCGGCCGCCGAAGCGCCCTCGCGGCCGGGTGCGACCACCCGGATCGCGAGTCCGGCCCGGATGAACGCACCATCCGGTGCGGGAACCACGCGGATGCCGACCAACGCTCGCGCCGTTCCGGTGGTTCCCGCCGATGAACCGCAGACCACGCGAATGTCCGTGGCCAAGAACGCAGTTCGCAATGTGGTGAACAATGCGACCAGCGCCGTGCATCGCAGCTCCCCCGCGCCCGCTCAGCCGGCTGCCCCGCCGGCGCGGGAGGAACGCGAGATCGAGTCGTGGCTGGGCGAACTGCGCGGCTCCGCGCCGGCGAACGGTCCGGCCGTACAGCCCCCGCGGCCGTCGACCGAGCCCACCCGTGCGATGCCCGAACAACGTGCGCGGCAACAGAATCCGGCGGCGCAGCCCGGCAGTGAGCCGACGACAGCGATCCCGACGCCGCGTCCGCGGCCGCAGCCGAATGCCGACGCGACCACGGCCATCCCGACGCAGCGTGAGCCGGACGCCGATGCGGCGACCGAGAAGCTCAACACCCGCGAGGACGACGAACCCAAACGCCGAGGCGGTAGCGGCGTCAGCGCGGCGGATCTGCTGCGCCGCGAGGGCCGGCTCTAGCGGTTCGCGCCGGCGACTGTAACGCCACGGCGCGAAAACGCCCAATATCCCGCCCTGGGGTTACATTCGGCGCGGTGTTCGTCGTTCACGGGCGGCTCCGACTCGGCGGACGATGTCACCTTCGGCGTCCCGCGCTGTGACGCGGATATCGATCCAGCCGGGGTCCGTCACTTCTTCGTATCGCCGGACGTCATTGTTGAACTGGTCGGGACTGTCGCGATGATGTTCGCCTTCAGCTTCTCCCACCTCAGCTCGAGTTCGGCGATGAGAACGGCGAATTCATTGTGCACCGCTCTCTGAGTCCGCGTCGCCCGCGATATCGATCGGCGAGTAGGTTGACGTCGGCCATCTTGAGATGGGTCGCGCGGGCCAGTGCATCGATGGCCGATGACACAGATTTCGTCGTCCTCGAGGGAGCCCAACCACGCCCTGACGCCACCGGTCGGCCGACGATTGGTGTCGATGATCGATGCCGGACGGGCCGGGTCGATGCACCCCGCGCCGTGTGGCGCCGCTGCGGAGAAGCCCGCGAGACGCGCCGTTAGTCGTCGGCTGGCGCGGCGTCTTCTATCTCGTCCGCTTCGGCGCTGACGATGGGGCCGTCCTGCGACTCCTGTGCGGCCTGCTCGGCCGCGGGGTCCTTGGCCACCAACACCCGAATGGCGCTGTTGATGACGGCCACCGTCGGCACGGCCAGCAGCGCCCCGACGATCCCGGCGAGCACGCCACCGCCGGCGATCGCGAGGACGACGGCCAGCGGATGGATCGACACCGCGCGGCCCATCACCAGCGGCTGCAGGACGTGGCCCTCGAGCTGTTGCACGGCGATGATGAGGCCGAGTGTGATCAGCGCAAAGATCAAACCCTTGGCGATCAGCGCGACGATCACCGCCAGAAAGCCGGCGACGACCGCACCGACGAGCGGGACGAACGCACCGAGGAACACCAGCGATGCCAGCGGCAACGCCAGCGGTATGCCCATGATCGCCAGGCCGGTGCCGATACCGACGGCATCGACGAGCGCAACCAGAGCCGTCGCGCGGACGTAGCCGATCAGCGAGTGGAACCCGGCCCGTCCGGCGTCGCGCACCCGCTCCCGGTTCGTCTCGGGAAAGATCTGGGTGACGAACGCGAAGATGTTGCGTCCGCCGTGCAGCACGAAGATCAGCGTGAACAACACCAGCAGCGCGCCGGTGACGATCTCGGTGACCGTGCCCGCCGTCGACAGCGCCCCGGTGGTCAGCTTCTCCTGATTGTTCTGCAAAGCCTCGACCGCCGACTTGCGGGCCGAGTCGATCTGCTGCTGATTGATGTGCAGGGGGCCTTGTGTCAGCCAGTCGCCGACGCCCTTCATGCTGGTGCTCACCTGCTCGACCAGCGCCGGAGCGCCCTCGATGAACTGGCTGACCACAAACGTGAGGATCCCGCCGACCACGGCGATACCACCGAGCAGAACCAGGGCCACCGCACCACCGCGCGGTGCGCCGCGGCGGTCGAGGAAGTCGACCACGGGCATCAGCAACGCGGCCAGCATCGTGGCCAGTGCGACCGGCACCACGAGAAGCTCGATCTTCTTGACCACCCACAGCAACGCGACGATGGCCGCCCCGATGATCAGCAGTCGCCATGCCCAGGCCGCAGCGTTGCGGACGAGGGGGGTTACGGCCTGGTCGTCTACAGAGCTGGCCGCTGGCATTCCGGTAGCGTAACGGCCGGTCGCGTCTGCTCTGTGGATCTCGGGATTCCTCATCTGCACGCCTTACCCTGTAGGGCGTGTCCCAAGACGCGCCTGCGAGGAGTACTCGCGGCCAGGAGCGGCCCTCCCGGGGCAAGTACTGGTGGCTGCGCTGGGCGATCATCGCCGTCGCACTCACGGTGCTGACTTTGGAGCTTGCGCTCGTCTGGGACCAATTGGCCAAGGCGTGGAAGAGCCTGTACTCGGCCAATTGGTGGTGGGTGCTGGCGGCGGTGGTGGCCGCGACGGCGTCCATGCACAGCTTCGCGCAGATCCAGCGCACGCTGCTGCGCTCGGCGGGCGTACGGGTCAAGCAGTGGCGGTCCGAGGCCGCGTTCTATGCCGGGAACTCGCTGTCGACGACGCTGCCCGGCGGCCCGGTCCTGTCGGCCACGTTCATCTACCGGCAGCAGCGCATCTGGGGCGCATCGCCAGTCGTGGCGTCATGGCAGCTGGTGATGTCGGGCGCCCTGCAGGTGATCGGCCTGGCCGTGCTCGGCCTGACCGGCGCATTCATGCTCGGCGCGAGCAAGAACCCGCTGTCGCTGATCTTCTCCCTCGGCGGGTTCATCGCGCTGGTGCTGCTCGCTCAGGCCGTGGCGTCGCGGCCCGACCTGATCGACGGCATCGGGGTGCGCGTCCTGTCGTGGTTCAACTCGCTGCGCGGCAAACCCGCCGACACCGGGCTGGCCAAGTGGCGCGAAATGCTGACGCAGCTGGAGTCGGTCCAGTTGGGGCGCCGCGACCTCGGCGAGGCGTTCGGCTGGTCGCTTCTCAACTGGATCGCCGACGTCGGCTGTCTGCTCGCCGCCTGCTACGCCACCGGTGGCCACCCTTCACTCGCCGGTGTGACGGTCGCCTACGCAGCGGCACGTGCGGTCGGATCGATCCCGCTCATGCCCGGCGGCCTGTTGGTGGTCGAGGCGGTGCTGGTGCCCGGTCTGGTGTCCAGCGGTATGTCGCTGGCATCGGCGATCTCCGCGATGCTGATCTACCGACTCGTCAGCTGGATCTTCATCGCCGCCATCGGGTGGGTGGTGTTCTTCTTCGTATTCCGCACCGAGAAGGACATCGACCCGGACGCCACCATCGACGACGACGTCGAAGCGCAGTCGCCGCAGTTCAGCCCAGACCCCGACGCGCCGCACGAACCCGAACCGGACAAGCCGGATCATTAGCGCGAGAGGAGCCACATGCTGTTCCGAATACGGCCGACAGCTGCGGCTTTCGGTGCCGTCGTGCTGTTGGTCGCCTGTTCACCGACGTCGGAGCAGCCCTCGGCCACCAACTCGAGCCAACCGTCGTCCACCACATCGACGTCCACTTCTTCTCCGGCGGCCGGACCGCTCCGGAGTCCGGAGCCGACGGTGGCGACTCCGCTGGTCGCCAGCGTCGTCGCCGCTCCCGTCCCGGTGTCCGCGACCGACGGGAAGATGCACCTCGCCTACGAACTCCAGCTGACGAACATGCTCACGCAGGACGTGACCGTGACCTCCGTGACGGTGCTGGATCGCGACGTGTCGTTGCTGCACCTCACCGGTGACCAGGTGGGTTACTGGACGCGCATCGTCGGAACCCCCGATCCCACAACGAAAATCGGGCCATCCCAATCCGCGGTGGTGTGGCTCGATGTCGCACTCGACAAGGATGTGTCCATTCCGGCGCAGCTGACACATGCGGTCGGCATCTCGGTGGCGCAACCGATGGAACCGCTGTTCCCCGCCAGGATGACCGAGCATGTCGCGCCGGTAACCGTGCAGACCCGCAGGCCGGTGGTGATCTCGCCGCCACTCGAGGGGCCGAATTGGCTTGACGGGAACAGCTGTTGCGATATGACCGCGCACCGAATGGCACTCAACCCGCTCAACGGGCAGCTGTGGGCCGCGGAGCGATTCGCCATCGACTACGTCCAGCTGGGACCCGACGGGCGGCTGTTCACCGGCGACCGGGCCAAGCCGGAAAGCTACCCGTACTTCGGCGCCGACATCCACGCGGTGGCCGACGGACCCGTGGTCTCGGTGCTCGACGGCCTACCCGAGCAGGTCCCTGGACAGAGCCCGACCAGGCTGCCACTCGACCAATACGCCGGCAACCACATCGTGCAGGATCTCGGCGACGGCAACTACGCGCTCTATGCCCACCTCAAAACGGGGACGATCAAGGCCAAACCGGGCGATAAGCTCACGGCGGGACAGGTTTTCGCATCGCTCGGTAACACCGGCAACTCGGATGCGCCCCACCTGCATTTCCATGTCATGAGCACACCTGACCCGCTGCGCTCCGACGGGCTGCCCTTCGTCTTCTCCTCGTTCGAACTCGACTCCCGCGTGGCGTCGTTGGCTGCACTCGATCCGTTGCTCGCGGGTCAGCCCGCACTGCTGCAGCCGGGCTTCGGTGCCCGCGACGAATCCGACGTCAGCCCACTGGTACTCGATGTGATGACCTATGCCGACCGCTAACGTTGAGCCGACCCGGGCTGCGCTGACCGCGCTTGCCGCCGACGTCGTCTGCGTCGTGGTGTTCTGCATGATCGGACGGCGCAGCCACGCCGAGGGCATCACCCTGTCGGGTCTCGCCGAGACCGCCTGGCCGTTCCTGGCCGGCGCCGGGGTCGGCTGGCTGCTGTCGCGCGGCTGGCGGCGTCCCGTCGCGGTGGCACCGACCGGTGTCGCGGTGTGGTTGTGCACGGTGGTGATCGGAATGTTGTTGCGCAAGGCCTCGTCTCAGGGTGTCGCGGTGAGCTTCATCGTGGTGGCATCCCTGGTGACCGCCCTGCTGCTACTCGGGTGGCGCGGCGCAGTGGCGGCGCTCACGGCGCGGCGCTGACGCCCGATCAGTCCGGATTCGCACCGTCCCCTGCCGACTCGGCCGCCCCGGCCGTCACAGACACCGTCAACGTGGCCCGCAGTCCGCCCAGCGGGCCGTCGGACAACTCGATGGTTCCGCCGTGCAATGCCGCCTGCTGGGCGACCAGCGCCAGGCCCAACCCGGATCCTCCCGGCTCCGCCGTGCTGCCCCGCGAGAATCGCCCGAGCACCGTTTCACGCTCGTCGACGGGCAGCCCGCGTCCGTTGTCATCGACGATGATCGTCACCAGCTGCGCAGTGCGTTTCGCCGCCAACACAATCAGGGTGGCCCGCCCGTGCGTGACGGCATTGCGCACCAGGTTGTCCACTGCCAGCCGCAATCCGCTGGGCCAGCCCCAGACGGCGCCGAAGTCGTCGTCGGCCTCCACCACGATCTCCACGTCCACGCCGACGCGCATGTTCTCCCGCGCCACCCGGTCGAGCATGTCGGTGACGTCGATCAGTTCGCGATCCTCGGCCTGGGCCAACTGACCCGACGCGAGCTGACCGAGCGCCGTGATGATCGCCTCGACACGTCGTTGTGCACGCGAGAGGTCCTGCACCACCTCGGCAAGCTCCTCGGGAGGCAGGTTGTGAATTCGCAGGGTATCGAGATCTGCACGCATCGCGGTCAGGGGTGTGCGCAGTTCGTGGGCGGCATTGGCAGCGAAATCCTGCGCCGCTTGAAGCGAATTCGTGGTGGCTTGCTGTGCTGCGGCGATCCGGTCGAGCATTGCCTTCATCGCCTCCGACAGGTCCTCGGCCTCGCGGACACCGCGGACTTCGGGCATCCGTCCGGAGTCCTTGCCCAGGCGTTTGGTGTGTTCGGTCAGCCTGCGCAGCGGGCGTATCGCGGGCCCCGCCAGCATCCAGCCCAGCCCGCCGGCGATCAACACGGTCACCACCCCGACCACGGTGTACAGCGGAATCCTGGCTCGGTTCAACAAGATACTGTCCGCCCGGATGCCGATCGACATCAGCAGGCCGCCCTGGTGGTCGACGGTGGTGGTGCGGACGCGGTACTCGACACCGTTGACTTCGACGTTCGTGGTGCCGGGCTGCAGCGCCGGAAGCTGGAATCCCCTCTGGAACACCACCTGTCCGGTGGCCCGCGACCGGCCCGTGGTCAGCACGCCGCGATGCGGATCCTGAAGCTGTTCGGGATTGATGCTCGCGTCCACGATGGAATCGAGTCGCCGATCCAATTGCACGGCATCGTTATTGGCTAATACCACGGACGTGAGGATGGTGAACGCCGCGACGACGGCAGCCGCCGAGGCCGCCGCGGCGACGGCCACCCGGGTACGCAGCGACGCGGACCGCAGAAACCGCGGAACCCGCACTTACGTCTCGTCCCGCAGCACGTACCCGATCCCGCGAACCGTGTGAATGACCCGCGGCAGGCCGTCGCGTTCGAGCTTGCGCCGCAAGTAAGAGATGAACACGTCGGCGACGTTGGTGTCGACGTCGAAGTCGTAACCCCAGACCAGTTCGAGCAGTCGCTGCCGCGAAAGCACCACGCCGGCATTCTCGGCCAGCACGGTCAGCAGATCGAATTCACGCTTGGTCAGCTCGACTCGCTCGCCGTCGACGAACACCAGCCGTCGCGCGGTGTCGATCGTCAACGGCCCGACCGTCATGGTGTCGGATTGCTGATCGGAATGGCTCGACCGACGCAGCAGCGCGTGCAACCGCGCCACCAGCTCACCCAGATCGAACGGCTTCGTCAGGTAGTCGTCGGCACCGGCCTCGAGTCCGGCGATGCGGTCATTGACCGTGTCCCGGGCCGACAGCACGCAGATGGGAATGTCATTGCCCAGCGCGCGCAAGGCCGTCACCACCGCGACACCGTCCAGTTCCGGCATCTGCACGTCGAGAACCAACGCATCGTGGGTCTCGTTGGACAGCAGTCGCAGCGCTTCCTTCCCGGTTGCCGCGACCCGAACGTCGAAACCCGAATGCCGCAATCCGCGGGCAACTGAGGTTCTGACGTCCGGGTCGTCATCGACCATCAGCACCATCCGGCCCGCGGTGTCCTGCGCGGGCGGTTGCGCAACCGGCACGCGACCTACGGAATGGAGGGAGCGGGCGCCGAACCGCAGCGGTTCTTCAGGTCCAGCAGCGGCTGACGGATTCCGGTCAGCTCGGCCTTCACCATGGGATTGTCTGCCAGGTAGTCCTGCACCTGGGTCCGGACCTGGTCGCGGGGCAGGCCCTCCAGGCTGGTGAAGAACCAGTTGACGTCGGGATGCGTGAACAGGTACGCGGACGTCGAAGCGGAGACACCAGAGGCCACGCCGGCCAAGTCGGCCGCGGAGCAGTTCGGCGGATTGTTCGCCGGGTCGTCGGCCATCGCCGAGGGCAGTGCGCCAAACAACATCGCACCGGCAAGGGCGCCGGCGCCGACTGCACCAGCTACCGCACGCCGCGCGGTACGGGCCGAGAGCAACATGGACAAGCTCCTTCATACGAAGTGGAGAGACCGTAACCAGTGGTGGTTACCGACTTGGACCAACTCTGAAAAGCTAAGCAGAATCGTTACTGACTTTCTTGCCTTGCGCTTAACGAATCGTAAGAAAGTCTGAATGTGCAGCTCAGGGGCGCCAGGTCGGTGCTGCTCGGGCCGGTGATTGCTACCGGGCGGGCAGCCCGGCGGGGCCGGGAAGCGGGCCCATGCCCTGGCTAACACTCGCGGCGGGCGCCGACGGCGCGGGCACCGCAGCCCCCGGGGTGCCGAGCGTCTGTGCGGTCTGCTGCATTCCTGGCAAAGTCGACGGCAGTCCACCGCCCTGCTGCTGCGCGGCTTGCATCAGCCCGAGCAGCTGGGGAATGGTGATCGGCAGCTTGCACCGGCCGGACAGGTTCACCAGCGGCTGCTGCAGCGCCTGCAGGTCCTTACCCGCCTGTGGGTTGGCGTCGAAATAGGTCTTCAGCGCACCCAGCGACTGCGGGCCGGCCTGCTGCTGCGAGATGGTGGTCAGCGCCTGGTTCGTCTCCGGGTGCGTGTCGAGGTAGTTCCCCGTCGAGTTGGCCACCGAACCCACGGTCCTGGCGACCTCGCTGGCGGCGCACGGATCCATCGCGGCCGTCGCCGACGGACCCATGAGCGCGGCGACACCCGCCCCAGCCACCGCAGAGGCGACGAGCATCGCGCACAGACCGCGCCGCAGCGATGTGGTGGTCGGTCCCCTGAACGTCACGGTGAAACTCACGGACAACTCCTTACGGTTGCGAACGACCGTCTGCCGCGCACACACCACTGAGATCGGCTGTACTGGGTCCCCCGACCACAGAGCCGGCCGAAACGGCCACCGGCCATATTGCCATCACCGCCACCAGACGTGCCAATCCAGCGAACGAATGCCCAGGTGAAACCCAGGTACTCACAGGTTCGCGAGGCCCTGAGAGGCAATTACGAGGGACGGATTAGAGCCGGCTAAAGCGTTGCTGGCATGTTATCTCGGCCGTCATCGCCCCACCGGGAGCCACTGTATGCTCACGCTACGAAACGCCAGGCGCCCGGGGAGAAAGCGGGGAGTTCGCTATCCAGCAGTTCATGATGCGCTTGAGCAGCAACCTGCGCAGATACCGCTGGGCGGTTTTCGCAACTTGGCTGCTCATTCTGGTGCCCGCGATCTACCTCGCAATGAACCAGTCCAACCACCTCACCGGTGGTGGCTTCGAGGTCGAGGGCTCCCAGTCGCTGTATGTCCAGCGCCAGGTCGAGCAGCATTTCCCCGACCAGGGCGCGTCGCCGTTGGCGCTCGTCGCGGCCCCGCGGGCGGATGCCTCGTTCGAGGATATGAACTCCGCGGTGTCGCAACTCGAGCGCATCGCCGCCGAAGTGGCCAGCCTCAAGGTGCTGCCCAATCCGCAACAGCCGCCGCCCCAACCCGACCGCCCCTTTGTGTTGACCCTGCAACCGGGCTTCAACAACACCGGTGTGGTCGACATCGCCAAGCAACTGCGGGAAAAGGTCGGCATCAACGGCGATCAGCCCGGCGAGACGGCGAACGGCAAGGTTCGGCTCTACGTCATCGGGCAGGGCGCGTTGGGCGCCGCGGCGACGCTGGCCACCAAGCACGACATCGCCCAGGCCGAACAATGGAACCTGCCGATCGTCCTGATCGTCCTGCTCGCGGTCTTCGGCTCACTCGCGGCCGCCGCCATGCCGCTGGTGCTGGGCATCTGCACCGTCGTGGTGACGATGGGACTGGTCTATCTGCTGTCGATGTACACCACGATGTCGGTGTTCGTCACATCGACGGTGTCGATGTTCGGTATCGCGCTGGCCATCGACTACTCACTTTTTATTCTCATGCGGTTCCGGGAGGAACTGCGGGCGGGCCGAGATCCGCAGCAGGCCGCCGATGCGGCGATGGCCACTTCCGGGCTGGCGGTGGTCCTGTCGGGTCTGACCGTGATCGCATCGGTGACCGGCATCTATCTGATCAACACGCCGGTGCTGCAGTCGATGGCCACCGGCGCGATCCTCGCGGTCGCCGTCGCCGTGCTGACCTCGACGACGCTGACGCCGGCGGTGTTGGCGACGTTCGGGAAGGCGGCGGCCAAGCGATCGTCGTATCTGCACTGGTCGCGCCGGGCCGAGACCACACAGTCGCGGTTCTGGAGCCGCTGGACCGGGTGGGTGATGCGCAGGCCGTGGGCGTCGGCATTGGGCGCCTCGGTACTGCTGCTCGCGCTTGCCGCCCCGGCGTTCTCGATGGTGCTCGGCAACAGCATGCTGCGCCAATTCGATCCCACCCACGAGATCCGCGGCGGGGTGAATGCGGCCGCCGAGGCACTCGGTCCGGGGGCGCTCGGACCGGTGCGGGTCTTGGTGACCTTCCCCGAAGGCGGCGGCGCCGCACAGGCGCCCGCCAAGGAGCCGATCCTGGACGCGGTACGCCAGAAGATGGCGCAGGCGCCCGACGTGGTGACGGTGTCACCGACGGTGTTCGGCGACGACTATCGCAGCGCCTTGCTGTCGGCGGTGCTGAAGGTCGATCCCGAGGATGCCGGCGCCCGCGACACCGTCGACTGGTTACGGGAGCAACTGCCGCGCGCACCCGGCGTGAACGACGCACGTATCGACGTCGGCGGTCCGACGGCGCTGATCAAGGACTTCGACGATCGGGTCGCCGCGACGCAGCCGCTGGTGTTCGGCTTCGTCGCGCTGATCGCGTTCGTGATGCTCCTGATCTCGATCCGGTCGGTGTTCCTGGCGCTCAAGGGCGTCTTGATGACGGTGCTCTCGGTGGCGGCCGCCTACGGCAGCCTGGTCGTCGTCTTCCAGTGGGGCTGGCTGAAGGACCTTGGTTTCGAACCCATCTCGTCGCTGGACAGCACCATTCCGCCACTGGTGCTGGCGATGACGTTCGGGCTGTCGATGGATTACGAGATCTTCCTGCTGACACGCATCCGGGAACGCTTCCTGCAGACCAACAACACCCGCGACGCCGTGGCGTACGGCGTCAGCACCAGCGCCCGTACGATCACCAGCGCGGCGCTCATCATGATCGCCGTTTTCATCGGGTTCGCGTTCGCGGGCATGCCGCTGGTCGCCCAGTTGGGTGTGGCGTGCGCGGTGGCGATCGCCGTCGACGCGACGGTGGTGCGACTGGTGCTGGTGCCCGCGCTGATGGCGATGTTCGACGAATGGAACTGGTGGCTGCCCCGCTGGCTGGAGCGCATCCTGCCCTCGGTGGACTTCGAGAAGCCGCTGCCCAAGGCCGATATCGGCGACCTGGTGATCATCCCCGACGACATCTCGGAGTACGCCGCACCCGGCTCCGACATCCGCATGGTGGTCAAATCCGCCGCGAAACTGAAAACGCTTGCACCGCAGGCGATCACGGTTGCCGATCCGCTGGCCTTCAGCGGGTGCGGACCACCCGCGAAGGCGCTCGCCCTCGTCGGGGGCGGCCGCGACGCCGATGACGCGCTGCAGCGGCGGCGTCCGACGCGGGTCAACGGCCACGCAAACGCCCCCGGCAACGGCAACGGCAACGGCAACGGCAACGGCAACGGCGCCGCCAACGGCAAGACGCACCGCATCGTGCGTCCGGTGCATCCGGTGACCATGTGGCGCGGCCGGCTCTCGGTGGCGCTGGACGCCCTGGAAACCGAGGCGGATGCCGACCGGGTGCCGGTCGAGCGGCGCAGTCCGATGGAGACCACCAACGTCCAGCTGCCCACCGGTGACCGGCTTCAGATTCCGACGGGAGCCGAGACGCTTCGGCTGAAGAGCTACCTGATCATGTGCCGAAACAGCACCAGGGATTACGCGGAGTTTGCCGAATTGGTCGCGTCGATGGAAACTCAAACCGCGGCCGTAGTGCTGGCCGGTATGGACCGGTACTACTGTGGACAGCACTCGAGGAAACAGTGGGTGGCCACGCAATTGGTCCGTCGTCTGGCCGATCCGCAACCGTCTGACGAGCACGACACCAGGATGTCGGGCCCGGAGGCGGAGGCGGATTGGGCCAAGGTTCGAGAGCGTTGTCTCTCGGTCGCGGTCGCAATGCTGGAGGAGGCGAGGTGACGTTGGCCCCGGAGATTCGGGACGCGCGCCGAGACGCCGTCGCCGGACACAACGGCGGGTCGGCGGCGCACCGGCCGTCGCCCGACGATCGGCCGGTGGAGTTCTGGCCGACCTCGGCGATCCGCGCGGCCCTGGAGACCGACGATCTGACGGTCTGGCAGCGCATCGTGGTCGCGATCAAGCGCGACCCGTACGGCCGGACGGCCCGCCAGGTCGAGGAGGTGTTGGAAACGGCGCGACCCTACGGCGTGTCCAAGGCGCTCTCGGAGGTGCTGACCCGAACCCGCGAGCATCTGGAAGCCAACGAGTGCGCGGAAGTGGCCCGCCACATCCAGGTCTTGATGGACCGATCGGGGCTGGGCGAACAGGAGTTCGCATCGCGCATCGGGGTTCCCGCCGAGGACTTCGCGGCCTATCTCGACGGCGCGGCGAGTCCGTCGGCCTCGCTGATGATTCGCATGCGCCGACTATCCGATCGCTTCGCCAAGATGCGGGCGCAACGGCCTGGCCACTGACGCCTGCGAAGCGAAGCCGATTTCCTTGCCGACGACTTATGTGTTGATCCCCGGGGCCGGCGGCAGCGCCTGGTACTGGCACCGGGTCACGCCTCTGCTGCTCGCGCGGGGCGTCGGGGCCGTCGCGGTCGATCTACCCGCTGCCGACGATTCCGCCGATCTGACCACCTACGCCGATACGGTCTGTGATGCGGTGGCGGGCGTGACCGGACCCGTGATCGTGGTCGGCCAATCGATGGGCGCGTTCACCGCGCCGATGGTCGCGACGCGGGTGGATGCCGCGCAGATCGTGTTGGTCAACCCGATGGTGCCCACCGCGGACGAGACGCCGGGCCAATGGTGGGATGCCACCGGCCAAAGGTCGGCCAGGATCGCCTACTTCGAGCGAATCGGCTTGAACCGCACCGACTTCGACATGGTCGAGGACTTCTTTCACGATGTGCCGCAAGAGGTGCGCGACGAGGCGCTCAGCCTACCGGAACCGCAGCAGTCTGACACCCCCTTCGAACAGCCGTGGCCGATGGCGGGCTGGCCCGACGTGGCCACCCGGGTGGTGGTCGGTAGCGACGACCGCGCGTTCCCACTGGAATTCCAGCGCCGGGTGGTGCGGGAGCGGCTGGGCGTGGAGGTGGAGGTGATCCCCGGCGGGCACCTGGTCGCGCTGAGCCACCCCGAAGCGCTCACCGATGCCATTCTTGCTCCATGAGTGCCGAGACAAATCCAGACCTGGAACGGATCCTGCGCGAGACACGCACCGTCGCGATCGTCGGTGCGTCGGCGAGTCCGGCGCGCGCCAGCCACCAAGTGTGGAGCTATCTGGCGGCGGCCAGCGGCTACGCGCTGTATCTGGTGAACCCGACGATCGACGAGGTCGACGGCACACCGGTGTACCCGAGTCTGGCGGATCTGCCGGTGGTCCCCGATCTCGTCGACGTGTTCCGGCGCCGCGACCAGCTGCCGTCGGTGCTCGCCGACACCATCGCGGTCGGCGCCAAGGTCCTCTGGCTCCAGCTCGGCCTGGCCGACGAGCAGGTGGCCACCCGCGGCCGGGCCGCCGGGCTGGAGGTGGTGATGGACCGCTGCCTGAAGGTGGACCACGCCCGGCTGTTCGCCTAGCGCGATTGGATCGGTGACACGTCGTCCACCAGCCAGCGTCCGCCCTCCTTGGACAGCTGGATGCGTAGCGCCAGCACCGCGGTGTCGGGCGGCTTGCCCGGCACATTCTGCGTGGCGCGCATGATCACCGCGACGCTGGCGGCGACGGGACCGATCGCCTCGACGCCCGCAGAGACCGTGCTGGCCTGGGCGGACACGTTCTTCGCGGTCAGTTCCTTTGCGACCGACGTGAATTGGCTCTTGAGTGCGTCAGCGCTGGTCGGTGACATCATGGCCGCAGCGCGGTCGACCGACGCGGTCGGATTCTGCGGCGTGAACGTCGCGGAGGCCTCCGAGATGCTGCTCGCGATGCCCACCACCTCGGCGCTGTCGTCGCTCAGGGTGCGGTCGGGCACCGTCCACTGGGTGTAGCCGATGACCACCGCGGCCGCCAGGGCCGCCGTCGCCACCGCGGCGACCGCCAGGCGCAGGCCGGGACCGTCGTCGTCGGTGCCGACCGTCACCGAATCGCGGCGTGCCAGCGCGAAGTCGACGACCACGCCCTGCAGGATCAGCAGACACAGCACCGAGCAGACCGACACCCACCACAGCGGCCATGCCAGCGCGATGCCGATGTACACCAGCGCGGCCACCGTGGCGACGGGTGCCAGGAGGTCGAAAGCCAATATGCGCCAAAGGTTTCTCATCGGATCGGCTCGAGCCGCGAGACCATCAGCTTGCCGTCCACATCCGAGACGTCCAGCCGCAGCGTCCAGCGCACCGTCTTCGGTTCGTCGCCGCCGGCGTTCTCGCTGACCGAGGTCGCCACCACCATCACCGTGTCGGTCCGTTTCGCGAAGGCCGACAGCTCGGGTTGCGGCTTCGGTGGCGGGGCGCCGTTCGGGCGTGGCTGGTCGTGGTGAATGGACTCGACCGCCACCGAATCGATCTGGCCGGTGGTGCGCGCCTGCAGCGTCTGAACCAGCTGGCGGTACGGCTGGACGGACGAATCGAACTCGGCGTTCAACTGGCCGACCGTGCCGTCGTGCAGCTTGGTCATATCGGCCTCGACGGTGTCCTTGTTCATGTTGATCAACACGCTGGTCCAGTCCGCAGCGGCCTGCATGACCCTGGTGCGGTAGCGCAATTCGTCGGCCTCACTGCGATGCTGGGCGACGATCAGCGCGGCCAGCGCGATGGCCACGACGGCGACGGCGCCCAGGGCCGCAGAGCCGATGCCGAAGCCGGTGAAGACGCGGCCCCCGTCGACCTCGTGGTCGGGCGTCGGCTCGTCGTCGGGCATGGCCGAGAGGCTACCTGGACACTTCTGGAAGGATGTGGGGGTGACGGTAGAAGCGATTCGCGACGCAGCGGGAAGCAGATCAGGCATCGACCTCTCCTACGTCGACTCCGACGCCCGCCCCCAGGACGACCTGTTCGGCCACGTGAACGGCCGCTGGTTGACCGACTACGAGATGCCTGCCGACCGCGCCACCGACGGCGCGTTCCGGTCGCTGTACGACCGGGCCGAGGAGCAGGTTCGTGACCTGATCACCGAGGCGGCGGCATCCGACGCGGCCAAGGGCACCGACCAGCAGCGGATCGGCGACCTGTACGCCAGCTTCATGGATGAGCAGACGGTGGCCGCGCGCGGCGTGGCACCGCTGCTGGACGAGCTGGCCACCATCGACTCCGCGGACAGGCCGGACGCGCTGGCCGCGGTCATCGGCGCACTACAGCGCACCGGCATGGGCGGCGGAACCGGCATCTATGTCGACACCGACTCCAAGAACTCCACCCGCTACCTGGTGCACCTGAGCCAGTCGGGGATCGGCCTGCCCGACGAGTCCTACTACCGCGAGGAACAGCACGCGGAGATCCTGGCGGCCTACCCCAAGCACATCGCGGCGATGTTCGCGCTGGTGTACGGCGGAACGGCTGACGATCACGCCGGCACCGCCGCGCGCATCGTCGCGCTGGAGACCAAGCTGGCCGGCGCGCATTGGGATGTGGTCAAGCGTCGCGACGCCGACCTGACCTACAACCTGCGCACGTTCGCCGAGTTGCCCACCGAGGCCCCGGGCTTCGCGTGGGCGGGCTGGGTGACGGCGTTGGGCACGACGCCGGAGGCTGCCGCTGAAGTCGTTGTGCGCCAGCCCGACTACCTCACCGCATTCGCAGCTCTGTGGTCGGGCGAGGACCTGGCCGCCTGGAAGGATTGGGCCCGCTGGCGGCTGATCCATGCCCGCGCGGCCATGCTCACCGACGATCTGGTGGCCGAGGATTTCGCCTTCTACGGCCGCCTGCTGTCGGGCACCGAGGCGATCCGCGACCGGTGGAAGCGCGCCGTCTCGCTGGTCGAAGGCCTGATGGGCGACGCGGTCGGCAAGCTGTACGTCGAGCGGCACTTCCCGCCGCAGGCCAAGGCGCGGATGGACGAGTTGGTGGCCAACCTGCGTGAGGCCTACCGCGTCAGCATCAACAAGCTGGACTGGATGACGCCGGAGACCCGGGACCGGGCGCTGGCCAAGCTCGACAAGTTCACGCCGAAGATCGGGTACCCGAAGACGTGGCGGGACTATTCGGCGCTGGTGGTCGAACGCGACGACCTGTACGGCAACTACGTGCGCGGCCAAGCGGTTAGCTCCGACCGCGAGCTGGCCAAGCTCGGCGGCCCAGTGGACCGGGACGAATGGTTCATGACACCGCAGACCGTCAACGCCTACTACAACCCCGGGATGAACGAGATCGTCTTTCCGGCAGCGATTCTGCAGCCGCCGTTCTTCGACGCCGAGGCCGACGACGCCGCGAACTACGGCGGTATCGGCGCGGTGATCGGCCACGAGATCGGGCACGGGTTCGACGATCAGGGCGCCAAGTACGACGGTGACGGGAATCTGGTCGATTGGTGGACCGACCAGGACCGGGCCGAATTCGGCACCCGGACAAAGGCATTGATCGAACAGTACGACACCTACGTGCCGCGCGCCCTCGAGAACGGCCATCACGTCAACGGCGCGTTCACGGTCGGCGAGAACATCGGTGATCTCGGCGGCCTGTCGATCGCCCTGTTGGCCTATCAGCTGTCACTGGGCGGACGGCCGGCGCCGGAGCTCGACGGGCTGACCGGTGAGCAGCGGGTGTTCTTCGGCTGGGCTCAGGTGTGGCGCACCAAATCGCGTGATGCCGAAGCACTTCGGAGGCTTGCCACCGATCCGCACTCACCGCCGGAGTTCCGGTGCAACGGCGTGATCCGCAACATGGACGCGTTCTACGAGGCGTTCGATGTCAGCGAGTCCGACGGGCTGTACCTGCAACCACAGCAGCGGGTGCGGATCTGGAACTAGCTCCGGCACCTTGAGACACGAAACCCCCGCCTCGGCGGGGGGTTTCGGGTGTTCGCGCCTAGACCGTCAAAACATCTGCCAGTCCGACGCACCGTCAGGCTGGTTGTAGATGCCCTTCGAATTCTTGATCACGACGGGATCTCCGCTGCCGAAGTTGTCGTAGAACCACTTGGCATTGTCCGGGCTGATGTTGATGCAGCCGTGGCTGACGTTCCGCTTGCCCTGGTCGCTGACCGACCATGGCGCGCTGTGCACGAAATTGCCGCTGTTGTCGATTCGGACGGCGAGTTGCACATTCAGCTTGTAGCCGTTGGCCGAGTTGACAGGCACGCCGTACGTCGAGGAGTCCATGACGATGGTGGGGAACTTCTCGAGCACGTAATACGTGCCATTGGGGGTCGTATGTCCGCCGGCCGCCATGCCCATGGACACCGGGA